>NVXN01000018.1 GCA_002733915.1 Aequorivita sp.
TGATATTTAATTAGACAGTTATGGTATTTAATTAGACAGTTATGGTATTTAATTAGACAGTTATGATATTTAATTAGACAATTATGATATTTAATTAGTCTTTTATGATATTTAATTAGATTACTATCCTATTTAATTAGACTACTATATAATTTTATTAGACAATTAGCTAACAGTTCCAAAAAAACAGGTATTGCTACCTGCTTTTCATAACCTTTACTCTTGCAATGGCGGAGTGGGGTTCCTGCCTCCTTGCCCCGCATAGCGCACCTTAAGCCTATCATAGCTTGCCTGTGCGCCCGGTACTCCCGTGCGGGCCATAACCTCAATCATGCCGTAGGCTCCCGTGGCCATGCCATAGCTTTCATGCCCAGCCATGCGCTTTAAGTCCCGAACCCGCTGTAGAAGATCCATCAACCGGGTTTCAATGGTTTCTCCCTGTCCAAAAAGTTGCAGGTCGTTGGCCAGATAGTCTCTGTTGTAAGTAGCATTTACGGCGGCAAGGGGGTTGGTGTCCATCTCGTTTAGCACCTCTTCGGCAAACACTTTGTTGTCCACGCTTATGGCGTTTAGGCTGCTGCGTTGTTCTGGCGTTAGGGTGCTATCGGGCAGGGCGGCCTGTACCGTTGCAAGACTTTCCATGATAGTTGCCATGACGTTTGCGTCAATTACCTGGTTCAGTAGGTTTTGGTTTGTGTTGCTCATACGTTCTTGTTTTAAAATTAATACTGTTGCAATTTTTTAAATAAAATAATATGTGTCAAGAGGAAAAATCCTGATTTTTAAGGGGGAAATCCCCCTTTTATTTCGCAGGATTTTTCCTACTTTAAAGTGCCTGCCCTGCTTGCACCTAAAAACCCTTTGTATTTTTATGAGTTCATTAACTGATAATTTCTAAGGTTTCAATCAAATTTGTTAAAAACATTTGCGCAACCTATGTCTGAGACCAAAAAAAGAAGCCGCTTCAAAAAGAAACGCTATACGGTTCCCATTATCATATTAATCCTTCTCATAGCCTTTAGGCTGTACCTGCCCACGCTGGTAAAAAACAATATCAATAAGGTATTGGCAAATATCCCGGGCTATTACGGCCAGGTGGAAGATGTAGACATCTCGCTGTGGCGCGGGGCTTATGTGCTCAACGGGCTATACCTAAACAAAGGGACCGCCGAGTCGCAGATTCCGTTTCTCAATTTTCCAAAAAGTGATATTTCCATCGAGTGGAAATCATTACTGCGTGGAAAAATTGTAAGCGAGATTGTAATGAACAGCCCAGAGGTTATCTATGTTTTTGAAGACCAAAAGGAAACTGAAGGTGATGCCGATGCCGATGACTGGACCAAGGCACTCACAGAAATTGTGCCCATAGACATCAACCATTTTGAAGTACACGACGGCAAGGTAGCCTTTGTACAGCTTACCGCCAACCCCAACATAGACCTGCAAATAAATAAATTAGAGCTTACGGCAGACAACCTGCGCAATGTGGTTGAAAAAGAGCGCATCCTCCCCTCGCCCATTCGCGCAAGTGGTGTGTCTATAGGTAAAGGAAAGGTTTCCCTAGAGGGAAATATGAACCTGGTAAAGGAAATTCCAGATATGGATCTTTCCTTTTCGCTCCAAGACGCAGAAGTTACCGCGCTTAATGACTTTACAAGATATTATGCCGGGATTGATTTTGAAGCAGGAACCTTTGGCGTTTTCAGCGAGGTAGCCATAGCAGATGGCCATTTGGTAGGTTATATAAAACCCCTTTTGACCGATACCAAGTTGATAGGAAAAGAAGACGGTTTTCTCGGCGTTTTATGGGAAGGCTTTGTCGGGTTTTTTAAATTTATTCTCAAAAATCAGGGAACAGATACGCTAGCCACAAAAGTACCCATAGAAGGAGATTTGAACAATGTAGAAGCCGGTATATGGCCCACTGTTTTCAATATTTTTGAAAATGCTTGGATAAAAGCATTTACCAGTGAAACAGATAATGATATTGAATTTAAGGATGCCTTTCAGGAAAATTTAACCCGGGAACAAAAACGTGAACTTCGAAAAAAAGAACGCGAAAAACGAAGAGCGGAGCGCAAAAAGGAACAAGAAGCCAGAAAAGGATAGTTTCAGTAGGAATTGCCTATTTTTGCAACTCTAAATTTTCTGAAAAATGGACCATCTCACCAAACTTGAGGAATTACTAAATCAAGCAAACACAGATATAAAAAATGGAGCTTATGATGAAGCCACAAACAAGCTTGAAAAAATAATTGATATGGACCCAAACTTCGGAAAAGCCTATAATCACTTAGGCTACCTTTATGAGGTAAAATTCAAGGAGTTTGACAAAGGAGAAACGCTATACAAGTTGTGTTTAGAAAAAAGCCCCATGTATCCGCCTGTTTATTACAACTATTCCGTACTGCTCTCTACTCTTGGAAAATATGATGAATTAAAAGAACTTCTAGACACCGCCATAAATATTCCCGGCATTACAAAATCCACCATCTACAACGAATACGCAATTATGTATGAACAACAGGGAAAATTGGACGAAGCGATTGAATACTATAAAAAATGCGCCATGGACACCTTGGACAAAGGTGTATTGGAACGCGCCAAAGGCTCTATAGACCGTTGTAAAATGAAAAAAGAATTTCTATAATGCGAATTGATATAATAACAGTATTGCCAGAATTGCTGCAAAGTCCCTTTGAGGCCTCCAYCTTAAAACGCGCCATAGAAAAAGGCCTCGTGGAAGTACACACGCACAACCTTCGGGACTATTCCACAAATGCCTACAAACAAATAGACGATTATCAATTTGGGGGGGGCGCGGGAATGGTAATGATGATTGAGCCCATCGATAAATGCATTACAGAATTGAAGGCCCAAAGGGATTATGACGAAATAATCTATATGACGCCAGACGGTAAGACTTTCAATCAGCATACTGCAAACGAGCTTTCGCTAAAGGAAAATATTATTATTCTCTGCGGGCATTATAAAGGTGTGGACCAACGCGTGCGCGATCATTTCATAACCCGTGAAATCTCTGTGGGCGATTTTGTGCTCAGCGGCGGTGAACTTGCCGCAGCCATTGTATGCGATGCCGTGATCCGCTTGATTCCCGGCGTGTTGGGGAATGAAACCAGTGCCCTTACAGATTCCTTTCAAGATAATCTGTTGGCTCCGCCTATTTACACACGCCCCGCGGAATATAAAGGCTGGGCAGTTCCTGAAATTCTCACAAGCGGCAATACTCCCAAAATTGAGGAATGGCGCGAAGACCAAGCATATAAACGCMYTRMRGMRCRYRGRCCWGAWYNNTGYKSGWSTAMYRWTTYYKCYMTMTRNAMAATAAAACAAAACATTGCTTCATAACATAAATTCCTTACTTTTGCACCCACTTAATCCAACCTCTGGCGAAAATCGTGAATGTTGTTTTAATTTAAACTATATCAAATTGACAAAATGGAAGCGTTACTAAAATTTGTACAAGACGAATTTGTTACGAAAAAAGAATTTCCTGAATTCGGAGCTGGTGATACAATCACTGTTTACTATGAAATCCGTGAAGGTGAAAAAACAAGAACCCAGTTTTTTAGAGGTGTTGTAATCCAAGTTAAGGGAACAGGTGTTACCAAAACCTTTACAATCCGTAAAATGAGCGGTACTGTAGGTGTGGAACGTATCTTCCCACTTAACATGCCTGCCCTTCAAAAAATTGAGATCAACAAAAAAGGTAGCGTGCGCAGAGCTCGTATTTACTACTTTAGAGGTCTTACCGGGAAGAAAGCCCGTATCAAAGAAAAACGCATGTAGTTTATTCTTTGTTGAAAACTCTCAAAAGCCCTGTTTTTACAGGGCTTTTTTTATGAACAATTGTTCACAACGCTTGTTTGTAAACAGTGGATTTTTAAAGACTTAAAAAGTGTTGCATATCAAATTTTCCGTTCTATATTAGCTCTATCAAAACGGCCTAACAGCCCTATTGATAAAACAAAGTAACGTTCTTTTACACCATTTTTTTAAATTACTGATGAAGCTAACGCTCGCAAGAATGTTAGTCTCCAGATTTGAAAAAATAAAAAGAAAACACTTTACAAGCTTTTTTTGATTGCTTGAGGTACTCACGATCTTTAGATTTTTAGTACTGAGATTAAAAAAAGTTTTGGGTCAGTTTTTGAAAATGGCGTTAACCTCACGGAAAACGGAAATTACAAAAACGAAACCCGTGTAAGTAAGTCACAACTGCAAGCTTTTAATAACCTTGCTTTGATCCCGATTCTGTCAGGATAGTTGGTAACGATTTACTTTACAAGGAGCCATATCATAATGTATTTATACAGTGATATGGCTTTTCTTGTTTTAACCTATTCTATAAAATATTCATTTTAGTTAATCTTCTGAAAAATTGATTTCACTCCCTAATCCATAACCGAATCAATAAGTGTTTTAGGACGGGTCAAACTTTAGGATCACCCGTACCAAAGCCATAGATAAGTCATAGATAGGTTATAAATAAAGTATGAACAGTGGATGAATGAGCGCTAAATTAAAAACGTCCGATACGTTTAATAAACTACCAAATATTATATTATTATACCCTTAAACATGCTATCAAACAGATGCAATTAAGACCCTCCTAAGCTTTTAAAAGCTCTTGCAAATGTTTATATTTGCATTCCTTTAAATTTCAAAAAATCATTATTTCCAAAAAACATTTCAATGACAAAATCTTCCAAAATTATATATACCAAAACCGATGAAGCACCGGCTTTGGCCACACATTCTTTTTTACCTATTGTTCAAGCATTTACTTCCCCTGCAAACATAAAACTCGAAAGCCGTGATATTTCGTTAGCGGCAAGAATCTTGGCGGTTTTCCCGGAATTTCTAAAAGAAGAACAGCGCGTAAATGATGATTTGAGCGAATTGGGAGAACTTGCAAAAACCCCAGAGGCAAACATCATAAAACTTCCTAATATTAGCGCCTCCCTTCCGCAGTTAAATGAAGCTATTGAAGAACTTCAAAAGAAAGGTTTCAATATTCCAGATTACCCTGAAACTGCTACTACTTCCGAAGAAAAAGAAATAAAGGCAAAATACGACAAAGTAAAAGGAAGCGCAGTAAATCCTGTTCTCCGTGAAGGAAATAGCGACCGTCGCGCCCCAAAAGCCGTAAAAAATTACGCAAAAAAACACCCACACAGTATGGGCGCTTGGAGCAGTAATAGTAAGAGCCATGTTGCCACAATGCAACACGGCGATTTCTTTCACAATGAAAAATCATTGACGATGGCTGCTGATGATACTTTGAGTATTGTTTTAGTAGAAAATGATGGAAATAAAACGGTTTTAAAGGATAATCTAAAAGTATTAAAAGGTGAAATCATTGACGCTACTGTGATGAGCAAAAAAGCATTGATAAACTTTTTGGAAGAACAAGTGAACGATGCAGAAGAAAAGAAAGTATTGTTTTCTGTTCATTTGAAGGCAACAATGATGAAGGTGAGTGATCCGATTATTTTTGGGTATGCGGCGAAAGTCTATTTTGAGGATCTTTTCAAAAAATATGCCGATACTTTTAAGAAATTAGGGGTTAATGCCAACAACGGTTTGGGCGATTTGGAAAACAAACTTTCCGAATTGAATGAAGACGAAAGAGACGCTATTCTTAAGGATATTAAAAAAATAATGGCCGAAAACCCAGATTTGGCGATGGTGAATAGCGATAAAGGCATTACCAATCTCCACGTTCCAAGTGATGTAATTATCGATGCATCTATGCCGGCAATGATCCGAAATTCTGGGCAAATGTGGGGACCTGATGGGAAATCTCACGATACTAAAGCTGTAATCCCTGATAGCAGTTACGCAGGTGTTTACGAAGCCACTATCGAATTCTGCAAGAAACACGGAGCCTTTGACCCAACCACAATGGGAACCGTTCCAAACGTAGGTTTAATGGCTCAAAAAGCCGAAGAATACGGAAGCCACGATAAAACTTTTGAAATTTCCGCAGACGGAAAAGTACAGGTTTTGGATGCTTCCGGAAAAGTGATTATTGAACATACTGTTGAAAAAGGTGATATTTGGAGAATGTGTCAAGTAAAGGATTTACCTGTTCAAGATTGGGTAAAGCTTGCCGTTGAACGTGCCCGGGCAACCGGAAATCCAGCTGTATTTTGGTTGGATGAAAACCGTGCCCACGATGCCGAACTCATCAAAAAAGTGAATAAATACCTTCCAAATCACAATACTGAAGGACTTGAAATTAAAATCCTTTCCCCCGAAAAAGCTACCAAATATAATTTGGAACGCGTAAAAGCTGGAAAGGACACAATCTCTGTAACAGGAAACGTACTTCGTGACTATTTAACTGACCTCTTCCCTATTTTGGAATTGGGCACGAGTGCAAAAATGCTTTCAATCGTTCCATTGATGAGTGGCGGCGGTTTGTTTGAAACAGGCGCAGGAGGTTCTGCCCCTAAACACGTTGAACAATTTTTAGAGGAAAACCATCTTCGTTGGGATTCTTTGGGAGAATTTTTGGCTTTAGCAGTTTCTTTGGAACATCTGGGAACGAAATATGACAATCCAAAAGCAATCGTTTTGGCAGATGCTTTGGATGAAGCCACTGAAAAATACTTAGACAACAGTAAATCACCATCACGAAAAGTAAAGGAACTGGACAACCGCGGAAGCCACTTCTATTTGGCGATGTATTGGGCGGAAGCGCTTGCAAAACAAGACAAAGACGCAGATTTGAAAAAAATCTTCACTCCCATCGCAACAGAATTAAAGGAAAACGAAGCCAAAATAAATAATG
This sequence comes from Aequorivita sp., assembly GCA_002733915.1. GTDB lineage: Bacteria > Bacteroidota > Bacteroidia > Flavobacteriales > Flavobacteriaceae > Aequorivita. The sequence continues at coordinate 6,821 of NVXN01000018.1, forward strand.
AATTGATCGCCGTTCAAGGGCATTCAGTAAACATTGGTGGTTATTACGAACCAACCGATAAGCTGGTTTCGGAAGCGATGCGACCGAGCAAAACTTTTAATAACATACTTTCAGAAATAAAGTAGTAATCTAACCGTTTTAAAACCTTCAGTACAGCTGGAGGTTTTTTTATATATAACAATCAAACATTTGAAAAAAATACTAACTTTTCTACTTTTTCTCGGAAGCTTTATAGCCTTCGGTCAGGAAAAATATACTATCAGCGGCACAATTTCTGAAGCGGATACAGGCGAAACTTTGATTGGTGTAAATGTTATTATCCCTTCGCTTCAAACAGGTACGGTAACCAACCAGTACGGTTATTATTCCATTACACTTCCAAAAGGCGATTATGAAATTGTTTACAGCAGCATTGGTTTTGCAACCCAAAAACTTGAAATCTCCCTTTTTGAAAATACAAAAAAGGATTTGGCCCTAGCCACCGATACCGAAAGTTTGGATGAGGTAATCATTGAAGCCAATGGCGAAAAACTCAATATTCGCAGTTCACAGATGAGCGCAAACACACTTTCTACAAATACTATTAAAAAAATCCCTGTGGTTTTGGGCGAAGTGGATGTTATCAAAGCAATAACACTACTTCCCGGAGTTACCAGTGCGGGTGAAGGTGCCAGCGGTTTTAACGTCCGCGGGGGCGCTGCTGATCAAAATTTAATTTTGTTGGACGAAGCCACACTTTATAATTCTTCGCATTTGTTCGGTTTCTTTTCGGTCTTCAATCCCGATGCCATAAAAGATTTGACGCTTTACAAAGGCGGGATTCCGGCCCGTTATGGCGGAAGAATTTCTTCAGTTTTAGATATTTACCAAAAAGACGGAAACAAACGCGAATATCACGCCAGCGGCGGCATTGGCTTGGTGGCGAGCAGATTGCTTTTGGAAGGCCCCATAAAAAAGGACGAAGCATCGTTTTTGATTGGAGGAAGAAGTAGTTATGCGCACTTGTTTTTGCCTCTTTTCGACAATGATAATGTAGCATACTTTTATGATTTGAATGCCAAGCTTAGTTATAACCTAAACGATAATAATCGCCTTTATTTGTCCGGTTATTTCGGAAGGGATGTTTTTGAAATCTCTGATAGCTTCGCGAATAGCTTCGGAAATACAACGCTAAATCTTCGTTGGAACCATCTTTTTTCAGATAAATTATTTTCGAATCTATCTTTGATTTATTCAGATTATTATTACGGTTTGGAACTAAAATTTGTAGAGTTTGACTTTGACAGCGGCATTCGAAATTTCAATTTGAAATATGACTTCACACATTACATTTCAAACAACGTGGATTTGCGCTACGGAATCAACAGTATTTATTACAAATTCAATCCAGGTGATGTAACGCCAACTACGGAAGATTCTGGAATCAACCCTTTTAAACTTACCGATAAATACGCTTGGGAAAACGCAGCTTACGTTGATGCTGAAATAGATCTTTCAGATAAAATTTCGGTACAGGCTGGGCTTCGATTATCTACTTTCAACCGTTTGGGGCAAGACGAACTGTTTTTATACGAAAACGACAACCCGATAWTTTACAATCCAGATTTAGATATCTATCAAAAGGCGAAACCAATTGATACAGTTTCTTTTAGCAGAAGTGAAACCATAAAATCTTTTGCCAATTTGGAACCGCGCTTTGCAATTTCCTATTTGCTGAATGACGACTCTTCCATAAAAGCGAGCTATAATAGGATGACCCAATATATTCATTTAATCAGCAATACCACTTCGCCAACTCCTTTTGATATTTATGCGCCGAGCGGAAAATATATTGAACCACAGTTAGCAGATCAAGTAGCCTTGGGTTATTTCAGAAATTTCAAAAATTATTCCCTCGAAGTTGAAACTTTTTACAAAAAGGTAAAAAACCGTTTGGATTATGTGGACGATGCCGATTTAATTGCCAACAACGCAGTAGAACAAATTCTTTTGAATGGGGAAGCAAGAGCCTACGGATTGGAGATGCTTTTCAAAAAAAACACTGGAAAATTACAAGGTTGGTTAGCGTATACCCTTTCAAAAAGTGAGCAACGAACACCCGGAATAAACCCAGCTGAAAGTGGAATAAACAATGGAGATTGGTATAATTCGCCTTGGGACAAAACGCACGATATTTCAGTAACTGGACAATATCAGCTCACAACCAAATGGTCTTTTGGAGCAAATTTTATCTTCCAAACAGGAATACCAACAACCTATCCGGAAGGACAATATGAATACAACGGTGTGGTTGTTCCCGTTTACGAAGCCCGAAACAACAGTCGTCTTTCAGCGTTCCACCGTATGGACCTTTCCGCAACTTGGACTCCTAAGCCTGAAAGTACAAAACGTTGGAAAGGCGAATGGGTTTTTAGCATTTACAATGTGTATAATCGTAAAAACGCCGCTTCGGTCTCCTTTCGTGAAAACACTGACACAGGTAAAAATGAAGCCGTTCGGCTTTCCATTTTTGGGATAATCCCTTCGGTAACCTATAATTTTAAATTTTAAGAGTATGAAGAAGTTATTTTTATTGGTGATTTTCTTCGGAATTTTTGCTTCCTGTGAAGATGTAATTGATGTAGAGCTGAATACAGCTCCACCTAGATTAGTAATTGAAGCTAATTGTAACAAAAATAGTAACGAAGATCAAGTTCAAGCGAGAGTGAGGTTGACAACAACTAAACCATTTTTCGGAAACGAAAATACTATTATCGAAGATGCTGAAGTAAAGATTATTACAGAAGAAGGATTTATTGTAAATCTTGAATATTTTAACAATGGTATTTATATGGCACCTTTCCCCGTAGAGCCTGGAAAAGATTATAGATTAGAAGTTATTTACAAAGATGAGACCTACAGCGCAACTGAGCAGTTATATAATGTTTCTCCTTTAGAATTTGTGGAACAGCGCAATGATGGCGGCTTTACAGGTGAAGATATTGAACTAAAAGCATTTTTCACCGATCCTGCAGGCGAACAAAACTTTTATTATTTTGAAGGACTCTCAGAAAGAGGTGACGTTTTAGACGTTTATAAAGATGAGTTTTTTGATGGAAATACCATTTTTGGTTACTATTTGGTGGAAGATCTTGCTGCTGGAGACGAGGTACAATTCAATATATACGGTGTAAGTGAAGCCTACTACAACTTTATGTTTATCCTTTTACAGCAAACCAGTGATGGTGGCGGTGGACCTTTTGAAACGCAGCCTGCAACCGTCCGAGGAAATATTGTAAATGAAACAAATCCTGATAATTTTCCATTGGGCTATTTTAGGATTTCAGAAGTTTCTACACTTAATTATACTGTTCAATAACCATTATTTTTAATCGTAAATTTGAATATGTCTTTTATTAAAACAACAGAATCCGATTCAAAATACAATCATTTGGAAAAAATGAGCGTTTCTGAATTGCTTCAAAACATAAACAACGAAGACAAAACCGTTGCATTTTCTGTTGAAAAATCACTTCCCCAGATTGAAAAACTTACCGAAAAAGTAGTTGAAAAATTAAAGGATGGAGGAAGGTTATTTTACATAGGCGCAGGAACGAGTGGCCGTTTGGGAATTGTTGACGCTAGCGAATGTCCTCCAACTTTTGGTGTTCCCTACAATTTAGTGATCGGTTTAATAGCAGGTGGCGACACTGCCATTCGTAAAGCCGTAGAGTTTGCTGAAGATTCCGAAAACCAAGGTTGGGAAGATCTTCAGAAAGAAAACATTTCAGAAAAAGATATTGTGATTGGCATTGCAGCTTCGGGAACAACTCCTTACGTAATTGGAGCGCTTAAGAAATGTAATGAAAACAATATTTTCACAGGTTGTATAACTTGCAATGAAGGAAGCCCTTTGGCTAATACTGCAAAATTTCCGATTGTTGTGACTGTCGGACCCGAATTTGTTACTGGCAGTTCCCGTATGAAAGCTGGTACGGCCCAAAAGCTAGTTCTTAATATGATTTCGACCACTGCGATGATTCAATTGGGAAGAGTAAAGGGAAACAAAATGGTGGATATGCAATTAAGCAATAATAAGCTCGTGGACCGAGGTGTACGAATGATTATGAGTGAATTGAATGTTTCTGAAAAACAGGCACAATCACTTTTGGAAAAACATAAAAACGTTCGCAATGCAATAAACAATTTTCAAAATGGGTAAAGAACACACAGATTTTGATTTGTTAAAAAAAGGCCTAAAATTCATGGCCTTTGCTTTGCCATTGCTTTTTTTAAGTCCTTATTTATTAACCTTATCTTTTCTCAACAAAGAAACATTTATGTTCTTCGTATTTCTTTTCTTTGGAATTATAGCTAGTGCAGCAGCAATTTTTCTGTGTTTTAAAGGAATAAATACGATTCTGAAATCAATATTTTAGAAGCTTCGCCTTCGGAGAAACATTCCAATCTCCAACAAGTCCCTCTACGCATTACTCCATAAAAAAAACCTTCACCAAATGCATGGTGAAGGTTTTAAAGGAAGGCGGCGACCTACTCTCCCACAGGATTGCAGTACCATCGGCGCAAACGGGCTTAACTTCTCTGTTCGGAATGGTAAG
>NVXN01000002.1 GCA_002733915.1 Aequorivita sp.
TTTGGTTCATTCTCAAGCCTGATCAAAAAAGCAATGCCGCTTAAAACGGCTTATATTGGTTCAGGTTTAAAAAATTAAGGGGTTGTGCAACGGTTACCGGTGTTGCCCACAGTATTTTATTCTGTAACGTAAAAAGTAACATTGTTAAATTCAATTGGTTCGTCTGAGGGAAGTTTTACGTCGATTTCGATTTCACAAATTCCAGTTCTCTCCGGAATAATAATGGTTTTATCCTTATCCTCAATAATTTGTCCATTGTTTGTTTTTAAAGTCCTGTATTTTTTTGGAACTCCGATAACGATTTCAATTTCGTTTTCCACTCCAACTTTCAAATCAGACGAGTTTTTTGTATTAAAGCCTACTGGTTCCGCTTTAGGAAGAATGGCGATATTTTGTGAAAAATCCATTTCTTTTCCTTGAAGTATTACTTTTCCTTTAATTACAAAATAACCAGCTTCATTGGGACGAGTTGAATAAACGAATCTATTATCCGTTTTGTCGACTCCGTCATAAATTGTATCGTTCTCGTTGAGTTTTTTGGTCAGTTTAATTTGCGCAACAGAATCAATTCCACACAAAATCAGTTCTTTTTCGAAATGAAAATCTTTATATCCGACCCAAGTCGTGCTGTTAGAAATTAGAGTGATTTCATTTTCAGTTTTTTTATTGCAACTACTTAAAATTAGAAGCAAAATTAGTATTGGAATTAGTTTTATCATATTGTGGGCAACATGTTTATATACGCATGTTTTTAAAATCTTATTGCTGCTATCCCGCACATGTACGCCACAGCATGGCTACCCAAATATAAAGTTTATTTCCCAATCACCTGCATCAAGGTTTCAACCTTAGTTTTCAACAGTTTGTTTTCCTCCTCCAGTGCAGTAATGCGCTCCTGTAAGGGCAGCGTGGGGTCTGGGGCGTTGGTGGTAAAGTCTGGCGGGAGCTGGGCGGCGAGGTCTGCAAAAAAGTTGTGCTTTATGGTTAGGGAGAGTTCCCAAAGCAGGCTGCATTGTAAGCTTTCTCTCTTTTCATACCTGAGTACTACCGAATCAGGCTTGCCAAGCATACGGGCAAGCACGCTTCTAAACAATCGGTGTTTCTTAATATGGGCTCTGAGCATATTACCCATGTGTGGCAATGAATGTTGTGGGCTGGTGGTTTTCATTTTTATAGCTTTTTAGTATTGTTTTGATACTATCATAATATTACCTTTACTGTATCATTTTGATACTACTTTGCATCAAAATAGCACCTTTTTAGTATCATTTTAATACCTTTTCTGTATCATTATAGTACTGATTTGTATCATTTTGATACTATTCCATATCATATTATTATCTTTTCAGTATTATTATAGTACTAATCTGTAACATTATAATACTATTTTGGTTTGAAAATAGTATTAAAAAAACGGAAGGTTTCCCTTCCGTTCTGTTTTCTGATAAATTTGCCATAAAGCATTCATTTTTAAAGGTTAATAAACCAAATGTAGAAGGCCTTATTGGACTTTTTTACGGTATTCCGCAATGACCCACTCTTTTTTACAGGGTTTTTCGTGTTTGAAATCTAACTGATTGATTTTCAATAATTTTTTTCAAGGCAAAATTTTGGCGAAAAAATAGCCCGTTAAAAAAGTTTCTGGAAAGGGGTATGGGAGTGAAAAATGATTTTGCAGCACCTTATTTTTTCATTTTGCTAAAAAATTCAAAAAACCGGGGGCTTTCTTTCTAGGTTTTAGTATTTTCATAAAAGGTTAAAAAAAATAGCTGCTATGCAAACTTCAAAAAGACTGGACCAGGCCCTGGAAAAACTCTATACCGCCTTTCACAACAACACCCTAAACCCCGAGTGCTGCAAGCAATGCGCCGTGGGCAATATATGTGATAATACCGATAGCTGGAAGCACCTGAGCGACGGCCACGGGTCGTTGCAATTAAACTACGTGGGCCGCGTGCATGAAACCTTGGGGCGGCGGTTTAACGGCTACACCCCGCTGGAACTGCTACAGATAGAAGCCGAATTTTTAAAAGGTTGCGGCTACACCCTGCCCCTTCACCATAAAAACGAAAGACCGAAAAACCCTACCTCCAAAACTACACTCTTTAAAGGGCTAAGCGCTGCCATTGCATTTCTTTGCACACTGGATGGAATACACAATGTAATGGACCCTACACAACTACTTAACTTTACGACAGAAAGAAAGCCGCAAGCAGAAGCTGTAGGCTAAAAAGTAAAAAACCTGCGCTTTATGCAAAAAAAGGATATAGGCGAAATCTCCGTTAGAAAAAGTAAAGCGCCCCTTTACAGTTCTATCACCTTAATCATAGTCTTGGTGATCTGCTACTTTGCCATTCCGGAAGTCAATCAGTTTTTGAACGAAGCCTGGGATGTGCTCACCAGTAATGATGAGGCACGCATCAAGAACTGGGTAAGCGATTTTGGCTGGATGGGCCCAGTGGTGATCATTCTGGCTATGGTCGTGCAGATGTTCCTCTTAGTTATTCCCTCTGTACTATTAATGATTGTTGCAATACTGGCTTATGGCCCTATTTGGGGAAGCGTGATTATTTTGATTGCCATATTTTGTGCCTCCTCCATTGGGTATTTTATAGGAAAGTATTTGAGCATAGAGGTTACGGCCCGCTTGCTGGGCAAAAAAACCACCCAAAAGATGACCGATTTTCTAGAGGACTATGGGTTTTGGGCGGTGATGATTACGCGAATAAACCCTTTTCTCTCCAACGATGCCATCAGCTTTGTAGCAGGATTGCTGCGAATGAATTATTTCAAATTCATTACCGCTACCCTTATAGGCATAACCCCCCTAATATTACTGATAGCCTGGACGGGACGCGATATAGACTCGCTTAAAACGAGCTTGCTCTGGGGCTCGCTGGTGAGCTTGGCCCTGTTTGGCCTCTATATATGGTGGGACAAAAGACGAAAACATAAAAACTAAAAAATCCTCCAAAGACATAAGTTGCCTCTGGAAGGATGTCATTAGGAAGGGGAGTAAATTATACCTTTAAATCGCCATGTTCGCCCAGATCGGGTTCGTTGCCCGTTATGGCGCCTTGGGCCATTTTTAAAAGCGAAAGTACCTTGCCGTTTTTGGTATCCCAGTAATGGGCGTCTTCTGGCACTACCTTTATAGCGGTTATGTTTGGGTCGTCCTCGCCATCAAACCAGGCATCGTCACCACTGCCATATAGTTCCTTTATTTTGTTTCGGTCTGTACTTATATGGGCACGGCCGTAAATACTCAAAAACTCAAAGTTGCCTTTGTCTGCGTAAATAAGTTGGGTCCTGTTTTCTTTTTCAATGTGCTGATTGTGCGAACTGGTTCTATTGCTGAGGAACCAAATGTTGCCCTCGTCATCCACTTCCTTAGTGCTCATGGGCACCACGTGGAAAGGCTGGCTATTTAAATCGGTAGCCATCATAGTAAAGTCAATGGACTCTGCCATCTTTTTTATTTTCTCTTTGGCTTCCGTACTGTAAAGGTTTTTTGTGCTCATAGTTTTTTTATTTTTAAGATACTAAACAATCTGACGACCCACTTTTAAGGAAATCATAAAGTTTATGTTTTTAGGAAAAAGAATGAACAAAACCTTAATTTCCCGTATAGGCAATCCTCCAAATGTGGTTTGTGGTATCATCGGTAAGTAGCATAGATCCATCGGGCAAAAGGGTAAGACCTACGGGTCTTCCACGTACCTCATCTTTATTTGGGTCTACGATAAAACCTGTAAGGAAATCTTCTGGTTTTCCGGCAGGGGTTCCATTTTCAAAAGGAACATACACCACCTTATAGCCCGATAAATTATCGCGGTTCCACGAGCCATGTTGTGCTATAAAGGCTCCATTTATATATTTCTCCGGAAATGCATCAGCGGTATAAAACACCAAGCCCAAGGAAGCCGTATGCGGGCCCAAATCTACATCGGGCACAATGGACTCTTTTAGCTTTACATTGGGCGGAATGGGCACACGTGGATCATAATAACTGCCCCAATATGTATAGGGCCAGCCATAAAAACCACCTTCCTTCACCGAAGTTAAATAATCGGGAACCAAATTATTGCCCAAGCCGTCCCGCTCATTTACCGCAGTCCAAAGGGTTTGTGTAGTAGGCTCCCAATCCATCCCCACAGGGTTTCGAAGACCCGAAGCATACACTTGCAGCTCGCTGCCGTCTGGGTTCATAACGAGTATGTTTGCTTTCATTATTTCGTGCTCCATGCCCTTTTCGCCTATGTTATCGCCACTACCCACACTTATATATATTTTGGAATTATCGGCATTGGCAATTATATTTCGCGTCCAGTGCTGATTGACTTTTCCTGCGGGCAGATCGGCAATTTTCTCACCCTTGACGGTAATTTTGGTTTGTCCCGCTTTATAGGGGTAGCGCAGTAGCGCATCGGTATTCGCTACGTATAGCCAATCGCCGATTACGAGCATACCAAAGGGCTGGTTAAGTCCTTCCTTTTTGGTAAGCAGGGTTTCCCGCACATCGGGATATCCGTTGTTATCTGTATCCCGCAGCAGGGTAATAACATCAGCACTATTGGCTAGATTGTTGGAACCTCCTGCACCTATGAGGGTGGCACCAATTTGTTTGAGGATGCTGTAGTTACTGTTACTTTCTGCTACCAAAACATCGCCATTGGGAGTTACGTACATCCATCGTGGGTTTTGAAAGCCATCCGCATATTTGTGAACGGTGAAACCATTGGGCGCTTTGGGCGTTTCGCCTTCTTCCCAGCCTACTACATTGGAGTAATTTGAAACAGGCTTTGTTGCATACGGCTCGGGCAGTTGTTTTTCTTTTTCAGCTTGGGAAAAAAGTGAAAGTGGAAAAAAGAACAATAAGAGAAGATACTTTTTCATAATTGAAATATTTATAATTTATTAATTTTTAAGACGCATGATGGCTTTTTCGTTCACAAACTCCTTCATTCCGAAACCTCCGTGCTCGCGGCCATAACCAGAATCCTTTACACCGCCAAAGGGCATATTGGGCTGCGCAAGGCCGAAGCTGTTTATAAATACCATACCCGTATCAAAATGCTTGCTGGCAAGTTCCATCGCCTTCTTTTCATCTTTGGAAAAAATGCCGCCGCCTAGACCGTATTTACTATCGTTGGCAATACGCATGGCATCTTCTTCATCCTTGGCGCGGATTAGCGACGCTACTGGCCCAAAAAGTTCATCATCATAACCGGGCTGCCCAGGCTTTACATTCTCAAGAACCGTAGCAGGATAAAAGAATCCTTTGCCTTTTGGCATTTGGCCACCGCATAGTATTTTTGCACCCTTCTTCACGCTCTTTTCTACTTGCTCGTGAAGCGTTTCACGAAGGTCCTCTCGTGCCAGCGGGCCTATTTTTGAATCCGTTTCGGTCGGGTCTCCGTGCTTAATTTTTTTCATCTGTTCCACATACGCATCGCGGAATTCATCATAAATCTTATCTACCACTACAAAGCGTTTAGCAGCCACGCAGGTTTCGCCGTTGTTGTAAATTCTTCCTTGCACGCACATTTTTACCGCAAGATTTAAATCTGCATCTTCTAAAACAATATAGGCGTCGTTACTACCCAGCTCCATTACCGTTTTCTTTAGGGCAGCGCCTGCTTTTTTGGCAATGGCGCGTCCAGCATCGGGGCTTCCGGTAAGGGTTACGCCCCTTACAAGTTTGTGCTTTATAATTTTATCACTTTGATCGTGGCTTATTTTCAGAACAGTAAATAGATTTTTTGGCAGTCCTGCTTTTTCATAGATTTTCTGCAACATCAAGCCCGTACCCGTTACGTTTTCAGCATGTTTTAAAAGTATACCGTTACCTGCCATTAGGTTTGCAATGGAATAACGGATTACCTGATACACGGGGAAATTCCACGGCTGTATACCATAAATAACCCCAATAGGTGCATTAGTGATAATGCCTTTGCCGCCATCGGGAAGTTCGCGTTCTTCATCCTTTAAATTTTCAGGGCCGTTGGCAGCAGTCCAATCACAGATTCCCGCGCAGAGTTCTACTTCTTGCTTGCTCTGTTTTAGGAGTTTCCCCATTTCGTTGGTCATTAACTTGGAAAGCTCTTCTGCATTTTCTTTTAGCTCCTTGCCGATTGCCTTTATGATTTTCCCTCTTTCCTTATGCGAAACCATACGCCAGTCCAAAAAAGCTTTGTGGCATTTTTCAACGGCCTCATCAGCTTGCTTGTCGGTTATAAGTACATACTTCTTGATTACTTTTCCTGTGGTGGGATTGATGGTTACTAATTCCTTTTGTTATTCTTTGCTCATAATTTTCTTTTTGTTGAATATATTATTTTGAAGAGGAAGTGTGTCTTAAGAAACTGTTATACTTTTGGAGGACAACAGAAAAACCGGCAAAACCATCCAAGAGCTAATGATTATGAAAACTTCTCAAAAACAAAACATACGTCCTGCACTATCTGAGGATTTTAAAAAGGTTGCTCCATTGATAGTGCAGGCGATGGAAGATTTGGCGTGCACATTTGCAAATACAGATACCCCTGAAAAAGCGTATCCATTGTTTGAACATTTCTTTCAAAAAAAAGCCAATCAATACAGTTTTGAACACACCCTAGTGTATGTGGAAGATGCCGAAATCGTGGGTTCCATCACTTTTTACGACGGAAAGTTATTGCCGCAGTACCGTGAGCCTTTCCTTAAGCATATTGCGGAAACATATAGAGTTACGGATTTAGAGATTGATGATGAAACCAACCCGGGAGAGGTTTATATAGACACGCTAAGTGTAGCCCCACAGCAGCAAGGAAAAGGGATAGGCAAAAAATTACTGGCGGCAGCCATTAAACAGGCAAAGACAGAAGGCCATGAAAAGATTGGTATTTTGGTGGATTTTAAAAATCCGAATGCCAAAAAACTATATGTAAGCTTGGGCTTTAAGAGAATTGGCGCCAAGAAATTAGGCAGCAGTGTGTACGAACACCTACAGCGGGAATTGTAATTTGTCTTTATGAAAACAACTGGTTAAGCACAGCGAGTGATTTTGGTTTTTGGTACCCCTGCACGTGAAAGCTGTAATAGGAAAGCATTAATTGCAGCAAGTTTTTGCGCTGTGTTTTGGTAAGTTTTATTTTCTGAAATGTTTCTAGGTTTGTTCCAAAAAATTGCTTGAAATTTTCTATCGCTTCACCTTCAATACAGTAATTTGAAGTATTTGTAGCCTGAAAGCTCCCTTCAACTATATTGAAATAGCTATTATTAATAGCTGTAGCATCGGGAAAAAAACCCAAATACATGCTCAATTGCAGCAAAAAGAAAATATGGAAATTGGCAACTTCCTCATTACCATCAAGCCATTGAAGGGATTGTTCCAAAAAAGCAAAAAGATCCTCATTGGCTTCCTCTTCCCGTATGCAGTTTTTGAGCATTTCGGCTAAAAACATGACCAAGCCTGTTTTTACAATATCGGTATGAAGGGTTTTGTAAGGATAGTAAACTTTGGCTTCCTTGATATATTCTAGCGTTCCTTTGTTCTTGTGGTCTGCTATGATTTCAAGTTGCGTGAGGGGCTGAAAAAAAGACGTCTTTAGCTTCCCTTTCTTCGTTTTTAAAATATTGCGAAGTAAGTAGCTTTTAATTCCCGAAGCTTCTGTGAAACTACTTACAATTAGGTCAGCTTCGGAATATTTTATAGCAGAAAAGACAATGGCTTTGGTAGCAACAACCATTAGCGGATGATCATAATTTTTGCAACCTTGGTTTCAAGATTGTCATCTGTAGTAACAAGAACCAAATACACACCTGATCGCACTTTGTACTTTCCGAAAGCAGTTGTATCCCAAAGTACACTTCCTCCTTCTGAAGTTTCCTCAAAAACCAGGCTTCCTGATATATCGGTTATTTTCACATTGGCTTGGGCCGTGAGCCCATCAATAGTAACGTTACCATTAAAACCTGGCCGCACGGGATTGGGATAGGCCCGTACATTTTCAAGGTTGTCACTTGGGGCGGTGGCCGATCCCCTATAGGCTACTATGCCTTGGGTAGTTGCAAAATAGACTACGCCCGTAAACGGGTCTATTGAAATATCTTGGACATTATTAGAAGGTAACGGAGAGTTATCTTTTGTGAAACGGAGCAAGGTTTCCTGCCCATTGGGGGACAAGTAAAATACACCTGAAGTGGCAGTGGCAATCCATTTATTGTTTGAACCATCAACTTCAATATCAGTTATAGATTGTTGAAAAAGAAGCTCTTGCCCCACACCGTCTTCTAGAATAATTATAGCTTGGGCTGTAGGGGTGGCACCCTCTTCAAAAAAGCTTCCGGGACTAAAGAGCACTCTTACACCTTTCAGCGTTCCTATCCATAATCTGTTTTGTTTGTCAAAAGTTAGCGCACGTATATTGTTGGTAGGCAGATTGCCTGCATTTTCGGTAATTATATTGAACTTATTGGCTGTTGGGTTATAGCCTATCACCCCATTTCCATAAGAACCAAAAAACACATAACCCTCCCTACTTATTGCTAGCTCTGTAAGCGCTACTTCCCTTTCGTTATCTATGACACTTGAAATATCCGTTTTTTGGAATTGACCGCCGGGAGTAAGTTTTATTAAGCCTTCCTTTTCCTTACTTTGTACAAACCAAAGATTGCCTTGGGCATCAAACTGGGAGCCAAGGATACGTATTCCAGCATCGGCGCCATTAATAATTATTCGGTCTAAGGGGCTGTTGGTTTGGTCGTAAAGTATGGTGGGAGTTTCATCAACAATCTTTAAGAGCCCTTTTTCAAAAGAGCTCATAAATACTTCGTCCTTATTTTCTGGATTGATAGTAACTTTTACCAAATCGGTAGGTTCAGCATTTAAAGAAGTTCTTAAATCTTCATAATCAATATTATTCCAGAGGGTATCTTTGAGGTGGCTAATTCCATATTTGGAAATGGGAAAAGGATTGTAATCAACATCCACCTCTCCAAAAGCAACCCATAGCTGCCCCGGGGAAGCATCAATAGCAAATGAACTGTTTCTAATTGGCCCATTGGGAAGCACTTGTGTAGCTTGCATACTCCCAAAAGGAACGATCAAAAGTCCATCTTCATTTGTACCTATATAAAAATTATTATTAAAAGCATACCCGGAAAGGAGATCGAGCTCGAAATCGAGTATGTTATCTACTATAGCTTCCTGAACATACCCTTCAGAGAATGCCTGTACGGAATTTTTTGTGGTAATGGTAAGTAAATCATCAGCCATGCGGAAGTTTAATACTTCAGTATTAAAATTTTGAACAGCTGTTGTTACACCGTTGGGAGTGAAACGTAAAATAGTATTCGACCGGTTTGAAGCATAGAGCTCATTGCCTAATTTTTCTGCAGCTCTAAATCCACCACCCATTATGGTGGTCCAGTTTTGATAATCAATTAAATTATCATCTKYCWYWMWRKCTMTSMRYWTWYYNNACKGGTYRAWCYCNGCKKYAAMNGRTDYMMSSYTYNCTKNTAYNNANATAGTSTGTWCWMYAKSTRNCTRMKYKSYSCYWTYNCYAAWKANAATRGRTKKSTYCWWWTYCWNGYCWKKMYMANTCWTRMWCWKMWRYWSCRWAWWKRSNNNCRATATMRASRTWNTNTNCATTAWAKYYWGYARRRKTKTYYNTGMSCYNTKCTATCTGSWKRWAKSKTCTGTKWMKCTAAMNTMTMWASYNACTTNNTWAATANCATTTTCCTCACCTTCTTTCACTATTTCTATTAAGCCGCTTTCATACCCAATGATTAGTAAATCATATGACTCACTATAGTGGAGGGTGGTTATCGCGTTTCCTGAAAGACCATTTACTGTTGAGAGGGTTTGTATTTGTTGTGTGGAAAGATCATATGTGAAAACGGCATTTTCAGCACCTACATAAATCTTGTTATCGCCCTGGGAAATATCCTTTACGGAAGCATAGGAAAAGTGTCCCGTCCAACGGTCCTCAAAATTCTGGGCAGCAGCCAGCAAGGGAAGGATTATAAGAAAAGCAATGGCCCATCGCTTCATAGAAAATATTGTTTTGAATATTAACACGCTAAAATACTATTTATTGCGGTATATGATTGAAAAAGCCTTTCCATATCTTTTATTTTGAAAAAGACAGTCGGAAAGGCTATTTCCTAATTATAATTTTTGAAGTGTTATACTACTCCTTGGGCCAGCATTGCCTCGGCCACTTTTACAAAACCTGCAATGTTTGCTCCCTTCACATAATCTACATATCCATCGTCATCTTTTCCAAACTGAACACAAGCGGCGTGAATATCGTTCATAATTCCGTGAAGTTTTTCATCAACCTCAGCTGCTGTCCAGCTTAAACGCAATGAGTTCTGTGACATTTCCAAGCCAGATGTTGCAACACCGCCTGCATTTGATGCTTTTCCAGGTGAGAATAAAATCTTCGCTTTTTGGAATGCTTCAATCGCGCCGGGCGTACAGGGCATATTGGCTCCCTCGCCCACGCATATACAGCCATTGTCCAAAAGCATTTTGGCTTCTTCGCCATTTAATTCATTTTGGGTTGCGCAAGGTAGGGCGATATCACACTTTACTTCCCAAGGGCGCTTTCCTTCAACGTATTTTGCGCCTGTGTATTTTTTTGTGTATTCTGAAATACGTCCACGTTTTTCATTTTTCAGATCCATTACGAAAGCAAGTTTTTCCTCATCTATACCTTCTGAATCATAAATATATCCAGCAGAATCTGAAAAAGTAACAACTTTTCCACCAAACTGGATTGCTTTTTCGGCTGCGTATTGTGCTACGTTCCCGGAACCGGAAATAACAACGGTTTTTCCTTTAAAGCTCTCTCCTCTGGTTTCGAGCATGTTTTTTGCGAAATATACGTTTCCATAACCTGTAGCCTCTGGACGAATTAGCGATCCTCCGTATGAACGGCCTTTTCCTGTAAGAACGCCGGTAAACTCGTTACGGATACGCTTGTACTGACCAAACATATAGCCTATTTCACGACCTCCAACGCCTATATCTCCTGCAGGAACATCAGTATCTGGGCCAATATGACGGAAAAGCTCTGTCATAAAGCTTTGGCAGAAACGCATGATTTCATTGTCGCTCTTCCCTTTTGGGTCAAAGTTAGAGCCTCCTTTACCACCGCCCATTGGCAAAGTGGTCAAGCTATTTTTAAAGGTTTGCTCAAAACCTAAAAACTTAAGAATGCTTAGATTTACGGAAGGGTGGAAACGCAATCCCCCTTTGTACGGGCCAATGGCCGAATTGAACTCGATTCTATAACCTTTATTCACCTGTATTTCACCTTTATCATCTGTCCACGGCACACGGAAAAGTATGGTGCGCTCTGGCTCTACCATTCGCTCCAGCAATTTCTTGTTGGCATACTTTTCGTTTTCTTCAATAAATGGGATAACGGTTTCAGCAACTTCGGTTACTGCCTGTAGAAATTCAGGTTCATTTGGATTTAATTTTTCAACTTCAGAAATGAAATCTTTTATACTTTGCTTCATTGTTTAAAATTTTATTTTACTTTTAGCGAACTCCGTTGGTATCTGTTAGTTACAATGTATTTTAACCCACAACTCAATTAAGATTTTGAAAAAAAGATACATTTAAATAACCATTTACATAAGGAAGGCACAAATATAAGCGTTATGATAAAAACTGTGCGCCAATTTTTTACAAATTAGCTAAATAGCTTTATTAAATTTTACTGTTAAATATGTTTTTATATATTTGTTGTGTCTCAATCTAAACCTATATCTATAATGAATACCAGATTTTTGTTATTGGTATTTTTCTTGTTGGTTTTTGCAAAACAAGAAGCTTACAGTCAGTTTGGCTTTTCTCACGAAGTGGGTTTAATTACAGGTCCTGTTGTTTTCTATTCAGATTTTGGACAGCGAAACGATTTTGCAACAAATGCTGGAAACGTTGGTTTTGGAGTTGGTTTGATACACTATATTAATTTTTCGTATCGCGCAGATTGTAATTGTTATACCCGCGACAGGTATTTTAACGACCACTTTAAGATACGTACAGAGATTGATTATCACAAAACAAATCTGGAACACTTTGGGCGCTGGGTCGAGCCCGACCAGACTTCTTTATTTGCCGATCAGCTACGTGCCATGAGCGGTTCCTCTACTGTTATTGAAGTAGGTTCCCAATTAGAATATTTTCCGCTTAGCATCCGTGATTTTGCGGCCGGGGCTTATAAAATTGCACCCTTCATTAGTTTCGGAGTACATTGGGTTACTTATGACACTGAAGTTTCATCATCTTTGGGCCCACTGAACAGCCCTATCTCCACACCAGATAAATATTTTAATGCCTTTCAGCAGGATCCAGCCTCTACGTGGGCTGTAGTGGGAAGCGTGGGCATTCGTTATAAACTATCGCCATTGAGCGACTTGATGCTTGACAGTCGTTGGCATTATTACTTTTCTGATTGGGTGGATGGTCTAAATCCAAGTTTTGAAAATAACGGCACAACTCCAGTACCCGAAAACAAGGCCAATGAATGGATTTATTGGTTAAACGTTGGATATATTTACTATATAAATTAAGATAAATTGTTTTTATNAAAATAGACTGAATAATTTTCAGTCTATTTTTTTTATGTTTATCCCACTTGCGACCATTGACCCCTACAGATGATATAGCCAGGTTTATTTTACATCTATTCTATAATAAATTTATTGGTTGTTGAATTGCCGTTTTCATCTTCAATGTTCAGAAAATAGAGGCCTTTTGAAAAATTTGAAATATCTAATATAACCTCCTTTTGAAAATTGAAACCTTCACTTTTTAATAGTTTGCCTTCCATATTATATATTTTTATTTTTAGGCTTTCTGCATTAGGCTGGGACGTTCTTAAGATTAATTCATTTTTCACAGGATTGGGGTAGAAAACAATAGAATTTTCATTAAACCTATGGGTTGATAAAATAGGCTGGGTTCCATAAATTGCTTGATCCCCATTTACATTTGTAACGGTAAGCATTTGCTCGTTCCCATCGGCCTCAATTATATAATCAAATGGATTATTATAAGGCGGCACATTATTTATTCCATAGAAAGAATGATGTCTGCCCATAAACGCCGTGGCWYCYGGKTWRYARCYRRMAYCWAWCMMWWCRTAYKKCTYYAKRWKKWMMRWRGMAWNNCTGTAYYAYMMYMAATAATACCTCCTGTAAAACCACCTTTACACATTGGGTGGGAAGTGTATACCTCCTCCTCATAAAAATAGGCCGATCCATCCACATTCTGAGTGCGTGGAAAACTTTCTCCGTTAAGTATCATTTCATTTAAAAACCATTCTCGATCCAGGAGTGCAGTGTTTTGTGCATTGCAAATTGCATAAGTAAACAAAAAACTAAAAATGTATAAAAATTTCATATCCAAAAATTTACCACAAGATAAACAAAAAAAATCATATTTGCAATACAATCCTTTCTTCCCRAAAWCSNATYRYTTWYSTYAYTYYWMGAAATCAATTCTTTTCACCTAAAAAAAGTATAGCATGCAACTGTACAATAAATTAAGTGCAAAAGAGAGGGAAACACTTTTGGAACAGGCCGGCGAGGAACGGCTAACCCTTTCTTTTTATCAATATGCCAAAATTGGCAATCCGCATCTTTTCCGAAATCATTTGTTTATCGCTTGGCACGAGCAGGATGTCTTGGGGCGTATTTATGTTGCCCACGAGGGCATTAACGCCCAACTTTCAGTCCCGGCAAAGCGCTTTAAGGAATTTAAGGAATTTCTGGATGGAATTTATTTTCTGAAAGATGTGCGTTTGAATATTGCCATTGAGCAGGATTTAAAATCTTTTCTGAAACTTAAGGTAAAAGTGCGCGACAAAATCGTTGCTGATGGTTTAAACGATGAAACCTTCGATGTTACAAACAAAGGAATTCACGTAGATGCAAAAAAATTCAATGAACTAATTGAAGACCCAAGCGTGGTTTTGGTAGATATGCGAAACCATTACGAAAGCGAAATAGGCCATTTTAAAAATGCCGTCACGCCCGATGTGGATACCTTTCGGGATTCATTGGATATTATTGAAGCCGATTTAAAAGACCATAAAGAAGACAAAAAACTGGTGATGTATTGCACGGGCGGAATCCGTTGTGAAAAAGCCAGCGCATATTACAAGCACAAAGGTTTCAAAAATGTTTTTCAGTTGGAAGGCGGTATTATTGAATACGCCCGCCAAGTTGAAAATCAGGGTCTTGAAAATAAGTTTATTGGGAAAAATTTCGTCTTCGACCATCGCCGTGGCGAACGCATTACTGAAGATATAATCAGTCACTGCCACCAATGCGGCGAAGCTTGCGACACGCACACAAATTGCGCGAACGAAGCTTGCCATTTGCTTTTCATTCAATGTGAGAAATGTGCCGTGGCGATGGAAAACTGCTGTAGCGAGGAGTGTATTGAAATAATCCACTTGCCATACGAAGAACAGAAACGCCTACGCCAAGGCATTCCGAACAGTAATAAGATTTTTAAGAAAGGACGGTCAGAGAAGCTAAAGTTTAAAAAGTAGCCTGAAGTTGGAAGTGCGAAGCTGGAAGATATAATTTGGTTCTAAAAGTCTTGATTCAAAAATCTAAAATCGTAAATCCAAATTCGTAAATTAAATTGGTATCTTTACTGATTAAATTATTTGTTTAATTTTCGTCCCTCTTCAATTGGAAAAGGGCTTTATATATAAAAAATATGGGCTGTACCWGYTGNYGSYRCWGKMSMSARCSRASWRMMWMAGGRATSCAMSMASRMTKGWANMKTGMGGRANNKMTKKMTSKARTAANNMSTSAMGGYKTTTGATTGGCTTTCAAATATGCAACTTCCTGCCAACATGGAACCCTTTAATGCTGTGGAAGTGCGCTTTAAAAACGGAAGAAAGGAATTTTTCCAAAACCCAGAAAATCTTACTTTAAGCATTGGCGATACGGTTGCTACCGAAGCTTCGCCAGGCCACGATATTGGGATGATTACTTTAACCGGGGAGCTGGTTAGGGTACAAATGAAGAAGAAAAAAATTCCATTAAAAATTGAGGCCCTGCCAAAAATTTACCGAAAAGCTTCACAAAAAGATATAGACATCTGGCAAGGGGTTCGTGACAAAGAAGCAGATGTTCAAAAGCGATCGCGTGAAATTGCAATCCGTCATGGACTACAGATGAAAATTAGCGATGTTGAATTTCAGGGCGATGCCTCAAAAGTAATTTTTTACTACACAGCTGAAGAGCGCGTAGATTTCCGTGAATTAATCAAGGAATTTGCACGTACATTCAACACACGAATTGAAATGAAACAAGTTGGTTTTCGTCAGGAAGCAGCGCGTTTGGGTGGCATTGGCAGTTGTGGGCGCGAGCTTTGTTGCTCTACTTGGTTGACAGATTTCCGTTCGGTAAATACTTCCGCGGCGCGCTATCAGCAACTTTCGCTAAATCCACAAAAACTTGCGGGGCAATGTGGAAAACTTAAATGCTGTTTGAATTATGAACTGGACACCTATTTGGAAGCGTTAGAGTCTTTCCCAAATACCGAAACAAAACTACAGACCGAAAAAGGCAACGCCACCTGCCAAAAGATAGATATTTTCAAAGGTTTGCTTTGGTATGCCTATGAAAAAGAATTTGCAAACTGGCATGAACTTACCGTAGAAAAAGCCAATGAAATAATAGAGCTGAACAAAAAAGGTAAAAAACCAATGGCACTGGAGGAGTTTATTATAGAAGCGCCAAAAGCCGAAAAAGAACCGTTTAGCAATGTAGTGGGTCAAGATAGTTTAACGCGTTTTGACCAACCGAAACAAAAAAATAAAAAGCGCAGAAATAAAAGTAGAAATAAAAAACGTGGGAAAGCTGAAACATCGGTAGGGGGAAATAACCCAAAAGGCAACCAACGAAAAAAATCTGGCGGGAAGCCTAGAAATAAATCAGGAAACCAAAACAGAAACAGAAAGCCTKCTAAAAATGAATAAGCTATTGGCACTTTTTTTGACTGCTGTTTTCCTCATTTCTTGTGAGTCAGACACTGTTTATAGTGAAATACAAGCCATGGACGGGCACTGGGGCACAGAAGAAGTTGTTGAATTTAAAATTCCGCAACTGGATGCACTTAAAAAGTATAATCTGTTTTTAAATATTAGAAATACAAACGATTATAAATACAACAATTTATTTTTGATAGTGAATATGAATTTTCCAAACGGCAAAACCGTTGCCGATACGCTGGAATATCGAATGGCCAATCCCGATGGCTCCTGGATGGGCCAAGGCATTGGCGCTGTAAAGGAAAACAAACTTTGGTATAAGGAGAATGTTCAGTTTTTTGAAGAAGGCACTTATACCGTAGAGATAGCCCAAGCAATGCGCAATAATGGCGATGTGGAAGGCGTTACAAAACTCGAAGGCATTACAGATGTTGGAATCAGTATTGAAGAAGCCTCCAAACAGTAAAATAAATATGGCAACAAAAAAAGCATCCCCAAAAAAGAAAAAAAAAGCTGACGTGAGCCATCACATCAGAACATTTTGGAAGCTATTTGCTGGCTTCATTTTATTAATTATATTATTCTTTCTTTTAGCTTCGTGGGGTGTATTTGGAAGCCTTCCCGACGAAACCAGCCTTGAGAATCCTGAAAAAAATCTTGCAACGGAGATTATTTCTTCCGATGGAAAAACCATTGGGAAATTTTATAAAGAAAACAGAACACCCGTTCCCTTTGACAGTCTACCCGACCATTTAGTTAATGCTTTGATAGCAACAGAAGATGTGCGCTTTTATGACCACTCGGGTATTGATGGAAGAGGAACCATCCGCGCTGTCGCATTTTTGGGTAGCCGCGGGGGCGCCAGTACCATAACCCAACAGTTGGCGAAATTATTCTTTACAGACCAGAGGGCATCAAACAAATTAGAGCGAGTTATTCAAAAAGTAAAAGAGTGGATCATTGCCACCCGTTTGGAGCGTCGTTACACCAAAGAGGAAATAATCACGATGTACTTTAACGAGTACGACTTTCTAAATCAGGCCGTAGGGATTGAGAGTGCCGCAAATATATATTTTGACAAGTCACCTTCGCAATTGACAACTGCTGAAGCCGCCATGCTTGTGGGTATGTTCAAAAATTCTTCGCTTTTTAATCCCAACCGAAGACCGGAATTGGTTTTGGAAAGGAGAAATGTGGTCTTGGCCCAAATGGAAAAGTATGATTTCATTTCAGAAAAAGTAATGGATTCGCTTCAAGCCTTACCGTTGAATTTAAAATTCACTCCACAAGGTCATGATGAAGGGAGCGCCACTTATTTCCGTGAATATGCACGCCATTTTATGGAAGATTGGATTAAGGAACATCCTAAACCAGACGGGAGCAAATACAATATTTATCAAGATGGTTTAAAGGTATATGTAACCATAGATAGTAAAATGCAGGAATATGCCGAAGAAGCAGTAAAAAAACATATAGCGCATTTACAGGAAGCATTTGACGAACAGAACAAAAACAATAAAACAGCACCATTTCGTGATATCACTGAAAAAGAGACGGAAGGAATATTAAACTCAGCCATGCGCAAAAGTGACCGTTGGCGCGAAATGACAAAACAGGGAAAAAGCGAGGAAGAAATTATTAAAAGCTTTAAAAAGAAAATTCCTATGCGTGTTTTTTCTTGGAAAGGTGAAATAGATACTGTAATGACCCCTATGGACTCCATTCGTTATCACAAATCTTTTTTACAGGCAGCAATGATGTCCATGACCCCTCAAACAGGAGAAGTAAAAGCTTGGGTAGGCGGCATTGACTACAAACGCTTTAAATATGATATGGTAAAAAAAGGAAGGCGTCAGATAGGCTCCACCTTTAAACCTTTTGTATATGCCACCGCCATAGACCAAATGCATATGTCGCCTTGTGATACCTTACCCAATACTATGTATACCATTCCGGCGGGTAAACATAATTTGTTAAAACCTTGGGCACCTAAAAATGCTGGAGGCGGTTATGGCGGCATGGTAACTTTAAAGTATGCATTGGCAAATTCCATAAATACTATTACAGCACGATTAATAGATCGTGTGGGGCCAGAACCTGTTATAGACTTAGTTGCTAAGATGGGCGTAGATACTGAAAATATGCCCGCAGTACCTTCCATAGCGTTGGGTACCCCCGATGTTTCCGTATATGAAATGGTTGGTGCTTATAGCACTTTCGCAAATGAAGGGGTGTATGTAGAGCCCATTTTAATTCAGCGAATAGAAGATAAAAATGGCACTGTTCTTTATCAAAATGTGCCAAAAACAAAAGACGTTATCAGTAATGAGACTGCTTACGTAACCGTAAGTTTAATGGAAGGGGTAACACAATCGGGTTCGGGAGCCAGGTTAAGAGGTACCTGGTCCACTGGCTCTCCAATTTATAAAAAAGCGGTTACAGGCTACCCATACGATTTCAAAAACCCTATTGCCGGTAAAACAGGAACTACCCAGAACAACAGTGATGGTTGGTTTATGGGCATGGTTCCAAACTTGGTTACTGGCGTTTGGGTGGGAGGCGATGATCGCGCCACCCACTTTGGGTCAACTGCCTACGGACAGGGTGCTACAATGGCGTTGCCCATTTGGGCTATGTACATGAAGAGTTGTTATGCCGATGAAGATCTTGACGTTTCCACCGGAAACTTTAAACGCCCGGCAAATCTTTCCATTGAAACCGATTGTTCCAAATGGCGTGAAGGAAATCCTGATGTAGAGGAAATTCCTGATGAATTTGATTTTTAAAAATCTTCTTTAATCAAAAGCAAACCTCACAAGTTTTCAAAACCTGTGAGGTTTTTTTATAGGTTGAAATTTTGTAATTTTCAGAAAATTTAAAAAATGATAAAAAAGACAGTTGCAAACGTCCGCGAAGCTTGCGAAGGCATTGAAGACGGAATGACTTTTATGCTCGGCGGCTTTGGCCTCTGCGGCATCCCAGAAAATATTATTTCAGAATTGGTAAGACGAAATGTTCAGAAAGTAACCTGTATTTCAAACAACGCAGGGGTTGACGATTTTGGGCTTGGCCTTCTTCTGAAAAAACATCAAATAAAAAAAATGATTTCTTCTTATGTAGGAGAAAATGCAGAGTTTGAACGCCAAATGCTAAGTGGTGAAATGGAGGTAGAACTCATTCCCCAAGGCACCTTGGCACAACGCTGCGAAGCCGCCCGAAGTGGCATTCCTGCCTTTTATACACCTGCCGGTTATGGAACCGAGGTAGCCGAAGGAAAGGAAACCCGGGAATTCCACGGAAAAATGCACGTTATGGAAAAAGCTTTTGAGGCAGATTTCTCGTTTGTAAAAGCTTGGAAAGGTGATGAAGCAGGAAACCTTATCTTTAAAGGAACCGCGAGAAACTTCAACCCAGCTATGTGCGGTGCCGGAAAAATTACTGTTGCCGAAGTGGAAGAATTAGTTCCCGCTGGGGAATTAGATCCAAATCAAATCCATATCCCAGGAATCTTTATCCAGCGGATATTTCAAGGAGAGAAGTATGAAAAAAGAATTGAGCAACTAACGGTAAGAAAAAGAAACTAATGGCACTTTCAAAAGAACAAATAGCACAACGCATTGCAAAAGAGGTAAAGGACGGTTACTACGTGAATTTAGGAATTGGTATCCCAACCTTGGTTGCAAACTTTGTGCGCGACGATATAAGTGTGGAATTCCAAAGTGAGAACGGAGTTCTCGGGATGGGTCCTTTTCCTTTTGAGGGCGAAGAGGATCCAGATTTAATAAATGCGGGAAAGCAAACCATTACGGCATTACCCGGCGCATCCTTTTTTGATTCGGCAATGAGTTTCGGGATGATTCGCGGACAACATGTAGATTTAACGATATTGGGAGCGATGGAGGTTTCACAAAACGGCGACATTGCGAACTGGAAAATACCAGGAAAGATGGTTAAAGGAATGGGCGGAGCCATGGATCTCGTAGCATCTGCCGAAAATATTATCGTGGCGATGATGCACACTAACCGCGAAGGAGAATCAAAACTATTAAAAAAGTGCACTTTGCCACTTACTGGCGTTAAATGTGTTAAAAAAATAGTGACAAATCTTGCGGTATTGGAAATTAAAGATGGAAAATTTCACTTACTTGAACGCGCTCCAGGGGTTTCAGTTGAAGAAATTCAAAAAGCCACAGAAGGAGATTTGATAGTGAATGGAGAAATTAAAGAGATGAAATTTTAATATTTGCTCAACTTTTACAATTCAAAAACCATGCGCTGGCATGGTTTTTTTATGTTAAAAAAGCGGTAAAAGAAGTATAAATGTTAAAATTTAATGTATTTCATCGAATTAATATGCTTTTTATCGCTTTATTAAAAAAATGTTTTCATCTTAGCAGACCCAAATCTTACCAACTTAACCTCATATGGAAAAAGTAATTAGATCATTTAAAAGCACAAAAGAATTGGTACTAAATGTGCTTTTCATTTTTAAGAAAGTGTTTTTATTGGTCTAAACTTTTTTTATGGTTGTTTTACGCCCCAAATCTGTCATTAAACACAGATAAATTATTAAACCCGTTCTTCGTGAGGTTAGAACGGGTTTTTTATAAGTTCTAAATTCCCTTTGGAATTGCCTGAATAAGCTTTTTTGTATAAGTTGTTTGGGGGTTTTCATAGATTTCATCGGCATCGCCAAGTTCCTCTATTTTTCCCTTGTTCATCACCAAAAGTTGGTCCGACATATATTTTACCACGGCCAGATCGTGCGAAATAAATATATAGGTGAAACCAAAATCATTTTTCAACTCGTTGAGTAAGTTCAAAACCTGCGCCTGCACCGAAATATCCAAAGCCGAAACAGACTCGTCACAAATTACCAGCTTAGGCTCTACCACAATCGTTCGTGCAATGCCCACCCGCTGGCGTTGCCCACCCGAAAGTTCGTGCGGATAGCGGTAAAAATAGCTTTCATCAAGTCCTACTCTTTCAAGTAGCGACAATACTTTTTCTTTTCTTTCTTTCGCTGATTTACACAAACCGTGTACTTCCATCGGCTCCATCAATGCCTGACCAATGATTAACCGCGGATTGAGTGATGAATAAGGATCCTGAAAAATAATCTGTATTTCTTTCCGAAGGCTTCTTATTTCACTCTTTGAAAGTCTGATCAGTTCCTTTCCCCTATATTTTATGCTTCCGCTAGTTGCTTTTTCAAGCTGAAGAATTGTTTTTCCCAATGTTGATTTTCCACAACCAGATTCTCCCACTAGGCCTAAGGTTTCACCTTCAAAAACTGAAAAACTGATATTATCCACAGCTTTTACAACTTCTGCCTTTGCAAATATTCCCACATTGCTGAAATAGTATTTTTCCAAATTGACAATCTCCAGTATTGGTTTTTTTGTATAAATCTGTTTGTGTTTTTTTGCGCGCTCTACGGGCTTTATTTCTCTCGCCTCAAAACTTTTATCTGCAATGGAAGCAATGGTGGGCAATTTTGCCAACCGAATATTTAGCGATGGTCGCGATGCCAGAAGTGCTTTAGTATATTCTGACTTCGGATGTTTAAAAATTTCTTCAGTTGTTTCGTTTTCAACTATATCTCCCTTATACATTACTACCACTTTATCGGCAATTTCAGACACCAAACTTAAATCGTGTGAGATAAAAACCATCGCCATTTTTGTTTCCTGCTGAATGGATTTCAAAAGCGATAGGATTTCTTTCTGTACGGTTACGTCGAGGGCCGTCGTGGGCTCGTCGGCAATAAGTAGCTTGGGCTTGCAGGCAATGGCCATTGCTATCATAACCCGCTGCATCTGTCCACCGCTTATCTGGTGCGGATAACTATTGTAAATTTCTGCCGGGCGTGGCAATTTCACTTTTTCGAACAAAGAAATTGTTTCCTTTTTTGCTTCTGAAGCATTCATCTTTAAATGAAGCCGAAGAATTTCTGCGACCTGAAACCCACATTTTAACGAAGGGTTTAAAGCGCTCATTGGCTCCTGAAAAATCATTGCTATTTCCTTTCCTCTTATACTTCTCAACTCTTTTTCGGTAATTTTTAGTAATTCTTTTTCTTCAAAAAGGATATTTCCGGAATGATTTGCTTGCTTTTTTGGTAATAATCCCATGATTGAAAGTGATGTGACCGATTTACCCGAACCAGATTCGCCCACGATTCCCACTATTTCATTTTCGTAAACATTAAAAGAAATTTGGTGCAAAACTTTAACAAGCTGCCTCTTATTTCCAAAGGAAACTGTAAGTTCCTTAACCGATAACAATGGTTTTCCATTCATAATTTCAAAGATAGAACAAAAAGGAATATTAAAATTTTAACTGTAGTTCATCGAATAAAATTTCATTTTATCTATAATTATTGTTCATTTAAGAGTTGTTTAACAAAACATCAAACCTATTTATTCACTAAATCTTATTTTATTATGAAAAAAATTAACAAGTTCGTTTTTCTATTCACACTTTTAATTTTTGCTTTTTCGGCAGGAGTTTCAGCCCAAAACAAAAAAGATGAAAAGAGAAACGTAAAAGAACCCCCAAGTCTAGTAGTTTTTGATGCTTCGCAATCCTATTCGCTTCAAAACTCCACTCAAATTTTTAAGGAAGTTTTAAACCCATCCCCACAAACATCCTTTACCACGCTAAAACAACAACAAGATCCCCTAGGTTTTACGCACCAAAAAATGCAACAGTATTTTAGCGGTGTAAAAGTGGAATTTGCAACCGTTACACTAAGCAGCAAAAACGGAATGGTACAAACATTAAATTCAGCATATTCCCCTATTGCCGATGACTTTAGTGTTACGCCTTCAATAAATGGTCCGCAGGCTCTGAACAGTGCGATGGCACATGTGGGCGCTACAAAATATATGTGGCAAAATGCTTCGGAAGCAGCTTTAGCGGATTACCATAAACCTACCGGTGAATTGGTCATTTTCCCTGCAATAAAAAACATATCCGAAACAAACCGACTTGCTTATAAGTTTGATATTTATGCAACGGCCCCGCTTTACAGGGCCGATGTTTATATTGATGCAAAAACGGGGCAATTCATTTTTGAAAATAAGCGTATTCACCATGCCAATGTACCCGCTACAGGAACCAGCCTATATAATGGTACCGTTTCCTTTACTGCCGATAATGCTTCTGGCCCATACCGTTTGCGTCAAACAGCTGACGGTAATGGAATACAAACCTTTGACCTGAACAATAGTACTAATTACAACAATGCAGTTGATGTAACAAGCAGTTCCACCAATTTTACTTCCAACCCGACTGGCGTTCAGGCACATTTTGGTGCAGAGCGTACCTACAAATACTTTAGCCAGAAACATGGAAGAAACTCTTATAACAATGCAGGAGCCATTATAAAATCATACGTTAGCTATTCCTCAAATTACGTGAATGCATTTTGGGACGGTAGCCGAATGACCTATGGTGACGGTGATGGAGTTAACTACGGCCCATTGGTATCCTTGGATATTTGCGGGCATGAAATTGCCCATGGAGTCACTGAATATTCCGCAAACCTTGTTTATAGCTACCAATCTGGAGCTTTGAATGAATCCTTTTCAGATATTTTTGGTGAATCCATTGAAAAGTTTGCTTCTGGTACAAATGATTGGCTAATGGGTGATGATATTGGCGCTGGCGGAAGCGGTGGCGCACTTCGCTCCATGAGCAATCCAAATGCATATGGCGATCCCGACACATATTTGGGAACCAACTGGTATTCCGGGTCAGGCGATAACGGTGGCGTTCACATTAACTCTGGCGTGCAAAACTTTTGGTTTTATATTTTAACTGTTGGTAAAAGCGGTACAAACGATTTAGGAAACAGCTATAACGTTACCGGAATCGGGATGGACAAAGCAGCTGCAATTGCCTACAGAAACCTAACTGTCTATTTGAATTCAAACTCACAGTACAGCGATGCAAGAAATGGCGCTATTCAAGCTGCCAGGGATCTATACGGTGCAGATAGTCCAGAGGAAATAGCAACCACAAACGCTTGGTATGCTGTAGGAGTTGGCGCTCCGTACGGGGGCGGTGGCGGTAGTAGCTATTGCGCTTCACAAGGTAACAATGTAAATGATGAATAYATAAGCCGCGTACAGTTRAAYACYATCAACAATGCCTCRGGYGCACARCTTTATTCAGAYTTTACAAGTATTTCWACTACYTTAAATGAAGGTGCTACTTATACCATTACCGTAACTCCTACATGGACCGGAACTATCTATAACGAAGGCTATGCTGTATGGATTGATTACAACGGTGATGAAGATTTTGGAGATGCAGGCGAATTGGTCTGGTCTAAAGCTGCTTCCAAAGACACTCCAAACAGTGGAACGTTCACAGTACCATCAGGGACTGTTGGAGGAGAAACAAGAATGCGGGTTTCGATGAAATACAACGGAATTCCAACATCTTGTGAAACTTTCAGCTATGGTGAAGTGGAAGATTATACAATCAACTTGGGTGCAGGAGCGCCAGATACTCAGGCTCCTACTGCGCCGTCAAGTTTGGCAGCCTCAAACGTAACCCAAACCACACTTACCCTTTCGTGGAATGCTTCCACAGATAATGTTGGCGTTACAGGTTACGATGTTTTCCAAGGCAGCACAAACTTAGGAAGCGTTACAGGTACTTCAGCAAACATCACTGGATTGTCTCCTGCTACTGCCTACTCCTTTAGGGTTCGAGCGCACGATGCGGCTGGCAACAATTCTGGTTTAAGTAATACCGTAAACATTACTACGCTTTCAAATACGGTTACGTATTGTACTTCACAAGGAAACAATACAAATGATGAATACATAGACAGAGTCCAACTGGGAAGCATCAATAATCTTTCTGGCAACAATGGCGGGTATGCAAATTTCACCAGTATTTCTACTTCATTGAATAAAGGAAGTAGTAATACAATTACAATTACTCCTAGATGGACAGGTACTGTCTATCGTGAGGCTTACCGCGTATGGATTGACTATAACCAGGATGGCGATTTCAATGATTCTGGCGAGCAAGTGTATTCACGTTCGCGCACAACCGCATCATCGGTTTCTGGAAGTTTTACCGTACCTACTTCAGCACTTTCGGGCGCAACCAGAATGCGCGTTTCTATGAAGTATAACGCGAATCCAACTTCTTGTGAAACTTTTACGTATGGTGAAGTGGAGGATTATACCGTAATCATTAGTAATTCTGTTAACCAAGGTATAACTGGAGATACAGGTTTCAACAATTCAGAAATGTCTCTCTATCCAAACCCCGCTAAGCATATGCTTAATATTTCCTTAGTACAAGGAACAGGAAAAAATTATATAATCTATAATGTAATGGGTCAGGTAGTTGGAAAAGGAGCTTATACGGAAAGCTTGGATGTTTCTTCACTGCAAAGTGGTCTTTACATGCTTGAAGTAAACACCGATGGAAACAAACTAATGAAACGTTTTATAAAAGAATAGTTAGTTAATATTGATAATTAAAGCGGCCCGTTTCGATTTTGAAACGGGCCGCTTTTTATTAAATATAAAATTCTTTTTAAAGTGGATCTCCCACTTTTATATCACATCTATGACCAGGCTGCCCGTGGGGTGGATTTACACCATTTCCAGAAATAGATGCTGGAACAGCATTGGTTTTATTTATTGCTGGGGTGGTACTTCCTTGGGCACCATTCAAAGGCGCACCCACTGGAATGGCACAATCATGCCCTGGCTGTCCGTGGGGCGGATTCACGGCGCCTCCACTTTTGCTAGAATTAGTTGTGGTGGTAGAAGTAGGCGCAACATTCTGTAAAGCCTGTTTCTTTTGTTCAAGGGTTGCCTCCTGGGTTGCGGCTGGCGCATTCTCTTCTACCTTCTTCTCATCTTTACAAGATATAAAAAGAGGAAGCGCAGCTACCATAGGTATCAAAAACGATTTTGGGATAAATTTTGAAATTGTCATAAAAATATATTTGAATGTAGATGGTAAAGCTACTAAAATTTATAATGAAATCCTTAAAGAAGTATTACTGCCAGAATCAACATATTATACAGAAAGAATTTCACTTTCATCCAAAATACTTTCATTGCGTAGCCTGAGGAAAATCTGTGCTACCGTAACAGCATCTTTTTCGCAATAAGTGATTATTCTGTCGATATCTTTTTCCTCATAATAAACACTGCGAACCTGGCTACCGTCTATATCATCTTTTGGTGAGGGTATGCCCAAAACGTGCGCCATCAATTTAAGGGAAGTAAAAGTTTTATAATCGCCGAATTTCCAAAGTTCCAATGTATCCAAATGTGGAACTTCCCAAGGTTTTTTCCCGAAAAGATCTAATTTGAAAGGAATGTCGATACCGTTGATAATCATCCGTCGGGCGATGTAAGGAAAGTCAAATTCTTTCCCGTTGTGCGCACAGAGTAAATGTTGCGGTCTGTTGAAATGGGTTTCCAAAAGACTTTTAAAATCCTTCAAAATCTTAACTTCATCACCGTGAAAACTGGTAACCCGAAAGTTGCGGACATCGCCCTTTAAAACAAAATAACCGACGGATATGCAGACAATTTTTCCAAACTCTGCCCAAATACCGGCACGTTCGTAAAAGTCTTTCGCAGAAACTTCATCTTTTCTTTGATACTGACTTTTCAGTTCCCAAAGCGTTTTGGCGGTATCATCCAATTCATCAAAATTTTCGTGCTGCGGAACGGTCTCAATATCCAAAAAAAGGATATGCTCCAGGTTTATTCGCTTAATCATAAATAGAAAATTTCAATCGGGGAGAAATTTAAAGCTACAAAATTTATTGATTTTGACCAAGCATTTTATATACCTCATCTACATACACATAAAAATCTGAGCTAAAAGGCATACCGGTTTTACTTCCACGCTGATGTCCCAATCGAACTATTATCAAATCATCCTCTGGAATCACGATTACGTATTGTCCAAGAATACCGCGCATTACAAAAATTTTCTTTTCCAAATAATCGCTCAGCCAAAACCCATAACCATATTCAGGACTGTCGGAAAATCTCGGCGTAATGGATTTTGCCACAAATGCAGAGTCTAAAATTTGTTCGCCATTCCATTTTCCATAATCTTTATACAATTTCCCGAAACGTGCAAAGTCCCGTGCATTGCTTCCCAAGCAGCAATAAGCCTTTACCAATCTGTTTTTAGCATCATCTACTTGCCAAATGGCTGGATTTACTGCTCCCATCGGCTGCCAAAAACTTTCGTATAAATATGCCGCCAACTGCTTCTTGGTGGCATTTTGAATTACCATCGCTAAAAGCTGGGTATTTCCACTTAAATAGGTGAATTTCACCCCTGGTGTATCTACTACTTTCAACTTTAAGATAATTTCTTCCAAATCATCGTGATAATACGCCCGTGCCGTCATCCCAAACGGATTGAAATACGATTCGTCCCAATTTAGCCCGGAAGCCATGGAGGAAAGATCGCCAACGGTCATTCCGGTTCCGGCATACTGCGGATAAAAATCGCCGACGGGCTGGTCTAAGCTTTTTATATACCCGTCATTTATTGCCTTTCCCAGCAAAGCAGATGTAATGCTTTTAGCCATGGAAAACGAATTGGTCTGGGAGTCCTTCGCAAAACCATCGTAATATTTCTCAAACCAAATGCTGTCATTCTTTATAATCAAAAAAGCAACTGTGCCAAGCGTATCGTTCGTTTCGGCAAGTGTTACTGAAGGCTCAACAGTATTGTAATCTCTATGGATTGACCATGGCTGTGGATTAGTACTGGCGGGAATAACCTCGGTTTCAAAAAATTCAAAATCGTCAATATAGGCAGTGGTGTGGCCGTGCAGATATACTACCCAAATTCCCTTTAAAATATATCCGTATCCAGTGATATAAAGTCCTAATACTGCTACAATTAGAAGCATTAGAATCCACTTCGAAAACTTTAAAAAATGTTTCATCTAAAACAGGGATTGTTGGGGCNAAGGACTTTCGTGTTCCAGTAACCATTTTTTTCGGTGTAGGCCGCCAGCATAGCCTGTGAGTGAACCATCGCTCCCGATAACCCGATGGCATGGAATAACTATGGAAATCGGGTTTTTGCCATTGGCCGAGGCAGCCGCGCGGATTACTTTTGGGTCGCCTAGGGTGTTTGCGATTTGTTGGTAACTAACTGTTTTTCCGAAGGGAATATTCAACAGTTCTCTCCAAACTTTTTTCTGAAATTCCGTGCCATGGGGTGAAAGTTTGATGTTGAAATCTTTACGTTTTCCCTCAAAATATTCCTCAAATTGTTTTTTCACCTGCTGAATTTCCTCGCTCCCCAATGCGTTGGCTACGGGAAGGGTTATTTCTTCGTCGGTAAAAACTACTGATACGAGTTCAAACTTTTCATTAAAGGAAAGCATTAGCGTACCTATGGGAGTGTCTATATAATCATCATAAATTCTGTTCGTCATCGTCCCGTTCTAGTTCTAAATCTCTGTTAATCTCTATTCCCATGCGTTTTGCGCGGCGTTCCCAGTTTTTTCGTGCCTGAAGCTGCATATCTTCTATGTTGTCGCTCTCGTCCATAATCTCAAGCCCTAGCAGTGTTTCAATTATATCTTCCATGGTTACGACTCCGATGGTATTCCCAAAATCATCTACTACAGAAGCTATGTGTACCCGTTGTTTTATAAAAGTTTCAAAAAGTTCGGGGATTGGCTTTTCTGCAGCAACTACAAAAATTTCCCTTTTTAGGTCACTTAGCAATTTATCTCYYMKKTCTYCYACAATTTCCTCCAGCACATCGTCCCGAAGTACAAAACCCGTAATGTTGTGGGTTTTGTTTTTATACACCGGTATCCTTGAAAACCGAAGACTTTTATGGTTTTGGTGAAATTCATCAAGGCTCTTGCTTTCATCTTCCAAAGTAACAACAGTAAAAGGCGTCATTACATCTTTGGCGTGCACGCTCTTAAAAACAAGTAGGTTTTTTATAACGGTAGTCTCACTTTCCTCAAAAACCCCTTCCTCCTCAGCGGCATCGGTTATGGCCATAAATTCCTCTCTGCTCATCGTGCTTACGTGTGCCGATTTGCCCACCAAGCGGGTAATAAGCATCAACAACCAAAGGATTCCCGTATATTTAAGAGGAAAAATAATGAAGTTCAAAAACATGGCAGTAAAGGGCCCAAGTTTTTTCCAATAGGTTGCGCCAATGGTTTTTGGGATAATTTCTGAAACCACCAAAATAAGCATCGTCATGATAGCAGAAACAATTCCCACGATGTTCATACCCCAAAGTTCAACCTTGTAAGGTAGTTTTTCGGCCTGAACACCAACTAAAATAGCTCCCACCGTGTGTGCGATAGTATTCAGCGTTAATATTGCTATTAACGGCTTGTCTATATCTTTTTTAAAATTGGTAAGCGTGGTAGCATACGCTTTTCCAGCTTTGGTCTTCATCCGCAAATATGTGGGCGTAAAGCTGAGCAGTGCGGCTTCCAGTATAGAGCATAAAAAGGAAAAGAATATGGAAAGCAGCGCATAAACAATCAGTAAGGTCATAGTTGGTTTTCGAAATTTTCATCTAAAATAAAGATTTAAAAACTCATTTCTCCGTAACACTTTGTTAATTGCACAAAAAAACCGCCACAAAGGGCGGTTTTCTTAAAAAGTCTATTTACGAAGCCTTCAGCATGGGTTTCAACGTCCCTTCCCAGCGTTTGGCATCCTGCAGACACACAAACGGATCTTTTGTGAAGCCTTCCTCATCGTTTTCAATATAGAAAGGTATTTCCACTTTTCCTGTTTTTTCAATCAATTCGAGCCCAACCCAATCCAGGGTTTTGTCTGTCTGCTTAATGCTTTTGGCACGACAGTCACACACCTCAACCATATCAATGATCTTAAAGTCTGCGTTGGGGTTTGTTTTTGAGGAGTACACAAGCTTTTTTGAAGTTTCGTCTACCGCAATTACGCAGTTGCCTATCACCTCAATATTTTTTACGTGTATGCCCTTTGTTTGCGACAATTGCGATACGGTTTTTTTTGCCTTTTTATCTTGGCCCGTGGTATTAAAGATTAAATAGCCTACTGGCACAAATATCAATAACAATATAATTATCCCTATTAGGGTGGTGTTCATTTCCATAATGAATAATTTTTTAGATGAATAAATTTGAATAAGAAAATGYTTKKAAAMKMATYNAAAMYKWMYGAAGMMWWYTYWWWNNAWRWMACNCAAAAAAAGTGGAAGGGAAATAAATGACGGAAGATAAGCTCCCGTTTGTCTTTTAATAAGTAAGAAGGATTAACTAAAGAAGAAACCCGCGCAAACGAAAAATCCTGGTTGGAATAAAAAGCTCCAAACAAACCAAGTCCYAAATATTCATTTTGCGAAACTATTTGTGAAGATTCCCCAATAGAAACTTCATTTAAAATAAAAGGCTTGTGCTCTTCTTTCTGAAGCTCAGAAACAAAGGCACCCCGGCGCATTTCAAAATAACCTTCCGCAGCAAAAGCTACATTCCCGAAAACCAATAAAATGGTAATCGAAACAAACAATCTACCTATATGGTTTTCAAAAGTTTTCACCCCACAAATGTATGCGAAAATAGAATTCGGAATAATAAAATTTTATTAATTAATTAGTTTCGCAACATCTTTCGCGACCCTTCGACTACGCTCAGGGTGACAAAGCTTTAAGAAATCAGTTTTACAACATCCTTAGCAAAATAACTTGCAATTAAGCACGCTCCCGCTCTTTTTATAGCAGTAACTTGTTCTATCAATACGGCATCATGGTCTAACCAGCCCTTTTCAGCTGCCGCTTTCAACATGGCATACTCACCGCTTACTTGATAAACCGCAACAGGAACATTCACTGCATCCTTTATATCGCGTACAATGTCCAAATAACAAAGTCCGGGTTTTACCATTACTATATCTGCGCCCTCATCAATATCCATCAAAGTTTCGCGGATGGCCTCTTCACGGTTTCCGTAATCCATTTGGTAGGTTTTTTTGTCCTTCGGAATATCCTTTACATCCACAGGCGCAGAATCCAAGGCATCGCGGAATGGCCCATAAAACGCTGAAGCATATTTAGCACTATAGGCCATAATTCCTGTATCGCAAAAACCTTCATCTTCAAGCAACGTTCTGATTTCAAAAATCCGGCCGTCCATCATATCGCTTGGTGCAACTATATCGGCTCCTGCTTTGGCATGGCTTAAAGCCATTTCGGCCAAAACAGCATTTGTGTCGTCATTGATAACTTTTCCTTCGGAAATGATTCCGTCGTGGCCATAAACCGAGAATGGATCTAAGGCCACATCGGTCATTACGATCATTTCCGGAACTGCATTTTTTACGGTTTTAATGGCTTGCTGCATCAACCCTTCAGGATTTAAAGCTTCTTTTCCGCTATTGTCTTTCAGTTTGTCGTCAACCTTCACAAAAAGCAACACCGATTTTAGTCCGAGTTTCCAAAGCTCCTTCACTTCCTTTTGAAGATTATCCAAACTCAATCTGTAATAATTTGGCATCGAGGCAATTTCCTCTTTCACGCCTTTTCCTTCAACCACAAAAAGTGGCACTATAAAATCATTGGGGCTTATAATTGTTTCCCGAACCAGGCTTCTCATACTTTCATTGGTTCGCAATCTTCGGTTTCTTCTTAGTGGGTACATAACTTTTTATTTTATCCAATTTCGTGGATGTTTTAATACTTCTATTAATTTTTCTTCTTCACTTCCTGATTCAGGATGATAATCATAGCGCCATTGTACATGGGGTGGCAAACTCATCAAAATACTCTCAATGCGCCCATTGGTTCTCAGTCCGAAAAGTGTGCCTTTATCATGAACGAGGTTAAACTCAACATAACGTCCACGGCGTATTTCTTGCCAATTTCTATTTTCTTCAGAAAAAGAAAGGTCTTTGCGTTTTTCAATAATTGGGACATAACATCCCAAAAAGCTATCACCCACTTCGGTTACAAAGTTATACCAATTCTGCATGGACATTTCCTCTGTTTCCTTCAAATAATCAAAGAAAAGACCGCCAATTCCTCTCGCTTCTTCGCGATGCGCGTTCCAAAAGTATTCATCACAGCGCTTTTTATAGGTGTCATAAAATTGGGGATTGTGTTTGTCGCAAGCCGTTTTACATACGTGGTGAAAATGTTTGGCATCTTCTTCAAACAAATAGTAGGGCGTTAAATCTTGTCCGCCGCCAAACCAACTATCTACAATATTTCCGTGGGAATCATACATTTCAAAATAGCGCCAATTRGCATGWACSGTTGGCACCATMGGRTTTTTWGGRTGAAKMACMARRCTTAAWCCACAAGCAAAAAAATCGGMATCTTYAACGCCGAAATATTGTTGCATACTTTCGGGCAATTTTCCGTGTACCTCACTGATGTTTACCCCGCCCTTTTCAAAAACGGAACCGTTTTCAATCACTCGGGTTTGTCCGCCGCCGCCTTCAGGACGTTTCCAAATATCTTCTTTAAACTTTGCTTTTCCATCAATTGCTTCCAACGCAGCAGTGATTTCATTCTGTAAATTTTTGATATATGCTACAAACTTTTCTTTCATCATATCTTTTTCTGAAGTGATTTTGCGTTTTCCAAAACCTTTAGCGTCTCCGTACTTGCTGCGGTAACTGAAAGCGGTAATACTAAAATAATTCCAATCACCGGAATCAACAGCATCCCCATAAAAACCATGCCATTGCCGATAGCCACACCTTTGTTTCTTTGTACAAATTGAATACTCTCTGAATATTTAAAGTGTCTTTCCAAAGTGTAATCCATATTACCGAAACCTGCGTAATAGCTTTGTACTAAAAACAAAAGTACCGAAGAAATTATTCCTATAACAGGTATAAAACCTATCAGGATTATAGGAATTGTGAGCAATAGTTCCATCAGCAAATTCCTAACGTTTATACGCACACCACGCCAAAGTTGTTCAGCATTTGATGTATTCCTGTGTGAATGATTTTCACCAAAGAGATGTTTTTCAATCTTTTCCGAAACGGGACTCATAAAGGGCGCGCTCAGCGCCATCACGATATGGCGATAAAGAATTAAACCTAAAGCAATGATTATTAATGCTCCAATAAAATCACTGATGGTTCTAAAAGTTTGTGCGCCCCATTCCCAAAACCAAATTTTTGAAATAATCGACCCCAAATTATCACTCAAACCCCAAGCGGAAAACCCAATTGCAACCGCAGTAAAAAAACTAATTGCCATAGGCACGCCGAAGTACTTCCACAGCCCAAGTTGCCCTATAAGCTTGAAAGTGCCTGCGTATGCTTTTATGCCCCTAAGGATGTTTTTTATCATTTGTTTTGAACGGACAAATTATTCTATATAAACTAATTTAATTTTATAATTTTCAACTTCTTCAATCGTAGAAATTTTTACCGCTTCCGAAGCTTTTTGTTTCAAAAATGAAACGATTTCCGCTTCACTATTATGTTTTACTTCTTCAAAAAAAAGATTTCCCATTTGGTTGTTGTGTAAATCCATAGCGCGCTCCAAGGCTTCGTTGGGTGAAAAATCCTCATGCCAATCGGTAAATTTCTTTGCCCAAATTTTCGCTTTTTGTTCGGTGCTTTGCCATTTCGAGCACTTTTTGATAATTAAAATTACCCAAAGTGCATGTCGAAAAGCATTTGCTGGATTTCCTAAATGGTGCTTACTACCGTATTCTTTATACGCAATATTCATACATTGTTTGGTGGCAAAAATAGTAGGAACTGCATAAACGGGGTTTTTCAGAAACAGCCAAGCCAAGCCAAAAAGTTGCTTGAAATCCAATTTCTTTAAAATCCGCCACAGCATCTATTCTTTTTTGTATTCTTTCACCGCTTCTATGAAAGCCCCTGCGTTTTCCAAAGGAATATTTGGTAAAATTCCGTGGCCCAAGTTCACGATATAGCGATCTTTCCCAAATTCATCAATCATTTGTTTCACCATCTTTTTAATTTCTGATGGTGGGCTGAAAAGACGCGTTGGATCAAAATTTCCTTGCAATGTAATGTTTCCCCCCGTTAAATAACGGGCATTTTTGGCCGAACACGTCCAATCCACACCCAAAGCCGAAGCGCCACTTTTTGACATCGTATCCAACGCAAACCAGCAACCTTTTCCAAAAGCAATTACAGGGGTTTCGTCTTTCAATGCGTCAATAATCTGCTGCATATATTGCCAACTAAATTCCTGGTAATCGGTAGGCGAAAGCATGCCGCCCCAACTGTCAAAAACCTGTACAGCGTTTACCCCGGCTTTTACTTTTTCTTTTAAATATAAGATCGTTGTATCTGTTATTTTCTGAAGTAATTCATGTGCTAAAACTGGTTGTGTAAAGCAGAATTCCTTCGCTTTATCAAAGTTTTTACTGCCTTGACCTTGCACGCAGTAACACAAAATGGTCCACGGACTTCCGGCGAAACCGATCAACGGAATTTCGTCGTTCAATTTTTCCTTTGTCATCTTTATGGCTTCCATTACGTAGCCAAGGGTATCGTTAATATCCGGCACAATCACTCGTTCCAAATCTTTCGCGGAACGGATTGGATCTGGTAGCCACGGCCCAACACCAGGTTTCATCTCCACGTGAATGTTCATTGCCTGAGGAATTACCAAAATATCGCTAAATAAAATGGCTGCATCCATGCCGTAACGGCGGATGGGCTGCACGGTAATTTCACTGGCGAGTTCAGGGGTTTGGCAGCGGGTAAAAAAATCATATTTTGCTTTTATTTCTTGAAATTCGGGCAAATATCTTCCGGCTTGGCGCATCATCCAAACGGGTGGCCGTTCTACTGTTTCGCCGCGAAGGGCTTTTAGGAATAAATCGTTTTTGATCATAGTATTTTTAATGAATTAACCACTTTTGCAATTACGCTTTCTACGGTAGTGGCATTAGCAATTACCACATTTTCTGTATGTTTTTTTGCTTCAGTCGCGGTTGTGCTTCCGATGCAAATTGCTTTTGAATTATTTATTTTATTTTCTGAAACAAAGCTCCTCACTCCGCTTGGACTGAAAAAAAGAACCGCGTCAAACTGTCGTTCAAACTTTTTTGGGCTTAGCGTTGTTTTATAGACTTCAATTTCTTCAAAATTAATATTGTTTTCTTTCAATTTGGAAGGAATTTCATCGCTTCGGATGTTTCCGCAGAAAAAGTGAAAAGAATCTTTTTTGTGATTTTTCACCAAATAATCGGCCAGTTCCGAAGCATATTCTGCTGTTTCAACCACATTTTGGTCATTTTCTTTCAAGAGCTGTTTTGTCTTTTCGCCTACACAGAAACAGTTCTTGATTACACTCGAACGGACATCTGTTAAGGAAAAAGCCTTGACAGCATTTTGGCTGGTAAAAATAGCATTTTCAATCCTTGTAGGAACTTCAAAAGGTGCGTATTCAATTTTTATGGCATTGTATTCCACCAATGCGATGCCCGCATTGAGCATGAGCGACCGTTGGTTTTCCTTTAGATTTTTAGTTGATAAAACCGTGGGCATGGTTCTTTAAATATTTTTTGATATCTATATCCTTTCCAAAAACTACCAAAATATCTCCGCTCTTGAATTTCGTTTCGGGAGTTGGAAGACCAACTACCTCGCGCTTTTCTACCGAGCGTCCCAAAAAATTGGTATGTTCCTTTTTTCGGATAATAGTAATTATGTTCAGGTTGAATTTTTTTCGGAAATCGGATTGCTGTATAGTCAGCCCAACCAATGATTTTCCAGCCTCAATTTCTGAAACAAGGTATTCATCGTCAATTTCAAAATTATCGATACTTCCCTTCAGGTTTATTTTTTTAGTAAACCTTTCTGCATATTCCTGTTCGGGATGTATGATTTGATTTACGCCCATGGCCTCCAAAATAGTATCCTCCAAGGCTGAAGCCGAACGTGCAATAATCTTGGCCTTGGTCAATTTTTTAACAATCGCCGTGCTCATTATTGCTGCGCCGTTGCGTTCGCCAATGGCTATGATGGCTAAATCGGCATTGTTGAGCGGAAGGGCTTGGTAGGCGTTTTCATTGGTAGCATCTATGGCTACGGCGTGGGCCACCTTGTTTTTTATCTGTTCAATCTTTTCTAGGTCGTGATCTGNCACAATAACTTCATTTCCAGTATTTGAAAGATGAATGGCAAGCGACATTCCAAAATTTC
Organism: Aequorivita sp.; assembly: GCA_002733915.1. GTDB lineage: Bacteria > Bacteroidota > Bacteroidia > Flavobacteriales > Flavobacteriaceae > Aequorivita. Next base: position 36,212 of record NVXN01000002.1, read on the forward strand.
CAAGACCAATTACTACTATTTTCATAAGAATTAGTTTATTAAAATATTTTCCTCAGGATATTTATAGTCAGTTTTACCCACACTTTTCAAAAGACCTATCATAAGGTTTAACAGGCCAATCCTACCGAAGAACATCAAAAAAATTATTACATACTTGCTTTGTTCAGAGAGCTGGGAGGTTATTCCCAAAGAAAGCCCAACGGTGGAAAAAGCCGAAAAAACTTCAAAAGCAATCTGTATCAATGAAAATTCTGGATTAAAAATAAGCAATAACAGAATACCCGTGCCTATACTCACTAAAGAGATAGAGATGATTGCAAAGGCTCTTTGAACTGCTTCTGTAGCAACTCTCCGAGTCCCGATTTCAATATATTTTTTGTCGCGTGCTATGGAAAAAATATTTAAAGTTGCAAGGGCAAAGGTTGTGGTTTTGATACCGCCTCCAGTGGAAGCTGGGGATGCACCAATCCACATAAGAAAAATCATAAACAGAATACCGGGAATGGTAAAGTTGGTCATGTCTACCGTGTTGAAGCCGGCTGTGCGTGAAGTAACCGAAGAAAACATGGCCGTAGTAAATTTACCAAAAGTAGATGTATGGGCCAATAAGTGGGTTTGTTGCTCTGAAAATAAAAAGAAAATAGCTCCACCTGCAATCAATATTACGGTGGTATAAAGCACAATTTTGGTATTTAAGTTTATTACTCTTGAAATAAATAAACGATCGTCTCTTTTGCTGAATAAATTGGCCATGAGTTTTTTTAAATACTGGATTACATTGTAGGCAATGTGATAGCCCAGTCCGCCAAAGACAATAAGGGCCATTATTACCCACTGCATATAATAATTAAAACGAAGACCTGTATCGTACAGCCCATCTGAAGCTAACGAAAATCCAGCATTGCAATAAGCAGAGATGGCATGAAAGACGGCAAAAAACCCTCTATCCTTAAAGGATCCTATATGTGTCAGGGAATGATAAACGAGCAGAGCACCTATACCCTCAAGAATAAGGGAAAATAAAACAATCTGCATTACGGTTCGCATAACACTGTTCAATTTTTCGTGACCTAATATATCCTTCATATAAAGACTTTCCTTAAAAGAGGCACCGCTCTTAAAGAAATAGGCAAAGAAGGAGGTAAATGTCAACATTCCCAAACCTCCTATTTGAAACAGTAGCATAATAATGGTTTGTCCTAAAGGGGTAAAGTCTTTAGCAGTATCTACAACAATAAGTCCCGTAACAGCAGTGGCACTGGTGGAAGTAAAAAGTGCATCGGTAAAGCTAATGCCGTGTGTGGTCGAACTAGGAAGCATTAAAAGAAAAGTTCCGGCCAGAGCTATAATAGCAAAACTGCCCACAAATAATATGGCAGGGTTAAAATAAATGCTATAAATCTTTCTAAGCAGAAAGGTTAGCCTGATAAAGAAATAAAAAAGCAGGCCATATTCTATAACGTAGCGCGCATCAAATAAGGTCTCTAGCAGCGAAGTTTCATAATTGGCTATAATCATTATCACTTCCAGCAAAATGAGCAACAGTAAAATTAATAAGTTTATCCTACTGTTCCTATAAACCTCGGGCTCCTTGCGATATTTGCTGTATTTGTAAAAATTAAAAAAAATGAGCGCCAATAACAAACTGGGCAGCACAACGAGCTTGTACAATCTAAAATCCTGAAAATTCTTAAAACCGAAATCNAATATCAAAAAGGCCAATAACCCTAGGTCAAGAAACCAAACGATTACATTCGTTAGGCTTGTTTTTTCCCAAAGACTCATTTCATTTTGTTTTTTWTGGAAAGCATGAGTTCAGACCCCCCATTATTCAGAATAAATGTAGCACATTCCTTACCGAAACCTTGGTATTTTGATGTTAAACCTTTTTTTTCTATCTCAAGCTTTGTTTGTCCGTCTAAAGAAAAAAGACAGCCCCTTAACAATACTTCTTCACCAATTATTTCAGCAGAAGCTCCAATCGGCGCGGTACAACCACCTTCAAGCGTTCTTAAAAATTCGCGTTCAATATGTGTGCAAATTTCCGCTGAGGAATCATTCAATTTTGAAGTGGCCTCCATGCAAAATTTATCATTTTCCAAAGCAACCACTACCATGGCACCCTGTGCTGGCGCGGGGAGCATCCAACTTAAGTCAATAAAATTTTCAGGCAATAGATTGATTCTTTGTAAACCAGCCTTGGCAAAAATTGCACCTTGCCAATCATTATTCTTTAATTTTTGAAGTCGGGTGTTTACATTTCCACGTAAATCCACCACTTTATGATGCGGATATCTGTTTAGCCATTGTGCCTGACGGCGTAAACTTCCAGTGGCAATCGTACATGGTTTTTCGAAGTCAATTTCATTCTTTGTTACCAAAATGTCTTCGGAAGAAGCGCGCTCCAAAACAGCGGTTTGCACAATGCCATTAGGCAATTGTGTAGGCACATCTTTCATACTATGCACGGCAATGTCCACAGTTCCCTTTATCATTGCAACATCCAGCGTTTTTGTGAAAATGCCGGTGATTCCCATTTCGTACAGGGGTTTGTCCAATACTAAATCACCTTCAGATTTAACGGGAACCAACTGTGTGGTGTAGCCTAAACTTTCAAGTTTGGATTTTACGGTGTTGGCTTGCCAAAGTGCAAGTTCACTGTCGCGGGTGCCAATGCGGATTGTTTTTTTCAAGATTAGGCAGTTTCAAGTTGGAAAACCCTTCTTATGAGTTCTATACTTTCGGCAGAGCCTTCTTCGCCTTTAAGGTGGTTGGCGAAATGTGTAGTTATTTTTTGAATGAGTCGGTCGCTAATTATTTCAGCTTGCTCTTCATTGAAACCTACAATTTTTTTGCGTTGATAATCTATTTCGCCGGCTTTAATTTCGGCAAGTTTATCTTTTAGGGCCTTAATGGTAGGTGCAAATCTTCTGTTATCTGCCCATTTATTGAATTCTTTTTCTATTTCTGCTATAATCTTTTTTGCAAGAGGAAGCTGTGCAGCACGTTGTTCCAAGGTTTGGTCAGTTACAGCAGACAGATGATCCATATGTACCAAAGTTACCATTTCATTTTCCAAAACATCATCTGAAACATTTTTCGGAATGGAAAGATCCAAAATTAATAAAGGTCTCTTAAGGTACAGCAACTCTTTTGAAATGGTCGGTTGCTGCGCGCCTGTTGCCACGATTAGCACATCGGTCTGGGCTATTTCACTTTGAATATCGGCATAATCCTTAACAATCAAATTGAATTTACCCGCAACTTTTTCAGCTTTTTCCTTGGTACGGTTTATAAGGGTAATATGTTCGTTCTTGGTATGTTTTATAAGGTTTTCGCAGGTATTTCTACCAATTTTTCCAGTTCCAAAAAGAAGAATGTTCTTTTCGGAAATATAGGGCACGCGCGCCATAATGTACTGTACTGCTGCAAAACTTACTGATGTAGCTCCGGAAGAAATTCCGGTTTCATTCTTGATGCGCTTACTGGCCTGAATAACCGCATTTACAAGCCGCTCCATAAAGGGGTTGATAATGTCGTGCTTTTTAGATTCCCGGAAAGCGTTTCGCAACTGGCTGATAATCTCAAAATCACCTAAAATCTGGCTATCTAAACCCGTTCCCACGTTAAAAAGATGAGAAACTGCATCGTGGTTTTTATAGATATAGGCAACCTTTTCAAATTCCTCCACAGTACCGTTGGTATGCTCGCACAACAATTTTATAAGTTGGTACGGATGCTGTGCAAAACCATAAAGTTCAGTGCGGTTGCATGTAGAGATGACAGCTAGGGAAGGAATACGCTCGGCTTTGGCTTGAAGCAATATATTTTCTTTTGCGGTATCGCTGATGCTGAAGTGGCCGCGAATTTCTGCATCTGCCTTTTTGTAGTTGAGGCCGATAGCGTAAAAATTGCCTTCGAGCGACTCGCCGGAATATGTCTTTAAGTTTTCCATATAAAACAGGAGCAAATGTAAACGCATTGTTTTTAAAAAAATAACGCAAGCGGTATCTTTTATGTCGGTGGCTGTTAAAAATGGCCTAAATATGACATTTGTCATATTTTTACCCCTAAATTAGCGGTGTCCCATCAAATTTAATAATTTTAATTTAGAACTATTCTAAATAGAAAGCATTTCGAAACGCTATGGAACTCCAAAAAAATGTCGCTCAAAGTTTTTACGAAGAAACAACCATTTCCCCAGGTTTTTTTATATTGAAATTCAATAACGAAACCGATGAAAACCAAACCTTTAAACGTGAGGTAAGCTCAACATTCATACAGTTTCATTTTTGTATAAAAGGAGCTGCCGCATTTCTTTTTAATGAGGGCAACTACACCCTTCCCATAAAGGAGGAAAATTCTTTGCTCCTTTATAATCCACAGCGTGATTTGCCTATAACGCTTATTCTGGAAAAGCATTCATGGGTGCTCTCGGTATTGCTTCCTATCCATAAATTTCACAGTCTTTTTTCTACGGAAGCGAATTACATTACCTTTTTGAGCGAAGAAAACAAAGACCGGAAATATTATAAAGAGGGGCATATTTCACCATCCATGGCGGTAGTGCTGAACCAATTGATGAACTACAACCTCCACCCTACCATAAAACCGCTGTATTTTAAGGCGAAAGCCTATGAGTTACTTAGTCTGTACTTCAACCGTCCCGCCGATGCCGATGTGGAACAATGTCCTTTTTTGGCTGATGAAGACAACGTTTCAAAAATAAAAAAGGCAAAACAGATTATGATTGCAAGAATGKCAGAACCACCTACTTTACAAGAGTTGGCCGACGAAATAAACCTACCTATAAATCGCTTGAAAGAAGGTTTCAAGCAAGTGTATGGCGATTCTGTGTTCAGTTTTCTGTTTGATTATAAAATGGAAGTCGCACGGCAACTTCTGGCTACGGGCTCCCACAATGTTAATGAGGTAGGTTTAAAAGTGGGATACAGCACTTCGAGCCACTTTATCGCGGCTTTTAAGAAAAGATTTGGCACTACCCCCAAGAAATTTTTGATGGGGCTGAACGCATAACTTGAACATAAAAGCTTGAAAAGCAGCTAGAAATATCATAAACATAAAGAAAAAATAAAAAAACAATTCTCCCTTAGTCTGCTTTATTTTTGGATGGTAAAAAAGATTAAATTTAGTACGTTTTAATCATCCTTATTTTCTTTATTATGAAGTGTACCCTTTTAAGACCTATGGTCATCCTGCTTTTTATAAGTGTCTTGTGTATTACGGTTTCTGCCCAAGAAGCAAAAAAACCTAGAGCCCGTGATTTGGGAATTCCCTTTACTGGCGCACCGGGAGCCTATAACTCAATTACTGATGTGCCCGGCCTCTTGGTGGGCTATAAAACCTTGATTGTGGGAGAAGGTGCACTCGAGCCCGGAAAAGGTCCAGTACGTACTGGAGTGACAGTTATTTTACCGAAAGGCAAGAGTGAAAAAAGTTATGCTGCGGCCTGGTTTAACCTAAATGGCGATGGAGAAATGACGGGCTTACCCTATGTGGAAGATTACGGCACTAATTCGGGCGCAATAGGCATTACTAATACCAATAGTGTTGGCGTTGTGCGCGATGCCATTGGTGAGTGGAACTATAACAATTTTACAAATAAGGAATTGATTGATTTCTCCTTTGGGCTGCCCGTAGTGGCGGAAACCTGGGATGGTCTTTTAAACGATATTAACGGTTTGCATGTTAAGAAGGAAGACGTATTTAAGGCTCTTGATAGCGCTTCTTCAGGCAGTATAGCCGAAGGCAATGTTGGAGGTGGTACCGGCATGGCACTTTACGGGTTTAAAGGCGGTAGTGGGACAGCATCACGGATAGTAACCATAAATAACAAAGTTTACACGTTAGGCGTATTTATACAAGCCAATTTTGGGGGCATGAATGAATTGACAATTGCGGGAGTGCCCGTTGGCAAAGAACTCGGAGGACCTAAACCAATTATCCACAACCCCAAGCGAAAGGACGGTTCTGCCATAGTAATAGTCGCTACCGATGCCCCGCTTTCCCCAAACCAACTAAAGCATTTAGCAAAACGGGTGACCCACGGCATTGCACGTACTGGAACAATATCGCACGACAGTTCTGGTGAAATCTTTATGGCAGTAAGTACCGCTACGCCTGAGTACAATGAAGATTATACCGTTGAAAAATGGGAAGTTATACCTAAATGGCTCCTTAACCCTCTATATCAAGCGACGGTTGAGGCCACGGAAGAAGCCATCATTAACACATTGGTTGCCGCAGAAGAAATGAAGGGAATAAACGATAATATCTTTTACCCAATACCACACGCCAAACTGCAGGAAGTATTGAGAAAGTATAACCGTTTGGTGGAATCAAATAAATAATAATTTAGAAAATTGGCAAATGAATGGGTTTTAAAAATTAACAATAAAAAGTCGCCCGTAAAAATTCACCGGGAGACTTTCATTTAAACAAATTAATATATATAAAAAATATTCCTTCAACAGACGCTTAGCGATATGATCATTTTTTACCTGATTACCAATACATTAGGCGGCGGACCCAACCCAGAATATGCTAGCTTTTATACTTTAAGCGCAATAGGGATTGGTGCTTCTGTAACATTTTAAATGCTAGGATACTAATTGCTAAAATATTTATGATTTTATATGAACTTCTTCATAACGATAATTCTCATTATTTGTCTGCAAAGTGTCGCAATCGCCCAATCTCCTGCTCAATGTGACTCCCTAATACGCAAAGGGGTAGTTSWAWTRGGCNNGMAAAAAAACATAATGCTTCCTTAGAAAATCTAAATAAAGCTTTTGTTATGGCGAAGGAAAACAGATGGCATGACCAATCTTTTTTGGCCCTCAACAATATAGGAGCCAACTATTACGCGCTTTTAAATTACGGTGAAGCACTGCATTATTATCTAGATGCCTATCAAATTGCCATAAGTAATTTGGATCATGAACACGAAATGATTGTACTAAACAACATTGCCATTCTCTACATGAGCGACAAAGAGTACCCTAAAGCTGCCGAATATGGCGAGCGCGCATTAAGCCTTGCCACGAATACAGAGAACATAAAACGCATGGGGCTATATGCAGTAAACCTAGGCCTTATATACAATAAGCTGGGAGACTTTGAAAAGGCCGACCACTATTTTAAAATGGTTGATAAGCTTGCTATAATTGACTCCAACATACTATTCATCAATGAGGTAGGAAAGACAGAAAACGCTTATCTGGCTGGAGAATACAACAGAGCAAGCGAGCTCGCCCTTTTACTGCTTGCTGAAGCCGAAGAGAAAAAGCAATTTGACGTTGTTAGTCATCTATATTTGTTGCTTTCACAAGTACWCTTTCAACAACAACAGTATACCGAGGCGCTTACTTTTGGAAGGCAATCCGTGGTTTTCTCACCAGATTTGGAATCTAAGATTGCTGCCTTTAACCAACTAGTCACCATCCATCATGCAAACGAAAGTTATAAGAATGCTCTATCCATGAAAGATTCAGTAGTAAGATATACCGATTCTCTCCACCATATAAAAAACGGCAAATATTTTGAAAGCAATAAACTGAGTTTTGAAATAAAAAAATATCAACAAGATGCTGCCAATAGTACGTTTCAACTCCAACAGGAACGAAAATTCCACTATAGCTTGCTTGGAGCCTTAGGCGCAGTTTTTTTGGCAGTAGGACTAGGGTTTAGAAATAGCCATCTGAAAAACAGACAGAAAAAGGAAACCGCCGAACGGGAACGGGCACAAGCCCTACTTGAACTTAAACAAAAAGAGAGCGAAAGGTTGCTACTGGAAAAACAGATTTTGGAAAAGGCCGCCCAACAACAGCAAGAGCGATCTAATTTAAAACACGAAATAGAAATAAAAAACCGAAAATTGTCCTCCAAAGCACTCTACGTGGCAGAAAGAAACCACATTATTCAAAACATACTGCACGGCATCTCTTCCGAAACATCTTCATCTTCTAGCCCCACGGTAAAAAAGGAATTGAAAAAATNTAAATAATTTAATAAAAAGTGATGAAAGTTGGGAAGATTTTGCCCATCATTTTGAAGCTGTAAATCAAGGATTTTTAGATCAGCTAAAAAGTAAACACCCCTCCCTGAACAGCAATGATCTCCGATTTATCTCTTATTTGTATATGAATTTAAGCCAAAAGGAAATCGCAACCATCCTTAATATTTCACCCGATGCCTGTCGCAAAAGAAAAGAACGAATAGCTAAGAAAATCGGACTTAAGGAAGGAACCGAATTGCACGACTATCTCTATAGCATTTAGCCTATCACATTATTTCCCGAAAGTGGTCACACTATTTCCGTTCCCATCTTTGGATAGCCTTCAGACATTTAGAAATATTTGGGGAAATTTAAAACCACGTTATTTATGAAAAAAATTATTTCACTATTAATGCTAATGGCGCTAACTTTCAAAAGTTATGGCCAGATACATTTTAAGGGTGCCGATGAATACGGCCGCCTCTACAATATTACCTTCGACCCAACAACCGAAAATAAATTGTATGCCCTAACTATTGGGAACCACCTAATGACATCTAATGACAAGGGACAATCCTGGGAGGTGCTTTATACTTTTCCAAATAGCATTGTTATGTTAAAAAACCTAAAGTATAGAGCAGACCACAGCCTAAGCTTTATAGTAGACGGCACCGAAGATGTAGATGGAGTGTATATTTATGACCTTATTTCAGAGAGCATACAACAGCAATTTATTGCCCCCACCCCATCAAATTCATACCGCGACTGGATTTCCTCTTACAGCATTTATGAGGCCGACCCAAATATTGCCTTAGTGCATCAATCCTTTATGGATCAATCCTTTAATGCTTTTGCAAAAGTGTATTACACTTCCGATGGTGGCGGTACTTGGCAGGAAGTATATTACAATATAAATTACGATGGAATACATCCCAACAATGTAGCAATAGCGCCCAACCAAGCCAATAAACTCTATATTGCCCGTGGGGTTGGCCCCAACAGCCCTAAGGGCGGGTTGTTTATTTCGGATGATTCCGGAACCAACTGGAGCGAAAAAATGGCAGACATAACCTTCAATCCTATAACCTTTCACCCTATCGATCCCAATATAATGTATATGGGAACAGCCATAGACGATGAAAGTCAATCTGAAGCCCTCTACAAAAGTATTGACGCCGGTGAAACCTGGGTAGAAATAAACATTGATTGGACCACTGCCACCCTGGACTGTATAAACTATATACTCTTCAACCCTACGAACCTAAACAACATCCTGGTTTTGGAAGAAAATGAAATATCCATCAGTCAGGACGCAGGGAATACTTGGACCAATTATGTCTATCCCGAAAACGATCCTGAAACCTATACCTATGGGTTCTATGGCTCATTTAATCCTTTTGACTCCAACGAAGTTTTTATAACGGCAGATTATTACCCTATGTTTTCTGAAGACGGAGGGGAAAGCTTAAATATAGTACCCTTGCCGTTTCACCGAAATACTACGGTCGGCCTGGCCCCACAAACAGATGCCCACCTATATTACAGCGTACAGGACGGAATAGTCCATAGGGATTTTAACACTAATCAAACTAGTAGCTATTATATTACACCAATTGATGTTTTTTCAATTTCAAACCCCACAAGATACTTTGTTGATCCAATTACCTTTGGTCGTATTTATTCCTTTTCTGACACTTTTATGGGGGCTTTCCTAGAGGTAAGTAATGACCATGGAGCTTCCAGAGAGCTCATCTATCAAACTTTTTTTGATGATGTAAAGGCCATATCCCCAATTCCTTCAACGCCAGATGTGATATGGGTATCCATGCGCGATGCCGGCTTGTTCTCTTTTGATTTTTCAGACATAAACCAAGTAGTGGAAACACCCATCCAAACCCCTGAGAATGGAATGATATCTGAAATCTTTTTTAATCCTTCCCAAACTAATGAGGTATGGATAGCCATTAACAACAAAATCTATAAAAGCAATGATGAAGGCGCCGTTTGGGAAGTAATCGATAATGGCTTAACCTTGGGATCAAATGACGCGGTATTGGATATTGTCCAAAATCCAAATGATACAGAGCAATATATAGCAGCGTGCAGTAATGGCATATACAAAACAGCAGATGCAGGAGAATCATGGGAGAAGATATACACTGGTTCTAATATTCAAAAAGTAGCCTATTCTCCAATTACTCCTGGTCACTTAGTGGCATCAATCTATTCCAGTGATATTACAGAGGCACAAATCATCTATTCAACTAATAACGGAGAAGAGTGGCATAGCGTTCCTTTAGAAAATATAGTACATTCACTTTCATTCTCCATGGACTACTTTTTTTACGAAGATTCCGTATCGGTATATCTTGCCACAAACGACCTGGGAGTTATAAATGTTATTGTTGACTTATCGGTAATGGATACCCCAGAGATAAGCCCGGACTCCAATATAACTGTGTATCCAAATCCCACCGCAGACATCGTATATTTAAAAACAAACAATGCCACAATTCAATCTATAGAACTGTTTGATTCATTAGGGAGAAGAATAATGGAGTTCCCTGTAGGTGATAGAATTTCCTTGACCACCACTGCTCCGGGAGCCTATTTTCTAAAACTGGCTACCTCCCAAGGCATATATATAAAACGAATCATAAAGGAGTAATTCATTGATTTTCAAATACAATAATAAGAAAAGAAGTTGTCTAAAAGGCATCAAAGCATATTGCAAAACAATATCCATTGCCCATCCCCCTTGCACTTTTAGACAATTTCTTTTTCTATTTAACTATTATGTAAAACACAGGTGTTACCTGTATACAAAGCATTTATTAATTTTTACTATAAAAAATCAAAATACCGTTATAATCTTAAATAAGCTTACTTCTTGAAGGTTCAATTATAAAAGCCTAATTTTGCTTTTCTAAAAAATTGCCAATCATGAAGGGAGTTCTCCTCGTAAATCTCGGTTCGCCAGACAGTACCAATCCAAAAGACGTAAAGAAATACCTCGATGAGTTTTTGATGGATCCACGCGTTATTGATGTGCCGTTTTGGCTACGTTCATTTATAGTAAGGGGAATTATTTTGAATACCCGACCAAAAAAATCTGCTGAGGCTTACCAAAAAATCTGGTGGGACGAAGGTTCGCCCCTCATTGTAATCTCAGAAAGACTTCAAAAAAAAATTCAGGAAAAAACAACCGCGCCCGTTGCACTAGCCATGCGCTACGGTAGTATGACATTAAAAAAAGGCCTGCAGGAATTAGTGGATCAAGGGGTTGATGAAATTTTGACCATTCCTCTTTATCCACAATTTGCAATGGCAACTACTGAAACCATAGATGTAAAGGTAGAAGAACTTAAAAATAAGTTCTTTCCGCAGCTTCAAATTACTTCGCTTCCTGCCTTTTACAACAAGCCGGAATATATTGAAGTGCTTTCTAAAAGTATTTCCGAAAAATTGGGAGGGTTGGATTATGAGCATCTATTATTCAGTTATCACGGTGTTCCTGAAAGGCATATTTACAAGCGCGACATCACAAAAAGCCATTGCAAAATAGATGGCAGCTGCTGTATAACGCCCTCGCCGGCTCATGAGTTCTGTTACCGCCACCAATGTTTAAAGACCACAGCTTTAGTTGCAGAAAAACTGAATTTAAAACCCGGTACTTATTCCAATGCTTTTCAATCACGATTAGGCTTTGACCCTTGGTTAAAACCGCCAACTGATAGAACTATTGAGCGATTAGCCCTTGAGGGCACAAAGAAAATGGCGATTGTTACTCCCGCATTTGTAAGTGATTGTCTTGAAACTTTAGAAGAAATAGCTATGGAAGGTGAAGAAATTTTCCACGAAGCAGGCGGAAAGGAATTTACGGTAGTGCCCTGCCTTAACGACCGCGATGATTGGGCCAAAGTATTGACGGGCTGGATTGATACTTGGCGCATTGTAGATGTAAAAACTGCGATAGTCTAATGAAGCCCAACCAAAGTGCCGCCCTTGGCACCGAGTCCATAGGAAGCCTGTTAATAAAACAGGCTGTTCCCGCATCTATTGGTATCTTGGTGATGTCGCTGAACATTCTGGTCGACACCATTTTTGTGGGCAATTGGATTGGTTCCATTGCCATTGCGGCCATTAACGTAGTACTCCCTGTTTCTTTTTTTATCGCTGCTTTAGGGATGGCTATTGGAATTGGCGGTTCTTCCATTATTTCGCGTGCTTTGGGAGCAGATAATAAGGAGCGTGCACTAAAAACTTTTGGCAATCAAATTACTTTAACATTATTGCTTACTACAGCAATGGTTGTTTTTGGGTTGATTTTTATTAATGAACTTATACCCGTTTTCGGAGGCAAGGGCGACATCTTTGAGCCTGCAAAAATCTATTACCGTATCGTGCTTTATGGTGTGCCACTTTTGGCGCTGTGTATGATGGGGAATAACGTTATACGCGCCGAGGGCAAGCCTAAGTTTGCAATGATTGCAATGATTATTCCTTCCGTTGGAAACCTTGTTTTAGACTATATTCTCATAAATCTTTTGGATATGGGCATGGAAGGGGCGGCTTGGGCTACTACGGTTTCCTATGGTCTGTGTTTTCTTTATGTGCTGTGGTTTTTTCTAAGCGACAAATCGGAACTTAAAATAAATTGGACACACTTTGGACTTAATACTTCCATTATTAAAGAAATGTCGGCACTTGGTTTTGTTACCTTGGCACGACAGGCCGTGGTGAGCGTTACCTACCTTTTAATGAACAATATTCTTTTCAATTTGGGAGGTGAAGCTTCTGTTGCTGCGTATGGAATTATTGGTAGAATGTTGATGTTTGCACTCTTCCCAGTTTTGGGGGTAACACAAGGTTTTTTACCAATTGCAGGTTATAATTATGGTGCACACAAATTTGCGCGTGTACGTGAAAGCATCAACAAGGCAATTCTATATGCAGGCGGTTTGGGCTTACTAATTTTTGCACTGATCATGATTTTTCCAGAGGCTATAGTTTCAGTATTTACCACAAATGCCGAAATACTTTCCGAAACACCACATTATATGCGATGGGTATTTGCTGCAACGCCAATTATTGCGATACAGTTAATTGGCTCGGCGTATTTTCAGGCTATCGGTAAAGCTGTTCCCGCATTATTGCTCACTTTAACAAGACAAGGCTTTTTCTTTATTCCGCTCATTTTTATTCTTCCGTATTATTTTGGCGAATTGGGCGTGTGGATTTCCTTTCCGGCGGCCGATGTGTTTTCAACTATTGTGACGGGATATTTTTTAAATCGGGAAATACGGAAAACTTTAAAAGAATAAATTTAAAACCCTAATTTTATAAAGTTTTTCAGAATTAGTTAATGGAACAATATTACCCCTACATAAAATCCCTTCACCTCATCTTTATCATCACTTGGTTCGCAGGGCTTTTTTATATTGTCCGTTTGTTTGTATACCAAATTGAAGCTTCACAAAAACCTTCACCCGATAAAGAAATTTTGGGCAATCAATTAAAAATAATGGCTTTCCGACTTTGGAATATTATTACCTGGCCTTCCATGATTTTGTCCCTTTTCTTCGGAATTTGGCTACTATCCATGCGTATGTTTTTTATGGCCGACGCTTGGATGCAAGTGAAATTAGCCTTTGTCATTATTTTGATAATCTACCATTTTAAGTGCCATCAAATTTTTAAACAGCTACAAAATGGAGTTGTGAAACATTCGTCAAACTTTATGCGCCTTTTTAATGAAGTGCCCACAATAATACTGTTTGCCGTGGTTTTTTTGGTTATTTTGAAAAGCGCCGTCAACTGGATTTATGGAACCGTTGGTATCATAATCTTTGCTATTTTGTTGATGATGGGTTATAAAATTTATAAACGCATTCGGGAGAAAAAAAATTCTGAATTCTGAATTCTGAATTAATACGGTTTAATTATTGCTATCTTTCTTTCTTCAAAACAATGTAAATGTATTTTTACAAAAAATCGCTTCGTACCCGTATCTTTCTTTCTATGTTCCTTTTGGTTTTGGGAGCTTCTGTACTCATCGCTATTGTTACGGTTTTTCAGTACAAAGAAGAGGCGCAGGATTACCACCGCGATCGCCTGTTGCGAAAGGAAGCTGCCATTCGTGAAAACATCAACTACATATTAAAAACTACAACCTACCCGGTTGAAACCGCTCAAATTCCACTGATATTTAAGGACAAAATCTATGAAATAAAAGACATCCACAGCCTTGAGATTTTTCTGTATGATTTGGACGGTAATCTTTTAAAATCTTCAAAACCTTCTTTTTTTAAGGATACGGTTTCCCCAAAAATGCCTGAATATGCTCTGGAAATGCTTCAAAATTCGCCCACAAAAAGCTACATAAAGGAGTTTGAGGAAGGTGGGCAAAAGTATCAATCATCTTATACCTACATTACTGATAGTTATTTTAAACCCTTGGCAATTCTAAATTTACCCTATATTGAAGATGATGGTTTCATCACCAAGGAGCTCACCGAATACCTCTACCGGTTGGGAATTGCTTATTTTTTTATGCTGGGAGCGGCTATCGCCATTTCTTATTTTCTTTCAAAATACATTACGCGTTCTCTAAAGGAAATAAGTGAAAAACTTTCCGAGACCCGATTTGACACGCGAAACAAAAAAATTCATATTAGCGATACACCACAGGAAATTTCATTGCTTATAAATTCGTACAACGGAATGATCGACGAACTTGAAAACAGTGCCGCTCAGCTCGCCGCCAGTGAGCGGGAAACCGCTTGGCGCGAAATGGCGAAACAGGTGGCGCACGAAATTAAAAATCCGCTTACACCCATGCGGCTCACCGTGCAAAGCTTTCAAAGAAAATTTGATTGCAACGATCCCGATATCGACAAAAAAATGGCAGAATATACCAATACTTTGCTGCAGCAGATTGATACTTTGAGTTCCATTTCATCAGCATTTTCTACTTACGCAAAAATGCCTGCGCAGCAGGATGAAACGCTAAATGTGGTAAAAATAAGCAAACTGGCATTGGATATTTTTAATGAGGACTACATCTATTTCTTTTCGGAAGAAGAGGAAGTACGGGCGCGTTTTGACAGAACCCAACTAATACGCGTGGTTACTAATTTGGTGAAAAATAGTATTCAGTCCRTAGCACAAAAAAACCCTGAAGAACCACGGATTAATGTGGTGGTACAGCTCGAAAATACTTTCGTGAATATACTGGTTTCCGATAATGGAATAGGCGTGCCAGACGAAAATAAAAACATAATTTTTGAACCGCAGTTTACTACTAAAACCAGCGGCATGGGCCTTGGGCTGGGAATGGTTAAAAATATTGTAGAAACTTACGGCGGGACAATAACTTTGCATTCTTCAGAAGAAAAAACCACTTTTAAAGTTTCATTTCCGGCCATGCTTTAAGGTTTTTAGTAGCTTTGTGAATGTAGCCACGAATACACCAATATTTTATAGAAGTATTTGTGTATTTGTGGCAAAAAATCTAATAAACCAATAATCACTCAACGATGAAATTTCAAAATATACTTTCCGAAACCGAAAACAGCATCACGACCATTACCATCAATCGTCCTTCAAAACTGAACGCGTTGAATCGTGAGACAATCCAAGAGCTGCACGATGCTTTTGAAGAAGCAGAAAATTCATCAGACACAAAAGTAGTCATCATAACCGGTAGTGGCGAAAAAGCTTTTGTAGCTGGCGCCGATATTAGCGAGTTCGCAGATTTTTCGGTGGAAGAAGGAGGGAATTTAGCTGCAAAAGGTCAGGAATTATTGTTCGATTTTGTGGCAAATTTTTCCAAACCTGTAATTGCCGCAGTAAACGGTTTTGCACTTGGCGGCGGACTCGAGCTGGCAATGGCGGCACACTTTAGAATTGCATCCGATAATGCAAAAATGGGGCTTCCCGAAGTATCACTGGGCGTAATACCCGGTTATGGCGGCACACAACGTTTACCCCAACTTGTTGGTAAAGGTCGCGCCATGGAGATGATTATGACCGCCGGAATGATTGATGCCAACCAAGCGCTTCAATACGGTCTTGTAAACCACGTAACTACTCTTGAGGAATTGATTGAATTCACCAACAAAATTGCAGGAAAAATTATGAAGAATTCTTCCGTAGCTATCGCTTCCGCAATTCGGGCAATCAATGCAAACTTTGAAGATGGTGAAAACGGATTTGAAGTGGAAATAGAAGAGTTTGGCAATTGCTTCGGCACCGAAGATTTTAAGGAAGGCACCCAAGCGTTTCTTGAAAAGCGGAAGGCAGATTTTCCGGGGAGATAATACTTTGAAAACTGTCTTTTGGAAAGTTAATTTCAAGTTATATTATGAATTAAAAATTATGAGAAGTAGTATCTTTTTATTTTTTGTTTTTATTGGCGCAATAGTTCATGCGCAAGAAGACAAACAGACTATAATAGCCAGCGAAATTTTTTGGGATGAAGAATTCAAAACAACCCTTCTCTTTGCAAAGGAAGATTCCAATGGTGATATATTTACGGTAAGAAATTACTATTCAAGCGTTTCAAACCCGCAAGGATATTATATTGAGCATTATGATAAGGATTTGAAATTACTTGATAAAACATCAATTGAAGTAACTAGGAATGAGCTAAAAGGTTTGTTTATAACTGACAATTCTGTAATATTATTACAATTTCAATATAATTATAAAGAAAAGGAATATGCATTTGCTACGTTGACGTCAAATAAAAATAAATTCAATTTTACCGAAAAGAAAATATTTACTATTGACCGCAAACGTTTGGATAAATATGATCATTTTGGCATCAGGAGTGAACCTGAATTTAATCTTTACCACCATAATAATTTAGGGGACATAGTAACATCGCAAAATGGAGAGTTTATTGCTATAAATATTTTTACCAAAACAAAGGAAGGCAACGTTCTACTGACACATGTTTTCAATAAAAATTTTGAAAGAATTTATGAATACGAATTTGAAAACATTATTACTCTAACGGAAGCCAGCAATAAAGAGCTTTCCCTAGACTATCAAAATATGGTCCTTGACAACCACGGAAAGGTTTTCTTCTTGGGAAAGATATATGGAGATCATCTCAAAAAAGAAGGGGTGAAAAATTCACCAAAATATTATTTTATCTTATTCTCTGCCGATGCCGTTTCTAAAAAGCAAGAAATAATCTCAATTGAAAGTAATAATTTTATCCATTCACTTCAATTGGTAACCAAAGACAATCAATTAGCGGCAGTTGGATTTTATTTTGACCCCAATACCGGTGGTTATAGTTTCAACTCGGGAGTAGATTACAATGGCGTAGTTCGGTTTAATATAAAACCGGAAACTTTGGAAACAATTTCAGAATCTTTTCAACCTTTTTCTGAAGAATTTATGATTGAGAAATATGGTAAGGTTAAAGGAAAAATGAAAACGTATCTATCCTATCGCAGCATTTTTATGCTGGATAATGCTGATGTAGTCATAAATGCAGAAGAGTTTGAAATGTACCTATCTGATGATGGTATAAATGCAAAACGTATATATAAAGATATTATAGGTTGCAGAATCAGCGGTAAAGGTTCGCTAATGTGGGCAAAAAACATTAATAAAAAACAAAAAACCTGGGAATTAGATGATATGCCTTTTCTTTCATACACTGCAACCGTCCATAATAATATTTCCTACTATTTTGTAAATGCTGCATCAGAATTAAAACTGCTTAAAAACAACGAAATAGAACTTACTGAAGGCTCACGTCTTTATCTATTAAAAATTTCTGAAACCGGTAATTTTACATACAACAAATTATTATACAACGATATCTATAACGCACACCTGGGTTTACGTTTTGGTGTATTGATAAACAATTCAGATTTTTTGGTCCAAGCAGAAAGTAATAATAAACCATTATTAGTAAAAATAGCATTTTAGGATTTAATCCATCAATAATAGGAAATATTCCAAATTATAAATTAACTTTGAAGAAATCCAATCTTCAAAGTTTTTTTATGTCCGCAGATTTTTTAAAAGGCCGTGGCGCCCAGAAAAATATACATAACCGCTTCTTCGAGAACAGCCACGAAGTATTGGATGAATATCTTAATTTCTGTGAAGCGGAAGGCGAAGAGACAGATAAAAACAAAACAAATTATATTGAAGTTTTTCCGAAAACATTTGTAAATAAAGTGGATAGTCCAGACGTTGGAATGGGTTTTTCGGCAAATCCGTATCAAGGTTGCGAGCACGGTTGTGTGTATTGTTATGCACGAAACAGTCACGAATATTGGGGTTATGGCGCCGGCCTTGATTTTGAGCGAAATATTCTTTTTAAAAAAAATGCCCCACAACTTTTGGAAGAAAAGATTACTTCAAAAAATTGGCAGGGAAACACCATCATTTTTTCGGGAAATACGGACTGCTACCAACCGCTGGAACGCAAACTGCAAATCACTCGAAAATGTTTGGAAGTAATGCTGAAATGGAAACACCCAACGGGCATTATTACCAAAAATTCTCTCATTCTCCGCGATTTGGATATTTTAAAGGAGATGGCAAAATTGAATATTATTTCGGCAAATATTTCAATCACATCCATTTCCGAAGAAACCCGCAGATTGCTGGAACCTCGAACTGCGAGTATCAAACAACGACTGAAAACTGTGGAAACACTTTCGGAAAATGGAATTCCTGTACGGGTGATGATGGCGCCGATAATTCCTTCATTAAATAGTCATGAAATTCTTCCTTTAGTTAAAAAAGTAGCGGAGCTCGGCGCAGTGGACGTGGGATATACCATTGTGCGACTAAACGGTCAAATTGCTGAAATTTTTAAAGATTGGGCATACAAAACTATTCCAGATAAAGCGGAACGTATTTTAAACCAAATTGCGGAATGCCACGGCGGAAACCTCAACGACAGCCAATGGGGAAGACGCATGAAAGGCGAGGGGACCATCAGCGAACAAGTGAAAGACACGATGGCGATTGCAAAAAAGAAGTATTTAAAGGACCGAAAAATAGAACCGCTTGATGCTTCTCATTTTTTACAACTTAAAAATCCGCAGATGAAGTTGTTTTAAAAATTTATTTTTCACCTTCCCATTCAGCATAAAATTGTTTCAGAAAAGTTTCCATAAAAGCATGTCTTTCTTCTGCAATTTTTCGTCCGGTTTCGGTATTCATCCGGTTTTTTAAAAGGAGGAGTTTTTCGTAAAAATGATTGATTGTCGGCGCATCGGATGCTTTGTATTCCGAAGGCGTCATATGCAAATTGGGTTTAATTTCGGGGTCGTAAAGCTTTCTGTTTTTAAAACCCCCATAATTAAAAGTACGTGCAATTCCTATTGCTCCCAACGCATCGAGCCTATCGGCATCCTGCACAACTTCCAATTCCTTTGAATGAAATTTTTGTGTTTGATTTCCACCTTTATAAGAAACATTTTCAATGATTTTTATAACGTGTGCGATTATTTCTTCGGAAATATTCTGGGTTTTTAGAAATTGACGGGCCTTTTTTGGTCCAATGGTTTCATCGTCATTGTGGAATTTGGAATCGGCTATATCGTGCAGCAATGCGCCGAGCGAAACGATGGTTCTGTCAACTTTTTCACTTTCGGAAATGAGTAACGCGTTTTTATAAACCCGTTCAATATGGAACCAATCGTGGCCACCTTCGGCGTTTTGCAATTCGTTTTTAACAAATGCAATTGTGTTCTTAATAATTTCTTCCGAAGAAAATGAAGCCATTATTTATGGATTTTTGAAGTGATGATTTCTTCCACTTTGTCAATCAGTGTTTCCACTTCATAATCGGCAATTTTTATTGCGGGATGCGCGGTCATTTCCAAACGGACGCCCATTTGCATTGGGAACATTCCCCAACGTTGTAACTTCCAGGAATTATTGAAGGTAACGGGAATAACATAACCATCGGGCACTTTTTTAAAGAGCGTTTGCAATCCTGTTCTTCGAAAAGGCTTGGGCACACCTGTTTTGCTGCGCGTTCCCTCGGGGAAAATAACGCCGCTTCTCTTAAATTTCTGAAGGTATTTTGAAAACTTCACCATTTCAACAATAGCTTGCCTCGGGTTTTTTCTGTCGATCAAAATAGAGCCGCCGTGCCTCAAATTATAGGAAACGGAAGGAATTCCCTTCCCTAATTCCACTTTAGAAATAAACTTGGGATGATATTTCCGCAAATACCAAGTAATGGGCGAAATATCCCACATACTTTGGTGGTTTGAGACAATGATTATGGGAACATTATTCGGGATGCTGGTATTGATATCGATATGGAATGTGGTCCCCAGCACATTTAAACAGCGAAGCAGTGTCCAGTTTAAATAGTCAACACTTTTTTTATGTGCTGTGTACCCAAACCAGTTAAAGCAAATCCATTGTATGGGATGGAAAATAACGATTGTAATACCAAAAAGCAGGTAAAACAATACCGTAAAGGGATAACTTATTATTTTAGAGAATGCCATCA
This sequence comes from Aequorivita sp., assembly GCA_002733915.1. Classification (GTDB taxonomy): domain Bacteria; phylum Bacteroidota; class Bacteroidia; order Flavobacteriales; family Flavobacteriaceae; genus Aequorivita. The sequence continues at coordinate 56,737 of NVXN01000002.1, forward strand.
TTTCCATTCAAAAGTAAGAAAACCGCCCTTAAAAAGACGGTTTTTCGTGTTCGACTATTTCTGTTTTCAAAATCGAAAAATTAATTTTTCGATTTCAACTTAGATTTCGAATTGTTCTTTAAGGTATTTCGGTCTATATAAATATAATTATACACACACAGTCCGATAATTAAGAGCCAAAATGCCCGATAAAGCCAATCGTTTATTTCCTTTCCAAATAAATGGGAAACCTTGGGGTCTTCATAAATATTAAAGGCAAGGGCGCCAAAAGCGAGGATGCCAATAACAACGGTCAAGGGTTTGTTGAGCTGTATCATAACCTGTTTGGTTACTTAGCAATATTCGTTATACGCTCCTTTTAGGTTTTCGGCAATCATTTGTGCAGGGCGACCTTCAATGTGGTGACGCTCTAGCATATGAACCAATTCACCATTTTTGAACAAGGCCATGGAAGGCGAGCTTGGCGGAAACGGAACCATATTGGCCCGTGCGGCATCTACAGCTTCGCGATCAACACCTGCGAAAACGGTTACCAAATGGTCAGGTTTCTTATCATTTTGAATGGACATTGCTGCTCCTGGGCGGGCATTGGCCGCGGCACAGCCACAAACCGAGTTTACAACTACTAAGGTGGTCCCCTCTTTTTTCAACGCTTCTTCAACATCATTTGCGGTATGCAGTTCAGAAAATCCTACTTTCGTTAGGTCTTCGCGCATTGGTTTTACTAGTTCCGGTGGGTACATATTTTTGTGTTTTTATACTATTAAAATGTGATTACAAAGATACAAAATTTGAAAACGAAAAATTTTCAAATAAATCCCAAATTAAAAGCTCCAAATTCCCAATAAAACTTAAAAAGAAAACACTATTATCTATTAATCAATTTGTTTTTGGAATTTGGGATTTGAAATTTGGAATTTTAAATAGTTACCTTTGTCGGCTTATAAAAAGAAAAATTACACTCATGCTTCGTTGGTTATTGGCCGTTCTAGGTTATTTTGTATATCGTTTTCCCGGTGCTATCGTTGGGTTTATTTTGGGAAGCTTATTGGATAACCTGAGCGTAAAGGGGGGAAGGTTCCAAACTTCCTTTGGCTCAGCGCGACAACAAGTTACACCTGCAGATTTTGAGTTGAACCTTCTTTCCTTAGCCTCATTGGTGATAAAAGCCGATGGAAATGTGAGCCAAACCGAACTGGATTACGTACGCCAATATTTTGTACAGGCTTATGGGCGCGAACGTGCAAATGCTACTTTCAAGGTTTTTAATGAAGTAATAAAAAACCGTGAAATTTCGGCCCAAAACATTTGTTCGTTTTTGCGTCAAAGAACACGTTATGAAAGCCGTTTACAAATTCTTCATTTTTTATTCAGTATTGCAAATGCCGATGGCAGTGTTTCAACTGCTGAAGTAAACGAGATTAATAGAATTGCAGGATTTTTGGGAATTTATGGTCGTGATTTTGAAAGTATCAAAGCGATGTTTTTCAAAAATCCAGACCGYGCCTACAAAATTTTGGAAATTGAAAGAACCGCCACTAATGCCGAAATTAAAACGGCTTACCGTGCCATGGTAAAAAAATACCATCCAGATAAACTTCAACATATGGATGAAGCCTACCAAAAGGGAGCACAGGAAAAATTCACAAAGGTTCAGGAGGCATATGAGCAGCTTCAGAAGGAACGCGGATTTTAATTATTTTCCAAAACTAATATTCAGCTAATTATTTTTGAAAATAGCATTAAAGTTCAWGAGTAATTTTCATTTTATGTGTTATTTTTTAGTCTTGGCTAAAAATAAAATATAGGTTAATTGAAAAATGTTTTTACCTTTGTGCATATGTTTACATTAGCCGAAGAAAATTACATGAAAGCCATATTTCACTTAGAGCATGAAAGCGCAGATGAAGTAAGTACTAATGCTATTGCTGAAAGTATGGCCACCAAGCCCTCTTCAGTAACGGATATGATTCAAAAATTGGCAGAGAAAAAGCTGGTAGTTTATAAACGCTATAAAGGAGCGAAATTAACCGAAAAAGGCAAAAAGATAGCTGCCAACGTTATTAGAAAGCATCGGCTTTGGGAAGTTTTTTTGGTAGAAAAATTAAACTTTCATTGGGACGAGGTTCACGAAATTGCGGAGCAGCTCGAACATATTCAATCGGAAGAATTAATTACCCGCCTCGATAAATTTTTGGGCAGTCCAGATTTTGATCCTCACGGAGATCCGATTCCCGATAAACATGGTGTTTTAAAAAGAACGGAGAAAAAATTGCTTTCTGAAATTGAAAAGAACCAAAAAGGAGTTTGTGTGGGTGTAAAGGAGAGCAGTCCAGACTTTCTTCAGTATTTAGATAAGAAAAAAATCAGCATAGGCACCAAGATCACCGTACTCGGCAAGGAATTTTTTGACGGCTCCATGATAATTCAAGTAGGTAACGAACAGTTTTTTATTTCCCATAAAATTGCTGAAAATCTGTATGTGCAAACACTTTAACAGGTCTTACACTTACAATACTCTTTCAAATTAATAAGAATCAAAAAATGAAAAAATTAATAATCCTTATCGTATTAACGTTTGCTTTCAGCTGTAAAAATACGGCGGAAGACAACGGAAAACTAAAGGTTGTTACTACCACTACCATGTTGACTGACTTGGTTTCCGAAATTGGCGGTGACCACGTTTCTTTGCAAGGACTTATGGGCGCAGGTGTAGACCCGCATCTTTACAAAGCCAGCGAAGGTGATGTATCGAAGCTTTATGAGGCCGATATTATTTTTTACAGTGGGTTACATTTGGAAGGAAAGCTTGTAGATGTTTTTGAGAAAATGGAAGGGAAAAAAAATACTGTCTCCTTAGGAGATAGATTGCCCAAGAATAAATTGATTCCTTCAGAATATTTCGCTTCAAATTATGATCCGCATGTATGGTTCAATATTCAGTTTTTTAAGCAGTTTGCGCAACTTGTAACCGATGAACTTTCAAAAGCAGATCCTGAAAACGCGGAAAGCTATTCTGAAAACAATAAAAAATATCAGAAAAAACTGGATGGTCTGGAAAATGAAATTAAAGATACGATTGCAGCCTTGCCAGAGGAAAGACGGATTTTGGTTACCGCCCACGATGCTTTTAATTATTTTGGAAAAGCGTACGGGTTTCAAGTAGTAGGATTGCAGGGAATTTCCACTGCAACCGAAGCGGGCGTAAAAGACGTTCAAAATCTTTCAGAATTTATAATTCAAAACAACATCAAAGCTATTTTCGTAGAAAGCTCGGTACCCAGACGTACCATCGAGGCGCTTCAACAAGCGGTGCTTTCAAAAAAACATAATGTTGAAATTGGAGGTTCACTCTACAGTGATGCACTAGGCAATCCTGGAACAGTAGAAGGTACATATATTGGAATGTTCAAATACAATGTTAATACAATTGTAAACGCTCTGAAATAAGGAGCCAAACAGTATAAAAAATGGATACTCAAAAACTTGCCGTACAGATAGACGATCTTACCGTGGCATACAATTATAAGCCTGTATTATGGGACATTGACCTATCTGTGCCAGAAGGGGTTTTAATGGCAATCGTAGGTCCAAATGGTGCGGGAAAATCTACACTCATCAAAACCATTCTGGGTATAATAAAACCCATTGCCGGAACTGTTTCCATATATGGAAAAACCTATTCAAAACAACGAAAATTGGTAGCTTATGTGCCACAAAAGGGAAGTGTAGATTGGGATTTTCCCACCACTGCACTTGATGTGGTTATGATGGGTACCTATGGAAATTTAGGCTGGATAAAGCGTCCTGGCCAAAAAGAGAAAAAGATTGCCTTGGAATCTATGGAAAAGGTAGGCATGCTCGCTTATAAAAATAGACAAATAAGCCAATTGAGCGGCGGGCAGCAACAACGTGTGTTTTTGGCCAGAGCTTTGGCACAGGACGCGTCTATCTATTTTATGGACGAACCCTTTCAGGGAGTTGACGCCACTACCGAAATTGCCATCATCAATATTTTAAAGGAATTGCGAAAAGCTGGTAAAACGGTAGTCGTGGTCCATCACGACTTACAAACCGTACCAGAATATTTTGATTGGGTAACTTTTTTAAATGTGAAAAAAATAGCCACGGGGCCCGTAAAAGAGATTTTTAATGACGATAATTTAACCAAGACTTATGGAATTAATTATAAGGTTGCGGTGAATAAATAACCTTTATAAAATTTAAATCATTTAGCAGAATTTCCAAAATAAAAGATGAATATTCAAGAATACTTTGAACTGCTTTGGACCGATTACACGCTACGCACCATAACGCTGGGAACGGCGGTATTGGGCGCCATTTGTGGTATGTTGGGCAGTTTTGCTGTACTTCGGAAACAAAGCTTGCTGGGTGATGTCATCTCGCACGCGGCCCTTCCCGGCATTGCATTCGCATTTTTGATTACAGGCGCTAAAGATTCCGGAACATTATTATTGGGTGCATTGGTTAGTGGTGTAATAGGAACATTTTGGATTAGGGGGATTACCTCAAAAACCCATTTAAAAAGTGATACGGCCCTGGGTTTGATATTATCAGTATTTTTCGGTTTTGGTATGTTGCTGCTCACATTCATTCAAAAGCAGCCCAATGCCAACCAGGCTGGGCTGGATAAATACCTCTTTGGCCAAGCCGCAACCCTTATGGAAAGTGATGTACGGTTGATGATTATCGTAACCGGAATTTCACTTTTTGTAATGGTTTTGTTTTGGAAGGAATTCAAAATACTCCTTTTTGATGCAGATTACACAAAAACACTTGGTTTCAACACCAAATTTATAGATGTTTTAATAACCTTTTTAATTGTCTTGGCTATCGTCCTTGGGTTGCAAACCGTGGGGGTAGTCTTAATGAGTGCTATCCTACTTGCCCCTGCAGCCGCAGCTCGTCAATGGACAAACAATTTGGGCACTATGGTTTTGTTGGCAGCAGTATTTKKRKSNTTTNKTCAKKYSNTNCTTANGNAYTKCANATAMGCNNGCCAGTCARWATAACCTTTCTACAGGTCCCGTAATTGTACTTGTTGCAGGAGTATTTGTATTACTTTCCTTTATATTTTCGCACAAACGGGGACTATTATTTCGTGAAATCCGTTTTCGAAAAAATCGCACCGATTTAAAGCTGATGAAAACCCTTCAGTTTATGTACGGCATTGCCCAAGAACATGAAAATATTTCGCATCCGCACGCTATTCGTATTCTTAATAATTTCCAAGGTTTTACAAAAAGTTCACTTAAACAATTAGAAAACGTAGGCTGGATAGCCGTTGAGGGGCAACAATGGGCAATGACCCCAAAAGGTTATAAACAAGCGCAGGAAATGTATAATCAAAAACCCATACATGAGTAATCCGCAAATAGAAATACAGCTTATTGCAGCCATTGTGGCTATGGCCTGCGCAATTCCAGGCGTATTTTTGGTTCTTCGGAAAATGGCTTTAATAAGCGATGCCATAAGCCATTCTATTCTTCCAGGTATCGTTATCGGATTTTTTGTGACGCAAGATTTAAATTCACCATTACTTATTCTTTTGGCCGCCTTAACAGGTGTTATAACGGTTGTTATGGTAGAGTTTATCCAAAAAACCGGGTTGGTTAAAGAAGATACGGCAATCGGTCTTGTTTTTCCAGTTTTATTTAGCATTGGCGTTATACTTATAGCAAAAAATGCGAACGATGTACATCTTGACGTTGATGCTGTATTGTTAGGTGAATTGGCCTTTGCGCCTTTTGACAGATTGATGGTAGGAGGTGCGGATTGGGGCCCAAAATCACTTTGGGTAATGGGAAGCATTTTATTCATTACAGTAAGTCTTTTAGTATTGTTTTTTAAAGAATTGAAAGTAACCACTTTTGATGCAGGGCTTTCTTCGGTGTTAGGAATATCGCCCGTGGTTATGCATTATGGATTAATGTCCATTTCTTCCATAACGGTCGTAGGTGCCTTTGATGCCGTGGGAGCAATTCTAGTTGTGGCTTTGATGATTGCGCCTGCGGCCACGGCCTATTTGCTTACTGAAGACTTAAAAAAAATGATCTGGCTTTCCTTATTATTTGGCGTGTTTTCAGCTATTTCAGGTTATTGGGTTGCCAATTTTCTCGATGCCTCCATTTCTGGATCCATAGCAACAACTTTGGGCATTATCTTCTTGGTTGTTTATCTCTTCGCTCCCAAAAAAGGGCTTATATCGGTACTCTACCGCCAAAAACAGCAACGGATTGAGGTTTCACTCATTACTTTTTTGTTGCATTTAAACCGTCATGAAGAAGAAAGCGAGAGACATATCAATCATTTGCAAGAACATATTAATTGGCAGGCTGTTCGTGCTAGGACTGTATTGGATTTGGCCGTAAAAAACAATCTTGTTAAAATAGAAGACGATATAGTTTTCCTCACTGAAAAAGGATTGGCTTTTACCGAAAAATCCCTTGAATACATCCTCAGCAATAAAGATGAAAAGATAGAGCCAATGAAAGAAGATTTCTTTCTTTTCAGGGGATAAAGTATCACGGGCAAAATTAATTTAGATACTAGATTTTCGCAAGTGATTTATACCGCCTGTTTTTTGGCACTAATTTTTAATGTATCTTTAAAATTGATAAATATATAAATAATGAAAAACTCACTTTTAGCAATCATCATTCTTTTTTCAACTCTTGCTTTTGGTCAGGAAGAAGCTGGAGAAACTCCTAAAATTGCCGTAAAAGTCCCAAAAGGCGAAACCATAGTTTTAAAAGGCGTTTCCATAAAATTTATGGAAGTTCTGGAGGACTCCCGATGTCCTGAAGGTGTGGATTGCATCTGGGCCGGACGCGCAATTGTTAAGGTAAAAGTGACGGCAAATGGAAAATCTGAGGAAAAACTGTTGATTTTTGGTGAAATAAGACCTGGGGAGGAAAAAAACACAAATCTCTATAGTTCCGCTAATTTTGCCATCAACGGATTATCCTTAAAGCCTTATCCAACTGCTGAGAGTGCAGGTAATATTAATAATTATGCTTTATTGGTTTGCGAAGAGAAGAATAACTGATTAATGGCAGCCACAATCTTTTTTTCCGCATTTGGTTTTTCCACCATCAAGCGTTCCACTTGAGTTTTGGCGTGATTCAAAAATTGGATTCCACACAAATTTCTTCAGCAAAAAGCCTGAGGCCAACAAAAATGTTATTAAAACTAAAATGGTCTGCATAATTCAAAGATACTTATTTTACTTCAAAAATTGAAAGGCTCCCAATGCTACCACATAAGCAATCGCGCTCATTACAAACAATTGCCACATAGGCCATTTCCAACTATTGGTTTCCTTTTTTACAATTGCCAAGGTACTCATACATTGCATTGCAAAAGCGTAGAACAGCAATAATGAAACCCCACTGGCAAAATTGAAAAGCGGTCCGCCCAAAACGGGATTTATCTCAGCTGCCATTCGATTTTTTATCGTTTCTTCCTCCTCACTTCCCACACTATAAATGGTAGCGAGCGTTCCCACAAAAACTTCGCGAGCCGCAAAGGAGCTTACAATGGCAATGCCAATTTTCCAATCATAGCCTAAAGGCCGTACTGCAGGTTCAATGGCATGGCCAATCCTGCCGATATAAGAATGTTCCAATTTATAAGAGTCTATATGCATCTGCATATCTTCTTCTGAAAGATTTTGAGATGCGTATTCTTTTTGAATAATTTCTTCAGCATTATTGAAATTTCCGGGGCCATAAGAAGCTAAAACCCATAGAATGATTGAAATTGCAAGAATTATTTTTCCCGCACCTAGCACAAATGCCTTGGTTTTTTCAACCACCGTAATTATTACATTCTTTGGAAGTGGAAGTTTGTAGTTGGGCATTTCAACCACAAAAAAGCTTTTGCTCCGTATTTTTAAAATTTTGTCGAGCAAATAGGCAGAAAATATAGCGGCACCAAACCCTAAAATGTACATAAACATAAGGGTAAGCCCTTGCAGGCTGAAAATACCTAACACACGTGTATCTGGAATTACCAAAGCAATTATTATCAAATAAACAGGCAACCGGGCCGAACAGGTTGTGAAAGGCGTTACCAATATAGTTATTAAACGTTCTTTCCAGTTTTCAATATTACGTGTAGCCATAATTGCAGGAATAGCGCAGGCAGTTCCCGCAACAAGTGGCACCACACTTTTTCCGCTAAGCCCAAAACGACGCATCACACGGTCCATCAAAAAAACCACACGGCTCATATAGCCGGTTTCTTCCAAAATGGAAATGAAAAGAAATAGAAAGGCGATCTGTGGAATAAAAATTACGATCCCGCCAAGACCCGGAATAATTCCTTCGGCTATCAAATTTGTGAAATCACCCGGCGGCATTGTATTTTTTGTCCATTCGCTCAAGGAAGCAAAGGAGCTGTCAATAAAGTCCATCGGGTAAGCACTCCAATCAAATATAGCTTGGAAAATAAGCAATAGAATTCCGAAGAAAATTACATATCCCCAAACTTTATGGGTCAAAATTCTATCCAAACGGCTTCTTAAGTCTTTAGCATTTGCCGTATCTATGTGAAGTGTACGCTTTAAGGTTTCATTTATAAAATGATAACGCGCAATGATTTCTTTTTGTTGAAGCCTTTTAAGATTACTAACTGACTCGGTTTGAAAGGAGGCTACCCCCTTCAATTCATTTCGATCCAATTTTCCGAAATTTACATCCTGTGTAATAACTAGCCACAATTTGTAAAGATCTTGGTTTGGAAATGCTTTTCGCAAACGGTCAAAATATTCCGGAGAGATGCTGGAAGCATTCAAGCACGGTTTTGTGGAAAGCTGATTGTAGTTTTCAATCAATTCTTTTAAATAATCAAAACCAAGGTTTTTTCGAGAACTGATAAGGGCAATCTTGGTTTTTAACTTTTCTTCTAATAATAGTATGTCTAAAGAAATGGCCTTGCGTTTCATCCTGTCAGACATGTTTATTGCAAGAATCGTGGGTATTCCCAAATCCTTTATTTGCGTGAAAAGCAACAGATTCCTTTTAAGGTTTTCAACATCTGCCACCACAATTGCAACATCTGGAAAATCTTTGTCATTTTTATTGAGAAGCAGTTCAATAACAACATTTTCATCAACCGACGAAGCGTTTAAACTATAGGTACCCGGTAAATCAAGTATGTGGACTTTACAGGCTCGGCCAAGTTTGCAGATACCTTGTTTTTTTTCAACAGTAATTCCGGGATAGTTTCCCACTTTTTGGTTCAGCCCAGTGAGCCGGTTAAACACAGAGGTTTTTCCAGTGTTTGGGTTTCCAATAAGTGCCACATTTATATGCTTCGCCATTATTGATTATATCAATTCAATTTCAATCCTACTAGCTGTTTCTCTCCGAATGGCGAGATGGCTTCCGTTAATATTCAGATACAGCGGGTCGTTGAAGGGAGCCATTTGAACCAGTGCAACCTCATTGCCGGGAAGACAGCCCATCTCCAGAAGCTTCAGGGGAACAACATCTACGGAAAATTCCTTGATGATGCCGCGTTGGCCTTTTTTTAAGGAAGCGATAGTAATAACCATCTATTTATTTAGATTGATTTTAAACAAGGCAAAAGTAAAGGAAAAAAAGGACGTGGGAAAAGACCTTTTGAGATTTTTTAGCTGCGGTTAATTTTTAAGGTGCCAGGAATTAATTTTCCTGTTTTAAGATTTGAATATCTGCCAATAATTTTTCAATGGCCTCGGGATCTGTGCCGTCGTAAAAACCACGGATTCGCTTCTTTTTATCCACAAGCACAAAGTTTTCAGTATGCACCAAGTCGTTATCGGAATAGGGTACATCCTTTGCCGCGAGATACGATTTTCGGGCTAGGTCGTATATCTCCTTTTTATCGCCGGTCACTAAGTTCCATTTGGCATCATTCACACCTTTTTCCATTGTGTATTTTTTAAGTTGTGCAACACTGTCTATCTCTGGGGTTACGGTATGTGAAAGAAGCAAGACCTCATCATCGTTTTTCAATTCTTCTTGAATTTTCACCATGTGTTCCGTCATTATGGGACAAATAGTTTGGCAGGTAGTGAAGAAAAAATCGGCCACGTAGATTTTATTTTTGTAATCCTCTTGTGTGATTGTATCTCCATTTTGATTGATGAGGCTAAAATCTGCAATGGTATGGTATTTTTTTACGTATTGAAGCGTGCTGTCCACCAGCTCGGTTGAAACATCTGCTGGTTGATAAATTTTCAGCATCTCCTTTGGCTTCATTATTTGATAGATTACAGTGATAATTATGGCTGATAAAACCAATAAAACCACTGCGAAAAATTTATATTTTTTGAAAAAAGTAAGCATTGCGTTAAATTTTAGACTTAAGGCACATAATTGGCTGCAAAAATAAGTTCTAAAACTGTCAAAATGAATACATTTAACATCCTAAATTCGATATTTAATTTAGAATTTACAATTTAGATTAACTTCAATTTCGCTTTATTATGAAAACATTACTACTCCCCTTTTTAATTTTAATTTCTTCTTTATCTTTTTCACAAAATTTTCAAGAAGATATAAGCGAAGCTGAAGCCAAGGCCGCAACAGGCTGGTTTGGCAAACCCGTAAATTTGAACACGGGAAACTACGACCTAAAATATCATCGGTTGGAATTTACCATAGATCCGGCGCAGCCATTTATTTCCGGAAAAGTTACTTCACATTTTGTTGCAAAAGAAAATCTCAATAGCGTAACCTTTGAACTTGTGGATAATATGACCGTATCGCAAGTTACGCAGCGCGGAACTCCACTTAGCTTTTCACAAAACAATGATGATGAGGTGGTAATAAGTCTTCCACAAGTGCAGGCTCAAGGTGTTTTGGATTCGCTATCCATAAGCTATTCTGGAAACCCCGTGAGCTCCGGTTTTGGTTCTTTTGAAACAGACACCCATAATGGCGATCCCGTAATGTGGACGCTTTCGGAGCCGTTCGGCGCAAAAGCTTGGTGGCCGTGCAAACAGGATTTGAACGATAAGATTGATATGATTGATGTATATATTACTACCCCCCGATTCAATTCTTCAAATGAAGAATATATAGCTGTAGCAAACGGCTTGGAGATTAGCCAAACCATAAACGGAAGCAACAAAACCACACACTATAGGCACCAATATCCTATTCCCGCTTATTTGATTGCCATTGCTGTAACCAATTACACAGTATATTCACATACGGTAGCAAACAATGGAAATCCCTTTGAAATTGTAAATTATATTTATCCCGAAGATCTTTCGTACGCACAATCGCGCACGCCTGTAACGGTGGACATAATGAATCTATATGCAGATCTTTTTGAGCCCTATCCATATGCCAATGAAAAATATGGCCATGCTCAATTTGGCTGGGGCGGTGGAATGGAACATACCACGGTTTCATTTATGGGTAGCTTGGGTCGAGGGTTGATTGCCCATGAACTAGGTCATCAATGGTTCGGCGATAAAGTTACTTGCGGCAGTTGGCAGGACATTTGGTTGAATGAAGGATTTGCCACCTATCTTTCCGGATTGGTGATTGAAAATTTTGATGGCACATCAGATTTTAGAACCTGGAGGCAAGATAAAATTGGTTCAATAACAGATTCGCCAGATGGGTCTGTTTATGTTCCAGCGCAGGACACCACTTCGGTTAACAGAATTTTCAGCAGCAGATTGAGCTATAACAAAGGCTCCATGGTATTGCATATGCTTCGTAAAAAATTGGGTGATGCGGTTTTCTTTCAAGGTTTAAAAGATTATTTAGCAGACCCTGCTTTATCTTACGGCTATGCTAAAACCCCAGACCTCATCAGAAATATGGAAGCGGCTGCAGGAGGTGAGGATTTATCAGAGTTTTTTGATGATTGGATTTACGGCGAAGGCTATCCGCGTTATACCATTCGTTGGAACCAAGGCAGTGGACAATCAAATATTAATGTGGAAATTTCGCAAACCCAAAGCCATCCATCGGTTTCATTTTTTGAAGCTCCCGTCCCGTTGCGAATCATCGGAACCCAAGGAGAAATTTTGGAAGTTATTCTTGACAATAGTATTAATAATCAAATTTTTCAGCCTTCTGTAGGTTTTACGGTGCAGAGTGTGCAGTTTGATCCGGAATATCATTTAATTTCAAGCAATAACAATGTTGTATTGGGAACTGAAGATTTAACATGGGAGCAGCAAATTGAGCTTTATCCAAACCCCACTTCGGGATTGGTACAGCTTCAAAAGCCTACGTCTTTAGATATTAAAAACATTCGTATTTACAATGCGTTGGGACAATTGTTATATTCTGAAAAATATTCAGAATCCGTGGATGTCTCAAAATTTTCAAAAGGAATTTTATTTTTCCGAATAGAAACTTCAGAAGGCATTATCAATAAAAGAATCGTAAAAGAATAAAGGTTTGCCTTTAAAAAAATCTTCCAATAAATAATAAATAAGCGGGAACATACCCGCTTATTTTTTTTGCAAGTTCTAAAAGGTTACTTTTGTGCGATTTTTTTGCTGAACCTGATACCGAAAAGCAAAAAAATTTAGGCTCGAGTTTGATAACGAATGATTAAAAATTGAGTCTTTTAAAAATATATATTTAAAAACTATGAGTCCATTTGCTGTTAAAGCTATACAACTTCYTTTAAGTCTGTCGTTATTGATCGTGCTGCACGAACTGGGGCACTTTATCCCCGCAAAACTCTTTAAAACCCGTGTAGAGAAATTTTATCTCTTTTTTGATGTAAAATTTTCGCTCTTCAAAAAGAAAATTGGTGAAACCGTTTACGGAATTGGCTGGTTGCCTTTGGGCGGTTACGTGAAAATTTCGGGAATGATAGACGAGAGCATGGATAAGGAGCAGATGGCGCAGCCACCACAACCGTGGGAATTTAGAAGCAAACCCGCCTGGCAACGATTAATCATTATGCTTGGCGGCGTTACGGTAAATATTATCGTGGGCTTTGTAATTTATATGGGCATCCTGTATTTCTACGGAAGGAATATTACCACCAACGAAGATATTCCGCAGGGTTTTGCGGTTACCGAGCAATTTAAGGAATACGGATTCMRMAAMGSNCGRSMAKWYRYKRASTKYKAWTSSWGWRSYAMNGCARRWYRTAAWNNAYATTWWSAGGTATATTTTCTTGCGCGATGTTTCAAAAGTGGAAGTGAGACACAGCAATGGCACCGTTGAGACCATTTCAGTTCCCGAGGATGCTGGCACAAAAATGTTTCAGAATGATACACATTTTCCATTTACACCGCGTCGTTTGGCAATTATAGATACCGTTCTTGTAGATCATCCCGCTGGCAAGGCCGGTTTGCAAAAAGATGATAAAATTATTGCTGTAAATGGAACAGCCGTTCAGTATTATGATGAATTTCAAAATCTTACTTTAAAAGATAAAGAAAACACCATCGTTGTCTCCCGGGAAAACCAAATAGACACCTTGCGTGTAACCCCCAACGACAAAGGGATTATTGGGGTTAATTCATTTGGCAGGGATATTGTTTCCCAAGTAGGGAAGACCGAAATCAAATATTCATTGGGTGAAAGCGTTGTGGGCGGAATCAGTTTCGGCTACAATACCTTAAAAGATTATGTTAAACAATTTAAGTACGTATTTACAGCCAAGGGCGCTACCCAGGTGGGTGGCTTTGGCGCCATTGGCAACCTCTTCCCCGATGCTTGGGACTGGCAAAGCTTTTGGGCAACCACGGCTTTAATATCCATAATTCTTGCGTTTATGAACATTCTGCCCATTCCGGCTTTGGATGGTGGCCACGTAATGTTTTTACTTTATGAAATGGTAACGGGACGCAAGCCTAATGACAAATTTATGGAATATGCCCAAATGGTAGGCTTCTTCATTTTGATAGCCTTGGTACTTTTCGCCAACGGAAACGATATCTATCGTTGGTTGTTTGAATAGAATTGCAGACTATCTCATCTTGTAAATACTTCGGATTATTCTCCGAAGTATTTTTTTTATAAATGTGATGACGTTTCGGCTTCTCTTTCGATGTATTTAAAACGGCAAAATTGTTATTTTGGTTTTTTGTGCAATAATAGGATAAAAGAGTAGTTCATTTCAACGAAAAAAAACAGCTATTTACCTTAAGTTGTTCAAAAATGATATAACGATTACAGATAAATTGTATCTTTCTGTATTGTTTTATAACCAATGCAGAAGCATAGCATCCAAAAATCAATCGATTTGCCATTTAATAGCACGGTAGTACTCATCAAAAAAAATGACACTACCACTCTAAAAAAATTATATAAAACCAACTTTGCGAAAGTRAAGCGTWRNCGKRYTRMWWWWKRGYGGCGWCGNAGNCRGSWGGYAWMWGRTRKTWRYYRAGAAGCTTKNGTGGCAATGTGGCGAAACATTAAAAACGACAGGTTCTCCGCAGAAAGCGAAACGGCTATTAATGGTTATCTCTTTCAGATTGCGAAGTATAAATGGTTAGACCACGTACGCTCTGCAAAATATAAGAATACCACCTTTATAAATCGCGATATAGAATATGACGAGCCCGAGATTGAGATGGATGATTTAAAAAATAAAAAAATTAAAATACTAATGGAGTGTATTGGCAATCTGGGTGAACGCTGTCAGATGCTACTGAAACTGTTTTATTTTGAAAGAAAACCCTATAAGGAAATCGCGCAAATACTGTCAATGGATGAAGCTTCTGCACGCAACGCAAAATACCGGTGCCAAGAACAATTAAAAAAAATGACCCAAACAATCCCCAATGAATCCAAATAATCCAATAGAAAACAACCAAGAAAATGCAGAACTTATTGATGCATATTTATTGGGTAGCTTAGATTCGGACGAGCTTGCCGAGTTTGAAGAGCGTATGAATCTATTTCCAGATCTTCGCCAAATGGTAAAAGACCAAAAGACACTCATGCAAAGTGTAGAAGAAACTAATTTAAAAGATTCGCTTGACGATTTTCATTCAGAAATAAAGGAAGACCCTGAAAAAAAAGGGATGTCGCGCGGCTGGTTGGCATTAGCAGCTTCTTTTTTGATTTTAATAAGCGTTAGTATATGGGCTGTTTTAAATAGCGGGAATTCTCCCGAAAAAGTCTTTGCGGCAAATTTTAAACCAGATCCAGGCCTTCCCACAACTATGGGAACTGCTTCGGATTATGAATTTTATTACGGGATGGTAAACTACAAGCGCAAGGAATATGCAGAAGCCATAAATCGGTGGGAATCGTTATATGCTGCCAATCCTGAAAACGATACCGTTGTATATTTTCTGGGAGTTGCAAATTTAGCCAACGGCAATCCGCGACAAGCTGAGAAATATTTGCAATTGGCAAAAAAGAAAACCAATAGCGTATTTTACGAAGAAGTAAACTATTATCTGGCCCTTTCCCTTTTAAAAGAAAACAAAATTGAAGAAGCCAAAACAGTTCTGGAAAAAAGCGAATCGTCTGCAAGTAAGGTATTGTTTAAAGAGTTAAATGATCTTTAAATTTGTTAATTTCCCAATTCCATTTTAATCATAAAAAAACAAAATTGATAAAGTTTCATTTTTTATTTTGATGGAATTAAAAAATAGGTATATTTGCAACCGCTAACGCAAAATTCCTCCTTAGCTCAGTTGGTTAGAGCATCTGACTGTTAATCAGAGGGTCCTTGGTTCGAGCCCAAGAGGAGGAGCTTAGTTAGAGAAAGCCTTCACAGAAATGTGGAGGCTTTTGTGTTTTTGGCGGGTAAAACATAGGTCAAAAATAAATTTAGACTTCAACCTAAAATTTTACCACCAAGTATAGCTTGACCTATAAATGTAAATTTTGTTTTATTTTTATTTCAAAAAAGCTATGTACAAAAGAAAAAAACATGGAAAGGGTTTTACATACAAGTATAAAAATGGCAAAACCATCACTGATCCAGACACACGTAAGTGGATAAAATCGCTTGTAATTCCTCCAGCCTGGACCGAAGTTGAAATAAATGAAGACCCCCATGCAGATCTGTTAGTAACGGGGAGAGACGATAAAAATCGTAAACAGTATTTATACCATCCCAAATATACCGAACGCCAAAATGCTAAAAAATTTGACCGTATTGTCGATTTTGCCGACCAATTGGAACATATGAGGCGTGTAACCGGTCAGCATCTTCGCAAAAAAAAATTAACACGGGAAAAAGTACTTGCAACCATGCTTCGGCTATTGGAAGTTGCTTTTTTTAGACCCGGTAGCGAAGCATATGCCAAAGAAAATGATACTTACGGACTTACAACCATGCGAAGCAAACATCTTAACATTAAAGGGGATGAACTTATCTTTTCCTATAACGGAAAATCTGGGCAGGATCAGGAAAAACATATTGTCGACAAAAAGTTAGCAAAAATTGTTCAAGAAATTGATGATATGCCAGGANATRAMMKTTKYNAWATWYRWWRWCGRKRANGMTSWMNATMGNGGAYGKWAWWRNGTGWYGNTSTMMATGCCTATATTCACGAGGTAATGGGCGAGGATTTTTCAGCTAAAGATTTTAGAACCTGGGCCGGCACTCTTATTGCCGCAATTGCTTTGGATGAGTTGGGCGTGGTTAAGGAAAAGCATCAAAAAAAATTAGACCAAAATATAAAAGAAGCTGTAAACCAAGTTTCGGAAAAACTTGGAAACACTCCTTCAGTAGCACGAAGTTCCTATATAGACCCACGCATTATTGAGAACTACATGGAAGGTAGGACATTGCAATATTTTGAAAAAGAAATTAGCCGAATGTTACGAAAGGCGGAAAATCTATCCAAAGAAGAAATTGGGGTTTTGTGCATGCTTCGTGAACGCTTTAAGAAAAAATAATAGTTATGCTAAAGTAGGCAAACCTTCAAGCAATAATTCTAAAATAACTAAATTTGCACACTCCTTATTTTGGCCTCATAGTTCAATGGATAGAATAGAAGTTTCCTAAACTTTAGATCCAAGTTCGATTCTTGGTGAGGCTACTAATTTTAGTAATGGCATAGATTAAATAGAATCCTTTCGGCAATCCATACCACCTCTCCACATTTTTTATAATAAATTTAAGGAGCGGCAAACATTATTTCACTAATTTATGTTTTATTCAGAAAAATTATTATGAGAGAAAATAAAATTGCCTTTTTTATAATTATAGGCGTGCTCGCATTTGTGGGGATTCTTTGGTATGCCTTTGAAAACCCAGCACTTAACCCACGACTGGAAGATGAAGCCTATACAATTATACGCAAGTGGGATATGCCAATTGAATTGAACGAAATAAGCGGTATAAGATGGATTTCCGAAGATAAAATTGCCGCGGTGCAAGACGAAGAGGGAGTTATTTTTATATACAACCTTCAAACAAACCTTGTTGAAAAGAAAATAGCCTTCGGAAACTCGGGTGACTATGAAGCAATAACCACAACAGATAGCACTGCATATGTTATGGAAAGCAGCGGTCGTCTCTTTGAGGTTAAAAATTTTCTAGGCAATAATTTTGAAACCCACGAATATCAAGTTCCCTTTTCAGGCAGAAACAATATGGAATCGATGGTAGCCGATACGCTAAACAACAGAATACTCTTCGCAGTAAAAGACATAGACCCTAATAGTAAAAAATATAAAGGAATTTATGCTTTTGATATCGAAACCAAAAAATCCAATTCCTTGCCGGTACTGAAAATCTCTCTGGACGACCCCATTTTTAAATCAAAAGATGCCGATGACGATATAGACCTCTTTTCAAATTTTTTCCCTTCAGATATAGCTATACATCCCAAAACGGGACATTTCTATATTTTAGAAGGAAAAAATCCGCAGGTGTTGATAATGGACAGTATTGGCAAACTATTACAATTGCATAAACTATACAAGGAATCTTTTCCACAACCTGAAGGAATTACTTTCGCACCCGATGGAACCCTATATATTTCCAATGAAGGAAAAAACGGGACTGCAAATATTCTGGAAGTAGAATTTGATGAAGAAGAGTAATTTTAATATTTGTCTTTTAAGTTGGTAAGCATAATTTCGGTCATTTCATCTAAAGAAATTTCGCTTTTCCACCCCCAATCTTCCCGTGCTTCACTATCATTGATACTTTGTGGCCAACTGTCTGCAATAGTCTGTCTAAAGTCTGGCTCATAGCTTATTTTAAAATCAGGAATGTGCTTTTGGATGCTTTCGGTAATTTCCTCCGGATTGAAACTCATGGCAGAGAGATTGTACGAGCTTCTTATTTTAATTTTCTCATTTTCTGCCTCCATAATATTAACCGTAGCTTTTATGGCATCATCCATAAACATCATGGGCAAGGTGGTTTCAGCATTTAGAAAGCAGATGTACTTTTTGTGCTTTAATGCTTTGTGATAAATATCCACCGCATAATCTGTAGTGCCCCCACCAGGCAGTGTTTTATAACTGATAAGCCCCGGGTACCGAATGCTGCGCACATCCACACCGTAGCGATTGTAATAATATTCACACCAGCGTTCTCCGGTTTGTTTGCTAATTCCGTAAACAGTAGTTGGTTCCATCACCGTGCGCTGTGGCGTGTCTGTTTTTGGAGTGGAAGGCCCAAAAACAGCAATGCTGGAAGGCCAAAATATCTTTTCGATTTTTTTGTCTTTCGCCAAATTCAACACGTGAAAAAGTGAATTCATATTCAGGTTCCAACCTTTCATGGGAAATTTTTCCGCCGTAGCGGAAAGCATTGCAGCCATTAAGTAAACATCTGTTATTTCATGACGTATTACCACCTCCTCAACAGCGTTGTAATCCATGGCGTCCAAAATCTCAAACGGGCCACTCTTCATCAACTCTTCATCGCCCTCCCTAATGTCGCTGGCTATAACTTTATGTTTTCCAAATTTATCGCGCAGGTAGATAGTCAATTCCGTGCCTATCTGGCCGCAGGCGCCTATAATAAGAATACGTTTTTTCATTCGTTTGTTTTTCAAAAATGAACTGTAAATATACATATTATCAGTTCTTTCAACACTTAAAAATTTTATGTGTCATTTCGTTAATAACCAGTATCTTTGTGCCTTTTGTATTCTTTATGAAGTTTGTTATCCCCCTTTTAGTGCTTGTAGGTATTGTTTTTTCCTGCGGAAATGCTTCCGAAGAAAACCAAGCCCAAAAGCCAACCAATGACGCTTCCATAATTTTTGGTGATAAAGAATATGTCTTTCCCCAACTTTCTGAACCAGCGAAAAAACAAGCGGTGCAGTRGGGTATTTTGGAAGATTTTCTTGCCGAAGCACAAAATGCAAACGGCAGTAATTACCAAGACTTGCGAAACCGTACGGAACGCTTAAGCGAATATGCAGATTCGCTTTTTAAAAACATTCCTGACACACTTGACACAAAACCCATCCACAGCCGATTGATGGTTCTGAAAACCCGCGCTGCCCTACTTTTTCAGGCTTCGCACCAAGCTACTATTGATTCGTTAAAAGTCCAGCAATCTTTGGAAGAAATGAACGTGGCAGTCAAAAACCTGATTGTACAGCTAAACGAAAAATTTCAGAAAGACCGCATCGATTTTACAAGAAGGGAAGACGAAGAAAATGAACTGAAAMWRCAAYARYNNTWCARWNATTYAWTNNTKYGMASTTNNAACTWNAGGWTWNARAAGAATTAGAAAGTGTAACAAACACCCCTAAAGCACAACTTATACTTTCAGTATAAGTTTTAAATCAATAAATACTTTAATCAAAAACCATAAAATGAAGACTAATTTTTTAACACCCGTTGTGGCCTTTGCAGTTATTGCTGTAGCCGCAACCGCTTGTAAGAAAAAAACCGAAGTGGCCGTTGCAGACAACGAACCACACGGAATTATCCTTGCAAACATGGACACCACTGTAAGTCCAAAAGATGATTTTTACAATTATGTGAACGGAAACTGGATGAAAAATAACGAGATTCCAGACGATGAGACTAGTTGGGCAGGTTTCACAATTTTACGAAAAAAAACCAGCAAGGACATGCTGAACATTTTGGCTAAGGCCAAGAAAAGCGGTAAATACGCTCCCGAAACCGATCAAGCCAAAGCCCTGATGATTTATGAATCAAAATTAGACTCTGTTGCAAGGGACAAAGCTGGTATTGAGCCTTTAAAACCTGCGCTTGAAAAAATTGCCGCTATGGATAGCATGGAAGATTTTCAAAAGTTGATGACGGAAGATGCAGTTGCTGTTTCGCAACCGTTTTTGGGTCTAGCAGCATTTTCAAACCCTAACAATAGCGCAATTAACTCTGCCTATATCACGCCAGGCGGTTTAGGCCTTCCAGATCGCGATTTTTATACCAATACAGACCCTGCTTCGGTAAAAATTCGCGAGCAATATGTAGACCATATTACAAGAATGCTACAGTTTTTGGGCGATACAGAAGAATCTGCCCGTCAGCAGGCTGAAACCATTCTAGCTTTTGAAACTAAACTTGCAACTCCAAGATTGGACAAAGTAGCAAGTCGAGATTTCAGAAATTTTAACAATCCAAAAAGCATTGCTGAATTGCAAAATATGCTTCCGCAAATCCAATGGGAACAGGCATTTGAGCAAATGGGTATCGACAAAAAGCTGGATACTGTTATCGTGATGCAACCAAAATATATGGAAACTTTAAAGCAAATGTTTTCAAAACCAGATTTTGATACTTGGAGAACCGTTATGCGTTGGTCTACTCTAAACAGTTCTGCGGGTATGTTGACCACAGAAATTGAAAAAGCCAATTTTGATTTTTATTCTACTACATTAAACGGAACCAAAAAGCAAAAACCTGCTGACGAACGTGCACTTGCAACCGTTAACGGAAGTGTAGGCGAAGCTTTGGGCAAACTATATGTAGATGAAATGTTTCCGCCAGAAGCAAAGGCTAAAGCAGAATCCATGATTGAAAATGTAATAGCAGCCTACAAAGACAGAATCAATGCTTTGGAATGGATGAGCGACAGTACAAAGGTTAAAGCCATTGAAAAACTTGACAAATTCACCGTAAAAGTGGGTTATCCAGACAAATGGAAAGATTACTCTTCTATGGAAGTGAAACCAGGCAATACCTATTATGACAATATGGTAGCCGTGCAAACGTGGAATCTTAAAGATAACCTTGAAAAAATAGACGAGCCCGTAGATCGCACAGAATGGGGCATGAGTCCACAGACCGTGAATGCGTATTTCAACCCTTTCAATAATGAAATCGTTTTCCCAGCAGCTATCCTTCAACCACCTTTCTATGATTACAAAGCAGATGAAGCTGTAAACTACGGTGGAATTGGAGCCGTAATTGGTCACGAAATCTCACACGCTTTTGATGACAGCGGTTCGCGTTTTGACGCCAATGGAAATTTGGTAAACTGGTGGACAGATACCGATCTTAAAAACTTTACAGAACGCGGCAACAAACTGGCCGAGCAATACAGCAATGTAGAAGTTTTGGACAGCGTTTTCATCAATGGCCACTTTACCTTGGGCGAGAACATTGGTGACCTAGGTGGTGTATTGGGTGCCTATGATGGTTTGCAACGTTTTTATAAAGAAAATGGACGTCCAGATAATATTGACGGTTTCACACCAGAACAACGTTTCTTTATGAGTTGGGCTACCGTATGGCGTACAAAATCACGCGAAGAGGCCTTGCGCAACCAAGTGAAGACAGATCCACACTCTCCAGGAATGGTTCGTGCTACACAGCCATTGTTGAACGTTGATGCGTTTTACGAAGCTTTTGATATTAAGGAAGGCGACCCTATGTACCTTGCCCCAGAAGATAGGGTACGTATTTGGTAGTTTTTAAGTATTTTATTGAAATGAAAAGGAGCCGTAACAGGCTCCTTTTTTTATATAGAGGTTTTAAAAGAATATCCTAAAACAGCTTTCAAATTATCAGAATCCACTTGTTTAAAAATTTCATTTGAATCCGTTTCCGCAAAGGTTGGCGGTTCCAAACCAAGTTCTTTTGTTTTTTGAATATAATAGGCAGATTTTGTGGGATGGCTGGGATTTACGGCATTGAAAACCTTTCCGAAAGCATCCTGTTTTAAAATTTCAACTAACATTGAAATGCAATCATCGCGATGAATTAAATTTACTGGGGCATTTCCATCAGCCAAATCTTTTCGCCCTGCCAAATATTTTGCCGGACTTCTACTGCCGCCTATCAATCCTCCAAAACGTACCACAGATGTTTGAAACYCTTCAGCATTCATAAACAATTCTTCTACTTGCCGTAATTGTTTTCCGGCGATGGTTTCGGGTTTCGGTTCGTCTGTTTCAGTAACGTTTCCTTGAGAATCATCATACACCGAAGTACTGCTAACCAAAACAACTTTAGGAACCGAAGCATCTGTTATTGCCACAAGCATATGGGCCATTTTCAAAACATAATCTGTACCCGTATTCTTTCTAAGCCCAGGGGGGATCATAATAATCAAGCAATCTACATTGTTCAGCAGGGCTTGCACTTCACCCACAATTCCATTTTCTGAAATTTCCACGGGATAGGCATCAAAACCGTTTTGTTGTAATAATGTTGCTTTTTCAATAGAAGTTACCGAGCCCTTTACCGTATAACCCAATGTAGCCAGTCGATAGGCCAAAGGTTGCCCAAGCCATCCTAAGCCTGCAATTGCAATGGTTTTATTCATAATTCAAACTATTTTGTGGATTAGTCTGAAATGTATCAGTAACTTTCACTCTTAAGGAATCTATTGAAAAAGTCCGCTTTACCGCAACAGCATCAGTGATTACAAAGGGTTTCGGCATAGTATAATCGGGCCGCTTTGCAATATTGAATTGTGTATCACTCATCAAATCAAAAGAATATTCCATCACTTTAAATGTAACTGGACTTTCCTTTGATACTGAAAAATGAACTTTTAGCGAATCATTTTCAGAAACGTAATAATTAATGAGCGCACTGTTTTTTGTGCCACGGTAATTTTTCGAAATACTGGAAAATGGCATTTCCTTTCCGTTGAACATTAAAGATTGAAATGTGGTGTTTTCGGCATACAAATCAATTTTGTTCACCTTTCGTTTTGGAACGATGGTAAACTTCACCTGCCGAAAATTTTCAACCAGCGTATCGGTTTCCAAAATCACTTCAAAATCGGGAATGGTTTTTAGCGTGGCTTCCTTTGCAAAGCTAAAGTTGGTACCATATTTATTATAGGATGCTTCCCCTAAAATTTTGGATGCATCTTCAGGATTTTCGCTCAAATATTGTTGCGTCCATTCATCAATTTCCTTGTCGTAAGTAAGCCAATAGGTTTTATCAGTATTCGCATCTTTATAATAAACGAGGCTGTTTGGTTTTTTTCGTTCTTCGGAAAATTTATTTTTTGTATGTGCTTTTATGAAGAAGAATGCAGCGAGCAATACACATACAACCGAAAGCAAGCCTTTCATTTTATAATACCCAAAAACCGGCCATAGCATCCCAAAAAGCAAAACGGTAAAAACACAACTTATAACCAGCATTTTCAAGCCCAAACCAACGGGAAAAAACTGAACGAGGGGTGCAAATATAAACAAAGCCGGTACCGCCAAAAACGCCATTGCCAAAAGATTGGGTCGCTCCTGCCGCAGCATCACAAAAAATGAAACCAATCCAAAAAATACGGGAATTATGAAAAATGCCGCACCTTTCAAAATAATAAAAACTGCTATGTTTATCAATAGCCAAAACAGTAATGGTGCCACATAAAAGGAAGGCTCGTTGAAATTTTTACCAAACTTTTTATAAACCGCAAATGTAATCGCCAACGAGAGAAAAACAAAAAACGCAATATACCAATGTCCATTATAGGTGAAACCTTGTTGTATTTCGAGATACTGTGGATAAATTGCCAAAATTAATTTCYNTMCAAWRAMMYMMAMRRWTCCGCAGAGAATAAGAGAAAGCAGGAAAGGAACGAAGCCCGTCGTTATCATTTTTCCGTTTAATCTTTTTTTGTGAATTCCGTAAAAAATCAGGAAAAGAAATAGTAAAGTAGCCAAAATAAGCATCGGTAAAATCCATGAAAAAGGATAGCTTACCATTTTTACCAAAGGAAGGTTTACATATACATTATCTGTTTCAGATTTTAAATTTGAAAGGTCTGTATTGGCAAAATAATGGATCAGTGGGAGTAAATAACTTCCTTGATGGGCAAGGCTATTTCGACTTAAATTATTAAAAGTATCGTTGGCCGTATGATAGTTGAAATGGCTATCAATAAAGGCAAAGAAAAAACTGGGAATGTCTCCATCTTCCCTAAAAATAGTGGAATCGGTATCGTTGGGTAGCATTTTGTAAACGCTGTACATCAATGAAGAGGCCACGGGAAAATCTGGATTCGCTGCTATAAATTCTTTTACCAATTTTGAGTTTCCACCGTTGGTTTCCAAAATCATATTGCTGGGTCCGCTACTGCCCCGCGCCTCAAAGTTGAGAACCAATCCTACATTTTTTGCCCAAGGATGTTCGTTTACAAATAGCTTGGCACCGTCCAGTCCAATTTCCTCCGCATCGGAAAAAAGAATAATAATATCATTTTTGGGTTGTGTTCGGGAAGCCAGATACGCCCGAACGCTTTCCAAAATAGTAACCAAGCCGCTCCCGGCATCACTGGCGCCAAAAGAAGGGACGAGCGCACTATCGTAGTGTGAAAGCAATAAAAGCGCCTTTCCGTCTTCAGAGCCTTTTATACGGGCAACAATATTTACGGGTTTATTGAGCGTCTTTGACTCCGGATTTACGCTAAACCCTTTTTGAATGTGAGGTTCAAGACCCAATTTACCCAATTCCGAAATTAAAACCCTCCGAACCTCTTCGTGCCCTTCAGAACCTAAATAATGTGGCTTTTTTGAAATTTCTCTTAAAGGATGAAGTGCTCTGTCCACAGAAAATTTATCAGCCGGTGCCATATCATCTCCAGTATAGTGCGGTGTCAACACATAAAAGGAATAATAAACCAATGCAACTATTAGCAGAAGCGAAAGAATGCCACCAAATTTTTTCATGGTTGGAAAGTTTAGGGTGTTAAAAATACGATTTTAATCGGAAGGAATTTTTCTTCGTTATGGATACATTTCTGCGGTTTGATAAAATTGTTTATTTTAGAAGTTCGCAAAAATTTGATATTATGGGAATTAAAAGTTTTATGGGCAAACGGGCAAAGCCCCAAAAAGGTTCTTCGGAAAAAATAAAGGTTTCTGACTATATGACGCGCAATCTTACTACTTTTAAACCTGAGCAATCTGTGCTTGAGGTAATTGAAATTCTTCTGAAGAAAAAAATCTCCGGAGGCCCCGTGGTAAATGATAAAAATGAATTGGTCGGAATAATTTCCGAAGGTGACTGTATGAAACAGCTTAGTGACTGCCGCTATCACAACCACCCCATGGAAGATGTAAAAGTGGAACAGCACATGATTAAAAAAGTAGATACCATTGATGGCGAAATGAACGTGCTGGATGCTGCCAATAAGTTTTTGGAATCAAAACACCGACGCTTCCCGATTATTGAAAACGGAAAATTGGTGGGACAGATTAGCCAACGCGATGTACTAACGGCTGCAATGAAATTGAAAGGCCAAACTTGGTAACTATTATTTTTCCTTAAAAATAATTTCTATCCTTTTATCGGGAATCAACCACATTAGCGCTACTAAAATATACAGTGCTCCCGCAATCCAAATGCTATAAAACGAAGCTATGATTGCAATTATATAAATTATAGGAGATGCTTTTCCCTTTAAGTCTTTCCCCAAAGCTTTTGCTAAAAGTGAATCTTTTCCTTGCACAGCTAAAATTCTATTTTGAAGAATAAAATAAGCTATTGCCGCCATCAATAAAACGACCCCATATAATGCCACGGGCAGTTCAGCAAAATGATTTTCGCCCATCCAGCCAGTAACAAAAGGAATCAGCGAAAGCCAAAACAGCAGATGCAGGTTTGCCCACAAAACTCCTCCACTCACTTTTTTGACCGCATGTAGCATATGGTGGTGATTGTTCCAATAAATACCCAAGTAAATAAAACTTAGTACATAACTTAAAAACACGGGGAGTAATGGAGTCAAATCATTCCAATCGGTTCCGTGGGGCACTTTCAGTTCCAATACCATAATGGTAATTATTATAGCGAGTACACCATCGCTAAATGCTTCCAATCTGTTACTGTTCATAAATCAATTTTATTAAAATTTCTGTTTGGTAGTTGAAAGTACAAAAATTTAAATGAGAAACCATCATTCATAGATTCTTGATTTACAAAACTATATCCGTTTTCAAACGTTTACAAACAACTATAAACGAAAGTAAACATGTAACAACCAACTAAAATTTATAAGCCGATGTAAGTTTGTCCTGTCGAATAAAAACAACTTCGATAGTATCAATTGTTTAAAATTAAATTTTAGAAATTATGAGCACGCTTAGAAACAAAGTACAGTTGATTGGAAACTTGGGAAACGATCCCGAAATTATCAACCTGGACGGTGGACGCAAACTGGCAAAATTCAGTATTGCCACCAATGAAACCTACAAGAACCAAAAAGGTGAAAAAATCACCGACACCCAATGGCATAATATTGTAGCCTGGGGAAAGACAGCCGAAATTATTGAAAACTATGTAACCAAGGGAAAAGAAGTTGCCATAGAAGGTAAATTGACCTCACGATCCTATGATGACAAAGAAGGGGTAAAGCGATATATTACTGAGGTGGTATGTAACGAGCTAGTCATGCTGGGGAGTAAATAAATGACTAGCTAACAAGCCCCCGCTTTTGGTGGGGGCTTATTTTTTTAAAGTTTGAATCGTTATTTTTACAAAAATGGAAACAACTACCCAGCAAAGCAAATTCGATTTGCTCAAAACGCATTTCGGCTACGAGCAATTTCTTCCAAATCAGGAAGAAATTATAAATAATGTTTTGGGCCGAAAAGACACCATTGCCATTATGCCTACGGGCGGTGGTAAATCATTGTGTTTTCAATTGCCGGCTTTGGCTTTGGAAGGAACTGCTATTGTTATTTCTCCATTAATTGCTTTGATGAAAGATCAAGTGGATGCCTTAAAAGCAAATGCTATTTCTGCAGAATTTTTCAATAGTTCCCAACCTTATGAAGAACAGCAGCAGGTTTTAAAAAATCTCCAAAAGGGAGATTTGAAGCTTTTGTATGTGGCACCCGAAAGTCTGCCGCAGTTAAACTTTATTCTGAATACAATAAAAATCAGTCTTTTTGCCGTTGACGAAGCACACTGCATTTCCAGTTGGGGCCACGATTTTCGGCCAGCATATACACAACTGAAAAGCTTAAAAGAACAATTTCCAAATGTGCCGTTGATTGCCTTGACCGCAACAGCAGACCGAGCCACTCGTGAAGATATTGCAACACAACTTTCAGTTCCCGAGGCCAAAACATTTATCGCTTCTTTTGATAGACCCAATTTATATTTAGACGTTCGCCCTGGACAAAATCGTAATAAGCAGATTTTAGATTTTCTGAAAAACCATTCTGATGAAAGCGGAATCATATATTGTTTAAGTAGAAAAAATACAGAAAAACTAGCAGCAATTTTAAAAACCAAAGGTTACAAAGCTGAAGCCTATCACGCTGGCTTGACTTCCGAAGAAAGAAATACGGTTCAAGATAATTTTTTGAACGACCGCACGCCAATTATTGTTGCAACAATTGCTTTTGGGATGGGTATCGACAAAAGTAATGTGCGGTGGGTAATCCACTATAATATGCCCAAAAATATTGATGGCTATTATCAGGAAATTGGCCGGAGCGGACGTGATGGCCTGCCAGCGCATACCATACTTTTTTACAGTTTTGCCGACGTTATTATGCTCAGAAAATTTGCCGAAGGCTCTGAAACAGAAACCTATCAATTGGCAAAATTACAGCGCATGCAACAATACGCCGAAGCCTTGAGTTGCCGAAGAAAGGCCCTGCTCGGCTATTTTGGCGAACACATCACCGAAGATTGCGGCAATTGCGATATCTGCAAAACGCCACCAAAATATTTTGATGGAACCTTGATTGCCCAAAAAGTCTGTTCCGCCGTGGCGCGATTGCAGGAACAGGAAGCACTGGGGATGGTTTTGGACGTGCTTCGCGGTTCAAAAAATGCACAGGTTTTTGAAAAAGGCTATCAAAAAATAAAAACATTCGGCGTGGCAAAAGATATTGCGTGGCGCGATTTACAGCATTATACAATTCAACTTTTAAACCAAGGAATTCTTGAAATCTATTTTCACGAAAATGGTCGGTTGTTGCTTTCTCCTTCCGCTAAAAAAGTTTTGTTTGAAGGTAAAAAAGTACGCTTGGCACATATAGTTCAGGATAAAGAAAAGGTTACGGTAGAAAAAGTAAAAAGAAAACGCGCCGAGCTTTTTGATAAACTCAGAGAATTACGCCTGAAATTGGCAAAGGAACTAAACAAACCCGCGTTTGTGGTTTTTAGCGATGCTACTTTGGAAGATATGGAATTCAAAAAACCGAGAACACGCGAGGAATTTGCAGCCATTTCCGGAGTTGGGGAAGCAAAACTTGAGAAATATGCTGACGATTTTCTAAAAGTAATAAACCGACATTTGGATACTTCAGAAACTAATTTGCCAACGCACGAGAGAACTTATAAAATGTTTGCAGAAGAAAATCTTTCTCCTTTTGAAATTGCCCAAAAACGTGGCCTTTCAGAAGATTCTGTTTATGGGCATTTCATAAAAATGAACGAATTGGGAAATGAAATTAACCTTCAACAATTTATTTCTCCCGAAGAAATTCAGCAAATTAAAACTGCAGAAATAACCCTTGAAAATCCAGAAGCACTAAAACCATATTTCGAACATTTTGAAGAGAAAATTCCATATTGGAAGATAAAATTAGGATTGTTTTTAAATAAAACATAGAAAAAAATTAAAAGAAAATTTTCTGCGCCAACCGAAACGTATTCGCATGCGCCTCGATAATCAATTTAATTTCTGGCGAATAACCGCCGCCCATACTCACTTCAACCGGAATATTTAAATCTTTACAGGTTTGTAGCACAAACCGGTCACGCTCTTTGCAACCTTCAATAGTACAATTTAGCCTTCCCAATTTATCGGTTTTCAAAATATCGACCCCGCTTAAATAAAAGATGAAATCGGGTTTTTGTTCGTCAATCAATTTTGGTAAAGTTTCCTTTAATATTTCAAGATAAATTTCATCGCCACTTCCATGGGGAACGGCGATATCCAAATCACTTTTTTCTTTTTTGAAGGGATAATTGCCCGCGCCGTGCATTGAAAAAGTAAAAACGGAATCGTCATTTTCAAAAATCTTTGCGGTGCCGTTGCCTTGGTGCACATCCAAATCCACTATCAAAATATTCTGGGCGAATCCATTTCCCAAAAGATATTTTGAAGCAATCGCCTGATCATTGAACAAGCAAAATCCCTCGCCGTGATCGGCATAGGCGTGGTGGGTGCCGCCGGCAATGTTCATGCCGATTCCATATTTTAGAGCATATTCGCAGCAATCAATAGTTCCCTGTGAAATAACCCGCCCTCTCTTCACCAGTGTTTCTGAAAGCGGAAAACCTATTTTTCGGGCCGCGCTCTTTTCAATTGTAAGATTTTTTAGGCTTTCAAAATATGTTTTTGTGTGCACTGCAAGTATATTTTCTTCGGTAAGAATTCCCGGCTCGAAAAAATTGTCGGCCGTGCAGGTTCCTTCGTGCAATAACTGTTGCGGCAGGAGCTCGTATTTTTCCATCGGAAACCGGTGGCCGGGTGGCAATTGGTATTTGTAGATTGGATGAAAGGCTATTTTAAGCATTCAAATGGTGAAGTTTCAGTTGAATCCGTTTTCGCTCTACATCAACGTCCAGCACCTTTACCACGATTTSCTGTTGCAGATGCACGTGCTCGTTTACGTCCTTTACGAAAGAATCCGAGAGATTTGAAACGTGAATCAACCCACTTTCCTTTATTCCAATATCCACAAAACAGCCGAAATTGGTGATATTGTTCACAATTCCCGGCAGCAATTGTCCTTCTCGTAAGTCTTGGATTGTCTTAATATTTTGATTGAAAGTGAAAACTTTTGCTTCCTCTCTAATATCCAATCCAGGCTTTTCCAATTCCTTTAAAATATCCTGCAAAGTGGGAAGCCCGATTTTTTCTGAAATGTATTTTTCGGGATTTATTTTTTGAAGAAGGGTTTTATTTCCAATCAATTCTGAGATTTTTACCTTTTCATCCTTCGCCATTTTTGAAACCACGGCATAACTTTCTGGGTGGACGGAAGAATCATCCAA
Organism: Aequorivita sp.; assembly: GCA_002733915.1. Lineage (GTDB taxonomy): Bacteria > Bacteroidota > Bacteroidia > Flavobacteriales > Flavobacteriaceae > Aequorivita. The sequence goes on from NVXN01000002.1 coordinate 87,063, forward strand.
GGGATTTTCTCCGTTTTTAATTCGAAGAAATCCCGCCGCCTGTTCAAAGGCTTTTCCACCCAAGCGCGGTACTTTTTTTATTTCTTTCCGCGAAGAAAATGCGCCGTTTTCCTCGCGATAATTCACTACATTTTCTGCCAATTTTGGACCTATGCCCGAAACATAACTCAGCAAAGGAACACTAGCCGTATTTATGTTTATGCCCACGGCATTTACGCAAAGTTCCACTGTGGTGTCCAACGAACTTTTCAATTTAGTTTGATCAACATCATGCTGGTATTGCCCCACGCCGATTGATTTTGCGTCAATTTTTACCAATTCTGCCAATGGATCCTGCAATCTGCGACCGATGGAAACCGCGCCACGAACTGTAACATCGTAATTGGGAAATTCGTCCCGCGCAATTTTTGAAGCCGAATAAATGGATGCGCCAGCTTCGCTAACCACAAAAACCTGGATAGGATTTTTAAATTGGATTCGCTTTATAAATTGCTCCGTTTCCCGCGAAGCGGTTCCGTTTCCAATCGCAATCGCCTCTATTTTATGGGCATCGGCCAGCGAACTTATTTTTTTCATCGCGCCTTTTGTGTCGTTTTTTGGCGGGTGCGGATAAATGGTTTCATTGTGCTGCAAATTTCCTTGGGCATCGAGACATACCACTTTGCAGCCCGTTCTAAAACCAGGATCGATTGCTAAAACTCTTTTTTCGCCCAAAGGTGAACCTAATAACAATTGTTTCAGGTTTTTGGCGAAAACGGTTATTGCCGTTTCGTCTGCCTTTTCCTTTGCGGCCGATAAAATTTCGTTGGAAAGCGCCGGAAACAAAAGGCGTTTGTAACTATCCTCAACTGCTATTTTTATCTGCTTTGAAGATGAATAATTTGATTTTATAACGCGTTCCTCAATTTTGAAAATTGCTTTTTCGTCATCAATTCCAATCTTATTTCGAATAAACCCTTCCGAAGTTGCGCGAAGAATTGCAAGCAATCGGTGTGATGGAATTCTGTTCAAGGCTTCATTCCAATCAAAATAATCACGGAATTTCTGTGCTTTTTCGTTCTCTTCAAATTTCTTCACCACTTTGGTGGAAATGGTTGCGAAACGTTCCAATTGGTTTCGAAGCATATTCCGAATATCGGTGCGCTCGTTGATCCATTCGGCAATAATGTGGCGGGCGCCTTCCAAAGCTTCTTCGGCAGATTTMACTTCGCCTTTCACATATTTTAAAGCGATTGAATATATATCCGTAGTATTTTGAGCCATTATTATTTTTGCCAACGGCTCCAAACCGTTTTCGCGGGCGGTATCTGCTTTTGTTTTTCGCTTCTTTTTGTACGGCAAATACAGATCTTCCAAAGTGATTAAATCTGTGGTTTCCTCAATCTTTTTCTGAAGTTCGCCCGTCAAGACTTCCTGCTCTTCTAAAGATTTTAATATAGCTGTTTTACGTTTTTCAAAAGCCTCAAATTGCTCTTTGAATTTTACAATTTCGCCAATTTGAACCTCATCGAGATTGCCCGTCAACTCTTTTCTGTAGCGCGAAATGAAGGGAATGGTGCAATCTTCGTTTAAAAGCTTTACGGTGTTTTCAACGCTTTTTTTGGGGAGATTGCATTGAGTAGTTATGAAGTTTAACATAGTTGTCATTCCATAAAAATTAAATCCTTCGTCCCGCTTATTTTTGCTAGTTCCGAAGGATTTATGAATGTTTAAAAAATTTTAGTTAATCGTCGCCCCATTCTCAACCCCTTCCTCTCCCGGATTTAAAAAAACAAGTTTTCCTTCCGCATTTTCCGTCATCAAAATCATGCCCTGACTTTCAACGCCACGAAGTGCTCGCGGTGCAAGATTTACCAACACAGTAACTTTTTTACCGATAATTTCTTCAGCTGTAAAACTTTCGGCAATGCCGGAAACAATCGTTCGTACATCAATACCCGTATCTACTTTCAGTACCAAAAGTTTATCAGCTTTTGGCATTTTTTCAGCTTCAATAATGGTGCCCACGCGCATATCAAGTTTTGCGAAATCATCGTATTGAATGGTTTCCTTTTGCGGAGTTACTTTTTTATTTGCGGCTTCGTTCATTTTTTTACTGGCTTTTAGTTTATCTAATTGTTTTTGAATCTGTTCGTCTTCTATTTTACTGAAAAGCAATTCGGCTTTATTTATTTTATGGCCTTGTTTCAGCAATTCTGATTTTGAAGACACGTCGTTCCACCCTAACGAGGTCTCGACTGCGCTCGACCTGACATTGAGCATATTTTTCAATTTATTTGAAGTAAACGGCAAAAACGGTTCACTCAAAACTGCCAACGCAGAAGTAACCTGCAGCGCAACGTACATCACGGTTTTGGTGCGTTCTTCATCTGTTTTTACCGTTTTCCACGGCTCCTCGTCTGCCAAATATTTGTTTCCGAGACGGGCAACATTCATCAATTCTGACTGCGCTTCGCGGAAACGGTAACGCTCCAACGAACTTGCAATCACTGCGGGATAGGCTTTCAATTCGCTTAAAACCTGTTCGTCAATTTCTGAAAAAGCTGCTGGTTTCGGCACAATTCCTTCGTAATATTTATCGGTCAAAACCATCACTCGGTTTATAAAATTTCCGAAGATGGCAACCAATTCGTTATTATTTCGGGCTTGAAAATCTGCCCAGGTAAAATCGTTATCTTTTGTTTCCGGAGCGTTTGCAGTTAAGGCATATCGCAAAACGTCCTGCTGGTTTGGAAAATCCTCMMWRYAKYYGTGMWRSYWAWCMRSSCWMYKWYKRCTRGNYGMAWYKTWATTNNSMMYYSAAGNATTYRMRRWKWYRTTKGCWGSWACRTTRKTYGGWARAATRTAAYYWCCWTSWKCYTTYARYATMRYCGGAAAAATRATGSMATGGAAAACAATGTTGTCTTTCCCAATAAAATGAAGGAGTTTGGTGTTTTCATCTTTCCAATAATCTTCCCAATTTTTGCCTTCGCGCTCTGCCCATTCTTTTGTTGAGGAAATATAGCCAATTGGTGCATCAAACCAAACGTAAAGCACTTTTCCATCAGCACCTTTTACGGGCACGGGAATTCCCCAATCGAGGTCGCGGGTCACGGCACGTGGGCGTAAACCATCGTCAATCCAGCTTTTGCATTGACCCAACACGTTGGTTTTCCAATCTTTTTTATGGTCAACGAGAATCCATTCTTTTAAAAAATTCTCGTATTCATTTAAAGGTAAAAACCAATGTTTTGTTTCTTTTAGAATCGGTTTATTGCCAGAAATTATGCTCCGCGGATTTATCAAATCTGTTGCATTGTGGCTGGTTCCGCAATTTTCACATTGGTCGCCGTAGGCTTCTTCGTGGCCACATTTTGGGCAAGTTCCCACAACAAAACGGTCTGCCAAAAACTGATTGGCTTCCTCGTCAAACAATTGCTCGGTCACTTCCTCTATAAATTGGCCTGCATCATACATTTTTTTGAAAAATTCCGATGCCGTTTTATGATGAATTTTCGCAGAGGTGCGCGAATAATTATCAAACGAAATTCCAAAATCTTCAAAACTTTTTTTGATGATTGCGTGATATTTATCAACCACTTCCTGTGGCGTAATGCCTTCCTTTTTCGCTTTCAACGTAATGGCAACGCCGTGTTCATCACTTCCGCAGATAAAGGCAACGTCTTTATTTTGAAGCCGTTGGTAACGTGCATAAATATCAGCAGGCACATAAACACCCGCCAAATGGCCAATGTGAACAGGTCCATTCGTATAAGGCAATGCGGCGGTAATAGTATATCTATTCTTGTTCAGATCCATAATTTTTTTTGAAATCCTGCCAAAATGGGTAGGCAGGCACAAAAGTACACATAAATGTAGTAATTTGTGGTTTTAAATAGATTCATGATTACACCATATAGACTTCAAAAGGGCGATTCCGTGGCCATCGTTTCCACCGCTCGGAAAATTTCAAAAGAAGAATTAAAACCTGCACTTCAATTATTGGAAAAATGGGGATTGAAATATGTTTTGGGAAAAACAATTGGTGCCCAAGAAAATCAATTTGCAGGAAATGATGATTTGCGCGCTGAAGATTTTCAAAAGATGATGGACAACCCCAAAATAAAGACAATTTGGTGCGCAAAGGGAGGTTATGGAACGGTTCGGATTCTGGACAAATTGGATTTTTCGGCTTTTAAAAAATCCCCGAAATGGGTCATTGGCTATAGCGATGTAACGGCCCTGCACTCGCACATACACACTCTTGGAATTGAAACGCTGCATGCCCAAATACTTCAAAATCTTGAAAACAAATCAGAAGAAACATCTTCTTCCATTAAGAAAATTCTTTTTGGTGATTCATATGAAATAAAATTTGAATCCTCAGGAAAATTAAATAGGCGCGGAACAGCTAAAGGGCAATTGATAGGCGGAAATCTTTCACTTTTGTATTCGCTCTGCGGAAGTAATTCCGCACTAAAAACGGACGGCAAAATTCTTTTTATTGAAGATTTGGACGAATATCTGTACCACATTGATAGAATGATGATGAATTTAAAACGAAATGGAATGCTAAATAATCTTGCAGGTCTGGTTGTGGGCGGAATGACCGACATGCACGATAATAAAGCCCCTTTCGGAAAAACTGCTGAAGAAATTATTTTTGATTCTGTTTCAGAATATAATTATCCTGTTTGCTTCAATTTTCCGGCAGGTCATATTGATGATAATCGCGCATTGATTTTGGGAAGAAAAGTTGAATTAAAGATAACTGAGAACAAAATAGCCGTAAGCTTTTAATTTTAAAAATGGCAAGTCATAACGAATTAGGAAAAATAGGTGAAGAAATAGCTGCGCAATATTTGCTTCGCGAAGGCTACAAAATTTTACACCGTAACTTTTTCTTTGACAAAGCTGAAATAGACATCATTGCACAAAAGGAAGAGGATACAATTGTAATTGTTGAAGTGAAAACCAGAAATAGTGACTTTTTCGGTGATCCGCAAAGTTTTGTAACGCCAGCAAAAATCAAACTTTTGGTGAAAGCCGCCAATGAATATATTGTTTCMAATAACTTAAATGCGGAAGTTCGATTTGATATTATTGCTGTTTTGAAAAACCAAAAAGAGGAAAAATTGGAGCATTTTGAAAATGCTTTTTATCATTTTTAATTTTTTCCATTACGGGAATCTCTTTATTTTTTTACAAATTCTTCAATTTTATAGAGTAAAATAATTTGTAAAATAGTAGCCGGGATCAAAAAGGTAAGTCCCAACCACGCCATAAAAACAAGCGCAAACAATATCCCGCTTACTACTTCAAATCCACCGGCTATTTCAGGGATTTTGCCGAAAGGATTTTTCAATCGCATCACGGCCAAACCAAAGATAATACTGCCAATTCCGCAGAAAATGGATTGTGTAACCATAACATATTCTGAATACAATGGTTCAAAGTAAAGGGAGGCCATATCATACCCATAAAATAAAATGGTAGTACCGATTAGAAAGAAAGCGCCTATTTTAAGCAAATAATTATTGAAGATTTTACCGCTCAAAACAAACCCCCATAAAAAATAAATATAGGCCAAGATGACAATAAATTTCATACTGATGTATGCGGCTTTGGGAATTATCAATTCATCTTCGTAAAATCGGGCGTAATCTACAGCAAATTCTACAAATCCTGAAAGGAAATAAATTATCCCGCAGATCCACCCAAGTTTTATATAAAATGCTGAAAATACTACTTCTTTAAAATTGAAATTTTCAAAAGGGGAAGTGTCAGATTCTTGTAGGTTTTCCAAATTTTCGCCCAAGACATTTAAAATAGTTTTTAAAGTAAAGCTTCGCGGGGTAACTTCGCCAGCTTCAATACGCTGAATAGTTCGCACATTGATGTTGCACTGCTCCACAAGTTCCTCCTGCGTAAAGCCTTTTTGTTTGCGAAGTTCGAAGATTTTTCGGCCTAATTCTGGTTGTTTCATCATTCCAAATTTTAAGGGCAATAGTACGATTGCAGTAAAGATAGTGCAATATTTTCAAGTGAATTTCACCCGACATTTGCCCGACATTTGCTGATTTTCAATTGATTATTCCGAAAAAGATTTCAAAGCCTGAAGTGCTTTTTCTATGGAAGAAATTCCCTCAAAAGTCAGTAACAACCGCAATCCGTTGCGGGTTTGTTTTTCCTTCATCGTTACTTTTTGTGGATGGCTTTGCACGTATTGCAAAACTTTTGAGAAGGAGGGACTTTGGTAAAAAGCACTCTGTTGGTCAGCCACAAAATAACCCACCATTTTTTTCTGTTTCATCACCACGCGCTCCAAGCCCATTGAAATTGCTATCCATTTTATACGGACACTGTTCAACAAATCTTCTGCCTGTTTTGGCATTTCGCCGAAACGATCCAATAATTCCTTTTCAAATTTTTGAAGTTCGGCTTCGTTTTTCAGCTCGTTCAATTTTGTGTAAAGGTTGAGCCTTTCCGTTATGTTATTTACGTAATCGTCCGGGAACAGCAATTCAAAATCGGTGTCGATGGTCATTTCCTTCACGAAATTTTTCTTCGGACCTTCGGTTTCTTCGTACAGATTTTTGAACTCTTTATCCTTCAATTCATCAATCGCCTCTGCAAGAATTTTTTGATAGGTTTCAAAACCAATTTCGTTAATAAATCCGCTTTGTTCGCCGCCGAGTAAATCGCCAGCGCCGCGGATTTCCAAATCCTTCATCGCAATGTTGATCCCACTGCCCAATTCTGAAAATTGTTCCAATGCAGTGATTCGTTTTCGCGCTTCGTCCGTCATCGCCGAATATTCGGGCGTAATGAAATAACAGAAGGCTTTTTTATTGCTTCGGCCCACGCGACCACGCATTTGGTGCAAATCGGAAAGTCCGAAATTATTGGCATTGTTGATGAAAATAGTATTCGCATTCGGAACATCCAAACCACTTTCAATAATGGTTGTTGAAACCAAGACGTCGAATTCGTTGTTCATAAACCGAAGCATCAAATCTTCCAGTTTCTTGCCGTCCATTTGCCCGTGACCGATACCAATTTTAGCATCTGGAACCAAACGTTGGATCATTCCAGCTACTTCTTTTATGTTTTCAATTCGGTTGTGGACGAAGAAAACTTGCCCGCCGCGGGAGATTTCATACCGAACCKCATCGCGAATACTTTCTTCCCCAAAACGAATTACGTGCGTTTCCACGGGATAACGGTTGGGCGGTGGCGTGGTAATCACTGAAAGGTCGCGCGCGGCCATTAAACTGAACTGCAACGTACGCGGAATAGGCGTTGCAGTGAGTGTGAGCGTATCCACATTTTCTTTGATAGTTTTCAATTTATCTTTTACGGCTACGCCAAATTTCTGTTCTTCGTCAATAATCAAAAGACCCAAATCCTTGAATTCAACCGATTTGTTTACCAATTGATGCGTTCCGATAACGATATCGAGTTTGCCGTTTTTTAGTTCTTCCAAAACCGTTTTTCGCTCTTTTGTATTTCGAAATCGGTTTAAATAATCAACTTTTACGGGCATTTCGGAAAGTCGTTCCGAAAAAGTTTTAAAATGCTGAAATGCTAATATAGTCGTCGGCACCAAAACTGCGACTTGCTTTCCATTATCAACCGCTTTGAAAGCCGCGCGAATGGCAACTTCCGTCTTTCCAAAACCAACGTCGCCACAGACCAAACGGTCCATTGGGCGCTCGTTTTCCATATCCTTTTTTACATCTTCGGTCGCAGTGCTTTGATCCGGCGTGTCTTCATAAATAAAGGAAGATTCCAATTCGGCTTGCAAATAACTGTCTGGGTCGAATGCAAAACCTTTTAGCGTACGACGTTTGGCGTATAGTTCAATTAAATTGAAGGCGATTTCCTTTACGCGTGTTTTGGTTTTTTGCTTCAGTTTTTTCCAAGCATCGCTGCCCAATTTGTAGATTTTGGGCTCTTTTCCGTCCTTCCCATTATATTTTGAAATCTTGTGCAATGAATGGATGCTGAGGTATAAAATATCGCGTTCGCCATAAAAAAGTTTAATGGCTTCCTGCATTTTTCCTTCCACCTCAATCTTCTGCAAGCCGCCGAATTTCCCAATTCCGTGGTCGATGTGCGTTACATAATCGCCCACTTCAAGATTGGTGATTTCCTTTAAAGTAATTGCCTGTTTTTTGGCGTAACCGTTTTTCAATTGAAATTTATGGTAACGCTCAAAAATTTGATGGTCTGTGTAACAAACCAATTTTAAATCATCATCAATAAAGCCTTGAAACAGCGGAAACACAATGGTCTCAAACTGTTTTACATCTAAATGAGCATCCTCAAAAATATCGTGGAAGCGTTTTGCCTGCTGTTCGCTGCTGCAGAAAATGTAGTTTTTATAGCCTTTTTCGGCATTGTCATTCAAATTTTCAATTAGTAAATTGAATTGTTTGTTGAAGGAAGGTTGGGGTTTGGTAGAAAAGGAAATGGAATTTGAAATCGAAATCGAACTATTCAGTAATTGAACCTTCGTAAAATCATTCAATTGCCCTTTCAACAATTCCGAAGTGCAGAATAACTCAGAAGGTTTTGCGCGTTTTATTTCCGAATCAATTGCGTTGAAAGCCTCGCTTGCTTTTTTGAAAAGATTATCGATAGCGCTACTGAAAAGTTCTTCGTTCTTCAAAAAAACCACAGTTTTTGAAGCAATGTATTTCAGAAAACTTTCCCGATTTTCATCCACCATTTTGTTTTCCACATTGGGAATGATGGAAATTTTTTTCACCTGTTCCAAAGAAAGTTGCGTTTCCACATCAAACGTTCGCATGCTGTCAACCTCATCTCCAAAAAACTCGATTCGGTACGGTTCGTCATTACTAAAACTGAACACATCCAAAATTCCCCCACGCACCGAAAATTCGCCAGGTTCGGTAACAAAATCAGTTCTCTTGAAGCGATATTCGAATAAAACTTCATTAACAAAATCTATTGAAAGTCGATCGTTTACGGCAATTTTTAATGTGTTTCGTTCCAATTCCTTTCTCGTGACCACCTTTTCAAAAAGCGCTTCCGGATAGGTAACAATCAACGCCGGTTTTTTTCGGGAATTTATTCGATTTAAAACCTCGCTTCGCAACAAAACATTGGCATTGTCGGTCTCTTCAATTTGGTACGGACGCCGATAACTTCCCGGATAGAAAAGCACATTTTGGTCACCCAACAAATTTTCGAGATCGTTTAGATGATAAGCGGCTTCCTCCTTGTCATTAAAAATTAAAAGAAAAGGCAGTTCCGAAATTGAAAAAGTTTCAGCAATTACAAGTGAAAGTGATGAGCCGACAAGACCGGAAACTTGTATTTTATTTTCGGTTGAGGCAATGGAATCCTCCAGTTTTCGGGTTTGCGAAGACTGTGAATAAAGCGAAGTAACGAGTGTTTTGCTCATTGAGCGGCAAAGATAATACGCATAATTAATTTACAAAGTGCAAAATTCAACTTTATCATTTTACTAACACAAATAAATTTAGCGATTCTCTATTTTCGGTTTATGGCAATAAAAGAATATGATGTTTTTGTAATAGGAACCGGAACCGCCGGAAAAATTGTAGCTTACGATTGCGCTGCCGAAGGGATGAATGTTGCAATTGCCGATAACCGTGAATTTGGCGGAACTTGTCCAAATAGAGGCTGTGACCCGAAAAAAGTTTTGGTTGGAATTACCGAAGCGATGCAACTTGCAGAAAATTTAAAAGGAAAGGGAATTGTTTCCGTTCCAAAAATAAGCTGGAAGAATCTTCAAAAATTCAAATGTGAATTTACTGATGCCGTCCCAGCTTCCACGGAAAAAAAATTGAAAGAAGCGGGAATTAAAATGTACCATCAATCCCCAAAATTTCTTAATGAAAACACACTTTCGGTGGAAGGGAAAACCATCAAAGCGAAAAAGATTGTAATTGCGACTGGGCAAAAGCCAATGGAGCTCAAAATTTCCGGAAGGGAGCATTTAAAAGTGAGCGATGATTTTTTGGAATTGGAAGAATTGCCCGAAAATATTGTATTTGTAGGCGCTGGTTATATTGGGATGGAATTCGCCCATATTGCCGCCCGGTGTGGTGCAAAAGTAACGGTGGTTGAATTTGAGGACCGTCCTCTTGGGCCTTTTGAAGCGGATATTATTTCGCACCTCACAAAAACTTCGGAAGATTTAGGAATAAAATTTATATTCAACGCAAAGGTTTCCGCTGTGGAGAAACTTCAGAAAAACTATCGCGTTTCATTTCAGAAAAACGGAAAAATAGAAAGTGTTACTGCCCGAATGGTTTTTAATACCGCGGGTAGAGTTCCTTCCATTGATGAACTTGATTTGGAAAAAGGAAATGTTGCTTTCGAAAAAGCTGGGATTTCTGTGAACGAATTTCTTCAAAATACTTCAAACAAATCCGTCTATGCCTGTGGCGATGTTTCGGCAAGTGACTCGCTTCCATTAACGCCAGTTTCTTCACAGGAAGCGCGTATTGTTTCCTTAAATATCAGAAATGGAAACTATACCAAAATGGATTTTCCGCCGGCACCATCGATTGTTTTCACCATTCCGCAAGTCGCAGCCATCGGTTTAACAGAAGAAGAAGCGAAGGATAAAGGCTATGACTTTGTGGTGGAATACAAAAGCGTTCCCCAATGGTTCAATGCAAAACGCATCAACGAAGAAGTTTACGCTTATAAAACCATTGTGGATAAAAAACGTAATATCGTTTTAGGAGCCCATATAATAGCTGCTGAAGCAGGGGAAATGATAAATCTATTCGTGCTAGCCATGTGCGGAAAACTCACCACCGAAAACATAAAAGCAATGATTTTTGCTTATCCCACCTGGGGGAATGATATCAAAGGAATGGTTTAATGGAAGTTTAAAATTACTGTTTAGAATTGASWTSMWYYTYTMAYTWWMTRWTRRRKCWMRTMRCNNKCWATYTTTAAATCCATGGTAGCTGCTGCTGACAAATAAAACCGCTGCAACGGCAATTGCGGCATAGGCAACTGTTTGGGTCATCTCCCAATTTGCGACTGCAATCGCCGCCAAAGCCCAGGCCCCAACCAATGCAAATTCACGCATATTTCTTCGCCAAGTAACAACCAGGTTTATTATTCCTGAAATGATTATCATTGTTACGGCCCATGAAACCTCACTATAACCCCAAGCGTGCCAATCAATACTCGTTAAGTAAGCCGCAACATTGGCAATACTTGCAACGGTAACCCATCCGCTGTAAATAACGAAAGGCCACCACAGAAAAGCAATGACAGAAATTGGCGCGTCCCAAAGTTCCATTCGATTGTTCATCACGATTTTTAATAGTGAAAAAAGCAGTACGAAAATGGCGATGATGGAATATTCCATAAAACCGTAGAGCCAAAAGGTTATCCACATTATATTCGCAAAGCAGGAAAGCACAAACCACCAGCCTGTTTTTAAGATGAAATCATCATCTCGCACTTTGGAGAACAGACTTCGACTTTGGTAAACAATAAATCCCAAAAGCATTAAATAAATGAGGCCCCAAATAGAGAAAGCATATCCAGCAGGAGTGAACAGGTTTTTTGAGGATTCGGAAATTTCGCCAATGGTGGTGTTATTTATTACGCCCGTATTCGATAAATAATTGACGAATACAGTTGCCACGAAGGCGATGATGTTTGCTATTTGTAGTGTTTTTTTCATAGAATTTATATTTATATTCTTTCATACGCAGTCGAGAATTTAGAATTTAATTTGGGCAAAAATAGGTCTCGACTGCACTCGACTAGACAATTCAGTTATGTAGAAACACAAATAACTTCATCTTCCACGATGGCAAATACTTCATCCATCTCCGAAGGCTTTAAAATGTGTTTTCCCGTAAAGTTACCAAAAGCAGGAAGAATAAGGTTGTTAATGGTTTTATAAAAACAGGAAAAACGCAAGTATTGTCTTCCCACTCCTTTCATCCGCACTCCTGGATGTACGTGGCCACAAAAGTTGAATGTAGCTTTAATTTCAGTGGGATGGTGGGTCAATAAAAAACCGTTGAGCAACAATTCATCAAAAACTTTAATTCCCAAATCTTCGTATAAATATTGTGGGATGATATCGTGATTTCCTGAAATCAGTACTATTTCGGCTTTGGTATACTCCACCCATTTTTTAAAATCCTGCCATTCTTCATTTAATTTACTGTGAAATAGATCGCCCAAAAAGCAAATGGTTTTTGGTTCAAAATGATTTGAAATTTCAGTTAGTTTTTCCAAATTTTGAAATGCCGCATTGGCGGGAACAGGTGCTCCGTGCTTTCTGAAATGCGCCACTTTTCCTAAATGCACATCGGCAATCAATAGCATTTTTTTTTCTTTCCAAAAGATGGCACCGCTCGGGTGGAGGGTAAATTGGTGGGAATTGATTTGGATTTCTTTCATTGGTTGCAAAGATAAAACAACCCAAAGACTTCAAAAATTCTTAATTATTCTCCAATTTCAATGTCATTCTTTTTATTCTATCGGCCAATTTTTCCGAGGAAAGCTTCGCCCGCAAACCATCGGTAATTATTGGGAAGCTGAAAGGAGTTGCTTTTTCGCACTGCTTCCAAATTATTTTTTGTGAATTGATGCGCTCCAAAGCCAATCGCAATCGGCCTTCTTCTAATTGATGCTCAAAAGTTTCGCGATACGCTTGAAGATACAAAAGATTGTTGGGTTCGTAATCCCGGAAAACGTCAAAAAGCAGTTGGCTATTGCTTTGCAGATGTTTCGTTTTAATTATTTTATTCGGATATCCCTGAAAAACCATTCCGCTTATAACCGCGATATCACGAAATTTTCGGCGTGCAAGTTCGGTATAATTCAAACTTTTTTGAAGATCGTCGTAAAGATATTCCGCGGAGAAAAGATTATTGTCTAGCACTGTCTGAATATCCAAATATTGATCGCTCAACAGTTCAAAACCATAATCATTATAGGCCAACGAAAAGGAAATGGGCGACAACAAACTGATGCGATACGCTAGCAAACTGCTCATTGCCTCGTGCACAAAACGGCCCTCGAACGGGTAAAAAAGTGCGTGATAGCCTTCGCGGGTTTTAAAGGTTTCAATCAAAAATTCATCTTCACCGGGAACGATACTTTCTTTTTCCTGCCGATTAAAAATGTCACTGAGCGCCTTTAATTCCGGTGTGTTTCGTTTGTGATCGGCTTCGCTCTGCATTTCTTCCCGAAGAATCTTACTCATTTGTGAAGAAAGCGGCAATCGGCCACCCAAAAAGCTGGCGACTTTTCCAGATTTTTTGGTCGATTTTCGAACCTGTGCCTGCATTTGCCGCAATCGGACCAATTCCAAAGTGCGGCCCGCAAAAACAAAACTGTCGCCGATTTTCAATTTGCTAATAAACCATTCCTCGATTGTGCCGATAAACCCGCCGGTTACATATTTTACGTGCATCATCGAGTCACTCACAATCGTGCCGATACTCAAGCGGTGCATCATTGCAATCTGTCTGCTTTCAACTTTAAAAAGACCGTCTGGCGTGACCTCCACTTTTTTATATTCATCGTAGGCCTGCAAACTTTGGCTTCCCAAGGTTATAAAATTGAGGCACCATTTCCATTGTTCCTCGGTAATCCCCTGAAAGCAAAAGGTTTTTTGAATCTCGGGAAAAATGTCCTTCGGAAAAAATCCGTTGCCGACTGCGAGTGTAACCAAATATTGAATAAGCACGTCGAAACTGAGCAAATACGGCATTCTGTCTTCCACAACTTCTTCCTTTACCGCCCTTTTTAATGCTGAAGCTTCCAACAATTCCAGAGCGTGCGTGGGTAAAAAGTAAATCACTGAAGGTTCGCCAGGCCTGTGGTTACTACGTCCTGCGCGCTGCAGAAATTTCGCCACACCTTTTGGTCCGCCAATTTGGATAACGGTTTCCACCGGTGCAAAATCAACCCCCAAATCCAGGCTTGAAGTTGCGACAACGGCAGTTAATGATTCGTTGCGGATCGCTTGCTCCACCCAAAGTCGCGTATCTTTGCAGATGCTGCCGTGGTGCATTGCTATTTCGCCGGCAAACTCGGGATTTTTTTCCAATATTTTCTGAAACCACACTTCGCATTGTCCTCGGGTATTGGTGAAAATAAGCGTGGTTTTACTGGCTTTTATTATGGGAATTATTTCTTCTAAAAGGTGCAAACCCAAATGTCCGCGCCACGGGAAGGTTTCCATTTTTTTTGGGATAATCGAGCGAACTTCAATCTTTTTTTTCTGGTTTGCCTTGATTAAAACAGCATTTTTTCTGAATTCGGGATCCATTCCCAACAGCACATCCTGCGCCTCTTCGAGATTTCCGATAGTAGCCGAAATTCCCCAAATTCTCAAATCCTTTGAAACAGTTTTCAAACGCGAAAGTGCCAACTCCATTTGTACGCCACGCTTGCTTCCCAAAAGTTCGTGCCATTCGTCCACAACGATTGCGGTGAGATTCTTGAAAATTTTATCATACCCTTTTGAAGCCAACAAAAGCATCAAACTTTCGGGAGTTGTAATCAACAAATCCGGCATTTGACGTTTTTGTTTTGCGCGTTCGCTTTGCGGAGTGTCGCCGGTACGGATCCCCACTGTTAAACCAGTTCCCAAATCGTCGGCAAAACGTTGGGCCGCTTGATTTATTTCCACTGAAAGGGCGCGGAGCGGGGTAATCCAAATTGCTTTTAAACCTTTTTGATGTTTTGTTTTATAATCTGGATTTTCCTTTAAATATTGAAGTACAATCGGCACCCAAAGGGCATAGGTTTTTCCGCTTCCCGTGGGCGCGTTTAACAGGCCGTGTTTACCCTCGAGAAAGGCTTTCCATGTTTTTTTTTGGAAGGGAAATGACTTCCAATTCTTTGATTGAAACCAATCCTCTGCGAGTGATATGAGTTCTGACTGTTTCATTTTGGGATTAGTGCTTTTAAATCCTCCAAAGTATTTGCTTCCTCAATCGGTTTATCTTTTCGCCAGCGAATTATTCGTGGAAAGCGGGTAGCGATTCCGCTTTTATGGCGATTGCTTTCCGCGATTCCCTCAAAAGCGATTTCAAAAACGTGATGTGGTGTTACGCTTCGCACTGGACCAAAACGCTCCAAGGTATTTCTTTTTATCCACGCATCAACTTGCCGGAATTCTGCATCGGTCAACCCCGAATAGGCTTTCGCGAAAGTGACCAATTCCCCTTCATCCCAAAGGGCGAAAGTGTAGTCCGTGTAAAGATTTGCGCGCCGTCCGTGGCCGCGCATGGCGTAGGTCAACACCGCGTCAATAGTAAAAGGATCGATTTTCCATTTCCACCAATCGCCTTTTTTTCTGCCCACCAAGTACGGCGAATCCTTTCGCTTCAGCATCAGTCCTTCGCTTCTTTTTTCACGGGAAAGATCGCGTTCGGCGGCGGCTTCTTCCCAAGTTTCAAACTTCATTGTTTCGCTTAAATAGATTCCAATTTCTTCGGAATTTATTCTTTGAATCATTTCATCCAAAATCTTTCTTCTTTCTGAAAAAGAATTTTGTCGAATATCTTCGCCTTTCCACTCAAGCAAATCATATGCATTTAGGATTACAGGAGTTTTTTTCAGAAGGGCTTTTGAAATATTTTTTCTTCCAATTCTWGTTTGAAGCGCATTGAAATTACCGATTTCGCCTTCCCCGAAAGGAAGAATTTCTCCATCAATCACGGTTCCGTTGGGGATTTCACTTAGGAAATTTTGGAACTCAGGATATTTGTCGGTCACCAATTCCTCGCCGCGCGACCAAACAAAAACCTCGTCGTTTCGAATAATTACCTGACTTCGAATTCCATCCCATTTGTGCTCAAAGCTCCAATCGGAAATTGGGCCCAAATCTTCTTGAAAATTATCTTCAACGGCATACGCCAAATAAAACGGATAGGGTTTACTGAGGTAATCCTCTTCATTTTGCTCGAGGATTAGCTTTTTATAAGTGGTTTTTTCCGGTGTCCAATCGCCCATTAATTTATAGGCCAAAATATCCTCGTCAATGCCCGTAGCTTTTGAAAGCGCGCGCGTCATCAACTTTTGGCTTACCCCAATTCGAAAACTTCCGGTCAATATTTTATTAAAAACGAAGCGTTCAAAATAATTCAGTGCCAACCAATTGTCGTGCAGATATTTCTTTTTTTCTTCTTCGGGAAGGGTCCGCAGTTCAATAATTTCCGAAACAAATTCTGAAAGGGATTTATCGGAATGTTTTTCCGAAGTTGGTAAAACCAAGGCAATCGTTTCCGCCAGATCTCCAACAATATGATAACTTTCCTCAAAAAGCCAAAGTGGAATCCCGCTAATTTCGGTAGCCCACAGCCGAAGAAGTGTGGTATTGACAGGACGTTTCGGCCGACGATGCGATAGAATGGCGATGGTCCAAAGTTTATCCGTCTCATTTGCATTTTGGAAATACTCGGTGAGCGCCGCCACCTTTTCATTGGTTTTGTTGGTGCTATCGAGCTTTTTTATGAGTTGGGCAAAATCTTTCACAGCTTAATCTTCATTTTCAATTTTCTTTTCAATCTCGGCGCTTTCTTCCTCGTATTGGGTTTTTTCGGTTCGTGCATCGTAGCCCAATTCTTCCCTTAAATATTTTGCAAAAATATCGGTGTAGCCGTGTGTTGCGATAATTTTTTCACAGCCCGTAGCATCAATAGCGTTGAGCAAGCCTTCCCAATCGGCGTGGTCGCTGAGTACAAATCCGCGGTCAATCGCTCTTCTTCTTCGAGCTCCACGAAAAGTCATCCACCCACTGGCTGAAGCCGTTACAAAAGGTACAAACCTTCTGATCCAAGTGCTGCCATGGGCGCTGGGCGGCGCTACTATTATGTTTCCTTTTATTTCTTCTTTAAGAGTTTCTCTTGTTATCAAAGTAGTTTCGGGCAACTCGTATAAAGGACGCACTACTTCTGTCATATTTTCAACGGCACCATGGGTGTAAATTTTTCCTATTGAAGTATCGAGATTCTTCAGCAAACGCTGGGCTTTTCCCAAACTGTAACCAAATAGAATTGAGGTTCTGCCTTCACTTTTATTAGTAGCCCACCATTCATTTATATCCTTAAAAACTTCCGCTTGCGGTTCCCATTTAAAAGCAGGCAAACCGAATGTGCATTCCGTAATAAATGTGTGACATTTTACAGGTTCGTAAACTTCTGCCAATCCATCATCCTCAGTTTTGAAATCACCCGTAAAAACCCAAACTTCGCCTTTATATTCTACCCGTACTTGCGACGATGCTATAATGTGGCCGGCAGGATGCAGTGAAAATTTCACGCCGTTGATGGTAAATGTTTCATTCCAATCCTTCCCGGCGACCAAAATTTCACCCAAACGATGTTTGATTATGGGAACATTTTTATGATGCGTAATATATTGCTTATGTCCCCAGCGGCTGTGGTCTGCGTGGCCGTGGGTAACGATGCATTTATCGRCCGGGCGCCAAGCGTCAATGTAAACGTTGGCCTTTTCGCAATAGATTCCTTTGTCATTAAAAACGAGAAGTGGTTGTTCCATTTTCTTTTTAGTAGCAGTTTAAAAATAACAAAAGCTTATTTCGCTGGGTTGTGAATTAAGAAAAGTTTAGGGTAAACTTGGATAAAAGGGATCGCAAAAAACGTTAACATAATGTTTCGCTTTGCCCGCAATTCGTTTTATATTTGCAGTATAAAACCAAATTATGTCATTTACAGATCTTTTTGAAAGCGGGGAACATTCCCGAAATTTAGGGCACTTTGCTTCCATTGCAAATATTGCTTCAGTTGATGGTGAAATTAATTCCGAAGAGGAAAAAATGCTGAAGCGTTTCGCTCGCAAACTGGATATAGAACAAGAAGAATATGAAGCAGTGCTTAAAAATCCTTCCAAATACCCAATCAATCCACCCAATGATTCCGAAAGGCGGTTGGAGCGTATCCATGATCTTTTTGAAATGATTTTTGCGGATCACGAAATTGACGACCACGAACGTTTTTTAATCGAAAAGTATGCCATCGGTCTTGGATACTCGGCTGAAATTGCGCAAGATTTGATAAAGAGATCCATTGCAATTTACAGTGGTGGTTTAAGCTTGGAAGATTACCGTTATTTGCTGAATAGGAAATAGAGACACCGAACCAAACATCCAGACATATAAAATATAGACCTGAAGTTATACTTCAGGTTTTTTTATTTGGCATCCGCCATAAATTCTTCAGCCTTTTCAACCATTTTTTTGCTGCCGGTGAAAAAAGGCACACGTTGGTGCAATGTAGTTGGCTGGATGTCCAAAATTCTCTGAAAGCCATTGCTGGCCTTTCCTCCGGCTTGTTCGGCGATCATCGCCATGGGGTTGCACTCGTATAACAGCCGAAGTTTTCCGTTTGGATCTTTTGAAGTATTTGGGTAAATATAGATGCCGCCTTTAATCATATTTCGGTGGAAATCTGAAACCAAAGAACCTATGTAACGAGAGGTGTACGGGCGGTCTTCCTCTTCCTTTTGACAATATTTTATATAATCTTTCACGCCTTGTGGAAAGTGAACATAATTTCCTTCATTTACCGAATAAATATTTCCGTTTTCAGGAAATTTCATATTTGGGTGGGAAAGGTAATATGTGCCAATGGCTGGGTTCAGCGTAAAACCATTAACCCCGTGACCGGTGGTGTAAACAATCATTGTTGAAGTACCGTAAACAATATAACCCGCGGCTACCTGATTGCTTCCGGGCTGAAGAAAATCTTCAATGGTAACTGGAGTTCCTTCGGGTGTGATTCTACGGTAAATAGAAAAAATAGTCCCTACGGAAACGTTTACGTCAATGTTTGATGAACCATCAAGCGGATCCATCAATACCACATATTTGTTATCGTTCTTTTCGTTTCGGCCTTTTATAGTAATAAAATCATCTTCCTCTTCACTTGCAATTCCGCAGACAATTTCACGATTTGTAAGTGTGTTTATAAAAACTTCATTTGCAAAAACATCCAGCTTTTGTTGGTCTTCACCCTGTACGTTTGTATCTCCGGCAGCACCCAGAATGTCTACCAAACCTGCTTTGTTCACTTTATGGTTTACAACTTTTGCCGCTAAGCGGATTGAATTGATAAGCCGCGAAAGCTCGCCAGAAGAGTACTTGAATTCGTTTTGGTTTTCAATAATGAACTCTCCAAGAGATTGGTTTATTTTTGCCATAGGATTGATGGGATTCCTGAATTTCACGCAAATATCGGGATTTTTAAGAAATTGAACCGATATTTGCAAGGCTAATTAATTTTTGAAATGATGAAAGTAAGAGAAGCCGTAAAAGAAGACATGCCGCAAGTTTTGGAACTCATAAAAGAGCTTGCCATTTTTGAGAAGGAACCCGATGCAGTTGAAGTTACCGTTGCAGACTTGGAGCGTGAAGGTTTTGGCGTAAATCCTTTGTTTACGTGCTTTGTTGCGGAATCGGAAAATGAAATTGTCGGCGCGGCCATGGTATATTATCGTTTTTCCACTTGGAAAGGCAGAACGCTTCACTTAGAAGATTTAATTGTGAAGGAAGCTTATCGCGGCARGGGTTTTGGTGAAGCGCTTTACAAAAAAGTAATGCAATTTGCTTATGATCAAGGTTTAAAACGAGTGGCTTGGGATGTGTTGGACTGGAACAAAGGCGCAATCCGTTTTTACGAGCGCAGTGGCGCAAACATCGTGAAAGACTGGCGCGTGGTGCATATGGATGAAAAAGGCCTGAAAAATTATATAAATTCATAAAATAAATTCTGGATGAAAATATTCAAGTTTGGTGGAGCATCCACCAAAGATGCCGATAGTGTAAAAAATGTAGTTTCGGTAATTTCAAAAACGGAAGAAAAAAACTTGGTGATCGTGGTTTCCGCAATGGGAAAAACCACCAATGCCCTGGAAGCGGTAATAAAGGAATACTTTTCAGAATCAGGCGATGTAAAAAATGCATTAAGGGTTGTTTATGATTTTCATTACGAAATTTTGAAAGGTCTGTTTTCTTCTACATCACATCCTGCTTTTATTGATTTGGACAAGTCTTTTAAAGATCTGAAGCGCTTTTTGGAAACAAATAAATCTAAAAATCACGCTTTTGTGTATGATCAAGTTGTTTCCTTTGGCGAGCTAATTTCCTCAAAAATAGTTTCAGCATATTTTTCAGAAAATGGAGTAAACAATACTTGGCTGGATGTGCGCCACTGCATAAAAACAGATGCAAATTACCGTGATGCAAATGTAGATTGGGGAAAAACACAGGAGCTAATTTCAGAAAAAGTTAGTAAAAAAGGAATAACACTAACGCAAGGTTTTTTGGGTTCGGAACATACAAACAACTTTACAACCACGCTTGGTCGTGAGGGAAGTGATTACACGGCGGCCATTTTTGCTTACTGCTTAAATGCTGAAAATGTAACAATCTGGAAAGACGTGCCAGGTGTTTTGAACGCAGACCCACGCTACTTTACAAAAACCCTGCTGTTGAACCACATTAGTTATCGAGAAGCCATTGAGCTTGCTTTTTACGGCGCTTCCGTAATTCATCCAAAAACGCTCCAACCGTTACAACGAAAAGAAATTCCACTTTACGTTAAATCATTTCTGAATCCGAAAGAACCCGGAACCTGCGTAGGTAAAGGAGTAACGCTAGATCCTCAAACTTCGTGTTTTATCCTTAAAAAAGACTTGGTGCTTATTTCACTTTCATCGTTAGACTTTTCGTTTATGATGGAAGACAACATTGGCGACGTTTTCAAATGGCTTCACAAACACAAAATGAAAGTGGAGATGATCCAGAATTCCGCTATCAGCTTTTCGGTCTGTGTGAACGACAAATTCAACAATTTGGAGCCACTATTAGCAAAGCTTCGTGAAAAATTCAGTGTAAAATGGAATGAAAACGTTACGCTCTACACCATTCGCCATTTTAACCCCTCTGAAGTAAAGGCACTTGCAGAAAATAAAAACGTGCTTTTGAAGCAGGAAAGCAAGGAGACGGTACAGTTGGTAATTAAGGAATAGTATCAATCAGTTTTATCTTTCTTTAATATATATAAATAAAGCGTACAGATAGAAAATCTTTACGGACATTGAAAAAGTTTCTTTAAATTATATCATGGATGTTTCGTTATATTTGTTGGAACAAACAACCGAAATATTTCATGGGATTAGTCAATGCAAAGGAAGTTGCAAAAGCAATAAACGCCGATAAATTCGGCTTTTTGGGCACCTTCATGGGCTGGTCATTAATGAAAGTGTTGAATATTACCACCCTCAACCAAATTTACGACAAAAACAAGCATCTTCAAGATCTGGAATTCATCAATGCTCTGATTGAGGAATTTGAAATAAAGTTTGAAATTCCCGAGGAAGATCTTCGAAGAATCCCAAAAACAGGCGCTTTTATTACCATTTCAAACCATCCATTAGGCGGAATTGACGGTATCCTTCTTTTGAAAGTACTACTTGAACATCGTCCAGATTTTAAAATTGTCGCAAACTTTCTTCTGCATAGAATTGAACCGCTGAAACCGTATGTGATGCCCGTGAATCCATTTGAGGATAGGAAAGACGTAAAATCTAGCATTACTGGTTTCAAATCTGCCTTGAAGCATTTGCATGAAGGCCATCCTTTGGGAATTTTTCCCGCCGGAGAAGTTTCAACCTACCGGGACGGAAAATTATTGGTTGATAAGCCCTGGGAAGAGGCTGCAATGAAGCTGGTAAAAAAAGCTGAAGTGCCTATAGTGCCTATTTATTTTCACGCAAAAAACAGCAAACTTTTTTACCGCTTGGCAAAAATGAGCGATACACTTCGCACTGCAAAATTGCCTTCAGAGTTATTGACTCAAAAAGAACGCTTGATAAAAGTTCGTATTGGCAATGCGATTTCTGTAGAAGACCAAAAGGAACACGAATCCTTACCTGTGTTTACTGAATTTCTTCGGAAGAAAACCTATATGCTTTCCAATGCTTTTCAGAAGAAAAAATTGTTGGACAATATCCCGAAAACGCTGAAATTCCCGAAACCGCCAAAGAAGATCGCTGGACCCATTCCATTAAAAGCCATGGAAGCTGAAATTGAAAAGTTACGAGAAAACGATAAGCGCTTGCTGGTTAGTAAAAATTATGAAGTGTTTTTAGCAGAAGCGAACTCGGTTCCCTATATTCTACAGGAAATAGGCAGGCTCCGAGAAATTACTTTCCGCGAAGTGGGCGAAGGCACGAATAATAGCACAGACCTAGATAAATTTGACAGTTACTACCACCACATGTTTTTGTGGGATAACGACGCGCAAAAAATGGCCGGGGCGTACCGTATGGGGCTGGGTTCAGAAATTTTTCCCCGCTTTGGCATTGACGGTTTTTACCTTCAAGATTTATTTCGTTTTGAGCCGGAATTGTACGAAATGATGAGCAAATCCATCGAGATGGGCCGCGCTTTTATTATAAAGGAATACCAACAACGACCGATGCCACTTTTTCTTCTTTGGAAAGGAATTGTGCACACCACCCTACGTTATCCCGAACACCGTTATTTAATTGGCGGGGTGAGCATAAGCAATAAATTTTCAGAATTTTCCAAAAGTTTGATGATTGAATTTATGAAATCAAACTATTACGATCCGTATGTAGCGCAATACATCAATCCGAAGAAAGAATACAAGGTAAAATTGAAGGATGCCGACAAGGATTTCATCTTTGACGAGAGCGAGGCAGACCTCAATAAATTCGATAAAATAATTGACGAAGTGGAGCCGGGAAGCCTTCGATTGCCAGTGCTCATCAAAAAATATATCAAACAGAACGCGAAGGTTGTGGCATTTAATGTTGATCCTCTGTTCAACAATGCTGTTGATGGCTTGATGTACATCCGCATTGCAGATTTACCAGAGAGTACTGTAAAACCTGTAATGGAAGAATTTCAGGCAGAGCTTGAAAAGAAATATTCCGATAAAAATGGTGATAGTGCCGATACGTAAACTTCAAATGAAAAAGTAAATCCTGATTAATGCATTTTAAAATTTGTTCGATATGGCTGCAAAAACTATTGATGAAGTTATAGCACGGTTGGACAATATTATCGACGCCGAATGTGCCAATAATTCCTGTATGGCGTATTTTCCAATTCTATACCAAAAAGTTACTATTCGTATTAAAGAGGGGATTCTCAATAATGAATTCGAAAACAACGAGCGGATGGAAAAACTGGATGTGCTCTTCGCGAACCGATATATTGAAGCTTACGAATGTTTAGCCAAAAATCAACCCTTCACGAAAAGTTGGAAGAAAGCCTTTGAAGCTGGAAAAACAGGAAATTTGTTGATTATGCAGCATCTGCTGTTGGGCATCAATGCACACATCAATTTAGACCTCGGGATTGCCGTGGCTGAAACCGTTGGCGATGATGGCGAGTTGATGGATTTTGAAAATGACTTCAATAAAATCAATGAAATTCTTGGTTCAATGATTGCAAATGTGGAATCGAAGATAATTACTGTTTCGCCTTTATTTGGATTATTGGATAAATTTGGAAAAGGGCGTGAAGATAAGTTGGTTAGCTTTAGCATCAATATTGCAAGAGATGGCGCATGGCTTTTTGCCAATCAGTATCATTTTTCGCATCATAAAGACGAAGAACTAAAAACACGTGATACTGTAATTGCAACCCTTGCTGAAAAATTGATCCATCAAAAAAGCTGGATTTTAAAATATTTGGTAAAAACCATTTATTTCTTTGAAAAGAAAGATGTTCCGCAGATAGTGTCGGTACTTAAGCAATAGTGAAGTGTTTACAAAACACCCATACAATTAATCTACATTGCATTGAATTTTCGCAACCTCTGTATCTAAACCAGAGTTGGGATTATCTCCCGTTATAATAGCTTTATCGTCTTTAAGAACTATTGTTATTTCAGCTGTTTCTTCAATACCTTCTTGCATATACCGATAGGTAGCAGTGATGATTTTATTTTCTATAGTTCCTTCCAATGTTCCATGGCGTTGATCTTTTAATGCCGGTAGCCAATTGTAATTCCCCGTTACCGAATCTCCTTTTATGTGAAGATCAAGATTGAGAACATCAATATTTTCGGTACTATCTGGAAAGGAATATTCATTTCTGAAGCACAACTCCTCGGTAGCCACAGTTTCTTCATTTTCTGAAGATATTTCTTCACTTTTTGGGTTTTTGCAACTTATGCAAAGTAAAAGTGAGGCAAGGATGGCAAGGGTGATTTTCATAGCTTTATTTTTTTAAATTTTACTTTTCTGAAAAAGGATTATAGCTTCCAAAGCTCCAAATATTTCCTTCGGGATCTTTGCAGCTGTAGCCACGGCCACCGTAGTCTTCGTCTTTAATGTCCATTACTATTTCGGCACAATTTGCCTTTGCGTTTTTGTAATGTTCATCAACATTCTCGATTATAAAATAAGGTGTTTGAGTATTGTAGCCGTCAAGGTTTTTGGTAAGGTTGAGCATTTTACCGAAAGCAGTATCGGGATTGAATGGGTTTACCATTATTAAAGCCTTGCCCAATACCAGTTGTGCGTGAAATATTTTGCCGTTGTCGTCTTTATAAACACCGTGTTCCTTAAAACCGAACGCCTTTTTTAAAAATGAAACTGCAGCATTAACATCGCTGTAAATTAAATTGGGTATTGCGCCGTGTTTGCTCATTTTACTTATTTCAAAATTTAACCCCGTAAAAAAGCCCTTGAAAATATCCAAAGGCTCTTAAATTTTAAAACCATCCTTTTTTACCAACTTGATAGGTTTGATAAAATTCCTCATCACTTTTGGTTAGATAAATTATGCCTTCAATTAAACCTATTATACTGCCGATACCGCAGGTTACCACGGTTATGATTATTTGAATTATCCCTTCCTGCGTATATCCTAAAATGAATTTATGAATGCCAAACCCCCCTAAAAGAATGGCAAGAATTCCTGCCAAAATCTTTTTGTTTTCTTGATTGTGTTGGTGAGAAGGTTGGTTCCAACTTTCGTTAGCGGTATTTCGTGACTGCTGTTGGGTGCTGTCATACCCTGGGTTTTGTTGTTCTTCCATAATATTAATTAGTTGGTTTTTAATGTGTTTTAAATGTATAAAAAATTATAGAAATGCACTATCAACGGGTTCCCAAAGTTCAATTTTATTTCCATCGGGATCCAATATCCATCCAAATYTCCCATAATCATATGTCTCCATTTCACCTACAATTGTTACACCTTCATCCTTCAAGGTTTTTAGCAGTTCCTCAAGATTTTCAACACGATAATTAATCATAAACTCCTTTTCACTTGGCGAAAAATATTTGGTGTCTGACTTGAAAGGGCTCCATTGTGTTGAGCACTTATTGCCTTTTTCGTCCTGCCACCAAAATGTGCAGCCGTAATTATCGGTGTTCAAGCCCAAGTGGTTTTTGTACCAATCTTTCGTTTTATCGGGATTATTTGTTTTAAAAAATATTCCACCTATTCCCGTAACTCTTTTTTTCATTTATATTATTTTTTGAAGTTTTTAATAATCTTTTCGGCAATCACCGTTGCCAATTTTTCTTTGCTTTCAACTGTCCATCCAGCAATATGTGGACTCAAAATTACATTATCCCTTGCGAACAGTTCCTTAAGGAAGTTTTGCAGATTGTTTGAATCAAAAAGCGTTTCAAAAGAACCTTTTTCAAATTCCAAAACATMCAAACCAGCGCCCAAAATTTTTCCAGATTTTAAAGCCGAAACCAAATCTACAGTAATCACACTTTTGCCACGGGCAGTATTGATAAGCCAAAACGGCTTTGAAAATGAATTAATAAATTCTGAATTCACCATTTTGTCCGTCAACGGTGTCCAGGGTGTATGAAGGCTCAGTACATCAGCTTTTTGCTGAAGTTCTTTCAGTGGAACCTGTTTTGCATTTTCATCGCCCACA
This sequence comes from Aequorivita sp., assembly GCA_002733915.1. Taxonomy (GTDB): domain Bacteria; phylum Bacteroidota; class Bacteroidia; order Flavobacteriales; family Flavobacteriaceae; genus Aequorivita. The sequence continues at coordinate 112,997 of NVXN01000002.1, forward strand.
TTTTCCTTTATATCGAAACAAAGCACTTCACAATTAAAACCACCAAGTTTTTTTGCGAAAGCTTTGCCCATATTGCCGTAACCGATGATTCCAACGGTTTTCCCGTCCAGTTCTATCCCACGGTTGGCTTCACGGTTCCACAAACCATTTTTAACCTCTCTGTCAGCTTTATTTAGATTATTGAATAATGAAAGAAGCATTCCCAACGCATGTTCGCCAACAGCGTTCCTGTTGCCTTCGGGAGCGGAGATTAACTTAATTCCAAGTTTTTCTGCATATTCCGTATCAATACTTTCCAAACCGGCGCCCACTCGTGCAATAAATTTCAGGTTTTTGGAAGCATCGAGAAATTGTCTATCAATATTGAAGCGGCTTCTTATTACAATTCCATCATACTTTGAAATAATTTCTTCAACTTCAGATTTTGAAGATTTGTAGTTTTTTTCATTCGAAAATCCTGCGTCCTCAAGTATTTTCAATAATAGAGGATGATTGCTATCGAGGTGAAGAATTTTCATCTTTTAGATTTTGGGGTATTCGGCAACAGTTTTTTCAGAAGTTACATTGCCGGTGTGTTTGGTTGAAATTTTTTCAAAAAGAAGCACATGCACCTCTTCGCCATTTTGCGTTTTTGGACAATGCTCTACACCTTTGGGAACGACTATTATTTCGCCTTCGGAAACTATCTCAACCTTATCGCGAAAATGCATTTCCAAAGTTCCTTTTTGCACAAAAAATAGTTCGTCCTCTTCCTCGTGTTTGTGCCATACAAATTCATCTTTTAATTTTGCCAAAAGCAGCTGCATGGTATCCACAACCGCTATTTGGTGCGGATGCCAATGTTCTTTGAACGTTGAAAACTTATCTTTGAGATTGATGGGTTGCATCACTATTCGTGCTGATTCGGATTTGCGTGCGGATAGGGTATCATTTCCCTTTGCGAAAGATTTTCAATTTTGTAATAATTTTTTTCGCCACCAAACCAATATTCAATAACTGACTCATTTTCCTGCAATTGAAAAGGAAATTCCTTCTGGGTTGTATTTTGGGCTTCTTTTAAAGGATCTGCGTCCATAATCACGTCGCGTGGCGTCTCGTTTTTTAAATACCCCACAAATTGTTTTGGTTCGTTTATATTTCCTTTTGCCTCCAATATTTGGTTTCTGAAGTAGATATTTTGGATCACGACATCAGGCTCCATTTCGTTGAAAACAATATGGATATTGGTTCCCGAACCACCTTCTTTTATACCTGCAACCCAATTTTGATAGTATGCTTCGGAAATTTTAAAGGGAGGGTTTTGCTCGAGGGTCATTTTTCCATTATTATTCTGCGCTCCGCCACAATTGGAAAAATTGAGCAACAATAAAGGCACCGTCAAAAGAAATACAATGGTTTTTATTTTTTTCATAATTCATAAAATTACAAATATTATGCAACAAAAAAGCCTTCCGAAATACGAAAGGCTCTTTTTTAATTGATTTTTATGATATTATCCTGCCAATGCTTCCGCACCACCAACAATCTCAAGGATTTCATTGGTAATGGCAGCCTGACGTGCTTTGTTGTATTGAAGTTTCAACGCATCGCGAAGTTCGGTTGCGTTGTCGGTTGCTTTGTGCATTGCCGTCATACGTGCGCCGTGTTCACTGGCAACACTGTCACGAAGTGCTTTAAACAATTGCGTTTTCAAGCTTTTTGGAATCAACGCCTCAACAATCTCTTCTTTTGAAGGTTCAAAAATGTAGAAGGTTTCGCTGGTTTTTGCTTCCTGTCCCTCAATTCGTTTTGGAGGCAGAATTGGCAAAAACTGCTCTGTCATTACCAATTGGGTTGCAGCATTTTTAAAGTGGTTGTAAACAACTATAATACGATCATATTTCCCTTCGGAAAAAAGAAGCATCAATTTTTCGGCGATTTCTGAAGTATTTTCAAAAGAAAGATCATCAAAAATACCATTGTTGTTTTCGATAACCGTTCCAGTTTTCTTTAGAATATCGTTTCCTTTTTTTCCAAGGGTCATAAAATCCACTTGTTTGCCAGCGTAGGTTATAGCTGCCAAATTACGTGCTTCTTTTATAATATTACTGTTGAATGCTCCCGCCAAACCACGGTTACTGGTAATGGCAACAACTAAAATTTTGTGTGCCTCGCGCTGGTCTGAATACTTGCTTCCGGTATCGGCATCAAGCGTGGCGCTTAGGTTTTGCAAAAGTTCGGTAAGTTTTTCAGAATAGGGACGCATTGCTGTAATGGCATCCTGCGCCTTTTTCAACTTTGCAGCAGAAACCATTTTCATGGCACTGGTAATCTGCATCGTTGAGCTTACGGATGATATTCTGTTTCTAATTTCCTTTAAATTCGCCATTCTTTTATAGAATTGAGTATTTAGTATTGAGTATTTAGTATTGAGTATTGAGATTAAATTTCTCAATACTCAATACCGAAATCTAACTACTTCTTATATTTCGCTGAAAGATCTGCTGCAACCGATGTCATTACATCAATTGCCTCATCTGTTAGTTTACCAGCTTTTAGATCATTAAGCGTGTCTTTGTGCTTAAGGTTCAACATTTCTAGGTAATCTCTTTCAAATTCCTTAATCTTATCTACAGGAACGTTACGCATTAGGTTTTTGGAACCTGCATAGATTACTGCAATTTGATCTTCTACCGTGTACGGATCATTTTCAGACTGCTTTAATATCTCTACGTTACGTTTTCCTTTTTCAATTACATTTAAAGTTGCAGCATCCAAATCTGATCCGAATTTCGCAAACGCTTCCAATTCACGGAAAGCTGCTTGATCAAGTTTCAAAGTACCTGCTACCTTTTTCATCGATTTAATCTGTGCGTTACCACCCACACGCGATACCGAAATACCTACGTTAATCGCCGGACGAACACCTGCGTTGAACAAATCCCCATCAAGGAAAATCTGCCCATCGGTAATCGAAATTACGTTTGTTGGAATATACGCCGAAACGTCACCCGCTTGGGTTTCAATAATAGGAAGTGCTGTTAATGAACCTCCTCCTTTTACGATTCCTTTCAATGATTCCGGAAGGTCGTTCATTTCCTTTGCAATATCGTCATCGGCAATAACCTTCGCGGCACGCTCCAACAACCTTGAGTGAAGGAAGAACACGTCTCCAGGATATGCCTCACGTCCCGGTGGACGACGAAGCAAAAGGGAAACCTCACGGTAAGCGACCGCTTGTTTTGAAAGATCATCATAAACAATCAATGCCGGACGACCTGTATCACGGAAGTACTCACCAATTGCAGCACCTGCAAAAGGAGCATATACCTGCATAGGAGCAGGATCTGATGCGTTTGCAGCAACGATGGTTGTGTATGCCAAAGCGCCTTTTTCTTCCAGAACCTGTGCAATGTTTGCAACCGTTGAAGCTTTTTGCCCAACAGCAACATATATACAATATACAGGCTCACCTGCATCGTAAAATTCTTTTTGGTTCAAAATGGTATCGATACAAACGGTAGATTTACCAGTTTGACGGTCACCAATAACAAGCTCACGCTGGCCACGGCCCACGGGAATCATTGCATCAATAGACTTAATACCCGTTTGAAGTGGCTCAGTTACCGGCTGGCGATAAATTACGCCCGGTGCTTTACGCTCCAATGGCATCTCGTAAGTTTCACCAGTGATTGGACCTTTACCATCGATAGGCTGACCCAATGTGTTTACCACACGGCCAACGATACCTTCACCTACTTTAAGCGAAGCGATACGTTGGGTACGTTTTACGGTTGAACCTTCTTTAATTTCTTTAGAAGGACCCAAAAGTACGATACCTACGTTGTCTTCCTCAAGGTTCAATACGATACCTTCAAGGCCGCTTTCAAAGGCCACCAATTCGCCGTATTGGGCGTTTGAAAGTCCGTATGCACGCACAATCCCGTCACCCACGGTCAACACAGTTCCTATTTCGTCCAGGGAAGCGGTAGCTTCAAAGCCTGTAAGTTGTTGCTTTAATATTGCTGATACTTCAGCTGGTTTTACTTCTGCCATTTTATTTCTATTTATGATTTTACCCTTCGACTGCGCTCAGGGTGACACAAAAATTATATTGATTTACTGAATTCTCTTTTTAAATTTCCTAATTGGTTTGCGATGCTCGCGTTATACTGAATATCGCCAACACGAAGGATAAACCCTCCAATGATTGCTGGGTCCACTTCATTTTTTAGCGTTACTTTCTCGCTTTCCGTCAATTCTTTTATTTTGGCCATCACTTTGCTCTCCAATTCTGAAGAAAGTGGAATGGCTGTAATTACCGTAGCTACTTTTACGCCTTGTTCGTCATTATAAAGATCAACAAAGCTTTTTGCTACATTGCCCAACAATGAAGTACGTTTGTTATCCACTAAAATATTGATAAGCGAATGCGTAATTTCTGATTGTCCGCTGAAAATTTTCAGCAAAGCCTGCTTTTTATCATTGGCCTTAATTACCGGACTTTGAAGTACGGCTTGCAACTCGCGGCTGCCTTCAATGGTGTTGTAAACAGATTGCATATCGCCAAAAACAACAGCTTCTGTGTTGTTTTCGTTTGCTTTCTGCAAGATTGCTTTTGCGTATCGTATCGCTGCTCTGCTCATTTTATTAGTTTAATTTGGCTTCGCCCAACATTTCGTCTACAAGCTTTAATTGCTTGTCTTTATCAGAAAGTTCGTGTTTTACTACTTTCTCGGCAATTTCCAAAGAAAGATTTGCTACTTGTTGTTTCAATTCTGCAATGGCAGATTTCTTTTCACTCTCAATGGCAGCTTGTGCGTGTGCAATCATTTTGTCTGCTTCACCTTTAGCCTCTTCTTTTGCGTCGGCAATCATTTTTGCTTTTATTTCGCGTGCTTCCTTCAGCATTACTTCGCGTTCAGAACGGGCTTCCTGCAAAAGTTTTTCGTTGTCAGCTTGAAGGTTTTGCATTTCCAGTTTTGCCTTTTCAGCAGAATCCAATGCATTTTTAATTCCTTCTTCACGCTCATTAACAGCATTCAAAATAGGTTTCCAAGCAAATTTGCGCAGCAACAAAAGCAACAGCACAAAAATGATGATTTGCCAGAAGAAAAGTCCGAATGAAAAGTCGTTAACTAATTTTTCCATATCAATGGTCGCCGTAACGGCTATTTATTTAATTTAAACTGTATGCTCAATTTTAATTTTAACAAACGGCGGTAACCAACCGTCACAGCCGTTTGCTAGTTTTTTTGATTACCCAGCGAAAATCGCTGCGAAACCAATACCTTCAATAAGCGCCGCCGCAATAAGCATTGCTGTTTGAATTTTTCCGTAAGCCTCAGGCTGACGTGCGATAGCTTCCATAGCTTTCCCACCAATCATACCAATACCTATACCGGCACCGATTACTGCTAAACCTGCTCCTACAATAGTTGGAATTGTCATAATATATATATTTAAAAATTAAACACTCTTTATTATAAATGCTGCACTTCGCCTTCGTGTGCTTCGTGCTCTGCGTGCGTTTCGCTTGCAAAGCCGAAATATAAGGCTGCCAACATTGTGAAAATATATGCCTGTAGCAATGCTACCAATAATTCAATAAGTGAAATGGCAAACGAAAGTCCGAAAGACAATGGTCCGCCGATCCAGCTTTTGAAAATAAATATCAAACCAATCAAACTCATCAATACCACGTGGCCCGCCGTCATGTTCGCGTACAAACGGATAAGCAGCGCAAATGGCTTAATGAACAATCCTAAAATTTCGATAGGAACGAGAATAATATAAATTAATATTTTTCCGGCCCAAGGCATTCCATCGCCAAGTGGGTCAAAAATGTGCTTCCAGTAATCTTTAGTTCCGGTGAACGTAGTAATCAAGAAAACGATAATTGCCAAAGCTGTTGTAACTGCAATATTGCCAGTAACATTTACCCCGAGTGGCGTTAGGCCGAACATATTCAAAAACCATATAAAGAAAAATACGGTCAATAGGAACGGCATGTATTTTTTGTATTTATTCTCGCCAATGTTTGCGATAGCAATATCATCACGAATGTAAAGCACAATCGGCTCAAAGAAACGACCGATCCCACGAGGAATGCTGCCGTTTTTGGCGTAGCTTTTGGCAAGGCTGCTAAACAACCAAATCAACAAAAGCCCCGTAACCAGCATCATTACAACACTTTTGGTAATGGAAAGATCTAGCGGACGAATATTGGTAGGGTGGTGCGATTCATCATAATTGATGGTCCCTTCGGCATCGGTTCTGTATATTTTACTGTRGTACAGTTTGTAGTAGTTTCCGTTTGATTCAACCACATTTTCACCGTGGTGAAATTCTGAAGACATAAATGTGTGAAGCCCTTCGTCCCAAAGAATGACTGGGAGTGGAAACCCGTAATGGTGGGTCTCTCCGGTTTCTTCATCAGTGGACCCAAAAAAATTAAAATCGTGAGAATCCATCAAGTGATGGTTAATGAATTCCTTTATTTCCTCTTTCTTGGTTTTGCCCTCTGGAAGAATTTCTTTTGCCTCCTCCGTGTGCTCGTCTTGGGCCACGGCTGAAAAAGAACCAATAAACAATAAAACTGAAAGTAATCTAACCAATGTTTTTCTTTGCATCTTTGAACAAATAACGGTGTCCTTAAAATCGGTGCAAAAATACATTTCTTTCTTAGAARCAAAAAACTATTTTTTGTGTTTTTTTATTTGAAAGAAATCTTCTAAAAATCCTGATTATTAAGCTGTTTTGAAAGAAATGCCACTTCCAGAATTAAACAAGTTGCGTAGGGCACAAAAAATGCAGCAAATTCCGAAGTGGACATCGTTCCGTCTTCCCGATAAAAAGGATAGAAAACCAGAAAGAAAACCAAGAATTTAATTCCGCTACCTGCAAGAAACATAAATCCGGTGTGTGACGATTTCTTGTTGAATTTGGATTGGATGAAGATTAAGATACTAGCTGCCAAGGCATAATTGACTAAATAGGAAAGCACAATTCTATCTGCAAAAAATGGCAATTCCTTATTTTGAAGTATAAATAGGTGTGCTGCAAAAACTACAGTTAGCACCAATATAAGGACAACCAAAAATTTGAAAGTAGGTTTTTTCATCAAAAGATTTTAAAATTCAATCTTATCTCTTTTGCAATACCAGTGTGGTTGGCAATCAAAAACTATACAACCTCCCGGCCAATAATCTGTTGGATTACCAGAAGAAATTATTAATCCATATTTTACGGGTATTACCCTGTTCTCCTTTTTGCATTTTGGACAAGTCTTATTATTTTCAGATATATTATATCGGCAATTATAAAAATAATATGTCTCAAAATTTACTATACGTTTTCCAGAATCAATATAAATTTTCCTATTTAAATAATCTGTATCACCATTTGGAAAAAATAACAATTCATATTCGCCTGGCTGAAGGTTTTCAAATTTAAAAGTTAAATCATCACCAACATCAATCATTTTATCAGGACCACAAGAAGTCAAATACACTTCTAATTCATTTTTCACAATTTCGATATCTTGAGGATTGGCTACAATTAACTTTCCTTCCAAAGTAGTATTTTGAGAGACAATATTTAAGGCGCTCAATAAAAGTAATATGAGAATTATGCTTTGACGCATGAATTAAGAATTTAATTTATTGGTCTGTTTTATTACCAAAAAAAGCGAAGCTGCAACACCCACGAGCGTGCAAATGATAAGAAATGTTTTTCCTCCTTCAGAATATTTACCGTCCAGCCATTGGCCCAACCTCACAAAAAGATAAATAATAACGCCCATCTGTATGCCGATGCCAGAGAGAATGGCCCACCTTTTAATTCCATTATCGTTTTTATCGGCCATAATGAAGAAGTTTAATCGTCTAGATCGCTATCAACGGTAGCTTTTTTAATGCGTTGTTGGCGATCAAACGGATGCGCTTTGGAATTTTCTGTAGGCGTTTGGTTTGTGGCGATAGTGTTTTTTAGTTTTCCGTCCTGCATCACACAGGAGGCGTTCATTGTGGCACCGGGCTCAACTGCTAATTTACCCACAATAACATCACCCTCAATTATTGCCGTAGATCGTAAAGAAAGTGTTCCCGAAACTTGAAGATTGCCTTCAAACTTACCTTCAATGTCGGCATTTTCACAAGTAAGTGTTCCAATAATAACTCCCGTTTTTCCTAAAACTACTTTGGATGGGGTTTTAACATTGCCTTCAACAGTGCCATCAATTCTAAAGAAACCTGTTGATGATATATCACCTTTTAATTTGGTGCCTTCGTTGATTCTGTTTTGGGCGGAACCTGGTTCGGTGGCAATTCGTTTCTCTTTTTTGTCTGAAAACATAGCAGTTTGTTTTAAAGGTTACTATTCTGTTGTTCGGTTTGTTAGTAGTCTATTGATCGGTTACGTCTTTATTTAGGTACTCATCAAGGTTTTTATGGATCTGAATGATTTTATAATTCGGGCTTGATATTTCGAAAAAAGGACGCTTTATTTTATAATCTTTGTTCTCTTTTAAAACTTCTCCAAAACCACGGGCTCCAAGCTTGGTGTTCAAACCGTGAACGATCACTAACCTAGTTTCTGGGTCATAATAATCCACAGAAGTAACCATATTTGTATAATTGTAATTTTCAATGGCCTTATCCAGCTTTTCTTTTAATTTTTGTGCTTCTTCTCTTTCTTCAGTGTTGAATTTATAGACCAATTTCCAACTATCGCTTCCTTCTTCGGGCACAAAATCCTTTATTGCAAGCAACGGCAATGTGTTGCTGTAAATTAGCTGTGCCTGTTTGCCCTCATCGGTACTTGGATAGTTAAGTGAAACAAAGTTCAAAGCTTTTTTATAAGCTTCGAAACCCTGTTGGCGGCCAATGGCGGTAGCTTTTAGCAATTCAAATTTTGGAACGATATCGTTGCCGTTATATACCATCATGTATTCATCTGCTTTTTGAATAACTTCGGCATATTTTGAGGCTTCAAATTCTTTGTATAGTTGTTTGTATTTAAACTCAGGGCTGGATTCATCGGTTGGCAATTGTGAGTTGGGATTGCGAAGAATTTCAGCATAGCGAGTGTCGGCATGGTTGGTCAATACATCATTCTTGTATTTATCGGCAGATGAAGGATTTTCTAAGATTTCATAAATCTTCACCAAATTGTATTTTGCAGGAACTACCAATCGCTCTTCGGGATTGTAGGTAAGCAGTTTTTCAAGCCTATTAGCCGCAAGGTTATATTCCTTGAATTTTTCTTTGTAAATCAATCCCAATTGATAGTAAGCAAAGTTTCTGTCTTTTGCCAAGCTGTCAAGTATTTTTTGGCCTGTGGGAATTTGGGCAATATAGGTCTGAGGTTTATACAGCTCGTTTTCGGCTATAGGTGCAACGTTGGCTATTTCTTCATCGTTATCAATCAAAGAAGTTCTTTTGGTCGAGAGTCTCCAGTTGTCCTCTAGTTTTCTGTCTCCCCATACTTTTCTGAATTCGCCTTTTCCATAAGCTACCGTGGAAGTATTATAAAAGTAAAACGTGCTTCCTTTGTTGGGACCCGCGGCTGTTTTCCCTTTTTCGTAGAATTCTTTGTTGGCAATTTTTTGTTCAACTTTAACTGCTTCCAAAGAATCTCTTACCGCCTGTTCCTTGAGCCGTGTTGTATAATCCGTAAAGAAGGCTAGCTGTTCGGCCTCACTCATTTGTGAAAGTTTCAGGATGCTGTCGTTTGTTGTGGCTATGTCTTCATACTTGATAACATCATCTAGGTTTTCACGCTTTTTGGTAATACGCCTCCACTGGCGGCTTTTCGCCTCAAGGAAAGTAAGCGTACTATCATAATAAGCTCCTGCAGTTTTATATTTTGCATTGTCAAAGTTGATTTCTGCAAGGGTTTGATAGTTTACCGCCTGAAGAATCCTATCTTGTCTAAAAGCTTTAATAGATTTGTTGTAATATTTTACAGCGGTGTTAATACTGTCACTGTTGCGGTAATAATCACCAAACTGGTTGTAGATTTTATCCAAGAAAGGACGGTTTTCGCGATTTTTTTCAAGGTCTTGCAACAGTTCCAAGAATGCTATTCGGTCTCCTTTTTCGTAATCAAAGTTTTTTCCTTTTTCCAGATAGGCATTGATCAAATAAGCTCTGGAAGTTTTGCGATTCATGTCAATTACCTCGTCAAAAGCAATGTTTGCGCTGTCCTTTTCGCCTAAGCGGTTGTAAATTTGACCCTTTATAAAAGTATATCTTCCTTTCAGTTCTTTATCCTTTACATTTTCCGTAGCTATTTTTATGTATTCCAGCGCTGGCTGCAAAGAATCAAGATTGATAAACGCCTGTGCCATCATTGCTGCGCCATCGGCAATTTCTTCTTCTTCCAATTCAGCCTGCTCAAACATTTTTTTGAGGTTTTCAATAGCGTATTCCTCATTTTTCAGTCGAATGTTTGTCTTTGCTTTCCACACCTTCGCAACGTTAATATTGTTACTGGTTGGGTAACGGTCCAAGATAAAATTGAAAGCATCCAGCGCAGGTATAAAACGCCCGTCGTAGTAGCGTGCTTTTCCTAATAGCATATAGGCTTCGTCAATCTGCGGATTGTATTCCTTGCCGTCAATGTACATTGAGTGCTTTTGGATGGCCTTTGCCGCTTTTTCCTCGGCACGGTTAAAGCCTCCGGCGCCTTCGCCTTTAGCGGTACCTGGGGCTTTTACTTCTGCTTCGCGTTCCTCTATTTCAATTCTTTCCACGGGAAGTATTTCCCAAAAATTGTCACGAAATCCATACGCCAATTGCTCTTTGGCATCGGCAAAAGCCATGTCGCCATTGTACAGTGTATTATATTCGGTGGTTACCGCATGAACGTTACGGTTTAGGAATGTATTTTTTTTACGTGAACAAGCTGCCAAAAAAACAACAGCGAGAAAAAATAGCGTAATTTTATATGTGCCCTTCAAAATGCTTTTGGTTTATATAATATTCAAACTTAAAAGGTTCTATTTTAGTATGTAGAATCACTAAAGAGCGGTAAAAATACATTTCTTTTTAATATCTGCTTAGGGAAACGCCGAAAAAATGCTTCATATTAAGGGCGCTGAAGCTTTGTTTCCTTGATTTCCTTTGTACTTTTGCAAAAAAAAATCAGAATTATGAGCGAATTTCACGCGCTTACCGTTTCCGAAGTAAAAAGAGAAACCCCAAATGCCGTTTCCATAACTTTTAGCGTACCCGAAAATCTTAAGAAAACCTTTGCCTTTAAGGCCGGACAGTACATTACCATAAAATATGAAAGGGATGGCAAAGAACTTCGTCGGGCGTATTCATTATGTTCTTCCCCAAAGAGTGGTATCTTGAAAGTGGCAGTGAAAAAGGTGGATAAAGGAAGTTTTTCAATCTATGCAAATACAAAATTGCAAGCGGGCGATACCCTGCAAGTAATGCCTCCCACGGGGAAATTCATTTTAGAGCCAAACTTAAAAAACTATGTGGCTTTTGCTGCCGGAAGTGGTATAACGCCTATACTTTCTTTGATTAAATGTACTTTGGAAGAAATGTCGCAGAGTAATTTTCTATTGGTTTTTGGCAATAGAAATCAGGAAGAAACAATGTTTTACAATGAAATTTTAGAGCTTCAGAAACAATTTCCAAATCGTTTTTCAGCTGAATTTGTTTTCAGCAGGAAGGAAGAAGAAAATGCTAAATTTGGAAGAATTGATCGCTCTATTGTAAACTTTTTTCTGAAGAATAAATATAAAAATACTACATACGAATCCTTTTACCTATGCGGACCGGAGGAAATGATCGATGAAGTTTCGGCAACGCTGAAGCATAACGGTATTAATTCAAAACAAATTCACCACGAGCTTTTTTCCACCGCCGAAAAAGGACTTTTGGTTGAAAAACACGATGGAAACACAAGTGTTACGGTATTTCTTGATGAGGAAGAGCAAACTTTTGAAATGCCACAAACCAAAAGTATTTTGGAAGCCGCATTGGATGAAGGTTTAGATCCGCCATATTCCTGCCAAGGTGGAATTTGCAGTACCTGCATTGCGCGTTTGAAAGAAGGAAAAGCCGAAATGCGCAAAAACCAAATCCTCACCGAATCTGAAATTGCGGATGGCCTGATACTTACCTGTCAAGCGCATCCCACAACACCAAAGGTGGTTGTAGATTATGATGATGTATAAGGGTTGAAATTCCAAATGTTTGAAATTCTAAATTCCAAAAAAATTTGGGCAGGGTTCCTGTGTCGTTTAATAGCTAAGCTGATATTTCATTCGAATATTCTTCTTCTATAAGTTCTAAAATAGGTCTTTCGAATGGTTAATTTCTATATGTTTGATTTTGAAAAGAACTCAAGGGAGAGGCGAATTGTAATGGCACCTGAGAAAAGGCATTTTACGGGGAAGCTTGGGAGTATATATAAAGTATCTATGAGATTTGGTCGGCATAAAGACGGCATACAGTCGGCATACAGTCGGCATGATATTGCCATATGAAATAAAAAATTTTCTTGTTCTTTTAGGCAGATAGCCACATCAGAAAATTTAAAGTAGAAGATAGCAGGGTAAAAGTTTTGTAAATATAAACGATTTAGGAGCCCTTGTCAAGTTGAGGAGGAAATTATTTAGTTAGTGTAGCGATTATATAACCTTTCTACTTTCGATACTACAGTTTCAGGCGCAATCGTTTTCATCACCGACTCATAATCGGGAGGATATTTATTGCCATAAATGGATGTTGGAATGAGAGGATATTTCGTTCGGTCTGAAAGAATTTGATTGCTTTCCGGCTGATTGAAAGGCACAAATCCCGCAAATGGATGCGTCACGCCCCAAAGTGTAACAACTGGTACGCCATACATTGCCGCCAAATGCCCGTTGCCGCTATCCATGGAAAGCATCAAATCTAAATTTGAAATAAGGGCAAGCTCTTCTTCAAAAGTAAGTTTTCCGGCAAGGTTGGTAACATTTGCGAAAGGGTTTTCGAGCTTTTTAAGAAGTTCAATTTCTTTCTTTCCGCCGCCGAAAAGGAAAATTCGGTATTTATCGGTTTCATCCAGTTCCCGGATTACCTCAGCCATTAAACTTAAAGGATACATTTTGCTTTGGTGGGCAGCAAAAGGAGCGATGCCGATTATTTTTTTCGGCTCAACACCTATAAGCCCATTAAGTTTTGGGCCCAACCTTTTTTGTGGTGGGGGGGTAAATTGTTTTAAATCAATAGTAAAACCGAGCTTTTCAAAAACATCGGCGTAACGCTGGTGTGTGCTTTTTAATTGAGAAATATTTTCGCCTTTGGCAGCTATCAATGCTTTCTTCTCGGCTCTGCCTTTATCAATAGTGGCCGTTTTAATTCCTTTAAACTTTAAATATTTCGTAATTATTTTGGAACGGATTACATTGTGAAGATCTGCTACGGCATCAATTCCCAAATCTTTGGCTTCTTTTGCCAGTTTAACCAAGCCAAAACCTCTATGTTCCCCATACACATCAGCTTCCAAAAAATCTTGATTAGGAATTTCTTCAAAAAATGGTTTGAAAAAGGGTCGGGAAAGTACCGTGATTTTTAACTCTGGATATGTTACCGCCAAAACACGAAGAACGGGCACGGTCATAGCCACATCGCCCATTGCAGAAAGGCGTATTACCAATATGTGAGTGGGTTTTTCCATATTTGTTGCCAAAAAACCCTTCGACTTCGCTCAGGGTGACAAAATATTATTTTTTACCGCGAAGCACTGGGTTCAACTCATCGTCATTATACATTTTCATCTGCTTATAAACCTTCATATACTTTCTCCCATGGGCAATATCGTCCAGCAATTGATTAATGGCAGTGCTTAAATCCACACGTTGTTCCAGCAGAATATTAAGCTTTGCTTTACAGGCCATTAAATGTTCTTGGGAAGCATCTGTACGTGTTGCTTCTTCATTCATATGATACACTTTCAAGGCTAAAATGGAAAGTCGGTCAATACCCCACGCCGGACTTTCGGTATTGATTGTTGCATCGTCATTTACTATTACGTCCTTAAATTTTTCGAGGAAATAGCTGTCAATGTATTCCACCATATCGGTGCGGTCCTGATTGGAAGCATCAATTTGACGCTTCAATTTTAAGGCTGCAACCGGATCAATATTCGGGTCGCGGATAATATCTTCGTAATGCCATTGAACCGTGTCTATCCAGCATTTTCGGTATAGCAAGTGTTCAATCAATTGACTGTCTTTATCGTATGGATTGCTGAAAGGTTGGTCCACTGTATTTACCTCGTGATACTTGTCTATAACTTCTGCGAAGATTTTATTTGCTTTGTCTGAAAACATAATTCTATTATTATTTTGAAATCTTAAGTAGGTTTCGACTGCGCTCAACCTGACATTTAGATTATGATTTTTCTAAAATGTGTAAATATTCAAAAGTTTCGGAGGCTTTGTGATTTCGGTTTTCGGTTTTATCTGCTTTAAAACGTTGGTATTTTTTGGTTTTCAACGTATATTTTCCGAAGCGTTCCATCACCGTTTGCACTTCCTTTTGACCCATCAATCCTTCGTTGTTGTAACTCAGAAAAATGTATGGAAACTGTGCTTTTTCAATCAATTCCTCAAAACTTTTCAGTACTTCTCCGGTTCTGCACCAATCACTTTTATAGTAATCCCGCAGGCCGGTTTTTCCCTTTGGTACAAAGGTATCATATTTTGCGATAGTATTCAGCAAATGATAGTTGGCGCCATATTGTCGAGCGTTGTACGGAGGATCCAAATAGAGAATATCGCCTTCTATTTTTTTTATTAAGTGATTGCTATCCTGCTGAAATACTTTGTGTGAAGTCTGTGTTGCCTGAAAAATAGCAGGTTTGATAACAAGACTTTTTGCTGCGGAAGCCTTAATATGTTTTAAGTAAGCCCCATAAACTGAAGCAGTGTTCGCAACCTTATCGGCACTTTCCAATAGTGATGCAAGCAGAAAAAAATACTGGTTTTCAGATATTTTTGAGGTTTTTTTCCAGACTTCAATTTTAAGCCGCACTGCGTCAATTTTCTGTCCATTTTCGGCAGTGAAATAGTTTCTACCGGCTTTTCCCCCCTCGGAATAATTCTGGAAAATAAAGCCTTTTTCGCCTTTCAGATTATTCAATTCATTAATGAATTCATCATATTCAAAAGCAATATGATTGCCGATGTAGTTTCTATTCAACACAAAACTGTAATATTCCACATCGTTGGCGAATACTTGTTTTACGTGTGTTTTAAAGTTTCGGCCAACAATGCCGGTGCCCGCAAAAAGATCGCAGAAGGTTTTTTGTGAAAGGTTGTCGCCGCAAGTCTCGGCAACCGTATCAAAAATAAAGCTGGAGAGTTTGTGTTTGGAGCCTATGTAGTTCATTTGGAAACCCAGATAATATCACTCAATGTTTGTTGTCCATCAGCAAAAGTAAACGAATGTAACTGTTCCCGCCGAAAAGATGCTGCATATTTTTGAATAGACTTTTTAAGAAGGGAAATTTCAGCCTTCAATTTCCAGTGTTCGCCATTTTCAGCATAAACGACTATGAAGAGTCGGTTTTTGAAGTGATGCCGCTTTTGGGTGCTTTGGTTTTTGTAAAGCCACTCAATCAGTTCGCTTTTGTGGGTTTGGGCATATGCAAAGGTTTGGTTGAATTGCTTCGGAAAAACCGAGGTTTTATGGTCAAAAGGAATTCCGAAGAGATAAAAGTCCTTTTCAGAATCTTTTGTTTCAGCTACGGGTTCAATGCCGTCAATCTCAGTAAAAATCTGTTCCACGGCCTGGGCGCTCCAGAAATTGTACCATCGGTTGGCGGCGTATTGAAAAAATTGCTGTTTGTCAAAATCATGCATTTCTACCACAATCGCAATTTTACGAATAAGTGTGTCCCAACTTGAGGTTTGGTAGATGAAATTTGTATAATTATCCCAAGCATCGTTCTGCTTTCGGAACCATTTATAGGAATATTGGTGCCTGCGCTTTAACTCTTTTTCAATATTATCGAGTATTAAAGTCATAACAAAAGAAAAATGAAGGGCAATACCACTACTACCCAAAGCATAATTTCCTTAAACCAAAATTCTGCAGCATCTTTTTCGCGGTAATTTTCCTTCTCTGAGCTTTCAATATAATTGGCGCTTATAATAGCAACAGGCGCCAATATAAAAAGCAGCTCGGCCCCTGTTTTTTCGGGTGCTCCCAACGCTATGAAAAAGGTTGTTATGCTAATATACAGCAACAAAAGATGACTGGGCTTTTCTTTTAAAGGAAGTTTTGAAATTTTCAAAATTCGATAAATTGCAGTCCAAATGTAAAAAGCCAAAATGATAGTTACAGGAACCAAAATTGAGGCMGAGTTATARACTGAAAACTCAAAACTTGTGTCCTTTTTCCAAGTGAAAAACCATAAAAAAGTATCATTCACAAGCAATTGATACGCAGTATTTATAACAATAACCGCCAAAAACCCTGTAAAAGGAATCAGCATTTGTTTGTAGTTTGAATTGGGTTTTTGCACTATTGCAATCCAAAGAGGAATGAACAAGAGTAAGCTCCAAAATTGGAAGAGTGAGGCCACACTAATCCAAAAGCTTGCATCGAGTATTTTTTTTTCTGAATTCTTATCGCTCCGCAAACTCATTATTCTTCGCAGTGCCAATAGAAGAAAAACATTTGCCAAAAGGATTTGGTGTTGCAGAANNAAANTANATWGGCNKCAWTACWAKWRAWSAWGWARAMRANNAWGAWKTGCAAAAGTATTGTTTTTGGTAAGCTGGTTTTTTCTAATAATAAAATCCAACAGCAACATAGTCAGCACACTGACAATTATAAAAAGTGAATGGATTAGCAATAAAGAAGGCGTAATAAAAACTTCACTTTGTGAAATTGCTCCCAGTAAATAACCTGCAACAATGAAAACCGCGAGAATTAAATAGTTTATCGGGTTAGATTTTCCAAAAAAGCTTGTCAGCATACGGGGTAATTTTATATTTTTGCCATCTAAATATTAAAGATATGACTTGGAAAGGTTTTTGGGAAGGAATAGCTTCCCTTTTTGAAGATATTCTTTTTATTCCCTACAATGCCTTGGCTAACCTGGAACTTGAAAGCTGGTGGCTTGCAAATATTGTTTCGTGGATATTCTTGATTATTGGAGCTGTAGCCTTTATTTATTGGTTGAAGAAGCTAAAAGAATTTGACGAAAACACTGAAAGCACCTATACATTTGAGGAGAATCCTTAGTTTCCTAAAGGTCAAAACCTATATCATTACGATACTGCATCCTGTCAAAAGATAGTTTTTCTATATTTTGATAGGATTTTTTTAGCGCTTTTTTGAAATCATCATCCAAAGAAGTTACTGCCAAAACACGTCCGCCGTTAGTAAGCGTTTTACCGCTTTCAGCCTTTGTGCCGGCGTGAAAAACAATGGAACCGTCCACGTTTTTCAAGCCTGAAATTTCTTTTCCTTTTTCATAATCTTCTGGATATCCCCCGGAAACTAGCATTACAGTAGTTGCGGCCCGACTGTCAATTTCAATGTTGAAATTGCTCAAATTTTGACGGTAGGTAGCTTCCAATAAATCAACCAAATCGGTTTTTATACGGGGAAGCACTACTTCGGTTTCGGGATCGCCCATCCGCACGTTGTATTCTATAACGTAGGGTTCGTTATCAACTTTTATCAAGCCGATAAACACAAAGCCTTTGTAATCAATTTTTTCTTCCAAAAGTCCATTAACCGTTGGCTTAACGATTCGCTCTTCAATTTTTTTCATCAAAACCTCATCTGCAAAAGGGACTGGGGAAACAGCTCCCATACCGCCGGTATTTAACCCTGTATCGCCTTCGCCAATGCGTTTGTAATCTTTCGCAGTGGGCAGAATTTTGTAATTTTTTCCATCGGTAAGCACAAAGACACTTAGCTCAATTCCATCCAAAAATTCCTCGATGACCACTTTGGAACTCGCTTCGCCAAATTTGCTGTGTGTAAGCATATTTTCCAGTTCCTGTTTGGCTTCGTTTAAATCTTTCAAAATCAAAACCCCTTTTCCGGCTGCCAAACCATCTGCCTTTAAAACATAGGGTGGATTCAGTTTTTCCAAAAAAGCTTTTCCAGCTTCCAAGGATTCCGCAGTAAAACTCTCATACGCCGCCGTAGGGATGTTGTGCTGCATCATAAATTCCTTCGCGCGCTGTTTACTGCCTTCCAGCAATGCGCCTCGTTTTGAGGGACCTATGAGCATTACATTTTTTAATTCCGCGGTTTCGGCAAAATAATCGGCAATTCCGTGCACCAAGGGGTCTTCTGGGCCAACAATAACCATTTCAATATTATTTTCAACAACGCATTTTTTCACCGCCCCAAAATCGGTTACCTTTAAATCCACATTTGTTGCAATGGAAGCAGTTCCGGCATTTCCGGGCGCTACAAAAAGTTTTTCGCAGCGGTTGCTCTGCGCAATTTTGTATGCAAAAGTATGTTCGCGGCCACCGGAACCAAGGATGAGAATATTCATAATTGAGATGTTTTGTTTCGGTGTCAAAAATAATTGTTTGTACCTTGAACCACTAATTTATTTGAAGCGAATTTGACTTTGCGAATTTTTAGGTTTCAACTTAAATTGAAAAACATCTTTTGAAACTATTCGATATTTCCCTTTTTCTGAAACGCTTCCCTATTAAAAGGGCAAAGGAAGAACTGCTTCAAATTTCCCAAATAAATGAAACAGACTACGAAGCATTTTTGAAAGCGAAAAGGGCCGAAATCGTAAACTATCATTTAGAAAACAATACTTTTTATCGCAATAAAGTGAAGGGTGAGTTTTCAAGTTGGGAAACACTTCCTGTCTTGAAAAAGGCAGATTATCAAATTCCTTTAAAAGAAAGACTTTCAAAAGACTTTTCGGAAAAAAATTGTTACATAAACAAAACTTCGGGTTCCAGTGGAAATCCCATTCGTTTTGCAAAAGATAAATATAGCCACGCAATGACCTGGGCTTACCACATGGAGCGGTTTGGGTGGTATAGCATAGATTTTAATAGTTCGTTGCAAGCTCGTTATTACGGAATTCCTTTGGATACTGTTGAAAATAAAACCGTGCGTTTAAAAGATTTTTTAGCAGATCGGCATCGGTTTTCAATAAACGATCTTTCGGAAAAGGCTCTCGATGAAATGTTGAAAGTCTATAAACGAAAACCATTTGAGTACATTAACGGCTATACCAGCAGCATTGTGCTCTTTGCGAAATATTTGAAGGAAAAGAAAATAATACTAAAAAATGTCTGTCCAACGCTGAAGGTGTGTATCGTTACTTCCGAAATGCTTTTTGAGGATGACAGAATTTTGCTTGAAGAACAGTTGGGCATTCCAGTGGTCAATGAATACGGTTGTTCAGAAGCTGGAGTGATTGCCTTTACCAATCCAAAAGGCCAATGGGAAGTTGATTCCAAAACGCTTTTTGTTGAGATTTTGGATGAGACCGATAAGCCGCTTCCTTGGGGTGAAGAAGGACGTATTGTAATAACTTCGCTTCACAACAAAGCACATCCTTTTATCCGTTATGAGATTGGCGATTACGGAGCACTGAGCGTAAAAAGCACTTTTAAAAAACCAATTCTAAAAACCCTGGTGGGGAGAACAAATGACTTTGCAATACTTCCCAGTGGAAAGAAAGCGGCTGGAATGACTTTTTATGTAATTACCAAAAAAATAATGGAAGAGAGTGGAAACATACAAGAATTTAAAGTAGTTCAATCAAAGATTGATACTTTTGAGATTAACTATGTAAGCAAAGAAGAATTAACGGAAGAAAAGAAGCGATCTATTGCACAAACCATTTCGCAATATTTAGAGCCGGGATTGACATTTATTTTCAACAGAAAAGCACAGCTGGATAGATCGGCAAGCGGTAAGTTGAAACAGTTTATTTCGTTGGTTGAAAATTAATCCCCACACAAAACGTGCAAAAGGAAATTCTTATAATAACCAACTATTTCCCTCCTGAAAGAGGCGCGGCAGCTAATCGTATTTATAGCTTGGCAGAAGCAATGGGAGATGCTGGATTTGCGGTGACGGTTCTTTGCCCATTGCCAAATTATCCAACGGGTAAAGTTTTTCGGGAATATAGCGGTAAAATCTCTTCAGTTGAATCTGCCTCCTTCGGAAAAATAAAACGATTGTGGATTTGGCCCAGCAATTCTACAAATAAATTTGTGAGGTTGCTCTCTATGGTTTCCTTTTCTTTTAGTCTAATTTTATTTTTCGTGTTTTCAAAAACACCTAAAAAGATATTTATCCAATATTCGCCAGTTTTCGTAGGGTTTACAGGAATTTGTTTGGGGCGTTTGTTTTCCAAAAAAATAATACTGAATGTTTCTGATCTGTGGCCATTGGCTGGATTTGAAATGGGAATTTTAAAAAAAGGAACCTATTATTCCCTTTTGCAGAAGATGGAAAAGTTCTGTTATAAGAATGCCGATTTGATTGTTGGCCAATCTGAAGAAATTCTTCAGCATATTTCAAATTATTGCAAGAAGTCAACTTTTTTATATCGAAATGTTCCCAACTTCAAAGTTCCCATAATTGAAGAAACCAAACAATCTGCTGAAATTAAAATAGTTTACGCAGGTTTATTGGGGGTTGCGCAGGGAATATACGGGATTTGTCAACGAATTTCATTTCCAGAAAATGTGAGTCTACATATTTATGGGGCTGGGCCCGAAGCGGAAAAAATTGAAAGCTTAGAAAAGCAAGGTATTTACTTTTATGGTGAATTGAAAAGGGAGGAATTGCATATTGAGCTGCAAAAATATAACATTGCATTTATTCCTTTAATAAAACGAATTTACGGCTCCGTTCCCTCAAAAATATTTGAATATACACGCTTGGGGCTTCCTATACTTTACTTTGCTGGAGGTGAAGGAGGAGATATTGTAAAAAATGAGTCTCTTGGATGGGTCGTACCCGTAACTAATTATGATGCGCTACAAAACTTTATAAATACAATTTCTAAAGAAAAAATAAAGGAATTCCCGAAAGGTGAAGTTAAAAAGAATTCGGTTTCCGCATTTAATTTCCATAAACAGTTTGAGGATTTTACTGCGATGCTAGAAAATATTTAATAAGCTTTCTCTTCACCTCGAAGGGCGTTGTAGATGGTTTGGAATACAATTTTAATATCAAGGAAGAGGCTCCAGTTTTCGAGATAAAAAATATCATATTTAACCCTGTTTATAATATGGTTATCGTCTTCCACCTCACCTCTAAAACCGCTAACTTGCGCTAATCCTGTAATACCTGGCTTGATAAAATGGCGAACCATAAATTTATCGATGCGTTCAGCATACATATGCGTATGGCTTACCATATGGGGTCTTGGGCCTACTACGGACATTTCGCCCTTTAGCACATTGATAAACTGTGGCAGTTCATCAATACTCGTTTTTCTAATAATTTTTCCTACCCGTGTTACCCGTTCATCCCCTTTTCTTATTTGTTCCAAATGTGCCATGGGGTTTGGTATCATACTCCGAAATTTATAACAGTAAAATTCTTTGTAGTCTAGCCCATTTCTTTTTTGTTTGAAGAATACAGGTCCTTTTGATTCTAATTTAATTAATAATCCAAGAATTGGCGTGAGCCAAGATAAAAGCCCTACTATAACAAAAAGCGAAAGTATTATATCAAAACCTCTTTTTATAAACTTATTAAAGGGTTCATCCATAGGAATTTTACGCATGGAAAGAATGGGAAGCACTCCATAATAAGTAAAGTCCAGTTTTTTACTATATATTTCTTTATTGTCTGGAAGAAATTTTAAGACTTTAAGGTTGTTATCCACAAAATCAACCAACTTTATTAAATCTTTGTTGTTAATTTCGGCAACTGAGGAGTACACCTCATCTATTTCCTCTCTGAGGATATAATCCATACATTCTTCTATGGTGACTTTATCAGGTCCTTTTAAATCAAAGGTTTTGTAAAGTTTATAACCATAGACCGGATTAGTGGTAAAAAATTTTCGTAATTGGTCAGTTTTTTGGTTGAGCCCTAGAATCACAACTTTACGTACGTTTCCACCCAAGTGTAAACGATATTTCTTCAAGAGAAAGAAAATACCCAATTTTACAATGGTAATGCATAGCATCACCATAAAAATATATTTAAAAATGATGGAAGCTGAGGTGGTCAACTCATTATAAAAACCAAAAAAGGAAAAAACAATCAATAGGAAAATAATAGCCTGTTTCCCTATAAGCGACATAATTTTGGATAGATGGGTAAAACGATAAATCTCATAAAACCCCAATCGCAATGAGAGTATAAGCCAAGCTATGGTTAAAAAAACTACATAGTTAAAATACGGGAAAGGATTACCAAACAATTCAAAAGCAAAAAAATGGATAAAGAACAGATCTATTCCATATGAAATAGGTCTAAGTAATCCTGAATATCTTCCGCTCCTAAACATTTACTTTTTATCTATTGATATGCTTTGAAAAATCTTTATGCTCGCTTTTAAAAAGTTCTTCTTTTGATAACCCCTTAAAATACTCAAATGTTTTTTTCATTCCTTCTTCCCTAGAAACTTTAGGTTCCCATCCCAATATTTCCTTTGCTTTCGATATATCTGGTTCGCGCTGCAGAGGATCATCCTGAGGTAGGGGCTTAAACACAATTTTTTGTTCGGTTCCAGTTAGTTTCACAATTTCATTTGCAAAATCGAGAATGGTAATTTCTTCTGGATTTCCGATATTAATAGGTAGCGGATAATCGCTCATTAATAAACGGTAAAGCCCTTCTACCTCATCATCGACATAACAGAAGGAACGAGTTTGCATTCCATCACCAAAAACCGTAAGGTTTTCTCCCCGCAAGGCTTGCCCAATAAATGCAGGTATAACGCGCCCATCGTTAAGACGCATACGGGGACCATAGGTATTAAAAATACGGGCTATTCGCGTTTCCAAACCGTGAAATCTATGATATGCCATGGTTATAGATTCCTGAAATCGTTTGGCCTCATCGTAAACACCGCGCGGTCCAATAGTATTTACATTTCCGAAATATTCTTCAGTCTGTGGATGTACCTGTGGATCGCCATATACTTCAGAAGTTGATGCAATAAGGATTCGTGCCTTTTTCTCCCTTGCCAATCCAAGAAGGTTGTGTGTTCCCAACGAACCTACCTTTAAAGTTTGGATGGGTATTTTTAAATAATCTATGGGGCTTGCTGGGGAAGCAAAATGAAGAATATAATCTACTTTTCCTGGAACGTGTACAAATTTGGTAACATCATGGTGGTAAAACTCAAAAGCTTCCAGTTTAAAAAGATGTGCAATATTTTTAAGATCACCAGTAATAAGGTTATCCATCCCGATAACGTGAAAATCTTCGGCAATAAATTTATCGCAGAGGTGCGAGCCTAAAAATCCAGCAGCTCCGGTTATTAGGACACGTTTTTTCATCTGTATAAAATATTTGAGAAAGAGGAAGATGGAATGCCTAAGCCTGCACCTACTTTCAATTTATAATTTGCTATTGGGCATTTCATAAGTTAACCGTCTTTCTACCCACGGAAACATAGGTAAACCCTTCTGTTTCCATATCATTTACGCTATATAAATTTCTACCATCAAAAACAACTGGATTATTCAACAATTGTTTTAATCTCCCATAATCTGGAGTTCTGAATATGCTCCATTCGGTGCAAATTAAAAGTGCATCGGCATTTTCCAATGCAGCGTACATAGATTCGGAATAATTTAATCTATTGCCAAAACGCTTTTCAATATTTGGCATTGCCTCGGGATCAAAAACTTTAAGTTTTGCACCCTTATCAAGTAAAGCTTCCATCATATCAATAGATGGGGCTTCACGGATATCGTCTGTTTCGGGTTTAAATGCCAATCCCCAAATAGCAATAGTTTTTTCCTTTAAATCATTTTTGAAATAGCTCTCTATTTTGGGAAGTAAGATGGTTTTTTGGGCCGAATTGATTTCAATTACTGAATTTAAAATTTTGAAGTCGTAGTTTTCATCTTTTCCCGCTTTTTGAAGTGCTTTAACATCTTTAGGAAAGCAAGAGCCCCCATACCCAATTCCGGGGAAGAGAAAACGCTTCCCTATGCGGGTATCGGTACCCATTCCTGCACGTACCATGTCTACATCGGCACCAACTTTTTCGCAATAGTTTGCTATTTCATTCATAAATGTAATCTTGGTAGCCAAAAATGAATTTGCCGCATACTTTGTAAGCTCTGCAGATTTTTCATCCATTATGATTATGGGGTTTCCGGAACGTACAAATGGGCTATAAAGTTTTTTCATCAAGTCAGTTGCCCTTTCACTACTGGAACCAACAACAATGCGTTCGGGTTTTAAAAAATCATCAACAGCAAAGCCTTCGCGAAGAAATTCTGGGTTGGAAACCACATCAAATTCACAGGATGCATTTTTAGCAATTACTTTGTAAACTTTTTCTGCGGTACCGACAGGTACGGTACTTTTATCGACAATTACTTTATAAACTTTTATTTTCTTGCCAATTTCTTCTGAAACGTTCAAAACATAGGATAGGTCAGCAGACCCATCTTCATCTTCCGGAGTTGGGAGTGCTAGAAAAATTATATCACCATGCTCCAATCCTTCTTCCAGTGAGGTTGTAAATTTTAAACGGTTTGCCTTGATGTTTCTTTCAAACAGTACGTCAAGGTGTGGCTCATAGATTGGCACAATACCATTACGCATTTTTTCTACTTTGCTTTCGTCTATGTCTACACAGATTACTTCATTTCCTGTTTCCGCCAAACAAGTTCCCGTTACAAGGCCTACATAGCCTGTTCCTATAACTGATATTTTCATTTATCTTTTTCTTTCTTTTCTACTATTGAAAAGTTCTGTTTATTATCAAAGCGCAAAAGTACAATTTGCAATTCTTTTTATAGGGGTTTTGCACTGTTGTTTTCCTTGCTATGGGTAGTGGTCATTAACACAATCATAATGAAGCCTACATAGTATGCTCCAATTTGTCTGTGGAAAAGGTTTTCAACCATACAGTACATTACCAATATGGCTAGCATAGCTGTTGGAAAAAACTTAGTGTGGCTCGAAATAAAACTTAAAAATATAAAAATCAAAAACAGCAACAATGCAATAAAACCGGCACTCAAGTAAAAATCCAAAAACTGATTATGTGTATTATAACGTTGAGATACAAACTTTTTTTTCTTTTTGGGATTGGTGATTTGGGCTTCATAACAAGAAACCAATTGATCTTTTGTAGTGTCAAAACCAATTCCGGTAAGTGAAAAACCCTTTTCCTCTATAATGTTTTGGGCGCAACTCCAAACCACCGCCCTCAGCTCATAGGTCATTGAATTTTCAATAAAAGCTGGAGGATTTTTAGGATTCTCTCTTTGGCTGGATTGAATAATCTTTTCGTTTTTAATAATAAAAAATAGGCTAACGACCGCAAATATGGCAAATGCCGCAATTAAAGTTTTCCATATTTTCAGTTGGCCATAAAATTGCCGAACTAATAATAACACAAATAAGGAAACCACGGCAATTTTTGATGCAATCAACACTATGAATAGTGCATTGACAAGAATATTGGCCAAATAATAATTATTTTCTGGATGGTATTTTTTTGAGATTGCCTGAAAGGAGATCAAAATACTAAAAGAGCTGAGAAGACCCAGATAAAGCCTGTCAATCAATAACGATTCTATAACCTGTGGGGAGTCGCCCAGCGCAAAACTTCCAGTGGCATCGGTTATTAGCACAAAATTATATACCGAAAAAAGAATGGCCGCAAGGGATGAAAAAATGATTGCACTGTTAATTTTCTTGGCATCAGCTACAGGTATATAAAGAATGGCCAGCCCTACGGCGATCATCACTTTTTTAATAATATTAAAATCATCCGGCAATCWTCCACTTCCAAAAGAATCAATCAGTAAGTAAGCAAAAAGACCTAAAAATACAGCAATAGGAAGCGATTTCAGTTTTCTGAAGTCTTCCTTTTTTACAACAAAGGGAAAGGCGACTACCAAAATTGCTAATAGAATATTAGGCCACGCTCGGATATAATTATCAAAAGGAATAATGAGGTAAAGCAGCAAAAATGCATAAGGGTATATGGCAGCGAGCAGGATCCTCATATTGAAAAAGAATTGTTTTAAATTTTAGGGGAAGATAGAAAACTCTTATGAGTTATTGGACTTTAGTAGGGAGATTTTGGACATCCCCATTATTCATTGGCGATAAAATTAAAGGCATTTATGTGAGATCAATTGAAGGTTTTTGTTTAGAAATAAAATGGATTAATTTTATCAAATTCGTTTTGTAGGAAAAATTGGCTGTTTTCTTACAATCTAATGACTTTGGTATGGCTTTGCTATGGCTTTGGTATGAAGTATCTGTGGATGCTCGATTTTATGTGACAAGACAGAATGATATCGGGGAGCTATTATGGGATTTTTATTTATTTGAAAAACGCTCCCTTAACACTAAATAGATAAACTTAGAATTACCTACCAAATATCGTTTCCACATACGTCTAGGTTCCTGTGCAAAGCGGTAGAACCACTCCAGGCCGGCTTTTTGCATCCAGGCTGGCGCCCGTTTTGTTTTTCCTGCAACTACATCAAAACTACCGCCAACTCCCATAATCAGATTTACGTTTTTTAGAATGTCGCGGTATTTAAATAGAAAGTTTTCTTTGATGGGAGAAGAAATTGCCACAAAAAGCATTTGGGTGCCACTGTCAGCTATTTGTTGTGCTATTTCCTTTTCTTCTGAAGGACTGAAATAACCATTTCTATATCCGGCAATAATGTTTGGACTATAGACTTCAGAATATTTTTCAACTACCGATTTTACTACATCCTCCTTCGCGCCGAATAGAAAGATTTTATAATTGTTGTTATGCGCCATTTCCACAAGATTGGCCATAAGGTCTATACCTGCAACTCGCTCTTTAAGGGGTTTTTGTAAAAACCGTGAGGCCCAAACCACAGCTTGTCCATCAGCGTTAATGATATCACTATTATTTACGCTCTGCCGTAGTTCAGGATCTTTCTGCATGGCAACCACTTTTCCGGCATTTACCACCACGTGATGGAGCTGTTCGCCAGTTTGTATTTTTTCCTGTACCAAGGCAAGGGTTTCTTGCATGGAGAGGTTGTCAATGGTGGTGTTTAGGATTTTTATCCGTTGTGGAATACTCACAATCAATTTTTAGCGAGCAAATATAGTGTTTATAGCACACTAATTGTTCAAATAAATTACTTCAAAATCGTAATGTTGGTCTTCTTCATCCAATATTGTGATTGTAGATGTTCCATCCGAAAGTTTTAATTTATAAAGTATCTGGTTATAATTTGAATCATGTAGAATGGCTCCCTGAGGGACAACTGCAACAATTTCAGTTTCGGAGATGCTCGTTGTTTCACCTTCTATGCCATTAAAGGAAACTCTAGAAGTAATTGCCGTATCTATATTTTCATCAACAAATGTAATCTCCGCTCCCGGAAATGCTTGTAGGGGAGAAAAAACTTGTTATTACCAATTGATTTTCTGGCTCCAGGTTTGGGCCATCGTCTTTGTTAAAGCAGCTCACTGCAATAAACAGCAATAACAGGTATTTGATATACTGCATAGGTGAAAATCATTAGTGGCTCAATTTAAAAAAATCAGTCAATATTGTTGGCCACCATAAACTTAACCAATTTTTTCGCAATATCATTTAAAGCCTCTTGATTATAATGCACTGGATCCCGTAGCCACTTCCTTTCCAGAAAATCCTTGGTTTCATCATAGCCAATGTAGGTGTTTTTATCATCTTCAGCTACCTCATCTTGAACCTTCCGTACAGCCGAATATCCTTCGTCGCACTCTTTACAAGTGGCGTGCCTTCCAATTTCAATTATAATAAACGGAAGATTAGCACCATACCGCTCCCGAAATTTGGAAATTAAATTTTTTAAATCCCGTTTATATTCTTCAGCAGTCAAAATACCTTTTCCAATAGCCTCTCCATCGTTTTCGCCTTGGGACCAGATAATAGCTGATAGATTTTCTTCTATATTATAAGGAGGGTATATTAGAGAAAAGCGTTTGTCTATTTCATCAAAACTTTTTTCCAACAAATCACCGGTGGGGCTCCAATTACCCCAATCATTTGTTTCCGCTTTTGCATTCAATGCACTTCCCGCTTTAGCGCACTGTATGATATATGCCTCCCTACCTGTTATTTTTTTATAGTTATAAGCAAGCGTATCTCTTATGAAAACGGCATTGCTCTGTCCGGCAAGCGCTATCATAACTTTGGGCTTAGCGCAGGCTGTGAAAAATAAAATCAACGAAAAGAGAACCCATAATTTTTTCATTTTCTAGATTTAATTAGTTTGGCAGGAACACCGCCCATTATTGAAAACGGTGCAACATTCTTTGTGACCACAGCGCCAGCTCCTATAATGGAACCGGTACCTATTGTTATTCCAGGCATCACTACCACATTTCTCCCCAACCATACATCATCTTCAATAGTGGGTGGATTTGGCAACGTTTCCCCTTGGAAGACCATGGGTATTTCGGTGTTTTGGTAATTATGGGACATACTTAAAATAGAAACGTTAGGAGCAATCAAAACATTGTTACCAATATAGGCGCCCTGAATGAACACATTTTCATTGATTTGGCATCCCGTACCTATTTTTAGATTTTTTCCATTGGAAAAATAAACGTTATTTTCAATGAAACTATTTTTTCTATCGGGAATAAATTTGAGAACTTTTGAAACATACCAAACCCTTATATTCCGCGTAAGGGAAATATATCGTGAATGTGGCAGATGCGAAATAATGCCATAATAAATTACCAATGCTAGTTTCTTATACATACCTTTTTAAGTTGCTCCAATAGTTTTTTACTTACATATCCGCTTTCGTATTGCTCAGCAGTTTTAAAGGCGGCATTGCCCATTTTCTCTCTTTCTTCCTGCGAAAAATTAAGATATTTTTCAATACAAGATGTTAATTCCGAAACATTTCCCGGCTGAAATAACATTCCATTTTTAGTGTCCTTAATGTATGTTTTCAGTCCTGCAATATCGCCCCCAATTACAGGGGTTTTACAACTCATGGCTTCCAGACCCACAAGACCCAGACTTTCTGCTTCACGTTTCGTGGGAAATACCATTACGTCCATTTTATTGTAAAGATGAACCAATTGTTCCTGTTTTACAAGACCCAAAAATTCCACATTCTCCTTAATTCCAAAATCGTGCATCATGGTTTTCATTTCGGTTTCCTGGAGGCCTTGTCCCGCAATGATGGCTTTAAAAGGTATATTTTTTTCTTTTAATGTTTTTAAAGCCGTCAAAAAATCATCCCACCCTTTTCCTTCGTCTATTCTTGAAACCATTCCCAAAATGGGAATTTCATGTATGGTTTTAGCCATAGGGTAAAACCTTTTGGCGTCAACCCCTCCGGATGGAGATGTGAAAATTTGCTCATTCGCTAAAAATGGATAATTGTGCAACATCATATCCTTAAAATAATCGGAAGGCGTAACTACCAGATCAACCTTTTTAAGAACGTATTTATTCAGAATATCTATTTTTCTCCCTTTGGAATGGGTAACATCGTCGCCGTGAACATTTATTACGAGTGGTTTCCTTTTCTTAAAAAGAAAAAACAGAAAAGCTAAAGCCGGCGCATTATGCGACATAAAATGGACATAAATGAGATCATAGCTTTTAAAGATAAAATTGTAACATATTGAACAATAATATCCAAAATAGGAAATTGCTTTGCCAATAGTATTTGAACGTTTTCCCTTTATTACGGATACCGCAGAAAAAACAACACCCATTTTTTCGAGCTGCAACCTAAAATTTCTCACAAATACCCCAAAAAGTGAATCTTTGGAGGAAGGGTACATGTTTGAAATTAGAAATATTTTCATCTTGCTTTCCACTTATTCATTATCCTGTAGCCAATAGTAAATACTCAACAACAGGAATATCTGCTTTTCGCGGTTATACCCTTTTAAATGTTCGTTCAATATTTTATTCAACGCATCTGTATTAAAAATTTCCGTGAATATTCCGGGTTTTAAAAGCAATTCTTTTATCTGGTCATTATATTTTTTGAACCAAATTTTTGTTGGAGATTGAAAAGCGTATTTTTTTCGATTTATAATACGTTCCGGCAAAATTTTCTTGGCGTATTCCTTGTGTATGATTTTGGTCTTTCTAATTGCCAATCTTTCCTTCGCGGGCAGTGATTCTATATAATTAACCAACTCGGTATCCAACATGGGCACTCGACATTCCAACGAAAAATTCATTGTGATTTTATCGGTGTACAAAAGCAAATCGTCAGGGAGATTCATCCGTACATCTATGGCCATCATACGTTCTGCCGCGGTTTTCTTACTACTGCACCGAAGTGCATTGTAAAAATATTCTATTAAATGGAACGCTTTTTCCTCCCGAACGTTCAACAGTTTTTTTATGTCCTCCTGGGTAAAAATGGAATACACATTTAAAAACCGCTGCACATCATTTCTTTCTCCTAGCGCATTGGCCGATCGTAAAATCCGTTCGTTTTTAACCCCAATATGGGGAACGATTTTATTCGAGGAATGAATAAGCCCTCGGGGAATTTTTCCTGAAATTACCTCGCCCTGATATCTTTGGTAACCTCCCAAAGGCTCATCTGCGCCCTGGCCGGTTAGTACCACTTTTACATATTTTGAAGCCAATTGTGAGAGGTAGTACATCGGTATGACCGAAGTTGTGGCCAATGGCTCTTCAATAATTCTGGTAGTTTCTTCAAAAATGGATAGAAAATTATCAAAACTAATTTTGGTCGAAAAATGTTCCAAGCCCAAAATATCCGCCGTTTCTTTGGCGGCATCAATTTCATCTTCTTTGTGCAGGCCCTCAAAACCTACGGTAAATGCCTTCAGTTTTTTATCGGAATGTTTTTGGGCTATTGCCGCCACAACGGCAGAATCTATGCCTCCGCTTAACATAATACCTATTTCCACATCGGCCATTAATTGCCTTTTTACGGCATTTTCAATATGGGTTTCGTAGCCTTTTAGGAAGTTTTCCTTTTTTGAATGTGACGGAGAAGGCGCTTCCTTAATGAAATATTTTTCGGAATAATGTAGTTTATCCGAAGCCAAATCAACTTCAATATAATGTCCCGGTTTCAGTTTTTTAATGTCTTTGTGGAGCGTTAATGGCGAGGGAAGATAACGCAACCGAAGCAAAGTGGGCAGGTTATCCAAATCTGGCTTAGGGCTATCCTGCAAGTCTTTTACAGGACGTATTTCGGAAGAGAAAATAAAACTTGTATCGTCCTGAAAATAGTAAACCGGCTTTACGCCAAAATGGTCACGGGCCAAATACAGTTTTTCATTCTCAATGTCCAAAAAGGAAAATCCGAAAATTCCATTAAAATCTACGACACTTTCAATGCCAAATTTTCTGAGGTAATAAAGAATCGTTTCAGTATCGGAATGGCCCTTAAAATCAATTTCCGTGAGTTTTTCCCTTAAATCAAGGTGGTTATATATTTCCCCATTGAAAGTTATGGCGAATTTTCCGCAGGAAGAAATCATAGGTTGGCGGCCTGCATCAGACAGTTCCACAATCGCCAACCGTACAAGACCCAATCTTATGTCATGTCGGGCAACTTTAAAACTTTCAATTTCCGAAGCATCTGGCCCCCTGTGCTCTATAAGTTTTAAGGCGCTTAAATCAAAGGCTTTATTTATTGAACCAATTATTCCACACATATATTTTGGTTTACTTCGTTTTGATTAATTTTTTGTGCCTTTTTTGAATACCAAACAATAAAAAGAGAATAGAAAAAAGCAAAAATGAAAACCCCTTTGCTCAGTCCAAAAATACTTTCTGAAAAGGAAAATAAGGCTATAATAACGAAAAAGCTCAGCGCCTCCCCCTCTAGGCCTGTTTTTCTCAAGAAAATGAGCAATACCGTAATGTAGACGAATAGTCCCAATATACCGTTTGAGACCAAAAATTCCAAATATTGGTTATGGGCATTGTAATGATTGTTCAATGCGATATCAAAACCTCCCTTGCTATAGGCCAAATCATACAGTGCCTGGGCATCGCCCGTTCCGATTCCAAAAATATAATTTCCACGAGCATTAAATTCAGAAAGAATGGCTATCCAGCGCGGATATCTGTCCAAGGTTATATTTCCTTGTGAATCTACAATTGCGGAAAATTTAGAACCCAAATAATCGAACTTAATGGATAGAATAGCCAAAGTGGCAATTAAGCCGATTAAATAGAAAATCTTTTTTATTTCCAGTTTTCTAAATATTGTAATCACTACCATAACTATCAAACAGATAACGCCAATGCGGCTGCTGGTTTCAATCAAAAAAAGAAAGAAGGGAGCTAGAAGCAATAGCAGTTTCAATTTATGCCTTCTTAAATTCACAAATTCCCGCATCCTTATAATGCCGAGGATAAAGATTACTATCATTATCGCGAAATAGCTTGGGTGCCCTTCCAATGGTTTTAAGGCATTCCAGCCATTATAAATCCATTTAAAAAAATAACCGGCCTGTACCCACGGTGTGGCATTGGTTAAGATAGATTCAATTATAAAACCCCAACAAATCACCATTCCAATAAAAAGTCCTGTTCCCAAGGAAATATATATTTTCTTTAGGTTGAAGTCTTCCTTTTTATGCGAAAGCACTATAAGGGGAATCAGCAACAGGGTGAGTGTCCGTTCCATATCCCTGAGGGCATCTTTTACGTCGGTGGAAAAAAACCATCCCAAAACGAACATAAAATAGAGTACCGCCAAAAAATAAAAAGCCGTTTTATTCCCTTTTAGGTTTTGCAGGCGCTCTTTCGGCTTTAACAAAAAAAGGGAAGATGCCACAAAGAACCACAAAACAATGGTGTTCAAGTTTTCCCACAAAGGCAAGGTAGCGACAAAGAGATAGGTGCTGGCTTCAAAAAACACCCTCCGTGGTGGGTTATTGTTCCAGTAATTTCGAATATCTTTTATCATAGGTGTTGTTAGAGGCAATTCGTTTTAGGTATTGTAGCAATGTTTCGTATTCCGTTGCTCCCAAAGTTTCAATTTTTTGATGTATTTCATCAATGTTTCCGAAAGATGCAAAAAGAGGGTAATCGTTGCCTAAAAGATTTTTTAACGGAACGTGCTCTTCCGTAAAAAAGGGAAGCTGAAAGCTAAGAAAGTCAAACACTTTAATAGGAAACGTGAGATCGTCATACATATTACGCGGTCTTGTGTGAAGTGCATACGTAATATTATGATTTCGTATAAATTGGGGGATTTCTGCACGTGGTATTTTTGAGGCCCTGATTTCAGTTCCATCGATCATTTCCTGAATATTCTGCGCCCCGGAAAGTACAAAGAAATTATAGCTTTGGGCATATTTTTTTGCGAAGGAGACGAAAGCTTCAAAACCGGAATTTTTATAATCTATGCTTCCCAAATATAGAAGCCCCAGTTTTTTTGAGAAATCCGGAAGCGGCACATTTTCGGTTATGTTATAAGTTCCGGGCGGCAAATCGGAATATGGGCGATTGGGAAATAATTTATTTTTCTGAAAAAATACTTTACCCATTTCAGAAGTGGGAAAAACCATAGAAGAAGAAACCCAAGTGAGATAAAAATTGCTCAGCTTATTTAAATAGAACGTAATTTTTTTTCGAAAACCGCGATAATCCTCGGGGAACAATTCAATATAAATATCGCGGATAAATACGATTACTTTTTTCGATCTAAATTTTATAAAGAAAAGTGGCAAAATATCTATTAGGGAGATTCTGTTGGTAGCGGATTCTACATAGCAGAGATCGCGACTTTTAAAAATTGATTTCAGCTTGTTCCCAACTGTAATAACATTTCCACCATTTTTCTGAA
Organism: Aequorivita sp.; assembly: GCA_002733915.1. Classification (GTDB taxonomy): domain Bacteria; phylum Bacteroidota; class Bacteroidia; order Flavobacteriales; family Flavobacteriaceae; genus Aequorivita. Next base: position 146,958 of record NVXN01000002.1, read on the forward strand.
AGGTATTTTTAAATAAATTGATGCGGGTAATTGGGCCCCCTGCAATTTTTCTAAGATTGGGTACTATGTAAATACTATACTTCATCAAACCTGTTTTTTGCGAGATATTTTGTGCTGTGGCTTTCCGTCTCGAGAATAAGGAAAGGAATCAATAAATAAAACATATTTGTAAAGTAATGGATGGAAAGCAAATTGGTAAAAAGTACGATAAATATAAAGCCGAGTTTTGCTTTGGCCGAAGGAATTTTTCGAAGCAAATAGATATGTGCGATAAGAAATAGGAACAATAATATAAAACCTCCGCGATGGTATAGATAGTAAAAACCGTTATCAATTTCCTGAAATGTGTAATTGCCACTAAAACTTTGGGCAATTACATTTTCCCTATAAACAGTTGTACTGGCGCCAAAACCGTCACCAATAATTTTTTGTGTCAATGTAAAATCTTCTGCCCGTAAAGCCGTATCAAAATCCTGGATGCGGGTTTTCAGGCTTGCATACTCCCAGGGTTTAATTACGTAGGGCAGTTTTTCCTTAATGGCTTCCGGCGCCAAATCTGAATTGAAAAATGTAACAAAAGCAACCAAAAGTAAAGCAAACCCAATTATAAATCCCGGCTTAAAGAGTTTGCGAATGTTAACGATTATCAGGAAAAGCAAGACCCCCGCAGTAACAAGGTTCATTAGGTTTGAAGTGAGGAAAAGATAGACCAGCGCAAGCAACCAAGAAATCGCCAACGGCATGTCAAAAGCCATTCGGTTATAGAGATAATAGAAGCCGATGAGCACAATTGGTATAATTGATGGCCCATAGACACGTCCACCCTTCCCCGTAATAGTATCATGCCAGAGACTGGGCACCAACCCAAAATAGGTGAAAATATAAACTACACACACCACGGCATTTAAAATGAATAAAAACCGCAACAAATTCAATTCTTTTAAATTCACCAAAAACAGATAAAATATAATCGCGTAAAACTGAAATTTTATATCAATGGTAGGGTGAGGATGTTGGTTTACAAGGCCCAGTATTAAAAAAGGCACATAAAAACAAAAAGTCACAATTACATAATGGGGCACTTCCAATTTTCCTTTTTTGGTAGCGACCCAAACTAACCCAATTAAAAGTAACAGGCAGAGCGCCATTAAAGTACTTAAAGTTAACGTACTAATGGTTAAAAAAAGGATAATCAGAATTATTTGATAAATATATTTCAAGTCAAGAATCTATTATTAACGTTCCTTCCATTTGTGAAGCAAAGCTACTCTTTTTTAAATTTTAATTCTGAGGGAGAAACTTAAAATGGAGGCGATAGTATGTTTTTAATATTAGACCAAATATTTTTTATTGTAGATTTGAAAAACCACGATTAAATAAAATTATGTCATTTATAAATGAACTCGCTAATTACAACAATAAAAAATCTTTGGCCAATAGGTTTAGGAACAAAAGGTTTGCTTTTTTTGAAAGCCAATTAGAAAAATTAAATAATGGGAAAACAATTACCATTTTGGATGTAGGCGGGACCGAATCTTTTTGGATAAACAGAGGATACCAAGAAAAATTAAACATAGAAATTATACTTTTAAATCTTACCCAATTTGAAACCCATCATCCCAATATGACTTCGGTTAAAGGTGATGCCTGCGATTTATCTGAATACGACAATAATAAATTTGATCTGGTTTTTTCCAATTCAGTAATCGAGCATTTGTACACTTTTGAAAATCAAAAAAGGATGGCGGAGGAGGTGCAACGGGTTGGCAAGAACTATTATATTCAAACTCCTTATAAATATTTTTTTGTGGAGCCCCATTATTTACTTCCCTATTTCCAATTTTTGCCTAAAAAAGCTAAGATATTTATTCTTAGTAAAACTAAACTTTCAAGGGGCACAAAAATATCTGTTGAGGATGCTAAGGACCAAGCAGAACAAATAATATTGGTTTCAAAAAAGAGAATGAAACAGCTTTTCCCTACTGCAAAAATTTATAAAGAGAAGTTTTTGGGAATGACTAAGTCTCTTACAGCATATAAAATAAAAATGATTTTCAATAGAATTTTTATATTCATAATTTCAATTTTTTTTATTTCATGCTCCACTGATGAAAAGAAAATAGAGAAATTAAAAGATACCTCCATACTTATCAAATTGGGTGAAAAGAATTATGCGCTTAATCTATATGATATATCAAAGTCATTAGTTTTTGAGGATATCCCAAAAACGGTTCCTTATGATTCCCTTCAAACAAAAAAATATGCCAATTTAATAATGAAGGATTCTATTGTGGTTTTGCATTCCTTTAAACCGCAATATATTCCGATTGAAAAAATTACGTGGAAAGAAAATCCTGAAAATAACCAAACTTGGCAAGCGTATTACGAAAATCTTTTTTTTATTTCCATTTTAAATCATACCTACCACGATTACGGGGACATTCGATATCACGAAAAAGCAAAAAATATGTGTTAAGTTATATAAAAGCGCACAATTCCCTTGAGGAGAAAACCTCTGATCAAACCTGGGAAGAAGGTGCTATTGGCCATAGAACATTACATCTCTTGCAAATCGTTTATAATGAGCTTCAACAAGTAAACCCTGATACTGATTTTATACAGCAGGTATTTGACCATCTTTCATTGAATATTACTTTTATGCTTGACCCAAAGCATTATGAGCAAAACAATCATTCTTTAATAATGGACCGTAGTCTTTTGGCGTTTGCAAAAATAACCAAATCCAATCCTTCACTCCATTCAGCAATTTATAAACCGACATTAAAACGTGCATTAAAAAATATTGATTATATAATTGACGATAGTGGATTAGCGAGAGAACATGCTACCACATATCATATCTACAATCATAATCTCGACCAGAAAATTATTGAGTTAATTGAAAAAGAAGATATTAATCCCGCGCTTCAGCTCAAATCATTAAAAAAGAACGATATTCTCCTGCAACTGGTTAAACCGGATTTAACATTTCCCATCTGGGGCGATAGTGGAATTGAGAACTTAAACACACATTTAGCCGAAAGTTTTGGCAACGACCAACGTGTTTTGGATGTTATAGGTGGAAAGGAGTTGTCTTCCATGGTTAGCTTTGATAACAATATTGCTACATTGCGAACCCAAGCAAAAGATAGTAGTTATGTAGCGCTATTTGCAAATTATTATTCCAGAACCCATAAACATAATGATGATCTTCAGTTTATTTTTCAAACCCTTGGAATCGATATTTTGACTGATCAAGGATATTATGGCTATGAGGATAAGCATAGACCATTTCTTATGTCAGTCTTTGCCCATAATTCAATTGCTATCAATGATAGCGACTACGTTTTAGGGAAAGAAGGACAATATTCAAAATTAACGGGATATTGGAAAAGTGATGATGTAGAAATCGTTTCCGCGGAACATAATATGTACGATTCTATAACTGTAAAACGAAAACTTTACTTTATAAAACCTAATGTAATTGTACTTCAAGATTGGGCGGAATCTGAAGATCCAAAACTCATTAAAAGCATAAGCGAACAATTTAATTTTGGCGAAAAGGCGAATCTGAATGTCAAGCTTTCAGAAAACATAGCGACGGTCTTTTTCCCAAAGGATATTAAAGCCATTGTGAAATCATTTACTGAAAATGACAAAATTACCACACAAGAGGTTTCACGTTCCAGGATTCAATATTCACTTACTCCCATACCACAAGTAAAAGTTAGAAAAGAAGGGAATAAGTTAATTACAGTAATTGAAGTTCAGTCCGATTTATATAAAACATCTGTTTCAAATGTTCAGGTTCAAGACGGTAAAATTCAGTATTCAAAAGGCGGGAAAAAATATAATTTGGCTTTGTAGCAAACCAAATCTATCCTCAAAAGTAAAAAAATTGTATATTGATAATTAAATTTAAGTGTTATGAAACATCAGTACACAATAATTCTTTTCCTATTCCCTTTTTTAATATTAAGCGCGCAGAATACCTATGTGCCCGATGATAATTTTGAACAACGTTTAATTATTTTGGGTTTGGATGATGTACTAGACAATTATGTTTTAACGAGTAATATTTCAAATGTGTATGCTCTGGATATCCAAAATCAAAATATTAGTGACTTAACTGGTCTTGAAGATTTTGCTAGTTTAATTAGTGTATACGCCGGTAATAACCAGTTTTCCAATATCCCTTTGCATCCTAATGTTAATTTAAATGCCTTAACTTTAGGTAATAATCAAGTATCCATTTTAGATCTCAGTCAACATACTAATTTAACTGAACTTAGTTGTCCAAACAATAATATTACAAGTTTAGATTTAAGTCAAAATACAAGTTTAATGTATTTAAATTGCGGCGGAAATTCTTTTCCAGAACTTAATTTGGCAAATCATCCAAACCTTAGGGAAGTCATTCTTTCCAGTCAAAATACTGCTTTAGAAAATGTCGATTTAAGAAACGGTAATAATACCGAAATCGATGCATTTGAAATAATAAATAGCCCAAACCTGCCCTATATTTATGTTGACGATTGTTCTTATAGCACGACTNWKTGRASANRAWTYGNAMYSWRAYASMKWYTNTYGYTRAAAWRKWMKKSMAWACMRAATGTGAATTAATAGGCACAGATGATAATGCGGCATCCCAAAATTTGGAAATGTATCCAAATCCCATAATTGATTTTTTATATATTAAAAATTATAATTTATTAATTATTAAGGAAATAGAAATTATTAGCACATCTGGGGGAAAATTGAAAAGTTTATTTACTGATTTTAACAAGATAGATTTTAAATCATTTTCTGCTGGAGTATACTATTTAAAAATCCAAACTAGCATAGGGACCGTAATCAAAAAGGTTATAAAAACTTAAGAACAACATAATGAAAAAGGCAATTTTACTTATACTATTTGTTTTTTCAAATATAACGCAGGCTCAGATAATTGATGTAGTAACTGGTATTCATTGGCCGAGTCAAATGGAAATAGTGGGAGATGAACTATACTTTATTGAATATGGAGCACWTAATATTCTTAAAATTAATATTACAGATCCCACTCCAGATCCCGTTTTAGTCTATAATACTGGGAATTTTACTATGGACATTAAAATTCAAGGGGATAGATTATTTTACACAAGATACGATAGTGATGCTATTTATGAAATTGATTTAAGTAATCCAACTCCTACCGCAACACAATTAGTAACTGGACTTGTTGCGCCAGATGGATTATTGCTAAATGGATCTGATTTATATGTTTCAGAAAGATGGCCAGGAAGTAAAGTTTTGAAAGTCAATATTAATGACCCAAATCCAAGCCTCGAATTAGTAGTAGAAATCGGAAGTCCACGCCAACTATGGCTAGAAGAAGATTTATTATATATAGGAGCACATGATGGACAAGAAATTATGAAAATAAATATTAATGACCCAAATCCTATTCCAGAATTGGTGGTCACTCCAGCAGGAACAACAAGTGATCTTATGGTTTATGAAGATGAAATTTATCTGTCCTACTTTTTTGAAGACAAAATATCTACTTACAATGTAATAGATGGATTAGAAGTGCAAATAAACCAAGATATCGATGCTCCGACAGGTATGCTAGTAATTGGTGAATTCCTGTATTTTTCACAATACAATGCGAACAAAATTTCTAAAATAGATATTAATCTATTGCCGTTGATATTGGGAATCTCTGATTTGGATTTAAGAGAGATTACTGTTTATCCAAATCCCACAAAAGATTTTTTATATATTGATTCTCAAGCCCCTGTTGATTCGGTAAATATTTATTCTTTAACAGGTAGACTTATAAAACAAACATCAAATTCAAGTATTAAGGTTGCTGATTTGTCTAAGGGTTTATATTTTGCAAAGGTTACTATAGAAGGTAGAACTATCACAAAAAAGTTTATAAAATATTGATTTTTATCTAATTTTTTTATTCCATAATATTCTTTAATATGAAAAAATCATATATAATTATACTATTTCTATTCGGCAGTATCGCCCACGCCCAAATCGTAAATATTCCAGATGCGAGTTTTAAAAACGCCTTGGTAAATAGACCGTGTGTGGATTTAAACGGAGATGGAAATGGAGATGTAGATGCAGACACAAATAATGACGGAGAAATTCAGCTAAATGAAGCCCAAGCTGTTTTAAGGTTGGATATTGCTGGTGAAGGAATAAACTCTTTGGAAGGAATACAAAGTTTTTTAAATCTTGAATATTTAAGATGTGGCAGCAATAATATTATAAGTTTAGACATTGTGACCCAAAATTTCAATTTAAAAGGATTGGTCTTTGAACATTTGGGTATAACAAATTTAGATGTAACACAAATGACAAATCTAGAGGAATTAAACTGCCATGACAATGCTTTGTCGGTTCTCGATATTTCACAAAATCCAAATCTTAAAATTCTACGATGTTCTTTCAATCAATTAACCAATATAGATGTGTCAGAGAATTTGAACCTAGAGTCTTTGGTTTGTTATGCTAACCAATTCACTAATATAGACATAAGCCAAAACGCTAATCTAATTGAATTAAACTGTGCTATTAATCAATTAGCCAATTTAGATATTTCCCAAAACCTCAATCTTGAATCATTAGATTTTTCTAACAATTCAATAAACAGTTTTAATCCGTCACAAAATATAAATCTTGAAGGTTTAAAATGTTCAAATAATGGATTGACAAGTTTGGATTTTAGCGAAAATTATAATCTAAAAAGTTTAAACTGCAATTTTAATCAATTAACGAGCCTTGATATTAGTGATAATCCTAATATTTATAATTTGACGTGTGAAAACAATCAATTGGTAAGTTTAAATTTAAAAAACGGAAATAACACTATTTTGGTTAATATGAAGGCTCGGGAAAATCCAAATCTTGAATGTATCCAGGTTGATGATGAAGTAATGGCAAATTCTAAAGTTTGTATTACTAGTGACCCATTGCCAAGTTGGTGCAAAGATGCAACGGCAAGTTATAGCGAAGAATGTATTTTAGAAGTAGAGGATTATGCGAATTCAAATTTTATAATATACCCAAATCCAGTAGAAGACTTTTTAAATATAGATTCAAAAGAGGTTCCAAAACTTATTGAAATCTATTCAACAAATGGCGTTCTAATAATAAGAACATCAAATACGAATGTTGATGTGTCAAATTTAGCTTCGGGTTTATATTTTTCCAAGGTTTATATAGAAGGAAGAACCATCACCAAAAAGTTTATAAAATCCTAAGCTTATTTTTTCGAAAAAACGCTTCTAATTTCACGAATATACATTTTAGGAACCACCGCTTTTGAAAACTCCATTAATGAAGCACCCGTCAATCGCTTTACCAATATCCACCAGTTGGGAATATAAAGTACAATTATTCCCGCAAGCATGGAATATGCAACTGCTTCGGTAGAATATTGCACCCCAATGAATATAAWAACGGGCATTACCAAAAGAGAAAATATATTCCAAAGGAAAGAGAGATCGGTCCTTCCGGTTGCAATTACCAAACTTCCTATTGGGTTACCGATACTTCGTATGTACATATATGCAGATAAAATTCGAACAAGATTCACAATATTATCATATTCATTCCCGTACAATATCTGCACGATAATCGGTGCAAAAATGAATACCAATAAATACACTAAAAAGTTTACTGAAGAAACAATATTTATAAGCTTTAAATATTTGTTTTTCAAAACCGACAAATCATGCTGAAATGTAGCCAGCAATGGGTTGGAAATCTTTGTTATTATTGGGTTTATAATTTGAGCAGGCTTAAATACCAATTGCTTTGCAAGACTATAACCCCCCAACAATTCCGGAGTGAATACCTTTCCTATGATAATAATATCCATATCTCTATTGAAATAGTTTACCAATTGGCTGCCGACTTCAAAAACCCCAATTTTTAGAAAGAGGAGGGATTCGTTTAAATTAAAATGAAACAGTATGGGGTCTTTTATCCACCCTCTTAAAAAGAAAAATATATTGGGCAAGGCATACTGTATCAAAGCAGAAATAACCAAGGCATAAATACCATACCCATAAACTGCCATTACTATTGCTACAATAAGGGATAGCACAGAACTTATTAATTCTGCCAAAGCGATAATCTTAAAATTTAAATGTTTTTGTTCCACCGTTCTATATTGGCTACCCAGTCCTGCGAATATTACAGTGGTGGACATTATAATAATCAAACTGCTTAACAGCGGACTGTCGTAAAAATCGGCAATAAGAGGCGCTATTATTACAATTAAAAGAAATACTAAAATCCCGAATACAAGATTAATCCAATACAAGCTTGAATATTCTTTTTTCGAGATTTCCTGTCTGTGGAAAATGGCTGAGGTTAGCCCCATATCCATAAAAAGTGTCAATATTCCCAGAACAAAAAGCACCAAAGCCATCAGTCCGAAATCTTCTCGATCTAAGAAGCGTGCTAGGATTGAAAGTCTTAAAAGCGAGCAGACCGCAACTCCAATTGTGCCTACAGACGTCCACTTTACACCTTTTAACAGACTACTATTTTGTGCCATTTTGTGGGATTAGCTTTTCAAATATGGTAACAATATTTTGTGTATTATTTTTTAAGTTGAACTTTTCAAGCACCACATTTCTAGGTTGGGCGGCTAATGATTTAATTTCTGAAAATGCTCGTGCCATGGATTCAACATCCCTTTCCTTCACTAAAATTCCATTAACATTGTTCTCAATTATTTCAGGAATTCCAGAATGGTAAGTAGAGATGCAAGGCAATTCCATAGCCATGGCCTCCATTAAAGCGGTTGGTAGACCTTCAGTATCTCCATTTGCAGCCGTTATACTGTGATGTACAAAAAAGTGGGCAGAATCCATTAATTCCTTTACCTGAAACCGATTTACCAAACCTTTAAACTGAATATTATTTTCGAGATTTAAAGTTTTTGTGAGCGAAACCATTTCATCATAAAGTGGCCCTGAACCACCAAAAATCAATATATCATCTGTGTTGCTGTTATCCAAATGTTTCCGAAATGCCTTCAGGGTATATTCATGCCCCTTCTTTTCAACAAAATTGGAAACCTGTAAGAATATACCTGGTTCATCTATATTAAAAGTCCTGGGTGACTTTCTTTTGAAAAAATCTACATCAACACCCAAATAATCAACCATTATTTTTTTAGAAGGAAGACCTTTTTCTAAAAGATTGTTCTTTATGGCTTGGGAAACTGCTGTGCCGTAAACCAACGGATTTTTAAATGCTTTACGCAAACCATTGCAATAGGTTTCATCGGTCAATGCTTGGGAGGCATCATAACCGTGAAAAGTAATTACAGTGGGTATGGGATTCTTTTTAAAATAATTTCCAAGGCGAAAAAAATGGGTTCCAAAATGGCAGTGGATGATATCGGGCCGAAATTCTGAAACAAATTTTTCAAACTTCTTGGAAAAACTGTTGCTAAAAAACGTGTATTCAATCCCCAATTTTCTTTTGAAGGCAGAAATAATATAATGGATATCCTTCTTCTCCTTAAATGCCCTTACATTATCAAAGACAAAAAGATTTTCATTTAAAATAACACAGGCAACAACCTCAACTTCATGTCCCTGTTCCTGAAACGCTTTTATTTGATTATAAACAAAAGTCATGGAAGGGGTTAAGAATCCGTGGCAAGTTACCAGTATTTTCATTTTCTATTTCTTAATCTGTTCCCTCACGCCACAAAAGTCTATAATTTGTATTGTGCCTTCAAATTCAAGCCCCTTGAAATCTTTATGAGCTACCAAAAAAACCACGATATCCGCAGTATCTTGAACATCCTGTATGGTGGACAACTTATATTTGGGGTGCTGCTTTAAATTAGGTTCAACAAACAGAATTGAAAAATTATCTGTCCTCAGTTGTTCAGCAACGTTGAGTGCCGGCGATTCCCGTAAATCATCAATATTCGGCTTAAAAGCTAGACCCATACAAGCAATTACGGCCTCTCTTCCATTATCAATTTTAAACTGAAGGGCGGCATTCTTAACCTTTTCAATGGCCCATTCCGTTTTGTAATTGTTTATTTCGCGGGCATTTCGAATAATTTTCGATTCCTTAGGAAATTCAGAAACAATAAACCAAGGATCTACTGCAATACAATGCCCCCCTACACCGGTTCCCGGCTGTAAAATGTTTACACGGGGATGTTTATTGGCTAAACGTATTAACTCCCAAACGTTGATGTTTGCTTTGTCGCAAATCRTGGAGAGTTCATTGGCAAAAGCTATTTGTACATCGCGCGATGAGTTTTCAACCAATTTACACATTTCTGCTGTTTGTGAATTGGTTTTATGAAGTTCTCCTTTAACGAAATGTTTGTAAAACCATACAGCTTTTTCAGTAGAAGCTTCGTCTATTCCACCTATAGCACGGTCGTTTTGTTCCAATTCATAAATTACATTTCCTGGTAATACGCGTTCAGGACAGTAAGCGATGAAGATTTCGTCTTTTAGGTCTGGCCGTTCCTTAAAAATAAGTTCTTGAACCTTACGGGTTGTTCCTACCGGGCTGGTAGACTCCAAAATAACCAAGGCTCCTTTTTTTAATGTAGGAATTATATTTTTAACCGCACTTTCCACAAAAGAGAGGTCGGGAACATGATTACCCTTAAAGGGTGTAGGCACTGCTATTAAATAAACATCTGCAGTTACTGGTTTAATAGAAGCCTTTAGATAGCCTTCTTTTACTACATGATGAACCAGTCCATCGAGGTCTGGTTCAACGATATGGATTTTCCCTTCATTTATAGTATCAACTACGTGCTGGTGTATATCAATTCCTGTTACATTTATTCCTTTACTTGCTATTAAAGCTGCGGTTGGTAGCCCTATATAACCAAGACCCATCATTACCACTATAGGTTTATTCTCCATTCTATAATCCTTCAATAAATTTTATAATTCTTTCTGTTGCCTTTCCATCTCCATAGGGATTATGCAACATGCTCATGCCGTTATAATAGTCTAAATCATTCAACAATTTATCCGTTTCTTCAATGATTCTATTTGTGTTGGTTCCTACTAAAATTACTGTGCCTTCCTCAACAGCTTCTGGACGTTCCGTGGTAGTTCTTGTTACAAGTACTGGTTTGCCCAAACTTGGTGCTTCTTCCTGAATACCTCCACTATCAGTAATAATTAGGTAAGATTTTTCCATCAGCCAAATAAATGCTGGATACGCCAACGGGTCCACAAGATGAATGTTATCTACACCTTTCAGTAATTTATTTACTGGGCCCTTAACATTCGGGTTTAAATGAACAGGATAAATTATTTCCACCTCTGTATTATTCTGTGCGATGCTTTTCAATGCAGCACAAATACTTATTAAGCCATCTCCGTGATTTTCGCGCCTGTGCCCTGTGACAAGAACAATTTTCTTTTTAAAATTCAAAATCGTTTTTAAATTATCAATTTCTTCATCATTAAAATGTTCTGTGTTCACCTTTTCAATACCAAATAGCAATGCGTCTATAACAGTATTTCCAGTAACCAAAATATTCTCTTCCTTAGTGTTTTCGACCAAAAGGTTTTTCTTGGAGAGTTCGGTGGGAGAAAAATGATAATCGGCAATTTTTCCCGTAAGCTGCCGATTAAACTCTTCGGGAAATGGATATTGTCTATCAAAAGTGCGTAAACCCGCTTCAATATGACAAATTTTTGCACCGCTGTAAAAAGCTGCTATACCTACAGCCATAGAGGTTGTAGTATCTCCGTGAACATATACATAATCTGGTTTTACCTCATCCAGAACAGGTTTCATATTTTCAATTATTGCGGCTGTTAACGAATATAGATTTTGGTTTGGCCGCATCAAATCAAGATCAAAATCAGGGATTATCTCAAAAAAATCCAATACCTGATCCAGCATTTCACGATGCTGCGCCGTTACGCATACCTTTGTTTCAAAATCTTTGTTATTTAAAAATTTTTGGACCAGGGGAGCCATTTTTATTGCCTCAGGTCTTGTTCCAAAAACTATTAAGTTCTTCTTCATTTAGCTTTTATATAAAATTTAAAGAAATTCCTAGTGTTCATCTCGAGCATAATTTCGAAGGCTCTTGAATGCATAAATAATAAAGAACACAAAGGAAAAAAGGAATACTAAGATAAGCGGATACTTTATTTTATTAGAAATATTAATNNAAATYTTTYWKGYTYYMRRYYRKAGTCWWTWCWAACCACTTTTATTGGGGAGGAATAGTCCACCAGTTCCATTTTTAGTTGATAAAGATCTTCTATTAGCAGCCTTTTTCTCTCAATTAAATAGTGTAGATCTGAGTTGTTATTTACGGAAACATTATTATTATCAGAATACATATTACCACTAGCCTTAACGAGCGAATCTACTTGCGAAATCATAGTATAATGCTCCTTAATATCGTACTCCTTGGTTTCCTTAAAAATATCCTGATAATCGCTAAAATGCTTATTTGAATTTAAGTAGGCGAAAAAGTCATTAAGTATCTGCTCAGAGTTCTCTTTTCCTTGCGTTGATATCTGTAAACGGTGATATTTATAATATTTGCTCGTTGATAAATCCTCAATATATTCTGAAAAGTCTTGGTTTTGCGCCAGAATTCTTAAAATGTCTATATTCTCTCGCGATTTTGAAATAAAATTATAAATATCAACTATAGGTTCAATCTGTAAGGATCCTACCTTATTTGCATTCCCGTGAAATACTTCCTTTAGAAAAATAGTATCACTAGAAGCAATTTTTTGATTTATTGCCTCAATCTTATCATATAAATAATCAACGCTCTCAAAATTTGGTATTACTATAATTTGATTATCATAAATTTTTTTTGCATTATAATCTTTATAAACACCTATTGAAACTCCAACAATTATTAGTAAAATAATCCAAATTGCATATTTCTTAAAAAAATCTAGAGTTCTAAATATTCCCCTTGCAATACTTTTAAAAACGTCATTTGATTTCTTTAACAAATACCCCAAATCAATCTCTTCAGATGAATTCTGCTGTGCCATACAAACTAATATTATAAATTAATGACTGTCTTTTTTAATACAGATTCCAGACTTTCCTGCCAATTTATCTGCTTAATATTTAAATTGTTCAATGCCTTTGCGTTATCTAAAACGCTATACTCCGGCCGTGCGGCAAAAGTACGGTAATGGTTTGTTTTTGCAAGGTCTGCTTCTTTTAATTTTTCGCTTTGCTTAAGTATCTCCTCGGCAAAGCCAAACCAAGTGGTTTCGCCGCTGTTGCTATAGTGGTAAACGCCATAACCTGTTGAATCTTGTGCAATTATCTGCAACAGGGCTTTCGCCAAATCATTTGCATTTGTAGGAGTTCCCGTTTGTTCGGTTGTAATGGTAAGGGTTTTTCCCGCTTCAGCGTATTTCAAAATGGTCTTCAAAAAATTATGCCCGTATTGTGAATACAACCACGAAGTCCTTAAAATAAAGTGTTTTTCAGTGATTTTCTGTATGTATTGTTCTCCCTTTAGCTTTGACGCCCCGTAAACATTGATGGGATTTGTGGCGTCAGTTTCCAAATAAGGTGATTTCTTTTTTCCATCAAAAACGTAATCTGTGGAAACGTGCAACAAAACAACATCATTCTCATTACAAGTTGAAGCCAAGTTTTTCACGGCTTGCGTATTTATTGCAAATGCTTTTTCTTCTTCACTTTCTGCTTGCTCAACCTTTGTGTAGGCAGCAGTATTTATACAATGCGTAAAATTATTCCTTCTGAAATAATCCGTTACCAAATCAGCCTTTTCAATATCAAGATCTTCCTTTGAAACAAAGACAAATTCAAAATCGGGATAACCGGCGGCCGCATCTTTTATGCATTTTCCCAATTGTCCGTTTGCACCTGTTACCAGTATTTTTTTCATGAAACCGCTTCCTCAAAAGTGGGAAGTTCCAAATCTTTTGCTGAAATAATAAATTCTTCTTTCGGAAGATACCAATCCAACGCTAAGGTTGCGTCATTGTAGATGATTCCGCTTTCTGAAGCTTTATCGTAATAATTATCACATTTATAGGTAAAAATGGATTGTTCCGAAAGTGTGATAAAGCCATGGGCAAAACCTCGCGGCACAAATAATTGTAAATTTTCAACATCGTCCAGAATAATGGAAAACGATTTTCCGAATGTTTCAGAGTCTTTCCGAATATCAACTACAATATCCAAAACCTTACCTTTTACTACTCGAACTAATTTGGCTTGCGCCATTTCGCCGTGTTGAAAATGTAGCCCGCGCAACACGCCTTTAGAGGAAATGGATTGGTTATCCTGAACAAAATCTATCGAAAATCCTGCTACCTTCTCAAAAATTTTTTGGTTGTAAGTTTCATAAAAAAGTCCGCGTTCGTCCTGAAACACTTTCGGCTTCAGAGCAAAGCAATCTTTTAGTGGAGTTTTTTTTAGTTCCAAATCTAATCAAGTTGAAGTAAGTGTTTTCCGTAGCCGCTTTTCAACAACGGTTCTGYCAACGCTATTAATTGTTCTTTTGAAATATAGCCCATTTCATAAGCCGCTTCTTCTATGGCTCCAATTTTCAATCCCTGGCGTTCTTCAATAACCTCAACAAATTGTGCGGCTTGCATAAGGGAAGCGAATGTCCCGGTGTCTAACCAAGCCGTTCCTTTATCAAGGATGCTCACATTGAGTTTTTCTTTTTTTAAATAAACATTGTTAACATCGGTTATTTCCAGTTCGCCACGGGCACTGGGTTTTATATTTGCTGCAATTTCCACAACGCTATTGTCGTAAAAATAAATTCCCGGAACTGCATAATTTGACTTTGGGGATTTAGGCTTTTCTTCAATAGAAAGAGCTTTTCCACTTTTATCAAATTCTACAACGCCATATCTTTCGGGGTCTAAAACGTGGTATGCGTAAATTACGCCACCGTCAGGATTGTTGTTTGATTTCAAAAGTTCTTTCAAGCCGGAACCATAAAATATATTATCGCCAAGTATCAACGCCACTTTATCATTTCCGATGAAATCTTTCCCGATAATGAAAGCTTCTGCAAGACCGTTGGGGTTTGCTTGTTCGGCATATTGAAAATTGCATCCTAACTTTTTACCATTACCCAAAAGTTGTTTGAAAAGTGGAAGATCCCGCGGTGTAGAAATAATCAATATATCCTTAATCCCTGCGTACATAAGTGTTGACAGCGGATAGTAAATCATCGGTTTGTCATATACGGGCATCAATTGCTTGCTCACCGCAAGTGTGATGGGATGCAAACGTGTGCCCGAACCTCCTGCTAAAATTATACCTTTCATCTTTATAAAATATTTGAGAAATATGAAGATGGAATGCCTTTTTTATGAATCTCCATCGATATATAAATTGGGCATTTCATAATCTATCTCTGTTTTCCAAGTACCACAAAATGGTTTTTTTGATACCTGTTTCAAAATTCTCCTTCGCCTTCCAGCCAAGTTCATTTTCTATTTTTGAAGCGTCAATGGCATATCTAAAATCGTGGCCTGGACGGTCTTTTACAAAAGATATCTGTTCTTTATAGGAAGTTTTCTTCGGAAGCATTTCATCCAGCAATTCACAGATAACATTTGCAATATAAAGGTTTTCGCGTTCATTGCGCCCGCCAATGTTATATGTTTCACCAAGCTTTCCATTTTCCAAAGCCAAATAAATACCGCTGCAATGGTCCATTACGTAAAGCCAATCGCGCACGTTTTTTCCATCGCCATAAATTGGAATAGGTTCGCCTGAAATTGCTTTACGGATTATCATGGGAATCAACTTTTCCTTATGCTGGTTAGGCCCATAATTGTTTGAACAATTTGTAGTTACCACGGGTAAACCGTAGGTGTGAAAATAACTGCGCACAATAAAATCTGACGAAGCTTTTGAAGCGCTATAAGGGCTGTTTGGCGCATAAGGGGTTTTTTCTGTAAAAAGTCCCGTTTCGCCCAAAGTGCCGTAAACCTCATCGGTTGAAATATGGAGAAAACGCACTTTTTTGAAATCTTCTTTTAAATCTTTCGGGCCGTCCATCCACGTTTTATAAGCGCTTTGAAGTAGGTTGAAAGTTCCCACTATGTTAGTCTGTATAAATTCCGAAGGTCCCAATATGGAATTGTCAACATGGCTTTCCGCAGCAAAGTGAACTACTTTTTGAAATTGATGTTCAGCAAATAAATTCTGAATGAGTACAGCATCACAAATATCACCTTTTATGAAAGTAATTTTATCTGAAACGCTTTCCAAATTCTTCAAGTTTCCGGCATAGGTTAGCTTGTCCAGTACGAATATTTCATCTTCTGAATATTTAAGCGCATAGTCCACATAATTGGACCCTATAAATCCTGCACCTCCGGTAATCAGTACTTTAACGTTTTTCAAAATTAATTTTTAGAAGTGTCTAAAATCTGTTTTAACATCTTTTCGGTAATCAAATAGGTGGGTTTTACACCTGTAGTTCCCAAGCCGCCCGAAGCCAAAGTGCTTCCTGTTTCCAAGGGATTATCTGAGGCGTAATACGCATACCTTACTTTCACTTTTGGGCTAATGCTTCGCCTAATTTTTGAAGCCGCCTGAATTGCTTTTTGATAATGAGCGCCTTCCATTTCCAGCCCAATCACATTCCACGTGGAATTGTGAAAGAATTTCAGCACATCCCTATTTTGAAGTGAAGTGCCCAACACCGAAATCATTGTACCGGTACAAACCTTAACGTCATCATCCTTAAAAAGTGATTTGTCAAGTTTATTTTTGAAAGGATAGTTGTCTGCAGTACCTTCAAAAACGTGGGCAGAAGGTATCATAATATCGCCCTTTCCACCTTCCAAAATTCCTGCTTTACCCATTATTGAGACAGAAACTACATTTAAGAAATGCCGCACTTTATTAGCATCCACAAAGGGTTTTAAAAGCTCGTCCATAGTTTCATAGGCCTGCTCACCAAATGCATAATCCATCACAATAACGACAGGCTTTTTTGAGATTTCAACCTCCTTTAATCCTTCAATATAGGGGCTTTGTTTTATTTTGGCAGTATCGATTATCTGTACGTCAATATTAGTTCCACTCTGGTCTTCAATAAATATCATGCCTTCCGCCAAAGCGGTTTTGGTCACTTTTTCACGTAGTTTACCATTGGAAGCAATGCTGAGTGCCTCAAAAACCTCCATGGGATTTTTCTTTGAAAATTCTGCTGAAAGTGCCTTCGGGCCATATAGGCTGTTCATTACACTGTGCATATTGGCGCTTATAATATGCAATGGACGTTCCAACAAACCATTATCTTGAAGCGTTTGCTTTATAGCATAAGCCCATAATTCCCCATGAATATGGTGTCCCAAACGTTCGCGCAAGACAGGGCTGAAAGTGATAATGCGTTTATTATCTTTAATAACCTCATCTATTGCAAGTTTTCCCAAAAAATAAATAATATTGAAGAAACGGTTCTCGTTTTTTTCACTTGCGAAAAAAGGGTATACACTTTTTACTTCTTCAAAGGTTCTTCCCAGAAAATTTGCAGTGTGCGTAAGGGCCACTTCTTTTTCTTCTTGTGATAGTTTTCCTTTTTTAAGTACTGCCTGCTCCAGTTTTTTCCAATCGCGGATCACTTCGCCGTTTTCGTTTATGAGCACTTGCTTCATAATTTTGTGCGATTCAATAAAAAGAAACGTTAAGTGTGTGAGAATATCATAGATTTCCGAACGGCCACGGGTTATTTCGATATTCATTTGTTCCGAATCGATTCGGTAACAATTTCTTCGGCGTTTTAGTGGAATTATGGGTTCAAAATGAGAGTTTTTATAGCCTTCATCACTCGTTAAATTGATGAAACTGCATTCCTCAATTCCGTAAGGTAAGCGGTCCATAACATAGAGCAATCCCTGCAATTCAATTTTGTCTTCTTTTATAGAGCCATAGATTTCTGGACGAAGCGTTAATAATGATTCACGAAGGGTTTCACCAGAAACCCCCATAGGCTTATAGAACCCTCGGTTAAAAAGGTGGCGCATTGTGATATACAATCGCTCTATTGCTTGCGTGCTTTCCTGTGCACGGGTGCGTGTATGTGATCTTTGTTTAGTCATTGGGCGCAAAGATAATACTAATTTTGTGGCTGAATTTCAAGTAGGGTATCAGCAATTTTACGATCGTTTGAAAGGCGGGGCACCTTGTTTTGGCCGCCCAGTTTGCCCTGTGATTTCATATATTGTTGAAAGCTATCCCGTTTAAGTGATGAAATCTTTAAGGGCTGAAGTACTTTGCCTTCAATTAAATCAAAATAATACGAATTTTGCTTTTGCATTTCGGCATCTAAAAACTTGGCAACTTCTTTAAGGTCTTCTGGCGCCTTTTCAAATTCCACAAGCCATTCGTGATAGGGTAGGTTTTCCTCGGAAGGCGTTATCTGTGGTGCAACGGTGAATTCGGTAATTGAAAAATTAAATTTTGAAATGGCTTTGTTCATTGCCTCTTCCACCTCTTTTCCAATCACGTGTTCACCAAAGGCGGAAATGAAATGTTTTATCCTTCCCGAAACTATTACTCGATATGGTTTTGTAGAAGTAAATTGAACTGTATCGCCCAAATTATAAGCCCAAAGACCTGCGTTTGTTGAAATTATCATTACATAATTAACGCCTATTTCAACTTCGGCTATGGTCAATCTTTTTGGGTTTTTATCAAAAAAAGTGTTTGCTTCGACAAATTCATAAAAAATACCGGAGTTTAAAAGTAACAACATTCCCTTTTCTTTCTGGCTATCCTGAAAGGCGAAAAAGCCTTCGCTTGCCGGAAACAGCTCGATGCTGTCCACTTTTCTTCCTATTAAATTTTCAAATTTCGCCCGATAGGGCTCAAAGTTTACACCGCCGTAAATAAACAGATTGAAATTTTTGAAAAGGTTGCCAACTTTCTTCCCCGTTTGTTGCTGAAGTTTTTCAAAATACATCTGTACCCACGAGGGAATGCCGCTGATAACAGTCATATTTTCATCTTTGGTTTCCGCTACAATGGCATCTACTTTCGTTTCCCAATCTTCGATGCAATTGGTTTCCCAACTCGGTAAACGGTTTTTTTGAAGATATGCAGGAACATAATGTGCAACGATGCCAGAAAGCCGGCCTACTTTAATTCCGTTCTTTTCTTGCATTTCTGGGCTCCCTTGGAGAAAAATCATTTTGCCGTCCACAAATTTAGAGTTACCTGTTTCGTTGATATAGCAAAGAATTGCATTTCGTGCGGCCTCTATATGATAAGGCATTGATTCCTTGGTAAGCGGAATGTATTTTGCCCCTGATGTTGTACCCGAAGTCTTTGCAAAATAAAGCGGTTTTCCATGCCAAAGAATATTTTCTTCACCAGAGACCACGCGCTCAACATAAGGTTTCAATTCTTCATAATCGCGAATTGGAACGCTGGCTGCAAAATCTTCAAATGAATGGATATTTTCAAAACCATGGTCTTTTCCGAAGGCAGTATTCTTGGCTTGAGATATCAGATTTTCAAAAACTTTTTGCTGAGTTGCAACAGGCTTAGTTGCCCATCTTTGGATTTTTTTTACTACAATTTTGGAAAATGTTTTTGCGCTGAGGGATTTTATGGACATAGGCTATCAATCAAAATCGATGAAACTTGTGGGATTTACAGGGAAGCCGTCACGCCAGAGTTCAAAATGCAAATGTGGGCCGGTTGTAAGTTCTCCAGTATTACCTACCGTGCCTATCACTTCACCAGCCTTAACAATTTCACCCTGTTCCTTGGTAAGCATGGCATTGTGCTTATAGGCTGAAATTAGGTTGTTATCGTGTTTTAAAATAATAACGTAACCGGTAGCGGCGGTCCATTCAGCAAATATTACGGTACCATCTGCTACAGCCTTTACGGGTGAATCTTTAGTCGTTACCACATCTACTGCATAGTGTTTTGTTTTTGAATCATAGGTTTCTGAAATAGCGCCTTTTACAGGAGCAAAGAGCGCATATTGCTGAACTTGGGGCGTAATTAAAGGATTGTATTTGTCCTCCTTTGCAACAGCTTCCCGAAGTAAAGAGTCTTTTCTGGAAGTGCGTATTAAGACTGAAGGATCTGTTTTAGCTACCTCAATGAGTGAATCTTTGTTGAAATTTACCGTTTTAACATCGCCAGTAAGCACTTTTTTTATTGAAGCTAGGTATTGTTCATTTACATTTAAAATTTGCTGCAATGAGTCCGTTTTATAGGTTAATTGAGTAGCCTTCTTTTTTAATGTTGTAGAAGAATACCCTGGAATATATTCACGAAGCGGCGTAAATGCTATTATGTAGGTAGTCGCCAAAATTAGGAATAGTGCAAAAAGGGTACTGAAAACAAACACATTCAACCTGTTTAACTTGAATGAAAATCGTTCTTCAAACGTTTCTTCATTAAGAATTACCATTCGGTATTTGTGTAAAAGCTTTTTTTTGAGCTTTTTGCCTCTTTTTTCTTTTTGGGTCATAATCTGCAATTGCTTTTTACAAATATAAAATAAACTGAAGCGCCATACGCTAAAGTTAACCTCAAAACGTTGTATCTAAACATTTCTTGTTACCTTTGCGTAATTAAATTTTCAAAATTATGAGTGCATTGTTTTTTCCTTTAGGTGTTATTGGCCCTTGGCAAATAGTATTGATTGTTGTGATTGTGTTATTGCTTTTCGGGGGAAAGAAAATTCCGGAGCTTATGCGCGGTTTAGGTAGCGGCCTTAAAGAATTCAAGGATGCTTCTAAAGAAGAACCAACAGATAAAAAGATAGACGACAACAAATAAACTTTTCTTTAATTTTAAAAAAGAGCCTTTCAGCTTTAAACTGAAAGGCTCTTTTTTTATTAATGTATTATGGGTTCTACTCGATTTTGGCAGAATTCAATATCGATTCCAACTCAAATTGCAAGTCCCTTTTTGAAACCGCAGGTGCATATGTAAAGCCTTCGAGAATTAAATAACGATTGTTTTTCTCATCACGCACTGCGTAATTTACAAACGGGCCGCCCATCCAATCATCTTTTACTTCCCAGGTGCCCTTGGTTTCATAAGCAAATTTTCCGTCAATTTTAGTGGTGAAAAGATACGGTGCATACGCATCCTCGGTAATAAACTGTCCGTCATCTTCCACCGGCAATAGTTTACTTCCTATGGAATCCCGGATTTTAATTATGTCTCCCACGGCTGTGCTATCATTGGTGATCATATTCAATGGAACTTCATACACAAGTATGTTTGTTGTGCCGTCCTTTAAATCCTTGCGCATCCAGAAAAAACTGTCCGTTGCCTTGGCAATTCTGTACGCACTTGGAATTTGCATACTAACGCCCATTGCTTTTTTAAGGGAATCGGTTTTCAATAATGAAATGGCCGTTCTACGCTGACGTTCCTTTATTTCAGATTCATGAAGGGCCTCAATTATCTGAGCAGCATTTTTATTGATGAGCTCAACCAATTTTTCTTCGGAAGAAGCTTTAATAATCGCACCAGTTTGTGGTTTGGCATACTCATTTTTGGCGATGGTTACCTTATCTTCATCACTCAATACCACATACAGAAATAGCCTGTTGCTACGGGCAAAACCCGTAAACGCCTCGGGTGGCATTTGGTTCATTGAGAAAAGGGGTTCGTCTTGTGGAAGGCCATCGGTAGGTGCAGCAAAGTTGTTTCGAATTGCTTCACCTACAACCCCATTCCACAGGTCATTCGGGGTAACAATCTGTAATGCGTTTATGTTTCCTACTGAATTGGGAACGAGCGATTTGTCTCTTTTACCCCCATCGTTACAAGAAGAAAGTACGACAACAAAAGAAAACAATAAAAAATAATATAGTTTCATTAAAAGGATGTTTTTGGGGAACTATCCTTTAAAGATTTTAAGTTTAGTTCCGGGCTTTAAGTTATTGCCACTAATATCGTTCCAATTTTTAATATTTTGAACTGAAACTCCAGGAAATTTTTGTGAAATACTCCAGAGTGAATCTCCATTACGAACTGTATACGTTTTTTCTGAGGTGTTACTTTGAACAGGTGCATTACTAGCTATGTCTTGTGAGCTCTTGTTTGGGTATATAATTAAGTTTTGTCCTACCTTTACAGTATTACTGCGCATTCCGTTCCAACTTTTTATTTGGCTAACACCCACGCCATATCTTTCGGCAATTCTTCCTAAATAATCGCCTCTTTTTACACGGTAACGTACCTTTTCGGGCTGTTCATAGAGTTCAGGCATAGGTTTTTCAGCCTCTTCCACTTCTTCCTGTGCAAATGCATAAATAGCTGCTTCATTGGTAACAAATGTACCCACTGCAGTTAAAGGAAGCCGCAACATATAATTTTCATCTTTAATTACGGGTATAATTCCCAACTTATAAGAGGGATTTAAAAATTCAAGTTCTTCCCGGTCTAAGTTGGTAAGTTTGGCTATTTGATCTAATGTTAATTGTTGTCTGATTTTTATAGTATCGGTTGCAATATAAGGAATACGTGAGCCTTGTTTTTTAAAGCCATGTTCCTGTGCATATTCAAAAATATACATTGTAGCCAAAAATGCAGGTACATAACCCGCCGTCTCACGTGGAAGGTAATTGCGAAGGCTCCAGTAATTTGTCTTTCCGCCGGAACGACGTATTGCTTTTGAAACATTACCAGGTCCTGAATTGTAAGCGGCAAGAGCCAAATCCCAATCGTTGAAACTGTTGTTCAAGCTCTTTAAATATTTGCAGGCAGCCTCTGTAGCCATAATAGGATCTGAGCGTTCGTCTACATACGAACTTACATCCAAACCAAACATTTTGCCTGTTGGATACATAAATTGCCACAGCCCAGTTGCACCTACTCTGGATTGGGCGCGAGGATTCAGCGCCGATTCTATAACCGCTAAATATTTTAATTCTAAAGGTAAATTGTGCCTGTCAAGTTCTTGTTCAAACATTGGGAAATAATATTCACTAAGCCCCATAAGTCGCTCCAAGGTTCCACGGCGGTTCTTTAGGTATTGTTTTATAACACTTTCTAAGGATGCATTGTACTCTACTTTAAAGGGCGTGCGGGCATCAAGATCTTTTAAGCGTTGCTTAAGTACTTCTGTGGGCAGTTCATCATAATCAACCACACCATAATCCTGATCGGTAATACTGTTATATATATCTTCAAAAAGATCAGATTTGTAGAGTTCTTTTAACCAAAGACTGTCCTTTTTGCGGGCAAGGGCCATATCTTTTAAATCAAATACAGTGCTGTCTTTTAGAGATGTAGCTAGAACGGTGGAAGGTAATTCTTCAGCAATTTTTGAAACCTTGATAGAATCAACAACCTGAACTTTTTTAGTGTTCAGCTTCTTGCTTTGCTTTTTACCCTGCTGGGCAAAACTTATGCTGAAGGCTAGCAACAACACAAGGGGGAGAATTTTGTTTAGTTTCATCAGCTTTTTATTGTGTTTTGGGGATTTTAACAAACTCGCTTGATTAATACCTTTTTAGGGTTACCTGTTTATATTGTAAAAAATAACGCCTTTTTAAATAAAAAATTTTATCAAAAATAATGATTTCGCGAAATTACACAAATTTTAAACGCAAACACCTAATATTGTGTTATTTAACTTTTGCTATATACAGCTTTAATGCCTGGTAATGTTTTGCCCTCGAGCATTTCTAACATTGCACCACCCCCCGTAGACACATAGCTCACCTTATCTGAAAGGTTAAATTTTTGTACAGCAGCAACAGAATCGCCCCCRYYTANCAAKYRWKWMWKCAMCATTYTKWRTTGCTTTAGCTATATTTTGTCCCAATATCTTTGTTCCTTCGGCAAATTTTTCCAATTCAAAAACTCCTACGGGCCCATTCCATAAAATGGTGTTGGACTTGGCTAGAACTTCTGCAAAAATTTCGTTTGTTTTCGGTCCTACGTCAAGCCCCATCCAGCCATCAGGAATATTATCTACCGAAGAAATCTTCGTATTTGCAGATTCTGAAAAAGCATCAGCAATTATTGCATCTACTGGCAAATGAACTGCTACGCCTTTATTTTTTGCGATTTTTAAAATTTCAAGAGCAAGGTCCTGTTTTTCTTCTTCAACCAAAGAGCTTCCTATTTTTCCGCCCTGTGCTTTAATAAATGTGAAAGCCATTCCTCCGCCAATGATAAGGTGGTCGATCTTATCGAGGATATTCTCAATAATTGTAATTTTTGAAGAAACTTTTGCGCCGCCAATAATAGCAGTGACGGGCTTTTCATTGGATTCCAACACTTTTTTTACATTTTCAATTTCGGAAGCAAGCAAAAGACCGAAACATTTATTCTCTGGAAAAAAATCTGCAATAATTGCTGTTGAAGCATGGGCACGATGCGCCGTACCAAAGGCATCGTTTACATATACATCTCCAAATTTTGAAAGCTTTTCGGCAAAATCTCGGTCGCCTTTGGTTTCCTCTTCATAAAAACGTAAATTTTCCAATAAAAGAATCTCTCCAGATTCTAAATTGGCAACTGCTTCTTCAACTTTAGGGCCTATGGAGTCGGGAACAAAAATCACTTGTACACCAATAGCATCAGATAGTGTTTTCACGATATGCTGAAGCGAAAACTCTTGCTCCTTATTTTTTGGCCTTCCCAAGTGTGACATTAAAACACAACTACCGCCGTCCTCTAAAATTTTCAGAATAGTGGGCTTTGCGGCTTGGATACGGGTATCATCAGTAACGTTGTGATTATTGTCAAGAGGTACATTGAAATCTACGCGGATAAGTGCTTTTTTATCTTTAAAATCTATGTCATTTACAGTTTTCATCTTTCCAAATTTATCTTGCAAATATAGTTTTTTGGTATTTATCCACCTGCCTAAGTTTCGATCAAAAAGAAAGTTGAAAATTTCTTAGATTTGCGGATGGATTTTTCAGAAGTAATAGGCCACCAACACATAAAATCACACCTTTCAGCAACTATTGAAAACGGCCGAATTCCACACGCACAACTATTTTCGGGGGTTAACGGGAGTGGTTTGCTGCCTATGGCCATTGCTTACGCATCAGAGCTTCTTTGCAGCCAATTTGAAAAAGGAAGTCCCGAATCTATTTCTTGTAAAAACAAAGTTTCAAAATTGGCCCATCCAGATTTGCATTTTGTTTATCCCGTAAATACAAGTGATATTGCAAAAAAAAATGCCATATCAGATAATTRCGCTGAAGGCTGGCGCAGTTTTGTATTGAACAATCCTTACGCCTCGCTTTTTGAATGGCTTCAAAGTATTGGAATTGAAAAAAAACAAGGAAATATTAGCAAATACGAAGCCGAGAATATTTCAAAAAAACTGTCATTAAAAGCTTTTGAAGGTGGCTACAAGGTTATGATTATCTGGATGGCCGATAATATGAACAGTGAATGTGCCAATAAAATTCTTAAATTAGTTGAAGAGCCTACGGAAAAAACAGTGCTTTTGCTTTTGACCGAAAGAGAGGAGCAAATTATTACCACCATACGTTCACGTTGTCAAAAGTTAACTTTCCCGTTACTTTCTGAAGCCGATATTTCCGAAAATTTGGTTCAAAAATTACAGATCAACGAATCTCTTGCCCTTCAAACTGCCCGTAGATCGCGCGGTGATTTTAACAAGGCGTTACAATTATTGGAAGAAACGGGTGAAGACGAAATTTTTGAGAAATGGTTCATCAGTTGGGTGCGGACCGCTTTTAGAGCAAAAGGAAACAAAGGAGCTATTAATAATTTGCTTGATTGGAGTGATGAACTTGCCGGACAAGGCCGCGAAACGCAAAAAAAATTTCTTGCCTATTGTATTGAGGTTTTTAGACAGGCGCTTTTGAAAAATTATAATGCAGATACCCTTTTGTTTTTTAAAGCAAGTGATTCATCGTTTTCCCTTCCAAAATTTGCACCTTTTGTTCATCAAAATAATATTTTTGAAATCAATTCAGCGTTGGAAGATGCTTCTTATCACATTGAACGAAATGGTAATGCCAAAATTATTTTTACTGATCTCTCCATCAAATTAACCCGATTAATTCATCAAGCAGAGTTCTCATAATTATAATCTATGTTTATGTTTTTAAAATAGATTTTGATTATAAAAATTTAACTCGTTATCTTCATTTTAAGCTCAAAACCTTTTAGCGGCATACATAATCACTGTATTTTTCCAAATACCGTCTAAAAAAGGCTTAAAATCCAAAATTAAACTTTTTTGAAACAATATATATGCGAAGAATACTCCTTTGACTGTTTGGCTTTCAAATTAGATTTCAACCCGATCCAAAAAGCTTTCAAAGAAAATTTATTGCCGGTTTTATATTTTTCAGAAAGAAGACTTACGTAAAAAGAATCAAAAATCATTGGTTCAATTTTTTTAAGTTTAAAATTTTTGGCAAAAAGATTTTCCATTGTTTCTTTGGAAAAATGCCATAGATGTCGAGGGACATCATAAGCGGCCCAATACTTTCCATAATATTTAGCGTCAAAACTTTTAAAATTTGGTACTGCAATTATTAGTACACCTTTCGGTTTCACTAAACTTGATAATTCTGATATGGTTTCTTCCAAATTTGGTATATGCTCAAGAACATGCCAAAGTGTGATAACATCAAATTGCTTTCCGGCAAAATCTTTTAAAGAGGCACCTAATTTAATTCCCTTTTCACTTGCCAGTTTTGAAGCATTTGGATTCGGCTCCGTTCCATAAACTTCCCAGCCTTTCTTTTTAGCTACCTTTAAAAAATCTCCAGTTCCAGCACCGACATCCAATAAAGATCCAATGCCATTATTTTGATGGTAAATTAATTTAGTTTTTTTCTGAAGTGACCATTTTTTAACCACTTGATATAAACTGGAGAGAAAACCGCGTTTTTCGTCAGTATGTGAAATATAATCTTGGCTTTCATAATATTTTGGAAGCTCTTCAATATTTGGAACAGGAAAAGTTTTMNNARCAGAWMMAAAWMTTTTGAATAAATCAAATCAAAAGTTTCTCCTGAAACCAAAAAATCTTTAACCGATAAATATATATGTTCTGATTTCTGCAATTTATTAATGTTTCACGTGAAACAATCGTCTAACGCCCCATATACACTAACAGTACCGAAATATCATTTGGGGAAACACCACTGATTCGGGAAGCTTGGGAAACGGTTGCGGGTTTAATTTTTGAAAGTTTTTCTCGTGCTTCGTAGGAAAGTGATTTTAATTTTGAATAATCAAAAGAAGCGGGAATTTTTAATCCTTCCAGCCTATTTAATTTATCTGCATTGTTTTTTTCTTTTTCAATGTACCCTGAATATTTTACCTGAATTTCAGCCTGTTCAATCATTTCTGAGTCCAAATCGTTTTCCGTAATATAATTTTTTACAGAAGTAATTGTTTTCATGTCTGCCATAGTCACTTCCGGACGGGAGAAGAATTTAAACATTTTGTCACTTTGGTTTACGGTGGCAGAATCACGCGCTAAGAATATCTCATTTATTTCTTCTGGCGAGACGCTGGTGTCTTTAAAAAACTGTACAAAAGCTTCAGATTTAATTTTCTTTTCTTCCATTTTGCGCATACGCTTTTCACTGGCCAAACCAATTTCAAACGCTTTAGGAGTCAATCTAAAGTCTGCATTATCTTGACGCAAAAGTGTTCTGTATTCTGCGCGAGAAGTAAACATTCTGTAAGGTTCTTCTGTTCCTTTTGTTATAAGATCGTCTATTAAAACACCAATATAAGCTTCATTTCGTTGAAGCATAAATGGATCTTTTTCCTGAACTTTCAGATGGGCATTTATCCCTGCCATTAAACCTTGGGAAGCAGCCTCTTCATAACCGGTAGTTCCGTTGATTTGTCCAGCAAAATAAAGACCTGAAACCAATTTTGTTTCTAAAGTGTGTTTTAATTGTGTGGGTGGGAAATAATCATATTCTATTGCATAACCAGGGCGGAAGAATTTTACATTTTCAAAACCGGCAACCTGACGCAATGCTTTAAATTGAACATCCTCGGGCAACGAAGTAGAAAAACCATTGATGTAATATTCTACCGTATCCCATCCTTCTGGTTCAACAAAAAGTTGGTGTCTATCTTTATCGGCAAATCGATTGATTTTATCTTCTATTGAAGGGCAATATCGAGGGCCGATACTTTTTATTGCGCCATTAAACATTGGCGATCTGTCAAAACCTTCCCGAAGAATGTCATGAACATCTAAACTAGTATAGCTCATATGGCATGAGCGCTGTTGTTTTAAAGGTTTTGTTTCGTCCGAAAAAGAGAATTTTTCGGGAACATCATCTCCAGGCTGTTCAATCATTTTAGAAAAATTCAATGACCGTCCATCTACTCTCGGGGGTGTACCGGTTTTCATTCTTCCAGCTTCAAAACCTAAATTTATTAGATCCTGAGTTATTCCAGTAGATGCTTTTTCGCCTGCACGCCCACCACCGAACTGCTTATCTCCAATATGAATTAAACCATTTAAAAAAGTGCCGTTTGTGAGCACAACACTTTTAGCTTTAATTTCTAAACCCAATGAAGTTCTCACCCCTTTTATCTTCCCGTTTTGAACTATGATACCCGAAATCATTTCTTGATAAAAGTCCAGATTTGGGGTTTGCTCAAGCATATTTCTCCAAGTTTCGGCAAAACGCATGCGGTCGCTTTGTACCCGGGGACTCCACATAGCAGGTCCTTTTGATTTGTTGAGCATTTTGAATTGTATCGCAGTCTTATCAGATACAATGCCGCTGTATCCGCCCAGAGCATCAATTTCTCGAACAATCTGACCCTTTGCTATACCTCCCATAGCTGGGTTGCAGCTCATTTGAGCAATTGTTTGCAAATTCATTGTCACCAATAGTGTTTTCGAGCCCATATTGGCTGCTGCGGCAGCGGCTTCAGAACCAGCGTGGCCAGCGCCTACAACAATTACATCATATTCTTCAGAAAACATATTTATATTAAATTGTTCCACGTGGAACATTAATAATTTTAATTTTTAAGGGGGTGCGAAATTACAATAATTATCAGATTTTAAACGAATTATAGAGAATTATAATATAGACTGTTTTGATAGCGCTAGAAGCGCTTCATCTTCCTTTTTTCGCATCAGTATTTTTTCGTCCTCATTTTTATCTTCATATCCGCAGAAATGTAGAATTCCGTGAATTATTACTCTATTCAATTCGGTTTTAAAATCAGTATTAAAATCATTTGCGTTATCGGCGACCCGTTCAATTGAAATATATATCTCTCCATTAACTTGTTTGCCCAATCCATAATCAAAACTAATAATATCGGTAAGTGTATCGTGATTTAGATACTCCTTATTTAAATTATATAGATAATTGTCATTACAGAAAATATAAATTATTTCACCTACTTCAAAATCTTCACTTGTAATAACATTCAAAATCCAATTCTGTGTATTAGATTCATTCTCCAATCTGAAATCCGTTAAATAATTAAATTCAATCATTCTTTTCTTTAAAATATTCCTGAACTTTATTCTTATAGTCTTGTTGCAAAGGTAGTGCCTCGCGATTCAAAATTTCGTTAGTATTGAAGTATTTTTTAATATCCTCTGGTGCCAGTTGAGCGTTGTTCTGAAAATTCTTTTTATTGGTTTGTGATTCTCTTCTAGTTTCCTGACCTTGTTCAAGGTCAGCCTTATCGAGTTTCAATAACTCATATTTTAAATTGAGCATTTGCTGAAGCGTATTCTGGTTAAAACCTTTGTCCAATAATTGTTGCTCTATGCCCTCCATTTTCTTTAGTAAGTCGCCTCCATTTCCATTTAAGCCCTCCTTGCTTAATCTGTTCTGAAGTTGATTTCGAAGGTCTTGTTGTTGCTTAAAAATTTCAAAAAGTTCGCCATTAATGTCTTCACTATTCCCTTTACCTCCTTTGTTGTTGCCTTTTTCATTTCCTTTTTTTCCATCATTTCCGTTTTCCCCATTCTCACCATTGCCATCACCACTGCCATCACCATCTCCTTCGCCCTCACCATCGCCTTTTGATCCCTTTTTCCCTTTATTAATTCCTTCCTTCATTTTCTCACTTAAACTCTCTTGCTTTTTTATAATGTCTGGAAGTTGGAATCCTCCACTACTTCCANARCCMRSANTSGSTGNYKSMCWYGYCKKWGSYKGMGMYCATRKMCAKAKWCWTSTGCATTTGCATATTTCCCAATATATCACTTAATAAAACGGCTAAATCATTTGCGCCTGTGATTGTATATTGTTGATTTCCAATACCTTGTCTGGTTTGGTTTTCAGCTAATCTTTCCAATGATTTATCAATATTATACTGAATTTCTGTAAGAGTAGTATTTATTTGGGTTCCGATTAGGGGCTGACGCAGTGAAAGTTCAAATATACTGTCGTCAATATGTTCAAAATTTGTTTTTAGATCATTTTGAATGTTGAGTTTTTTTCCGAAAATAGGGTTTCCATATTCAATTTTTTTGAACACCTCCATCAAGTCTTCTTGCTGAAAAGAAAAAACAACCAAATTATCCACAATCTGTCGAAGCATTTTTACATCCTCCTCAATAGACTCCCCTTGACCTGCATTCATTTGCATCTGCATGCCCTTACTCATCTGTTTCATTTTTTGTCCTGCATTTTTCTGATTTTTCCCAGCGTCGCTAGGCTTTTGTTGTTCTAATTTATCAGTTGCCTTCTGCTGCTCTTCATCTATTTGTTGCTCTGTTGGTTTATCTTCGGGAATATCGAAAGGCTTTTTTAGAGCTTCATTTTCCTTCTGAAGCTTCTCCATCTCTTTCTTATAGTTATCAAATTTTTTATTGAGTTCTTCTTGGGCTTCTTTGGTGTTTTCACTAGCGGGTTTGTCTGCAAGTTTCTCCTGCTCTTCTCCCAGTTCAAAAAGCTCTTCCGCTAATTTCTCTGCTTTCTTTTCAACGTAGTATCGTTTGGTAAGTTCGAGTAATTGTTCAAGGTTTTTTTCTTGATTTTTATTTTGCTTTGAAAGTTTTTCAAGCTTCTCTGTCAATTCTTCCTTGGCTATCTTATCCTGCAATTTCTCAAGCTCCTCCAGCAGTTTTTCATTTTCTTTTATACGCTCTTCATTTTCATCTAATCGTTTTTCGAGTTCTTCCTTAAAAGGATCTTTTTCTTGGTTTTCAGGCTGAAAATTCTGAAGTTCTTCTTTCATTTCTTTTGAAAAATTCTTCATCATTTCCTCTTGTTGCTTTTGGCGTTGTAGAAAGTTTTCTAATTTCTTTTTATCGTTGTAATTAAGCTCGTTCTTCTCTTTTTGGGTGCGTGAAAGTTCTTCTAGGGCTTGCTTTTGGTCTTTAAATTCCTCTAAAGATTTGTCTAGCCCCTTTATGGCATTTTGCTGGTTTTGAAGCTGTTCATCCTCCAATTCGTCTTTTGTAAGTTTTCTAAAGGAATATATTCCAGATTTCGAGGATTTGTAATTGTGAAGGGCGTCATTATCAAAAACCTCAAAATAATATTCATAGGAAATGCCCTCGGTCAACGATAGGTTTCCGGGAAAAACATAAGTGAATTGATCAAAATTTGTTTTGTTAAGTGGCAACGCTTGCGTTTTGGCTTGCTCTTCATCACCTTCGGGAAAATATACCAATCGAAGTTTTGTAAGCCCATAATCATCTGAAATTTGCCCCAAAAAGAAAATTCTTTGTGTGTTGGTACTATCCTGTTTTGACTGTACTTCAATTTCGGGAAATTGATCCTTAACAACATTCAGCGTAAAAGCAAGGTTTTCGTAATCCTTCAGTTTATCATTTGATGTAGTGATAGCGTAATCCATTTTACTATAAATTCCTTTTTCAAAATTGAAGTTTTCCCCTTTTGAAGCAAACGAAAAAGAAGTATCTGCGATCTTTAAAGTAACCGCTTTTGTATTTTTTGTTGCAACATTCCACTTAACTCTCGTTCCTTCGGGAATGGTAGCGTTACCGGTACTTTTCAAGGATTCGTCCCTTTTCCCTGTATAAGAGGGATAGTCCAAAACCATTTCGAAATTAAGTAAAGACGGAGTTTTTACAACATTCAAAGTATATTCACGGGAATTCACTTTATTTGCTTTTAACCTGAAATCAATAGATTCCACCGGCTGTTGAAAGGTAKMKWSMAARMWRCYTNGGWSSTSYWKGKKRYMRMYASTANWWYKMWCCAYYKTWATYGNMTACTTGCATTTTCAGGAATCGCGGTACCTTCAGTTCTAATTTTTAAGTTGAAAGGTTTGTTTTCTACTGCATTCAAATCGTCGTTCATCACGATAAAAGAAAAAGGCGCGGGCGGCTCAAAGGCAGTGTCATAATGCACGACGCGCTTGTAACTATTTGAAAAAATATCCATTCCGCCCAAAGCGCTGAAAAGTAAAAACACTAACACTGGAATGGCAGCATATTTCAAATATTTGGCATTTTTTTTAAAATTTACCGCACTTTTAAAGGGAACGGGTTGCAGTTCGGTAGCCTTTTGATCGATACTCGCGGCGAGCAATTCACTTTCACGTTGGTTCTGGTTCAGCTGAATAACGTTCAGCAATTTATCATTTACCTGCGGAAAATGGTTGCCGATAATTTTGGAAGCCTGGGTATAATCTATCCCTTTTTGGAGTTTGAAAAGTTTCGCAAGCGGAAAGGCGATAAACCGAACAAATAAGCCCAATTCCACAATTACAAACGCCCAAAACAAAATGCGTCTTCCCAACGGATTGAGCCACAAAAAATATTCAACGAGCAGTGTAATCAATAAATACAAAAGTCCAATGGCGAAAAAAAGGATAGCTCCCTTTATAAGCTCATTGGTGTAGTATTTCTTGATAAATTCCTCCAGTTTTTGCTGGATGATGCTAAAAGTGCTCATAGTTTTGATTCCCTCTTTTGAAAACTTCTAAAATACAATAATATTTTTTGCTAACCACGCCACAAATATTGCTCCAAAAAAAGAAAAAACCGCGATCCCCAATAACTTTAAAATGCGCGTTCAGAATTGTACCTTTGCCCCTTTATAAAAAAATGCAGATTATGTCTCAAAAAGTTAGGGTTCGTTTTGCGCCCAGTCCAACAGGTCCTTTACACATTGGTGGTGTTCGCACAGCCTTGTTCAATTATTTATTCGCAAAAAAACACGGCGGCGATTTTCTGTTAAGAATTGAGGATACCGACCAGACCCGTTATGTGGAAGGTGCCGAGGCATATATTATTGAAGCTCTAAACTGGTTAAATATTCCCTACGACGAAGGCCCTGGAAAAGAAAAAGATTGCGGGCCGTACCGCCAAAGCGAACGCAAACATCTGTATAAGCAATATGCTGATGCATTGATTGAGTCGGGAAATGCCTACTACGCTTTCGACACTTCCAAAGAACTTGACGCCCACCGAAAAGATCACGATGAAAAAGGAAAAACCTTTATCTATAATTGGCACAATCGCTTAAAACTTAAAAATTCGTTGGTTATTTCTGCGGAAGAAACTCAACAGAAAATAGACAATGGTGAAGAATATGTAATCCGTTTTAAATCCCCCGAAGATGAAACCCTTCATTTAAACGATATCATCCGCGGTGAAATGCAGGTGGAAACAAGTATTCTCGACGATAAGGTTCTCTTCAAAAGCGATGGAATGCCCACCTACCATTTGGCAAATATTGTGGATGACCATTTAATGGAAATAACGCACGTTATCCGTGGGGAGGAATGGTTGCCTTCGTTGGCATTGCACGTATTATTGTATCGCGCTTTTGGCTGGGAAGCACCTAAATTCGCACATTTGCCGTTGATTTTAAAACCAACCGGCAACGGAAAACTCAGTAAGCGCGATGGCGATAAAATGGGTTTTCCAGTATTTCCCTTAGAATGGCAAACCTCGGAAGGAGATCATTTCTCAGGTTATCGCGAAGACGGTTATTTGCCCGAAGCTGTTGTAAATATGCTCGCCTTTTTGGGCTGGAACCCCGGAACTGAACAAGAAATTTTCAGTCTGGAGGAATTGGTTGAAGCCTTTGAATTGGAAAGAGTTCATAAAGCAGGAGCAAAATTCGATCCAGAAAAAACAAAATGGTTTCAGCATCAATATTTGCAAGAAGTTGATGATGCAAAACTTGCGGCAGATTTTTCACAATTATTGAAAGAAAAAGGAGTTTCAAGCAACCTTAATTTGACAAAAATCGTTTCGCTTTTAAAAGAGCGAGCAACCTTCGTAGGCGACCTTTGGGACCAGGGAAGTTTCTTTTTTGAAGCACCTGATAGTTACGATGCAAAAGCGTCTGATAAAGCTTTTAAGGCAGAAACCCCGGAATTGCTTCAAAAAGTGGTTTCAATTTTAAATGCTACGGAAGACTTTTCGGCAGAAAACCTTTCGGAAAAAGTAAAAGGATGGATTACTTCGGAAAATATAGGTTTCGGAAAAGTGATGATGCCTCTAAGATTGGCACTGGTAGGCGAAATGAAAGGGCCGGATGTTTTTGATATTCTTTCAATTTTAGGAAAAGAAGAAAGCATTTATCGTATTGAAAAAGCGATTAAGTTTGTAGGTTAAAAATAGATTACAGCCGCTAAAACAATTGTGGAACTGTTTCCCTTAAAGTCTTCCTTTTCCAAACCTTTATCATTCAAGCTGCCCAGCATATTGGTTAGGCCGTACTGATACTGCGCGCTTACGCGAAAATGTTCCAAACCAGCGGTAAGCCCCCCAGCAAGACGTACATTAAATTGTGAAATATCCTGAATATCTTTTGCATTAAGTGAATTGTAGCCCGTGAGCGTATACTCTTTATATTTATCCTCATCAAGTTTCATCTTGCCTGTTATATCGAATAGAGGACCGAATTCAAGACTCAAGTGCTTTACGATGATGTTATAGCTTCCAAGGAAATTAAGCTGTACGCCCTGAATGGTGTAGCCTATGTTTTCGGTATTGCCCAAAAGCCCTCGACCTTCCACACCTACAGATACACTCTGAAAACTAAGTCCATAAATTAAGTCAAAGTTATTTCGAAAAGCACCACGGGTGGTGAAGCCAGCTGCAAATCCCTCTTTTTGCTGGGTTACCAAATCGTCTGTTATGATATCAAAAAAGGTAATACCGCCCTGTATTCCCAAAAAGTTATAACCTTCATAATTGCGTTGTGCAAATGATTGTTGGATAGAAAAAAGAAAAAGTGTAGCAAAAATTAATTTTTTTAGACTCATRGCWGGGGATATATTTTAGGGGCGTGAAAATAGCTTTAATTTTGTATCTTCCACAAGATATAATCATTAAATATTTTAAAAATTATGGGCGGATTTATTTTAGTGCCAGTGCTGATTGTAGGGTTATTTATATTGTTGGCAAGTTTTTTTACCGTAAAGCAGCAGACCGCGGCAATAGTAGAACGTTTCGGAAAGTTTCAAAGTATTCGAAATTCGGGTTTACAGTTAAAAATACCCCTGATTGACCGTATTGCTGGGCGAATTAACTTGAAAATACAGCAACTGGATGTAATCGTTGAAACTAAAACCAAAGACGATGTTTTTGTGCGCTTAAAAATTTCGGTACAATTCCAGGTTTTAAAATTGAAGGTTTACGATGCTTTTTACAAACTTGAAAATCCGCATGACCAAATAACTTCATACGTTTTTGATGTGGTACGGGCCGAAGTTCCAAAGATGAAATTGGATGATGTGTTTGAAAGAAAAGACGATATCGCCATAGCCGTTAAAGCGGAATTGAACGAGGCGATGAGCGAATACGGTTATGATATTATCAAAACCCTTGTAACAGATATTGATCCCGATATTCAAGTGAAAGCTGCCATGAACCGAATAAATGCTGCAGAAAGGGAAAAAGTAGCTGCAGAATATGAAGCTGAGGCGGAAAGAATAAAAATTGTTGCAAAAGCACGTGCAGAAGCTGAAAGCAAGCGTTTGCAAGGGCAAGGTATTGCAGATCAGCGTCGTGAAATCGCCCGCGGTCTCGAAGAAAGTGTAGATGTTTTGAATAATGTGGGTATCAACTCACAGGAAGCTTCAGCTTTGATTGTAGTAACTCAGCATTATGATACGCTGCAATCCATAGGTGAGGAAACAAATACTAATCTTATTCTTTTACCAAATTCCCCACAGGCAGGCAGTGATATGCTGAACAATATGATAGCTTCCTTTGTAGCCAGTAACCAAATTGGCGAACAAATGAAAAAACAAAACGAAGAGAAAGGAATCGTTCCAAAAAAGAGACCAAAGCGCCAAGCGCCACCACGCCCAGAGGAAGGTGATGATTTGAATTATTAAAATATAAGGGTGTAAAAAAAGCCCCCTCCCAAATTATCACGAGGGGGCTTTTTTATATTTTGAAAATTTACAATCTAAATGTTCTTGTCATCCTCATAATTCTTTTCCTTGACAGGCTTAATTCCAATAAGTTTATCAACGACTTTTAACACAAATGCTTTTTTTAATATTGAGCCTACAGTGCTAGCAATCAAATTTATAGGAGAAAAGGTTTCACTGAGAGTTTCCTTACTTTGGTTTAAGCCGAGTTTTACCTCTTCAAGATCTATCTGCGACTTAAGCCGAAGATATTTTAAATCTCTATCAATTTCTTCAAAAGTAGTATATCGCTTCATAAACATTAATTTGGAATTTTTTCGTCTGGAATCTTTTCCTCATACAGTGTTTCTTGATACTCGTTTAATTCTTTTTCAGCTGCAATTTTAGGATCCAAATCATTTTCGTCATACAACAGTCCTGAAAATTTATGCAACATATTGCGCTCAATAATTTTTCTACCGAATATAAACATGAATATAAGAATGATGCCATAAAATGCACCTATCAATAGGAACCCAACGTATATATGTTCAAAAAAAGTTCCTAGCCAATAGGCTGCACCTACTGAAAGGAATAGCAATACAAATAAGGAAAGACTGCCGTAAACCAATAGGTTTACCAAAGATATAGCACCTTTCATAGTAGATTTAAACAGGCGGAGCTTATAATACTCCGCCATGCTTACACTATAATCTTCTATTCTATCAGTTACTCGATGGAGGCTCTCTTTTAGGCTACTAAATGCCATACTACGAAGTTACTTTTTTGGCTGTGGCTTTCGCTTTATTGGTTTGGGCGTCTATCTGTAATTTAGCATTTTGTTTTCTCAAAGCTTCCAGTTTATCTTCCATTGCCAAAAGAATATCATCGGCTTTGTAACTTGCAGAAGATAGGGTTTCATTTAGTTTTTGTTCAAAACTAATTTTTGCCTGCTGTGCTCTGTCACTAAGCGTACTGCTTGTTTCCTGAATTTGTCTGTTCAGTTGCTTTTGGGCCTTTTTTGCTTCTTTGCTAAGCTTATCTCTAGTTTTTGAACCTTTGTCTGGAGCATAAAGTATTCCTATTCCAGCTCCAATAGCTGCACCGGTTAGTAATGCGAGTAGTGTTTGACCTGTATTTGATGCCATTATTCTAAGTTTTATTGGTTAATAATCTCAAAGGTACGTATACACTTTCCGCATTGCTGTTAACAACCGGTTAATAGTTATTTTTCATTCTATAAAATTGTCTTAAAAAGATGAAATTATAGCCAATTTCTCTTAAAAAAAGAAATATTTTATAGTATAACTGTTAATTATTCAGCCAATTTAGCCCAAGAATCTCGTAGTGGAACCGTGCGGTTAAACACAATTTTTTCTGCTGATGAATCCTTATCAACCACAAAATACCCCAAACGCTGAAACTGAAATTTATCTTCAGGTTTTGTGTCCTTAATGYTCGGTTCGGCATATCCTGTGATGATTTCCAAAGAATTCGGGTTTATAAATTCCATAAAATCCTTTTCTTTGTTGGTATCTGGTGAAGCTTCTGTAAAAAGACGGTCGTAAAGACGAACTTCCACAGGCAGGGCATGTGAGGCGGAAACCCAGTGAAGCGTTCCTTTTACTTTGCGTAATGATGCTTCTGAGCCACTACCAGATTTGCTGTCAGGATCGTAGGTACAATGTATTTCAGTAATATTTCCTTCGGAATCTTTTACCACGCTTTCGCCTTTAATTATGTAAGCATTCTTTAAACGTACTTCCTTTCCAATTGTTAAACGGAAAAATTTACGGTTTGCTTCCTCAAGAAAATCATCCCTTTCAATTAAAAGTTCTTTTGTAAAAGGAACTTCACGATTACCTGCACTTTCGTCTTCTTGATTATTTTCAGCCTCCAACCATTCGGTTTTTTCTTTTGGATAATTATCAATAATCAATTTTACAGGATCCAAAACCACCATAATTCGTGGGGCTATTTTGTTGAGATCTTCACGAACGTTAAATTCCAAATGCGAAACGTCAATTAAATTTTCTCGCTTTCCAACCCCAATACTATCAGCAAAATTTTTAATTGAATCCGGAGTGTAACCTCTTCGTCGCAGCCCAGAGATTGTGGGCATGCGAGGGTCATCCCAACCCGTAACAACACCACTACTTACCAATTGTGCTAACTTCCGTTTACTGACTACTGTATGGCTGAGGTTTCTACGGGCAAATTCACGCTGTTTGGGGCGCAATTTTTCAGAATCGTATACTTGGTCCAAAAACCAATCGTAAAGTTCTCTGTGCGGCAGGAATTCAAGCGTGCAGAAGGAATGTGATACTTGTTCTATATAATCACTCTCTCCATGGGTCCAATCGTACATTGGAAAGATTTTCCATTCTGTTCCCGTGCGGTGGTGGTGTTTATTGATGGTACGGTACATAACAGGGTCGCGCATCAACATATTGGGCGATTCCATATTTATTTTCGCACGCAGCACATGCTCTCCTTCCTTTGTTTCGCCATTTTTCATCTTTTCTAGCAAATCCAGATTTTCTTCAACCGAACGGTTTCTGAAAGGACTCGGTTTTCCGGGAGTGTTGGGCGTTCCTTTTTGTTCCGCAATCGCTTCGGAAGTTTGGGAATCTACATAAGCTTTTCCGTCCTTAACCATTTGAATTGCCCAATCATACAATTGCTGAAAATAATCAGAAGCATAACATTCCGTAGCCCATTCATAGCCTAACCAAGAAATATCGCGCTTTATTGCATCAACAAATTCCTGTTCTTCCTTTGCGGGGTTTGTATCGTCAAAACGAAGGTTTACGGGAGCATTATATCTTTCGCCCAAACCGAAATTCAAACATATGGATGAAGCGTGGCCAATGTGCAGATAGCCATTGGGCTCTGGCGGAAAACGAAAACACAATTCTTCTTTTTTATAGCCTTTGGAAAGATCTTCTTCAATGATGTGTTCAATAAAATTTAGCGGCGCAGCTTCGTTACTCATATACATTATTTTTATGATGTGCAAAGGTAACCAATTAACTGAAAAAGAAACTGCCAAAAACAGGTTTCCAATGTGCTCAACCCGACATTCTCTTATATCTTTGCCAAAATTGTTTGTATGGGAACCATTCGTTTAAAAAACATAAAAATCTATGCATTTCACGGCTGTTTGTTAGAGGAAGGGCAAATAGGTTCTGATTACTTGGTAAATCTTTCAGTAAAAGCAGATTTAAAAAATGCTTCAGATACCGATAACCTTGTAGATACCGTAGATTATGTGTTGTTGCAAAAAATTGTAAGGGAAGAAATGGCGGTACGCGCCAAGCTTTTGGAACACGTGGCAAAGCGTATTATTGATTCAATTTTTTTAAAAGTTGAAATGGTTGACGCGGTAAAAGTTACCGTTGCCAAACGGAATCCGCCCATTGGTGGTGATGTGGCAGAAGTGAGCGTAACGATGAAAAGGAAACGGTAATTTGTTTTTTAATAGGATTTTTAAGTTTAATTTTTTTACATTTGCAACCCTAACAGGGTATCGTGGCCGAGTGGCTAGGCTCAGCTCTGCAAAAGCTGCTACAGCGGTTCGAATCCGCTCGATACCTCTAAAAACCTTCAACCTTGTGTTGAAGGTTTTTTTATTGCGGTTCCTCTACCGGTGGAATCGGTTTTTCAATATTCTCATGCTGCCCCGGTATCCTTTCAAGGCCTGCCTCTACTCCTTTAGGGAAAATACCTTGGATAAGTAGTAAAATTCCAAAACATAAAATTAAAATACTTACCCATTTTTTTGTTTTGAAAATGAAACGAGGGGTCATTTTATTTTTAAGTTTTTTGGCCAATACCATCTTCAAAAGATCCGTGAGGAAAAAAGTGGCCAACACTGTAGAAATAAAAAGAAAAACGCCGTTATCTGAAGTAGTGAGCGCATTTGCCATGATTAAAGTGCCAATCCAACCCGCCAAAACGCCGAAGTTTACAAAATTCAAAAGAAAGCCTTTCAGGAATAATCCGCCTAGGTTTTTTTTTACTTTTACAGCATAGTGTTCCCTTACAATCTTAAAAACCGATCTGTTGGTGCGGATGTACGAAATGATTCCGTAAGCAATAAGAATTGCGCCGCCAAAAATAAGAAGTCCCGGATCGTGTTTTACTTTTTCAAGTATTCTGCTAGTACTGAAAAAAGCTATTACAATGAAAATTATATCGGCAAAAATAGCACCAAGATCAAAAAAAATAGCGGCCTTGATTCCCTTTGTAATAGCAGTTTCAATCAATGTGAAAAACACTGGACCGACGGCAAAAGCCAATAAAAATCCGTAAAATGCCGCGTAGGGTAATCCATCAAACATAGTGAGGTAAAAATACAAATTACTTTTACCTATTACTGTAAAAAATTAAATTTTGCCTTTTACAATTTCAATTTTTCCCCCGGCAAATTTCTTTTTCTTCACGTCTTTCGGATTTCCGAAAACTTTTATATTTCCACCGGCCGTAACTTTGGCTTCAATTTTTTCGGAACAGTAGATTGTTGCTGCACCGCCGGCTGTTACGGTAATGTAAGCTTCTTTTGAAAGAAGCTCTTCAGCATCATAAACTCCTCCAGAATTGATGTTAATATCTTGATT
The DNA here is from genome assembly GCA_002733915.1 of Aequorivita sp. Lineage (GTDB taxonomy): Bacteria > Bacteroidota > Bacteroidia > Flavobacteriales > Flavobacteriaceae > Aequorivita. The sequence goes on from NVXN01000002.1 coordinate 187,871, forward strand.
TTCTGAAGTTCCCTTCGCTTGAACCACCGCTCCCGAAACTGATTTAATTTCAAGATTTTCGGTAGCAATTATCACATTTATTTTTCCCCCTTCCTGGGCTCTAAGTTCTAGTGAAGATTCTTTTATTTCGGCTTCAGAATAAATTTCAGAACCTTCGTTTGCATCAATAATTGAAATATTTTTATAGTAAAGGGTAACTGTTGTAGCATCTCCATCAAAACGTTCCTCAAGCTCCATTCTAATCTTTAAAACTCCATTATCATTTATAGTTTTTACAAACTCTGTATTTTCGCCTTCCACCACTACTTTATTTTCATCGGAAGGAACAAGTTTTACGGTAATAAGATCGTAAACTTTCAATTCACTGAAATCACCAACTTCGGTTGCTTGTTGCGAAAAAGCAATAGCTGACACACAAAGTATTGCAATAAAAATTAGATTTTTCATCTGTATAAAATTTTAGTTTTTATATTCTTTCCGATGACCAAGCATCGTAAAATCGAGATGTTTCTTCACTAAATCTGCATTCTTCACTTTTACATAAACTTCATCGCCAAGCTGATACACATTCTTGGTACGTTGGCCAATGACGGCAAATTCCTCCCTGTCAAATTCATAACGATCATCATTTAAATCTTGCAAACGAACCATGCCCTCGCATTTGTTTGATATAATTTCCACATAGATTCCCCATTCGGTAACTCCTGAAATTACTCCCAAAAATTCTTGATCCTGATGATCCTGCATATATTTTACCTGCATATATTTTATGCTATCGCGCTCTGCATTTGTGGCAAGATTTTCCATGTCGCTGCTGTGGCCGCATTTTTCTTCGTATTCTTCTTCTTTTGCCGATTTTCCACCATCCAAATAATGCTGAAGAAGTCTGTGAACCATCACATCGGGATAACGACGGATTGGCGAAGTGAAATGCGTGTAATAATCAAAAGCCAAACCGTAATGCCCAATGTTATGCGTTGTGTACATCGCTTTGCTCATACTTCTAATTGCAAGCGTATCAATCAAATTCTGCTCTTTTTTGCCCTGAACATCCTTTAAAAGTTTATTCATGGATTGGGCTGTGGAATGACGGTCTTTGGTGTTCAGTTTGTAACCGAAGCGTTTAATTATATTTTCCAAAGCCGCTATTTTTTCATCATCCGGTTCGTCGTGCACGCGATAAACAAAAGTCTTTTTAGGTTCCTTTTTTCCTATGAATTCAGCCACACTTCTGTTTGCCAAAAGCATAAATTCCTCAATAAGTTTATTTGCATCCTTACTTTCTTTAAAATAAACTCCCTCGGGATTGTTATTTTCATCGAGTATGAATTTCACTTCCACTTTATCAAAAGAAATGGCACCGGCACGCATACGCTTGGTTCGCAATGTTTTTGCGAGACGGTCCATTTCCAAAATTGCATCAGCAATTTCTGGTTTTACTGTATATTCTTTATCAGTAATTGAAATTTTTGAGGGAATGGTATGTGTTTTATCCTTCGGATTTTCGATTATGTGCTGCGCCTCTTCATAAGCAAACCGGGCATCACTATAAGTAACCGTTCTTCCAAACCACTGTTTTACAACTTCAGCTTTTTGGTTCATTTCAAACACTGCGGAAAAAGTATATTTTTCTTCATTCGGCCGAAGGGAACACGCGTTGTTTGAAAGAATTTCAGGAAGCATCGGTACTACCCTATCAACCAAATAGACCGAAGTTGCACGCTCGTAAGCTTCATCGTCCAGTTCAGTTCCCGGTTTAAGATAATGTGAAACGTCTGCAATRTGAATTCCTATTTCGTAATTTCCATTTTCCAACTTTTCAAAGGAAAGCGCATCGTCAAAATCCTTTGCATCTTTTGGATCTATCGTAAATGTGAGAACATCGCGCATATCGCGGCGTTTTTTTATTTCTGAAGCTTTTATTGAAGTATCAATTTTATTGGCATAGTCTTCCACTTCTTGTGGAAATTCATAGGGAAGTCCGTATTGGGCCAAAATAGAATGGATTTCAGTATTATGTTCGCCGGGCATTCCCAGAACTTTAATAACCCTTCCAAATGGAGAATCAGCTTTTTCAGGCCAATCTTCCATGGCTACCAATACTTTTTCACCGTTCTTTGCCCCGTTAATTTTATTCTTTGGCACAAAAATATCTGTGTACATCTTATAATCGGTAACGTCCACAAAGGCAAAATTTTCCTGCACTTGAATGGTACCAACGAATTCCGTCCGTTTTCTTTCTAAAATTTTTGTTACTTCGCCTTCTGTCTTGCCGCCTTTTTTTCGCTTAAAAACATACACTTCAACAATATCACCATTTAAGGCTTTGTTTAGGTTTTTGCTTTTTACGTAAATATCGTCCTCTAAATCTTCAACGATAATATAACCTTGGCCACGGCCAGCTATATCTACTTTTCCTGTGTAATAATTCTGGGAAGGGGTAAGTATGTATTTGCCGCGTTCTATTTCCTGAATGCTTCCCTTGCCCTGCAGATCCTTTAGTTTTTTTACTATTTGGTTTCTGCTGCTGGGGTCGTCAAGTTGCAGTTTTGCAGCAATTTGTTTGTAGTTGAACGCTTGTGAATGATCTTTCCGAAGTATGTTCAGTATGGTTTGGGAAAGATTTTCAATTTTATTGTTTTTCTTTTTTTGTTTATGTCTAGGCATAGTTGTTTTTGTAATTAGCGTAAAAGTACTACTTCTCAAAGAATGACGTGTTTACATTAGGAAAGATTTAGTACCTTAGGATGCCCTTCGACCGCGCTCAGGGTGACATTTTTTTTATTTGAAAAATGAAGCATTTTAAAACCATAGCTATCTTTCAGTATCCTGCAGAATATGCGGTGCTTCAGCTTTTGTTTGATCAGGCAGAGATTCGGTATATTTTTCAAAATGAAACCATGATCAGCGTTTTTCCGTTCTATTCCAACGCTATTGGTGGCATTCGTCTTCAAGTCCATATAGAGGATATGGCGCAGGCTGAGGAAATTATCAAAAACTTGGACACTCCTTCCAATCTGAAGATAGTTTAAGAAAACTCCAAAAATTTATTTCAGTAAAATTTATTGTTATCAACATATAATTATACATCATTTCTTTTTTTGAAATTTTTAAAATAAAAAATGGTGATGATGATAGGGTGTTAATATGTACAATAACTTTTTAATATTTTGTTTTGAAATCAATTTWWWMCYWTTTNATAAAACSTTRWYWWYMWAWMWTTAAKWTKKWWMGRMYYYRGWWMWAATGRMWTWKCAKWWAYAGYWAAYWAYKRWSWWKRMYMYATWWKRRMAANTAAAMKCYWWTRMGTTTWTATTGAAATCTTGTTTGAAACGAAAGAAATGCTGCTAATAAATTACACGTAAAAAATAAATTAAATTTTTGGTGTTCTGCAAATTTTAAACCTATTGTAAATAATCCGCGAACGTGCAATTTTAATTGTCGTAATTCCGCAAACAAATATCAACAATGTTGTTAACCAAATAATGACGTTAGCGTTAAGAAATCGTTATCAATTGAAAATCAATAGGTATTCAACACAATTGTTGGGATAATTAATTATAAATGTATTTCTACTTAAATAAATACACGATGTTTTATCTTTGAAAAAAATATAGTTATGAAAATTTCCATCGGCAACGACCACGCAGGCACAGAGTATAAATTTGAAATCGTTTCCTTTCTTGAAAAAGAAGGCCATACAGTTATTAACCACGGAACCGACAGCGAAGCAAGTGTGGATTATCCAGATTTTGTACATCCAGTTGCAAACGATGTTGAAAACGGAAATGTAGATTYTGGCATCATAATTTGTGGCAGCGGAAACGGGGCAAATATGACCGCCAACAAACACCAAAAAGTGCGTTCCGCACTTTGCTGGACCAAGGAAATTACCGAGCTGGCGCGTCAGCACAACGATGCCAATATTTTAAGTATTCCTGCACGTTTCACCAGCAAACCACAAGCTGTTGAAATGGTAAAAACCTTTCTAAAAACCGATTTTGAAGGGGGCCGACATCAAAACCGCGTGGAAAAAATAGCTTGTTTATAACTCCACAAGATGGCCCATAACCACACACATTCTCCAAACGATTCGCACGGGCATTCGCACCCAGATTTGAAAGGAAGAAAGCTTTTGCTTTCCATTCTTTTGAACATTGGAATTACCGTTGCACAAGTTATCGGGGGTTTGATTTCCGGTAGTTTATCGCTGCTATCCGATGCGCTTCACAATTTTAGCGATGTACTTTCTTTAATTGTAAGTTACATTGCCGATAGATATTCAAAAAAAGACGCTTCGGTAACCAAAACTTTCGGTTACAAACGCGCTGAAATAATAGCAGCATTCGTGAATTCGGCTACTTTAATCGTGGTCGCAATCTATCTTATTTACGAGGCTGYTCTACGTTTTTTCAATCCTCAAGCTATTGAAAGTGGCTTGGTTATCTGGCTTGCAATTTTAGGTATTGTGTTTAATGGTTTTAGTGTATTGCTGCTTTTTAAGGATTCAAAAAGCAATATGAATATGCGCTCTGCCTACTTGCATTTGCTTACCGATATGGCAGCTTCTGTTGCCGTTTTAATAGGCGGTTTGCTGATGAAGTATTTTGAATGGTTTTGGGTGGATAGCCTATTGACTGTTTTGATTGCACTCTATTTATTGATAATGGGCTATGATTTGTTAAAAAGCTCTTTCAAGGTTTTGATGCTTTTTACGCCCGATGACTTAAATTTGGAAGTGATTCACGATGCGGTTTGTACCATTCCGGGAATAAAAAATATACACCATATTCATATTTGGCAATTAAACGAACAGGAAACCCATTTGGAAGCTCATGTAGATTTTTATGAAGATATCACGCTTTCAGAATTTGATGCTGTGTTGACAAAAGTGGAAGAATTGCTATATCACGACTTCGGCATAAATCACGTAACCATCCAGCCCGAACATCAAAAAAATGATCCAAAGGATATTATTGTTCAGGATTAATTTATTTAAAATGCTATGGAAATTGAAGTAAAGAATTTTGGGGAATTGACTACAAAACAATTGTATGGTATTTTACAATTGCGAAGCGAGGTGTTTGTGGTGGAGCAGGATTGCGTTTATCAAGATATTGATGGGAAGGACGAACGCGCCTTGCACATTATGGGTTGGGAAGACGGTAATTTAGTTGCCTATGCGCGCTGCTTCCAGGCAGGCGATTATTTTGATGAAGCATCCATAGGAAGGATTTTAGTACGCGAAAACTACCGAAAACTGGGTTATGGCCACGTAATAACCAAAGCTTCAATAGAAGCTATTAAAACAAACTTTAAAGCCGATAAAATAAAGATATCGGCTCAAGTATATTTGGTAATATTTTATGAGAGCCACGGCTTTAAAACCTATGGCGATCGTTACTTGGAAGATGGTATTCCGCACATTGCGATGATTAGAGCTTAATAAGGTTTTTCTCTAAATTAAGGTCTTTTAGCATTTCATCAGTAAACTTATAGTGCCCACGACGGGTAATGATTTTGAAGMGCTGGTTCCGCATACGCGTTAATGTATCAAGAAATTGCCATTTAGATTTTAGCAATCTTGGTTTCTCAGATTTTAAACTGATTTCGAAATAATGCTTTATCCCAGCACGGTCTGCTACAATGTCTGGTGTAATTATCACATCGCTATCTTTTTTGTGATAGGATTTTGGAGTTTCATAACCTTCCACATCGGCCTGAATGTGTTCAAAACCCCGGTTCTCTAAATAGGCCACAGATTCTTTTAGAATCTCCTTGTTTTCGTTTCTTTCTGACTGTACCATAACTGCTAAGATACAATATCATTGATAAACAGTCAGTTAAGGTTATGTTAAGCGAAAAATTATAGCTGTTAAATTAATTTTTATACCGGATTGATTTGTCAAACGGAAGCTTCAATTGGTGTAAAATATTTTCATCATCGCGATGATCAGTGATGTCCAAACCGTATTTAATTTCTGAAGTTTTTCCGTAAACAAATGTGCCAAACATGCGGTCCCAAATGGAAAGCATATTCCCAAAATTACTGTCTGTCCATGGCATTTGGTAATGATGGTGGAATTTGTGCATATTCGGAGTTACAATTAAATAGCTAAATGCTTTGTCCAATTGCTTTGGAAGGGAAATATTGGCGTGGGTGAAGTAAGTAAAAAGAACGCTTAATATTCTATAAAAAAGATAATAAGCAATCGGCATTCCCATAATTACTACAGCAATCAAAGCGAAAGTTTCCCGGATAATAAAGTCGAAAGGATGGTGACGTGTACCCGTTGTAACGTCCACATTTTTATCGGAATGGTGTACCGTATGTAGCCGCCACATCCACTTTACTTTGTGAAGCAGATAATGCACAAAATACTGAGCAATCAAATCCAAAACCATAATTGAAAGCAACAATTTCAGCCAAACCGGAGCATCAAAGAGTGGAAGCAATCCAAAGTTTGAATCGTTTAACCACAGAAATATGCCAACGGTTGCAATACCGAAAACCACGTTTATCAACATTACAAACGCCAGCAAAATCAAGTTGGTTTTTGCGTGGCGCCATTTGTTGTATTTGGTAAAAACGAGTTTGTAATAGCCTTCCAGAATCCAAAAAATGGTAAGGACAAAAAACACCCAACCAGCTTTCATCCAAACGGGCATGGTTTCGAAGAAGGTTAGGAAGGAGTGCATTTTATTGAATTAATCTAATTTAATGAATTTTTNNNAAATWTYNTKAMTWTYATCWNNTRATCMWYSATYMMTRAWNACKWCRWGTAAATTAGTTAATGAAATTTTGCGCAATTTGTAATAATCAATTAGAATTTCTTTATTCTTTCTTATGAATTCATCTTTATAATTTTGCTCAAAATTTGTTTTAAGATTCTCTTTGTTAATTAATTTGATGGAAAGAATATTACCGAATCCATTTGAAAGTGAAGGAAACCAAGTGTCTATTAAAATCCAATTTCTTTTACCGTTATAGTCTAAAATATGTAACTCTATATTATCTATTTCAGAAAGCACTATTATTTGCTTATTTATTAATATTTTATTTTGAAACAATTCTAGACTTCCAGTAATTTTACCATCTATTTCCTCTATTTCATTAAAACTTTTAAAGGTTTTATAAACTAACAAAAGAAAAAAAATAAGCACTGCTATTCTAAATATTTTTTCAATAACATCAAATTGAAAAAATGATAATTCATCATTTAAAAGTAATATCAATAAGCTACCCAAGCAGACTAAGGCATAAATAGTTCCATTTGAAAACTTACAAGCTTTTAATTTTTTATATGTCCTAAAACTATTATCCAATTCTTACTTCAAAATCTTCCCATACCGCCCAGCATCATTTAAAACAGCAACTGCCTCCAAAATCTCTGGGTTATGCTCAATTTGATAATTGTACAAACCTTCGCGGTAAAAATAACGCTTCAAAATTTCATCGGTTAACAACGATTCTATTTCCACTTTTTTGTCAATAATTGCTTGGTCTTTTGCTTTGTCAATTGCAACCATAAGTTGGTTATAACTTGCTGAAATATCCTTGCTCATATCGTCATCTTCCGAGATTTTTAAACCTTCGGCAAATTTCTTTTCGGTCTCGGTTTCGTATTCAAAATTGTTGTCTTTTAAAAACTTCAGAAAATCCTGAAAATCGGCTTCAGTAAATTTGAAGTTCTTCCAGTCCGTCATTTGATGGCTGTAGTAATATTTTGTGGCATAATCGAAAATGGCGTTGTCTTTAAGCAAAGCTGTAGTGATGGGACTAAAAACTGCCGATTTTAATTCCACATCGGGAAGGATTCCGCCCCCATCGTAAACCGTTCTCCCACCTTTGGTTTTAAAAGCGTTGTATTCTTTGGCATCTTTCCGTAAAGGGTCGCCATTTTCATCACGGTGCCAGTAATCAAGCGCTTGAATGCAGCGACCGCTGGGTGTGTAATAGCGCGAAATAGTTACTTTTAACTGTGTACCATAGGTCAATTTTTTTGGACGCTGCACCAGTCCTTTTCCAAAGCTGCGCGCACCCACTACCACAGCACGATCCAAATCCTGCAATCCACCCGACACAATTTCACTGGCAGAGGCACTTCTTCCGTTCACCAAAACAACCAATGGAATTTCTTTATCTATGGGTTCAAACTGGGTTTTATATACTTGGTTGTATTTCTCAATAACTGATTTTGTGGTGGTGATTACTTCGCCTTTATCTACAAAAAGGTTTACCACATTTATCGCTTCATTTAGCAAACCGCCAGGGTTTCCGCGTAGATCCAAAATGATTTTTTTAGCGCCCTGCGACTTTAAATCTACCAGCGCAGCTTTAGTTTCAGCAGTGGTTTTTCGGTTGAATTGTGATAGCACAATATAGCCAATGTCATTATTTATCAATTTGTAAAAAGGAACGGCTTTAAGATCTACCGCACCGCGGGTTATGGTTGTAGTTGCAGTTTTTCCCTGACGTTTATAGGTTACATCTACTGTGGAACCGGGCGTCCCTTTTAACAATTCTCCCGCATCGTCCTCCAAATCTGCAATATTAACGTCACCAATTTTTATAATTTCATCCCCAGCCTTTAAGCCAGCTTTATCTGCCGGATAATCCTGGTAGGGCTCAACGATGATAATTTTATCCTTTCTGCTTTGGGCGGTTGCGCCAATGCCCGTATAAATACCGGAATTGTTGATTTTCGCATCTTCCACTTGCTGTTCGTTCCAATAAACCGTGTACGGATCCAGATCTTCCAACATTCCTTTTATGGCTTTGTCCATAAGGGTTGCGGGCGTTACTTCGTCTACATAATTCATGTTCAATTCCTTGAATAGCGTGGTGAAGATTTCAATCTGCTTGGCTATTTCAAAAAAATCACTTTTGAAACTTACCGTGGTAAAAAATATACCAATGGCGATGATGGGAACGATTATTCTTTTTTTCATTTTCTGAAATTTTAATGCGTTTTCTTTCTCTTCTTCAGAAATATACGAAGAATGATAACAACTACTATTGCAACGAGGAATAAAGGCCAAAGGTATAAAATGCCCAAGAAAAATACTGAAATACCGTTCCAGCCGCCTTGGAGGGCGTTTTTCATTTTTTGACCATAGGATTGGGTAATGCCTGTTTCCGCAGTGGTTTTGTAAAATTCAATATTTACCGTGCTCATTGAAACCTTGTTTTCAAGATATTGCAAACGGCCCTGCTTTGCTTCAATTTCTTCGCGAATGTTTGAAAGCTCGCGCTCTATTTCAAGCATTTCCTTTACATTGTTCGCTTTTTTCAGCAATTCAAGGTAGCGGTCTTCCAGCGTGCGTTTTGCTTTCAAACGTGCTTGTAGATCAACAAATTCTTCGGAAACATCCTGTCGGGAAATATCGCGTTGATCAAAATAATCAACGCCTTCGGAAATACCGTCGATAAACTTTTGAAAATTTTCGGTTGGAATGCGAACGGTTAAACTTTTATAAATTCGATTKTAGTCTTTTCCGCTGTTGTCGTTTTGGACCAATCCCTTGTACTGTGAAGCCAGTTTCAGGATTTTCTTATGTGTTGCCTCCACATCTTTTGTTTCAAAGGCCAAACGGGCGGTTTTGATTATTTTTTGCTCAATTTCATCAGATGAAGGTTGTGGAACAAGTTGATGTCTAACTACGGCTTCTTCAGCCATATCCATTTCCGCTATCGGAGAACCTGCTTCGTAATTTTTGTTGGAACTTCCGTTTGAACATCCCAAAACAAACAATAAAAGTAAAGTACTAATTGTTTTCATCTGAAGTAATATTTTTTCATTGGAAGATGGAATTCGCCTTTGAAACATTTTTTTAAAAATTCAATGTTGGTTTTGGCTCATTTCATTGCCTAATTTTTTAAGCAGCTTTACCATTGCTTTGTCAAGTTCGGCGTACTGCGGTTTAATTTTTCCTAAAAAAAGAAAGAGCATCACAAATTTCTTGCCGTGAATTTCATCAAGTAAGTGTTTGTTAAGCCGATAGGCTTCGCGAAGCTGTCTTTTCACTCGGTTTCGCTCCACTGCCAATTTAAAATTCCGTTTCGGAACGGCGAAAGCAGCAAGGTGTGTTTCAAGGTTTTCTGTCGGAAGAAAAAATATTTTTATGGGAAATTTGGAATGGGTTTTTCCTTCCAAAAACAAATTTTCAATTGTCTTGGCACTTTTTAGTTTTTGACTTTTGGGAAGTTTTTGGTTCACACTGTAAATATATAAAAAGACCCCGCAGTATTTAACACTTGCGAGGTCTCTTTGAAAAAAGGAAAGTAAAGATTATTGTTTTTCGTAAAGATTGTTTTCTTGATTGATATCTGCCATTCTGCGCGTTGCGTCGATCATCATATTTTTCACTTTTTTTCCATTTTTTATTTCAAAGGTATATGTTGGATAAGCCCAAGGCCAATCTGCCAAAACGGTACGTTTTAAATCGGTAAATGGATTTGGTTTTTCGCCCCACATCATTCGCAGTGGAATGTAAAACAATTCTTGTGTGCCGTCTTCATAAGTTACGTAAAGATCTATTGGCATTGGCATTAACCCAATTCTTTCCAAAGTTACTTTTGTATTTTCTCCTTCACTTTCTACAGATTTTATACTGTAATCGATAGTATTTGTAGTCTGCGCCCAATCCGTTAAGTACCAATCCAATTCAAACCCAGAAACTTTYTCCGCAGTGCGGATAAAATCATTTGGCGTTGGGTGCTTAAACTTAAAATCTGAATAATAACGCTTTAATGTTTTTGATAGATCTTCAGGCCCTATAACGTATCCCAACTGTATTAAAAACACCGAGCCCTTACTATACGCATTTATACCATAGGAACGGTTGCTGGCGTACCTATCTGCGTGGGTGCTTAATGGTTGTTCTGCCCCGCTTGTGGCCATATAAAAGTAACTTCTGTACGAACCAGCATGTGGATTTAGCTTATTTTCCTTCATAACATAATTCATGGCCTCATCTGAAATATACGAAGTAAAACCTTCATCCATCCACTCGTGTTTGCTTTCGTTGGTTGCCAAAACAAACTGAAACCATGAATGCGCCAATTCGTGGGCAGTTACACCAACGAGGCTTCCAAAATCTCGTTTTCCAGTAATCATTGTGCTCATAGCATACTCCATTCCGCCATCACCACCTTGTATTACTGAATACTGCTCGTACGGATATTCTCCTACCTGCTCGTTGAAAAACTCCATTAACTCTGCAGTCTTTGGTTGTAGATTTTTCCAATTTTCAGCAATTTCAGGATCATTTTTGTAGAAAAAATGGAGCGTCACACCATTGGGACCGGGATAGGTGTCGTGTATATATTCATCATCTGCGGCCCAAGCAAAATCGTGCACATCTGGCGCTAAAAAGTGCCAAGTGTATTTTCCTTTCTTAGGTTTCATCCACTTTTGTCCTGGCTGTGTATAGCCGTGGCCAACTTCTTCGGGGTTTTGAAGGTATCCGGTTCCACCAATTGTATAATCGGCATCAATAGTTATGGTTACGTCAAAATCGCCCCACACGCCATGAAATTCACGTGCAATGTACGGATCTGCGTGCCATCCCTCAAAATCGTATTCTGCTAATTTTGGATACCATTGCGTCATGGTTAGGGCAACGCCTTCAGAGCTATCGCGGCCCGAACGACGAATCTGTAAAGGAACCTGTGCGTCCCATTCCATATTGAAAACAGTAATATCACCCGGCAAAATAGGTTTGTTCAACATAACCTGCATCACTGTACCTTTTATGGTATAATTTGCAGCAACGCCATCTTGTGTGAAGAGCGTGGGTTTTATATATCCAATTTCCGAAGGGGACAATTTTGAAATACGATCCATCACACGGCTATCGGGATCTTCAATGGTACGTGAACGCACATCCATTTCACTCCCCGGCTGAAAAGCATTAAAGTAAAGATGATAGAAAACTTTGTTCAGAGTATCGGGAGAATTGTTTGTATACTTCAACTCTTGCGTGCCTTTGTACTGAAAGGTTTCTACGTCCATTTGAACGTTCATTTTATAATCTACTTCCTGCTGCCAATAGCCGTTATTGTTTTGAGCAAATGTTGAAAACAATATACCCGTTAGAAATAATACATTAAAAAAATACTTCATTATTGTGACATTTTATCGGCCATAATCAGGGCATTATACATATTCACTATTTTCCCAGATTTTGAAATATTTGAGAAAGGCTCAGTGTTCGAAGCCTCTCCACCCAAAACAACCTGTGTATTAATTGAAAGGCCGCTATCCATCAAAATTTGTTTTACTTGTGCTGCGGAAAGCTTTGGATAATAGGAACGAATCATTGCTGCCACGCCTGCTACTTCGGGTGCAGCCATTGAGGTTCCCTGTAAAAATTCATACGTATTTAAAGGTGTGGTTGCCCAAATTTTAACTCCTGGGGCAAAAACATCGACGTTGGTTTTACCGTAGTTTGAAAAGTTTGCAACCATTTCGCTTCCATATTTGTAATTAAGAGCCCCAACAGTCAAAAACGAATTTGCCATTTCGGAACCGTTGTCAAATTGATCGTTTGGATAAACGTTTACAGTATCTAAATCAAAACCGTCATTTCCGGCGGCATTCACAATTAAAACATCTTTTGAAGCTGCGTATTTAATGGCGTCATAAACCCAATCTGCTTGTGGTGAATAATATTTTCCGAAGCTGGTGTTAAGTACTTTTGCACCATTATCAACGGCATAACGAATGGCCAAAGCAATATCTTTATCATATTMMTCAYMAWSRKSNACKKCMCGAATAGCCATAATTTTCACGTTGTTTGCAACACCGTCCATTCCGATGCCGTTGTTGCGTTCTGCGGCAATAATTCCTGCCACGTGGGTTCCGTGTTTTACGTTTTCTTTTGTGGGATCTGGTCCGGACACGTTATTGTCCCCGTAAATATTATCTGCAATATCTTCAGGATTATCGCCTAAAACCCCACGGAAATCTTTCGTCATGTTGAAATTGTTATCCAATCTGCCGCTAAAATATTCAACCCCGCCTTCCAGTTCTTCCAAAACTTCCGGAACCGAATCTGCAAAATTCAGCATTTGGGTTAGCATTGCAATTTGCTGTTGTTCTTGGGGCGATGGATTATTTATTGCTGCAAGATCTTCTTTGGTATAATCTGCTTTTCCAAGTTTTTTTGCCATTGCCTCGTGTGTAGGCTTTAATTGTGAAAGAATCTGCTCGTAACGTAATTTGTTTGCGGTAACTTCTGAAGATTCCTTCTCATATTCTGCTTTTGCTTTTTGGTAAATAGCAAAGTCTTTTCTGTCAGCAGCACTTATTGATGCTTCACTTTTTCCCTCAAATTTCGGTTTGAACTTTCTGATAATACGTACATATTCCATGTTTTCATCAGTAATATTACCGAGAAAATTCCAGCCGTGAATATCATCAATAAAACCGTTTTTATCGTCGTCTATACCATTTCCGGCTATTTCATCGGGGTTGGTCCACACTACACTTTTAAGATCTTCGTGGTCAATATCCACGCCACTGTCTATTACTCCAACGATTACTGTTTCGCCTTTGCGCTTTTTTATAATTTCGCTGTAGGCTTTGTCCACACTCATTCCAGGAACGGTATCTTTTACTAAATCCATGGCTGGCCAGTGCTTTAACTGTTCGTCAGTAAGAGGTGTAATTTTTAATGGGTTGGAATCAATATTTTGGATAGGAGTAGCAACTATGGGAGCTCCGCTTCCGCAGCTTGCTAGAGCTGTTGACAATGCAACCGCAAACAGGGTAATCTTAAATAGTTTCATTTTAGAAATTATATGTTAATTAAAAAATTCGTTGAGTGATAATGTTTCGTTTAGACGGACGCCCTTATCAGTATTTTGAACCGTTATTATTGGGTTGTGGGCATCATGCTCTAAGAAAAGATAGTAGTTATTTTCAGCAGCATTATTTAGAAATTTCTCCTTTTCGGGAAGGGTCAACAATGGACGAGTATCGTAGCCCATTACAAAAGGAAGCGGCAAATGACCTGCTGTAGGAAGCAAATCTGCCATAAAAACCAAGGTTTTTCCTTTGTAATTGATATGCGGGATCATTTGTTTATCTGTATGCCCGTCAACAAAAAGGATTCCAAAATCAAGTTCCCTTGCTTCTGCAAAATCTGAATTGGGCTGGGCAACAAATTTAAGTTGCCCGCTTTCCTGCATCGGCAAAATGTTTTCCTTTAAAAAAGAAGCTTGCTCCCTTCGGTTTGGTTCCGTTGCCCATTGCCAATGGTCTTTATTGCTCCAGAAAGTAGCATTTTTAAAAGCTGGTTCATAATCTGTGCGGTCTTTGTTCCACTGAACACTTCCCCCACAATGGTCAAAGTGTAGGTGTGTCATAAAAACATCGGTAATATCATCTTTGTGAAAACCGTGTTTTTTTAAGGAATTTTCAAGGTTGTAATCGCCCCATCGGTAATAATATCCAAAGAATTTTTCACTTTGTTTATTTCCCATACCGGTGTCTATTAGCGTTAACCGATTTCCATTTTCAATAAGAAGACAGCGCGCGGCAATGTCTATCATATTATTTTGGTCTGCTGGGTTGGTTCTATTCCACAGGGTTTTTGGTACAACGCCAAACATGGCGCCGCCATCAAGTTTAAAATTGCCAGCTTCAATAGGGAATAGTTGCATACTCTGAATGAAATGAGTCGCAAATTAATAAAAGCGTTACAGACCAAAGCCCGAAGAATTAATTAATTATGCTATTTTTAACAAATCATTAATAATCCGACGGAATTAAATATGCTTAAATTCGCCCAAAACCCAACCATATGGTAGAACTTGCCGGAATAATTATTTTAGGAATATTGGCCCAGTGGGTTGCCTGGAAATTCAAGATACCCGCTATTTTACCATTAATTTTGATTGGTCTTTTTGTAGGACCAATTTCTACTCTTATTTCGGAGGATGGCACACAATGGATCCAACCCATTTTTGAAAATGGTAAAGGACTTTTTCCGGGTGAAAACCTTTTCTATTTTGTTTCCTTAGCCATTGGAATCATTTTATTTGAAGGTGGTTTAACACTTAGGCGAGGCGAAATTTCAAAAGTTGGGCCAGTAATTGTCAAGCTTATTAGCTTGGGTTCAATTATCACCTTTTTTGGAGCGGGCGTTGCCGCCTATTATGTTTTCGGGTTGAGCTGGAAAATTTCGTTTCTTTTTGCGGCTTTGATAATTGTAACCGGACCTACGGTAATTACTCCTATTTTGAGAAATATTCCGTTAAAAAAAGATGTGTCGGCAGTATTAAAATGGGAAGGAATATTGATAGACCCAATTGGTGCATTGGTAGCAGTATTGGTGTTTGAATTTATTAGCGTAGAACACGACAGCGGCTATACCAAACAAGCTATTATTGAATTTGGCAAAATCTTATTAATAGGTTTTGCCTTTGGGATCTCGGGGGGATACGCCCTTTATTTTGCAATTAAAAAGAAATTGATTCCCCATTACTTATTAAATGTAGTTTCCCTATCAGTAGTGTTATTGATATTTGTGGAGAGCGATCTTTTTGCGCACGAATCGGGCTTGCTGTCGGTCGTAGTAATGGGAATGTTTTTGGGCAATAGTGATCTGCCCAGTTTAAAAGAGTTGCTATATTTTAAAGAATCACTTAGTGTATTGTTGATCTCAATTTTATTTATCCTTCTGGCTGCAAACATAAGCTTGGATGATCTTCTGTTGGTTTACAACTGGAAAACCGCCATTTTAATGGCAATCGTAATATTTGTTTTAAGGCCCTTGGGGGTATTTCTCAGCACCGTCAATTCCTCACTTAAAACCAATGAAAAAATATTTATAAGCTGGGTGGGCCCAAGGGGTATTGTAGCTGCCGGTATTGCCTCTCTTTTTGGAACTAAGCTTGTACTAAAGGGCGAGCCGGGTGCAGAATATATTACTCCGTTAGTGTTTGCCGTAGTTTTGGTAACGGTATTGCTCAACGCCACAACCGCAAGACCTTTTGCGTCCATGGTTGGCGTATTTCTTAAAAAATCTGATGGAATTTTAATCGTGGGTGCTTCCAAGGTTTCAAGGCTTATTGCTTCCTACCTTCAAAAAAGTGGCAGACATGTAGTTTTGCTGGATTCAAACAGATTAAATGTGAATAAGGCCAAAGAGCTTGGGCTTGATGCAATTACTGCCAATATTTACTCAGATGAACTTACAGACAATATAGAACTAAACGATGTGGGCTATTTGCTGGCTATGACGGGCAATGATGAAATTAATAAACACGCCATTAGCCGTTTTGGAAAGTATTTTGGTGAAAACGGTACCTTCCGTTTGATGACTTCTGAAGAAATGCGGGAGCGTCACCATCTTTCCGCACGTGAATTATTTTCATATACGCACGACTATACACGTTTTACTGAAGTGGCCCACGATTTTCCTTCTATTCAAGAAATTCCCGTGGAAAGTGAGAGCCAATTTTTACGTGTACTAAATATTATTGGTGAAAATGAAAATGCCATTCCGCTGTTTCTTAAACGCCCCAATGGATTTTTGGACTTGATAACCGCACCCGATGAACTGGAAATTGAAGAAGGAAGTGCATTAGTCTATCTAGGCAAGCCCATGGATTTTGAAGATGTGGCAAATGCCACCAAAACCAAAAAAGAGGTTACAACCCAAAAATAATTACTGTTTCAGACCGTTTTCAACAAAAGCTTTCCAATGAAAAAACTTTTCTTTATTATCGCTATAATCTCAGGATTCACTGTGTTTTCCTGTAAAAAAGATGACGGTGGTGGCTGTACTACTTGTTCTTCTCCCGAAACCGCAAGTTTTCAAGTATGTGAGGAAAGTGATGGCAATGCTTCAGTTAATGGCCAAAACACGGGAACGCCTTATGATGTCTATGTTTCTGGTTTAGTGGAAGCTGGGGCAAGCTGTAATAATTGAGCTTATTAATCATTAAGCTTTAATACAGCCATAAAGGCTTCCTGCGGAATTTCTACATTACCCACTTGACGCATACGTTTCTTTCYTTTTTTCTGCTTTTCCAAAAGTTTTCGCTTACGCGAAATATCACCCCCGTAACATTTTGCGGTAACGTCTTTTCTGAGAGCTTTCACGGTTTCTCGTGCAATGATTTTTGCACCGATGGCAGCTTGAATTGGAATGTCAAACTGTTGCCTTGGAATTAATTGCCGCAATTTTTCGCACATCTTCTTTCCAATGTCATAGGCATTGTCGCGGTGTAGCAGTGCTGAAAGTGCATCTACGGTATTTCCGTTGAGCAGCACATCTACTTTTACCAGATGGGAAGCGCGCATTCCAATTGGGGAATAATCAAAAGACGCATACCCTTTGGAAACGGTTTTTAACCTATCATAAAAGTCGAAAACAATTTCAGCCAAAGGCATGTCAAAAGTAAGTTCAACTCTTTCTGTCGTTAAATAGGTTTGGTTAGTGATTTCACCTCTATTTTCAATACAAAGTGACATTACCGAACCCACAAAGTCAGATTTTGTAATGATGGTAGCTTTAATATAGGGCTCTTCCACGCGGTTCAATTTTGAAGGATCGGGAAGATCAGAAGGATTGTTTACCAACACTGGAACTTCAGGTTCCTTATTGGTATAAGCGTGGTAAGAAACGTTTGGAACGGTGGTAATAACCGTCATATCAAACTCTCTTTCCAATCTTTCCTGAATAATTTCAAGGTGAAGCATTCCCAAAAACCCACAACGGAAACCGAACCCAAGTGCAGCAGAGCTTTCCGGAATAAAAACCAATGAAGCATCGTTCAATTGCAATTTTTCCATGGAATTTCGCAATTCTTCGTAATCTTCAGTATCTACAGGATATATTCCCGCAAAAACCATGGGCTTTACATCCTCAAAACCTTCAATCATATTGACGGTTGGATTTTTGGAATCAGTAATCGTATCGCCCACTTTTACTTCTTTCGCTTCTTTTATCCCTGTAATAAGATAGCCAACATCGCCTGTTTTTACTACATCTTTTGGCTGTTGTTTCAGTTTTAGCGTACCCACTTCATCGGCAAAATAACTTTTCCCAGTAGCCATAAACTTGATGTGCTGTCCTTTTTTTATTTCACCATTGAGAACCCTGAAGTATGTTTCAACACCTCGAAAAGGATTGTAAACGGAATCAAAAATCAATGCTTGTAAAGACTCGTCGGGATTACCCTTTGGAGGAGGAATCCGCTCAATAATAGCGCTTAAAATTTCATCAATGCCCAAACCAGTTTTGGCACTTGCAGGAATTACTTCTTCAGGTTTGCAGCCCAAAAGATCCACGATATCATCAGTAACCTCTTCAATGTTTGCAGATGGAAGATCTACTTTGTTTAACACTGGTATTATTTCCAAATCATTCTCCAAAGCTAAATAAAGGTTGGAGATAGTCTGTGCCTGTATACTTTGTGCAGCATCTACAATAAGTAAAGCGCCTTCACAAGCGGCAATGGAACGTGAAACTTCATATGAAAAATCTACGTGTCCGGGAGTATCGATTAAATTTAGGGTATATTTTTCGCCTTTATAAACGTAATCCATTTGTATGGCGTGACTTTTAATGGTAATGCCGCGTTCGCGCTCCAAGTCCATATTATCAAGCAACTGTGCTTGTTTTTCACGGTCGGTCACGGTGCCGGTGGCGTCTAAAAGACGGTCTGCCAAGGTGCTTTTTCCGTGGTCAATGTGGGCGATGATGCAAAAATTGCGAATGTTCTTCATAAAAATTCCTTCTCGTGCTACAAGTTGCAAATATAGATTAAAAGAGTGATTATATGTGCTATGATCAAAACACTTAAAATAATTGTATGGAGATTGTTTTTGTTTAATAAATTTTTAACATATTTGTATTGTAAAGCTGTATTTCAGCGATATATTTTTTTTCTCCCCAGATAAGGAATCATAGTAACGGGTGTCGCCCCAGATATCTACTTATGTTATGACAAGATTTATTATGTTTTTTTTCTGCCTTCAAGCAGGAGTTTTGATGGCACAGGACTTTTCTGTCTCGGGGAATGTATTGGATACCAAGAATGCCCCACTATCATTTGTGAATGTTTTGATTTATGAAAATGAGGGAGAAAATCCATTAATTGGTACTACAACTGATGAAGACGGTTCTTTTGTTCTGAAAAATTTAGAAGCAGGAACCTATATTGTAAATTTCAGTTATATTGGCTTTGAAGATAAACAACAAACCATTCAACTTTCTTCAAATAAAAATTTAGGCAACTTAGTTTTAAGGGAAAACCAACAAATGCTAGACGAAACGGTAGTTGTTGCGAAACTGCCAACCATACGTAAAACTCCTGGCAAACTTGTTTTTGAAGTGGAGAACACTTCACTTTCCACGGGCAGTACCGTAGATCTTTTAAAGAAAACACCGGGCGTTATCGTTGCAAACGAAAATATCCAAATAAAACTATCTACTCCGGTTATTTATATTAATGGCAAGCGGGTGTATCTTTCCGCAGAAGAAGTATATTCACTATTGCAGAATACTGATGCGGCGGCCATTAAATCTGTGGAGGTAATTACAAATCCTTCCTCAAAATACGATGCTGAAGCAGGAACGGTACTGAATATTATTACTTCCAAAGCGATTTCCATTGGTTATAAAGGCTCCGTAAATGCGAACTACGAGCAAGGAATATACCCAAAATATAATTTTGGGACTTCGCATTTTTATAAAAATAATTGGGTAAACATGTATGCGAGTTATTCTTATGCAGATAAAAAAGAATATAAAGAAGATGAAAACTATATTCGCTATTTTCAGCCAGACGAGGTTTCCACTAAATCTATTTGGGAAACCGACTTTAACCGAACTACGGAGCTTGGCAATCACAACGGAAATGTTGTTTTGGACTTTACGCTAAACGATAAAAACACAATCAGCATTACTTCAAACGTTTCACTTACGCCTGAAGTTAAATACCATAACAATGGCCACTCTTTAATTTTTAGCCCACAGCGTCAGTTAGATTCCACAATCACTACCTTAAGTTATGTGGATTACGAAAAACAAAATTTGACATTTGCCTTGGACTATAACCGTGATTTAAATGAAAATGGCGCAACATTGGCAATTTCAGCTAATTATATTTATTACGACAACATCCAAAACCAAAGCGTGAGTTCCGATTATTTATTGCCGAATGGCAATCTTTTGAGAAACAACAGTTTTTACACAGATTCTGAACAAACAAGCGACATTTTTACGGGACAGGCCGATGTTTCTTCGGAATTGTGGGGTGGAACCTTTGAAGCAGGGTTCAAATTCAGCAGTATTGACACTGAAAGCAAATTAGACTTCTTTGATGTATTGAGCACCACCACCACTTTCAACAATTCACTTTCAGATAATTTCAACTATAGAGAGAATATTTTTGCAGAATATATAAATTTTGAAAAAGATTGGGAAAAATGGAGCATTGCCGCTGGTCTTCGTGGGGAATATACAGACATTGATGCCATTTCCCGTTCTTTGGGGCAGGTGAACAACCAGCAGTATTTTGATCTTTTCCCTTCAGCATCTTTTCATTATACTATAAACAATAACAACGGGATTGGACTAAGTTACAGCCGCAGTGTGGAACGGCCGCGTTACCAGAGTTTAAATCCATTCAAATATTTTATTACAGAACGAATCTTCAATGGGGGTAACCCAAAACTGGTTCCTGCAACTGAAGATAAAATCACACTTACTTTTGATCACAAGGGCAAACTATTTTTTGAGCTCTACTACCAAAATGTCGAGAATAGTCTAGACATATTGGTACTTCAAAACAACACAAACAGCACGCTTAGCAGTATAGATGCCAATATGATCAAAAGTTATCAATATGCTTTTGATATAACGTATTTTAGTTCGCTCAACCCTTGGTGGTGGCTTCATTTAAATACCTCTTCCTTTTATTTGGCCAATGAATTTTACGCACTGCAAAGCTCACCAGAAACCTACACTAATGATACTTTTGGACAATATATTTTTCTCACCAATCACTTTACTCTTTCCAAGGATCGTTCCTTTACGGCTGATTTAACTGGAGTTTACATTTCAAACTTCGTGTTTGGTAACCGTTTTTTTGAAAACCAAAGCTATGTTAACGTATCGGTTAGAAAGGATTTGTGGGACAAGCGTGCAAGTTTGACCCTGGGATTAGATGATGTTTTTAACACCCTTAATAACACCGCGTCTGTTTCAAATTATTATAACCAAGACAACTATTATTATGCAAATATTGAAAGCAGATTGCTACGTCTAGGTTTTAAATACAACTTCGGAAATGCCCGACTTCGTGATAATAGCAAAAAAATAGAGACTGACGAAGGTTATAGGCTGGAAGGAGAGTAAATAATTTTCTTCAACAACAATCTTTTAAAATTTCATATTCTTGATATTTACTACTTTTGCAGTTCCAAAACGAAAGAATTGCCAAAAATAGGAAACATACAATTGCCAGACTTTCCATTGCTGCTCGCACCAATGGAAGATGTTAGCGACCCGCCTTTCCGTGCACTTTGCAAAGAGCAGGGCGCCGATGTGGTATTTACTGAATTTATCTCTTCTGAAGGATTAATTCGCGACGCCGCCAAAAGCGTGATGAAGCTGGATATTTATGAAAAAGAACGTCCGGTGGGCATTCAAATTTTTGGCGCCGTTTTGGATTCCATGCTACAAAGTGTTGAAATTGTTGAAGCCAGCGGACCAGATATGATTGATATCAACTTTGGCTGTCCCGTAAAAAAAGTAGTTTCAAAAGGTGCAGGCGCAGGAATCTTGAAAGATATCGATTTAATGGTAAGCCTTACCGAAGCAATGGTAAAGCACACCAAACTTCCCATAACAGTAAAAACCCGCTTGGGCTGGGACCATGACTCCGTAAAAATTGTTGAGGTTGCCGAACGTTTACAGGATGTGGGCTGCCAGGCAATTTCCATCCATGGACGAACCCGGGCGCAGATGTACAAAGGCGATGCCGATTGGAAACCAATTGCGGAAGTGAAAAACAACCCACGAATGCACATTCCCATCTTCGGAAACGGCGATGTTGACACGCCCGAAAAAGCGATGGAAATGCGCGACAAATACGGTTTGGACGGTGCAATGATTGGTCGCGCCAGCATTGGTTATCCATGGTTTTTTAAGGAAGTAAAACACTATTTTAAAACAGGTGAACACTTACCGCCCCCAACTATGTTGGAACGGGTGGAAGCCGCCAGACGCCACCTGCAAATGGCGATAGACTGGAAAGGTGAAACCCTAGGCGTTTTTGAAACCCGCCGCCACTACACAAATTATTTTAAGGGTATTCCAAACTTTAAGGAATACCGCATGAAAATGGTTACAAGTGATGATTCCGCTTCAGTTTTTGAAGCATTTGATGAGGTTTTGGAAGTGTTCGGGGATTATGAATTTGCTTAAACCAACAACTTCTCCCGAACTCTGCTCGAAGCAATTTTTGAAGCTATTATTCCTAAAACACTAATCGTTATAAAGACGATTATAATATTCAGTAACTCTAATTTTACGGGATATGGGAGGGTGCTGGTTATAGCCACGAATTCAAATTTTAGTTGTGCTAGCACAGCGAGGATTCCCAAAAAAATTCCTAAGAATCCACCCAACACAGTCATTAACGTGCCCTGCAGAAAAAAGATGCGACGAATTTCGGGCAAGGAAGCACCTAGATTGTAGAGTGTTTTTATGTTTTTCCGCTTGTCTAAAACCATCATAATTATGGAACCAATTACGTTGAAAAGCGCAATAATCAAAACCAAAGTGAAAATTAAATAAACTGCAATATTTTCGGTATTCAGCATTTTGTAAAGCGCATCGTTTTGCTGGATTCGATTTTTGATAATAATTCCTTCGGGAAAGATATTTTCAATTTCTTCGCGCATATTTTCTTCGGAAGCATTTGGAAGTAATTTTATTTCAACGGAAGAAATTTTTGTACTATCCAATGATAGCAGATTCCTGGCAAATTCAAAATCGGTAAAAACATATTTTGCATCAAGATCTTCATTTACTTGATAAACGCCAGAAACAACCACATTTTCCTTACTAAATGCATCCGAAGGATCAAGTGCATTCAATTGGCCCGTTCCCGGTTTTGGAACGTAAATTTCCAAAGGTGCGCCATAATCGCGTACACCCATAGAAAGTTTCGCAATAGTAGAAAGGCCTACCACCACTTCGTTTTGGTTTTCAACAAACCAATCGCCGTAATACATTATGCTGTCCAGCTGGGTAACTTTACCATAAAGGGAATCTACACCTTTTATATAGGCAATGTGGTTTTTGCCTTTGTAATGAAGAAAAACGCGCTCCTCAATTATTTTTGATACGGTTTCAACCCCTGCTATAGCATTTAATTGCTCTTTTTTGGCTTCGGAAAATGATATGGTTTTTCCGCTTGCAGGCAGAATTTTGAGATCGCTGTCAAAAATATTGGTGAACTGAAGGCTAAAATCCTTCAAACCCGAAAAACCTGAAAGAACTATGAATAATGACATTGCGCCAACCACAACACCTACTGCCGCAATGCCTGTTATAATATTGATGGCATTGTTGCTGCTTTTTGAAAACAAATAGCGCTTGGCGATGTAGAGCGAAAAATTCAAGCTATGATTTTTTTCGTTTCGGAAGTAAATCTGGATTTTTCAATGGGTTTTCTTCACCTTTCACGGCCTTGTCAATCTTTTCAATATATTCCAAGGAATCATCGTTATAAAAAGAAAGATCGGGCATTTTGCGAAGTTGGTGCTTGGTCAATTGAGCAATTTGATGCTTTATGCCCGGCTTTAGTTTATTGAGTTCTTTTACAATATTTTCTGCCTTGTCCGCCGGAAAAACACTAACGTATACCTTCGCAATGGAAAGATCTGTAGTCACACTTACTTTGCTTACTGAAATAATTATGCCCATTTGTCCGGCTTCGCGAAGCATATTCTGAAGCACATTAGCAAGGTCGCTCTGTAGTACGCCTGCTATTTTCTTTTGTCTGTTACTTTCTTCCATACTGCAAAAATAGAACATAAAACCGTACCGAATGTTAATGAAGCCACAAGCTTCATGAAATTCAATGCTATTAAGTTTGTATTTTTGAGCAATCAACTTATTAATATGGAAAAAATAGAACACATAGGCATTGCGGTAAAAAGTATTGTTGAAGCCAATAAAATTTATGAAGCTTTATTGGGAAGCGCACCCTACAAAAGTGAAAAGGTGGAAAGCGAGGGGGTTGAAACTTCTTTTTTTCGCTGTGGTGAAAGTAAAATTGAACTATTGGAAGCTTCAAACCCTGAAAGTCCGATTGCAAAATTTATTGAGAAAAAAGGGGAGGGAATTCATCATATTGCATTTGCGGTTTCAAATATTTTATCCGAAATGGAACGTCTTAAAAATGAAGGTTTTATACTGCTGAATGAAGAACCAAAAAAAGGTGCCGACAATAAGCTGGTGGCGTTTCTTCACCCTAAATCAGCAAATGGTGTATTGGTAGAGCTTTGTCAAGAAATTGAGAATAACTAAAAATAGTTTTGCTGTATTTATAAAGTGTTTTACATTTGCAAACTATTATCGGGTCCCATAGCTCAGCTGGTTAGAGCACCTGACTCATAATCAGGGGGTCCATGGTTCGAGCCCATGTGGGACCACTTTTTTTCAAAAGGCTTATAATGAGCCACATTAAAACCTAAATAGAAGGCAATTTTCACACTAAAAATGAGTTATTAATCATTCGATAACTCATTTTTTTATTTAGGATAAAAAAAAATTATTACTTTAGGCGCATAAATACGATCCCCAAATCGTTAATGAACAACCATGGCATCACTTATTTATAGTTTTATAATGCTTGCTATTCAGTCGGCTTCAGCTGGCCAGGGACCGCCGCCGCCTTCTCAAAATCGTGGCCCTGGGTTACCAATAGACGATAATATATGGATTTTGCTGGTTGCAGGTGTATTATTTGGAGCTTATATACTTTTTAAAAGAAACCGATCTACAAATAAGGTTTCATAATATTTTTGACATACTTCCCAATAATGTCAAATTCAAGATTTACTTCGGTACCTACTTCTATTCTATTAAAATTTGTGTTCTCAAAAGTGTAGGGGATAATTGCAACACTAAATGCCCCGTTTTTAGAATCAACTACTGTAAGACTTACACCATTTACCGTAATAGATCCTTTTTCCACAGTGCTGAATTCTGAATTATCATATTCAAATGTAAAAACCCAGCTGCCATTTAAATCTTCCACCTTTTTACAAATAGCAGTCCCGTCCACATGGCCCTGGACTAAATGTCCGTCCAGCCTATCCCCCAATTTCATTGCTCTTTCCAAATTTACCAAAGAACCTTTTTTTAGTGTTTTTAGATTTGTTTTATCTAAAGTTTCTTGAATAGCAGTAACCACATAAGACGCATCTTTTACTTCCACCACAGTTAAACAAACCCCATTGTGGGAAACGCTTTGGTCTATTTTCAATTCCTTAGCCAACGGGTTCTTAATTTCTATATGAAGATTTTCACCTTCTTGGGTGAGTTGCTTTATTTCGCCAACGGTTTCAATAATTCCTGTAAACATTGTAGTATTTGGTTACATTTGTACTGCAAAAGTAACAATTAAAAAAGCCAAACATAATGAGCAGAGAGGATAAAATAGTGGTCGGTATTTCCATCGGCGATATTAATGGGATTGGAAGCGAAATTATACTGAAAACGTTTGGGGATTCGCGTATGCTAGAGTTTTGTACGCCCGTTATTTTTGCGTCGGTAAAATTGATGTCTTTTTTCAAAAAACACTTTGAAGTGGACATCAATTTCCACGGAATTGATAAAATAGAAGATATTGTTCCGAAGAAAATAAACGTGCTGAATGTGTGGAAAGAACATGTGGATGTTTCGTTTGGTGAAGAAAATCCAACAGGAGGCGAGTATGCCATAAAATCCTTGAAAGCTGCGGTATCGGCATTAAAAAATAAAAGGATTGATGCTCTAGTTACGGCACCAATTAACAAATCCAACATTCAATCTGAAAGTTTTAATTTTCCTGGCCATACCGATTATTTGGCACAGGAACTTGAGGGCGAAAGCTTAATGCTTTTAATTTCTGAAAATTTACGTGTTGGACTTTTAACTGACCACGTAGCCGTAAAAGACGTGGTGAAAAACATTACAAGGGAACGCATCGATAAAAAAATCAATACAATTTACCATACCTTAATTGAAGACTTCGGAATTGAAAAACCAAAAATTGCCGTCTTGGGAATCAATCCCCACACGGGCGATAATGGTGTAATTGGTGATGAAGATGACACACTTTTACGCCCTGCGTTAGATAATATCCGTAAAAATGGCAAATTGGTCTTCGGGCCATATGCCGCAGATAGTTTTTTTGGCTCAGGTAATTATAAAAACTTTGATGCGATAATAGCCTCCTATCACGATCAAGGCTTGATTCCTTTTAAAACATTGGCTTTTGGGAAAGGTGTAAATTTCACGGCAGGACTTAACCGCATTCGCACCTCGCCAGATCACGGAACCGCCTTCGATTTGGCCGGAAAAAATGAGGCGAATTTTGAATCCTTTCGTGAGGCGGTATTCAATGCGGTTTCTATTTTTGAAACGCGTGAAGAGTATAAGGAAATTTCTAAAAATCCTCTACAAACAAGCCGAAAAAGAGGCTTCTCAAAAAAGAAATAGAAAAATTAATTGCTATTCAAATAATTTTTTATCTTTGCACCCGCCTTATCCGTAAGGTTAAGGTCGTAAATAGGTGTGAAAATGAAGGATTTGAAAGAGTTTACAATCCCTTTCGTAGGGCTGAAATTAGGAAAACACCAGTTTAACTTTGAATTAAAAAAAGCGTTCTTTGAGCATTTTGAGTATGACGAATTTAATGACGCTGCCATTAATCTCGACGTACAGCTGGAAAAAATGAGCACGTTATTAGAGTTCACATTAATATTTAATGGAACCGTAAACGTTGCTTGCGATATTACAAATGAGCCTTTTGATCAAGAGATCTCGGGGACATATCATTTTGTGGTGAAATTCGGTGAGGAGTATAATGATGAAAATGAAGATTTGCTCATTTTGCCCCATGGAAGTTATGAAGTGAATATTCAGCAATATGTATATGAATCTATTGTGTTGGCTATGCCTTCACGTAGAATTCATCCCGGAGTAAAAGACGGCACTTTAAAAAGTGACATACTCGATAAACTTGAAGAACTGAGTCCAAAAGCGATAGACGAAGAAGCTGCGCCCGAAGACGAAAATACAGATCCCCGATGGGATACATTAAAAAAACTATTAACGGATAAATAATAAATAGCAATGGCACATCCTAAGAGAAAAATCTCAAAAACAAGAAGAGATAAGAGAAGAACGCATTACAAAGCTACTGCCCCAACACTTGCAATAGACCCAACCACTGGTGAGTCTCACCTTTTTCACAGAGCCCACTGGCATGAAGGAAAAATGTACTACCGAGGTCAAGTTGTGATTGATGCAACTGAGCAAGTAGAAGCATAATTCTATATATTTTATTAAAAAACTCTCACAGTAACGTGAGGGTTTTTTTGTTTTTTAACTTTGCAAAATGTCAAAAACAACTAAATTAGTGCCGAATTTCAACTAAAATTTAGTAATTTCCACTCTTTTTAAAAGATTTTTGGTCTTTTTTGTGAATTTTAATTCAGTTTTATGAATACTATCACGGCAGCTATTACCGCTGTAGGAAGTTACGTGCCAGATTACGTTCTATCCAACAAAGTTCTGGAAACAATGGTAGATACCAACGACGAGTGGATCACCAGCAGAACAGGAATTAAGGAACGCAGGATATTAAAGGATAAAGATAAAGGCACTTCCTATTTGGCCATTCAGGCCGCAAAAGACCTTCTTCAAAAAAGCAATACAGATCCCGCAGAAATAGACTTGGTTATCATGGCCACAGCAACGCCAGATATGCCCGTGGCAGCAACAGGTGTTTACGTAGCTACGCAAATAGGAGCCGTAAACGCTTTTTCTTATGATTTGGTCGCAGCCTGTTCCAGTTTTCTCTTCGGAATGTCAACCGCAGCACGCTACATAGAATCCAGAAAATATAAAAAAGTACTCCTTCTTGGAGCAGATAAAATGTCGTCAATTATAGATTATACCGATAGAACCACTTGCATCATTTTTGGTGATGGGGGTGGTGCAGTTTTATTTGAGCCCAATACCGAAGGTTTAGGACTAAAGGATGAATATTTGCGAACTGATGGAGTGGGAAGACCCTTTCTAAAAATTGATGCCGGCGGTTCTTTGCTTCCCGCATCTATCGAAACTGTTACCAACAAACAACATTTCGTCTTCCAGGAAGGGAAGACTGTTTTCAAATTCGCAGTTTCAAATATGGCAGATGTGTGCGAAAAAGTCATGAAAAAAAACAATCTTACGGGCGAAGACGTAGATTGGTTGGTGCCACATCAAGCCAATAAACGTATTATTGATGCGGCCGCTTCACGAATGAAATTGCCCGATGAAAAGGTAATGATGAATATCCACAAATACGRCAAKNCAAMWTMWNNAACWNCTKMYRMTTTGMYKGGMMGRWWAWGMMRWRSWRMTSMMWAAWSNAKMYWATTTAATCTTTGCTTCCTTCGGTGGAKGCTTTACTTGGGGCGCCGTTTATTTGAAATGGGCCTATGATTCAAAATAAATTTTAACCAACTCAAAAGATTAACACGTAACAATATGGATTTAAAGGACATTCAAAACTTGATCAAGTTTGTGGCAAAAAGTGGAGCCAGCGAAGTAAAACTTGAAATGGAAGACATAAAGATTACTATAAAAACTGGGGGTGATGAAGGTAAAGGGGAAACCACTTACATTCAGCAATTACCAGCCATGTCTCAACCGCAAATGCAAATGCAGCCACAGACTGCAGCACCCCAACAGGCCGCACCTACAACTGAAGCACCTGCTGAAACTGCTGATTCTAAACTGATAACCATCAAATCTCCAATTATTGGAACTTTCTACAGAAAACCATCACCAGACAAACCAGTTTTTGTTGAGGTAGGAAGTACCATCAACACAGGCGATGTGCTTTGCGTAATTGAAGCAATGAAACTTTTTAACGAAATTGAAAGTGAAGTTTCAGGTAAAATCGTAAAAGTATTAGTGGATGATTCTTCTCCTGTAGAATTTGACCAACCACTATTTTTAGTAGACCCATCATAAGTATAAATCTCAAATTTTAAAGTCCAAATCCCAACTTTGGAATTTGGGGCTTGTAATTTGTAATTTCAAAACATTATGTTTAAAAAAATATTGATTGCAAATAGGGGCGAAATAGCACTGCGAATTATTCGCACCTGCCGTGAGATGGGTATTAAAACCGTAGCGGTTTATTCAAAGGCTGATGAAGAAAGCCTTCACGTTCGCTTTGCAGATGAAGCCGTATGTATTGGCCCACCGCCCAGCAACTTGAGCTACCTGAAAATGTCCAGTATTATTGCTGCCGCTGAAATAACCAATGCAGACGCAATTCATCCTGGGTACGGCTTTCTCTCTGAAAACGCAAAGTTTTCAAAAATCTGCCAAGAACATGGTATAAAATTTATTGGCGCCTCTCCAGAAATGATTGAACGCATGGGCGATAAAGCTTCAGCAAAAGCTACCATGAAAGCGGCAGGAGTGCCAACCGTTCCTGGAAGTGATGGCATTATAGAATCTTACGAAAAATGTGAAAAACTGGCTGAAGAAGTAGGCTATCCAGTAATGCTGAAAGCCACCGCAGGTGGGGGAGGTAAGGGAATGCGTGCCGTTTGGAAAAAAGAAGACCTCAAAAAAGCTTGGGAAAGTGCCCGTCAGGAAGCTTCCGCTGCCTTTGGTAATGATGGAATGTATATGGAAAAGCTTATTGAAGAGCCACGCCATATTGAAATTCAAATTGTGGGCGATAGTACTGGAAGAGCTTGCCATTTAAGTGAGCGCGACTGTTCCATTCAGCGTCGCCACCAAAAACTTACTGAAGAAACCCCGAGCCCGTTTATGACGAAAAAACTTCGTACAGATATGGGGAACGCTGCCGTAAAGGCATCAGAATTTATTAAATACGAAGGAGCCGGAACCATAGAATTTTTGGTAGATAAACACCGAAATTTCTACTTTATGGAAATGAATACCCGTATTCAAGTGGAACACCCCATTACCGAACAGGTAATTGATTATGATCTTATCCGTGAACAAATCTTGGTGGCAGCGGGAGTGCCAATTTCCGGCAAAAACTACACTCCGCAATTACATTCCATAGAATGTAGAATCAATGCTGAAGATCCGTATAATGAATTCCGCCCTTCTCCGGGAAAAATCACTGTTCTGCATGCACCAGGAGGTCACGGAGTAAGATTGGACACACATGTTTATGCGGGTTATACCATTCCGCCAAATTATGATTCCATGATTGCAAAACTTATAACTACCGCACAAACCCGTGAGGAGGCTATTAACAAAATGAAACGAGCTTTGGACGAATTCGTAATTGAAGGTATAAAAACTACAATCCCGTTCCACCGTCAATTGATGGACGAACCGGATTATGTGGCTGGAAATTACACTACAGCGTTTATGAATACGTTTAAAATGAACGAACCAGAGGAAGAATAGTCCTTTTAAAACTATAAAAGAAGAGCATCGAAGGCCAAGAATATTTTTTTGGAATTTGGTGCTTTTTTGATTTAGTAATATTTATATTGATTTATAATTTCTTTTTAAATGAATTTGAGTTTTTGGGAACATAAAACTTGGCTCTCAAATATCGATTTCGCAATAATAGGCAGTGGAATCGTAGGTTTGAACTGTGCTATGGAACTTCGCAGGAAGCATCCGAAAAGTAAAATCGTAGTTTTTGAACGCGGAATGCTACCCAGTGGCGCAAGCACGAAAAATGCAGGTTTTGCCTGCTTTGGAAGTATTTCTGAAATATTGGAAGATCTAAAAAACCATTCCGAGGAAGACGTTGTTCAGCTTGTAAAAAATAGGGTCGAAGGTTTAAATTTATTGCGAAGCACACTCGGCGATAAACAATTGGATTATCAGGAATACGGTGGCTACGAACTTTTCACCAACGAAGATGCGGAACTTTTTGAAATTTGTAAATCGAAAATTGAATATGTGAATGAATTGCTGAAACCTGTTTTCAATGCTCCGGTTTTTTCAGAAATAGAAAACCATTTTGGTTTTAAAAACATTCAAACAAAGCTTATTTACAGTGCATTTGAAGGACAGATTGACACCGGAAAAATGATGCTCGGGCTCATCAAAAAGGCATCGGAAGAAAACATTTTAATACTGAATTCTTCAGAAATTACAAGTATTGCAGACAAGGGTGAAAGTGTTTTACTTCAACTAAATTCTTCCGAGGAAATTTCAGCAAAAAAAGTTTTTATTGCTACCAACGGTTTCGCGAAACAATTTTTGGATGAAGATGTAAATCCAGCGAGAGCACAAGTTTTGGTTACTAAACCCATTGAAAATCTTCAAATTAAAGGCACATTCCATTTGGATAAAGGTTATTATTATTTTAGAAATATTGAAAATAGAATCCTTTTTGGAGGAGGCAGAAACCTTGACTTTGAAGCTGAGGAAACTACCGAAATACAATTGACGGAATTAATCCAAAACAAGTTGGAGCAATTGCTTAAAACCGTAATTTTACCTAACCAATCTTTCGAAATTGAACATCGCTGGAGTGGAATTATGGGAATGGGAAATCAAAAAAAACCTATTGTCAAATCTGTTTCAAAGAATATTTTTTGTGGTGTGCGATTGGGGGGAATGGGCGTAGCAATTGGCAGTACTATCGGGAAACAATTAGCAAATCTGTATGATTAAAAAACTATTCAAATTTATATTTAAATTTTTCCTTTGGTTTATTGGGCTCACCGTCCTGTGGGTGCTTATCTACAAATTTGTTCCCGTGCCTTACACCCCGTTGATGGCAATTCGTTCTATTGAAGGCGATAAGAAATACCAAACCCGCCACGACTGGGTTCCTATAGAAGAGATTTCACCTTATCTGCAGCTTGCGGTTATCTGCGCCGAGGATCAAACCTTTTTAAGCCATAACGGGTTCGACAGAAAAGCAATTGAAAAAGCTTTGGAAAACAACGAAAAGGGTAAGAAACTGCGCGGCGGAAGTACCATTTCGCAACAAACGGCAAAAAATGCTTTTCTCTGGCCGGGACGCACTTGGTTTCGGAAAGGGTTGGAGGCTTATTTTACATTATTAATTGAAACACTCTGGAGCAAAGAGCGTATTTTGGAAGTATATCTCAACAGTATTGAAATGGGCGATGGCGTATTTGGGGCTGAAGCTGCTTCGCAATATTGGTTCAAAAAATCCGCAAAAAACCTACGGACTGAAAATGCCGCAGCTATTGCCGCAATCTTACCGAGTCCACAGCGTTACAGGGCAAATCCACCAGGACCTTATGTAGCTCGAAGAACACAGTGGATTGTGCGCCAAATGAGGTATTATGGCCCTTTTGTGTTGAAAAAACAGGAATCGAAGGAAGATRAAAAGAAAACGAAAAAGAAAAAATGACCGCAGTAGAAATTAAAACCGAATTGCTGCAACACTGCCAAAAACAGGTTGACAACCGGTATTCAAAAATTAAACAAACCATAGTCGATATTGAGGAATCCTTACTTGARGAATCCAAAAGCAGTAGTGGCGATAAGCACGAAACCGGAAGAGCAATGCTTCAAATAGATCGTGAAAATGCCGGAAAGCAATTGCAGGAAATTGAAAAGGTTGTTCAGCTTCTCAAAAAGATTGATGTAAGAGCAACTTCAGATTATGCGCGTTTGGGGAGCTTGGTTTATACTGATAAATTCACATATTTTATCAGTATTTCAATAGGCAGTGTTACCATTGGTAAATCAGTCTATCTTTGTGTGGCGTTAAATTCACCCGTCGGGCTGCTTCTTTCGGGGAAGAAAAATGGTGATGAATTCAGTTTTAACGGAAACGTTTATAAAATTACGAGCGTGAAGTAACAGATATTTTTAAAACTGTGTCTCTCTTAAAAGTTTCGGCATTTTTTCACTCATCGCCAAAAGCCATTTCAGCTGTTCCCGTACCAAATGTGCCTCTTCAATTTTTGAATGAAAACCATCAGATTTTAAACCTTTTTCTTCCTCGGAAAAGGTAATGCTTTTCCCAAAAGCTGCATCAAAAATTTCTTCAGAAGCAAATATTTCACCTTCGTTTTCTGAAGTGATTTCTTCTTTTAAAATGGCTTCTGCATCCGAAAGATTTCGAACTATTTTTTCGGAAACCTTGTTGAAATTTTTGGAGGCGGGTGTAGTGGGATTTGACAAAATATAGGTGCTCAATGACGCCAATGATGAAAGAAATGTATGGGTGAGCACGGTTATTTCATAAATCTTCTCGAGGTTGGTCTGTTTCGATTTTGGTTCCTGAGTCATCCGTTGAAAAGCAGCGCTGAGATTGGACATCTCCAAAAATGCCTTTTTACGCGCTACTTTATATTCAGATGGAATTGCGCCTTTTTTGTTATAATAACCGATGATTTCTTCCAGATAAAGTCTGTTGGCTTTCAAGGTTTCCAATAGTGTTTTTTGCATTCCCTGAATTTCCCAAGCGGGCCAAAGCAATAAATTTCCAAGCGTGGCCAGCCCAGCTCCAATTAGCGTATCCATCACTCGATATTGGATTACATTGAAAATATCGGGCCGCAAAAGCGCGTAAATAAAAACTACACTTAGGGTTATAAATGTGGCTGCAGCTTTATAATTTCGCTGTACCMTRGNMRRWGCMWTCRCNMMKGMRRMGMYRGCCNMMSAYRSMAYMRACNSRWGSTSTTGNNYGKGTGATTAAAACAATGCCCACCGCCAGTGCCCCGCCAATCAAGGTCCCGATGGTACGTTCTTTGGAACGTGTTTTAGTAAGGCCAAACGTAGGTCGCATAATTACAATTAGCGTAAGCAATATCCAATAGGCATTTTGAACTGAAAAAAACATTCCCACTCCATAACCAATCATTGTCATTACGGCAAGCCGC
Organism: Aequorivita sp.; assembly: GCA_002733915.1. GTDB lineage: Bacteria > Bacteroidota > Bacteroidia > Flavobacteriales > Flavobacteriaceae > Aequorivita. Next base: position 221,992 of record NVXN01000002.1, read on the forward strand.
AATGAGTGCTTAAAAATTGGAGAACGCAGGTTTAAATTTCCTGTAAGCACTTCAATATCATAACTCTGCTTGGTCAAAAATCTTTGGGAGTCTTCTTTTTTTAACAACGATATTTCGCGTTGTGCAGGGTTTTTGAGCAACCATTCTATTTTTTGAATTTTTCTAATTTGTTCTTTTTGATATTTAAAAAGATTTTTGAGAAGCAATAAACTTTCATCAAAAGTTTCATTGGAGACCGAAGAATATTCAGCAATATCGCGCTTGATTTTTTTTTGAAATTCTTCTATATTATTATTTTTCTGAAGCTTTTTGGGATTGGAAATATTTGCGGCTATAGCATTCATTCTATTGCTCATCGCAAATAACAGCCCTTGAAAATCTGCCAATTGCTCAGGTTTCCTTTTAAAAAAATCGTCAGTTTTTGAATAATTCACTGGATTTGCCATTGCCAGTTCAAGCATATCTACAAGCTGTACAAATATAAGTAGGCGTTTTCCTTCATAATCACTTTTCCCCGAACCTGTTCTGCTTTCAATTAAAATATCACGCAAGGTTTCGTGAATGGCCGTAAGCTCTGTTTGTATGCTTAATAATTTCTTTAAAAGAGTGGTWCTGTCAGTTGTTTCTGCTACCAATTCGCCCCGTGTTTTTAAATAGTCTGCGGTTAGTTTTATCGTTTTTGAAAGATAATACTCCGTTGGTGCTTTTGGAAAAATATAGTGCCACAATAAAACCAGTAAAACATACCAAAGCCCGCCGAGGCCAATAAGCAGCACTCTATTATAAGGCTCCATTCCTCCGGAAACATTAGAGAAACTTAGCACCAGTGCAAAAAGCCCCGAAAAACTGATAAGCGAGGCCCGAAAACCATAAATTGAGATATAGGAAATACCAAACATTAATACCCCTAAAACAGGAAAAAGCAACCAAAGGGAAAGGTGAAGATAACCTCCTATTAAACTAACAACCATCGCCAAAAGCGTAGCTAATAAAGTAGCTGTTATTTTATGGCGAATACTACCGCTAACATCACTGGGAGAAGCGAGCAGCGCTCCTACAGTAATGGTAATGCCAATTTGAAGTGCTTCTAACTTTACGCCTGCAATAATGGGAAGCGTGAGCGCAATTCCCAAAAGGATAGCCTTCGAAAAATCGGTGCTTTTAAAATATTCCGATAGATCTTTAAAAAATTCTGGGATACTGTTTTTTGAAAACTTCAAGAGCAATTGGTTTCAGGTAATGCAAAGATATTGTGCTGAAAAGCTAAGTTCGTTAATCTTATCAGAAATGTAAGTCTGTTATACTTTTATTAAATAAAGAAAGGTATAGTGGGTATTGCACTTTTATGTTTTAATTTTATAAGACTGACATAAAAAAGAGCTCCAATGAACAAAGTAATTCTCTTAAAAAACCGCCCTAAAGGAAGACCTTCACTTGAAGATTTTGAATTTACAGAAGAAGAAAAACCAAAACCAAAGGATGGCGAGATATTGTTGAAAACTAAATATGTTTCAGTAGATCCATATTTGCGCGGACGGATGCGCGATGAAAAATCATATATAGCGCCTTTTGAAGTAGGGAAGCCATTGGAATCAGGCATTATTGCTGAAGTTTTGGAAAGTAACAATAAAAATTTCCACAAGGGTGATTTTGTAAATGGAATGCTACAATGGAAAGAATTTCAAACTTCAAACGGAAATGGATTGAATAAAGTGGATGGCGAAAAAGCGCCTCTTAAGGCTTATTTGGGTGTTTTGGGACTAACCGGAATTACCGCATATTTAGGATTGGAGAAAATAGGGAAACCGAAAAAAGGTGAAACGCTTTTAGTTTCTGGCGCTGCCGGGGCTGTGGGAAGCGTGGTAGGGCAAATAGGCAAAATAAAAGGCTGCCGCGTGGTGGGCATTGCAGGAAGTGATGAAAAAATTGACCGCATTCAAGAGAAGTTTGGCTTTGATGCAGGAATCAATTACAGAACCACTGATAATATGAAAAAAGCTATCGCCGCAGCCTGTCCCGATGGGGTTGATGTGTATTTTGATAACGTGGGCGGCGAAATACTGGATGCCGCATTGGCAAATATGAATAAATACGGAAGGGTGGTAAACTGCGGTGCTATTTCGCTTTATAATAAAAAAGAAACCCCTACAGGCCCGCGAGTAGAAACCACGCTCATTAAAAAGAGTATTATGATGCAAGGCTTTACCGTGCGCGATTTTGTTAAAGATTTTGGCCCTGCCCAAAACCAATTGGCCAAATGGATGGAGCAGGATAAACTGAGCTATTTGGAAACGGTGGTTGAAGGTTTTGAAAATATTCCGCAGGCGTTCATTGACTTGTTTGACGGAAAAAATAAAGGAAAAATGATAGTTATGGTTTAATCTCTTTCCAGAATTTTCAAATAGTATAGTTCATCTTTTTTTAAAGGAAAAGAGCTGTTGAAAAAAATGGTTTTTCCTTTATAATCCGCTTCCATTAAATAATGACTTCCTTTAAAATAGCTTTTATTTACGGTTACCTCAAGACTTGTTTTTTCTTCCGAAATTTTTAGTTGGTGTGGGAAAACGATAATTTCTTCCGAAGAATTGGTAGAAGAAAAAAGACTTTTCGGAAGCAGGTTTGCTTCGCCAAAAAATCCTGCCTGATATTCGGTTGCAACAATTTTATAAATAAATTCCGGCGTACCGAATAATTCTTCGGCGCCATTTTTCAACATTAAAATTTGTTCAGAATATGCCAATGCCTCCTCGCTGTCGTGGGTTGCGGTAATGCAGCTTATATTGNTTTTTTTTGAGATAATTGAAAATTTTACGCTGTAGTTTATTTTTTCTGAAAACATCAATACTGCTGAAAGGCTCGTCGAGCAAAAGGATTTCGGGTTCGTTTGCCAATGCCTTTGCCAAAGCCACACGCTGCTTTTGACCGCCGCTGAGGTTTTTTACCAATGTGTTTTTAAAAGCTTCCATTTCCACTACTTCCAATAGTTCGTCGATACGTTTTTTATCTTTTTCCTCATCCAATCCGGAGAGGTGGGAACCTAAATTTTCTGCAACGGTGGTGAACGGCATAATGTTGAATTCCTGCGCCACGAGTTTCATAAAAGATTCACCGGGAATAAGGGTTTTGGTTGGGCCGAGCAGTTTTTTTTCTTTGTAGAAAATTGAACCGTTTTCCAAATGGAGCAAACCATAAACGAGATGTAAAAGTGTAGATTTTCCACAACCACTTTCGCCTAAAATACTGAGGTGTTCTCCAGGTTTCAGTGTAAATGAAACATCTTTTAAAATGGTTTTTTCGGAATAGGCAAAGGAATTGATTTCAACTTTTAGCATTGCAGATTGTTATTTCGCCAAAATTCCTTCGCTTTCCAAAACTGGAACCGCAGTTACATTTTCGTCAGAAATACTGTTGGGATCAAAAATAAATTTTCGCTCAAAAAGCTTGTTTTCGGCGAAAAAAGTAACCAAATATTCATTGGTAAAACCCAAAACCTCTGTCGGAATAAATTCAACTTTTGCAGATGTTTTCGATTCCATATTTCCCAAACCGTGGCGCAGGGTTGAGGTTTTTCTATCTTCACTTTTTCCGCGGGACATTACCAACACGGTTTCAATGTCATCCTCTCGGTTATTGACCAAATAAATATACCACTGTTGTTCGGTAAAATCTTTGTCCCATTCCTTTACGGCAACAATATGCACGTTTTCAGCTTTTGGTATTTCAATATCCTTTCGCATAATCAATCGTCAAGTTTCCACATAATCCAAACCGCCAAAAGGGCAATGGCAGATACGCCAAGTAATATGGCACCAATTACAATTTTAATGGCCGCAATTACAAAAGTAAGGTAGGCTATTGCAATGGAAACGATTACCAAAAGGGCAATAACAAGATATTTTTTCATAGTATTTTTGTCTTAAATCTTATGTCTTTTAGCACAGCGGTCTTTTGTCTTTTTACAGCACACTTTTAAACTGTTCCAAAAAGCGAACGTCATTCTCGCTGAACATTCTGATGTCTGGAATTTGGTGCAAAAGCATCGCAATTCTATCAATACCTACGCCAAATGCAAAACCGGAATATTCCTCGGGATCAATGCCGCAGTTTTTAAGCACGTTCGGGTCCACCATTCCGCAGCCGCCAATTTCCAGCCAGCCGGTTCCTTTGGTGATTCGGTGGTCTGCTTCGGTTTCCAGCCCCCAATACACATCAACTTCGGCGCTTGGTTCCGTAAACGGGAAATAGGAAGGACGAAGGCGGATTTTTGACTTTCCGAACATTTCCGTAGTGAAATATTGCAGCGTTTGCTTTAAATCTGCAAAGCTTACACCTTTGTCCACATACAAACCTTCCACTTGGTGGAAAAAGCAGTGTGAGCGCGCTGAAATAGCTTCGTTTCTATACACTCGTCCCGGCGAAATGGTACGAATGGGCGGTTTGTTGTTTTCCATATATCGAACCTGTACCGATGAGGTGTGGGTGCGCAACAAAACATCGGGGTTTGTTTGGATAAAAAAAGTATCCTGCATATCGCGCGCAGGGTGATATTCGGGAAGATTCAATGCGGTAAAGTTGTGCCAGTCGTCCTCAATTTCGGGTCCTTCGGAAACATTGAAGCCTATTCGTAAAAATATGTCAATAATTTTATTTTTTACGATAGAAATAGGGTGGCGCGAGCCCAACGGAATTACTTCGCCGGGACGGGAAAGGTCGCCGTAAATGCCTTTGGACTCTGTGCTGTTTTCAATCGCTTCCTTGAGTGAATCTACTTTTTCCTGCGCAATATTTTTAAGGGTATTTATAACCTGCCCAAATTCCTTCTTTTGATCGTTTGGCACGTTTTTAAATTCAGCAAAAAATTCATTTAAAAGTCCTTTTTTGCCCAAATATTTTATGCGGAAGTTTTCTATTTCTTCTTTATTGGTGGAAGAAAAAGCTTGTACTTCGGCGATGTGTTTTTTTATGGTTTCTATCATAAATTTTCTCTAAAAATTTTTTTAGTTTATCAATTCCCGCTCCCAAAAATACTGCACAATAGCCTCCTTCATTAAAACGCTCTGCTCACCTGCTTTTAAGGGCGGCAATTGTTCTAAAACTGTATAATGGGGCCAGCCTTCCTCATCGTAATAATCAAACTGATAATACCCATAAGGTTCCAAAAGGCGACAAATGGCAATATGCATCAAGTTCAGCTTTTCGTCTTTTTTAAATTTACGGTGCAGTTGGCCCAATTCCTGAACGCCTATTAAATAGATGATGGCATCAAGATCTAAAACTTGGTCATCAGCAAAACGGGCGCCCAGCATTTTTATTACTGCTTCCCATCGTTCCTTTAATTGTTCGTCGCGCGCCATTCTTTCAAAAATTGATTGTCTGCAAAGATACATTTTACAATTCTGAAATCTTAAGACAGAATATAGAAATTAGAAAGTGCTATATTTAGGAAAATTTTCAGTGTATGAATACTATAGACATTGTTCTCGGGATTATTTTTATCATCGCATTTTTTCTGGGGTTTAAAAAGGGATTACTGAGATCCTTAGCTTCTTTAATCGGCCTTGTGGTTGGAGTGTATTGCGCTATGTTTTTTTCAGATTACGTTCGCGCTTATCTTGAAAAATGGTTTGATTGGAGTGAGGATCTGGTTTCCATTGCATCATTTTTGATTACTTTTTTCATCATAATGTTTCTTTTTGGTCTGTTGGGAAGACTTTTAACCAAAGTCGCCGATTTTGCAATGTTGGGTATTTTCAACAAGATTTTCGGCGGAATTTTTAATGTGCTAAAATACGCTTTCTTGTTGAGCGTGGTGTTTATGTTTGTAAACGCATCAGAAAATTATAGAATTCTTACACAAGAAAAACGTGAAGCATCCACCTTATATACACCAGTGGCGGCAATTGCACCTGCAGTTTTGCCCACAATAATGAAAGAAGTGGATAATTTAAATATGGAAGATTCTGAAATTACTCCAGAAGAAAGCCCCGATGAAACGAGGCCTCCTACTGAATAAAGAAAAATTAAGTTACACTACATCTTTTATATTATCGCGTGCGTATTTCACCGCTTCTTTAAAGTCGCTGAAAATAAGCTCCTGGGGAACCAAATCTGGAATAATATCAATTTTTTCCATCATAACGCGGGGCTGTGCCTGAAGATCTTCAAATATAGGAGTAATGCCCTTTTTTGTGATGTTCATTAAAACCTCTTCCATGGCATAAAGACCAGATTGATCTATGTACGGAGTTTTTCCCATTCGAATAATTACATGTGTGGCGGTATCTGGAATTTGATTTGCCAATTGTTGAAAATCTGAAGTATATCCAAAAAACAGGGGGCCTTCCAAACGTTTTATAAATACTTCTTCTTTCAGTCTTTCTGGGAAATTAACTTCGTCACTCCACGCCAGCGCTAACTCGTCGGCATTTTTAAGCGGAACTACTTTTGATTGGTCGGCAGTAAGGTCTCCAATTTTCTTCATAAAAATGATGGAAGCCAATACCAGACCGATTCCCACTGCATAAACAAGGTTCCAAAAAACTGAAAGTAATAATACAACAATCATAATGGTAACTTCGGCCTTTTGCATTTTTGGGATTGCCTTCAAACCTTTGTAATCCATTACTCCAATACCAACGGTTATCAAAATTCCTGCAAGAACGGCTGCGGGAATTTGTGATGCAACAGGCCCTAACGCCAATAATATTACTAGCAATAAAACTGCGGCAATCATACCCGAAAGTCTCGTTGTTCCCCCTGATTTTATGTTTACCACCGTACGGATAGTTGCACCAGCTCCGGGAATACCGCCAAAAATTGCTGCAATACTGTTACCAATACCTTGGCCCATAAGCTCTTTGTTGGGATTGTGTTTGGTTTTTGTCATATTATCTGCCACCACCGATGTAAGCAAGGAGTCAATCGCTCCCAAAAACGCTAACGTTAAAGCTGTAAAAATGTAGGGTGAAATCTGCCCAAATTGGAACTCGGTAAAAATATTCAAATTCGGAATTGGGAAACCACCCGGTATTTGATCGATTGGCTGATAATCCAACTTTAGAAAATAGGAACCTACCGATACAACCAACAACGCTAGCAATGTACTGGGAACTACAGTAGTAATTCGCTTGAAACCGTAAATAATAAAAATGGTAAGCGAGGCCAAAATGAATTCCAACCAATTAATACTTGCGATTGCACGTGGAAGCGCCTTTATAGCACCGGCGACACCAGAATTTTCTGCTTTCGCCAGCACCCTCGCTTCCTGAAGAATATCTTCTTCTGAAATTTGTTCAGACCGGCTTATGGTTTCCTTAAAATCCTCAAGTACCAAAATTCCCTCATCAGCTTCATCATGCAGGATATTTGTCATTATTGCCTCTTCAGCTTGTGGTTTAAAAGTTTCAATAAAAGCAGTGTCATCTTCGGTATAATAACCCAAAACGGGCAAAAGCTGTGTGATTAAAATGATAACCCCGATTGCTGTCATAAAACCTGAAACTACTGGGTAAGGAATATATTTTATATATTTTCCGACACCGGTAACTCCTAATAAAATTTGCATAAGCCCCGCCAGTAGAAAAACCAATAAAATATATGGCAAAGCCTCTTCAACGCTGCCATTGTGGGTTGCAATGATGCCCGCAATAACAACCATGGAAACTGCCGTCATAGGTGCAGTTGGGCCAGAAATTTGCGTATTTGTTCCGCCAAAAAGCGAAGCAAAGAAACCAATGAAAATTGCGCCGTAAAGACCAGCATCGGGTCCAAGTCCAGACTGAACTCCAAAGGCTAATGCTAGTGGTAGGGCTACAATTCCGGCAGTAATACCACCAAATAGATTTCCTCTAAAATTTGAGAATATACTTTTGCTCATAATTATATTTATTAAGGTTAGACTTCTACACATAACCGATAACGTCAACAGCAATGTTAACGCTATCGCTATTAATTTTTAGGCTTTAACTTATACAGTAAATACCCTTTTATTCAAAAAAAGTAACCGCTCCCGAGTTGATATCATACATTGCGCCTACAATGTCAATTTCATTTTTATCTTCCATTTCTTTTAAGATCGGACTTAAGCTTCTAATTTTATCAATGGCGAGCTTCACATTTTTTTCTGAAACAGCATCTACAAATTCTAGGTTTTTAGAGTTTCTTAAGCTTTGGTCCTCTGGAATTTTCACCGCTTCAACTGCGGGTTTAATTTTTGCAAGCATGCTTGTTAAATTGCCCATTTTTGCATCATCACACGCTCCTTTTACTGCGCCACAACTGGTATGGCCCAACACCACCAATAATTTTGTTCCTGCTAATTTGCAGGCAAATTCCATGCTTCCCAGAATATCTTCGTTAATAAAGTTTCCGGCAATTCTTACACTGAATATGTCGCCCAATCCTTGGTCGAATACCAATTCGGCAGACACCCTTGAATCTATACAACTTAAAATTGTTGCAAAAGGAAATTGCCCATCGCTCGTGTCATTAACTTGTTCCAATAAGTTTCTATTGGCTTTTAGGTTGTTTTGAAATCTTTCGTTTCCTTCTTTTAAATATTGTAATGACTTTTCAGGTGTCATTGTTGCCTGTGTTTCTCTAGTATGTGCTTTCATAATAAATTTAGTTTTTAATAATATTTGTGTTTTTTTATGCCGTTTTAGGTCTTAATTTAAAAAATTCTATAAAGCTTTCAGGGTTTTCAAAGACTCCCCGTTCAGAAATTAATTTAATATCAATGTCTCGTTCTTTGGCTTTAAATGCGAAATCATCCAATATTTCAATAATATCATAATCCAAAAATCTTGTTTTGGTAACATCTAATTCTAAATAGGTATTTCTTGGCAATCTATCCAATTCCTTCAAAATAGCACCTTTATTAATAAATGTAACTTCTTCTGCAAGGGTCATTTTAATTTTATGTTTTCCATTGCTTTTATCTTCGATATGAAGAAAGTGTGAGTTTTGATAACTTTTGATTACAATAACAACAATGCCGACTCCTAATCCTAAGCCAATGCCTACCAACAAATCGGTAAAAACAATTCCAAGTACCGTTACTATAAACGGGACCCACTGTTTCCAACCCAGATTGTACATTATTTTGAATAAGGACGGTTTTGCCAACTTGTATCCCACTATTAACAATATTGCCGCCAATACAGACAGCGGAATCATATTGAGCAAACGTGGAATGAGAATTACCGATATTAATAGAAAAAATCCATGCAAAATAGTGGATAATTTAGTCTTTCCGCCAGATTGTACGTTTGCGGAACTCCTAACAATAACTTGTGTAATGGGCAAGCCACCTATTAATCCAGAAATTATATTTCCGGTTCCCTGAGCCAATAACTCCCTATTGGTAGGTGTTACATTTTTATCCGGGTCAATTTTATCAGATGCTTCCACGCACAAAAGTGTTTCCAAACTAGCCACCAGCGCAAGGGTAAAAGCCACGACCCAAACCTCTAAATTGGTTATAGCCGCAAAATTTGGAAAGCTGAATTGCCCCAAAAATGAAGTGATATCTTGTGGAACTGGAACTTCAACCAAATGTTTGCCCCCAAGGGAAAGATAATTATTTCCTAGCGTAAGTAAGTAAAAGACAATGCCTAAAACTACAACCACAAAAGGACCTTGAATAATCTTAAAGATCTTACTTTTTTTACTTAATACCTTTTCCCAAAATATCAATAGCAACAAGCTAATAATACCGATTAAAGCCGCACCTGGCGTAACGTTTCCGATGATAGAAAATATTTCTGAAAATGTATTGCCGCCWTWRWTSTYWRRAANTTSWANNTMMNAYGNTGAYTCNTNTCAKSATWGSCARWRAASTNGGGKATYNNNTGCTKWAMMATMWYMATAATCCCAATACCAGTAAGCATTCCTTTTAKAACAGATGAAGGAAAATAATAGCCAATGATACCGGCTTTTAAAATGCCGAAAATTAATTGAATAATACCCCCTAGCACAACGGCAACAAGAAAATTCTCATAGCCGCCCAAGGTTCCAATGGCCGTTAAAACAATTGCGGCCAATCCTGCAGCTGGTCCACTTACACCAACTTTAGAGCCACTCAAAGAGCCCACAACGATACCCCCAATTATTCCGGCAATAAGTCCTGAAAATAGTGGAGCGCCGCTTGCTAATGCAATTCCCAAACATAGCGGAAGTGCAACAAAAAAGACCACCAGACTGGCCGGTAAATCTTTATTCAAATATTTAAACATATGAATTTATACAAATGTGTTAGAGTTACAGAAGTCTGCAACTTGAATTTTTAAATCATTTTTTGGAATATTTCCGAGGTCTTTTCGGAAAGGAATCAAAACAATTTACCCTTTCAGTGAAGAATGTTAATTGTTATAAATACTTATGCAATTTTGGGCGGGGGAGATACGACTTCCAAAAAAACCATCTTGTAGTTGTTTAGATAGTGTTGGAATAAATTCTTTTGTTTCTTAAGAAATTGAATTGCGGACAAACTAGATTTGGAATCATTTATTTGATATTCTACCATCAGTTTGGGCAGTTTAATAGAGTTTTCTTCTTCATTCATTGAAAAAAAAGTAGAAACATCTGCTTGATTTCCAGAAAGGCTTATAATAGCAGGCGTTACAAGAAAACTTGTAAAGATGAGCAACAATAATACACTGGTTAACCGCAAGCGCTTTTTTTTAAAGAATTTCAAAAATAATGGATTGAACTTAAAATCCTGTTAACTAAATATTAAAACTACAGTTGTTTTAAATCTGAAGCAGGAATCCACCCGTCTTTTCCATCGGCCAACGTGATACGAAACCAATTTCCGTCCTGTGCAGAAATTTGAACTTTCGTTCCTTCGTGGAGCGTGAAGGCTACATTGCTGCCCATGGTGGGTTCCGTTTTAACTTCTATTTCGTTTGCAAAAATAATAGCAGGTTGGTTTTTTGAATAATCACCATAAGTGAAAAAAGCCATAGTCAACGAAGCGATTAATAAAAAACCTGCGAACATGGAGCTCACAAAAAGCAAGCGTTTTCTTCTTTCAGAAAAAGCAAAGTAATAAAAGAGGAACAGCGCAACAAAGAAAATTGAAAAAATAATTGCTGCGATTGCCCAACCATCAAATGTAAAAACCCCAGCAATGTTCTTGTACCATTTTGAAAAAACCGTCTGAGGTAATGGCTCAATGGAATCGATCTTGGCATTTTCAGCGAATGCAAGGTTGTTTTTTATGTCTTCGTCATGGGGTGAAAGTTGCAGCGCCTTTTCATAATAATAAATACTTGGGCCAATATGGTTTAGTTTATACTGCGCATTACCCAGATTGAAATATAGCTCAGCAGAGTGCTCCCCATTTTCGACAATTTTTATCCAGGAATTTATGGCCTGTTGGTATTTTCCGTTTTTATATAGCTCCTTTCCTTTTTCAAAAAGATTTTCGTTTTGTCCAATACCGGAGAAAGAAATCAGTAAAATCAGTATGTACAGTAGCTTTTTCATCGTCATCAATTTTTACTGTATTTGTTTGTCAATGTTGGAAATTACTTCGGCCGCCTTGTCGTAATCCTGTTGTACCGAAGCTGTTGAAGAGGAAGCATATCGTGCAAATTCGCAACTTTTCAATAAACTGATAAAACTTTCAACTGTTGGAGCTTCCACGTTGCGTTCTAACAACATTTTTGAAATAAGACCCTTTTCCATTTCCGAAGTTTCTATATTCAGCTTCGCTTTTAAATAATTGTGAAGCGCCCGCTCCAATCCTTCATAAAAAGCAGCTGGGTTTTGAATGCTCCGCTTTGCTTCAGAAAGATATTTTTTGGCAAGCTTGTTTGCGCGGCGCAGTTTGTTTCCTTCCACATCGTTCAAGCGCTGTTTGCGTTTTTTTCCCGCAAGGATAAACAGTGGGATCAACAAAAACGGCCCACCTAAAAGCGACCAAAATAGAGGTGATTTAAAGAAACTTTGCTGCGCAATAGGCTCTAGGTTAGGATCCAGTTTTATGTACTTGAAATTATCTTTGGAAAGCACAATCTGCTTTTTAGTAACGTTGGAATTAGTAGTTGCGGTTGCAGAGCTTATTGGGCCGTTTTCCACTTCAATGGTAAATTCTTTTGAAGTAATGGTTCTATATTTTTCGGTCTTCGGATCAAAAAAAGAAAAGGTAATGGGGTTCACAGGATAGGTTCCCTTGAATTGAGGAACCACAGTATAAGAATCTATAACGGAGCCAGACATTCCACCGATGCTTGTATTTACGCTTTCGTTATGCTCGGGCTCATAAACTTCTAAAGTATTGGGAAGTTTTACAGTGGGAAGGGTGAACAATTTTAAATTGCCTTTACCCGAAACTTTCACGTCCAATTGAAGTGATTCGTTGGCGTTTAGTTGGGTTTTATTGGTGTTTACATCAAAAGTGAAATCGCCCACAGCGCCGTTAAAGCCATCCGGTTTGCCTTCTAGGGGAAGCGGTTTCACATTAATGGTACGCTTTCCTGCCGAAATGGTTTTGTTTACACGCTCCATTAGCCTGCGGCCAAAGATGTCGCGGCGGTTCCCCTGCACGTCAATGGGAATATCCAGCGTAAGTGGTTCTATTTCCAACTCGCCTGTTTTTTGTGGATAAAGTACGGTAGTTCTTAACACAACGTATCGATAATTCTCGCCATTGTACTTGCCTTCATAAACCTTAAAATTGTTTTGATTGTCAATATTCTGGCTCCAGAAATCGGCGTATTTTGGGGTGTCAATCTCACGCCATTGACTGGTAATACTTACATCGTGAGAAACATAAAGTTTGTAGGTAACAGTAAGTGCTTCATTTAAGTATGGATTGGAATTTGAAACTTCCGCAACCAAATGTACATTCTCACTGGCTACATAATCGGCATTGTTGCCGTCTTTTGGCACTTCCACAGCGGCAGTCACTTCCACTTCAACAGGAAGGGTTTTATAGGTTTCGCCTTCTATTTCAATGGTTGCTTGTGCAATAGTAATTTTTCCGCGGGTTTGCGGAGACAAAAAATAAGAATATGTTTTTGAAAAACTTCGCTTGCCATTTATCCAAGAATTGCTAATGGATTGGTTGGGCCCACCAACTACGCGAAAACCATCAAAACTTGGCGGTCTAAAATTATCGCCATCGTGGTTCATTTCAAAATCTATTCGTAAACGCTCGTTTATTCCAAGTTTTTTTTTGCTAACCTTGGCATCAAACTGAACCTGTGCCGTAACAGTGATACTGCACAGTACAAATCCTAAAAGGAATAAAATACTCTTCATCTTCATAGTTTACCAATCTTTATCCGTTCTCACTTTTGCGCCTTTTTGTTTTTCGGCATTTATCTTATCCTGTGTTTTTTTCTCTTCGTTGTTCATTGCTTCCAAAAGACTTTTCACTTGCTGGGGGGAAAGTTGTCCGGGCACTGGTTGCTGTTGTTGAGGCTTGTCGCCCTCCTTATCTTTTGGCTTGTCGGGCTTGCCTTGGTCCTTGTCTTCATCGCCTTCTTTCTTATCTTCGTTTTGGTCACCCTTGTCCTTTTCGTCTTTCTCGTCGCCTTTGTCGCCCTCGTTATTTTTATTGTCTTGGTTTTGTTGGTCTTTTTTATCCTGGTCTTGGTTATCCTTGTTTTGCTCTTTATTGTCCTTATTATCTTCTTGGGGTGGTGGCGGATTTTTTTCTAACATATCCTTCGCCAAGGCTAAATTATACCGCGTTTCGTCATCGTTTGGGTTGTTGCGAAGCGCATTTTTATAAGCTTCCACGGCTTCGGTATATTTTTTTTCGTTCATATACGTATTTCCTAAATTGTGGAAAGCTTTGTGCTTTTCAGACTTACTGGTGGCAGTTGTGGCGGCTTGTTTAAAGCGAAGCATGGCCTCAGCATTTTTTTCTTTTCCATAGTAAGCAGTGCCTAGATTATATTTTGCGGTTTCACTTTTTGGATTGAGCGAAATGGCTTTTCGGTAATCTGCTTCGGCAACAGGAAATTTATCCTTTTGAAGCGCTTGCTGGGCTTCACTTAAATAATTCTGGGCAGCCTTCAGTTCCTTTTCTTGTTCCTTATTTTGGGGCTGTGCAAATAAACTCAATGAGAAAATGGCAGCACAAAGGACCATTGCAATTCTTCGCGCACTTTTATTCTGAAAAAACATTCTATCTACAAACATCATTTTATTGCTTTTCCCTTTCGTTAAACAAATTCAATTTTTTGAGCCACGCTGTTTGGCGTTCCAAAAGGAATACATCCAAAACCAACAAAAATAATGCMMSASSCWMAWRSMAMTNGGAAMTGRNTYCWTMARMKYTGWARNNNGCTTRGYTNTSAAACTCCTTTTTATCCATTCCATTTAGAATGGCTTTTACTTGGTCCACAACCACTTTTGTGTTTGAGCCGTCAATATAATCACCATTCGCGGTTTTAGCAATTTCTTTAAGAGTTTCTTCACTTAAACGGGTGATTACCTGCTCGTTATTTTGGTCGCGTTTGTAATATTGAAGCACTCCGTTTTCTTTGATAGGAATAGGACCACCCTCTAAAGTTCCCACGCCAATGGTAAAAATACGGATACCTTTTTCCGCAGCCTCTTCGGCATATTCTGAAACATTGCCTTCGTGATCCTCTCCGTCTGAAATGATGAAAAGTACGCGATTGGTCTGCTCTTCATCGTCATAAAAGGTCTGAGCCATTTCGATGGCTTGGGTAATGGCGGTTCCTTGAGAAGAAACCATATCAGTATTCATACCGTTCAAAAATAGTTTTGCAGATGAAAAATCTGATGTAATTGGAACCTGTGGGAAAGCACTTCCAGCGTAACCAATTATACCAATTCTATCTCCGGCAAGCCCGTTGATTACTTGAGTGATAAGCTGTTTTGCTTTTTCCAAACGGTTGGGCGCAATGTCTTCCGCCAACATACTTTTTGAAACGTCTAAAGCAAAAACAATATCCACCCCTTCGCGTTTTACGGTTTCCAGCTTGGTCCCTATTTTAGGATTTACCAATGCAAAGCTCAAACAGGCAACGGACAAACAGAGCAGCAAAACTTTTAAAACAGATTTGAAAAGTGAACGGTTAGGGCTTAATTTTTCCAAAAGTCCTTTGTCAACAAAACGCTTTTGAACTGTCCTTTTCCAAACCAAAAGCACTAGAAAAACAACCACAATCACCGGTATGGCGAAGAGAATGTAGAAGTATATGGGTTGCTCTAATTGATACATTTCTTATAAAAATCCTTTAAATATTGTTGTTCGCAACAAAAACTCAAACGCAATTAAGATCAATGCGAAAATGGCCCAGGAACGGAACATTTCGTTATAATTTGTGTATTTGAATTCTTCAATATCTGTTTTTTCAAGTTTGTTGATTTCTTCGTAAATCTGCTCCAGTTTGGTATTGCTAGTTGCCCGAAAATACTGTCCGCCAGTTTTTTCAGCAATTTCTTTCAGCAGGGCTTCGTCAATTTCAACTTGTACATTTCCGTATTGAAAACCTCCATCGGGACGGATTCCGATGGGCGACATTGCCATACCATTGCTTCCCAAACCAATGGTATATACCTTTATTCCAAATTCCACCGCAAGTTCACTCGCTATTTTTGGGTCAATAAAACCTGAATTGTTTACTCCATCTGTTAATAAAATAATCACTTTGCTTTTTGCACGGCTTTCCTTTAAACGGTTTACCGCTGTTGCCAAACCAGAACCAATTGCAGTTCCGCCTTCAATGGTGGTATTGTAGATTATATTCTTCAAGGAAGAAAGTACGATACTTTTATCGCTGGTTAACGGTGTTCGGGTGTAACTTTCACCAGCATACTCTACCAAGCCAATACGGTCATTAGGTCTTTCATTTATAAATCTTGCCGCCACTGTTTTTAAAGCTTCCAGCCGATTTGGTTTTAAATCGCGCGCCAGCATACTTGCCGATACGTCTATCGCCATAACAATGTCAATCCCACGGGTGGTTTTCGTTTTTGTTGATTCGTCAACAGTGCGAGGGCGTGCCATTGCGATTATTAAAGCCGAAAGTGCCAAAAGGCGAAGTGCAAAAAGTAAAGGTTTTAAACGTGCCAACCAATTTTTTTCAGATTTGAAACCGCTGACGCTGGAGATTTTTAGTGAAGCGGTTTGTTGTTTCCGTTTCCATAAATACCATAGCACGAGCACTGGAAGTATGAGGAACAACCAAAAAAACTGTGGATTTACAAATTCGAAATTACTGCCCATCTTTCTCTGAAATTTCAAGCTCTATGGAAGCTTCGATTCGTTTTAATATTTCTTCGGCGTATTTGCCGTCATCTTGATAGACTATCAAAACTTCCTGCAAACCGTTTTGCTGTGCGAAAAGCAACAATTCGTAGGTGCTTTTTTGTTTCAGCACCTTAGTGTCTGAAACCTGCACATTGAATTCGCCGTAAGCCTTTAAACCTTTTATTCCTTTGTCGGTTTCAAAATCGTCGCGTTTTACAATTAGGTTTTTCGCACCACTTTGTTCCAAATCGTCCAAAACCGCATCGAGTGCCGTTTCGAGGGCAATGTCCTGTTTTTGGCTAAATTGTGTTGTGGAAACTAATATGTAAAGTGGGGAATTCATTTCGCCGTAAGTGAAAAAGTCTTTGCCCATTACCGCACTTTTATCGGCATTGGTTATCGGCGCTTCTGCGCGAACAAGTACTTCTGGCGTCTCCAAAATTACTGCTGGGTTGCCGTATTCGCTCTTTATCCATCGGCCTTCGGCGAGCTCGCGGAGGTCATTGCCCAAAACCTTATCTTTTAAATTGTCGAAACCGGTAGCGGCACCGTAAATAATTCCTGCCAAAACAACCGCGGCAAGCACGCCCGATATTCCCAAAATCCACTTTCTGCGCTGGCGTTTTTTCTGAAGTTTTTCAAGATATTCCTGATTGGCCAAAAGCTCTTCCTCGGTAGGCTCGGGAACGGCTTCGTGGGTTTCGTTGATGATTTCCTCAATTGTTTTTCTATCAACTTCAGCTTGCCCCGATTCTTGGTTCATTTTGGCAAATTTCACCAAATCGGCACGTTTAAAAATTGCATCCAATTTTCGAATGGTTTCTAAATCAAAATCGAAACTTCCGGCGTCTTTGTGCATCATCAGGCGTGTGATAAGCTCATCGCTGGTGCTTTCCAAAGCGGCTTCGTCCACTTCACGATCTAAATATCGTTTTACGATTTCGGTGAGGCTGCTGTAATATTCCTTGCTTTTGTTTTCTTTTAGAAGTTGGCTGTTGTCCAAAGTTTTTAAGGCGAAGATTGCTTCTTCATAGGGCGGCAATTGCTTTTCGGCGGCTTCNTTTNGTTWWNNTTTCTNTYGSAARAKWWRMAWGGNAATMMSARMRATCNGTRWWATARKNAAYCWSMNCAATWYAGGAGCGATAACCAGTCAAACGGCGGGCTTTTTACTTCCATCGCTGGTTTTATGTCGAACATTTTTTGTTTGGTCGTGTCCACCAGCACATCGTTCACCTCAACCTTTATGGAATCGGTCAAAAAAGGTTTGTTGTTGATGAGAACGCGCTGCGGCGGAATGGTGTAATGGCCGCTGTCAAATTGCGTTAACCCATATTTTTTGATTAGGCGTAGTTTTGAAGCTTCAAAAGTAGTGTCCGTTTTATAGGATTCAATCATTTCCAAAGGCGCAAACGTTTGCTCTTCCGGAAAAACTACAACATCGGTCGAGTCTGCCTGTACGTTTATGGTGTAAAGTATTTCCTCGCCAATTTTTATTTTTGTGGAATCAATTGAAGAAGTTACTTGTGAAAAGGATAGGAGAGAGCAAAGAAAAAAGAACAGAGAAATAAGAAAATAGCGATTGCATTGAAATTTAAAATTTCGGTTTTTGTAATTACTATTTTGTCTAAAATCCATCATCTCAAATCTCGCGTCTAAAATCTAACGTCTCTTAAAATACCCCAATAATTTTTTTACATAACTTTCGTCAACCCTTGTGCTCAAAGCGCCTGCGCCACTTTTTGTAAACGATTCATTGAAATAATCCACCCTTTCGCGATGGTAACTGTAATAGTGGTTGCGCACATTTTTAGACCCTGTGTTTACCAATAAAAGTTCCCCTGTTTCCTGGTCTTCCATCTGTACCATTCCCAGGTTTGGTATATTTTCCTCGGCTTTATCGTAAATTCTAATTCCCGTAACATCGTGCTTTTTGGCTGCAATTTTTAAAGTGTCGCGGTAACCGTCCGCAATAAAATCTGAAAGCACAAAAACAATGGCTTTCTTCTTCATAACGCTGCTTAAAAATTTTAAGGCGTTGGCAATATCGGTCTTGTTGCTTTTTGGTTTGAACTCAATCAATTCACGAATAATCCGAAGTACGTGCGATTTTCCCTTTTTCGGGGGAATGTAAAGTTCAATTTCATCTGAAAAAAGAATCAGTCCCGTTTTGTCGTTGTTCTGCATTGCTGAAAAAGCTAGTGTGGCGGCAATTTCAGTAATAATTTCATTTTTGAATTGTTCCTGCGTTCCAAAGAACTCGGAACCACTGATATCTACCATCAACATTAACGTTAACTCGCGCTCTTCTTCAAAAACTTTTACAAAGGGTTCGTTGTAGCGTGCGGTAACGTTCCAGTCAATATTACGCACATCGTCGCCAAATTGATATTGGCGTACTTCGCTGAACGTCATCCCGCGTCCCTTAAACGTACTATGATACTCACCACCAAACACGTGATCGCTCAATCGTCGCGTWTTGATCTCGATTTTACGTACTTTTTTAAGAAGTTCCTTTGTATCCATTTTTCCAGTAGTCAGTGTTCAGGTGATTAGCATTCAGCAAAAGTTTAAAATTTTATACCGAATACTACGACTGCATACTTGTTACGGCACTTCAATTACATTAACAATCTTGTTAATGATTTCCTCGGAAGTAATATTTTCGGCTTCTGCTTCATATGTAACTCCTATTCTGTGGCGAAGCACATCGTGTACTACAGCGCGAACATCCTCTGGCACTACATAACCGCGACGGCGGATGAAGGCGTAACATTTTGCGGCAATGGCGAGGTTGATACTTCCACGGGGGGAAGCGCCAAAATTGATAAGCGGTTTTAAATCTGCTAGGCCAAACTTTTCAGGGCTTCTTGTAGCGAATATGATATCGAGGATATACTTTTCTATCTTTTCGTCCATATAAACCTCGCGAACAGCGGCTTGAGCCCTCAGTATTTGGTCTATGGTGGCAACCGGATTAATCTGTTCGTAAGCGCCTTTTAAATTTTGACGGATAATAAGTTGCTCTTCGGCAATCTGTGGATATTTAATTACCGTTTTCAGCATAAAACGGTCAACCTGCGCTTCGGGCAAGGGGTACGTTCCCTCTTGTTCAATTGGGTTTTGGGTTGCCATTACCAAGAAAGGCTTATCGAGTGTAAAGGTGGTTTCACCAATAGTAACCTGTTTTTCCTGCATTGCTTCTAGAAGCGCGGACTGCACTTTTGCAGGAGCACGGTTAATTTCATCCGCAAGGACGAAATTGGCGAAAATAGGTCCTTTTTTTATACTGAAGTCGTTTACTTTCATATTGTAAATGAGCGTTCCCACAACATCGGCGGGAAGCAAATCGGGCGTAAACTGAATTCGGCTAAAAGTGCCGTGAACTGCTTTTGCAAGTGTGTTGATTGCGAGGGTTTTTGCAAGTCCTGGAACACCTTCAAGCAGAATGTGCCCTTGGCCCAAAAGCCCGATCATAAGCCGTTCCACCATGTGTTTCTGGCCTACAATTACTTTGTTCATTTCCATAGAAAGTACGTCCACAAAAGCACTTTCCCTTTCAATTTTTTCGTTTAATGCCCCAATGTCAAAGGTCGAATTTGTATTTTCCATACCGTATTTAGATTCAATGTAGAATGCTTTTATTAAAAGACGGTGCAAATTGAAAATTTATTGCAGAAAACCCTGTTAATGATTGGTTAAAATAAAGAAAGAGGAAAAGTTTATTTTTCCTCTTTTTTTTAATAGGTATGTTTTGGAATTTTATGGCTCCAAATTAATTTCGCCTATCGCCGTAACCTCACCTTGAACAACGGTTACATTTTCAATTACTACCGGTGGAATTCCCAAATTTACATCTGCTTGGGCAGTAACTGTATAAGTTCCATCTGGAACGCCACTTAACAAAAATTCACCTAAAGGGTTTGCGTAAGTTGAAATTTCTGTAGTTCCACTAACCGCAGTGATCATTGTTACAATTCCGGGAGGAACAATAGTGCCTGAAATTGCGCCGCTTTCAGCAACCGTTGTTGCTCTAATAACCGGTTTTAGACTGTAATCTCCGTTACCTTGTGATACGATTGATTTATCTACATCAAAATCGAGCATAAACTCATATAAAATTCCTGCCTCAAGTGTTTCATTTACCTGAATTTTTAATCCGGATTGTTGTGCACTTGGAGTTGCTAGCGGCAATGTTTGCCCATCTACGACAATGGTATTTTGTTCTCCAAGAACTAGACGTATTTGGCTGATACTACCTGCAGGAACTTCATCATTAAATAGTAATACATTAACACCAGCGGTTAATTCCAAAAGATCATAAATGCCTGCGTTTATTCCTAAATTCAGGTCTTCTTGGCCATTGTTGTATTTAATAACAACCTCTTGAACATCTACAAATACGTTCTCATAATCACCAGGAGCATCTGTCAACCTTATTGACAATTTGGCTTTACCTTCATTCGTATTGGAATCATCATCGCTACTGCAGGATGCAAAACCAATGAATAAAAATGCAATTAAACTTAATTTTAATAGGGATTTCATATTGATTGTTTTAGAATTAGTTTTACAAACGTATTTTATGACAAATAGGTTTTTAAATCTATTAGGAATTTTTAACTATTGATTTAACCTATTTTAACCTAAAAGAATTTATTAGCAATGTAATTTTAAAAATGTGTAATATGAAAAACCAAACAGCATTAATAACCGGCGCAACTTCCGGAATAGGAATGGCAACAGCAATGCTTTTCGCCCAAAATGGGGTGAGATTAATTCTTTGCGGAAGAAGAGAAAACCGGTTGAAAAAACTTTTGGAAGATCTTTCTACATTAACAGAAGTATATACTTTGTGTTTTGACGTTCGAAATAAAGAAGAAGTTTTTAAAGCCATAGAATCACTTCCCAACAGCTTTTCTGAAATAAATATTTTAATAAATAACGCCGGCAACGCCCACGGCATGGATACCATTGATGAAGGAAATACGGATGACTGGGACGCAATGATGGATATTAATGTAAAAGGATTGCTTTACGTTTCAAAGGCGATCCTTCCAAAAATGATTGAAAAGAAAAGCGGCCACATTATAAATATTGGCAGCACTGCCGGCAAAGAAGTTTACCCGAAAGGAAATGTATATTGCGCGAGTAAACATGCCGTGGACGCGATAAACCAAGGCATGCGATTAGATTTGAATGGCAAAGGAATAAAAGTGGGCGCAATAAACCCTGGATTGGTTGAAACGGAATTTAGTAAGGTACGATTTAAAGGTGATTCTGAAAGAGCCGAAAAAGTCTATAAAGGTTATAAACCATTAAAACCTGAGGATATTGCAGACATTATTTGGTTTGCCGTAACCCGTCCCCCACACGTAAATATTGCAGATTTGACGGTTATGTGTCTCGATCAGGCATCTTCTACAATTGTGAATAAGTCATGATCAACAAACGTCTTTTAATCAAAAACCTGCTCGCCCATAATGACGAGAGCAGTTTCTATGATAAAAAGCGAAAAATTGACCTCGGAACGAAAGAAGGAAAAGCAAAATTCCTGAAACACATTTGCGCGCTCAGCAATAGCAATCCGGCAAATAATTCCTTTATCGTTATTGGCGTTGAGGATGAAACCAACGAGATTCGGGGTGTGGATTTTTTTGACGACAGCAAAATCCAAAACCTCGTAAATGCCTATCTTACCAATGCGCCATTGATTATTTATGAAAACGTCGCATTTCCAAATCTGCCTTCAGATAAAGTGGTGGGCTTGGTAACCATTCGGCCCAACGGGAAAATAACTTCGCTTCGCAAAAACATTTGGAAATATTGGGGTGGCTCCATTTTTCTTCGCGATGGCAGTATTTCGATGCCGAAGGATTTCGACATCGAGATAAAAGATGTGAATTCAGAAATCGTAAGATCCATTGAAAATGCCGCCAAGAATAATATTGAACTCACGCTGGACGGGGTGATGGATTTCATTAACCATCGCCACAAAGATTTGGAAAGCCACTACAAGGTTTTTAAGGAACAATTTGTGGTCTGTTGGGCTGGAACTCCAAAAAAGCTGAAAGACAAAACCTATTATTCACGTGTGGACATCGAATTGATAAACGAACAGGTCCGACTTTTTTATTCGGCTTTGGATGAAATAAGCATTACTTATAATGATGATTATTTTAAAACCGTAGAGTATGTTCATTTGGGATTGAATGAACAGTTTAAATATTATCCTTTGGAAGAAGTGACCATTCATTTCAAAGAAAACGGTTCGTATAATATGGATTCCAAACTCATTTTTGAGCCTCCGCAATTCAATAAAAAGACACTTTTTCACATTTATAATGCGAACAATGCAATATTGGAAAAGCTGAAAAAGAATATTCCGCTGAACACTTCCGAAGAAAAAGATTTGCGAAATCTACCCTCAACCTACCTAATCTGTTATTTAAACGATTTTGATGATGCGAAGGAAAAATTGCAGGATGCTAAAGAGTTTTTAAGGGATTATGATATGGAAGCGTACCAACTTTTAAAAGAATCGTTGCGCATTTTGAGAAAAGTTAGTTATAATTAAATTATGAAAACAGTTGTAATTGGTGATATTCATGGAGGTTTTAGAGCTCTAAAACAAGTATTGGAAACAACAAATCTTCCGAAGAATACAAGGTATATTTTCGTGGGCGATTATGTGGACGGCTGGAGCGAATCTGCCGAAGTGGTTTCTTATTTAATTGATTTTTCGAAAAAAAATGATTGCATTTTCATTCGTGGAAATCACGACGAATTGCTTTATAAATTTTTAAAATTCGGTGAAAGAAACCCGATGTGGCTCAGTCAGGGAGGGGAGAGTAGCGTGGAAAGCTATTCGAAGATTTCCGAAAAGGAAAAGAAAAAGCATCTCAAATTTTTTGAAAATTTGGTGAACTATCACGTAGATTCCGAAAACAGACTTTTCGTCCATGCAGGTTTTACCAATCAGCATGGGCCACAAAGTGAGTATTACCCAAACATGGTCTATTGGGACCGAACCCTTTGGGAAATGGTCTGCTCGATGGACCCCTCCATTTCCGGAGAAGACGATAAATACCCAAAACGGCTAAAACTTTTTAAAGAAATTTATATTGGGCACACACCAGTAACCCGTATAGGGTTTGAGAAACCCGCTAATTTCGCCAATGTTTGGAATGTGGATACGGGCGCTGCTTTCAAAGGGAAAATTTCGATGCTTGATGTGGATTCAAAGGAAATTTGGCAGAGCGAACCTGTTTTTAAGCTGTATCCAAATGAAAATGGCAGGAATTAATACTTCTTTATAATAAATTCCGCTGTACAGTCCCTATCTTTGTGGTTACCTCTAAAAAAATACCATGGCACTCAAAAATATCMGTTTGGAAGTAATGCAAACTGTTGAAAAGAAAATTGACAGTTATATTGACCAATATTTAATCCCAGTTGATGAAATATGGCAACCAACAGATCTTTTGCCCAATTTCCAAAAAGAAAATTATATGGATGAAGTAATCCAGATTCGTGAAGAGGCCAAGGAATTGGGCTACGATTTTTGGATTGTGCTGGTGGGCGATATGGTTACTGAGGAAGCATTGCCAACCTACGAAAGTTGGTTGATGGATATGGAAGGTGTGGACCAGCACGGCCGTAATGGTTGGAGCAAGTGGATTCGCCATTGGACAGGCGAGGAAAACCGTCACGGCGATACCTTGAATAAATACCTTTATTTATCGGGAAGGGTAAACATGAAAGAAGTTGAAAAAACTACACAACATTTAATTA
The DNA here is from genome assembly GCA_002733915.1 of Aequorivita sp. Taxonomy (GTDB): domain Bacteria; phylum Bacteroidota; class Bacteroidia; order Flavobacteriales; family Flavobacteriaceae; genus Aequorivita. Next base: position 246,023 of record NVXN01000002.1, read on the forward strand.
ATGACGGTTTTGAAGTTGGAACTGGCAGAGATCCGTACCGAAATTTCATCTATACCAGTTTTCAGGAATTGGCGACGAATGTTTCGCACAATCGCGTTGGAAAAATAGCAAAGAAGAAAGGCAACAAAATGCTTTCAAAAATGTGCAATATTATTGCAGGTGATGAAATGCGACACCATTTGGCATACCGAGAATTCGTAAAAACTATTTTTGAATACGATGCTAGTGAAATGATGATTGCGTTTCAGGATATGATGCAGAAAAAAATTATTATGCCTGCGCAAAACCTTCGCCAGAGCGGTGGGAAAATGGCTTCAGCATTTGATGATTTCAGTAACGCAGCACAGCGTTTGGGCGTTTACACCACTTTTGATTATATCGATATTCTTGAAAAATTGAATGCCCATTGGGAAATTTCAAAAATAAATGGCTTGACCGATGAAGCGGAAAAGGCACGTGATTATCTCTTGAAATTGCCTTCGCGAATGATGCGTATTGCCGAACGAATAAAAATTCCGCAGGATGCTAACCGTTTTAAATGGGTTGAACCGAATGGGATTGTATAAAACAAAAAAGCCGCTTCAATTGAAGCGGCTTTTTCTTTCATTTGAATTTATTGCTACAAATCAAACTTAATTCCCTGAGCCAATGGAAGCTCAGTGGTATAGTTTATTGTATTTGTCTGTCTGCGCATATATACTTTCCAGGCATCGCTTCCGCTTTCGCGGCCACCGCCAGTTTCTTTTTCGCCACCAAAGGCACCGCCAATTTCAGCACCGCTGGTTCCGATGTTTACGTTTGCAATTCCGCAATCACTTCCTCCGTGCGAAAGAAAACGTTCCGCCTCGCGAAGATTGTTCGTCATAATTGCAGAAGAAAGTCCCTGCACTACGCCGTTTTGAAGTTCGATTGCATTTTCAACATCGCCGCTGTATTTCATTAAATATAAAACAGGTGCGAAAGTTTCGTGCTGTACAATTTCGAAACTGTTTTTCGCTTCGGCAATTGCTGGTTTTACATAGCAACCACTTTCATAACCTTCACCTTCCAGTACGCCGCCTTCAACGATAATATTTCCGCCTTCGGAAACCACTTTTTCAAGCGCTTGATTGTACATTTTTACCGCATCTTTGTCAATAAGTGGGCCAACATGATTCTTTTCGTCCAATGGATTTCCGATGCGAAGTTGCTTATAGGCATCAACCACGGCATCTTTCACTTTATCATATATGCTTTCATGAATGATTAATCTTCGGGTTGAGGTACAACGTTGGCCTGCAGTTCCCACAGCACCAAAAACTGCGCCGATAACGGTCATTTTAATATCTGCATCTGGAGTTACGATAATGGCATTGTTTCCTCCAAGTTCTAGCAATGATTTTCCTAAGCGTCCTGCAACGGCTTGGGCAACAATTTTTCCCATTCTAATAGATCCAGTAGCTGAAACCAAAGGCACGCGCTTATCATTGGTCATCATTTCACCAACTTTATAATCGCCATTGATTAGACATGAAATACCTTCAGGCAAATTGTTATCAGTARMTRCNYKTWGCMSSTRWYWKYWSSCAWSCKMWKSMACNARSTGGMSYKYYNTNTGAMGSCKWCCNWRACMYRYACATCACCGCAAATCCACGCCAGGGCAGTGTTCCAAGCCCAAACGGCTACTGGAAAGTTAAAGGCTGAAATAATTCCAACCACGCCAAGCGGATGATATTGCTCGTACATTCTGTGGCCGGGGCGTTCGCTGTGCATCGTCAAGCCGTGAAGTTGGCGGGAGAGACCTACTGCAAAGTCGCAGATATCAATCATTTCCTGTACTTCACCAAGACCTTCTTGATAGCTTTTTCCCATTTCATAGGAAACCAATTTTCCAAGTGGTTCTTTTAGTCTTCGCAACTCCTCCCCGAATTGGCGTACAATTTCACCACGCTGAGGAGCTGGTTTGAGTCTCCAGTCTTTAAAAGCTGAAGTTGCACTTTGCATTACTTTTTCGTAATCTTCTTTGGAAGTGGTACTCACTTTTGCAATGAGTTGGCCATCAACGGGTGAAAAAGATGAGATTTCCTCACTGTTTGAAAACCATTCGTTTCCAGTGGAAGTTCCCTGGTTTACATCCTTAATTCCTAATTGTTCCAATGCTTCTTCGATACCGAAGGAAGTGGTTGTTGCTTGCATATAATTATGATTTTTTATTCTGAAATTTATGAAGCGCAAAGGTACACAATGCGCTGAAGAAAGTAAAATGAAACAGTATCTGTTTGGGAAATACGGTGTTAATCTTGTGTGAAACGAGGGTCGGCTTCCATCACCGTTCCGCATTTGTCACAAGTTCGCAACTCTTTGCTTCCGTAGAAATGCTTGAAATGTTTTAGAAAATCAGTTTCAATATTGCTTAGCGGGAAGTAAACTTCATATAATTTATTGTTGCAATTGTCGCAAAACCAGAGCAAGCCGTCTTTTCCATCAAGGTCTGTGCGTTTCCTTTCAATGACCAAACCGATTGAGCCAGCACTTCTGCCGGGCGAATGCGGAACTTTTGCGGGATGGAGATACATATCGCCAGGACCAAGTTCCATCACTTTTTTCTCGCCATATTCCTGTATTGCAACCTGAATATTTCCTTCAAGTTGATAAAAAAGCTCCTCGGTTTCGTTGTAGTGATAATCCTTTCGGGCATTCGGGCCTGCCACAATCATTACGATATAATCGTCAGATTCAACGTATAAATTCTTATTGCCCACTGGTGGTTTCAGCAGGTCGCGGTTTTCCTCAATCCATTTATTGAGGTTGAAAGGTTTCTTAATAGCCATTGCCGTATTTTTAACTGTTATGTAAAAATACGGCAATTTAGACTAATAGAAAAAGGGATGTGAGGTTACTTTCTATAAAAGAGTTGGGTGAAGTAGCTGCGGCCTTTGGCACATTTCAGTACTCCAAAACCGGTATGTGTATAATTACCTTCAATGATTGCTTTGTGCCCTGGGCTGTTTAGCCAGGCATTTACAACGGCTTCAGCAGTATCGTAGCCATAAGCTACGTTTTCACCAACCACTTCGGCGTTGTCATGATATTTAATTCCTTCTGAACGATACCCGAAATTGTCGTGATTTATCTGTTCTTTTTCAATCATATATTCAGTATGATCTACAGCGAAGGCAGAAGCGTATTGGGAGTCCATTTTAAGCACAGAAAGGCCTAAGGACGCGCGATGATCATTTACTAAACTTAAGATTTCAGATGACATTTGGCTGTCATTTCTTTGAGCCAATGTTAAATCAATATCGTATTTAGCGGCTTCAACTTCAACAGAATCCTCTTTTGAGCAGGAGGTAATCACTAGGCATAATAGTGCCATTGCAAGTAGGTTGCTTTTTAGTAGGTTCATAATTTGGGGGACACCAGATTTGGGGCTTGATGTCGATTCAAATATATAAAAAAAATGATACGAAAATGCTTTTAATCGAAAAAATGTTGCATTTCATCGGATAAAAGATATTTTTTTTAAAACAAGGGATACTTTAAAATTTTGCTGAAGTACTATAAACATTGTTTTTTTACATTATATTCGTAATAAATCAAAAAAGAAATATGGTAAAAAATTTAACATTTTTAATCGCTATTTTTTTGTGTTTTGGATGCAAAAACGAAGAAAAACATAATTCAGCTGCCATAAATACTTCTGAAAATGCAATAATAAATGAAGAAAGCTTCGGAATCGTCATTCACGGTGGTGCGGGAACTATCCTAAAGGAAAATATGAATGATTCCTTGGAAGCTGCATATAAAGCGAAACTTAAGGAAGCTATCTCCACTGGTTATGACATCTTGAAAAACGGCGGAACTTCTTTAGAGGCCGTTACCCATACTATTAATATAATGGAAAACTCACCTTTATTCAATGCGGGAAAGGGCGCGGTCTTTACACATGATGGGTCGAATGAGCTGGATGCTTCAATAATGGACGGGGAGACTTTAAACGCTGGAGCAGTAGCGGGAGTAAAACATATTAAAAACCCAATTAATTTGGCGAAGGATGTAATGTATAAAAGCGAACATGTAATGCTTTATGGCGCGGGTGCAGAAGAATTCGCAAAAGGCTTGGGCTATGAAATGATGGATACTTCCTATTTCTATACCCAGAATAGATATGAATCCCTACAACGTGTTTTGGAAAATGAAAAATTAAAAAATGAAAAGAAAATTTCCTTTGAAGATTCCTATGTAAAGAATTCAAAATTTGGAACCGTTGGTTGTGCCGCATTGGATAAGAACGGCAACCTCGCGGCGGGAACATCTACCGGGGGAATGACCAACAAACGCTGGAACCGAATTGGCGATGCGCCAATTATTGGGGCGGGAACGTATGCAAATAATGCAACTTGCGCAGTGTCATCAACAGGTTGGGGAGAATATTTTATCCGTTCCGTGGTGGCTTATGATATTTCGGCATTGATGGAATATAAAGGAATGACTTTACAGCAGTCCGCTACCGAAGTTATTCAGAAAAAAGTCCCCAAATTGGGTGGCGATGGCGGAATTATTGCAATTGATAAAGATGGAAATGTTGCAATGGAATTCAATACGGCAGGAATGTACCGAGCCTCAATGAATTCTAAGGGCGAGTTGATTATTAAAATCTACAAAGAAGAATAAATGGAGCCTTATTATGCCGTAATCTTTACTTCACGCCAAACCGAAAATATTGAAGGTTATTCTGAAATGGCTGATTTAATGGAAACTTTGGCACAGCAACAACCCGGATTTTTAGGTTTTGAAAGTGTACGAAATGAAATCGGAATTACCGTAAGTTATTGGCAGAGCCTTGAAAGTATAAAAAATTGGAAAGCCAATCTCGATCATTTAATGGCTCAGAAAAAGGGAAGGCAACAATGGTATTCGTATTATAAAGTGAGGATTTGCAAGGTTGAAAGGGAATACGAATTCAATAATCAAGAGATATAAAATTTTGATTATCTGTTAATTCCATCCCAAATGATAAAATTCTGAATACGATTTTAAATCAATCAAGCGTTCCAATTTAAACCTCTCCGGCTAAAAAACCATTGCAATATTTATTTCTAATAAAACGAATTATGATTCGCTTTGCGACCCAATCATTTTGCGCTACTTTTAAATGCACTTAACCATCGTTTATGAAAACTCTGTTCAAATTCCTCTCTGTTTTTTTATTGCTATTTGTTATTTCCTGCAACGACAAAGACAAACATTCCGAAACCGACAATCTTTTTAAATTCAAGAAATATATTTCGTACAATACCTACGGAAATCTGTCCATCACAACAGATATTCGTGTTGAATTAGCAAAACCTCTTGAGCAATTTGGGCTGACACAGGTACTTTCCCCCAAGGAATATATAAATATCTCCCCAAAAACAGAAGGAAAATTAATTATAGAAAATGGTAAAACACTAATATTTCAACCTTTAGAATATTTAAAACCAGATACAGAATATACGGTAACTGTAAAATTGGATAAATTTTACGAAGACATTTCTAAGGAATTCAAAACCTACACTTTCAGTTTTCATACAATCACGCCTAATTTCAAAGTAGATATCGGAAAATTGCAGAGTTACAGCAAACAATGGCAATATCTTGAAGCTTACGTCGAAACTTCCGATATTATTTCTTTGGAAAAAGCGAAGCAATTGGTTTCTGCATTGCAGGATGGAAAAAAATTAAAATTGAAATGGCCTTCGGAAGCAGCCGATGCGCGTTTTTTCAACTTCACCATTGACAGCATCAGCCGAAAAATTGATGATTCCCAAATTCTTATTAAATGGGATGGAACACCTATTGACGCCGAAAACAATGGTGATAATACCTTTGCTATTCCAGGTCAAAATAATTTTACGATTGTAGACATTAGCAGCACCTTGGCACCCGCGGCACTTTTGAGCATCAATTTTTCCGATCCGTTGCTGGAAAATCAGGATTTTGCGGGTTTGGTTACTATTGAAAATACACAGGATTTACGTTATGAAGTTAACGGTAACGTTTTAAACGTCTATCCACCAAACCGTATTGTTGGCAATGTAAAAGTCACCGTTTTCACCGGAATCAAAAACAACGAAGGTTTTGGTTTGAAAAAGGAATTTTCAGAATTGGTTTCTTTTGAACAGTTAAAGCCCGCTGTTCGGATGATTTCAAAAGGGGTGATTCTTCCTAATTCAGCATCAACTCCAGTATATTTTGAAGCTGTAAACCTTTCAAAAGTAGATGTTCGCGTCATTAAAATTTATGAAAACAATGTTTTGCAATTTCTTCAAAGTTATAATTTGAATGATAATAACACCTACGACATTAAACGAGTGGGAAGACGAATTGCCAAAAAAACCATCGAACTAAAAAATACCGATTTGGGCGACAACGGAAGTTGGAAAGCATACGCCATCAACCTTTCGGAATATTTCAAGGCAGATCCTGGCGCCATTTATCAATTGGAGCTTAGTTTCAAAAAAGATTATATAACCTATGATTGTGCGGAAACTATTTCCGAAGAAGATAATTCTGAAGAACACGAGGACGAATACTACGAAGATTATTACCAAGAAGATGCATATTATGCCAACGATTCCTCCGAAGATGAAGAAATTCGCGAAGAGCGTTATTGGGACAACGAAATTTACCGCTGGCGAAATTATACTTACAATTGGGAACAGCAAGACAATCCCTGCCACCCTGCATATTATAACGAAGATAAGGTTGTAACCGCAAATATTTTGGGTTCAGATTTGGGCTTGATTGTAAAAAAAGGAAACAACCGTTCTTATCATTTTTTTGCCACCAACCTTATTTCCGCGAAACCTGAAGGTGGCGTAAAGGTGAAACTTTTCAATTATCAGCAGCAACTCATTGAAACTGTAACCACTGAAGGAGATGGAATGACCCTTTATGATGGCAGTAAAAATGCTGCTTTTGCGGTGGCACAAAAAGGAAACAATTTTGCTTATGTGAAACTGGAAGACGGAAATGCCCTTTCCATGAGCAATTTCGACATTTCGGGGAAAGAACTTCAAAAAGGATTAAAAGGTTACACTTATACCGAACGCGGCGTTTACCGCCCCGGTGATAGTATTCACCTAACTTTTGTGTTGAATGACAACGCAAACCCATTACCAAAAAACCATCCAGTTACACTTTCTGTGACAGATGCACGTGGAAAACTTGTCCATCGCATTGTTCAGCATACAAATTCTTCAAAAGATGGGTTTTATTATTTCCCTATCGCAACGGACGCTTCGGCGCCAACAGGAAATTGGAACGCAACTATTACCGTTGGCGGTGCGCAATTTTCGCACACTTTAAAAGTGGCGACGATTAAACCAAATCGTTTAAAAATAAAACTCGATTTTGAAGATGACATCCTTGATGCAACAAAACCCGTAAAAGGAACGGCTAGTGCCATGTGGCTTCACGGTTCGCCTGCGAGGAATTTGAAGATTGATATGACGGCAACTCTTCGTGCTAACAATACAGCTTTCCCGAAGTTTCCAAAATATAATTTCACGGATCCCATTCGTGGTTTTGATGAGGTGGAAATCCCAGTTTTGGATGCACAACTTTCTTCGGAAGGCAGCACTGCTTTCAGTCAAAATTTGGAGGTTGGAAAGAACGCGCCAGSAATGTTGAAAGCAACATTTTTAACGAAAGTATATGAAGGCGGGGGTGATTTTTCAATGGATATTTTTTCAAAGGATTTAGCGCCATTCTCACATTTTGTAGGTTTAAAATCTCCCGAAGCGGGTCGTTACGGTTCTTATTTCACGGATGAAAACACCACTTTTGATGTAGTTTCCGTTGATGCCCAAGGCAAAGCTGCAGCAAATCGCGAGTTGGAAGTAAAAGTTTTTAAAATTGAATGGCGTTGGTGGTGGAACCGCGGTTCAGACAATCTTTCAAACTACGAAAATTCTACCGTTCATCGACCTGTGAAAGAATTCACTGTAAAAACCGATGGTAGCGGAAAAGGAAAATTCACCGTAAATATTCCCGAGGACGAAGGCGGAAGATATTTAATTCGCGTAATAGATAAACAATCTGGGCATGCCACGGGAAGAACCATTTATTTCTACAGAAATTGGTGGCAACGCCCAAGCGACGCCGATGCTGAAAGTGCGCGAATGTTGCTTTTTTCAGCAGATAAAGAAAAATACAATGTTGGCGAGGAAGCATTTATAACTTTTCCTTCGGGAAGTGACGGCCATGCGCTGATTAGTGTTGAAAACGGCACCGAAGTTTTGGCAACACATTGGATTGAAACCAAAAAAGGCGAAACCAAAGCCGCGATAAAAATAACAAAGGAAATGGCGCCGAATATTTATGTGAATATTTCGCTGCTACAGCCGCACAGTCAAACCAAAAACGATTTGCCAATCCGGCTTTACGGCGTTATTCCACTTTCKGWGGAAGNYSCWKCAANRSWGSTTCNNAKSYWMARRTMACGRWRMCWAAGGWKKWAAAWCYMGMKRRRSAGTTTNNANCGGTAAAAGTTTCCGAAGAAAATGGGAAACCAATGACGTACACAATTGCAGTTGTTGATGAAGGTTTGCTGGACTTAACACGCTTTGCAACACCCGATATTCATGAAGCTTTTTACAGTCGTGAGGCTTTGGGCGTGAAGACTTTTGATATGTTCGATTATGTAATTGGCGCGTATTCCGGCAGTGTCGATAATATTTACGCAATCGGAGGTGGCGATGCAGCGTTGGGTGCAAAAAACAGAAAAGCGGACAGATTTAAACCTGTGCTAAAATATCTTGGACCTTTTGAACTCTCAGCCGGAAAAACAGCCACCCATACTATTACGATGCCGAATTATATCGGTTCAGTTAGAACCATGGTAATTGCAGGCGATAAAACCAAAAGCGCTTACGGCAGTGTCGAAAAAACCACGCCCGTCCGAACACCATTGATGGTGTTGGCTTCGCTTCCGCGGAAATTATCGCCGGGCGAAACCGTTACGCTTCCAGTTACCGTTTTTGCGATGGAAAATAAAGTGAAAACCGCGACGATTAATGTAAAAACTGGCGATGCTCTGAAGCCGAAAAATGGTTCTTCCAAAACTGTTTCTTTCAGCGGACCAGGCGAACAAATTGTAAATTTTGAATTCGAAGTTTTACCGACACAGGAATTCCAAACCATTGAAGTTACTGCTTCCGGCAACGGCGAAAAAGCTAGCTACAAAGTGGAAATAGATGTCGAAAATCCGAATCCCATTTCTCAAAAAGCTACAAATTACACTTTGGATGGAAATGCTTCGCAAACCATAAATTTTGAAACTTTCGGTGTTCCTGGAAGCAATGCCGCAATGCTGGAATTTTCAACCTTGCCACCGATGGATTTTGGAAAACGGATGGAATATTTAATCCATTATCCCTACGGATGCATTGAGCAGACTACTTCCGCAGCGTTTCCGCAGTTATATTTGGCAGATGTTTTCGATATTACTTTTGATAAAAAACAGAAGATTGAGAAAAATGTAAAAGCAGCAATTGAGCGATTGGGTAGATTCCAAATTTCAAACGGAGGCCTTTCTTACTGGCCTGGCGAGCGTGAAGCCGATGAATGGGCGACCAATTATGCTGGTCATTTTATGTTGGAAGCGAAGCAAAAAGGGTATGCACTTCCAATTAGTTTTATGAGCAATTGGTTGCTATATCAACAAAACACGGCGCGACAATGGCGAAATAGTTATAAGGTTTATAATACAAGTTTGACGCAGGCTTACAGACTTTATACGCTGGCATTGGCTGGAAAACCTGAGCTTGCAGCAATGAACCGTCTTCGTGAAAGCAAGGAATTGAGCAATGATGCAAAATGGCGTTTGGCTGCTGCTTATGCTTTGGCCGGCAAAAAAGAAGTTGCCCAACAAATTGCGCAGACAGCCAATATTAATTTTGTTCCACACGAATATGATTATTATACCTACGGTTCGCCTTTCAGAAATAGGACGATGGCGTTGGAAACCTTGGTATTGTTGGGAGATTCGAAACAGCGCGACTTGGCAATTTCCGTTGCGAAAGATTTGTCTTCCGGGAATTGGTATAGCACGCAGGAAACATCTTATGCGTTGATGGCTATGGCGAAAATGGTTGCCAAAAACGGCGGAAAATCACTTGAACTCACGTTTACAAATGGCGGAAAAACGGTTGAAGTGAAAACGGATCGAGCCATTGCGCAACGCGATCTTTCTTTTGTAATGGGAAGCAATTCCGTTTCGGTGACCAATAAAAAAGGAAATGTGGTTTATGTGACGCTTTCGCAACGTGGAAAATTACCTTTAGGAAAAGAGCTTGCTGAAAAACGTAATCTATCCATAAAATCTGAATATTTGGGAGGGGATGGAAAAGTCATAGATGTTACTAAATTGCGACAGGGAACGGAAATCATTGCGAAAGTAAGTGTTACAAATACATCAAATGATTGGATAAACAACGTTGCCCTTTCAAAAATCTTCCCCAGCGGTTGGGAAATTGTAAACACGAGTTTTTCTGAATTAGGTGGAGGTGCAAGTGGAAACGCGCGTTATACCGATATTCGTGACGATAGTGTGAATTTCTTTTTTGATTTGGATAGAAATCAAACGAAGACTTTTACAGTGAAACTAAATGCTTCATATTTGGGAACCTATTATTTGCCAGGAACACAAGTGGAAGCGATGTATGACAATACGTATTATGCAAGGAATAAAGGAATATGGGTAACAATTGAGCAGTAAAATCTTTTGAAATTTGACAAATCTGAAATAAAAGAAAGAATCATTAAGCACAAAATAAAACTCAGCATTTTGCTGGTTCTATTTTTAGTTTGGTTTTTCTGTCTTCCATCGCCACTTTTTAATTTTCCCACCGCAACCGTCGCCGAAAGCAGCAGCGGGCAAATGCTCGGCGCTCGAATTGCTGATGATGGACAATGGCGGTTTCCGCAAATGGATTCCGTGCCAGATCGGTTTGAGAAATGCATTCTCTATTTTGAGGACGAACATTTTTATTGGCATCCCGGGTYTAATCCAGTTTCAATTTCAAAAGCGCTTTGGAATAATATGACCACCGATTCCCGCCGTGGCGGAAGTACGATTACGCAACAAGTAATCCGACTTTCCCGCCAAAATAAACGGCGAACTTATTTCGAAAAATTGATTGAAATTTTTCAAGCCACACGCTTGGAAGCTGGCTTTAAGAAAAAATCCATCCTGAATTTATACGCCTCCTATGCACCATTCGGTGGAAATGTGGTTGGGCTTGAAACCGCTTCGTGGCGCTATTTTGGGATTCCCGCCAGCGAATTAAGTTGGGGACAATCTGCAGCATTGGCAGTACTTCCGAATGCACCATCACTTATTTTTCCTGGAAAAAATGAGGAAATTCTCAAACAAAAAAGAGATACGTTATTGTTGAAACTTTTTCAAAATGAAGTAATTGATGAAACTACCTATCAATTGGCTTTGTACGAAAAATTGCCCGGAAAACCACTCCCGCTTTCCGAGTATGCACCTCATTTAACTGAAAAAATACGAAAAGAACATCCCGGAAAACGAATTGAAACCACAATTGATTTTTCACTTCAACAAAAGGTGAACAACATCGTGAAAGAACAAAATTATATGTTGGCGCAAAACCAAATCCACAATCTTGCTGTTTTGGTTTTGGACGTAAATACACGTGAAGTTTTGGCGTATGTGGGTAATTCGCCAACTACACGCGAACACAATAATTTTGTGGATGTTATTGAAAAACCACGAAGCACGGGCAGTATTTTAAAGCCCTTTCTTTTTGCCTCAATGCTCGATGCCGGGGAAATTCTTCCAAATATGTTAGTTGCAGATATTCCAACGACAGTAAATGGTTACACTCCTGAAAATTTTGATAAAAAATTCAATGGCGCAGTACCAGCAAGTGTTGCGCTTTCACGTTCATTAAACATTCCTGCAGTAAGGATGTTACGGGATTTTGGATTTCAAAGGTTTTATAATATTCTGCAAAAAACGAATCAAAAAGCAATCGAGAAACCTGCGGAGTATTATGGACTTTCATTGATTCTGGGCGGGGCGGAAAGCAGTCTGTGGGATATTACGAAAGGGTATGCGGGTATGGCTTCAACCTTAAATTTCTTCAACAATTCTTCTAGTGAGTACCGAAAAAATGAATTTGTGGAACCTGTTTATGTGAAAAATCACGAGGAAATCGACTTCGGGAAAATTCAGCAAAAACCTTCCGTTTGGAATGCTGGAGCAATTTATGAAACTTTCGAAGCGATGGAAAAAGTAAACCGTCCCAGCGGCGAGGAAAACTGGGAGTTTTTCACAAGCAGTCAGCCGCTTGCATGGAAAACAGGAACCAGTTATGGCTTTAAGGACGCATGGGCAGTTGGTGTTACACCAAAATACGCCATTGGAGTTTGGGTGGGAAATGCCGATGGTGAAGGTCGCCCGGGGTTAACGGGAATTCAAGCTGCAGCACCCGTTTTGTTTGATGTTTTGAATGTATTGCCCCAAAGTGGTTGGTTTAAAGTGCCTTACGATGAATTGGTTGAGGTTGAAATTTGTACTAAAAGCGGCCATCTCGCCGGACTTTTTTGTGAGGAAACAAAAACTGAGTGGATTCCAAAAAACGGAACGCGAACCGAAGCTTGCCCCTTTCATCAAACAGTTTTTCTAGATACTTCGGAAAATTTTCGGGTGAATTCTTCCTGCTATCCACTTTCGGAAATGGTTCAAAAATACTGGTTTGTTCTGCCGCCAGTGATGGAATATTATTATGCACAACTTCATCCGGAATATAAAATTTTGCCGCCATTTGCTCCCAATTGTTTGCAGGAAGGCGAAAAGTTGATGGCGTTTATTTATCCGAAGAAAAATGAAGCCGTGTTACTTCCGAAGAATTTCGACGAAAATGTGAACGAAGTGATTTTTAAGCTTGCGCATCGCTCGCCCGAAACCACCGTTTTTTGGTATTTGGATTCAAAATTTATCGGAAAGACCGAAACCTTTCATGAATTGGCTGTTTCGCCAAAACCTGGAATTTATCTGTTGACTGCTGTCGATCAAGATGGCAATGAAGTTCGCGAGCAAATTGAATTAAAACCGGCTTCTCAAATTCCCTAGCACTTTATTTAACAAAAAATTAATACGTTTTGGTTCGTAATGTTCCGAACCAAACGTACTTTTGTGCCCTATTTTTAATCTGAAGGAGATATTTTGACAAAAAGAGAACGAATAATAGAAAAATTGGGAGTACACATTGAGAGTAGGGAACAGTTGGCCCCACTGGCCGCACGCATACTCTCCACTCTAATTTTAACAGGGAAAAGAGGAATTACTTTTGAATCTTTGGTCTGCGAACTTGGTGCAAGCAAGAGCACAATTTTTACGCATTTAACTACACTTCAGGCGGCAAACCGCATTACGTATTACACAAAATCTGGCGACCGCAAAAAATATTTTATTCTCATTCCAGATGTGATGATTCAATCGATGACTGAAATGATAAAAAAATGGAACTGCGAAAAGGAAATCCATATGGAAATTATGGATTACAAAAAGGAATTGAACCAGACTTTAGAAGATTCAGAAAAATTTGATTTAGAATTTCACAGAGATTATTTGGACTTTCTAACCCAAGCCAGTGCTTCCGTTGAAAAATTGCAGAAAAAACTTATTGAAAAAAACAAAAACGACTAATTAAATCAACAATGAAAAAGAAAAATTTTATTCATTCACTTCCTATAGCTTTAGGCATTCTGCTATTGTTTTCTTCATGTGGTGACGACAAAAGTGCACAACAGGCCCAAATGGCACAGCAAGCCCCCACTTTACCTGTTGTCACAATTCCAACGAAAACCGTTACTGCGTTTACAACTTATCCGGCCAGTATTGAAGGAATTGTCAACAGCCAAGTAAATGCAAAGATTTCAGGATACATTACAGATGTTTTGGTTGATGAGGGCCAAAAAGTAAGAAAGGGACAAACGCTATTTAGACTGGAAACCCAAACCTTAAGTCAAGATGCTGCCGCTGCCCGTGCAAATGTGAATGCGGCTCAAGTGGAAGTTGACAAGCTGAAACCTTTGGTGGACAAAAATATTATTAGCAATGTGCAACTTGAAACTGCCAAAGCAAAACTTCAGCAAGCAAAAAGTGGTTATAACAGCATTGCGGCAAACATAGATTACGGAAACATTAAAAGTCCGGTTGATGGGTATGTGGGCTCCATAAATCTTCGGAAAGGTGCTTTGGTGAGCCCATCGTCACAAATACCGATGACGACTGTTTCAGACATTAGTAAAGTGTATGCTTATTTCTCAATGAACGAAAAGGAATATTTGGATTTTATTCAAAATGCGGAAGGAAAAGATATTGAAGAAAAAATAAAAAAACTTCCGAAAGTGCAATTGTTATTGGCAAACGGAAGCCTTTACGAAGAAGAAGGAACCATCGAAACCATTAATTCCCAGGTAAATGCAAATACAGGATCTATTTCTTTCAGAGCTGTTTTTGATAATCCTTCAAGAATTTTAACAAACGGTAACAGCGGAAAAATAAAAGTTCCAAAAGTTTATAACGATGCTGTAGTCGTTCCGCAGGAAGCTACTTATGAGCAACAAGGCAGTATTTATGTTTATAAAGTGGGTGAAGATGGTATGGCTACTTCAACCAAAATTGAGACAACGGCAGAAGTTGGAAACCTTTACGTGGTAGCTTCCGGCTTGCAGAAAGGCGATAAAATTGTTGCAAAAGGCGCAAACAAACTACGTGGAAATTCCAAAATAAATCCACAGGAAATGCCTTTTGACAGCATTGCCAAACCTATTGAAAAAGTTTTCAGATAACCGTTTAAGAAAAACCAATCATGTTAAAAACATTTATAGACAGACCCGTACTCTCTACGGTTATCTCGATAATTATTGTGATTTTGGGAATTTTGGGGCTTTCCAATTTGCCCATTACCCAATACCCCGATATTGCCCCACCGACCATTCAGGTGAATGCAACGTATCCAGGAGCAAACGCCGAGACCATTCTTGAAAGCGTTATAATTCCACTGGAAGAGCAGATAAATGGTGTGGAAGGAATGACCTATTTAACTTCCACTGCCACCAACAACGGAACGGCTTCCATCAGCGTGTTTTTTGATCAGGATGTAGATCCCGATATTGCCGCTGTAAACGTTCAAAACCGTGTGGCGCGGGCAAATTCATTGTTGCCACAAGCCGTAATTCAAACTGGGGTTACAACTTCAAAACAGCAAACCAGTGCGTTGATGTTTCTTTCATTTTATAGCACAAACCCAGATTATGACGATACCTTTCTTCAAAATTATTTAAAAATCAACGTCATTCCCGAATTACAAAGGGTAAACGGTGTGGGTGACGTAAGTGTTTTTGGTGGAAAGGATTATTCCATGCGCATTTGGTTAAATCCACAAAAACTTGCAGCTTATAGCTTGATGCCTTCTGATGTTGTAGCAGCTTTAAAAGAACAGAGTTTGGAAGCCGCAGCGGGTGCTTTGGGTGAAAATAATGGCGAAGCATTTTCATATACCATTAAATATCCGGGACGTTACAAAACAGAACAACAATACAGCGACATTGTAATTAAAGCTTTGGGCAATGGCGAATTTTTAAGACTGAGCGATGTGGCCGAAATAGAACTCGGCGCCCAATCTTATTCCGGCGGATCTGTAACCAATGGAAATCCCGCGGTAAATATGGGTATATTCCAAACAAAAGGTTCAAATGCCCAGGAGATAATTGATGCTATAAAAGTAGAATTGGCTCAAGTGGAAGCCAATCTTCCCGAAGGTATCACGTATTATATTCCATACGATACCAACAACTTTTTAAATGCCTCAATTGAAAAGGTGGTAATGACTTTGGTGGAAGCGTTCTTGCTAGTTTTTCTTGTGGTATTTATATTCTTGCAGGATTTTCGTTCCACTTTAATTCCTGCAATTGCGGTTCCTGTTTCAATTATTGGAACATTCTTCKTCWWRMWTKKMKYYRGMWAYTCSATYAWSKKANNGNCGCTTTWCNMWWKGSNTMWTSGCKANYRRYAYTGTKGTSSATSRTGSTWYTGTRGNYRGTNGASSSARTMCATKMWWRGNATKGNNACGRARRKGARARWRGNSCGAMAWMMGNCAKCGCWTMAAGCCATGCACGAAATTTCCGGAGCTATTGTTTCCATTACTTTGGTAATGTCTGCAGTATTTATTCCCGTAACTTTTATAAAAGGGCCTACGGGAGTATTTTATGAGCAGTTTGGGGTAACGCTTATAGTTGCAATTATAATTTCGGCAGTRAATGCCTTAACCTTAACACCTGCACTGAGCGCCCTTTTTCTAAAAGGTCACGATGAAAAACAGAACAGCAACAAACCAGGTTTTATTCAGAAGTTTTTTAAAGGATTTAATAGAGGTTTTAAGGCTACCGTAGATCGTTATGGACGATCTGTCCATTTTTTATACAGGCATAAATGGATTACTGGAATTATTCTTCTTTTGGCCGTTTTGGGAATTTGGTGGTCATCCGCAACTCTGAAAACAGGTTTTGTTCCCGATGAAGACCGTGGAATTATCTTTATGAACGTGGAGCTTCCAGCAGGTTCGTCCATTGATAGAACGCACGAGGTAAACCAAATACTTTATTCTAAAATTAAGGATTTACCTGGCGTCCAAGGAGCATCTGTAATTGATGGTCGAAGTTTGATCAGCGGTGCGGGAAGTAACTACGGACTTGGATTCATTAGGCTTGACGATTGGAAAAACAGAAAAGATGAATCACTTTCGGTACAAGCAATAACAGGACAACTTTTTGGAATTGCTGCGCAAATTCCAGAAGCACAAATTATATTTTTCTCACCGCCAAGTATTCCCGGTTTTGGAAACTCCGCTGGAGCCGAAGTGAACCTTTTGGATCGCTCCGGAGGAAGCTTTACGGATTTGGACCAAACCAATCAGGAATTCATTGCAAAATTGAGTCAGCGACCTGAAATTCAATATGCACAATCCTCTTTCAACACGCGTTATCCGCAATATGAAATGACGTTGAACGTACCTTTGGCAAAGGAAGTGGGAGTTTCGGTACAGAACATTTTCAATACGCTTCAGGGGTATATAGGAAGTATTTTCGCAGCAGATTTTTCCCGCTTCGGAAAACAATATCGTGTGTATGTCCAGGCTTTGCCGGAAGATAGAGCTAGCGAAAGCGATTTGAATAATATCTATGTGCGTACCGCCAGTGATGAAATGACTCCTATTACCCAATTCATTACTTTGAAAAGGGTGTACGGCCCGCAATCGGTCACGCGTTTTAATTTGTTCAATTCCACAAAGGTTACGGCAGCACCGGCGCCAGGCTATAGCTCGGGAGATGTTATTGCCGCTGTTGAAGAAGTTAGTAAGACTTTGCCAAACAACTTTAGTATTGCTTATTCCGGTTTAACCTTGGAAGAAAAAAGTGCAGGTAACCAAACTACGACGATTTTCATATTGTCATTGGTGTTTGTTTACTTTTTGCTAGCCGCACAATACGAAAGTTATTTATTGCCATTTTCGGTACTCTTTTCATTACCTGTTGGAGTTTTTGGAGCCTATATTTCAACACAGTTGATGGGATTGCAAAATAATATTTATTTCCAGATTGCGCTCATAATGCTTATCGGATTGCTCGCAAAAAATGCAATTCTTATTGTTGAGTTTGCGCTTCAGCGAAGAAAACACGGCGAGTCTATTTTAGATGCTGCAATTGATGGTGCCGAAGCCCGATTACGACCTATTTTAATGACTTCCTTCGCCTTTATCTTAGGATTGATGCCGTTGGTACTCTCTAATGGGGTTGGTGCGGCCGGGAACCGTTCAATCGGGACTGGAGCTGTGGGCGGATTGCTGATTGGTACCATTATAGGTGTTTTTGTAATTCCAATTTTGTTCATCCTTTTCCAATGGTTACAGGAAAAAATTACCGGCGCACCCACTGAAAAATTAGAAACTATTGAAGAAAACACTTCTCATGAAAAAGAATAGCATATATAGAATATTAATATTGGCAGGCTTGCCATTATTACTGGTTTCGTGCTTTGCTGCAAAAGATTACGAACGGCCACAAGTTGTAAGCGAAGCAAATTACAGAACCGAAAATCTTCCGCAGGACACTTTGAGTATCGCGACCCTGTCGTGGAAAGAATTGTTTACAGACCCTTTGCTTCAAGGTTATATTGAAGAGGGACTTCAAAACAATATGGATATTAGAGTGGCGCTTCAACAAATTAGAATAGCTGAGGCTTATGTAAAACAAGGAAAGGCAAATTATTTTCCTTCTTTAAATGGAAATGCAAAATTCACACATCAAGAATTTTCTGCTGGTGGGCAGTTTGGAGGTCAATTTTCATCATTKRWTCANAKWYSWRTTSANYGMKRGWYWYTMWYGSRAAKSASANTATYTNSKKSRRRRWKAYGNAGNMAYGAAAGGGCTTTTCAGGCTTCATACCTTCAAAGTCTCGCAGCACACCAAGCCGTAAAAAGTAGGTTGATTGCCAATATTGCTTCGGTTTATTACCAATTGTTAGCATTGGATGAGCAAATACGTGTTACAGAAGAAACCATTGAAACACGCTCCAAAGGTTTGGAAACTACCCAAGCATTAAAAGAAGCTGGAAACGTGACCGAAGTAGGCGTAAAGCAGACGGAAGCTCATTTGTATACCGCCCAGGGAATTTTAATTGATTTAAAAAACCAAGCGCGCCTGTTGGAAAATACAATGTCTATTTTATTGGGAAGTGCTCCGCAGGAAATAACCCGTGGAAACTTGGAAAATCAAGACATCGAAATACCTTTAAACATGGGGATTCCCTCACAATTGCTCAGAAATAGACCCGATGTTATGGCGGCGGAATACAGTTTGATGAATGCATTCGAACTTACAAATGCTGCTCGTGCCAGCTTTTATCCGTCATTAACGCTTTCAGCCACTGGAGGATTTCAGAATATTGAAATTGATAAGCTTTTCAATGCCAATTCGCTATTTGCAACTATAATTGGTGGGTTGACGCAGCCTATTTTCAATAAGCGCCAAATACGGACCCAGTATGAAGTTTCGCAAGCACAGCAAGAGCAGGCTTATTTGGATTTTCGACTTGCGGTAATTACAGCTAGCAAAGAAGTTTCCGATGCGCTTTATAATTATGAAGCTGCAACCGAAAAAATTGAAGTGAACCAAAAGGAATTTGAAGCTTACAATTTGGCGACAGACTATTCCGAAGAACTTTTGAATAACGGTTTTGCAAACTATTTGGAAGTTTTGAATGCGCAGGAAAATGCGCTTAACTCAAGTTTAAACCTAATAAGCACAAAGAATAACCAGCTCCAGGCCATCGTAGATTTATATGAAGCCTTGGGCGGCGGTTGGCGATAGTTTTTTTCATAATTTTTATTGTTGATTGTAAATCTGTCTTGAAACTTTTTTTCAAGGCAGATTTTTTATCGCAGCGGAAACCCCTTTGCGGCCCACCACGGATGGATTTCAATCACCAATCTGCCCGATTTTACCATCGGGTCCATATTGGCGAGACTATCCGCCATTTTCTGCGTGGGAACGTTGTAAATGGTGATACCGCGTATTTCACCATCATCGCCCAAAGGGCCTGAAATATCCGCAAAACCTTCTTCATACATTCTACCCAAATGCGCCAAATGTAATTTTTGAAGACTGTCTGCTTCCTCTTTTGTTTGGGAGCGGGTTGGCCCTTTTTTTAAGAAAGCCATGTAATATTGTTGCATCAAAATGGTATCGCCAGATTTTTCATCAACGTAATCAAATGTCTGAAAACCTTTTTGGGTCAATTCTTCTTTAAGCTGGGCCATTGGAATTTTTTCTTCCTCGGGGCAGGGTTCTGTAATGTATTCCTTTTCAATGGTGGTCTCACAGCTTAAAAATGTAATTCCTAAAATTGCCAATAGTAGTTTAACTTTCATTATTCCAAGTTTTAAAAGGTTTTTTACTCAAATTTGAATTGTAATATTTCACGTCGCCCGTCACTTCCTTTCCTAGCCATTCAGGTTTTGAATAGGGTTCATTTTCAGAATCGAGTTCTATTTCGGCAATGATTAAACCTTCATTATCGCCCATAAAATCATCAACTTCAAAAGTATGGGTATCACTGTAAATTTCATAACGTGTTTTTTCGATAATTCCGGGTTCGCAAAGGTGGAGTAATTCTTCGGCTTCGGCCTGTGAAATCTGCTTTTCCCATTCAAATCTCGTAAGACCAGATTTGTTGGATTTTCCTTTAATGGTTAAAAATCCATCGTTTCCCTGAATGCGGATGCGCACGGTGCGTTCGGGATGGGTATTCAAAAATCCCTGAACGATACGTGTACGTTTGTGCGCCTCATTTTTAAAAGCTTCGGAAGTGACCAAAAATTTACGTTCTATTTCCTGCATTTTGGGCTATTTGTTTGATTTCATCAGAAGTGATTTGTTGTTTTGGAAATTCTTTTTTCGCCAAAATCAGCATCGCTTCAGCAATAGTTTCGGCTTTAATCATTTTATATTTCTTCGGAACCAAAAATCCGAAGGTTTTCATAAATAATGTTGCTACTTTTTCGCCAAAACGGTTTTCATCCCGATGGCCTACAATGAGTGAAGGTTGCAAAATGTATGTATTTTTGATACTCTGGCTTAATACATCACGCTGCATTTCGCCTTTGGTTTTGTTATAAAAAATATTACTGCTTACATCTGCGCCCATTGCTGAAATTACGACAAATGTTTCAATACCCTTCTTTTTTGCAAGCTTTGCGGCAGTCACGGGAATACCGTAATCAATCTTTTTATAGGTTTCCTTATTAGGCGTTTTGGATTTTGTAGTGCCAATGCAGCAGAAAACAACATCGGCTTTAAATGCTTCGGAATGTTTTTCCAGTTGGAACATATCTATCAAATGCTCCTCAATTTTCGGGGAATTCATTTCAGCAGTGCTGCGCGAAAAGAGTTTTATCTTTTCAAAAGAAGGGTCTTTCAAAAGTTTTTTAAGCAGGATACTTCCCGTTAAACCCGTGGCGCCTAAAATAATTGCTGTTTTTTTCATTGAATATGTTTCCATTAAAAATAGGTTTTCGACTGCGCTCAACCAGACATTAAAGATATTAAATTTGTAAGATGCATGACGAAATACCCATCCGCAAAATAATTCACGTAGATATGGACGCTTTTTATGCGTCCGTGGAACAGTTGGACAATCCCGAGCTTCGCGGAAAGGCGATTGCCGTAGGCGGTAGTTCAGCCCGTGGCGTTGTAAGCGCGGCGAGTTATGAAGCTCGGAAGTTTGGCGTTCGCAGTGCGATGAGTGGCGCGATGGCGCGAAAACTTTGCCCCGAACTCATATTTGTAAAAACCAATTTTGACCGTTACAAGGAGGTTTCAAAACAGATTCGGAAAATATTTTTTGAATATACCGATTTGGTGGAACCGCTTTCTTTGGATGAAGCTTATTTGGACGTTACCGAAAACAAAAAGGGCAACCCAAGTGCGACAATGATTGCAACGGAAATTCGGAAAAAAATAAAGGAGAAAACGGGCTTGAATGCTTCCGCTGGAATTTCGGTGAACAAATTTGTAGCAAAAATTGCCAGCGATATCAACAAACCCAATGGGCAAAAAACTATTGGGCCCGAGGAAGTAATTCCTTTTTTGGAAACGCTGGATGTGAAGAAATTTTATGGAGTGGGGAAGGTAACCAAAGAGAAAATGTACCGTTTGGGCATTTTTACGGGAAAGGATTTAAAAAGCAAATCGCTTGAATTTTTAGAGGAACACTTCGGGAAAAGTGGCGGGTTTTATTACAATGTTGTCCGTGGAATTCACAATAGCAAAGTAAAACCTACACGGACACAGAAATCTTTGGCGGCAGAGCATACTTTTTCAGAAAATATTTCCTCTGAAATTTTTATGCTCGAAAGGCTAGAGGAAATAGCCGCTGAAGTGGAAAGCAGATTAAAGAACAAAAAACTGGCGGGAAAGACCGTGACGCTGAAAATTAAGTATCGTGATTTTACATTACAAACCCGAAGCAAAACCTTGCCGCTATATATTTCTTCCAAAGAACTTATTATGGAAGTGGTTAAAGAATTGTTATTTCAGGAAAAAATGTATGAGTCGGTACGATTGTTGGGAATTTCAATATCACATCTAAACAACGAAACTCCTAAGAAAAAGGAGGAGCCGAAGGAATCCATAGATGTACAATTAAAACTTGAATTTTAAATATGAAAGAAAGCTACGTATCTTTAAACTAATTTAAAACTTCACATTTATGAAAACCGTAGCCTTTTCCCTTCTTGCCCTTGCAGGTTTCACCTTTCTATTTTCCTGTAAAAACGACGTGAAAAACACTGAAGAAACCCAAACCGTTGTTACGGATTCCATTCCTGCCGAAACCACTCCCGATGCTATGTACGTTACGGCTGTAAGTGGATTGACTTTACGTGAATTTCCCAATCTTCAAAGTGCAAAATTGGCCGTTATGCCATTGGGCACAAAAGTGAAAATTATAAATTCTGAAGGAAAATCCACTATGAATGTGGGCGGAATTGATGGCGCCATGGACGAGGTGGAATTCAACAACCAAAAAGGCTATGCCTTTAATGGTTTTATGTCTAAATTTTTTCCTCCCAGGGAAAATGCTTCCGCGAAAAGTTATGCTGAGGAATTGAAAAAAGATTTCCCAAAGGTGAATTATTCCGAGGCAACGGGTGGTACGGCAAGCAAACCTACAAAAACTGAAACGTTGGTTTTACCTACAGACAAATGGCATGAGGCATTTTTTACGGCGCAGCAACTTTTTAATATTCCGAAGGAATTTGCATTTCCAAACCCAAAAGGTTCCAACAGCGAAACCCAGCAAAACGGTAACAAAAAGAAAACCGATTTTATAAGCGAACTGCAAATTTCACGAAATGAAAACGAACTTCAGAAAATTGTGTACAACTATAAAACCACAGGTTTTGGTTACACGGTTACAATTACTAAACAAGCGGATGGGATGAAGCTGGAAAAGGTTGAGGTTGCTGATTAATTATTTCACCTGCGTAACCCGTAACGTATTCACCATTCCCTTATCCACAATGGGCATAGCCGCCAGGTTGATTAAATAATCGCCTTTGTGCACGTAGCCTTTTTCAAAAGCAATTCGGTTTACATCATCCACAGTTTCATCGGTACTTACGTATTTATCGTAATAAAAAGCTTTTACGCCCCAAAGTAAGTTTAAACGAGCGAGAATGCGCTTATTGCTGGTAAACGCCAAAATATATGCCGAAGGCCGCCAAGCAGAAATCTGAAAAGCTGTATAACCACTATTTGTCAATGTACAAATTGCTTGTGCTTCAATTTCATTGGCCATATGTGCTGCGTGGTAGCAGATGGATTTGGTAACGTAACGGTTGGTTTTTATTTGCGGAGGCTCCTGTGGCACGCGTATCAATTCAGAGTTTTCTACACTTTTCAGAATTTTCGTCATAGTTTTAATTACGGCAACGGGATAATTCCCTACAGAAGTTTCACCCGAAAGCATCACGGCATCGGCACCATCCATAACAGAATTTGCCACGTCGTTCACTTCGGCGCGGGTTGGTGTTAATGAGGTTATCATCGTTTCCATCATTTGAGTGGCTATGATTACGGGGATGCGGGTGCGCTTTGCGGTGAGCACCAATTCTTTTTGAATTAGGGGCACTTCCTCTGCGGGCACTTCTACGCCCAGATCGCCGCGGGCTACCATAAGGCCGTCGCAATATGCGATGATTCTGTCAATATTTTCGACTGCTTCGGGCTTTTCAATTTTTGCAATTATGGGAATTTTATATTCCGAATGCGCTTCAATCAACGCTTGAAGTTCCTTTAAATCCTCGGCGTGGCGTACAAAGGAAAGGGCTATCCAATCTACCTTTTGTTCAATGGCAAAAATGGCATCCTCTTTGTCTTTCGCAGTAAGGGCAGGGAGCGAAATTTTGGTGTTTGGCAAATTCACACCTTTTTTTGAACGCAACGGTCCGCCTTGGATAACCATTACTTTTACTTCGTTTACATTATTGGTTTCGAGCACTTCAAAAATAAGTTTGCCATCGTCTAAGAGTACCCGCTCGCCAGGGTTTACATCGCGCGGAAAATTGTCATAATTCATATAGACTCTTTCGCGGTTGCCCTCAAACTCATCGCCGGTGCAGAATAAAAGCTCATCGCCGGGTTGCACGATCACTTCTTCCTTCATCATCCCCACACGAAGTTTTGGCCCTTGCAGATCGCCCAAAATGCCTACGTGCGTATCCAATTCATCGGAAAGTTTCCTGATGGTGGCGATTGCTTTTTTGACAGTAGTATAGTCAGCATGCGAAAAATTCACCCTAAATACGTCCACACCCTCCAAAATCATATATCTTAGGGTTTCTTCACTGGAAGTTGCAGGGCCAAGGGTTGCWACTATTTTGGTTCTTTTTTGATTTGACATTTAGTCGAAAATTAAATTGTTTTTTGATTTTATATTTTCCATTTCAACTGTGTAAGCTGAAATAACTTGTTTTATTCCGGTTATTTCTGAAAGTACTTTTCGCAGTGGAACTGTTTCAAAATCTGAGTAAATTTTCAGAAAATAATCCACTTTTTTAAATTCAGGAAGCAAATAATGAGCTGTCGATTTCTCTGAAACCAAATCTGCAAATAGACC
Source organism: Aequorivita sp. (assembly GCA_002733915.1). GTDB lineage: Bacteria > Bacteroidota > Bacteroidia > Flavobacteriales > Flavobacteriaceae > Aequorivita. Next base: position 270,759 of record NVXN01000002.1, read on the forward strand.
ACCAGAGGACTGTAACCCTGCTTCAACCGATTTACATTTGTTGGCTATTAGGTAAAAATGGGTGTATTTGTGCACATCTTCAAAAGCATATAGCGGAAACGTTATCAACAAACCCTTCGTTGAAAAATCCAGATCGGTTTTTTTTCTTTTTAACTTCAAGCTTAGGTGAAGATTCATCAAATAGGCCATTTTATAGGCTTCTTCAGTACAATGAATGGCGATGAGCGTATAGGGCTCTTCAAAATCATCATCGTAAAGTAATTTGTGATACGCCATGCTTTTTGATACAATGTTGCAATTGTACTTGTTTTACAAAAATAGGCAACTTTAAAGCGATTAGCTAAATTACTTGACTGCAGATTTGGAAAATGGATCGAAATATAACTTTAAGGTTTACACTTTTTCAGAATCTATCTTGATCTGAAGTTTGTAAAAAGCTCTTTTTGAAGCACGTTCCTCGGCTTTCTTTTTTGATGTGGCGCGGGCTTTTGCCACTATTTCATCTTCAAGTTTTAATCGAACGGCGAAGTGTTTCAATAAATCTTTTCCGTTGTCTTCATAAATTTCAAAGTTGAATTGTTTTTTGTGTTTTTGGCACCATTCAATAAAAAGGCTTTTGTAGCTGATTACTTTTCCTTCCAATTTTTTGATGTCCACATAAGGCTTAATGACTCTCTTTTGAATGAATTTTTCGCAATATTTAAACCCCCGATCCAAATAGATGGCGCCCACCAAAGCCTCAAAAACGTTTCCATAGATATTTCCACTGAATTGCTGGGTGGGAATGGTTGTTTTAAGAAATCTTACCAATTGAAGGTCACGGCCCAGCTCGTTCAAATGTTCACGGCTCACAACTTTACTACGCATTTTGGTAAGATAACCTTCGTTGCCTCCAGGTACTTTTTTAAAAAGATGTGCGGCAATAACGGCACCCAGCATGGCATCGCCTAAAAATTCGAGCCGTTCATAATTTTGCGGTTGGCCGCTGGTATTTTTTTCGTTCGTGGAACGATGTGTGAAAGCGGTCTCATATATTGAGAGATCTTTGGGCTTAAATCCCAATATTTTTTTTAGGGAATTGGAAAATTCCCCGTTTTTGTCTGAACGGGAAGAAAATATGTTTTTAATGGAAGCCATTAATTTTTTTAGGCATCAAGTTTTTTAAAGAGCACACAAGCATTGTGCCCGCCAAACCCAAATGTATTGCTCATTGCCACTTTTATATCGCGTTTTTGAGCTTTATTGAGGGTAAGGTTTAAAGAAGGGTCTATGTTTTCATCTACCGTAGTATGATTAATGGTAGGTGGAACAATCCCGTATTTCATTGCCAAAATAGAGGCAATAGCTTCAATAGCGCCGGCAGCTCCCAAAAGGTGCCCGGTCATGGATTTTGTTGAATTGATATTGATGTCTTTTGCGTGCTCGCCAAAAACATTTACAATCGCTTTCAATTCGGCAACGTCGCCAAGTGGGGTTGAGGTGCCGTGGGTGTTTATGGCATCTACTTCATTCGGGCTCATATTGGCATCGCGCAGGGTGTTCAGCATAACGCGTTCCACACCAATACCGTCTGGGTGTGGAGCCGTCATATGGTAGGCATCACTGCTCATGCCACCTCCAACAACTTCGGCATAAATTTTTGCTCCACGTTTTTTTGCGTGTTCATATTCTTCAAGGATAAGCGCACCAGCGCCTTCGCCTAAAACAAAACCGTCACGGGTGGCATCAAAAGGGCGCGAAGCCGTTTCTGGACTATCGTTACGTGTTGACAAGKYRTKCATNSYSTWWMAAYCGNCCNKASCNRYTWKGGWKAYTSCTNCWWMRCTNKCMKMCTGTTACAATAACATCGCAATGCCCCAAACGGATGTAGTTGAGTGCATCTATCATTGCATTGGCAGAGGAGGCGCAGGCAGAGACCGTTGTATAATTTGGCCCCATAAAACCGTGCTTTATGGAAATATTTCCAGGCGCAATGTCCGCAATCATTTTTGGAATAAAGAAGGGGTTGAAACGTGGCGTTCCATCCCCTTCTGCAAAGTTTATTACTTCATCTTGAAAAGTTTCCAAGCCGCCTATTCCGGCTCCCCAGATTACACCAACGCGGAATTTATCAACCTCATCGAGGTTTATTCCGGCATCTTGTATCGCTTCATCGGAAGATACAAGGGCGTATTGGGCAAAACGGTCCAGTTTTCGGGCTTCTTTCCTGTCAAAATGATCTTCTGCGTTGAAATTCTTCAATTCGCAAGCGAATTTTGTTTTGAACTTTTCAGTGTCAAAATAGGTTATGGGCGCACAGCCACTTTTCCCGCTAACAAGGGCATCCCAATATTCTTGAATATTGTTGCCAATAGGGGTAAGGGCACCAAGGCCTGTAACTACAACTCGCTTTAATTCCATAGAAGAATGGTTATTTTGCTGCTTCTATATAGGAAATTGCTTGACCAACAGTGGCAATGTTTTCAGCTTGGTCGTCTGGAATCTGGATATCAAATTCTTTTTCAAATTCCATGATAAGCTCTACCGTATCTAGGGAGTCTGCTCCTAAGTCGTTAGTGAAGCTGGCTTCGTTTACAACTTCGTTTTCGTCTACACCTAATTTGTCTACGATAATCGCTTTTACTCGTGATGCAATGTCTGACATAATTCTTGATTTTTAAATTTAATTATAAGTGGCAAAAATAAAATATTTTAATTGAAATCACCATTTAATGTTAAAAATGTGCCTTTGATAGTTTTGAAAATTTCACATTTCAACAAAATTGGGAAAACCAATTTAAACAATTTTGGGCGAAGTAAAACCCTATTGCCTTACTTTTGTGTTTTATTTGTTAATATTTACTTCGAGAAAAACTTTTGGAAACGGGAATGAAGAAGCGGATTGTAATTTTTGCGTCGGGGAGTGGTACCAATGCCGAGAACATTATTAAATACTTTCAACGAACCCAGTTTGCCGAGGTCGTTCGCGTGCTTTCAAACAAGAAGGATGCCAAAGTTTTGGATCGTGCCGAAAAGCTTGGCGTAAATACAGTTTTCTTTACAAAGGATGAATTGTTTTCTGAAAACGGCGTTTTAGAAATTTTGAAAGAAGTTAAGCCAGACATAATAGTATTAGCTGGTTTTCTGCTGAAATTTCCTGAAATTATTCTGAAGGAATTTCCGAATAAGGTAATCAATATTCACCCGGCATTGCTTCCAAAATACGGCGGAAAGGGAATGTACGGCAATTTTGTGCACGAAGCAGTGGTGAAAAATAATGAAGCCGAAACGGGAATAACGATTCATTATGTGAATGAAAATTATGACGAAGGCACAATCATTTCACAGAAAAGAGTAGCACTTTCAAAAACCGAAACAGCTGAAACCGTTGCTGAAAAAATTCATAAGCTGGAATATGAGTGGTTTCCCAAAATAATTGAAGAAGTACTTCGCGATGGCTAAAAAACAGAAATTTTACGTGGTTTGGTTCGGAAATCCTGCTGGTATTTTTGGCAGTTGGGAAGAATGTAAGCGTTCCATACAAGGGGTAAAAGGCGCACAGTACAAAAGCTTCGAAACTTTCGCCGAAGCCAAAAAAGCTTACAATAAAGAATACTCAGATTATAAAGGAAAGACTGTAAAAAAAGTACTTTCCAAAGAACAACTTCAAAAAATAGGCGAACCGAATCTTTTTTCAATCGCCGTAGACGCAGCTTCCAGTGGCAATCCCGGAAAAATGGAATATCGCGGTGTGGATACGCAAACGCAGAAACAACTTTTTCATCAAGGGCCTTTTCAGCAGGGAACCAATAATATAGGCGAGTTTTTAGCTTTGGTTCACGGATTAGCGTTTCTGAAAAAGAACAATAGCGACCGTATTATTTACAGTGATTCGCGAATTGCAATGGGTTGGGTAAAAAGGAAAAAATGCAACACAAAGCTAAAACAATCTGCGAAAAACAAAACGCTTTTTGAATTGGTTGCACGTGCCGAGAAGTGGCTTAAAACAAATAAATACGAAACAAAAATAGTGAAATGGGAAACCAAGGCCTGGGGTGAAATTCCTGCGGATTTTGGGCGGAAATAAATTTTACAGATTAATTTTCATTATCCAGAWTKCTNTTRWAAWAWTCNNMMWAYKKATNGGTTTTCCATTTTTCGTAAACAGGTTTCAAAGTATTGTTTTGGGCAACATATACGTAATTCCAGTTATTTCTTGGGTTGATAAAAGTTTGTGGGCTGTAGCTTTTTTCAGTTAAAAATTGTGACCATTTTACAGCATTTTCTTTTACGGAAAATACATTTGTAACCAGGTAATAGCCCGAAGCCAAACCGGGAACTGCCATCGATTGGATTCTGACCTCCTTTTTTATTTTATCCTCATCTGAAAGAACAATGGGTTTTTTGGCGACTACTTTTTCTTTTTCAAGGGGTTTAATTTCCTTTTTTTCAGTTGAAATAATAGCTATTTTCTTTTCCTCCACAATAGGTTCTGAAACTTCTGTAACTGCAGGGCCACTAACAAGAGGGTCTGAAGCCACATTTATTTTTTCTTCTAAAAAATCCTTGTTAATTTCAGTTTCAAATGCTACAAAAAACAAGTAAAAACGATCTGCTTTTGCTTTAAACCTAAGGTTTGCCTGCGTGCTTGCATTGTCCAAAAGTTCATTGTTTGGGTTTGGGATTTCCATTTTCAATAAATCAAACCCCAATGTGTTGGCGCTGTGTGGGTTTCTATCTGTAAAAAATTCATCACCCATTGTAATAGAACTGTTGAAAAAGTTTTTTTCTTCCCTTACTTTATTGCTTAAAGGTTTATAATCTCCAGATTTTTTATCGAATATCAAAAGCTCATCTGTCTTTATTTTCCGGTCACCCTCCATGGCTCCGAGCGCGATGGTAGTATTAACAATGCCTTCTTCTTTGCTTTTAAAACCCTTGAAATCTATATCGATGACTTCTTTATTCACTTCAACCAGGCCATTATAGGTTGTGAAGTATTTTGGGCTTTCCGAAGGGTCCTCATAAATTACATATAAAAGCCAACCGGCAGAGCCGCCGCCTGAAACTTCACCTTCGGTGGCTTTAACGTTGGCAACAGTATAAGTGCCGTTAATAGTTGCAAGATTCTGAAGTTTTGTAGTAACATCGGCATAGCAAACATAGGGGGAATTGGTTTTGAAAACTTCCGTATTGTAGCTATCAAAAATTATTTTACCGGTTAAGGTTTCATAGATTCCACTAGGTGTTTTAAACAATATTGAATTTACCGCTGCATCCCTTTCGCCACGACCCACGTGTACCATTCTATTGCCAGATTTACGCAATGCGCTTTTTTTAGAGGGATACAATCCGCACCAATAAAGGGCGGCGTATGAAATCTTGAGCTTTACAGGAGTACTTTTTATAATAGCTTCACTGGAGCTAAATGTTGTTTCATCATTGTCAACATCTATATATTTCATTTTTACAACATCGTTCGGAATGCCAATATCCATTAATGGTTCTGTGGGGTCATCGCCCAAAATGTTGTTTCCAATAAGTATGGAATTCCCCTGAAGATAAAATTGTTTGTTTTCTTTAAAAGGAACGCCTTCTTGGGGATATATAAATTGAAAAAACAGAAAGAACGAAATTAAAAAGCATAAGTTTTTCATTCATAGGAAATTAAAAGTTTCGGAATTTACAATTTTTTTACATATCACGATTTTTTACTTTAAAAATCATCTTATTATTTCTTCAACTTTATAAGTACTTAAAATTGTAAATAATTGATTAAATTTGCACCCTCTTTAAAAACCCTTTATGAGCAAACTCGTAATTGTTGGCACCGTTGCCTTTGATGCCATTGAAACCCCTTTCGGGAAAACCGATAAAATTCTTGGCGGTGCCGCTACCTACATAGGTTTGGCTGCTTCACAATTTAAAGTTGACGGCGCGATTGTATCAATTGTTGGGGGCGATTTTCCGAAGAAAGATTTACAAATGCTTGAGGAAAAAGGAATGGACATTACCGGCCTTGAAGTAGTTGAAGATGGAAAAACATTCTTTTGGAGTGGAAAATATCATAACGATATGAATACCCGCGACACTTTAATAACAGATTTAAACGTACTTGCAGATTTCAACCCACAGGTTCCCGAAGAATATCGCGATGCCGAAGTGGTGATGTTAGGAAACCTGCATCCGCTCGTCCAATTGGGCGTGATTGAGCAAATGGATTCACCAAAACTAATTGTGCTTGATACAATGAACTTTTGGATGGATAGCGCTTTAGATGAATTAATGCAGGTTATTGCAAAAGTAGATGTAATTACAATTAATGATGAAGAGGCAAGACAGCTTTCCGGTGAATATTCACTGGTAAAAGCTGCCCATAAAATTATGGAAATGGGTCCGGAATACGTGGTTATAAAGAAAGGGGAGCACGGCGCATTGCTTTTTAGCGATGATGATGTTTTCTTTGCACCCGCACTTCCGCTTGAAGAAGTTTTTGATCCAACCGGAGCTGGCGATACGTTTGCAGGTGGATTTACTGGCTATTTGGCAAAAACCGGCGATTACAGCTATGATAATATGAAGAATGCCATCATTAACGGTTCTGCACTTGCTTCGTTCTGTGTTGAAAAATTTGGTCCCGAAAGATTGCTTCAGCTTTCAAACGGGGAAGTGCACCAACGCTTGCAGCAATTTAAGAGCCTAACACAATTTGATATCAAATTAACCTAAATATGCGCCCTGAAATTTCAGGGCGTTTTTTGTACATTTATATACTTTCAGAAAAAATATGAGCGACGCCTTAAAACACGAATGTGGAATTGCACTGGTAAGATTGTTGAAACCCTTGGAATATTACAAGGAAAAATACGGCACGGCATTTTACGGAGTAAATAAAATGTATCTGATGATGGAAAAGCAGCACAACCGCGGGCAGGATGGTGCTGGTTTTGCAAGCATTAAACTGGATGTAAATCCTGGGGAGCGGTACATAAGCCGCGTACGTTCCAATGCCGCGCAACCCATTCAGGATATTTTTGCACAAATTAATGAGCGAATTAATTTTGAATTCTCACAACATCCCGAATACAAAGATGATGTTGCAGCGCAAAAAAAGAACATTCCTTATATAGGTGAATTATTCCTTGGCCACGTACGTTATGGCACCTTCGGAATAAACAGTGTTGAAAACGTCCACCCTTTTCTACGTCAAAACAATTGGATGCACCGAAATTTAATAATTGCGGGTAATTTTAATATGACCAATACCAACGAGCTTTTTGATAATCTCATAAAGCTCGGCATGCACCCCAAGGAAAAAGCCGATACCGTTACGGTAATGGAAAAAATAGGCCACTTTTTGGACGATGCGGTTCGAAAACTCTACAAAAAGGCAAAGGCAAAAGGAATGACTAAACAAGAGGCCTCTCCCTATATTGCCGAAAACCTTAACGTTGCAAAAATTCTTCGGAAATCTGCCGCCAATTGGGATGGCGGATATGCTATGGCTGGTCTTTTGGGCCATGGCGATTCTTTTGTGCTTCGCGATCCGGCAGGAATTCGGCCTGCATATTTTTATCAAGACGATGAAGTGATTGTGGTTGCTTCGGAAAGGCCCGCAATCCAAACAGTTTTCAATGTTCCCTTTGAAGAGGTGAAAGAATTGGAGCCTGGCAACGCAATTATTATAAAAAAGGACGGAAGCATGAAACTTTCTGAAATACTTGCGCCATTGGAACGCAGATCCTGCTCCTTTGAACGTATTTATTTTTCCCGCGGAAGCGATGCCGAAATTTATCAAGAGCGAAAAATGCTCGGAAAATTGATAATGCCGAAAATTTTGGAGGCCATAGATTTTGATACTGAAAATTCAGTATTCTCTTTTATACCGAATACTGCCGAAACTTCTTTTTACGGAATGCTGGAAGCTGCACAGGACGAACTGAACAAACAGAAGAATGAGGCAATTTTGAATGAAAAGGAGAAATTGACCCCAGAAAGGCTTCAAGAAATTCAAGCACACAAAATACGCACAGAAAAGATTGCGATCAAAGATGTAAAACTCAGAACTTTTATAACTGACGATAGCAGCCGGGACGATTTGGTTGCGCATGTCTATGATGTTACTTATGGCGTTGTTAAAACAAATGATAACCTCGTAATTATTGACGACAGTATTGTTCGTGGAACTACCCTGAAGAAAAGTATTTTAAAAATGCTGGATAGGCTTCGCCCGAAGCAAATTGTCGTGGTTTCTTCTGCCCCGCAAATCCGTTATCCGGACTGCTATGGTATCGATATGGCGCGTCTGGAGCATTTGGTCGCTTTTCAGGCAGCCTTGGAACTTCACAAAGATCGTGGAACGTATGATGTTGTGGAAGAAATCTWTSASWWNGWGKAMGNAGMRWGWYGSMRTGKASGAWNCTWSWGKNAMTYWWTSACGTGARMNNMYWTTRYSCGMCATYKACMSNCGAGGAAATTTCAGATAAAATTGCAGAGATAATAAGCGATGAAGATATAAAAGCTAAAGTAAAACTTATCTTTCAATCTGTTGATGATTTACATAAAGCATGCCCTAAAAATCTTGGCGATTGGTATTTTACTGGCAACTATCCTACGGCTGGTGGAAACCGGGTTGTAAATCGAGCCTACATCAACTTTTATGAAGGCAATTCAGAAAGAGCTTATTAAGATTCTTAAATTTTAACACAGCGTTTACCGTTTATCGGAAACCCACTCCACTTAATCGAAATTGTTGATTAACACTGTTTTACTGCTCAAACTTAAATTATATTTGAGCTTACCATAAGGCGTAAGTAGGTTAGGTCTATGGTAAGATTTGGGGCAAAATAGGCAGACTCTCGTCTGCCTATTTTCATGGCCCGACCGAAGTTTAAGATAAGACCTAACAGTTTGTAATCCACTTCCAATTTCTCTTTGTAAAAGATTGCCTCTTCCATCTCTTAAATATTTATTGAAAATAACACATTAGCAATCGCTTAGAAATGTTAAATTTCAGTATTAAATGCATTTTACTGGCAGAAAAACATTAAAATATGTTTTTCAACGAAAAAATTGGCAATTCATCTAAAAGCATAATTTTGAATGCTTTATTGGCATATATTTGAACATACCATTAGCATAAGTAGGTTAAGTTCATGGTAGATTTGGGGCAAAAAAAGGTAAACGCTAGTTTACCTTTTTTTATGTTTCAAATTTTTTTTAAGTGGCAAATATTTCAGCAGTTACTTTCAAGTTATCAACCCTCCATTTTTTTAAACAAAAAAATCCGCAATCATTTAGACTGCGGATTCTTAATTTAAATTGTCTAATTTAAAATTTACTTGTTTTTGGCATAATTAGCAGAAACTTCTTCCCAATTAATCACATTCCAAAATGCACCAACGTAGTCAGGACGCTTGTTTTGGTATTTCAAATAGTAAGCATGTTCCCAAACGTCCAATCCTAAAATTGGAGTTCCGCCGCAACCTACTTTTGGCATCAATGGATTATCTTGGTTTGGGGTTGAGCAAACGTCTACTTTTCCACCTTTGTGTACGCAAAGCCAAGCCCAACCAGAGCCAAACTGCGTTTTAGCAGCGGTAGAAAATTTTTCTTTAAAATCCTCAAAACTTCCAAAGGCACTATTAATAGCCTCTGCAAGTTCACCCGAAGGTTTTCCGCCGGCATTTGGAGACATTACTTTCCAAAAAAGGCTGTGGTTATAAAATCCGCCACCATTATTACGGACGGCTTTATTTTCCATATCAAGGTTGGTCAGAATATTTTCAATGGTTTTTCCTTCCATGTCGGTGCCTTTTATAGCATCGTTCAATTTATCCGTGTACCCTTGGTGGTGTTTGTCGTGGTGTATTTCCATCGTTTTGGCATCTATGTGCGGTTCAAGCGCATCAAATGCATACGGTAATTTCGGTAGTTCGAAAGACATAATTATATGGTTTTTTATTGGTTATTACTAAATTCCCTCAAATTTAAACATTCTTGATTTTTAAATGTGTTATAGCTTTTATAAGATTTCTATTCAACCATAGATTATTTTGATTCCAAAGCCATAAAAGAAGTATTTTAGTACAAAATGAAAATTCCTTGGAAAAACAAACCTCCTTTTCAATTTATGATGCCGCGGCCGGAAGCGGAAAAACTTTTACGCTCGTAAAAGAATATTTGAAACAGATACTTTCTTCAAAAAGCGAAGATTACTTTAAACATCTTTTGGCGATCACTTTTACCAACAAGGCGGTAGCTGAAATGAAACAGCGCATTGTAGAAACACTTGTTAATTTTAGTGAAGAAAAAAGCATCGCCCAACCGCTGCCGATGATGCTGAAAATTGCTGATGAAACGGATAAAAGTTTGGTTGAAATTCAAACTCAATCCAAAAAAATCATCAAAAATTTACTTCATAATTACGCAGCTTTTAGTGTAGAAACAATTGACAGATTCAATCATCGGTTAATACGAACTTTTGCGCGCGATTTAAAACTGGCTACAAATTTTGAGGTAACGCTGGAAACAAATGAGCTCTTGGCGGAGGCCGTAGATCTTTYGCTGAGCAAAGCTGGGGAAAACAAGGAAATTACAAAAGTTTTGCTCGATTTTGCCTTGGAAAAAACAGACGACGACAAATCGTGGGACATTTCACGCGATATCGCCGAAGCTGCCAAATTGCTTTACAGTGAAAACGATTCAGACCATGTTTCGACCTTAAAAGAAAAATCGTTGAAAGATTTTTTGGAATTCAAAAAGCAATTGGGTCTTAAAAAGAAATTACTTTCACAGGAAATTGAAAGTATTGCTTCGCAAACACTTCAGCTTATTGAGGAAAGTGGTTTGCACTATGATGATTTTACCAGAGGGACATTGCCCAATCATTTTTTAAAGTTGAGAGAGGGCAACTATAATGTATATGCAAATAAACTTCAAGAAAATCTTGAAACTGGAAAAGGACTTTATAAAGTAAAAGAAGCTGCTTTTATTATTGAAACTATCGATAGTTTAGCGCCAAACCTTCTTTCCAATTATATTAAAATAAAAGAAAATGTAAATAAATACAATCTTTACGATTCAATCCTAAAAAACATTACTCCGCTTTCAGTAATAAATCTGGTAAACCACGAAATTGGAACTATAAAGGAAGAAAAAAACATCCTTCCCATTTCAGAGTTCAATTCGCTTATAAATAAAGAAATCAAGAATCAACCAGCACCTTTTATTTACGAACGTTTGGGCGAAAAATACCGTCACTTTTTTATTGACGAGTTTCAGGATACTTCAAAGCTACAGTGGGAAAATTTGATTCCATTGATTGACAATGCGTTGTCACAGCAATTGGAACCAAATTCCGGAAGCCTTTTGCTGGTGGGCGATGCCAAACAGTCCATTTATAGATGGCGCGGCGGTTTGCCCGAACAGTTCATGGATCTATATGGTAATGGAAATCCGTTTCAGCGTAATAAAAGTGTATTTCCTTTAGATACAAACTATAGAAGTTGTGCCGAAATTGTAAAATTCAACAATGAATTTTTCACAAAAACCGCCTCTCATTTTGCAAATGCAGGTCACGAAAAATTATATCAGGACGGAAACAAACAAAAGCTCAATGCCAAGGAAGGTGGCTATGTAAAATTTGAATTCATTGAGAAACAGAACAAGACCGAAAGGGTAGAAACATATTCAAATATGGTTTTTGAAACCATTCGCAAGGTAAAAAACAATGGGTTTTCAGAAAGTGATATTTGTATTTTAACCCGAAAAAAAGCAGATGGTATAGCTCTTGGCGCATTTTTGATGGAGCAGGGCGTATCTGTAATTTCTTCAGAAACCTTGTTGCTACAATCCTCACCATTGGTGCAAATGCTGGTTTTTTCATTACAGCTTTGCCTATATACAAACAATGATGAAGCCAAAATACAATTTCTGGATTTATTGCACGACCATTTAAACATTTCAGAAGAAAAACACACATTTTTCAGTAAATTTCTAAATATTTCCGAGGAAAATTTTTCAGAGAAACTAAAAGGATATGGTGTTGATTTCACCTTTGAGAAAATGCGCTCTGTTTCGCTCTACGATGCTCTGGAATACTGTATTGAAGAATTCAAAATTGCCGATTCTGCGGATGCCTATCTTTTCGGCTTTATGGATTTGGTTTATGAATTTGGGCAACAACCCCAGGCCGATAAAATTTCGTTTTTTGACCATTGGGAAACAAAAAAGGAAAACGCATCCATTCCTGCAAGCGAAGGCACCCATGCCGTGCAATTGATGACCATCCATAAGGCAAAAGGACTAGAATTCCCAGTGGTTATTTTTCCCTTTGCGGACATTAAATTGTACGATGGAAAGTACGATAAACTCTGGTATTCTTTGGAAGAGGAAGATTTCAATTTTAAGGAAACACAGATTAGTTACAAAGCTGAAATTGCTAATTATAGTGAACTTGGCGAAAAAATGTACAACGAGCACCGAAGCCAATTGGAACTGGACAATATTAATTTACTGTACGTTACCTTAACGCGCGCCATTGAAAAACTCTATGTTTTTTCTGAAATGCCGAGCGAACCGAAAGATGGAGTTCCCGCAACCTACAACCAGCTCTTTTTAAAATTTCTAAACCAAAAAGGATTGTGGAATAGTGATCAAACGGTTTATGAGTTTGGATATGATTCAGCAAAAATTTCAAAAACAAAAGAGAGCATTGCCCAAATAGAACCTCGATATCTTTCCAGCAACCCCAAAACCCATGGTTTAAAGATAGTTTCTTCAGAAGAAGATTATTTGGAAACCGATACAGTTGCTGCCATTTCTGCGGGAAATCTACTTCACGATACCATGGCCCAGATTTTTKNAAAMATRSRTWCMKWMARGGWWTTKATSKMNTTGAAGGAGCGGGCAATTGTTCCAAAAGAAGAGTTTGATAGTTTGCATAAAACAGTTTTCCAAATTATTCAACATCCCGACTTAATAAATTTGTTTGAAGGAACTTATAAAGTATTAAATGAACGAAATATAATCACGAAAGACGGTTTGGTTTTGCGGCCCGATAGAATAAATATCAGTGCTGAAAACACGGCGATAATTCTAGATTATAAAACAGGAGCGCCAAACATCTGGCATAAAGACCAATTGATCGATTATGCAAATGCGCTGCAGGATATGGGGTTTATTGTTTCAGAAAAAATGCTTATCTATAGTAACGGGGAGGAAATTGTGATAAATAAAGTTTAATTTTGAAACTTAAAATAAAGCATAATTATGTACGGAAAAATAAAGGAACACTTACAGAAGGAACTAGAAGAGATAAAGGACAACGGACTTTATAAAAAAGAGCGTATCATTATTTCACCACAAGATGCTGAAATCACTATTTCTACCGGTGAAAAAGTTATTAATTTTTGCGCAAACAATTATTTGGGGCTTTCTTCAAACAAAGAGGTGATTCAAGCAGCAAAAGATGCAATGGATACCCACGGTTTCGGAATGTCGTCAGTTCGTTTTATCTGCGGAACACAGGATATCCATAAAGAACTGGAGCAAAAAATAGCTGATTTTTATGGCACAGAAGATACAATACTTTATGCAGCCTGTTTTGATGCCAACGGCGGTGTTTTTGAACCCCTTTTAGGCGCTGAAGATGCGATTATTTCAGACTCATTAAACCATGCTTCAATTATAGATGGGGTACGCTTGTGTAAGGCAGCGCGCTATCGCTATGAAAATAGCAATATGGAAGATTTGGAAAAACAACTTATTGCCGCAAATGAAAAAGGGGCAAGGTTTAAAATTATAGTTACGGACGGTGTATTCTCAATGGACGGTTTAGTCGCTCCACTTGATAAAATCTGTGATTTAGCAGATAAATATGACGCTCTGGTAATGATAGATGAATGTCATGCCACAGGTTTTATTGGCGAAACTGGCCGAGGCACTTTAGAAGAAAAGGGTGTAATGGGCAGAATAGATATTATTACCGGAACCCTTGGAAAAGCCTTGGGGGGTGCCATGGGCGGGTATACCACGGGAAAAAAAGAAATTATTGAGATGCTTCGCCAACGTTCTCGGCCATATTTGTTTTCAAACTCATTGGCTCCGGCAATTGTGGGTGCATCTATTAAGGTGTTTGATATGCTTTCAAGTAATACATCCCTAAGGGATAAGCTGGCAGAAAATACGGCATATTTCAAAAAAGGGATGAAACAAGCAGGGTTTGATATTATTGATGGCGATTCTGCCATAGTACCTGTAATGTTGTATGATGCCAAACTATCTCAGCAAATGGCAGATATGCTTTTGGAGGAAGGAATATATGTTATAGGGTTCTTTTTCCCGGTGGTACCAAAAGGTAAAGCGAGAATCCGCGTACAGCTTTCAGCAGCTCACAGTAAAGCGCATTTGGACAAAGCCATAAATGCCTTTATTAAAATTGGAAAAAAATTGGAAGTTATTGGCTAGTAAATCCTTTATTTACGTATCTATAGCAACGACTTTAGGAAAATTTTATTAGATTTGCTTTTGTTTATAAAATTTAACAACTTACTTTTGCTCTTAATTAACACTTAAAAATTAAACAATCGAATATGAAACATCTTAACAGATTATTAGTTGCTGCTATCCTATTTATGGGAATCGGGGTGGCGAACGCACAAGACGAAAACAATCCTTGGGCTGTTGAGGTTGGTGTAAACGCTGTTGACGTTTATCCAGCTGGACTCAATGAGGATCAAGTACGTATCCCAGCTGCTGCTAGAGGGGATATCTTTGACGAGTATTTTAACGCAAATGACCACTGGAATATCCTTCCATCAGTTTCTAGGCTAGCTATTAGCAGATACATTGGTAGTGGTTTTGTATTCACTGCAGCAGGTTCTATTAACAGAATTGACAAATTAGGCGATATTTCTGTTGATGACCTTAGCTACTACAGTGCAGACGGAGAGGTTAAGTATAGCTTCAAAAATGCACTAGGCGGTGGATGGTTTGATCCATCTATTGGTATTGGTGGTGGTTACACTTGGGTTGATGATATCGGCTTTGGTACTGCTAACGCACTTGCTGGTGTTAAGTTTTGGTTTAATGATTATTTAGCTCTTAACCTTCAATCTACTTACAAGCATGCATTTGAGGATTCATATGGAATCACTCACTTCCAACACTCTGCTGGAATCGTATTCCAGTTCGGTGGAAAAGATACTGACGGTGACGGAATCTATGATAAAGATGATGAGTGTCCAGAAACTCCAGGTCTTCCTGAATTCAACGGATGTCCTGATACAGACGGTGACGGCATCGAAGATAGAAATGATGCTTGTCCAAACACTCCTGGTCTAGCTGAATTCAATGGTTGTCCTGATACTGACGGTGATGGTATTGCTGATCCACAGGATGAGTGTCCTACTGTAGCTGGTCTAGCTGCTCTTAATGGATGTCCAGATGCTGACGGTGATGGTATCGCTGACAAAGATGATGCTTGTCCAAACGAGGCAGGTCCAAAGGCTAACAACGGTTGCCCTTACCAAGACAGAGATGGTGATGGTGTTCTTGACAAAGATGATCAGTGTCCAGATGTTGCTGGTACTGTAGCAAACAAAGGTTGTCCAGAAGTTTCCGTAGAGGTTATCAAGCAATTGAACGAGTACTCTAAAACTATCTTGTTTGACTATGATAAGTCTTCTATCAGAAAAGAGTCTTATGCTGCACTTCAGAGCATTGCTGATATTATGAAAGAATATCCTAACACTACTTTCCACGTAGAAGGTCACACTGACAGCCGTGGTAGTGATGCATATAACATGAAGCTTTCAAAAGAAAGAGCTGCTTCTGTTAAGGATTACTTGACTACTATCGGTATGGACGGCAACAGATTAACTTCTGAAGGTTATGGTGAAGAAAGACCAATTGCAACTAACAATACTGCAGCTGGTAGACAACAAAACCGTCGTGTTGAAATTTCTTTGAAGAAATAATTTCAACAGATAAGTTTTAATAAATAATTTTGAAACGCCTCCGAAAATCGGAGGCGTTTCTTATTTTTAGGATATGCTAACATTTCTTCAAGAGGCCCTAGCCGATATTAAAAATAGTCTTTCCGACATTTCTGAAATTACATTTATACTCCCTAGCAAACGCGCTGGTGGCTTTCTTCTGAATGAGTTAAAAAAGAATTCCGATACTACTTTGTTCGCTCCAAAAATTTGGAGTATTGAGGAGTTTATAGAAGAACTCTCAGGCCTTAAAATTATCGATAATACAGAACTCCTCTTTAAAAGCTATGAGGCTTACTTAAGCACCGATTCAATAAAAGAAAAGGAAGATTTTGAGAGCTACTCAACCTGGGCCATTACATTATTGAATGATTTCAATGAAATAGATAGATACCTTGTGGACCCTATACAATTCTTCAGCTATTTGGCCAGTATAAAAACACTCGAAAGATGGGGAATAAAGGACGAAAAGACCGAATTGATAAACAACTATTTACAATTTTGGGAAAGCCTTCCCGGATTTTATGAAAATATTCAGCCGCTCCTGCTAAAGGAACACATTGGATACCAGGGTATGGTTTACCGAGAGGCTTCGGCGAATATTGAACATTATATTAATARCAATAAAAATAAGATTCACGCATTCATCGGTTTTAATGCCTTAAACCTGGCTGAGCAGCATATTATACAAGAATTGCTGGAAACCGAAAACACAATGATTTATTGGGATGCTGATCGCACATTTTATGAAGATTTAAAACACAGTGCTTCTCATTTCATAAGAAAATATATAAATGAATGGAAATATTTTCAACAGAAAACACCAAAGTTCATCGCTCAAAATTATGAAAAACCAAAAAGTTTTCAATTTATAGAAGTCCAGAAAAATATTGGACAGGCAAAGCATGTGGGTGAAATGCTTTCTACCCGTTCTGAGGATGAAATCAATAAAACGGCCATCGTGCTCGGCGATGAAAACCTCTTGGTCCCTTTGCTCTATTCATTGCCAAAGAATGTAAAAAACATCAACCTTACCATGGGTATTTCCCTCAAGAATTTTCCTGCGGTTGTTTTTTTTGAAAAGCTTTTCGCTATTCACCATAGAGATACGGAAACACTTTATTATAAAGATATTCTTTCCATTTTAAACCATCCATTAGGAAAGGACTTGCTATCCAATGCCAGTGATATTACACAAACATTAATACGTGAAAATAGCACACACAATACTTTCGCAGATTTGATTGAGCTATCAAATAATGTGGAAACCGAGATGTTGGAGCTTCTTTTTAAAAGTTGGAAAGACAGTAGCACAACCGCCATAAAATCTTCATTAAAGATAATTGACAAACTTCAAAAAAAGCACACATATGGTGCTATTGAAAGTATGGTGCTCCATCAACTAAAAAAGATTTTTAGTAAGATTGACGCATTAAACCAAAAGTACCCACATTTAAAGTCAGTAAAAAGCATAAGTGTACTTTTTTCAGAACTAATTGCAACCACTTCCCTCGATTTTGAAGGCGATGCCTATAGTGGACTTCAGGTGATGGGTGTTCTCGAAACACGGGTTCTCGATTTTGAAAATGTAATAATTACCTCTGTAAACGAAGGTATTTTTCCTTCCGGTAAATCTAACGCATCCTTTATTACTTATGATTTAAAACAACAATTTGGTCTTCCACTTTACTCAGAAAAAGACGCCATCTACACCTATCATTTCTATAGATTGTTGCATAGAGCAACAAATATCACACTACTTTACAACAATCATTCTGAAGGCATAAATACAGGTGAAAAAAGCCGCTTTATAAGACAATTGGAAGTTGAAAAACAACCAGCCCATACCATTGAAAAATGCATTCTTTCACCAAAGGTTAAAATTAAGGCACAGTCTCTAAAGCAGATTCAAAAAACCGAAGCCATAATGATGAGAGTACGTGAAATTGCCGAAAAGGGATTTTCGCCCTCGTCATTAACCAGCTATATCCGCAATCCAATCGAATTTTATTTTCAGAAAATTTTAAAACTGAATGAATTTGAGGAAGTAGAGGAAACCGTCGCGGCAAATACCTTAGGAACTATTGTTCACGACACTTTAGAGTTTTTTTATAAGCCTTTGGAAGGTTCATTCCTTTCAATTGAAAAGCTTTCGGAAATGAAAGATAAAATTCACGAACAGGTGACTTCTGAATTCAAAAAAACCTTTAAAGGGGGAACGTTTACCAAAGGGAAAAACCTCATTATTTTTGAAGTGGCAAAGCGATACATTTCAAATTTTATTGATCGTGAACTTGCCGATATCCAAGCGGGAAATAGTATAAAAATCATTAAAATTGAAAGCGATCTTACTTTGGAAATTCCTATTCAAGAACTTGATTTTCCTGTAAATATCCATGGGAAAGTAGATCGCGTTGATGAATATAACGGGCAACTTAGAATTATTGATTATAAAACCGGATTGGTAACTCAAAGCGATGTAGAAATTATTGACTGGGAAAAATTAAATCAAGATTACAAATTTAGCAAAGCCTTTCAAGTACTAGCGTATGCGCTAATGATGAATAAAAAGATCCCGATTAATAATGCCGAAGCCGGCATAATTTCATTTAAAAATCTGGGAAGCGGATTTCTGAAGTTTGGAACAAAAACTTCTCCTTACGGCAAAAGAAACCAACAAATAAACAGTGATGTTTTAGAAACATTTACGGTTGAACTGAAGAAATTAATTTTGGAAATTTGCGACCCAAACATTCCATTCACTGAAAAAGAGATAAGTAAATGATCATAAATAAAAACAGAATACTTTCCACAGAAAACAGAAAACCGATTCTTTACGATGTTTATTATACCGAAACGGACAAACCGCAACCGCTAGTTGTTTTCTGTCACGGCTATAAAGGTTTTAAAGATTGGGGTGCGTGGCATTTGGTGGCCAAAGCTTTTGCAGAAACTGGTTTTTGCTTCGTAAAATTCAATTTTTCTCACAACGGCGGAACCATGGAACAACCTATCGATTTCCCAGATTTGGAAGCGTTTGCAGACAATAATTTTAGTTTGGAACTGGACGATTTAGACAGGGTTTTAAACGAAATTGAAAAAGGAAATGAAAATCTTCCCAAGCAGATTTCAACAATATCCTTAATTGGCCACAGTCGTGGCGGCGGAATTGTATTGATAAAAGCGAATGAGGATAACCGAATTGACAAGGCAGTCACATGGGCCAGTGTAAGCGATTTTAAAACAAGATTTCAAGAAAATACTCCAGAGTTCGAAACATGGAAAGAAACAGGCGTAACCCACGTTGAAAACAGTCGTACAAAGCAAATGCTGCCTCACAACTTTCAGTTTTACAAAGATTTTAAGGAGAATGAGGAGCGTTTTTCCATTAAACGTGCGGTCAAAAACTTAAAAATTCCACAGCTTATTGTTCACGGAAGCGAAGACCCAACGGTTTCCGAAAAAGAGGCAAGGGCAATCCATTCGTGGAATCCAGAAAGTGAGCTGAAAATAATTGAAGGCGCAGACCACGTTTTTAACGCAAAACATCCTTGGGAAGAAAATAGTTTGCCGCAAAATCTCGAAAAAACTGTTGCGGTAACGATTGAATTTATTAAATAAAAAAACCACCGCATAACGGTGGTTTTTTGTGGAGAATATCGGAGTCGAACCGATGACCTCTTGCATGCCATGCAAGCGCTCTAGCCAGCTGAGCTAATCCCCCATTGCTGATTTAGGTTGCGAAAATACTAAATTTTTTGATATCGCAGCACCGAAATTACAAAATGAATTTTATTCCTGTACCGGTAAGACCAACAAAGGTTTGCTCGTGTAGAACTCCTTTTTATGGATTTCGTTCTTTTCCCAAAGTTTTTTGAAAAAACCACGCTTCCTTCTAACTACACAAAGCATATCTGGCCTAAATTGTTGGAAATATTCAATTACAGCTTGAAAGGTAGTAGCGGCTTCAACCTGGGTATATGAATTTTGTAAAGCCATTAAATTATGGGTTACATTTTTCATATCTTCCATAGTTTCGGGCGTTTCAACATGAAGTACGTTTACCTCAGTTTTAAAACTTTGCTTAAACACTCTAACGGCTTCCAACAATTCATCGTGCTCAAAAGTTCCATTTTTAAATGCCATCAACATGGTTTTGGGAGGTTGAAACTTCGCTCCTTCCGGCACTACGAGTATAGGAATATTGGTCTGCTTTAAAAGCTTTCCAGAGGTTTTCCCAAGATATACCTCTTCCTTTATGGAATTACTGCGTGGGGCCAGCACCATCAAATCAATTGGCACTTGTTTGCCAATGCGGTTTATACCTTCCACAACCTCCCCTTTGATGGGGTGCGCAATCACCTGCACTCCTTGGCGGTCCACTTGTGAAAGCACTTCATCCAAACGATTTTCAGATTCTTCCTTTAATATGGTATTTACTTTTGAAAGTCCACCAACTTTTGAAAGTTCCTGAAATACAGAAACCACATACACATTTGCGTTTATTGATTTGGCCAAATCTATGGCATATTGTAAATTACTGATTGCGTTTGCTGAAGACCCTACGGGCACCAAAATATTTTTCATAAGACGAAACTTCTTCTTAGTTTGAAAACAAAATTAACTTTAAATAGTATTTAATCCCTAGCACATTAACATTTCAACCAAATTTAATAATTTCATATAAAACTTTTCAAGTGGCTTTTTACATTTACGTAGTTTTGCCATTTCAAAATGCGACAGACCGATATTTCCTTTAAGCGCATACAGCAACTCGCCATTCCTGCTATAATTTCCGGAATTGCAGAGCCTGTACTTTCAGCTACTGATGCGGCGGTGGTAGGAAATATAAAAGATTTTGGCATTGAATCGCTTGCTGCCGNTNAGGMMYKRKMGGMMCMKYKMTWWMRWCRWWGMYWWGKWKCNTNNCAYAAAMMCSWMKYGCMRYYTCMRSMWTWGYKTCCCAAAATTTAGGGGCGGGGAAACTGAAGAATCTGCAGAACTTTCCGGCACAGGCTATTTATTTCAATATTGGGCTAAGTATAATCGTTTTGTTCTCCACCTATTTTTTTGTTGAAGATATACTTAAAATCCTCAATGCAGAAGGGATGGTTTTAACTTTCAGTCTTGATTATTACAACATTCGCGTTTGGGGGTTTCCACTTACACTTTTCACTTTTGCTGTCTTTGGATTGTTTCGTGGGCTGCAAAATACCTTTTGGCCAATGGTAATAGCCACCATTGGCGCTACTTTAAATATAGGTCTGGATTTTGTCTTGGTCTATGGAATTGAAGGATATATTTTACCAATGGGAATAAAAGGCGCAGCTTGGGCGAGCCTTATTTCACAGGCAGTGATGGCCATAATAGCGCTGTTTTTTCTTCTAAAAAAAACCGAAGTTTCCCTAAGGCTCAAATTTCCGCTACATCCTGAAATAAAACGCCTAGTAGCCATGAGCTTTAATCTGTTTCTGCGATCGGTAGCTTTAAACACGGCTTTAATTCTTGCCACCCGCGAAGCTGCTCATTTGGGAAAAGAACATATTGCCGCCCACACCATTGCTTTCAACATTTGGATTTTTACTGCTTTTTTTATTGACGGTTACGGCGCCGCTGGGAATATTCTGGGCGGAAAACTTTTGGGTGAATGCAATTATAGCTCGCTTTGGAAACTTACAAAAAAAGTAAATCTTTATAATTTGGGCGTTGCGGTATTCCTTGTTTTATTTGGACTGATGCTTTACGAACCGTTGGGACTTCTTTTTAATAAAGATGAAAAAGTACTTTCCATTTTTTACGGCATGTTTTTTATGGCGCTTCTTTGCTTGCCGTTTAATGCATTGGCATTTACGCTCGATGCTATATTCAAAGGCTTAGGAGAAATGCGCTATCTTCGTAATGTTTTGTTGGGAGCCACTATTTTCGGCTTTATTCCCGTCCTTTATTTTTCAAAATATATGGATTGGGGGCTTATTGGCATTTGGACGGCGCTTATTGTTTGGGTGGCGTATCGGGCTGTCGCATTAATGATTAAATTCCGAAGAAAATACATTCCGCTAATCGGAAATTAAATACATTTATTAAAAAAAAATATGGATTGGTTAAAGTTTATTGGCGGCCCCGGCCTCTTTCTAATACTGGCGGTTTTAGTAATTGCGGTAGTTGCTTATCAAAAAATCAAAAAAAAGTAGCATATTTAATGTTAACGCGTTTTTAGCCAACCCGTAATACTCATACGTTCCGAAGCCTTTACTACTTTCACCTCGTGTTCCAGGACTTGGCTTTCAAAAATAACTACCCGACCCGGAAGCGGTAAAATATCCAGATCTTCTTTTTCGGTATAAATGGTAAGCTCACCGCCATTTTCGCACGGCCAATTATCTTCGTTTAAATAACAAACAATGGACAATTTTCGTCGATCATCGTTTTGAAAAGTGTCTAAATGCCGTTTATAAAATGTGCCGGTTGGATATACCGCGTAGTGAAATTCCTTTTGAAGAATCCCTAAAAAACAAGTCTTATTTAAGTAATTGACCAGTTCATTTATTTTTTTGAAGAAAAGCAATTCAGCTTCATTTGCGTTTTTTTCATCCATCCAAAGAATAAAGTCGCCGCGTATGGTTTTATCTATTTCTTCATTGGTACGGTTGCCGATGGCAGATTTTTTAAAACGATCTGCATGGTATTTTGCCAAGAGCGAAGTACGTAGAATTTCAACTTCTTCCGAAGAAAAAAAGTCATCCACAATACTGTATTGCTGCTGTAACAGGTCGTCAATTACAGTTTCAAACAGTGGGTTTTCAACAAATTCAAGCTGTTCAAAAAGTTCTTCGGTCATGCTGGATTTTTTAAAAAGTGGGCAAATATAGTGCAGAAATCGATTGGTTTTTTTAATCAGTTAAAAAGATAAGCTTCTTTAGCAAGAAACCACGTGTACTTTTAAATAAAACCACCTCTATTTTTTTCAAAAGCCATATTTTAAAACGTGGGCGTATAAAATTGTATCTTTGTTGCCCAACTTTATACAATGGAGCAGATACGCATTACCAAGATTTTTTCTTTTGAAACCGGCCACGCACTCTACGGTTATGATGGCAAATGTAGAAATGTGCACGGCCACAGTTATAAGCTTTCCGTTACCGTAATAGGCAGCCCCATTGCCAACAACGAAAACGTGAAATTTGGGATGGTAATCGATTTTGGCGACCTAAAAAAAATTGTAAAAGAAGAAATTGTGGATGTTTTTGACCACGCCACGGTTTTCAACAAGAACACACCACACGTTGAGTTGGCAAAGGAATTGAGCGATCGCGGGCACAGTGTATTGCTTGTGGATTATCAGCCCACCAGCGAAATGATGGTGATTGATTTTTCTGAAAAAATAAAAAAACGTCTTCCTAAAAATATAATGCTTCACTCCTTACGGCTACAGGAAACTGATAGTAGCTATGCGGAGTGGTTTTCAGGAGATAATTAAACCGAATCACTTTCCTATCTTTGAATATGCAAATCCCACAGGGCAAAAAAATATACTTTTCCAGCGATAACCATCTTGGTGCGCCCACTCAGGCCGAGAGTTTACCACGTGAAAAGACTTTTGTAAACTGGCTGGACAGCATTAAGCACGATGCCGAAGTGATTTTTCTTCTCGGCGATCTTTTCGATTTTTGGTTTGAATATAGAACCGTTGTACCGAAAGGCTTTGTACGCACTTTAGGCAAGCTTGCCGAACTTCGTGACAGTGGCATCCAAATCCACTTTTTTGTGGGCAACCATGATTTGTGGATGCACGATTATTTTGAGAAGGAATTGAACATTCCCGTGTATCACGACCCAAAGGAATTTGTTTTTAATAACAAGCATTTCTTCATCGGTCACGGCGACGGTAAAGGTCCGGGCGATAAAGGGTACAAGCGGATGAAGAAAGTCTTTACAAATCCATTTTCAAAATGGCTTTTCCGATGGTTGCACCCCGATATTGGTGTGCGGGTGGCGCAGCATCTTTCAGTAAAAAACAAGCTGATTTCTGGTGATGAGGACAAAGAATTTTTGGGCGAGGAAAAGGAATGGCTTGCGCAATACTCAAAACGAAAACTGGAAAGCAAACATTTTGATTATTTCGTTTTCGGTCACCGCCATTTACCGATGGAAATTAAGGTGGGTGAAAATACAACATATTTCAATTTGGGCGATTGGATAAACCATTACACCTTTGGCGTTTTTGATGGGGAAAAGTTTGAGTTGAAGAATTTTTATACTTAAGATTTGTGGAGGTTTCATATACACTATTCATAATTTCTGTATGGCTTATCTATGGCTTATCTATGACTTATATGCGGGTGATCCTAAGCTTTGATCCGTCCTTGACCCGTCCTGAAATAGTTATTGGCTCTTAAGATCTTTTAATCGCAACTGCAGACTCACATTTCCCTGCCACTCATTTTCATCTATGCAATAGGCAGCCTTAAACGGTTTTCCGCCGCAGGCTATTTCCTGTTTGTCCGAAAGGCTAAAACCAATTCCGGTAAATTGATTTGAATTTCCCTGTTTTACCACTACCCGAAGATGCGTTTTGTCTTCACCCACACATTTTCCCCACCCCGTATCCATTAAGTTTTGTGTCATAAAAGTAGGCGTCATATTTCCTGGGCCAAACGGAGCAAATTGTTTTAAAATCCTAAAAAATTTTGGGGTAATGTCTTCTAGGTTTATTTCGGCATCTATTTTTATTTCGGGCGTTAGTAGATGTGGGTCGATGGTTTCGGAAACTACCCTTTCAAATGCATTTTTAAAGTTTTCAAAATCTTTTTCAAACAGCGTCAATCCTGCTGCATACATATGCCCTCCGAACTGTTCTATGTGTTCCGAACAACTTTCCAAAGCATTGTAAACGTCAAATCCGCTAACGGAACGGGCAGAGGCGGCAAGCTTTTCACCACTTTTGGTAAACACCAAAGTGGGGCGATAATAGGTTTCCGTCAAACGGGAAGCCACGATGCCGATTACGCCTTTGTGCCAATTTTCTTGATAAACTACCGTGGTCTTTCGTTCCTGTTCGTTATTTTGAATTATTTGCTGAAGGGCTTCCTCGGTAATTACTTTATCGGCGTCCCTGCGTTCGGTATTGAAACTTTCAATTTCGGCAGCGTAGGTTTCGGCTTTTTCAGAATCTATTTCTGTAAGTAGCGTTACTGCATGGTTTCCGTGTTTCATGCGTCCGGCAGCGTTAATACGCGGGGCGATAACGAAAACCACATCGGTAATGGTAAGGGTTTCTTTTTTCACTTGCTTTAAAATAGCCTGTATTCCAATACGCGGATTGCTATTTATTACTTTAAGTCCGTAATGGGCGAGGATTCGGTTTTCACCCGTAATGGGGACAATATCTGCAGCAATTGCAGTTGCTACTAAATCTAAATACAGCAAAAGATCTTCAATATTTAACCCTCTTCTTTCGGCCAAGGCCTGTATGAGTTTGAAACCAACACCGCAGCCGCAAAGTTCTTTGTACGGATAATCACAATCTTCACGTTTTGGATCGAGCACCGCAACTGCTTTTGGAATTTCCTTCCCTGGACGGTGGTGGTCGCAGATTATAAAATCGATATTCTTTTCGGAAGCGTAGGCAACTTTATCGATGGCTTTTATACCGCAGTCCAAAGCGATAATCAGTGAAAAACCATTGTCTTCTGCATAATCAATTCCTTTGTATGAAACACCGTAACCTTCATCATAACGATCGGGAATGTAGGTTGAAATATTGGAATAATAGCTTTTTAAATAGGAAGAAAGTAGCGCTACACTTGTGGTCCCGTCAACATCATAATCGCCATAGATTAAAATATTTTCTTCGTCTTCAATTGCTTTTTCAATTCGTAGAAGGGCTTTGTCCATATCCTTCATCAAAAATGGGTCGTGCAGATTATCCAGACTTGGGCGAAAAAATCTTTCAGCTTCCTCAAAAGTTTCAACCCCACGTTGTACTAAAAGCGACGCAATTATAGGCTCGACATTCAAGGATTTTGAAAGTGAATGTACTTTTTCAGGATCGGGTTTTGGTTTTAGGGTCCAGCGCATATACTTCGTAAATTCCAAAGCTTAAAATTACAAATTCTAAAATTCGGTTTGGTTGTGATATTAAATAAAGGGGAGAGGTGTAAAATTACAAAATTAAGATAATTGTTTATGTGCTTTTTGTATTTGATAATTTATTATCTTGTGGAACATTCTCCCCGTTAACCTATAATTTTTAAAATTATGAAAGCACTTTTACTTTTTTTGGCGGGAATTTTATGTTTTGTTTCTTATGCACAGGATGGGAGTTTGGATACTTCGTTTGGGGATGGGGGAATTGTTGTGATGGATATAGAAAACAGCAATGATATGGGATGGTATGTAGCCCAACAAGCGGATGGTAAAATCATAGTTTCTGGAGCCACAAGTCCTGATACAAATAATTTTTATTCCATATTGCTAAGGTATTTACCTGATGGTACATTGGATACTTCTTTTGGAACAAATGGGGTTGTTACTCAAGATTATGTGAGCTGGTATGGTGACCAAGGGTTTTTATCCATAGATAATACAGGAAACATTATAACAGCTGGTGTAGTATATCAAAATTCAAATACATATTTTATTATTTCAAGGTATTTGGAGAATGGTCAACTGGATTATAGTTTTGGCACTGATGGTATTGTTTCTTTTCAAGGGGTTTATAATATAATTCTTTTGTCAGATGGTTCTTTTCTTTTATTGCGCTTTACAGCTAGCGATGAAATATCTATTTCACATTACTTAAATGATGGTACATTGGATGTTTTATTTGGCACGAATGGTACCGCAGTCTCAACTTTTTCTGGTGAAAGCTTTAGAATTAGGGAAACAAAAGTGGATGGCCAAGAAAATATTTTTCTTTTAGGGACGCGTGATAATAATGCCAATGCGGATATTATTTTGATGAAATTTCAGCCAAGTGGTTATTTGGATAGTAACTTTGGGAATAATGGAGCGGTAACAAAAAATATTGATGCTCTTAATCCGATGAACTTTAGCAGTGCAAGTCTCGATTTTACCACTGATGGTAAACCAGTGATTGCGGGAAGTTGTGGTGCCTGTGTAGATCTTTTCAACCCAGTAATGCAGCCTTTTTTTATAAGATATTTAAACGATGGTTCGCCTGATTCAAATTTTGGAAATAATGGAACAATTCTATTTCCTGTTTCTGGTTTCAGCATCTCCCAACTATTTGTTCAAGAAAATCAGAGTATGATTGTCAGTGGAAGATTGTTAGATTGTTTTGAGGGAAGCATTTATGCGGTAAACAGATATTTTGAAGGAGGATTTATTGACAATTCATTTAACGGAGCATCACTGGAATTTGATTATTATCAAACTATTTTACAACAAGACGGAAAAATTTTAAGTGTCGGAAATACCTATTGGTATGATGGTCAGGAAGATATTGTTTTGCTTCGGCATAACAACAACCCTTTATCCGTTCCGGAATTTCAAAACCAAATAGCAACCATTTACCCAAACCCATCAAATGGTATTTTTACTCTTAATTATGAATTGTTTTCTGAAAAAATACCTTATCAAATTTCCGATATTACGGGAAAAGTTATTGCAACAGGCGAATTAACTGAAAAGCAATCACAGCTAGACCTTTCTTCTGCACAAAATGGAGTTTATTTTCTAAAAACTAATAATAGGGTGTTTAAACTTCTGAAGGACTAATGCTTTTTTTGAATTTGGAGCTTATGATTTGGTATTTGCCCTCGGCAATTCCTAACTTCGGATAAAATAATTATAAACATTACTGATGCCAATAGTCTCTCCCCTTTCCCCAAACCACGACGCCGAAACAAAACAGCTGGCTGAATTTTTCAACGAAACACTTGGCTTCTGTCCCAATAGCGTGCTCACCATGCAGCACCGTCCGGCGATAAGCAAAGCGTTTATAAACCTCAACAAAGCTGTAATGGCGAATGAGGGGCGCGTTACTTCTGCCTTAAAGCGAATGATTGCCTGGGTGAGCAGCAATGCCACAGGTTGCCGCTATTGCCAAGCGCACGCCATTCGCGCTGCAGAACGTTACGGAGCGGAGCAGGAACAACTTAACAACATTTGGGAATACAGAACCCATCCCGCTTTTTCGGAAGCGGAACGTGCCGCGCTCGACTTTTCTTTGGCTGCCAGCCAAGTGCCAAACGCGGTAAATGATGAAATTAAAGAAAGACTCTACACCTACTGGAACGAAGGCGAAATTGTGGAAATGCTTGGCGTTATTTCGCTTTTTGGCTATTTAAACCGCTGGAACGATTCTATGGGAACTACTATTGAAGAGGGCGCTGTGGAAAGTGGCGAACAATATCTTGGAAAGCATGGGTGGAATAAAGGGAAACATATTTAATAAAAAAGCTAGCGATGGTAAAAAAACTACTCTTATTTTCTACATTTTCAATACTTCTATTTTCGTGCAATAAAGTTATAGATGCGGTAGATGAAGTGCGGATGAATAACAAACAAACAATTACGTACGATGATTTTGAAACTGTTCGGAATGATTATGACATAAAACTTTATTACGACAATGATAAGGAATTGATGACCGGTCATTATGTGGTTGTTTATCACGGAAAACCTTCAGAGGAATTTCAAACCAAGCGCGGATTTTTAAATGGTGTATATGCTTCCTACAATGCAGATGGACAACTTACAAAAGGGTATAATTATAAAGACGGCAAGCAGGATGGGCTTCAAAGGGAATTTTATGGGTCTGGCGAATTACTTTCTGAAGCTAGTTTTAAAAAAGGAAAAATGGTTGGGGATAAAGTGGTTTACGACCAACTTGGAGAAGTGAGGGCGAAACACAAAATAGAGAACGGAGTGGAATACAAACGCTATTTTAAAAATGGAAAGATGGCAATTGCCGAATTTAAAAAGAATTGGGAAGGAAAGGACCTTGACATGATGGTTTATTATGATGCTTTTGAAAATATCCAGTTTGCCTTTGGAAAAAGCAATGACCCGAATGAGAAAAATATATTTTATGTTTTTGACGCCAATATGCAACTTTCCGATACCGTTGATATAACGATAGATCCGCAAAAAGCATCTTATTATATGGGTTTAATTCAGCGGACAGCCATGGCAGTCATGGAATAAATTTTATTTCTTCCCAGAAACCACCACCACAATCTCACCCTTCGGCGGCTTATTTTCAAAATGTTTTAAAACTTCGTCGGCAGTACCGCGAATGGTTTCTTCGTGAAGCTTTGTCAATTCCCGCGAAACGGAAACTTGTCTTTCTGCCCCAAAATATTCCACAAATTGCGCAAGTGTTTTCAGAAGCTTGTGTGGCGATTCATAAAGAATTATCGTTCTGGTTTCTTCGGCTAAAAGTTCGAGTCGGGTTTGTCTGCCCTTTTTTACGGGAAGAAAACCTTCAAAAACAAATTTATCATTCGGGAAGCCACTGTTTACAAGTGCAGGTACAAAAGCTGTAGCGCCGGGTAAACAATCTACTTCTATGCCTGCTTCCACGCAGGCACGGGTCAATAAAAAGCCCGGATCGCTAATAGCGGGGGTTCCTGCATCACTAATCAGCGCGATGTTTTCACCGTTTTGAATTCGCTTTACAATACCTTCCACAGTTTTGTGTTCGTTGTGCATGTGGTGGGAGTGCATTTGGGTGCCAATTTCAAAATGCTTAAGAAGTTTTCCGCTGTTGCGGGTGTCTTCGGCAAGAATTAAATCTACTTTTTTCAGCACTTCAACAGCGCGAAAAGTCATATCTTTCAAATTGCCGATAGGCGTGGGCACCAAATAGAGTTTTCCCGTCATAGTTTATGGGCGTACCGTTTTTCCGAAGAAATATGAAACCAACAAAAATAAAATTCCCAATAAGGTAAGGGTAAGGTTTGAATCGCCCAAACGGTAATGCGCAAATGAGGCCAATACTAGGTCAAAGAACAAGCCGGCATACGCCCATTCCATAACCCATTTTGGTTTTCGGAGCAATATAACTGCTATTGCAAAGATTTTCGCAATGGCCATGGGCACGACCAAATAGGAAGGATATTGATAATCTTGATAATGGCCTTGAACAACGAGCGTATCTGTTAAAAATAGGAATGCGGAATAGAGAAAGAGCGCACTTAGCAATCCTGTGGCTATCCAA
Organism: Aequorivita sp.; assembly: GCA_002733915.1. Taxonomy (GTDB): domain Bacteria; phylum Bacteroidota; class Bacteroidia; order Flavobacteriales; family Flavobacteriaceae; genus Aequorivita. The sequence continues at coordinate 300,921 of NVXN01000002.1, forward strand.
TAGATTGTTTTTTGGGCTGTCATAAATAAAATTTAGTTGAAACGCTTTTCAATAATATTCATAAACCGCTCGGAATATTCTTCTTTATTGAGCCAGTGGTTATAGTCGGGTTTCACTTTAGTTTTTATGAAATTTTGTGCATCTTCAAAATTTTCCATGGTGTTTATCTGTGAAAGTACACGGGTGTAATCTTCGGTTTGCCCTTCAAAAAGGTGTTTTATGAATGCCAAACGGTCGTTCAACCCAATGTTAAGGCCTTTGTTTAACGTGTCGTTGATTGATCGTGCCCGCGATTCGGTCATGGTTTTGCTTGCTTCTTTTCCTTCGATGGACTTGGGGAAAAGTGTTGTGGTTTTTCTTTCAAACTCTGGCATTTGCTGATATGCCGAAGCGAATTCTTCCAAATCGTTGTTAGTGTATTTCTGTGGGTGTTCTTTTGGTGTTTTTTGGGATTCTATTTCGGTGGTTTTTGGGAGCATTTCATCCAAAAGCTCGTCTATGCGTTCGCTTTCTTCCGGCATTTGGGCCACAATATCTTTTATTTYTTCCATCAGAGGTTCAATAAGATCTTCTTTGTGTTCGGGTTGCGGTACGGGCTCGGGCTCGGTAAACCAATTTTCTTCACGGAAGCTTTTCGAATCCAAGGAAGCCGCAATGGACTTTCCAGCAGGTTCTTCAATTTGATTTTCAAGATATTCAAGAACGGTAAGCTTTTCATAGAGCTTGCTCACCAAACCCTTTATGGAAGCGGCTTTAAACGTTTTTTCTTCTTCAATTAATTGCTGTGCTAGCGCTGTTACCTGCTCACGGATTTTCTTCTTCATATCTTTTTAAATTAACCTGAATTTCTATTTTGTTTTTATAAATTTACGCATCCTTTATGTAAACGTCAACTATTTTTGTTTTCATGTTCAAAACCGCAAACAATCCTCAAGTTGAATACACTTTGTGGATAGCTTTATTACTAAATGTTTCGCGTAAAATTAAACTATGTTTCTTGAAAATACCGTAAATCAGAAAGAACAATTTGGCTGGATTGAGGTAATCTGTGGTTCTATGTTTTCAGGAAAGACCGAAGAGCTTATCCGACGGCTGAAACGCGCCAAGTTTGCACGTCAAAAAGTTGAAATTTTTACGCCATCCATAGATACGCGTTATGCTGAAGATGCTGTAACCAGCCACGACAGCAACCAAATTCGTTCCACGCCCGTGCCGGCTGCGGCTAATATTCCTATTCTGGCAGATAACTGTGATGTGGTGGGCATAGACGAAGCCCAATTTTTTGATGATGAAATAGTAAAAGTTTGCAACGACCTTGCCAATCGTGGCGTTCGTGTTATTGTTGCGGGTTTGGATATGGATTACAAAGGAAATCCTTTTGGTCCCATGCCAGCTTTAATGGCTACTGCCGAATACGTTACCAAAGTACACGCCATCTGCACCCGAACGGGGAATCTTGCCAATTATAGCTACCGAAAAGCGAAAAGCGAAGCCCTCGTTTTGCTCGGTGAAACAGAAGAATATGAGCCGTTGAGCCGCGCCGCATTTTTTAAGGCACAGGTACGGGACAAAGTAGTGAAACTGGAAGTGAAAGATGCCGAAGAAATAAAAGAAGAAAAATCTTCCGAAAAAACCGGAAAACAAGCCTAGTATGCCCAAAGCCACCGAAACTCTATTGGAGATAGACCTTAATGCGCTCGACAATAATTACAAATATCTTACCTCAAAATTAAAGCCCAACACTAAAGTTTTGGCAGTTGTGAAAGCCTTTGCCTACGGAAGCGATTCGGTGGTTATTGCAAAGGAATTAGTTGATTTGGGCGTGGATTATTTCGCAGTTGCGTATGCCACTGAGGGCGAAACGTTAAGAAATGCACATATTGAAACGCCAATCTTAGTGCTCCATCCGTTACCCGTTAATTTTGAGCAGATTGTAAACCGATGTTTAGAACCCAGTATCTACTCTCGCAAAACTCTTGAAGAATTTATCACGTTCGCGGAAGAAAAAAAACAAAAAAATTATCCAATCCATTTAAAATTCAACACCGGCTTGAACCGTTTGGGTTTCGTTGAAAGTGATCTAGCTTTTATTGCGGAAGCCCTTTCAAAAACCGAAAGCATAAGGGTGAAATCAGCTTTTTCGCACCTTGCCGCGAGCGAGGATTTAAAGTTGAAAGATTTCACTGTCGGGCAGATTGAAGCTTTTCGAAAAATTTCAGAAGAATTAATTTCCAAAATCGGTTATAAACCATTGCTTCACTGTGCAAATACTTCAGGAATCATAAATTATCCCGAAGCACATTTTGATATGGTACGAACGGGAATAGGTCTTTACGGTTTTGGAAATGATAAAGAGGAGAACAAACATTTAAAACCTGTGGGTACTTTAAAAACAGTAATTTCACAAATACATACAGTACAAGAAAATGAAAGCGTGGGCTACAACCGAGGTTTTATAGCCGAGAAAACTACAATGTCGGCAACGCTTCCCATTGGTCACGCAGACGGAATCCCGCGTTCCTATGGGAAAGGCAAAGGTTGGGTGACCATAAATGGAAAAAAAGCGCCCATTCTTGGCAATGTGTGCATGGATATGATTATGGTTGATGTTACCGGTATTGAATGTCAGGAAGGTGATGAGGCCATTGTATTTGGACCTTCTTCCACTGCGGAGGAATTATCGGCTGCGATAAACTCTATTTCTTATGAATTGATAACCGCTGTTTCACAAAGGGTAAAGCGGGTTGTTTATAGAAATTAATCCCTTTTGGGAGATTATTTTAGAAAATGAATTCTTTTTAAGTAAATTAGTAGCTATTAACTTCTAAAACCAATCAACATGTTAAAAGAATTTAGAGATTTTATTATGACCGGCAACGTGATAGACCTTGCCGTAGCAGTATTGTTAGCCGCTGCCGTTGGCACGGTCGTTTCAAGTTTTACCAATGATGTCATGATGCCGATAGTGGGTAATTTTGCCGGAGATGTTGATTTTGCAGATTTAAAAGTCGTGCTTTCAGAGGCTGTGGTTGCTCCAGACGGAGAGGTTACCAAGCCTGAGAATGCCATTATGTACGGAAAATGGATAAACTCTATCATCAATTTAATTATTGTTGGGTTTGTATTGTTCTTGATAGTGAAGGCATACGGAAAAGTGCGTAAGAAAAAAGAAGAAGCCCCCGCACCAGATCCGGGACCATCAGAAAAGGATTTACTGATGCAGATTCGCGACGAATTGAGAAAAAAATAAATTACAGCCACCGCTGCATTACATATTTTAACCTTAAACCCTCTTCAAAATGGAGAGGGTTCTTTTTTGCTTTTTATTCTGAAAAAATAAATTGGTATAAACTACTTTTGCCTAAAATTTTAGAACAATGAAATTAGCTTTGGTAGGTGCCACAGGAATGGTTGGCGAAGTAATGTTGAAAGTTTTACAGGAACGAAATTTCCCAATAGACGAACTGCTTTTGGTGGCTTCTGAAAAATCTGTGGGAAAGGATATTTCTTTTAAAGGAAAATCATATAAAATAATTGGTTTGAAGGAGGCTATAGCTGCAAAGCCAAATATTGCAATATTCTCGGCTGGCGGAGGTACTTCATTGGAATGGGCACCAAAATTCGCGGAAGTTGGTACTACCGTAATCGACAACTCTTCAGCATGGCGCATGGAAGCCGATAAAAAACTTATCGTGCCGGAAATCAATGCCCATTTACTTACCAAAGAAGATAAAATAATAGCAAACCCCAATTGCTCGACCATACAACTGGTGATGGCTTTGGCGCCACTTCACCAAAAATATAAAATGAAAAGGGTAGTGGTTTCAACCTATCAATCCGTTTCGGGAACTGGCCTTAAAGCCGTACAGCAAATGGAGAATGAAATGGCGGGAGTAAAAGGCGAAATGGCCTATCCGTATCCAATTCATAAAAATGCGCTTCCGCATTGTGATGTTTTTGAGGCAAATGGCTACACAAAGGAAGAGATGAAACTGGCGCGTGAGCCTCAGAAAATATTGGATGACCGTACGTTTTCAGTAACTGCTACCGCAGTGCGAATCCCCACGGCTGGTGGGCACAGTGAGGCGGTCAACGTTCAATTTGAAAATGATTTCGAACTGAGTGATATTCGAAAAATACTTCACGAAACACCAGGTATAACCGTTCAGGACAATCCAGATACCAACACATACCCTATGCCTATGTACGCGCATGATAAAGATGAAGTGTTTGTTGGAAGAATTCGTCGGGATGAATCGCAACCCAATACCCTAAATATGTGGATTGTTAGCGATAATCTTCGAAAAGGTGCAGCTACAAATGCAGTTCAAATAGCAGAATACTTATTAAACAATAAACTGGTTTAGTATTTAAGAAAATATTTAATAAAATGTTAAAAAAACGTACTTTTAAAAAAGGTACGTTTTTTATTTTTCAGTATCTTTAATGAGTTAATCTTAAAATTAAAGCTTATGAATTCAACATTTACTAAAATCTTAAGAATTATTTTAGGCTTGGGATTACTTTTTTTTGGAATGAGCAAATTGATAAATTTTAGCATTATGCCCACCCATATCTATACGGGCGATGCAGCTATCTTTATCGACTCCCTTAGCAGTACGGGCTATATTCTAAAAGTTATTGGAATTTTTGAAATCTTCATAGGCTTGCTTTTGCTTATTAATAAGTGGGTTTCTTTTGCGTTGCTTTTGTTGGCGCCTATAACGGTAAATATTTTACTGTTCCATTTGTTTTTGGACACTCCGGGCCTCATTGTGGCTTTGATAATAACCATTCTGAACGTTATTTTAATCTATAAACATTGGAAGGTGTATAAACCCTTGTTTCATTGAAATAAATTGCTGACCCATACATTAAAGGCTTCCTCACAGAAGCCTTATTATTTTTTATAAAGTTCTCTTTTTTTGCTAAAAACAGTACATTTACACTTCCAAAAAATCAATACTATGAAATTTACAATTGTTTCAGCAATCCTTATACTTGCTTTTGTAGGCTGTAAGGAAGAACCAAAAAAAGAAGTTATTTCCGTGACCTATCCGCAAACAAAAAAAGTTGACACCGTTGACACCTACTTCGGTGTTGAGGTAAATGACCCATACCGATGGTTGGAAGATGACCGCAGTGAAGAAACCGCCGCCTGGGTTAAGGCTGAAAACGAAGTAACCTTTGGATATTTGGAAAAAATACCGTTCCGCGAAGAGTTGAAGCAACGTCTTTCCGATCTATGGAATTACGAAAAAGTGGGCCCTCCATTTAAAGAAGGCGACTATACATATTTTTATAAAAATGATGGTTTACAGAACCAATATGTTTTATATCGCTACAAAACAGGAGAAGATCCAAGTTCTGCCGAGGTATTTTTGGATCCCAATACTTTTAAGGAAGACGGAACCATTTCTTTGGGCGAAACAAGTTTCAGCAAAGATGGCAGTAAACTGGCCTACAGTATTTCTGAAGGCGGAAGCGATTGGAGGAAAGTTCTTGTAATGAACACCGAAACCAAGGAATTGGTTGGTGATACGTTAAAAGATATCAAGTTCAGCGGACTCTCATGGAAGGGTGAGGAGGGTTTTTACTATTCCAGTTACGACAAGCCAAAAGGCAGTGAGCTTTCTGCTAAAACAGACCAGCACAAAGTGTACTACCACAAAATGGGAACGCCCCAAAAGGAAGACAAAATAATTTTTGGTGCCACCCCAGAAGAAAAGCATCGTTATATAAATGCGAGTGTAACAGAAGACAACAACTATTTAGTAATTAGGGCAAGCACTTCTACTTCTGGGAATAAACTTTTTATAAAGGATCTGACAAAACCTGGAGCTCCTTTTGTAACTATATTAGATGATACTGATTCCGACACTTCTATTGTGGAAAACGTAGGCTCAAAACTCTACATTGTTACTAACAGAAATGCACCAAATAAAAAAGTGGTTACCGTAGATGCTAAAAACCCTACTCCAGATAACTGGGTAGATTTTATTCCCGAAACAGAAAATGTGCTTTCGCCAAGCACAGGAGGAGGAAATATTTTCGCAAACTATATGGTTGATGCTGTTTCAAAAGTGTTGCAATATGATTATGACGGAAAATTGATTCGTGAGGTAAAACTTCCGGGCGTTGGTTCGGCAGGTGGTTTTGGCACAAAAAAGGAAGAAACGGAATTGTATTATTCCTTCACAAATTATGTTACGCCGGGCAGTATCTATAAATATGACATTGCAAGCGGAAATTCTGATTTATTCATAAAACCCGAAATAGACTTCAACCCGGAAAATTTTGAAAGCCACCAAGTTTTTTATAACTCCAAGGATGGTACTAAAATACCAATGATAATCACCCATAAAAAAGGTTTGAAAATGGACGGTAAAAACCCAACAATCCTTTACGGTTACGGAGGGTTCAATATTAGCCTTACACCAGGTTTTAGTATTGCAAATGCGGTGTGGATGGAACAGGGCGGAATTTATGCGGTACCAAACCTACGCGGCGGCGGCGAGTATGGAAAGAAATGGCACGATGCGGGCACGAAGATGAAAAAGCAAAATGTATTTGATGATTTTATAGCTGCTGYKGAATATTTAATCAAAAATAACTACACGTCCAGTGACTATCTCGCGGTTCGTGGAGGCTCAAATGGTGGTTTGCTTGTGGGCGCAACCATGACGCAACGGCCAGATTTGATGAAAGTGGCCCTTCCCGCTGTAGGCGTTTTGGATATGCTTCGTTACCACACATTCACTGCGGGAGCGGGCTGGGCGTATGACTACGGTACGGCGGAAGACAGCAAGGAAATGTTTGAATATTTAAAGGGCTATTCGCCATTGCACAATATAAAGGAAGGTGTGGAGTATCCAGCAACTTTAATCACTACCGGGGATCATGATGACAGGGTGGTACCAGCGCATAGCTTTAAATTTGCTGCCGAACTTCAATCAAAACAAGCGGGTAATAACCCAGTTTTAATTAGAATTGAAACCGATGCCGGACACGGAGCGGGAACGCCAGTCAGCAAAACTATTGAGCAATATGCAGATATTTTTGGATTTACCCTTTTCAATATGGGTTATGAAGAATTGCCAGAAAATATCAATAAAGAAATAAAACAATAATTTAAAAAGCCCCTCAAATTTGAGGGGCTTTTTTTAATCTAACTTTTCAGTTAACTTTTTAAATGTTTTCTTGGGGTCTTTATTTTCATAGAGCACTTCATACACTGCATTTATTATTGGCGTCTTGGCTTTTTTCTTTCCTTTTTGTTGGTTCAGTTTGTAGGCGCTTTTAGTTGCATAATACCCTTCTGCAATCATACTCATTTCAAGTTGGGCGCTTTTTACAGTATATCCTTTTCCTATCATTGTTCCAAAAAGTCTATTTCGGCTAAATACGGAATACCCCGTTACCAATAAATCTCCCAAATAAGCTGAATCGTTTATGTCACGTTTCATTTTGTGAACCTTTTTCACGTATTTTTTCATCTCGCGAATGGCATTGCTCATCAGCACGCTCTGAAAATTATCACCATAACCAAGTCCGTGTGCAATTCCTGCTGCCACCGCATATATATTTTTAAGCATTGCAGCGTATTCTATCCCTAAAACATCGTCGCTTGTGGTGCAAGTAATATAATCACTGCTCAACACATTTGCTACAATTTTTGCTTTTTCGTCATCGGCACTGGCAATGGTAAGGTATGAGAGTCTTTCCAATGCAACTTCTTCCGCGTGACAGGGCCCAGAGATAACGCCAATATTGTTGAACGGGACTTTATAATGCGTGTTGAAATGATCTCCCACAATTAGGCTGGTTTCAGGCACAATGCCCTTTATTGCTGAAAAAACCACCTTGTCCTCCAAAGAAACTGTAAGTTTTTCGAGCTCCCTGTGTAGAAAAGCCGAAGGAATAACAAAAATCAAATAATCGGCACAAGAAACTGTATTGTTAATATCGTTGCTTAGTCTCAACTGCGGCAGGTTAAACTCTACCGAACTTAAGTAATTGGGGTTGTGCCCGTGTTTTTTAAGATGTTCCAGCGCATAGTTGCTGCGCATATACCAACATACTTCATCAAGATTTTCACATAGCATCTTTACAATGGCCGTAGCCCAGCTTCCACCTCCAAAGACCGCAAATTTTGGTTTTTCTTGCATGTATTAAAATTATGGATTCAAAAGTAAACAATTCTTATGTTATCAAAACATTTAACAGTAGCTTAAGATTGCGCATACAATCTTTTGCTGCCTGTTTGCGTTATTGGCATTGATTATTGAAATTTAGGTAGTTTCAATGATTTTGGTTGGTTATTTAGTTGAGGCCGCTCCCCAAGTGTTAATTTGGTGGGGCGGTTTTTCATTTCCGTAAAAACTGGATTTTTAAAAGTAAAACGAAATTATTTATAAAAATTCATCTCATCCAAATACGTCCAAACCTCAGCCGAAAGCATAGGCTGAATATTTTTTCCAGATTTTATTCCTTTTCTGATAAAAGTGGAAGAAAGCTCAATAATAGGCGCATCAACTTTTTTTATCTTTTTGTGATTGTCAAATTGCGTTTCAACAGTTCCTTCGGAAATTCTTGGATAAACGTAGATGGAATAGCGTTCTAAAATTACTTCGTAGTTTTTCCACTTGTGAAGACTTTTCAGGTTGTCCTCGCCCATTATCAAGCAGAAATTATTTTTTGGGTACTTTTCTTCCAGATAAGCCAAAGTATTCACAGTATAATTGGGCTGCGGCAGGTCAAATTCCACATTACTGGCCTGTAATTTTGGATACTCATCCACGGCAATCCGAACCATTGCCAAACGATGGTGGTCTTCCAAAAGCGTTTTTTTCTTTTTATGCGGATTGTGTGGCGTAACCACAAACCACACTTCATCCAAATCACTAAATTCCACCATGTGGTTGGCAATAATCAAATGCCCAATGTGGATAGGGTTAAAAGTGCCAAAATAGAGCCCTATTTTTTTTGAAGTCTTCAAAATTAAAAACTGTTTATTTTTTTATGAAATCTTCTACCAAGTCATGCGCTTCCTTTAACGCAGTTTCAWKWTMANTGATTTTTTATAATTTTATCGAACTGTGGCGCAGTTGCTAATTCTACTGAAGCCTTGGCAATGCGCATATTGATACGTTCATCACTTTCGGTTTTTCGTTTTTTCAAACGAATTTTCAGCTCGTCGATACTTGGGGGTTTTACGAAAACAGCCAAGGTTTTTTCGGGATATTTCTTTTTAATCCGAAGTCCGCCAGCTACGTCAATATCAAAAATCACATTTTTCCCATGGCTCCAAATGCGTTCCACTTCACTTTTCAGCGTCCCGTAAAAATTGTCGCGGTACACTTCTTCCCACTCTAAAAAATCACCATTTTTAATGTGCTGCTTAAAATCTTTCAACGAGATGAAATAATAATTCTCGCCGTGCTTTTCATCGCCACGGGGCTCGCGACTTGTGCACGAAACCGAAAATTCCAAGTTGAGGTCCTCCTGTTTCAACAAATGTTGTACGATGGTGGTTTTTCCACTGCCGGAAGGGGCCGAAAAAACAATCAATTTTCCTCCTTCCATCTATAAAACGTTTAGCGCTTGTTCCTTAATTTTTTCAAGCTCATCCTTCATTTGTACCACTACTTGTTGCATTGGTGCGTAATTGGCTTTGCTGCCAATGGTGTTGATTTCACGACCGATTTCTTGAGTAATAAAACCCAACTTTTTTCCGTTGGAATCGTACGATTTTAAGGATTCCTCAAAATATTCTAAATGGTTTTTTAGTCGCACCTTTTCTTCGGTAATATCGTATTTTTCGAGGTAATAGATCAATTCCTGTTCAAAACGGTTTTCGTCCACTTTTTCCTTTAAATCCGCAACCGCCTTGCGCAATCTTTCCTTTACGGCATCAATTCTTTCGGGATCCAATGCGACTACATCTTCCAACAATTTTGAGATGGTTTGGGAACGCTCCAAAAAGTCGTTTTCCAAAACCAAACCTTCATCGGTTCTGTATTCGTTTATCTCTTCCAGCGCTTTGTCAATTCCGTTTAAAATAGCCTTATATTCCTTCTCGTCAATCTCCTCACGTTCTGTTTTCAAAGCATCGGGCATACGAACCGCCATTTTTAATAGTTCCACGGGGTCGCCGTTCACCACATTTGACAATTGTTTAATGTATTGTTTTACAACGCCTTCGTTTAGTTGGGTGGTTACCTCTTCTCCTGTTACCTCAATATAAAGTGAAAAATCTACTTTTCCCCGTTGCAACGATTTTGCAAGCAAATCGCGGATTTCAAGCTCCTTTTCACGGTAAGCAGAAGGCACACGTGTGTTGAGGTCCAGCCCTTTGCTGTTTAAAGATTTAATTTCAATAGTAATTGTTTTGGAAGGCAATTGGACAACTTCTTTGCCGTAGCCCGTCATGGATTGGATCATATTCCTGTTTTATTGAAGGGCAAAGGTAAGAAAATTAGGTGGTAGGATGTGAATTTGCAGCGGGAGGGTTTTAAACCAGATTATTCGTTTAAAAATTCCACTGCGCGCACTTCACTGTAATACACTTTATTGGTTTGGTGAAATCCCACATGGCCGCCGTATTTTGGCGTTTCGAGAAAAAGGTTTTTCATTTTTGAAGCCAAATCTATAGGGTAACATTTGGAAGAAAGGAAACTGTCATTTTCCGCATTCAGAATATAAACGGGAATTTCAATATTCGGAAGGAACTGTAGGCTGCTGTTCTTTTCGTAATAATCAAAGGCATCTTTAAAGCCGTGTGCCGGGGCTGTATAAACGTTATCGAATTCTAATAGCGATGTAATTTGTTTGTAATCGGAAACCGTCATTTTTTCGGGGAAATCCTTCATTTTAGTTTTGTATTTTTTCCGAAGATTTATCAAAAATGAATTGCGGTACACCCAATTGGAAAATTCATTTAAAGATTCCAAAGAACCTTTTAAACTCAAGGGCGTAGAAATGGCAACGGCTTTTTTTATTTCCTTCGGAAATGATTCGCGTTCGCCCAAGTATTTCAAAAGCAGGTTTCCGCCCAGGCTGAAACCTACGAGCGCTATTTCATTGTATTTATCCTTTTTCAGAATAGCATCAATAACCGCTTCTAAATCGTCCGTTTTCCCTGCATTGTATGATTGATACGAAAGATTGGCCTCCCCACTGCAACCGCGAAAATTTACGGCCGCTGCGTCCCAACCGTTTTGGTTCAGGATTTTTKYNTGTCYTKKCRWAKAYRKWMRWKGRGCMWYASSWTYSRKRSSRWSRARMAGGATTGCAACTTTTTGTGAAGATTTTTCCGAAAACGACCAATCGATATCCATAAAATCGCCATCGGGCAATTGCAGGCGTTCACGCTGTTGCATCAATTTTGGCGACGGACGGAGTTTCGCGGAATAAATAGTAGCGAAGTGTGCGTTTTTAAAAGGAAAATTTGGTTTGTAATTGGTTTTTACGAGCGGCATTTCTTTGGAAAAGTTTTAACAGAAACTAAACATATTTACTATGCTTGCATAACAAAGTTACTTTAAATTTGCATAAAAGTTTGAAAATGTACACAAAACAATTTGAAATACGCTGGAGCGATGTGGATGCCAACCGCCACCTGCGCAACAGTGCCTATATAGATTATATGAGCCACACCCGAATGAGTTTTATGCTGGAGAATGGCATGGACCAGCGGCATTTGGCAGAATACAACTTGGGTCCCGTGGCATTTTATGAGCACATGTATTATTTCCGAGAGTTTTTTCCAGGACAACCTGTTACGGTTTCATTGCAATTGAAAGGTCTTTCGGAAGATGGAATGTATTTTGAATTCCTGCACAATTTTTATGATGAAAAGGGTAAAAACTATGCCCGTTGCGAAATGATGGGAGCGTGGATTGATCTAACGGAAAGAAAACTGGTAGGCCTTCCGAAGAAATTTTACCAAATATTCAATGCGCTGGAAAAGACGGACGATTTCAGAATTCTAACCAAAGAAAACACCCGAAAGTACAGCCAGCGGCCGCATGACCTTTAATCAATATATTTTTTGGCACGTTTTAAAGTGGAAAGATAAACCCCCAAAAATATTAAAGCAGCTGCGCCTATGCGCAAGGCAGTGAGGCTGTCTGCGCCCACCAGTACTGCAAAAAGTACGGCAATTACGGGTTGCAAATATATAAAGGCGCCTATGGTTGACGGACTCAATTGTTTTAGCGCATATATGTTTAAAAGATAAGTCATAACCGTAGTGCAGATAACCACAAAGGCCATTTTCCAAATATCGCCAAACGCAAGACTGGCCCAAGATACTTCCGTCAATTCTGAAATACCAATTGGCAGGTTTATTAAAAACGCAAAAAGGAAAAGAAATTTCATCAAAGTAATGGAACTGTATTTTGCGACCAAGGGTTTTACCAAAATCAAATAGATGGAATAAGAGGTTGCGTTTACAATAAATAACAAATTTCCCACGGGTATGTTTGGCGCATTGGCTTGCTCCTTGATTCCAAAGAGAATCMAAACCAAAGCTCCGCTAAGGCCTAAAAAGATACCGAGACTTTTCACCCAAGTTATCCGTTCCCGTAAGATAAAAGCTGAGAGTATTAATAATAACAATGGCGAAAGCGTGATTATTACCGAACTGTTGATGGGAGTGGARAGGCTCAATCCTTTGAAAAAAGCGAGCATATTCAATACCATTCCAAAGAATGCGCAAGCCATAAACCGAAACCAATCGCGGCGCTCAACTTTTTCCGAAGGGAAGAAAAGGCTAATAATCCAAAAAACCAATGCTGCGCCAGACACTCGCAACAATATAAAACCAAAAGGTTTAATTACATCTGGCATCAATCCTTTGGCGATGGTGTGGTTTATACCATAGATGGTACTCGCCGTGGTTGCGGACAAAAGCGCAAAAATGCGTTGGTTGGTCAATTGTTATGAATGGATTTTTTTGCAGCGGCAACTGTTTTTGGGCTGCTGCCTATAAATATTTCGTCATTGTTGACTATCACCGGGCGTTTCAGAAAAGTGTAATGTTCCAAAATGAGCCCTTTGTAATCCTCTTCCAATAGCTCTTCTTCTTTCAAATTTCGTTCTTTATAAAGTTTCGCCCTGCGGCTGAATAGCTTTTCGTAACTATCGGTGAGGTTGAACAGTTCGTCTAATTCTTCTTCAGTAATTCCCTGTACTTTGATGTCCTGTTTTATGAACGATGAGGGAATTTCTATTTCGTCCATCACTCTTTTACAGGTATCACAACTTGATAAATAATATACTTTTTGCATAGTCCAAAATTAATGAATACTGAGGAAAGGCTTGGCTTCTTTCATTGCAATTTTTAGCTCGATGGGACCATCGGCATAACTGGCAATATCGTATTGGTTGTAAATGAAAATAAGGCTATCCTGTGTAAAACCAACACTTTCGGGAAGGTTAAATTCACCATTTTCAAACCAAAATTTAGTGTCGTTGATTGCTTGTTCTGCAGTAATTTTTTGTTGGCTGCGGAATTTCTTTTCAGCAAAGGCAATGAATTCCTTATGGTCTGTAAAAAGGTCTTTCTGTGAAAGTTCTTCACCCGTTTGTGGATTTATGTTCATAAAGGAAGTAGTGCCGTAACCGTGCGCACCGCCCGTGAAGAGATATTGGCGCATTTCAAGACACAGAAGCTCTTTGGAACTGTAAATTTCATTCACCGATATTTCGGCAAAATACTCCCCGGCCATGTCAGGAAATTGGGCTTTATCTGCTTGGTAGGCTTCAATGAAACCGGTTGCGGCTTCTTGGATTGTTTTGGCCGTGGGGATTGTGTCTTCCCCCATCAATAAAGACGAAAATATAAAGTTTTTTATTTTTTTATTTATTTTTTCTGAAATTTCAGGATCACCAAATAGCGCTACATAATTGATGGTCACTTCAGGACATTTACTGTTTTCGCACATTTTAAGGTCCCTTTCAGTAAAACTTTCCGAAGCAATCTCAATGTTTTTTTCTTGGTTGCAACCCACGCCTAGCAGCGCGATTAATGCTACGACCGTAATTTTGTAATTCATACGTTAAAAGGAATAGATGGTTAGCTATCACAAACGAAACACTTGCATTTGCATTTCAAAAGTAATAACTTTAAAATCAGCTATTGTGAAAGTTATATTAAAACCTAAAATATAGTTTTGATAATACAGAATATCAATTAAAAAGTTTCAAAAATTTTATGAAATTCAACACAAAGACTATACACGGTGGCCAGCACAATATAGATCCGGCCTATGGTTCGGTAATGCCACCTATTTATCAAACTTCCACCTATTCACAAACTACGCCCGGCGGACATAAAGGTTTTCAATATTCGCGAAGCGGAAACCCCACACGTGCGGCCTTGGAACGTGCTGTTGCAAGTTTAGAAAACGGTGAATTTGGCCTAGCTTTCGGAAGCGGTCTTGCCGCAATAGATGCGGTGATGAAACTATTAAAACCCGGCGATGAGGTAATCTCAACCGACGATCTTTATGGCGGAACCTATCGGTTGTTTACCAAAATTTTTGAAGGGTTTGGGATAAAGTTTCATTTCATCGGAATGGAAAACGCCGATAAAATTGAAGAATATGTAACTAATAAAACCAAACTCATTTGGGTGGAAACACCAACCAACCCAATGATGAATATTATAGATATAAAAAGAGCAGTTTCCATTGCCAGAAAATACAAGGTTCTTCTCGCAGTTGATAACACATTTGCAACGCCCTATTTGCAACAACCGTTGGAAATGGGCGCAGATATTGTAATGCATAGTGCCACAAAATACCTTGGTGGCCATAGCGATGTGGTAATGGGCGCGTTGGTTGTAAAAGACAAAGCGCTAGCGGAAAAATTATACTTCATTCAAAACGCCAGTGGTGCCATTTCCGGACCACAGGATTGCTTTTTGGTTTTGCGTGGTTTGAAAACACTTCACATACGTATGCAGCGCCATTGCGAAAATGGAAAAGCCGTTGCTAAGTATTTAGAGAAACATCCAAAAATTGAAAAAGTATATTGGCCCGGTTTTGAAAACCATCCAAATCACGCAATAGCGAAAGAGCAAATGAAGGATTTTGGCGGGATGATTTCTTTTGTTACCAAAGGAAACAATTACCACGAAGCCATTAAAATAGTTGAAAACCTAAAAATCTTCACCTTGGCAGAAAGCTTGGGCGGCGTGGAAAGCCTTGCCGGGCACCCAGCAAGTATGACACATGCCAGTATACCAAAAGAAGATCGGGAAAAAACGGGAATCGTGGATTCGTTGATCCGTCTTTCAGTAGGTATTGAAGATGTAGGTGATTTAATTGCAGATTTGGAACAGGCAATAGGGTAGTTTTTCATTGTAAGAAAAGGACTTCATAAAAACAGGGAAAATCCCCCTTAAAAAAACAGGGAAAATCCTGTTTTTTAATTGAATATTTTGGCATAGCTTTAAAAAATCAACTTACTTTAATCGACCAAAGTATGAAAGCACACGCCCACACGCCCACACGTATTTAGTATTTATTATTTTGGTTTTTACTACCATTTTTCTTAAGGCGCAAACCACAAAAGATACCGTTACGGGCATTTCAAACAATTATATTTTGGACGTTAATGCAACAGCCATAAATTTGGATGTTTCCACATATACTTCAGGCCTCTATTCCGTAGCGCTCGTATGCGATGGGGAAATCGTTGATTCAAAAAACCTTGCTAAACAATAATCTTTAAAATCTAAAATCATGAAAACACTACTATACATAATAATATTCAACATTGGCGCAATCTCCTTTGCCCAAGACCCGCAACTTTTTGAGAATGATTGGTATTTGCAAAAAATCATACTAGATGGACAAGATATTTTTCCGCCAAATAATAGTGAAATAGAAAATGTTGTTTTAGAAATTTTGGAAAATCCATATTATATTAGTACTTGGGCTTGCTCCGTGATAGGAACAGACATTATATTGATAAGCAACGAATATTTCGAAGTAAATGATTTTGCTATAATTTCAAACGGCTGTACTCTGCCCGAAACAGTTCTTTTTGAAAATTATTATTTTAATGATTTTTACGACTGGCAGAATCCAAATACTTTTAACTATGTAATTGAGATTGGTACAAACAATGAAAAACAATTAATTTTAACGAATGATTTAGGTAATCAGGCTATTTATGGCGATGCACCATTAAGTATAAATACAGCTGAAGAGAAGATATTTGCAATCCACCCCAACCCTGCAAACGACAAATTATTTATAAGCACCACAGACATCACAGGAAATCTAATAATCAAAATCTTCAACATAGCAGGAAAACTTTTAGATAAACAAACTTTAGAAACTGCATCTCAAACCCCGCTAGCTATCTCCCAACTAAAGAGCGGCATCTATTTTTTAAACATAGAAGATGAAAACGGCAATACAACAATCCAAAAGTTTATAAAACAATAACCCATTTCCACACTCAAACGATTAACAGCAAAGCCTAGGATCACCCGTATTAAAGCCTAGGCAAAGCCTAGTATAGGCCTACTATACTCCATAGATGCCCCTTTTGTATAATATTTACTGCTTGCAAAAATTTGCAATAGTAAATATATGACCAAAGACAACATTATAAATAATTATTTCTTTTGGCAAGTCATAATTGTGCAAGCCCTGGTTCCTAATCTTTTTTGTTAACAAAAATAGCTTCTCCCCACATTTTACTTTTGCCCCAAGCACAAAGAAATAGTATCTTAGCTAATTGAAAATTCCATCATAAAACATACTGAAAATGAGCACTGAAAAAGACGCAAAACTAAAAGCATTAAAGCTTACTCTCGATAAACTAGACAAAACCTACGGCAAGGGAACCGTAATGAAAATGGGCGATAGCGCCGTGGAAGATGTGGATGTAATTCCCACCGGTTCACTTGGTCTGGATGTGGCGCTTGGCGTAGGCGGTTACCCACGTGGAAGGGTTATAGAAATCTACGGCCCCGAATCCTCCGGGAAAACAACCTTGACGCTCCATGCAATGGCAGAGGCCCAGAAAAAAGGCGGAATCGCTGCATTTATCGATGCAGAGCATGCTTTTGACAGAATCTATGCCGAAAAGCTTGGGGTGGATATTGAAAATCTTATCATTTCGCAACCAGATAACGGCGAGCAGGCTTTGGAAATCGCTGATAATTTAATTAGAAGTGGCGCCATAGACATTGTAATTATTGACTCCGTTGCGGCCTTGACCCCAAAAAGCGAAATAGAAGGCGAAATGGGCGACAGCAAAATGGGGCTTCACGCACGATTGATGAGCCAAGCTTTAAGAAAATTGACAGGCTCCATTAGCAAAACAAAATGTACCGTAATCTTCATTAACCAATTGCGCGAAAAGATAGGCGTAATGTTCGGAAACCCAGAAACCACAACAGGTGGAAATGCATTGAAATTTTATGCTTCCGTACGCTTGGACATTCGCCGTTCCACACAAATTAAAGATACCGAAAGCAATGCAACGGGAAATAAAACTCGCGTAAAAGTGGTAAAAAACAAAGTAGCACCACCKTTTMAAMWAGYAGARTTTGATATYATGTAYGGMGAAGGRATYTCMAAAGTRGGKGARATMATWGAYYTRGGSGTWGAKTTWGAARTNMAWTAWAANNAAGNCNWGKTTCYWRRTKSARTTMTNWSGATMCKAAAYTWSKRCAKKGYYRMGATGCCGTAAAAACACTTCTTTTGGACAATCCAGAATTAATGGAAGAGCTTGAAAAGAAAATAAAAGATGCTATTGCCGCAATAAACCAATAATCTTTCGGCAAACCACGCAACCCTTTTAATAATGTGGTATCTACAAAATGTAGGAGCCTTGATTATTACGGTTGCCCTCTACAATAAAGGAGGTATTTACAACGGAACAATAACTCACGGTACTGCATTTGACATTAGATAAGCTCATAGAATTATGCAAAAAGCAGGATGCAACGGCGCAGGGCGAATTGTACAAACAGTATAACAGAATCCTTTTCGCCATTTGCCTTCGATATTCACCTAATTATACCGAGGCTGAAGACAATTTGCAAGATGCTTTTATAACTATTTTTAAAAAAGTTGAGCAGTATAATGGCAAAGGTTCTTTTGAAGGCTGGATGAAACGGGTTACCGTAAACACAGTTCTTCAAAAATACAGAAAACAGCGCACCTTTGAAATTGTTGATGAAGGACAGATTGAGGATGAAGCGGAGGTAGAAATTGAAAGTGAGGAAATTCCATTGGATTTTCTGCTGAAAATTGTGCAGGAACTACCCGATAGGTACCGATTGGTTTTCAGTATGTATGTAATGGACGGCTATCAGCATAAAGAGATAGCAGAGATGTTAGGAATCAGCGATGGAACGTCTAAATCAAACCTGGCCCGCGCCAGAATGATTTTGAAAAATAAAATTGAAGAGTATAATGCTACAAATTATAACACTTAAAGCATTATGAATTGTTTAGATTGAATAAAACTCCCCTGCTTATGGGTAGGGGTTTTTTAAAAATTTCCCTTTTGAAGGGTAAGAATGAAAGAAAAGAAAAACATAGACAACATTTTTAACGAAGGCTTCAAGAATTTTGAGGCCACTCCTTCGCCGCATGTTTGGGAAAACATCCAGACAGAACTTAAAAAGGAGAAAAATGAACGCAAGGTTATCCCACTGTGGGTAAAACTTGGCGGTGTTGCTGCGTTGCTTGCACTTTTGCTTACCGTGGGCAATTCACTTTACAACTCTTCTGATTCCGTCGCTCCCACAATTACTAATGAGAATGTAAAGCAAACGGAAAATCAATTTCAAGAAAATAAATCTGAGATTGAAAAAGATGCGACCGATTCGCAAGTAGCTTCGGAAGAAAAAACAAATCAAAATACATCCTCCCAAAATTCGGATACTACCGAGGAAAATATTTCAAATAATAGTGGCGAAACCAAACTCTCAAATAGAAAACTTAATTCTTCTAAAAAAACAACCAATTCTGTAATAGCTTCCAGTAATTCGGAAAACAATTCTTCAAAAATAAAAGACAATACAAAGAAAGGTAGGCTCGAAACCAATACCTCTGAAAATAATATAAAGGAATCAATCGCCACCACAAAAGGCAGGGATTCTGAAAAAGGAAATATTGAGAATAATGTTAATGAAGCCAACAAAGATTTCATTAATAAAGATAAGCTTTTTGATACCAAAACGGAAACAGGGATTGTGAATGAGAATTCAGAAAATAATCTTGTAAAGACAGAGGAAGAAATAGCGCAAGAGTCTAAAAACAAAAAATCAATTTTTGACGCCATTGCAGAAAAGGATGAAGAAGTGATTTCTGAAAAGAATAAGAAAGAAAGACCAGAGCACCGCTGGAATGTTGCACCAAATGTAGCTCCCGTATATTACAGCAGTTTTGGTAACGGGTCATCTATAGATCCAAGTTTTGCAGACAACCCACAAAACGGAGATGTTAATATGAGCTATGGCGTGCAAGTAAGTTATGCGGTTAGTAAGCGATTGAGCATACGTACAGGGGTCAATAATGTAGATTTGGGATACAGTACTTCTGGAATAGAAGTGGGTACCGGCCCAGTGGCCGTGGCTTTGAGTTCAGTAGATTATGGTTCAAGACAAATAGTGGTTACCGCCGCAGATAAAGGCTCCTTTACAAGTGGAGCGCCTTCTAATGGATTTGGGAATGTTACACCAAAATCTACAAAGGGTGACGCAAAGCTTATTCAAAATATAAATTATTATGAAGTCCCCGTAGAGCTCAAATATGCTGTTATTAATAGCAGGTTTGGTATAAATTTGATTGGTGGGGTAAGTACTTTGCTTTTAGGAAATAATGAAATTTCGGTGAAAGCTGATAACTTCAATAGTGTATTGGGGGAGGCTAATAATCTCTCCACAGTAAGTTTTTCAACTAACATCGGGCTGGGACTGGACTATAAACTGTCCAAAAAATTTACGTTTAATATTGAGCCAATGTTTAAATACCAGCTCAACCCTTATACCGATTCATCTGTAAAATTCAACCCATATATCTTGGGCGTTTACAGTGGATTGAGTTTCAAGTTTTAGGTTAGTTTTTAGTTGGATGTGTTTGATATACTTCAAACAAAAATGAAAAACCGTTCTGCGCCATAGGACGGTTTTTTATTGGAGATTATACAGTTGGATTAATCAATTCATTTAAAATTACCTTTCGTGCTTCGTTTTTCAATTCTTTTCTATTTTCCAAAGTCATGCTTGTGGTGGGGATCAGTTTATGGACTTTGACCCGCATCTTGCCTGGGCCGCCCTTGAAAAACGAATACGGAAATCGTTTTTTATTGTCGTGAAAGGTCATAGGTGCAATAGGAATTTGATGCTCAATGGAAAGCCTGAAAGCGCCGTCCTTAAATTCATCCAACAGCAGTGAAAGATCATCTGGCACGCCGCCTTCCGGAAAAATACATACACTCAAACCTTCATTGAGACGTATTTCCGCTCTTCGGAAAGCCTCTACGCGGCTTTTCGTGTTTCCGCGATCCACCAAAATACACGTGCGTTTGTAAATGTATCCGAACAGTGGAATCTTTGCCAATTCCTTTTTTCCTACAAAAACAAATGGATTTTTTGTTGCATAAAACATCAGCATAATATCGGTCATAGAGGTGTGGTTGGCAACAAACATGTAGCTTTTGCCCTTTTTATAAGCTATTTCGCGCTTTATGATAGGGTAACAGCCTATGCCGTAAATGATAAATGCAGACCAAGTTCGTGCAACCTTAAAGAAAAAAGGGTACCAGGAATACTTTAAAATGCTAATAACGAGAAAGGGAAAAAGTAAAATTGTAGCCAATGCTATAACCAAATAGAACCAAATACGGTAAAATGCCGCAAATATTTGTTTTAGTAATTTCATCAAGATTCAAAAGTACTAATTTGAATGATGGGAATAAATCAAAAAAAGTACCTTTGCAAAAATTTTTTTAATTACCATGTCTAGAATACTCACAGGAATACAAAGTACAGGCACACCCCATCTCGGAAATCTTTTGGGAGCAATAGTTCCTGCCATTGAAATGGCCAACGATCCTAATAACGATTCTTTTCTTTTCATTGCAGATATGCACTCGTTGACGCAGATTAAAAATGCAGATACCCTTCGTGCAAACACTTACAGTGTAGCCGCAACCTGGTTGGCTTTTGGGTTGGATATTAACCGTGCGGTTTTTTACCGCCAAAGCGATGTGCCGCAAACTACCGAGCTTTCCTGGTATTTAAGCTGTTTTTTTCCGTTTCAGAGGTTAACGTTGGCCCATTCCTTTAAAGATAAGGCAGACCGTTTGGAAGATGTGAATGCGGGTCTTTTTACCTATCCAATGCTAATGGCAGCCGATATATTATTGTACGATGCCGAAATTGTTCCCGTGGGGAAGGACCAAATGCAGCATATTGAAATAACCCGTGACGTGGCTTCACGTTTTCATGCACAGATGGGTGAGACCTTTGTGATGCCCGCTGGAAAAGTTCAAGAGGAAACAATGTATATTCCTGGAACAGACGGCACCAAAATGAGCAAGTCCAAAGGCAATATTATCAATATATTTCTGGATGATAAAAAACTGCGGAAACAGATTATGGGCATTGAGACGAATAGTACACCACTGGAAGAGCCTAAAAATCCTGATACTTGTAATGTATTTGCACTTTATAAAATTATCGGTACAAAAGAAGAAGTGGCGCAAATGCGAAAAAACTACGAAGCTGGAAACTATGGCTACGGCCACGCAAAGCAAGCCTTGTTTGAATTGATAACAGAAAAATTTTCGGAAGAACGAATTCGGTATAATTATTTTATGGAAAACCTTACTGAAATTGATGCCGCATTGGCAACTGGTGCTGAAAAAGCCCGAAAAGTTGCAGATGGGGTTTTAAAAAGGGTTCGGGATAAAGTAGGATATTAAACCAATTGAAACAACTTGCCCGGCAACGGGCGAACAACTCCTTTCAGTTCCATATTCATCAAAACGCTTGCAGTTYTRTAANMTKSAWTTYTANATTSCNAMWKSAATTATATCTAAAAGTTCTTTTTCCTTTTCCTTTAAATAACGGAAGACCACTTTTTCATCTTCGTCCAATTCTACAAAAAGTTGGGTCTGTTTGGGTTTTTGGACTTTCTCCAATTCCCAGCCCAACATATAAATTATATCTGCAGCACTGGTGAGCAATTGGGCCTTTTGTTGTTTTATCAAATTATTGCAACCCCGACTTTGGTTGTCTGTGGCTCTTCCGGGAACTGCAAAGACTTCACGGTTGTATGAATTTGCAATGTCTGCCGTTACCAAACTTCCCCCTCTTTCGGCAGATTCAATAACAATTGTTGCCTCGGAAAGCCCTGCGATGATTCGGTTGCGTTTTAAAAAATTGTTTCTATCAAAGGCATCACTGCTCCAAAACTCAGTAATCAATCCGCCATTGCTTTCAATTTCCTGAATATATTTTTTGTGGGTTTTTGGATATATTTGATTAAGTCCGTGAGCCAAACAGGCTATGGTTTGCAGTTTGTTGTCGATTGCTGCCCTGTGCGCACATATGTCAACGCCGTAAGCTAAGCCTGAAACAATTACGGGATTTAGGGGTGCAATTTCTTCAATTAAATTTTCGCAAAAAGCGTTGCCATAACTGGTAATTTTTCGGGTGCCAACGATGCTTATTATTTTTTTTCCTGCCAAATCTATATTCCCGCGGTGAAAGAAAAGTATGGGTCCATCCAAGCAATGCTTTAATTTTTCGGGATAATCTTTGTCTTTGAAATAACAAAATTGAATATTATTTTGTTCAATAAACTTAAGTTCTTCATCTGCTTCCTCCAACTGTTTAATTAGATTGATATCCTTTAGACGCAAAAGACCGATGCCATCAATTTTGGCAAGGTTGCTTTTTTTCTCCTTGAAAATTGCTTCCGCAGCGCCCATTTTCCGCAGTAATTTTTTCGCTGAAACATCACCCAGATTTGGAATGCGCTGCAAAGCAAGCGTATAGCGTAATTCGTTTTTCGAAAGCATGGTTTAGAAATTAAAAACGGGGGAGATTTTAAAAATACGAAATTTTTAAGTTGTTAATAAATTACCAAAGCAAAAATTGGATTACCCTCAAAAAAGGCTAATTTTGTTTATATGCAACTTACAACCTACATAGCCGATCTGCTTTACCGATACGAATGTGTGATTGTTCCTGGGTTTGGGGCGTTTTTAACACGCTATAAATCTGCCCAAATTGATGATGCTACAAATACGTTTCATCCTCCTTCTAAAATTGTTTCGTTCAACAAACAATTGCAGGCGAACGATGGTCTGTTTGCCAATTATGTTGCTTCTGTAGAAAAATGCAGTTTCGAAACCGCATTGCAAAGAATTCGCAATTTCACAGCTGAAATTTCAATGGCGCTTTCAGAAGGAAAAACCATTTCTTTTAAAAATATAGGAACGTTTTCCTTGAACGAAGAAAAATCCCTTCAGTTTGAACCATTACCGCAACAGAATTTCAGTACTTCCGCTTTTGGTCTATCATCTTTTGTCTCGCCACAAATAAGTCGCGAAGTTTACAAGGAAACTGTGGATGCTTTTGATGAAAAGGCACCGATACACTTTACGCCCGAAGGAAGGGAAGTCAAACCTTACCTTAAATATGCCGCTATTGCAGTTTTAGCTATATCAGCAATAGGTTTTGGAAGTTTAAAGCTTTATGAAAATCAGGTTCAAAAATTCAACTATGCGGAAAGGGAAAAGGCTAATAGCTTAGTTGAAAACCAAATACAGGAGGCAACATTTGTAATTGAAAATCCCTTGCCGGTGGTGAACCTACAAGTTCCAAAACATACCGGATTGTACCATATTGTTGCTGGAGCCTACCGCATGGAAGAAAATGCKGAAAAGAAGGTTTCACAATTGCGCGAAAAGGGCTATTCTCCTTTAAAAATGGAGGTTAATAGATACGGGCTTCATCAAGTTCTTTATGCAAGTTTTAATGATAAGTTAGAAGCACAGCGAAAACTTTATGAAATTCAGAAATCTGAAAATTCGGATGCTTGGCTATTGGTTCAGGAAATTCAGTAAAATTTCTTCCACATCCCTTTTTTTCTTTCCTAATTTTTCACTTCCCATTGTTTGGAACTTAGGTATCTTTGCAAAAATTTTTACAGATGCAATCTAAGACACCGCAACAATCTTTAACCGTTTATACAGATATGGTATTGCCCAGCGAAACAAATCCTATTGGGAATATGTTTGGGGGTGAATTGCTGGCAAGGATGGACCGTGCCGCAAGCATTGCTGCTCGTCGCCATAGCCGTAGAATTGTAGTTACTGCATCTGTAAACCACGTGGCGTTCAATAAAATGATCCCCTTAGGGAGTGTTGTAACAGTTGAAGCAAAGGTTTCCAGGGCTTTTAGCAGTTCCATGGAAGTTTATATGGATGTTTTTATTGAAGACCGTGAAAGTGGCGAAAGAAGCCTTTCAAACGAAGCTATTTACACGTTTGTAGCTGTGGATGAAATGGGCAATCCTGTTCGGGTTCCAGAGCTTGTTCCCGAGACAGAACTGGAAAAAAAACGTTTTGAGGCGGCCCTTCGCCGAAAACAATTGAGCCTTGTACTCGCCGGAAAAATGATGCCCAAAGATGCTACAGAGTTGAAGGCTCTATTTCAATAAATTAATATATCGTTTCATAAACCGTTGATTGTGTTGATTTTTTGCGGTAATGATTTTATGTTAAAATGTAATATTTTCCCCAATTCATGATTATTTTAAAGTAGGTATTAAATATATTTGGAATCATTTCTTGAAAAATTCTCAGAAATTTTTGAAAAAAGATGCATCTAAATATATGTTCAAATCTATCTAATCATGAAAAAAACTACTTTCCCGACTCTCCGGAGTATCTGCTTTTTGGCAATTGTGCTTGTATTTTCAAATACATTTGGCCAAAATCCAAACAATATTAAATTTCAGGGCGAAACGTATGCAATGCCTGAAAACATTAATACATTCCAATGGAATTCAATGCCAGAATCAGCAGAACTTCAAAACGGTTACATAGGCTGGGTCCAATTTTACGAAACTCCAAGCCAAACGGTTCAAGATCTTTTTAAGCAAAATAAGATGGAGTTGTTGGAGTATATTCCACATCAAACCTATCTTTTTTACTTCCCAAAAAACACTTCGGTGAGTTTTTTAAGGAATAAAGGGGTTCGAAGTATTGTACCTGTATATGGAAGCTCAAAGCTTTCGCAAGATTTAAAAAATCCTCCTTTTGATAGTTGGGCGATGGACGGCAATAATATTTTAGTGACGTTGCAATTTCACAAATATGTATCTGCAGATTATGTAATCCAGCAATTGGCAGAAAAGCAAATAGCTGTAAAGCAGACCTACAAGGGCTCAAATAATATAGACCTATCAATCCCCAATAATTGCTTGGAAGACCTCTCAAACCTTCCTTTTGTGAAATGGGTTGAACTTATCGTGGCGCCCTCTGTGCCGGATGATACAAGGGGCAGAAGCTTGCACCGTTCCAGTAACTTAGACACTCAAACCTCTGCAGGAAGAAACTATACCGGATTAAATATTGGTGTACTTTGCCGTGATGATGGTATAGTAGGGCCCCACATAGATTTTCAGGGAAGAATAGACAATTCCATGGCTAGTGGAACTGGACAGTCCCATGGTGATGGTGTTTCTGGAATTATGGCTGGTGCGGGCAACCTAAACCCTTCCAATAGGGGAATGGCTGCGGGCTCTTTGTTATATGTTTCAAATTACGAACCTTCTTTTTTAGATTCTCCTACTGTTACTTTAATTAATAGTGGAGATGTGGTGATAACCAATTCATCATACAGTAATGGTTGTAACGCAGGTTATACTACTATTACCCAAACAGTAGATACGCAAGCGCAAACATTACCAAATCTTCAACATACTTTTTCCGCTGGTAATTCCAATGGAAACAATTGTGGATATGGTGCAGGCAATCAATGGGGAAATATTACCGGCGGCCATAAGCAGGGTAAAAACGTAATAGCAACCGCAAATGTATTTTTTGAYGGTTCGTTGGTTAACTCTAGTAGCCGCGGCCCTGCCCACGATGGTAGAATAAAGCCGGACATTGCTGCAAATGGTCAAAACCAAATTTCGACCAATGAGAACAACACCTATCAATCATTTGGCGGCACCTCTGGTGCTTCTCCAGGTATTGCAGGGGTTGCCGCACAATTGTATCAAGCATATTCTGAAGCCAATAGCAATGTATTGCCTCCAGCTGCACTAATTAAAGCTACTTTATTAAATACCGCCAATGAAGCTGGCAACATAGGGCCAGATTTTAAATTTGGATGGGGTATTGTAAACGGTCTTCGAGCTGCAAAACTTATTGAGGATGAACGATATTTATCTAGTTCAATCTCACAAGGAGCTTCTAATAATCATATTATAAATGTACCCTCAGGTACTAAGCAAGTGCGCTTTATGGTATATTGGAGTGATGCTCCGGCTACTCCTGGCGCAAATCCAGCTTTGGTAAATGATTTGGACCTTGTTGTAACTGGTCCTTCCAGTAACAATTATCTACCTTGGATATTGGATGAAACTCCAGACCCTATTACACTTAATAACCCAGCTACCAATGGTCCCGACCATTTAAATAATATGGAACAGGTTCTTATAAATAATCCTACATCTGGAAATTACACCATCAATATTAATGGATTTAATGTGCCAATGGGACCACAGGAGTACTTTGTGGTTTATGAGATTATTGAAGATAACGTAACGGTTACTTATCCGAATGCGGGGGAAAGCTTTGTTCCCGGTGAAACTGAATCCATTCATTGGGATGCTGTGCCGGCAAACACTACTTCAAATTTTGTTTTGGAATACTCTACAGACAATGGTAGCAGTTGGAATCCTATTGCAACAGTTTCAAACACTACCACTAATTACGGTTGGAATGTGCCAAATTCAGTAACGGGAGATGCATTAATTAGGGTTAGCAATGGGGCTTCACAAGATATTAGTGATGAAAATTTCTCTATAGCTCCTTTGGTAACCAATGTTCAAGTTACGCAGGTTTGTCCAGACGAAGCAACTTTTGCATGGAACGCTGTAACTGGTGCAGAATCTTATGACTTATATCTTTTGGGAGAAAAATATATGGAAGTGGTTGGCACCTCTTCAACAACTACCATAACTGTACCCATAGCAAATGAAATTGATCCTATTTGGGCAGCAGCAGTTGCTAAAAATGCAACTAATGGTTGGGAAAGCAGAAGAACTATTGCTACGTTTTATCCAGGAGGGTTGTTAAACTGTTCATTAACAAATGATGTTTCTATACAAAATAATAATGAGCCTAGTGATTTCAACCTAATTTGTAATCCTGACCCAGCAATTGTTTCTGCAATAATTATGAACTCAGGTGTTGCGCCACAGAGCAATTTTGAAGTTTCATATCAACTGGATAGCAATCCTGCGGTTACTGAAACTTATACTGGAACGCTTAACTCAGGCCAACAAGTTATTTTTGATTYTGTGGAGCCTTTGGACATTTCTTCTTCCGGTACATATACTCTTACTGTTTCTGTGGATTTATCGGGCGATGAAAATCCAAATAACGATACTGATTCCTTAACATTCTTTGCAGCTACTGAAGCTACTCCGTTAGATTTTGAGGAGCCTTTTGATGTAAATGGAATGCCGCCTCCGGGATGGAATATCTTAAACCCTGATAACGATGATACTTGGGTTGAGAGAGGCAATATTACTGGAAGTGATGGCTCGCAAACAGTAACAGCTTATATTGATAATTTTTCATATAATGCTGCAGGAGAAGAAGATATAATTGCGACTGAATACTTTGACCTTGTATCTGCAAATTCCGCACAATTGGATTTTGATTTGGCGAAAGCTCAATATTCTTCTAGTTTCTCTGATGCTTTTAGAGTAGATATATCTACAGATTGCGGAGCTACTTTCACCCAAATATATTATAAGGATGGTTTGGATCTTTCCACCTTGCCAGGATATGAAACGGGGAACTGGACTCCAAATTCCGCTTCTGACTGGCGAACAGAAACAATAGATCTTGCGGCCTATTTGGGAGAATACATACAGTTGCGTTTTGTGAATATTAACGGTTATGGAAACAGTACGTTCATTGACAATATCAATGTAAGCGGTGTACTGAGCGTTGCCCAGGCAGATTTGAACAATATAAGAATGTATCCTAACCCTGCTACAAGTGAAGTATTCATCAATTTCAAAAATGTTCTATTTGATGATGTTTCAATTACATTATTTAATAGCTTGGGACAGCGATTGAGCTATATTTCAGAAGCTGAAATGGCTGGAAAAACTAAAACTGTCCTAAACGTTTCAGGCTTCGCCAGTGGAATTTATTTTGTGAAAATAAAAGCAGGAAATAATACTACAACCAAAAAACTAATAGTAAAATAACCATTTTGGTATTGTTAAATTAAGGGAGCTGTTTGGCTCCCTTTTTTACATTCTATAAATCCAATCGGCGGGGTTTATCTTGGTTTTATTCTGATAGATGTAAAATTTTAAGACCGTTCTTCCTTCAGTAGCACTCTTTGCAACAGTTCCAATAGTTTGTTTTGTAGATACTTTGTCACCTTTTTTTACAGAAACAGTAGCCAAGTTACTATAGACTGAAATGTAGTCTCCGTGTTGAATAAAAACAACTTTATTTGCCCCTTTTATTATTTGGATAGACATTACCTGGCCTTCAAAAATAGACCGTACCTCCGCATTATCTTCGGTAGCAATCTCGACCCCACTACTATTGGTTGTTACATTTGGAAACTGTGGGTGCTGGTGTGTCCCAAAACTTTTTACTACCATTCCTTTTTCAACGGGCCAAGGCAGTTTTCCTTTGTTATTGGTAAAGCTTGCGGCAAGCGCACGGTCTTCAGCAGTTAATGCAAATTCTTCTGACTTTGCGGGTTTGGTTATGGTATTTTTTGTTGYGGTCGTTATAGTTGTGTTACCCTTTGCCTTTTCGGCTGCAAGCGCCTTTTCACGTGCTATTCTGTTTGCCTCTTCTATTGCGGCTTTTATAAGTGCATCAATTTGGCGGTCTATTTCGTCTGCTTGTTTCTGTTTTGTTCTAATTTGTGATGCAAATTTGCTTTCATCCTTTTTCAAGGTAGCCACGAGTGCTTGTTGATCTTTTCGCTCACGGGTCAATTGAGCTTTTGCCACTTCGTTTTCAGCAATCAATTTTTGCTTGGTCTTTTTCTGCTCAATCAAATCTGCATTTAGTTTTTGAAGCTCTTCGGTTTTAGCTTTGATGCCCTCGCCTTGTTTCTTTCTGAACTTGGCATATTGCTTCATGTATTGTACACGTTTATAAGCCTGTAGAAAATTCTGGGAGGACAACAAAAACATAATCCTACTCTGTTGGTTTTTGCTTTTGTATGATTTACGGACCATTTCGGCATAATCTGCCTTCATTACCTTAAGCTCTTCACGCAGTGTGCTTATCTTATCAATGTTGTCATTAATGTTTCGGGTAAGTAAATTGGCTTGCTGGTTGGTAACACGAATAAGGTTTTCGCTGGCAGCAATGCGCTGGTTGAGATCTTCTACTTGCGAAAGCACTGATTTTTCCTCCTTTTTTGTTTTAAAAAGAAGCGAATTTATCTGCTTTATTTCTTCCAGAATGGCCTGTCTTTTTTCCTCAAGTTCCTTTTGTTTGTCAACTTGCGCAGAAACTGTTGAAATCGTAATTAAGCCAATAAATAAAAAAAGATATGTGCGGAAATGCTTCATTTAGTTAAGTTGGATTTCTTCGTAGCCTTGTGGAATTTCAAAAGGAAAACTCACGTCTGCATTCAAATCTATTTTTTTGAAATTCATTTCTATTTTTGTTTTTGAGCCTTTTTCCGAAGTGTCTATTGAAATTATTGATGGAAAATATTGCCCGCCAATCTCTTGGTAATCGCCATAACGGATGCTCAATAATCTATCCGCATTGGGCTGGGATAGGGTTTCCAAAGCAATTTTGAAATTTTCTGGGTTCAAAAATAGTGAATGTATAAAATCTTGCGGTTGCTGTTTGGGCTGCATTTTAAATTTATTCTGAAAAACCTCTGATTTATACTCTGAGGGATTCAACGTAAATATGGATTGCCCCAAAAGCAGATTCTGGGCCTGTTGAAAATTTATCGGAGTACCGATCCATTCGCCCAGCAAAGCAAAATCACCTTCAAAGTAAGTGTTGCCAACGGTTTCATAATAGCTTACGCTTGTGGGCGTTATCAAAACCTTCGAGATTGTAATTCCCAAAATCGAAGCCTTTACCCAAATGCGCTTGTCTTTTTCCATACGGAGGCTCACGGTAATACTCTGCAATTTCTCATCGGTTTCATACACCAATTGTACCCTTCCTGCCAGTGTTTTAAAATCTGGGGCAGCAGCATTGTGGGCAGCAATTATCTCCTTGGCAGAAGCATTTTCGATATTTGAAATGTTCTTGGCACCACCGCAGGATGAAAGTACCAATAGCAACAAAATGTAATAGGGTTTCAGTTTCATAAAATTAATTCGGCATTTTAGTTGCCGCAGCTTTATCGGAATACATTTTGGCTTTTTTATCATCACCTTTGGTACTGTAGGCCAAGCTTAATTGTTGGTAAAAATCACGCTCCATTTTTGGATCTTCCAAAATAAAATCCAGACCAATTTCCAGACTTTCAATTGCAGCCTCACTTTGTTGAAGTCCGTTATTTGCCACGCCATTCAATAAATATAAAAGCGCCTGTGCGGGAAAGATTTCAAGACCGTCAGAACTCAATTTTGCAGCAGCTTCATATTTTTTAAAATCTATTTGGAACAAAAGTGTATTCTTCAAAAGATTGTAATTATCAGGGTCTTGGACTATTCCTTTTTCATAGGCATTGAGCGCGTCTTCTTTTCTGTTTTTTGTTGCGTAATAATCACCGAGTTTTTCGTAAACACGACCGTTTTCAACTGAAAATTGATTTACAATTTCTGCCAATTCAGTTTCGTATTGTGGGTTCTCATTCACAAATTGAATAAAATCGCCCAGTACTTTATATTGCGTTTCTTTATCAACCTCTTCCGAAGTAAAAACAATTTTCATAGATTTTATAGCCTCCGTGGCATTCCCTTCGTCTAAATAAAACTTATACAGTGCCAGATGGACCAATTCGGATTTTGGGTTATTTTTTAAAAGGTTTTTTGCAGCCTCAAATGCTTTTTCCTTGTTGCCCTGTTCGCTGTATAGAAAAATCAGGTTTAGATATTCTTTTTCGTTCTTTGGATTGTTGTCAATTTTTTGTTCCAAATCTTCAATGGCACCTTCAGTGTTTCCTGTCGCCCTGTAAATTTGTGCTCTTAGAGCGTTGCGGATGTCACTTTCGCCCCAAACCTGATCGAGCTCATCCAATTGCTCCAAGGCTTTGTCATATTGCTTCGTGAGTACAAATAGGTTTGCTAGATCTTCTTTATAATCCTCATCTAAAGGAATTAATTTTTGAACCATTGGAATGGATTTTTCATACTCTCTTTGCTGATAATAGAGTTCATAGAATTGTTCCAAAACATCCAAANRATMKCMWYKGMWTTTNRATMCYYTNGNTTGWRSKTTTCTTCGGCTTCTGTATATTGCTTTAAATAGGTGTGATTTTTACCCATTTCAAAATACACCACGGCCTTGTTTTCATCACTATTTGCTGCTTTTTCAGCTTTGTTTAAAGCGGCGAGGGCTAACTCATAATTTTCAATACCTTTTTGTTTGAGTGCCTCAAAAAAGTTTTCTTGAAAAGCATCGGTAACGTTTTCTGGTTCTGAATTTGGTAGATTTTCGGTCTCTTGAGACCATGCGTGATTTGGCAGAAATAGTATTCCGAAGAAAATTATAAGTATGTATTTTATTTTTATCCTCAAATTGTGAATTTTCTGCTTAATAGGAATAGGTTATTTTAACTCCGAATAATCACCAATGCTCACATTGGTGAAGTTACCATCAAAAGTAGCATAATTGCCAATCATTGCGTTGTCCAAATGAGCGTTCTTTATTTTTGAATGTGTTTGGATAATACTGTTCTTTACAGTGCTATCCTCAATTACCGTGCCCTCACCAATAGAGGCGTAGGGGCCAACAGTGCTGTTTTTTAAAATTACGTTTTTACCAATAAAGCACGGTTCAATTATTTTTGAATTTTCATTGCTGATGTTTTCAGAAATCAAAGGCTTTTTTGCTTCGGAAAGGAAACCCAGCATTTTTTGATTGGTCTCCACGGTAACTTCTTTGTTTCCGCAATCCATCCATTCATCTACTGTTCCCGTTTTAAAAATTTTTCCGCCTGCCATCATTCTTTTTATACCGTCATTAATTTGGTATTCGCCGCCATTTATGATGTTATGGTCCAGCACGTACTGCAATTCATCTTTAAGTTGTGCCACATCTTTAAAATAGTAAATACCTATAACGGCTTGGTCGCTCACATATTCTTTCGGCTTTTCAACCAATTCGACTATTTCATCTTTTTCGTTTAGGTTTACAACGCCGTAGGCTTCAGGATTTGCAACTTTTTTGGTCCAGATTACTGCATCAGCATTTTTATCCAAATCAAAATCTGCTCTAATCAATGTATCTGCATAGGCGATTACAGTGGGACCCGAGAGGGAATTTTGAGCGCACATAATGGCGTGGCCCGTGCCTTTGGGGTCGAGCTGGCGGTAAATGGTAGGTTTGGCGCCCAAACTTGTGGCGAGTGCTTTTAAACTTTCAACCACATCTTTTCCAAAAAAAGCGGGATCGCCGAGAATGAATGCGATTTCATCAATCTTTTCATTCAAAACTTCCGCAATATCCTCAACTAAACGATGGACTATTGGTTTTCCTGCAACGGGAATTAATGGTTTTGGTATTGTGAGTGTATGTGGGCGAAGACGGCTGCCGCGGCCTGCCATTGGGACTATAATTTTCATTTATTTTTAATTGAGTTCAAATTTTTATTTCACGCCAGTACTTCCGAAACCTCCCGCTCCGCGTGAAGTTTCACCAAGTTCTTCCACTTCTTCCCAATCGGCGCGTTCGTGTTTTGCGATTACCAATTGTGCAATGCGCTCACCGTGTTCAATGGTGAAATCTTCATTGGAAAGGTTTACTAAAATCACCCCAATCTCGCCACGGTAATCGGCATCGATGGTTCCGGGAGAATTTAGAACGGTGATTCCTTTTTTTGCTGCTAAACCGCTTCGTGGGCGCACTTGGGCTTCGTAGCCGATTGGTAACTCTATAAAAAGCCCCGTTTTTACAATGGCGCGCTGTAAGGGTTTTAATGTTGAGGGCCCTTCAACGCAGGCACGTAAATCCATTCCCGCAGAAGCGATTGTTTCGTATGAAGGCAATGGGTGATTGGATTTGTTGATTATTTTTATTTTCATGGAATTATTTTCGAATGATTTTTAAAAATTCCTTCTTTTCAGAATAGAACATAATTACGGCAAACACTATTAACAACGCAGTTCCAAGCCAGATATTTCCGTTGAATGCGTAAAAGGAAATTGCCGAAAAACCAATGGCCAACAACAAATAACCGCATATTTTTTTCACTTGGTACGGAACGTCATAATACTTGCGACCGTAAAGATACGAAAGCACCATCATACTGCCATAGGCCGAAAGAGTTGCAATTGCTGAGCCCATATATCCTATAATAGGGATTAAAATATAGTTTAGCACAAGTGTTACAACAGCTGCGAAGACTGAAATATATGCCCCATATTTTGTTCGGTCCGTAACTTTGTACCAAACAGAAAGGTTGTGGTAAACTCCCAAAAAAAGGTTTGCCAAAAGGATGAGCGGAACGATTTTTAAAGCTTCCCAGTATTGACTGTTTGGGATTAAAATATGTTTGAAAACATCAATATAAACAACAACTACCAAAAGAATCAAACACCCAAAAAGCGTAAAATATTTTGTGATTGTGGCATAGGTGTTTTTTGCGTTTTCATGACCGGAATGATTGAAGAAAAAGGGTTCAATTCCCAAACGAAATGCCATCACGAAAAGCGTCATAAACATACCCAGTTTATAACAAGCGGAATAAAGCCCCACTTGTGTTTCGGCAATATTTTCAGGTAATAAATATTTCAGAAGAATTCTGTCAAAAGCTTCATTTACACTGAAAGCTATTCCTGCAATTAGCACGGGAATGGCGTATTTCATCATTTGTTTCCAAATAATCTTGTTGAAACCGAAACCTATTTTCACATAAAGCGGGAGCAAAACCAATAGCGTTACTGCGCTCGCAATTAAATTCGCGATAAAAACATAAGCCACTTTGTTTTCGGAAAACCAAAGGGTGCTCCAATAATCACTAGTTTTCGCAAGTTTTGGAAGTATTAAAAGGAAAAAAAGATTGAAAGCGAGATTGATGACTACGTTGAAAATTTTAACCACCGCATAACGCATAGGCCTTTCGTTTACACGAAACCACGCAAAAGGTAATACAACCAAGGCATCCAAAGCAAGAATTAGTAAACCATAGGTTACATATTCGGTTTTAAATTCAGAAACTTTGGCGATGTGGTTTGTGAAAAGAAGCGTAATCCCCAAGAAAATCAAAGTAGACACCGTAATTGATGTAAGCGTGGTAGATTGTACAATTTTTTGCTTATCAGCATCTTTGGTGATAAACCTAAAAAATGCTGTTTCCATTCCGTAGCTTAACAAAACATTTCCTAAAATAAGGTAAGCCATTAGTGTTGCATAAATACCGTATTCTTCGGGAAGCATGACAGATGTGTAAAGCGGCACGAGAATAACTGCCAAAACACGGGGTAGCACGGTGGCCAAACCGTAAATAAAAGTTTGCTTAAAAAGTTTTTTGAAAACGCTCAATGGAGTGCAGTTTTATAGCGCAAAAGTATTGAAAATATCGGGGATTGAAGTATTTAATGCGATGCATCTCACTGAAAAAGATTGCCTATTTCTTTTGGAATTTTTGTAGGCTTAAAAGTTTCGCCGTCCAGAAAACACCAAAGTGTTTTTGCCTCCACGATGGTTTTATTATCAGAAAGACGAATTATTTGATAGTGCCGTTCGCTTTTTACACCCTCATAATTGTCAATCCAGGTTTGCGTTTCAAGCTCTTCACCTAAAAAGGAAGGATTTTTATAGGAAATAAAATGGTTCAAAACAACCCAAACATTTTGCTTGCGCTGTTCTTCCGAAGTTTTAAAAATCCAATGTGCTTCCGCAGCATCAAGGCACCATTGTAGATAGGTAATATTGTTTACATGGTTCAAGCCATCAATGGCTGAGGCTGGAACCGTAAAACGATGTTTGAAAACTTCAGCATTCAAAATCCAAGGATTAGTTTAGCTATTAAAAAGTAGGTTAGTATGCCGAAAACGTCATTGCTGGTGGTGATAAAAGGACCCGTTGCAACTGCAGGGTCGATTCCCCTTTTATCTAAAATAATTGGAATAAAAGTTCCGATTAAGGCAGCCAAAAGAATAACGGTAATTAATGCAATACCAATGCTTATAGATTCTAAATACGTAGTGAAAAATAAAAAATGGCTTATCACCAAGACTACCAAAGCAATGGCAAGGCCATTAACGAGCGCCAAACCAGATTCACGAAGCAAGCGCGAAATAATGTTACCTTTTAGTGTATCATTAGCCAATCCCTGTACAACAATAGCACTGGACTGAACACCTACGTTACCAGCAGTTGCTTGAATTAGGGGCACAAAAATAAGTAGCTTGGGAAAATTTTCTAGAATAGTTTGAAAGCTTGCAATAATACTGGCAGCACCAAGGCCACCAAGCATACCAATTAATAGCCAAGGCAAGCGCGCACGTGTTTGTTTCATGATTCCATCATCGGCTTCTACGTCTTGGCTAATACCCGCCGCCATTTGGTAATCTTTCTCGGCTTCTTCCTTTATGAAATCTACAATATCGTCGATAGTAATTCTACCTACCAAAACTCCTTGCTCATCAACTACCGGGATGGCTTCCAAATCGTATTTCTGCATAATTCGTGCAACATCCTCGGCTTCGGTATGTACGTTTACATAATCTACTTTTGGAATATAAATATCGCTTATATGCGCTCTTTCTGGTGCGGTAAGCAGGTCTTTTAACGAAAGTCTTCCTTTTAGTTTCCCGTATTTGTCTGTCACATAAATGGAATGTACTCGCGTCACATTTTCAGCCTGACGGCGCATTTCACGAACGCATCCGGCAACAGTCCATGTCTCCTTAACGCGCACCAATTCTTTCGCCATTAGGCCCCCAGCGGTATCTTCATCATATCGTAAAAGGTCTACAATATCCGCAGCGTGGTCTTCGTCTTCAATGTGGTCAATTACCTGCTTTTGGATATCGTCATCTAGCTCAGCGATAATATCTGCCGCGTCATCGGTGTCCATTTCATCAAGCTCATCGGCAATTTCGGAAGGGGAAAGGTTGTCCAGAATTCGCTCACGGAAATCATCGTCCAGTTCCATCAACGCTTCACTGGTAATTTCGCTATCGAGTAGTTTTACCAAATAAGTAGCCTCTTCGTGGTTCAGTTCCTGTAGTAGCTCTGCCACATCGGCAAAGTGAAAATCGTGCAAGAGCCCTTTCAGCGCATCGCCATCATTGTTGGCAATGTACTGTTCAATCTGTTCTATAAACTCTTCAGTCAGTTCAAATTGCATCGGTTTCCAGTTTTTGTGTGAGGGCTATAAATTGTGAAACAGAAAGTTGTTCAGGGCGTTTGCCAAAGATAGCATCTTCTTTTATTTTATCGGAAAGATTGAAGGATTTTAAACTGTTTCGAAGTGTTTTTCTACGTTGTTGAAAAGCTGTTTTCACAACTTTGTAAAGCACTTTTTCATCGCAGGGAAGCGTGTAATTTTCTTTTCTTCGGAGCCGAAGGACGCCGCTGTCTACTTTTGGAGGGGGATTAAAGACTGATGGTGGCACAGTGAACAAATATTCGGCATCGTAATAAGCTTGTGCCAAAACTGAAAGGATACCGTAGGCTTTGCTGCCCTCTTTTTCACAGATTCTTTCAGCCACTTCCTTTTGGAACATACCCGTAAACTCTGGAATTTGCTCTTTCAATTCCAACATTTTAAAAACAATCTGGGTTGAAATATTATATGGAAAATTGCCTGTAATTGCGAATTGTTCTTGTCCAAAAAGTTTTGAAAGATCATATTTCAAAAAGTCTGCTTCAAGGATTTTGAGGTTCTTGTGAGGATAATTTTCTTCCAGATATGCAATGGATTCTGTGTCAAGATCCATCGCTATGACCTCTATATCTTTTTGGATTAAATATTTTGTAAGCACGCCCATTCCGGGACCTATTTCCAATACGTTTTTATAGCCTTCAAGCGTCAACGTATCTCCAATTTTTTCGGCAATAGCTTCATCCTTCAGAAAATGCTGGCCTAAGTGTTTTTTTGCACGTACTTCTTTCCCCATTAGTGTTCGCTAACTATTTCAAGCTCGGTTCTAAAAGCAACAAATTTTCCTTCAAAGGGTTTGCTCTGGGCACGAAGTTCTGCAGCATTTTCAGCATAATATTTTTGAAGAGTTTCTCTACTATCTGTAGTGTATTGAACGGAATAGGTGATGCCGCCCATTTCTTCCTCAACCACGACCCGTGTCATCAAGGCTTTACTGAATTTTCCGGTAGCGAGCATAGCTGGTATGTGTTCAGCCTTCATCCATTGCAGCCAACGCTCGTGAATGGTTTCTTCTATGTTTATGGTTACGTTGTAGATGTACATGTTTTTTTAAATTCCAATTTTCAAGTACCAAATTCCAAAATCATTTAATCTAAATACAAATTCCTATTTGGAATTTGGGATTTGAAATTTGGTGCTTT
Organism: Aequorivita sp.; assembly: GCA_002733915.1. Lineage (GTDB taxonomy): Bacteria > Bacteroidota > Bacteroidia > Flavobacteriales > Flavobacteriaceae > Aequorivita. Next base: position 338,865 of record NVXN01000002.1, read on the forward strand.
TTTAATTTATAGCATCCCCCCGCAAGGCACGGTACTTCTTCCGTGAATCCACAAAATAAATACTGTCCGCAAAGTTGAAAATAATCGCTTCGTATTGTGCTTTCGCCTTATCGGGTTGGTGTAATTTTTCTTCGTATATTTTTGCGAGGCGGTAATGGGCATCATCGGCCAAAATATCTTCATTATAAAATTCTATGATTTTCATGTAATTAGATTCGGCTTTATTATAATCGCCAGTTTTCTCGTAAATCATTCCTTGTTTTAATAAAGCTTCGTCCTCTATTTTTTCGCCTTTGTGGTTTGTTAAAATATCTTCCAACGCATCAATAGCTTCTGAGTTTCTATCTTGAAAAGCTAAAAGATCTCCTCGGGCATATTTTTTCAGAGCGGTTTGGGTAGAGTCTTCCAACGAGTTGTCACGAATCAACAAACTAAGCTGCATAGCATCGTTCGCCATTAATTGTGATGTAGATTTTTTCAGCACGTCTAGCTGTACTTGTGCCCATTCAAAATCACCTTTAAAATAACTGGTTCGTGCTACTTTAAATCGCGCTTCCTGGGCAAGGACGTCGCTCTGTACTTTTTTCTGGATTTGGGAATAATAGATGAGTGCTTCATTGAATTTTTCATCAAAGACCAAAATATCTGCCAGCTCCATTTTTACCCGTGCTTCCTGATAGGAAGTTAAATTCTGTTTTGCTAAATTCTTCAGGTTTTCTATGGCGACTTCTTTTTTATTGTTTTGAAAGGCCAAAAAATGATTGTAGTCTATTTGCAGCAAATAGGTATCGCGGTTTCGTCCAAATTCATCCAAAAGGCTTTCAAACTTTTTTTCAACTTCAGCATATTCTTTGGGAGCGGCGGTTTTCACTTCCATCTTCATCAAAATTTGATTGCCCTGAAGCTTGTTTTGGGGAGTGAATGAATTATCAATTATGTAATTTACAATTTCTCTTCCCATTTCATAATCTTCATCGGCTATAGCAATGTAGGCAAGTTCCGTAATTCCACCAAGGTCTTCGCCTATACGTTTATAAATAGCTTTTTCTTGTATAAATGCTTTTTTATATTCTTTTTGTTGAATAAACAACCAACTGAGCAATTCGTTATATAGAAGGTCGGGATTTTGCTGGGACCGCTGTAATAGTGCTTTTTTGAGTTGCAAATTTGCCTCGTTGTCGGGGTCTTCATTTATGTAAAGGCTAAAATAGCGCTGTGCGGAACCTTTAAATGCCTGGTTCTTTTCCACAAGGCCCAAATAGCGGTCAAACATTTTTTCAAGTTTTCCCTGTTCGCCATAGATCTGCGCGAGTTGCATATTGAAATCCAATTTATCGCTAAGCGCCATGGCTTTTTCATAAGCAGCTACGGCTTCGTCCAGAAGGCTGTATTTTTCAAAAGTATTGCCAATACTGTAGGAATAATTAGGATTTAAGTCAATTGACTCTATTGCTTTGTTATAATTTTGAGCCGCTATTTCTGGTTTATTTTGAAGTGAATAGTTATAGCCCAATTCTATATACAGTTGCGGAAAATTTCTGCCGTTGCCCAATTTTTCTTTTATGAGACGTTCCGCCTCGGAATAATTTTCAAGTTGTTGGTTGCTTTGTACTACGCCCATAAAAAAGTCTAGCCTGTATGGGTTTTCTTTGTTTAGCTTTTCATAAATGCGCAAAGATTTTTCAAACTGACCTTGTTCAAAATAATTTTTCGCCAGTGCATCGCTTTGTGAAAAGCTTGCCATGGCATTAAAAAAGAAGAGTATTAAAAAAATAGTACGCATGCCGTAAATATAAGCAAATGACCCGATGCTATAAAGTTCTTTAGGAATTTATCAAAAACAAGGCCGCAACACTTACTTACCGTCTTTATTTTAATTTTTTTAATCAAAAAAAGGGACCGCTATTAGGCAGGTCCCCTCTTTTCAACATTAAACAATCTCCTCTTATTGTTTAATGATTCGGTATATACTGGATTGTCCTTCAATATTTACATTCATCAAGTATATTCCAGATGTAATTGATGAAATGTTGATTGACGGTTTGTTTTGCTGCGGAGAAGTTTCAAGAACCTTTTGCCCCAACAATGAATAAATTTTAACATTATCAATAGTTTGGGTAGCTGATAAGTTTAAAATTTCATGTGCTGGATTTGGATAAAAGGTAAATCCTAAAAAATTGTTTTCTTCTGTTGAAGCTGTAGCGTTTTGTGCATCAAAATAAAGCCCATATCCAAACGAACCACCCGCACTAGTACCTGCAAAAGCCATACATGGATTATCATCAGGGGTTTCTGCCACTGCAGAAGCAAATCCATCAAATACATCTACGTCGCTATCGTTCACTGCTTCAAAAGGGCCAAAGGAAGTGCCATCATATCTATGTGAACGGTTTACATCATTGTCAGAATTATCGATAATATCACGTACATAAGAAGTTTCCATGATTTCACTATTGTTCACTTTTTGCATCCAAGAATCTATGTGGGCAATGTTATATCCGGCAGAGGTAGTTACATAACCTGTGGGTGCATAGGCCGCTCCATTTTCCCGACGGTATGCTTGGCCGTCAAACTTATCGGTACTTCCCGCTGCTCGCGAAGATGCTATTATCAACACCTCATCGCTGGCTATGCCTTTTCGAGCTGCACATATGGTTGGGTTAAGTGATTCTATGCTAGCACCATCAGTAACGGTTTCGTTACTACCCCATGAGGCTGGATCATTATAGTCGGTATTTACATTGGCTCGTATACTTCTAGAATTAAAGCCTATAAAGGTGGTGTAGCAGCCGCCAAGGTAACCATATGCGAATTCCACTTGCTCTCCAACAATTCCGAGCGAGTTTTCGTCGGCCCAGTCAAACCCGAAACTACCGGACGTACTTCTGGCCGAATATATATTGTGGTCAGATTTTTCATAAGTAGCAAAACTTCTTTGTGTCCCTACACCTGGGTAGTTGGTGCCAACTCCAAAATCCACTACATCGCTAGCTATCACTTGTGCGTCAAACACGCCAGTATTTGTGTCCCATCTCCATGCTTGCAAATTTTTACTTTCTGTTACCAAATAAGCTATAAGGTAGCTGTCATCATAAGTTATAAGTTGCATTTTTCGCATAGGGGCGGTCACGCCAACTTTTTTCCACTCATCAAAGGATAGTCCACCATCTTGGGAACGATAAATAAATATGGAATCGAAAGTTCCTCCAAATTCAATTAGGTTCTCATAGATGCCAATATAGATATTGTCAGAAATCCTGTCTTTATCCATATCTACACCATCTACATAATCATCACGTAATAGTTGGTCATTGCCCCATTCAGGGATTAATCCTTCCCCATCACGTTCCAAAATTTTACTCGGAACAAATGCACCATTAATAGGTAAATTTTCCACGGTTTCGGGCAATCTGTTTGTAACAATTGGTTGGTACAGCGCAGCTACGTTGGGGTCAATGGCTTGCCATGCATTTTTAATGGCAAGTCTATTTGCATTAATTTCTGACGCAGTGCCGTTTTCCTCAAGAGTTTTGCCTTGTTGGTAAAGAGCCTTAAGTTCTGGCGTTCTGTTTGGGACGATAGTATTCCCGATTAAATCTGTTTGTGCTATGCCTGTGATGATACAAAGTGAGCACATTAAAAAGGTAATTGCATTTTTCATGATTACTTGTTTTAATTAATACTTGTCTATTCACTTTATAATCGAGGAGTTTACTAATGAGTGAGTAATAAACTTAGGGCAAATCTAAGCCACGGTTATTCATCGCGTTATAATTATTGTACCAAACTCTATAACAAATGTAACATCTATAAAAAAAGCCGAAAACATAGGGGTTTTCGGCTTAAATAAAATTATTGAAAGAAGGTCTTTAACCTAATTTTTCTAGATTTAGCTCTTCAATAGCTTCCCAGATTTCATCTAAATCCATATTGGTGCCTTTGGCTTCCAAATAAAAACGGTTGCTTTCCATGAGTTGGATTTTACTTCTATTGTTACCAGTCCGATATTCCTCAATGGCTTTTCCCCCATTCTTAGTCACAGTTCTTCGGAAACCGTTTTCATCTTCTTCTTCAAAATCTTGCGACATTACCATTCTAATTCCTGCTGTTGCAGCTGCGCCCACCTGACCAGCGCCGTCAATTATACTGATTGAGAATTTCTTTGATTTGTCTTCATTTGCATAAACGGCTTCAATTGAAGATATATTCATCATGCCCGCTTGGCCGGCCTTGTAGCTTATGCGCCTTAAGCCCTCCACTTCTTCCGGAAGCCAAGATTTTAATTCTTCATTGGTTAACGGTGTAGTTGCCTGTAATTCTTTAATATCTTCCTGCATATTGGTCATTTCCTGAACTGCGTTGGTAGAATTGGAAACAGCGTCTTTGGTTTCCTTAATTTTTTGGCTTACAGGGTTGTCCTTACAGCTCATAAAAACCGAAAAAACAAATAAGGCAAGTACATACTTTTTCATAATTGAAAATTTTAGTTAGTAAATAATTTTGTTGAATTATAGCACTAATATAATCAATATCAGAAAAATAAGCCGTGTTTAAAAAGAAGAAGATATTGTGAGGATTATATTTCCGAGGCCACTTTTTCTAGTTCTGAATACCAATTTTCACCAAACTTTCTGATAAGGGCGGTTTTTACGAATTTGTAAACGGGTACTTTAAGTTCTTTGCCTAAAGYGCATGCATCATCACATATGGGCCAGCGATGATAGTTTACGGCGGCAAATTCACTGTAGTCCTGAACGCGAACAGGATAGAGGTGACAAGATATTGGTTTTCTGAAATCAATTGCACCCGCGTTAAATGCATCTTCAATGCCGCAGCTGGCAATACCTCTGTCGGTAAAAGTAACATAAGCGCATTCTTTACCATCAACCAAAGGAGTTTCCAATTCGTCAAGATCTGTTGTGATGTGTGCGCCTTGTTGTTCAATGGCGGCAATCCCTTCTGGTCGAAGAAAAGGTTTCACTTTGGGGTATATTTCCTGAAGAATTGCTACTTCTTCTTCAGTGACAGGAGCACCCGCTTCGCCTTCAATACAGCACGCTCCCTTGCAGGCATTTAGGTTGCACACAAAATCTTTTTCGATAATGTCTTCAGAAACGATTGTTTTTCCCAGTTGAAACATGCGGCAAATATAGCGTGTTTGCGTATTTTATTTGGTTTAAATTATACTTTTATTAACGATAATGAAGGGTATTTCATCAAATTTAATTGCCTAATTTTGCGCCCTTAAATAAAAGCTATGGTTTTAAATTTTAAGGAGATAGTTACGGCCACAATGGTTCTTTTTGCAGTTATTGATATAATAGGTAATATTCCTATTATAATTGGGCTACGCGAAAAAGCAGGTCATATAAACTCGGGCAAAGCCTCTGTAATTGCAGCCATAGTGATGATTGTTTTTCTCTTTTTGGGAGAAAGCATTTTAAAATTGATTGGTGTTAACGTAAATGAATTTGCAGTAGCGGGCGCACTCATACTTTTCTTTATTGCCCTAGAAATGATTCTTGGCGTCACACTTTTTAAGGAAGAAGACACCAGTCCAGATTTGGCCTCTATATTTCCATTGGCCTTTCCGCTATTGGCCGGCCCCGGAAGTTTGACCACGCTGCTTTCTTTGCGTGCAGAATATGCCATTCAAAATATAATTGTAGCAATTTTGATAAATATCGTTATCATTTTTGTGGTGCTGAAAACATCTGGAAGATTACAACGTTTTTTAGGAAAGAACGGAATTGCAGTGATCCAAAAAATATTTGGTGTAATTTTGCTGGCGATTGCTGTGAAGCTTTTTACCTCAAATATCCAAGAATTGTTTAATTAATTTATAATGAAGATATTTATTTCCATATTGATCGCCTTGGCCACAGGATTGGTGATTTTTAACGCCACTAAACTAGATTTCGACAATTTATTTGAAGGCGACAGTGCCGTTGCTACCATCAGTATTCTGGCAGGGCTTTGTGCAATTTTAATGCTAAGTATATTGTTGGTTTCCAAAACCATCGCTAGCCGTACTAAAAAGTAGACCGTTAATTTTTTTCCAAATGGTTGTTGGCTTCCAGCTCCAGAACTTTTAGAAGCATTGGGTCATTTTCGTTAAGAATAATTTCGTACTCATTTGGGCCAAAAAGCTGCTGTGCAATGTTTGCCTTTAATGTTCTTTTCAAATCTTCCGTGTAATTTGATAAGTCTATTTGCGCCTCGTTGAATTTTGCGTACTCAATAAATTCTTTTGAAAGCTTCTCGTCCACGATGAAATTTTTTCTGAAATCGTCAAATTTCATTCCTTTAAACATATCTCGGTTTTTTTCGAGATACTCAAAGATGAAATAGCTCATAAACCCGCTTCTAGAAACATATTGAAGGGTTTCATTTTCTACGCTTGTGTCTTTCGGAACAAAAACGTCTGGTATAATTCCGCCGCCGCCATACACTACCTTTCCTTTTGGGGTTTTATATTTTAAAGAATCGGCCACTTTTATACTATCAGCGTGAATTAATTCACCGTTTCGGTACCTTTTTTCATAATCGCTATAATAGGTTTCATTTCCATTTCCGTACGGACGCTGGATGGAACGGCCCGTAGGTGTATAGTAGCGTGCAATGGTTAAACGCACCGCACTGCCATCGCCGAGGGACATTTCGCGCTGTACAAGTCCTTTTCCGAAGGAGCGGCGGCCAATAATGGTTCCCTTGTCGTTATCCTGTAACGCGCCTGCTACAATTTCACTGGCAGAGGCTGAATTTTCATTGATTAGAACATACAATTTTCCGTGCTCAAAATCACCACGGCGGGTGGCGTAGGTTTTGTTTATATCGCCACTTTTGTTTTTTGTGATGAGGACTAATTTATCATCTTCCAAAAATTCATCTACCACACGTTCCGCTGTTGAAATGTATCCGCCTGGATTGTTGCGAAGGTCCAGAACCAATTTTTTGATGCCTTGGTCCTTTAGATTTTCCAACGCAGTTTCAAATTCCTTAAAAGTTGTTTCAGAAAAGCGGTTTATTTTTATGTAGCCCAGATCTTCATCTAATTTATAGGAAGCATCCACGCTCACAAGGGGCACTTGTTTTCTTCTTACTTTTAATTCCAAAACTTTCTTTTGGCTGGGACGGTAAACATCTAAGGATACTTTGCTGTTTATTTCGCCTTTTAAGTAATTGGAAATGCTATCGCGATTGACCAACTCGCCAAAAAGTTTTTTGCCATCGGCATATAAAATTCTGTCACCCCCTTTTATACCTGCCTTTTCTGCGGGTCCTCCTTTAATGGAGCGAATAACGGCAATAGTATCTTTATAAATGTAAAAACTTACGCCGATGCCCGTAAAGGCACCGCGCATATCATCAGCGTTGTGCTGGTATTCGCTTTTTGGAATATATACGGAGTGCGGATCGAGGTTTTCTAGAATTCCGTTTACGGTAACATCAACAATACTATCGGTATTTACATTGTCAACATATTCATAATCTATATAGTCAATAAGACGGTTGAGCTTATCTTTTTTGGAATTTGTTGCAAATATTTTTTCAGTATTGTCATTAAAATTGAGTTTCGACCCAATAAAAACACCTGCGGCCAACGCAAATCCAATCCACAAAGGCAAGTATTTCTTATAATTTCCCATTATTCTATATCCAAATCTGAAATGTGCTGTATGCTTACTCCTGCTTTTTCAAGAAAAACAATGCCAGAGTTGTCCTTATATTCGTTGTAATAAACCATTCTTTTTATACCCGCTTGGTGTATCAGTTTGCTACATTCCTTGCAGGGCGACATTGTAATGTAAAGTGTTGCTCCCTGGCAGGCCTGCGTACTTGAAGCAACTTTTAGAATTGCATTTGCTTCTGCATGGAGCACGTACCACTTTGTGAAACCTTTGTCATCCTCACAAATGTTTTCAAAACCTGTGGGGGTGCCGTTATAACCATCACTGATTATCATTTTATCTTTTACAATAAGTGCGCCAACCTGTCTTCGCTTGCAATAAGAAAGTTTGCTCCACTCTTGGGCCATCCGTAGATACGCAATATCGTACTTGCGTTGTTTGCTGTCCTTCATACTATTAAATAGACAACGAAATTACTTGGAAGTTACGCCACTGCCAAAAAAAATGTTGTTAAGTTATTGCCAAATGAGTCAATGAAGATATATGTTGAAAAGTTTAGCAGCGTTTTTCTAAAAATACTCTTTGCTTAAATATAATAAACTTTTAGAATATCCAATTGTCGATGAGCATTGGGATAATCATCCCAATAACTAATGAAGAAACCACCAAAACCCAATCACGCTTGTTGAAACGGAAAATAGTTTGGAAGATGAATGCGATGATTAAAATTATTATTACAACAATAATTTGCGCCGCTTCTATACCGAGAGCAAACTCCAGCAAGGGCAAAATTTCTCCGCTCCTGTCCAATGCTTTATAGAAAGAAGCGAATCCTAATCCATGAATCAAACCAAAGAAAATGGTAACGATATAAAAAATCCCCATTTTTTCCACTTTCTTTTCTTTCCCCGCAGTAAAGAGATTGAAAAGTGCCGCAACTAAAATAGTTACAGGAATTAAAAACTCAATAACCTTACTCGAAACACTTACCACATTATAACTGGCCAAAAGCAATGAAATTGTGTGGCCAATGGTAAACATGGNKRCMARRRSCAGWAANKWWKKCCASKMRSWRAWMRWRYWRGNCTKYGMMGWSMASMATNTWRAARSMKKMCGYRAKCRWAGGCTTTCCAATCCAACACGTGGTGGAGACCAAGGTTAAAATACAACCAGAAATCAGACATTGGGGACAGCGGTTTTTCAAGGTTCGCCCAAATATAGTGATTGTGGGGAAGATTTTTAATTAAATATCTTCTAGTTTTTTACAATTAAGCAAAAAAATAAACCCCAACATTGCTGTTGGGGTTATTATTTGTACTCGAGGTGGGAATCGAACCCACACTCCCGAAAGAACTGGATTTTGAATCCAGCGCGTCTACCAATTCCGCCACTCGAGCAAACGGGAGGCAAAAATAAACAATTATTTATAATTTAATTTAATTTTTATGCGGCTATTTTTTTAAATATGGCTAACTATTAATTTTTACCTTTACACTCTCAATAAACCAAAACCAAAACTTATGTCAACTGCTATCCCAGAACCAAAGATTTTTGCCTGCAAACAAAGTGAGGCGCTTGCGCAAGATATTTCGGAAGCCTTCGGAATTCCATTGGGAAAAGTTATTACTGCCCATTATAGCGATGGCGAATTTCAACCTTCTTTTGAAGAATCGGTTCGCGGAAGTCGTGTGTTTTTGATTGGTTCCACCTTTCCAAATAGCGACCATTTAATGGAGCTTTTATTGATGATAGATGCAGCAAAGCGTGCCTCTGCACGCCACATTACCGCTGTACTACCGTATTTTGGATGGGCGCGTCAAGATAGAAAAGACAAGCCCCGCGTGCCGATTGCCGCAAAGCTGGTGGCAAAAATGTTGGAAACTGCAGGCGCAACCCGTATTATTACAATGGATCTGCATGCAGACCAAATTCAAGGATTTTTTGAAAAACCTGTGGACCATCTTTTTGCCTCAACAATATTCCTTCCGTATTTAAGAAGCTTGAAACTTGACAATCTTACGATTGCTTCACCAGATATGGGCGGATCCAAACGGGCATATGCATATTCAAAATTTTTGGAAAGCGACGTAGTTATTTGCTACAAGCAGCGTGAGAAAGCGAACGTGATTTCGCACATGGAACTCATTGGCGATGTAAAGGGGAAAAATGTTGTTTTGGTTGACGATATGGTTGATACCGCCGGAACACTTACCACGGCTGCAGATTTGATGATGGAACGAGGCGCTTTAAGTGTACGCGCAGTTTGTACACATCCACTTCTTTCCGGAAATGCCTATGAGCGAATTGAAWAATCGCAAATGCTGGAACTGATTGTTTCAGATTCTATTCCTACCAAACCCAGTAAGAAAATTAGAGTGATAAGTTGCGCAAAATTGTTTGCCGATGTTATGCTGAGCGTAAACGCCAACAAGTCTATAAGTGGCAAGTTTTTGATGTAGGTTTCTTTCAAAAGAAAAAATCAAATTTCCTAAACTGATAATCCAAAATAAAATTTATCTTTGCACTCCCTAAAAAACAGCTTTTTAGGGAGTTTTTTAATAAATAAACAATTCAAACAAAATGAAATCTATTACAATTAAAGGATCACAAAGAGAAAGCGTGGGCAAAAAGGCAACAAAAGCCCTACGTAATGCTGGAATGGTTCCTTGCGTAGTTTACGGAGGGGATGAGCCAATTAGCTTTTCAGCAGAAGAAATTGCATTTAAAGACTTGGTTTACACTCCAGACGTACACACGGTTGTAATCAACTTGGGAGGCACAAAAATTAATGCTATCCTTCAGGATATACAATTTCACCCAGTGACTGACCGTATTCTTCACATCGATTTTTACCAAATTTTTGATGATAAGGAAGTAACTATGGAAATTCCTGTGCGTACCGTTGGTAACTCCCGTGGTGTGCGTAACGGTGGGGTTTTGCGTATTGTTAACCGTAAGCTTCGCGTGAAGGCGTTGCCAGAAAATCTTCCAGATTTTATTGAGGCAGACATTACCGAAATGCGTATTGGTAACAAAATGTACACAAAGTCGCTTAAGGCAGACAATTACAAAATCATGCATCCAGATAACACGGTTATCTGCCAGATCAGAACTTCACGTACCGCCATTGTGGACGAAGTGGAAGAAGAAGATGAAACTGCAGAAGGTGCAGAAGGAGAAGAAGTTCCAGCTACAGAAACCGATGATGTTGCTGCAGTAAAGGAATAAATTTCTTTTTAAGAAGATTACCCAAAAGCATCCCGTTAATTCGGGGTGCTTTTTTTATTTTTACCGAAGATTGACAGCAGTATGTTTTCATTTTTCAAAAAACTTTTTTCGGCAAGAACTGCCGATTTTATTTCAGAAGAAACAGATCCGATGAAGAAATTCCTTATTGTTGGCCTTGGTAATATTGGCCCCAAATATGCAAATACTCGCCATAACATTGGTTTTAAAGTCGCAGATTTTTATGCTGAAAAAAATTCACTTTCGTGGGAAACGGCCAAGCTTGGCGATGTTACTGCAAATAAAGTAAAAGGTAGAACTTTGATTTTTCTGAAGCCGAGTACTTTTATGAATTTAAGTGGTAAGGCCGTAAATTACTGGCTTGATAAAGAAAAGATTCCTCTTGAAAACTTGCTCATAATTACAGACGATCTAAACTTGGCATTTGGAACAATCAGAATAAAAACCAAAGGCAGCGATGGCGGCCACAACGGTTTGAAGGATATTCAAAATACATTGCAAACTACCAATTACAACCGTTTCCGTTTCGGGATAAGCGATGCTTTTTCAAAAGGGCGGCAGGTAGATTACGTATTGGGCGAATGGGAGGCCGAAGAGRAAAAACAACTGCCAGAACGGTTAGAGTTGAGCTGCAAAATCATAGAATCCTTCGCGCTTGCGGGAATGAATATTACCATGAACACTTATAACGGCAAATAACCTTGAAAAAATATTCATCAGCATCTGCCTATAAAAATAATCGCCAAAGCATCGTGACCATCGGCACCTTTGATGGTGTGCACATTGGCCACACGGCAATTTTAAAGCGTTTAGTGGAAACTGCCAAAAAGGAAAATCTAGATGCTACAGTGCTTACTTTTTTCCCACATCCGCGGATGGTGCTTCAGCAAAATGTGGATATCAAACTTATAAACACCATTGATGAACGTACGGAACTGCTGAAAAATACAGGTCTCGATCATTTGGTAATCCATCCATTCACACATGCCTTTTCACGTTTAACGGCTTTGGAATACGTGCGCGATATTTTGGTGAATAGCTTAAAAGCGAAAAAAATAATCATTGGTTACGACCATCGCTTCGGAAGAAATCGAAATGCAAATATTGAGGATTTAAAGGAATTCGGCAGAACTTATAATTTTGAAGTGGAAGAAATTTCCGTCAAGGAAATAGACGATGTGGCCGTGAGTTCCACAAAAATTAGAAAAGCCCTGAATGAAGGCGATATTGAAACGGCTAACAGTTATTTGGGCTATAATTTTATGATTTCCGGCGAAGTAGTGATGGGAAAAGCTATAGGAAGAACAATTAATTATCCCACGGCAAATTTAAAGCTGAAGGAACTGTACAAGCTTATTCCAAAAAATGGCGTTTACATTGTTCAGTCAACAATAGACGGTGAAAAAATATTTGGGATAACGAGCATCGGAACCAACCCAACAGTGGGCGGAACCGAAAAAACAATTGAAACACATTTTCTGAATTTCAAAAAAGATATTTACGGAAGAACAATTACCATTGAATTTTTAAAATTCATAAGAGATGAGGAAACTTTTGATTCTGTTGAAATCTTAAAACAGGAAATCAGAAAGGATGAATTATTCGCCGAACAATATTTAAAAAACATTGGATAAATTTCTTTTCAAACAAATAGACAATATTGGGCTGGTTCTTTTTCGGGCTGTGTTTGGGCTATTGATAACAATTGAGGCTTTTGGTGCAATAGCTACGGGTTGGGTAAAACGCACCTTGGTTGAAACGCCATTCACTTTCAATTTTATTGGCTTCGATTTTTTGCAACACCTGCAAGGCCCTGGTATGTATTATTACTTTTTGGTAATGGGCGTTTTCGGCATTTTTGTGATGTTGGGTTTCAAATATCGTTTCAGCATGATTGCTTATGCCGTTATGTGGACCTGTGTTTATTTAATGCAGAAAAGCAGCTATAACAATCATTATTATTTGATGATGCTTTTGTGCTGGATTATGGCTTTTCTGCCTGCCCATAGATGGTTATCCGTAGATGCAAAATTGCATCCGAAAATAAAGTCGCCTGCAATGCCGCGCTGGGTGCTTTTAATTTTAATCCTTCAAGTTTGGATTGTTTATACGTATGCTTCGGTAGCAAAATTTTATCCGGATTGGTTAAATGCTTCTATGCCAGCCCTGCTTATGGCCAGTAAGAGCGATTATTGGCYCATTGGCGATTTTTTACAGCATAATTGGGTGCATTGGGCCATTGCTTATACAGGTATTTTTTTCGATTTACTTATCGTGCCTTTAATGCTTTGGAAACGTACGCGGTTATTGGGATTTGTAATTTCGGTATTTTTTCACCTATTCAATTCCATCGTTTTCCAAATTGGGATTTTTCCGTATATGTCCATTGCCTTTGCGCTCTTTTTCTTTTCCCCGGAAATACTTCAAAAAAGATTTCTTCCAAAGAAAAAATTATATGTGGAAAATGAAGTCATTGTTCCAAAACACAAAAATCTTTTGATTGCGGTTTTTGGAATTTATTTCGCTTTTCAAATTGGTTTACCGCTACGCCATTGGTTTTTTAAAGACGATGTTTTATGGACCGAAGAAGGCCATCGCCTTAGTTGGCGTATGATGTTACGTGCCAAGAGCGGCAGTCTTACCGTTTGGGTAAAAAATAAACCTAATGGGGAAAAGACACGGTACAATTACAGTGAGCTTTTAGGTCCAAAACAACAGGGATCTGTTGCTACAAAACCCGACATAATGTGGCAACTTGCACAAAAAATAAAAACTGTTGAAGAGAAAAAAGGACGTGATGTAGCTGTTTATATGGAAGCTTCAGTTCGCGTAAATGGCGGTTATTATCATCCTTTTACAGATCCAACTGTAGATTTAGCTTCTAAAAAGTGGCATCCTTTCAGACATAGCGAATGGATTTTACCTTCGCCCGAAAGTTATGTGGAAAAGCCAAAAAATTAAGATTTAGCGAGCTTGTCGCGAAAACTTATCGTTGGGCCTATCTTTTTTGTTGAAATGGATTTTTACTTTTCGTTTCCCGTATTTTTTTGCGGCCTGCTCGTCCAGCCCCATAAAAATGTCTATTCTTTTTTGCCATCTGCGGTGCATTTTATCTTTTACTACGTAGGTTCCGTCCAACCCTTCAATCTCAATTTCCTCATTGTGGTCCAGGCCCAGTGCAATTAAATCTCGTGAAACGGCAACCGCTTTTACGCCATCTTCCAATAAATCACCCCAGGCCGCGCGACGGCTATTTCCTTTTTTGGTTTGATGTTCCAAAGCATTATAGGCCGTAGCCGTTACGGTAAGCGACACTCTTTTTGAATTGTCCTTATCTACACAACCAAAAAAAATTAGAATGCAACTGCACAATATTATTTTTCTAAATGTCAGCATAACAAGAATATACAAAAACTAGGAGAGAATTAAAAATCCTGTACAGCGTAGCCTAAAATGATAGGGTTAAAAAATTTCTACTACAATACGTTTGACTCATTAGAAATTCAAAACCTATTCCCCCTTTTTTGTACCTTAGCGGCTTCAAAGAACAGAAGCTTATGCTACAGGTTACCGACATCCGTGAAAACAAGGATAAATACATAAAAGCCCTTACCAAACGTGGCATTGATGCCGCTTCGGTATTGGAGGAAGTTTTAATTGTTGATGAAGAGCGTCGCGCTTCGCAAGCGCAGTTGGATGCCATTTTGGCTCAGAGCAATTCCTATTCAAAGGAAATCGGGAAACTTTTTCAAAGTGGTGAAATACAAAAAGCAAACGAGCTAAAAGAAAAAACGGTTGAACTGAAGGAATCTTCAAAGCAATTGAATGAACAAATGCTTGACGCAGCGGAAAAATTACAGCAGTTGCTTTACACGCTTCCCAATATTCCAAATGATTTGGTGCCTGCCGGTACCGATGAAAAAGACAATGAAGAAGTTTTCAAAGAAGGCGAAGTGCCAAAACTGGCTGAAGGCGCACTTCCGCATTGGGAACTAGCAAAAAAATACGATCTGATCGATTTTGAACTTGGCGTTAAAATTACTGGTGCCGGTTTTCCTGTTTATAAAGGAAAAGGCGCACGTTTGCAACGGGCCTTGATTACTTACTTTTTAGACAAGAATACCAAAGCCGGATACACAGAATATCAAGTTCCGCATTTGGTAAACGAAGCTTCGGGTTACGGAACGGGGCAACTTCCCGATAAGGAAGGGCAGATGTACCACGTGGGCATTGACGATCTCTACTTGATACCCACCGCTGAGGTTCCCGTTACAAATATGTTCCGTGGCGATTTACTGAACCATTCGGAATTGCCAATTACCTGCACAGGCTATACGCCCTGTTTCCGTCGCGAGGCGGGAAGCTATGGCGCCCACGTTCGTGGGTTGAACCGGTTGCACCAATTTGATAAAGTTGAAATTGTGCGCATTGAGCATCCCGATAATTCATATGCAGCTTTGGACGGAATGGTGGAGCACGTAAAAGATATTCTTCGCGAGCTGAAATTGCCGTATAGAATTCTTCGTCTTTGTGGTGGCGATTTGGGCTTCACTTCAGCATTGACCTATGATTTTGAAGTCTTTTCAACGGCGCAGGACCGTTGGTTGGAAATTTCTTCTGTTTCAAACTTTGAAACTTTTCAAGCCAATAGATTGAAACTTCGCTTTAAGGACACAGACGGAAAAAACAAACTCGTGCATACCTTAAATGGAAGTGCTTTGGCATTGCCAAGGGTTTTGGCCGGAATTCTTGAAAACTATCAAACTGAAGATGGAATAAAAATTCCAGAAGTTTTGGAACCCTACTGTGGATTTGACTTTATAAGAAAAGCTGATTAATTTCCAGAATTTCAGTTTTGAGCTTGTCGAGAACAGTTACTATTTGCGATTCGACAAGGTCAGCGTGACATAATGTTTTTGATTAAAAATATTAATTGATTTGTAGCGCTATTTTTTCACAAATAATATATTTTTTACAATTCTCCGAATCATTTCAAATGTTAAAACTATAGATTTATAGTTTTCATTTTTTGTAAACTTTTTATGCTCTGCAGGCTACTAAAATATTTTTATTGCTTTTAAATTCAATTAGTTACAGAGAATTATTTTTAAAAATTTGTAAACAATTGAAAATCACGTGTTGAAAACTTTGTTAAAAAACTAAGATGAATTAAACTCCAACTTCCTTTTAATTTTTACATATTTGTTAGTCCCGAGTAGCGACAAATTTTAATCTAAAAACAAAGGACATATGAGTGCAATTGAACCAATTTTACAGGAAAACAAAAACAGATTCGTAATATTCCCAATCCAACATCACGATATTTGGGAGTGGTACAAAAAGAGCGAAGCCAGTTTTTGGACAGCCGAGGAAATTGATTTGCACCAAGACCTTACCGATTGGAATTCAAAACTGAACGACGATGAGCGTTATTTTATAAAACATATTTTAGCTTTTTTCGCAGCTTCTGATGGAATTGTGAATGAAAATCTTGCTGAAAATTTCGTTAACGAAGTTCAGTACAGCGAGGCCAAATTCTTCTACGGCTTCCAGATCATGATGGAAAACATCCACAGTGAAACCTATTCGCTTTTGATTGATACCTATGTGAAAGATGAAAAGGAAAAAGACCAACTTTTCAACGCCATTGAAACTTTTCCGGCAATAAAAAAGAAAGCAGATTGGGCGCTGAAATGGATCGAAAGTGATTCATTCGCTGAACGTTTGATTGCTTTTGCTGCAGTGGAAGGAATTTTCTTTTCGGGTGCATTTTGCTCTATTTTTTGGTTGAAAAAACGCGGCTTGATGCCCGGGCTTACTTTTTCAAATGAATTGATTTCCCGCGATGAAGGCGTTCACTGCGATTTTGCCGTGCATCTTCACAACCACCATTTGGTAAACAAAGTTTCAAAAGAGCGTATCCGCGAAATAATTGTTGACGCTTTGAATATTGAGCGCGAATTTATCACCGAATCGCTTCCCGCAAGTTTGATTGGGATGAATTCAAAATTGATGACGCAATATCTGGAATTTGTAACCGACAGACTTTTGGTTGAACTGGATTGCGAAAAGGAATACAACGTTACGAACCCATTTGATTTTATGGATATGATTTCGCTTCAGGGTAAAACCAACTTCTTTGAAAAAAGGGTGGGCGAATACCAAAAAGCAGGTGTTACAAACAAGGACAAGGAATCAAACAAAATCAGTTTCGACGCGGATTTTTAGAAAGCAATAGCTTTCCCACACATATATTATTTCAAAATGTAAAAGTTGACTGTGTGCAATTTTCATTGCATAACAGGATTTTCAGCTACCATTACTAACCACTAAATAAAAGAATTATGAATGTAGTAAAAAGAGACGGCCGAAAGGAACCAATGATGTTCGATAAAATCACGGCTCGCGTTCGCAAACTGTGCTATGGTTTAAATGAATTGGTTGACCCAGTGAAAGTTGCAATGCGCGTAATTGAAGGGCTTTACGATGGCGTAACTACCAGCGAGCTTGATAATTTGGCGGCTGAAATTGCGGCGACTATGACCACTTCGCATCCTGATTATGCACGTTTGGCCGCGCGCATCTCTGTTTCAAACCTTCATAAAAACACCAAAAAATCATTTTCAGAAGTGATGACGGATCTTTACGAATACGTAAATCCGCGTACCGGAAAAAAAGCCCCGTTGCTGAGCGATGAGGTTTATGAAGTGATTAAAAAGAATGCTGAGGAACTGGATTCAACTATTATATACAACCGTGATTTTGGTTATGATTATTTCGGATTTAAAACCTTGGAACGATCCTATTTATTGAAGTTGAACGGAAAGATAGCGGAACGACCACAACATATGTTGATGCGCGTTTCCGTTGGAATTCATTTAGATGACTTGGCTGCGGTGAAAGAAACCTATGAGTTGATGTCGAAAAAATATTTCACCCACGCCACGCCAACACTTTTCAACAGCGGAACGCCAAAACCCCAGATGTCTTCCTGCTTTTTACTTGCAATGAAAGACGACAGTATCGATGGAATTTACGATACGTTAAAGCAAACCGCCAAAATCTCACAATCTGCCGGTGGAATTGGACTTTCTATCCACAACGTTCGTGCAACCGGTTCATACATTGGTGGCACCAATGGAACTTCAAACGGTATTGTGCCCATGCTTCGCGTTTTCAATGATACCGCGCGTTACGTGGATCAAGGCGGTGGAAAGCGAAAAGGCTCTTTCGCAATTTATGTGGAACCTTGGCACGCCGATATTTTCGACTTTTTGGATTTGAAAAAGAATCACGGAAAAGAGGAAATGCGCGCCCGCGATCTTTTTTATGCTATGTGGATTCCAGATTTATTTATGAAACGTGTGCAGGATGATGCTGAATGGACGCTCATGTGCCCCAACGAATGCCCTGGTCTTTTTGAATGCCACAGTGAAGAGTTTGAAACGCTTTACCATAAATATGAAGCAGAAAACAAAGGTAGAAAAACCGTAAAGGCTCGTGAGCTTTGGGAGAAAATCCTGGAATCGCAGATTGAGACCGGTACACCGTATATGCTTTACAAAGATGCGGCGAACCGAAAAAGCAATCAGAAGAATTTAGGAACCATAAAATCCTCAAACCTATGTACGGAAATTATGGAATACACTTCACCGGACGAAGTTGCGGTTTGTAATTTGGCTTCCATCGCCCTGCCGATGTTTGTGAAAAATGGCGAGTTTGACCACAAAGAACTTTTCAAAGTAACAAAGCGTGTTACCAAAAACTTGAATCGCGTGATCGACAGAAATTACTATCCGGTAATTGAGGCACAAAACTCAAATTTCCGCCACCGTCCGGTTGGTTTGGGAATTCAAGGTTTGGCGGATGCATTTATTATGCTCCGTTTGCCTTTCACAAGCGATGAAGCTAAAAAATTGAACCAGGAAATATTTGAAACGCTTTATTTTGCCGCCGTAACCGCTTCCATGGAAGAAGCAAAGGCAGATGGCCCGTACGAAAGCTATAAAGGATCGCCAATTTCCGAAGGGCTTTTTCAGCATAATTTATGGGGAATAAATGATGAGGAATTGAGTGGTCGTTGGGATTGGGCAAAATTGAGAAAAGATGTTAAGAAACACGGCGTGCGCAACTCGCTTTTGGTAGCACCGATGCCGACTGCTTCCACTTCGCAGATTCTTGGCAACAATGAGGCTTTTGAGCCGTACACTTCAAATATTTATACGCGTCGCGTACTTTCCGGGGAATTCATCGTTGTGAACCAACACCTTTTGGAGGATTTGGTAGAATTAGGGCTTTGGAATGAGGATTTAAAGGAAGAAATTATGCGCGCCAACGGATCAATACAGGATGTGGAAATAATCCCGCAGGAAATGAAAGAACTTTRCAAAACCGTATGGGAACTTTCTATGAAAGATATTATTGATATGAGCCGCCATCGTGGTTATTTCATTGACCAAAGTCAATCGTTGAATCTGTTTATGGAAAATGCAAATATGGCAAAGCTAACATCAATGCATTTTTATGCCTGGAAAAGCGGTCTTAAAACTGGAATGTATTATTTAAGAACGAAAAGTGCTGTGGATGCCATTAAATTCACACTTAAAAAAGAAGAGAAAAAGGAAACCGTTGGTGCAGAAGTTAAAGCAGAAGCAGTAGAAAATGTTTTAACGAAACCCATGACACCGCAGGAGTTACGGGAAATGCTTGCGCAATCAAAGAATGCAGCAGATGATGATTGTTTGATGTGTGGGTCTTAATTTTATTTAAAAAATAATAAACTGAAAAGCCCTTGCTATTTAAGACAAGGGCTTTTATTTTAAATTGTTTTAAAACTATTCCTGTTCTGCAGGCATAGACATTCTGGTATATTCCAGTATAAGCGCACTTAACCAATCCCAATTGATTGATTTGTAAGGGTATTTCGCCATAAATTCGGCATTGTCCCCAAAAAGAAATTCATAGTTTTCTTCAAAATCGCTTTTTGGTAGCCAAAATATTTTATCGCCTTTTTGAACATAATAAGATTTTACAACGCCACCGCCAATGGTAGGGCCTGGGCCCATTTTAAAACCTGAGGATTCTTTGGCGAAAGGATCATGATAGACAGAAATTATATTGCTGAAGTCTGGGTTGATTAGCTGCATCAAAAATTCCTTTTCGTCTTTCTTGTTTTTTAGGGAAACTTTTTGGTTTACGAAATAAATCTGGTCATTGCTGGTCAGTTTATTTACGCTGTTTCTTCTTCCCATTCCAAAATTACTGAACTTTTGTGAAACCTTTCCGAATTTCTCCCATCCGCTGGCATACAGATAGGCTTCCGCAATCTGTGATGCGTCATAGGTTTCTTTTTTGTCTGTAACACTGTCCTTAAAAACAATTTGGGCAATCTGTCCTTTTTTGGTTACTACTCCTTTGCAGTATCCCTTGTGTTCTGAACCGTCTTTCATAATAACGGTTGATACTTTTTTTGTGGCCGGTTGGTCAAAACCTTCATTGAAATAATAGGTTTTCAACATATCCTTTTCCTCGTCACTATATTTAACCTTGTCTTGCGCAGAGACAAAACCACAGGCTATCATAAATACAATAGATAAAAATTTTAGTTTCATAATTTTAAGATTTATTGGTTGCTGAAACAATATTCCAACATTAAATTTAAACGAAGAATTTTTTTGATGGAAAATAGGTCCTTAAGGTATCAAAATACGGCAGATGCCCTATGGGTTTGATGAAAGAATCTCAAGGAGGTGGGTAAAAAGAAAGGAGCCTCCAATGGAGGCTCCTTTAATCAAATTTTATTAAAATTAAGCTTTCTTATAGCTTGTGTAATATTCCTCCATTAAATTCATCAAGGCCGTTACCAAATCTTTTGTTTCCAGCAATAGGCTAAAATAAAGAGTAGTGTTTTTTGGGCTTGATTCCTCGGTGCGGGTTCGCGCGATTTGCTTTTCAATTTTATTTGAAAGGCTTTGGAAAATCTCATCCTTTTTATCAAGTACTTTTCCAATTCGTTGGAATTCCTTTTTGTGGAAAATGTCCTCTATGTCATTGAAGAGTTCTTCCAAGTGGTTGTCAATTTCCTGAAGGTCCTTTATTTGGTTAAAACGAAGCGCCTTGTGATTGTTGTTCACGTGCTTGTAGCTCGCTTTTGAAATAAATTCCAAAGACTGCACCACATCGGTCAAATAGCCAAGGATAATAATATAGAAGTTGCTTCCGCGGACGCTGGTTTCATCAAGATTCTTGATGAAATAGAAAATATTGTCCCGCAGTTCCTCAACTTCGTCATTCAATTTATTTACGCCTTTTTTGCTCTTTTTCAATTTTTTGGTATCCTGTTTGGCAAGACCACGGAGCATATCAGTATAAATTTTGTTGGAACGTGAAACCACATTACTTATGTTTTCAGCACTTTCCTGAATAATTCCTTGGACGGTTTTGCTTTCGGTTTTCTTCAAGCCGGTTTTGTCCAATTTCAGTTTTACTTTGTTTTTATGTGAAATGTAATTTCGAACTAACAAAAGAATAGCCAATAATAGCAATACGGCTATCATAGCGCCTCTTCCTATAAATATTAAATAGGTAAGAGTTCCTGCTGCTACAAATGCTACAAAAGCAGTAAAAAACCATCCGCCAATTACATTCATTACCCCTGCAACTCGGTAAACTGCACTTTCGCGGCCCCAAGCTCTATCTGCAAGTGAAGTACCCATTGCAACCATAAAAGTTACGTATGTGGTGGAAAGGGGCAATTTCATAGAAGTTGCAGTGGCTATCAATATTCCGGCAACCATAAGGTTTATGGAGGCGCGAATCATATCAAAAGCGGGAAGCTCATAGGTTTTATGTTTTGGAAGGTTAACAACCGGTTTCTCAAAACGCTTGTCTATTTTTTGCTGCAGCGATTGTGGGATAATATAATCAAAGTAGGTTGCCAATTGGGTACTTGATTTTACCAAGAATCTTGAAAGCATGTTTGGGCTAAACTTTTCATGCCCCTCGCCTTGGCGTGCCAGATCTATCTCGGTATCAGAAACAGTACGTGCTTTTTTGGAAAACCACAAGGTAAGAACCATTACACCGCCAGCAATAAAGAGCAGCATAGGCTCTGCGGGAACCTTTTCGGCAAGACTCTGCATAGTATATTCTGAAGCGGCCACGCCAGAAGCTGACCAGTCTATATAACTATGGTATGCCGCCATTGGCACCCCTATAAAGTTCACCAAGTCATTTCCGGCAAAGGCCAGTGCTAGACTAAAAGTACCTACTGCAATTACGATGATTAAAATATTCTTTTTGAAGATCATCATAAAAAGCTGTGAGAAAACAGTCCAAAAAACAAAGCTTCCGCCTATTAATAACCAAGTATCGCTTTCAACAATATCTTTAAAACTTCCGTAAAATGGAGTGCCTTTTAATCCTTTTACAAGAATGAAATAACTGATACAGGTAAGAGCCAAACCTCCAAAAATGGCTCCTATATATTTCATTTTTCTTTCCACATGAAATGTAAAGACCAGGCGCGATAAGTATTGTACAACCGCCCCCACCGTAAATGCAATTACTACTGATAAGAGTATCCCAGTAATGATTTCAATTGCTTTTTCGGTATTGATATATTTTGTGATAGCGGAAATTGTTTCCGCATCGTTATGCCCTATTTTTATAAGCGCCATAATAACTGCAGCGCCCAAAAGTTCAAACACAATGGAAACCGTAGTAGAAGTGGGCAAGCCTATAGTGTTGAAAAAATCCAGCAATAAGATATCAGTAATCATTACTGCCATGAAGATGATCATTATTTCATCAAAGTAAAATTCACCGGGGACGAAGATTCCTTTTCGTGCAACTTCCATCATTCCACTTGAGAAAACGGCTCCAATGAAGATGCCCAAACTGGCAATTATCAAAATGGTTCGAAAGGAAAGGGCTTTAGAGCCAATGGCCGAGTTTAGGAAGTTTACTGCATCATTACTGACCCCAACCACCAAATCTGCAATTGCAAGTGCTGCAAGAGCGACGATCATTAATAAATAAATGTTATCCATTCTAGTTTTAATTAAGTTGGTGCAAATTTCCTATATAAAATAGGATTGATTGTTACCAAATTGTTATCTGTATTTTTCTTAAAAATGAAGGTCGAAACCCATCCGGTACTCTATAAAATTGCTTTCTCCGCCTATGGTTGAATATGTTAAATCTGTTTGGACTTTTAGTTTATGGCCCACTATATATTTGGAGCCTCCAAACGTAAATTGGTTTTCTGTGTCGTTTGTTGAAAATGTATTGTCGGGCACAATAGCGGTAAAGCGCCCAGCTACTTCCCAATTGGTTTTAAATACATATCCGCCCTGAATATTAAAGCCCTGTCCAGTATAAACTTCATTTCCAGTAATAGCTCCATCGCTGTTGGTGGCTATTGGGTTTTCCGCATCGCGGTAGCTATATTCGCCCATTAACGAAAAGCCATTGTACTTAAACATAGCATCTATAAAGATCGTACTAATATTGGTTTCGTAAAAACCTATATCATTTCGCATATAGCTTCCTTGATTACTGCGGGTTTTTACCGCATCTACATTTAAATCATAAGTGGCTCCAATGGCCAGTTTAGGTGTTTTTTCCCTATAAATATCACCCCCAATATAATCTCCTTTTTTGATAAATTCACCAAAAGGCAGCAATTCTATACGGCTAGTATACTGAAGGCCACCAAGATTTCCTGTTATTACATTTCTTCCCTCTCCTTGTGAAACGGCAAACATTTCTCTTATGAGGAATTTTTCAGAAGCATAAAAGCGATGTCGAAGTTGTATCCCCAGGTCCCTATCAATATTGAATACACTGTTAAGCCGGGAGCGATCTATAAGCTGAAGATTCGCAGATGAAATAACACGCTCGCGGTTTCCCGGAAGTTTTGTCTGTCCTGCCCATAACTCAAGATTTTTGTAGAACTCCCACATTACTACTGCGTCATAAATGATTCTGGGAGAATTGCCCGTAAATTCTGAAGCGCCTGAAATATCTTGGTTTGAAAGGCCCAATTCTATTTTATAGCGAAGTTTTGGGGAATATGCAAAACCGTCAAATTTAAGACGGGCGCGGCGAATGAGAAAACTGTGTTCCGGTTTTCCAAATTTATCGGCCTCGTGATCCCAAAAAGAATTGGCTCTCACTTGAATTCTTGGGGCGAAACGTACACTCCATGTACTGTCTTTACCCACAATGTTAAACATTCCTTCTCCAAATTTTGGAATATCTATTTGTGAATTACCAACGGAAACACATAAAAATAGAAAACCAATAAAGAAAATATTCTTTTGGTGCATTTTGTAATCGATAATAGTTTTTGTCGCTGCAAAGGACTAAAATTTATACTTATTATATGTTTCCATAATGTTAAGCAACTCTGTTTTGGTCCCTTATAAATTTAATTAAAAAGGGCTGTTCATAACAAACAGCCCCATTTGAAAATCTAGTCGACAAAAACTAAACGATTTCAAAATTGCCCAATATAATAGGCAATTACAAAGAAAATCTTTCAATAACAACTTAGTGTGAAATTAGTTTTATTAAATCATTAAGTTATTGATTAGTGTATTTAAAATACTGATAATAAATATATTACAGCTTTAATGTTAAGTTAACGTTACCAAATAGTTTCGTAAGGGTTAATTTTGTAACTTTGATTATTCCAATTTTTTTAAACTTGAACATATGAAAAAGATATTCACAATATTGGCGGTTGTTTTTTTAACTTCGGTAGCTCTAGCACAAGAAGAAACTAAAAACACTTATGTATTAGACGGTGATGTTATTAAAGCAACAATTTATCACAACAATGGAATGATAGCCCAAACGGGATATTATACTATAGATAATAAACTTACCGGAGAATGGGTAAGTTATGATATTAATGGAAACAAAACTGCTGTTGCACAATATGACAACGGCGAAAAAGTAGGAACTTGGGTATTCTTTCAAGAAAATTCAAAGAGGGAAGTTTCTTATGATGAGTCTCGTATTGCACAAGTTAAAACGTGGACTGTTACCGATACCTACGTTGTTTCAAACAATCCTTAATTCTATTAATTTTTAATATAGAAAGAGCCTCTTGAATTCAAGAGGCTCTTTTTTAATTGTAGAATTAAAAACTTAAAATTAATTGTTAATCCAATCCCACCCTGAAATATCTACTGCAGTACCATTAAATACATTGTCATTAGGAGTAACCAATGGAACACCGTTTACAATAACGTTTGCCAACGGCCCATTGTCCTTCATATCTACATTCGTACCATAATCCGTAAGCAATACATTGGTAAATGTACCTCCAGATTGCTTTTTAAATTGAAGTGCGATTCCACTTCCTGGATTGCTGGTGTTAATAGCCGTTAAATTTACGAAAGAAGGATTGTTGTTATCGCCATCGCCTTCTAAAGCTGTAGAAAAGCTTGGGCCATTGTTAAGAATGTAAGTATTGGTAATTGTTCCACTCCAGCCCTCAGTCCAATCTACTGAATCATCTTCATTGTTCTCAAAATAAAGGTTTGTTGCAGAAACTGCTCCTCCGAAGAATTCAATTCCGTCATCCGCCCCATCAATTACAGCTACGTTTGAAATTGATGTTCCTGAACCAACCGCATACAGTGTAAGGCCGTTATATTGTGACTCTGAGTTTATTTGTGCTCCCGCACCGCGAATAACTAAAAACTCAATACTTCCTGAGCTGTCATTATTGTTAGTTCCGCCATACACAAGACCACCCACTTCTGCAATGGCATCAACCCCTTCCGTGGTAATGCCTTCACCACAAAGTAAAAGTCCACCCCAATCTCCAGGGTTGCCTCCAGCAGATTTCATTACCACCGGATTTTCATTTGTACCATTTATTTCAATTTTTCCACCTTGTTCTACAGCTATGTACTTATCAGTACCGGTTTCAGAAATTATGATTGTTCCCGCAGGTATAATCAATTTTCCGCCAGACTTTACAAGTGTAGTACCTTGAAGTAGGTACACAAGGCTAGCGTTCAATTCAGTAGTTCCGGTAATTGTGCTTGGTAATACCGAGGTGTCAGAATTATTTTCCGTAGCCCAAGCAAACATAGATAGTTGTACAGTTGCAGGAGCATTGTAACCGTTAGATGGATCAGCAATTTCACCATCAATAAYWWCRTYYRAKAKKKKTMCKTNNNTWTCTTTNATMKSAATYCNGGWASYRTAWYYTNRAASCGNTAANNYKRWAMTGGYMKMWCCWKMTKRTNTTSTWWAACTGTAAGGCGGTTCCACCCACAGTAGAAACTGCCGTAAAGTTTACCAATTTTGGATTTGCATTATCCCCATCTGCCTCTACAGCTGTAGAAAATGTTTTGGAGTGGCTAACGTAAGTATTGGTAATTGTACCATTCCATCCTTCCGTCCAGTCTACAGCATCATCTTCATTGTTTTCGAAATAAAGGTTGGAAGCAGAAACCGTTCCGCCAAAAAACTCGACACCATCGTCCGCACCGTCTATTACAGCTACATTTGAAATCTGTGTCCCGGAACCTACTGCATAAAGTGTAAGGCCGTTGTACTGCGATTCTGAATTAATTTGTGCTCCAGCTCCACGTATTATCAAATATTCAATCTTACCAGAGTTATCGGCATTGTCATTTCCGCCGTAAATAAGGCCACCTACTTCGGCTGTAACGCCCACGCCTTCCGTTGTGGCAGCTTTTCCGCATAGCAATAATCCGCCCCAATCTCCAGCGCTGTTGTTTTCAGATCGCATTACAACTGGATTTGACGAAGTACCTTGAATATCAATTTTACCGCCTTGTTCTACGGCAATGTATTTGTCCGTACCAACTTGGGAAACGATTACCGTTCCTGCTGGAATGGTTAATTTAGCGCCTGATTTTACAAGGTAGGAGCCAGTAACGGTGTACTGTACAGTAGGATCTAAAATTCTATCAGCTTCCAAAGAACCTGTAAGTTGTGTGTTTTCTACTGGCTCATCATCACCCGATGTAAAACCGTCATCACTGCTACAACCTATAAGGAATAGCGTGCTTATTGCTGCAATTGAAATTGCAAATTTTTTAAAGTTTTTCATTTTCATTTTTAATTKMAGTTAGACATTCTTTGTTTAAAAGGTATAGTTAAGATTTAAGCCAAACCGTGCCCCACGCGTGTATGAAAGAACTGTTTCTTCCATTTCAACATTCGTGGTGCTGGGTTTTATTAATTGTGTTCTTTTTATTTCGGGGTTCAGTATGTTTTTTCCTGAAAGCCCTATTTTGAAATTCTTTGTTATTTCTTTACTAAGAATCAAATCCAGGGAAACGAACCCATTTTCGACAATCGCATCGTTGTAGTTAACATCTCCRGATGATTGGAATTCTGGTGCTCCCAAAGCGTAAATCCGGTCAGAGGCATAATTTCCAGAAAGGGTGGCCTCAAAAGGATTTTCGGTATTGGTATTGAAGTTTAGCGATCCGTTTACAATCCAGTCTGATGCGCCTTGAAGGTCTGTCTCTGTCAAACCTTTATATCTAAAGGTTCTTACAAAATTTCCTTCAGCGTCAAATACTTCTTTCAAATCTTGCTTGTGCCACATTTTTGAAGCATTCATATTTAGCTTTAAGTTAGGTCTCTCATCACCCGAAATTAAATTTACACGGCCTTCCAATTCCAATCCATAGACCTCGGCCTCGTTACCAGCATTGAAGTAAGAGAACACACCGGCAGAACCCCTGTCTTGAACTTTATTGATCGGGTCTTCAATAAGCTTGTAAAATCCTGTAAGCGATAAAAGTTGATCTCTTGACGGAAAGAATTCCCACTTCAAATCAAAATTTCTATTTAAGGAAGCTTCAACATCTGGGTTACCGCGGGTAACCTGGCCCACTGGTGAAACATACTCAAAGGGAGCGATTTCCTTAAATTCTGGAAGGGTAGTGGTGTAACTATTTGCAAAACGGATGCTGTGCTTTTCGTTCAAGGCATATTTTATGTTGAAGGAAGGAAATACCCTGCGGTAGTCTTTGTTGGTACTTCCCTTTCTGCCGGGAAAATTGTTTACGTCCCAGTTCACATCAATATTATCTCTTTGAAATCTTAAGCCCGCCTGTACGGTTATTTTTCCTTTCACTCCCGTCACGTTTGTATATCCTGCAGTAGACTGCATATCACCAGTATAGAAATCTGGCGAAAGTGTGTTTCGTTTTAATAGCCCATTGTTGAAATTTTGCTGTGTGAAAATAGTAGAGATTTCATCAATGGATGAAGGATTTACGGCATTCGTTACCGTTTCTTCAACACCAAAAAACTGTGAGCCGAAGTCTCTTGTTTTATTTCTATAAGTACCGCCAATGTTAATGTGGAAAAGGTTTTCTTCTTCGTCAATAATTTTGATCAAATTGTTCAAACGGCCATTATATTCGGTATCCTCAATTTTCTGGATACTCTTTCTTTGTTGAAATCCCCCTGTACGTCCTAATTGCACAAGGTTTTCATTAAAGTTTACTTCGTTGCGGATACGGTTGGGCTCATCGGCACTTAAAAAGTTATAACCTCCTGCCCAATCCAGTTCGTTTTTTTCACCTATTGTATGTTCGCCGCTAAGCTGGGTAACTGATAGCAAAGTCTTTTTAAGGTTCTGATCGCGGATAAATTGCGACAGGCCTTCAGTGGGGTCGGTTTCTTCAAAAATTACCCCTTCACCCGAACGGCCACCTTCAAAAACTTCGTCCTCAATCTTATTGATCAATACAGAGTTGAATTTAATATCATTATTATCGTCTGCCCGAAATCTAATATGGAAAAGACCAGAAGTAGCTACTTCTTTGTTCCAGGTAATTGCATCCGGAATTACATCATCCAAAAAGTTAGAGCGGTATTGTTTAAAGGCTCCTTCTCTGTATTCAAATTCCTCAGATTGGCCTGCAGTAAAAAGAACGCTCAATTTATTGCCGATTTTTGTTCCAGCACTTAATGAAAAAGATCTGTTGATAGGAAATTCCACTACTTCGGGGCTCCAGCTTTGTCCGGTAATGGCTTGGTTTGTAGGTACACTTTTTTGATAAAATCCGAAAGAAACATCTTGATAATTTGGTGAAACCTTAAAGTTGTTGTACACCCCATCACTCATTACATTTGTATTTACCGAGGTACTAGCACTCAACGATAATAGACTGCTGCCTGAAAGTTCTTTTGTATTGATATCGATATTTCCCGAAGCCTGATCTGCAGAAATATTCGGCGATGTAGTTTTGCTTACGTCAACGCTTTCAATCATTCGGGTAGGAAAGAGGTTCAGGTTTATGTTTTTTCTTTCAATATTGTCTGAAGGAATAGGAAGGCCATTCAAGGTTGTATATAAATAGCGGTCTCCAAGTCCACGTACAAAAACATCACCACTGCCGTCAGTTTTTGATACTCCCGAAATTTTTGTGGTTGCTCCTGCGGCATCAGAGACACCAAGCTTTGATAATTGTTCAGCGCCGATACTTTCTTTAATCGCAAKYGCCYTNTWTCWRCTCSRKCAMWMSMGYMWMTTCACTTTCCCTGCGGGTGGTTGTTTTGATTACTACCTCGTCCAGTGCTGCCGCACTGGCGCCCATGGGCACATCTACATTTGTAACTTTATTTGCGGTAACGGTTACATTTTCAATCTCAACGGTTTCATATCCCACATAGCTGAACACCACTGTGTAAGTTCCAGGTTTTACATTTTCAATAGCATACAGGCCATCCATATCTGAAGTTACCCCTATTGTTGTGCCTTTTATAAAAACATTGGCAAAAGGCAATGGTTCATTATTGTAATCCGTATCAGTCAATTTACCTACTATAGAACCATTTTGCTGTGCAAAGGTCAATGCGGTAAAAAAGAATAAAAAAAGTTTTAAAAAAGTTTTCATTTTTGTCGTTTGATTTATTTGTGCAAAGAAACCGGACTTATGTAAAGGCGATGTTAATTGGCTATTACCAATTCGTCATTTTAGGGTTACCTAAAGGTTAAGGGCTAAGACGAAAAAAATTTCTTGGATTGCTTTCTGAAAATAGTATCTTGCCCATAAATTTTGAATACTCATGATGCAATGGGAACAATTACTTTCGCTACGGAAGCAAGGCGATAAAAACAAAAGATTACGAATAGAAGAAAACGAAACCCGTTTGGGTTTTGAAGTAGATTACGACCGCGTAATTTTTTCGTCTGCTTTTCGCAGTTTGCAGGACAAAACACAGGTAATTCCACTTTCAAAAACATCTTTTGTACATACCCGATTGACGCATAGTTTGGAAGTGTCGGTCGTGGGTCGTTCGTTAGGACGAATAGTGGGAAAGGAAATACTGAAAAAACATCCACAATTGCAGAATACCCACGGCTATCAATTCAACGATTTTGGAGCTATAGTAGCTGCGGCTGCCTTGGCGCACGATATTGGCAACCCACCCTTTGGGCACAGTGGCGAAAAGGCAATTGGCGATTATTTTTTAAATGGGAAGGGCAAGCGTTTTAAGGAAAATCTTACCGAAAAAGAATATCAGGACTTCGTTGCATTTGAAGGGAATGCAAACGGTTTTAAAATCCTGACGGAATCCAAAAACGGCGTGGAAGGCGGCCTGCGATTAACGTATGCCACCTTGGGAGCGTTTATGAAATACCCCAAACAATCGCTTCCCCAAAAACCTACCGCGCATGTTGCCGATAAAAAATTTGGTGTTTTTCAAAGCGAAACAAGTTTTTTTAATGAAGTGGTTACAGAGCTTGGTCTTTTGGGTAGGGGTAATAGTGGATATTCCCGCCATCCGCTAACATTTCTTGTGGAGGCTGCCGACGATATTTGCTACACCATTATTGATTTTGAGGACGGTATAAATTTAGGATTGATTGAAGAAGATATTGCGTTGGAATATTTAATCAATCTGGTTCGGGACAGTTTAAAAAAGGACATCTATTCACGATTAAAAACCGTTCAGGACAGATTGGCTTATTTGCGTTCCCTTGCTATAAATACGTTGATTGCAGAGGCGGCAGCTATATTTATTGAAAATGAGGAAGAAATTTTAAAGGGAACCTTCTCTGAAGCACTATTGGACAGGAGCCAATACAAAGCCCAGATTGCCGATATCATAAAAATAAGTATAGAAAAAGTATACCAAAGCACAGAAGTAATGGAAAAGGAGATAGCGGGCTACGCTATATTATCAACCTTACTGGATGTTTTTACAACAGCATTTGAAAACCATCAAAAGGGTAGACCCCGTCATTATGACAAGCTTTTATTGGCGTTTGTTAATTGTGACCCTACTAAAAGTGAGTTAACATATGGATATTTAATGGAATGTTGTAATTATATCTCTCGCATGACGGATGGGAATGCGCTTCAGATTTTTCAGAAAGTTAAAGGCAGTTTATAACTAAATTCATTTTATAAATGTTAAAAATTGAATTYTAAGAGGTTATATCCTCAATTTTATGATATTTTTATAAATTCTATTTTTGGAAATTTTAAATCAACATTTTTGGTCAATTTTTCTGATCATAATTCACTTTTTAAATATTTAATTTTAACCCTATGAAAAAAATTCTTTACTTAATTATCATTTTGGCTGTAAACTTATCTTTTGGGCAGGATTACAGTAATGTGGTAAAAACGTATCTTCAGCAGAACCGAACGCAGTATTCTTTGCAACAGCAAGATGTTTCTGATATTTCGGTTGCTTCTCAAAGCTTTTCAAAAAGCATGCAGGCCCATAATGTGTATGTTCAGCAGCAACATCAGGGCATAAAATTGTACAATTCAAACTCACCTTTTTTAATTAAGGATGGTGTGGTAGTAAGTGCAAAGTTATCTTTTACGCAAAATGCAGCGGCGAAAGTAAATAGCGTTAGCCCTTCTCTTTCGGCTGTAAACGCTATATCAAAAGCCGCCAGTTGGCTTGGGCTCCAAAATCCTTCAAATTTAAGTTTATTGGAAACTTTGGGTGACCGTAGCTATGTATTCTCTAATGGGAATATTTCACAATACAATATTCCGGTTGAGCTTGTTTATCAAAAAATGGATGACACAGGATCCTTGAAATTAGCTTGGGATTTAAGTATTTATTTAATGGACTCCACACATTATTATAGTGTGCGTATAGATGCTCTTACAGGAGATTTATTGGATACAGATGATTGGGTAGTAAGTTGTAACTTTAGTGAAGGTTCACATTCACATAATTCTACGGAAAGTATCCTTTTCGGAAATAAAACAAACAATTCTGCCCGTACCATTGCAGGGGGAGCAGCCTATAGAGTATTCCCATTGCCTTTAATAGGGCCAAATGATGGTGAAGATCAATTGCTTACCGATCCAGCAGATCCCATGGCTTCTCCTTTTGGGTGGCATGATATTGATGGTGTTATTGGTAGCGAGTTTACTACAACCCGTGGGAATAATGTTCTTGCCCAAGAAGATGCTAATGGTAACAATGGTAATGGTATGCTAGCTGATGGTGGTTCCGGACTCTTGTTTGATTTTGATTATGATCTTCCCAGAGCTCCTTTTGCATTCCGCGAAGCGGCGATAACCAATCTTTTTTATATGAATAACATGATGCATGATATTATGTTCCATTATGGATTTGATGAGGAGTCTGGAAATTTTCAAATGAAAAATTATACCAACCTTGGATCACAAGGTGATTTTGTATTTGCTGATGCCCAAGATGGCAGCGGATTAAACAACGCAAATTTTGCCACACCGCCTGATGGAGGTGCCCCTAGAATGCAAATGTACCTTTGGACGGCTCCTGGAGATGTATTAGGAACTTTTATGAACGTAAACTCAGGCCCGTTGGCAGGAGAATATTTGGCAATGGATTCTAATTTTATAAACGGAACACCACTTCCCACTACAGCTATTACAGAAGATCTCGTTCTTGTAGAAGATGATAATGGCGGTTCATCTACCGATCCACACGATGGGTGTGATACTATTTTAAATAGTGCTGAAATTAGTGGTAAAATAGCTGTGGCTAGATGGGGCGGTTGTAATGGTCCTTTTAAAATGACACAAATTGAGGCAGCAGGAGCAATAGCAGTAGTGGTAGTCAATAACACTCCTGCAGACCCAATTGCGATGCTTGGAGGTGGCTCCAACTTAAGTATTCCATGTATAATGATATATCAGTCAGACGGTGAAGCAATTATATCTGCACTGCAGAACGGCGATACAGTTAATGCTTCATTACGTGACGATGGCTCAGGGACCGATCCATTTCAAAGAGATGGCGATCTTGATAACGTAATTATTGCCCACGAATATGGTCATGGTATTTCTAACCGTTTAACCGGCGGCCCGTCTGCAGCTGGTTGTCTTCAAAATCAAGAACAAATGGGAGAAGGATGGAGTGATTATTTTGGTATGATCCTTACCATGAAAGATGGTGATTTAAGTACTAATGTAAGAGGAACAGGAACCTATGCACTTGGTGAAGGAATTGCCGGAAGAGGGCTTAGAGCAAAGCCTTATACTACAGATTTTGCACTTAATGATTTTACCTACGATTCTATAAAAACCCAAGTGGCTCCTCACGGAGTAGGTTCAGTATGGACTACCATGCTTTGGGATTTAACGTGGGACCTTATTGATGAATACGGATTTGATCCAGATATTTACAATGGAACCGGCGGTAACAATATTGCYCTTCAACTTGTTATGGACGGTATGAAATTACAACCATGTAGTCCAGGATTTGTGGACGGTCGTGATGCCATCCTTGAAGCAGATGATATTGCCAATGGTGGTGCAAACAGATGTTTAATTTGGAGAGCATTTGCTAAGCGTGGTCTTGGGGTGAGTGCAACACAAGGCAGTACTGACAGTAAAGCTGATGGTACAGAAGCTTTTGACGTGCCCCCAGGATGTGAACTTGGAATCTCTGACAATGGTGCTGACCAAATCAATTTTGTTGTGTTCCCAAATCCTTCTAACGGAGAGATTAACATCAAATCTAGATTTGATGTTGGAGCGGCTACCATCTCAATTTTTGATATGAACGGAAGAAAAGTCTTTGGTCAAGAAATAGAACTTCATCAGAACGCAAGAGTAAATGCCAATGGTCTTCATGCTGGTATTTACTTGATTCAGATTGAAGGAGGTAATCGTTCTCAGACTTCTAAACTGATAATTAATTAAGAATAAAAATTAAATAAAGATTGAAAAGAGGCTCGAAAGAGCCTCTTTTTTTTACAGATATATTTTAATTGTTTTATAGATTGCTTCAGAAGAAATTCCAAACTTTGACTGCAATTCTTCCACAGTTCCATGCTCTGGAAAAACATCGGGGATGCCTAACACCTTAATAGTGGTCTTATAATGGGGGCTGGCAAATGAAACAATAGCAGAGCCCATTCCGCCTACAGCAGTTCCATCCTCCACAGTAATTACAGTTTCATATTTCTGAAAAAGCTCATGCAATAAAGTTTCGTCTAGCGGTTTTAAAAAACGAAGATCAACGCAGCCCACTCGCTCCCTTTGGGAAGGGGAAAGTAAATTTATGGCTTTCAGCGCATTATGGCATACAGGGCCAAGGGTTAATAAGAGAATTTTATTGCCTTCTTTTAAAATTTCGGCCGTTCCAATATTAATTAAATTGAAAGGCTTCTTCCAATCCAATATACTGCCTCTACCTCGTGGATAACGGATGAAAATGGGCAAATCCAGTCCAAGTTGAGCCGTAAACATTATATTTCGCAATTCAGTCTCATTACGGGGGGCAAAAATAATTAGATTCGGAATGCAATTTAAATAAGCCAAATCGAAGATTCCATGGTGTGTTGCGCCATCTTCACCTACAATCCCGGCTCGGTCCAAACAAAAAATCACAGGTATTTTTTGAAGGCAAACATCGTGGATTACCTGATCGTAAGCCCGTTGCAAAAAAGTAGAGTAAATATTACAGAAAACGGTAAAACCTTGTGTAGCCATTCCCGCTGAAAAAGTTACTGCGTGTTGCTCTGCAATCCCAACGTCAAAAGCACGTTGGGGGAAAATATCCATCATAAATTTTAAGGAACTTCCCGTTGGCATTGCGGGGGTGATGCCAATAATTTTTTTATTTTCTAAAGCTAACTCAACCAATGTTTTTCCAAATACATCCTGAAATTTGGGAGGTTGCAATTCGTTATTTTTCGGCGGAAGATTTCCCGTAAGGGCATCAAATTTTCCGGGAGCATGATATACTACTTGGTTTTCTTCGGCTTGCCGAAGCCCTTTTCCTTTGGTTGTTATTATGTGAAGTACTTTTGGTCCCGAAACATTTTTAAGTTTTTCCAATTCTGCAATTACCAAATCTATATTATGCCCATCGATTGGTCCGGAATAATTAAAGTTTAATGCTTCAAAAATAGTATCTGCCTCTTTTGCGCCATTCAATTTTACTTTGGTGAAATAATCTTTCAGCGCGCCTACGCTTGGATCAATGCCAATAGCATTATCATTCAGAATAATCAATAAGTTAGTGTCAGTAACTCCTGCGTGGTTCAAGGCTTCAAACGCCATCCCGCTGGCAATGGAGGCGTCGCCTACAACGGCTATGTGCTGCCTATCCTTTTCGCCTTTTAATTTTGATGCAATTGCCATTCCCAGAGCTGCTGAAATTGCGGTACTGCTATGCCCAACCCCAAAAGTATCATAAATACTCTCGGCCCGTTTAGGAAAACCACTGATGCCCCCCAACTGTCGATTGGTATGAAAAATTTCCTTTCTACCCGTTAATATTTTATGACCGTATGCTTGGTGGCCAACATCCCACACCAAAATATCATCGGGGGTATTAAAAACGTAATGTAAGGCGATGGTAAGCTCAACTACGCCCAGGCTCGCCCCCAAATGGCCTTCTTTGGTCGCCACTATATTTATAATAAATTCACGGAGCTCTTGTGCCAGTTGTGGCAATTTTTTCTGTGGAATTTTCCGGAGGTCATCAGGAAATGTGATGGTATCTAATATATTGTTTGGCACGTTGTAAAGATACAGTTATTGCGAATTTGTTAATTGTTGAATTCGTTAATTTGTTAATTCGTAATTTCGTTTTTCAATTTCACTATAAAATCTAAGAAAATTGAGCATAATAAAGCCTTACGACGATACCTATTTTATGAAAAGAGCACTGCAGGAAGCAGAAGCAGCTTATAAAAATGGCGAAATACCCATTGGGGCCGTTATTGTTATAAACAATCAGATTATTGCCCGTTCGCACAACCTTACAGAAACCTTGAACGATGTTACTGCGCATGCGGAAATGCAAGCTATTACTGCTGCAGCTAATTATTTGGGAGGAAAATATTTAATTGATTGTACGCTGTATGTAACGATAGAGCCCTGCCAAATGTGTGCAGGGGCTTTGTATTGGAGCCAAATCTCCAGGATTGTGTATGGGGCAAGAGACGAACAGCGCGGATGTATTAACTTAAATACAAAGCTGCATCCAAAGACAAAAATAACGGGTGGAGTTATGGCCGAAGATGCTTCACAACTACTAAAACGGTTCTTTATCGAGAAAAGAAATTTAAACTGAAATAAAAAAAGCCTTTCAATTTTGAAAGGCTTTTGGAATTAACGTATATCTTTTTAGTCGTGGATTACGCGAACTTGAGCCGCAACACGTCCTTTTCTTCCTTCTTCTTCAACATATTCTACTTTGTCACCTTCGTTAAGGGCTTCACCGTTTAAGCCCGTTACGTGTACAAAAATGTCTTTTCCGGTATCGTCGTTTGTGATAAAACCGTAACCTTTAGATTCATTAAAAAATTTTACTGTTCCTTCCATTTTAAATAAAAAAATAAATTAATAATAAGTTACAAATGTAAAATAATTATGATTTCATTTGTTAACAAATTGAAAATTTTTTGGTAAATGCCAATTTTTCATATTTTTTTATCCTTCTGGTAATCCCTCATCTTTTTAATGTTTTCTTTGGTAAGCATATATTCCTTAACGTTTCTTTTTCTCCATCTATGGTAAATAAAAAGGGGCATCAATATAAAAAACCCGACCATTAAGGTAAGACCAATGATTAAATTTCCAGTTGCTTCATCTTCTGTCTTTAGATAGAAGCCTGCTCCCAAACCTATAAGTACGGCTATGAATAATATGCTAATAATGTATTTCATCTAATAAGTTTTGTTGCATTACTTCCCTGAAAAGTCAATCAACTTTCGGCGATAGGCAGTAAGGAGTTTTGATTTTGAAACGAAACCATAGTATTTTCCGTTGCTTATTACAGGAAGGTTCCACGCCCCGGTGTCTTGGAATTTTTTCATGACATCGGTCATTTTATCTTCATCCATATTAATAATATCTGGAGGATGGTGCATAAGTTCCTTCGCTTTTAACTCTTCGTATAAATTTTGATCAAACATAACCGGGCGCAAATCATCCAATAATATAATACCTTCCAGTGAATCCGTCTCTTTGTTAAGTACCGGGAAAAGATTTCTTTTGGATTTAACAATAGCCTGATGTACAATTTCACCCAGGTTCATTTCTGGGTTTATGCTAATAAAGTCCCGTTCTATCACGGTTTGTATATCCATTAAAGTGAGTACCGCATGGTCCTTGTTGTGCGTTATTAAATCTCCTTTTCGTCCCAGCTCCATAGCATAAACAGAGTGTGGAATAAAATATTTAGTGATAGAAAAAGAAATAGCAGCGGTAATCATCAACGGAATAAAAAGTTCATAGCCGCCAGTAACTTCGGCAATAAGAAATATGGCTGTAAGGGGGGCGTAGAGCACGCCGGCCATTAAACCGGTCATTCCCACAAGAGTGAAATTGCTTTCAGAAACTCCATTTGGGAAGAGCCCACAATTGTTCAGGATTTTTGCGGCAACGTTGCCCATAATACTTCCCATAAAAAGTACTGGAGCGAAAATACCACCCACGCCCCCGGCTCCAAAAGTTAGGGCACTGGCTATTATTTTGAAAAAAACCAGTCCTGCCAATAGGGCAATTACCACCCAAATACTACTTAGTTCTAGGTTAAATATGTTGTTCTGTAATGCTATTTCGGGGTTTCCTTTTACTAGGTTGTTGATTACATCAAACCCTTCACCGTAAAGCGGGGGAATGAAATACACCAATATTCCCAAACCCACACCCCCAACAAGTAGGCGCTTGCCGGGAGAATTTATTTTTTCAAAAGCCGATTGTATATAGGCGTATATCTTCGTAAAATACACCGAGGTAAACCCCGCTGCAATTCCTAAAATCATATAAAAAGGAACATCACTCAAATAAAATGCATCGGTATTTTTAAAGGGAAGCAAAATATCATTTCCGAAGAAAAAATAAGAAGTAAGAATCCCAGAAATGGATGCCAACAAAAGTGGAAGCATGGATGCCAGTGTAAGATCCAAACTAAATACCTCAATCGCAAAAATCAACGCCGCTATGGGCGCCTTAAAAATAGAAGCCATTGCTCCGGCCGCAGCACAACCAATCAATAAAGTTCTATTGGCTTGGTTTAAATGAAGTACCCTAGAGAGATTTGAACTTAAAGCCGCGCCAGTTGCAACCGTGGGACCTTCAAGACCCACGGATCCTCCAAAACCAACAGTTATAGGGGCTGTGAGAATACTACCAAACATTTGGTAGCGCTTTATAAACCCTTTCTTTTTTGAAATTGCAAATAATGTGGAAGGAATACCATGGCTTACTTTTTTCCGTATTACATACTTAATGATAAAATAGACTAGGGTTAGCCCAAGTATGGGGAACACGAAATAAAAAGCGGTATGGTAATATTGAATCAGGTTTCCTTCTAGCAAATGCTGGATAAAGTGCGTAAGGTTTTTAAGGATAACCGCGCCAACACCCGACAAAAAGCCCACAACAATCGCTATTAAATACACAAACTGCGTTTGCGAGATGTATTTAATACGCCAAATAAGAAAGCGGGTTAATAAATTTCGTTTTTGTTTTGGCATCCTTAAAGCTATCAAAAAATCCCGCGTTAGCAGGATTTTTTTCTTAANGAYTKKATWTSAAYKYKNTMAWKGMNGTWCTTCCMRNTGCTNNTTWCATYGMTKSKYRCANNGKTGCWTMAATCATTACATCGCGACCTGCATTGTTTTTAGGGAAAGCAATAAAATCGCGGATGGTTTCCTGTCCGCCCAAAATGGCCACCAATCTGTCCAAACCAAAAGCAATACCGCCGTGTGGAGGAGCGCCATATTGGAAAGCGTCCATTAAAAAGCCGAACTGTGCTTTTGCCTCTTCAGGTGTAAAGCCCAAATAATCAAACATCAGCGCCTGTGTTTTTTTATCGTGGATTCTTATAGAACCGCCGCCAATTTCGTTTCCGTTTAAAACCAAATCGTAAGCATTTGCTTTTACGTCGCCAGGGTTGGTGTCCAAAAGCTCCAACTGCCCAGGTTTTGGGGAAGTAAAAGGGTGGTGCATTGCGTGGTAACGCTCGGTTTCTTCATCCCATTCCAAAAGTGGGAAATCCACAACCCAAAGTGGGGCGAATTCATTGTTTTTGCGTAATCCAAGTTGTTCTGCCAAGTGCATTCGCAGCGCACTCAACTGGGTTCTCGCTTTGTTTTTTGCTCCGGAGAGTACGCAGATTAAGTCGCCAGCTTTTGCACCGGTTACTTCTGCCCATTTTGCTAAATCTTCTTGGTCGTAAAATTTATCTACGGAAGATTTATAGGTTCCGTCTTCGTTGCAGCGAACATAAACCATTCCCATAGCACCGATTTGTGGACGCTTCAGCCAATCTATTAAATTGTCTATTTCTTTTCTTGTGAAATTATTTCCGCCGGGAACTGCTATTCCCACAACCAATTCTGCTTGATTGAAAACGTTGAAATCTTTGTGCTGTGCAACAGCATTCAACTCGCCAAACTCCATCCCGAAACGAATATCCGGTTTGTCGTTTCCGTATTTTGCCATTGCTTCGTCGTAAGTCATTCTTGGAAATTCGGAAATTTCTACTCCATTAATTTCCTTCAGCAAATGTTTGGTCAATCCTTCAAAAGCGTTTAAGATATCTTCCTGCTCCACAAAAGCCATTTCGCAGTCTATTTGTGTGAATTCCGGCTGGCGGTCTGCACGCAAATCCTCATCGCGGAAGCATTTCACTATTTGGAAATATTTGTCCAAACCGCCCACCATAAGCAGTTGCTTAAAGGTTTGGGGTGATTGCGGAAGGGCGTAAAACTGTCCTTCGTTCATACGGGAAGGCACTACAAAATCGCGTGCGCCTTCTGGGGTGGATTTTATTAAATAAGGCGTTTCTACTTCAACGAAACCTTCATTTGATAAATAATTGCGAACGGCAATGGCCACTTTGTGGCGAAAGATAAGATTCTCCCGAACGGGCTTTCTGCGAATATCCAAATAACGATATTTCATCCGCAAATCTTCGCCGCCGTCGGTTTCGTCTTCTATTGTGAAAGGTGGAGTTAGAGATTCGTTTAAAATGTTGAGTTCAGAAACCAAAATTTCCACATCGCCGGTTGGCATATTGGGGTTTTTGGATTCGCGTTCAATAACGGTTCCTTTTACCTGGATTACAAACTCGCGGCCCAGTTTTGTGGCTTTTTCCATTACTTCTTTTGAAGTTCTTTCTTCATCAAAAATAAGTTGGGTGATGCCGTAACGGTCGCGAAGGTCTACCCACACCATAAAACCTTTGTCGCGGGTTTTTTGTACCCAGCCTGCAAGGGTTACTTCCTTATTGATATCTGCCGCGCGAAGCTGGCCGTTGTTGTGTGTTCTGTACANTTTATTGTAAAAAAAATTGAGAGGGCAAATTTAATAAGTATTAAATGAATGCAAGTGATTTTGAGCGGATTATTCTCATCCTTTTTTCTCTAAAATTCCCGAAAGCAAATCGCGTTCGCGGGTTAACATTTTCACTTCATCTTCCAGTTGCGCGATGCGGTCGTCTTTGCTTGTGTCCACGGGGGCATACGTGCTAAATTCCTGGGGCAGTTGTACGGCGAGATCCATAAAAAAGTTGTGCTTCATAACCAATGAAAGTTCCCACAGTAGTGCACATTGAAAACTGTTCCTTTTTTGGTAGCGCAGAATTTCCTGATCTTTTTTATTTATGGCTCTCGCCAGTGCCGCCTTAGAAATACGCCTGGTTTTGATGTGCTCCTTTAATTTTGTGCCCAAGTGGGGCAATGGATATTCTTCTAACGTAAATTTTTTTGATGACATATCTTGCTGAATTTTAAAGAAAGATAAATAAAAATGTTGCTTTATTTCATAAAAAAGTTAATTTAATTATGAATGATGGTAATTTAATACCAAAATATGTAGATTTAACCAATAATAAAATGGTTTAAAACAACATTAATATGTAATAAATTACCTAATAAAGTATTTTATATGGCATAAATATGAATTAATATAAGTAAAAAAGCCAATTAATGTATTAAAAATGATAATAAAATTGGCTTTAATGTGTATTAATTGAATTGCGAAGCTATGCTTTTATAAACATTTTTATTGCTGTATTACCAGTTTCATCCTCAATATTTAGAAAATAGATGCCGCTTGATAGATGGGAAACATCAATGGAAGTTTGTTTTTCAAAATTTAAACTTTGGATGCTTAAAAGTCTGCTCTCTAAGTTGAAGATTTTCAGTTTTAGGTTTCCTGCATTGTTGAGGGAAGTTAAGAACAATTCGTTTTTCACGGGATTGGGATAAAGCTGAAATTTATTTTTTTGAAAGTTTGAAGTGGAAAGGGGGTAGCTTTTAAATACCGCATGCCCCATTAATGGAGATGATAAAGAAAAAATTTTACCTTGGTTATTTTCTGTTATAGTGTACGTATATCCTCCTGAAATAAATCCAAAATATTCATTTTCAAAAGAATTATGCTGCTGAATATTGCAATCCTCCGTGCTATAAGTGAAGATAATAGAGCCTAAATACCCTGGTGAATATTCATACACACCGCTAAATGTATTGCAAGCTCCTTCACCATTAAAATTTAAATTTTCTGAAATTCTTAAATAGGGAGCAATGGGTGGATTTATACTGGAAACATCATAGTGAGTGCCCAAATCGGTACTCATTACTTCGTATAAATACCAATCATTTTCAAAAAGCCGTGGATCTTGTGCAACGCTTGTTTGAAAAATAATGATCGTGAGCAGAATGTATAGTGTTTTCATAATTTTCTTTCAAACAGTTAGTTGCAGTATACAAGGTAGGCAAAATGGTGAAAAAATAAAACAGGGTTTTCCCGGTTTCTTATAACGTTCGTTTCTTACAAAATAAAAACCCCTTAAGAAATAACTTCTCAAGGGGTTTTTATAAAGATTTTGTTTTCTCTTAATTAAGAAGACCACTTTGTTTTATAGCTTCYTTTTCTTTTAGTTTCTTCAGCTCCTTCATCCTACGCTTTTTTCTGAATTTAATTTTGGCACGGTTTACCAAATAGAACATTACCGGTACCACAATCAGAGTCAAGAAAGTTGCGAATATCAATCCGAAGATTACCGTCCACGCCAGAGGTCCCCAGAATATTACGTTATCACCACCTATGTAAATATTTGGGCTGTAATCTGTAAAAAAGCCAAAGAAATCTATGTTAAGACCAATGGCTAACGGAACAAGCCCAAGCACAGTGGTAATTGCGGTAAGCAATACGGGACGCAAACGTGATTTTCCCCCTGCCACGATCAAGTCAAAATACTGGCGCTTGGTAAGCATATCGTCATCGTCCATTTCCAGTTCTTGCATCTTTCGGTCTATAAGAATCTGGGTGTAGTCTATCAATACAATGGCGTTGTTAACCACAATTCCCGCCAGCGAGATAATACCCATCATTGTCATAATAATTACGAAATCCATCTGGAAAACCACCAGACCAATAAACACGCCCGCCAAACTTAATACAATGGCCGTCAAAATAATGATAGGCTTGCTTATGGAGTTAAACTGGGCTACCAGAATGAGCATAATACCGCCCATAGCATAAAACAGCGCCAAGAGCAGGAAGCCCATATTGTCTGCTTGTTCTTCTTGCTCGCCCGTAAAGGCCAGGTTAATGTCTTTTGGCAGCTCGTAGTTTTGCAGTTCAACCTTTAGGTCGTTTACAATTTCTGTTGCGTTATACCCTCCAAGCACGTTGGAATATACGGTTATGGTCCGCTTTAAATCTTTCCTTTTAATAGAACTAAAGGAAGCTGTGTTGTTTTTTGAGACCATAGCCGAAATAGGCACCTGCACAATTTTTCCTTGGTTGTTACGGAAAGTAATGGGCTGGTTGAACAAGGCGCTTTCGTCATAACGGGATTTTTCGGAAAGACGGACGTTTATTTCATAATCGTCATCGCCTTCTTTATAGGTGGAAGCTTCCTCTCCAAAAATAGCACGGCGCAAGGTTTGTCCAATCTGTCCAGTTGAAATTCCTAATTGTCCCGCTTTTTCTCGGTCCACGGTCACATCCATTTCGGGTTTACTTTTGTTAACGTCAATTTTCAGCTCTTCGATACCGCTAATGCCGAGCCCTTCAATATAGGAGCGTAGGTTTTCTGCTTCACGGAGCATTTCTTCATAATCCTCACCGCTCAATTCTATATTAATTGGGTAACCCACTGGTGGGCCGGCAGCATCTTTTTCAACAATAATGGAAGCTCCTGGAAATCCTTTTACGGCATTGCGCACTTCTTCCAATACCGTACTACTCTTCACGCCACGGCGCAGTTGGAAGTCGCGCATGGAAAGGGTTATTTTCCCTTTTTGCGGCATCTCGTTGCTCTGGCCCCCATCTGTCTGAGGATTTCCTGCTCCTTGCCCCACCTGCGAAATGGCAGATTCTACCATATAATTGTAGCCATTGTCATTGTATTTTTCAATGGCATCAAAAACGCGTTGTTCTACTTTTTTAGTAAGCTCATTGGTTTTTTCAATGTCGGTGCCTTGCGGATATTCTATGTAGGTAATAATTTGGTTTGGCTCATTCTCTGGGAAGAAAAGCACGTTGGGTTGCGCAACTCCTACCAAAATAAACGACATAATTAAAAGCGCAATCGTTCCGAAGAAAAATACGTAGGCCTTTTTTCCGCGTAAGGCATATTTTAAGGTCTTTTCGTAAAAATTCTCCAATTTCTTCAATGACTTATACTGAAAGTAATCTACTGCACCTGCCAATACATATTTATACAGCCAAAGTAAAAGCGCAGCCAGTATTGCCAAGTTTCCGAAACCTCGGAAAGCGGCTACATCCATTGCAAAACCAGCAATAAGGAGTAGGGCGCCAACACCAAATAAAATAAGACTCCAGCGAACAAGTTTCTTCTTTGTAAGTGGTTGTTCTTCAGTTTTCATAAACTCTGAAGTAAGCATGGAGTTTATTATCAAGGCCACAAAGAGTGATGATGAGAGTACCACCGAAAGCGTTATAGGGAAATAAATCATAAATTTACCAATCATTCCCGGCCAAAGACCAAGTGGGAAAAATGCCGCAAGTGTTGTAGCCGTAGAGGCAATAATGGGCCAAGCAATCTCGCCCATTCCCTGTTTTGCAGCTTTTCGGGGCGGCATTCCTTCGCTCATTAGCGTATATACGTTCTCCA
Organism: Aequorivita sp.; assembly: GCA_002733915.1. Lineage (GTDB taxonomy): Bacteria > Bacteroidota > Bacteroidia > Flavobacteriales > Flavobacteriaceae > Aequorivita. The sequence goes on from NVXN01000002.1 coordinate 383,333, forward strand.
CTACCACAATACCGTTATCCACCAGCATTCCCAGCCCCATAACGAGACCGAAAAGTACCATTGTATTGAGGGTAAATCCAAGTGATGAAAGGATAAACAGGGACATTAACATGGACAGCGGAATGGCGAAACCTACAAAAAGTGCGTTTCTAAAACCAAGGAAAAACATCAATACGATTACCACTAAAAGCACCCCGAAAATGATATTGTTTACCAAATCGTTCACTTGGTTTTCGGTCTTGATGGATTGGTCGTTGGAGAGGCTTATGTGAAGACTTTTTGGCAAGTAGTTTTCCTGTTCCTCGGCAACTATTTTTTTAATCTGCTCAACTGCTTCGATCATATTTTTACCAGCACGTTTTTTTACATCGAGCATCACCACAGGTTCGCCATATTCGCGGGCATAGGTTGTGGGGTCTTTTTCCTTAAATTTTATATCGGCAATGTCCTTTAGGAAGATAATACCATCGTCCTTTTTTACTACTACATTTTCAAGTTCTTTAGGGTCTTCAATTTCACCAGTAATACGAATGTTTTTCTGGACACCATTTGTGATAATATTTCCACCGGAAATGGTACTGTTCTCACCTTTTATTGCATTAATTATATTATCGAAACTTACCTGTGAAGCGGTCATTTTGTAAATATCAACCGCTATTTCAACTTCTTTTTCCTCGGCTCCGCGAATGGTTGCTTCCTTTATTTGCGGAAGCAGTTCTATTTTATCCTGAAGATATTCGCCGTATTCCTTCAACTTCTGGACGGGATAATCGCCCGTTAGGTTTATGTTGAGGATGGGCATTTCTTCAGAAAAATTGAGATCAAAAACGTTCGGTTCTACCTTTGCGCCATTGGTTAAGGTGGGCCAGGTGGTTTCAGACTTAACCTGATCTACCTTGTCCTTCACTAATTGCTTGGCCACAGGAATTTCTACATTTTCCTCAAACTCAACAATGATGATGGAATAATCCTGAAGTGTGGTAGAAGTAATTTCTTTTACGCCTCCCACGTCTTTAAATTCCTCCTCCAAAGGTTCGGTGATGAATTTTTCCACGTCTTCTGCAGAGTTACCGGGGTTTACGGAACTTACATAAATTTTGGTTTCAATAATTTCGGGGAAAGCCTCACGGGGCATACTATAGTATGCAAAAGCACCCAAAAACAAAATGATGGCCATTACTACATAGACCGTCATTTTATTGTCAATGGCCCAAGACGAAATACTGAATTCTTTATACGGGTTATTGCTCATAACGCAATTGGTTTCTTAGTTTTTGATTGTTACTTTTTGGCCGTCGCGAAGCGTTTTCGCACCTTCTTTAATAATGGTGTCCCCTTTTTTAAGACCCGATTTTACTTCGGTGTGGTTTTCATACGATAGGCCAGTTTCAAGAAGTACACGTTTGGCAACTCCCACAGAATCGTTAACTGGTTGGTAGAGGTAAGCGATTGTTTCGCCTGCCGCATTTTCTTGCAAAATATTTTCAGGAACGGTAATTACATTTTCTGCGCTGTAATCGTTCACTTTTACTGTTGCGATGAGGTTTGGTTTTACTAAGCCGTCTTTGTTTGGAATTTCTATCTGGATATCAAAACTTCTATTGTTTGGATTGATGTAGTTGCTCACTTGGCGCACCGTTCCGGTAAATTCTTCATTGATGGAAGCTAAATTTACCTTTACCTGGGTTCCTTTTTTAATGTTTGTAAGATAAGTCTCTGGGATGGAAGCCTTTACGTACATATTACTTAAATTCACCAAACGGATGATAGGTGTTTGCCCCGGAACAACTACTTGTCCTGGGTCTGAAATAATCTCATCCACCACACCGCTAAATGGAGCGGTAATAACGGTTTTTGATAATTGCGATCGCAATTGCTGGGTAACGTTTTTGGCTGATTCATAATTTGTTTTGGCTTGTAAAAACTGAATTTCAGAACCTATTTTTTGTTCCCAAAGTCTTTGCTGGCGTTCAAAAGTAGTCTGTGCCAAAGCCATTTGGGCCTCCTGCTGGGCTACTTGGCTTGAAAGTCCACCATCGTCAATTTTTGCAAGGCGTTGTCCTTTGGAGACGCGTTGGCCTTCTTTAACATAAACATTGGTTAACACACCAGAATATTCTGCATTCAGCACAACATTTTGGTCGGTTTCTACATTTCCCTGTACTTCTACGTAATGTTTAAATAGTGTGTCTTTTATAACCTCTGCGGTTACCAATGCTGGGCGCTCCTTTTTTTCATGTTTATCAATGTATTGATTGAGCTTGTCGATTTCGGCTTTTAATTCGCGTTGTTGTGCGTTCATTTCTGCGCGTTTCGCTTTTATGGCAGTCATATCGCCTGAATCAATTACGGCATCGACAGATTGGTTGTCACCCCCGCAGGAAACCAAGGTAATTAGGGTTATGAGGWWTWSRAWTKCWNTTTTCATTTGTTGATTTTTTAAAGTCGATTAGTTTATGAGTTGATGAGGTTTTAATATTTTCCCTTAATTTCTTCTGAAGTGATTCGCAGTTGCGGAATATTCAAAACAGTTTCAAGGTTTGCTTTTTCGTTAATGACTTCCAACATCGCTTGAAAATATTGTTGTTGGGCAGTATATAACTGCGTTTGTGCCTGCCGAAGATCAAAACTGGTAGATAGTCCTTCCGTAAACTTTATCTGGTTTTTGTTTTCAATACGTTCAGACAACGCAAGGTTTTTCTTTGAATTTTCATAATTTTCTATGGCAAATTGATAATTGCTTTGCGCCGTAGTCAGGTCTAATTTTATCTGTTGCTGTGTCTGTTCAAATTCCGTCTTTGCTTGATCCAGTGCTATTTTGGTTCGCTGGTTGGCGGCACTTCGCATCCCGCTGCTGAATATGGGAATGTTAAGGCTTACACCCAGCACCGAAGACTGAAACCACCTTTGGTCACCGTTGAAAAATGTAAAATCATCACTGTTTGCCGAAGTTCCGTAATTAACAAAAGCAGATAGACTGGGCAAAAACTTGCTTTTTTCCAAACGGTTTTCGAAGTAACGTTGTTCAATTAGGTTTTGAGCAATTTTATAATCTACGTTATCTTCTATATTTAGGGAAGCATCCAAAAGCGCAAGACTTATGTTTTGGTTAGCAAGCTCATCAAGGTCATCTGTTAAGGTTACGGGTGCTTCCACAGCTATTCCCAAGGCTAGGTTGAACATTTGTTTAGCAATAGCCTGACTTCTTCGGGCGTTGTTTAGCTGTGTTTCTATATCCAAAAGGGTTATTTCCAATTGCTCAACGCTTTCTTCCTCTGCCAACCCATTTTTAAAGATTTTACGGGTTTCGTTGAGGTTGTCCTCAAGATTGGTTTTATTCTTTTCAAAAATATCCACGAGTTCCTGCGCCAATAAAACACTTCCGTAGGCATTTATAACTCCTTTGCGAACTTCCAATCTCGTTTTTTCATTGATGTTCTCGGAATATCTCAAAAAAGACTTGGCAGCTTTAAGCCCTACCAGGTAACTTCCGTCAAAAATGAGTTGGTTCAATGTAGCTACAGCGTTTGCGTTTTGTTTGGTTCCAAAGGTTACCGGAACGAAAGTACCTGGTTCACCTCCGGTAATTTCCGCCGGTAAAAGCGTAACGGGCTGTTTTAGATTGTTGTTATAAGATACTTTTGCATCAACTTGCGGCAATCCTCTTGCGGTGGTCTCCCACTTTTGTTTGATAGCTTTCGCAATATCACGGCTTGCGTTAATGGACGTGTAATTGCTATCCAGCGCAAAGGTAACGGCTTCTTGTAGGCTAAAACTGTATTCCTTTTGTTGTTGCGAATAACCTAAGGTTACAGACAGTAATAAACTGAAAATTAAAAGTTTTTTAGTCATTGGTTTGGTGCTCTTTGATGAATTTTTTTAGTGTTAGAAAACCTTCCGGGGTTACAATTCCACGAATATGATATTCAAGATATTCCTCGGTTAGGAATTGGGTTGAAAATTTTTCAATCGGAAAAAGGTTTTGGTCTTTTATTCCGTGAATGCCCAAAAAATAAAGCCTTGCGATAAAATCTATGTTCAGGTTGCTTCGGTATAAGCCTTGCTCAATGCCCCTGCGAAGATTTTTTCTGGTACACTCCATCATTTTTTCAAAATGGCTTTCCTTTATGCCTTCAAAAATTTCGGGATAGTATTTTTGAAGTTGATATTGCGGTGATGACTGTTCTACTTCAATGGTTCCCGTTACAAATTTTTTAATTTCGAAAAGTTCTTCAATGGGGTTTTGTTCAAGAGAACAAATCTCATCAATACCCGTTGTGATATTATGCAGAACATTACACGTACATTCCTTGACAAGGGCTGTCTTGTTCTTAAAGTGCGTATAAATGGTTTTTTTCGAAATGGCCATTTCATTGGCAATATCGTCCATAGTTACACTCTTAAAGCCAAGCTTAAGGAATAAATCTGTCGATTTTTGAATTATTTTATCTTTCATAGCGAGCGCAAAGATATGTCGGGAAACTTTTAAAACAAAAATAGTTTCCAAAGTTTTATTTTATTTAACAGAAGCTTAACACTAGGGCATTTTGCTGCTATAAATTGTGTGCTTTGAAATGCTTGTTTTACTTTAGCCGAAATTTTCTTCAACCATGGAAATTCTGAAAAAATACAACGACGACCTTCAAGAATATCTTGCCAAAGCTGTTTCACATAAAAAGCCACGACAGCTCTATGATCCCATAAAATACATACTCTCGTTAGGAGGCAAGCGTATTCGTCCCGCATTGACATTAATGGTGTGCGATTTTTTTGGAACCGATTATAAAAAAGCGATGAGCGCGGCGCTTGCAGTGGAGCTGTTTCATAATTTTTCGCTAATTCACGATGATATTATGGATAATGCCCCGCTGCGAAGGGGGAAAAGGACAGTTCATGAAAAATGGGACGTGAATACGGCGATTCTTTCTGGAGACGCAATGTTGATTTTGGCCTACCGTTTTTTTGAAAATTATGAGCCAGAAATGTTCCAAGAACTGGCAAAACTTTTTAGTGAAACAGCACTGCAAGTTTGCGAAGGCCAACAACACGACATGGATTTTGAAACCCGAGACGATGTGACCCTTGTGGAATATATCCAGATGATAGACCACAAAACTGCAGTATTATTGGGAGCAGCAATGAAAATGGGCGCAATCGTAGCGGCGGCTTCTGAAACTGATAAAGATAAAATCTATCAATTTGGAAGAAATTTAGGCATCGCTTTTCAGTTGCAGGATGATTATTTGGATGTTTTCGGCAATCCGGAAACCTTTGGAAAACAAGTGGGCGGTGATATTATTTCAAATAAAAAAACCTTTCTTTACCTCATGGCTGTTGGGCAGGGAACTTCAACCCAAGCGGAAGAACTGGATCATCTTTTTAGCATAAACCCCAAAAATCCAGCTGATAAAATTCTGACTGTAAAAGAAATCTTTTTAAACTCCGGTGCGGCAGAAGCTACACGAAAGGAAATCGAAAAATACAGTAACCATGCATACTCATTGCTGGATGACATTAACATTTCTGATGAAAAGAAAGCAATGTTTCGTAGTTTTGGAAACGATTTGATGAAACGGAATGTCTAAAAAAAATACTGGTAAAAATCTATTTTATCGAGAAATCCATTTGGGAATATTTWAAGATTTTAAACCGTATAAATGTGAATAATACAGTCAGCTAGTTGCTATAATTATTGTATTTTTGTACCGTTTTATCAAAAAGACCCATTTGTATATTTATCATGGATAAATTTTCCTTCTTAAACGCGGTTCACCCATCACATATCGCGGAACTTTACGAAAAATATTTACAATACCCAGACAGCGTTGAACCTAGTTGGAGAGCTTTTTTTCAAGGCTTTGATTTTGGTTCTGAAAACACGGCACACGAGTTTTTCGGCATAAGCGAAGGGGCACAAGCGCCCCAACTTGCAGAGGGAGATAATTGCGAGGATGTTGTAAAGGAGTTTCAAGTTGTAAAGCTTATTGATGGTTACAGGACCCGAGGGCATCTTTTTACCAAGACAAACCCCGTTCGTGAACGCAGAAAATATACACCCACGCTTGCTTTGGAAAATTTCGGGCTTTCCCAACACGATTTAAAAGCTACTTTTAAGGCGGGAGAAATTCTGGGCATAGGTGAAACTACGCTGGAGGAAATTATAAAGCACCTTGAAAGCATTTATTGCGATTCTATCGGGATTGAATATATGTACATTCGCAAGCCTGATGAAATTCAATGGATTCAACAGAAGTTGAATATAAACGATAATCAGCCCAATTTTTCTAAAGAACATAAAAAGCACATTTTAAAGAAACTTAACGAGGCTGTAGCTTTTGAGAGTTTTCTTCACACAAAATACGTTGGCCAGAAAAGGTTTTCTTTGGAAGGAGGCGAAAGCTTGATTCCTGCTTTGGACACCTTGATAGAAAACGCCGCAGAAAAAGGCGTTGAAGAATTTGTAATGGGTATGGCCCACCGTGGTCGTTTGAGTACACTTACGAATATCTTCGGCAAAAGCGCAAAAGATATTTTTAGCGAATTTGACGGAAAAGACTACGCACAGGATATTTTTGACGGCGACGTAAAATATCACTTAGGTTGGACTTCCAAAAGAAAAACAGAATCCGGAAAAGAAATTAATCTAAACATTGCCCCCAACCCTTCGCATTTGGAAACAGTGGGTGCAGTAGTTGAAGGAATAACTAGGGCCAAGCAAGATGACCATCACAAAGACAATCCAAACAAGGTTCTGCCAATAATCGTTCACGGCGATGCGGCAATTGCAGGACAAGGTATTGTTTATGAAATTGTACAAATGGCGCAGTTGGATGGCTACAAAACCCAAGGAACAATTCATATTGTAGTTAATAATCAGATTGGTTTCACCACAAATTATTTGGATGCCCGCTCTTCTATATACTGTACCGATGTGGGAAAGGTGACCCTTTCACCTATRCTTCACGTAAATGCTGATGATGTGGAAGCAGTGGTACATGCCATGAACTTTGCATTGGATTTTAGAATGGAATTTGCTCGCGATGTTTTCATCGATTTGTTGGGCTATAGAAAATATGGCCATAACGAGGGAGATGAACCTAGATTTACGCAGCCAAAACTTTATAAAGCTATTGCAAAGCACAATAACCCACGCGATATTTATGCTGAAAAACTCATTGCAGAAGGTATTATTGAGAAAGGTTATACAGACAAATTAGAGCAGGAATACAAGGATAAGCTGGAAGAAAACCTTGAGGATTCCAGAAAAGAAGATAAAACTACCATCACTCCTTTTATGCAAGATGAATGGGACGGTTATGATTATGCCGAGGAAGATAAAATGATGGAAGCGGTTGATACTACTTTTGATTTAAAAAAGCTGGATGAAATTGCAGAAGTGATTACCAAATTGCCCGAGGATAAAAAATTCCTGAGAAAAATAGCCAAACTTGTTGAAGCAAGGCACCAAATGTATTTTGAAGACAACAAATTGGATTGGGCGATGGGAGAATTGCTTGCGTATGGTACTCTTTTAAAAGAGGGGCACGATGTGCGTATGAGCGGACAGGATGTGGAACGCGGAACATTTTCGCACCGCCATGCCGTTATAAAAGTTGAAGACAGTGAAGAAGAAGTAGTGCTTCTAAACCATTTAAAAGGCGACCAGGGCGACTTTTATATATACAATTCCCTGCTTTCGGAATACGGCGTAGTAGGATTTGATTATGGTTATGCAATGGCTAGCCCGAAAACCTTAACGCTTTGGGAGGCACAGTTTGGAGATTTCAGTAATGGAGCCCAGATAATGATAGATCAATATATATCTGCGGCCGAAGACAAATGGAAACTGCAGAACGGTTTGGTAATGCTTTTGCCGCACGGCTATGAAGGTCAGGGTGCAGAGCACTCATCAGCTAGAATGGAGCGCTACCTTCAACTATGTGCCACCGACAATATGTTTGTGGCAGACGTAACTACACYKGYGWANCTTKTNNYCATMTANNYTCNSAAGNACAGATGAAAGTGAATTATCGCAAACCTTTGATTGTATTTACTCCAAAAAGTTTATTGCGTCATCCAAAAGTGGTTTCAACTAAGGAAGAAATGGCGAGTGGAAGTTTCCAGGTGGTAATTGATGATTCAGAGGCTAAAGCATCAAAAGTGAAAACCTTAGTTTTTGTTACAGGAAAATTCTATTACGATCTGCTTGAAAAACGAGAGGAACTGAAAAGAGATGATGTGGCTTTGGTTCGTGTGGAGCAATTATTCCCATTGCCAACAGATGAAATGAAGAAAATTCTAAAAAAATACAAAAATGCAGATGATGTAGTTTGGGCTCAGGAAGAACCTAAAAACATGGGCGCCTATTCACACATTTTAATGCATTTTGAAGAAGCAAGGAATTTTAGGGTTTGCAGCAGAAAAATGTATGCTGCTCCTGCAGCGGGTAGTACTGTGAGGTCAAAAGCCCGTCACGCCAAAGTGATTGAAAACGTGTTTGATAAAAATATGGATTAGTTTTTCTGAAAATTTTTACAGAAAGAAAAAAAGAAATTAAATTTAAAGAATTGTAAACCTAGGGTTTATATAAATTAAAGAACGTATGGCATTAGAAATGAAAGTCCCTTCACCAGGGGAATCCATCACAGAAGTAGAAATTGCATCATGGCTTGTAAAAGATGGTGATTATGTGGAAAAAGACCAAGCAATCGCTGAAGTGGATAGCGACAAAGCAACACTTGAACTTCCAGCAGAAGCCAGTGGAATTATCACATTAAAAGCTGAAGAGGGCGATACGGTTGCCGTGGGAGAAGTAGTTTGCCTAATAGACACAGATGCTAAAAAGCCAGGTGGTGATGCTGAAAAGAAATCTGGTAAAAAAGAGGAGGCCCCAAAAAAGGCAGAAGTCAAAAAGGAGACTCCTTCAAAACCATCAACTCCTAATCAAGAGCAGGATAATAAAACCTATGCTACGGGGTCACCTTCCCCTGCAGCCAAGAAAATCCTTGATGAGAAAGGTGTCGCTTCAAAAGATGTAAAGGGTACAGGGCGTGATGGACGCATAACTAAAGACGATGCAACAAAAGCTACCCCTTCTATGGGAACTCCCGGTACAGGTAGTCGTGGCAGCGAGCGCAAAAAGCTCTCTATGCTCCGCAGAAAAGTCGCCGAGCGTTTGGTTTCAGCAAAAAATGAAACCGCAATGCTTACTACTTTTAATGAAGTGGACATGACTGCTATTTTTGAGTTGCGAAGCCAATACAAAGAGCAGTTTAAAGAAAAGCACGGTGTGGGTCTTGGTTTTATGTCATTCTTTACTTTGGCGGTGGTTCGCGCGCTTGAATTGTATCCAGACGTTAACTCCATGATTGATGGCGATTATATGATAACATATGATTTCAAAGATATATCCATTGCTGTTTCTGGACCAAAAGGATTGATGGTTCCGGTGATTAGAAATGCTGAAAATCTAAGCTTCAGAGGCGTTGAGGATGAGGTGAAACGGCTCGCTATAAGAGCTCGCGACGGACAGATTACTGTTGATGAAATGACCGGCGGAACGTTTACCATCTCAAATGGAGGTGTATTTGGAAGCATGCTCTCCACCCCAATTATAAATCCACCGCAGTCTGCAATTTTGGGAATGCACAATATTGTTGAACGTCCTATAGTCCGTGACGGCGGTATTGTTGTGGCGCCCGTAATGTATGTTGCCCTTTCTTATGACCATAGAATTATTGATGGCCGCGAATCAGTTGGATTTTTGGTTGCAATAAAAGAAGCATTAGAGAGCCCTGAGGAACTTTTAATGGACAATGATGTAAAGCGCGCATTGGAGTTATAAATCAAAAAGAAGATAAAATAAAAATCCGGCCTGTAGAGCCGGATTTTTTTGGTTAGTTAGGAAACATCTTCTTAGTAAAAAATAATGGTATTGATCAAGTTTAATAGAAGAATCAAAATAATCGAAATAGTTAGTACCAGAACTACAGGTTTTTTAGTAGTTTCAGGAGTACGTATATCCTTTTCTTTTTCTTCTATATAAACTGTATCTTTCATAGGGTAAATATCAGATATTATATAGAAAAATAAAATACGTGGTAACACGTAATTTTTTAAATTTTCGTTTAAATGTTTTTATAACAACTTGTCATGATGCTCTTTTGCCCAGATTAACAGACTGTTTGTTTTGGGTTCAATATTGAGTTTTGTAATGATGTTGCTACGGTGTTTTTCAACTGTTCTATATGAGATAAAAAGCTGTGAAGCTATTTCCTTATYKKTTWWSTSSTSARCMATTAATTTCAATATTTTTTTTTCAGAGGGGGTCAAGGTTGCAAGCTCACTATCTTCTACTAAAACCACTCCAATAAGTTCTTTTATTTTATCGCTAAAAAAAGGGACACCTTCTTTAACAGTTTTGATGCAGTTTTCAATTTCTTCCAGCGCAAATTCTTTTAAGATATATCCAAAAATATTGAGTTCTTGCGCTTTTTGGTAAAGGTCTTTCTCTTTGTGAAGGGTGATTAATACAATTTTAGTTTTAATATCGGTACCCTTGCATTGTTGGGCAATTTCCAGACCTGACATATATGGCATTTGAATATCCAATATTGCAATATCCGGTTTCTTTTGGGTGATAAGATTGTAAGCTTCTCTGCCATCGTTTCCGCTTCCTAAAAGATTATAGCCTTTTTCAATCAAAAAGTCGCTTAACCCTTTCAAGAGTAGGGGGTGATCGTCCGCAATAATAATGGATGGTGTGGTTTCGCTCATAGTGGAAATTGAAATTCAAGCACTGTACCGTTGTCTTTTTTAGAGGTTACTTTCATTTGCCCTTTTAAGAATTTTGTGCGTTCTAAAAGTGTTTTTAAGCCTAAAGATTTTACATCTTGATATTTTTCAGCAAAATCAAATCCTACTCCATTATCACGTATAGATATCAGGATATTGTTGGCAAACTTTTTTATTGAAACCTTTCCTGCTTCTGCATGGGCGTGTTTAAGAATATTGCTCAGGCTTTCTTGAATGATTCTATAAATATTGACTTCGTCTTCTTTTGAGAATATATTATCTATGTTGTCAATTTCTGCAGAAATGAAAAGCGTTGTGTTTTCATCTATTTGATTTATGGTATATTCTATTGCCTTTGTGATACCGAGTTCCTGTAACTGAAAAGGATGTAAATCGCGTGAGATGGCACGAACTTCTTCAATAGTGTGGTCGACCATTTTTTTGGTGTCTGCATCACCGCTGCTCATTAACTTATTTTTTATCACTAATAATTGCTGGCCAATGCCATCATGGAGATCCTTAGAAATTCTTCTTCTTTCACCTTCTTGTGAAATGAGAAGCTCTTGGCTAAATTTTTCCTGAAGTACTTTATTGCTTTTTAAATGCCTTTGGTTTCTGTAAAGTAAAATTAGCCCGAAACCGAGAAGAATGGCGATACCTCCAAAAAGCATCGCTTTTTTAAAACTTTCATTGTCTTTTTCCAAAAGGCTTATGCTTGTTGATTTTTCTACAAGTTCCTTTTCCTTTTTTTCAGTTTCGTAAAGCGTTTGGTAGTATGCGAGGGCATTTGCGGTACTTCGGTTGTAAATGGAATCTTTTATAGCGGCGGAAGCTTGGTTGTTTTCAATACTTTTTTTGTATTCTCCCATGTCATAATRGATTTCTGATAAGAAGGAATACGTTCCCATAATTTCATCTTCAACCCCCAAACTTTTAGCAATCTCTAGTTTTTTCTTTGCCAGTGCCAATGCAGTTTCATAATTGCCGATAGTCTGTAAATATTTGGCTTTTCCGCCCAAAAAGTTCAGTTCGGCAGCAGGATTTCCTGAAAGGTCAAAATCTAAAGCCTCCAATAGGTCCAAATGCTTTTTAGCTTCTATGATCTGGTTTTGCTCACAATAATATTCTATGAGCCGTGATGAATGCCTATATAGGTTGATTTATTTGAATTGTCTTGGTCAAAGCTCTTTTCAGCCATAAGTAATGCCTTATGCTCTAAATCGCGATTGCCCATTTTTTTATAGTCTAGAGCTTGATTGTAATATTCATAAGATAAAAATTGATTAAGCCCTAAGCTCTTCATTTTCTCAATTAGTGCATCACGCTCTACCTTGGCCTTTTGATGAAAACCATTCATGCTGAACATGCTTATAATGCCCTGTTGGGCATACACCATATAATCATATTCTTCTGAATCTTCATACATAGTATAGGCTCGGGTAAAATCCTCGCCGGCAAGTACAAATTTTCCCATCTGTGAATATGCCTGTCCTCTAAAAAGATAGGTGTCCGCAATATTCATTGTGTCTTTTGAAGAAAAATTTTCTAATGCAACATTATAGTCCTCAATTGCTCTTTTAAGGTCTACTTTAGTATTGGCACTACCGCGTTTCATATATAACCCACCTAATAAAAGGCTGTCCTTTATTTTGTACTTGCGGGCCAAAACGCTGTTTATAACGGTAATTGCGTTTAGTGGATCGTTCGCATAATTGGTAAGCGGATACTGAAGGTTCATTGCTTTTTTTGCGGCCAGTTCTATGCTGTCCAATTCTTGGGCAAGATCTATATATTGCAGACTATATTTAATGAAGGCATCTGTATCTTTTGAGTAAGTACGTTTTAATAGACTGTCGAGTGCCGTTAGCTTCTTCTGTTTGTTAGTGGTCGTGTTTACAATCTTTTCATAATGGGAAATATTCTGGCCATACCCTAAAATGGAGTAAAGCACAAGAAGGAAAAGTAATGCAAATGTTTTTTTCAGCACAAAAAAGATTATTTCAGAAGAAATATAAAAATACTTAAATTATTGGAAATAAACATATCAGCAACCAATTCTATTTAACGTAGAAACAATTTCTACCATAATCAATAACCGCCCTGTGCTGTTTTAAAAAATCTGCACCAATTATACCGTGAATTGCATTTTCATTTACCTGCTCAAGGGCAGCATTTACGTGCGAAAGGTCAAAAAGCACAAAATCCATATTATTAATGCTCCATTCATTAATATCAAATTTATTTCCGCGCGATAGCATGGTTTCCATATTTATAGCTCCGGCCCCAGCAGCTTTAATGATACTCTCCTCGCTTACTAATAGAAAATGGGCGCTATCAGTAAAGCCAACACAGCTTGTGGAAGCACCGGTATCCAAAATAAAATGACCCGAAATACCATTGATTTTTGCTGAAAAAAGATAATGGCCAGTAGCTAGCCTTTTTAAAGGAATACGGTAGAAACCCTCGGACTCAATAAATTTGCGTAACTGCATCTGCTTTTTTGTGTAAAGATAGCAAACAAAATAAGTAGCTTTGCAGTTATGCTTACAGATACCCACACCCATTTATACAGCGATGCGTTCGCCGAGGACCGTACTGAAATGATGCAACGTGCCTTCGATAAAAACATAAAACGCTTTTTCATCCCGGCAATTGATTCTGGTTATACGGAAGCGATGTATGCCCTGGAAAAAGAATATCCTGAAAATGTCTTTTTGATGATGGGGCTGCATCCCACTTCGGTGAAAGAGAATTTTGAGGAAGAGTTGGCGCACGTTGAGAAACAATTCAATAAAAGAAATTTTTACGCCGTGGGCGAAATAGGAATTGATCTATATTGGGACAAGTCTACTTTGGAAATTCAAAAGACTGCTTTCAGGAGACAAATCCAATTGGCAAAAAAACACAAATTGCCCATCGTAATCCACTGCCGTGATGCTTTTGATGAAATATTTGAAGTTTTGGAAACTGAAAAGAGCGATGATCTCTTCGGAATCTTTCATTGCTTTACCGGAACTTTTGAACAGGCTCATCAGGCAATTTCATATAATATGAAATTAGGCATTGGGGGAGTGGTTACTTTCAAAAATGGAAAGATTGATACTTTTTTGGACCAAATTCCGTTAAAACACGTCGTTTTGGAAACCGATTCGCCCTATCTTGCCCCAGCGCCTTTCCGAGGAAAAAGAAACGAAAGTAGTCACTTGGCTTTGGTCTGTAAAAAGCTTTCGGAAATTTATAATGTTTCGGAAGAAGAGATAGCTAATGCTACAACTGAAAATTCTAAAGCGGTATTTAAAATTTAATTCCAAAAAACAAACGCCCAATATCAAAAAAGTTGAACTTTGGAATTTGGAATTTTGACATTTGGAATTTCATAAATATAATATGTATTTAAATATGAAAACCCAACCCAACATACTCCTTATATATACGGGCGGAACCATCGGGATGATAAAGGATTTTGAAACCGGTGCGCTTCGCAATTTCAATTTTGATGAACTGCTGAACCATATTCCCGAACTGAAACTGTTGGATTGCAGCATTACAACTACATCTTTTAAAAAACCGATTGACAGTTCCAATATGAACCCGACGTATTGGGTAGATATTGCAACCATAATTGAAGAGAACTACGACAAAATGGATGGGTTTGTGGTGCTACATGGTAGTGATACCATGAGCTACACAGCTTCAGCTTTAAGTTTTATGTTGGAAAACCTTGGCAAACCTGTAATCTTTACTGGTTCCCAACTCCCCATAGGCGATTTGCGTACCGATGCAAAGGAAAATCTTATTACTTCCATTCAGATTGCCGCACTTCAGGAAAAAGGAGTGTCAAAAATTGCTGAGGTCTGTCTTTATTTTGAATACAAATTATACCGGGCCAATAGAACCACAAAGATTAATGCTGAGCATTTTGAGGCGTTCGCCTCACTGAATTATCCCGAACTCGTGCAGAGCGGCGTGCATTTGGTTGTAAACAACGAAGCCCTTTACAGACCCAATAGAAGAAAAAAACTGAAGGTCCATAAAATGCTTGAAAATAATATTCTTCTCGTAAAAATGTTTCCAGGGATTAATGAGGCCACAATTAAATATCTTTTTGATTATCCAGATATGAAAGGATTGGTGCTGGAAACCTATGGTGCTGGCAACGTTACCAATGCCGATTGGTTTTTGAAATCGTTAAAAGCTGTTATAAAAAAAGGAATTCCGGTAATCAATGTAACGCAATGTTCTGGCGGAAGCGTTAATATGGGGCTTTATGAAACCAGCACAGAGTTAAAAAAAATCGGTGTAATAAGTGCAAAAGATTGCACTACAGAAGCATCCTTGGCAAAATTGATGTATTTGCTGGGTCAGAAAATTTCGGCTAACAGCTTCAAAACCATATTCGAAACCTCTTTACGCGGAGAAATGCAATAAATAAACCGCCCAAATTATTTTATAGCGTTATTTTTTTTGTGATATTTGGCACTCCATTTTAAAAATGGCTTAAATTTATAGAGAGGTGGCCGAGTGGTCGAAGGCGCACGCCTGGAAAGTGTGTATACGCCACAAGCGTATCGAGGGTTCGAATCCCTTCCTCTCTGCAACAAACTTATGGTCTATTAACAAACTCATGTAGAGTGTACATTAATATTCTTGCAGATTAACTAAATTATTTTATATCTTTAAACCTTTAACTAAAAACAAACTTTAAGTCGATAGCAATGAAAAAATTATTTTCTATTATGGCGGTGGCCGCAATGGTATTTGTAGGCACATTAAACGCGAACGCTGCAACAGCGCAAACAATGCCAACTAGTTCTCAAGCTTTGGTTACAGCAGCCACGGTTTCTTTTATTCAAGATGAAACTGCTCCTGCAGTAGAGGAAGAAAAAGGCTTCCACCAAGAATTAAAAGAACGTTTTGTGGAAGGTGGTCCTGGATTTATGGGAATCGTACTACTGTGTTTAATTCTTGGATTGGCAATTGCTATTGAGAGAATTATCTACCTTAACCTTTCTACCACCAATACCCAAAAATTGGCTCAGGATGTGGAAGATGCACTTAACAGTGGCGGAATTGAAGCTGCAAAAGAAGTGTGCAGAAACACAAAAGGTCCTGTTGCATCCATTTATTACCAAGGTCTAGACCGCGCCCACGAAGGTATTGACATTGCGGAAAAAGCTGTGGTTGCCTACGGAGGTGTTCAAATGGGTCAGCTTGAAAAGAACGTATCTTGGATTTCTCTTTTCATCGCGTTGGCGCCGATGCTTGGTTTCATGGGWACGGTAATCGGGATGATTATAGCATTCGATAAAATTCAGGCAGCGGGCGATATGAACCCTTCATTGGTTGCAGGAGGTATTAAAGTAGCGCTTTTAACAACCGTATTTGGTTTGATCGTGGCTATTATCCTTCAAATTTTCTACAACTATATTATCGCTAAAATTGACAGTATCGTTAATAGTATGGAAGATGCTTCTATCACTTTGATCGATATGTTGTTCGACTACAAAACAAAAAACAAAATCTAAACAAACCACAAGATGGCATTACATAAAATATTAAAAATAGTAGCGTTGCTTCTAGGCGTTGCGGGAGTTATTTTTCTTGCAATGATCATCGCCAAAGGTGATGAAGCCGTGTCGGCAACCGGTGAAGGGGTTGATGGTTTCTTGTATGTTGCTTATATTACATTTGCTATTACAATTGTTTTTGTTCTATTCTTTGTGTTAAAAGGAATATTTGCAGGGAATCTTAAAAACACACTAATATCTGTTGGAGCTTTTCTACTTATCGTAGTTATCGCTTACGTTTTGGCCGATGGAAACCCAATGCCAATGCAAGAAGGCGAAATGCTTTCTGCTAGTGGATCTAAATGGGTTGGAACTGGGCTATATGCTTTTTATATATTAGCAATACTAGCTGTAGGCTCAATGGTTTTCAGCGGAATTAAAAAAGTAACAAAATAATGGCAAGAAGAGCAACACCCGAAGTAAACGCAGGGTCGATGGCTGACATCGCTTTCCTATTGCTTATCTTTTTCTTGGTAACTACCACCATTGAAAAGGATAAAGGAATTGCGCGGCAGCTACCACCCAAGGAAGATGTTGTAGACCCGCCAAAAATTAAAGAAAAGAACCTTTTTATTGTAAACGTAAACAGGAGCGATCAATTATTAGTTGAAGAAAAATTGATGGAGCTAAAAGACCTCCGTCAGGCCGCAATCGCTTTTCTTGATAACGGTGGAGCACCTTCCGGAAGCCCAGAATATTGCAGTTATTGCAAAGGAAAACGTGACCCAGAATCTTCAGATAACCCAGACAAGGCAGTAATATCTGTTCAGAATGACAGGCTTACTTCCTATAAAATGTATATTGCTGTTCAAAATGAATTAGTAGCGGCATACAACTTTTTAAGGGATAGGGAATCAGAAAGATTGTACGGATGGAAATTTACCGAAAAGAGTAAAGATCTTSATNGWMGSAMWGRKMMWKGGTGAAGCTGCCAAGGATGCATTGCAGGAAAAATTGGAGTCTATTCAGCAATTATTTCCTCTAAAACTTTCTGAAGCGGAACCAAAAAAATCTGGACAATAACACAAAGAGTATGTCAAAATTTAAAAAGAAAAAAGACGGCGGATTGCCAGCCATTTCTACAGCATCCCTTCCGGATATTGTATTTATGTTACTGTTCTTCTTTATGGTTGTAACGGTACTGCGCGATGACAATTTGCTTGTTCAGAATAAGTTGCCAAAGGCAGATCAGGTTGAGAAATTGAAAAAAGACCGATCGGTTTATATTTATGCCGGAAAACCAAGCTCTAGATATCAAGACAAATATGGTTCAGAGGCTAAAATTCAAATAGGCGATAAGTACACAGATATATCCAATATTAAGTTTGCATTGACAGAGGCACGTCAAAAGCTGCTTCCTGAACTTCAGGATAAAGTTATGGTTGCCCTTAAAGTTGATGAAAAAACTAATACTGGAATGGTAACTGACATAAAACAGGAATTGCGTGATCTTAATATGCTAAAGATTATTTACATCACCACTCCTGGAAATGAAGTAAGCCAATAGAAATTATTAATTTAATTTAGAAAAGCCTTGGGTCGAAATTTTTGTCCCAAGGCTTTTTTTATTCACCATATTCTCAAAATACATTTATCTTTGAGTTGGTATGCAAAGACGTTTTAATTTTTTTCTAATTTTCTTCCTCGCCCTAGTTTCAATACAAGCTATTGCACAGGACACCATTTCTCGTATTGCCGTAGATTCCTTATATCGAGRAGATCAATTTTATATAGGGATTACTTATAACTTACCATTGAACCTGCCGTCCGGTGGAAATATTCGTGGGCTTTCCGGTGGCATACAGCTTGGTTTCCTGAGAGATATGCCAATCAATAAACAACGAAACCTCGCTGTTGCAATTGGCGCTGGACTAACCATTGATCAATTGGGACAAAATATTTTTATAGGTGAAACAGCAAATGATAAAACTATTTTTAGGGTTCTTGACGGTAATGTAGGCTATACCCGTAACCGCTTTAATATGGCAATAATTGAAGCCCCAGTGGAGTTTAGGTGGAGAACTTCTACCCCATCCACGTATCGATTCTGGAGGTTATATACCGGTTTTAGGGTTGGATATGCATATTGGTACAAAGCTACTTTCAAACAACCTGGAAACACGGTAAATCAAACAAAAATTTCTGAATTTGAACCCTTGCGGCTTTCGGCAACACTTAGTTTTGGGTATAATACGTTCAATTTCTTTGCTTCCTACAATATTAATCCTTTTTTTAAAGATGCTGTAACTGTAGAGGGTGAAAGTGTAGATATAAGAACCTTAAAGATTGGACTTATGTTTTATATATTATAACCAAAGATTGAATAGAATCAATTGAGGAATTGCCCCTAATAGTAGTCCAATGCCCAGTTCTTTATAACTATGTGAATCGCTATTTAATCGTGATGAAGCTACCCAGCCATTTACAAATAAGAAAAAGCTAATAGTTACCAGAAGGTTAATCTTGAAATGGGCACTCAGACCCACAAGAAACATTAAAATACCCGCTACGCCTATTTGATGTAAACTAACCTTAAATTTAAAAAGCACCATCACAAGCGCGCTAAATGCTGAAAACAGTATTCCTACAAAGAAGTAGTACAACTCTGGGTCTTCATAAGGGTCAAATATCATCTTGATGATAAGCAATAATAATATACACTGTATCATCAATGGAAACTTGCGTTCCTTTACATCCCTTAAATAAATAGTTTCTACCACTGCTAAGTTTTTCAGAAGAAAGAAAACAACAATTGGTATAAAAATAGTGATAATAGCTATTGCAAAAAGATTGGCACGCATTAGCTCAGGTTCAAGGTATCTGGGGGTAACACTAAAATAAAGAATAGTGCCCAGCACCGGCATCAACAGTGGGTGAAAAATATATGAAGCTGCCTTAAGAAATATCTTCATTAAATTTCTTTTCTAAGCCGAGCAACGGGCAAATCCAATTGTTCTCTGTATTTAGCGATAGTACGTCTTGCTATGGGGTATCCTTTCTCCAATAAAATCTTTGCAAGCTTATCATCCGTAAGCGGCTTTCTTTTATTCTCCTCCGAAATGGTAATTTCAAGAATTTTCTTTATTTCCTTTGTAGAAACATCTTCCCCTTGATCATTTTTCATAGACTCACTGAAAAATTCTTTTATGAGTTTTGTTCCATAAGGGGTATCAACATACTTGCTGTTTGCCACCCTTGAAACCGTGGAAACGTCCATATTAATTTTATCGGCAATGTCTTTCAAAATCATCGGTTTCAGCTTGCGCTCGTCCCCTGTCAAAAAATATTCCTCTTGATGGTGCATAATGGCATTCATAGTTACAAAAAGCGTTTGTTGCCGTTGTTTTATGGCGTCAATAAACCATTTGGCTGCATCCAGCTTTTGTTTTATGAACATTACGGCATCTTTCTGTGCTTTTGATTTTTCCTTCGATTCTTTATAGCCTTTCAGCATATTTGTGTAATCGTGACTCACATGAAGTTCTGGAGCATTTCTTCCGTTTAGAGTTAAATCAAGCTCTCCGTCCACAATTTTTATTGCAAAATCGGGAACTACATGCTCTACAATTCTATTGTTCCCAGAATAGGTACCGCCCGGTTTGGGATTCAGCCCTTCAATTTCATGAATTGAATCGCGAAGTTGGTCCTCGGTAACATCAAATTTTTGAATCAGTTTTTTATAATGCTTTTTGCTGAAATGATCGAAAGAATCATCCAAAATATCAATTGCCAAAGCTACTGAAGGCGTCTGTTCCTTTCGCTCCAACTGAAGCAACAAGCATTCCTGAAGATCACGTGCCGCAACCCCAGCTGGGTCTAGCTCTTGAACCACTTTTAAAACTTTTTCAACCTTATCTGCCGTGGTATAAACATTCTGAGTAAAAGCCAAATCATCAACAATATCTTGAATTTCTCTGCGGATATAACCACTTTCGTCCACACTGCCCACCAAAAACTGCGCGATTTCCTTTTCTTCTTCGTCGAGCCTATATGTATTTAATTGCTGCATTAAATATTGCGTAAACGATGTTCCTGCAGCATAGGGCATCTGCCGTTCCTCATCGTCAGCGCTGTAATTGTTTGCGGAAAGTTTGTAACTAGGCACTTCATCATCACTTAAGTAATCATCAACGTTTATATCGGTTTCAATTACTTCGTTGCCCTCGTCATAGTTATCGTCAAATTCATCATTGTTAAATTCATCATCAAAGTTTTCGCTTTCCTCTTTTCCGCCTTCCAAAGCAGGATTTTCTTCAAGCTCCTGTGCAATACGTTGCTCAAAAGCTTGCGTGGGCAGTTGGATCATCTTCATCAACTGYWTCTNYYRAGKYKWKRRWWWKTNNGNNWKTTTAAMATTKAANTGCWKCTTKRACWTNNACRTCNATYWRSTANWWMANMAAKWWRAMARAWWCYANCKAMKMWWMTAAYTRAKTWKYSAGTTNWWAATASAANTSTNTNWTGCNWTYATKRMTTWSAMSTYTGNRTWGSMMKKWGNMSGWGKWTWMSSAWTTNCRTMKSKWWYRYKRSMYRTTYCTNTKGNARRYTGWACCANRRSGCWCNNRGSCTNWGWCNNCRAARYYKMTKTKTNNAKYAKTTCYWWWMKTGCGCAAGTCGAGATACCAATACAGCTCTTCTGTACTAATGTCCATCGCTTCCATTTTTTCTTTTAGAACATCGTAACGCTCCTCACGTTGCGATCCGCCTACTATTTCTCCAATGCCGGGGAAAAGTACATCCATAGCACGCACGGTTTTGCTATCATCGTTCAAACGCATATAGAAAGCCTTTATTTTTGCGGGATAATCAAAAAGTATTACAGGGCTCTTAAAATGTTTTTCAACCAAAAAGCGCTCGTGCTCGCTTTGCAGATCGGCACCCCATTCCTCAATTATATATTTGAATTTTTTCTTCTGGTTGGGTTTGGAACGTTTTAGAATATCTATCGCTTCTGTATAGCTTACTCTTTTGAAATTATTATCCAATATAAAACGAAGCTTCTCGCGAAGTTTCATTTCGCTGCGCTCGTCCTGTGGTTTGTTCTTTTCTTCCTCCAGCAGACGATTTTCAAGAAACTCAAGATCATCGGCACAGTTTTCCAAAGCATAATTTATTACATACTTTATAAAATCTTCTGCCAAATCCATATTAGCGTCAAGGTCATTAAAGGCTACCTCTGGCTCAATCATCCAAAACTCAGCCAAGTGGCGACTGGTGTTTGAGTTTTCAGCTCTAAAGGTGGGGCCGAAAGTATATACTTTTCCGAGTGCCATTGCGTAGGTTTCAGCTTCCAACTGTCCACTTACAGTAAGATTTGATTCTTTTTCAAAGAAATCTTCCTTAAAGTTCACATTACCGTTTTCATCAAGCGGCGGATTTTTGGCATCCAGAGTAGAAACCCGAAACATTTCACCCGCACCCTCGGCATCGCTTCCGGTAATTACCGGAGAATGCATATAATAAAAACCATTTTTCTGAAAATATTCGTGCACAGCAAATGCAAGTTTGGAGCGCATACGCATCACTGCGCCAAAAGTGTTGGTTCTAATCCGCAAATGTGCCTGCTCGCGCAAGGTTTCTAGGGAATGTCTTTTTGGTGAAATGATGGTTAACTTTACATCCTCTGGATTTGCTTCTCCAAGCACAGTCAATTTTGAAACTTGAATTTCTACCGTTTGGCCTTGGCCTTGGCTTTCCACGAGCATGCCCTTTACTTCTATAGCGGCGCCCACGGTTACTTTTTTGAGAAGCTCTTCATCAAAATTTTCAAAATCCACCACACATTGCAGTGTTTTTATAGTAGAACCATCGTTTAGTGCGATGAACCGGTTACTTCGGAAAGAGCGCACCCATCCGCGCACCATCACTTCGTGGTGGGTCGGGTCGCTGTTCAATAACTCAACTATTGTTTTGTATTGCATAGTCTTATTTTAAGAGGAGCAAATATACTTCAAAAAAAACGCAAATAAGAAAATACCAAATTCCAAAATGTAGCTTTTTAGATAGCTTAGGTACTCATTGCTATTTAAAATAGGTTATTCTTCTTCGTCTGTTAAAATCTCGATAGCTGGTTTTTTCATCGTTTCCTTGTTCGCAATACTTCTTTCCAAAGAAAGTAAGAGCGTGGGCAATAGCAACAAATTAGAAAGCATGGCAAAAAGCAAGGTAATGGAAACCAGTGCGCCCAAGGCTACGGTACCCCCAAAACTTGAAATGGTAAACACCGAAAACCCAAAGAAAAGCACGATGGAAGTATAAAACATGCTTACCGCTGTTTCCCGCAAGGCCGCAAACACAGATTTTTTTATTTTCCAATTATTAGCAATAAGCTCCTGCCTGTATTTTGCTAGGAAGTGAATGGTATCGTCCACCGATATTCCAAACGCAATGCTGAACACCAAAATAGTGGAGGGTTTAATGGGTACGCCTACAAAGCCCATAACCCCTGCGGTAATTATTAATGGCAGCAAGTTTGGTATCAACGAGATTAAAATCATTTTAAAGCTGCGGAACATCCAGGCCATGAAAATCGCAATCAGCAAAATTGCCAAGGAAAGTGAAAGAATCAAATTGTTAACCAAATAGCGTGTTCCTTTTTGGAATACCAACGCTTTTCCGGTAACCGAAACATTATAACGTTCAGATGGAAATACCTTGTCTATTTCTTTATGTAGGTCTTCCTCTATACGCCCAAACCTATCTGGCTCGGTATCTTTCATAAATGTGGTAATACGGGCAAATTGGCCTGTGCTATCCACGTAGCTGTTCAGTAAATTGGTGTCTGTATTGCTACTTTTGGCATAGCTGAGTATAAAAGTCTTCTCTTGGCTGTTGGGCAATTGGTAATATTCAGGATTGCCATTGTAATAGGCTTGTTTGGAGTATTTTACCAATTCAACTACCGAAAGCGGTTTCGCAAACTCAGGAATCTCCTTAATATGCTCCTGTAGCTCGTCAATTCGTTTTAAGGTGGAAAGACTCATAACGCCTTTTTTCTTCTTTGTATCCACCATTATTTCCAAAGGCATGATACCTTCGTATTCTTTTTCAAAAAAGCGGATGTCATCAAAAAAGCCCGTATTTTTAGGCATATCCTCAATAAGGCTACCCGAAATTTTAATATTGTAAATTCCAATGATACTTCCGCAGAGTAACAACACCGCCAATATATAAATAGTGATTCGGCGTTCCTTCACCATTCGCTCAATCCAGTTCACAAAACCATTTATCCACGTTTTGTTCAAGTGTTTCAAGTGCTTGTCTTTTGGCACAGACATATAGCTGTAGATAATGGGTATAATTAGCAGGCTCAGTAAAAAGATGGCCACAATATTGATGGAGGCCACAATACCAAACTCACTCAGCAATTCGCTCTTCACTAATATAAAAGTAGCAAATCCCGAAGCCGTTGTAAGGTTGGTCATGAGGGTCGCGTTCCCCACTTTTGCAATTATCCGTTGCAATGATTTTGCTTGGTTTCCATGTAATTTTATCTCCTGCTGGTATTTGTTTATAAGAAAAATACAGTTCGGTATCCCAATTACAATAATCAAAGGAGGTATAAGTGCCGTAAGTACTGTAATTTCATAATGCATCAGCCCTAAGAAGCCAAAAGCCCACATAACCCCAATAATTACCGTACACATAGATATAAACGTAGCACGCCAAGAACGGAAAAAGAAGAAAAAGATAAGCGAGGTAACAAAAAGCGCTGCACCAATAAACAGCCCAATCTCGTCAATAATGCTTTGTGAGTTCAGCGTGCGTATATAGGGCATCCCCGAAGTATARACGGTTACCCCAGTTTCTTTTTCAAACTTTTTAATGAGCGGTATTAAATCATGAATCACAAAATCCTTCCGCGCAGGCGTATTTACAATGTCTTTCTTCATGTAAATAGCAGAACGGATGCTTTGTTTGTCGGGGCTATAAATTAGGCCGTCGTAAAATGGAAGTTTATTAAACAGTTCATCTTTATATTCCGCAAGATTTTCATCGGTAAATATCGAATCCTTTATAAACGGAACCAATTCAAAGCCCGTGGTGTCGGTTTTCTTTTCAAGTTTTTGAAGATTGCCTACAGATAGGGTAAGCTCTACCTCGTTATACTTACTTATATCTTTGGAAAGTTGGTTCCACGCCTTAAACTTTTTGGGCGTAAAGATGGTAGAATCCTTCACTCCCATAACAATCAAGTTGCCTTCCTCGCCAAAATGCGAAAGAAACTGATCGTACTCAAGGTTAATGGGGTGGTCATCCGGAAGTAAATTTGCCTCCGTATAGGTAAAGCGCATGTTTTTCCACTGAAGCGCCAACAGTACAGTAATGGCTGCAATAACTATTAAAATCCAGGTACGGTTTCTTAAAATAAAGCGGGCTACCCAGCTCCAAAAACCAATGCTAAAAAGTTTGTTCAAAGCAATTTTTTATAGACTTGGCAAAGGTACGTATTTGCAATAAGTAAGAAATTTATTTTCAGGGTATTTTAGGAAGATGAGGGAGTTCCATTTTTTTACTAACTTCTGCCACGAATGAAAACAACTGTGGACCTCCTACGGCACGGTGTACAATATAAAAGGAAACAAAGGCCTCACCATTCAGCTTTTGGATGGAAAGAAATTTCTCATAGGCATCCAAAAACCCGAAGAACTTAATAGAGGTGCTTCAGAATATTAAAAATAAACTATAGATTGTATGACATTTACCTATTCCATCTGCCACCCTCAAAGGGAAAAATTAGAATATAAAAACGAACCCTTAACGAGACATCAAGTTCTTGAGATAGCCAAAAACTATCCGTGGCAATCACAAATGAAAATCGTAGAAGCTTTGCCACCGGAAAAACTTTGCTATAATCCCTCTTTAGATTTTACCTGTACTGATAATAAAAAGAGTTTCTGTCTTACGGCCAATTATGATAAGGATAAAAATATAGAGTTCTCACTGTGGTATAATAGACCTAAGAAAGTCAAAATCCTTTTTGGTTTATTGGGAGAAAAGGAAAAAATGAGAGTGGATGATGTTTGGCCTGTTAGTTTTAATAAATCAATGGAATATTTGGAACATTTTGTAAACGGAAATTATAAGCTGATTGAGTCTTTGTACACAAAATAAGTTTGCCATTAAGTATTATTGTATGTGACAGGGAAAGATTCTCAATCTTTTTTCGTTGCCATACCCTAACCATTTCCCATTCCCCTTGCAATAGCTTGTTTTTCTTATGATGCTCCTGTCGTATCGGAGGAAACTCCGTCCATATCGGATAAAATTGCCGTCGTATCGGATAGAACTTGCGTCGTATAAGATAAAACTGGTGTCGTATCGGTTAGAACAGCCGTCGTATCGGTTAGAACTGGTGTCGTATCGGTTAGAACTGCCGCCGTATAGGATAAAACTGCCGTCGTATCGGTTAGAATAAGCATCGTATAGGACAGGGTGAATAATTTTACGAATAGAGTTAGCGTCTGCACTCATAGAACTGGCGTCTGCACGGATGGAGTTAGCGTCTGCACGGATGGAGTTAGCGTCTGCACAGATAGAATTGCCGTCTGCACTCATAGATCTAGCGTCTGCACGCATAGAGTTAGCGTCTGTACGCATAGAACTGCCGTCTGCACGCATAGAACTGCCGTCTGCACGCATAGGGTGAATAAATTCATTTAGGGTAAAACGAAGCGAACGGCCAAAGACCAAAGGCTAAAAGCAAAAACCGCCCTACACCTTAAGGTAGAAGGTAAACTTGAACGAAATATTATCTGAGAATTTTGGAAGGTTGTAGTAACCGTAGCGGTAAGCCGCACTAAGCCCAAACCCAAAGAGAATTTTATTTATTTCAAAACCAGTTTCGTTATAAAGCTGGTCCAGCGTATCAAAAGGGATTCCAAAATGTTGGTCCCTATTGCTCATATCGCCCAGGGCATGGCGCGTAATCAGCACCAGCTCCGGCTTCCATTTTTCCGTAAGCTTGAATCTGCGCAAACTGTGCTTTACCTGTAGCGTAGTAAGCCTATCCGAAAAGAATTCACCAAAATACATCGTCTCAAAACTCTGCACACCTGCCACCGAAAAACGCTGCAATACCTCATCTTTAGTAGGTTGGTTAGGGTAGGAGTGAAACAAATGTGTAAGTGGAACATCGCCCGTTGCCAAAGACCCTTCCAAAAGTATGTTGGTAGAAGAGAGGTCTGTGCGTTTTATATAATAATCCAACTTTAGCCCAAATTTCGTATAGTTAAAATCGCTTTCCACCACACCTTTAACCCCTTGGGTAATCTGCGCGCTTATCTTTGGAAAACCATCAAAATATTCCTTGGTGCCATCTTCATTAGTAAAGAAATTTGTTTTCGGACTTATCCTGACAGAAACCGTAGCCTCGGCTAACTGGTAATCTCTGTAGGGTACGCCGTCGTGTATATAATAATAGTTTTCAATATTTTCCACATTGCTATGCTCCAAACGAACTTCTGCCAAAATTTTTGGCGAAAGCTCACTTGCAATGCTCGTAAACCATTTTCGGTATTTATAAAATTGGGTGATATTGACAAGTCGCGGTTCAAAAATGGAATAGACACGGGCATCGGTCAAATAATCAAAAGTTCCAATTTCTTTTACATCATCGGCATAATATACACCCACCCAAGCCTTCTTTTCTTTATTTACACGTGCACTTACGCCTACCCCGTATTTTGAGGTTTTATCCTTAAAGCCATACGCATAATAACCGCCAAGTTTGTAGTTTTTAAAAAGCTTATCATTGGTAAGTCCCCCAATACCCAAACGCAATCCTTCGTAATTGTTCAGTTTAATTAAGGTTTTCAGGTCAATGTCAAAAAACCCCACGGGATAATACCCTGAAGAAAGTGGATGGTCTTTTTTGTCTTCAACTCCTGCGATGGTATCCTTGTCTGTTTTTATAGCCGGTTCCTGCGCAAAGGCAAAGATGGCAATACTGAAAAAGACAGGAAAAAGAAGTTTTCGCATTCGGAAGGGTTAGTTTTTAACCATTTAAAAGTAAAGAGAAAGCGGCTATTATGCCGCTTTATTATATTTAGTTTAACGAAAATGTGGGTTACACCGTCATTATTTCCTTTTCTTTCTTGGCCAGGATTTCATCAATCTTTTTAATGTGCGCATCGGTCATTTCTTGTATGTCGTCTYCAAGGCTTTTTTTCAAATCTTCTGAAATATCCAACCCTTTTATGTCCTGGTTAGCAACCTTTCTATCGTTACGCACGCCAATTTTTGCTTCTTCTGCAGCAGCTTTGGCTTGTTTTGCCAAATCCCTTCTGCGTTCTTCGGTTAGGGGCGGCACGTTAATAATTACACTTTCACCATTGTTCATAGGGTTGAAGCCAATATTGGCAAGATGGATTCCACGCTCTATTTCAGGGATCATTTGCTTTTCCCAAGGCTGTATGCTAATGGTCATTCCGTCAGGAGTGCTCACGTTTGCCACTTGGCTCAATGGCGTTGGGCTGCCATAATAATCTACCATTACGCTACCCACCATAGATGGTGAAGCCTTTCCGGCACGAATGTTTACCAATTCCTTTTCAAGATGCTTTAGCGCCTTGCCCATAGCTTCTTTGGTGCCTTCAATTATAATATCTATTTCGTCTTCCATAACATGCCCGCGAAAACGGGTATCTTTTGATTAAACTTAAATTATTTTTCTACAAATTCACTTTAGTACCAATTTTTTCACCGGAAACTACTTTTAAAAGGTTTCCTTTGGTATTCATATCAAAAACAATGATTGGCAATTCATTTTCCTGGCTTAAGGTGAAAGCGGTAGTATCCATCACTTTCAGTCCTTTTTGTAATACATCTTCAAAACTGATAAAATCAAATTTTGTTGCCATCTTATCTTTTTCAGGATCGCTGGTATAGATTCCATCAACTCGGGTTCCTTTTAAAATTACGTCTGCGCCTATTTCAATAGCTCTCAAAACTGCCGCCGAATCTGTCGTAAAATAAGGATTTCCTGTTCCGCCGCCAAAAATAACCACGCGACCTTTCTCCAAATGCCTGATTGCTTTCCTGCGGATAAAGGGCTCTGCAACCTCATTAATGTTTATTGCACTCTGCAAACGTGTGGGCACATCTTCATTCTCCAGCGCACTTTGCAGCGCCAGCCCGTTGATTACGGTAGCGAGCATCCCCATATGGTCACCCTGCACGCGGTCCATCCCGCTGCTGGCTCCCGCCAAACCTCTAAAGATATTTCCGCCGCCAATAACAATGGCCACTTCCACGCCTTTATCGGTTATTTGTTTTATTTCGTGGGCGTATTCCTTAAGTCGAACGGCATCTATTCCGTATTGCTGTTCGCCCATTAAGGCCTCGCCGGAAAGTTTTAAAAGAATTCTTTTGTACTGCATAGTTTGGGTTTGCTGTGGCAAAAATAAAGAAAATTATTGATGCTATGGAAGGAATTAAAAAAGTAGTTTTTCTATTTATAAGTACCCAACTGCAAAAAAAAGTTTGGGTTTATTGATGACATTCCGCTTCGGTATACGATGTAAGCATGTTCAGAAAGATCTAATCCTTAAAATTTCAAAATTATGAAAGCAATCTTACTTTATTTTTTTCTTGGGGCTACTACATTGATGATTTCCCAAAATACAGGAAAACTATTACCTCCATCAAGCCCTTCATTTCATCCTGCCAATATTGAAAAAATCGAGTGTATTACCGATTCACAACGGCAGCAGGTACGGGAGCAAATAACTTTAAATAAACAGCTAATACTTCAAAATAACCCTAACGCATTTCGGGGTGGGGGCAATTCGCCTTTGTTCATACTGCCCATTCGGGCCAAAGCTGGTTTTAATGATTATGGCTATTACATCATTAACAATCAAGTAGACCACGACCCAGCTCCTAATGGAAATTTATTGGACTATGAATGCGGTGAGCGCACTTATGATTGGGCAAACGGCAACCACGAAGGTACAGATTATGTGCTTTGGCCTTACCCGTGGAAACGCATGCAGGAAGAAATCATGGAAATAGTGGCCGCAGCGCCGGGAATCATTATCGATAAACGCGATGGCAATTTTGACTTAAATTGTGAAAACAACGGAAATCCAAACTGGAACGGAATAATCATAGAACATTCCGATGGCTCCCAAGCTTGGTATTGGCATTTTAAAGATGGAGCCATTACCTCCAAAAATATTGGCGACACCGTAGCAGAAGGGGAGTACTTGGGCGCTGCGGGCAGCTCTGGCAGTAGCACAATACCCCATTTGCATTTTGAAATCTATGATGCAAACAATAACTTGATAGATCCATATGAAGGGCCTTGCAATAACATGAATGCGGAGAGTTGGTTTATTTCCCAGCCAGATTATTACGTTCCAGAAATAAACAGGCTTTCTACCCATGACTCCCCAAATTTTGATGATGACTGCGGAGTTGTGGAAAATACTTACGACAACTTAAATTTTGAACCGGGCGAAACCATTTACTTCCGAATTTTTTATAGGGATATACAAACCGATAGCGATACCCATATAGTTGTTAGAAAGCCAGATAACTCCATATTGTATGATTATATTTTTACCTCACCTTGGCCTTTTTATACAGGGGCATATGCGCAATGGGATTTTCCTGTGGACGGCAGTTGGCCGGATGGAGTCTACACCATTACGGCTGAATTTAACGGCGATACCTATGAAACTATTTTTGGAGTAAATACAAATTTGGGAGTTGAAGATTTGCAACAGACTGAAATAGCAATCTATCCCAACCCTACTTCAAATAAAGTATTTATTGACGCAAACGCTCAAATAGAAGGTGTGGAATTGTATGATTTATTGGGAAGAAAAGTAATGGAAGCATCCCCATTGGCTGAAAATACGGAGGTAAATTTGGAATCCTTAAAAGCTGGGATATATGTGGCCATTATTTCTTCCGACTGGAAAAAAACGGTGCGAAAAATTATGAAGGAATAAATTTTTAAAACTTAAAAATAATAAAAGAGGCTGAAATTATCAGCCTCTTTTGTTTTGTAAAATATGCTTAAAAGCTTACGCCAAAGAAACTCTTCTAAAACCAACAACCTCAACATCGCCGTACGATTTTACGTAATCGGCAACGCTCTTTTTGTCGTCCTTAATAAAGTTTTGGTCGAGTAACGCTTTTTCGTGATCCATGGTAGTGTTGTCACTAATGAAGCGCTCAATTTTTCCCGGAAGAATTTTATCCCAGATTTGCTCTGGCTTGCCTTCGGCTTTCAATTCAGCTTTTGCATCTGCCTCAGCCTGTGCCAAAACCTCTGGCGTCAATTGTGCTCTTGAAATATACTTAGGTACGTTTTTAAGGGTTTTTCCCAAACGGCCCAATTCAATATTTTCTTTTTCGATTACTGCAATTCTTGCCTCGGTTTCAGAAGCCACAAATTCCGGATCAAAATCTTTGTAAGAAAGGGTAGTGGCGCCCATAGATGCAACTTGCATAGAAACGTCCTTTGCCAATTCATCAGCATTATCAACTTTCTTTGAAAGACCTGTTAAAGCAGCAATCTTGTTACCGTGAACGTAAGAACCTACGAATGGAGCTTCCAAAATTTCGTAACCACCAATCTCGATTTTTTCACCGATCACACCAGTTTGCTCAGTAAGTTTTTCAGCAACGGTCATTCCCCCAAAATCTGCAGCCAAAAACTCATCTTTTGAAGAAGTGTTCAAAGCAATTTCTGCCATTTTATTTGCCATTTCAACGTAAGAATCGTTTTTCGCAACAAAATCAGTTTCACAGTTCAATGAAATAGCTACGCCTTTGGTATTGTCGCTATTTACTTTTGCGGTTGCAACACCTTCACTGGAATCGCGATCTGCTCTTTTTTCAGCAATTTTCTGTCCTTTTTTTCTAAGGATAGCAATTGCTTCTTCCATATTTCCATCTGCCTCAACCAATGCCTTTTTACAGTCCATCATTCCGGCGCCGGTGGCTTGTCTTAGTTTATTTACTTCTGCGGCTGTTATGTTTGCCATTTTTATAAATTTTTAAAAGTTTATAATTAAAAAAGTCGTCCAATTAATTTTCAACAAAGAAAAGAACCAAACGACTTTTAGATTTTAAGATATCGTTATTATTCTTCTTCGTTAAGAATTTGCTTTTTTGATTTTTGACGTACCGGCTGTTTTGCCTCTTTCATATCTTCTACGTCCTCTTCGTCAGTTGAAGGAACTTCAGCCTTTACTTTTTTGGCTGGTTTGGCTTCCTTGTCCTTTTTAGGCGCTTTTACCTTTTTTGCCATTCCTTCTTCATCGTCGTTATCGTCATCACTACCAGCTTTTCTTTCAGAAAGCCCTTCAATAATAGCTTCCGAAACAAAATTCATAATGCTTTCGATAGATTTTGAAGCATCATCGTTAGATGGGATTACGTAATCAATAACGCGTGGGTCACTGTTGGTATCGACCATTGCGAAGATTGGAATGTTCAATTTCATAGCCTCTGCAACTGCAATGTGCTCGCGAGTTGTATCAACTACAAAAAGTGCTGCCGGAAGGCGGCTCATATCAGAAATAGAACCTAAGTTCTTTTCCAATTTAGCACGAAGACGATCTACTGCCAAACGCTCTTTCTTAGAAAGGGTGTTGAAAGTACCGTCCTGCTTCATTCTATCAATAGAAGCCATTTTCTTAACGGCTTTACGGATAGTTACAAAGTTGGTAAGCATACCACCAGGCCATCTTTCAGTGATGTAGGGCATGTTTGCGTTCTTTGCTTTTTCAGCAACAATGTCTTTCGCTTGTTTTTTGGTAGCTACAAAAAGGATTTTGCGCCCACTGGCTGCAATTTTTTTAAGGGCTTCATTAGCCTCTTGGATTTTTGCAGCGGTCTTATAAAGGTTGATAATGTGGATCCCGTTACGCTCCATATAGATATACGGCGCCATGTTTGGGTTCCATTTGCGGGTAAGGTGGCCAAAGTGCACACCAGCTTCAAGTAAGTCTTTTACTTCTACTTTTTTTGCCATTTTGTTTTAGTTTACGTTCTGTGAAAGGATAGCAACCGCTTCTAAAAATGAATTTGGTTTAGATGCTAAACTAACTCCGCCAAAGACGGATAACAGCTTTTTTAATTAATAATGAATATGAACTTTTCAACTTCAATTGGGCATCCCCAAGGAGATGCCCAATCTAGTTGAGTAATATTAACGTTTAGAGAACTGGAATTTCTTACGCGCTTTCTTTTGTCCGAATTTCTTGCGCTCTACCATTCTTGGATCTCTTGTAAGCAAACCTTCTGGTTTAAGGATGCCGCGATTTTCATCGTTAAGCTCGCACATAGCGCGGGAAATTGCAAGACGAATGGCTTCTGCCTGTCCTGTGATTCCACCTCCAAATACATTTACTGAAATATCGAAAGTCTTTTCGTTATCGGTAAGTGTTAAAGGTTGTTTTACTTTATACTGAAGTGTTCCCGTTGGAAAGTAGTTTTCCAACTCACGCTTGTTGATGGTAATGTTTCCTTTGCCTTCTTTAAGGTACACACGTGCAACAGCGGTCTTTCTTCTGCCTATTTTGTGAATTGTCTCCATTACTTGTTGTCGTTAAGGTTAATAGTTCTAGGTTTCTGTGCTTCCTGTCCGTGGTTTGCGTCTGCATACACTTTTAGGTTTCTGAACATTTCTGCGCCCAATTTGTTTTTAGGGAGCATACCTTTTACAGCTTTTTCAACMAKYCTTGYAGGGTSTTTNKYYRTANAYCTCRGYWGCRGTANMRRCTNYKTTGSCCACCAGGRTAKCCWGWRTNRGYGNATGTACKTTTTGTCWTYCCATTTRTTRCCYGTWARTTTWAYKTTRCTRGCRTTAATAAYAAYTACRTTRTCWCCACAATCTACRTGWGGKGTNAAASTTKGNYTTRTGCTTTCCWCKAAKTAAWTTAGCAACNTTMGMTGSYAANWCKWCCYWATGYYTSGYYKTSMGCATCWACWASCAMCCAKTCTTTTACAACGGTATTCTTGTTAGCAGATACTGTTTTGTAACTTAATGTATCCATTAGTTTTTTGTCAATAGGGTTAATAAATCATTGTTTTCTCACCCCCAAACAAAACGGATTTTGTCTAAGAGGGGTGCAAATGTAGTGTTATTTATTTGAAAAGCAAGGGGTGGGAAATAAATTTTCTTTGAAAATTTGACTTAAGACCGCTGCGCTTAAAGACATAAGACAAAAGACAAAAAAATCCGTTTCGATTTCGATTTGAGTTTCGTTTTTAAAAGGGTTATTCCTTCACAAACTTTTTCACGGCCACATTCTTTCCAGAATATAGCTGAACATAATAAACTCCAGTTGCCAAACTTGAAACATCCACTGTTGGGGAAACGGTGCCAACCTCCAATTGCAAGACTTTGCTGCCCGCCATGGTGTAAATGTTTACTTGGTCTATAGTTTTGTCTTGGGTGTTTAATTGTAAGGTGTTTTTTACGGGGTTGGGGTAGAGGGATATTGCGGTGTCGAAGGGGTTTTCTTCTAAGCCTAAGGTTTGGGCGTGTTTTATGATCCAGTAATCTTGACCTCCACGAGAATTTTCGGATTTATCTCCTGAAATATTTGATTGTGAGTTTCCACCCAAAATATAACTTCCATCTGAAGATTGCATAACTGAAGTTATACCATCAATTTCACTTCCACCAATAGTATTTTGCCATTCAATAATCCCAACGTTGTTTATTTTAACTAACCAACAATCGAAATTGCCTTGCCCGTTTTCAGTTTTATCCCCTGAAATAGTAGACCGGGAGAACCCACCTAGAATATAACCGCCATCGGAGGTCTGGTTTGCAGAATATGCTTGGTCAATATCATTGCCACCAATAGTATTTTGCCATTCTATTGTTCCGTTTGAAGCAAGTTTAACAATCCAGAAGTCGGATTCCCCTTCTGAATTTTCGGTTTTGTCGCCTGATATATCTGAAGATGATCTTCCTGATAAAAGAAAACCATTGTCTAAAGTTTGTGCTATAGAATTCAAAACATCTGTCCCACTGCCACCTATAGTTTTGTCCCACACGATGTCTCCAGAAGAATCTAGTTTTACAATCCAAAAATCAAATCCTCCTTTTGAATTTTCAGTTTTATTTCCAGAAATATTTGAGTCTGAATATCCTCCTAGAATACAACCTCCATCAAGTGTTAATGCCATTGTAGAAAATGTATCATATGATGACCCCCCG
Organism: Aequorivita sp.; assembly: GCA_002733915.1. GTDB lineage: Bacteria > Bacteroidota > Bacteroidia > Flavobacteriales > Flavobacteriaceae > Aequorivita. Next base: position 417,881 of record NVXN01000002.1, read on the forward strand.
ATAGTTTTCTGCCAAATAATATTCCCCGAAAGGTCTAGCTTTAATAGCCAATAATCATCTTCCCCAATTGCGTTTTCGGTCTTGTCGCCAGAAATGTTTGACCACGAATCTCCACTTATAAGATAACTGTCATTTGAAACTCTTATTTGGGGAAAACTTTCAGAATCACTCCCGCCTATAGTTTTGTCCCATTCTACATTTCCAGAAGCATCAAGTTTCACAATCCAATAGTCATCTAAACCTCTCGAGTTTTCAGTTTTATCACCAGAAATGTCGGAGGTTGATTCCCCACAGGCAATGAATCCACCATCGGGAGTCAATTCAATAGAGTGAAGATCATCTAAAGCATTTCCCCCAATGGAATTCTGCCATTCAATATTACCTTCTGCATCTGCTTTTACAATCCATATATCAAAAAATCCATTGGAAGCGTCAGTTTTATCTCCTGAAATATCCGATCTTGAAGCACCTCCAACAATGTAACCACCGTCTGGTGTTTGTTTTATATTATAAAGTGTTTCATCTTCGCTCCCCCCAATAGTTCGCTGCCAAAGAATGTTTGGATCTTGGGCTTGGATGGTAAATACAAAAAAGAAAAGTGATAAAAGTGTAAAGGAGTTTTTCATAGTAAGTGCTTCAATATTTTGGCAGCAAAATACTGATTTCCCATAATCCATAACATAAAAAAGTTAAGAAATTCTTAATACACAATCTACTTCACGGCATAAAGCCTTGAAAACTGTAGCAAAATTAATGCGCCTCCAACCAATTCTCACCCACACCCAAGTCAACATCCAATGGAACGCTCAGCGTATAGGCATTTTCCATTTCGTGCTTTACCATCGTTTTTAGTTTTTCGAGTTCGGGTTTGTAGGCATCAAAGACCAATTCATCATGGACTTGAAGCAGCATTTTACTTTTGTAGTTTTCCGCTTCGAGTTTTTTGTGGATGTTTATCATCGCTATTTTAATAATATCTGCCGCACTTCCCTGAATTGGAGCGTTCACGGCATTTCGCTCTGCGGCGCCGCGAACCACTTGGTTGCTTCCGTTRATGTCTTTTAAATAACGTCTTCGGCCCATGACGGTTTCAACATAACCGTTTTCGCGGGCAAACTGAATCTGATCGCTTATGTACGAGCGAAGTTTGGGGTAGGTTTTATAATAAGTATCTATCAAATCTTTTGCTTCACCTCGGGAAAGGTCGGTTTGATTGCTCAAGCCGAAAGCGGAAACCCCGTAAATAATTCCAAAATTCACGGTTTTGGCGTTGCTTCGTTGCTCGCGCGTAACTTCATTTAAAGGAACATTGAAGACTCTTGCTGCAGTAGAAGCGTGAATATCTTCGCCATTTTTAAAGGCCTCAATCATATTGTCTTCTTCGCTCAATGCGGCAATAATACGAAGTTCTATTTGCGAATAATCCGCAGCCATCAAAACATAATCATCATTTCTTGGAATAAATGCTTTTCGTACTTCGCGCCCACGCTCAGTTCTAATTGGGATATTTTGTAGGTTGGGGTTGTTGCTGCTCAATCGCCCAGTTGCGGCAACGGTTTGCATGTAATCGGTATGCACGCGACCGGTGGATGGTTCAACCTGCCCCGGTAACGCATCAACATAAGTGCTTTTTAACTTCGTCAATCCACGATATTCCAGCACATCGCGGATTATTTTATGGTCTTTTGCCAAATAGGAAAGCACATCTTCTGCGGTTGAATACTGTCCCGTTTTGGTTTTTTTAGGCTTGTCAATTAATTTTAGTTTTCCGAAGAGAATATCACCCAATTGCTTTGGTGATGCAATGTTGAACTCTTCCCCGGCTTCTTCATAAATACTTTTTTCAAGCTGAAGTATGTCTTTGTCCAATGCTTCAGAAAGTTTTTTGAGGAAATCTTTGTCCAAATTGATGCCCTCCAATTCCATTGCCGCCAACACCCGAAGTAGCGGAACTTCGATTTCGTCAAACAATTTTTGAGTATTGGCTTCGCCCAATTCTTTTTCAAAATGTTCTTTCAATTGAAAGGTTACATCAGCATCCTCAACGGCGTACTCAGTCTGCTTTTCAACCTCCACGTCCCGCATATTCAATTGATTTTTGCCTTTTTTGCCAATCAATTCCGTAATGGAAACGGGCGTATAATTCAAATACGTTTCGCTCAACACGTCCATATTGTGCCGCATATCTGGGTTTATCAAATAATGTGCGAGCATTGTATCAAACAATTTTCCTTTTACCGAAATATTATATTTCGCCAAAACTTTGATGTCGTATTTCAGATTTTGACCAATTTTTTGGATGGTTTCGTCTTCAAAAAATGGGCGCAGTTCTTCCAAAATTTGTTGCGCTTCTCCACGATTTTCGGGAAAGGGAACATAAAAACCCTTTTCTTTTTCCCAAGAAAAAGCGATGCCCACAAGCTCAGCCTCCAGCGGATTTAAACTGGTGGTCTCGGTATCAAAACACACATTTTTTTGTTTCATTAAGCTCTGAAGAAACAATTTAGTTCCCATTCCCGGTTGCACGGTTTGGTAAAAATGTTCTGTGTTTTCAATGGTGGCGCGGGAGTTGTAATTTTTTATTTCTTCGGAAGTGTCTCCATCACCGCCAAAAAGGGAAAATTGCCCACTTCCTGCGGAAGCAGAAGTTGCTTTTTTTGCACTTTCAGAATTTGAAATCTGTGTAACTTTTTCCGAAGCGCCCTCTTCAGAAAATAATTTCAAGAATTGATCTTTCAGTCTTCGGAATTCAAGTTCCTCAAAAATTTGCTGCACTTTTTCGCCGTCGGGCATGGAGAGTTCGTAATCTTTTTCATTAAAAGTAACGTCGCAGGTTGTGCAAATAGTGGCAAGTTTTTTTGAAAGCAGGCCGAGTTCAGCATTCTCTTCAACTTTCTCCTTCATTTTACCTTTTAGCTTGTCGGTATTTGCCAAAAGATTTTCCATCGTTCCGAATTCGGCAATAAATTTTTTCGCCGTTTTCTCTCCCACGCCGGGCAGGCCGGGAATATTATCGCTGGCATCGCCCATCATTCCCAAATAATCAATCACCTGTTCGGGGCGCTCTACACCAAAACGTTTCTGCACCTCGGGGATTCCCCAAATTTCGATGGCGTTGCCCATACGCGCGGGGCGGTACATAAAAATATTTTCGGTTACCAATTGGCCAAAATCTTTATCGGGTGTAACCATAAAAACCTGATAACCTTGTTTTTCTGCCTGTTGCGCCAGGGTGCCGATAATATCATCAGCCTCCAAACCTGAAAGCTCCACACAAGGAATGTGCATAGCTTTGATTATTTCCTGAATTATCGGGATAGATTGACGGATAACATCGGGCGTTTCGTCACGATTTGCTTTATAATCTGCAAACATTTCGGTGCGTTCGGCACTTCCATCTTTGTCAAAACAAACGGCCAAATGATCGGGACGCTCGCGACGGATAACATCGAAAAGGGAATTGAGAAACCCCATAATGGCAGAGGTGTCTTGCCCTTTGCTATTAATGGTTGGATTTTTTATAAGTGCGTAATACCCACGAAAAATAAGGGCGTATGCATCAAGAAGGAAAAGGCGTTTTTGGGTGGACATTTTGGATTTTTTAGACGAATTCCAAAACTACAAAACTTCTTCAATGGTGCGAAATTAATTGAATTGCAATTCGTATTTTTCGCCCATAAATTATTTCAGATGAAAAAATATTCATTGGTAATCCACGGCGGAGCAGGAACATTGGTAAAAGGTTTGATGACGCCTGAAAAGGAGGAACAATATAAATCAGCTTTGAACGAAGCTTTGGAAAAAGGATATGCAATACTTGAAAATAGCGGAAGCGCTATGGACGCGGTGGAAGTTGCGGTAAACCATTTAGAGGATTCGCCACTTTTCAACGCAGGAAAAGGTAGTGTTTTTACCAACGATGGCACCCACGAAATGGATGCTGCCATTATGGATGGTAAAACGCTTGATGCAGGGGCGGTTTCTTTAATTACGGGAATTAAAAACCCAATTTCCCTAGCTCGAGATATAATGGAAAAGACAGATCACGTTTTTTTGGCGGGCGAAGGCGCGATGCGTTTTGCGAAAAGTCTGGATTATACTTTGGAAGCTCCCGAATATTTCTATGATGAACATCGTTACCAGCAATGGCAAAACATAAAAGATAGCGACAAATTTCAGTTGGATCACAGTATGAAAAAGGAAGGTAAGTTTGGAACTGTTGGCGCTGTGGCCTGCGACCAAAATGGAAACGTTGCCGCTGCCACCTCCACTGGGGGAATGACCAACAAGCGGTGGGGCCGAGTGGGCGACAGTCCGATGATTGGGTCTGGAACATATGCCAATAACAAAACCTGCGCAGTAAGTTGTACGGGCAGTGGCGAATATTTTATTCGGGGCGTAGTGGCTTATGATGTTTCCTGTTTAATGGAATATAAAGGAATGTCTTTGGAAGAAGCCGCTTCCGAAGTAATCAACAAAAGGGTTTTAGAGATTGGCGGAGACGGAGGGTTGATTGCCGTTGATGCCGAAGGGAATATAGCAATGCCTTTCAATACTGAAGGGATGTACCGCGCTTTTAAAACTTCCAAAGGGGAAAAAGAGATTGGTATATATAGGAAATGATACTATGGATACTGCACATTCTATAGGTTCTATGGACACTATTTTATTTTACCCTAATCCCTAATCCCTAATCCCTAATCCCAAATCACAAAGTTTGAGATTCAATCACGCGAATGTGATGAGGCGAAATTTTAAGTTTCTTTTTCTTGATATCGAAACGATCGCCGTTTGCTAAAATGTGTGTTTTCAAATTATTTAGGGACATTGGCGTACCGTCGGCAACCACTGCTTGATTGTTGTGCTTTAATTTCCGTGGGTCAAAAAGGATGACCATTCCTGAGCCAATTACTTCAACAATATTGCAGTTTTTAATAACGAGGCCAGTATCTTCCGCCAAGCCAATACCGATAAGTTTGGGAAATCGTGCTACAGCTTCGGCAAGTCTTCCAAACCGTCCGCGGCGTATAAAGTGTGAATCGATTATCAAGTTTGGAATGAAGCCCATGCCTTCTCCCATTAAAACCGCACCTTTTGTAAAAGCTTCTTTTATTCCGCCACCTCTTATCATTTCCTGGCTCATACACATTGCTCCAGCGCTGGTGCCAGCAATTACAAAGTTATCTTTTTCGTAACGTTCTTGAATTATTTTGTGAAGCAGTGTTCCCCCTATATATTGTACAATTTTAGATTGATCCCCTCCAGAAAACATAACGCAATCGGCTTTTTTCATCAAGGTTAAATGCAGCGGATCTTCTGCTTCCTCACGATTGCGGATATCCATAATGCGAACGTTGGTACACCCTAATTTTCCAAAAGCGTGCAGATAGTTTTCGCTCACTTCATTCGGAATACTTGAAGCAGTTGGGATAACAACTATTAGGGCTTCTTTTCCCCCACTTTCACGAACCACACGGGATAAGATCCCTTCCTGAATATATTCTAGTGTATATATTTCGCTTTGTTCAATGCCCTTATCTTCATTTCCACCTATGGGGATCAGTGTGCCTTTTACGCTCATGAATTTATTTGATTTGGGGGCAAAAATACGCTAATTGTTATAAAAATTAATCATATATTTATCAAATTCGAACCAAACTAACAAATCCATCAACATATGCGAATAAGGGAAATCAACGCCATGCGAGGGCCGAATTACTGGTCCATACGTCGTCATAAATTAATTGTAATGGTCCTTGACCTTGAGGAAATGGAAGAACTCCCTTCCAATAAAATTGACGGCTTCAGTGATCGGCTAAAAAGCATGTTCCCGAGCATGTATAGCCATCGTTGTAGCGTGGGCGAACCGGGCGGATTTTTTCAACGTGTGGAAGAAGGCACTTGGATGGGTCACGTAATTGAACATATCGCATTGGAAATTCAAACCTTGGCCGATATGGATACGGGCTTTGGAAGAACCCGCGGTTATGGCGAAAAAGGCGTTTACAATGTGGTCTTTAGTTATATTGAAGAAAATGTGGGGCGCTATGCCGCCAAAGCAGCGGTTGATATTTGCAAGGCGCTTATTTCGGGCGACAGCTATGATTTGGAAGCCGATATACAACGGATGCGTGAAATACGCGAGGATGAACGCCTAGGGCCAAGTACAGGTTCCATTGTTGAAGAAGCTGAGGCCCGTGGCATTCCGTGGATTCGGTTGAATAAATACTCGCTTTGCCAATTGGGTTACGGCGCCAACCAAAAAAGAATACAAGCAACCGTAACTTCAGAAACCAGTAGTATTGGGGTTGAAATAGCATGCGATAAAGAAGATACAAAATACCTTTTGGAACAAGCCGAAGTTGAGGTTCCGCGTGGCGATATTATTGGCCGAGAAAGTAGCTTGGAAGAAGCTTGTAGATATGTTGGTTATCCTTTGGTTGTAAAGCCTGTTGGCGGAAATCATGGCCGTGGGATCACCGTAAATATCAAAAATTATGAAGATGCTTTGGTGGCATTTCACGCAGCCAAAAATGTTTCACCCAAAGTTATAATAGAAAAATACATTACGGGTGAAGATTACCGTTTGCTGGTAATCAATAATGTTTTGGTAGCAGCCGCGAAGCGCAGTCCTGCACACATCATGGGCGACGGAAAATCCACCATAAAAGAATTGGTTGATGAAGTAAATAAAGATCCACGTCGCGGTTATGGACACGAAAATGTGCTCACAAAAATCACTATTAATGATTTGACCAAAACTATCATCGCCGCAAAAGGTTATACCGAAGATTCTGTACCAAAAGAAGGTGAAAAAGTTATTTTAAAAGACACTGCAAACTTAAGCACAGGCGGCACAGCGGAAGATGTTACCGATATCGTACATCCATCARACGTTTCCATGGCGGAGCGCATTTCAAAGATAATAGACCTTGATATCTGCGGAATTGATATCATGACAACCGATATAAGCCAACCCTTAAATGAAACTGGCGGTGCAGTTTTGGAAGTAAATGCCGGGCCCGGATTTAGGATGCATTTGGCTCCAACTACCGGACTTCCTCGAAATGTTGCTGCTCCCGTTGTAGATAAACTTTTTCCAAAACAGGGCGATACGGGCAGGATTCCAATAATAGCTACCACCGGTACCAATGGAAAAACCACAACTACGCGCCTTATTGCGCACATGGCAAAAATGAAAGGCTATCGAGTAGGTTATACCACAAGTGATGGCGTTTATATCCAAAATAGATTGTTGATGAAAGGCGATTGCACCGGTCCGGCAAGTGCCGAATTTGTATTGAAAGATCCAACGGTAAACTTCGCCGTTTTAGAATGTGCCCGGGGCGGCTTGCTTCGTGCAGGATTAGGTTTTAAAAAATGTGATGTCGGCATTGTAACCAATGTGGCTGCAGACCATTTGGGCTTAAAGGGAATCCACACCATTGAACAGTTGGCAAAAGTGAAAGGCGTTATCCCCGAAACCGTTTTGCCAGATGGTTATGCAATTTTAAACGCCGATGACGATTTGGTTTATGAAATGCGAAGAAGTATCAACTGCAACCTCGCTTTATTTTCAATGGACGAAGAAAACCCACGGATAAAAGCGCTTCAAAAACTTGGCGGAATCACTGCAATTTATGAAAACGGCTACGTCACCCTTTGTCGCGGAACCTGGAAAATGCGAATAATGAAAGCTGAAAACATTCCATTGACCTTCGGTGGAAGAGCAAGTTTTATGATACAAAATATCCTTCCAGCTGTTATTGCGGCTAACGTTAGAGGAATTGGAATAGAAGACATGAAAATTGCTTTGGAAACTTTTATTCCTTCCGCTACCCAGACGCCCGGAAGACTGAATCTTTTTCAGTTTGAAAATTTCAGCATATTACTTGATTATGCGCACAATCCTGCCGGAATGCGTGCCTTGCAACAATTTACCGATTCCTTTGATGCCACCGAAAAAATTGGAATTATTGCAGGAGTAGGAGATAGAAGGGAAGAAGACACCAACGAATTGGGAAGCATTGCCGCAGAAATGTTTGATGAAATAATTATCCGGCAGGATAAAAACCTACGCGGCAAAAGTGAAGAGGAATTGATTAAAATGCTGGACGCCGGAATAAAAATGAAGAATCCAAACAAGAAAACCACTATTATTCCTTCAGAAAAAGAAGCCATTACCCACGCCGTAAAAAATGCAAAAAAAGGTTCACTCATTATCTGTTGTAGCGATGTAATCCCCGATGCATTGGACCTTGTGATGAAGTTTAAGGAACAGGAAACGCGGGGTGAAAAGATTTCCTTATATTAAAAAGCAAAAGCCGCTCCTCCTCAAAAGCGGCTTTATTTTTTCCATGGCTAATCAAAGTATATACTAATTACCGTTTCAAAAATAAGTGCTTTTTCTGGCTTAGGTTTTACGGAATTGTTAACTTAAGGAAATGATTTTCACAGGGTCACCATTTTAGTTAGTATACGCTGTTTCTCCTTTTTAAAAATTTTAAAAATGAGATACTAAAACCGTTAAAATAAAGTGAAGTAGCTTATCATTTTTTTGAAACTCACTACCTTTAAAACTTGTTTTTACTCTATGCGTTGGGCCATTTTTATTGTCGTTTACATTCTTGTTGATATTTATGCCTTTCAGGCGGTAAAAACCCTTACTAAAAGCCCGTGGTTACATGGGCTGTATGTTTTTATTTCATTGGCTGTTTTGGCGGGACTGATTTATGAACTTTCTTTTTTGGGTTCTGCCAAAATGATGGAACCTCCAAAAATGTATTTCTTCGGAATTTTCTTGGCAGTATTTGTGCCAAAATTGATCATAATCATGTTTATGTTCGGAGAAGACATAGCCCGTTTTTTTGTTGGGATATTCATGAAGGTGGCCGGAAGTGACGAGGCGCAATTTATGGCTTCACGCAGAAAATTTGTAAGTACCATTGCTTTGGGAATAGCAGCTATTCCATTCGCATCCCTACTTTATGGGATGATTCAAGGGAAATACAATTACAAAGTGTTGAAATATGCTTTGGAATTTGAAGATCTGCCAGATGCATTTGACGGTTTTACACTTACACAAATTAGCGATATTCACAGCGGCAGTTTTGACAACCGAAATAAAGTGGAATATGCTGTAGATCTCATTAATAAACAGCAAAGTGATGTAATCCTTTTTACCGGGGATTTGGTAAACAATATAGCCGAAGAAATGGACGATTGGAAGCAACTTTTTTCAACTTTAAATGCGAAACTAGGTGTCTTTTCAGTTTTGGGAAATCATGATTATGGTGATTATGTAGGGTGGAAAAGCAAGGCCGATAAAGCTGAAAATCTTCAGAAATTAAAATTCCTACAAAAAGAAATGGGTTGGGATTTGCTACTGAATGAAAATAGATATCTGGAGCGAAACGGTCAAAAAATAGCTTTGGTTGGCGTTGAAAATTGGGGTGAAAACGGTTTTAAACAGGCTGGCGATCTGGATAAAGCTTGCGACGGCATTTCAGACAGCGACTTTAAAATCTTGATGAGTCATGACCCATCTCACTGGCAATCTAAGATAAAACGTGATCCGCGACATTTTCATTTAACACTTAGCGGCCATACCCACGGAATGCAGTTTGGCATTGAGATTCCGGGAATCATAAAATGGAGCCCCATCAAATACAGGTATAAAAATTGGGCCGGAATTTATGAGGAATTGGGCCGATATATAAATGTAAATCGAGGTTTCGGGTTTTTGGGCTATCCGGGCAGGGTAGGCATCTGGCCAGAAATTACTGTTATTCAACTTAAAAAAAGACAGAATACCGTATAATAATCGGGAAATGCTATATTTGTAATACAATTGTTCAACTAACACTTTAGGCAAATGTCAAAATTTGGAGAATTAATTGAAACAAAAGTTCCAGTTCTGTTGGACTTTTTTGCAGAATGGGACGATGCCTGCAAAGAAATGCACCCTGTATTAAGAGACGTTGCCGCTGCACTTGGCGACAAAGCACGCGTAATAAAAATAGACGTTGATAAAAACAAGGAGCTTGCAGAAGCTCTTAGGGTAAAAGGTCTTCCCACCCTAATGATCTACAAAAATGGCGAAATGAAATGGCGCCAAAGCGGGGAGCAGGATGCCAATACCCTTATTGGCCTCGTAAATGAATATGTTTAAATTTTAAAGATTTCTATTCTTCTTTAAAGACTTCATCTTTTTTCTTAAAATGATGTATTAAATACATGTATTTAAGATATAATTTGCTAAAAAAACAATAGATGTTATTGTATTGTGCGTTTTCTTACAAATAAGTTAAAATTTTAATTTTTATCGTTAAACTGCTTGTTTACTCGGTTGAAACCCTTTAATTTGTCGGAAAAATTTTACTTTATTTTCGACGACTATGAAAAATTCTTACACAAGCACTTGCTTTGGTAAAACATTGCCTTTTCTGGTGCTTTTACTTTTGTCCATAACAACGCATGCCCAAGTTGGTATTGGTACAACTACTCCTGCTGCTTCTTCTGCACTAGATATTACATCAACAACCCAAGGCTTACTTACTCCGAGGATGACAACTTTACAGCGAACAAACATCCCAACTCCTGCTGATGGTTTGCTGGTTTACGATACTAGTTTGAAATCGTTTTACTATTTTAATACAACCCCAGCACCTGGAAGTTGGATAAAAATAAATGCAGCTGCCAATCAACGCGATAATTATAAGTTGGTGAAATCTGTGTCAGATTTTCCAACTCCATCAGGTGGTAAAATTACTTTAGACGAAAATACCTTGTACGAAATAAATGGATTAATAACTTTAACTGATCCGATAGAACTAAACGATGCACAACTTTTAGGGAGCGATGCTGGAGAAGATATATTATTTAAGGCTACAGGTGACGTATTTACTGGAACTACTGGAGGTAATATTAAAAATTTAACGATCACTGGGTGAGGAACTGTTTTTGCAATTACTGGTGGAACTGCACTTTTGTTTCAAAATTGTATTGTTTCTGGTATGGCTAGTGTTGGGACAATTTCTGGAGTAGGGTTATACTTTTCTAATATTGTGCAATTTATAAATAATACAACTGGAATCACATATACTAATATACCTAACTTATTATTAAATAATCAAGGATGGTTGGGTAATAATAATGGTACTTTAGAAACTTTTACTGGTACTTTTGGTTTGATTGAAAAAGTCAGTGGTTTTAGTATCGTTATGGATGGGGCAACAGGTTTAGATGTAAGCGGTAATCCCTCAGTGGGGCAAGGTGTATTATTAGGAACCGTTTTTGCAAGGCCTACTGCTGGTACTACTGGTATTTTTGTTAAAAAATATGTTACTGGATCTTTTCCAGGTTTTAATTTTACTAATAAGTGGACGGTAAATGCTCCAGGAATTCCAAGAGAATCTGATGATGTTGCTACAGGTAATATAAATTTAACGGCTTCAATAGGAAGTCCAGTAACTACTACATTAGTTGGAACAGGAACAACCAGTAGACGGAAGTTGAATGGACCTACAACTTCCACTAATCTATTTAGATTTGAAAGAAGTGGAAATAATAGACTTATATATAAAGGAAATAAAAAGAGATTCTTTCAAGTGAATGCATCGCTGTCATTTTCAACAAGTTTTACTGGGACTCCATTAGTTACTACATATGTATTGTATATAGCAAAAGGAAGTGGTGCAGGTGCAGCTTCAGTTATTCCGGAGACTAAGGTTTATGGAAGACTTACTACCAGTACAAGTGAAGTTATAGCAATTCCAATTGTAGGTACTATCGAGTTAGATACAGATGATTTTATTGAGGTTTGGGCTGAGAGAGAAAGTGGAAATGGAAATATTGAAAGTGCTTCATTAAATGCAACTATAAATTAAATACGACTACTGAAAAAATTAAAACCTTCCGCATAAATTCCCGAAGTTTTTTTGCCCTTAAGCTATCGTGAAAAACCATATTACTTTCGAGTTGTGACTTATTCAATACAATGCGGAAGTATTTTTTTCTAAATCTTTTCTGWTATTTCTCACAAACGATCTTATATAAGCCATATTTGCCTCCTAAATAGAGTATGGTATCCTCTATTCTGTCCGCCTACAGAAAATACTTTAAGAACGAGAATCAATCGCAACGGGAGATATATTCTTTTCCTTTAAATATTCCAAAACCTTCGGCAAAACATACCGAAGGTTTTTTTCTGCCTTTAGGCTATCGTGGAATACAACAATACTTCCGGGTTTAATGATTTTCAAAACGTTTTGAAGGCATTTTTTTTCAGAAAGGGTCGCGTCAAAATCATAGCTCAGCACATTCCACATTATAATTTTAAAACCTTTTTGTTGTAATTGCTTTGCTTGTTTTGAAGTGGTTTTTCCATAAGGGGGGCGAAACAATTTTGAGGCGATTAATTTTTCTGCAAGTAAAGTGTTTTCAATATATTCAGAAGTTTCTGTTTTCCAGCCATTCAAATGGTTGAAAGTATGGTTTCCAACAGCGTGGCCTTCAGCAATAATTCTTTGAAAAATTTCTGGATGCTTTTCTATGTTTTCGCCTATACAGAAAAAGGTGGCTTTGGCATTGTGATTTTTAAGCTCATCTAATACCCAGGGTGTAACTTGTGGAATTGGGCCATCGTCAAAAGTGAGAAAAACCGAATCTTTTTTATTGGAAAATGCCCAAATTCGCTCAGGGTATAACCGCTGTATGAAGCTGGGCATTTTTACCAAATTGAATTTCAAAGTGTTTTAATTTGCGGGCACATCTTCGTTAACCTGATTGGTTGGCTCCAGTTCCATTTCTTCCAACAGCGTAGAATCTAATGGTATTTCAATGGTGGAGTCTTTTTCAACATCTTTATCTAAATCCATGGCCTCATCTGGAGAATAGAAGTGACGGAACAGTTTTAAATAGTCATTAAATTCTTTGGCTTCATCTCTACCGTATTGTTCTTCATCATAAACAACCACTAGCTGTACAAGCCCGCGGTAACGCTCCATATCGCTGATGATGTCTTCGGCTATGGCGCGTTGTTTATTAAATTTCAAGCTATTGTAATAGGTTAAATTCTCTTGATACTTTTTAGTAACATCATCATAAACCTTGCGAGCTTTTTCGATTTTATCAAGTTCGTAATAGCCCACTACAAATGGTTCCAAAAGCGAATAGTATTCAAAATACTCAATTGGCATCTTTTCCATGGCCAGATCCAGTACGTTCTCGGCTTTTTCATTTTTACCTTCGTTTATAAGCGCTTCAGCAAGACGGGCAAGATTGCTTCTGTAGGTAATTCCGTTTCTTCTGGTTTCAGTATCGTGGTAAATATCTGGGCTGCCGCTATTGCCCCAATCCCAAGACATAACAATATCATACATTTTATCTGTATCAATTCTTCCCATATCAAAAGGACTCCTTCTGTTTAAAGGAGTTTTTATAGGAACCAACTTATAAACCACTCCATCCAATTGCAGATAATCTTTCATCCACAAATAATCATCATCACCAAAGCTTCCACCACTAAAATAGATAGGCCGCTCCCAGTTATTATTTGCGATAATATCCAGCATCATCATTCTGTTTTTGTAGATAATGTCTCCCTTAAGATTAATATCTATGTATGGAACAATTTTATCGGCATCTTTTTCATCAACTATACCGTTTCGTAATACCGCTTCTTTATCTACGGGAATTCTGATAATTTTTGAAGGAAAAGTGTTGACCTGCTGTCCACTTGGAAGTTCTATTTGGGTGGCTGGACTGTCACTTGCCACAAAATTCATCCAAGTTTTTATATCAATAGTGTCCTGAGTGGTTTGTTGATATATTAAAAAGTCCCGGGTTCCCCAACGATACTTCTCGTGGGTTAATTGGGAAGGTATTGGGTCACTGGTAAATGCTTTTTTCTTCATGTCGTCAATATACCAATCTGTCTGAAAAAGGCTTGTGTTTACAATGCGTACATCCTGTCTATAGCCTTCAATATTTTGGGCATACCAAAGTGCAAAGGTGTCATTATCGCCGATAGTGAAGAGAATCGCATTTTCATCACAGGAGTCTAAATACATTTTGGCCATACTCTGCGCAGTATAACGATTGCTACGGTCGTGATCGTCCCAGTTTTGGGTGGCGAGCAAAACGGGTGCAGCCAATGTGGTAATGGCAAGTACGAGGGGTAGTGCTATTTTTGGTTTTAAATAATCTTTGGCTAGGTCAAAAAGAGCATAGACACCATAGCCTATCCACATGGCAAATACATAGAAACTTCCCACTAGCGCATAGTCCCGCTCCCGTGGCTCAAAAGGTCTTTCGTTTAGATAAACTTTAAGTGCCAATCCTGTAAAAAGGAAGAAGACGAGCAATACCCAAAAGCTTTTTTGGTCATTTTTAAAGTGAAATACCAGGCCTATAATTCCTAAAATAAGCGGAAGGAAAAAATAGGTGTTTCGCGCCTTGTTGTCTTTCATATCACTAGTAAGACTGTCTTGATTTCCCAAGCGCAGTTCGTCAAAAAATTTTATTCCGCTAATCCAATTGCCGTGCAAATCTGTGTATTGACCCTGTACGTCGTCCTGTCTTCCGGTAAAATTCCACATAAAATAACGCCAGTACATATAACCAAACTGAAACTCGAACATAAATTTCATATTCTGGAAAAAAGAAGGCTTTTGGATGTCTAGATATTGTCCAAAATTTTTCAGGAACTTGTCATAATCGCTTTTATCAACCAAGCCTTGATTGTATGCTTGTTTAAATTTATTTACCTCATCAACAAGGCGAGGCTCGCTCAAATATTCACTTTTCACCGAAAAATCCAATCCGCCGGTGAATTCCATATAATTGGCATTGTGTTCTGTGCTCCACATACGGGGCATAAATGCCTTTTGTGAATCATCGGTATTTTGGCCCGCATTTTTGTAATTATTTACGATGATGTATTTTCCGGTAGCCTCATCCTTTTCGTATTTTGGTTTTTCGTCTTTATAAGGGTTGTCCTCGTCAAGCCCAACATAGGTTTCAGTAAAGAGAGGACCATAAAAAAGATGCGTTTCTGGATACTGTTCGCGGTTGTAATAAGCCAGAAGTTCACGAGCATTGTTTGGGTTGTTTTCATTGATTACCGTTCCCGCATTAGCGCGAATAGGCAGCATCAACCAACTTGAAAACCCAATGAATATAAAGAGTACGCACAATAAAAGCGTGTTTAGCTGTACAAATCCTTTTTTTCGGGTCAATCGAAGGCCATAAATAAAGAGAACGATAAAAAGAAGCGCGGCGAAAATGGTTCCAGAATTAAATGGAAGCCCAATACTGTTTACAAAAAATAATTCCGAAGCACTGAAAAATTTCATCGTCATCGGCAATAAAAGCTTGAAGATGAATAACAGTATAGCAACGGTAACGATATTTGCAATAATGAAATTTTTTACCGTAACGGTTTTATAATGTTTGAAAAAATATAAAAACCCGATGGCCGGAATGGTAAGCAATGCCATAAAGTGAACACCAAAGGAAAGCCCGATAATAAACGCAATGAGAATTACCCATCGGTTACCTCGTGGTTCTAGCATTTCCCTTTCCCAGCGCAAGGCAGTATAAAACAAAACCGACATTAAGAATGCTGCACTTGCATATACCTCCGCTTCCACGGCGTTAAACCAAAAACTATCCGTGAACGCAAAGGCTAGCGCTCCAACTGCGCCACTTCCTATAATTGCAATTGCACCGGTTTTATCAATTTCTTGATGCTTCGAAACCAAATTTGAAAGTAAAATGGTTAGCGACCAAAACATGAACAAAATGGTAAATGCACTTGCAAAAACGGACATTAGGTTTATGGTAAGCGCTATTTGCGAAGCCTCTGCTGCAAAAATAGAGAAAAAAGCACCAAGCAATTGGTAAAGCGGGGCTCCAGGGGGGTGACCTACTTCTAAATTACTAGCGGTTGTAATATACTCTCCTGCGTCCCAAAAACTGGCAGTAGGCTCTACGGTTAACCAATATGTAGTCAATGCAATAGCAAAGACAAGCCAACCCGTAATTTTGTTCCATTTTGTAAAGTTGAAAGAACCCATAAGCGCTAAAAAATTTTATGGGACGAATTTACTAATAATATAGATAGCCCCAAGTATGTAAYTGAGGTAACGTTTAATATGATGTGATATTTTTAGCGTGTGTAGCCTTTGAAATAATTGAACGCATTTTTTTGCTATAAAATGTTTGCACAACACAAACTTTGTATTAAATTTGCCACCTCATTGTGGAATTGGCCCATGGTGTAACTGGCAACACGTCTGGTTTTGGTCCAGAAGAGTCTAGGTTCGAGCCCTAGTGGGCCAACAAAACTTAAATCCCAATCTTGAAAAAGGTTGGGATTTTTCTTTTGGAACAAATTTTGGAGTAAAATTTATTGGCCCACGTGACCGTGGGTGGCAGAAACACAAAGCTGTTAGGCTTTTTGTTTCTGTCGTTTCCCATTTATTATGGAATCCCGATCTTGAAAAATGAGTGTACAGGAAAATTCGCCGAAATTCTTAGGTTATCAAAAAAATATCGAAGAAGATAAACTGTTTATTTCAAAGAATTATGCCACAATTTATTCAAAGGAATTAAAGAAAATTGWKAARGNTTKYGTRWWTRANGTYTGMWWMTKTYYMTRRRRAWKWWAYWGNAKAWTTCAGATNNNYTTAAAWWCTAGTTTAATTCCTAAAACTTATATTTGCTCTATACCCTTTGCAATTTTCGCTTTAAATTCGCGGCGAAAACATTGGAACGAAAATTACAATGAACCAAAATCTACTTTCAGAAAAATTCAATACCCTTAAATGTTGCGTAATTATTCCTACCTACAATAATTACAAAACATTGCAAAAGGTTATTGAAGGCGTTTTGGTTTATACCGAAAATGTGATTGTGGTAAATGATGGTTCTACCGATTCCACTTCGGAAATATTGGCAAATTTTCCACTAATCCAGCAGATTTTCATTGAAAAAAACAAAGGAAAAGGAAATGCTTTACGCCAAGGGTTTAAGCATGCTGTTAATCTGGGCTACCGCTACGCAATAACCATTGATAGCGATGGGCAACATTTTCCGGAAGACATTCCTGCAATTATTGAAGCATTGGAAAATGAACCACGCAAAGAAGTATTACTGATTGGCGCTAGAAATATGACCCAGCTAGGCGTTCCCAAAAAAAGCAGTTTTGGAAACAAATTTTCTAACTTTTGGGTTTGGGTAGAAACTGGTATTCGCTTGCAGGACACACAATCGGGTTTCCGGTTGTACCCTCTTTTTGCAATGGAAAATATGAAGTTTTATACCAAAAAGTTTGAATTTGAAATTGAAGCTATTGTGAAGGCAGCGTGGAGCGGCATTGATGTTAAAAACGTTCCAGTCCAGATTCACTACGAAATGGAAAATCGGGTATCTCACTTCCGTCCATTTAAGGATTTTACACGTATCAGTATTTTGAACACCTGGCTTGTACTCGTTACATTTTTGTATATAAAGCCTCGAAATTTTTTCAGAAAACTTAAAAAAAAAGGCTTCAAGCGATTCATAATTGAAGATTTTTTGGGCAGTGACGACTCTGCCGAAAAGAAAGCTTTTTCCATTTCTTTGGGCGTTTTTATAGGGCTATCGCCTATATGGGGCTTTCATACCATCGTCGTTATTTTTTTGGCGTTGCTCTTAAATCTAAACAAAGTAATTGCATTTGCCTTTTCAAATATAAGTATCCCGCCCTTTATACCTTTAATCCTTTACTTCAGCCTTAAGCTGGGCAGCTGGCTGTTGGGTGAAAATTTTGTGCTTGCTATGAGCGAAATTGATCCAAGTTTGGAATTAATGAAATATTTAAAATCCTATATTGTTGGCAGTTTGGCACTTTCACTTTCAGCAGCGGTATTCTGTGGATTGATGGGGTATTTATTTTTATCCTTGTTTGAAAGAAAAAAGATTCTCGACAATGGGTAAATGGTTTTTCAATGCGTATCAATTTCTTCAGAATAATAAAATTAGCAGTGCTTTCCTGCTGCTTTTGATATTTTTTGGACTTTTTTTCTTGGTTTCCAAAATTCGTTTTGAAGAAGATATTACAAAGTTAATTCCCATACACAAAGATGCGCAAGATCTCCAAAAGGTTCTTAAAACTGTCAATTTCACCGATAAAATTATTATTAACATCAAGCGAGGAGATTCTGCCCAGCTAGAAGATATAACTAGGTATGCTTCAGAAATTATTGACAGCCTAGAGGCTAATTCGGGGCAATATATTAAAAACATTCGCGGCAAAGTAAATGATGACGATTTGCAGCACACTATGGCTTTTGTATATGAAAACCTACCGTTGTTTCTGGAAAAAGAAGATTATGCCGTGATTGCCTCAAAGCTTCAAAAGGATAGTATCTCTGCAATAACCGAAGCAAATTACCGAACGCTCATTTCTCCTTCGGGCATCGTTTCAAAAGATATAATTTTAAAAGATCCATTGGGGCTTTCCTTTATTGCCTTAAAAAAATTGCGCCAACTCGGCGTTACCGACGACTTTGTTTTGAAAGATGGTTTTTTGGTTAGCAAAGACGAAAAAAATATTCTGCTTTTTATCACCCCAAAATTTGGCAGCAGCGAAACCGCAGAGAACTCCAAGTTTGCCGAGCAGTTGTATGCACTTCAGAATGTCTTGAATAAAAAATATTCAGGACGCGTGACTAGCGAATATTTTGGCGCGGCACTTATAGCGGTTGCAAATGCACAACAAATAAAGAGCGATATCCAGTTTACCGTGGGAATTGCAATGACTTTGCTGATTGTGGTTTTTATCTTTTTTTATCGAAAAATCTACGTACCCATCATTTTGTTTATCCCCACAATCTTTGGCGGATTGTTGGCTGTATCATTTTTATATTTGCTTCGCGAGGAGATTTCCGCAATATCTTTGGGGATCGGGTCGGTTTTATTGGGCGTAACCCTGGATTATTCCTTGCATATTTTAACCCACATCCGTAATAACGAAACGCTGGATAGTCTTTATAAAGATGTAACCGAACCCATTTTAATGAGCAGTTTAACCACTGCTATGGCTTTTTTGTGTTTGCTATTTTTAGATTCGCAGGCTTTGCAGGATTTGGGCATTTTTGCTGCAGTAAGCGTTTTGGGAGCTTCTGTTTTTGCGCTTTTCTTTATTCCTTTGGTTTACAAAAATTCGCTTACACGAAAACAGCAAGTGAATATTTTGGACAAAGTTGCAGAACGTCAGTTTCACAAAAATAAATGGTTGCTGATAGGATTGGGAGTGGTTTTAATCGTGAGTATTTTCACCTACAATAAAGTTGAATTCGACAAGGATATTTCAAAATTAAACTACGAACCTGCAGAAATAGAAACCGCAATGCAGCATTTGGAGGAACTGACCGATATTTCGTCAAAATCCGTCTATCTTGCTACCTATGGAAAATCTTTGGAAGGTACTTTACAGTTGAACGATTCCATCCACGAAACTTTGGAATTGTTGAAAGGGGAAGGAAAAATAAGCATTTTCAGTTCCATTGGCGCTTTGGTACATTCCCAAAAAGAACAACGTGAAAAAATTGCCGAATGGGAAAATTTTTGGAACGAAATGCGCAAAGACAGTCTTCAAGATAATATGGTTATAAGTGGGGAGTCACTGGGTTTTAAACCTTCAACGTTCAATCGCTTTTATACTTTTTTGGAAAATGACTTCAATACCTTAAAACCTGAAGATTATCAGCAAATCCCTTCGGTTCTTTTGGAAGACTATATTACTACCGAAGCCGATTTTACTACAATCACAACGCTTATAAAACTTGATGATGAAAATGCTTCCGAAATTAAAAGTGCTTTCAAAAATATACCCAATACCCTTGTGATTGACCGACAACAAATGAACGAAACTTTTTTGGGCAATCTTAAAAATGATTTCAATAGCCTGATTGGTTATTGTTTGCTCGCCGTTCTTTTTATACTTTTTCTTTTTTTCCGAAGTTTTTCGCTTACGCTCGTTACTGCGGTTCCCATATTTTTCACGTGGTTTTTAACTCTTGGAATTATGGGACTTTTCAAAATCCAGTTCAACATTTTCAATATAATCATTTCTACATTCATCTTCGGATTGGGCATAGATTACAGCATTTTTATGACCAAAGGCCTGCTGAAAGAACTCCGCACTGGCGAAAAAGTAATGGTCACCCACAAAACTTCTATCATGCTTTCGGTGTTGACTACCATTTTGGGCGTGGGCGTTTTGGTTTTTGCAAAGCATCCAGCGCTCTATTCCATCTCCATTGTTTCAATCATTGGAATTTTTTCAGCAATGATTACGGCTTTTTCAGTCCAACCGCTATTATTTAAACTCTTTATCGGCAGTCAAACAAAACGTCCCATAACGACGCGTATGTTTGTGCATTCCTTATTTTCATTTGGGTATTTTGGGTTGGGCGGAATTTGTTTATCACTTTACAGCATCACATTGATGCCCCTGCTGCCTGTCAGCAAAAAAATAAAAATGGGCTGGTTTCATAAAGTGATTGCAAAATTCATGAAATCTGTATTGTACACCAACCCGTTTGTGAAGAAAAGAGTAATCAATAAAACGGGCGAGGATTTCTCAAAACCGGCAGTGATTATTGCAAATCACACTTCTTTTCTCGATATCTTGGCCGTGGGAATGTTGCATCCAAAAATATGTTTTTTGGTGAACGATTGGGTTTACAATTCGCCAGTTTTTGGGAAAGCAGTGCAACGGGCAGATTTTTATCCTGTTTCCAGCGGGATTGAAAATAGTTTGGAGCCACTTCAGAAAAAAATTGACCAAGGCTATTCGTTAATGGCTTTTCCAGAAGGAACGCGCAGCTTAAGCAACAAAATTAAACGGTTTCACAAGGGGGCTTTTTATTTGGCGAATGAATTTGACTTAGACATACTGCCAGTTTTGATCCATGGTAACAGTGAAGTGAATCCCAAAGGAAGTTTTATTATAAAGGACGGAAGCATTACCGTTGAAATTTTACCACGCATAAAAGCCGAAGATAATTCCTTTGGTGACACTTACACCCAGCAGGCCAAGAAAATAGGTGCTTATTTTAAAGGTGAATTTATGAAACTCCGAGAAACAATTGAGGGGCCAAAATATTTCCATCAAATTGTTTTGGAAGAATACCGCTATAAAGGAGATGCGCTTTACCGAAACGTGAAAAAGGATTTAAAGGAAAATGCTGAAATTTATTTTGAAGTCATTTCCCAGATAGGGAAAAGTGAAAACATCGTGCACATTTCCAATGATTCTGGCCAACTCGATTTTCTTTTAACGCTCGATGGGCCGGACCGAAAAATTTTCAGTTTTATTGAAGATACTGAAACCCGAGTTATTCTTCTGCATAGCTACATAACCCAAAAATATGGAAGGTTCCATTTTATGGATAATCTTCCTGAAACGAAGATTCCAAATATGGAAACGCTTATTGTTTCTTCTGAAATATTACCGTCGAAAATAATCTCTCTCTTGTCGGGACACACCGTAAAAACAATTATTTTATTAAAAGGAAGTGTTTTATCGCAAAGCGAAAATATTAGTACCTTAGGCTATCAAAACGTGTACGGAACTGCGAATATTAGTATCTTTAAACCATCGGGAAACACAGCAAAATGAGTGAAAAATATGATGTAGTTATCATTGGTAGTGGGCTGGGCGGACTGGTTTCGGCAATTATTCTTGCCCGCGAAGGTTATAGTGTTTGCGTGCTGGAAAAAAACCAACAATTTGGCGGAAACCTTCAAACGTTTGTACGCGACAAAACTATTTTTGATACTGGCGTTCACTACATTGGCGGACTTTCCGAAGGTCAAAACCTGTATAGATATTTCAAGTATTTGGATATTTTGGATGACATCACCCTTAAAAAAATGAACGAAGATGGGTTTGATGTCATCACTTTTGATAACGATCCCAAAGAATATCACCACGCTCAAGGTTACGAGAATTTTAAAAAGGTTTTGCTCAAAGAATTTCCCGAAGAGAAAAGTGCAATAGAGGCCTATTGTAAAAAAATGCAGGATACCTGTAGTTTTTTTCCAC
Source organism: Aequorivita sp. (assembly GCA_002733915.1). Taxonomy (GTDB): domain Bacteria; phylum Bacteroidota; class Bacteroidia; order Flavobacteriales; family Flavobacteriaceae; genus Aequorivita. The sequence goes on from NVXN01000002.1 coordinate 439,980, forward strand.
TTTACGGCTTAAAACTTGGAAAACCTTATTACGAAAACACATCGCTTTTTGAAGTTAGGGCAAAGGAATTTATAGATTCCATTACAAAAAACGAAAAACTCCGTGCCGTGTTGGGGGGCAGCAACCTGCTCTACGCAGGAGAAGGTGAGCGAACGCCCTTTTATATGCATGCGCTTTCGGTAAATTCATACATTGAAAGTTCATACCGCTGCATCAACGGTGGAAGCCAAATTACAAAAGCCCTGTTGGCACGCTTACGTGAAAAGGGAGGAAAAGCATATAAACGCCATGAAGTAATAAAATTTGAAACTGAAAATGGTGTGGTAACTGCAGTGAAGACTGCGAACGGGAAAACCATATATGGCGATATATTTATATCTAATGTAGATCCAAAGATGACGCTAGAAATGATAGGCTCTGAAAATTTCAGAAAATCATATACCAGCCGCATTGAAAATATAGAGAGCACCATTGCTGCTTTCAGTCTTTATTTAGTGTTGAAGCCAAATTGTTTTAAATACTTAAACCATAATTATTACCATTTTAAGGACTACAAATCTATTTGGGATGTTCACAATTATACACAGGAAAGCTGGCCTGAAGCATATATGCTATCCATGGGAATTAAGAAGGATATGGAGGAATATGGCGATAATATTACGGTAATGACCTATATGCGTTTTGAGGAAATGAAACCCTGGATAGATACATTTAACACTGCAGCACAAAAAAATGATAGGGGCCAAACCTATGAAGAGTTCAAGGCGTACAAAGCTGAAATTATTATCAAGGAACTCGAGAAAAAATTCCCAAATCTGCGTGACTGTATTGAGAGTGTTTACACTTCTACGCCCTTGTCCTATCGCGATTATATAGGTTGCAACAACGGCTCCATGTATGGTTATGTGAAAGACGCTAACAATCCTTTAAAGTCATTTGTATCTCCACGAACCAAAATAAAAAATCTATATTTTACCGGTCAGAGTTTAAATATGCACGGCATTTTGGGTGTTACTATTAGTGGCGTGGTAACCTGTTCGGAAATATTGGGAGGCGAATATTTGCTGGATAAAATTTTAGAAGCCACAAAAGAAGAAAAAATCACTTAATTTCTTTGAAGATGGGACATATCAAAACAACACAGATTGAAAGAGTCCGGAATATTTCAAAAGAGGATTTTGTCAAAAATTATTACAAACCCCAAAAACCTGTTATAATTGAGGGGTTGACGGAAAACTGGGCAGCTTTCCAAAAATGGAACTTGGATTACATCCAGCAATATGCCGCCGATCAAATTGTCCCGCTTTATAATAACGAGCCTACAAAAGGCAAACAAAATTCTGCGGAGCCTGCTACTGAAATGAAAATGGCAGATTATATTGAATTGATAAAAACCAAACCCACCGATCTGCGTATTTTCTTTTACGATTTAAAAGTGAAGCTACCCGAATTGCTGAAAGATTTTGAATATCCCGATATTGGCTTAAAATTTTTCAAACGCCTCCCTGTGCTATTCTTCGGTGGTGAAGGCTCCAAAGTACTGCCGCATTACGATATGGACTTGGCAGATCTGGTACATTTTCACTTTCAGGGTACAAAAAGCGTGACACTTTTTTCGCCCAAGCAAACAAAGTACCTGTATAAAATTCCTTTTGCCGTTCACAATTTGGAAACTATAGATTTAGACAATCCAGATTTTGAAAAATATCCTGCACTGCAATATTTGGAAGGTCTCCACACCACAATGAAACACGGTGATGCACTTTATATGCCCAGTGGTTATTGGCATTATATTAAATATTTAGACGGTGGTTTCTCGATGACGCTTCGGGCATTTCCGAGACATCCGGGGCGTTTTGCAAATATGCTCTACAATGTATTTTTTATGCGCCATTTTGAAAATGTGATGCGTAAATCTTTCGGCCAAAAGTGGATTGATTATAAAGAGAATCACACTTTTTTAAAAACCAACAAGCGGGCTGCAATACTGAAAAAACAAAAAGATTAAATGAAGAATTTGGAAAGGCTTTCTGCGTTTGCGCTTATCATTATCTTCCTAAATTCATGCGGAGTTTCAAAATCGCTCCACAATCGTCCCGATCTTGGTAGCTACAATGCGAACATTCCTAAAAAAGTGAAAATTAACGATTCCACATTCGTGGCAGGAAACAATTTTTTTTTAAAGAATGCCCAAGGGCAATGGGAGCTTTATGTGGAAGGAAACCCTTTGCAAATAGGAAAACTTACTGGAAGCCTCACGGAAGATTTGATGCAAAAACAGGAAGCCATTTTTTTCAATAAAGTGGAAAATTTGGTGCCTTCAAAAATACAACAAAATTTACTGAGGAAATTTTTGGCGTGGTATAACCGCAAAATGTACCTGCACATCCCCGAAGAGTACAAAGCAGAAATTTATGGGCTTTCGCAGTTTTCGTCTTCTAATTTTAGTGAGATTGGAGAACCTTATTTGCGATTGCTTTATCTGCACGGAGCACACGATATTGGCCACGCGTTGCAGGATTTGATGCTGGTGGGCTGCTCCTCATTTGCCGTTTGGGATGATAAAACCGTTGATGGCGAATTGTTAATCGGCAGAAATTTTGACTTTTACGCAGGCGACGATTTTGCGAAGGAGAAAATAATTACTTTCGTAAACCCTTCCAAAGGGCACAAATTTATGTCGGTCACTTGGGGCGGCATGCTGGGGGTGGTTTCAGGGATGAACGATCAAGGTTTGACGGTAACCATCAACGCTGGGAAATCAAAAATTCCGTTGGTTGCCAAAACACCCATTTCAGTCGTGACAAGGGAGATTTTACAATACGCATCAACTATTGAAGAAGCGATAGCCATTGCAAAAAAAAGAGAAGTTTTTGTTTCTGAAGCTATTTTTGTGGGCAGTGCAAAAGATAAAAAAGCCGCAATAATTGAAGTGGCACCGGATAATTTTGCCGTTTATGAAGTTGAAAATACGGATGAATTAATTTGCAGCAATCACTTTCAAAGTGAGGCCTATAAAAACGACGAACGCAATTTAAAATGGATTGAAGAAAGCCATTCGATGTACCGTTTTGAAAGGATGCAGGAATTGATTTCGGAAGAAGAAAAGCTCGATGTTGCAAATGCCGTTGCCATTCTTCGAAATAAAAAAGGATTGGACAACAAAGAAATAGGTTTCGGAAACGAAAAAGCTTTAAACCAACTTTTGGCGCATCACGGCATCGTTTTCAAACCCGAAAGCCGAAAGGTTTGGGTTTCCTCAAATCCCTATCAGTTGGGCGAATTTGTGGAATATGACTTAGATGATATTTTTAAGWATAGGGAAGGAAACCCGGCGACAAAAAGCATTTCAAATTCGATAGGAAATATTCCGACTGATCCATTTGTGAATTCAAAAGAGTATAAAAATTACGAGGAATACCGAATTTTGGAGCGGCAAGTGGAAGCTGCGATTGAAAATAGAGAGACTATTTCTGCCAAAAAACTTTCAGCATTGCAACAAAAAAATCCCGAATATTGGAAAGCCTATTATTTAACGGGAAAGTATTACTTTGAAAAAAAGTATGACGCTGCGGCAAAAAAAGCTTTTGAAACAGCTTTAAAGAAAGAGATTACTACCGTCCCAGATAGAGAGCAAATTGCCCATTATTTAAAAAAAATAAGAAAATGATTCCCGAAATAGAAAAAACTTCAACGGCGGAAATTGAAGCATTTCAAGTAGAAAAATTGAAAGAGACTCTTCATTATTTGGATGAAAATTCTCTGTACTACAAACGCTTTTTCAAAGAGAATAACATACAGATTTCAGAAATAAAAACGTTGGAAGATCTTCAAAACATTCCAGTTACGACCAAGGACCACCTTCAGCAATTCAACGATGATTTTATCTGCGTTCCAAAATCGGAAATTATAGATTACGTAACAACGTCGGGCACTTTGGGTGATCCCGTAACTTTTGCTTTGACCGATAATGATTTGGAACGTTTGGCTTATAATGAAGCGATTTCCTTCGCTTGTTGTGGAGTTGGCAAAGAAGATACAATGCAATTAATGACCACGATGGACCGTCGTTTTATGGCTGGCTTGGCCTATTTTTTAGGGGCGAGAAAGCTAGGTTCGGGCATTATTAGGGTTGGTTCTGGAATTCCTGAGCTACAGTGGGATTCAATTTTAAAATTTAAACCAAGCTATTTAATTACGGTTCCTTCGTTTCTTTTAAAATTGATAGAATATGCGCAGCAGCATGAAATCGATTTGCAAAACACGGGTGTTAAAGCCGCAATCTGTATTGGCGAACCCATCCGGGAGCAGGATTTTTCATTGAACATTTTGGCGCAAAAGATAAAAAAAGACTGGGACATCGAGCTTTTTTCTACCTATGCCTCCACTGAGATGAGCACAGCTTTCAACGAATGTGAAATTCACAATGGAGGCCACCACCACCCCGAGCTTATAATTACTGAAATTCTGGATGATAATAATTTGCCGGTTTCTGAAGGTGAAGTGGGAGAATTGACAATAACAACCTTAGGCGTTGAGGCTATGCCCTTGCTGCGTTTTAAAACTGGTGATATGGTTCAAGCATATGATGAACCATGTGAATGTGGGAGAAAAATCATGCGTTTGGGCCCGGTGGTGGGTCGCAAAAAGCAGATGATAAAATATAAGGGAACAACGCTTTATCCGCCTGCGATGTATAATATTCTAAACGATTTTTCGGGAATAGAAAGCTATGTGATTGAAATTTTCCACAACGAATTGGGCACGGATGAAATTTTAATAAAAATAGCTTCACAAAATATTTCAGAGGAATTATTGCTGGAAATAAAAGATCATTTCCGCGCAAAACTTCGAGTGGCGCCAAAGATTGAATTTGCAACATTCGAAGAGATTGAAGCCCTTCGCTTTCCGCCCTTAAGTAGAAAACCAATGAATTTAATTGATAGAAGAGCTTAAAATTACTTGTCAATCGGAACACTTTCACTCATAAGCTTCCAAGTGAATTTTTTCTCGCTTTTCCGGTCCATATTAAAAACTGAATAGTAGCGCAATAGTAGTGTGCTGTCATTAGGGTTATTCATAATTGGAATAAGCGTATCCGTCATGTTACTTTTATGAATATCAAAGCGGTTTACGGGCTGTTTCCATACAGAATCGTTCCAGACGAATACATAATATTCGTTAAAGTTTGTGTCCTTTAGCTTTGCATTGACCAATAAAACATCATTCGGAAAATTTTTAAGTTTCAATATATGTAGGGCTGCGCCAATGCTTTCGGGAATAGCAATCTCTGGCAATTGTTCATTTTCGAATGCAATAAGCGTTGTTTCGGTTGAAAGATCAACTTTCTTAACAAAAGCATAGATGGAGTCTTGGCTTCCAATAAAGTGTGCTGTCAAGGCGCCTTCCGGCAGTTCCGGTTTTTCATTTATAAGAGGGGGAGATTCTTCTACAACCAGCGCTGCTGGTGGTTGGCTTTTGTCACTAATTTTTTTACAACCCAAAAATAGAAGCGGTATTGCGAAAAGCAGATGCTTCATCTAAATTTTAAAAGTAATAACCGGCATATTGGCGTGGTTTACCATATCTTCACTAATACTGCCATTGAAGAAGTGCGAAATGCCTTTGCGACCGTGGGTGCCCATTCCTATAAGTTGCGCGTTAATGTATTTGGCAAAATTGAGAATTCCCTTTTCTACGGAAGTGTCATTATAAATATTGAGCGTGTAATTTTCAACTCCCATTCCTCTCACAAAACTTTCCATGATACTTTGTGCCTGCACCGAAGTTTTAAAATCGCCAGGGGTATTTACAAACAGCAAATGCATTTTTGCGCCCACTTTCTTGGCAAATTTTTGTGCTTTGTCTAAAGCTCCGCGGCCTTCTTCTGAAAAATCGGTCGCGAAAACAAAATCTTTTACATTGAATTGCTGGTGATTGTTTTTTATTACTAGCACGGGGGTTTTAGAAGTCCTGACCACTTTTTCGGTATTGCTTCCCACAAACATTTCCTTAAAACCACTGGCTCCATTAGAGCCCATTACAATCAGGTCAATATCATTTTTTTTGCAAGCTTCCTCAATATCTTCATATATTTCATTGTGGCCAATGGTTTCATTTACCGCTACATCTTTTAAATATTCTTTTTCGCGCAATTCGGCAAAACGCTTTTCAGCTAATTTTATAAAAAACAGTGACTCGGGCAAACTTCCAKAATCGCTTGAAGTAGCTAGGTGTAGCGGCATTTCCATAGNATGGAGTACGAATATTTCGCTCTTGTGCTTTTTCGCAAGGTTTATTGCTACTTTTAGTGCATTTTCAGCCTGCTCGGAGAAATCAGTTGGGACGAGGATACGTTTCATAATAAATTGGTTGGTTTTGTGTTTTTTGGAAGCATTAAAGTACAAAAATAAATCGTTTGCACTTGGTTTTTATAATATTAAAAAATGTAGTATATTTGCACCGAATTTGATACGAAACTATCTGAGGGGACTAAAGTCCCCTCTTTTTATAGCTAAAAATGATGCGTGAAAGAGTAGCACAACTGCTGGAAAATGCGCTGGAAGAAAACAAATCACTGTTTTTGATCGACCTAAATATTTCTGAAGACAACCAAATACGGGTCATCCTGGACGGCGATAAAGGCGTTACGGTAGAAGATTGCATTACGGTTAGCCGTGCCATAGAGCACAATCTGGACCGCGAGGAATATGATTTTTCTTTGGAAGTAATGTCTGCTGGAGTTTCGGAGCCATTGACATTACCTAGGCAGTACAAAAAGAATATAGGAAGAACCCTAAAGATTAAAACCAAAAACGACGAAAAGATTGAAGGCGAGTTAACCGCCGCAAATGATGATGGCTTTACCCTAAAATGGTCTGCGCGCGAGCCCAAGCCCATTGGCAAAGGAAAAGTTACCGTTCAAAAAGAGGCAACCCTGCCTTATAAAGATATTATGGAAGCAAAAGTGATGATAACATTTTAATCGGATTGACATGGAAAATTTAGCACTGATCGATTCTTTTTCAGAATTTAAGGACGACAAACAAATTGACAGAGTAACGCTAATGGCGATACTTGAGGACGTTTTCAGAAATGCACTGAAAAAGAAGTATGGAAGCGATGACAACTTTGATATAATCGTAAACCCAGATAAGGGCGATCTTGAAATATGGAGAAACCGCGTTGTGGTTGCCGATGGTGAAGTAGAAGACCCAAACGAAGAAATCAGTTTGAGTGAAGCCCAAAAAATTGAGCCCGATTTTGAAATTGGAGAAGACGTTTCGGAAGAAGTAAAACTTATTGACCTTGGCCGCCGTTCTATTTTGGCATTGCGCCAAAACCTTATATCAAAAATTCACGAGCACGATAACACCATTATTTACAAGCAGTTTAAAGATCTTGAAGGTGAAATTTATACTGCAGAAGTGCATCACATCCGCCACCGTGCCGTTATCCTTTTAGATGATGAAGGCAACGAGATAATTCTTCCCAAAGAAAAACAGATTCCTTCAGATTTTTTCAGAAAAGGAGACAATGTACGTGGAATCATTGAAAGTGTTGACCTAAAAGGAAACAAGCCAACAATCATTATGAGCCGTGCAAATCCGGTTTTTCTTGAAAAATTATTTGAGCAGGAAATTCCAGAAGTTTTTGACGGGTTGATTACCGTTAAAAAAGTGGTTCGTATACCTGGTGAAAAAGCAAAAGTGGCTGTAGATTCTTACGATGACCGTATTGACCCCGTAGGTGCCTGTGTAGGTATGAAAGGTTCCCGAATCCACGGGATAGTTCGTGAGTTAGGTAATGAAAATATAGACGTTATCAATTATACGTCAAACCTTAACCTTTATATAACACGTGCGTTGAGCCCGGCTAAAGTAACTTCCATTAAAATTGACGAAGAGAAAAAACGTGCTGAGGTTATTCTTCGCCCAGAAGAAGTAAGCAAAGCAATTGGCCGTGGCGGGCACAACATTCGCCTTGCGGGACAGTTGACAGGTTATGAAATTGACGTACTTCGAGAAGGTGCAGAAGAAGATGTAGAATTAAGTGAATTTTCTGACGAAATTGAAGGTTGGATTATTCAGGAATTCCACAAAATAGGTTTGGATACCGCTAAAAGCGTATTGGAGCACGATATCAATGATTTGGTAAAACGTACCGATCTTGAAGAAGAAACAATACGTGACGTTATAAATATATTAAAAGAAGAATTTGAAGAGTAGTTAAAACTTTAACTACTTTTATACAAATTTTTTAAAAAGACAAAACAGGAAAAAGCATTTATGGCTGAAGTAAAAACGAAAAGACTAAGTCAGGTATTACGTGAGTTCAACATCTCGTTGGATCGTGCCGTGGAATTTTTAAGTTCCAAGGGGTTCGATGTGGACGCAAGTCCCAATACCAAAATAACAGGTGAAGAATACGAAGTCCTTTTTGAAGAGTTTGAAACCGACAAGAGCAAGAAAGTAGCTTCCAAGGAAGTAGGCGAAGAAAAACGTAAGGAAAAAGAAGAACTGCGTTTGGAACGAGAGCGTGAATTGGAGGAAAAGCAGAAAAAAGAAGAATCTTCCCGCGTTATTAAAGCGGAGGCAAAACTTGATGGACCCAAACAGGTTGGTAAAATAGATCTCGACGCAAAAAAAGCCAAAAAGGAAGAACCTAAAGAAGAAGAGAAGGCTGTTGAGGTTAAAAAAGATGAAAAACCAGAGGTTGTTGTTGAAAAACCCAAGGTAGAGAAAAAAGAAGCGGAAGAAACTAAGCCAGTTGCTCCCGTAAAGGAAGAAAAGGAGAAAAAAGAGGAAATACCTACAGCAACAAAGACCCCAACTGCTAAAGAAGAACCCAAAGAGGAGCCTGCTAAAGAGTCAGATACTGTTACAACTCAATACCGTAAACTTGACGGGCCAAATTTTACAGGTCAAAAAATAGATCTTACCCAGTTCAAAAAACCAGAAAAGAAAAAAGAGACCAAGTCTGATGATAAAAAAGACAAAAAAGGCAAAAGACGCCGTATAAGCAAAGAAACCAACAAAGGTGGCGGTACTAACTTTAAAGACAATCGCGGAGCTGGCAGAAAGGGCCGAAGCAGTACTCCAAAAGAAGAACCGAGCGAGGAAGAAGTACAAAAACAAGTACGTGAAACTTTAGAAAAACTTCAAGGAAAATCTTCTAAAGGAAAAGGAGCGAAATACCGTCGCGAAAAAAGGGATACACACCGTCAAAAATCTGAGGACGAGCTTGCACAGCAGGAAGCAGACAGCAAACTTATTAAAGTTACAGAGTTTGTGACTGCAAACGAAATGGCAACAATGATGGATGTTCCCGTCACCAAAATTATTTCAGCCTGTATGAGCTTGGGAATGATGGTGACCATGAATCAGCGCCTAGATGCTGAGACCCTTAGTATTGTTGCCGAAGAATTTGGTTATGAAGTAGAATTTGTAACAGCTGACATTGAAGAGTCTATAGATCGAGAAGTTGATGCGCCAGAAGATCTAGAGCCACGTGCGCCGATTGTTACCGTAATGGGTCACGTTGATCATGGTAAAACTTCACTCTTGGACTACATCCGTAAAGAAAATGTTATTGCGGGTGAGTCCGGTGGAATTACCCAGCACATTGGAGCCTACGGAGTTGAACTGGAAGGGGGGCAAAAAATCGCATTCCTTGATACTCCTGGTCACGAAGCGTTTACCGCGATGCGTGCCCGTGGAGCACAGGTTACCGACCTTGCAATTATAGTGGTGGCGGCAGATGATGATATTATGCCACAAACCAAAGAGGCTATCAGCCATGCGCAAGCTGCTGGTGTACCTATCGTTTTTGCAATTAATAAAATAGATAAACCCAACGCAAATCCTGAAAAAATAAAAGAAGGACTTGCCAACATGAATCTTTTGGTAGAAGATTGGGGTGGAAAAATACAATCGCACGATATTTCAGCAAAAACTGGAGATGGTGTAAAGGAATTGCTTGAAAAAGTATTGCTAGAGGCAGAATTGTTGGAATTGACAGCGAACCCAAACCGTTATGCAAATGGTACAGTAGTGGAAGCTTTCCTAGACAAGGGTCGTGGATATGTTTCAACAGTACTCGTGCAAGGCGGAACACTTAAGGTTGGCGATTACGTTCTTGCAGGACAGCACAGTGGTAAAGTAAAAGCGATGCAGGACGAGAGGGGCAATAATGTGAAAGAAGCAGGTCCATCAACACCAGTTTCTGTACTTGGTCTGGATGGCGCGCCGCAAGCTGGTGATAAATTCAATGTATTTGAGGATGAGCGTGAAGCTAAAGCAATTGCTACAAAACGTACACAACTTCAGCGTGAGCAATCTGTCAGAACTCAACGACACATTACACTTGATGAAATTGGTMGKCGTMTWGCSMTTGGWGACTTYAARGARTTGAATRTWATTSTKAAAGGTGATGTRGAYGGWTCWRTMGAAGCGTTAACCGATTCCTTATTAAAACTTTCCACGGAAGAAATTCAGGTTAATATAATCCATAAAGCAGTTGGGCCTATTACCGAAAGTGATGTGCTACTCGCTTCAGCATCCGATGCAATTATTATCGGCTTCAATGTTCGCCCAATGGGCAACGCACGCCAAATTGCAGATAAGGAAGAAATAGACATCCGTACCTATTCCATCATTTACGATGCTATTAACGACGTAAAAGATGCTATGGAAGGAATGCTTTCTCCAGAAATGAAGGAAGAAATTACCGGTACGGCTGAAATTCGTGAGACTTTCAAGATATCTAAAGTGGGGACCATTGCAGGTTGTATGGTCTTAACCGGAAAAATATTCCGAAGCTCAGGCATCCGCCTTATCCGCGAAGGAGTAGTGGTTTACACAGGAGAACTTGCTTCCCTAAAACGCTTTAAGGATGATGTGAAGGAAGTTGCTAAAGGATATGATTGCGGTATCCAAATCAAAAATTATAATGACATTTATGAAAACGATATTATTGAGGCTTTCCAGGAAGTTGCTGTGAAGAAAAAGCTGAAATAATCCAATAAATAATAATTTATAAAGCGCCTTGAAAATTGTATTTTCAGGGCGCTTTTTATTTTCTTCTTTCGGGTTTTAAGATGAATGCAGAAGAAAAGCTTTTCTGAATTTCAAGAAGTGCTCTCTCTGCTTCAATTCTTGAGGCAAAATTTCCTGCCCACACTTTATAGTTGGGTGTTTCATATTCAATGGAAGCGGGCCAATTTCCGTAACTGCCACGATATTTTCTTAAAATTTGGTTTGCTTTGTCCAATTCTCCATAATACAATTGTATGGTGTAGCCATCGGAAAGCTTGTTTTCTTTTTCTAAATCTTTCTTTAGTTCCAATAATTGGGTTATTTTGGGATCTGTATTTATGGTTAACGATGCATTTTGCGCAAAGCTTTTGACTGAAAGGAAAAGTGCTAAAATGCTGGTAACAATAAGTTTGGAATACGATTGTGGGCTCATATGCTTATTTCTTTATTACAAAGGTAAAACTTAATAACTTTGCGCACGCGCTAAATATTATTTAGAACAAATATAAATTAATAGTTAACACTTTGTTTGCATTTTCAAAATCGACTTTATAATGTACTTTTGTGCCTTTATTTGGGTACATCATTAGCATTATGACAATGTCGTTTTACGTAACTAATTCTGTGCCAAACCATCGACTAGAAAATAAATGAAATGAGCACGGCAAAGAGTTTTGAGGTTACCCGAAATAATTTGTAGGCGAATTCCACAGATCAATAAGAAACAATATAATCAACAGATGAAAAAGGTGAATTTTATACATCTACGCTCAAAATTGCCACTTCTTTTGTTAGTGTTTTTACTAACTTTTTCTACTACCATATATTCCCAAGATGCTCCTACAGAGGCTCCAGCCGAAGCTTCTGCAGATGTTGCTGCTGGTTCTGGAGGTGATGTTGCCGCAGGTGAGGCTTTGTTTAAATCCAATTGTGCTGCTTGTCATAAATTGGATAAAAAGGCAGTTGGCCCGGCACTTAGAGGTGTTGGTGAAAAATATGAGCGTGATTGGTTATACAAGTGGATCCATAATAGTCAAGCGCTTATTGCCTCTGGAGATGCTCAGGCGGTAAAACTTTTTGAAGAAAATAATAAAGCTGTGATGACAGCATTCCCTGCGCTATCTGAAACAGACATTGATAATATTCTTGCTTATACAGATCAGCCAAAAGCTGAGCCCGTGGCTGCCGCAGGAGTTGAAACTACAACTACAAGTACGGGGAATGATGGGGGTTCTGTGTCTAATACCTTAGTGATCGCTGCTTTAGCTCTTATTTTCTTGTTGCTGGTTATCATGCTGTTCTTGGTTACCAATACTTTAAAGCGAATTGCTGAGGCAAACGGAGTTGTTTATGAAGAAAAAGAAAAACGGTTGCCAATTTGGAAAGCATTTGTGCAAAACCAATTCTTGGTTTTGGTTTTTTCAATATTTCTAATGCTTGCAGCTGGATATTTCGCTTATGGTTATATGATGCAGGTGGGTGTTGACCAGGGTTATGCCCCTGTACAGCCTATTCACTATTCACATAAAATCCACGCAGGAGACAATCAAATTGATTGTAATTTCTGCCACAGTTCTGCGAGAAAAAGTAAGCATTCGGGCATCCCTTCTTTAAATGTTTGTATGAATTGCCACAAAAATATTTCTGAAGTAGCTCCCGAAACTGCAACAGCGGAATATTCAAAAGAATTTTATGACGGCGAGATTGCTAAGCTATACAAAGCCGTGGGCTGGGATCCCGCTGAGCAAAAATATACAGGTAAGACTGAGCCTGTAAAGTGGGTGCGTATCCACAATTTGCCTGATTTTGCATATTTTAACCATTCACAGCACGTAACCGTTGCTGGCATTGCTTGTCAAACGTGCCACGGAGAAATCCAAGAAATGGAAATTGTTGAGCAATTTGCACCCCTTACGATGGGTTGGTGTATCAATTGCCACAGAGAGACTAATGTAAATTTGGCTAACAATGAGTATTACGCCAAGATACACGAAGAACTTTCCAAGAAATATGGTATTGAAAAAGTCACAATTGCCGAATTGGGTGGGACTGAATGTGGAAAATGTCATTATTAATAATATTAAAGGAAAATTACAGATAGCAATATGGCATCAAACAAGAAATACTGGAAAAGTGTTGAAGAGCTGAAAGAAAACAGCACAATTGTGAAGGCGCTACAGGACAATGAGTTTGTAACCGAAATACCTACAGACGAGTTTCTAGGCGATAAAGAAGCATTGGAATCTTCTTCCACCACACGTCGTGATTTCCTAAAATATGTGGGCTTTACTACGGCAGCTGCAACTTTGGCGGCCTGTGAAGGACCTGTAATTAAGTCAATCCCATACGTTGTTCAGCCTGATCAGATTGTCCCAGGTATCGCGAACTATTATGCTTCCACAATGGCAGACGGGTTTGATTTTGCCAATGTTTTGGTTAAAACCCGTGAAGGACGCCCCATAAAAATTGAAAGAAACGATTTAGTAGTGAATGGCGGAAGCGCAAATGCACGCGTATATGCTTCAGTGCTTTCATTATATGATAAAAATAGATTAACAGGTCCAACGCTGGAGGGAGCCGAGGTTACTTGGCCGGAATTTGATACGGCTATCGCTCAAAAAATGAACGAAATGGCTGGAAAGGAAATTGTGTTGCTTACGCAAACTTTTGCTAGTCCCTCTACCTCAAAATTAATTTCTGAATTTACGGCTAAATATCCAAACGTACGCCATGTTGTTTATGATGCGGTTTCCTGTTCGGGAGCTTTGGATGCTTTCCAAAATAAGTATGGCACCCGTGCATTGCCCGATTACGATTTCTCAAAAGCAGAAGTAATTGTTTCAGTAGGGGCAGACTTCTTAGGAGATTGGCAGGGTGGAAGTTATAGTAAAGGTTATGCTCAAGGACGTATTCCCACAAATGGAAAAATGTCACGCCACATCCAGTTTGAGGCAAACCTAACATTAACAGGTGGAAAAGCAGACAAGCGAGTACCGGCCACACCTTCACAACAGGTAGAAATATTAAAGGCTTTAACGGGTGGCAGCGCCTCCGGATTACCTGCAAATATTGCTGATGCCGTTGCTAAGGCAAAGGCACAGCTTCAAAAAGCTGGAAGCAAAGCATTGTTGGTGACCAACTTACCAGATGTAGCTTCTCAAACCATGGCTTTAAATTTCAATGCCAACAGTGAGGCAATCGATGTGAGCAAGCCATTACTTACTAGACAAGCCAGTAATAGCGAAGTGATGAACGTGGTAAATGGTGTAATTTCCGGGAGCATTAAAGGTTTAATTACCGTTGGCGTAGATCCAGTTTATTCATTACCAAATGCAAAGGAATTTGTGGAAGGGTACCAAAAATTGGAAATGAGCCTTGCGTTTGCCATGAAGCAGGACGCAACTGCCTCCTTGGCAAAAATGGTTGCCGCTACACCCCACTATCTAGAGTCTTGGGGCGACGCACAGATTAAAAAGGGAACCTATAGTCTTACACAGCCTACTATCCGTCCCTTATTTAATACGCGTCAATTTCAAGACAGCATTTTACAGTGGACAGGCAATACAAAAAAATATTATGATTATTTAAAGGAAACATGGACCACTTCAGTTTTAGCTGGTGGTTCTTGGAGCCAAGCACTYCATGACGGCTTTGTGACTAGTGATGCTGAAGTGATGATGGAAGAAGTAAATACTACTGCAGAAGGAGCAGGCGTAATGGAAGAAAGTTCTTCAAACGGCGCGCTTTCATTCCTTTCCCAAGAAGGAGGGTATGATCTTACTTTATATACTTCAATCGGCTTGGGGGATGGCCAACAGGCTAACAACCCTTGGTTGCAGGAGTTGCCAGATCCGATAACAAGAGCATCTTGGGATAACTATCTTACCGTTTCGGCTGCCGATGCTGAAGCCTTAGACCTTGTAAACGAACATGTTTCCAATGGAGCTTTAAATGGTAGCTATGTAAATATAAAATTAGGTAATGTAGTAGTTGAGAATGTTCCTGTAATCATTCAACCCGGTCAGGCCAAAGGCTCTGTTGGTTTGGCATTGGGCTATGGTAAAACTGCCGCAATTCAAGAGGAGATGCAAACGGGTGTAAACGCATATCCGTTATATCAGAATTTTTCGAATATTCAGAAAGTATATATTGAAAAAGCGAGTGGTATGCATGAGTTTGCCTGTGTGCAGTTGCAAAGCACCATGGCCGGCCGCAGCGAGGATATTATTAAGGAAACCACCCTTGAAATTTTCAACACAAAAGATAAATCACATTGGAATTCCATACCTGTTACCGATTATGACCACAGTCCAATTTCAGTACGTGATGAAAAGGCAGATATTTGGAGTCCTTTTGAAGACACTGTAGGTCATCACTTCAATCTTTCCATAGATTTGAACGCTTGTACTGGATGTGGGGCCTGCGTAATTGCTTGTCACGCCGAAAACAACGTTCCGGTAGTAGGAAAAGAAGAAGTTAGAAAATTCCGTGATATGCACTGGTTGCGTATTGACAGATATTACTCTGCGGGAGAAACCTTTAAGGAAGAAATTGAAACCCTTGAAAACCTTCCTGCTTTTGATACCTATAAAGTAGTAGAGGTACCTTCGTATGAAAATCCTCAGGTTGTATTCCAACCTGTAATGTGCCAGCACTGTAACCACGCACCTTGTGAAACTGTGTGTCCGGTTGCTGCAACCTCACACGGACGCCAAGGGCAAAACCAAATGGCATATAACCGTTGTGTAGGAACCCGTTATTGTGCAAACAACTGTCCATATAAGGTCCGTCGCTTTAACTGGTTCTTATATGCCCAAAATGATGAATTTGATTACAACATGAACAATGATCTAGGCAGAATGGTGCTTAACCCAGATGTGGTGGTGCGGTCCCGAGGAGTTATGGAAAAATGTTCTATGTGTATTCAAATTACCCAAAAAACAATTCTCGATGCCAAACGCGAAGGAAGACCTATAAAGGATGGTGAGTTCCACACAGCTTGTTCACAAGCTTGTGAAACGGGTGCAATGGTATTCGGAGATGTAAACGATAAAGAATCCGAAGTATTAAAGTTGAAAAATAATGACCGTATGTATCACTTATTGGAAAATGTGGGAACCAAACCAAATGTGTTCTACCATGCCATTGTGAAAAACACCTCGGAAGCATAAAAATTAATAAAAAACCAATTATTTAAGAATTAAATATGTCGTCACACTACGAAGCACCTATAAGAGAGCCTTTGGTTCTGGGAGAGAAGTCCTATCATGACATCAGTGTAGATGTTGGGGCACCCGTTCTGGGAAAGGCCAATAAATCTTGGTGGATTGTTTTTACCATTGCCCTAGTAGCATTTTTATGGGGATTGGGCTGTATTATCTACACCATCTCAACAGGAATTGGGGTTTGGGGATTGAACAAGACCATAGGCTGGGCTTGGGATATCACAAACTTTGTTTGGTGGGTAGGTATTGGTCACGCCGGAACACTTATCTCTGCGGTACTATTGCTTTTCCGTCAAAAATGGAGAATGGCCGTTAACCGCTCTGCGGAAGCGATGACTATTTTTGCAGTTGTGCAGGCGGGACTATTTCCAATTATCCACATGGGGCGTCCATGGCTGGCCTATTGGGTACTCCCAATTCCAAATCAGTTTGGGTCTCTTTGGGTAAACTTTAACTCACCACTGCTTTGGGACGTATTTGCGRTTTCAACATATCTATCGGTATCATTAGTATTCTGGTGGACAGGATTGCTTCCGGATTTTGCGATGATCCGCGACAGAACTACAWGTCCATTTCAGAAAAAAATCTACGGCATCCTTAGTTTTGGATGGAGTGGCCGTGTAAAGGATTGGCAGCGTTTTGAGGAAGTTTCCCTTGTTTTGGCAGGTTTGGCAACGCCTTTGGTACTTTCAGTACACACCATTGTATCCTTTGACTTCGCTACCTCGGTAGTTCCTGGATGGCACAGTACCATTTATCCGCCGTATTTCGTTGCGGGAGCAATTTTCTCAGGATTCGCTATGGTGCAGACACTTTTGATTGTAATGCGGAAAGTATCAAACCTTGAAGCTTATATTACAATTGTCCACATAGAATATATGAACAAGGTAATCCTACTTACCGGCGGTATTGTTACCACAGCATACATTATTGAGTATTTTATCGCTTGGTATTCTGGGGTGCCTTATGAAAACTATGCCTATCTTTCTTTCGGTGCTGCAACAGGTCCATATTGGTGGGCATTTTGGGCATTGATTATCTGTAACCTTATTGTGCCACTTACACTTTGGGTAAAAAAATTGAGAAGAAACATTATATGGACCTTCATCGTAGCCTTAATAATTAACATTGGGATGTGGTTTGAGCGTTTTGATATTATCGTTATTGATTTAAGTAAAGATCGATTGACTTCTTCCTGGACTATGTTTCAACCAACTTTCGTAGATATTGGAACATTTATGGGAACCATAGGCTTTTTCTTTGTGCTTTTCCTTCTGTATGCACGTACATTCCCAGTAATAGCACAGGCTGAAGTAAAAACAATTTTAAAATCTTCAGGAGAATCTTTTAAAAGATTGCGTGCGGAACATGGAGACGATTACAGTCATGTGCAAACGGTAGAGCAATATCCTGCTGATGCAGGCCCATCTGCTAATGTAGAAGATAAAGAGATTGACTCTTCATTTAATGAGCTTGATGAAGATGCAGAAAATACTGAAGTAGACTATCAAGCTAATAAAGGCAAAATAGACAGCTTGCTAAGTGGTATTGGTACATTTGACCCTGCAACCCAGACGCAAGACGACCTCACAAAGATTAGCGGAGTTGGACCAGTAATGGAACAAAAACTTCATCAGTTGGGAATCTTTACTTTTGAACAAGTAAGCCGAATGACTGATCGCGAATACGATTTACTGGACGAGATAATTAGTGAATTCCCTGGAAGAGCCAAACGTGATGATTGGGCTGGGCAGGCGCTAACACTAAAAAACAAAAACTAATTATGGCTTCAAAAAAGATACACGCTATTTATACTGATGACGATCTGTTATTGCAGGCCGTTAAGCAAACTCGAGCTGCAAACTATCACATTTCTGAGGTTTTTACCCCTTTTCCTGTGCACGGTCTTGACCATGCAGTAGGATTGGCTCCAACACGAATTGCAATAACCTCATTTTTATATGGACTAACGGGTTTGAGCGTTGCAGTGCTGATGATGAATTTCATAATGATTGAGGATTGGCCGCAAAATATTGGAGGTAAGCCTAGTTTTACCTACTATCAGAATATGCCTGCCTTTATTCCAATTATGTTTGAGCTAACCGTATTTTTTGCTGCGCATTTAATGGTTATAACTTTTTATATGAGAAGTAAAATTTGGCCATTTAAAAAAGCTGAAAATCCAGACGTGCGTACAACAGATGATCATTTTCTTATGGAAGTTGACGCAGACAATCATGACGTTGAAAAGTTGACCAAATTCTTGTATGATACAGGTGCATCGGAGATTAGTTTAATTGAAAACGAGCAAGACCATTAATATGAAAACATTAATAAGCATAGGAATTGCCATTATTGCTTCTGCAAGTTTGGTATCGTGTTTTGAAAAAAGGGAGCCCAATTACCAATATTTTCCTAATATGTATGAGCCAGTGAGCTATGAAGCTTATGGGGCTTATGAAATATTTCCGGACCAGCAAGAAGCTATGATTCCTCCTGATAATACGGTGCCTAGAGGGTATACTACTTATGACTATGAAAATAGTACAGCTGGTTTACAATTGGCAAAGGCAGAATCAAAAAGCCCTTATGATGTTACTCAAGAAAACCTTGCCACAGGAGCACAATTGTATACCATCTATTGCGCAGTATGTCATGGTGATAAAGGAGACGGGAAAGGAATTTTGGCAACCCGTGAAAAATTTCTAGGAATTCCTAGTTATGCAGATCCTGGGCGTACCATAACAATGGGAGGTGTTTATCATGTTGAAACTTTCGGTTTAAATGCTATGGGCTCCTACGCAGCCCAGGTAAATGAAAAGGAACGTTGGCAAATAGCAATGCATGTCATGAATCTAAAAGCAGCCCTAAACGGCGAGCCTGGTATTTTAGAAACTGCGCAGTCTGCTAACGATTCAACAAGTGTTGCAGAAGAAAAAAATATGGAAGCGGTTACTGCCTCCGAAGTAGAACAAGAGTAAAGAATTAAAGAGAATAGCTAAAGATATGTACACGCTACCTAGTAAATTAAAACTGTTTTCTATCATTATTATGGTTCTTGGCCTTGTAGGAATTGCCTATGGGTTTCTTACAGCACCAAAAACTATAGAGGATGTTAAAAAAATAATGGCTGAGCAAGAGGCCCATCACGGTGAAGGACATGTGGTTGAAACCCACGATCAGGAACACACGGCAAATTTTGTTGACGTGGCCCGTGGTGAAGAAGGTTATTCTGAAGCTGCAATGAAACATGCCACAGACTTAAAACCGGAAGGCCACGGAGCAGCTTCACATGAAGAGCATGTGTTGCATCAGTTGCAAACCAGACCTTGGTCTGCAACATTTGTAGGAGCATTCTTCTTTTTAATGATTGCATTGGGAGTATTGGTCTTTTATGCCATTCAATATGTATCACAGGCAGGGTGGTCTCCCGTTCTTTATAGAATAATGGAAGGTATCACCGCTTATTTGCTTCCTGGTTCAATAATCGTATTCTTAATAGTTGTTTTTGCGGGAACTCATTTCTTCCCTTGGCAGAATGAAGAATTGGTAGCTCACGATAAAATTTTACAAGTCAAATCGGGATATTTAAATTTTCCATTCTTTGTAATTCGTGCGGTCATCTATCTTTTAGGGTGGAATTTGTACAGATATTACTCAAGAAAAAATTCTCTAGCACAAGCTGAGACGAATAACTATGGCCCTTACAGAAAGAATTTTAAGGCGTCCGTATTATTTTTAATATTCTTTATAGTAACTGAAGCTACTATGTCTTGGGATTGGTTTATGTCCATGACCCCACACTGGTACAGCACCCTTTTCGCTTGGTATATATTTGCAAGTATGTTTGTTTCGGCAATCACAGTTCTTGCCTTAACTACAATACACTTAAAAAGCCGTGGATTGATTCCTTTTGTGAGCGATAAACACCTTCACGATTTGGCAAAATTCATGTTTGCTTTCAGTATTTTCTGGACATATTTATGGTTCGGGCAGTTCATGCTCATCTGGTACGCAAACATTCCGGAAGAAGTAACCTATTTCATTATAAGAATTCAGGAATATAAAGTATTGTTTTTCGGAATGCTTATCCTTAATTTTGTATTCCCTATTCTAGTACTTATGAATAGCGACTATAAGAGAGTGCCTTGGTTCGTTGTTATTGCTGCTGTATTCATCTTGGTAGGCCACTATATAGATATTTTCCTTTTGGTGATGCCTTCAACCGTAGGCCACAATTGGAGTTTTGGTATTCCAGAGATTGCAGCATTATTATTCTTTATGGGGCTTTTCATTTTTGTTGTGGGCACAGGACTTGGCAAAGTTTCCTTAAGACCGAAAAATGATCCGTTTATTAAAGAAAGTGAGAACTACCATTTTTAATCATTTAGTTTAAAGAAGATATTTTAAGATGACCGCATTTTTAGTTGTATTAGTAATTATTCTTTTTGGAATTTCTGTTTGGCAAATGAGCAGGATATTTCAATTGGCACAGGGCAAGACTTCAATCCACTCCGAAATAGCTTCGGACAAGGACAATAACACCAACGGTTATTTGATGATGGGTTTTTTGGCCTTTATGTATATTTTGGCCATCCTTAGCTTTTGGCTGTGGGGAGATGTTCTTTTGCCAGATTCAGGTTCGGAACACGGTTCCAAAATAGATAACCTGATGCTGATTTCCATGATCATCATTTTTCTGGTTGGAATACTTACACAATGGCTGCTCCATTATTTCGCTTTTATTTACAGAGGAAACAAAACTAAAAGAGCAACATTCTATGCAGATAATGATAAGCTGGAATTCATCTGGACCATCATTCCGGTAATTGTTCTGGCGGGGCTTATTATCTACGGTCTTTTTACTTGGACTGATATTATGAATGTAGATAAGGACGATGATCCATTGATTGTTGAACTATACGCTCAGCAATTTAACTGGAAAGCGCGTTATGGTGGAAATGACAATACCCTTGGAGAAGCAAATGTTCGTTTAATAGAAGGTGTTAACCAATTGGGTGTTGATCCTGCAGACCCAAATGCACAGGATGACAAAATAGTAACAGAATTACATTTGCCGGTGGGTAGAAAGGTTTTGTTCAAAATGCGTTCTCAGGATGTATTGCATTCGGCTTATATGCCACACTTCAGGGCCCAAATGAATTGCGTACCTGGAATGATTACACAATTTGCTTTTACCCCTACCGTTACCACGGCGGAAATGAGACAAAACGATAAGATTGTGGATAAAGTAGCCCGCATTAATGAAATTCGGAGAGAGAAAAGCGTAGCACTTACTGCTGCTGGCGATGAAGCCTTAGAGCCATATGAGTTTGATTACATACTTCTATGTAATAAAATTTGCGGTATTAGCCACTACAATATGCAGATGAAGATTATAGTAGAGTCTGAAGAAGATTATAAAACCTGGTTGGCAGAACAACCAACCGTTGGAGAACAACTTAGCAACGAAACTAAATAATATTAGCTTAAATAGATATGTCAGCACACGCACAGGTTCACGAAGTAGAAGGTCACCACGACGATCACGGGCATCATCATAAAGAAACATTTATCACTAAATACATCTTTAGCCAAGATCACAAAATGATTTCTAAACAATACCTTATTACAGGATTGTTTATGGGGGTTATTGGTATATTGATGTCTTTATTGTTCAGATTACAATTAGCCTGGCCAGACCATAAATTCACAATTTTTGAAATATTCTTGGGCAAGTGGGGTACAGACGGAGTTATGGATCCCAGTATATATCTAGCTTTGGTTACCATTCATGGTACCATTATGGTGTTCTTCGTTTTAACAGCAGGATTGAGTGGAACCTTTAGTAACTTATTGATTCCCTTACAGATTGGAGCACGAGACATGGCCTCTGGTTTCTTAAATATGGTTTCTTATTGGTTGTTTTTCCTGTCAAGTATCGTAATGTTGTTTTCCCTCTTTGTTGAAGCTGGACCAGCTTCTGCCGGATGGACCATTTATCCGCCATTGAGTGCTTTGCCACAGGCTATTCCAGGTTCTGGTGCAGGGATGACACTTTGGTTGTCATCAATCGCAATCTTTATTGCTTCTTCATTATTAGGTTCATTGAATTATATTGTAACCGTAATTAATCTTCGTACTAAAGGAATGTCTATGACCAGACTACCCTTGACTATTTGGGCATTTTTTGTTACGGCAATTATTGGGGTGGTATCTTTTCCAGTTCTGTTCTCAGCAGCACTTATGTTGATTATGGATAGAAGTTTTGGTACTTCTTTCTTCCTTTCAGATATTTATATTGCTGGTGAAGTACTGCATCACCAAGGAGGTTCTCCAGTTCTGTTTGAACACTTATTTTGGTTCCTGGGGCACCCGGAGGTTTATATCGTAATTCTTCCGGCGATGGGTATTGTTTCAGAAGTAATGGCAACAAACTCCCGTAAACCTATTTTTGGTTATCGGGCGATGGTAGCATCTATTCTCGCTATTGCATTCCTTTCAACAATCGTTTGGGGTCACCACATGTTTATTTCGGGGATGAATCCATTCCTTGGCTCTGTATTCACCTTTACAACACTTTTAATTGCAATTCCTTCGGCAGTAAAAGCTTTTAACTGGATTACCACACTTTGGAAAGGAAACTTACAGATGAACACGGCTATGCTGTTTTCCATAGCGTTTGTTTCCACCTTTATTACAGGGGGTTTAACAGGTATTATTCTTGGGGATAGCGCTCTGGATATAAATGTTCACGATACCTACTTTGTAGTTGCCCACTTCCACTTGGTTATGGGTATTTCTGCATTATACGGTTTATTGGCAGGTGTGTACCATTGGTTCCCAAAAATGTTCCAAGGTAGAATGATGAGCAAAAAACTTGGTTATATCCACTTCTGGGTAACTTCTATTGGAGCGTACGGTATTTTCTTCCCCATGCACTTTGTAGGTATGGCTGGTTTACCACGAAGATATTATAGTAATACAGCATTTCCATATTTTGATGATTTAGCAGATATTAATGTAGTAATGACAATCTTTGCAATCATCACTATTGCCGTTCAGGTTGTATTCCTATACAACTTCTTTCATTCTATTTTCTACGGAAAAATAGGACCAAAGAACCCTTGGAATGCTACAACCCTAGAATGGACTGCAGAAGTAAAACACATCCATGGAAACTGGGACGGTCCTAYTCCCCACGTATATCGTTGGGCATATGACTACAGTAAGCTGAACAAAGACGAAACCGATTATGTGATTCCTGGTCAGGACTTTATTCCTCAAAACGTGCCACTTCAAGATAACGAAGATGAATTAGACCATTAACTTAATCTATGTCTTTGGAATAATTATAAAAAGAGCCTTTTCAATTTTTGAAAAGGCTCTTTCTTTTTCTACGTATAGAATGCGTACTACTACGTAGTATATTTTTAACCATTTTGACGTATCTTTACACTATTGAGTTAATAATATGTAGGAAGTGAGGAATCTACTGTTTATTTCAAAAGCCATACTGAAAAGTATGGCTTTGTTTTTTAATATGGCTCCCAAAGGATTGCTATATTTGTGCTATGAACGAACACCTCGATCCTACGGGAGAGAATCTCTCGCCACAGGAACTTGATATTGAAAAAAAATTACGGCCCCTTAGCTTTGAGGATTTTACGGGCCAGGATCAAGCCTTGGAAAATCTTCAGATTTTTGTACAGGCTGCAAATTTACGTAGCGAAGCATTGGATCATACGCTTTTTCATGGTCCCCCTGGATTGGGAAAAACAACCCTTGCATACATTCTTGCAAATGAGTTAAATGTAAATATCCGTGTAACTTCCGGTCCCGTGTTGGACAAACCTGGTGACCTTGCGGGCTTGTTGACCAATCTGGAAGAGCGCGATGTGTTGTTTATTGATGAAATTCACCGCTTGAGCCCCATTGTTGAAGAGTATCTTTACTCGGCAATGGAGGATTATAAAATTGATATTATGATTGAATCCGGTCCGAATGCGCGGTCAGTCCAAATCAATCTTAATCCATTTACCCTTGTCGGCGCCACAACACGGTCTGGTTTATTAACCGCTCCTATGCGCGCCCGATTCGGAATTTCTTCAAGATTACAATATTATACAACCGAATTGCTCACTACAATTTTAGAGCGCAGTGCAGGAATTCTACAGGTGCCAATTTCCATGGAAGCCGCAATAGAAATTGCAGGCAGAAGCCGTGGCACACCACGTATTGCCAACGCACTTTTACGAAGAATCCGGGATTTTGCACAAATAAAAGGAAACGGAAAAATAGATGTTGAAATTGCAAAATATGGTTTGGATGCACTACACGTAGATGCACACGGATTGGACGAAATGGACAATAAAATTYTWWCRACCATYATTGAKAAATTTAAAGGGGGCCCCGTAGGTATTACAACCATTGCTACTGCTGTTTCAGAAAGTCCCGAAACCATTGAGGAGGTTTATGAGCCGTTCTTGATTCAACAAGGATTTATCATGCGCACTCCACGTGGCCGTGAAGTTACAGAAGCCGCCTATAAACATCTCGGCAAGCTAAAAGGTCCCACGCAGGGCGGATTATTTTAAAATCATACTATGGAAGCAAAGAAAATTCCATCAGTTTCTGCTTTCCAGTTTTTGGTTCATTCAGCCCAAATCCTTAAAAATCCATTGCCTTTTCACCATAAAAATTTTGAAACCAAAGGAGATACTTTTCGGTTAAAATTGGGTTTTGGAAATTCGGTTATTTTTTCGCGTGATGCAGGATTTGCGCAATATGCACTCCAAAAAAACCAAAGAAATTATAAAAAATCCCCAATCCAAACCCGCGATCTTTCAAAATATGTAGGCTTCGGATTGTTGACTTCTGAAGGAGAACTTTGGCAAAAACAACGCAAACTAATTCAGCCTGCTTTTCATAAAAAACAATTGATAAATCTATTGGGCACAATTGATGCCGCTATTAAAACGGAACTAGTAAAAATTGAAACAGATAAACCAATAGATATTTTTCCTGTTTTTAACGACCTTGCTTTTCAAACCGTTGTGAAATCACTTTTTAGTAGTGCGGTTGATCAAAAGGAAATAAACAAACTTCAGCAAATAACGGAATCTGCGCAGCAAATGTTGGTGAAAGAGTTGCGTCAACCCTATTTGGGATGGTGGTTTAAGTTGAGCGGAAAAATAAAAAAGCATATTTCGGAAACGAACCAAGCGCGATCACTTTTAAAAAATCTCGTTAAAGAAAGAAGAAATTCTGAAAAACGGGAAGGTGATTTACTGGATATGCTTTTGAATGCACGATATGAAGATGGAAAAGCTATGGAAGATGAACAATTGATTGATGAAATATTAATTCTTTTCACGGCAGGTCACGAAACCACATCAAACGCACTTACTTTCACTTGTGAATTGTTGGCGAGAAATCCTCAAATTCAAGAAAGGCTTCATTTAGAGATAATTGAAGCAAAGGAGAAATCAGACAATTTAATGGAGTTTATTAAAAATTGTCCTTTCACTAAAAATGTTATTGAAGAATCCCTCCGGTTGTATCCCCCAGCATATTTTATTGATCGTGTGAATATTGAGGAAGACGAATTTAATGGAATGAATATACCTAAAAATTCAAGTTTGTTATTTTCATTATTGGAAATCCATACGAATCTTCAGAACTGGGACGAACCGCAAAAGTTTAAACCCGAACGTTTTTCAGAAGTTAATCCCAATCATTTTTCTGGACAATATTTTCCCTTCGGTGCAGGTCCGCGAATGTGCATTGGCAACAATTTTGCGATGTATGAAATGGTTTTGGCCATCGCAGAGATAATGTGGAAATATAAAATTTCCGAAAAGAAAACACCAATTGAAATTAAGCCATTGATTACCCTTAAACCAAAAAATGCCGTTTTAAAATTCAACTTAAGATAATTGAGTGATTCAGAATTCTTCAAAATATTCACATTTAATAAAAGCTGAAGCCAAACGCCTTGGGTTTGTTTCGTGCGGAATAAGCAAAGCAGAATTTCTTGAGGAAGAAGCCCCGCACCTCGAAAACTGGCTCAATAAAAGTATGCACGGCGAAATGGCCTATATGGAAAACCATTTTGACAAAAGATTGGATCCAACACTTTTGGTTCCCGATTCTAAAAGTGTTATTTCATTGTTGCTGAATTATTTCCCTTCAGAAACGCAAAATTCCGAAACCTATAAAATCTCAAAATACGCTTACGGCACCGATTATCATTTCGTCATAAAAGACAAACTGAAACAGTTGATGGAATTTATTTCTGAAGAAATAGGCGAAGTGCACGGCCGCGCATTTGTAGATTCGGCACCGGTTTTGGATAAAGCCTGGGCCGCAAAAAGTGGTTTGGGCTGGATTGGCAAGCACAGCAATCTGCTTACAAAACAATTGGGCAGTTTCTATTTTATTGCGGAATTGATCGTCGATCTGGATTTAGAATATGACACTCCAGTAACGGACCACTGTGGCAGTTGTACCGCCTGTATTGACGCCTGCCCAACAAACGCAATCGTAGCCAACAAAGTTGTGGACGGCAGCAAATGTATTTCGTATTATACTATTGAATTGAAAAATGAAATCCCAATTTCGGAAAAAGAAAAATTTGAGGATTGGATGTTTGGCTGCGATATTTGCCAGGACGTTTGTCCGTGGAACCGTTTCAGTAAAGCACACAGCGAACCGCTTTTCAACCCGCACCCCGAACTTTTGTCGATGTCAAAAAAAGATTGGCACGAAATCACCGAAGCTGTTTTTCATAAAATTTTTAAAAATAGCGCAGTAAAACGCACCAAATTTTCAGGATTAAAAAGAAACATCAACTTTTTGAAAGATTAACCTCCAAACTTTCGCCATTCCACCTAAGGTTATAACTTTGTAAGTTCTGTTGCTGAATTAAAATTACAACAGAATCAATAGTATAAGCCAACTATAGTATTCCAAATTATGAGCAAACAAAGCAGACGCAGAGAAGCCCTTTTATACCACGCCAAGCCGAAACCTGGGAAAATTCAGGTTGTTCCCACAAAAAAATATGCTACACAGCGGGATCTGTCCTTGGCGTATTCGCCCGGAGTGGCAGAGCCATGTTTGGAGATTGAAAAAAATGTGGACAATGTTTATAAATATACAAACAAAGGAAATCTGGTTGCCGTAATTTCTAATGGAACTGCGGTACTTGGCTTGGGAAATATTGGCCCCGAAGCCTCAAAACCGGTGATGGAAGGCAAAGGTTTGCTCTTCAAAATTTTTGCAGATATTGATGTTTTCGATATTGAAATAAATACTGAAAATATTGATGAATTTGTAGCCACCGTAAAAAATATTGCGCCAACCTTTGGCGGAATAAACCTGGAAGACATAAAAGCCCCAGAAGCTTTTGAGATAGAAAGAAGGCTGAAGAAAGAGCTAAACATTCCCGTAATGCACGACGATCAGCACGGTACTGCAATCATTTCTGCAGCTGCTTTGCTCAATGCCCTTGAAATAGCTGAAAAAAACATTGAAGAGGTTAAGATTGTAATCAGCGGTGCTGGTGCGGCAGCGGTT
Organism: Aequorivita sp.; assembly: GCA_002733915.1. Taxonomy (GTDB): domain Bacteria; phylum Bacteroidota; class Bacteroidia; order Flavobacteriales; family Flavobacteriaceae; genus Aequorivita. The sequence continues at coordinate 467,821 of NVXN01000002.1, forward strand.
TCGTGCACGCGCCTCTATAAATCCTTTGGTGCAAGGGCTGAAAATATTGTTATGCTTGACAGTAAGGGTGTAATTCGTAAAGACCGCGAAGATCTTTCTGAAGAAAAAGCTGAGTTTGCTTCACACCGTAAGATTGACACTTTGGAGGAGGCTATGATAGATGCCGATGTACTTGTGGGGCTTTCCGTAAAAGATATTGTGTCGCCAGAAATGCTTCTAAGCATGGCGCAAAACCCAATTGTGTTTGCAATGGCAAATCCTGACCCAGAGATTGAATATGATTTGGCCATTAGAACAAGAGAAGATATTATCATGGCCACTGGCCGTAGCGACCACCCTAACCAAGTAAATAATGTACTTGGCTTTCCTTTTATTTTCCGCGGCGCACTTGACGTTCGTGCAACTAAGATTAATGAAGCCATGAAAATGGCCGCTGTAAAGGCTTTGGCAGAACTCGCCAAAGAACCCGTGCCAGAACAGGTGAATATTGCCTATGGCGAGACCAAGCTCAACTTTGGAAAGGATTACATTATTCCAAAACCCTTTGATCCACGATTGATAGCCACCGTGCCGCCCGCAGTAGCGAAAGCTGCTATGGAAAGCGGTGTCGCTACCACTGAAATTACAGATTGGGAAAAATATCAAGACGAACTCTATGAGCGCATGGGCAGCGATAACAAAATCATTAGATTGTTGGTGAACCGTGCAAAACTAAACCCAAAACGTATCGTGTTTGCCGAAGCCGATCATTTAGATGTTTTAAAGGCTGCGCAAATTGTTTTCGAAGAGGGCATCGGCACCCCTGTTCTATTGGGAAGGAAGGAAATTATTTTGGAACTGATGGAACAAATTGATTTTGATGCCGAACTTGAAATAATAGATCCAAAAAATGATGAAAACACAGGTAAGCTTCAGCATTACGCCCAAAAACTTTGGGAAAAGCGAAGAAGAAGCGGCATTTCGCTCTATACTGCTGAAAAGCTGGTTCGCGAAAGAAACTATTTTGCTGGAATGATGCTTAGCGAAGGCGATGTGGATTGTATGATTTCTGGGTACGCACGCTCTTATCCATCGGTGGTCGTTCCTGTTTTTGAAACGGTGGGGAGGTTTGAAGGTGTTACCAAAGTAGCAACAACAAACTTGATGCTTACCAAGCGGGGGCCTTTGTTTATTTCTGACACCTCTATAAATATAGATCCCACAGCAAAGGAGCTTGCCAAAATTGCACAGATGACCAACTATACCATGAAAATGTTCGGTGTGCAACCTGTGATCGCAATGATTTCATATGCCAACTTTGGCTCTTCTAAAGACCCGCATGCAACCAAAGTGCGGGAAGCTGTAGATTTACTTCACAAAAGCAATCCAGATATGATTGTGGATGGCGAGTTGCAGACCGATTTTGCATTGAACCCCGAAATGCTTCAAAAGAAATTTCCATTCTCAAAGTTGGCGGGCAAAAAAGTGAACGCGCTTATCTTCCCCAACCTTGATTCTGCAAATAGCAATTACAAATTGTTGAAGGAATTGAACGGCGTGGAATCCATTGGCCCGATTATGTTGGGGATGCGCAAACCCGTTCATATATTACAACTGGGCGCTAGCGTGGAAGAAATTGTAAATATGAGCGCCGTAGCAGTTGTGGATGCGCAGCAAAAAGAGAAGCGAGGACGGGAGTTGGAATCCAAATAAAACAAAGCTTTTTGTATTCAATATTTTCCCAAGAACCCCAATGGATGTTGCAAATAATTATACTATATTTGAGCCTTTAAGTTTTCGTTAACACATGATAACCCATATACAGGGCAGACTGGTTGAAAAAAACCCGACCGACGTCGTGATAGAATGTAATGGAGTAGGGTACTTTATCAATATTTCCTTACACACATTTTCTGAACTCCCCACCAGTGAAAATGTTAAACTATATACGCATTTGCTTGTTAGGGAAGATGCCCATACACTTTACGGTTTTTCAGGTGTTGCTGAACGAGAAATTTTTAGATTGTTGATCAGTGTCTCAGGGGTTGGCGCAAGCATTGCTCGTACCATGTTGTCCTCCTTGGCACCAGACCAAGTCCTAGATGCAATTGCGCAAAATGACATAACAACAATACAATCAGTAAAAGGAATAGGGGCCAAAACTGCACAACGTGTGGTTTTGGATTTAAAAGATAAAATTTTAAAAGTGTACGGTTTGTCGTCTATTTCTACCGGAACAAGCAATACTAACAAAAATGAAGCGTTATCTGCTTTGGAGACGTTGGGCTTTGTTCGCAAACAGTCTGAGAAAGTGGTGGATGCCATTGTTAAGGATAATCCGCAGGCATCGGCAGAAATGATTATTAAACAAGCTTTAAAAAATTTGTAAAATTTGAAGGCAAAAAATTACGTTTACAAGGGTGGCTTTTTCAAGCTTTTAGCAATAATAAGTTTCATATTTATCGGAAATGCTTCGCTGGCGCAAGACTCTACAGCCGTTGGCAACGAGATGGGCAGGATGGACCTTCCCACTCCCATTAGTATACAGGACCTCTATACTTATGATCCCATAACCGATAGATATATTTATACCCAGACCTTGGGCAGTTTTAACATTACTTACCCCATAATCCTTACTCCTCAGGAATATCAGCGACTTATTCAGGAGGAACAGATGAAGACATACTTCAAAGAAAAAATTGATGCGGCCGATGGTAGAAAGGAAGGCTCTGAAGAACAACAGAAAAATTTATTGCCAACATTCTATGTAAATTCAAATTTCTTTGAATCTATTTTTGGAGGAAACACTATTGAAGTAATTCCGCAAGGTTCTGTGGAAATGGACCTCGGTCTGCTTTATACAAAACAGGACAACCCACAATACTCGCCGCGAAACCGAAGCAATTTTTCTTTTGATTTTGATCAGCGCATTAGCTTAAGTCTTTTGGCTAAGGTAGGAACAAGGCTTCAGGTTACTGCCAATTACGATACCGAGAGCACTTTCGATTTTCAAAACCAGATAAAGCTGGAATACACCCCAACTGAAGATGACATCATTCAAAAAATAGAAGTGGGTAACGTAAGTATGCCTTTAAATAGTTCTTTGATACAAGGGGCGCAAAGTCTTTTTGGCGTAAAAACACAGCTTCAGTTTGGCAACACGACCATAACAGGGGTTTTCTCTGAACAAAAATCTGAAACCCGCACCGTTACCGCCGAAGGCGGCGCGACCATTACAGATTTTGAACTTTTTGCATTGGATTATGACGACAACCGTCACTTCTTTTTGGCGCATTATTTTAGGGATAATTATGATCGTGCCTTAGAACTTTATCCTTTCWTCAATAGCAATGTGCAAGTTACGCGAATGGAGGTTYGGATTACCAATCGAACCAGCCGTACTGAAAATGTTCGGAACATTGTAGCGCTGCAAGATATTGGGGAATCAGACCCTACAAATATTGGTTTGACAGTTCCTCCCGGCGGATTTATCAATTCAGCTAGAGGTGCTTATCCCGATAACGGGAATAATGATTTTAACCCTTTTGGGATCAATGGAGGAGCGCAAACATTACTTAACCCTGCCATTCGGGACGTTGCAACTGTGAGGCAAGGATTTACGGGAGTACAGGTAAGTGAAGGAACCGATTATGTAACCTTGGAAAACGCCCGAAGATTGGATCCGGGAGAATATACCTTAAATTCACAATTGGGATATATTTCACTTAACCAGCGATTGACCAATGACGAAGTTTTAGCTGTATCATACCAGTTTACAGTGAATGGAAAAGTATATCAAGTAGGTGAATTTTCCAACGATGGCGTAGAAGCCAATGGCGGCACACCGCCCGGTGGGGGAAACAATCCTCCGGGAGGGGAAGCAACGCTTGCGCAAAACCTTGTGGTAAAACTTCTGAAGAGCAGTATTACAAACGTACAAGAGCCAGTGTGGGATTTGATGATGAAAAACATTTACCCCATTGGAGCATACCAACTTGAAAAGGAAGATTTTAACTTAAATATATTCTATACCGATCCTTCTCCTCTCAACTATATTGAAAAGGTCCAGGGCGGTCCAGACCTTCCGGAAGATGTGGAGGATGAAATTCTTTTAAAGGTTTTCAATCTGGATAGATTGAATTTTAATAATGATCCGGTTCAAGGAGGAGATGGTTTTTTCGATTTTCTTCCAGGTATAACGGTAGATGCTCAGAACGGAAGAATTATCTTCACCACAGTAGAACCTTTTGGAAAGCATTTATTTGATGAATTGAACGTGCCTGCCGCACCTGCTAATTATAACATTCCTGCAAGTTACAATGCCAATCAGGAGAAAYACGTTTTCCGAACCCTTTATACTGGTACTAAAACACAGGCTGAGCAACAGGAAAGTGAAAAGAACAAATTTCAATTAAAAGGAAGTTACAAATCAACCGGCGCCGACGGTATTCCAATAGGTGCTTTCAACATTCCACAGGGGTCAGTTACGGTTACTGCAGGCGGAAGGACATTGGTTGAAGGTGTAGATTACACGGTAAACTATCAATTAGGAAGGGTTCAAATTTTAGATCCCGCTTTATTGAATAGTAACATTCCAATATCGGTAAGTACGGAGAATAATTCACTTTTCGGACAGCAAAGCAAGCGTTTCACCGGATTGAACGTAGAGCATAAATTTAGCGATAAGTTTTTAATAGGGGCTACTTATTTAAATCTCAACGAACGCCCATTGACCCAAAAGTCTTCCTATGGTGTTGAGCCTATTAACAACAGTATTTATGGTATTAATTTGAATTATTCAACCGAAGTGCCATTCTTAACTCGCTTGGTAAATAAACTTCCAAATATAGATACCGATGTAGAATCAAACATTTCCCTGCGCGGTGAATTTGCTTACTTAAAGCCCGGAGCCCCTAAAGTTTCTGATTTTGATGGAAAAACAACCGTGTATGTGGATGATTTTGAAGCCTCACAAACGGGGAATGACATCAGCGCTCCATCCAGTTGGTTTTTAGCAAGTACTCCCATAGGTTTCGGGGGCCAAGTAGCAAATGATAATTTAAGCTATAATTACAATAGAGCAAAATTAGCCTGGTACACCATCGATCCCATATTTTATAGTAGTCAGCGCCCCGGTGGAATTAACGATGAGGATCTTTCTTCACCATTTGCACGTCGTGTATTCAGGGATGAAATTTTTCCAAACCAAGATATTGTCCAGGGACAGACACAGGCACTTTTCACACTAGATCTGGCGTACTATCCATCAACTCGTGGTGAGTACAACTACAATCCTGCAGCAGCGGGAACAAACAATCTTCCCAACCCAGAAAATAATTTTGGGGGAATAATGAGACAACTAACTACAACTGATTTTGAACAATCAAATGTAGAATATATCCAATTTTGGGTTATGGACCCCTTCATCTATGAAGAAAACGACGGTAACCCTGGTGGAACTATCAATTTTAACCTCGGAAGTATTTCTGAGGATGTGTTGAAGGACGGTAGAAAACAATATGAAAATGGACTTCCCGAAGATGGAGGTACGGCAAATACTACTATAACAGCCTGGGGTAAAGTACCTACAAACCAATCTTTGGTTTATACTTTTGATACTCAAGGGCAAGAGCGTACCAATCAAGATATTGGTTATGATGGTTTGGACAATGTTTCGGAAGGAGCTCAGTTTCCAGCTTTTGCAGGACTGCCAGACCCTGCCAATGACGATTACCAATACTTCTTACAGGGCGAAGGAAATATCTTGGACCGTTATTTAAAATACAACGGAACCCAAGGAAACTCCCCGGTTGAAGTCACCAATACAAACCGAGGAAGCACGACCCAACCCGATGTGGAAGACATAAATCGTGACAACACCATGAACACGATTGACAGTTATTTTGAATACAACGTACCTGTTTATCCTGGAATGAGCCGTGAAAACAGTGAATTTATAACCGATGTTAAGGAGCTTGAGGTAACTACCCAAAATAATGATGTAATCCCAGTGCGTTGGGTGCAGTTTAAAATTCCTATCAGTAAACCTGATCAAGCCGTAAATGGAATTTCAGATTACAGGTCTATCCGTTTTATGCGAATGTTCCTTTCCCAATTTACCGAAAATACAGTTTTGCGTTTTGGAACCATGGAATTGGTACGCGGCGATTACAGAAGGTTTCAGCAAACATTGGATATTACAGGAGAAGACCCATCACAGGATGATACCGTTTTTGAAGTAGAAGCGGTAAGTATTGAAGAAAACGAAAACAGAGAACCTATTCCATATAGGTTGCCACCCGGCCTGCAGCGTGAAGAACTGAACAATAACAATAATATTATTAGGGAAAATGAGCAATCACTCTCTTTAAGGGTTTGTGGATTGGAGCCAAATGATGGCCGCTCGGTGTATAAAAACTTTAATGTGGACATGCGCCAGTACAAAAACCTGGAAATGTTTATACACGCAGAATCACTTCAAAATGAAACTGGGCTTTCCGATGGACAACTGGTAGCGTTTATGCGTTTGGGTAATGACCTTACCAATAACTATTATGAAATTCAAATTCCTTTAAACCCAACAAATTTTGGGGCTACCAGCGCAGAGGAAATCTGGCCCCTTGCTAATAGGTTAAATTTACCTTTAGAGTTGCTTCAGCAAGTAAAAACAAGGGTTTTGGGAGATTCAGGCATTGATCCAACAGAAGTAACCTTCTTTAATCAATCTGAACTTGATGGCGGTGATACTGGCGGTGAAAATGAATTGCGAATAGGTATAAAAGGTAACCCAAGCTTTGGGAACGTTCGTACCATCATGTTAGGTCTTAGAAATGCCTCTTCTAATGATATATGTGGAGAAGTTTGGTTCAACGAGCTTAGAATGTCTGAGCTCAATAATGAAGGCGGATGGGCTGCTGTGGTAAGTATGGATGCCAACCTAGCAGACTTTGCAACCATAAGCGCTACAGGCAAGAAAAGTACTATTGGTTTCGGTTCGCTTGAACAGGGTCCAAACCAAAGAAGCCGTGAGGATCTACAGCAATACGATGTGGTAACAAATGTAAATCTTGGGCAGTTAATGCCTAAGAAATGGGGAATTCAATTACCTTTCAATTATGGGCGTTCCGAAGAATTGATCACACCGCAATACGATCCGGAATTCCAGGATATCGAGTTGGAGACTCGTCTAGACAATACAGAAGACCAAGATGAAAAGGACGCAATTAAAGAACAGGCCGTAGATTATACGAAACGACAAAGCGTAAATTTCATAGGAGTCCGAAAAGAGCGTACCGGTGAAGGCAAGCCGCAAGTATATGACGTGGAAAACTTTACGGGATCTTTTTCATATAACCAGACGGACCATCATGATTTTGAAATTGAAGATGCACTGGAGCAAAATGTTCGGGCAGGAGCAACTTATAACTACAATTTTAATGCGAAACCTGTAGAACCATTCAAAAAGAACGATTCCCTTTTTAGAGGAAAATATTGGCAATTCCTAAAGGACATTAACTTTAATTATTTGCCAACAAACATTTCAGTAAGTTCAAACATTACACGTCAGTACAATGAGCAGAAATTTCGGGAGATAAATCTATTGCCAGGAAATATTGGCCTACCAACTCTATACCAACGTAATTTCCTTTTTGATTGGCAGTACACCATCAACCATAATTTAACTAAATCACTCCGTTTCAATTTTACTTCATCAAACAATAGGGTAGTAAATAACTATGTAGATGATGAGGGCTTTGTTAATAATGAAATAGGTGTATGGGATGGCTTTTTTGATGTAGGGGAGCCTAACCAGCATTTCCAGTCACTTCAGCTAAATTATGATTTGCCTTTCAGCAAGTTTCCTTTCTTAAAATTTGTTAGAGCAACCTATTCCTATACCGGAGATTATCAATGGCAGGCAAGTAGCGACTTATTTAACGAAATTCCAATTCAGCTGAGCGATGGAACCACAAACACCTATAATTTAGGAAATTCCATACAGAATGCCAGTACGCACCAAATTAATTCCAGCATTGATATGAACGGTTTCTACCGTTATATTGGTCTAACAAAAATTAAGAAGAGCAAGCCTAGAAATTCCGCAGGTGGCGAAAGTAGAAGCGGTAGCGGCACTGGAGATGAGAAATCTGGTGGTGAAGAGAAAAAATCAGCACGTGAGGGCAAGCTAGAAGAAAAGGAAAATGGCGAGCTTAGTGGCGGAAAAAACAATTCACCGAACGTTTTGGGCAGAGGGACAGGTGCAGGTGCTGAAGGAGGATTGAACGCTGGCGATAAAGCTATAAATACGGTTATAGGTTTTGCTACAATGCTTAGAAAAATTCAATTCAACTATCAAGAAAATAACGGTATTTACCTTCCCGGTTACTTGCCTTCCATCGGTTTTATAGGAACGCTTAAACCAACTACAGGCTTTGTTTTCGGAAGTCAGGCAGAAGTGCGGGAATTAGCAGCCAGAAAAGGATGGCTAACGCTTTATCCAGAATTTAACGAACAATACACTGAAGTAGAAAGCCGTCAAATGGATATTCAAGCCAATCTGGAGCCTATAAATGATTTAACGATCGATATCAACGGAAGTAGAATTTATTCTGAAAACTACACAGAAAACTATATTGTAGAAAATGGATTATACAATTCATTAACGCCCACAACCTTTGGAAACTTTAATATTTCAAMKKTATTGATTAAAACGGCTTTTGCCACTAGCGATGAAAACAGTTCTGCGGCTTTTGATGATTTCCGAAGTAACCGTTTAACAATAGCAAACAGACTTGCTGAGGAATACTACCAGGGAAGACCATTTGAACGAACCGCCGATGGTTATCCAGTTGGTTTCGGTAGAAATAGCCAAGATGTATTGTTGCCCTCATTTCTTGCTGCTTACAAAGGAAGCGATGCTTCAAAGGAAAAAACTGGTATTTTAAGGGATATTCCACTTCCTAACTGGGATATAAAATATACTGGCCTTATGAACATCCCTTGGTTTAAGAAAAACTTCAAGCGTTTTTCACTTACCCATGGCTATAGAGCTTCCTATACGGTAAACCAATTCCAGTCAAATCTTGATTACGATCCAAATGATCCGGAAGCAGTGGATCAGGCAGGAAATTTTAAGGCAAAGACACTTCTTACAAATGTAAACCTGACCGAACAGTTTTCGCCTTTGCTACGTATGGATTTTGAGATGAACAATTCAGTAAAGATTTTGGCTGAAATGCGAAAGGACCGTGCGCTATCATTGAGTTTTGCTAACAACCTGCTAACGGAAATAAAAGGAAATGAATACATTATTGGTCTAGGATACCGCATAAAGGATCTTCGTATTGCTACTAATTTTGGTGGAAAAAAATCTGTTATTACAAGTGATTTGAACTTTAAGGTAGATCTTTCCCGAAGAGATAATATAACCATAATTAGGTATCTGGACATTGATAACAATCAGACTACAGCCGGCCAGACCATTTACGGGGCACAATTGTCTATTGATTATGCATTGAGCAAGAACCTTACAGCCCTGTTCTATTATGATCATACCTTCTCGGAATATGCTATTTCAACAGCATTTCCGCAAACAACAATTAGAAGTGGATTCACCCTTCGTTATAACTTTGGAAATTAAGAACCTTTATATTTATTGACTTATGAATGTACCATCAAATTTAAAATATACAAAAGACCACGAGTGGGTAAAAATTGACGGCGACATAGCCACCATTGGAGTAACTGACTTTGCTCAAGGTGAACTTGGAGACATCGTTTATGTAGAAGTAGAAACWGWRGGMGAWACTTTRGMKAAAGAAGAAGTTTTTGGTACTGTWGAAGCSGTAAAAACWGTYYCWGATYTWTTTYTRCCWSTYTCTGGAGAAATWATMGAATTYAATNNCAGTYTSNNGAAKMCGARCCKGAAAAAGTAAATAMWGATSCYTATGGTGAAGGCTGGATGATAAAGATGAAAATTTCCAACCCAGATGAAATAGCTGAACTCTTGGACGATGCCGCATATAAAGCGCTTATTGCGGGCTAAAAACCTGTTGATTCTTGCAGTACTGTACAGTTGCGTAATATCTGTTCTTTTTTTTCTTTCTAATCCAACATTGCCGAAAATAGAATTTTCGGGAATAGATAAAATTGTCCATAGCCTCATACACTTTATTCTTATAAATCTGTGGTTGCTCTTTATATATTTTAAAAATGGATTCTTATTAAAAACCAGATGGATACTAATCCTTCTACTTTCAGTGCTCCTTTATGGCATAGTAATTGAGATATTACAAGACCAGTTTACGGTTTCTCGCAAGGCAGATATATTCGATGTAGCTGCAAACTTTACAGGATCATTGCTCGGAATCTTTTTTTTCAAAAACATAAAAAAATATTTAAATACTTAAAATTTCAATTAAGTTTTAAATTGAATGATAATTTCTATATTTTAGCAACACGTTAAACCCACTATTATGGAACCCAAAAAAAATCCAAAAGCAGATGTAAGCCGCAGGAGCATGCTTTTCTTCCAGCTCGGAATGGTTGTAATGCTTTTCTTGGCCTGGCAGGCAATTGAATGGAAAACCTATGATAAATCCGATAATGATTACGGAAAACTTGATGTAGGTGATGAACTTGAGGAAGAGATTCCAATTACCCAACAGTTAACACCGCCACCCCCGCCACCGCCACCGCCGCCAGCACCAGAAGTAATTGAGGTTATGGAAGATGAAGTGGAAGAGGAAGAAACCGTAATAAAGTCTACTGAAACCAATCAAGAAGAAAAGATTGTAGAGGTGAASKWRMTKAARRAMSRWGTWRYTGAAGAAGAAATTGCTGATGTTCCCTTTGCTGTAATTGAAAACGTGCCTATCTATCCCGGCTGTGAAAAAGAAAATGGGAACGATGCCAAAAAGAAGTGTATGTCTTCAAAAATAAGCGAGTTCATCAATAAAAAATTTAATAGTGATCTTGCCTCAGATTTAGGTTTGGAAGGAAGACAACGAATCGCTGTTCAATTTAAAATTGATAAAAATGGGAGAGTTACGGATGTTCGTGCGCGTGCCCCTCACCCAAGACTTGAAAAAGAAGCAATGGAGGTTGTAAGCTCATTGCCAAATATGACCCCAGGAAAACAACGTGGAAAACCAGTGGGTGTACTTTATTCACTTCCAATAGTGTTTGATATCCAATAAAAAAATATTTAAAATTTTAAAACCCCGTCCTTACCACAGTAAAGACGGGGTTTTTTGCGTTTTGGCATAACAGTTGTGTTTTATAAAATGTTAACCTTTTAAATCACGTACATTATGAAAACGCCTGTAAAGAATACCCGAAACAAAAGAGCTGAAAAAAAGCAGACAAATATTAAATGGAATTCACGTTTGTTTTTTCAAATAGGAGTTATCCTAAGTTTGCTTATCGTTTTTTTCATAATGCAAGCCAATTTTGAGATCAAAAGCTATCAGGCTGTCACGACAGAATCTAATGGATTACAGGAGCCGCCTATGGTTGAATATGTGATTGATATAGAAAAGCCAAAACAAATTGAGCCTAAAAGAGGGCCTTCTCAACAAAGAGAGCCTATAAAAAGAGTGGTGAAAAGCACTACTTTTGAAGTAAAGCCCAATACCGATCCAACGATTGAGACTTCCATTCCATCTTCCGAAACTTCTGCCATAGACGCCCCAATACAGCCTGCTGTTGTAGTGCCGGAGCAAGAAACTAATAAACCCAGACTGCTTGCAAACGTTGAATTCGTTCCTATTTTCCCAGGTTGTGAGAATGAGGGTTCTAATTCGGAAAAAATAGCGTGTATGTCTTCAAAAATCAATTCCTTCATACAGAAAAATTTCAGACAACAAGTACTCGAAGATTTAAAAACAAATGAAGCGCACAGACTCTATGTAAATTTTAAAATTGACGCCAATGGTTATGTTACTGATGTAGTTGCTACTTCACGAGACGTAAACCTAAAAAAAGAAGGGCAGCGTGTAATAAATATGTTGCCCCCAATGAAACCGGGCAGACAGGGCAATAAAAATGTAGAAGTGCTCTACACCGTGCCAATTGTTTTCAATATCAAGTAATGTCCCCTTTTTTTAAAATTCAAAGCTCCCTTAAAATGGGGGCTTTTTTTGATTTCGGTCATTATAAAAAAACTGTATCTTTCGGGATTAAACAAGCAGACCTGATGAAGCAGTTTCTATTTCTTTTTATTTTCGGTTTCTNCATAGTTTCTTTAGCACAAACTCCTTCAGCGCAATATGAGAAATATCCGGTTTTTGACCAATGCAAAAGTGTTGATCTTGATGCGCTGGAAAATTGTTTTAAAAATACTCTGCAACAATTCATATTTGAAAATTTTAAGGTGCCCGAAATAGTTTTTTCTGAAAACTATAAAGGAAATGTTAATGTACTTTTTGAGGTTACCAAAGAAGGAAAATTCAAGGTGCTATATGTAGATGGAATATATGAAGAATTAAAAACCGAAGCTAGAAGAGTTTTTGAATTGCTTCCTGAGATAGTACCCGCAACTTATAATGGCATGCCGGCCTACGTACAGTTTACCTTTCCTATTGCCATTCCATTAGTTCCTCCCGGCGAAACAATTATGCAAGCTACTGAGGTTGGCAAGAAAAATGACAGGGAACTGTTAGCCACAGAATATGATGCTATTGAAAATCTGCCTTATAAAAATGAGGAATACCGAAGCAATATCAATATTCCACTTTCACATCATAATTACAGCTTATTTGATCCAGCACTAAACCGCGTAGGTCTAAATAACCATACGGCTCAAAAACCCTATATCTATTCTGAAGTCAATAAATATTACGATTTTGAGGATGCCAATAAAGAAATTTTAAAAAACAAAAGCTCATGGTTTGGGCGCAAGCTTTGGAATGAGCATTTCATAACCATTAAGGGAAAAGATTATTGGCTAACGCTGGACCCGGGGGTGGATCTTCAAGCAGGAAAGGATTTTGACGCAGATATAGATACCTATAATAATACGCGCTTAGTGTATACGCAAGGAGGGATTGGCAAGCAGATTGGTTTTTTTGGGGTTATTTATGAAAGCCAAGGCCGTTTTGCAGGTTACTTWMASYGGWAKSCRNNGMAKCTRNACRKMNAGAWGRNNGAWRTCCANCTATMRWSMYYRRGCKWRRNAKWKCARAWRSWWWWWAKTSRKRTWSSWAWGACTNAWMSYATAGNNAMARGCCNNAMRYWWCTKAWNNAMAMCCTCAAACTATTTCAATATCCAATTCGGCCACGGTAAAACATTTTTGGGAGATGGTTACCGCTCATTATTAACGAGTGATAATGCAAGCCCATATCCTTTCTTCAAAATAAATACTACTTTTTGGAAACTGAAATACACAAACACATGGATGTCACTGCGTGATGTGCGCCCCGAGGTTACCGAAGATGGCTCCTTCCGAACAAAATATATTGCCAATCACTATTTAAGCTATAACATCACTAAAAGACTTAATATCGGACTTTTTGAATCCGTTATTTGGCAGAACGATAACGGCCGCGGTTTTGATGTGAATTACCTAAACCCAATTATTTTTTATCGCGCCATAGAATTTTCTACCGGCTCCCGTGGTGGAAATGCATTGATTGGCCTAAGTACTAAATACAAAGTAAATGATAGGATCAATATTTATGGACAGCTTATTATCGATGAATTTTCTTCCAGTGATATTTTTGGAGGAGATGGGAGCTATAAAAACAAGATTGGGTATCAATTGGGCCTAAAATATTACAATGCCTTCGGGTTAAAAAATCTGTATTTACAAACGGAGTACAATAGGGTGCGCCCCTATACATATTCCCACAATACTGTCGTGCTAAATTATGGTCACAACAATCAGTCTATGGCACATACACTGGGGGCTAATTTTTCTGAATTTATAGGAATAGCACGTTACCAAAAGGGAAGAATTTATGGCGATGCAAAGTTTATTGTCGCAAAACGGGGGTTTGAATTCAATACACCGGAAGATTCTTTTTTTTACGGAGGGGATATTTATGGAACTGAGGACGATCGCATTTCAGATAACGGAAACGAATTGGCACAAGGAAATACTACCGATTTCTTTCACGCTGAAATTCAAGCGGGCTATGTAATAAATCCTGCAACAAATTTAAAAATTTACGGAAGTTTTATATTCAGAAGCTTTGATCCAAAAGTTAATACGCAAACGGTATTTGAAAATCAAACAACCTGGATTAATTTTGGAATGAGAACAGATTTATTTAATTGGTATTATGATTTTTAGATTGTAATATAGGTTTTGTATTAGTTTTTTTGTTTCTCGCTTCGTTCTCTTTTCATTTGTTCAATCTTTTCTAGGGCTTTTCGGTTCTTTTCGTCATTGTCCTCAATATAGCTTCGCTCTTTGGCTACTTCATTATAAAGCATTTTTAAATAGGCTTCCGTATTTATAAAGCCATTGCCGTAACCTTCGTTATCGTAGAGTTGGGTGATATCCTTCATTTGTGATACCTCTTCCTCCGTCTTTTTATTGATGTATTGTACAGTTACCTTTTTGTAAGTGTTGGTTAGCATATCTATCGTCTTTTGAAGATCGCTATAACTGCCAATTTCTCCGTGGCCGGGAATAATTTTTGTTTCTTCATTAATAAGTAACTTGGCCTTTTCAAGCGCATTGATTACGCCCATGATGCTGCCTCCATTTGCAGTGTCGATGTATGGGTATTTTCCATTAAAGAAAACATCGCCCGTATGCAATACGTTGCTTTGGGTAAAATAGACCAATGCATCGCCATCAGTATGTGCATTATGGACATGAAAAACATAAATTTTCTCACCATTGTAATAAAATGTCATGTCTTCTGAAAAGGTAACCATGGGGAGTATCTCTTGAGGAATCTTTTTCTTTTCATTTTCTATCATCTCTTGCAGCCTAACCCGTACATTATCATGTGAGAAAATTACAGTGCCCGTCTCGGCCAAAATGGCATTTGCTCCAGTATGGTCCGCATGAAAATGTGTGTTCACTAAAAACTGGACAGGTTTTTCGCTAACGGTTTTAATTTCTTCCTGGATTTGCTCAATATGTTCTGCAAACTGATCATCTATCATAAATATACCATCATTGCCAAAACTTAAGCCAATATTACCCCCCTTGCACTGCAACATGTAGATTTTGTTGTTTACTTTAATGAGTTTTGTATTTATCTTTTGCCCAGTATCACTTTGAGAAAAGGCCATTGAAAACGAAAATAATAAGACCGCTGCTGTAAATAATTTTGAAAACATGTTTTTTTGAATTTTAAAAGAGGTTGAAATTACTAAAAATGCTGAAATAATGCTATAAGATTATTGATAATATATTGCGGAAAAAATACAGGAAGCGTATCTTTGCGCAGCCTAAAAAAAAGAGCTTGTCCGTTTCTCAATCACAGTCTGTTGCCCAATCCCTTCTCAGGAATTTTACCGAAATCACGAAGCTTCGGCTTTCTGTGAGCGTTGTTTTTTCTTCGGTCGCTGGGTATTTGCTGGGGGCAGATTCCATTGATTTTTATGTACTTTTTTTATTGTGCGTAGGTGGGTACTGTATGGTTGGCGCATCAAATGTTTACAATCAAATCATCGAAAAGGACCTAGATGCGCTTATGGAGCGTACTAAAAACAGGCCTTTGCCTGCTAGCCACATGAACGTCCGTACAGCGTTTATACTAGCTAGTTTGTTGACGGCAGTTGGTGTGATTGTTCTTTATGCCATCAATCCCGTTACGGCAATGTTCGGGGCCATTTCAATCTTTATGTACGTAAGCCTTTACACGCCTTTAAAAACCAAAACGCCGCTTTCGGTATTTGTGGGCGCGTTTCCGGGGGCTATTCCATTTATGTTGGGGTGGGTGGCCGCTACAGGAGAATTTGGTATTGAACCCGGCACATTATTTATGATCCAGTTTTTTTGGCAGTTCCCGCACTTTTGGGCCATTGGCTGGTTTCTTTTTGATGATTACAAAAAAGCAGGATTTTATATGCTCCCAAACGGAAAACGCGATAAAGGTACTGCCATACAAGTTGTTCTTTATACAATCTGGACCGTACTTGTTTCCTTAATTCCTGTTTTGGGAATTACCGGAAAACTTTATTTAACCCCGCTTTCGGGAACGTTAATCGGAATATTAGGCATCGGACTTTTGTATTATGCCTTAAGACTTTACAAAGAAAAAACTTCAAAAGCCGCTAAACAACTTATGCTGGCTAGCGTAAGCTATATTACATTGCTGCAAATAATTTACGTTGCAGATAAATTTTTACGATAACCGAAACGCTAAGTATTCGGAAAACATATAATGAACTATAACGATGGATTTGACCCAAGGAAGTGAAGAAAAAAAAATAGCAAGAGCAAAGAAAAATATGCTCTGGTTTGGAATTATAAGCTTAACAATGAGTTTTGCCGGCCTCACCAGTGCCTACGTAGTGAGCAAGGAAAGACCTGACTGGATTTCTAGCTTTGAAATTCCACAGGCATTCTATACAAGCCTTTTCCTGATAATTATTAGCAGCATTACCATTCATTTTGCACTCAGGGCAATAAAAAAGGAGCAGAACACAACTGGAATGTTTCTATTGGTTTCAACCTTTATACTTGGTTTGTTATTTGTAATTTTCCAATTTGTTGGTTTTTCAGAAATAATTCAAAACGGGTATAATTTCACGGGCCCTACCAGTAGCATAACTACATCTTTTATCTATTTGGTAGTGCTATTGCACGTTGCGCACGTTTTGGTGGGGTTGATATCGCTTTTGGTTGTAATTTATAATCATTATAAACAAAAATATAGAAACGGTAAAACCCTTGGTGTTGAACTAGCTGCAACTTTTTGGCATTTTGTGGATATTGTATGGATTTACCTGTTTTTATTTTTATATTTCGTTAAATAAAAATTAAACGTATTTTTGAACCTTTATTTAAAACCAAATTCTTTTTATGGAAGCTACTGTTGTTAAAACAGGTACCGAAGGAAAAACCTGGGGTGGCGGAAACCAACCGTTGAAGGCAAGTTATGGCAAAATGATGATGTGGTTTTTCATCGTTTCCGATGCTTTGACCTTTTCAGGTTTTCTTGCCTCTTATGGATTTTCAAGATTCAAATTTGTAGATGCCTGGCCTATCGCCGATGAAGTATTTACCCACTTTCCTTTTCTACATGGAGTAGAAGCGCCTATGTATTATGTGGCGTTTATGACCTTTATTTTGATCTTTTCATCCGTAACCATGGTTTTGGCTGTGGATGCTGGGCACAAGATGAAACAGAACAAGGTAATTCTTTATTTATTCCTTACTATTATTGGGGGGCTTATTTTCTTGGGCTCACAGGCTTGGGAATGGGCTACTTTCATTAAAGGAGATTATGGCGCAATTGAAACCAAAGGAGGGCAGATCATCCAATTTCTTGATAAAGAGGGCGAGCGTGTAGCGATAAGGGATTTTGCAGCTATTAATGATGGAGATCGCATTCCACAAACCCGTGAAAACGGCCTTTGGTTCGCGGAAGATACAGAATATCTACCAACAGTTTCCTTTGAGCAGGTAAAGGCTGGTTTCTTGGCAAATGACAACCTTTTAGTTAGGCTGCAGCATAAAGACGAACACGGCCACCACATTATTTTATCAAGGGAAGAATCTATCGCCAAAGTAGTTAATGACGGTCAATTGGTGGTAGAGGGCGCAAACCTTCGCCACAACGAATATGGGCATCCATTGTTTGCAAACTTTTTCTTCTTCATTACAGGTTTTCACGGATTCCACGTAGCAACGGGAGTTTTGATAAACATTATCATATTTTTTAATGTAATATTAGGCACTTACGAACGCCGAAATAACTATGAAATGGTTGAAAAGGTTGGTCTTTACTGGCACTTTGTAGATTTGGTATGGGTATTTGTTTTCACATTCTTTTATCTTGTATAGATTTCAAAAAAATTAAAAAATGGCACACGAACATAAATTAGCAATCTTTAGGGGCGCTGTTAAATTCAAGTCAAACGTTAGTAAGATTTGGGGTGTATTTGCATTTCTTTCCATAGTTACCATAGTGGAGGTGGCACTGGGTATTATCCGTCCGGAGTTTTTAATCGATACTCGTTTTCTGGCTTTAAAGCTACTTAACTGGATTTTCATCATTCTTACTATTGTTAAGGCATACTACATTACTTGGGACTTTATGCACATGCGCGATGAAACAAGCGGCCTGCGCAGGGCGGTAATCTGGACCTCAATTTTCCTAATAGCCTATTTGGTGGTACTAGTTCTAATAGAAGGAGATTATATTTTTGAGGTATATAAATCCGGATTTATAAAATTTGATTTTTAATCAAAAAATGAAACAATAAACAAAGCCCTCCTTGTGAGGGTTTTTTTATTGTTTGAAATTTTAAAATTAACACCCAAAACATTGTCCAGCCCCCTTTTACCCTGTATTTTTGCAAACCTACTTTTTGCAGTTTTATAAAGTAGTTTAAAATGTAGACAATGAAAAAGTATTTAGTGCTCGGCATCCTGTTTTTACTGCCCATTACGGCCTATGTTTTTTTTGCTTCTGGAGAAAACAATTTTGCCACCCTGCCCACACTTACCCCTTCCATTGCCGAACTCCATGATTTTCAAACCCTGGACGGACAACCCGTTCAATTAAAAAACCACATCACGGTGCTTGGTTTTTTTGGAGATGATCTTGAGGCGCATAGAGCCTATGCCTACAATCTAGCACATAAAATCTACAGTAAAAACCATCAGTTTAATGAATTTCAGTTTGTTATACTGTTACCAAAGGGTACAGAGGCGCAAGCCCGAAGCATTGAAGAAAAGCTAAAACAGATTACCCCTACAGATGCGTGGTTTTTCGCTTTTGGAAGTGAAGATAGTATCAGAAAAGTGTTTCAATCCTTAAAGTCCAATATAACACTGGATAAGAATGTCTCCACTCCCTATGTTTTTATAATTGATAAAGAGCGAAGCCTACGTGGCCGCGATGACGATGATGATGAAGGCATTATGTACGGTTTTGATTCCAGTAACATTGCTGAAATAAACAATAAAATGAGCGACGATGTTAAGGTATTGCTTGCCGAATACAGAAGGGCGCTAAAAAAGTATAATACAGACCGAGAAATATAGAACTGCAACAGTAATATCTGAAAAATGAAAAAAAATTATTCCTACATCGGTATTTCGTTTATCATCTTGGTTTTTGGAATTTGGGCAGTGCCTAAAATCATCAACTCCTTTTCAAAACCCAACCTTGAAACAATAGGTTCCGTACCACAATTCAATTTTACGGACCAAAACGGAAAAACCATCACCAACGATGATTTTAAGGACAAGATATATGTAGTGGAATTTTTCTTCACCACCTGTCCCTCCATCTGTCCTATTATGACGGAGAATATGCTGAAAATACAAAATGAGTTTTTAGGAAATCCCAAAGTTGGCATCGCTTCATTTTCAATCGACCCAGAGTATGACACGCCCCAGGTTTTAAAGGAATATGCGCAAAATAAAGGGATTACGAAACCCCAATGGCATCTGCTCACTGGACCAAAAGAAGAAATTTTCAAACTTGCCAATGAAGGTTTCAATCTATATGTTGGTGAAGCCCCCGAAGTAGAGGGCGGTTTTGAGCATTCCGGCTTTTTTGCCCTTGTGGATCAAGAAGGAAACATTCGCTCCCGAAAAGACGAAAACGGAAACCCCATCATATACTATGACGGGTTGGAAGATAGAGGAATACAAATGTTGAAAGAAGACATAAAAAAACTTTTATAACCTATGCAAACTTCTCCCCAAACGACAAAAAATTACAATGTGTGGATATGGATACTCTCCATTGCCATTCCCCTAGCTGTTGCCGTTCTTTTTACCGTACGGATTCCCGGAGTGGAACGATTGGGGTTTTTGCCTCCTATTTATGCAACTATTAATGGCCTTACTGCCATCATTTTAGTGGTTGCAGTTTATCAAATAAAAAAAGGAAACCGAAAACTTCACGAACGCCTTATGAAAACCGCTATTGTTTGTTCGGTTTTGTTTTTGGGTATGTATGTGGCCTATCATATGACTTCTGATTCCACCGCCTTTGGTGGTGAAGGAATCATCAAATATGTGTACTATTTTATTCTTTTAACGCATATATTATTGTCCATTGCCGTTATTCCTTTTGTATTGATTACCTATGTTAGGGGCATTTCGGGACAATTTTATAAGCATCGAAAAATTGCACGCATCACCTATCCGCTTTGGTTGTATGTGGCGGTTACAGGGGTAATTGTTTATTTAATGATTTCTCCTTATTATTAATAGACTATGAAACTTAAAATTGCTAATATAATAATTCTTCTTTTTTTGGTGTTCGTACTTCCCGCTGAGGCCCAATGCGCCATGTGCCGGGCCGTTCTTGAAAGTGAGGAAGGTGGTCAAGCCGCCAAAGGCATCAATAACGGAATTGTTTATTTAATGATCTTTCCTTACCTATTAATCGGCGGCATTGGCTATGCTATATACAGAAGCCGCAAAAAGGCCCGCGAAGAAAAAAAATTATAGTTTTTCGGAAGAAGGTGTAACACCTGCCGCCTATAATAGTCTTATAAATACTTGAGGCCATTAAAGTTTTCCAAGTCTTAACAAGAATTTCACATTTGGAGGGGAATTTCCCCTTTATTTTGTAAATCAACAATTTTCAGGATGATAGAGATTAAAAACCTTCACAAGTCATACCACATGGGTAAAAATTCGCTCCATGTTTTAAAAGGAATAAATTTCACGGTTTCGGAAGGCGAAATGGTTTCAATCATGGGTTCCTCCGGTTCCGGAAAATCTACTTTGCTCAATATTCTCGGTATTCTTGACGAAGCAGATGAAGGCACCTACAACCTGGACGGTACCTTGATTAAAAACTTAAACGAAAAGGTAGCGGCCCGATACCGTAATAAGTTTCTCGGTTTTATCTTTCAATCCTTCAATCTTATCAACTACAAGTCTGCTTTGGAAAACGTGGCGATGCCACTTTATTATCAAGGCGTAAAAAGAAATGTTCGCGTTGAGAAAGCTATGCACTATTTGGAAAAAGTAGGTCTTGCAGATTGGGCTTCCCATCTTCCCAACGAGCTTTCCGGAGGCCAGAAGCAACGTGTGGCAATAKCCCGCGCTTTGGCCAGCGATCCAAAAGTTCTACTGGCAGATGAGCCTACGGGAGCGCTCGACACCAAAACTTCATACGAAGTAATGGAACTGATACAAGGCATTAATGACGAAGGCAAAACAATCTTGATCGTTACCCACGAAGATGACATTGCACATATGACCAAGCGTATCGTAAACTTAAAGGATGGAATTATTATTGACGATTCCGTTGTAAACCAAGTTCGGGCAAAAAGCGAAGCCTATGTTTAATATTGAACGCTGGCAGGAAATCTTTGAAGCAATTCAAAAAAACAAGTTGCGAACCTTTTTAACAGGTCTTTCTGTGGCTTCGGGAATTTTTATTTTGGTAATCCTGCTTGCAATCGGTCAAGGAATGTCCAATGGGGTGGCAAAGGAATTTGAAAACGATGCCACTAACCGCATCAGTGTCTGGACAAACGTTACATCTGTAGAATATAAAGGGTTGAATCCCGGTAGAATTATAGAAATGGACAACCGCGACTATGAAATGGCGGTGAACAAAAATAGCGACAAGATTGAACTTAAATCTGGAGTTTATAGCAGATGGGGACAATTGACCACCTATAAAAAGGAAAGCGGCAGCTATAGGGTAGAGGGCGTTCGTGGCGATTACCAGTTTTTGGAAAATGAAACCTTGGTCGTGGGAAGGTACATCAATCAAAACGACTTGAATTCTTTTGAAAAAAATGCCGTGATCGGTAATCAAGTGTATCTCGATCTTTTTAAGGGAAAGGAAGCGCTTGGTGAGTATATAGACATTACAGGAATAAAATTTAAGGTAGTAGGAATTTATACCGATCCTGGCGGCGAACGTGAAGAAACGCGCATATTCATTCCCCTTACCACAGCACAGCGTGTTTATAATGCTGGCGATAAACTTCGGTCCCTTGCATTTACACTGGAAAAACACGACAAATATGAAGACGCCCTAGCAGCATCTGAAGCCTTTTCGGCAGAATTGGAAACAGATTTAAAAACAAAGCATTTCATAGCGCCTAACGACGAAAGAGCAGTTAACGTGAACAATACTTTAGAGCACGCAAAACGATTTTACGATCTTAACAATATGATTCGCTGGTTCTTTTGGGGTGTGGGGATATGTACAATTATTGCAGGTGTAGTGGGCGTTAGCAATATTATGCTAATTATTGTAAAAGAGCGCACAAAGGAAATTGGCGTACGTAAGGCCATTGGCGCACAGCCTTGGTCCATCATAGGGATGATTTTGCACGAATCTATTTTTGTAACCGGCATTGCAGGATTTGTAGGTTTAATTTTCAGTCTTTTGCTATTGCAATTAGTTGGACCCTTTATTGAAACAGATTACATAAGAAATCCTTCAGTAGATTTTTCAGTAGCTATTACCACGGTAATTATCCTCGTCGTTGCTGGAGCCATTGCTGGTTTTTTCCCTGCATACAGAGCCGCAAATATCAAACCTATAGAAGCTTTGCGTGATGAGTAAACTTTTTAGCAGAGACAGTTGGGCAGAAATAATTGAAGCTCTTAGCAGCAATTGGTTTAGGACCGTTATGACTGCTTTCGGAGTGCTTTGGGGAATTTTCATTTTGGTAATTTTACTCGCTGCTGGCAACGGTTTGGAAAACGGCATTAAACAAGGTTTTAACGGCATGGCCACTAACTCTATGTTTATGTGGGCACAAACGGCTTCACAGCCTTATAAAGGTTTGCCCAAAGGACGTAGATACAATTTTAAGACAGATGATGTTGATGCCATAAAACAGCAAGTGCCGGGTTTACGCTTCGTTTCACCAAGAAATCAATTAGGGGGTTTTAGAGGAAGCAATAATGTAGTTCGTGGCCTTCAAACAGGTGCATTTAACGTATATGGTGATTACCCTGAAATTATTCAACAACAACCTATGGATATTACTTCCGGGCGCTTTATAAATTATTCAGATATAAATGAAAAACGAAAAGTAGCCATTATAGGCAGTGGTGTTCAAAGTGCACTTTACAACCCGGGAGAAGAAGTAATAGGCTCTTATATTAAAATCAACGGTGTTAATTTTTTAGTCATTGGCACCTATAAAAAGAAAGGGAACAATGGTGATCCCGAAGAAATGCAAAAAGAAATATACGTGCCTTTCACATCTTTTTCGCAAGCTTTCAATATGGGCGATATTGTGGGTTGGATGGCAATAACTGCACAGGATGATTTTTCCATAACCAATTTAAAAAACCAGATTTTTGATGTTATAAAAACACGCCACTCCATAAACCCAAACGACGATAGGGCAGTGGGAAATTTTGACCTTTATCAGGAATACAGTAAAGTAAACGGCTTGTTTACGGCTTTAAACTTTGTAGCTTATTTCGTTGGAATTTTAGTGCTGCTTTCAGGTATTATTGGTATCAGTAACATTATGCTTATAGTCGTAAAAGAACGCACCAAAGAGATTGGAATTCGTCGTGCTTTGGGAGCCACTCCTTGGAGCATCCGCGCCCAGGTTTTGTTGGAATCTATTTTTTTGACAATCATCTCTGGGATGGCTGGAATAGTTTTGGCCACGGCAGTGCTATGGTTCGTAAATTATCAGCTTAGCCGTATGGATACTAGCGAAATGATGTTTATAAACCCATCAGTAAACATAGGTGTAGTATTCATAGCGCTCACAATATTAATAGTTTCAGGCCTTTTGGCGGGATTAATTCCTGCGCAAAACGCAATAAAGGTGAAGCCTGTGGAAGCATTAAGAACCGAATAAAGAATGCTAAAGTGGAATTAATAAGCGATCCAAAAGTTAAATCAGTTTTTGAGAACTATCCCTCAAAAGTAAAAGCGCAAATGCTTCAACTGCGGGAAATGGTTTTAAAAACTGCTTCTGAAATTGACGGACTTCAAAAACTTGAAGAAACGCTGAAATGGGGTGAACCGAGTTATTTAACAAAAAATGGAAGTACAGTGCGGATGGATTGGAAAGAAAAAAATCCCGAGCAGGTTGCGGTATATTTCAAATGCACATCCAAGTTAGTTCCAACATTTAGAGCAATTTATAAAGATAAATTCAATTTTGAAGGCAATCGGGCTATCGTTTTCAAATTAAAAGATAAATTACCCGTAAAAGAATTAAAACATTGCATCGCTTTGGCACTCACATATCATAAAGTAAAGCATTTGACATTGTTGGGTGCATAAAACAAATTAAAGAATCATCAATTTAAGACCATAATTTCAACAATCAAAAAAAATGAAAAAATCAAAAACCATAATCATTCTTGTAACAATAGCAGTATTGTTTGCAGTTTCTATGTATTGGCTCTATTCCAAAAATATTGAAGACCCGGTTGTTTATGAAACTGAAAAACCGTCAATGGGTTCAATCGTGAAAAAAACGGTTGCTACTGGAAGTATTGTTCCAAAGGAAGAAGTATTGATAAAGCCTAACATTTCCGGAATTATTGATGAAATTTTTGTGGAAGCTGGTGAAATTGTAAAAGCTGGCGACTTGATTGCGAAAGTGAAAGTAGTTCCGAACGTTTCTTCATTAAATAGTGCCAAAAACAATATAAACAGCGTTCGTACGCAAGTGGAAACTGCACGATTGGCTTTTGAAAATCAAAAAAGCATTTACAATCGCCAAAAAGAATTGTTTGAAAAAGGTGTAATCTCTGCCAATGAATTTGACAATGCCCAATTGGCGTATGACCAAGCACAGCAAAGGCTTAAGCAAGAGCAAGTAGGGCTTACTGCGGCAAGTCAAAATTACGATATTGTAAGAACTGGAACTACCAGCGGCATGGGTGCTTCGGCAAATACGGAGATTCGTGCAACAGTTTCAGGCATGGTGCTGGATGTTCCCGTTAAAACAGGAAACCAAGTAATAGAAGCCAACAATTTTAATGATGGAACGACAATCGCTACTTTGGCCGATGTGGACAAAATGATATTTGAAGGAAAGGTTGACGAAAGCGAAGTAGGAAAAATTAAGGAAGGTCTTCCTTTAGAAATAACCGTGGGCGCACTTCCCGACAAAACTTTTGATGCGGTGCTAGATTACATCGCCCCAAAAGGAGTGGACGAAAATGGTGCCATTCAATTTGAAATAAAAGGAACAATGAAAAATTTGGACACTACTTCCACTTTTATTCGCGCAGGCCTGAGCGCAAACGCTTCTATTATTTTGGCCAAGGCAGATGATGTTCTTACTATTAAGGAAGCCTTGGTTCAGTATGACCCCAAAACACAAAAGCCTTTTGTGGAAGTAATGGTGGGCGATCAAAAATTTGAACGCAGAGAGATTGAGTTGGGTGTGAGCGATGGAATAGACGTAGAAATCAAAAGTGGTGTTTCCAAAGATGAAAATATTAAGGTTTGGAATCAATTGAAACCAGCTGCCGGACCTACAGNYARGRSWWWMTMGNKYMATWTNKTYRARAAYTNNYTGKWRCGCAAYRGCNMTGNWWRRRASYTATTCATCAACAGAAAAATATATGAAGAAGATAGCAATCCCTTTCTTTTTTTTGATACTCAGTATTTCAATTCAAGCCCAGACCAAACAATGGACGTTGCAGGAATGCGTAAACCATGCTTTGGAAAATAATATTTCTGTCAAACAAAGCGAGCTAGATTTAGAGCTTACAGGAGCTGATAAACTTGAGGCAGTTGGTAATTTTTTACCATCTCTAAACGCAAATGCCAGTGCCTCAAAAAATACCGGATTAAGTTTAAATCCCACCAACAATCAATTGGAGAATACTACATTTGGTTCTGCTTCGGCTGCTATAAACGTTGGGCTTACACTATTTGATGGATTGAGAAATGTGCGCCAATTGCAGCGTTCCAAGCTCTCTGAACTTGCTGCCCAATATCGTTTGGACAAAATGAAGGACGATATTGCTCTGGCAGTAGCAAATTCCTATTTACAGGTTTTGTTGAACAAGGCAAATTTGGAAGTGGCAAAATCACAAAATATTGTAACCTTGGAGCAATTAGAAAGAACCAATAACCTTGTAGATGCTGGTGTACTTCCTCGTGGAGACCTTTTGGAGATAAAGGCTACAGATGCCGCTGAAAAGCAACGTATTGCTGTTGCGGAGAATACCGTAAAGGTTTCATTAATAAGTCTTGCGCAGTTGCTTCTTATTAAGGACTATTCAAATTTTGATATAGCCGATGAAGAGTATGAAATTATTGATGGCGGAATTGCAGATAAGGACGTTTCAGAAATTATTGAAAGTGCAAAACAAACACGTTCAGAAGTAAAAATTGCACAAAAAAATGTGGATTTGGCTAAAAAAGACCTACAGATTTCCCGTGGGGCTTATTATCCAACGCTTTCAGCGTTTTTTGGATATAATACCCGTTATGCTGACAACGATCCCCTAAATCGTGAATTTATAGACCAACTTTATCTTAATGATGGTATTGGCTATGGGCTTCAACTGAATGTCCCTATTTTTAATGGTTTTACCGCACGCAGTAATGTAAAACGAAATAAAATCAATTTAAAAAACACTGAGTATCAATTGGAGCAAGCCCAACTCGATTTGGAGTCCAATGTCTATCAGGCCTATGTAGATGCAAATGGTGCATTGAAAGCTTACGAAGCGGCAACTATTGCATTGGAGTCACAGGAGTTGGCATATCAATATGCTAAAGATCGATATGACGTGGGCCTTACAAATGCATTTGATTTTAGTCAGTCAAAATTGCGTTACGATAATGCCCGAATTGAAGAAAACAGAACTAAATTTGAATATATTTTTAAATTGAAGGTTTTAGAACTTTACTTTGGAGTTCCCGCCAGCGAATTAAAATTTTAAATATGAAGAAAAAAACACTCTATTGGGTCATTGCTGTCGCTGTATTGTTGATGATTTTTCTAGTAATTGGAAAAAAAGCAGGTTGGTTTGGAAAATCAGGCGATTTCAAAGAAGTTGAGGTTGCCCAGATTTCATCAATCGATATTGTTGAAACCGTTGCCGCAACCGGAAAAATACAGCCTGAGATTGAAGTGGCTCTTTCTTCAGAAGTTTCGGGAGAGATTATAGAGCTTCCTGTTAAAGAAGGACAAACTGTTGAAAAAGGCGATTTATTAGTAAAAATAAACCCAGATCTTATACAGGCTGCCGTGAGTCAATCGCAAGCGGGACTTCAAAACGTTCGTGCACAATATGCACAAGCCCAGGCAAGTGAAAAAAATGCCCAGTTGAATTATGAAAGAAATAAGGCGCTTTTTGAAAAAGGGGTTATCTCAAAATCTGAATGGGACAAATCTGTTGCAGATTACGATATGGCCCAAGCCAATGCAAAGGCGGCGTACTATAATGTTCAGAGTGCTTCGGCAAATGTGAAACAGTCTGTGGACAATCTTTCCAGAACTACCATTTATGCGCCTATGAGTGGAACCATTTCAAAGCTTTCGGTTGAATTGGGCGAGAGGGTAGTGGGAACTGCACAAATGGCGGGTACCGAAATAGTGCGCGTTGCCAACCTTCAAAATATGGAAGTGGAAGTAGATGTTAACGAAAACGACATAGTAAAAGTTTCCGTAGGCGACTCTACCATTGTTGAAGTAGATGCTTATTTAAAACGTGAATTTAAAGGAATTGTTACCGAAATAGCCAATAGCGCTGAAAGTGCCCTCACTGCAGATCAGGTTACAAATTTTAAGGTAAAGGTTCGTATTCTTCCTGAATCATAWAAAGATCTCACGGAAGGAAAACCTGAAAGTTTTTCCCCTTTCCGTCCGGGAATGACTGCAACCGTTGATATAATTACGAATAAAAAGAAAAATATAATTGGAGTGCCCATTAGTTCAGTAGTTATAAAAACAGATACTACGGACTCTAAAAAATCTTACATATCCAACGAATCTTCCAGCGCGACTGCTGAAAAATTTGAAGCTGTATATGTAAAAGAAGGAGAAGAGGCAAAGCTACGGGTTGTAAAAACTGGAATTCAAGACGATTCCAACATCGAAATAATCTCAGGATTGAAAGAAGGGGAAACCGTTATTACGGGACCTTATAACACAGTAACAAAATCGCTGAAACAGGGAGATAAAGTAGAAGTTTCTTCATCTGAAGAGAATAAAAAGGATAAGTAATGGCAGTTATTTTATGCCTTGAAACGGCAACTACCAATTGCTCGGTTGCCGTTACGGTGGATGGCGAGTTAAAAGCCATTCGAGAAGAGAACAGCCAAAAATTTTCCCACGCCGAAAAACTTCACGTCTTTATTGAAGAAGTTTTGAGCGAAGCTAATATTGATAAAAAAAAGCTTGAAGCAGTTGCCGTAAGCAAGGGGCCGGGCTCTTACACAGGTCTTCGTATTGGCGTTTCGGCCGCAAAGGGATTGTGTTTTGCATTGGATATTCCCCTGATTTCAACGCCCACCTTAGAGGTTTTGGCACAGCAAGTAAAAACATCTAATAGCCATATTATTCCACTGCTTGATGCCCGAAGGATGGAAGTTTATTCTGCTGTATATAATTCAGATAAAAAGCAAGTACGAGAAACCAAAGCTGAAATTTTAAAGGAARAWKYATTTGCTGACTTTTTGGAAAAAGGGAAAACCATTTTTATTGGTGACGGCGCAGTAAAATTTGAAGCAATTTGCAAACATACAAACGCTGTCTTTCAAAATGATTTGTTTCCTTCTTCAGCCGATATGGCACGATTGGCAGAGGCCAAACACAAAATAAGCGACTTTGAAAATGTCGCTTATTTTGAACCTTTTTATTTAAAGGAATTTATGTTGGGGTAACCATTTAGCTATAAAAGCGAATCGAAATAGGCAATAGTCTTAATTAAATCTGCTTCTTTATCTAGGTCAATATCGTTCTCCTTTATAAACCTTTTCATTTCGCTTTTTTTGCGATCCATCATTTTTAAGATTTTAGATTTGCTGTTAGGCATTTCTAAAAAGGTGCCGTTTTGAACTAAATAATAGGTTACTGTTTTTGGGAAAGAAGGAGGCATATCTCTTTCATAACTGGTCTGGGCTTTTTGCGGTTCTCTAAAGGTAGCTTTGGTCTTCTTGTACAAATCATACGTTTTACCATCGCTAAGTACGTTAAAATAACCACCTTTTTCATTGCTTCCCTCAAAAGGGACAAATACATAGATATCTCTAAACATTTTCACGAAAATATCCGGCGACTTAATCAAAGCTCCATAACTTTCATCTGACGGATTGTTTTTGATTTCAATCTCATCAGCATAAGCATTATAGCGCATCGGTACATCATCCTTTATTAGTTGGTCTTCTTGAAAAATTTTTCCCTGCACAAAGTTTGGATTTGCATAAGCTTCATCCTTAATTGCTTCAAATTGCGCTTCGGTAAGGCCAAAGGCTAATGATTTTTGGTTTATATCAATAGTTCGGTCATAAACACTGGCGTAGTTACTTTGTCTGGACTGTGAAAACAGTGAAATTGTCATAAAGACAAACGCTGTCGTAAATATTATTCTTTTCATTTTTTAATTTTTAAGTTGTTTTTATAAAAATATGAATTATTCCTGCAACTTTAATGCTTTATTTCTTTAAAGTTTCCAAATTAAAATGGTGTACATCGCGCTGTGGAAAAGGTATTGTGATTCCTGCAGCTTCAAGTCGTGCTTTCCCTTCCTCTAAAATTATCCAACGAAGGTTCCAGAAATCTTCATTTTTAGACCAATAACGAACGGTAAGATTTACAGAGCTATCGCCAAGTTCAGCAACTGCCACCATTGGCATTTTGTCTTCAACTTTTAGAACAGTTTCCTGCTCCGAAACTAAATTCAAAAGTATGTCCTTGGCTTGTTTTATATCATCATCATAACCTATGCCAAACGTTAGATTTTCACGTCTTATTCCTTCCTCGGTATAATTTATTATGTTGTCGTTGCTCAACTTTCCGTTGGGGATAATAGCGAGTTGGTTCCCAAAGGTGGTCAATTTTGTATTGAAAATAGAGATTTCCTTTACGGTTCCATCTACACCTTGGGCGCTAATGAAATCGCCCACCCTAAAAGGTTTTATTAATAAAATAAGAACGCCTCCCGCAAAATTTGCAAGCGAGCCCTGAAGTGCTAGACCTACGGCAAGACCCGCCGCACCAATAATAGCAACCAATGAAGCCGACTCGACGCCAAGCTGAGTGATTACCAAGACAAAAAGGACAATTTTAAGCCCCCAATTTAATAAACTCGCAATAAAATTTTCGAGTGTGGGGTCATAATCCTTTTTGTCAAAAAACTTTTTAATAAATCCATTGAGGATTTTTATGAGCCAAAGACCAAGAACCAACATTAAAATGGCCCCAATTACACTTGGTAAAAAATCGATTAATTTTTGTCCATACTCTTCAATGTAAATATCCAAATCTTGAAATTTGTCCATAAAATTTATTCTTTTTTGTTTAATGATTCAATTGCAATTTGTGTATTCTTAACGGGCAGATTGCAAGTGTTGTTTGTGCAAACATAAATAAGTGTTTCGTCGGGAACAAATCTATTTTTAAACAGCGGCCCTTCATTTTCCTCTGTGCTACCCGCTATAATTGTGTTTGGCAGATAATAGGTATTTAGTTCCTTTATAATTGCTGAAGTATTTTCACCTACAATCACTACTTCATAAAAATCGTTTTTAAAATTCAGCAGCAAGTCCAGCCAGTTTGAAAACCCGCTGGGATACTGGGTGATTTCCTGTGAAACATTTTTGAGCATTTGATGCGCTATTTCCTCAAAATTTGAAACTTCAAAATATTTTGAAAGTTTGAAAAGATTTTTTGCCATTACGGAATTTGATGCTGGAATCACGTTGTCGCGATATTCAAAATTTCGCGAAACAATGGCGGGGTCTTCTTTTGAGGTGAAATAAAACATATTCTTTTGCGCATCAAAGAAATTGGCGATGGTATAATCGGCCATTTTTTTTGAAAAATCGAGCCATTTTTCATCGAGGGTTATTTGGTAAAAGGCTATAAAGGCTTCAATTGTAAAAGCATAATCTTCTAAAAAACCGTTGATGCTGCTTTTTCCGTCTTTATAGTTGTGAAACAATGCACCATTATCCTCAAGTTGCTTTTGAGAAATAAATTCAGCATTTTTAAGGGCAGCGTCAAAATACTCCTCCTTTCCGAAAGCTTTGTAGGCGTCTATATATCCTTTCAGCATTAAGGCATTCCATGAGGTTAGGGTTTTATCGTCCAAGCGGGGTTTTGGCCTTTTGTTGCGGTAAGCGAGAATTATTTCTTTCCAGTTTCTCCTTTTTTTCTGAAATGCTTCGGAAGTAAGCCCAAATTCCTTTTCAATTTCGGCATCCGATTTTTTTCGGATAAGTACGTAGTTACCTTCTTCCCACTTTCCGTAACTGTTCACATTATAATATTCCTTAAAAATATTGAAATCATCTTTTAGCAAATCTCGTAACTCTTCCGAAGTGAAAATGTAAAAAGCTCCTTCTTCAAGGGTGCCATTTTTAGCTACGCTATCTGCATCAAGTGAGGAATAAAATCCTCCTTCGCTGTTTGACAATTCTTCTGCAATAAAAGCCAAAGTTTCAGTAACCACTTCCTTATAAAGTGGATTTTTGGTTTCCGAAAATGCGTTGCTATAAAGGCTCACTAATTGGGCATTGTCGTAGAGCATTTTTTCAAAATGGGGCACATGCCATTTTTCATCTGTGCTGTATCTGGAAAAGCCGCCGCCTATTTGATCGTACAGGCCGCCGTAGGCCATTTTATCTAGTGTAAGAGTTACATAATCCAGTAGTTTTTTGTCATTTTCAGTAACAGCCTGCCTTAACAGAARCTCRAGATTGTTGGGTATCATGAATTTTGGTGCTCCATTAAAACCGCCATTTTCTTCATCAAACTGTTGTGACCAATTGGCGACTATTTTTTGTGTTGGAAAATTTTTAAAATCAACGGCATTTTGATTTAGATGGATGAGGTCCATGCTTTTAATTCCCTGTTCCAATCGGTTCGCATAGGCAATTAGTTTTTCGGGCTCGTTTCTGTAAAGCTCATGAATATGTTCCAGAGCGTTTATCCAGTCATTTTTTCTGAAATAGGTTCCGCCCCAAACGGGTCTTCCATCTGGTAGCGTCACTACGTTTAAGGGCCAACCGGCACTGCCCGTCATTAACTGCACTGCATTAATGTAGGTTTGGTCCACATCGGGCCGTTCTTCACGATCTACTTTTACCGAAATGAAATTATTGTTCATTGCAGCAGCTACCATACTGTCCTCAAAACTTTCGTGTTCCATCACATGGCACCAGTGGCAGGCCGCATAACCAATACTTACAATCATCAATTTCCTTTCTTCTTTAGCTTGTTGCAGAGTTGTTTCATTCCAAGCTTTCCAATTTACTGGATTGTGTGCATGCTGTAGCAAATAGGGACTGGATTCGTTTATTAATTCGTTGGTGTAACTGTGTTTTTTCAAGTGTTTGTTTGTTGAAGAATTGCAACCTAGCAGAATTTGTAAAGCCAAAATTGCAAATACAAGTCGCATAACATAGTTTTCAGAAAAACAAAAATACGCTTTTGAAATGCCAAAAGCGTATTTTTAAAAGTCTTACGTTTCTAATTCACCTCAAAAGTGATTTTTACATTTACGCGAAACTGGGTTATATTATCCCCATTAACCACGCAGGTTTGTTCGTTTATATATGCCGAACGTATGTTTTTTACACTTTTGGAAGCTTCCTTTACTGCATTTCTTGCAGCATCCTCCCAACTTTGGTTGGAATTTGCGAGAACTTCAATTACTTTTAGTACTGCCATAATCTTCTGGTTTTTAGGTTAAAAAAAAGTGAACCTACAAATTACAATTATTAAGTACTAATTATCAGAAAATTAAGTTAAAACAGCAGTTGCAAAAGTTATAAAAAATTGCTATCCATTAATGGCGACTACTTGGTTTACTTGGCCGTGGAGCATTTCTTTCAGCATGGTTTCAATCCCGTTTTTTAAAGTGATTGTTGAAGATGGGCATCCACTGCAAGCTCCCTGAAGTATAACTTTCACTGTTTTGGTGTCTTCCTGAAATGAGTCGAATAAAATATGCCCGCCATCGCTTGCCACTGCTGGCTTTACATATTCTTCAAGGATGGAAATTATTTCCTTTTCCAGCGCAGAATATTCTTTTTCTGTTTTTGGGGAAGATTTTTTTTCTAAAATACCATTTTCCGTAACATTTGTGGCATTGAGAATTTCATCATTAAGAACAGGTTTGCCATCCTCAATGAATTTTCTGATAAACTCGCGTAATTCCATAGAAATTTCTTGCCATTCCGCTACATTATATTTCATTACCGAAACATAATTTGCACTGATAAAAATTTCTTTTACAAAAGGAAAACTGAACAGTGCTTTTGCTAATGGCGAATGAACGGCATCATCGATATTTTTAAACTCAAAAGTACCGGTTGCCAAAGGCTTATTTGCCACAAATTTCATCACAGATGGATTAGGGGTGCTTTCAGCGTATATGCTTACGGGGACTTTCTTTGTGGCATTTTGTTCCAAAATTGCGGGCTTGCCCGCATTTAGATATTCCAAAATGGAGTCGGCCACTTCTTGCTGCACATCTTCCCAGGCTACAATGTTGTATTTTTCAATGGCGATAAAATTCTGTGAAATATAAACGGTTTTTACAAAGGGAAGATAAAAGAGTTGTTGGGCAAGCGGACTTGGTTTTGCCTCGTCAATATTTTTGAATTCGTAACTAGAAGCGCGGGTTAAAAAGGAATTTGCTGTGAATTTAACAATATTTGGGTTGGAAGTTTTTGAGATTTCTATGTTAAATCGCGACATTTATAAGTTTTTTTTGCAAAAATATAAAAAGAAAAACAATGTATTCAATATATTTGAAACCTTAACAAAACCTTTGACTATATATAAGGTGAAATAAAGTGATTTTAGACTGGGAATGCAAAAATGATTAATTTAAATAATTTTAAATTGTTTTACACGTTAAAGGATTTGATTGGCTTTTTATAGGAATTGTTCCGAATCTATTCATAAAATTTTCTTAATTTCCCCCGATTTTTATGTACTTCGTATTATGATAAACTTTTACTCCTCCCACAAGTTATTTGTCTTATTGGTTTTAATCTTTGGCATTACAAGGGTCAATGCCCAGCTTGCCTGTGCTACCTTGGATGCAGGCCCTGATGTGACTATAGATTGCTCTACGCCCTGTACCGATTTAACAGCTTCTATTATTGGGCTTCCGAATACCAATACAGCTTCATACATAGTTGCCGAGCCTGCGTGCCCTTTGCCTCCCATAACCGGGGGCAATCCCTCTAATATTACTATAGATGATAGATGGAGTAACGTTATAAACCTTCCGTTTCAGTTTACCTATTTTCAAAATACCTATAACCAAGTGGTTGTTGCGGCAAATGGGCAGGTAAGTTTTAACCTTGGTCTTGCGGGAACCTTTAATGGGTGGGCTATCAATCCAGGAGATTTGATTCCGAATAATCAACCAAACTTTCCATTAAATACTATATATGGTGCTTTCCATGATTTAGATCCCTCTATTAATCCTTCTGCAGATAAGATTAATTACTTAACTACGGGTACAGCTCCTTACCGTCAGTTTGTGGTCAATTTTAATAATGTTAGGCATTTTGGTTCTTCATGCACCGGCTTTTTTACAACTCAACAAATAATTCTCTATGAATCCTTAAATGTAATAGAAGTAAATTTAATTGACAAGCCAGCTTGCACCGCATGGAATGATGGCTTAGCTGTGGTGGGTATAATGGGTAATAATTTATCTGAATTTGCAGTGCCGCCCGGGCGTAATACAGGAGTTTGGACAGCTACAAATGAAACTTGGCGATTTCTTCCAAATGGTCCTCAAGATCCCAACACAGTATTTGAATGGACCGATCAATTGGGAAATGTAATTGGAAATAACCTAACTGTAAATGTTTGTCCCGCTGCCGGAACGAGCACTTATACTGCTTCAATTTCTTTTCAATTGCCCAATGGAACAACGCATGTTCTTGATGACGATGTGGTTGTTACTAAAACTGGCACAGGAAATATTGTTATCGATTTAGGTCCAGATATAGATAGTTGTAGTACCGCGCCTATTCTTCTCGATGCAGATACGGGTGATCCTAATGTAGTATATGAATGGTTTTTAAATGGAAATCCTCTTGGAGCTTTCGGCCCCACTTACACAGTTACTTTTCCTAACTCAGGTATCTATTCCGTTGATGCTTATGACCCGGCTGACCCTGCTTGTGTTGTAAGCGATAGTATTGAAGTAAATTACTACCCCCAACCAGTTATAGACAGTCCGCCATTAGATTTATGTGATAATGGTGCTTTAGGAGGAGTTTTCGATCTTACCGTGAATGATGCCATAGTTAGAGGCGCACAGGATCCAAATTTCCAAATTTCTTATTATAACACTCAACTAGATGCTGAAGGCGGAATTAACCCAATTGTACCTGCAAATGCTTATCCTATAGGGGGTAGTTGGGAAACTATTTGGGTGCGCATTCAAGAACCCTCTGGGCTATGTTATGCAGTTGATTCATTTATAATAGGTACCGTAGCGGCTACACAGCCAGCATCACCAACCTATATTTGCGATCAGGATGGTGACGGTCAGGTTACACTAAATTTAAACGCTACGTATAGTGCCAGTATTTTAAATGGCCAAAACCCA
Source organism: Aequorivita sp. (assembly GCA_002733915.1). Taxonomy (GTDB): domain Bacteria; phylum Bacteroidota; class Bacteroidia; order Flavobacteriales; family Flavobacteriaceae; genus Aequorivita. The sequence goes on from NVXN01000002.1 coordinate 503,673, forward strand.
TTAGATTTTACTGTTACTTATCACGATAATCCAGGAGATGCAGGTACAGGAAATAATCCTTTGCCCACACCTTATACAATTACGGTTAGTCCTATGACTATGTACGCAAGAGTAGTAAACAACCACGTGGCTAACTGTTTTGCGGTTACACAATTTGATATCATCATAGAATCTATTCCTGGTGTTGGCACCCCTCCGGATCCTTTGGTTTCGTGCGATCCTGACAGTGACGGATATACGGAGTTCACCCTCCATGACGCTGATTTTGCCATTACGGGCGGCGATCC
>NVXN01000015.1 GCA_002733915.1 Aequorivita sp.
GCAATATATCATCAACCAAAAAATTGAACGTGTAAAAGAACTCATAGTTTACGATGAATTAACCTTAAGTGAAATAGCTTTTCAACTACATTATAGTAGTGTTGCCTATTTAAGCAATCAGTTTAAGAAAATTACTGGGATGTCACCATCACAGTTTAAGAAATCGGTGGAAAAAAACCGAAAATACTTGGATGAGATTTGAGGATTCATAAGGGAATATAGTTGATAGTTGTAAAACGATTCTAAAACCAGACAAAGGAGCTTGTTGTATTTATTTTTACCAACAGAACAGGTTCTGGTCCTTCAATTCAAAAAACAATTGCTGACAACGTCTTAATACTTTGCACAACCTGTGCATCGATTAATTTGTATATTTGCCAAACTTTATGAAAATATTCTTTTCCATATCAATGTCTATTTTATTCTTTTTTCAGGGAATTAGCATTGATATGGACTTTTGTGGACCAATTAAAGAAATTTCAAGCATTATTACCCATTATCAAGACCATAAAGTTTATGGAGACTCTTTCCTTGAATATGTAGTTGAAGATTACATTGACAATGATGCAAAAAATGAAGGGCATCATAATAACCCAGATAAGGAGAATACACCAGTCCATTCCCATCATCAATGTTGTCACCCTTTAGTATTAATTATTGCGAACAACAATTCGGTTTTAACCAATCGACTAAAGTTTGAAGATAAAAAACAGTTTAACTTACATAAAGTAAACTTCACTTCCAGATATCTGGAATCGCTTTTCCAACCCCCTAAAGTATAATTCAGTTTTTTTTTAGGATAGTTATATCCTACCGTGATGCTTTTCAAAGTAAGTATCGCATCATAAACGCATTGCATCTCTTTGCATTGCGATGTTTAAACTGAATTAATACTTTTTCTATGATTAACAAAATCATTTCATTTTCCATTAATAACAAGTTTATTATTGGGCTCTTTATAGTGGCACTTGTAGGTACGGGCATTTGGTCTATGGCCACTATAAATCTGGGTTCTGTACCCGATATTACCAACAACCAAGTACAGGTTATTACAGTGGCCCCAAATTTAGGTACTGAAGATATTGAGCAATTTGTTACCTATCCGGTAGAATTGGCAATGGCAAATCTTCCTGACGTTATCGAGCTGCGTTCAGTATCCCGTTTTGGGCTGTCCGTGGTTACCATTGTATTTAAGGACGAGGCAGGCACTTATCTTCCCCGGCAATTGGTACAAGAGAAATTAACCGAAGTTGCTGGAGAAATCCCCGAAGGCTTCGGCACGCCATTTATGGCACCAATAACTACAGGTCTGGGCGAAATCTACCAATACACCTTAAAATTAAAAGAGGGCTACGAAGATAAATACGATGCAATGGAGCTTCGTACCATCCAAGATTGGATTGTAAAACGTCAAATGGCATTAGTCCCCGGAGTGGTCGAGGTCAATGCTTTTGGAGGTTATGTAAAACAGTATGAAGTTGCAATAAATCCTAATAAGCTGAAAAGTTTCGGTATTACAATGAATCAGGTCTTTGAAGCCTTGAAAGTCAACAATGCCAATACTGGTGGTGCTTACATTGAAAAAAACCACCAAGCAAATTTCATTCGTGGAGAAGGTTTGGCACGTAGCATTGAAGATTTGGAAAATACAGTTGTAACCACACAAAACGGAAGCCCTGTTTTAATACGGGATGTCGCCGAAAAAGTAGGCTATGGTAATCAAGTGCGTTATGGTGCGTTTACCCAAGATGGACACGAAACTGTTGGTGGACAAATTTTAATGCTGAAAGGCGAAAGCCCAGGCAACGTAGTCGAAAATGTGGAGAAGCGCATTGTAGAAATACAAAAATCCCTACCCGAAGGCGTTTACATAGATACATTTTTAAGCCGAAGTGAACTCATTGGAAGAACCACAAGCACCGTTGAAAAAAACCTTATTGAAGGTTCATTGATTGTGATTTTTGTGCTTGTCTTGCTTTTGGGAAGTTTCCGTGGCGGCTTGATTACCGCTTCGGTAATTCCTTTGTCATTATTGTTCGCATTTATTTTGATGAAACAATTTGGAGTATGGGCAAACTTAATGTCCTTGGGTGCAATCGATTTTGGAATCATCGTGGATGGTGCTGTAATCATTGTGGAAGGAATGGTATTCCACATTCATCAACGGATGAAAAAAACCACAACCGCCATAGACCAGTCTGAAATGGATGAAATAGCCTATGAATCGGCAAGTACGATGATGAATTCGGCATTTTTCGGACAATTGATTATCCTTATTGTATTTACCCCCATTTTGTTCTTAACAGGTGTTGAAGGAAAAATGTTCCGTCCAATGGCATTTACCTTCGGATTTGCAGTTTTAGGAGCGATTATCCTTTGTCTTACTTATGTTCCAATGATTTCTGCAATGTTCCTAAAACCTGCTAAAAATCAGAATAGTTGGTTTGCCAAATTTGAAAACAAGATTGATAGGTTCAGTGATAAAATAATGTCCGGTTTAAACAGAGGGTATGTACCATTGCTCAATTTTGCACTTCGCTTTCGAGCTGGTGTCGTGATTGGCGCAGTTGCTCTATTACTGATTGCAGGATTTATTTTCAGCAATATGGGTGGCGAATTCATACCTAAATTTGATGAGGGCGATATTGCGTTTCAAGCGTTGATAAAACCGGGGAGCAGTCTAACAGAGTCCATTGAAGCTTCAAAAAAACTTCAAAATCTAATTAATGAATTTCCAGAAGTAAAAACGGTAGTTTCAAGGATTGGTGTGGCCGAAATACCAACAGACCCAATGCCTATGGACATTGCCGATAGTTACATTATTCTTGAAAAAGATAAGAGTAAATGGACTTCCGCAGATAGCAAAGAAGAACTCATAGAAAAAATACAGGAAAAAATTTCAGTCGTTCCCGGCGTAAATTTCGTATTTACCCAACCCGTAGAACTTCGTTTTAATGAATTGCTTACCGGTGTTCGTGAGGACGTGGCAATTAAATTGTACGGCGAGGATTTAGAAGTGTTAGCCGACAAGGTACAGGAAATCGCAGCGGTCATCAGAACCGTTCCCGGAGCGGCTGACCTCAATGTGGAAGCTACAAGCGGTTTACCTCAAATGACGGTGGAATATAACCGTGCAAAAATGGCCCAATATGGTGTAACCGTTGACAAGTTGAACGATTATGTAAGTGCATCATTTGCAGGCGAACAGGCAAGTGTGATTTTTGAGGGCGAAAAACGATTCGATGTGGTCATTCGTTTGGCAAAGGAATTTAGACAGGACATCAACAGCCTTAAAAATCTTTATATCGATTTGCCAAACGGAGCGCARGTGCCTTTRAAGGAAGTGGCAGATATCAGCTACAAACCCGGGCCAATGCAGATTTCAAGGGACAATACCTCTCGTCGTATTTCGGTTGGTGTAAATGTTCGTGGGCGCGATGTGAAATCGATGGTCGAGGAAATACAGCAAAAATTGGAAACGGACGTGAAACTACCGCCAGGTTATTTTGTAACCTACGGAGGTTCGTTTGAAAACCTTCAACGTGCTTCAGACCGATTGATGATTGTAGTGCCTATTGCACTTTTCCTAATATTCATATTGCTCTATTTTGCATTGAGTTCGTTCTCACAATCCCTAATGATTTATATGGCAGTGCCCTTGGCGGCTATTGGTGGCGTGTTTGCCCTTTGGATAAGGGGAATGCCTTTTAGTATTTCTGCCGGAGTAGGTTTTATTGTGCTCTTTGGAGTTGCGGTTTTAAACGGGTTGGTACTGATAAACAAATTCAATGAACTAAAAGAAAGTGGAATGACAGACTTAAAAAAACGAATATACGAAGCAACGCACGAACGTTTACGACCAATTCTGCTGACGGCAACGGCGGCCATTATGGGCTTTATCCCGATGGCGATTTCTACCTCTGGTGGTGCGGAAGTACAACGTCCCTTGGCAACAGTGGTTATTGGCGGTTTGATAACCGCAACATTTTTAACGCTTGTAGTCCTTCCTGTATTGTATTATTGGCTCGAATCGAGAAAGGAACGAAACAATAACGATGGAGATGTAAGTTATGTCAACAAATCAACGAATATTGTAACTGTATTATTGATGGTTGGCGGTTTGATGGCTTCTGGAACTGCGTTTGCCCAAGACATCAATCAAGATGGTACAATTCCAAAAACATTGACCATTGATGAGGCCATTGCTCTGGCAAAACAGAATTATCCATCCCTTAAAGAGAGCCAAGCTTTTATTGAACGGGAAAAGGCTATGAAAGGCACCAGTTTTGACCTTGGTAGCACCCAAGTTTTCACGGGCAAAGAAGAATATGGCAATAATCTTCCTGGAGTACAGACCACCGTTGGTGTACAACAGGGCAATATTGATTTGCTTTCCGGATTTTCAAAATCGAAGTTTTACAAAGAGCGTATTGCCTTGGGAGAAAAGTTTTATGTGGCAAGTGAACAACAATTGGTGCGTAATGTGATGCAGGCGTATGACCAAATAAATTATTACAAGGCACAGTTGCGCTTTGCAGACCAATTGGACAGTATTTATGCCAATTTTAAGACCGCTGCCCAACTTCGGTATGATACTGGAGAAACAGGTAAGTTGGAATTTATTTCGGCCTCTTCCGAATTTCAACAGATTCAAGTATTAAGGCAACAAGCTTTTGATGATATTGAAATAGCCAAACGTGCCTTAAAACAATATTTGGGAACGGATGAATCCATTGAAACGATTAGTGAACCATACAAAACATTGGATTTTATGGCGACATTAGATTCCACTTCGGTAGCGAATAACCCAATGTTGCAATATRMMWTRCNWMMTGYYGWAKTAAGTAAAGCAAACGTGGGCGTTGAGAAATCACAATTCCTACCGAAATTCAGCTTATCGTATGGCAGACAGGTTGTGGATGAAGTGTCAGGCTTCAACACCTATCAGGCAGGTATTAGTATTCCGTTGTGGTTTTTTCCGCAGAAGTCGAGGGTCAAGGCAGCCAAGGCAGACGCAATGGTAGCAGAGAATCAATATTTGGAACAAAAGGCCGTCACGGAAAGTCGTGTGTCGCAATTGACCAAATCCCTTGAAAAAACAAAGAAGATTTTGCAATATTACGAAGAAGGTGCACTACTCTTGGCAGAAGAACAAATTACCACCGCACAATTGGCATCTAAAGAAGGCGAAATAGATTACGTCAATTACATCACGATTCTCAATAGTGCCATCCGCATTAAACAAAACCATTTACAATACATCAATCAGTATAACCAACAAACCATTGATATGCAATATCAATTGGGCAATTTATAACCTTAAAAAAAGAGAAATGAAGAATATACTATTAGTAAGTACCGTATTATTTGCACTTATGTTTATAAGTTGTAACGATGCCCAAAAATCTGAACTTGGGCATAACGAAGCTGAAGGCGTATCAAAAACCAATGAAGCCAAAGAGGATGCGCACGGCGAAGAAGGTCACGATGAAGGAGAGGAAGAAGGTGGACACAGCGAGGAAGAAGGCGTTGTCGAACTTACAAAACAACAGGCCGAAACCATCGGTTTGGAAATGAAACCTTTGGAGGAACGGAATTTAGGGAACAACATTAAAGTAACAGGTACGTTGGAGCTTTTCCCACAGGACAAGGCGAACATCAGTCCGTTTGTTGGTGGAAATGTGAGTTCCATAAAAGTAATACCCGGAGATAACGTAAGCAAAGGACAGGTGTTGGCATATATAGAACACCCTGATATCATTGCAATGCAACAAGATTATCAGGAAAAAAATGATGAATTGGTCTTTTTGAAACAGGATTTTGAGCGCAAGCAGACTCTTTATGATAAAGGTGTTTCTTCTGGCAAGGAATTTCAAATGGCACAGTCAAAATTTCGTTCTACAACATCCAGCGTCAATGGTTTGCGGTCCCAATTGAGACTGTTGAGCATTAACCCGGACAAAGTGGCGGAAGGACAGATATATTCCGCTGTTCCCATTACCTCGCCTATAAGTGGGTATGTGGATGAAGTAATGATTAGCCTTGGCGATTACGTGGCACAACAATCCAAAATGTTCTCGATAAGCGACAACTCAAAAATTTATGTCAACTTCAAAGTATATGAGAAGGACATAAAGCAAATCAAGCAAGGGCAACAGATATATTTTTCCACGGCCTCTCGTCCAGATGAACTGCTTAAAGCAACCGTTCGGTCTGTTGGTAAAACCTTCAATACAGACCCAAAAGCTTTGGAAGTTCTGGCAGATATTGAAAACAAGGATAAAAACCTATTGCCGGGTATGTATGTGGAAGGGCGCATAGTGCAGGGCGAGAAAAAGGGTTTTGCCGTACCGGAAGCTGCCATTATAAAAGAAGGCGAGCAATCCTTCATTTTCATTTTGGATGAAGATGAAGAAATGGAAGCGGGCAAAATGAAATTCAAAATGATACCCGTAACGGTCGGTATTACTGATTTAGGCTTTGTTGAAGTCAATCTTCCTGCCGAAGTTTCAAAGGATGCCAAAGTCGTGATAAACGGAGCTTATAACCTGTCTTCGGAAATGGTCAAGGGCGAACTGGAACACGGACATTAATTCAATAACAATCAAAGATTTTGATTCCGAGTTTGTTTATCGTCTTAATTAATTAGTTAAAAATTAAAAAACAGGCTCGGTTCAAAATCGATTAAAAATTKMRWRATMTSAWMTGMGMTATAACAATGTGGATACCAACCACAATGTTGATTGGGGAATTACATATGACCATTAAAAAACAAATAAATATCAACAGATGAAAGAAATAAAAGCATTTATAAAACCAAACCGAATCCAAAGAGTCATTGAAGCACTTTCTGACAATGGATTTGAAAGTATGACCCTTTCACAAGCAGAAGGCACGGGCGCATTCAAGGCAAAAGGTGCAAGACCGTCGCTAGATTTTCACGTAACAGATAGTCCTGYGGTAAAATTGGAATTGGTCTGTCAAAATGAGGAAGCCCAAGCGGCCATTGAAACAATTATAGCCAACGCCAAAACCGACGGGCCTGGAGATGGTATTATTTATATAGCAAATATTGAAGATGCCTTTCAGATTAAAACAGGAGATTCCTTAAAACGGCACGACCTGTAAATCTCTTTTTAAACAAATGGAAAAAATAGTTCAATTTTTAGAAAGCAAAGGGATACGACCTACGGCTATGCGCCTTATGACTTATAAACGTTTGGTGGAATTAAAGGTAGCCATCAGTCTTGGCGATTTGGAAAAGGATTTTAAGGTCAGTGAAAGAAGCACCCTATTTAGGACTATGAAAGCGTTTGAAGAAAAAGGTATTGTGCATCAAATCGAGGATGGAACAGGAGTCATAAAATACGCCCTTTGCGAAGAAAATTGTGAGTGCGAGGTCGGCAACGACCTTCATTTGCACTTTCATTGCAACAATTGTAATGAAACTGTCTGTTTAACAGAGCATAAAATCCCTCATATCAACTTACCTGATGGCTATATTACCGAGGATATCAACTTGGTGGTAAAGGGCATTTGCGAAAAATGCAGTGGCAATTTGGATTAAACGTTTGGTTTTTAAATTTAATTATCATTTATAAATAATTAGCAATGATAACAATCTATAAAAAAGAGGCTACTGTATATATGGTGGCAGAGAAAAAGCTGGATGCCAAGGATTATGAAAACTTGATACCAGTCTTAACCGAGCATATAACTGTTCATCCCGAAGTTTTCTGGTACATCGAGATGGAAAATTTTGAAGGTTGGACGGCAGAGGCACATTGGAAGGGAATTGAATTAAACCTTCCGAATGAAAAGCATTTAAAGCGTGTTGCTTTGGTGGGTAGCGTTAAATGGCAGGAGCAATTTACCGAGGTATTGCTTCCTTTTTCAGAAGCTCATATAAAATTTTATAAGACCGAAGAAAAAGACGATGCCAAAGAGTGGATAAAATAAAAATAAAAAATGGAAAAACTACAACTAAAAATACCGGTCATCCTTCCGCAAGTTCCTAACGAAAAAGATTCTTGTGTTGAAAGGCTTATTCAAAAACTACAAGCTAAAGAGGGCATCGAAAAAGTGCACATTGCCGATGCAAACGGAGATGATGTGCCGCAGCTCTGTTTTCATTATGACCCAGATATCATTTCCATTGACCGCATTCAATCCCTCGCCGAAAGTACTGGTGCCGAGATTACCGAAAAATACGGGCATTTGCTCATTGAAGTTAAAGGAATCAGACACACAAGGCAGGCTCGTTCCATAGAGAAAAGCCTTTTGACAATCAATGGAGTTTTGGAAGTTTCCGTTTCAGGCTCTGGAATGGTACGACTTRAWTTTGMTAWWWMKYWAACAAATTTTGATGAAATAAGTAAACAAATTGAAAAAGAAAACCTTCAGATTCAGCGGAGTGCTTCAAACGAAAATGATTACACCAAAGCATCCAAAAAACAGGAGCGTTCAAAGAAGGAAGATACTAAAGAACAAACTTCCACAGAGGGCGAGACCCACGATGAAGGAGAAGAGCACGCCCACGGTGGTATTTTCGGTAAAAATACGGAGCTCATTTTTTCCATTATCTGTGGGGCACTTCTCGGAATAGGTTTCGGGCTTTCCTATGTAGAATCCATCCCAGATTGGGTCAGTCTTACTTTATATATTGGTGCTTACTTTTTCGGTGGTTTCTTTACGGCCAAGGAAGCAGTACAGACCGTCGCCAAAGGCGGTTTTGAAATTGACTTCTTAATGCTTGTTGCAGCCATTGGGGCAGCCATTTTGGGAGAATGGGCAGAAGGTGCCTTGTTGCTGTTCCTGTTTAGTTTGGGTCACGCCCTTGAACATTATGCAATGGAAAAGGCCCGAAAGTCCATTGCGGCACTGGCAGATTTAGCACCAAAAACGGCATTGCTCAAAAAAGATGGCAAGACCGAAGAAGTTGGAATTGAGGAATTGAGTATTGGCGATATTATAGTGGTCAAGCCCAATAGTAAAATATCCGCAGATGGCGTCGTGGTCAATGGAAAAAGCAGCGTCAACCAGGCACCTATTACCGGGGAAAGTGTACCCGTGGACAAAATTCCCGTGGAAGATACGAGCAGGGACTATTCCGCAGATGATGATATAAATGATGAAAACCGCGTGTTCGCCGGAACTATCAACGGTAATAACACGCTGGAAATAAAGGTAATCAAAGAAGCCAAAGACTCTACGCTGTCCCGACTGGTCAAATTGGTCAACGAGGCACAGACCCAGAAATCCCCAACCCAACTGTTGACCGACAAGTTTGAAAAATAYTTTNGTWMSATYYSYMMWRAWATWGKTKKKTRWMMWAMTCYWWRMMTTTTTGGTCATCGACGAGCCATTTAGTGCCAGCTTTTATAGGGCGATGGCGGTATTGGTCGCAGCAAGTCCCTGTGCATTGGCCATTTCAACACCAAGCGCCGTATTGAGCGGTGTGGCACGGGCAGCACGGGGCGGTGTACTTATTAAAGGTGGGCGACCTCTGGAAGACTTGGGCGAATTGACCGCCCTTGCTTTTGACAAAACAGGCACGCTTACCGAAGGAAAGCCTAAACTTACCCAAGTTGTTCCACTTGGGGATATAGAAGAAAATGAACTTATAAAAATAGCCGTAGCTGTTGAAAATTTGAGCGACCACCCTTTGGCAAAAGCCGTTGTAAGGGATGGAAAAGAACGTCTGGAAGGCACTTCAATACCCGATGCGACCGATTTGGAAGCTGTTCTTGGAAAAGGTATCAAAGCTTCTTTGGGCAAGGATAAAATCTATATTGGAAACCTTGACTTGTACGAAGACCTCGATGAAGCAAAACCACCCGAAGAAATATCGAATAAAGTAAAAGAACTTGAAGGTGGTGGAAATACCACAATGCTCATAAGAAGGAACAAAGAATATATCGGTATCATCGCCCTGATGGATACCCCACGGGAAGCGGCCAAGGAAACACTGAAAAAATTAAAGGAAATCGGCATCAAACGGATGATAATGCTAACCGGGGATAATCAAAAGGTTGCCGATGCCGTTGCTAAAGAAATTGGGTTGACCGATGCCTGGGGAAGCCTGTTGCCAGAGGAAAAGGTTGATGCCATTAAAAAATTAAAAGAACAGGAATCCAAAGTCGCAATGGTAGGCGACGGTGTGAACGATGCCCCTGCAATGGCAAACAGCACCGTAGGAATCGCAATGGGTGCTGCGGGCAGTGATGTAGCATTGGAAACAGCTGACATTGCCCTAATGGCCGATAAACTGGAAACCCTGCCCTTTGCCATAGGTTTGAGCAGGAAGGCAAAAACCATTATTAAGCAAAACCTTTGGGTAAGCCTCGGTATTGTGGCATTGCTCATACCATCGACCATTATGGGTTGGGCCAATATCGGTATTGCAGTGGTCATCCACGAAGGCTCAACGTTACTTGTGGTTTTTAATGCGTTAAGGCTTTTGGCTTATAAAAAATAAATTTAATAAAAAAGGGTTGCTTTTGAAAAGGTTAAAATGACCAAAACGGAAAAGATACTATCATATCACGGGATTCGACCTACTAAAATGAGGTCGAAGATATACAAGTTCCTAAAAAGGAAACAAAGTGCCGTGTCCTTTTCCGATTTGAAAAAGGCCTTTGTTCAAAAGAGCGAAACCAATAAAACAGCAAACAGAACGACCTTTTATCGCAATCTCAAGATTTTTGAGGATAAAGGGTTGATTCATCAGATTAATGATGGGGTCGGAGTGGCAAAATATGCGATTTCTGATGAAAACGCCAAAGGTAAATACGGTACAGATTTACATATGCACTTTCATTGTACCGATTGTAGGAAAACAATCTGTTTACCAAATAAAATATCGGAAGAGAGCTTGCCAGACGATTATGAAGTGAACGATGTGAACCTTGTATTGAAAGGAATATGTGAAAAATGCAGGAAAAAATAACAGGTGGGAGTACTTGAACCTTGAACCTTTGCGCCCAATGGTCCAGTTCAGGTTTTTTCCACCCTCTTTAACTAAAAAATATGGCAGAACTAAAAAAATCTTTGGGTACGCTTCGACTTACCTTTTATGGCGTTGGCACGATTGTGGGTGCAGGAATCTATACCGTGATTGGTGCAGCTGCTGGACAAGCGGGCACAGACCTTTGGTTGAGTTTTATTTTTGCAGCAATTGCGGCTAGTGTCTCTGCAATGTCCTATGCAGAGTTGTCCTCTACCTATCCCAATGCTGGTGCGGAATTTATTTTTGTACGCAAGGCATTTCCAAAAATTGATATTCCGTCTTTTCTCACGGGTTGGACGATTGCGTTTCATAGTTCGGCCACCATTGCAGCCGTGTTACTTGCCTTTTCGGGGTATTTCAATACGTTTTTTAATATGCCCTCTCTTCTAATAAGTTATGGCATTTTATTGGTGTTGTCATTAATTAGTATTACAGGCATCACAAAATCGTCGACAGCAAATATTATTATGGTCAGCATTCAACTTTTGGGATTGTTATTATTGATAGTATTTGGACTTTTGGAAACTGGTCCACCCAAAGCAGAATTTTTTAAAATTGAATCGATTTCTGGAACTTTGGCGGCCACAGCTACACTGTTCTTTATCTATACTGGTTTTGAACATATGGCAGCTTTGGGTTCGGAAGTTAAGAACCCAGGGAAAACAATTCCCCGTGCATTTTTAATGACTATGGTAATAACTACAATAATTTATTTATTTATTGCTTTTACGGTTTTGAATATTGCAGACCCTTCCGCTTTGGCAAACGTGGATTCGCCACTTTCTCTTGCAGCTTCCAATCTCAACAATTGGTTGCCTGTGGTATTGGCTATCGCTGCACTTTTTGCTACGGCTAATGCTGCTTTTAGTGGTATCATATCCATAAGTAGGTTGCTTTTTGGAATGGCCAGTGTCGGAGAACTTCCAAAGTTTATGACCAAAACCAATGCACAGAAAGTACCGTGGGTTACTACTATTGTAGTTATGGCAGCAGTTGCGGGATTTTTATTGTTGGGCGATATTAAGATTGTAGCAGGTATGTCTTCTTTAGGCGCTTTACTTGTTTTTGTTGCCGTAAATGTCGCACTTATCGTGCTTCGGTTTAAAGCACCAGAGCAAGAACGACCATTTAAAGTTCCTTTGGCTATAGGACGAGTGCCGATTTTACCCATTTTGGCGATACTTATAAGTCTATCATTGATAATCCAATTTAATTGGCAGGTTTATTCAGCGTTCGTAGGTGCTGTTATCGTGGGTATTGTGCTTGATTATTTTTTGGACAAAAAGTCAAAAGATGAAATAGACCCTGAAAAAGAAAAGGAACTTTTTAACCATTAAAATGAAGCTATGGACTGGATGTTTGAAGATTTTAAAACTGACCTAGATACCTTAAATCCTATTGTACGAGAAAAAGCCCTGTCCATAGCAAAAGAACTAATTGAAAAAAAAGATATTTCAGCAAAAGAAGCTTTATCAGAAGGCATCATAAGGGCGGAAGAATGGTTTTACGATTTAGAAGGATAATTATTAATTAAAAACTATATAAAATGTTACAGATAATCGAATTAAAAGAAAAAAATATTGTTGCAACAAAAGCTTCGGGCAAATTGAGAAAAGAAGATATAGAAAAAATCCATCCACTTATCCACGCCATACTGGACAAAGGAATGAAAGTCCGGTGGTATTTTGAGATGGTCAACTTTACAGGTTGGGATTTACCTGGTTTATGGGAAGACCTAAAAATGGACACAGCCCACGCCACGGACTATGAAAAAATAGCAATGGTAGGAGATAAAAAATGGCAGAATTGGATAACCCAATTTATGAAGCCTTTTACCAATGCCGATATTAAGTATTTCAATATAGACCAAAAGGAAGATGCCAAAAATTGGATTGAGAGCCAGTAAGCTTACTTCCGTAAAAGACAGACGATGAATAAAAAAAGCATTCTTATTACCATTTTAATTGGGTTTGCCATAGGTGTTTTTATCCTTCAACCTTTTGGGATAACAATTTTCACGTTTAGCAGCCAGAATTACGAAATCAATTGGTGGCAATATTTAATAAATAATTTCATTGAAATTTTAAATATCAATGGGAATCAAATTTTTGAGAACACTCTGTTTGGCTTATTAGGTGCAAGTGTTGCGCTAATTTATTATTTCGGTAAACGAGAAAAGGATATAGATAACAAGTAGCGGTAAATCGTTATAGGAATGAGCGAAATTTTTTATTTAAATAAGTTAAGTGAAAACTTAATTAATAGCAGGCAGCTTTTATGATGCTTTTTAAAGCAAAATGATTAATAGTATTAAAAGCAAAAGTAGAAGCTGCTTTTTTAAATTATACAAGTAAAGATGCGCATTATGAATATTAAACATTGTTTTTTAATATTCTTGTTGGTTAGTTATTATAAGGTAAATGCCCAAAAAGTTTATACAACTGAAGAAGGTCATATTATGATGATGACTTTGGTTGATGATAAACCCATCAAGGCAGAAAGCCATAAATTGGCACTATATCTTGATTATGATTCCAAAGTGGTCAATGGTGTACTCGACCTTAAGACTTTATCAACATATAGCCCTAAAATCAATGCCCTTTTAGAACAGCGGGAAGACCCTTTAATACTTCGGTTTACTGGCACTATTCCATCACAGGATTTTTTATCAAAACGGCACGACCCTATCAACTTTAATTGGCTGATAGATGTTACTTATCAAGGGAAATCCTTTAAATCACAATTTAAAGCAACCATTACCCATATAGAACAAGGAGTAAGTATGTCCTGCCTGATAAGTGCAACCGGACAATTATTGGTTTCAAATACTGGTTTGGATTCCTTAATAGAGGGTATCGATGATACCATAGAGGTGCAGTTTGCCCAATTGGTGTTGAGATTGGAATGACTGTGAATTTAAATAAAATTATAATTGATATAAATGAAAAAAAAGAAACTGAATTTAAGAGATTTAAATAAAACTTCATCCGATAATCACAAGCGCAATGATGGCCACAACCATAGCAGTCCGGAAAGTATAGGGAAATTTAAAATTTATGTACCAGCAATTTTCAGCTTTGTAATGCTGATTATTGGTATTGCGATGGATTATTTTGACGTAGCTTTTTTTAAAGATTGGATACGTATTGTCTGGTATGCAGTCGCATATCTTCCAGTAGGTTTTCCTGTGATAAAGGAAGGTTGGAACAGCATCAAAAATGGCGATTTCTTTACCGAGTTTTTATTGATGTCCATCGCAACCATAGGTGCATTCGCCATTGGCGAATATCCCGAAGGTGTGGCAGTAATGTTGTTTTATGCGGTAGGCGAATTGTTCCAAAGTGCCGCCGTTAAAAGAGCCAAGAGAAGCATCAAGGCATTACTAGATGTAAGACCTAATGAAGCCTTGGTCTATAGGAACAACAATTATGTTTCTGTAAATCCCGAAATCGTTGCTATTGGCGAAAAAGTGCAAGTCCGTGTGGGCGAAAAAATTCCTTTGGATGGTATTTTATTGTCCGAAAAAGGCTCGTTCAATACCGCAGCATTAACGGGCGAAAGCAAACCTGACACCATTGCAAAAGGAGAAAAAGTATTTGCAGGAAGCATCAACCTTGATGGCGTTATTGAAATCGAAACCACCAAGGAATTTAAAGACAGTTCCATTGCCCGAATCCTTGATATGGTCCAGAATGCCACGGCTCGTAAATCAAAAACCGAATTGTTCATTAGAAAATTTGCAAGAATCTATACACCTATTGTGGTATTCTTGGCGATTGGATTAACATTTTTGCCCTACTTTTTTGTGGATGATTATGTGTTTAACGATTGGTTATATAGAGCATTGATATTCTTGGTAATTTCCTGTCCGTGTGCCTTGGTTATCTCTATTCCGTTGGGTTATTTTGGTGGATTGGGAGCAGCTTCAAAAAATGGRATTCTMTTTAAGGGWGCWTCWTTTTTAGATGAAATGANCAARGWKAAYNACRGTKGTWATGGAYAAAACCGGAACYGTGACCAAAGGTGTYTTYAAAATCAAGGAAATAAARWCMATTGATTGGGRWGAAMCCGAWTTTATGAAATAYCTRATGGCRATGGAAGAACAATCCACCCATCCCATTGCCAAGGCCATAATGGAATATAAAGCCGATGGCGAAGATTTTCAGGCAAAAGAAGTAACCGAAGTCGCAGGAAAAGGATTAAGGGGAATGGTCAATGGCAAAACTGTTTTAGTTGGGAATAAACCATTGATGACTTCAAATAATATCGAAGTTCCATCTGAAACCGACAACATTGTAGAATCCATCGTAATGGTTTCCATTGATGGTAAATTCGCTGGCTATGTCATCATTGCAGACGAATTGAAAGAAGATGCCCACGAAGCCATCAAACAAATTAGAGAATCTGGAATTTCCAAAATCATAATGCTTTCCGGCGATAAGGATTCCATAACCCAACAAGTGGCAAAAGAAATGGGTATTGATACTGCAAAAGGCGGTTTGTTACCAGAAGATAAGCTCAACGAAGTTGAGYATTTGAAAAAACAATTTAATACTAAAGTAGCCTTTATAGGCGATGGCATCAACGATGCACCGGTTTTGGCAGCGAGCGATGTTGGCATTGCAATGGGTGGTTTGGGCAGCGATGTGGCGATAGAGACCGCAGATGTAATCATCCAAACAGACCAACCAAGTAAAATAGCTAGAGCCATAAAAATAGGACGTTCTACAAGACGCATCGTTTGGCAGAATATTGGGTTGGCCTTTGGTGTAAAAGCAGTGGTTTTGGTTTTGGGCGCAGGTGGTCTGGCAACGATGTGGGAAGCAGTTTTTGCCGATGTAGGCGTGGCCTTGTTAGCCATTCTGAATGCGGTTCGATTACAGAAGATGAATTGGAAATAGTATAAAAGAATGTCTCAAAAAAGAAGAAATAGAAGAAACAAAAAAAATCGGAAATCATCGAATACCGACATCACAAAAAGAGATAAGGTCAAAGGTATTCTTATGATAATCCTTATGGTAATAGCCGCATTTCTGCTTTATTTTTTTGTGCTAAAAGGAAATATTCATAAGCATTAATGAATTAAGATAATAAAATATTCCAAGTGGTTTGTGTGGCTACAAAAATTGAAGTGGAAATGATTGATATATAGTAAAAATGATATTCTATGTCGGAAAATAGACGGAATAGACGAAATAAAAAAAGCAATAAAGTACCCTCTGTAAAAAATAGTATTACCAAAAAAGATAAAATAATTTGGATTAGTATTCTAATCGTTGTTATTGTGTTAATCTTCTTTGTACTGTTCTTGCAATTCCTAAAGTACTTTATCTATATTTAGATGCAATGCTTTTGCAATAAATGAAACGAATTCAGCAAATTCTACAAATCATTCAGCATATAACGTAACACATTAAAGTCCTTTAATCCTGAAATTTGTACTGTACAAATAAGAATAGGATTATGGAGACAATTAACATATTTGAAACCAAAGAAAAGAACCGCAAACAAGGTATAAAAGAATCATTCCCAGTTACAGGTATGACCTGCGCATCTTGTGCATCCAGCGTTGAATCAGTATTAAAACACACAGAAGGTGTATTTGATGCAAGCGTAAACTTTGCGAGCAGTTCTGTTCTTGTAGAGTACGACAAAGAGTTGAGTCCTAATCAACTTCAAAATGCACTTCGTGAAGTGGGTTATGATATTATTATTGATGCGGAGAATCCTTCTGAAGTACAACAAGAACTTCAACAAAAGCACTATCAGGATATAAAATACCGTACCATCTGGTCGGCAATACTTACGCTTCCAATTTTTGTATTAGGAATGTTTTTTATGCAATGGGAACCTGGGAAGTGGATTTCGTTGATATTGACTTTTCCGATTCTCTTTTGGTTCGGTCGTAGCTTTTTCATTAATGCTTTTAAGCAAGCCAAACACGGTAAAGCAAATATGGATACGCTTGTAGCCTTGAGTACTGGAATCGCTTTTCTTTTTAGTGTATTCAATACTTTTTTTCCTGAATTTTGGTTGAGCCGTGGTATCGCGCCTCACGTTTATTACGAGGCAGCTACCGTGATTATCACCTTCATTTCCTTGGGAAAACTATTGGAAGAAAAGGCAAAATCCAATACGTCTTCTGCCATTAAAAAACTGATGGGCTTACAGCCTAAAACCCTTAAAATTATTGAGAATGGGGAAGAAAAAGAAATTCCTATTTCGTCCGTGCAAGTGGGTCAGACCATTTTAGTACGTCCGGGAGAAAAGATTCCTGTGGATGGAGAAGTTTCCAAAGGAAGCTCGTATGTAGATGAAAGTATGATTACAGGAGAGCCTGTTCCAGTAGAAAAATCAAAGGATGAAAAAGTATTTGCAGGCACGGTAAACCAAAAAGGAAGTTTCCAATTTATTGCTGAAAAAGTAGGTGGAGAAACCTTGCTATCACAAATCATTAAAATGGTTCAGGAAGCCCAAGGAAGCAAAGCACCTGTACAGAAACTGGTCGATAAAATTGCTGGAATATTTGTTCCGGTTGTGTTGGGGATATCTATTATCACTTTTATTGTTTGGATGTCAATTGGAGGCGATAATGCATTTTCGCAGGCCTTATTAACCTCGGTAGCAGTATTGGTTATCGCCTGTCCTTGTGCGTTAGGATTGGCAACACCAACTGCCATTATGGTGGGTATTGGTAAAGGTGCTGAAAATAATATTCTTATAAAAGATGCCGAAAGTTTAGAACTCGGTCATAAAGTGAATGCTGTCATTCTTGATAAAACAGGTACAATTACAGAAGGAAAACCTTTAGTAACTGATATACTTTGGAAGGATAAACTTGAAAATCAAAGTCAATACAAGCAAATTCTTTTGGCAATAGAAGCACAATCAGAACATCCTTTGGCGGAAGCGGTAGTTAACCACTTAAAAGATGAAAATATTGAAAAAGCTGAAATTACTTCTTTTGAAAGTATTACGGGAAAAGGTGTGAAAGCTCAAACAGAAAATGGTTCACAATACTATGTTGGAAATCATAAATTAATGCTTGAGAAAAATATTCAAATAGACGTTTCTTTAATGCAAACAGCAGAAAGTCTCGAAGAGCAAGCAAAAACAGTCATATTCTTTGGGAATGAAAAACAAGTATTGGCGATACTTGCCATTGCAGACAAGATTAAGGAAACTTCAAAAAAGGCCATAGCAACGCTTCAAGAAAGAGGCATCGAGGTTTATATGCTTACGGGAGATAATAATAAAACCGCATCTGCTGTCGCAAAACAAGTAGGAATAACAAATTACCAAGGAGAAGTGATGCCTTCGGACAAAGCTGCTTTTGTTGAAAAATTACAAGCAGAAGGAAAGATAGTAGCGATGGTTGGTGATGGCATAAACGATTCCCACGCTTTGGCGCAGGCCAATGTAAGTATCGCAATGGGTAAAGGCTCGGACATTGCAATGGACGTTGCAAAAATGACATTGATAACGTCAGATTTGCAATCTATTCCCAAAGCTTTGGAACTATCGAAAAGAACGGTGTTGGGCATACGTCAGAATTTATTTTGGGCATTTATTTATAATCTCATTGGTATTCCAATCGCCGCGGGCGTTTTGTATCCCGTAAATGGATTTTTATTGGACCCAATGATTGCAGGAATGGCAATGGCTTTCAGTAGCGTATCTGTAGTTCTAAATAGCTTAAGGCTTAAACGAATAAAACTTTAATATTAATTATAAATTTAAATACTATGAAAACTTTAAAATTTAAAACAAATATCAATTGTGGTGGGTGTGTGTCAAAAGTAACCCCTTTTTTAAACAAGCAAGAAGGTGTAGAAAGTTGGGAAGTGGATACCGCCAATCCTGACAAAATCCTGACTATTGAAAGCGATGGTGCTACAGAAGAAGATGTAAAGGCTACATTACAAAAAGTAGGGTTTAAAGCTGAACCTGTAGATTAATCCTTGCGTTTTAATATGGTTTATATTTTAATTTCAGTTGTGGTTATTCTCTTTGCTGTTCATTTTTACAGAAAAGCGAAACGCCATAGTGTAAAGTCATTTCCAGAGCATTGGCACAGATTATTGATGGATAATGTTCTGTTTTATAGAAATCTCTCTAAAAATAAGCAGCTTATTTTTCAACAAAAAATGATGCAATTTTTAAGTGAGGTTTATATAGATGGTGTGCAGTTTGAATTGGAAGAATTGGACAAGATTTTAATTGCGGCAAGCGCAGTAATCCCTGTTTTTGGTTTTAAAGAATGGCATTACACCAACTTAAGCGGTATCCTTTTATATCCAGATTATTTTAATGAGGATATGCAATTTAGTAGCAAGGATAACTCAAGAAATATTGGTGGAATAGTTGGGAATGGACGTTTTGAGAAGCAAATGATTTTATCTAAAAAAGCATTGTACCACGGCTTTAAAAACACAACCGATAAAAGTAATACTGGCATACACGAATTTGTGCACCTTATTGATAAGCTGGATGATAGTACAGATGGAGTTCCAGAGCGATTATTAGAACATCAATATGCTATACCTTGGCTTAACTTAATCCATAAGGAAATAGAAGCGATAAATGATAATCACTCTGATATAAGGAAATATGGAGGTACCAATCAAGCTGAATTTTTTGCCGTTGCATCAGAGTATTTCTTTGAACGTCCTGATTTGCTTAAAAAGAAACATCCTGAATTATATAAGATGTTGGTTAAATGTTTTAATCAAAAGTCAATCAGTTTAAACATATAGGTCTTTCAACGAAAGTTATATGTCGTGTTAAAAAACATAGTTACAAGTTTTAAAATTTTATATATTTGTATTTGATGCAAAAACCAAAAAAAATAGCGGCATTTTTCTTTTTAGGCTTATTTAGCCTAATGTTACTGCATCAGGTTTTTCCACATTTGCATCATCAGCACGAGGACTCACATTCCCATTCAGATATTGTACATTCGGGGGAGCACCATCATCACGATAATAGTTCCAAAGAAAAAGAAGATTCTCCTTACGGTTTCTTTGATTTCTTTTTGGATACACACATTCATTCCACGGTGTCCAGCGACATAGTTGTACTTAAAAGGAATACAGTCGAGCAGCAGACTATCGTGGATGATAATATCGTAAAACCTACTACTGATTTTCAAGGCTTTTATGTAATTGATGATAGGCAAAATAAGAAACCGCCGATTTATCATCCACCCAACAATTATTTCAATTCTTATCTATCATCCCTCGATTTACGGGGCCCACCATCTTTAGGTTAATCGTTTAAGAATGCCTGTCTTTATGATAGGGATTCTGCCATACATTAAGATTAAACCTAAAATTTCAAACAATGAATAAATACATCGTGTCCGCAATTTGCGGATGCCTGTTCTTTGTTAATAGTTTCTCTCAAACTAAAAATGTAGAGGAACTGCTTAATGAAATTGAACAGAACAACACAGAGTTAAAAGGCTATCAATCATTTATTGAAAGCCAACAACTTGAAAACAAGAGCACCAATAATCTACCCGACCCACAGCTTTCAGGGTATTATTTGCCCTTTGGCGATAATGCGACGGGAAATTATACCGAATATGAGATATCGCAATCCTTCGAATTTCCGACGGTATATGGTTCGCGCAATAAATGGAACGACTTAAAGTCGATACAACTGCAAACGTCCTATGCTAAAAAAAGGCAGGAAGTCTTGTTGGAAGCAAAATCGGTATTGATTGAACTCGCTTTCCTTCAAAAACAGAAGGCTATTGAAACCGAAAGAAGAACCCAGAGCAAACAGGTTTTCGACCAAATTCAAGAGCTTTATGACAAGGAACAAGTCGGTATTTTGGATTTGAACAAGGCGAAAATCGCTTGGATTCAAGAGCAATTTGGAGTTGAACAAATAGAAAGCGAAATCCAAATTGTATTGTCCAAACTCAAAACCTTAAATGGCGGGAAAGCCATTGATGGTTTTACGTCAGGTATTGATTTATCTATCGAGGTTGCTGCGGTAGAAACGCTTTGGCAAGAAAAATTGTCAAACGACCCTTCTTTACAAGGTTTAAATGCTGCTGAAACGGCTTCGCTTCAAAAAGTAAAATTGGAAAAAAACAAGGTGCTACCAAATGTGGCACTTGGTTACAATTATCAGGGTGTTAGCGGCAACAATTATTCAGGTTTTTACGGTGGTCTTTCCATTCCGTTGTGGAACAGCAAGAACAAGGTAAAAGCGGCAGAAGCCGATTATGAATATCAGCAATCGAACACTCAAGTTGTTACTGCTTCGCTCTATGCACAATTTCAGGAACTATACAATCGATATGAATTGATGCGCAAAAAATACAGTGAGTATCTAACTACGATGGGCAACTTAAATAGCGAACAACTACTCTTTAAGGCTTATATGTTGGGCGAATATTCATATATGGATTACTATGTCGAGCTTCAATTTTATCGTAATGCATTAGACAGAATGTTGCAGATGGAAAAAGAAATCCAAATGCTTCAGGCACAACTCTCAAAACATCAACTATAAATTTTAAAACATACAACTATGAAATCGAAGATTCACGAATACCAAAACAAATATTTAGCAATGAGTAAATTTTCAAAAATAATATTCGCAATAACCATAGGTTCAATGATTATCGTAACCTCTTGCAGGGATACAAAAACCGAAAACACAGATGACCACGGCCACGAACACAGTGCCGATGGCAGTCATATGGAGGATGAAACCATAGAGCAAGAAGAATTTCAGGTGGAAAAAGATTCTATGGAGATGAAAAATGAAACTCACAAACACGATGATGGTTCTGAACACCACGACCATTAAAATCTAATAAATATAAAAGATGAAATATATAATAATAGTGCTTGCCTTTTTGGCAATGTCCTGTAATAACAAGGCAGAAGAGGCACACGCTCATAATGAGGATGGAAGTCACGTGGGCGATGAAATTCCACGATTGAGCCATACTATCTGGACGGATAAAACAGAACTGTTTGTTGAGTTTCCTGCTTTGATAGTTGGAAATCCAAGCAAGTTTGCAGCCCACTTTACAGTTTTGGATAAACACCAACCAGTTCGGGAAGGCTCTGTA
Organism: Aequorivita sp.; assembly: GCA_002733915.1. GTDB lineage: Bacteria > Bacteroidota > Bacteroidia > Flavobacteriales > Flavobacteriaceae > Aequorivita. The sequence continues at coordinate 22,104 of NVXN01000015.1, forward strand.
ATGGTAAGTTTGATAAAAGATGGTCAAGGCATTAGAAATACGGTTGATGCACCTTCATCAGCAGGTATTTTTTCGCCTGCCATTCAGCCTAAAGAAGCAGGAAACTATCAATTGGTTTTTGAATTGAAAACACCCGATTATTTAGATAAAATCACAATTGATGATGTTACGGTATATGCGAATGCAGACGAAGCCTTCAAAGACTTGGGTTCAACAGAAGATGATGGAAGTATCTCGTTCTTGAAAGAGCAGGCTTGGAAAATCGATTTTCAGACTGCACCTGTTGTCAACGGTAAAATTTACGATGTCATAAACACTTCTGGTATATGGACACCTGCATCAGGTTCTGTAAAAACATTGGTGGCGAAATCCAATGGCGTAGTGGATTTTGCAGTAAATAATCTGACAGAAGGCACACAAGTAAAACAAGGTCRATTRTKARWYMRKGWAANGTAGTCAGGGTTTGGCTTCTAATAATTTGAGCACCGAAATTGCCAATGCACGTTCCAACTTTGAACAGTCTAAAGCAGAATACGAACGAAAAAAGCAATTATACGAATCGAAGATTGTTCCTAAATCTGAATTCGAAAAAGTAGAAAGCAATTACAACATTGCTAAATCCAATTATCAAAGCCTTACATCAGGCGTATCTGGAGGTGCAAAGGAAATCCGTGCACCTTTTGATGGTTATATAACTTCAATTAATGCAGTCAATGGCGATTATGTTGACCAAGGTGCGGCTATTATAACTGTTGGAACACAACAATCGAGAGTACTAAAAACCCAAATAGCACCTTCTTATGGGCTAACTATGGAAAATGCACAGGACATTTGGTATCAAACGAAAGATGGTCAATGGCGCAATGTTGCAACTTCTGGAGGTTCAATTCTTTCTATTGCTAAAGATGTAGATAACAACAGGCCACTTATTTCAGTATTTGCAAAAGTTAATGAAGATGTGGATATGCCAGAAGGTAGCTTAACGCAAGTACAAATTGCAATGGGAAGTGCTTCCCAAAATACAATGATTCCTGTTAATGCCTTATTGGAAGACTATGGAAGCTATTCAGTTATCGTTCAACTATCAGGCGAAAGTTTTGAAAGGCGACCTGTAAAGATTGGAAAACGCAATGGCGAGAATGTAGAAATACTTGAAGGTCTGCAAGTGGGCGAAGTGGTCGTAACGAACGGAGCGTATCAAGTTAAAATGGCTTCAATGTCTGGTTCTACACCTGCACATGGTCACGAACATTAAAATCGAGGAGAAATGTTAAACAAAATATTATCAATTTCACTTCAAAACAGATTGCTCATCCTATTGGGAGCGGTTGCATTGAGCGTGTTGGGCGTGTATTATGCACGTACTATGAACGTAGATGTATTTCCAGACCTAACAGCACCTACTGTAACCATACTTACCGAAGCGCACGGAATGGAATCTGAAGAAGTAGAAAAATTAGTTACCTATCAACTGGAAACTGCAATGAACGGTTCGCCCAATGTGAGACGAATCCGTTCGTCATCGGCAGCAGGTGTTTCCATTGTTTGGGTAGAATTTGAGTGGGGAACCGATATTTATCGGGCACGACAAATTGTAAGTGAACGCATCCCAATGGTACGGGAAAATTTACCCGAAGGAATTGGAGCACCAACAATGGCACCTATTTCATCCATTATGGGCGAAATAATGCTTTTGGGAGTGACATCAGACAGTCTTACGCCGATGGAACTGCGAACCTTATCCGACTGGACAATCAGGCCTCGAATTAAAGCCATAGGCGGTATTGCAAATGTGGTGGTAATTGGTGGCGATTATAAGCAATATCAAGTATTTGCCAATCCCGAAAAGATGAAGTATTACGATGTGAGCCTATCAGAATTGGTGGAACACGTTAAAGAAGCAAATCAAAATGCGCCCGGTGGGGTCATTAACCAATATGGCAATCAGTACATCATAAAGGGAAGTGGTAGAGCCTATGCGCTTGAAGACTTGCAGGAAGCGGTTCTTAAGGAAGTGAATGGTCAAACCATCAAAATAAAAGATGTAGCAACCGTACAAATTGGTGCAGCCGATAAAATTGGCGACGGTTCATTAAATGCAAAACCCGCTGTGATTCTGACTATTTCAAAGCAACCCGATGTGAATACCTTGGAGTTGACAGACCGCTTGGATGAAGCCATTGCAGATTTGGAAACTACCTTGCCAAAAGGTGTCAACATCAAAAGCCAAATCTTTAGACAGTCCGATTTCATAGATGCTTCTATTAGTAATCTAAATATGACTCTTTTAGAAGGTGCGTTTTTTGTAATGATTATCCTGTTCATCTTTTTGATGAACTGGAGAACGACGCTCATTTCCTTGTTAGCCATTCCTATTTCATTATTGGTGTCCATAATTATTCTAAAATGGTTGGGCTACACTATAAATACAATGAGTTTAGGTGGTATGGCCATTGCTATAGGTGCATTGGTAGATGATGCCATAATAGATGTAGAAAACGTTTATAAACGTTTGCGCGAAAATATCAGAAAACCAAAAGCGGAACGGGAATCCACCATAAAAGTAGTGCGTGATGCATCTGTAGAAATACGAAGTTCTATAATAATCGCAACGTTAATTATTATTGTCTCATTTGTTCCATTGTTCTTCTTAAGCGGAATGGAAGGTCGTTTGTTGCAACCGCTTGGAATAGCCTTTGTTACTTCGGTATTGACCTCATTAATTGTTGCCGTAACGGTTACGCCTATTTTGTGTTCCTATTTATTGGATAACGAAAAGCTTTTGAACAAGCAGGCAGAAGGAACACGTGTGGAGCGATGGCTACAGAAGCATTATGGCAACCTTTTGGAACGTGCCACCCGAATACCCAAAACCATTATTGGCGTAACTGTGATTGCCTTTCTTTTAAGTCTTTTAGTGATCACACAATTGGGAAGGAGTTTTCTTCCTGAATTTAACGAAGGCTCTTTGGTAATAAGTGTCGTTGGTCCACCCGGAATGTCTCTGGAAGAAAGCAATAAGACAGGAAAATTAATAGAGACTATTTTATTGGATATGCCCGAAGTAGAGGTCGTTACCCGAAGACAAGGCCGTGCCGAATTAGACGAACACGCACAAGGTGTGAATGCTTCCGAAATTGATGTGCCTTTTGTCCTTGAAGACAAAACCAAAGAAGAATTCTTTGAAGAAGTTCGAAATAAATTAAGCATTGCATCAGGCGTAAATATTACCTTAGGGCAACCTATCGCTCATCGTATAGACCATATGCTTTCTGGAACACGCGCAAATATTGCCATAAAGATTTTTGGTTCAGATTTACAGCGACTGTTTGAAGTAGGCAAAAGCGTAGAGCAGAACATCAAGGATATTGATGGACTGGCAGATGTTGCGGTTGACCAGCAAATTGAAGTACCACAAATTCGTATTAAACCCAAACGCCAAATTCTCTCGGCTTATGGAATGACGGTCGGTAATTTAATGGAACAGGTAGATATCGCTTTTGCAGGCGAAGAAGCAGGCGAAATTTACGAAGGACAGCAATATTTTGATTTGGTAGTGCGCTATGAAAAACAGTTTCGGGACAATATTGAGAACATCAATAAAACATTGATTAGTTTACCGAATGGCGGACAAACTATATTGGGCGAGTTGGCAACCGTTCAATCGGTAAGTAGTCCAAACACTATCAATCGTGAAGATGTACAACGAAAAATTGTGGTAGCAGCCAATGTTCAAGGTAGGGATTTACGTGGTGCTGTTAACGAAATAAAGGAAGTTGTGGGCAATAATGTAAATATGCCGGAAGGCTATCGTGTACAATATGGTGGACAGTTTGAAAGTGAATCAAAAGCGTCACAATTACTGATGATTACAGCAATCCTTGCCATAGCAATTATTTTCCTGTTGTTGTATTATGAATTTAAGGATGTAAAATTGGCATTTGTAGTGTTAATCAATTTACCATTGGCCTTGATTGGCGGTATCTTGATTGTCTATTTCACTTCGGGAATCATCAGCATTGCAGCAACAATAGGATTCATCAGTCTCTTCGGAATAGCAACCCGTAATGGAATTTTATTGGTTTCCCGTTATGAAGATTTAAGAAAGGAAGGAATGCAAGGCTTTCAATTAATAAAGAAAGGTGCAGTGGATAGGTTGAATCCCATTTTAATGACTGCCTTTACCACAGGTCTGGCATTGATACCATTAGCCTTAAAAGGTGGCGAACCTGGTAGTGAAATACAAAGCCCGATGGCAGTAGTTATTTTAGGTGGTTTGTTATCTGCTACAATACTGAATTTGGTGGTAATTCCTTGTGTGTATCAATTAGTGGTCAATAACAAAAGATATTCGAATGTAAATGATTTAAGAGAATAAATGAAATTGTCAAAACTATTAGAGCCATTCCAAGCATYACGCAACGGCTTATTCGCTAAACTTTATGTGGCACAGACCATAAGTTTGTTGGGCGATGCCTTTACTTGGGTTGGATTGGCTCTTTTGGCATATGCATATTTTAAATAAATAATGTTTCAGGTTTAATTTTGTATACTGCTTCAAAAATAATTGTGATTTTCTGTTACYGTTACATTCAGAAGACCTTTTGATTTTGATAAGTGGGTAGATAAGTGGGTAGATAATCTTACTGATAATAGAGTTGGAATTATTAGAGCTATTCATAAAGATAATAAAGTTTCTAAAAGAGAACTTGAAGATATAATAGGCTTAAGTCCTACTGCCATTGATAATAATATTGATGCTCTAAAAGATATTGGTCTGATTGAAAGAATGGGTGGAGCAAAAGGTGGCCATTGGAAAATTAATTACATACTTCCATAAGTGGGTAGAAAAGGTGGGTGGAAAACCTATTGTTAAATTAGAAGTTAGAAATGAAGGTATGTTTTATAGAATATGGGCGTAACAATTAAAATGCCATTAACTTTCGAGGTCTGCTTTCCTGAAGAAGAACAAAAATCCATAGACCATTATTTGAAGGATTTAGGCAAGGATATGCGATTGTTAATAGGTTCTTTTCTATTGGGAATTAAAAATAGCGGTTCTAAATTTTCTGGTCTTACAGGCTTTTTGCCAGAATATTTTTCAGAAGCCAATTTTCAATTTGCAAATAGTGTTTATAAACGGATGGTAATTTTTGCAAGGGAAAATGATTTCGATATAGAAAGTTTTGAAGTCCTATATCCAATGAGTAGTCTTACCTATTTTGAGTACGTTTACGATAATCCAGCCGAATTTGATAATAAGGAATATAGCAGAGAGGAATTTTTAGATATTGAAATCAATTTTTTCAAGGCCTACACTGTTTTCAATCAAAAAACAATTACGGAACGAGGTAAGGATTTAGCTCAAAATTTTAAGGAATATGATATTGAGGACAATCTCACGAATTTTTTCATAGGAAATAATCTGCACAGTTTCGATATTACAGACTACCAATTAAATAAGGTGTTTTACTGTCAATTTTTGAAAGCCTACAGTTTCTTTGAGTTTTTAGAATCATTTCAAGGTAGCGAGCATCTAATCAAGGCATTTTATAATTATTATGATGTCCCAAATTTCAAGAAGTATCTTCATAAATTATTGGGTATTGTTTTTCCCGTGCTAACCGCAAAAAGAGAGGCTCAAACTGAAATACATCTGGAGGCTGACAAGCAGGAAGAACTTTCATTGTTTATTGATAAACATATAAAACTGGATGATGAAAGGTTAACCGATTTTGATTTTACCAAAACTCGAAGTTATCCGCTCTATAAAATAGATGAAGGAAAATATAGAATTATCTATCCATTATTTGTTGTGGAAATGATTTACAAAGGCTTGTATTTTCGTTTTAAGGACATCAATGCCACGCTTCCGGAAAACCAACAGTTAAAAAACCTTTATGGCATTAAAAATTTGGAATTTTCTGAACAATATTTATTGAATCAAACACTGAAGAAGATATTTGGTAATAGATTTATACAAAAGTCCGGTAAGGAATTGGATGCAGAGTTTGAAGGAGCACCGGATTACTATGTGCGCAATGGCAAAAGAATATTTGTGTTTGAATCAAAAGATGTTCTTTTAGGAAAGGAAATAAAGCAATCTACCAACTATAATGAAGTATTGGAAAAGCTTAAAATTACTTTTGTAGAAAATGAAAAAGCCAAGGCAAAAGCAGTGTTGCAACTTAAAGACACCATAAGAGAGATATTGACCCAATCACTTTCATTTGATAAAAACGCACCCTCTGAAAAAGCTCACATATATCCAATATTAATTGTCCATTACAGAATGTTCAATACGCCAGGAATGAATAAGCTAATTGATGGATGGTTTAAAAATGCACTCTCAATTTTAAATGAAGAGGGTTTGAATGTAGAAAATGTAAGAAGTCTTATCATTATAGATATGGACACTCTTATTTATAACAGCCACTTTTTCGAAACCCGCAAACTTTCTTTTGAAGATTGTCTGTTGGAATACCATACCAAGTATTTTAATATAAATTTGAAAAACCACCGCTTCAAAAACCAACAACAAGTTGACGATATTATTAGTGAGAGCTATGCCTCTTTCGCCCACTACCTCGATAACAAAATTGACGACAAATATAGAAGGCCAAAACCAACAGAATTATTGGAGAAAATGATAAGTGTAGTCACAAAATAAAATTCTCATTATGAATTATGAATACCGTATTTGTTGCTTTATAGATATTTTAGGTTTTAAATCGCATATTGATTCTACTGTTGATGGTTCTGGAAATGATGTCGAGGATAAAATAAAGAGCGTAAAACAAATTATTGATATCGCCAATAAAATTTTAATAGATTATGATAGTGGCGTTTCAAAATCGAAAATGGTTACACAGTTTTCCGATTCTATTGTAATATCATTTAGAATTGAGGAAATAAGCGAAGTGTTTTATTCTCTAATTGATTTGCTTCATATTGCCTTTGAACTTGCAAATAACGGATATTTGACCAGAGGAGGTGTGAGCGTAGGTAAGCTGTTGCATACAAAAAACCACATTTTTGGTCCTGCACTTGTGGATGCTTACATTCTTGAGTCCCAAAAAGCGATTAACCCAAGAATTATTGTAAGTGAGGAAGTTATTGAGATTGGCAAGGAATATAGGATGCCTCATAATTCGTTGGAAGACGAGACTGAAAGCATAATGAGTTGTCTATCTTTAGATGATGATGGTTTTTATTACATAGATTATATTACACAGGCTAATGACGAATTGGATGAACCAAATTATGATTTAGTCCCATATTTAAAAAAATTAAAAAGTCTTATAGAGATTGGGTTGAACTCTGATTTAAATAGTGTCATTACTAAACAYSAWWRGCTNNWKWAAAMAWMYWWYAAWYAWCNYAMMCAAAKYMASKWRAACATTNAASACTGGAAACATATTGATAACGACCGACAATTATTACTTGATTTTAAAAATCTCACTTTAATAAAAGATTAAAGTATTATGCCCCACCTTCGGCACTTACTCATTCACTCGTTCCGTGCCTACACTCATTCATTCCCAAGAGCCTTCACTTCCGCGCAGTACAGGCTGTAATTACATATAAAACAATAGTAACAAATGGATTTTGGTTAATATAATTACAGCCAGTATTAATTGTCTTTACGCACACATCTGTAAAAACAAATCAATTCTGGAAAAGATTTTCTATTAAAAAATTCATATAAAAATATATTCAGCACTTTCCCCTGCATTCCGCGAAAAGCTTCATTTCGTGAAAAGAGCTTCACTAAAAAGTTCTTGGACACCGTCCTCAATTTCTGCTTTACATTCCGTTTGCGCTTCCCGCGCTGCTGGGAAGCGCACTCCATTCCAATCCGAAATTGTGAACGGAGTCCGCCCGTTCGGAATTAACATTTTTGCGTTTGTTTCCACTTCCCTTGATTTAGTATTTCACATACGTCCTTTAGAGACTTCCCGAGCCGCCACTGTCCCTACCTTTTTTTGACGGCAAAATACCAACATTTGGAAGTTAAACGGACTGCATAACCGGTCGCGGGCTCCCTTTTATAAGTCCTTATTAATTCCAAATATTGAAAATGTACCGGCAACAAAAAAAGGTAACAGCGACGGCTCTATGGGAAGTAAATCTAAAACGAAAATTATGGAATCATACGAAATCAATAAAAGGGAAGTGGAAACAAAGTTAAAAAAACAAAAACAGGAAAACGCTCTGGATATAATAAGTAAATCACTTCAAAAAAAATATAAACGCAAACTATCTGAAAGGTTCAGATGGTATTTTAATTAATTCTTAAATCTTTTAATCATGAGTACACTAAAAAACAAAGTACAGCTGATCGGGAACGTGGGCAATGCCCCCGAGACCAAGACCCTAGAGAGCGGCAGGAAAGTCGCTAACTTTTCACTTGCAACCAATGAGTTTTACAAGAACTCAGAGGGCGAAAAAGTGCAGAACACCCAGTGGCACACTATCGTTGCCTGGGGCAAGATTGCAGGGATCGTTGAGAAATATGTTGGTAAGGGAAAGGAAGTTGCCATTGAGGGCAAATTGACCTCCCGTTCATATGAAACGGAAGCAGGGGAGAAACGATATGTTACCGAAGTGGTAGCCGATGAAATCTTGTTACTTGGAACCAAGGACAACGGAAACGCTGAGTAATGGCGGTAAAATTTAAGAGGGCGCCGAAGTGGAAAGTGGTGCCCTCTTTTAATTATTCACTACTAAATCGAACATAATATGAAGGCACAAGTTAGCGAAATAAAACAGGGACTGCAACATTTTAGCGGAACGGATATGTTCTACAAGATCCCATTGACAGGAACCCGTTTTACCAACGGCATAAAGTATCTCGTGGAAACCGCGGAATGTTTTTGGTTGGTCACGGATACCTCCATAATTGCAAAGAGTCTATTGAAAAAAAGCTATTTCATCACAATTGATTTTAAAAGGTTATCGGAAGAAGAACAGCAAGAATTGGGCTGTGAAGCAACTATCACTTATGGCGATGGAAATGGTACGGTATTGGAAACGCATAAATACACCGCTACTGATTTTCCATTGGATGAACTCCGGCTCTATTTTATTGACAATACACTCTTGTTGCCAAGTGAATATTAAGATTTTAAAAATGTATATTATGATATATCTTAATTATTCCAACTTGAACGAGGAAACCCAAAAGCAACTTTTGAAAAATTCCAAAAAGGAAATCCAAGAGCGGTTTGGGGATGATATCCGAAACTATGCCGATAAAAATCATATTGATTTTGAAACGATGCTGGAAGAGGAAGCACAGCGGAATCTTTACAGCTATGATTTTGTATTTAGTATTTAAATCCTAAACTTAAATCTAAAGGACCTTTGAAATTTCAGAGGTCTTTTTTTTGCAAAAAAATCCATTGAATAATCCACAGCCTTATTGATGATTCTTTGAGGAAAATTTCCATATACAAAATTGAAAATCATAAAATGGGCCAATCATTTATAAGCCTTGGATGGGATGCTTAATTTTCCTTGTAAGGTTCTAAAATTTTGTTCGCGCGCGGACAAATTGGAGAAGCAAGAGGGTAACACGCTGCGCGATGTTAATTATTTCAAATATTTTTTAAAATATTGATTTACAGGATTTAGCGTTATTATTGAGCTTTTGAAAAATCTCGAAGGTACTTATATATCACGAATAAAAGCTGACACTTAAAAGAAATCAACAAATTTTTCACGGAAAAATGGACAAAGGATATGAAAAAGAACGGTTCGAGAGCTTGAGTATCAAGCGCTCCGTAGCCAAGAAATTTAGGAAGTATTGCAGGTCGATTTCAAAATCACAGTCCATGACCCTCTTGTTAATGCTGGAATTCTTCCGTGACCATGGTATTTCCCCCATGGATTCCCTAGGGCCAAATTTGATGGCTTCGGAAGTTCGGATTATGAAACGCATAAACGCGGTAATAGCAATTATGAGGGATATGGAAAAAACGCAGACAAAGCCAACGGCTGCGATGATACTCTCTCTTTTTGAGGAGTCAGCACCACATGAAAAACCCCTCATTTTGGAAAAGAATAGGGGTGAGAAAAAACCTCCAAAATACACGGAACGAAATGATAAAACATAATATCGATACTCATGTATATAACTATCACCCCCCAAAAATTGGGCGATAACTATTCACAAAGTTCGGCAGATTTTGTGGAATATCTTGAAAAGGAAAACCAAGCTCTTGATCCCGATAATGAGGAATTCTTTTTCAATCAATATGAGAATAAAATATCGTCCAAGGAAGTGGTGCGGGAAATTGATGGTAATACCGCCAAACTTAAAAAGATAGAGCCCAAATTTTACTCAATTACCGTTAGCCCATCGAAATATGAACTGAAGCGTCTGCAAAATAGTAGTGAAGATTTAAAACAATATACTCGGGAATTGATGAAGGATTATGTTGCCTGTTTCAACCGTGAAATAAACGGCAAGCCCATCAGTATTGATGATATTAAATACTATGCAAAAATTGAACATCAACGAACCTTTAAAGGATCGGACATTCAGATCCGCGAGAACCAACCTTTTGCAACCAAAATACTTGAACTTAAAAAAGAAATAAGAACGATTCAATCTGGAGAAAAGGAGGGAAGTATCAAAGCTTTGGAAAAGGAAATAATGAAACTGGAAAAGGAAGCTCCCCACCAGCAAAATGGTCAACGAATTGTCAGGGGGATGAATAAGGAAGGTAACCAAAGCCACATCCATATCATCGTAAGCAGAAAGGATGCTTCAAATTCTTTCAGTCTTTCTCCGGGGAGCAAATACAAATCCTCCGAGGTAGTGATGAATGGTAAAATGGTAAAAAGGGGATTTGATCGTGATCAATTTTTTACAAAAGCTGAGAAAACGTTTGATGGAACTTTTGCATACCAACGGAATTTTGTGGAAACCTACCGAGCCAGAAAGGAGTTTATAAAAAATCCCAATTTCTATTTTTCCGCATTACTACAATTACCAACGAATGAAAAAGCCATTGCCTTTMMAWYNGATGCGRGRMTSTGGAATGCCGGTCCAAAGCATTCCAACAAATTCCGCACAATTGGCATTAAAAGTATTCAATAGACTGAGACGGGGAGTGGAAGTGGCGATCAAATCCAGTTCTATCGGTATCTAAATTTAAAAACATGGACTTTAATAATCCGATAATAATCATTGCCGTCATAGTTATGGCAAGTTTAATTTTTTATGGCATTTTCCAGTTGATAAGATTCGCCTTTTGGATTAACCTGTTTATAATTGTTTCGTTGGTTTATTTTTTGACGGATTCAATCGGTTTGACAAATTCCCTTTTATACTTTGCTTGTCCAATCCTACTGATAAATACGGTGTTCTTTGTGTTCTTTCAAAAAGGGACCAGTTCGTCAGAAGCAGGTTCCAAATACGAAGTCCATTTTAAATCGAATCATGGTGATTTTAAGATTCAAAATATTAGAAGGGGAGCTTCAATAATTGGAGCTGCAGGAAGTGGAAAAACTGAAAGTGTAGTATATGGTTTTCTTAAGCATTTTAAAAAATATTCCTTTTGTGGGGTTATCCACGACTATAAGGATTTTGAAATAACTGAAATGGCTTATCCGCTTTTTAAGGATTCCGATTTTCCTTTTTATATAATTTCCTTCGATAAAATAATTCATCGCGTAAACCCCATCGCCCCAAGATACCTTGAAAATGAAGAAAGCGTAAACGAAGTCTCTAGGGTTCTTATTGAAAACCTTTTGGAACAAAGAGAATCTGGTTCTACGGGAAGTACAAGGTTCTTCAATGATGCTGCAGAGGGATTGATCGGTGGACTTATTTGGAAACTCCGAACCTCGTATCCGCAATACTGTACTTTGCCGCATCTTATTGCTATTTATCAATATTTGGACACCGAAAGTTTAGTTGCATTTTTAAGTTCAAATATCACATCCCGTGCAATGGCTGATGCTTTTATAAGTGGAAAGGATTCCGAAAGACAAACGGCAGCGGTAAAGAGCACCTTGGCAAATGCTTTAAAGCGGATCAGTACGCAACGCATATTTATGGCACTTTCAGCAGATGAAGTGCCGCTTAATATAAATAACAAGGATAATCCAGCTGTGATATCGGTAGTGAACAATCCGAAGTTTGAAACTGCATATTCTCCTGTAATTGCAACCATAATACATACCATCACTAAACAAATGAGTGTACGAAATTCGCTTCCTTCTTTTTTGATGATGGAGGAAGCACCAACAATACGGTTATTAAATATGCACCGTATTCCCGCGACATTGCGGAGTTATGATATTGCAACTATTTATGTGATGCAGGACAAAATTCAGAATGATATGATGTATGGCGATAAGGCGAGCAAAGCAATCTTGAGCAACCTTTCCTATCAATTCTTTGGAAAGGTAAATGACCCTGATACGGCAAAATATTACGAACGGTTTTTCGAAATTATAAAAGATCCAACCAAAAGTATAAGCCGTGGCCATAACCTCGATTTTGACACCCGAATTACAACAGGGGAAAAGGAAATCCCTAAAATTCGGGCAGATGTCTTTTTTCGCTTAAAGCAGGGAGAGTTTATTACTTATGCGGATGGGAAGGATAAAAAGGTCCAGTTTAAACTCTCAAAAATTGAAAGGCAATTACCTGCCAAAATTCATAATTGTACAGAGACTGCTTTAGAAGAAAATTTTGAGAGGATATATCGAGAGGTCAGGTCTATTTTTAAACAGTAATTTTTTTAAAAAACTGGGCACAATTTAAATAATTGATAAAAATGAATCATTTGGATTTAGTTCCTATGACTTCTCCTTTTTTATGCTTTTATTTAACTGCTGGGACAAAGCCGGAAAACCCGAGCTCAGAAAATTTTTGTAATCCCGAAATTTATAGTTACAGTTTTTCAGGAATGCTCGTTGGCGAAAAATCAATTGACAAAAGCAAGGATTATAAATATTGGAAAGAGTTTTGGAACGAATATAAAAACTCGCTGACTTGGGATAATAAAAAAGGACATTTCGTAGCTTACTGAAAAAGTAGCGTTTTCCAACAATGCATCCTATGAAAAGTACTAATCCCATTTCTAAAATAATATTCTTATTTTATTTATCTTATTCAAATGAATCTGCTGCTGCTATTGTTATAATTTCGGTAATTTTGCGCTTCAAAATTGCTGAATTATGAAATATACAATTTTCGTTATCTTTTTAACAATAAGCGCCTTTGCACAAGGACAGGACTACAAAATTTCCCAATTTTATGAAGGGTATATCATCAAAAAGGACGGCACCAAGGAACGAGGCTACATTTTATATGACGATGAATCTGTTAGGTATGAAAGCGTAACCTTTAAAAAAGAACAAAAAGGCAAAAAAGAGCGATTTAAGCCAAAGGATATCGCTGGTTATAAAGTTGCCGACAAGGTGTATCACACAGTGCAATTTCAGGATATTCCTTTTAAGAATACTAAATTTTTGGTGTTGGAAAAAGAGGGTTGCTTAAATATGTATTCTTACAGAACGCTTTCTGAAGGAGCATGGTCCACTGTAATGATTTTGAAAAATGACGAGAAGGCTATAAATACACAGAACTTTATTATGGGTTATGCAGATAAAATGGCAGACCTCGTAAAAGACGATCAGGAATTGGCCGCTAAAATTAAGAATAAGGAAAAAGGCTATTCGCTTCTAAATATAGAGGCAATAGTAGATGAATATAACAGCAATTGTAAAAAATAGAACCAGATGAAAGCAATTACCTTTTTTACCTTAGTTTTTATTTCACTAAACGCTACTGCACAAAGTTTTTCTTGGGGTTTTCCTTTTGGGAGGACCGATGAAACAGAAAAAGATATAACCCATATAGTGACCGAGGACAAGCTTTACAGGATTTCTTCAAAATATGATTTGGGCACTTTTAACCAAAAAATAATGGTGGATCAGTTTTCATTGAATGATTTGGAAAAAAGCGGAAGCATTGATATATCTGTGGAGCAGCCTATGATGGGCGTGGCAAGTTTGACCTTTAACAGTATGTTTCAAAAAGAAGGTTCAGCATTTATCTTTTTCTACACAGATTATGACCGAAAAACCAAAAAGAACAACTTGCTTTTTCGAGAAGTGGACATCAATTCCGGAAAGTTCGGCGAGCTGCAGACAGTAATGGAAATGGATACGAACGAAGGTAGGTTCGTGATTTCCCAAAGTGATAATAAACAATATTTTGCCGTTTTAAAAGAGCTTCCGTATGCCAAAAAATCCAATGAAAAAGTGGAGCTATTTCTATTGGATGACAAAGCAGGAATTCTAAAGGAAACAACGCAGGAATTTGAATTTGAGGACAAACGCGACAAACAGCATTCACTCTATGTTTCCAATGAGGGGCAGGTAATTTTGGTGAAAAAAGTTGATGAGAAAAAGGAAAAGCCGTACCTCAATTTATATACTTGGAACACAGCCGAAAACACGGTTTCCTCTACTTCCCTAAAACAGCAGGACGATTATCAAATCCCACAATTTGAAGGGAAATTTCACGAAGGCAATTTTTACTTTTTAGCAATTTTGACCTATGAAAAATCAAGCAACTTCGGTCTGAAGATCGATATGAATGGACGAAACTCAGGCGTTGGTGCTAATGGTATCTTGGCATTAAAAATAGATGGCCAGGGAAAAGTGGTCTTTAATCAAAGAAATGATTTTGAGAAAATAATTGCCAACTTAAATCTAAAGGATTTTCTTTTTGATAGTACTGGAATTTGGGCTATTTATGACCGTATGTATGTTGAAAAAAAATCAAAATCCAGCAATTTGACCGATGGTGATTTTAGTTATGATTACAGTTATTTGAACAATGGATTTGTGGTAAACAAGCTCGATATAAATACTGGAAAATTAGAGTGGTCAAAAGTTATTGATACCGCTGAGCCTAATACAAAAAACGACAATGGCGATTTTCTCTCCACGCTATTTTATCTTGATGGCTCCAACTTGGTTTTGCTTTACAACGAAACAAGGGATTTGAACAAGGCAAAAGTTCATGTTATTTTCAACCGTCGTTTTCCTATAAAGGAAGTGATTTCCGCTTCAGGCGAAACAGTGTCCCGCGAGGCATTGATTTCAGCAGGAATTGGTGTTACCAAAGAGGAGGAATTCGAACTTAACACACAATTCCTCATTCCAGTTTCAAAAAACACTTTTATTCTTCGCGCCAGTAATAGAGCGGAATATAAATATGGAAAGATGAAGATATAAGGGAGAGGAGATTCTTCTCGTTTATTGCTTTGATTATTAGATATAATGACGAGGACTACATAATTTAAAGATATAGCCAAAGCTTGCCGAAGCTCGTTCAGGAGCTATCAAGTCCTCTAAGAAATGAATATTTTGACGAATTAGAAAACTGGATATTATCTATTGATGAATCTATGGTGATTTTTATAACAAGACCTGAGGTTAGGATCTTGAGGTAATGAATTTTGTGTCATTTGCAGTTCTGTGGACTAAACAAAAATAATTTTCACCTATGTTTTCGATTGAGTAGCAAGACTATCGATGTTGCTTATTAAATGCAAAAGAACTATATTTGTTGTAAATAAGCATCATTATGAGTTCTAAAAAAGCGATAGTTCTCCCGAAACATCGAAAAATTTTCAGCCAGATTGGGGAAAATATTAAGCTCGCACGTAAAAGAAGGAAACTCACTACAGAACAAGTTTCTGAGCGCGCAGGCATTCACAGGACTACATTATACCGCATAGAAAAAGGCGATCCAGCAGTTGCTATAGGATTGTACTTTAATGTCTTTAGAGTGCTGAACTTGCAGGATGATTTTTTAAAGTTGGCAGTGGATGATGCGTTCGGCAGGAAGCTTCAGGATCTTGATTTATTGTAATTGATATGGCGAAAGGAAAATTTGACATATACGTATTTGCGGATTGGGCGGCACTTGAGAATCCAACTTTGGTCGGAATACTTTCCGCTCATTTTGCCAAGGGCAAAAAAGCCTTTAGTTTTGAGTATGATAAAGATTGGTTGAAAACTGATGCGCAACGATTACTAGATCCTGATATTGAATTCTATCCAGGGCCCCAATACCCAACCAACAAAGAGAATTTCGGAATCTTTTTGGACAGTATGCCCGATACTTGGGGGAAAACTTTAATGAAACGTCGAGCGGCACAAGACGCTAGGACTAGGGGAGAGAAGGCAAAGAAGCTGTATGAAATAGATTACCTTCTTGGGGTCTATGATGAGAGTAGGATGGGGGCTTTGCGTTTTAAGACGGCACTGGACGGTCCCTTTTTGGACAATGACGATCAAAGTCCGACACCACCTTGGTCCTCGCTAGGGGAGCTTCAGGAAGCGGTTAATCAATTGGAAGGTGATGATCAAAGTGATGCTATTAGAAAATGGCTGGCTGTCTTGATTGCGCCTGGTTCCTCTTTAGGTGGGGCCCGACCCAAGGCAAATATTCTGGACGCCAATAAAAATCTATGGATTGCGAAGTTCCCATCAAAGGCGGATACGATCGACAAAGCTGCTTGGGAATTTCTGGCTTATAAACTTGCCATAGCCGCCGGGATTGAAATGGCGGAATCTAGTATAGAGCAGGTGAGTGGCCAATACCACACTTTTATGACCAAACGTTTTGATAGGGACAACGGAAAGCGCATTCATTTTGCCTCGGCTATGACAATGACTGGGAAGACTGAAGATTCTATTAAGGATGAAGCGCCCAGTTATTTGGAAATTGTTGAGTTTATCGAGAATTATGGGGTTGATGTAAAAGCCAATCTACATCAGCTATGGCGACGCATCGTGTTTAATATTGCTATCTCAAATACGGATGACCACTTGAGAAATCACGGATTTATCCTTAAAGAAAAGGGATGGGTATTATCACCCGCTTATGATTTAAATCCGTCTGTAGAGAAGGATGGTTTATCCCTGAATATTGATATGGAAGATAATGCCTTGGATTTTGAACTGGCGAAAAGCGTGGGTAAGTATTTTCGTTTAAGCGAAAATGAAATGGAAAATATTTTGAGTGATGTGTGGTCTGTGGTTAAAGATTGGAAACAAGTTGCAGTAGAAATTGGAATCAAAAATCGGGAGGTCGAGATTATGGGAGCGGCTTTTAAGTGTTAAGCAGGAATAATATTGATTAGGAAACGATTTTTAGACGAACAATAAAAATTTAATAAAAATGAAACAGGAACTTGARAATAAATTGTTTGAGGAAGTACAGGATGGATATTCTCTTAATTCAGACCAAAAAATAAAATTAAAAGAGGCCTGTAAACGTGTTGTGAAAGACCATCCAGATGACTCTTTCCCACTTCTAATGAAAGCGGCAAAAATTTATCTTAAATTTATTTTGGAGTTTCCTCAATTAACTCTTTAGAGAATTTGAAATAGCTATATTCAGAGGGTTTGTTAAAAAATACAGTTGATGTTGGGAGGATTATCGCTCTTTATAGTCAAGTAAAAGTTGGAAAAAACTTGACAAATATATTTTAAATGATTATCTTTGTACTATTAGAACTATGAATATAACAACATCCATAAAAACTAAAGTTGCTCGTATAGATACAGGAGAAGTATTKACATACGATACTTTGTCTATTCCTCAAAGTGAATTTTCTGCTGCTGCTAAAGCTTTAAGCCGATTGGTTGCTAATGGAGTTATCAAGAGATATAAAAATGGGATGTACTATAAACCCAAGCAAACTGTTTTTGGAGAACTAAAGCCAAGAGAAGATGTATTGCTTAAAAATTATCTCTTTGAAAACGATAAACAAATTGCTTATGYAACCGGAGTTCGATTATACAATCAACTTGGCCTAACCACACAAGTTTCTAACGTTGTGAGATTGGCAAGTAAGGATAAAGAGATAAAGACAAAAATTGGAAGCCTTATTATAAAACCGGCCAAGAGTTACGTTCCTGTTACAAGAAAGAATGTACCATTGTTGCAACTTTTGGACGTAATGAAGGACTTTAAGAACATTCCAGATATGGATCAAAAGATAGGGGTTGATTTTCTAAAGAAAAAGATTGATAACCTATCGGATGAAGATAAAGAAAAGTTGACCAATTTTGCAAAAGTATACCCACCAAAAGTAAGAGCTTTGTTGGGAGCAATTCTTGAAGTTCTTTCACTTGACCAATTGAGCGAATCACTTAAAGAAACCATTAATTCTTTGAGCAGTTATGAATTTGGAATATCCCAAAAAACATTGCCTACTATCTCAAACTGGAACATCACCTAATGAAATTACACGACTATAAAGATGCCTTTGAAGGCGCAATTGTTGCAACTGCACAACATTTTAAAATTTCCGAAGTCTATATTGAAAAAGATTATTGGGTAACCTTTGCCCTCAAGCAGATTTTTACGGATGTCAATTCCAAGGACATCGCAGTTTTTAAAGGTGGAACTTCCCTTTCAAAATGCTTCGGCATTATTGATCGTTTTTCAGAAGATATTGATATGGTGGTTATCAAGGAAGAAGGCGAAACGGATAATTCTTTAAAACGAAAACTAAAAAAAGTAACCAGTGTTTTAGAAACGGTTATGACCGTAATTCCCAATCACCCATTGGAGAACAAACGTGGAAAGATTAGAAAAATAGTCTATGGTTATGACAAGGTAGGCGTTAAAGGAACGTATGGTCAGGTGAGGGACCAAATTGTATTGGAAGTTTCAAGTCTTGGAAATTCACATCCTTCTGAAAAGGTAGAAATACATTCAATGATTACACAATTTATTGCCACAACCAATAATCCAGACCTTATCAAAGAATACCAACTGGAACCTTTTAAGGTAAATGTAATCAGTATCGAGCGTACTTTTTGCGAAAAGATAATAAGCCTGGTCAGGTTTTCATATACTGAAAACCCTTTGGAGGATTTGGCTAATAAAGTCCGACATACCTACGATTTGCACCAATTGCTACAGGAAAAGAGAATTTCTACATTTTTAAAATCAGATGATTTTGAAACGATGCTTATACAAGTTGGAAAAGATGATGATAAAGCAATACCAAATGACAAAGAATGGCTGTCCAAACACCCATCAGAATCGTTGTTTTTTAGCGAAACGAAGAAAGTGTGGGAAACTGTGAGCAAGACTTATACAGGCTCGTTTAAGGATTTGCTTACTGGAGAATTACCGGATGAAAAGGATGTACTTGAATCTCTAGTGATGATTGGGATAAGAGTGAAGAATATAAAATGGATAATTGAAAATAAATTGAAATAAAAGTATGAATGGTTCTGCACCCCAAGCTGGATTTTATTATCAAAATAATATTGCAGCTCTTAAAATAATTGAGAGCCTATTTTTTGATTCTGATATACAGTTCATAGAACTAGAAAATTATGACAGAGGTAATCATATAGACGATGTTATTATCAATAGAAAAGATAAAACAGAATTCATCCAAGTTAAATGGTCTGAAGACGAGAACAATAATTTTACACTTTACAACCTCCTAAGTAATACGGATGGAAAAAAGTCAATTTTCCGACAGCTTGCAGATGGCTATAAAAGCGTTAAAAGTTCAGAAAAATGTTTTCAAATTATTCTTTATTCAACTAAAGGTATAAGTAATGCAACTCGACCGAGTAAGGATATTACAATTGGACTCAACGATTTTATTAGAAAAATAGTTTTACCAATACAATCCTCTGGTGAACAATATGATACTATTAAATCTGTTGAGAAATTTTTACCAGTATTGGAAGTTATTCGAAAAGAAACTGGGTTACAAAAAAAAGAGTTTACAGACTTTCTAAGTCGATTGAATTTTCAGTTGAAGCAAGACCCTATTCATATCATAAAAGATGCAATTGGCACAAAATTTAGTCTCTTAGGAATCGAAAAAACTCTGGTTGACAAACTATTGACTTCTGTAGTGGAATGGAGTGTTTCAGGGGAAAAAGTTACTAAAAGCAAAGTATTAAAGCAACTTGGGTTATCTGATAGGTTTGAAGATAAGCTATCACATTACTTTAAAGTGGTAGATGATGATTACTATGTTGCTAATGACAGGTTGTTGAAATCAATTCAAAAATCTGTTGATGAATTGGATGGTGGTTATATACTAATAGAGGGGCTCCCGGGAATTGGTAAATCCACAGCATTGACAAAATTTCAACAAAAAAATGATGATATAGCATTTACATACTACTGTTTTATACCAGATTCTAAAAATAATTTCGGGGAATTACGGCACAAGACTAATTATTTTTTGAAGTCTTTGTGCGTTGGTATTGAAAATCGCTTCGCAGATGTAAATTTACCTTCTCGCTATTCAATTGATTATGAAAGTAAATTTGTTGAATATATTGAAAAACTATCAACTCTTGGCAGGAAAATAATTTTTATAGTAGACGGTCTAGACCACGTCCATAGAGATTTGGCTTTTTCAGGAAGTTCATTGCTAAATAGTATTAAAGGCATTCTTCYGAATAACATATTTATAATAGTCAGTACGCAATATAAGTCTGTGCTTGCCAAAGATGTACTTCAACAAATCAACTTGAATCCCWAAAGGTATATTATTGCTAAAGGATTTACACAAAGAAAAATTAAGGAATATCTCACTAATAAAAATATTGACAATTCAGAAATACTCGGTTTGGTAGAAAAGGTTTCCTCTGGTATTCCTGTGTACCTTCATTATATATCAGAGTTGCTTATTAAAACAGACAAGAACAAATATTTAAAATTACTAAACAATTTACCTGAATTGAAAGATGGGGAAATTGATACATATCATGAATATTTATATGGAAGTATAGAATTTAGTGAATATGCTCGATGGGTTTTGTCTTTTTTGTCATTTAGGAAAGAGCATACTAGTATTGAGCTTATTAATGAAATTCTTGCAAAGCTTGGCGTTAGTACTGATATAATAAAAGTTAAGCAGGTAATAAATAAGTACTCTCACTTGCTCAAACAGAATGATTCAGGAAATTACAGTGTGTTTCATAACAGTTTTAGGGAGTTTATTTTTCGTAAAACGGAAGATATTGTAGCCAATTTTGGTCCAGCGTTGATTGAGTATTATGAGCGCAATCCAAATATTGACGAAGCCTTTAGGAATTACTTTTCACATTTGTACGATGCCGGAAACTATCGCAAGATATTGGAAACAGCCAATGTCCCTTGGATAAAAAATGCTTGGGCAAACTTACGTCCAATTGAAGAAATAAAAAGTAATATTGAAATTGCTCACAATGCTACAATTGAAGAACTGAACTTATCTGAATTTATACGAATATCATTCTTAAAGGCTCGAATTTTAAATATAGAATGGAATTTTGAAAGCTCTCATATTGATTTTCCAACCCTGTTTTTAAAAGCTGGACATGTCAAAAACAGCCTGAGAGCAATTTGGGATGGCGATTTTCTTTTAGGTTCTAAAGAATACTTTTATCATTATCTAAATGAATACCATTTAAAGTTTTCTAAACTATTGCCCAATAACATTCTATCTCATGGTTTGGGTAAAGAAACCTTAGAATCCAGTTATGATGCATTAGTACAAAGCTTAAAGGCTGATATCTTAATTGAAGAGGATCCAATAGCTGTTTTTAAAAGAATCGATAATATCGCTTGGAAGAAAAGTGATGACCACATAAGAAACTTTAAAAGGACAGATTATTCAAAAAAACGAAACAAAAAAATAAACCGTAAGATCAAACAAAAGCTGGTTAGCTACTTATTGTTACATAAAGAGTTTGATAAGCTGGTTTTGTTAGATAATGCCAGCCTAGGTGATGACAAAATTGTAGTGGCGATTAAATTGGCTCTTGCAAAATTCTTTATTAAGGATGATAAAGATACTGCTATAGATGTTTTGAATCACATAGACTTTAAACAAGTGTCCCATGCGAATCTTTTAAGCCAAATATCATATTTTTCCTCTTTTTTGACATTTGAAGAAATGGCTCTGATTTTCCCGAAGCCAAAAATAGTACTTCCAAAAATTGAAAATAAAATTATTGAGCAGGGCAAAATGCAGTTTAATATAAAAAAGGACATCCTTTCTTTATTTGACTTGCTGAAAATAATATGGGTCTTTGAGCCCAATCTTATAAAAAGCGTACAATTAAATGTGTCATTACTAAACGACCCTTCTCTTGGGATTTATGAATCAATTTTAAACCTCTCACAATTCTGGAAGGATAACAAAACCTCCAAAATATCAGAATCTACAAAACTAGAATCTCTAAAAAAATCCTTAAAATACCTTTACATTAAGCACCCAAAGTTTCTTCAAAAACGGAGCTATGGGTTAATGGATGGCGATGACGACAGTTATTTCATTCGCCGAAGTTTAAATAGTATTACAAATACTGTATTTCAATTAGCCACAGGTCATTTAAAGGAACAAAGCCTAAAGAATTTTATAATGCATTGGTTGCAATTAGAAGCAGGTGAAAATGGGTATCGAGATCATAAAATAGGTATTGGCTTTGCCAAAATATTAAATGAAAAGCATAAGGGTTCGTTAAGTGCTGAAATCTTGAAAATCATTCAACACTCAGAAGAAATTGTAAGGCAAGATGAAGATACCAATTCGTTATTGGAACATCTTGGTGAAATTGCTGAAGCTTATGGGATTTGTGATTTTCAAGAGCAATTTATGCGTTTATATAATGAATTCATCGTTGTCGCTTTTGGTGTGGGTAATCGCAAAGATTATCAGGCAAGTTACATTACTAATGCCTTGGAAGCAGTTCACAAGACAGATCCAGAAAACACTTTCAAGAGGCTAAAGGATGTTTTATATGTTCAAACACAATTAGCTTATGCTGGTAACGGAAGGATGAATCATATCTGCAAATCGGATTTAATAAGTTTTGCAGGCGAAATCCATCCTGGGCTCGCATTTGACCTTTTGAGCTATGAGGAGAATAACATAGGTAGAAGCGAAGCCATTTCAAGAGTATTGCCGCCACTCATCATAAATGCTCAAAAAGAAGAACTACTACTTTTATTTTCTGTTATAAAAACATTACCTAAATGGGATGTTGGTGGAACGTCAAAGGGTGAGTTTTTAGAACTAACAACACAGTTATTGAAGCGTACTTTAGAGATTGGCGATAAGGAATTTACCTCTAAGATTTTGCAAGAAGTAAAGTATAATATTCTTGTTGAACTTGAAGAACCTAAAAAGTTTGAAGAATTTTATAAGTTATTGAAAATATACAATTTAGAGCCAAAGGACTTTGGGTTAATTGATATTGATTTTGAAGAAGGCGACGCTAAAAAGAAAAACCAACACAGAGGTAAATTTCTAGCCCCATTTTCAAAACCTACAAAAGAGCAATTTTTAGATTTATTCAATAAAGACTTTGAAAAATTCAATAGCATATTGGAATCACTTCAAAGAACTCGGATTGAAAACGGAAGGCGAACCGGTATTAGAAATGAATATTATTCTTTGAAAGAAAGTTTTCAGGAATTTTTTGAATCGCTTTCCAAGACCGAACGAAATAAGTTTAACCCTTATCAAATTATTCGGTGGTTTTTGGAATTTAAAAATACGGTAACGACTATTCCAAATTCGCACGTTGATAAAGATGAAATTGAATTAAATTTTAAAGCTCTTTGTACTAAAATTGATGATACCTATTTCGAGGCAAGTTTTAAGAACTATGTTATTGAGGATTTCGACTTAAATAAAGTTGTTGAAGAAATTTATAAAAATGTCAATAATTATCCAGGCTCCATCCTTTATTCTGTTCTCTCAGACGAGGATGTTTTCGAAATCGTCACTAAGGCGTCATTGCTGAAACAA
Organism: Aequorivita sp.; assembly: GCA_002733915.1. Taxonomy (GTDB): domain Bacteria; phylum Bacteroidota; class Bacteroidia; order Flavobacteriales; family Flavobacteriaceae; genus Aequorivita. Next base: position 45,935 of record NVXN01000015.1, read on the forward strand.
CAGGCAATAGAGGAATTTTTGGATAGATGGGTTAAAGACCAAACCTACTCAAAAGCAACACTTATTCTTGCCAATCGATTAGTGAACTTACAACCAGAAAAAGCTAAACAAATGCTCGATGTCATTGCAGAAAAAGAATATGACAACCTTTTGTTTTCAGATCATTATAACAAGAATACCTTAGGTTTTAATGTAGTTGAAACATTAATTAAAGCAGATCCAGATTTTGGAAAACGTTATCTACTTAAAAGTTTTATTTCCCAAAAAGGAAGATATTTCTACGAATTGTTAAGTGCTATTAATATGCTTATGGAATATACGACTTATTTTGAAGGTGAAAATGTTGCTGAGTCATTTTACAAAGCCAATTTAGAATACAATTTGGGGTTAGCTGATGGATTACCCAAAAAGACAGCAGATTATGATTTTGTGGAACAACATTCATCGGATGTTGAATTATCAGAAATAATAATAAATTATATTGTTACTCTTTTTGATTATCCAGTAATCAAAATCCGTGAAATGGCCTTGCAATCCTTACTGAACGTTTTTTTGGAAGTTCCAGATTATCTTTCTCATTTTCTAAAAACGGGTTTACACAACTTGGGTTTTAATAAAGTTGAACATTTACTTACTGTATTAATCGGCATTGCCCTCAAAGAACCTAAACTGCTTATTGCATATAAGAAAGAAATTTGGGTTTTGTTTCGCCTAAATCATTTTAATATTAACGAGCTTTTAATTAAGCTATTTTCAGTTCTATCAAATCACAGTAAAAAATTATTAACGAAAGATGAGCAACTTTTAATCAAAAGTTTAAACCTGCCCAGTACCATTATTATGCCACCGGAATTTAAGGTATACGAGAATGGTGGTAGATTCTTGTATTCAGAATTTCAATCACATATTTTATATCTTCTAAAGGATAATGACTTATGCGATGGGCAAATACAAGAGGAGGTATATACTGATTTAAAGCAAAATAAAAATTTAGGTAATTATGATGCTGAAAATGAAGGAATAGTACACCAGAATTATAATATTAACACCAATTTTGACACCATTGAAATTCATTCAAATTATTACGAAGAGGTTAAAAATAGTTTAAATGAAATACTCTATAAAAAGATAARGAGAAGCTGTTTTGAACAAGAATTTATAGATGACTTGAGCTTGGAATTTAGGCTTTATGATCCTACAAATCTCTTATATAAACCAATTAATCGTCCAGATTACATTAATTGGTTACCTAAATCATCCCCAGAGTACTTTATGCTATTTAAGGATTTAGATAATATTTCGGAATCGTTTTGTCATCGAGAAAAAGATAACATTACCTTATTTGAATCAGGAAGTCAAAGGATGCTTGAGGGATACAGGGAAACGAAATTTTCTACATATTTCGAAGTTTACGCTTTTCTGAAGAAAAAGGACTCTAATATAGATTTTGAGAGCTTGCAATATGACCCCATAATTACTGAAAAAAATCAGTTTGCTTTTGAAATGGCGAACTCTAAACGCAACATTAACACCTTTCCAGTCAAAGGGGTATTGCCAATTCTTGAAGTTTCAAAGAATAACTTTAGGGGTGAAAAACATTTGTCAAAAGCAATTATTGCTAAAGAATTTTTCAAAATGTTGGATTATGGGCAACATAATTTATCCGATTTACTTCAATCTACATCTGAAGCAGAAAAAATCGCAGCTATTCATTGGCAAAATGCTTACACGTCCGGAAGAAGACGTTACAAGCCTAGTTCTGAAGGGTTTACTCTAAAAATTAAAAAATCGTTCCTGAAAAAATTTCTTGAGAAAAACAATTTTGATTTGTGTCTTAATTTTGAAGTAAGCAGATCCAACACACCATATGTTAACGAATCGCATATGAAATGGAAAAGTTTTCAAAAAACTGTTGTTGTAAAATTTTAATCATTAATTAGTTCAAAACGGCCCCTTCTCCCGCAACCCCTTCTCCGCAACCTTCCATCGGCCATTTTCCTTAATAAGCTTAAAAGTCTCAGGTTTCTCCTCATAGGAAGTAGTAAATTGAACCCAAGCAATATCTCCATACACTTTTCCTGCAAAACCTTAATATCGGATTTGCCATAAGTTCCAGTAGCTATCATGTCCTGTATAAATAAATAAGATTCATAGCTCTCGGCAGTAGTGTATTCTTTCAATTTCTGATTGTCCTTATTATAGAAACTTTCCACAACAATTTTGGCAGTTTCGGTAGGGGATAGGTTTTGTTGGGAGCAGGCGGCACCCACAAGAAGCAGGAGTATTAGGGCTAGATTTTTCATAGCAGTTTCAATTTGGATTATTGATATATTTATTTGACACTTTCAATTTTATATTTCGTTCTCCATTTTTTTCATTCAGTTCCAAAACGACCATTTTGTCATTGCTTAATGAAAACTTCGGTAGAACGTAAACCATTCTTTTGATTTGTTTCTCGGCAACCTTCGTAGGAACATCGTATTTAAAATTAGGAAGCTGTGAAATTCGCTGTAACGATTTCTTTTTACCCTGTTTTCTGGTTTGTGTCGAAATATCCAAGAAATTCAAATCGTAATCCAACGAAGACTTGTTTTCAATTTTGATAACGAAATAGAGTTCTTCTTTATCAAAAACTATGTTTTCCAAACTTAGAACAATACCATTCTTGCGTTTTTGTATACTCCCAATTCTTTGTTTTCTAGTCAACAGATAAGAGCAAAACCTTTCGTAGTAAAATGTTTTGTCGGTGAATAGATTGGCAACATTAGTAGAATCCGAACTCTCAGTGAATTTTGGTTGTTCAAAGCCAATACTTTCCGACTGTGGAACAAAATAATTCAGCTTTTCCAGTTGCTCCTTATAACTTACAATATACGAAAAAATTGAACCATTCGCATTGATTATTAGTAGATTACTTGCTTTTCCGGGCTTGGCCTGGAGCAGTCCAAAATACTGTTCCTTTTCACGGTTATAATTGAACACATAATTATCGGAGCCAACTATTCCTTGTCGGATGGGGTTTGGGAAAAAGAGAGCCACATTTTTTTGGTCGTTGGCAAAAATGGTGTCCAGTACCATATTATTTTGTGATTTTAACACGTTGGCGACAAGAATTAAACTTGCCAATAAAATTGTAGTTTTCATAATTTTGGTTTTAAAATAAGTTTGTAATTATTGGTTACCGTGACTTTTACAGTCTTATGATTTTTCCGAAATACTTTTTGGATGCCACTTACCTCGGGCACCCCAGCAATGTTAATATCCCCAACGATATCATCTACGACCTCGCGGGTCGCATCCGCCCTAAAACTGTTCTCCACATAGATTCCCTCGCTTCCGTCCTGAAGATCGAATGCCTTTAATTTCACGGGCTGGCGATTGATATTTTCAATTTCGATAAGGGCACGGTTGGGTTTAAAACTGATAAAACCAAAGATGGGTGTATTCTTGGGTACTTTGAGGCCATTTATAACAGCATCTTCAAGTAATCGCATCCGTAGGCGATAATTGGTCTTTACAACCTGGTTCCCGTCAACTTCCACGAATATTTCGTTATCGGTATTTGCCATTCCCAGCTTGGGATTGACCATTGGATCGGAAGCAAAAAACAGTTGGTGTTCCAATCCCAATTCTTTAAGCGCAATGGTTTCTTCTTTTTTGATGGTGGAGGAGTCTTCTTCCACAGGTTTTCTTCGGTATCGCTCAGGAACGACGAAGCTTTTATCACTGTAATTAATTTTGTTTTGTCTATAAATGCTATCTACAATCCTAACTTTTTCTTTATCCATAAAATCCGGATCGTAAAAACCAAGGGAATCGAGATTTTTTTCATCATATATACTCGGAGCGTTCGTTTCCCTNACTTCTTTTAGGGCATCAATCGCTTCTAGTTTGGTTTTGTATTCTTTCTGGTTTTCATCTAGTTCTGGCACGGCAGTTTGCGTCAAGCTTTCAGTTTCAGATTCATCACCCGACAACACAGATACAGAGTAAGCGATAATGAATATTACGACAACCGCTAATACAGAACCGAATACTATTTTATTTTTCTCAATTTTCATTTGTCAGTTTTTTAAGGGATTTTTCAAAATAATCGGTAATCAAAAGGCCGTGTGTGTTCTTGGGAAAGTTTCGGTCCACAACAATCAGATTTCCCGTGGAAATCAATTCATATCGGTCCACGACGGTACCGCGATTGATTTCAAAAATTGTCTTGGTCTGGAATCTATAGGGTTTGCTCTCAAGATCCAGTTGGGATTCAATGCTCAGTACCTTTTGCACCAGCGAATATTGAAGTAGTCTATTATAAACCCCATCCGCTTTTTTCTGTCGGTATAAATTGTCAACTGAACTATTTCCAAGCCAGAGTGCTTTCTCCAAATTCTTTTCATAATTGCTTGCATCTATATTGTAGAAATAGGAATGAAACAGTTCAAGATGCGCCAAGGCTTCAACTTTTAAATTTTCCTTTTGTGCAACCCATTTTAAAGGGATTACGGAACCATCTGTATTGATGGCAAAGGTATTGTTCAATGCTTTGTTGTTGATATTAAAGACTGACCAAACAGCAAGTCCACTCGAAAGAAAAGAGAAAACCACCACTGCAATTACAATAAAGCGATTCGTTTTAAGGACGGTGTATATATTTTTATAAGGTGTTTTCATAATTTTGAATCTGTATTAAGCAGTAAACAGTCTTAATGTGAATGAAGTGGCCCGCCTATAGAGTTTAAACTTCAGAAAGACAATAAATCCGATAGAGCCCAATTCTACGACCGGGGCGAAGAATCTGCTTCCAACATCGGTACCGAAAAGGTTGACCCAAAAGTTAGTATTGATCTCGGTATAAATCGCATTTATAAAAACATTGACCAGAAAGAAAGCCGGTACGAGCATATAGACAGCGGCATAAAGCTTAAAAAAGGTATAGGCGAGCGTACGGAACTTTTCAAAGACTGCCAAGCTGATCACCAGGGGAAAGAATGCACGCATAATTCCCAAAAGGAAAAATCGTTCTGCCAAGAATAGAGGATAGATAAATAGGTCCAATATCCATAGAAATAGTCCGATGATAAATGCAAAAATCTTAAATCCATACAGGGGGGTCACCAGTGCATCATACAACAAGGCCATAGCCTTTTTGAACATATCCATTGCACCTACATCCTCTTCCAGTGGAATATCCTGCATTTGTAGTGGAAGTAGGGCAGGGGCGGTATTCCGATATTGAGATTCAATGGCGACCAGAATGCCATCAAAGAACCCCAATACCTGTGTTGAAAAAATAACAAGGATGACTACCACAAAGTTTTTGATTAGTTCCCCAGGGCTGAGTCCCCAAGTGTAGCCATCCTTATCCACTGCGCCCTCATTGTACTTTTTGAGAATATTGATCAAAAAGAACAGTACAGCCAGCGTTTTCATTCCACCAATGGTGTACTGCGAAAAGTCGCTGTTCTGTATGGTCTGGTAAATAGTATCGATGTATTCCAGGCCTATTCCCAATGAGATCATTGCCGTCATTTTAATATCCTGTTTCCCTGTTATTGATCTTGTCCTGCATTTTACGGAAGGAAATAATATCCCGATAGCGATCGGTCTTTTTTGTGATCTCGGCCAACATTTCCTTAGTTTGAAGTTCCTTTTCCTTTAGAATGGATGCTCTTTCAGCATCGCTCATTTTCATATAATCGCTGGAGAGAATCTGATCTATAAAGTCAAGATTGTCCAATGAAGTATCGATGATAGAGTTGAAGGAATCTGAAATGCGAGTAATCTCATCTGGTTTTATAAAAGGAGAATTCAGAATATCTCTTAAATCATCATTTACAATGTCGATCAAACGTTGATTGTTGCGATTGATTTCTTGAACAGCATTCAGCTGCTTGATTACATCGTTTACCTTTTCGAGGTTTTCCTTCTGAGTTTTTAAAAATTTGACCGTTTTCATAAGATTAGAGGTTTGCTTTCCAGACTCCAATAATTGCTTAATCAAACTAATAAAGTTTGTATTGTCATAAACAGGCATTCCTTGCGCTTTGATATTCAAGCTGAACAATAGTGCCATTGMGAKTATTAARATTTTTGTYTTMMTMATMNTTAWRWWTTTGTCTTGGTATTCGTGAATCTTCGATTTCATAATAATTTGTTTTAAGATGTATATTCAGTGATTGCTTTTTCCATATTGTTGTACTTTTCATAAAGCTTCATTATCTCCTCATTTTCAGCTCCGTCTGTTAAGTAGGCCGCATAAACCTCTTTGGGAACTTCAAGTCTAAAAATGTTACTTTCCTTTCCTATTTTGATAAACATTTCCGTGTACTTTCGTGGTCCGGAAAGATTGTTTTTAATTGATTTCAGCTGATTTAAATCGTGGCTGGAGAGATGCAACCGCTTCTGTAGCTCATCATATCCCTTTTCATTGTGGAGGCTGTAAACGACCTGTGTGTTCTCCAAAATACTAGCAGAAGTTGAATTGTTTGGTAGTTGGTTTATGGATTGTAAAATGATTCCAATAGCACCATTCTGTTTTCGTATGGCTTGGTAATAGAATTCTACGCTTTCCAGTACATTTTCGAATTTTAGTTGTTTGGCAAACTCGTCGAATAAAATAATTCCTTTTTCAGCGCGGTTCTTCCATATCGTCCTTTGGATGGCCGATTTGATAAGTTTCAGCATAACCGAAAGGATTTCCTTGTTGTCCTTCACTTCGTCTAGCTCAAAAACAATCAATCTTTTATCCTCAATTTTATAGGTTTGGTCCTCACTGACCTCAAATAAAAAGCTGTACAGTCCGTCCCCAACATATTCAGACATAATGTGAAGGAAATTGGTAATGTTGAAATAATCAGAATGGATTTTTAATTTTTTTAAAAGTGAATCCTGATTAGTCTCAATAAAGGCATAGAAGCTGCTAAGCGAATGATCGGTCTTGATTTGCTTATAATAATGGCGTAGGATTTTCTTAACTGAAACTGATTGTGCTTTCGTAACCTTTAAATCAGAAGCAAATAGTTCAAAAAGAAATACGGAAAGATCTTCCAAGCGTTCAGGAGTCAAATCTATAAAAGCACTTATATAAAAGGGATTTATACCGAGGTTTTTTCCGCTTTCATAGCGGAGTACAGCGTATTGCTCTGGATAGAGTTTTGCGAATTTGGTGTAGGAACCACCCAAATCTATAATAACTAGACGAACCCCACTTTCAAAATATTGACGCAGGATGTTGTTGGCCAAAAAGGATTTTCCTTCCCCCGTAGGCGCGAAGATTGCAAAGTTTCTTGCCTTGATGCGTTTCTTTTTATCGTCCCATACATCTTTCAAAACAGGGATGTTATGCTCCCGGTCGTTAAAAATAACACCTGTTGCATCCGACTTATAATTGGTGTTGTTGACCAATAGGCACAAAGCGTGTTTTAAATCTGTGACATACAAATCATCATTTGAAAAATTGGAAGAAAAGCAGCAATAGCTATTGAGAATATAATTCTTCCGTTCCTCGCCTCTGGGGTAATAAGGGATGATGTCCAGTTCCTTAAATTCAGTCTTAATTTTAGAACTGATTTTTTCCAGATTTTTCACCTCTTTATCCCAATAAATAATGTTGAGATGTCCGCGTATCACACGGGCGTTGTCATCGGAATTTATTTGATCTTGGATATATTGTATTTTCTTCAGCACCACTTTATTTTGTGATCCAAAATTTGAGCTTTTGTTCAGTTCCTCAATTTTCTTATCTAGGATCTTTCGCCACTTCTGTTTGTCATCCAAATAGATAATTTGGTTAACAATATGGTTTTCATTCAGCGTAAGTCCGAGCCCATCAATAAATCCTTGATGGAACACAAAATCGTCCGAAGTAAAATGTTCATTGGTCTTGCTGCTTTGTACGTTTTCACCAAAGCAGAGTTCACTGTTTATGGAAAGGACATCAAAATAGTTCTCGCCAATATTCAGTTCCTTTTTCTCAAGGATTATATCTGTGTCAAACCCTTCATTGAATCCATTAAAAAATCCATTTGTCATGCTTTGGATTTCCTTTGAATCCAAAGGAGTGAATTCCATTTTTCTACTGTTGTTTATAAAGGAAACCGAATCACTGACCGCGCCTCGAAAACTGTGAATAGTATCGTCCATTTCTGGAACAATGGTTTTTGWCACCTTTTTGAATGGGTTGATATATTTTGAATTATTGAGTGCTTTATTATTGGTAAGAATGAAAAAGAGATAGCATTTATGCTCCATATATTCCCGGCCCTTAAAATGGTTATGTGTGGCTTTTTCTAAAAAAGTTTTGTTGGGAAGGTTTTCTGAGGAAAAATTTCGCTTTAGATAGACATCCTGCTTGTGAACTACACAACCAGTGGGCAAGGATTTAATTGCCTGGAACCAGGCACCGTGAATATCCTCGAAATCTTTTTCAGATAGCGAATATATCTCAGGCAGATTGCCAGAATAGCAAAGAACCACATTACCGTTATTGGCAAAAATGACATTCTTTTGAATGTTGACAATTGGGTGATATGCCGCAACGTTAATCTTCTTCATAATTGAAAAGTGTTGGTTTTTTGTTGCTGATTATCTGTGGAAAAGGTTTTGAGAAATGGAACAGTTGTGGATTGTTTGTAACCCTAATTAAGGCGATATAAAGGCCCATATTTAATACGATTACTCCGATAATAATCCCAAAGCTGAATGAGAAAATAATAACCAAGAGTGAGGCCACTATGGAAATCATCTGAAGGGCGAATAGGGAGATGGRMARYMMRWRAAKRACMGSCYNTTKCMWRNNAKANTTWSKRYAAWTTWYGWANCWRKYWCAWMNGWCTGTNNTRKTKRTTTTTTCAAGGACAGATGGAACATCCATAATAGACATTCCACTGTGTGTTTAAAAATTAGTCTTAGATGTTTCATTACACTACGATTCCAATTAAATAAGTAAATATTCCGACTACAGCTCCCGCAATCAAGACGAATACCAAGACCCGGGTAATTCCTTTTTTCAGATCAGCGTTCTCCCCGAAGAAATGGCCAGCGTTAAAAAGAAAACCTATAAGGAAAATGACTCCTAGAATAATTGGGAAAATTGCTCGGATGGTATCGGAAACATCCTGAACGGAATCCTCGATTCCGCCTATCTGCGCGAAGCTTTGTGTGATTGAAAGCAAAAGTGCGGTTAAAATGAAAATAGATCTTTTCATAACTATGCGTTTTATAAACCTGAAACAGGTTGGTTACTGAAATTTTGCGAAATCTATTATGAAAAGAAGTGAGGAAAAGAAAATCATTAAACTYTAACGTGAACCAGTGTTAAACTTTGGAAGATTGTTAGAAATGGAAATGAATCTTTGAATTTTGTTCAAAACAGGAAGTTATTATGACTCAGTTCAAGGTTTTAATTTCGATCATTTTAGTCTTAGAATTATTTGGATTGCCCAGCCCAGTTTTGGCACAATTAAACCAGACTAGAAAACAGATAATTGTAATTGATCCTGGTCACGGTGGAAAGGATTCTGGGGCAGTGGGTATAAATGGTATTCAGGAAAAGGAAATAGTTCTGAAAATTGCGAAGCAAATCATAGAACTAAATGAGACTGCTTTTAAAGATAAATTTGAAATTTACCTTACTCGATATAAGGACACACTTATTTCATTGGGAGATAGAACCAAGTTAGCAAAATCCTTGAATACAGATATTTTTATTTCCTTGCATTGCAATCATTCGGATAACCCAAATGCGCGGGGCATAGAGGTTTATGTTTCTAAGAAACAAGGTAAATACTCGCGGAAATCAATATTGCTGGCTTATGACCTTCAAAAGGGGTTAAAGAAGAATCTTGGATTTGAGAGTAGAGGAGTGAAGTTTGGTGATTTTCAGGTGCTGAGGGAGACTGTTAATGAATGTCCCCCAATACTTTTAGAAATGGGATTCTTATCTAATAAATATGAAGTTAATTTTTTAAAAATCGGCAAAAATACTTTCAGCATAGCTTCAAAAATATTGGGATTTTTAAATCAAAAGACATAAATATGRAAGATATATTCCTGAGAGTTTTGAAAAATATAAAAGATTTGATTGAAGCAATTTTGAAAGATATTT
>NVXN01000005.1 GCA_002733915.1 Aequorivita sp.
CAACCTTCTTGGCCAGCGCGTGATGGACAGCCAGGTTGGCGCTGCTGAGGCTAGTCTGGACGTTTCCGGGCTGAGCACCGGCACCTACCTGATGAAGGTTACCGTGAACGGCCAGGTGGGCACCTATAAAGTGCTGAAGCAATAGCATATAGGTCAACCTTGATTTTATGGAACCACCCGCTTTTCGCGGGTGGTTTTTTTGTATACGATATTCATGAATTTACTGAAAATCCTCTCAAAACTTGATTTATGCGCATAAATTCTCGCCATAGTGTTAATTTTGTGTATTATTACTAGAAAAAGTAAAATCTTATTGTCAAAAACTTTGATTTTTATTTTTTTTGGAATAGCTTTAATCCTCAAAATCAATTACTAACTAAACTAATATTATTATGAAAAAAATTACGATGTTAATTTTGCTCATGATCTGTGCTATAGGTTATAGTCAGACTGATGCAAAATCGGCAGCAGCTAAGGCTTCTGTCACTCCTCAGAAACAGCAAAAGGAGAATAAGGCTGTTCAACAAATGAAAAACGAATTTAAGTATGAAGGTTCGTCAGCAACAGATACTGGCTATAGGGCTTCAAATTATGTTCCTTTATTTGTAGCGCCAGAACACAATGATAGCTCTAATGACCAAGAAATTGCTCTTCCGGGAAGAAATGCAGCCGTCTTAATACAGCAAACGCAACCATTATTTAGAGCTTATGAAGCATTAACGGTTGCTGAAGAAGCAGAAATTTTTGCTGCAGAACAAGAAGCGCTAACTGCAAACGTAGAATATAATCCGGAGATTCAGTATGTGAATTCACTCGCTGCAATCRTACCTACAGCAGGAGCTACTGAAAGTTTTGCGGTAGTTACGGGAGATTTTTTCTATGACCCAACAGATGGTGTTAACGGTGGACCTGGAGGAAATTGCACTACAACCTCTTCAGGTGATCCAGGCGATTATCCTAACTGTGGTTGTACAACTACAACTACATTAACGGGAACCGGTCTTTCTGTAGAGTTTTTGTCATTTAATATTTTTGGGACTTTTGATGTTCTGAATATTTATGATGGGCCCGATACCAGCTCTCCCCAAATTTATGATAGTAACTTAAATGCTTCAACAGATACATTGGCAGGTATGATGGCTGCTAATGGTTCGGCTGTTTTTAACTCCACTTCTGGAGCATTAACTTTTGAGTTTACTGCTACTACTGTAGTTAATACCTGTGGTTGGGAAGTTGAAGTACTTTCTGCCGGCGGAGGCGGAGGTGGTGTATGCGGAAATCCAATGCTGGAAATTAATCAGGATGTACAAGATACTTGCATGGCAAACATTTCTCAAACAGGCCTTGCGCAGTCCTATATTCCTCTTGAATCAGAAGCTGCGGGTGCAGGTATTAAATTTACTGCTGTATCCTCAGGCCTTGATGTGGAATTGTCTTTATGGGATGGTCTTCCAAATGCTGGCGGAACCATGCTTGCAAGTGGAATTACCCAAACCGATGGCACAGAATGGGCTGATGTGTTTTGGGATCCAGTAGTTAGCGTTACGGTGGGTACAACTTACTATATCGTTATTGATGGAGATATCACACTGCCTTGTATAGCAGGGTCTACAAACAATCCTTATCCCGATGGAAATGTATATGCAAATGCTGGTTATAATCCATTCCCAACTTTTGATTATACTTTTAGAACCTATAGCTGTGATGGCGGTGGCGGTGGAACTGCCTGTAGTGAATCAAATCCTTCAAACAATTTTGAAAATGGATTTACTTCATCAAATAACACTCCTCAAGTTATTGCTGCAGATATAACTGTACCTGCAGATACTGATTTTAACTTAGATGCCCTTCAGGCTAATTGGTTAGTTTTTGATGGTGAAGTAATTATCTCTGCAGATATTACTATATATAATGATCTTGGCGGACTTCCTGACCCTTCTTCTGTTGTCGCGACACTTACTGGGGTCGTTCCGACTTCCCAAGCTGTGATAGGTGATTTCCCTGCGAATTCTGCGCTTGATGCGTTAGAGTTAAATTTTGATATTTCGCCTGTAATGCTTAATGGGCAAAGCGGATCTCCTACTACATATTGGATAAGTATTTATGTTGACAATACTTCTGCAAATGGTTCTTTCTGGGAAAATAGTACTGCCTCAACAGTTGGTAATGATGGAGCTTTTTCTCCTGATGCGGGCGTAACGTGGGCAATAGCTTTACCTGGTTCCGATCAGGTTTATGAATTTTCTGGAATTTGCCAACCAATTGGTGGAGGCCCTACTTGTACAAGTACAGCCTATGACAGTACAGCTGTTCCTTTTGACATTGACGGAAGCGGTAATCAGACTGCCGATTGTGCAAATGCTCCAAACCTTATTCCCGTTACCGTAAGTGACGCGGGAACAATAGGTACAGATGCAATTCTTGAAAATATTACTATAGATATCGCACATACTTTTACTGCAGATCTTGACCTGTATCTAGTTTCTCCCAATGGAACGGAATTATTGTTGGCTAATGATCTTGGTGGTGGTATTGACGATGGTTACAACGGAACAATGTTTGAAGACGGTGGTGCCGACATTACATTGGCTACTGCTCCTTTCGGAGTTGGACCCTATGAGCCAATGGGCGGTACCTTCGAAGCTGCATTTGCCGGTGAGGATATCACGGGTGACTGGAACTTAAAGGTTTGTGATGACGCAGGTGGTGATACAGGACAGGTACTTCAGTTTTCAATGTCTATATGTGTGCCTCCAGTTATTACAAATGACGATTGTTCTAATGCATATGATCTTTCCTGCGGCGATAGCGTAGTTGGCGAGACGCTAACGGCCACGGATTCTGGCGGGAACCCCGCTCCTGACGTGTTCTATAAGTTCACCGGTGATGGTTCACCTCAGTTGGTTACCATTTCGCTTTGCGCTGCCACGGATTATGATTCCCTGCTGCGTGTTTTCGACGACTGCGACCTTGCCAACGAGCTTGCCTTTAACGACGACTCTTGCGGGCTTCAGAGCGAGCTTACCTTTACCTCTGACGGGACCTCAACGTATTACATTATGGTTGAGGGCTTCGGCAGCAACGCGGGCAATTTCAGCCTTGACGTTACCTGTGCCGAGCCGTTGCCCAATGACGACTGCAGCGGCGCGATAGCTGTGAGCTGTGGCGATTCTGTGACCGGCACCACCGATGGCGCTACCGTTGATAACGGCGTGGCCCCTGATTGCGGCACGGCGGTTACCTCCCCTGGGGTATGGTACAGTCTTGATGACAACAGTGGCCTTCCCGGGACCATAACGCTCTCGCTTTGTAACGGTACGGATTACGATTCTAAGATATCTGTGTATACGGGCGACTGCGGCGCGCCTCCGCTTACCTGCGTTGACGGGAACGATGACTCTTGTGGTCTTCAGAGCGAGATTACCTTCAATAGTGACGGCAACACGAGCTACCTGATCCTGGTGCACGGCTTTGGCGGAGCTACGGGCAATTTCACCCTTGACGTTACCTGTACCCCAACCCCTCCGCCCAACGATATGATCGTGAACTCGATTGACGTTGACGAGATCGGCTTCCCTTATACGGATCCTTCCGTTGCGATGCCTGCCGCGACTACGGAGAACGGCAACCCTGCGGGTTGCGACCTTACCGGGGCAAATGGTGTTTGGTATAACTTTGTGGCTGCCGGCGACGGTACGGCCAATGCGACGATCGTGACCCCTGGCGGTGCCAGTTCGGTTACTTTCTATACGGCTCCCAACGAGAATGCCTCGGAAACGGACCTTACCCTTGTGGGGCAGCAGAGCAACCAGTGTGGCCCGGGTACCTCCGCGTCCATATTTACGTTGGCCGGCCAGGCTTACTATGTATTTGTGCTGAAYTCAGGGGCTGTTACCGATATCGTTATAGACGGTACCAACCTTGGGGTGTCTGACAATGCCATTTCCGGTTTCAGCTATTATCCGAACCCTGCCCAGGGCGTGCTGAACCTGAAGAGCGTTGACAACATCGAGCAGGTTTCGCTTTACAACCTTCTTGGCCAGCGCGTGATGGACAGCCAGGTTGGCGCTGCTGAGGCTAGTCTGGACGTTTCCGGGCTGAGCACCGGCACCTACCTGATGAAGGTCACCGTGAACGGCCAGGTGGGCACCTATAAAGTGCTGAAGCAATAGCATATAGGTYAACCTTGATTTTATGGAACCACCCGCACTTTGCGGGTGGTTTTTTTGTAGTATTACTCATACATTTAAAAAATTACTACTATATTCTTTGTCATTTCGTTTTTTAGTGATAGTTTTATGGAAGTTTAACTAAAAATTTTAATCAAATGAAAAAAATTACTTTACTACTAGCTTGTTTTATCGGGTCCGTGGGCTTGATGAATGCGCAAAGTTCATTTACAGGTGGCGGTCTTACCCAAGAGCCAGCTGTAACAATTGAAAGTTTATTGACCCGTCTCCAAACTATTGGAAATGTTAGTGGAAACATTAACGAGTATTTTACTCCAGCTGAGCAGAGAATGCTAAACGTGCACTTCAACGGTGTTGAGAATATTGCTCCAGTAGTTATAACACAAAGCAATACGCAGACTATCGAAGCAGGAGCTGAAATAGCTTGTGCATCGCCAACTAGCTTCAGAAATAATAACGTTTTCCGTGCTTTTGACCTTGCCGGAGATTATGGTATTATGAACGGTTTGGATGTTACTGCTGTAGAGTTTGCAATTGGAACTATTTCAACCCCAACTGGGTTTCCAATTACGGCAAATATCTATTCAGCAACTCCAGGTGCATTTCCAGGTGGTACATTGACACTTCAGGGTACTGCAGTGTATAATGCCACTAATGCTGATGCCGCTACCATGATTACGCTTCCACTTACAGCTAATATTCCTCCAGGGGAGGCTATGGTTATGGAGCTTGTATTGGTAGATGATGGTACCGATACTAACTTTATGCGTTTTGGATGTAATAATGATGGTCAAACAGGACCAAGTTATATTCAAGCCCCTGATTGTGGTGCTGCTACACCTACTGACTTTGCCGCTTTAGGATTGACACAAGGTTTGGTTTGGAATGTACTTGGTGATGACGAGCCAGGTGGAGGCGGTGGCCCAGCTATGGCGTTTGGTATCAACAATACAGCAGCTTCTTTAGTGAGCTGGGATCCAGCAGATCCATCTGCATTGACTACTTTAGGAGCTTCTCCTGCTGCAGGTTTTGAAAATGCGGGAGCAATTGATCCTAACGATGAAGGAACAGCTTATGTATTAGACAATGGCGGGGCTTTCTACAGTGTTGATCTTGCAAGTGGTACTTATACTAGCTTAGGTACTATTGCTGGTCCAGGTACAGAAACTTGGGCGGGTGCCGAATTTGATCCATCAACAGGTGATTTATATGCAGTTTCAACAAATGTTACAACTTCATCATTGTCTTTAATTGATATTGCTGGAGTATCGTCAACACTTGTTGGCCCACTTACAGGAATGGCAGGAGCAATATCTCTTATCATTGACAATAATGGAGATGCTTATAGTCATGATATTGTAGATGATAACCTATACTTTATTGATTTAGCTACTGGTGCAGCTACTCCTGTTGGTCCACTTGGATTTAACGCTAACTTTGGTCAAGGTGGATGCTATGGAAATGGTAGTTATTATCTTTCTGCTTATAATGCAGACGCCGGTCAATCTCAGTGGAGAGAACTTGATGTTACTGATGGTAGTTCTACTTTAATTGGATTGTTTAACGGTGGTAGTGATCAAGTTGCCTGGTCTTCTGTAATAGGAGATACTCAAGGTGTTTCAGAAAATTCCTTAAAAGGTTTTTCTTACTATCCAAACCCAGCAAACGATGTAATTTCATTAAAAGCTGCTAACAGTATTGATTCTGTAGCTATCTATAACCTATTGGGTCAGCAAGTACTTAGCGCTAAAGTTGGTGCTACTACTTCAGACTTAAATATTGCTGGCTTAACCACTGGTACCTACATTATGAAGGTAACCGTTAATGGCCAGACTGGTACTTACAAAGTATTGAAAAACTAAATTTTCATAATTGATATGAAAAGCCATCTACGAAAGTAGATGGCTTTTTTTATTTGATTAAATTTGCGTGATGCAACGAAGTTATTCCTTTATAATTCCTGTTTTTAACCGCCCACAAGAAGTTAAGGAGCTTTTGGAAAGTTTTATGCATTTGGATTTTCATAAAGATTATGAGATAGTTATAATAGAAGATGGTTCAACAGAAACCTCTGAAGGTGTGGTTAAAGAATTTTCTGAAAAACTTTCAATTTCATATTATTTTAAAAAAAATTCTGGTCCGGGAGATTCTCGAAATTTTGGAATGAAACACGCAAAAGGAAATTACTTTATTGTTCTAGATTCAGATTGTATTCTTCCGCCGCATTACCTATCAACTGTAGATGCGTTTTTGGAAAATAATTTTTTCCATTGTTATGGCGGGGCAGATGCGGCCCATCAAAATTTTACTCCTTTGCAGAAAGCTATAAATTATGCTATGACCTCCTTTTTTACTACTGGAGGAAYYAGAKKRMKYRAMAAWWKTATTAATAGTTTTGAGCCCAGAAGTTTTAATATGGGTATTTCAAAAGAAGCATTTGAAAAGACGGGAGGTTTTTCAAAAATTCATCCGGGAGAGGATCCTGATCTTTCCCAGCGCATATTAAAAAACGGCTTCCAAACAACCTTTCTTCCTAATGCTTTTGTGTACCACAAGCGAAGAATTTCTTGGAAAAAATATTACCTTCAGGTAAAGAAATTTGGATTAGTCCGCCCTATTTTAAATAAATGGCATCCTTCCGCAGCCAAATTCACTTATTGGTTTCCATCATTTTTTGTATTCTTTGTATTGTTTTCTGTTTTATTTTCTCTTTTTTTAAACTTATGGTTTAGTGTACCACTTCTATTATATTTAATTTTAATTTTAATAGATTCATCTTTAAAAAATAAGAGTTTTTACATAGGAATACTTTCAGTAAAAGCTGTTTTCGTACAATTTTTTGGGTATGGTATTGCCTTCATCAAATCCAGCTTTTTAATGAACTTTCTAAAGAAAGATCCACAGAAACAATTTCCCTTTTTATTTTTTAAGTAAATTTAATGGCATTCAAAATAGCTACTATGGCAAWAGGATTCATGAAAAGCAGTAAAAATTTAAAAGTAAAGCGGTTTTTTTTCTTTTTGTTTGTCGCGGCCATTTTTTGGATTTTGACAAAGTTTAGCAGGGAATTTACCACCAGCATGGTTGCTAAAATTCAATATGAAAACATCCCAGAGACGACCGCCCTGGCTGATAAAAACTTACGGAATATTACATTTGACCTTACCGCTAATGGTTTTGAAATTTTATTTTATAAGTTCAAAAAACCTACTATTGATATACAGGTAAGTAAATTTTATGATAAAGAAAAAGATCATTTTATTATTACAAAGAATGAGTTGACCCGTATGGTTTCTTCCAATTTTAATAGAAACTTGGCTATAAAAAACATCTCTGTTGAAGCACTGAAGGTTGCACTGGAYCCCATTGTGCTAAAGAAAGTTCGCGTGCTGCCCAAATCCAAAATCACCTTTAAGGATGGCTTTAAGCCGATTGATAGTCTAAAAATAAAGCCAGATTCCGTGATTATTTCTGGCCCTGCGGGTAGCCTCAAAAATATTAATGCTATTCCAACCGAAATGATTTCACTTGAAAATATAGAAAAGGATATTTCAAAAACTGTAAAATTATATGACAATAACACAGCCATTGTTTCTGTTAAACCTAACAAAGTCTTAGTGAGCCTAAGGGTGGCAGAATTTTCACAAGGAAGTTTTACGCTCCCGGTTGAAGTAATCAACCTACCTCCCGATTTGGAAATAAAACTGGTGCCGGCTTCCGTAACTGTTACGTATGATGTTTCAGTAAATGATTTTTCAGAAATTTCAAAGGAAAACTTTAGGGTTATATGTGATTATTCAAAAAGAAACAAAACGGAAAATTTTATGCTCCCTACCTTGGATAAAATGCCGCCCAATATTCGCAATGTAGTTTTTGAACCAAAAAAAATTGACTTCTTTATTTTCAAATAATCAGCTTTTATAGCTTCATAGATAGAGCAAAGATGAAAATTGTGGGTCTTACTGGCGGAATAGGAAGTGGGAAAACTACTGTGGCAAAAATGTTTTCTGAGCTGGACGTGCCCGTTTATATAGCTGATGTTGAAGCCAAAAAACTGACCAATACATCCAAAGTCATTCGGCGAAAATTAATCAAATTGCTTGGAGAAGAAGCATATTCTGAGGATGGGCTGAATCGTACCTATGTTGCAAATAAGATATTTAACGATAAAAATTTATTAAATGCAGTAAATGAGATAATCCATCCAAAGGTTGCAACCCATTTTAAAAAGTGGGTTGCAAAACAAAATGCGGATTATGTAATAAAGGAAGCGGCCATTCTTTTTGAAAATGGAGGCTATAAAGATTGTGATACCGTTATACTTGTTACAGCTCCAAAATCTGTAAGGATTAAACGAATTTTGGCACGTGATAAAACATCAAAAACCGAAATAGAACAACGTATAAACAACCAATGGAGTGATGCAAAAAAAGAAAAATTAGCAGATATTATAATTGAAAATATAGATTTAAGTGCAACRAAAAAAAGAGTTGCAGAGATACACAAAACTCTTCGTTAAAAACCAGATATAAAGTATTTCTTTCTTTTGTTAACATTTGGTTAAATGGGCGAGTGGCTAAATGTTAAAATCTTACTTTTGGAGTATGAACAAAAAGCTATTCGTATTGCTTATAGCGCTCATGAGCCTCTCATTATTGGGAATAGTTTTCGTTCAGGGATACTGGATATCAAATGCCTACCGAACAAAAGCAGAGCAGTTCACCATAAATTCCAAACAGGTTCTTATATCCGTTGCAAAAGAAATCCAACTTAGGGAGAATGAGGCTTATTATCAAGTATATAGTGCGTATGTAGATAGCATACAAATTCCCGATACCGAAAGTTTTACCGAGTTGGCTTATAGGATCCAAAACAACACGACGAACGAGACATATATTTTCACCGATGGAATTTTAGAGCAAGATTATAAGCTCTCTTCGGGACTTTTTGATTCTGAAATGGATAGTATTCAGTTTAGGAAACTTACAAGCRGAAAAACAAAGACCAAAGTTTCTGAGGGAATTGACGGCATAGCCATACCAGAAACACGGGTTGAGTCTTTTTCTAGAATGAAGGATTACGAACGGAAACAGTTTGAGGATTTTGTGTCCAATGTGACTGCGATGGTGCCTATCTATAAAAGGGTAAATGAAAAAGAGGTATCAGAACTGATTGAAAAGGAATTAAAGGAAAGAGGACTAAAGTCTAAATTTGAGTTTGCAATTTACAGCAACAATCTTGAGACTAAAGTACGTTCAAAAAATTTTAAATATGACGAAGAAAGTACTTACATAGTTCCGCTATTTGTAAACGAGGACAAAAACAATTATGAACTGTATGTAAATTTTTCAGAAAAGGAAAAACTTGTACTAAATAGTATTTTAGGGATGGCTATACTTTCGCTCGTGTTTACGGCAGTGATTATTTTAGCATATTCCAGTGCAATTTCACAAATATATAAACAACGACAAATTTCACAGATCAAARGTGATTTTATAAACAATATGACCCACGAGTTTAAAACACCTATAGCCACTATTAACTTGGCGTTGGATTCACTAAAGAATCCAAAAGTAAAGGACAACCGGGAGTTTTTGGACCGCTATTTGGGAATGATTCGGGATGAAAATAGAAGAATGAATGCTCAAGTTGAAAATGTGCTTCGAATTTCCAAACTTGAAAAGAACGAATTGGATTTGCCAAAGGAGCGTTTGAACCTGCAAGATATTGTTGAAGACGCCATTTCACACGTCAGTCTTATTGTAGAAGATAGGGGAGGCTATATAAACACACACTATGGCGCACTCAAATCAACGGTTCTCGCAAATGAGTCACACTTAAGTAACGTAATAGTAAACATACTTGATAATGCAATAAAATATTCGGAAGAAGCACCCAAGATAGATGTTTATTCAGAAAATGTAAAAAACAGTATTATCTTGAAAATACGAGATCAGGGAATGGGTATGAGTAAACCTGTTCAGAAAAAAATATTTGAAAAATTTTACAGAGAACATACCGGTGACATTCACAATGTGAAAGGTCACGGCCTTGGCCTAGCCTATGTAAAACGTATCTTGGATGACCATGATGCCGAAATTTACGTAGAGAGTGAAAAAGGAAAAGGCAGCACTTTTATTATAAAACTACACTTAATATCTTAAAATTATGGACACAGAAAACAAAAAAATCCTTCTTGTTGAAGACGATCCCAACTTTGGAACAGTATTAAAAGATTACCTCGCCATGAACGATTATAACGTGACACACGCTAAAAATGGGATGGAAGGTTTTGAAAAATTTAAAAAAGACGATTTCGATCTTTGCATTCTAGATGTAATGATGCCTTATAAAGACGGTTTCACACTGGCAAAAGAGATTCGTGAAAAAAACGAGGATGTGCCAATTATTTTTCTTACCGCAAAGGCGATGAAAGAAGATGTATTGAAAGGTTATAAAGTAGGAGCTGACGATTACTTGAACAAACCCTTTGACAGCGAAGTGCTTTTGATGAAAATTAAAGCCATAATTCAAAGAAAAGCCACAGATTCTATTGCAGACAGTAAGCAATTTGAATTTCAGGTGGGCAATTTCCATTTAAATTCCAAACTTCGTTTTTTAACTTACAATAAAGAAACCCCTATAAAATTATCCCCAAAAGAAAACGAATTGTTACGTCTTTTGGCACTACACAAGAATGATTTGATGCCACGTGAGTTGGCGCTTACCAAAATTTGGAGAGATGACAACTACTTTACTTCTAGAAGTATGGACGTTTACATTGCAAAACTTCGAAAGTACCTAAGCAAGGACGATGGCGTTGAAATTATCAACATCCACGGCGAAGGATTTCGTTTGGTAGTAAAGGACGAAGTTGACAATTAGTATTTTTCTTATATTAAGATAAGTGTAAAAAAACGCCTTTAAAGGGCGTTTTTTTCTTTTATGAAATTGATAATTTCCGACGGGTCAGTTTCAAAATTAAACCAATGGATTGCTTCATTTTTTCTAAACCAGGTGGTTTGACGCTTTGCAAACCGACGGGTGTTTTTTTTAATTTCCGAAATGCTTTCTTCCAAGGAGATTTTATCTTCAAAATAATCAAATAATTCACGATAGCCCACGGTTTGCAGCGCATTTTTTTCTTTGTGGGGTAAGAGTGCTTTAGCTTCATCTATTAGACCAGCCTCAACCATCTTATCCACACGCTGGTTTATACGTTCGTAGATTGTCTCCCTTTTAGCAGTCAACCCTATAAAGAGTGTTTCAAAATTTCTATTAGCGGTTTTCTCATTTATAAAGGTTGAATAGGGTTTTCCCGTAGCCCGATATATTTCCAAAGCTCTTATTAAGCGATGAGGGTTATTAATATCAACTTTTACAAAATATACAGGATCTACTTTCTTTAGTTCATTTTGAAGTGCTTCAATTCCTTCGTTATTTAACTTAGAGTTAAGTTGTAGCCGTATTTGCGATGGCACCTGCGGAAAATCATCCAAACCTTTTACAACCGCATCTACATACAAGCCCGAACCGCCAACCAATATTGCAATCTTCTTTTTGCTGAAATAATGATCTAAGAAGGTGATGGCCTCTCGCTCAAAGTCACCCACCGAATAATCCTCAAAAATACTTTTGTTCTGAATAAAGTGGTGCGTGGCCGACTTCAGTTCCTCTTTTGAGGGCACCGCTGTGCCTATATTCATTTCCTTAAAAACTTGGCGTGAATCTGCTGAAATAATTTCGGCATCGAAGGCATTTGCAAGTTTTATTGCCAGGGAGGTTTTGCCTATGGCCGTTGCACCCACTACACAGATAAGCAATGGTTTTTTTAAAGACATTATGTTTCTATGTGGTTTTTGGGATTTAATTCTTCCCCACATTTATGGCAATATTTTGCATCGTCCCTATGTTTTTGGGCTCCACAGTGAAGGCAAGCTTGTGTGTTAACGTGTACGTAATCTTCTCCTAATACATCCTGTTGGTCCATTTTTTTTGTGTATTCAGCACTGACGATTCCAGTGGGGACAGCAATAATACCATAACCCAAAATCATAATGACCGTTGCCAGTAATTGCCCTAAAGGAGTTACGGGAGCAATATCGCCAAAACCTACTGTGGTAAGAGTTACGATACACCAGTATACGCTAATTGGGATGCTTTTGAAACCGTTTTCAGGTCCTTCTATTATGTACATTAATGTGCCTGCGATCACAGCAATTACAAGTACTGCAAATAAAAAAACCAAAATTTTCGCCCTACTACTTATTAATGCCTTGCGTAGCTTAGTGGCTTCGCCTATATAACGGGCCAATTTTAAAATCCTGAAAACTCTCAACAGCCTTAAAGCCCTTACAGATAATAAAAAGCTGCTCCCGGCAAAGAGAAAAGAAAGGTAGAGCGGAATGGTTGATAGAAAATCTATAATTCCATAAAAGCTAAAGATGTATGCACGTGGTTTTTTTACGGTAATAATGCGTGCAATATATTCTATAGTGAAGAATATAGTGATGATCCACTCGCCAATGTATAGGATTTCATGGTATTTCGCGTCTATTTCGCGAACGCTTTCCAGCATAACCAGCACGATGCTCAGTAAAATAAGGAAGAGCAGCACAACATCAAAAAGTTTTCCCATAGGCGTGTCTGCTTCATAGATAATTTCGTGAAGCCTGTAACGCCAGGATTTTTTATTGGTGGGTTTCAAATTTAAAATTTGGAATGTCTAAAATAAGCAACTTTATCTTAACTAACCTTATCGGATGGAAGCTTTACTGTTTTAAGAACTTTGTTTTTACGAAGGTAATTTTGAATAATATGCTGCACATTTCGATTATTTTGCATAGGGTTGATAATAGATTTTAAGATTTCAGGATTATTTATTTGATGGTTCAAATTATAAAAACCATAGCCTTTATAACTTCCATTTTCAATTAAAATGACTGAACGCTCCTCAATATCGCGACCCCGGTCTATAATGAGCATGTTTTGATTTTCAAAACTATTCTTTTCTAAAAAAGCCTTTACGCGGTTGTTATATTCAGCTACTGGTTCCTTGCCTATGCAAGCACCATAGCATTCCTTTAATTTATAGTTGAAACAGGTTTTTCCACATGTTTGCAGCCCGGTCAATTTTTGGCACAATTGGTTAGTTTCCGTTATTTTGAAAAGTGATGACTTTGCTTGTTGATAGTTGCTGAAAGTTGTAATAGCCATTTTTCTACCATCTGCTTTTTCAATTTTTAAATTTATATAACCTGCCGCATCTACAAAAGAAGTGAGTTGATGGGTAAAAAGTGTTTGCCTGAGCGACCTATTGTACTTGGGTTTGGTCAGTTTTATTTCTTCACACTCTTTAAGAAGCGAAATAAGTTCGTTGCCTGTTTTTTCAAAAGTTACCGATTTTACTTCCGCCTGAATTTTTTTGGATTTTCTGTTATCACTCGTAAAATGTTGTGTCAGCCTTTTTTTAATATTTTTGCTTTTTCCAATATAAATAACCTTCCCGTCTTCATTGTGCATATAATAAACCCCCATTTCAGAAGGAGTGTTTTCAATAATATCAAGCAATTTGGGCTCAATGAGTCGCTTTGGATCCTTTTGAAGGGTTTGGGTGATTATTTCTTTGGAAGTGTCTTTTGCAAGCAACATTTTAAATAGTGCCACCGTAGCTTTCGCATCGCCCTGTGCACGGTGACGATCGCTGAGCGGAATTCCTAAGGAGCGCACCAACTTTCCCAGACTGTATGAGGGCATATCTGGCATCAACTTCTTTGCGAGTTCAACAGTGCAGAGCGTTTCCCGTTCAAATTGGTAGCCCAAACGGTCAAACTCAGTGGTGAGAATTCTATTATCGAAAAGTGCATTGTGAGCTACCATTATACAATCTTCTGTTATCTCGATAATCCGTTTTGCAACTTCATAAAATTTTGGAGCTTGCCGTAGCATTTCATTGTTTATACCCGTAAGGTTTACTACAAAAGGCTGAATAGGCCTTTCGGGATTTACCAAGCTTGAAAACTGGTCCACAATTTTGTGGCCGTCAAATTTGTAAATCGCAATTTCGGTGATTCCTTCCTCGTTGTATTTTCCGCCCGTTGTCTCTATATCTAAAATTGCGTACATCAAAAATTTGTATTCTCTATTTTTTATTAATTATAGTTTCTTTCTCCAAAAATGGCACTTCCCACCCGTATCATATTGCTTCCGTTTGCAATTGCTATTTTATAATCTCCACTCATTCCCATGCTTAAAATTCTGAATTCAGAATTCTGGGCTTTGAACTGGTCATATATTTTTTTCAATGTCTGAAATTCTTCAGAAACCTGCTTTTCATCATCTGTAAAGGTTGCCATTCCCATCAGGCCAACAATTTTTACATTTTGAAGTTTTTTATATTCTTCGGAAGCTAGGAGATAAACGGCAACTGTTTCGTCCATCCCGAATTTGCTGTCTTCCTCGGCAATTTTTATTTGAAGCAAGCACTCAATTACCCGTTCGTTTTTTTTTGCTTCCTTGTTTATTTCCTTTAAAAGCTTGAAGCTGTCCACCGCGTGAATCAAACTCACAAACGGTGCCATATATTTCACCTTGTTACGCTGCACATGGCCAATCATATGCCATTGCACATCCTTTGGCATCTCCTGCCATTTGGCTTCCATTTCTTGGATTTTGTTCTCTCCAAAAACACGTTGCCCCGCATTGTAGGCTTCCATCAAATCGCTGACGGGCTTCGTTTTGGAAACCGCCACGAGCGTAACATTTTTGGGTAATTCTGAATTAAACTTCTTTAAATTTTCTGCGATCGTCATTTATCTTTTTCTTAAAATTCAAAAACCGTCACCCCGCTTCTTAGTTTTGGTTCAATATAGGTGCTTTTTGGAGGCATCTTTAAGCCTTCGTCGGAAATCATCTTCATTTCTTGCGTGGTGATGGGCAATAACCCAAAACCGACCGCAAAAGTTCCGGAATCCACAGCCGTCTTTACATAAGCCAAATCTTTTTTGCCGTGGGAGTATTCTATGCGTTGATCGTTGCGCAAATCTTCAATGCCCAAAAGCGGTTTCAAAATAGTTACATATAAAATTTGCGTATCCAATGCGTCCAATGCGTTTTTTATTTCATATTTTGTTTTTCGTAGGTATAGTGAATAAAATTCACCGTCCAAATACATGCTGAAATGATGCTTTTTGGAAGGTTTATAATATTCCATCCCTCGATTTTCTATGCGGAAATATTCATCGAGTTTTATTAAAAACTCTTCCTTCTTCAATCCGTTTAAATCTTTTACCAAACGGTTGAACTCATAAATTTTTAAATCGCTTTCAGGAATTAGAAAGCTCATAAAAAAATTATAGGGCTCATCGCCGGTGTGATTAGGATTTTCTTCTTTTAAATCTTTCGCCAATAAATAGGAGGAAGCAGAGCGGTGGTGGCCATCTGCAATATATAGCGCGGGCATTTCACCATAAATTTGCTGGATTTTTTTCAGCAGCATTTCATCATCCACATTCCAGAGGTAATGTGTGTCGCGATAGGTAGTGGTAAATTCATACTCTGCCCGGCTTTGCATAACTTTTTCAATTATGGCTTCCAGCTCAGTATTGTCAGGATAGGTGAGAAGTACTGCTTCGGCGTTGAAACCTACTGTTTTAAGATATTCCTTAAAGATTATTTCACGAAATTCCAGTGTGTCTTCGTGTTTTTTTATGATATCTTCAGCATAATCCTGTACACTCGCTGCGCCCACAATACCGTTAAATTCGAGGCCATCGCGGTTTACAATTTTATAAATATAAAATGAAGGTTTTTTGTCCTGTACAAAAATTTCATCTTCCTTAAATTCCTGATAGCGGTTGCGAACCAAGCCGTAGCGCTCTTCTCCTGAAATTTCCTTTTGGTATTTATAACCAGGGTTTACAATGTGTAGAAACGAAAAGGGGTTATCCCGCAAACGCGACTCCACTTGAGCTGCCGTATAACTATCATACGATCGTGCAGCAAGCAGGCTCACTTTGTCACGCGTAGGGCGGACGGCTTTAAAGGGGATAATTTTTGCCATTTCTATTTCGTGTTCAGTGGAAGTTGCTGGGTACAGCCTTCAATAATTACTTTGTAAACATTTTTGCAACATCCTCAGCTTTTCGGTTTTGGCTGTAATCGTAAAAACCTTCGCCGCTTTTGGCACCCAATTTTCCTGCCATTACCATATTGACCAACAAAGGGCAAGGAGCGTATTTAGGGTTCTTAAATCCTTCGTACATTACTTTTAAAATAGAAAGACAAACATCCAAGCCAATA
The DNA here is from genome assembly GCA_002733915.1 of Aequorivita sp. Classification (GTDB taxonomy): domain Bacteria; phylum Bacteroidota; class Bacteroidia; order Flavobacteriales; family Flavobacteriaceae; genus Aequorivita. The sequence goes on from NVXN01000005.1 coordinate 16,491, forward strand.
AAATCTGCCAATGCCAGTGGGCCCATTGGGTGCGCCATCCCTAACTTCATTACGGTATCAATCTCTTTCACGCCAGCAACACCATTGTAAAGTGTTTCAATTGCTTCATTTATCATGGGCATCAAAATACGGTTTGCCACAAAGCCAGGGTAATCATTAACTTCAACGGGAACTTTGTTTAATTTTTTTGAAAGCTCTTCCACCGTTTTGAAAGTTTCTTCGCTGGTGCTGTAACCTTTAATGATTTCCACCAATTTCATAATCGGGACCGGATTCATAAAGTGCATTCCTATAACCATTTCGGGACGCGACGTTACTGAGGCAATCTGCGTAATTGAAATAGACGAAGTATTGCTAGCAAGAATGGTATCGTCTGGACAGAACTTGTCCAAATCGCGAAAAATTTTCAACTTCAGGTCCACATTTTCCGTTGCGGCTTCCACCACAAGACTTGCGTATTCCACGCCTTCCTCAAGATTGGTATAAGTGGTTATGTTTTTTAGGGTTCGTTTCTTATCGGCTTCAGTAATGGTTTCCTTTGCAACCATTCTATCCAAATTTTTAGTGATGGTCGCTATTCCTTTATCAAGTGATGCTTGGTGAAGATCAATCAATTGTACTTTATAATCAAACTGTGCGAAGGTGTGGGCTATTCCATTGCCCATGGTTCCTGTGCCTATTACTGCTACGTTTTTCATWANWAATKWMCTTTATATTATTTATATTTTTTTAAAATTTTCAATTATCAACATGGCAACCCGCAATGCTTCAGTCCCTTGTCTAAGTGAAACTTCCGGCGTTCTATCGGCTTTTATGGCGTCATAAAAGCTTTCCAACTCGTCTAGAATGGCATTGTTGGCTTCAATTTTAGGGTTTTCGAAATAGATCTGTTTTTTGATACCTTCGGCATTGGTCAAAACCATTGCGAAATCGTCTATTTCCTTTGGAGCATCCTTCATTTTCACTACCTCACACTTCTTCTCCAGAAAGTCTACGGAAATATAGGCATCGCGCTGAAAGAAACGTGCCTTGCGCATTTTCTTTAAGGAAATACGACTCGCGGTAAGGTTTGCTACACAGCCGTTTTCAAATTCAATACGTGCGTTGGCAATATCCGGCGTTTCGCTTATTACCGAAACTCCACTTGCACTTACTGCTTTTACAGGGCTTTTCACAACGCTCAAAATAGCATCGATGTCGTGAATCATCAAATCCAAAACTACCGATACATCTGTTCCTCGAGGATTGAATTCCGCCAAACGGTGCGTTTCAATAAACATTGGATTGTTGATTTTATCCTTTATTGCCTGAAATGCTGGGTTGAAGCGTTCCACTTGCCCCACTTGCCCGCGTACTTTCATCTCCTTGGCCAAATCGCGTATTTGTTCCGCTTCGGCAACGGTCTGTGTTATTGGTTTTTCAATAAAAAGATGCTTTCCGGCCTTCAATACTTTTTCGGCACACTCAAAATGTGTGCTAGTGGGTGTTACTACAACCACCATGTCACAAGCATTTATAAGACTTTCTATAGTTGGAAAGCTCTTGTAGCCGAATTCAGTCTCAATCTGTTCAGAAGCTTCTTTGCTAGCATCGTAGAATCCCACAAGTTCATATTTTGTGGATTGTTGCAGCAATTTTAAATGTATTTTTCCTAAGTGACCGGCACCCAGAACTCCCGCTTTTAGCATTGGCGTGTGTTTTTCACAAATGTAAGGGTTTCGGGGGAAAGTTTAAAAGTTTATGGGTTTAGAGTTTGTAAGTTATTAATCCATATTTATACAATTGTAAATTGTGCTTATTTATCAAATTTGGTTACTTTGTGGTTTAAAAGAAAGAAGCCGTGAAAGATACATTTACACACCAAGGAATGCGTAAAAGATTGGTCGAAACCCTTAAAAAGAAAGGGATTGTCGATAAAAATGTTTTACAAGCCATTGGCAAGATTCCACGGCATCTTTTTATGGATTCGGGGTTTGTGGACCATGCGTATGTGGACAAGGCATTCCCGATTGCTGCTGACCAAACCATTTCACAACCATATACCGTAGCCCGCCAAACAGAGCTTTTGAATGTGAAGAAAGGCGATAAAATTCTGGAAATAGGAACAGGGAGTGGCTATCAAGCTGCAGTGCTTTTGGAAATAGGCGCAACCCTTTATACTATTGAACGGCAAAACGAACTTTTTAAAAAGACGAAATTGTTTCTTCCAAAACTTGGATACAAACCCAAACGTATGATTTTTGGAGATGGTTATGTTGGTTTGGAGGAGGAAGCTCCTTTTGATGGAATTATTGTAACAGCCGGAGCGCCATTTGTTCCAAATCCGTTGTTGGCTCAATTAAAAGTTGGTGGAAAATTGGTGATTCCCGTAGGTGAAAATGTGCAAATAATGACCGTGTTTTTACGTAAATCGGATACTGAATTTCAGAAAGAAACTTACGGAGAGTTCCGTTTTGTACCGCTTTTGGAAGACAAAAACTAACGGTTTAGATAATATACTTCATTGTTTTGGTTTTCAGTATCTTTTGCGTCCTTATTTGGAATAAATCCATGTAGTTTTAGTAGCTTTTTTGAGGGAATATTCCTATAATCCGTGTAGGCTTCGATGGTTTCAAAACCTCGCTGATTGAAACCGAAATCCAATACTGCTTTTAGGGCTTCGCTCATAATTCCCTTGCCTTGAAATTCTGGATCGAGGTCGTAACCTACCTCTGCCTTTTTCTTGTCTTCTGAAAAATTCCAGAGGCAAATTGAGCCAATCAAGATATCAGATTCTTTGGTAGTTATTCCCCAAGCGATGGCTTTGTCTGTTTTTAGATTTGAGTCCAATCTTTCAATGTGGGCTTTTGCGGTTTCCAAAGTTTGGGGCTCCCGTTTTATGTATTTGTTTATTGTTTGGTCGGAACGTAAAAAGTGAACCCTGTCCAAATCGCTAGGAATTACTTTTCGCAGGTTTAATCTTTCTGTTATTATAATAGGGAAGGGGATTGCCATAATATTTTTTCTTTGCGTTCTCTGCGCTTCTGTTTTCAAATTTAACACCGATTCACAGGGTTCAAAGAGGATTTAGTTCTTTAAAAATTTAATCAATTCCTCAAAGGATTCGGTTGCGGCTTCTTCATTGTATTTCAAAAGATAATGTTTTTTGCTGATGAAGGGTATGTAGCGATAATACTTTCCTTTTTCTAGGCTTTCCACATCATAACCGTGGTAAGCATCATCGTACACTTGAATAGTTGCGTTTTCGGCCACCATATACTTCAAAATATCGTCAACCTTAACGATTTTATCCTTTCCGCCCGTCATTATAAGCACTGGAACTTTTGGCTTTAGCTGTATTTCATAACCATTTGCGGGATAAAACATTGCTATTTTTTTAATATTAAGCCGTTCAAGTTCTGAAGCGTCATTTGCAAGCGGAATCAAACCGAGGCCCGCGCGCGACCAGCCCACAATACTTCCTTCAGAATTTGGATCAATTTTTCCTTTCTGTTTTGCCCATTTCAAGGCTTCTTCCAACGTCCACAGAATTTGGGCGGGCTCTTCTTCATCCACATCTCTTTTGGATGCTTTGTAGGCTGCAACATTATCAACCAATAAAACCGAAATGCCCTCAGCATTTAGCTTTTTCGCAACATCATAATAATGGGTGGTATCCTTAAAAATCCTTAAGCCTCCAGTTCCGGGTAGAAATACGGCCCATTTGGAAGCGTCGTAATCCTGTGCTTTTTGAAAATGGAAAAAGTCGGTCATTACTGCATCTTTAGGCACTTTCTGCATTGGGATACAGCTTGTGAATAGCAAGCAGACAAGTAAAATTTTAAATATATTTTTCATAGTAATTTTAATTAAAGACCCAAAAGGTCCAGAAACTTCAGCCCGAAAATAAAAGCACCGTCACTGCCGCCGTTGTAATAGGAACGCACGTAATCTATGCGCAGCAACCTGAATTTTCCGAAGCCAAGGTTATCTATACCTACGGAAATTTCGGAATATGGTTTTCTTTCTTCGGTGCTTAAAAAATGTGCGCCCGCTACTAAGTTGAGGTTCAGTTGATTGATTCCGGGGATTTTCCCCAAAATCCACCCACGGAAATCATGCTCTATGTGGCCTTCAAAATAACTTTTATTGGTGCTGAAATCGTAATAGGGCATCAAGTTAAAAACATTGATGTAGTTCGGCGAAGTGCCTACCCGTGTTTGGTTTCCGTTGAAATGTTTATAATCTACAAACGATATTCCGTCACCGTTCGCAAAAGTCCCACCTTTCAAATTGTAATAAAACTGACCTTTATTTCCCAAGGAAATGGACTGGTTGAGGCTGGCTTCAAATTGGGTGTAATCGTAACGATTCTCCGTAATTGCGGCACCATTTTCTACCGAAAGGTTCAATTCGGGATATTTGTTGTCACCGATATTAAATTTCATATCGGGATTTGAAAAATACTTTTGTGCGAAGTTGATACGCGCCCGAAGTTTGCTTTTCACAATGTTATGCTCGGCAATTGCAGCATTGTTGAAATTGTTTGGAGCCAAAGGATTGTTGCTGGTATAGCTCACATCGTCAAACGGAATGGTAACGTAATCGGTATTGTTAAAAAGTGGTTTCCTGTTTTCATAAGCGACCATTGCATACAAATGAAGCCCATTAAAAACTTCCTGACTGTAACCCAGCTGCCCAAAATTAAGCTCGTATAGCTTCATATAGTTTCTTTCAAAGAAAAGGGTGGCGATGGTATTGATGAGGGGTGAAATAGGCTCAGAATCGTTAAATTGGGCCACTTTGCTTCCGCCGGAAAGTGAAATACGCAATTTATCGGTCCAATTGAAATTCCGAAGGATATTTGCGGTAAACCGAAGCCTGTCTTCTGCAATGCCATAATCTGCCTGAATAGCTGCAGAAAGCGTATTGGTCTGGTTGTCATCATACCATTTGTTAAAGGTAAATCCAGCCGTGCTGTTCCAGCCCTGTACGGTGTTGAAATTTATATTGGGCAACGGACCCTCATACCCAACCGACCATTTCTCGAAGGAATTTTTATAGGTATAGCCGGTCAATATGCTCAAAACGCCCGGTTTGTTTGACCTCGCATCGAGGGAGTCTAAATAGGGTTTTGAGCGTCTTAAAATCTGGATGCTGTCTTTTTTAATGTAATCCTTAAGTTCTTCATCTGTTAATGGCACGGGGCGGCTGCCCTTCCAATAGAGGCTATCTTTTTTGTTAGCCTCCGGTTTAAATGATAGCACCTCGTTGGTAAAGGATTTTTTGGTGAACTGTGGCTTAAAGTCATAATTGCTGTAAACGGCTATAAAACGGCCATCGCCTTCCATTCCCAAAAAGCCAAAACCAAAATCAACAGTCTGCGATATTTTTACCCAGAAGTCGTTTGTGGTGTCGTACTTGTAATTCTGCTTTACCATTAAATTGCTTACAAAAGGCACCTGTATGGCGGCCCCCGTGGTATTAAGTTCAACCCCATAGAGCTGCCAATCATCTTCCACAATATACACGTATCCTTGCCACACCCTGTCATTGGGGCGTTTGGGGATAACTTTTATTTTATTGATGAGTTTTGGCCCTTCGTAAAAAACCCCGTCCAGTTTGTAATTATAGTAGCTCAACGCATTGTTTGCTATGGGCGAAACGAGCGCTGCATTTAGCTCTATGGTATTTTCATAAAAAGAAATGTTGGCGCTCTGCGCACTGTTGAAACTGAAGCCATTATCATTCCCGCTTACTTTACTGGCAATGATTTTTTCGGTGAACTTATCCGGTTTTTGGTACGCTATTTCTGAAATGGTTTCCGAAAGGTAAATGATGCCCGTACGTGTAGAGTCCAGCATCCCATCAAAATCACCAACTTCCTGTCCCATAATTTTTTCGGGTACGTTTTTTACTTTCCACAGGCCGCGCGAGTAAAAATCGGCAGTGTACTCACTAAGTTTTTCTAGGTTTTCCTTTCGTTGGGCAATGGTCTTGCGGATGATGCGGTATGCGGGGTCTTCGGAGGTGTTTACCACCACTTCGTCCAGGCTAGTGGTTTCTTCTTCAAGGGAAACATTCAGAATATAAGGAAAGGCACTGGGGGCAATGGTCTTGGTAAGCGTTTTATACCCCAAGAACTGAAAAATAATTTTGTATTCCGTCTTTTGTGARACGCTCAATGCATAATTGCCATCGTCATTGGTGGTGGTGCCTATGTAGCTATTTTGAAGATAGATGTTTACGTAGGGCAGGGGCTGGCCCTTGGTATCGGTTACTTTTCCCACTATTTGGGCTTGCGTTACATAAGCTGAAAGTAAAAGCAGGGCAAAGAGAATTTTTTTCATAAAAGAAAACGATGGCTGTTGTAATTATTCAACAACCAAAATACCAAAAGCTTGGGTGCCTGTAAAATTTTTATGAATTAATTATTAAACGCTTTTTTAATCCGGCTGAGTTGCTTTTTGGAGTCGCGTTCTTTGATGACTTCACGTTTATCATATTCCTTTTTACCGCGGCAAAGGGCAATGTCTACCTTTGCCAAACCTCTATCGTTGGTGAAGAGCACTAAGGGAATGATGGTAAGCCCGCTGTTTTTTACCTCTTTTTCCAGTTTTTTCAGTTCACTACGATTCAGTAAAAGTTTGCGCTCGCTTTTTGGGGCGTGGCTGTAGTGCGTGGCGTGGCTATATTCCTGAACGGTCATGTTTATCACAAACAGCTCCCCGTTGCTGAATTCGCAAAAACTTTCGGCAATAGAAGCTTTGCCTTCACGAATCGCCTTTATTTCGGTGCCGCGCAAAACAATGCCAGCTGTATAAGTATCAAGAATTTCATACTCAAATTTAGCTTTTCGGTTTTTTATTTTTACGTTTTTCTGAATTGCCATAGGTGCAAAAGTAGAATGATTAATGTAGAATGTATAATGTTTAGTGAATAATTATGATAGAATATAGAATAGAGAATAACTTCACTTACCACTTACCACTCACCACTCACCACTCACCACTCACCATTCACCACTCACTACTCAACCGTAATGGTCTCTACTTTTTTGTCTTTTCCGTTTATGGTGACTTTAAAGAGGGTGGAGTTGTCGCTATCGTCCATATCCTCAAACCTATCTTCGCCTATTAGCTGGTTCACCAATTGCGGGGTGGTGTTGCTGTGGCCCGCAATAAGCACCGTCTTGCCATTGGTTTCTCTTAAAAATGCTTCCGAATAAAGCGTGTTGGGATCATAGCGCTTTGGGGAAATCTGTTTTTGTTGTGCTATGAGCGAGATGGTCTGCTTGGTGCGCATGTATTTGGTAATGTAAATTTCATCAATCTTGATGGGTTCAAAATAGGTGGCCCAACGCTTGGCGCGCATCATGCCGTCTATATTTAAGGCAGGATCTGGGTCTTTAGGGTCTGTGCGCACTTTTTCGGCATGGCGTATAAGGTAATAGGTGGCATGATAGTCGCCAGAGATGCTTTGCTGGGCATTGGGAGTTTCTTCTTTTTCTTTTTGTTGTCCACAAAAGGTGAAAAGTGGCAATAGTGTTAGTAGGATGACGAAATGTTTCATAATTTTTTTTTAAATAACATTTTTTAAGACTCATTGGCAAAGTTATAACTAAAACGGCTGAATCTTTAATATTTCATTATTATAAATAGGGGGGCGTCTGTTGTAATTTTATAAAACGAAAAAGAAAAATTAATTTAACTTAAAACAAAAAAGCTATGAACGAAGATCAGTTTAAAGGAAAATGGAACCAAGTAAAAGGTAAGTTTAAACAAGAATATGCAGACCTTACCGATGATGATTTAAAGTATACCGAAGGAAAATCGGATGAATTGCTTGGTCGTCTTCAAGAGAAGACAGGTGAGTCTAAAGAAAAATTGAAAGAGAAGATTGACAAGTGGTAATTTTCACCTAAACTTTAATTACCGCTTTATTTGAAGCCGGACCCCTTAAAATTTCAAGTTATTGAGATTTTAAGGGGTCTTTTTTTGGGTATCAAATTTTGAAGAAATTCCGCTTCAGGCTTTCTGTTTTTTTATTACATTTAGCACTSTCCCCAGTTGCGGCTCCTGCCGCTTATAGTATATTGTATAATTTTTTTACTGATTACTTATGGCAAACATAAGCTACAACCAGATCCACGAAACGCTGGACGAGACCACCATGGCACTTATACTTCAAAAATTTCAGGAAATAAGGGAGCTGCTGCCCAAAGGCACTCTCACTGATGTGGAACGCAAACGCTACCGCGCGCTAGACGTGCGCAACCTGGCCTTTGTGGAAGATGTGGTGCGGCTCAAGAACGGCATTGGCGCGGGCATCTTGCCCCCAGTACTGCTCAACGATAACACAGATACAGACCTAAAACTATTTAAACAACTGCAAACCCTGCGCAGCCGCATAGATGGGCTAAACTATCTGCTGAAAGATGTGGAGCGCATCGTAGGGCACGAGGCCTACGGCACGGGGCTAGCGCACTATGGAATGTACAAGGTTTCTGCAAAGGCGGGCGTTCCCAACGCACAAAGCGCGATGGAGGAGTTGGCGTGGCGGTTTGAGARGCAGGGAAAAAGGGAGAAAAAGAAGGGCGGGCCAAAAGAATAATGAATTTTGTTAGCCTTAAACATACAGCTGTTAGAAATTGCCTAACACCCGTAAGGCTAAAACATACAGCTGTTAGAAACAACCTAAAACAAGTAAGTATAAAACATACACTTGTTAGAAAACACCTAATAAATGTAAGGTTAAAACATACTTCTGTTAGAAAACACCTTACACGTGTTAGGCTAAAACATACAGCTGTTGGAATTTACCTTACAAAAAATACCAATTAACTATAAAGACTCATAAAAATGAAAACACAGAAGAAATTAATACTTCCACATTTAGGGAATTTACTGAAAACCTATTATAAAATAAACCGCATTAACAAATCTGGGCTTGCGCGGGCCATGAACCGGAGCAGGGCGACCGTTCAAGATTATGAGGAGCGCAAGAGTTTGCAGTGCAATGTGCTTTGGAATATATGTGTGGCAGTAGAGCACAATTTTTTTGCAGACCTGGCCGCGCAATTGCCGCAAACCTACACCACAAACGTACCCGAGGACACCACCCAGGCACAACGCATTGCACAACTGGAGGAGGAAAACAAGATACTTGCTGGGCAGTTGGAGCTGTTGAAAGGGGTGATGGGGAAGTAAGAAAATACTTTTTGGATAGCTAGCGAAAAATTATTTTATCTTTATAGGATAACAGTAACAAAAACTTGGCATATCCTGACCTTTTACGATATCAGCCGCAACTTGCGTTATTCGAAACATTACCCAACATATAAAAAAGAGACATTATGAAAACAATTACATTGGCATTTGCAATTTCTTTGGTTTTCGCCTTTCAATCATTCGGACAAATTAATCCAGTTCAAAACCTAACCTGGGAACAATGGTATGAGTTTCCCAACAATTTTTTTATTCTCGATTGGGATGAACCAGAACAACCCCACGATGAAATCGTGGGCTATAATATTTATAGAGAAGACGACTTTTATATATTTATAAGTGACGAAACTTCTATTTATAATATTGAAACTATTAATGGAATTGAAAGCAATTGCGGAGGTGTAGATTTTTTATTATATAATGGTGGGGGTGGATTTAATGCCCACGTAACAGCCGTTTACAATCCTGGACCAGTGGAATCGGACTATATTGAAACTGTGTATGTTGGAGGGGCGGTAATAAATGTTGAAGATTTTAATTATCAAAAAGCTATAATTTATCCTAATCCTTCCAATGGCATCATAAATATTGGAAATAAAAATTTGAACAAAATTTTAGTTTACGACATTTCAGGAAAAAAAATTAGAGAATTGCCAGCTAACCCTCAAATTGATCTATCCGATATTTCCAAAGGTATTTACTTGATAAAGTTGATTTCCGATGAGGGGATATTAGTAGACAAAATTGTACTCAAATAAATACATTGAAGCACACCCTATAACAATTTGCTTCTCGCTATCCGCAACCTTGTCTGGCCAAGAAAGAAGTGCACTTTTTAAGAATTAATAAAATTAAAAGCTAACATTATTAAATTCAGAATATTAGCTAAATTTAGGCCTTTAAAACAACTACCGATGAAAAAGATACAATACCAAAAGAAAATAAATGCATCGTCTCAAAAGGTCTATGAAACGATGCTTGGCTTAAAAGATAAAGCTACTTATGAGTCGTGGACAGCAGCTTTCAATCCTACCTCCACTTTTGAGGGCAGCTGGAATGAAGGAAGCAAAATACTTTTTGTCGGGCAGGATGAAAATGGCAAAAGAGGGGGCATGGTTGCAGAAATAGTAGAAAATAAGCCCGCAAGTTTTGTTTCAATCAGACACTATGGAATTTTAGATGGCGATACAGAAATAACCTCTGGTGAAATGGTAGAAAAATGGGCAGGTGGACACGAAAACTACAAGTTTAACGAAAGCAATGGCGTTACTACTGTAACCGTAGAAGTAGATGTTGTTGATGAATACTTGGATTACTTTGATAAGACCTACCCAAACGCATTAAACAAACTGAAAGAAATCTCAGAAAAGTAAACCACACGCTACTTATAGCTCTGAAACATACTAAAGAACTATTTAAAAACACTTTATTCTGTTCCTTCCATTAAAATAAAAACCCCTAGGCAAACGCCCAGGGGTTTATAGTTTTACTTTATTTATTGCTTACTTTTCATTAATAACGGCATCCTGGTTTCTAAAAACCAGTCCATCGTCAAAGCTATCCAGCAAGATAACACTCTCGGTAGTAATTTTTCCGGCAAGTATTTCTTTACTAAGCTGATTAAGTACTTCGCGCTGTATCACCCTTTTTACGGGCCTTGCGCYMMRCWRYGRRWCGTRCCSTTTTTCTGAAAGATATTTAATGGCTTCCGGTGTAGCATCCAGCACGATGTTTTGCTTCAGCAACATTTTGGAAACGCCTTTCAATTGCAGGCCAACAATTTTCTGAATGTCCGTTTTTGAAAGTGGCGTAAACATAATAATGTCGTCAATGCGGTTCAAGAACTCTGGGCGTACGGTTTGTTTCAGTAAGGCAAGTACATCTACCTTGGCACCTTCCATAGCGGTCTCAGGGTCTTTCACGCTCTCAAAACGCTCTTGTATTATCTGGCTTCCCATATTGCTGGTCATAATGATAATCGTGTTCTTAAAATCTGCCAAGCGCCCTTTGTTATCTGTTAAACGGCCCTCATCCAAAACTTGTAACAAAATATTGAAAGTATCTGGATGGGCTTTTTCAATCTCGTCCAGCAATACCACGCTATACGGTTTGCGGCGTACGGCTTCTGTTAGCTGCCCGCCTTCGTCATAACCCACATATCCGGGAGGGGCACCCACCAAACKSYTSAMACTGNNTGYCKYTCYTGATATTCGCTCATATCGATACGGGTCATTGCGTTTTCATCGTCAAACAGATATTCTGCTAGGGCTTTTGCAAGCTCAGTTTTACCCACACCCGTGGTTCCCAGGAAAAGGAAACTACCTATTGGTTTCTTTTCATCCTGTAATCCTGCTCTGCTACGGCGTATGGCATCACTCACTGCTTGAATGGCTTCGTCTTGTCCAACTACACGTTTGTGCAAGTGGTCTTCCAACGTTAAAAGTTTTTCACGGTCGCTTTGCAGCATTTTGGTCACGGGTATGCCGGTCCATTTGGCAACCACTTCGGCTATGTCTTCACGGGTTACTTCCTCTTTGATCATGGAGGAACCGTCTTGGTTTTCGGCAAGTTGGGTTTCCAGTTTGTTAAGCTCTTCCTGTGCTTCCTTAATTTTACCGTAACGCAGCTCTGCTACTTTTCCAAAATCGCCTTCACGTTCGGCACGCTCGGCTTCCAGTTTGTATTCTTCAATCTCAGTTTTAAGGTTCTGTACATTGTCCACTACCTCTTTTTCGCTTTGCCATTTGGCGTTCAGTTCGTTGCGCTCTTCTTTTAAATTGGCAAGATCTGAGTGAAGTGATTTCAGCTTGGTTTCATCTTTTTCACGTTTTATGGCCTCAATTTCAATTTCAAGCTGCATAATCTTTCTGTCCAARACGTCCAATTCTTCAGGCTTTGAATTGATTTCCATCCTAAGTTTTGAAGCGGCTTCGTCCATTAAATCAATGGCCTTATCGGGAAGAAAACGGTTGGTAATATACCTTTCGGAAAGTTCCACGGCAGCAATGATAGCTTCGTCTTTTATACGTACTTTGTGGTGGGTTTCATACTTTTCCTTAATACCCCGAAGAATTGAAATTGCGCTCTCGGTATCGGGTTCGTCTACAATTACCTTTTGAAAGCGTCTTTCCAAAGCTTTATCTTTCTCAAAATATTTTTGATATTCATCAAGCGTAGTGGCGCCTATGGCACGAAGTTCGCCGCGAGCAAGGGCTGGTTTCAGAATATTTGCGGCATCCATTGCGCCCTGTCCACCACCCGCACCTACGAGGGTGTGGATTTCGTCAATAAACAACACGATATCGCCTTCACTGGAAGTTASTTCTTTAATAACGGCTTTTAATCGCTCCTCAAATTCACCTTTGTACTTGGCACCGGCAATCAATGCACCCATATCCAAGGAATAAATTTCTTTGGATTTTAAGTTCTCGGGTACATCGCCGTCTACAATTCTGTGCGCTAAACCTTCTGCAATAGCTGTTTTTCCGGTTCCGGGTTCACCTACTAACATTGGGTTGTTTTTGGTCCGTCTCGAGAGGATTTGAAGTATTCTTCGTATTTCCTCATCACGACCAATTACAGGGTCCAGCTTACCGTCGCGGGCAAGTTGGTTGAGGTTTTTGGCATACTTATTCAAAGAGTTGTAAGTTTCCTCGGCACTCTGTGAGGTTACTTTTTCACCTCCGCGTAATTCATCAATCGCGGCTTTCATTCCTTTTTCTGTTACACCTTGGTCTTTTAAACTTTGTGCAATACTGCTCTTTGAATTCAGGATAGCCAATAAAAGATGCTCAATGGAAACATATTCATCGCCCATTTTTTTGGCAATGTTGCTGGCCTCAAGTACCGTTTTGTTGGCTTCGCGGGAGAGCATAATATCGCCTCCTGAAACTTTTGGAAAGCTTTCCAATTGTTTGTCGAGAATCTGCTTTAGTGTAGCAAGGTTTACGTTAAGCTTCTTTAGAATAAATGGCGTTACGTTTTCATCTACCTCAAAAATGGCTTTGAGGATGTGTTCGTTTTCAATCTGCTGGTGTCCATAGCCTTGCGCAATCTGTTGGGCCTGCTGAATGGCCTCCTGGCTTTTTATTGTAAAATTATTAAAGTTCATATATAAAAAAGTTTGTTGTTTCTGGTTTTTGGTTATGTGTTTTCAAATTTAAAGCCATTATAAAATTAAGACAAAATGTCCGCTAAATCCTTTGATTTAACAGACATTATGACTGTGTGAATACTTTTATTTTATCATTTCATTTAGAAAATAAGCATTGTATATCCTTTAGCTTTGTAAAAAAAGAATTATGGGATTTTTTGATAAATTCAAATCACAAAGAGAGATTGCGAAAGAAGAGTTAGTTGAAGTACCTTGGCATGTTTTGGGCTCGGTAGATCAATTGGATGAAATTGTGGAACAGTCAAAAAACAAGCCTGTTGCTATTTTTAAACATTCCACCCGTTGTGGCATTAGCCGAGGGGTTTTAAAACTGTTTGAGAAAAATTACAATCTTACTGACGAACAACTAAAACTTTACTATTTGGACCTGTTGCAAAACCGTGATATTTCAAACGAAATAGCGGCTCGTTTTAAAGTGCAGCACGAAAGCCCACAAATGATTGTTATTAAAAATGGGGCAGTGGTACATCATGATTCGCATCATTCTATTGAGGCTTCGCACTTGGAGCGATATATTTAAGATTTAAAAAGAATTGTCCCTTAAAATCTCCTTAAACCGTTCCTTTATATCTGTTCCGGCATCAAACACCATTTGCTCGTTGTTGGGAAAAGGTATAAAATGATTGCCCAAAAGTCTTTTGTCCTCAACGGTTAAGGCACGTTCGTCACCACGAAAAGTAGCAAAGGCATTTTCAAAAACAAATTCCGAAGAAAGCGGAAAACTATTTATTTGCTGTCTTTTTATTAAATCTTTATAAATAACTGTTCCACCCACAAATACCGCTTTTTCTTGTGTAGTAATATAAATTGTGGCTGAAACATTGATAAATTTTTCAATTTTGATAGGATTTCCCAAGCTGTCACGCACAATATTTCCGGCGCGATCGCGTCTGTAATCATAACCGTCTTTAATTCTTTGGCTTCGGGTATATTGTCTGTCTAAAATTCTTTCAGGGGAAATTTGAATGGTTTGAAAATTCAAATCTATTCCCAAATCATAATTTATATTTTTATCCCGCTGGCTGTGGTATTCAGTCCAGAAATCATTCAAATTATAAGTATTGAAATCCAATAAATCCTGCTCTAGCCTAAAGGGAATAAATTGACCTGTATAATTATTTAGGGTTACAAAAACAAAATCAGTGCCCTGAAAATGCGCTTCTTCCTTCAATTGATGTACATCGCGATAGTTTGGTTGTACTTCATCCAATTCGCATAAAACATTGTAAGCGCTTCGGTAATCCTGCTTGGTGTTTCGCTGCATATAAACAATGGCTTCTTGGTAAAGTGCTTGTACATAGGCATCTTTTGCAACCAACAAATCATTTGTATAATCTGTAAATATAAAATTTGCCTTTCTTCCCATTTCTTTGCTGTAAAGAGGAAGCAACGGACGGATTAAATCTTGGCGGGCTTGAAGATCTAAATATGTGTAATAAATTTTTTTGACACCTGCAGGACTATTTTCCTTTTTCAAAAAAGCAATGTGGCGAGAGTCCTCATCTTTTGCTTTTAAATAGGCTTCTTCCAAAAGACGAATGTGTGCATCATACTCTTTCGCATCTTTATCTTTTTGAAGTTTTTTTACTGCAAGTTCAATGGCTTGGTTATAATTACCTTGTGAAACGAATTTTTGGGTACGCTTCACGCTATTGCAAGAAATGCTGAAAAGCGCCGTAAATAGAAGAATGTAAAAAGCCTTCATACCGAAAATTGATTTGGTTATGAAGGCTTAATTACAATAGTAGTGCCAAATATTATTGTTTGATGGCTGGTAAAAGTTTTGTCCTACATTCACCGAACCCAATCCTCACATTTTCGTTTTTACAAAAACCTTTCAAGATTACGGTATCGTTGTCATTGATAAATTTACGCTCAGAACCATCTGAAAGTTTAATCGGTTTTTCACCACGCCAAGTAAGTTCTAGCATAGAACCGTAAGAATCTGGTGTTGGGCCTGAAATTGTTCCGCTTCCCATCATATCGCCACTGTTTACGTTGCAACCGTTGATGGTATGGTGCGCCAATTGCTGGCTCATATTCCAGTACATATATTTAAAGTTTGAAGTAGAAACTTTAGTTTCGGTTCCTTTTTCAGGTGCAATATATACTTCAAGGCTTATATCGTAGCTTTTCTTTCCTTTATATTGAAGATAGGGGAGTTGCTCCATTTCAGGTTTGGGGCTCTCTACTTTGAAAGGCTGTAGTGCATCCAATGTAACGATCCATGGTGAAATTGAGGAGGCAAAGTTTTTTGCCAAAAACGGGCCAAGCGGCACGTATTCCCACTTTTGAATATCGCGTGCACTCCAATCGTTGAAAAGTACCAATCCGAAGATGTACTCTTCAGCTTCGTTTACCGGAATAGGTTCTCCCAAAGCATTTGCATCTGTAGTGATAAAAGCCATTTCAAGTTCAAAATCTACCAATTTGGAAGGGCCAAAAACAGGTTCCGTCGCACCTTCTGGCATAGTTTGCCCCCAAGGTCTTCGCGCATTAATTCCGCTCGGGATTATTGAGGAGCTCCTTCCGTGATACCCCACTGGAATGTGAAGCCAGTTAGGCATAAGTGCATTCTCTTTTCCACGGAACATAGTTCCCACATTTGTGGCATGCTCCTTACTGGAATAAAAGTCTGTATAATCACCCACTTGCACGGGAAGTTGCATTTCCACTTCATCCATCGTAAAAAGAATGTGCTGTCTGTGATCTTTGTTATCGCGCAGCTTTGGATTTTCCGCATCAAAAATATCCGCAATTCTATTTCGTACCAAGCGCCAGGTTTTTCTTCCATCGCTAATAAAATCATTCAAGGTGTCCTGCAAAAAAATATCATCAGTAAGTTCAATTCCTTTAAAATAACCTAATTGGTGCAGGGCACCAAGGTCAATGGCGTAATCGCCAATACGGGTTCCAATGGTAATAATATCGTCACGCGTCAAAAAAACGCCAAAGGGAATATTCTGAATAGGGAAATCTGTGTCAGGAGTGGTGTCGAGCCACGTTTTTCGTTTTGGGTCATTGGCTGTTATAGGCATTATAAAATTCTTTTGAGGTTGTAAATAAAACTAAGTAAAAAAAATTCAAAATATTCAATATCAAAGAAATAAATCTTTTTCACCTATTCTTTACAACAAGGGTTTTGTTAGTAAAATTCTTCATCAAATATATATATTTCATGATAGTTACCGAATGTAATTACTATTTTTGGATTTAATTAACTTTTACAGATATTATGCAACGCGACGAACAAATTTTTGAACTAATAGAAGACGAAAAACAACGCCAAAAAAACGGTCTGGAGCTGATTGCTTCAGAGAATTTTGTGAGCGACCAAGTAATGGAAGCCGCAGGTTCCGTTTTAACAAATAAATACGCTGAAGGCTATCCTGGCAAGCGCTATTACGGTGGCTGCGAAGTGGTGGATGAAGTAGAACAAATAGCTATTAATCGCGCAAAAACTTTATTTGGGGCTGAATATGCAAACGTTCAACCACACAGTGGTTCGCAGGCAAATACAGCTGTTTTTGCAGCTTGTTTAAAACCGGGAGATAAATTTTTAGGGTTCGATCTTTCACATGGTGGGCATTTAACCCACGGTTCGCCTGTAAATTTTTCGGGAAGACTTTACAACCCTGTGTTTTATGGGGTTGATAAGGAAACGGGACGTATTGATTATGATAATGTTGAAGAAATAGCCCTAAAAGAAAAACCGAAAATGATTATAGCCGGGGCATCTGCGTATTCAAGGGAAATAGATTACAAACGTTTTCGTGAAATTGCCGATAAAGTTGGTGCTATTCTTTTTGCAGATATTGCGCACCCAGCCGGCTTAATTGCCAAAGGTATTATTGGCGATCCGCTTCCGCATTGCCATGTGGTAACTACAACAACGCATAAGACGCTTCGCGGACCTCGTGGCGGAATGATATTGATGGGCAAGGATTTTGACAATCCATTCGGACAAACGTTGAAAAACGGAAATCTAAAGAAAATGAGCAGTCTTTTGGACAGTGCTATTTTTCCAGGAAACCAAGGTGGACCTTTGGAACATATTATCGCTGCAAAAGCAATTGCTTTTGGGGAAGCCTTGACCGATGAATTTCTTCATTATATGGTGCAGGTGAAGAAAAATGCGGCCGTAATGGCGCAAAAATTTGTTGATAAAGGGTACGATATTATTTCTGGTGGAACTGATAACCATATGATGCTAATTGACCTTCGCAACAAAAATATTTCAGGAAAAGAAGCCGAGGAAGCTTTGGGGAAAGCCGATATTACGGTGAATAAAAACATGGTGCCTTTTGATGACAAATCGCCTTTCGTAACCAGTGGAATTCGCATTGGAACGGCTGCGGTTACTACGCGCGGTTTGGTTGAAAAGGATATGGAAAAAATTGTCTATTTGATTGATGAGGTAATCATGTACCATGAAGACGAAGCCAAATTGGAAAGTATTGCCGAACAGGTAAATGAAATGATGGCTGGTTTGCCGCTATTTAAAAATTAAAAATGATCCAGACAGAAAGACTTGAATTAAGGGAGTACACTTTAGATGATGCTCCCTTTATTTATAAGTTAATGAACAGCGAAGGCTGGCTCAAACACATTGGGGATAGAAACATAAAAACCCTTGAAGATGCTGAGAATTATATGCAGAAAAACTATTTGAGCAGTTATAAAAAGCATGGTTTTGGACCTTATTTGGTCTCCTTGAAAGAAGATGGAACAGCATTGGGCACTGCAGGTTTATATAAGCGGGATAATCTGGAACACCCAGATATAGGTTTCGCTTTTTTAGCTGAATACAGCGGAAAAGGTTATGCTTTTGAAGCTGCGAAAGCCGTAATGAAGTTTGCTTCAGAAACATTAAGACTAAAAACCATAGTGGGTATTACCCTTCAAGCAAATCTTTCTTCAATAAAACTTTTAAAAAAACTCGGTCTTTTGGAAGTGGGGACTTATACCTATGAAGATGGAGAAGAACTTTTATTATTTTCAAATTAAAAAAAATGATTACCCAAAAAGACAAACAATTTATTAAACGCGCAATCGAACTTTCTGAAAAAGGGATGGATAAAAACGCCGGCGGGCCATTTGGAGCAGTAATTGTAAAGAATGGTAAAATTATAGCCGAAGGCTTTAACCAGGTAACTTCAAGCAATGACCCCACGGCGCATGCTGAGGTTGTAGCCATCCGGAATGCCTGTGAGGAATTAGGTTCTTTTCAATTGGACAATTGCATTGTTTACACTTCCTGCGAGCCGTGCCCAATGTGTTTGGGCGCCATTTATTGGGCCAGGCCCAAAGCTGTTTATTATGCGTGCACAAAAGAAGACGCTGCTGAAATAGGCTTTGACGATGATTTTATTTATGATGAAATAGATAAGAATATTGAACATCGAAACATAAATTTTATAAATCTAGAGCGGGAAGAAGGCCGAGAGGTTTTTAAAAAGTGGGAAGCGAAGGAGGGAAGGGTTGATTACTAATAAAACAGTTTTGAATAAAATGAAAATTTTAAAATATATTGTTTTCGTTGGAATTTTAGCTTTTGCATCTTCCTGTCAAAACAATAAACCAACCAATCCAACAATTATGGGGCTTTGGAAACTGGAAAGTATGAAAGTACGCGATACCGCTACAAACATCTGGAGTCATTATCTCGGCGGAATGGAAGGCTATCTGCTTTACGATGCAACCGGACACGTAGCGCTTCATCTTTATGAAAAGGGATATGAAAAAGCGGGAATGCATTTCCCGAATTTCAACGATTCCATTCCTTTGAAAGCTTTAAAATATATCACAAAATCATACTATTATATGGGGAATTATAAAGTTTCTGAAAAAGATAGCATTGTTTCGCATTTCAAGCTTTCCCATTCAAATCCTTCCGAATTCGGATTGACTGCCCAACGAAGGTTTTACTTCAGCGGAGATACCTTGGTAATGCAACCCGTAGAGCACAAAAACTCCAAGCTAAAGTTGAAATGGTTGATGACAAAATAATTTCATACAAAACCTTTCAAAATAAAGTGTTTTGGAATAGGTATGATTGACTATTCGGCAGGGAATTCAGTAGCTTCGTAAGCTCCAGCATCTGGATTAGTGCCTGGAGGGGATGGTCTAGGATTACCATTTAGATCTTCTGAGGGTCCAACCCCAATTTTTCCAATTCCTTCGGCGCCAGAAGCTCCTGTTTCAATATTAAAATTATTCATTTCGGTATCTTGGAAAACAGGATCTGCATTAAATAMRKTGGMNGNGAGKATNNARAKMRCYATSRYYRWRWWSRWRKMMMKSSYSRYYRCYAANAKYMASSCRWKKRGWCNATYAAMWSSCAKCRAWMAGTTTTCAAAATTGAAATTGAAAGCGGCTTCTGTATTTTGGAAAAGTGAAAACTCACGGCGCTCGTTGCCGTAAATGATACAGTTCTTAAAGTCTGCCTTTATCAAGTCTGCCACAAATATCGCTTCTTCCGTTTCTAAACTATTGTCTATGGAAACAGCAGGAAAAGAACGGAAACCCTCTGTCCAGTAGTTTGCCAAAGTGGAATGTCTAAACTCGTAGCTTCCACCCAATTGGATAGCCAATGAGGATTGGCCACTGTTGTTGATTACCATATTTTCAGCATCCACAAACCCTGTTCGTGCAAGCAAACCAACATTGGTAGAATTATAAATTTGTACGTTTTTAAGTTCAACTTCACAATTTTCTATCAATAAACCTACCGTGCTATTTTTTATCGTGGTAAAATTAAATTCATTGTTTACGCTTCCCTGGGTGAGCCAAATGGTTAGCCATTGGCCGGGAACATCTGCAAAGCTGGGTTCAAGTCGGTCGCCTTCAAAAATTACTTCATTTTCCATCGCTTCCCGATCCAAGCTTTTTTCGCCCAATGATTTCATGCTTCCATTTTCAGCTACAATTATTCCGCTTCCATTGTGAAAATGTACTCGAGCACCCGCTTCAACCGTGAGGGTTTTATTGCTGGGTACCGCTGCATAACCATAGATTACATACGGTTTTTCATTGGTAAATGTAAGTTCATCATCTTCCAGAAAAAACCCTTTTACAAGGATATCCTCGCCGTTTTCGTCTTGTCCTAAGTTCAACGTTTCGTAAGTACCGTCGGCAAATTTCTCTGGAAACAAGAATACGGCATCTTTCACAAGGGTAACCAATTCAACTTTTTGTTCGTTTCCGCCACTGTCAAAAAGCAATTGGTCGGTATAAAGAAAATCTTTCGGGTTTGTGGGCAGGTTGTTGATATTAAAAGTGGTTTCAATAAAAATGAAGATACTGTCCTTGGCTAGAACCTGTACGTTTTCAAAAACCTTTCCGGGCACACCATCTACGTTTAAACGATAATTGGAGCCTTCACCCTGGGCCAAACGCACGCTTGGAATGTTTATATCCTCATCGCTACGGTTGTAAACTTTTAAATTGTAGGTACTGGAGCCAATGTTTGAAAAAATGGTGTCCAAATAAACCGTGTCTTTTGAAAATTCTAAACTTCCAGTGCTGGCAACGGTTTCAAAATCGTTGCGGCAAGAACTCCATAATACTAGGCAACACAAAATTGCCAAACCGTTTAAATACCTCATTCAATTATAATTTTGGTAAAAATATAACTTTTTATGAAGGTTATTATTGTAATGTGAAGAACTTTTCGGTACCTATTACCGTAGGTGCTTTGCACCACATTTATTTATTTTTTCGGTTTGCTTTTTTACGGGCAATTTTTAGTCTTCTGAATTTGACCGTGTTTTTATAGGCTTTCTTTGCTTTTCCATACCAATCGGAATCTTTAGGTGGCTGATTATCTTCCCAATAAATTCCCCCAACAGTAACCGTAACTAATTCACCCATTAAAGCTCCTGAAAGTTCCAAGTTTATGGAATTGGAGATATTTGAAACCGTTACTTCCTTCGTTTCAAAGCCCACATAGCTAAAAACCAAAACATCACCCGGATTTGTTTCAATTTTAAAATTGCCGTCAAAGTCTGTTTGTGTTCCTTTGGAAGTTCCTTTAATAATTACGTCTGCACCGGGAAGCGGTAAACCAGAATCATCGGTTACCACTCCTTTGGTGAACACCATAGCTGGCACTTCTTGCACGTTCTCTTCTTGGTGTGAGGCAATTTTTCCAACAATTACAGTTTGCGTACGAGTGCCAGAATCCATAAATACATTAACAACAGCTTTTTTTCGTAATCTCACTTTTTGCTCTCCAAAGTTATCTTTTCGAAACGTCAATATTTCCTTGTCCAATGTATAAATTTCATATTCGCCCTTTTTATTTGTCCAAGCACGAGCTTCAGTTTCATTGGATGTGATTTCAACATTTTGTAGCGGATTTCCGTTTTCATCCTTTACCACCCCTGTGGTCTTTATATACATTCTATCTGCATTATTGCTGAAACGGCCAATACCCATAGAAACCATTGGTTTTTCTGAAAGTGAATCAGTTGAAGTTTTGGGATTGTTTGAAAAAAGTGTCAACGGGAGCAGCATAGAGGCTGCGAGAGGAGCAAGGCTTTGCCCGCTTTTGCGCTCCAAACTCACCTCGCGATTGAGTTGTGATTTTTTTACCCTTCCGCAGGTATTTTTACTTTTAGTAAGAATTTTAACCAATTCCTCATCGTTTTTCGATGTGAAATCGATAACTTCCTTTGTGCAGATATTACAAAATTTTCCCTTTTCGGTAGCGGTCATTTTAGCCCAATCTTCATGGCAAGGCTCTGGAATTTTGATTACGATGGATTTTTTCATAATTGTTGGTTTTTGTTGATTCAAAGGAACCAAACATAAAACCATAAAAAAACCGCTTTTGAGTAAAGCGGTCGTTTCAATGAGGGAAATGTTTATTTGAAATTTCTGGTATTATTTCTCTAAGATCTCAATCTTAAAAAGCTTGTCCCAGTTTTTTCCGGTAATATAGAGAGTGTTGGGCTCGCCTTTATATGCTATACCATTAAGCACGTCTAGCTTAGGGTGTTGCGTAACTTTGTCCTTTAAATCGGTAAGATCAATAACACCTTCCACGGCACCGTTTGAAGGGTCAATGATGGCAATGGAACCTTGCTGGTRAACGTTTGCGTATATTTTTCCTTCAACCCATTCCAGCTCGTTTACGCTATTTATTTTGCTGGTATTGGTGAAAATTTCAATGTAATCCTTTTCGGCAAGTGTATTTGAATTTAATGTCCAAATTCTATCGGTACCGTCACTTTTATAAATATTCTTTTCCGCATCGTGGCAAAGTCCCCATCCTTCTTTACTTTTCCCATAGACAAAAGTTCCGGTTTGTTCCATCGTTTCCAGATTGTAAATAAAGCCCGTTTTTTCACGCCATGTAAGTTGGTAAATTTTATTGTTTAGAATGGTGAGTCCTTCTCCAAAATATGGATCGGGGAGGCTTACTTTTTTAAGTACTTTGCCTGTTTTGTAATCCGTTTTCCGAAGCGATGATTCTTTGTACTGCCCTGTGCTTTCGTATAATGTGTCATTTTCAAATTCCAAACCTTGGGTGTAGGCTTTTATATCGTGCGGGTAGGTTTCAACTATTTTATAAGTGTATAGTTTTGGTTTTATGGAAGAAAGAAGCGTAATTTTTTGTGAAGCCTCATATGTTTCACCATCACTAAATATTTGAGCTTTTAATGTTTTTTCACCGAGCTTTTTTCCCGAAAGGGAAATTTTATCGCCAGAAATCCCAATCCTATCATTGTTTAAAAAATAAAGAACGGAGTCAATTTCAATATTCTTTTTTKWGKTKWRKGNMWATASTTMGCWCATCTTCTGTGGTGTACGTTTTTTTGGGGTTGTTGACTTTCAGAGAAAAAATATCTTTTTTTTCCTCCGAATTACTTCCGCAGCTGCCCATTAAAAGCCCTAATAAGGTAGCAACTAAAATGTTATGGATTTTCATTATGAACTATAATTTTTCTGCAAGGTATTTATTAAAATTGAACTATAAAAATGCTTGCGAAAACCTTAAAAAGCCTTATCTTTGCAGCGGCAAGTCCTACACAACCAGCTCCTGTTGAATCCCCCAGGGCGGGAACGCAGCAAGGGTATACGGTCGTAGCGGTGTGATGTAGGTAGCTTGCCATTTTTTGTGCGCTAAACTTTCGTTGAGCTCCAAAATTTCCTCTCTTTTCTTTTTTCTCTTTTCTTTTTTCTCGTCCTTTGCTACTCAACAACCTTTTATGCCAAAAACAGTACTCATCACAGGCGGTTCTTCAGGAATTGGTAAAGCCATTGGCGACTATCTTACTGAAAAAGGCTACCAAGTTTTTGGAACCAGCCGAAATCCAGAAAAAATTACAAATTCTGTGTTTACGCTTCTAAAAATGGACGTCAACCATATAGACTCTATTAACGCTGCTATTGCCGAAGTATTGAAGAATGCAGAAAAAATTGACGTTGTAATCAACAATGCTGGGGTAGGTATTACCGGACCCATTGAGGAAACGCCGGAAACAGAAATTAAAAAAGCCTTCGAAACCAATTTATACGGCCCTATAAACGTAATAAAAGCCGTATTGCCCCAAATGCGCAAGCAGGGTTTTGGGTATATTTTGAATATTACTTCAATCGCAGGATATATGGGGCTTCCGTACCGGGGTATTTATTCAGCTAGCAAAGCTGCGCTGGAAATTACCATTGAGGCAATGCGAATGGAAACGCTTCAGTTTGGCATAAAAATGACCAATATTGCCCCTGGCGATTTTGCCACCAACATTGCCGCAAGTCGTTATCACGCACCAATTTTGGAAAATTCTCCATATAAGAATGACTACGGAAATACACTGAAGACGATGAACACGCATGTAGATAATGGCGGCAATCCCTTGCAAATGGCAAAAGTGGTCCATAAAATTATTGAAACCGAAAACCCTCGAATTCACTATAAAGTGGGCTCTCCTTTGCAGAAGTTTTCAATCGTTTTGAAACGTCTTTTGCCAGATAAAGTTTATGAACGGATGCTTTTGAGGCATTATGGGTTGAAGTAGGATTTTAAATATAGTCTTAAAACTTTATTTAGTGTTCATTTCTAACAAATCCTTTCCGTAGCTTTCAAAATTGTATTGAAAGAAATTTTGTGCAAATTGCTTAATACTCAGTTGTATAATATTCTATATATTTATACAAACCAAATTAAATTTTATGAGTATTAAATTCAGCCCAGAAGACACCCAGATCGATGNTTTTTCTTTAAAGAGTAGTGCAGTAACCAGAGCGGGAGGTGATATAAAAAGCTCTGACGAACTTTCTGGTGTAGAGATAAGACTTTCCAAGGCATTGATTAAAAATAACGGCACTCCCAAAATTTTTCCATTTCCCGGTTTGGCCCAATTTTATTTATTGATCATAGTAATGAGCGATTTGGATGAGGGCCACCAAAGTATCGATTTAAAAGGATTTGCCAAGGTTGATGATGGCGAAGAACTCCCTGTTGACAGAACAATTTTTTATTTTAAAAAAACTAAAGAAACCCAAAAAACACCTGGCCAAATCCATGTTTGGGTTTCTGYTATAAAGAGTAAGGAAAATCTTAGAGATGTTGGCAGCATACTTTCACAAATCAAAAAGGACAAAGATTACAGTACGTTAATGTCAAGTGTTAAGGAAGCGCTTACATTGACAAATCCTGCTTTACAAGCTATTGATATAATACATGGAGTTGCAAATATTGCTGGAAAATACATGGGCAAAGTCCAAGATAAAGCCATGCTGTCTTGGCAACAAAGCTTCACAGACATTAATGGTGATTTGGATGCATTAGGAAAAAACTCTAGATATAAAGAGAATGATAAAGTTACTTTAGGACTGTCATTAATTGTAAGGGATAAGGCTAGGGAAGAACAGGTTTTAAAAAGCCAACAAAATCCTGAAATTATAGAGAATCTTAATCTCGATTTGGAATAAATAATGCCTAAGCGCTATGAAAATAATTAAATTAGACATTATTCCAGCTGAAAAAAGAAACTTTTATGAACATCAATACATTTTTTCGGAATGGATTGAAAATGCCTGTTTTAATTCGGAAATATATATAAATGCCGGAACGGACCAGGAAATTATTGTGGGTGATTTTTTGAGTAGTGTTTATAGAACACCATTATTGGATGCTGAAGGAAATGTTTTTGGAGAGAAAACCGAGGATGATGACAATTTTTTGTACGTTGTGGAAGTGTTTCCGAATTACTGTATTGCAAAAATGAGAAGTTTTGCATTTCAAAAATATTATGAAAAATACCTTCCAAAAAAACTTGCCAAATTAGGTCGTGATACTGAATTTAAGCAGCTATTTCCACTTGAGGTCAATCAGGAAATCATGATGATTTCGAGAACTGAAAAGGATGATTGGTTGGCAATAGATGAACTTTACGGGAATATTTCCCAAAATGAAAAGCCCTTACGTACAGACATTGAATTATACAAAAAGATAATAAGTGGAACAGAAAATTTTATAGCTAAATACAAAAACGGTAAAAGCTATTTTTTGTCATCAGCTTATTTTCAACGTGGTTTTGCATTAAATAAGCTTGGGAAATACAGAGAATCAAATTCGGCATTCCAAGATTACATAAGATTATTTCCAAATGGAGTTTCAGTTGAGAATGCATATTCCTGGATAAACCGTAACAATCATGAAATAAGTCATTACCTAGATACAAAAAAAACAAAGATTTTGTTTCTCTCGGCAAATCCAATGGACTCAAACCGTTTAAGACTCGATAAGGAAATAAGCCAGATTGACAAACAATTGCAAATGGCCCAACTTCGCAATTCCTTTGAACTTATCCAGAAATGGGCGCTATCACCTGCCGAACTCCAACAGGTACTTTTGGACCACAACSSTKWTRKMGYMCAYYNTYWCMGGSNATRKGSWKATTRWCKSMWWTGTGCTTGAAGGTGAGGACGGCAAACCTAAAAACGTATCTACCATTGCATTGGCCAATATTTTTAAAATTTTGGCCGGTAATATTTCTTGTGTAGTGTTAAATGCTTGTTATTCTAGTAATCAAGCTTTAGCTATCAATAACCACGTTCCCCATGTCGTGGGAATGAAAAAAGCTATGCCAGATGATGCTGCAATAGCTTTTAGCATAGGATTTTACAAGGGGATTGGTGCCGGAAAGCCAATTGAAACGGCTTTCGCACTTGGTGTGAATGGAATTGAACTGGAAGGGTATTCTGGTAGCGATTTGCCTGTACTTCTGCCATAGGCTATTAAATTTGGCTTATTTATCAATCTTTTTCAACATCGCTATTTCTTCGTAACATTCTTTCCTATTTTTGTTGAAATTAACTTGAAACCATTCCTATGAAATTCTTTATCGATACCGCAAACCTTGACCAAATAAAAGAAGCACAAGACTTGGGCATACTCGACGGCGTAACCACAAATCCTTCCTTAATGGCAAAGGAAGGCATTACCGGGCGCAACAATATTTTGAAGCATTATGTTGACATCTGCAATATTGTGGACGGCGATGTTTCAGCAGAGGTAATTGCAACCGATTTAAAGGGAATGATAAAAGAAGGCGAGGAGCTTGCAGAGCTTCATCCACAAATTGTGGTAAAAGTACCAATGATAAAAGAAGGGGTAAAGGCAATTAAATACTTCACAGACCACGGAATCCGTACCAATTGTACCTTGGTTTTTTCGGCAGGTCAAGCCTTATTGGCTGCAAAAGCGGGAGCAACTTACGTTTCCCCTTTTATTGGAAGATTAGACGATATTTCAACAGATGGACTGGAACTGATTGCAGACATCCGCTTGATTTATGACAATTACGGTTTCGAAACCCAGATTCTTGCAGCATCCGTACGCCATACGATGCACGTTATAAATTGCGCAAAAATAGGTGCTGATGTAATRASMGSKMSYMTTKCMWCCAKTGAARRTYYRTTRWWNCNTSYWTTARCTGAWRRTGSTWTSAAASMGKYWWTWGAAGATTATAAAAAGGGCAATTAAATTAAGCGGGAGTGCTATTTGTAACGGAATAAAAGTTTAGTTTTTTATTGGAGTTTGCGGGAGGGAATCATTTGTTAAGAAAACCTAATAGCAGTTCTTCAAAATTTGCATTGAACATATTTGTTTTTCCCTCAAGAATTACTCCATTTTTATCCAGAATTATTGCGCCGTTTATGTATTTCAATAAGAGTTTCTTTTCGGCATCGTTCATGTTTTCTATCTGGAATTCTTGTGCAGGGTTATAGCTTGAGTTAATAATGGTCTGGCGCCATTTTTTATAATGGGTATCGGTATTTATGCCCAAAAAATCATATTCGGGATATTTTGATTTTAACTCGGCGGAACGATTGTGAATGTTTTTATAATGTGTAGGTGATTGCCCAGACCAGAAATAAATTACTGTGGGAGCTTTGATTACGCTCAATAAATCTTTCACCACATTTTCGGTATTTACTAGCGCAACATTTGGAATTGTATTTCCTGGGGTAAGTTTAATGGTCGCTTCAGACATTTTTCCCACTTCCTCAACATGTTTTTTGTCGGTATTCATTTTAGAGAACTCCTCAAAAAACTTACCTTCTTCCTTAGCATCGGTTGCGTTTATCAAGTACCACAACGCGTTATAACGCAACAAGCTGTTTTTTAAAGTATCAGAAGTTACCATGCTGTCTATTAGCTGGATTTTTCTGAAATTAAAATCGAATGAATTGCGATCAACATTTGAATTGATGCCATATTCTGAAAAAACCATGTTTTCAAAATAACGGTTCATAAAACGATAATAGGGATAATAAAATTTCAGTTCATCCCTTTCAAAATCTATATTTTTTCTATAATCAAAAAAGTTTTTGTCAAATTTTTCTACATTGTYKCTNMKKRKYGSCNRSCGTATTNYYYMTYKYYYAWTGWWMKAMTSRWMGKTRATSWKMGCNSAKKGCNRGCMKKTKTAAAATTTTCTGAAACCTCATTCTTTTCAATGAAATCATTATATTCCTGAAGCTTTATTTGTTTAAGTGAATCTATTTTGCGGGTAAATTCCTCTGAGGGTAGTGTGTACCACTTGGTAAGATTATTGTTTTCAGACTCATTCCTCAAATACAGATACATCAATAAATTGTTTTGTTCTCCGCCCCTTCCGGAATATGCCAAGGACTCATCAAAATCCCTTGTGTTTATGTGCATCAACAAACTATCGCCAGGTTCTATGTAGAACACCTGCGATTCACTGTGTTTGAAATTATAGAGTCCTGGAGATATTTTATCCGTCTTGTATAAAAAGAAGTTGTTGGAGTCCAATTTTACGGTGTCCAGAATGTCCTTTCCTCTTGAAAAAATAATATAATCTAGCGTTGGATTTACTATTTGACCTCCTATCCAGGTAGTCTGTACAGCGTTTTCTTCCTTGTCTTTGCAGGATAGTACTAGAATAAATATTAAAAATGGGAGTAATTTTTTAAACAATAGCACTTAGTTGAAGATTTATGAACAAATGTAGCCGACCCGTATATGGCAATTTGTTAAATGGTAGTTAAAAGGATTATAAAAACGTTAATGTTTTCAGAGTGTCGCTTAAATACCTACTTTTGCGCAAAATTTAAAAATTTATGCTTTCAGTTTCAAATCTTTCGGTACAATTTGGTAAAAGAGTCTTGTTTGACGAAGTGAGCACACAGTTCACAAGTGGCAATATTTATGGCATTATTGGTGCCAATGGAGCCGGAAAATCTACCTTTTTGAAAATCATTTCAGGCAAGCAGGATCCTACTTCCGGCCACGTTCACTTAGAGAAGGGCAAGCGCATGTCTGTTCTGGAGCAAAACCACAACGCATATGATGATTATAATGTGTTGGAAACAGTGGTTCGTGGCAATAAGGAATTATTCTCCATAAAAACCCAAATAGATAAACTTTACGAAGATTATACAGATGAAAACGCTGAAAAAATTGGCGAACTTCAAGTAGCATTTGAAGAAATGAACGGGTGGAACGCTGACAGTGATGCCGCGGCAATGCTTTCAAATTTAGGCATTGATGAAAGCTTGCATTATACGATGATGAAGGATTTGGACGGAAAACAAAAAGTACGTGTGCTTTTGGCACAGGCACTGTTTGGAAATCCAGACGTGCTTATTATGGATGAGCCTACAAACGATCTTGACTATGAAACCATCAGTTGGTTGGAAAACTTTTTGGCAAACTATGATAACTGCGTAATTGTGGTTTCACACGACCGTCACTTTTTAGACTCCGTTTGCACACACATTAGTGATATCGATTTCGGAAAAATTAACCATTACAGCGGTAACTATACTTTTTGGTATGAAAGTAGCCAACTTGCGGCCCGTCAGCGCGCTCAGCAAAATAAAAAGGCCGAGGAAAAGCGCAAAGAGCTACAGGAATTTATTATGCGTTTCAGTGCAAACGTAGCAAAGAGCAAGCAAGCAACATCCCGTAAAAAAATGCTCGAAAAGCTAAATGTTGAAGAAATAAAGCCTTCCAGCCGCCGTTATCCAGCAATTATCTTTGAACGTGAGCGCGAAGCTGGCGACCAAATTTTAAATGTAGAAAACCTTTCTGCCTCTATTGATGGCGAAGTACTTTTTAAAAATGTGGACATCAATTTGGCAAAGGGCGATAAAGTGGTTATTTATTCACGAGATTCCCGAGCTGCCACGGCATTTTATGAAATATTGAATGGACACGCAAAACCGGACACGGGTTCCTTTCAATGGGGAATTACCACAAACCAAAGTTATTTACCTTTAGACAATGAAGAGTTTTTTCAAAACAATCTTTCCTTGGTAGACTGGTTGCGTCAATACGCTAAAACCGAGGAGGAGCGCGAAGAAGTTTTCCTTCGTGGTTTCTTGGGAAAAATGCTCTTCAGTGGTGAAGAGGCCTTAAAGAAAAGCAGTGTGCTTTCTGGAGGCGAAAAAGTGCGCTGTATGCTAAGCCGGATGATGATGCTCCGCGCTAATGTTTTGATGCTTGATGAGCCTACAAACCACTTGGACCTGGAATCCATTACAGCTTTTAACAATTCATTAAAAAATTTCAAGGGAACGGTTTTATTGACCACCCATGATCATGAGTTTGCCCAAACGGTAGGTAACCGCATTATCGAACTTACCCCCAACGGTGCGATTGATCGCTATATGAGTTTTGATGAATATATGGGTGATAAAAAAATTAAGGAACTCCGTGATAAAATGTATGCCGTTGAAGCATAAAAAAATGGCGACCAAATTAATGGTCGCCAATTTCCTGTAGAAATTCATCAATGGTGCTTTGGGCNTTTTCCCATTCGTCCTTTCGTATAAAAATCATCGTTTGGTTGGCAATGCTCATTGTAAAACCCGCACTTAGACTGCTGTCATGATCATTTCTTTCAATAGGGTTAATACCAATTTCATTCAATCTGGCTACAAGACCTTTGGCTATTAATGTAGGGCCCGTGTAAATTCGTTTTGTTTCAGACATAGACTTATTCTTCTGTCTCTTTTAAAAATGAATCGACAATTGGCTGGGCTATGGCAAGCTCGTCCTTGCGCACAAATACCCGTACTTGATCATCAAATTTATTTCCGGAACCAAACATAACCCCACTCTGCTGGTCATCCCTGAGGATTGGTGTAATATTTGCTTCTTCCAATCTTCCTACGAGCGCCTCGGCCATAATATCGGATCCGGTATATATTCTAATTGTTTCTTCTGTGTTTTCTGACATCTTTTTATAGTTTGTTATTGCTTAATTTATTTAAAAGATTTTTTTAATACTGACTTTGGAAACTCAAGCATTGTAATATTTACTGTTCCAAATGGCACCATTGAAATTTTTTCCCTTGGAGAAGCCATAAAAAATGACCATTCCACCCACACCCTTAAAAATGATAAGAAACAAAAACAAATACTCCTGAAAACTCCCCATAGGAGTAAACCATTCCATGGGCATTAACGCTGTTATTATTAAACTGATCACGGCAACCATAAATACTAGATTCTCAAAACTTTTGTATGGCCACATCAACAATTTTCTAAAGGGATGCAGATCATTTCCCCATTTGTGAATAAGGTAAAAATAATCATTTCCCATGGGCGCAAAAAGTAACGGATCGTCTGCGTTTTCAAGCTTCAGTAGTTTTGCTGGAGCCACAATTTTGAAATTTTTAAGGGCAATACCGTGCTTTTTTTCTAAGTTTCTTATTTCTGAAATGGCCTCTTGGGGAAAACCTGCCTTAAAATAACGTGAATCCAAAAAGCGTAAACGGTAATTCACGCAAAGATTTTTAATATCAGCGAGATGAAAAATTTGCGAACTTTCTAGTAGGTCAAAATTGAAATTGTTTTCAATTTCTTCAGATTTTTCGTTTAAATTAGAAAGGATAGCTTCGCGCTGGGTTTCATTTTCAGAAAAAATCCTCTTTACCTCAGTCATAACAGACGCTTCACCAATCCGTATGGAGCGGTATTTGAGTAACTGCTTTTCAATATTTGTTCGCGAAAACATGGGCTGCATTTTTTTTAAAAACTAAATTTACACAGTACAATTCAGCAAAACAACAATTTAACACAGTTTGGTTGAAATTTTAAATATGTAGAAGCTATTTGGCTTTCTCTCAAAATTGGCTTTGTATTTGCTATATTTACAATCTTAATTTTTTTATATGAAAATCAACACTATATTTCTGATACTTTTTACAATTAGTTGTGGAGCA
The DNA here is from genome assembly GCA_002733915.1 of Aequorivita sp. Lineage (GTDB taxonomy): Bacteria > Bacteroidota > Bacteroidia > Flavobacteriales > Flavobacteriaceae > Aequorivita. Next base: position 48,579 of record NVXN01000005.1, read on the forward strand.
AATGTTTCTGCACAAAAATACAAATCCACTAAAAGTGATGAAGTTTCCAAAATATTTGGTGAAAGTACCTTTACATCAAATAAAACTTTTTATGAAAATATCGAAAAGGCCCCAAATTTTACAGTCTTGGCTAAGGTGTTAAAAAACGAATCCTTAAGAAAGAAACTGGAAGATCAAGAAATGGTAACAATTTTTGCTATTTCGGATGAAGCCTTTTTGAATTTATCAAAAAAAACTCGGGATTCCATTTTAGGCAATACATTGGTAATAAATCCGGTGGTTAAGTACTTGGCAGTGCCAGGCAGGGTGGATAGTTATGCATTGAAAAATGAAATAGCCAAAAAGGGCGGAACCATTTATCTGAAAACATTAGATGGTCAAAGTTTAGGGGTTCGAGAAGTAAATGGGCAGTTGCAATTGGTAGATTCTGAAAACAGAACAGCAACAGTCATCGCCTCAGATTTTTACCATAAAAATGGCTTTTTCCATATTGTAGATGGAGTGATTTTTCCATCTAAGGAAGAATAGTTTATAAAAGTTAAATAAACCTTAAAGTCTGGAAATTGCAAAACCGCAGTTTCCAGACTTTCGTTTATAGGTACATAACATAAACTAAAAACACATTATGAAATCAAAACTTATTACAGCAGTATTATTTTCTATTGCCCTGGTGGCCGGAACAACATCAATTATTGCACAGGACAAAATGATGAAAGATGAAAAAATAGTAATGGTGGGGGGTGCCGAAATGTATCCTTCAAAAACCATTGTGGCAAACGCCGTAAACTCAAAAGACCATACAACACTGGTTGCAGCGGTAAAAACAGCAGATTTGGTTGAAACGCTACAGAGTGATGGCCCCTTTACCGTTTTTGCCCCAACCAATTCTGCCTTTGAAAAATTGCCTGCAGGCACAGTTGAAACTTTGTTGAAACCTGAAAACAAGACAAAACTTCAAACCATTTTAACGTATCACGTAATTGCCGGAAAGCATAGTGCTTCTGATATTTTGAAAGACATTAAAAAAGGCAACGGAAAAGCAACTTATAAGACTGTGAGTGGTGGAACATTAACCGCAACGATGAAAGGTAAAAATGTAATGCTAATGGACGAAAACGGAGGAATGGCTACTGTAACAATAGCAGATGTAAATCAATCAAATGGTGTAATTCACGTTATTGACAGTGTTGTTTTGCCTAAATAAAATTTGTCTCCAAATCTCAATTATTTAAAAGGAAAACAGCGACCTAAAAAGTCGCTGTTTTTTTGTAATATATGTTTTTAGCGAAGGACAGCCCCAAAATCATTTTCAAATTTTTGCTGTAGTTTGCCCATTATCTTATCAATTTGCTTATCCGTTAAAGTTTTTTCTTCATCTTGAATGGTAAAGCTTATGGCATAACTTTTTTTGCCCTCGGGAAGGTTTTTTCCTTTATATACATCAAAAAGGGTAACACCTTTCAATAATTTTTTTTCTGATTGAAATGCTGCGTTGCGCAAATCTCCAAACTTTACTGAATCGTCCAAAAGAAGTGCGAAATCGCGCTGGGCAGCTGGAAACTTAGCAATCGGTTTTAACTTGAAGTTGCCTGCCGGTATTTGTTTCAAAACCAAATCCCAATTGAAATCTGCGTAAAAAACTTCGGYCTCAACAYCAAGTTCTTTGGTGATTTTKGTCTTTACAATTCCAAATTCAACAAGTATATCCTTATTTCTTTTAAAGGCGATAGCTTCCGAAAAAACATCATTCTCTGGGGTTTCTTCCGTGTAATTATTAAGTCCCAACCCTTCCATGATTGTCGTAATGACTCCTTTTCCGAAGAAAAAATTACTTTTCGCATCCGGAGTTGCCCAGTTGCTCTCGTTTTTTAAACCTGTAACAAAAAGCGATAAATGCTTGGTTTCGGTTCGACCGCCCGGAAAGTTGTGGTAGGTTTTCCCGAATTCAAAAAACTTTAAATCGTTATTTTTACGATTGCTGTTGTATTCAATAGCTTCCAGACCCGAAAAAAGCATAGATTGCCGCATAACGGATAAATCCTGACTCAACGGATTGAGCATGGCAACGTTGTAATTTTCCTTGATAGTTTCACTCAGCGCCGAATATTTTGCAGAGGTAAGGGAATTGTTCAACATTTCGTGGAAACCAATGGCCGTAAGCCGCGAGGCAATTTTATTTTGAACGGAATAATCTTCCCCCGGTAAAATGGTTGAAATGGAAGCATTCAGTTTTTGTGTAAATTTTACGTTGTTGTAACCATACACCCGCAGTATTTCCTCAATTACATCCACATCGCGCGTAACGTCGTTTCGGTAAGCGGGAATGGTCATCCCGATGCCAGTTTCGGTTACATTGTTCACTTTCATCTCAAGCGAAGTAAGAATTTCCTTAATGGTTTCTTTCGGAATTTCTTCCCCAATCAATTTATTAGCCTTTTCAAAATTTAAAAATACCTGATGGTCCTCTATCTTTTTTGGATACACATCAATCAAATCACTGGTTATTTGTCCGCCAGCGATCTGCACAATCAAAATGGCCGCGTGGCGTAGAGCATAATCAGCTATGTTTGGGTCTATTCCTCTTTCAAAACGGAAGGAAGCATCAGTGCTCAAGTTATGGCGCTTCGCGGTTTTGCGGATGCTGATAGGGTTAAAGTAAGCACTTTCCAAGAAAATACTGGTTGTGTTTTCTGTGACCCCGCTATTATTTCCGCCAAAAACACCAGCGATACACATGGGTTTTTCGGCATCGCAAATCATTAAATCTTCCTCGTGAAGCTCACGCTCAATGCCGTCAAGCGTGGTGAATTTTGTGCCCGAAGGAAGTGTTTTTACATTTACAACATTTCCGGTAATTTTTGAGGCATCAAAGGCGTGCAATGGTTGGCCAAGTTCGTGGAGTACGTAATTGGTGATGTCCACAATATTATTAATAGGTGAAAGCCCGATAGCTTTCAATCTATTTTGAACCCAAGCAGGGGAAGCACCAACCTTTAAATTACTGATGGTAATTCCACAGTAACGAGGTGCTAATGCGTTGTCTTTTACCTTTACATCAATTTTTAAAGTACGATTGTCTATTCTAAAACTACTTGTAGAAGGGGTATTTAATTTTGTTGAAATATCCTTGTGAAGCAAGCCGGCCTTTAAGTCGCGCGCTACGCCCCAATGGCTCATGGCATCGGCGCGGTTTGGGGTGAGGCCAATTTCAAAAACTTTGTCGTTTTCAATTTCCAACACTTTGGCTAAAGATGTCCCAGCTTTTATTTTTGCGTCCAGAACCATAATGCCGTCGTGCGATTTCCCGAGGCCCAGTTCGTCTTCGGCACATATCATTCCTTCACTAACCTCACCACGGATTTTACCTTTGTTTATTTGCCAAGGTTTATCTTCAGTGTAATAAAGTGTAGTGCCTACTGTGGCTATCGGAACTTTTTGACCAACAGCAACATTGGGTGCGCCGCAAACTATTTGTATAGGTTCGCCAGTACCAATGTCAACTTTGGTTACTTTCAATCTATCTGCATTGGTATGTTGGGTGCATTCTAACACGTGGCCAACCACAACACCTTCCAAACCGCCCTTTACGGAACAAAAATCTTCTATTCCTTCTACTTCAAGACCTAGGTCTGTCAATAATTCACCAGTTTTTTCTGCGTCCCAAGGGAGGTTGATAAATTGTTTTAGCCAGTTGTATGAAATTGTCATAAGTGTAAAAATCTTAACAGTGGGCAAAGATACTATTTCCTTTAAAGTTGAAAGTTGAAAGTTTAAAGTTTTAAGCTGAAAGTTTTAGTTGAAGAAAATAAAAAACCACGAAAATAGTTGCTATGGCTGTTATAAAAAAAGTAACGTTTGCACCAAAATAAAACCATAACAGTCCAGCCATTATGCTTGCAGCCATCGCAATGATGCTTTGAAAGGCGGTATAAGTACCCACGGCCGTTGCGGTGTTTTCCTCTTTTGAAATATTTGTTATCCATGCTTTAGAAATGCCCTCAGTAGCGGCGGCATAGATTCCGTAGCCGAAGAAGAGGGCTATGATGGTGTATAGGTTAGTGGTTAAACCCATTCCGAAGTAAACCAAAATGAATATTATTAATCCGAATAGGAACATTTTTTTCAAACCGATTTTATCTGCAAAGCTTCCCAGCGGATAGGCTGTGAGGGCGTAAATTAAATTGTAGAAAATGTAGATGCCGATTACCCAGGTATCATCCAATCCCGCATCTTTCGCCTTTAGTAGAAGAAAAACATCACTGCTGTTGAAAAGGGCAAAAAAAAGAAGACCAAGAACTACTTTTCGGTATTCTGCAGGACTTTGCTTCCAGTATTTTATGAAGGAGAAGAAATTTATTTTCTTTTTTTGAGAAGTAGTTTCTATTTTTTTATCTTTCAAAAGAAATGAAGCAACAACTGCTAAAACCCCTGGGATGAAGGCGATGTAAAATAAATTTATATAATCTTCGGGATAGAAATAGAGATACACCAAAGCTAAGGCTGGGCCGAGGACGGCACCAAACGTATCCATGGACCGATGGAAACCAAAAACKTTKYYKTTGTTGGTTTTATTCGTTTCTGCGGAAAGCATGGCATCGCGTGCGCCGGTTCTTATTCCTTTGCCGAGACGGTCTGTGGTTCTTGCAAAGAAAATCCACAGCGGATAAACGAAGAATGCCATCATTGGTTTTGAAATGGCGCTCAGGGAATATCCTAGTTGCACAAAGGGGGCGCGTTTTGCTTTGCTGTCGCTCAATTGACCAAAATATCCTTTGCTCAATCCTGCCACAGCTTCAACTAAACCTTCCAAAATACCTATTAAGAGTATTGAAAACCCAATGCTTTTTAAATAGATAGGCATTATTGGATAGAGCATTTCGCTTGCCATGTCTGTAAACAGACTGACAAGGGATAGGATCCAGACGGTGCGGGTGATGGTTTTCAATTAAAACGGTGGATTTAGTATTACAAGATACCGATAATCCCAATTAGTATAGCCGTAACGGATACTTATTAGAAAAAAAGCAAATAGTAATTCAATGAGGATTAGAGTAAAGAGTACTAATATTTGATAGTCTTTTTGAAGGGAATGTTGATTATTATGTTGATACGATTTAAAAACTTTAAAAACCACATAGATTATTAAACATATTCCTAAACAATTGATTATTTGACTGATTTGGGGACCGCTAAAAATTGACAAAGAAGCTGCCATCATGCTAAAGAAAAGCGCAAATAGACACAGATATATTAGGGTGTATGAACTGCGGGATTGCATATTAATTTTTTATTTTTTCAAATTCCGAAACCGTTGTAACAACGTTGGGTGTGAGTAATGTGCAAACACATACAATGGATGCGGGGTGAGGTTGCTAAGGCTGTTTTTCGAGAGTTTTTTGAGGCCTGAAATTAAGGGAAGTGCAGCGTAAGTATGTTTGGCAAAATTGTCTGCTTGGTATTCAAATTTTCGACTTAAATAATTCATCAATAAGCCTGTAATTCCGGATATTGGACTGTAAAGCACCCCGAAAGCTATCAATCCAATATGAAATGAGGGTTGCGAAACGTTTAGAGCTTCTGAAAGTAAAGGATTTCCTATAAACAGCGAAAGTAGCCAAAGGGTAAATCCTGTAGTGACACTAGCTGCGAAAAGGTTAAAAATGATGTGGTTCCGCTTGTAATGCCCCACCTCGTGGGCAAGGACGGCCACTATTTCTYCTTCGTTTAGATCTTTCATAAGTGTATCGTAAAGTGTTACTCGTTTTYCCGTGCCAAAACCAGAAAAATAGGCATTGGCCTTTGTACTACGTTTGCTTCCGTCTATCACAAAAATTTTATCTAGGGTGAATCCTACTTTGGACGCGTATGTTTCTATTTGTGAACGAAGCGACCCTTCATCCAAAGGGGTTTGTTTGTTGAAAAGCGGAACAATCAATCGTGCATAAAATAAATTCATAAAAACAGTAAATGCCATAATTATTCCCCAAGCGTAGAGCCAAAAGTTCTTGCCGGCACTTTGATAAAACCAGATGATGGCAGCCAAAAGAATTCCACCAATAATGGCTCCCATTATCCATCCTTTCAGTTTATCAAGGAAAAAAGTTTTATGTGTGGTTTTATTAAAACCGTATTTCTCTTCAATAACAAAAGTGCTGTAATAGCTAAAGGGCGTACTGAGGATATCACTTGCAATCATAATAATTCCGAAGAAAACCAAGGCTATTATGATTTCATTGCTTGAAACGGCACGGGATAAATTATCTACATATGCAAAACCGTCGAGATAGAAGAATAGGAGTGTAGCGATCAGCGAAATTGCGGATGTGAGTATTCCAAACTTATAGCGTTCCTTTTTGTACTGTTGGGATTTTTTGTACTCTTCTTCATCAAAAACATCCTGTAATTCTGAGGGAAGCGGATCGTTGAAATGTTTAGCGTTTAGATAATCGAGAATTTGATCAATCGCAAAGCTGATGACCAAGATTGCTATAATTATAAAGAAAAGGGTTTCCGGTTTCAAGTTTCTGGTTTCAAGTTACTACTGCAAACTGCGACTGCAACTGAATACTAAAATCCACGCTGGCGCTTTGCCTCAAATATAAGTATTCCCGCGGCTACGGAAACATTCATACTGTCTATTTCGCCCTGCATCGGGATGATGATGTTTTGGGTGCTGTTTTGTAGCCATTCATCTGAAAGACCTGTGGCTTCAGTACCTACTACTATTGCGGTTGCTTTTTTAAAATCTATTATATCATACTGAACAGCCGCCTGTAATGCGGCGCAGTAAATGTTGATTTTATTTTCCTTTAGAAGCGATATGATTTCCGAAGTTCTTCCCGTAGCAATCGTGTTGGTAAATAAACAACCTACACTACTGCGGATAATGTTTGGGTTAAACATATCCGTCTTTGGATTGGCAATGATTACGGCATCTACTTTTGCCGCATCTGCGGTACGAAGCAGCGCGCCAATGTTTCCCGGTTTTTCGGGGGCTTCCACTACTAAAATCAACGGGTTTTTGGTTGTAAGGTGAAGATTGGCAAGTTCTAAAGCTTTGGTATGTGCTAGAGCCAAAACGCCCTCAGTGGAACTTCTGTAGGCTAGTTTTTCATATACTTCAGAACTAATTTCAATAAATTCAGTTTCGTTATCGCCTGTTTCTTTCAGAATATAAATTTCTTCTTCTGAAACGATTTCGGAACAAAAAAGTACCGTTTTCAAAAGATAGCCACCTTTTATTGCTAATGAAATTTCGCGCAGCCCTTCTATTACAAAAAGTTGTGTTTTGCGGCGTTCGCGCGATTTTTCTTGTAACAGCGCAATCTGTTTTATCAGTGGATTTTGAAAGCTTGTAATGTTTTTGTGCATTGCGCAAAGATACGTTACTGAAATTTATATCCGCTGCCCAAATTAATGCGAAACCCGAAACTAATGTTGAAGTAATTTACCCCGCCAAAGGAATCTTCGAGTTCGGAAGGAACGTCAATGTTCATAGRATCATGGCGCAATTCGGGTGCCATAAAAATACCCAAATAAGTATTTAATCTATAACTTACTTCTGGGCTAAACCAAAGAGCAGTAGCGGTATCGTTGAACTTGTCGCCCAGACCTCTGTTTGCATAAACTGAATAGCCAACGCCAGCACCAATTGAAACATCAAAATTTCTGATATAGAAATCATAACCAACTACCCCGCCAATTACTATGTTTGTAGTGCTTTCATAATTGCCCAACCAAACTTGGTCGGTAACCGAGCCTCTAAAAAAGCTGATGTAGGGCCCTACAAAAAAGGTTTTATAGGTATTTACTTTTAAAGCAATTTTTCCGCCAACTTTCAGGTCCATTCCGTTATTAACAAAGTTGCCGCCAAAAGCAAAAGGAAAATATGCCCCGATAATTACATTGCCAACTTTATGACCCTTTTCCTCAATTTCGGTTTCTTCCGAATTGGTTTCCTGTGCAAAAGTGGTAGTTGAAATAAATAGAACTATAAGAAAGAATCTAATATTCGAATACATAATTTGTATCTAAGTTGGTTAAGGGAATTTCAATGGTTTGCACAGGTTCAAAGTTTAGGGAATATTCCAAAAGGACTGTAGATCCTAAAATACTTTCAATGGAGACTGTTGTGTTTTCTGAAATTGGGTTCAGGTCTCCTTCACGAATAGCGGCAAGATCACAATTGTCAGGCGGATTGGTTACATTTAAAGGAAGCTCACAGTTGGCCGGGGTATACTTTATTGTATAACCCAGAGTATTTTCATCACCTAACAAATTATTGAAAGTGAGATTAAGTTCTGCCTTATCCCCAAGAATTATTGTCCCCAAATCATACAAAAGTCTATCGTTGTGTACCGATGACCGATACGCAAGGCTAGAATAGTCGTAATCAACATTTAAGTAAAAAAAGGGATCTATATTAATGAGAACATCCAAAGGGTCAAATTCTTCATCTAAAGAAATAAGTCTAAAATTTCCCGATGCATCACTTTGGGTTTGCCCCAATGGATCGCTATTAGCACTCGTTACAATAATAATATCGGGCAACGGATTACCCTCTTTGTCTACAATTTTCCCTTTTACCAAAATGCGGCGGTTGTTATCAATGTCCACATCATCTCCAAGGCATGCTATAAAAAGGACCATACTTGCTAAAAGCAAAAGTCTGAATAAGTTCAGTTTCATTTGGTTTTTTTAAAGACAAGATTAGCGAAAAATTGACAATGAATCAAATAGTAAGCGCAAGAGTTAAATTTTTCTTAAAGCTTCGTAATGTTTTTATATCTTGCCGAAAAATTTAATTGATGAAAAAATTACTTTTAGTATTTGTTTTAAGCCTTTCTTCCTTTTCGTTTTTTGCACAGCAGATTCAACAATTCCGTCAATTAAACGGTCATTATGATTATACGGCTATTGGAAACACCCTCAATGAAGGTGAGAATAATAATGGTGGAGGATTTTGCACAATTCTAACCGAAAGCAGTGCAAATTTAACCTTATTGCCTAGCCAAACATTGGTTTCAGCAATGCTATACTGGTCTGGCTCTGCGGCAGGTGATTTTGAAGTAAAGTTGAACGGACTTAATGTTTCTGCACAAAGAACATTTTCGCATATAAATAATGGATTGCCTTATTTCGCAGCTTATGCTGATGTTACATCTATTGTAGAGGCTCATGGCAATGGAATTTATACATTTTCTGATATGGATATTTCTGGCACTTTACCCACTTATTGCGGCACCAATTACGGCGGGTGGTCAATTATTGTTGTGTTTGAAGATCCCGCATTATTGTTGAATCAAATTGCTGTATTTGACGGTTTGGAATCTGTTTCAATCAACAACACTACACTAAATATAATTCTTAACAATATTGATATATCAAGCGATCTATTGGGAAAAATTGGATTTTTGGCTTGGGAAGGCGACGCTTCAATAGCCAATGGAGAAAGTTTGATTATCAATGGGGCTTTAATTCAAAATCCACCATTAAATCCGGCCAATAATGCATTTAATAGCACCAATAGTTATACAAATTCAACGCAACTGTATAATATGGATATGGATTATTATGATTTAACAGGAATTATTCAGCCAGGCGATACCACTATGGATATTGAACTTCAATCTCAGCAAGATTTTATAATGGTAAATAATATTATAACTGTTGTAAATTCTGAATTGCCCGATCCAACTATTCAAATTAATGGTGCTGTGGCTTATCCACAAGAAAATCAGATACAAATAGCCTATTCGGTCAGCAATACAAATAGTACAGCTGAATTGCCTGCTAATACACCGATAACTTTTTATGCAAATAATGTTGAATTTGGTACAACACAAACTAATCAAATTGTGCCAATAGGTGGAACAATTAATGAAGTTGCAACCATAGCTCTTCCAATTGGAACACCGGCAAATTTTTCTTTAAAGGCTACAATTAATGCCGATGGATCTATTTCTGAAACAGACGGTACAAACAATGATTTTGAAATTTTAATCTCAGTATCTCCAATTGTTGTTAACCAAAACCCCGATGCCTTATTAGTTTGCGATACCAACAATGATGGTTTTGCAGCGTTTAACCTTTTGCAGGCAAATACAGATATAGCTCTGGGAGATCCAAGCCTAACCATTTCTTATCACGCCACCACCTCAGATGCAGAAAATAACCTAAACGCAATTTCAAGCCCATATGTTAATACCACTCCGTTTAACGATGTGGTTTATGCACGGGTATTAAATTCTGATGGTAGTAGTTTTGCAGTTGTACCGCTATCGCTAATTGTAAATATCTATCCGGAAATTACCCAACCCATAGATTTATTTATAAATGAAAGAGATGGCGATGGTTTTGCAATTTTTAACCTTACACTAAATAACGCCGTAATGCTTGCGGGGTTAGACCCTTCAGAATATAATGTTTCTTATTTTTCAACTGAACTGGATTTGCAGAATAATATTCCAATTCTCGATCCCACAAACTATATAAACATTCTAAATCCGCAGACTATTTTTGTGAAAGTGGTAAATATAGAAACAGATTGCTTTACTGAAACCTCATTTCAAATTGAAACAGATGAAATTCTTTCGGTGAATTCTTTTGCCTTTGATGATTTAAATATTTCACCAAACCCAACGTCTGAAAGTATTACCATTCAATCATCACAAATGGTTTCGGAAACAACAATTTCATTATATGACATTCAAGGTAAAGTATTGCTGACGGAAAAATTAATTCCCCAGAACGGAATGTTGACGATGAATGTTTCTTCTTTGGAAAACGGTGTTTATTTCGTTAAGATTTCTTCCGAAGGAAATTCAATTGTAAAAAAACTCTTAAAAATTTAGCTTAAAGCTTATAGCCTAAAGCCTACAGTCAAAAACCTTCAAATCATAAACCTTTCTAAAAAGCTTCTCCACCACGGGAAGCTTTTTTACTTTTAAACAACTAAAAACCAATTTCTATGAAAAAAATAATTCTCTTGGTTATCTTTTTAGCATCACTTTCTGCATGTAAAAATGATAAAAAAAATACAGGCGAAGATCCGCGGGTGGCAGGCACCGAGTTTGACACAACGGGAGTGGAAGCCCCAGGAGGCGATCCCAAGAATACCCAAACAAACACAGAGAAAACCTATCCCGCACAATTGCAAACCGTATTTACCGCCCACGGTGGTCTGGATCATTGGAAAAAGATGAATAATCTTTGTTTTGAAATGAAAGGAAAAAATGGCGATGAAACCCACACCGTATCCTTGCCAAACCGCAAAACAAAAATTGAATCCAAAGATTGGTCCATAGGTTATGACGGAAAAGGGGTGTGGTTGCTGAAACACGATTTGGGTTATGAAGGCAACCCGGTTTTCTACCACAATTTGATGTTCTATTTCTATGCAATGCCTTTTATTATTTCGGACCCGGGTACAAATTATGAAGCTGTAGCCCCCACCGAACTTGATGGTAAATTGTATAACGGTTTAAAAGTTTCCTATGATAAGGGCGTAGGCGATTCGCCTGAGGATGAGTACATCCTATATTTTGAGCCAGATACCAATAAAATGGTTTGGCTGGCATATACCGTAACCTTTAAAGACCAAAAGAAGAGCGATAATTGGCATTATATTAAATATGACAAATGGCAGGATGTAAACGGCTTGCTATTGCCTGAAAAGCTTACGTGGTGGAACGTAGAAAACGGGAAACCCAAAGGGAAAAAGATGGATATCAAATTTGATAAGGTTACAGCAACTGAAACAATACTTGAGGCCGAAGTTTTCGCAAAACCTGCTGAAGCTGAATATGTAAAAAAATAGAAATTGAATTTCGGTATTAATTTCAAATTACAGCGGCTTATCCTCAAAATAATTAACGACCAAAGCCACCATATAATCATAACTCATAATTCCGCGGCTTTGGTTGTTTGCTTTTAGAAAGTTATCCCAAAACATTTTTGAGAAATTTTCAAAGGGGTTTTGGTAGCTTTCCCAAAAATCGCGCATTTCTTTATAGCTTTCCAAAATGCCTGGATTTATTTGCGTTAAGAGCTCTTCATATTTAGCTTCATCGCGCCGTGCCACTTCATTTATCAAATACCGCAGTGTAAAAATATAGCCCGCGTACTGCATATATGGGTCATCATTATGCAGCGTGGAAAGCGTGGCTATAAAATTGGCTTCATTTTCTGCAGCATAGCCTATTTGGTGGGCTTCCTCGTGACAGGCCACTACCGGAAACTTATAGGTTTTCATCAGATTGTTAACTTGTGCTTCGCCGGAAAAAGGATTTAAATAACCGCTATAGCCCATATAGGTAAGTCCCAAACTCCAACCGCTTTTTTTGATGCTTCGAGGCGAATAGGCAAGTTGTGGAAACTCTTTTTCTAAATTTTTATAGCCGTTTAAGGTTCTCTTGAACATTTCCTTTTGCGTGTAGGGCAATTCAATCTTTACACTATCGGCAAAACCAAGTTGGCGATGCATGGTGTTGCTTTTTTCTATAAACCGATTGGTGGTTTCCAATAATTGTTCTGTGGTATAATCACTTTCCAATTGCAGGGACTTGTGCAGTGGAAGTCTATAATAATTAAACCCCCATAGCACGTGGAACATAAAATAAACCACTGAAACCGCTCCCAGAAGCTCTACAGCGAAACCTACTTGGTCGTTTTTAAGGCGTTTCACATTTTTATAAAGCCACCTGATGGCTACAATGGCAATGAGTAGATAAAACAAATCGCCCACTGAAAAAGGAACCCAACCAAAAATGTAGCGCGAAATTTTTGAAATCCAAGGATATACGCCAAGACTGTAATATTTCTCAACAAATTCTGGGAAAAACTTTAAAACCTGAAGTGCTATTATCTGCACAAACAGGAAAATGGTGAGGAAAGCTGAGGTCCGTTTTACCATAATCCAAACATACGAAGGAAATCTTTCACCGCATAATTTTTATAGCAGATGAAAAAAGGTAATTTTGTGTTCTAAAATTTTAAAAATGATGAACGAAGCGATAAGAAATTTAAAACCCCACGCTCTTTGGAACAAATTTGCCGATTTGAACGCCGTACCGCGCCCTTCAAAAAAAGAGGAACGTGTTATTGCGTTTATGAAAGAATTCGGAAAAAGTCTCGGTTTGGAAACCCTTGAAGATGAAGTAGGCAACGTGGTAATCCGCAAACCCGCAACCAAGGGAATGGAAGACCGAAAAATGGTCGTCATGCAAAGCCACTTAGATATGGTTCACCAAAAAAATAACGACACTAACTTTAATTTTGACACACAGGGAATTGAAATGTATGTGGATGGAGATTGGGTGCGCGCAAAAGGAACCACCCTTGGTGCCGATAATGGTTTGGGAGTAGCCACCATAATGGCGATTCTTGAAAGCCACGAAATTGAACATCCTGCAATTGAAGCGTTATTTACAATAGACGAAGAAACCGGAATGACTGGTGCAAAAGGCTTAAAAGGTGGTTTACTGAAAGGCGACATTCTATTGAACCTTGATACGGAAGAAGATGACGAAATAGGCGTGGGCTGTGCCGGAGGCGTTGATGTTACTGCAACAGGAACTTACACTTCAACGGATGCGCCAGAAAATTCGACAACTTTTACTATTAAAGTGAAAGGACTGAATGGGGGCCATAGCGGTATGGACATTATAAAAGGTTTGGGCAACGCCAACAAACTGATGAACCGCTTGCTTTTTGCAACAAAAGATTTTATGCAATTGGTAAATCTTGAAGGCGGAAGTCTTCGCAACGCCATTCCGCGAGAAAGTGTGGCGCAGGTTGTGGTTTCTTCTGAAACAGAATTTCTTGCTGCTTTTGAAAAAATGAAAACAGCGATTATTTCAGAATACAAAAGCTTAGAGCCCAATCTTTCCATAACTGCTGAAAAAAGCAGCGAGACCTTCTCACAAGTGATGAGCCAAAATGATCAAAGAATATTTTTAAAGGCTATGAATGCTGCCCACAACGGTGTTTATAGAATGAGCCCTGATATTGAAGATTTGGTGGAAACCTCAAACAATATTGCAAAAGTTACGGTTGCTGAAGGAAATATTAAAATAGAATGTTTAACGCGTAGCTCTGTGGAATCTTCAAAAGATGTTTTGGCAAACGCCCTGACTTCCGTTTTTGAACTTGCTGGGTATAAAGTAAAACTTGCTGGCGATTACCCTGGCTGGGCGCCAAATATGGAAAGTCCTATTTTAAAGGTTTTGGATAATCTGTACCAAAAGATGAATGGGGAAAAGGCACATGTGGCTGCTTGCCATGCTGGTTTGGAATGTGGTATTCTAGGTCAGAATTATCCCGACATGGATATGATTTCCTTTGGGCCAACCATTAAAGGCGCACATTCTCCAGATGAACGTGCAAGCATTTCATCTGCGCAAAAATACTGGGAGTTTGTACTTGAAATCTTGAGAAATATTCCGAAGAAATAGAAAAATGCCAAAAGCCAAGAATCAAGATTGATTGTTAACTGAGTGTTGATTAAAAAAAGAGGAACCAATTTAAACCTGGTTCCTCTTTTTGCATTTATAATATTTTAGATTTATTGCGCTAAATCAACTATTTCAAGGTTAAATATTAATTCAGAGTCTGGAGGAATTACCCCTGGAATTCCTCTCTTGCCGTATGCTAAATGGGCTGGTATAAAAATGGTTGCCTTGTCGCCAACTTTCATATTTAAAAGTCCTTCACGGAAACCTGGGATTAATTTTGCCTCAGAGCTATAATCGGTTGGTACCGGTACATATTGCCCCGCTGCTTTGCGCATTTCATCAACCATTTCAAACTTTTCAGCATTTTCAAGAATGTTTGAGTCAAACATATGTCCATCGGCAAGATAACCCGCATAATTCATCAATATTTTGTCGCCTTCTTTAGGCTGTGGGCCTTCTCCCTTTTCGTTGAAATAAATTTTAACTCCAGAGGGAAGTGAATCTGCTTTTGCTTTAATTGCATTAAGCTCTTCAGCTTGTTTTGCAGCTACTTTGTTAATTCGCTCCTCTTTCTCTTTCTTTTCTTTTTCTAGTTTTGCCATTTCCTCAGTGAAATATGGAACTTTTACATTTCCCTTATTTATAATATTCACTGTCTGGATTGTAACTGGTTCTTTTGGTGTGTCTCCGGGTTTTTCGGTTTCAACATTTCCGATGGAATCAACCACTTCCTGGCCAATTACGATTTCGCCAAAAACAGTGTGGCGGCCGTCTAACCAAGGGGTATCTTTCAATGTTATGAAAAATTGGCTTCCGTTGGTTCCAGGGCCAGAATTTGCCATGGCCAAAAGTCCTTTTTTGTTGAAGCGAATGGTGTCGGTAATTTCATCTGGAAATGCATAGCCGGGGCTACCTGTGCCGTCGCCTTTTGGGTCACCTCCCTGAATCATAAAATCCTTAATAACACGGTGAAAGGTAAGGCCATCATAAAAGCGTTTTCCTTYGTAAATAGAATCTACCATCCCGTTGGTGCCTTCGGCAAGAGCAACAAAATTTGAAACGGTAAGGGGCGCGCTTTCATTTTTCAACTTCGCAACAAAAGTTCCCTTGTTTGTAATGAATTCGGCATAAACACCATCTTTAAGTTCAGGATATTTTTCCTGGCATGATGCAAACGCAAGCGTAAGAAATAAGAATAAAAATGTTAATTTTTTCATGGTTTTAATTTAATTTTCGTTTGATTGTTCAATTGAGTGTAAAGTTACAGTGCTCTGCACAGGAATATTGGTGCCGAGTTTTTCTTCGATCCCATAATAGCCAAAAGCTTTGTAGGATGGAAAAAGAAAGGTTACTGTCTCACCTTCCTTCATGAGTTTTATGCCTTCACGAACTCCTGATATTAACTCTTGGTTGCTTTGGTCCACTTTATATTGTTGAAGGCCATTTTCTTTTTCTGAAACAATTACGCTGCCATTAAGGTCTTTTATATCATAAGTGAATTTTACAATATCGCCCATATCTGGCATTTCGGTATTTGTGGTATCCTGTGTGTTGTAATAATACCAAAATCCCTGCTCAGAAGAAATATAGTTGTTGGTGGAGTCTTTGGCCATTAATTTTTCAATAAAAATTTTCTCCTCGTCATAGATTTTCTTATTGCGTTCGGCAGATTCCTTAATGAAAGTTCCAGAGTTACTTTGCACGGGGCGTCTGGCTTCGGGGCTTTTGCAGGAAACAATTATTGCTAAAAAAAATAAAATATTAAACAGCTTAAGAGGCATCTTTGAGTGCGTTTTTATAACGGGGCAAGATACTAATAAATTCAGATATTGTTTTGTTAAGGTCCTGTGAACTTTTCCCGCCCGCAGCATTAATGTGACCGCCGCCGTTGTAATGGTTACACGCAAAATCATTCACAGAGAAATTTCCTTTACTCCTAAAGGAAATCTTTACAATATTTTCCTGTTTATTTTCTATGAAAATAACCGCAAAAACAACTCCTTTTACAGAAAGCGCATAATTTACAAAGCCTTCAGTATCACCTTTTTTGAAGTTGTGGTCATCCAGATCCTTTTGGGTAAGTGTAATATAAGCTGTGTGCATTTCTGGCAGAATCACCAAATTGTTTAAAGCTAGGCCCAGAAGCTTCATCCGTTCTGGACTGTTGGTATCATAAACGTTTTGGTTTATAATGGCACTTTCGGCACCAGCCTCAATTAATTTGGCAGCTACCCTGTGCGTGGTTGGACTGGTGGAGGAGAAGCGGAATGAGCCTGTGTCGGTCATTATTCCTGTATAAAGATTGATTGCAATTTCTTTTGAAAGCATACTGGAATCACCCAATGCATCCATGAAATGAAAGACCATTTCTGAAGTAGAGCTCATTTTTACGTCACTGTAGGTTGCCGCTGCATAATCTGCGGGTTGCTGATGATGGTCTATCATAACAAATTTTGCACTTGCGTTTTCTAAAACAGCTTGTAGCTCACCACCGACCCTGTCTAAGCTGTTGAAATCAAGCGTGAATATCAAATCAGCAGCGCCAGATATTTCGGCAGTTTTCTGAACTTCTTTTTCATAAATAATTATTTCCTCGCATCTAGGTAGCCACTTTAAAAAATCTGGGAAGTCATTTGGCATAACTACGGTTGCTTGATGTCCCAAACTTTTCAAAAAAATAGAAAGTCCCAAACACGAGCCCACTGCGTCGCCATCAGGGTTTTTATGGCCAACAATAACTATTTTTTTTGGCGATGTCAATAGCCCTTCAACAATTTGAGTAGTTTCTTTGTTCATAAGACGCGAAGATACAATAAATACAAATTATCTATGAAATGCTTCAACATACTTATTTATGGTGAAACCTTAAGAAATCATTAAACATTCTGTAAATAGTTGCTTTTCATTTTCAAATGGTTATTTTTGCCGAAATTTTAAAAAACACAATGAGAACAGACAGAACATTTACAATGTTAAAGCCAGATGCGGTTGAAAAAGGACACATAGGCGCCATTCTTGAAAAAATTAACGCTTCGGGCTTTAGAATCGTAGCGATGAAACTAACCCAAATGACTACTGCGGACGCGAAAGAATTTTACGCGGTCCACAGTGAGCGCCCATTTTATGGCGAATTGGTAGAATATATGACCCGCGGTCCAATCGTTGCAGCTATTCTTGAAAAAGAAAACGCAGTTGAGGATTTCCGCACTTTAATTGGTGCTACCAACCCAGCTGATGCAGCAGATGGCACCATCCGAAAATTATACGCAGCTTCTATTGGTGAAAACGCTGTTCACGGAAGTGATAGTGATGAAAAYGCWGCTATTGAAGGTGCTTTTCATTTTGCGGGCCGCGAAATGTTCTAAGCATTTACCACATATATTAACTGAAAACGCCTTCCAAATTGGAAGGCTTTTTTTTATGAATTTATTAGCGAAGAATCAATTTCTTAATCACTTCCTTCCTCATTTCTTCATTCAAAAGTTTAATGATTTTTTCCTTTCCGTAACTCAATTCTTCCCGCAAAACGGAAGACGAAAGTTGTACATAAAGTGTATCGCGATCCAACTTAATATCAGTTGTATATTTTGAAATGGCAGAGCCCATGACGGTATCCCAAGCTTCTTTTGCATTCACTTTGTCCAAACCTTTTTCCAAACGGTTTGTGCCTATAAACTCTTTTAAAGCATCGCCAATTGAAATGTTTTCTGCGTTTCGTTTTGCCATTTTTCTGTGTTGGGTTATCAGTTATCAGTTTCGGGTATGCCGAAATCGAATTTTTTGAATTTTGAATATGTGTAAATTTTATTATCTCTATTTATAACTGTAAATGTGCTATCATTTGCTTCAAGAATGGTTTCCTTCCACTCGTCAAAAGGAGTTTTATAATACATTCGCAAGCTATCTTCTTCAATTTTTAAAATGAAATTTTCTGAAACTCCATTGGTTTGAAAGGTACCGTCAATTTTTGGTGAAACCTTAGTCCGAGAACCACTATCCCCTTTCACTTCAATATAATCTACTACAGTATTTATATCAAAATTCTTTTTTTCGCCATCTGGCATTTTAACGGTTTTTATTTCCCAATAGCCACTCAGGTATTGTTTTTGGGCTTCGGGGTTTGGTTTTTCGCAACCAGTAAAAACTAGCACTAACAATAAAACATAAAATTGAGATTTCATAAAAGAAACATTTTATAGGTCTGATGTACTTTTTTTATCACTTCCTCAGTCCTTTCCGCATGAGTGTCGCTAATAAAAAGCTGTCCGAAATTTTCATTGTCAACCAAGGTAATTAAATGCTCCACACGCGTTTCGTCCAATTTATCAAAAATATCATCCAATAGCAAAATTGGGTTTGTCTTTGAATGGTTTTTAATGAAGTCGAACTGCGCCAATTTTAAAGCTATAAGATACGATTTTTGTTGTCCTTGAGAGCCAAATTTCTTGATCGGATGCCCGTCAATTTCAAAAACGAGATCGTCTTTGTGTATTCCGAAGTTGGTGTACTGCGTAATTTTATCTTTCGTAATATTTTTCTGAAGCAGTGTCAATAGGTCATTTTCCTGCAATTGACTTTCGTAAACAAGATTGATGTTTTCGTCGCCGCTACTTATGGATTTGTAGCGATTTAAAAATATGGGAAGAAATTCCTCCAAAAAGGCAGTCCGTTTCCCAAAAATTGAAGTTCCAAAATTGTGAAGCTGTTCGTTGTAAATATCGATTGTGTCTTGGCTAAAAGTATTGTTTGCCGCAAAGTATTTCAACAACGAATTGCGCTGCGCCACCACTTTGTTGTACTTAATCAACGTATTGAGATAGTTTGAATCGCGCTGTGAAATTACGCCGTCAATAAATTTTCTGCGGGTATCGCTTCCTTCAATAATCAAGTCCCTATCTGCCGGTGAAATGATTACCAATGGCAAAAAACCTATGTGTTCGCTGAATTTATCATAAGCTTTCCCGTTTCGTTTTATAATTTTTTTCTGTCCTTTTTTTGCGCTGACTACAATTTTTTCGGGTGTTTCCTTTCTTTCATAAAAACCTTCCACCACAAAAAAATCTTCCCCGTGTTTGATGTTTTGGGTAGTAATTGGATTAAAATAACTTTTTCCGAAGGAAAGATGGTAGATTGCATCCAGCACATTGGTCTTTCCCACACCGTTATTTCCCACAAAACAATTTATTTTTGGGTCAAATTCAAAGGTTTCGGCTTCAAAGTTTTTATAGTTGAGTAAGGATAGTTTCTGTAAAATCATAAAAATGAATGGGTTGTGCTTCAGATATTTTTTGCTAATGGAAGTATAACCGTTCTGCAAATTATTAAAAAATAAGAAATATTTATCCTTTCAAATTCCATTAAAAATTTTATTTTTGCGCCATTCCCGCGAAGGCGGGAATCTTAATAATTATAAGTAACAATATGGCAACGTACAAGAAACGCGGAGGCAAACCAACTACAAAAGCTGAAAAAGAAACACAGCTTGAAGAAAACAGCACAACAGCAGAAGTATTTAACACGCTTGACGAGGGCGCATCAAAAACGGAAGCTTGGGTTGAAAAAAACCAAAAAGGAATTTTGGGCTTTATCATCGTTGTAGCCGTTCTAGTGTTGGGGTATTTTGCATACGATCAATATATTAAAACCCCAAAAGAAACAGAGGCAATGAACGAAATGTTCCAAGCACAGAGCTATTGGGAGCAGGCGTTGACAGCACCGGCAAAAGATTCGCTTTACAATCTTTCCTTACAAGGTGGTGAAGGCAAATACGGTTTCTTGGACATAATTGAAAACTACGGCGGTACCAATGCAGCCAACCTTGCACATTATTATGCTGGAATGGCTTACTTGAATACCAACAAATATCAAGATGCAATTGCCCAGTTAGATAAATTCAGCAGTGATGATGATATTTTGGCGCCTTTGGCAAAAGGCGCAATTGGCGATGCTTTCGTACAATTGGGTCAAAACGAGGATGCTCTAAAATATTACGAGGAAGCCGCTACAATGCGTACCAATGATTTTACAACACCGCGTTTTCTATTAAAAGCGGGTATTGCAGCAATGTCTTTAGACCAAAATGATAAAGCATTGTCACATTTCAAAAAAATAGCTGAAGAATATCCAAAATCTACAGAAGCTACTAAGGCTGAAATATATACCGGCCGCGCGGAAGCAATGAACAAATAAATGGCGACAGCAAATACAAATTTATCGGCTTACGATAAAACAACGATCCCAAACGCGAAGGACTTTCGGTTTGGGATTGTTGTTTCAGAATGGAACCACGATATAACTGAAGGCATGTTTCAAGGTGCATTTGATGCTCTAAAAGATTGTGGCGCCATAAATGAAAACATTGTTCGTTGGAACGTTCCCGGCAGCTTTGAACTTATTTTCGGTTGCAAGCGAATAGCAGAAAGCTATGATATGCTGGATGCCGTAATTGCAATAGGAAGCGTAATCCAAGGGGAAACAAAGCACTTTGACTATGTTTGTGAAGCCGTTGCGCAAGGCATAAAAGACTTAAACGTGCAAGGTAATATTCCCGTCATTTTCTGCGTTCTTACCGATAACAATATGCAGCAGGCTATAGACCGCAGCGGTGGAAAACACGGCAATAAAGGTACTGAGGCTGCGATTGCAGCCATTAAAATGGCGCAACTTCGGAAAGATTCTAAGTTTTAAATTCAAGATTCAAATCCCGATTACCGAATTAACAAATCCCAACCCCTGCCAACTGCTTCTGAATTCTGAACMCTTCATTGGTACGGTAATTGTTTAAAACCTATTCACAATTACTTTAGAAAACATACTATTTTCAGTAACTTTGAAGCACGACAATTATGGGACTAATAGGCAAGAGAAAAAACAAAAAGTACAGCTACAAACCGCGTCATTATGAGTTTGACGGTGACGGCAGCCCTTTTTCCATGGGGCATAAATTTGATGAATACCGAACTACTGTTGGGGATAACAAAGGCTTAAAGGGAAAATTTAAAACCGCTTGGGCAGATTTGCGACAAACTTCCGATAGAAATGCAAACCGGAGACTCATTGTAATAATTGCGGTACTCGTCCTACTTTTCCTATTTATTATTGAATTCGATTTATCTATTTTCTACGCATAAATTTTAATGGCAGACATTATTCAGTTATTACCAGATCACGTTGCAAACCAAATTGCAGCTGGGGAAGTTGTACAACGACCCGCATCGGTAGTGAAGGAATTGCTTGAAAACGCCATTGATGCAAAGGCGACCTCAATTACATTGGTTATTAAAGATGCTGGAAAAACCCTCGTTCAAGTTACCGATAATGGAGTAGGAATGAGCGTTACCGATGCCCGTCTCAGTTTTGAACGCCACGCCACTTCAAAAATAAAATCGGCTGAAGATCTTTTTAATCTTCACACCAAGGGTTTTCGTGGTGAAGCTTTGGCTTCTATTGCTGCAATTGCACATGTAGAGCTTAAAACTAAAACCGCAGATTCTGAAATTGGAACCCATTTAACCATTGAAGGGAGCAAAGTAATTTCTCAAGATCCGGCTGTGGTCCCAAAAGGAACAACTATTTCAGTAAAAAATCTTTTTTATAATATTCCCGCACGCCGAAATTTTTTAAAAAGCAATCCTGTAGAAACGCGGCATATTATTGATGAATTCCATCGTGTGGCTTTAGCACATCCAAATGTAGCATTTCAAATGCTTCATAATGGCAGTGATGTTTTTAACCTTCCATCGTCAAATTCACGGCAACGGATTGTAAATATTTTTGGCAACAAAACCAATGAAAAATTGGTTCCTGTAAATGAGGAAACCGAAATTTTAAAAATAGAAGGCTTTGTGCTAAAACCTGAATTTGGAAAAAAGAGCAGGGGAGAGCAGTTTTTCTTTGTGAATGATCGTTTTATAAAAAGCCCGTATTTGCATCACGCAGTTTCTTCTGCCTTTGAAGGCTTGATGAAGAATGACGTACATCCGGGTTATTTTCTCTTTTTGGAAGTGGATCCACATTCCATAGATATCAACATACATCCCACAAAAACCGAAATAAAGTTTGATGACGAGCATTCCATGTATGCAATGCTTCGCGCTACTGTAAAACACAGTTTGGGGCAATTCAACATTGCGCCAGTGCTCGATTTTGAAAGGGACAAAGGTTTTGATACGCCTTATGAATACAGCAAAAAATCACCAACAGCGCCTTCCATAGAAGTGGATCGGGACTTTAATCCTTTTAAGGAAAAACCCAAACAGGGCAATATAAATTTTCCTTTTAAAAGAGAACAGTCTGCCTCGTGGGAATCATTATATATTGGTTTAAATGATGAAAAGGCTGCCGTTTCCAATTTGGGGGATATTGAGTTTGAAAGCGAGGAAGTAACCGGAAGTCTTTTTGAAAATACCGAAACCGAATCGGGACAACTAACTTTTCAACTTCAAAATAAGTACATCGTGAGTCCCTTGAAAAACGGGATGATGATAATTCATCAAAACCTTGCACACCAAAGGATTCTTTACGAGGAATTACTGAAAAACATCACCGTAAAAGAAGCGGTAAGCCAGCAATTATTATTTCCATTGCAGCTGCATTTTTCAAAACCCGATCTTGAAATTATTGAAAAAGTACGAGAACAATTGGAGCACACCGGATTTATCTTTTCAGAAATAAAAGATGAAACGATTGAGATTAGCGGAATTCCAGTGCTGATACTAGAAAGCCATGTTGTAAATTTGCTCAGCCAATTGGTGCACGATATAAAAGAGGATGTACCTGATAGTGGTTTTAGCCAGAACGATATGTTGGCAAAATCCATGGCGGCCAGTATGGCGATAAAAACTGGTATTTCTTTAAACAAGGAGGAACGGGAACATTTGATCAATCAACTTTTTGCTTGCAAAGAACCATCTGTGTCTCCAAGGAATAAACTGATTTTTACAACCATGGATGTGAGTGATCTCGATAAAAAATTTATATAAATGGGAAGAATAACCGATACCGTAAAATTTCTTTTAATACTGAATGTGATCTTTTTTATAGGAACACAGTTTACTGGTGGAACGGCGGAGCGTCTTTTTGCTTTGTACTATTTTGAAAATCCGGGATTTCAGTTATGGCAGCCATTAACTTCTATGTTTATGCATGCCAATTTTTTCCATATACTTTTTAMKAWNGTRKRCSMTYTGKRYMTYKSRATCAMMNNTGGNAATACSWTRSRKMYWAMMAWWGWWMYWRYYKTWNTTAWKWYKMKRCGKRKCKTRRWWNGKCWTYAAKTKRTACGTTGGTAAATTATTTTCAACTGCACAATGGAATGGACGCCTTAATAAGTGCGGGAATGAGCCAAGAGCAGGTTATGGATCTTTTGAATACTGGTAAATATAACACCGCAATTTTAGATTATGTCTCGCAGGATACCATACAGGGAATGTACAATACCTACAATGGTGTGGCTTTGGGAGCTTCGGGTGCGGTATATGGTGTTTTGGTAGCTTTTGGAATGCTTTTTCCAAACATAGAGCTGATGCTTATTTTTCTCCCTATACCAATAAAAGCGAAATATTTTATTCCTGGAATTATTCTATTGGACATTGTTTTTGGAATTACCGGAACCCCCACAGGTATTGCGCATTGGGCACACATAGGGGGAGCACTCTTTGGCTTTATCATGGCTTGGTACTGGAAAAAGAATAGTTTTGATAACCATCGCTGGAACTAACTATGGCAGCAACTAGCCTTTCATATAAATATAAAACCGCCAGTATTTTGGTAAAGCTCATTGTTATCAATGTTGCTGTGTTTTTGGTAGTGTACCTGGCTTCTTTTTTCTTGAGTATGAGCCCACAATATTTATCGCGTTGGTTGGTACTTAGTGATGATTTCGACACACTTTTATTTCGTCCATGGACATTAATTACCTATGGTTTTCTGCATTTTGGTTTTTTCCACATTTTGTTTAATATGCTATGGTTATATTGGTTTGGGCAATTTATTTTAAACCTTTTCACCGGAAAAAGATTGCTTACCGTTTATCTGCTTGGAGCCGCTGTGGGYGGACTATTGTTTATGCTGTCTTACAATTTCTTTCCTGTTTTTGAAATGAAACGCGGGTTTCTTATTGGCGCTTCGGGAGCGGTAACGGCTATTATGGTTTTTATTGCTACCTACACACCAAACACCGAAGTACGGCTTTTCACCTTTACCCTTAAGCTTTGGCATATTGCGCTGTTTCTTTTCCTTTTTGATTTGGTGCGAATTCCCTCTTCGGGCAATGCGGGTGGGTTGATGGCGCACGTGGGGGGAGCTGTTTTCGGCTATATTTACGCAGTACAACTTGCCAAAGGAAACGACATTGGTAAATGGTTTGAGAACTTTATGGATTGGATTGCAAATCTGTTTAAACCCAGAACAAAAAAACCGTTTAAAAAAGTACACCGTACATCACAACCCACTCCACGGCGTTCTACCTCCAGAACCGAAAAATCTGAAAACCAAAAAAAGGTGGACAGTATTCTTGACAAAATAGGCAAAAGCGGCTACGAAAGTCTCACAAAGGAAGAAAAGGACTTTCTGTTTAAAGCCGGAAAAGAAGACTAGCCCATGCGGAAAACTCTCAACAAATTGATTTACTGGGGCAATTTGCTCGCGGCATTTTTATTGTTGATTTCCTTCATTTTGCCTTATTTACCGCCTAAGAGTTTCCCCACACTCTCATTGCTCAGCCTGATAGTTTCCTTGCTAATAATTGTGAATATTATCTTCGCAATCTATTGGGCCGTACAATTTAGGCGAAGATTCTTAGTGTCGTTCACCGTTCTTTTGATTTCCTATTTTTACTTCAATGTATTTTACGAAGTTTCCTCGGAAGGCGACACTTCCAAATACAAAAACACACTCAATGTGCTGTCTTACAACGTCCGGCTTTTTAATGCATATGAAAAGAACCCGAAAACGGATGCTTCGCAAATACTTTCTGAAATGCTTTTTGAAGAATCCCCTGATGTGGTCTGCGTGCAGGAATATTACAAACCTAACAAAATTGATTTTTCGATGTATCCGCATCAGTATATTCACTTTAAATCTAAAAAGGCAAAGTTGGGCCATGCCATCTTTTCAAAATATCCCCTTGTCAATACAGGTGCTTTTGACTTTGAAGAAACCTACAATAACACCCTGTACGCCGATGTTGTAAAAGACACTGACACGATTCGTATTTACAGTCTACATTTGCAATCTCTTGGCATTATTCCACGGGTAAGCTTTTTGCAGGAAAGTGATAACGAAAAACTCCGAAAACGGGTATCGCGCGCTTTTGCAATGCAACAGAGACAGGTGGAGGCTATTTTGGAGCACAAATCGGGAACGAAACACCCGGTTATTCTTGCTGGTGATTTTAACAATACACCTTTTTCATACAGTTATAGAAAATTAAAGAACGGTATGCAAGACGCCTTCCGTGAGCGGGGAAATGGTTTAGGAACAACCTTCAAGTTTGAGAAATACCCCATGCGCATTGATTATATCTTTGCTTCCGAAGGTCTTGATATTCTCTCTTTTGGTACTATGAAAAAAACTTTTTCCGATCATTACGCTGTTCGGGCTACTGTGGGGTGGTGAATTCAATTACCAATTAGCAATTACCAATTAGCAAAAACCGATTTTATTCTGTAATATTTAACTGTTGTTTTTCCAAATAACTCAAGGCGTTCGGCCCTTCGTTAAAAAGTAAATCCAGTACCGAAAGATTTGGGAGAAATTCATGATTTGCCTCGTGTACCTGTATGTAGTTTGCGGGCTGGAAAGCTGAATTTCTTTTTGCGTTTACCAAAATGCGTAAATCTGTTATCCCGGGATTTTTTTCAAAAGAGTTTGTTTTTGTAACTTCAACATCAATCCCCAACAATTCGCAAAGCAAGTCAAAGATTTTTAGATTGTGCTCCATCAAATTACCCACGGTCTGGGTGAACAATGGCTCCAAATCATCCTCGTAATACTCAAAAAAAGGTGAAGTTCTATAAGCGCTCTGCAAACTTTTCCAGTGCTGTTCCTGCCACGGAAAATCATTTTCAACAATCACATCCTTAGTTTTTTGGCGTTTTCCGGTTTTGGTGTGCTTTATGGGAATGTTCAGCAAAAGTTTTCCGTTGCTGTGGGCGATAAAGGTTCTATTTCTATACGTTTGTTTTTGGTAATTATCCTCAACTTCAAAAACAACCTTTTTGGCCTGCGCTACCGCAGCCATCTGTTCAATGGACGGAAAATAAGAGGGATGGAGCAGGATTGTTTTCATTCAAAATTTAAAGACTTCAAAAATAGGGAAGAAATTGATAATGCAAACAAAATCGAAAACGAAATTGCCCCTCTTTGAAGGGACTGGGGGATGTTTAAAACTTGAAACTTGAAACTTGAAACCTGCAACCCTTTTCCCTACCTTTGTAAAAACCTTTAAAATATGCTCATTATTGGCATTGCCGGTGGCACCGGCTCTGGAAAAACAACCGTTGTAGATCAAATTGTGGAGGAGCTTCCTGTTGATGAAGTATGCGTTATTTCACAAGATTCCTATTATCACGACACAAGCCATCTCTCGTTTGAGGAACGTACAAAAATAAACTTTGACCATCCCAAAGCCATCGATTTCGATTTACTGGTAAGCCACCTCAAAGAGCTGCGTGAGGGAAATTCTTTTGAGCAACCTGTATATTCCTTCGTGGAGCACAACCGAACTGGAGAAACAATCACTACCTTTCCCAAAAAAGTTATTATTGTTGAAGGAATTTTAATCTTGGCGCATCCAGACATACGCGAAATGTTCGATATAAAAATTTTCGTGCATGCAGATAGCGACGAACGTTTAATTCGTCGTTTAAAACGCGACATTGCAACCCGTGGCCGTGATTTGGAAGAAGTCCTTAACCGATACCAAAACACACTGAAACCGATGCACCAGCAATTTATAGAGCCCACCAAGGAATTTGCAGACATCATTATACCCACCAACAGATACAATACGGTAGCAGTAAACGTTATAAGAAGCATCATCCATCAAAAACTAAGCTATACCGAATCGTGAATTTCAAGGAACTCAAAAAGAACAAATGGATTAAATTTATAAGCAATAAATATGTGCTTATACTGATTCTTTTTATTGTCTGGATGCTTTTTTTCGATACAAATTCCTATCTTATACATAATGAATTGGACAGCGATATCAATGCCTTGGAAGAAAACGCAGAGTTTTATCAAAAAGAAATAAACCAAGATAAATCCTTTATCAAAAAAATGGAGGACAGTAACGAGATGGAGAAATTTGCCCGTGAAAAATATTACCTGAAAAAAGAAAACGAAGATATTTATATAATTGAACACGAAGACAGCATCAAAAAAAAAGAAAAACGATGAGTAAATTTCTATTTGAAGATTTTGATGAAGTTTCCGCAAGACAGTGGAAACAACAAATACAGTACGATTTAAAAGGCGCCGATTATAATGAAACCTTGGTTTGGCAAAGTCCCGAAGGTATTAACGTAAAGCCTTTTTACCACGAAGACGATTTTAAGGAAGGTTTTCAGCCCGTTCCCGGCCAGCCAAAATCCTGGAAAATAGCCCAAGAGATTTTTATAGATGATGAAAAGATAGCGAACCATATTGCTTTGGATGCTTTAAAAAGAGGCGCAGAGGCTATTGTTTTTACAGCTGCGGAAGATTTTGACCCAAAGACCGTTTTTAAGGATTTTCCATTTGAACAGGCTTCCATTTATTTTAAACTATCATTTCTTTCCGAAGCTTTTTACGTTAAACTCATCAAATTCTTTTCAGAAAAAAAGGCAACTGTCTTTTACAATATAGATTTAATAGGAAATTTGGCCCGCACGGGCAACTGGTTTCATAATTTGAAGAGGGACCATGAAATTCTGGATAGTTTTTTTGAAAAAAATTCTTCACAGAACCTTCTTTCCATAGATGCGAGTTTATACCAAAACGCAGGTGCAAATAATGTTCAGCAACTGGCTTATGCAATGGCCCACGTAAATGAATATTTAAACCACGTATGTCAGCCTGAGCGCAGTCGAAGGCCTGCTGAAGTAAAAAACCTGCATGTTACCTTCAAACTCTCCACAGGCCCAAACTACTTCTTCGAAATAGCGAAAATCCGTGCACTGCGAAAACTCTATGCAACTTTGGCAAACGAATACGGCATAAATGAAACTTGCCATATAATAGCAACGCCTTCAAAACGCAACAAAACGCTATACGATTACAACGTAAACTTATTGCGAAGCACCACAGAATGTATGAGCGCAATCCTTGGCGGGGCAGACACTGTTTGCAATTTGCCGTACGATGCGTTGTACCACAAGAGCAACGAGTTTGGCGAACGCATTTCCCGCAACCAACTGCTTATCCTTAAACATGAAAGTTATTTTGATACCGTTAGCAATCCCGCCGATGGTACCTATTACATTGAAAGCTTGACCGATGAACTTTCTGAAAAAGCATTGCAACTCTTTAAGGAAATAGAAAAAGGCGGCGGATTTCTTCAGCAACTAAAGGAAGGTACCATTCAAAAGAAAATAAAGGAAAGCGCAGAAAAGGAACAACAGCTTTTCGATAGCGGCGAACTGAAATTATTGGGAACCAACTACCACCCAAACAAAAGCGACCGAATGAAGAACGATTTGGAACTTTTTCCCTTCGTAAAACACAATCCCGTAAAAACCCTTATCCCACCAATTGTTGAAAGAAGATTATCTGAAATCACTGAACAAGAACGCTTAAAACTTGAATCATGACAGAAGAACTTGAAATTTTATTGGGAATAATCTTTTCAATTTTAGGACTTGCAATTTTGATTAGATTAAAAAAATTGAGCAAATCTAAATATTACCGTTACCTGTTTCTTGCTGGAGCAATTTTGTTGATAGGCTTTGGTATTTATTTAGCAACACAAAGCATTTATCTATATGGATAGAAAAAATTTACAAAACATCCGATTAACTAACTCGCATGACTCAAATGTCAGTACGAGCGCACTCAAGAWCTCCCACGAGACTAACTCATCAACTTTTCAAACGGCTGAAGAAATACCTATAAAAAAAGAATATACGGCTGAAGACATAGCCCACCTAAAGCATCTAAACTTTGTTGCCGGAATAGCTCCAAACCTTCGCGGTCCATACTCTACTATGTACGTCCGCCGTCCGTGGACCATCCGCCAATATGCAGGGTTTTCTACTGCTGAAGATAGTAACGCTTTTTATAGAAGAAATCTAGCCGCAGGCCAAAAAGGATTATCTGTTGCATTCGACCTTGCCACGCACCGCGGCTACGATAGCGACCACGAAAGGGTAGAAGGCGACGTAGGCAAAGCTGGCGTTGCCATAGACAGTGTAGAGGATATGAAAATCCTTTTCGACCAAATTCCGTTGGATAAAATGAGCGTTTCCATGACGATGAATGGCGCGGTGCTTCCGATAATGGCGTTCTATATTGTGGCCGCGGAAGAGCAGGGCGTTTCGCCAAAGGATTTGACCGGAACCATTCAAAATGACATCCTAAAGGAATTTATGGTGCGCAACACCTACATTTATCCGCCTACGCCCTCGATGAAGATTATTAGCGATATTTTTGAATTCACTTCCAAGAATATGCCCAAGTTCAACAGTATCTCCATCTCCGGCTACCATATGCAAGAGGCGGGCGCCACGGCAGATATTGAACTTGCATACACCCTTGCCGACGGACTTGAATACATCCGCACGGGGATAAAAGCGGGAATGGATATAGACACTTTCGCCCCGCGACTTTCCTTCTTTTGGGCCATCGGGATGAACCATTTTATGGAAATTGCAAAAATGCGCGCCGCTAGAATGCTTTGGGCTAAGATTGTAAAACAATTTAACCCCAAAAGCGAAAAATCTCTTGCTTTACGAACCCACTGCCAAACCAGCGGTTGGAGCCTTACCGAGCAAGATCCTTTTAACAACGTAGCACGAACCGCAATTGAAGCTGCCGCAGCAGTTTTCGGGGGAACGCAATCGCTTCACACAAATGCTTTGGATGAAGCAATTGCGTTGCCAACAGATTTCTCCGCACGTATTGCACGGAACACCCAGATTTTCCTCCAGACCGAAACCCAGATCACCAAAACCGTGGATCCTTGGGCGGGCAGCTATTATGTGGAAAGTCTTACCAACGAAATCGCCAACAAAGCCTGGGAACTCATAGAAGAAGTAGAAGAACTCGGCGGCATGACCAAAGCCATTGAGGCCGGCATCCCCAAACTGCGCATAGAGGAAGCCGCCGCGCGCAAGCAGGCACGCATTGACAGCGGGCAGGACATCATCGTGGGCGTAAACAAATACCGTCTTGAAAAAGAAGACCCGCTACAGATTCTGGATGTGGACAACCAAAAGGTCCGCACCTCGCAGATTGAACGTTTAAACCGAATAAAAGCAGCGCGCGATACCCAAAAAGTGGAGAAGGCATTGGCAGCAATTACCGAATGTGCAAAGACAGGTGAAGGAAATTTATTAGCTTTAGCCGTAGAAGCTGCGCGCCACAGGGCAACCCTTGGCGAAATCTCTTCCGCGATGGAAAAGGAATTCGGTAGGTACAAGGCACAGATTCGCTCCTTTAGCGGCGTTTATAGCAAAGAGATGAAAAAAGATCCAAGTTTTGAAAAAGCAAGACAAATGGCCGATAAGTTTGCGGAACTGGAAGGTCGCCGCCCCCGTATTATGATTGCCAAAATGGGGCAGGATGGGCACGACCGCGGTGCCAAGGTGGTAGCCACCGGCTATGCCGATGTAGGTTTTGATGTGGACATAGGCCCACTCTTCCAAACCCCAGCCGAAGCCGCCAAACAGGCGGTGGAAAACGATGTGCACATCCTGGGCGTTTCCTCTCTTGCGGCAGGCCATAAAACCCTCGTGCCACAGGTTATTGAGGCCCTAAAAAAGTACGGCCGTGAAGATATTATGGTCATTGTGGGCGGCGTAATACCCGCGCAGGACTACCAATACCTTTTTGATGCCGGCGCAGTTGCGGTTTATGGCCCGGGCACCCGCATTAGCGATGCTGCTATTGAGATGTTGGGGGTTTTGATTGAGGGGGTGGAGTGAAAATTTTTAATATATTATGATTATGGAATATAAATATGATGTAACATTATCTTTTGCTGGAGAAGATCGCGAATACGTTGAAAAAGTTGCACAGATATTAATTGATGAAAAAATTAAAGTTTTCTATGATAAGTTTGAAGAAGTGGATTTGTGGGGGAAAGATTTAGGAGTTCATTTTGATTATGTCTATAGGAAAGGAGCGAAGTATTGTGTCCCTTTTATTTCAAAATCTTATAAAGATAAAATCTGGACAAATCACGAAATAAAAACTGCCATATCTAGATCGATTGAAACAAATGTTGAATATATTTTGCCAGCTCGTTTCGATGATACTGAAATTGATGGTATTAGGCCTACATTAGCTTTTATAGATTTAAGAAAAGTTACTCCAGAAAAATTTGCTCATTTAATTATGAAAAAGTTAGAAAAAGAGCCTACAATCCCATTGCCAGAACAACTTCAAGAAGATGAAGAGAAATTTTACCTAGGAGTTAAGATTTTTGCTTCCATAAATTCTAAAAAATTAGAAGGTGTAGGTTTAGGAATTAATTTTACAAACAAAAATACTGAGCATAGATATATAAACGAACCTTATTTCGAAGTAAGTGAAAATGTAGTAAATAGCGGAACTAATACTTTTTTTTTAGTTGATAAAACTGCTCCAGTAAGTTTTCCTAATAAATTAGAATATGGACAATCTGTTTCGGTAACTTATAAATTAAAACAAGCATCTATGGATATGTGGGAAGGATTACCAAATGATGCAACCGTACAATCATTTTTAACCACGAGTTTAGGAGAAAAATTTAAATCAAATAAAGTTGATGTAAAAAAAATTATTAATCTCATGAAGGAATTAAAGTGAAATTTGATTAAAATGAACATGTTATGACTACATATGAAAAATACAAATTGATCATTCTATCAATATTCTGCTCCATCGCTCTTTTTTTAATCTATAATCTATCTGAAAATGGGCGATATATTCAGAATGAAAGAGGTCTTGTTATTGACAGCAGAACGGGAAATGTATATTTATCTACCGATCGTCTTATAGAAAAAGAAAAATGAAAACTATAATGCTACTATAGTAATAAGTTCCCCTCCACTACCACAACCCTCCCCACCCTTACAAATAAATATTAACCTTGAGTAAAACAAAAATTTTGAAAGTTGATAGTATCTTTTGGAATAAAATTTTAGGAATATTTATTATCATTCTGAATTCCTTTTATGTACTCTACGGAGTTTCATTTTTCTATGCTAAATACATTGCTCACTTAATTAATATTGTAAACTTTAATAATGTAACGCTGCTCTTTTTTGTTTTAATGGGAATTATCGGAATGAATATCGGTTACAGAGTCTTTATACTTAGGCTTACAATAAAATGGGGGTTAACACTTAGCTTTTTATTTATAAGTATATTCATATTTATCTTTTACATCAATTTTATGTATCCGTGGATTTCTCACTAATGCGCTTTTGTAAAACGTGCTCATTTAAAAGCCTCGGCTGAATCCTGTTACCGCTACCCACAAGCTCGTGGCCGCAAGTCAAACACCACTTTTATAAAACAAATGGGATATAAATAGCACCATTTAATTTATAATATAACCCAATTGGATTATAATGTAATCCATTTAGTTTATGATTATAACTCAATTGGTTTATAAAGTAACCCATAAGGCTTATAAAAAGAATCCAAATAGATTATAATATAACCTTTTTAGCTTATAATTATAACCTATTCGGGTTATAAAGTAATCCCTTTAGCTAATAATCATAAGCCATTTGGTTTATAAAGTAACCCAATTGGAATATAATATAACCTATTTGGAGTATAATGCTAACCATTCTGTTTATGATTGTAAACCATTCGGGTTATAAAGGAACCCCACTAGCGCGAGCGTCGCGCTCCAGACTCACGTCTCACAACTCAACCAAACCGTACTAAAATATTTCACTATCTTTGAAAGAAACAATTCCCCCTAGCGCGCTTTTATAAAGCGTACTCCATTTACAAATCAAACCTCGCCCCTCAAGACTACCGTTCGTACCCTCCAAAACACCTTCACGCCCCATTACTCCTCCCAATTAGACTATTAATCAAAAAAACTTGCAAAACGACCTCTCAATGTTGTATATTTAATTTTCCTTTCTATATCCGCCACTGGATTATACGCTATAAGAGAAATTTTCCCTTTCGTAAGCCGACTCCATGCCGATCGTAAGCCGACTCCATGCCGACTACAAGCCGACTCCATGCCGATTATACCCCATAGATACTCCCTAGATTCTTCTTAATACCTTATATTAACGCAATAATTTCTCTATTCCCACTAGCACCAGCCCTGTGTAGTGAATCCAAAAGTTTCTATATTTGAATGATAGCCAAAATCAACATTAACTGCCTGACGACCTGTACAACAAATCCCTTGAAATGGGCAAAAAGGCCAAATGCAAAGGCGAAGCCGCAAAGGCAAAATTAGATCAGGATCCAAACAATGCCCAAGCACAGTTGGATTTAGAACAAGCAACCAATTTTATAAAATTCCACCGCGAGCAATCCGGCGATGAGGAAAAATTCCGAAACGATTTGGCAGACTATACCTGTCCGTAACATAAACGCTCCCACAGGGGCGTTTTCCTTTTTATACCAATTAAGCAATTCACTATCTTTACATTCAACATTCAACATTCAACAATCTTTTATGAACGAATCACACCGCATCCAAACCCTTTTTACAGACCTATATCACGGTCATCCGTGGCTGGACGTTACCCTGCAGGACACACTATCGCAAATTACCCCAGAGCAAGCCGCCCAACGCCCCATAAAAAACGGCAACACCATTTGGGAAATTGTAAACCACCTAATTGCCTGGCGCAAAAACGTATTGAAAAGAGTGCAGGGAGAAGTGATCCAAACGCCGTCAAATAATTATATTGAAAAAATAACAGATTCTTCCGAAGAAGCGTGGCGCCAAACCCTCGAAGCATTGGAAAACACCCAAAAGGAATGGCTTTATTTTCTCAGCACATTCCCTGAGGCAGATTTTGAAAAGGAATATCCCACAAACAAACACAGCTATTACAAGCACATACACGGGATTATTCAGCACGATGCCTATCATTTGGGGCAGATAGTGCYYWTKSCWWWMWYKRTMTWWSCCAAAAMCCRYMRATGCTCCAAACCCTAGTACATTACACGCTGCACCTATTAGTCCCGGGACTCATAGCATATATTTTTTTCAGAAAGCAATGGAAAAAGGCTTGGCTCATTATGCTCGCCACAATGCTCGTAGATTTGGACCATCTTCTCGCCAACCCAATTTTTGATCCCGGCCGTTGCAGTATCAACTTCCACCCACWGCACACCTATTGGGCAATGGCGGTGTATATGGTATTGTTGTTTTTTAAAAAGACAAGAATTATAGCAGTCGGCTTATTGTTCCACATGCTTACGGATTATATAGATTGCCAGTGGTAAACCATTAATTTCCCCTTTGAAGGGGCTAGGGGGATGTTTACGATTCACTTCTCACTACTCACTACTCACTACTCACTACCTATGATGATAAGGCTCATTCCGAAGAATAGTAAACCCACGATAGAGTTGCTCGATAAAAAACAACCGAACCATTTGGTGCGAAAAGGTCATTGAGGAAAGCGAAACCTTCCCGTTGGCACGCTCGTACACTGCTTCGCTAAACCCGTAAGGCCCACCAATAACAAAGATGAGGTTCTTCAAGCCGCTGTTCATCTTCTTCTGAAGAAACTCCGAAAACCCTTCCGAAGTATATGTTTTTCCTTTTTCATCTAAAAGGATTAAAATATCGGCGGTAGTGGTTCGTTTCAAAATTTCTTCCCCTTCGGCTTGTTTTTGAAGTGCTTCGGAAAGATTTTTGGCGTTCTTCACATCGGGAATTACTTCCATTTCAAAAGAAATATAAAAACCGAGACGCTTGGTATAGTCATCCATCAAGGTTTGCAGCTGCTTGTTGTCAGTTTTGCCAATGGCGAGAAGTGTAATTTTCATTAAAAACTTTTCAGATGCCAAAAATACAAAGATAAAATTTGCTACTTCCTACTTCCCACTTCGTCCTTCAAACTTTTTAAAGTATTTTAGCTAAAATTTCCTAGCTATGATTTCACAAAAACAATTCAACAAAGAAATAGACATCATCATTGCCAACGCCATCCGAGAGGACGTAGGTGATGGTGACCACAGCTCGCTGGCTTGTATTCCCGAGGACGCAAGGGGTACTGCAAAACTTTTGGTGAAGGATGCGGGGATTATAGCTGGGGTAGAATTTGCCCGACAGGTTTTTGAATATGTGGACCCTGGTTTAGAGCTGGATATAAAGATAAAGGACGGCAGCGCCGTAAAGTATAGCGATGTGTGCTTTTACGTTTCGGGCCTTTCACAATCCATTTTGAAATCGGAAAGATTGGTTTTAAACGCTATGCAGCGTATGAGCGCTATTGCTACCAAGACCAATGAATATGTAAAATTACTGGAAGGAACCAATACTAAAATTCTGGACACCCGAAAGACCACGCCCGGCATTCGCGCTTTGGAAAAATGGGCCGTAAAGATTGGGGGCGGGGAGAACCACCGCTTTGCACTTTATGATATGGTAATGCTCAAGGACAACCACATTGATTTTTGCGGAGGCATTACCAAGGCGATTGAAAAGACTAAGAATTACTTAAAGGAAAACCAGTTGGGGCTTAAAATTATAGTCGAAGCACGAAACTTGGACGAGATTGCTGAAATACTGCAGTCAGAAGGCGTGTATAGAATCTTGATAGACAATTTTAATTACGAAGATACGCGTAAGGCGGTAAGTTTAATAAACGGAAAATGCCTAACCGAATCCAGTGGTGGGATTACTTTAGAAACCGCAAGAAAATACGCTGAATGTGGTGTGGATTATATTTCCAGCGGTGCTTTGACGCATTCCGTTTATAATATGGATTTGAGCTTAAAAGCCATTAAATGAACAAAGAGGAAGAAAAGGAAATAAAAATCCCGATAGTTCGGGATCTGGTAAGATTCAGCAAAAAAATAAAACTTCCCGGTATGGGCGAGTTTTCATTGTACAATCTGTTGGATGTATATGTTGTAGGCATTATAAATGGAACTTTTTCATTCCGTGCCAGTTCTATTGCTTATAGTTTCTTTTTGGCACTATTTCCTTTTTTATTGTTTCTGCTTAACCTCATTCCATACATTCCTATAGACGGTTTCCAGACCCGTTTTTTAATATTTATTGAAGCTTTGCTGCCCGCCAAGACTACCGAATTCTTTTATCCCATCATTGCAGATATTGCGGTAAACCCAAGAGCTGGATTAATATCTTTTGTTTTTTTTCTCTCCATTTTTTTATCTGCAAATGGTGTGAACACTATTTTTAGCGCTTTTGAATATTCTTTTCACGTAACTATAAACAGAAGCTTTTTACGTCAGTATATGGTAGCTGTGGTGGTTTCTATTTTCTTGGCATTGTTGTTGTTAACTTCAGTAGGAGTCATCCTTTATATTGAATATATAATTCGGGACCTTCAATCTAGGGCATATATAGATAATGATGTTTTCTGGATTTCGTTCTTTCAGTTTATGGTCTTTTTGGTAATGATTTATGTTATCATTGCCACATTGTACTATTTTGGAACCAAAGAAGGCAAACAGTCCCATTTTTTTTCAGTGGGAGCTACTACCACAGCGGTACTGTTTATGGTTACCACGTATTTGTTTGGAGTTTATATCAATAATTTTTCAAATTACAACGAGTTATACGGTTCCATTGGTGCACTTTTAATTTTGATGTTCTATATTTGGATAAATGCAAACCTCTTGTTGCTAGGTTTTGAGCTGAACGTATCNATAAAGCGACTAAAAGAAAAACTTTAACAATAAACTTAATTTTTTAAACAGATGAAAAAAATACTTTTAACATGCTCCCTGATTGTCTTAACAGTTCTCACTACTATGGCGCAAGATGTAACCGGTAAATGGAAAACCATTGACGATGAAACTGGCGAAGCAAAATCTATTGTCGAAATATATAAGCAGGACGGAAAAGTTTATGGAAAAGTGGTAGAAATTTTAAATCCCGCCAAAAAGAATGCTACATGCGAGGAATGTTCCGGTGCCGATAAAGGAAAACCAATCCAGGGCTTAGTAATCATCAAAGGACTAGAAAAAGATGGTGATGAATACMACGACGGTACTATTATGGATCCCAACAACGGAAAGGTCTATAAATGCTACATAGAACTGGATGGCCCAAACAAACTGGATGTGCGCGGTTATATAGGGTTTTCGCTTTTGGGAAGAACACAAACCTGGACGCGCGTTGATTAATAAAATATTAAAAATAGTATCTTTAGGCCACCATTTATGGTGGTCTTTTTTTATTTCAACGGCTAAAAATCCATTAAATTCCTAATCCTTATAAACAGCAATTTCTTTGTACTTCATAGACGTAATTCTTCCTATCCCCTTAAAGCAAGCTTTCACTTATAGCGTGAATAAAGACGAAGCTGCTTTTTTACTGCAAGGTATGCGCGTTGCTGTGCCCTTTGGAAAATCAAAGGTATATACAGGTATAGTGTATCAAGTACATGACCAACCGCCCATAGGTTATGAAACAAAATCCATTGACCATATCTTGGATGAAGAGCCCATCATCACACAGTTTCAATTAAAACACTGGGAGTGGCTTGCCGGTTATTATATGTGTTCTTTAGGTGAAGTAATTAAAGCGGCACTGCCGAGTGCGTTTCTTTTGGAGAGCGAAACCATCATCAAACTTTCCTCCCGAAATTTTCAAGACGAGGAATCTTTAACCGATGATGAGTTCGTTTTATATGAAGCCTTGCAGCACCAATCATCACTTCATATAAATGATGCGCGTTCCATTTTGGAAAGAAAAAATATAGTGTCAGTCATCCAGAAATTGTTTGACAAAAATATTATTGAGGTTGAAGAAACGGTTTATGAGCAATACGTCCCCAAGATGAAGCGCTACATAAAACTGGCCCCTAAATACACTGCCGAAGATAAACTGCGCGCGCTTTTAGATTCATTGACCCGTGCGCACAAACAACGGGAGGTACTTATGCATCTTTTTATGTTGAATACGCAGACCAAAAAACCAATCAGCAGCGTGGCCTTACAAAAGAAAAGTGAAGCCTCTGCCGCCACAATAAAGGCATTGATTGATAAAGGCATTTTGGAGGAATATTACATTCAGCACGATCGCGTGGAGTTTTCTGGCGAAGCTTCTTCTGAAATAAAATCTTTGAGCGAAGCACNAAAAAAAGCATATGATGAAATAAACGCTTCTTTTGAAAAAAATGATGTAGTATTACTTCACGGCGTTACCTCCAGCGGAAAGACCGAAATCTATGTCCGCCTTATTGAAGAGGTAATTGCAACAGGAAAACAGGTGCTTTATATGCTTCCCGAAATTGCCCTGACTACCCAACTCATCACGCGGCTGCAGAAATATTTTGGCAAAAAGATTTCGGTTTATCACTCAAAGTTTTCAGTGAATGAAAGGGTTGAGGTTTGGAACAATGTACTTGCCGAAAAACCAAAAGCCCAAGTGGTTATTGGCGCTCGCTCGTCTTTATTTCTTCCATTTAAAAACCTCGGACTTATAATTGTTGACGAAGAGCACGAGCCTTCTTTCAAGCAATACAGTCCGGCGCCACGCTACAATGCACGGGACAGTGCCATA
The DNA here is from genome assembly GCA_002733915.1 of Aequorivita sp. GTDB lineage: Bacteria > Bacteroidota > Bacteroidia > Flavobacteriales > Flavobacteriaceae > Aequorivita. Next base: position 87,909 of record NVXN01000005.1, read on the forward strand.
GTTTTGGCAAATCTGCAAAATGCAAAACTTTTGATGGGCTCCGCCACGCCGTCATTGGAAAGTTACCATAATGCAAAATCTGGAAAATTTGGATTGGTGACCTTGAAAAAACGTTTCGGAAATGTGTTGATGCCAGATATTGAACTGGTAGATATAAAAGAAAAAACCCGGAAAAAGCAAATGACCGGCCATTTCAGCGATCGATTGCTCGAAGAAATGCATGAGGTTTTGAAAAATGGGGAACAAATTATCCTTTTTCAAAACAGAAGAGGTTTTTCACCCGTTGTGGAATGCACTACCTGCGGAGTCTCCCCCCAATGCCCCAATTGTGATGTGAGCTTAACTTTTCACCAACATAAAAACCAATTGCGCTGTCACTACTGCGGCTACCACATGGCGATGATGAAGAGTTGTATTGCCTGTGGAAGCGAAACACTAGATACAAAAGGTTTTGGAACCGAACAGATAGAAACCGAATTAAAGTCGCTGTTTCCAAATTACAAAGTTGCTCGGATGGATCAGGATACAACCAAAGGAAAGCATGCATACTCCAAATTGATTGAAGCTCTGGAAAACGAAGAGATTGATATTTTGGTGGGAACGCAAATGCTCGCCAAAGGTTTGGATTTCCGGAATATAAGTTTGGTAGGAGTTATGAATGCAGACAATCTTTTGAACTTCCCAGATTTTCGTGCGCATGAGCGCAGTTTTCAGTTACTGCAACAAGTTTCGGGTAGGGCAGGGCGTACCCAAAAGCGCGGCAAGGTTTTAATACAGACCTACAATCCATACCATCAAATCTTGAAACAAGTGAGCGTGAATGATTTTGAGGGCATGTATAAAGAACAGATGGAAGAGCGTTACAATTACAAGTATCCTCCCTTTTACAGGACCTTGAAAATTACTTTCAAAGACAAAAACTTAGAACGTGTTCAAAAAGCATCTGCCTGGTTTGGACAGGCTTTGGAATTACAGTTCAAGGAAAATGTTTTAGGCCCCGAGCCACCGCCAGTGGGTAGAATAAAGAATAAGTACATTATGAATCTTTTGGTAAAAATTCCTAAAAACCAATCATTGGAAAAGACGAAAAAATACATTGACAACGTACAGCGTAGTTTTAATTCCATCAAGGAATTTTCAAGCCTTCGCGTCACTATTGATGTAGATAATTATTAGGCGTTCTGCGTTGCGGCCAAAGCTTCAACCAAGTCAGATTTTCTGTTTCTGCTCAAGGGTAATTGGTCTTTGTCCAACTCTATGGTTTTGCTATTGTAGCGTTGCACCTTGTCTAAATTCACTATGTAAGACTTGTGGATTCTCAGGAAACGTTCATTCGGCAGCAGTGCTTGAAAGGCTTTCATGGTGGAAAGCACCACGAGGGACTCATGCTCGGTTACCAGTTTCACATAATCACCCAGAGCCTCGATATAGCGAAGTTCGTTCAGGAAAACTTTTCGCTTCTTAAGGTTACTTTTTACGAAGATGAAATCTTCATCATCAAAGCCTTCCTCATTCTTGAGTTTATAATTGGTAATTGCTTTGTGAACAGCGTTCAAAAATCTATCTTTGGCTATAGGTTTCCGTAGATAATCTACGGCATCATAATCAAAAGCTTTAAAAGCATATTTTGTTTTTCCAGTAACAAAAATTACTTGTGGCTTTCTTTGGATGTCGTCCAGCAGATCAAATCCAGAAAGAATGGGCATTTCTATGTCCAAAAAGATCAGGTCGATTTCAGTAGAGGCAAGGCCCATTTTGGCCTCAATTGCATTTTTATACTCCCCAACAAGTTCAAGTGAGGGGTGCATTTGGATAAGCTTTACGATGGAAAGCCGCTGCAGTGTAGAATCATCTACAATTGCACATTTCAAAATTGTTTTTTCCACAATAGTAGGTTTTGCTTAAGGCAATGATATGCAAATAATCGATGAAATGCAACTTTTTTTGATTTTAATCGAAATAAATGCGCACTTCGTCTATAATTGCTTTTTCTGAAGACAATTCAAAATAAGGTTTGATTATACCAAATAAAGTATTATTTTTGCACCCTCTTTGGCAGAAAGCCAAGGTTTTAAACATTAATTTTAATAGATTTTTTATGAATCATTACGAAACTGTTTTCATCTTAAATCCCGTTTTATCTGAAGATCAGATAAAGGAAACAGTAAAGAAATACGAAGATCTTCTTGTTTCTAAAGGTGCTAAGATGATATCCAAAGAAAATTGGGGCTTGAAAAAACTTGCTTACCCAATCCAGAACAAAAAAAGTGGGTTTTATCACCTTTTTGAATTCACCGTTGATGGTGAGGTAGTTCACGAACTTGAAACTGAATTTAAAAGGGACGAACGTTTTATGCGTTACCTTACAGTGAGCCTTGACAAGCACGCAATTGCTTGGGCAGAAAAAAGAAGAAACCGCAATAAAAAATCAGCTTAAATTATGGCTACATTACAACAACAAGCAAAAGGAAAAAAAGACGGAGAAATAAGATATCTTACTCCGCTTAACATAGAGACCAACAAGACCAAGAAATATTGCATGTTCAAAAGGTCTGGTATTAAATATGTTGATTACAAAGATCCAGATTTCTTATTGAAATTTGTAAATGAACAAGGGAAGATCCTCCCAAGAAGACTTACCGGAACTTCATTGAAGTATCAGCGCAAAGTGGCCGTGGCCGTTAAAAGAGCACGCCATTTGGCACTTATGCCTTACGTAGCCGATTTATTAAAATAAAAAAACCAGAGAACAGTATGGAACTTATATTAAARAAAGACGTAGAAAATCTGGGATTTRCAGATGATGTAGTAACYGTAAARAACGGTTACGGAAGAAACTTTTTGATTCCACAGGGGCACGCAGTACTTGCAACCCCTTCGGCAAAAAAAGTATTGGCTGAAACTTTGAAGCAACGTGCCTTTAAAGAAAAGAAAGTTGTGGACGAAGCCAAAACACAGGCTGAGAAATTGAACGGCCTTGAAATTAAAATTACCGCCAAAACAGGCGAAGGCGATAAATTGTTCGGTTCTGTGACAAACGCTGACCTTGCAGATGCCCTTGAAAAGGAAGGTGTTTCTATCGAGAAAAAGTATATCACGATTGCCGGTGGAGCCATTAAGCGTACGGGGCCTTACGATGCTACTATTCGCTTTCACAGAGATGTGATAAGCAACTTCACTTTTGAAGTGGTTGCTGAAGCTAAACCTGTAGCAAAATCAAAACCGGAAGCGAAGCCAAAGGCAGAAGCTAAATCTGAAGAGACTACTTCTGAAGAAACTAATTCGGAAGAAGTAAACTAAGTAACACGATTAATTGTTTATAAACCTTTCCCGTTTACGGGAAAGGTTTTATTTTTTTATAAACTTTATGAAATGCCCATTTTGAATGGGACATTCCATCTTCCGCTTTATCAAAAAATTATTTAAAGATGAAATATGCAAGATTAACAAAAGAGCAGTTTGAAGAACTGCACCAAGAATTCATAAATTTCTTGGCCACACAGTCCATCACCGCTGATGAATGGAAAAAGTTAAAGGTTGAAAAACCAGATGTCGCCGAACAGGAACTTGATATTTTCAGTGACCTAATTTGGGAAGGAGTATTAAAAAAGGTAAAGTTCTTGGAACACATTTCGCCTAAACAATTGATGCTTTTTCACATTTCAGAAGCTTTTATGGAATTGATAGCCATAAAGATTGAGGATGAAAATATTGATATTTCAACAGATTACGGCTACAAGTGGTTACAGCAAAACCTTCATGATGAATCGGTAAATCTGTATACTTCCACAAAAGCAATTTCAGATGATCGTAACAAGGATATTTTTGTTTTGATAAAACAAGGTGCGGTTATAACAAAAGGAGAGCTTTACAATTACTTCAGTGACTTGTTGAGTGAGTAATACTGCCACTGGTGCGCTCAGAAATCATTTGTTTTTTCAGTGATTAGAGCCGAATAACATTATTACTCATAACGCAAACTTTCAATTGGGTCCAATCGCGCCGCTTTTGAAGCAGGATAGGAGCCTGCAATTATTGCAACTATAAAAGTGATGATGGTAGCCCAGATAATTGCGGCCCACGGGAGTGTAAAATCAAATTCGAAGATTTTTGCAAATGCAAATCCGGTTAAAATTCCAAGGATAATTCCGAGGAAACTTCCAAATTGCCCAATAACAATTGTCTCCATAAAAAACTGAGTAGAAATGGTAGAGCGTTTTGCGCCCATAGCTTTTCGCACACCAATTTCCCGTGTGCGTTCAGTTACCGAAACTAACATAATATTCATAAGTGCTATGGAAGAGCCCAAAATGGTTATGATGCTTATTATCCATGCTGCTACTTCCAAATAGCCCGTGATCATTGCGATACGGTTTATTAAATCGTCGCTACGCTCAATACCAAAATTATTTTCTTCCACGGGATTCAAACCTCGAATATTTCTGAAAGTAATAATGGCTTCATCCTGGGCAGCTTCCATCATTTGTTTGTCATCCACTTTTACACTTAAATTGTAATTAATATTGGGCTGTGTAAAAATGCCACGAGCCACTTGAACGGGAATCAAAACTTTTAAATCCTGATTGTTCCCAAAAGTGGATCCTTTGGACTCCAACAAACCTATAACCTTAAATTTTACCCCACGAATACTGATGGTTTTATTTATTGGGTCTTCATTTTCGAATAGGTTTTTGACAAAATCAGCACCTATTACACACACTTTGTTGTTGTTCTGTATGTCAAAAATGTTGAAATTTCGACCTTTATCAATTTCCGTCCCGGTGTTTTCCAAATAGTTTTCATTTACGCCATAAACCTGTACCTCTGGATCGGTTTTTTCAGAGCCGTACTTAACTTCAGCTGTTGATGTGCCCTGAAAGGAAAGAGATGTTTGTGTATAAGGAAATTGATATTTATCAATAAACTCCCGAACATCGTTGTAACTAATAATAGGATTTATCTTTTCTCTTTCACCACTATTGTTCGTTTGTACCGAAAATTCGTATTGCTGAATATTGAAAGTATTGGCACCCATGGAGGCAAAGTTGCCCGAAATAGTATTTTCAAGCGCCGTCACGGCACTCAAAATGCCAACAAGCGCCCAGATGCCAATTCCAATAATAACAATAGTAAGAATGGTCCTTAAGAGTTGGCTTTTAATGGAATCCAACGCAATTCGAACATTTTCCCGGAAAAGTGAAAACATATTTTTAATTTGTGTTAACCGTTAGACAGCAAAGGGGCAATAAAGTTACAGAATAACCATGAGTCAATTAATTYWWKMYRYCARWSKKATKRWNNCNAACWTCNTYAMYRYYKMRGAYRTYTGYMTRRNCNAATAWRWMSMWNAAAATCTTGYSTRWMWRRSSATSCNNCYCAWAWSGYACNRYRTRANYTTYRRKSCTKWSKWWKKTACSYGWYRTWAYTATATTTTCAATGTAATTAAGGAAACCTTTTCATTATACGGGTTCCAACCCATTGAAACACCTTCCTTTGAAAATAGTGAAACCCTAATGGGAAAATATGGCGAAGAGGGCGATCGTTTGATCTTTAAGATTTTGAACAGTGGCGATTTTCTTTCCAAAGTAAACGAGAAATTATATTCTGAAAAAGACAGTAATAAAATAACTTCAAAAATTTCAGAAAAAGCCCTGCGTTACGATTTAACCGTACCTTTTGCACGCTACGTGGTACAACACCAAAACGAAATTACCTTTCCTTTTAAACGCTACCAAATCCAACCCGTTTGGAGGGCAGACAGACCCCAAAAAGGGCGTTTTCGTGAGTTTTTTCAGTGCGATGCCGATGTTGTGGGTTCCACTTCGCTTTGGCAGGAAGTTGAATTTGTGCAATTGTATGATGCTGTTTTCAGTAAGCTAGGTTTAAATGGCGTCACCATAAAAATCAACAATCGAAAAATATTGAGTGGCATAGCCGAAACCATTGGCGCAGAAGATAAATTGATAGATTTTACGGTTGCCTTGGACAAGCTCGATAAAATAGGGGAGGAAGGCGTAAAAAAGGAAATGCGCGACAAAGGTATTTCTGACGAAGCACTCCAAAAACTGCAACCCTTGTTTTCTTTTAAAGGAAACAATGAAGAAAAGTTGAATTCCCTAAAAGATTTACTTAGGGGCTCACAAATGGGGATGAAAGGCGTAAAAGAGTTAGAGTTTATTACAGAAAATATTGAAGTGCTCGGCCTACAAACAGCCTCTCTGAATATTGACGTTACGCTTGCGCGCGGATTGAATTATTACACGGGTGCTATTTTTGAAGTCGCGGCTCCTGCCGAAGTAAGTATGGGCAGCATTGGCGGCGGCGGAAGATATGATGACCTAACCGGAATTTTTGGATTGAAGGATATGAGTGGTGTGGGAATCTCCTTTGGGTTGGACCGTATTTATTTGGTTCTGGAAGAGTTGAATCTTTTTCCCGAAACAGTTTCACAAAACAGCAAAGCACTTTTTATAAATTTTGGCGAGAAGGAAGCATTGTATGCTATGAAGGCAATAACTGGTTTGCGCAATGCTGGGATAAATACTGAATTGTATCCCGATGCCACTAAAATGGGTAAGCAAATGGGCTATGCCGATAAAAGAAATATTCCTTTTACGGTACTGGCTGGCGAAAAAGAGATGAACGCTCAGTCTTTCTCGCTTAAAAACATGAAAAGCGGTGACCAATCCCAAGTAAACTTCACAGAATTACGACAAATACTTTCGGAATAGAAATTTAGTCTTAACCAAAACTAATTGTTGGATCATTAGTATTGGTGGTTTTCTCTTCCGGAATTTCAAGAATTTTTTGTTCCACCTCTTGTCGTGCGGCTTCGGAAAGCATACCGGCAATTCGGAGTTTGGTAAGGTTGATTAATGTATGTTTCATTCGTCCCCTATTTCGTTAATGATTTTTTCATAGGAAATAACATAATCAATCTGTTTTTCCTCTGAAACGTGTTTACGGGGAGTTTCAAGAATTATAAAATCAAAAAGTTTGGATATTATTTTTTTGAGGCGCTGTTCCGTGGTAAATATAGCCCTATGTAAAAAGTGAGCAGCAAAAGTAAGAGCGACTGAAAGAATAAATAGAGAGATGAAATATATTGATGTGGAAAAATCAGTTAACGGAACTAACGTATAGATTATAAAAAATATTCCGACGAAAAGAAATGAATGGCTTATAAAAATCAAAAACATTCTAAACTCCAAAACTTGTTGCGCAACAAATTTTAAAAGTAATCCGGAACAAATCGCCATAAGAGGAAGACTAAGAGAGTACATAAAAGAGGACATATAAGTAAATCCAAATATGCCCTCTCTATCATTAAATATATAAAAAATATGCAAGAACGGTGATAAGACCGCTACAATTGCAAGGAATAATAAGTAAAAACTTATTTTAGTCTTCTTGATTATCAGGAATCCCGTTACAGTTTCGGTCTCCGGGCGGACATATTTTGACTTTGTCGATTTGTTGCTCATCGCTAATTTGGTTTTCTGGGGTACAGCTAAAAGCTAGACCTGCTAGCATTACTAATGCAAATAAATAATTTTTCATATAATAGGTTTTAAAAGTTCAAGAGTAAAATTAAACCTTTAAAGTGCCTATATAAAGCTGTCGCTCAATTATTTATTAACTAGATTTTAACAAATGTAAGAATTATGTGCATACTCGCAAGAAATTTTCGACCAAAAGGAAGATTTTATCGTTTTCGAAAGGGCTTTCTTACTTCAGTAAATTAATAAATTTTACAATCTTAAACTTATCCATAAAAAAATCCCCTTAGGAGTTAATCCTGGGGGATTTATGTGTAGCGAGAGCGAGACTTGAACTCGCGACCTCCGGGTTATGAATCCGACGCTCTAACCAGCTGAGCTACCTCGCCGCATTTATTTTGCCCAAACTTTATGTCTAAGCGGCTGCAAAGATAGAAACAAAATTATCTGTCGCAAATATTAGTTTCTGTTTTTATTGAAATTATTTCGTCTTTTTAGCAAATTCATTTGAATGAAAAATTTTCAATCTTTCATTTGAGGTTAAAATTAATATATATATATTGGGCATCAACTAACAAGGAACTATGGAAGATAAAATAAAATATGAAATGGAATTTCCCATTCAGGTTTCCCCTTCGCTTTTATATCAGTATATATCAACGCCGTCTGGCCTCTCAGAATGGTACGCAGACAATGTAAATTCCCGGGGTGAATATTACACTTTTATTTGGGCTGAAAGCGAGGAACGGGCAAAGCTGCTGAGCAAAAAAAGCCCTGAGAGAATTAAATTTAGGTGGGTAGAAGATGAAGGGGAAGACTTCTATTTTGAACTCCGCATTCAGGTTGACGAAATTACCAAAGATGTTTCATTGATGGTTACCGATTTTGCCGAAGAAGACGAAGTAGAAGAAGGGAAAATGCTTTGGGAAAACATGATCTCTAATCTAAAGTCAATTTTGGGTTCAGTCTAAAATCCCTTTAAAATATAATACCTTTGCACCGTCCCTCAAAAGGACGGTTTTTTTATGGTAAATTTAAACGGAACGTTAATAACTGCCGCTAAGGCATCAGTGGCTATAGATAATAGAGGGTTAAACTACGGCGATGCCGTTTTTGAAACCGTGCGCTTTTCTTCAGGAAAAATATGTTTTTGGGAAGACCATTATTTTCGGTTAATGGCGTCCATGCGAATTCTGCGAATGGAAATTCCCATGAATTTTACGATGGAATTTTTAGAGGAAGAACTATTGCGGACCATCAATTCTTCACAGAACCATAAGAATTCATTTCGTATAAAGCTACTTGTTTGGAGGCAAACCGGAGGAAAGTATACCCCAAAAACCAATGACGTGCAATATGTTATTTCTTGTGAAAAACTTAAAACTCCATTTTATGAGTTAAACGAAGCAAATTGTGAAATTGAACTTTTTAAAGACCATTACATTAATTCGGGCTTATTGTCAACGTTGAAGACAAACAATAGGCTAATAAATATCTTGGGAAGTATTTACGCCAAAGAAAACGATTACGAAAACTGTCTTTTATTGAATGAAAACAAGCAAGTTGTTGAGGCGTTGAACGGAAATATTTTTATAGTCTTAGGCAATAAAATTAAAACTCCGCCACTTACGGATGGTTGTTTAAACGGAATTATTCGCAAACAGCTTATCGCTATCATAAAATTAATTCCAGATTTTTCACTTGAGGAAGCCTCCATTTCGCCCTTTGAACTTCAAAAAGCAGATGAAATTTTTATCACAAACACCATTCAGGGAATTGTTCCGGTAACAAAATATAGAAAAAAGGAATTTGTAAAGGAAACAGTTAAGGTATTACTGCCCAAGCTGAATTTAAAGGCTAGAATGGGTTAATTAAAACTTGGGTTTTCGGGAGCGTTGGACCACAAAATGTAATCTCCCCCAAACTCAATCATTTTTTCTTTCCAAAAATTAATATTCGTTTTGCCGATAATTGCATTATTGTAATTATTAGGAACTACCACCCAACTATTTACCTCTAGTTCCTGTTCAAGTTGTTCGCTTTCCCAACCTGAATAACCGAGAAAGAAACGTATTTGGTTCTTATTTAACTTGTCGTCTTTTAATAAATCGATTATGGCACTAAAATCACCACCCCAATAAATACCATTAGAAATTTCAATACTGTCTGGAATAATCTCTGGGATGCAGTGGATAAAGTATAAATTATCCTGCTCAACAGGCCCGCCATTAAAAACTGGAAGTTTGGAATTTATCTCTGGAACAAAGTCTCGAAGCTTGTATTGCAAGGGTTTGTTAAGAATAAAACCCACAGACCCACTTTCATTATACTCTGCCAAAAGCACCACAGAACGGTTAAAGGAAACATCTCCAATAATAGAAGGTTCTGCGACCAATAAAAGTCCTTTGGCTGGTTTTAAGGTGGTCATAATTTTTTTTTGGTAAATTAAATCTAAGTAATAATTTTAGAATTACCAAAAATTTACCGAATTGATGCTTAGCGTCAGTTATTTTAATAAAAAGCTACAAAACCTACTGAATTATAAAACACTTAGTATCAATAAGATAAAAAAAGTCCTTCTTTTCAATTGAATGAAAGGAAGGACCTAAAATGTTGTAAAATATTTTACAATTAGTTTACGCTGTTTTGTAAATCTGAACCAGCTTTGAATTTAACTACTTTTTTAGCAGCAATTTTAATGGTTTTACCAGTTTGAGGGTTTCTACCTTCTCTAGCAGCTCTTTTTGATACTGACCAAGATCCGAATCCTACAAGTGATACTCTGTTACCTTTCTTAAGGGATTTTTGAACGTTGCCCAAGAAAGACTCTAAAGATTTCTTAGCAGCAGCTTTTGTAATTCCGGCATCAGCTGCCATTGCATCGATTAAATCTGATTTGTTCATAATTTTTTTAAATTAAATTGTTGGTTAAACTTCGATTAATTGCCCTACAAATTTAACAGGAATATCCGTTCAGGCAAGTAACCACGCTGTAAATCACTGTTTTTGTTGATAACTTCGACCGTTTGTTAATAAACATGGTCGTTTTTTTATAGTTTTTAATGAAATCAGTACTGACAAGGGTTTAGCATAGTTTAGAATCTTCATCAAATATATACCCATTTAATAGAGCTGCAATCTCCATCTTCCGTTTTCCCGGAAGTTGTATTTCATTAATATTAATGAATCCATCTGCACAAGCTACTTTCAGGTGTTTTTTTGAAGTTTGAATACGCCCAGGCTCTAAGTTATGGGTTGCCTTTTCAAAACTTACGCTGTATATCTTAACTTTCAGTTCTTCATTATTATTATAAAGAATAGTCCACGCAACAGGATAGGGGGAAAGCCCACGAATAAAAGCAGCAATTTCCTTTCCTGGTTTTGTCCAGTCTATACGCGTGTTTTCTGGAGTGAGTTTTGGAGCTTCCTTTAAATTGCTTGTCTCGGGCTGTGGTTTGGGGTTTGCTTTACCTTGCTCAATCCGTTCTAGTGTTTCCAAAACCAACTTTGCTCCTTCGTCCATTAGTTTATCGTGAAGCGTTTTCGCAGTTTCGTCCTTTTTTATAATTACTTCTTTGTTGGCGATGATGGAACCAGTGTCTATCTTTTCATCAATAAAAAAAGTAGTAACGCCCGTCTTTTCTTCATTATTGATAATTGCCCAATTTATGGGAGCTGCACCTCTATATTGAGGAAGAAGTGAAGCGTGTAGATTAAAGGTTCCTAATTTCGGCATTTGCCAAACCGCTTTGGGAAGCATTCGGAAAGCCACGACTACTTGAAGATTGGCATTCAAATTTTTTAATTCCTCAAGAAATGATTCATCCTTTAAATTGCTTGGCTGCAAAATTTTTAAACCCTTTGAAGTTGCATAACCCTTCACTGCAGAGGCCATAAGCTTTCTACCTCGGCCTGCTGGCCTGTCTGGCGCGGTAATTACGCCCACAATATTTTCGCCTGCTTCCACCATTTCTTTTAAAACACCCACCGCAAAGTCGGGAGTTCCCATAAATACTATTCTTAAATCGTTCTGCATTTTTTCAGTTTAAATAATATTGTTTTTTAGGATTGGCGCTTATTTTTTCGGCATCCATAAGCAAACGGAGTACTTTCAGGATATCCGTTTCGGCAAAAGTAAGTTTTTCTGAAATCTCTCGCGAAGTTAATTCCGATTCTTCAAGCAAGGTCAAAATCTGTCCTGCCAGTTGTTGCATATCCGTTTTTGAAAATTTTGAAGTTTGCGTTTTGCACACCGAACAAATGCCGCATTTTGAAGCGGTAGTTTCACCAAAATAGGAAACAAGCTGCACGCTTCGACAGGTTTTTGTATTAGCAATATAATTGAGGACAGAATTAACCTGTGCCTTTTTCTTGCGATTTAGCGCTTCTACCTCGCGTGAAATTACGTTAATAGTTTTATCATCTTCTCTCGGAACCAAAAAAGTGAGTGTGGCGTCGGTTATTTGCAGCATCATTTCTACAACCTGGTCGCGCTCCATTTTTTTTAGGACTGAAATTACGGTTTCAATGGTTTGTCCCGTTTTGGTCACGATTAAATCCAGATTGATAGCTGTGGGCATTTCAAAAATTCCTCCGTATATACGAAGTATTGTTTTGCCGATGACAGAAACCATAGCATCTTTTTCAAAATAATGCAGCACTTTTTCAGAGGAAATCAAAAACTGCACAATGGATTTTCGTCCAAACTCCTGCGAAAGTTGAATAATTCCCAAGCGGTCCAAGCTATTCAGGGCATTGTACGCAATCAATGTGTTTAAATTGTATGTTTTACAGAATTCTGAAAAACCAAAATTGTGTTTTGTGAATTCCCCTTCGCCGTAGGGAATTTGAAAATAATTGCTCAGCGTTCGGTATATATTTTTCAGATCTGAAGTTGTTGGCAATGACTCCACAAACTGCTGCTTTACATATATTTTATCGTACTCATTATACAGTAGCACCGCAGCGGCATATTCGCCATCGCGGCCCGCACGACCTGCTTCCTGAAAATAACTCTCCATACTTTCGGGAATTTGAAGATGGATAACAAAGCGCACATTGGCCTGATCAATGCCCATTCCAAAAGCGTTGGTGGCGACCATTGTGGAAACAGTACCGTTGCGCCATGCTTGCAGTTTTTGTGCTTTTTCCTTTGCGGAAATTCCCCCGTGATAAAATGTAGCCGAAATGCCTAAATTATTCAGTTGTTCACTTATTTCAATGGTTCCTTTTCTATTCCGTACGTACACAATTGCAGCACCTTTGTTTGTTTTTAGCAATTGTTCGGTTTTGTATAATTTGTCCTCTTCCTTATAAACTTGATAGGATAGATTTTCGCGAACGAAGGAATTTCTGAAAACCATCGGAAGCTCCATCTTTAATTCTGAAATGGTATCTTCCAAAACTTCGGGTGTGGCTGTTGCTGTAAGTGCAATGATTGGAACTAAGGGGTGTATTTCCCGAAGTAATGTAATGTTTTTGTAGGCTGGTCGAAAATCATTTCCCCATTGCGAAATGCAGTGCGCTTCATCAACTGCGATTAAATTTACGTTCATCTGCTTGATGTAATTCTGGACTATTTCCTGCTGAAGCCGTTCCGGAGAGAGGTAAAGGAATTTATAATTTCCGTAAAGCGCGTTGTCCAAAAGCGTGTTCAGTTCTTCAAAAGAGATTCCGCCAGTTAATTTAAGCGCCTTTATACCGCGCTCCTTCAATGCATTTACTTGATCGCCCATCAATGCCACTAAAGGTGAAACAACTATACAAAGACCATCAGTTGCTAAAGCAGGAACTTGAAAACACAACGATTTTCCGCCGCCTGTGGGTAAAAGCGCCACAGTATCCTTCCCGTCAATTACAGACGCGATTATTTCTTCCTGCATGGGTTTGAAGGAAGGATAACCCCAGTATTTGGCTAGGATGTCGCGGACATTTATCAAGGCGTATTTTTAAGGTGATTCAGAATATTTTCAACTCTATCTTTAATAGTGCCCACGGGTACTTCGTGAATTTTATAGCCATAATTTTCATAACCTTTTTTAAGGAAATGAAATATCTTCTCGGCCTGTTCAAAGGATTCGTAACGCTCGTTGTCCTGTTCATATATTTCTTCCCAGGGGGGGAGCACAAATATTTCATCATATCTGTACTTCTTGCAAGTTTCACAAAAGTTTTCTGGATAATGGGTAGCCACAAAGTCCATATAGGCTGTGACGTCAGGCATACCGCGGTCATAAAATAGGATGGGGGCTGTAAATTTTTTTCCTTCGTGAAATTGCTTCAACCTGCCTTCCAGTAATTTTTCACTGAATAGAATAGGGTTCTCCAAAAACAATTGTTCAATCCCTTCCTTTTGTGCTTCAAGAATTACATCCCTTGAAATTTCGTGCATTACAGGATAACCTTCTTTTTCCAAATAATTAATTAGTGCCGTTTTTCCAGAGCCGGGCCCGCCGGTAATTACAATTCTTTTCGTGTCCNAAAGTTTCAATTTTCTACAAAGTAAGTAAATAAATATTTGTGGTGAAAGTGTATCTTTGTTACCCACAGAGCAAAATAATTTCATGGATCAAGAAAAAAATACTGAAGAATTTTACGATAGGTTAAAAAAACAACTTGAAGAAGATACCACCTGGCCTTCCCCTTATCTGTTTAAGTTTATAGTACCCGCCAGCTTGGAAAAAATAGCAGAAATAGAAGCTATTTATGACGGTACCGACGCCGAAATAACAACCCGCGATTCATCAAAAGGAACCTATTCCAGCATTTCAATAAAAGTTACGATGGATTCACCCGATGACGTAGTAAAAAAATATCTTGAAGTTTCCAAGGTTGAAGGTGTTATTTCACTTTAATTTTTAGTATTTTGCGAGCGAAATGATTTTCAATCTTTCCGAATACACAAATATTCTTCCCTTAATTAAAACATTTTGATACAAGAAGTAGCACAAATAGAATATAATACAGAGCGCCCAAAATTGATTATTCCTGAGTACGGCCGCCACATTCAAAAGATGGTAGACCACGCCATCGCCACCGAAGACAAAGAAGAGCGCAATAAAATTGCCAAAAGCATAATAGCGGTTATGGGCAACCTGAACCCGCACCTCCGTGATGTGCCGGACTTTCAACCGATGCTTTGGGACCAGCTTTTTATAATTTCAGATTTTAAACTTGATGTAGATTCTCCTTTCCCAATTCCTTCCCGTGAAGAATTAATGGAAAGGCCAGAACCTTTAAGCTATCCGCAAAACCATCCTAAATATCGTTTTTATGGAAACAATATAAAGCGAATGATTGATGTGGCAAATAGCTGGGAAGAAGGCGATAAAAAAGAAGGTCTTATCCTTACCATTGCCAATCATATGAAAAAGTGTTTTCTAAACTGGAACAAGGACACAGTAGAGGACGAGGTTATCTTTGAACATCTTTTTGAACTTTCCGGCGGTAAGATAAATCTTAAAAACAGCGATGAAGATCTGAGCAACGCTTCCGATTTGATGAAAAATAAAAAGCGTTTCAACACCAACTCTTCCAACAAGAAAAATTACAAATCAAATAACCGCAACCGCAAGCGTTATTAAAATTCCAACCATTATCTATGGGAACTTTCCAAATAGAGGGCGGGCATAAACTAAAGGGCGAAATAACGCCTCAGGGTGCCAAAAATGAAGCCTTACAAATTCTTTGTGCAGTATTGTTAACGCCTGAGAAGGTAATCATTGAAAATATTCCGGACATTCTGGATGTGAATAAACTCATAAAAATTCTAGAAAATCTAGGGGTTAAAAYTCAGAAATTGGCAAAAGGTAAATATGCCTTTATCGCTGATGAAATTAATTTGGAATATTTAGAATCAGAACTTTTTAAGCAGGAGGGAAGCTCCCTACGGGGCTCTATTATGATTGTTGGTCCTTTGTTGGCCAGATTTGGAAAAGGATACATTCCGCGTCCCGGAGGCGATAAAATTGGCAGAAGAAGACTCGACACCCACTTTGAAGGTTTTATAAATCTTGGAGCTAAGTTTCGCTACAATAAAGAAGAACGTTTCTACGGAGTGGAAGCGCCAAAAGGCTTAAAGGGCACTTATATGCTTTTAGACCAAGCTTCGGTTACTGGAACGGCCAATATTATTATGGCTGCCGTTTTAGCCAAAGGCACCACCACCATTTATAACGCAGCATGCGAGCCTTACATCCAGCAGCTTTGTAAAATGTTGAATGCCATGGGCGCCAATATTTCAGGCGTTGGCTCTAATTTATTGGTTATTGAAGGTGTAAAAAACCTTGGTGGTTGTACCCATCGTATTCTGCCAGATATGATTGAAATTGGTAGTTGGATTGGCCTGGCGGCAATGACGCAAAGTGAAATAACCATTAAAAATGTAAGTTGGGAAAACTTGGGATTGATTCCAGAAACATTTAGAAAGCTTGGAATCAAACTGAATAAAAAAGGGGATGATATTCACATTCCATCTCAAAAGGAATACGAAATTCAAGGCTATATTGATGGCTCGATACTTACAGTTGCAGATGCGCCTTGGCCCGGCTTTACTCCAGATTTGCTTAGTATTGTGCTGGTAGTTTGTACCCAAGCAAAAGGCAGCGTGCTCATTCACCAAAAAATGTTTGAAAGTCGCCTTTTCTTTGTGGATAAATTGATAGATATGGGTGCCAAAATCATTCTTTGCGACCCACATCGCGCAACGGTAATCGGCCATAATTTCCAATCAAATTTGAAGGCTACCACTATGGTTTCACCAGATATTCGGGCGGGAATTTCACTATTGATTGCTGCGCTCTCGGCTCAAGGAACAAGCACGATTCACAATATTGAACAAATAGATAGGGGCTACGAAAACATTGATGAAAGACTTCGAGCCATTGGGGCAAAAATTACGAGAACAGAGCCTTAAATGTTAAGCCTTTCGGTTTTTGTTAATCTCGTCCTGAAGCTTTCTGCGAAGCTTTTGCTCGCGCTCTAGACTGTTTCTTCGGTAATCTTCCAGTTCAATTTCCATCTCAGCCATTTTAAGTTGAGCGGCGTTGGTAATTTTATGGCTGTTCAAAAATCTGTAAAACAAAAATCCGCTAATCAGTAATAGAATAAAGATAATACTCCACATAATAATATTATATGTGGCTTTGGAAGTGAGAATACCAAAAATTTCAATCCCATCTTCTTTCTCTTTAGCAATAGCCAAATTTTGTTTGGTGTTCTGAAGATTTTGTCGAAGCGAATCAATTTCGCTTTTTTGAAGGGTTACTTCAGTCTCTTGAGCATTTATTTTATTTTCTAATGAAGAAACGGAATCTAAAATATTTCGCTTTAAAGTAGCGAGCTGTGTTTTCTTGATTACTTTGTATTCTTGATAGCTGTTGCTCTTATCAAAGGCATCCGTCATCTGCTCATTCAGGGTGTTTTTTCGAACTTGGATTGAATCTTGCGCAGCTAATTGTAGTGTAAATAGAAATAGGGGGAGGGTTAGTACTAAAATCTTCTTCATGTTTTCAGGTTTGTTTGCAATGCTTTATTTAACAGTGCAAGAGTAGAAAAATTGTGTACAACCACCCAAATTTTTTCTCAAATTACAAAATCTTTAACAAACTGCTTTGGTCTTATTTTGGTGCAATTTAAAGCTCCAGAAGGGCATTTTTTAACTTGTGAGATAATTTTCTTGGTACTAGCACCGTCTAAATCTATCCACGGAATTACAGATGTTTTAAAAACTTCAGAAAGACCCTTAGCACAAGCTTCGGCGTGAATGCAACGGCTAGGTTCATAGGTAACGATAACCTCACCGTTACTATATACATTTTTGTAGGTTTCCATAAGTTTACAATTTGGGTTTGTAAATACTAATGTTAAATTATCGATAAAACTACATATTTTATCGATATAATACACAAAATAAGAATAATCGTACAGAAATTAACAAATTTTAAGAGACCGCCTTTTTATAAATTTGTAAACATCTTTCTCTCGCTTCTTTGTGATCTACAATTTTTTCGGGATAATCTTCAGACCCAAATTCGGGCACATATTTTTTGATGTATTTGTGGTCTTTGTCAAATTTTTCAATTTGTGTGGTGGGATTAAAGATTCTAAAATATGGCGCTGCATCTACGCCACTGCCTGCAGCCCATTGCCAGTTTCCCACGTTACTGGACATTTCGTAATCTAGTAGTTTTTCGGCGAAACAGGCCTCGCCCCAGCGCCAATCTACCAATAGATGTTTACATAAAAAGCTGGCAACTACCATGCGTATGCGGTTATGCATATATCCAGTTTCATTCAGTTGCCGCATTCCCGCATCAACTAATGGGTAACCTGTTTTACCTTCTTTCCATCTTTTGAATTCTTCTTCATTGTTTCTCCATTCAATACGGTCATATTTCTTTTTAAAGGCATTTTCTACCGTTTCTGGAAAATGCCAAAGAATCTGCATAAAGAATTCACGCCAAATAAGTTCCTGCCAAAACACTTCGTTTTTTTCCGTAGTTGCTTTTTTAATCATTTTGCGAATACTTACCGTACCGAAACGAAGGTGCGGCCCCAAATGCGAAGTAGCATCTTCTGCGGGGAAATTTCGTCTTTTTTCATATTCCTGAATAGTCGTGGGGGTTACATCATATTCTGGAATTTCAATTTTAGATTTTTTAAAACCAATATCACTTAGTGAAAGATTCGGCAATCGTGAATTTTGATACAGATTATTTAAAAATTCATTTGTGTAATAAATCTTTTCCACATACTCCTTTTTAAACTTTGCTTTCCAAGTTTTCATATAAGGTGTATAGACAATGTATGGATCGCCATCATCTTTAACTACTTCATCTTTTTCAAAAATAACCTGGTCCTTAAAAGTGTAAAAACCTATTTCTTTTTCTGTAAGTAACTTTTCAATAGTTGCATCACGCTTCTTTGCATAGGGTTCGTAGTCGTGATTGGTAATTACGTTTTGCACTTCAAATTCTGAAATTACTTTTTTGAAAATCTCTTCCGGCTTGCCAAAGTATACCGCTAGACTGCTTCCCTGCTTCTGCAATTCATTGCGCATTTTTTGGAGCGTTTCGAAAATAAAAGTAACACGGGCATCGTCTTTGGGAAGCTCGTTAAGTATTTCTGTATCAAATATAAATAGGGGAAGTACCGGAAATTTTCCGTGAAGTGCTTTGTAAAATCCCACATTGTCATCCAGTCGAAGATCTCTTCGGAACCAGAATATATTTACTTTTTCTGCCAACTTAATTTACGTTTAAGGTTGAAAGTCCGCCGTCTACCCCAAAAATTTGACCCGTAATCCATTTTGAATCGTCATTCAGCAGAAATGTTGCCATTGCAGCAATATCTTCAGTGTTGCCTACTTTTTTCAGTGGGTGACGCTCCGCCATCTTTTCTTTTTTTGCGTCGTTATTCAAAAGTTTTGAAGCCAAAGGCGAATCGGTTAATGATGGTGCAATTACGTTCACTCGAAAATTTGGGGCGTATTCCGCAGCAAGAGCTTTTGCAAATCCTTCAATAGCACCTTTTGCTGCAGCCACGCTGGTATGGAAAGGCATCCCTACCTTAACCGCAACGGTGCTGAAAAAAACAAGACTTGCTTGCTCTGTATCTTTCAGTTTGGGCAACAAACCGTGAACCACCCGCATCAGCGAGTGGAAATTAAGTTCCATATCTTGGCTAAATGTTTCAGGGCTCATCATTTTAAAAGGTTTCAGATTGATACTACCGGGGCAGTATACAAAACCATCAATTCTTTCGGGCAAATCCAATGTTGTAATATCATCCTTCAACGCATCAAAAGAAAAGTGTGTTATGCCTTTTGGAATATCTTCACTGCTTCGCGATGCGATGATCACATTATGATTTTCTTYCAATTTTGCAGCAATAGCAGCTCCAATTCCATAAGAACCTCCTATTAATAATATGTTTTTTTGCATAATTCTTATGTTGTGAATTATAAGGTACCGAAAAGTTCCACTAATTTATTTTTTCGATATTCAAATATTTCGTCGAGTTTGGGTTTCACCAAAAAAGGATGCGCCAATTGGCCCAAAAAACCAAAAGGCAGCTTATAGTGAAGCAAATCCTCCATTTCAATCCCGCCATCAATTTCTTTTATAAAATGTTTATGGTGCCATAGCGCATAAGGCCCAAAGCGTTGCTCATCAACAAAATATTCCTTGTCTACAACGTGGGTAATTTCTGTAACCCATTTAGTTTTTATTCCCAGAATYGGGGTGACTAAATATTCAATAATTTGCCCTGCAAACATAGGTCTGTCTGCTCCGGACTGGATATTGAAACCCATAAAATCGGGTGTGATTACTTTTAGATTTTTGGGATCTGATAAAAAGGACCAAGCCTCGTTCATAGAGATGGGCAGGTTCTGTTTTGCCTGTAGTGTATAAATTTTCATTCACTGACTATTTGCCTTGTTTGAATGAAAGCTTCCGGTTCATGCGTACAAGTCTGTAGGTATTGGTTTCTACTGCGCTGTTTCGAAAGCGTATCTTATATAATCTTTTTAAAAACTTTAACATAGCTTCAATTTTTTTCTTAAAAATAGTTTGTTTTAAAATAGCATAAAAAGATTAAACAAAAAATTAACAGTTGTGCTGTGTTTAAGCTATATTCATTGATTACAGACATTCTTTTCGCTTAAAAAACTTAAGATTTTAGGTTTTCCTTAACTATTTAAAAAAATCCAAACAGTAACTTCGTGTAAATTATAATCACCTTAAAACCATTACAATGAAAAAAATTATTTTACTTTTTTCTGCCTTTATGTTAACTTTTAGTATACAGGCACAAATAGAAACCCCACAACCTAGCCCATTTCAAAAAATTGAGCAAAAAGTGGGCTTGACAGATGTTACTTTGGAATATTCCAGACCTTCAATGAAAGGAAGAAACATTTTTGGAGGTTTGGTTCCTTATGACAAAATGTGGCGCACCGGCGCAAATGCAAACACAAAGATAACCTTTAGCGATGATGTGGAAATAGGTGGCAAAACGGTTAAGGCGGGCAGCTATGCCATTTATACCAAGCCAGGAACTTCGAGCTGGGATATATATTTTTATGATGATACAAATAATTGGGGCACTCCTGAAAAGTGGGATGAGAGTAAAGTTGTCGCACAAATATCTGCTCCGGCGTACCCAATGCCTATGAATATAGAGACATTTACAATGTCTTTTGATGATTTAAAAAATGATTCTGCCCTGCTGGGCTTACTTTGGGAAAAAACCTATGTGGGCGTACCCATTAAATTTGGAACTGACAAAACAGTTTCAGAGAGCATCCAGAGAGTGATGAACGGCCCTTCGGCAAACGATTATTATTCAGCAGCCGTGTATTATTTAGAGGCTGGAAAAGATATAAATCAAGCTAAGGCTTGGATTGATAAGGCTATTGAAATGAACAAAGAGCCCAAATTTTGGCAGTTGCGACAAAAGTCTTTAATCTACGCAAAAGCGGGAGATAAAAAAGGCGCTATTGAAGCCGCCAAAAAATCGATAGAACTTGCAAAGGCAGCAGGCAATGATGATTATGTGGCTTTAAATCAAAAGTCATTAAAGGAATGGGGCGCAATGTAATTTAATACGTTAAATAAAAGAAAAAGCCCCGGAATTCCGGGGCTTTTTCTATTTTGGTTCTTTGGGACCTTTTTCGCCTTTTTCACCTTTGCTGCTTCGGTAGCGTTCTAAAAGCTCCCGCTTAAAATCGTCTTCCGTTTTTTTGAGAATAATTATTTTTTTGGGTGAAAGTACCTTTCTAAGTTCCACAGTCATTTGCTTGCGTAATTCCAGTTCACTGGATTCAATGGAAAGATTCTTGTCTATTAATTCATTGGCTTCGGTCTCGGTAAGATTTTCAAGTCCATCTCGTAGCTTTTTAAAAATTTCAGTTCGCTCTTTTTTCCGAAGCTCGTGAAATTTATCATCGTATTTATTATAAATAGGCCAGAACTTTTCTGCCTCAGCAGAGGTGAGCGAAAGTTTTTCAGTAATATAAGCTGTTTTCCAAGCCTTTATTTTTTCGTGTTTTCCATCTTGTGCCTGCATGGTTGCTGCCAAAAGGAAAAGTAGCATGACTAATTTATTCATTACTCATCAATTAAGGTTTCNRTMYCTNAWAKWTTCAWWMMKRKATYMKWWTANTSAANTKYMKGYMARRTACNWWASMRWMSARAYCWMYRWTGGCAATGTCTTCATTTTCTATATATGAAGTCACGTCGTAAAGGTCTAGGTTTAAATTCCCTTCTTCAATATAAGTGTCAATAGCAGCCAATTGAAGCGAATCAAGGTTGGATATTTCAACTTTGGTATTGAAAAGTGTAAAACCAATTACCAATGAAGCAGCGATAGCGGCAGCATACCCAAAATATTTCCGAGGGAAAAGTGGGATTACTTTTTTTGGTTTTTCTGATAGTGAAACTTCTTTCAAAATTCTTACGTCCAAGTTTTCAAAATACTGCTTCGGTAATTTAAATCCTGTACTTTTGGGGAAGTTTTCTTCGGCCATTTTACTAAAAAGACGCTCCTCAAAATCCTCAAAATAGTTTTTGGGAGTTTTAAAATTAGGTATGTTTTTATTTTTTTCCATTACTTAACTCTGACTTTAAAAATCTCAAAGAGTTTCATTGTGATTTTTTATGAATTCGGTAATTTTCTTTACGGCTATGTGGTAGCTGCTTTTTAAACCGCCAACCGAGGTTTCCAGTATTTCTGAAAGTTCCTCAAAGGTGTGGTCTTCAAAATACTTCATCGTAAAAATCAATCTTTGTTTTTCTGGGAGGGTTGCAATTGCTTTCTGAAACTCCAATTGCAATTGGTCACCTTCAAAATAGACATCTGTTTCCAGTTTGCGCACCGCATTGTTTTTTACATTGTCTATTGATACATTGTTGCGGCGTGCCTTTTTGTTCAGAAAGGTAATGGATTCATTGGCGGCAATGCGGTACATCCACGTGTGCAACTTGCTTTCACCCTTAAAGGAATCTATATTTCTGAAAACTTTAATAAATGTGTTTTGAAGCACATCGTCAGCATCATCGTGGTCCAAGACCATATTACGTATTTGCCAATAAAGTCGTTCCTTATATTGCGAAACCAGCTCTCGAAAAGCGGATTCTTTTTCTGCCTCGGTCTTTAATGCTATTACCAGTTCTTGTTCTTCAACCATTTTTAAGTGCGCGACTTAAGTTTAGGACTAAGTTACGCAACAAAGGTTTAATTTAGGATGTAAAATTATGCAAGCGACTGCATTTCTACCAAGCTGTAGTAAACACCTTTTTTCTCTAAAAGTTCTTGGTGCTTGCCTTGTTCCACAATTTTTCCTTTGGAAAGAACCACGATTTTATCTGCATTCTGAATTGTACTAAGACGATGCGCAATAACGATGGAAGTTCTGTTTTTCATCATTTTTTCAAGGGCATCCTGTACCAAACGCTCGCTTTCGGTGTCCAAAGCAGAAGTTGCCTCGTCCAAAATCATAATCGGCGGATTTTTCAAAACGGCACGGGCTATGCTCAACCGCTGTTTTTGGCCGCCGCTCAGTTTGTTTCCGCTGTCGCCAATATTGGTTTCAAAACCTTCGGGCAGCTCTTTTATAAATTCGTAACTATTGCTTATTTCCGCAGCTTCCATCAATTCAGCTTCGGAAGCATTGGGTTTTCCAAGCTTTAAGTTATTAGCAACGGAGTCATTAAAAAGAATGGAATCCTGTGAAACAATGCCCATTAAGCCGCGAAGGGATTTTTTCGAAATATTTTTTATATCCACTCCGTCAATTTCAATGCTTCCCTGGTTCACATCGTAAAAACGGGTAAGCAAATTCGCAATTGTACTTTTTCCACTCCCGGATTGGCCCACAAGCGCAACGGTTTTGCCTTTCGGAATTTCAAGTGAAAAGTCCTTTAAAACGTATTGATCTTCATATTTAAAGGAAATGTTTTTAATATTTATCACTTCATTAAAACCATCTTTCTGTACAGGATTTTCAATATCAGTAATAGTGTTTTTCGCTTCGAGCAATTCCAAAATCCGGTGCGCGGAACCATCGGCACGTTTTAGAGAATAGCTAGCCTTGGCGATGGCTTTGGCTGGAGTAAGAATATTATAGGCCAACATTATATACCCAATAAAGAAACTGGCCTCCAAAGTGCGATCCACAAAAACTAAATAGCCGCCATACACCAAAAGAACGCCTATGGTAATGATTCCCAACAGCTCACTTAACGGTGAAGCAAGGTTTTGACGGTTCAATACTGAATTTGAATATTTATAAAATCGTTCGTTGCTGTCCTCAAATTTTTTCTGAAAGAGGTTTTCGGCGTGAAATGCTTTAATTATTCTCAATCCGCCCATAGTTTCTTCTAAAATTGAAAGGAACACACCCTGTTCTTGTTGCACTTTTAACGAGCCTCTTTTTAACGATTTTCCCACTTTCGAAATTAAAAAACCGGAAATAGGTAGAAAAAGAAACACAAATAATGTAAGTTTTGCACTAATAAAAAGCATTGTAACCAAAGAAAAGATAATGGTCAACGGCTCACGAACAATCATTTCCAAAACCGAAAGCACCGAATTTTTTACTTCGTCTACGTCACCGCTAAGTCGGGAAATCGTATCTCCTTTTCGCTTTTCAGAATAGAACGCCAGTGGAAACTGTATTACCTTGCTGTAAAGATCGTTCCGAAGATCCTTCAATACTCCATTCCGAAGAAAGGTAGAGTAGAACATCGCCAAATAATTGCTTAAGTTCTTCAACAAAAACAAAGCGATTATAATCCCAACCATGTACATCAAAATCTTGAACTCCCCGTATTTGTTGATGTTTTCAATGATAAAGTAATTGAGGTATTCCTGTGAAAAATCTTTGATATTTGAAAATCCTTCATAAACCGGGCGTGGCCCGAGCGTGCGCTGGTCGCTAAAGATAATTTCCAAAACAGGGATGAGCGCCACAAAGGAAAGCGTACTGAACAAAGCATACAGTACGTTAAAAAAGATATTTAAAAAAGCAAATCTTTTATAAGGATACGCGTAGCGCAGTATTTTTCTGAAATAATTCATTAACTCACGTTTAGTTGTGCAGCAATGGCGTCAATTTTTTTCTGAAGTATTTCTTCAAAATTATCCTTTTCGGAAGTATTCACGCTAATGTAGAACTTTATTTTCGGTTCGGTGCCGCTGGGTCGTGCTGCAATTTTACTGCCATCTTCGGTGTAATATAGTAATACGTTACTTTTTGGCAGGTTTAATGACAAAGTTTCCTGCATTATAAAATCTGTAGTTTCACTTTTTGAAACATCGTCCATTCTAATTACCTTACTACCTGCAATTTCCTTGAAAGGATTCTCTCGAAGTGTTTTCATAATCGCTGAAATTTCCTCAGCACCTTTTTTCCCTTTTTTTGTAATTGAAATAAGATGTTCGCGGTAGTTGCCGTATGTATTATAAATTTCATTCAAATATTGAAACATACTGCTGCCAGCGTGTTTTTTCTGCGCGGCAATCTCGCAAGCGAGTAGGGTGGCGGTAACGGCATCTTTATCACGAACAAAATCGCCCACCAAATACCCGAAGCTTTCTTCGCCGCCGCCGATAAACTTAAGCTGGGGATGGTCTTTAATCATTTTGGCAATCCACTTAAAGCCCGTGAGCCCTTCCATATATTTTACGTTGAAATGCTCAGCAACCTTTTTTACCATTGGTGTAGAAACTATTGTGGAAGCCACAAACTGATTTCCGTTCAACTTTCCAGCTTTTTTCCATTGTTCCAATAGAAAGTGCGTCATCAAAACCATAGTTTGGTTTCCATTTAGCAAAACCATTTCGTTTTTATCATTACGAACGGCAATACCCAAACGATCACAATCGGGGTCGGTACCAATTACAATATCTGCAGTTTCTTTTTCTGCAAGTTCCAAAGCCATTTTCAAAGCCGCAGGCTCTTCCGGGTTGGGAGATTTTACGGTTGGGAAATCGCCATCTGGCGCTGCCTGTTTTTCAACAATCAATACATTTTTATAGCCTGCTTGCTCCAAAACCTTTGGAACTATCGTGATTGAAGTACCGTGAAGCGAAGTGAAAACAATTTTGAGATTATCTTTTGCTTCTTTTGAAGTATTGAAAGTTCCGTTTTCAATGGAAGCTTTCGCGAATGCTTCGTCAACTTCGGTAGCTATATATTGAATCAAACCTTCGCTTGCTTCAAATTGAATGTCTTCATAATTCAGCGAATTTATTTCCGCAATAATTTCACCATCCTGCGGCGGAACAAGTTGCCCGCCATCTTCCCAATACACTTTATATCCGTTGTATTCGGGTGGATTGTGCGAAGCCGTCAACACAATTCCAGCTTGGCAATCCAAATACTTTACAGCGAAGGAAAGCTCGGGAGTGGGTCTTAATTCTGAAAAAAGAAAAACCTTTATTCCGTTGGCCGAAAAAACATCGGCCACAATTTTTGCAAATTCCTTGCTGTTGTGGCGGCAATCGTAAGCAATTGCGACCTTAATTTCTTTATGGGGAAATTTTTTCTTTAAATAATTTGAAAGGCCCTGAGTGTTTTTACCCAAGGTATATTTATTGATTCGGTTGTCGCCGAGCCCCATAATACCTCGCATTCCGCCCGTGCCGAATTCTAGGTTTTTATAAAAACTATCTTCCAATCCCTCGGGATCGTAAGCAATCATTTCTTTGATGTCGTGCTGGGTTTTTTTGTCGAAAAAGGGGGTGAGCCACTGGTTAACGCGGTCTAAAATTTTCGGATCTACGTAAATCATTCGCTTAAATTAAAGTGCAAAAATAACGAATCTGAATGGTTAATCTTGGAAGTTTCGCTGTTCTTTAATGATGTAGTTTCGGGAATCCTTTTTACTTCGGAGGATTAATTCGCCCAAAAAACCGGCAAGAAAAAGTTGGGAACCCAAAATCATAGCGGTTAGCGCAATATAAAATTGTGGCCGCTCGGTGATAAGTCTTCCGAAGGGATTTAAAAATAGTTTATCAATTCCCAAATAAAGCGCCAAAAAGAAACCTATTATAAGCATTAATGCCCCCCAAGCGCCAAATAGGTGCATAGGCCGTTTGCCAAATCTTGACAAAAACCAAATGGTGATTAAATCTAAAAAACCTCGGATAAATCTTTCAGCACCGAATTTGGTGGTTCCGTACTTTCGCGCCTGGTGCAATACTGGCTTTTCTGAAATTTTGCTGAAGCCAGCATTTTTTGCTAAAACTGGGATGTAGCGGTGCATTTCACCGGTAACTTCAATAGTTTTTACAACATCTTTTTTATACGCTTTTAAGCCACAATTAAAGTCGTGCAATTTTACGCCGGAAGTTTTTCGTGCTGCGTAATTGAACAGTTTTGAAGGTAGGTTTTTGCTCAAAACAGAATCGTAGCGTTTCTTTTTCCAGCCCGAAACAAGGTCGAAACCTTCTTCGGTTATCATTTTATAGAGTTCGGGAATTTCTTCGGGATTGTCCTGCAAGTCGGCATCCATTGTAATAATCACATCGCCTTTAGCCATTGCAAAGCCCGCGTGCAAGGCTTGTGATTTTCCGTAATTCTTCTGAAAACGAATTCCTTTTACAGCTGGATTTTCCTCGGAAAGTGTTACAATAATTTTCCACGAGCCATCAGTGCTGCCATCGTCAATAAAAATGAGCTCGTATAAAAAACCATTGGATTGCATAACTTCTGCAATCCAACGGTATAATTCATTTAACGATTCTTCTTCGTTAAGAAGAGGTATGACGATGGAAATATTCATTAATTAGTTTAACGGGTTTGGATTTTTCGTTTTAAAAATAAGCGCTACCAATAATCCAATAACACTCATAAACGCAAGGCTGAAGACATAATTTTTCAACTGTGTACCAATTGCAAAGTTATCCTGCTCGGCCATTTTAGCCATTTGCTTATCGATTTCGGCTTGTGGTGTGCCCAATTTTTGTAAAAATTCCGCAGTCATTTCCAAGGTTTTTTCTTGTAGAAATACAGCCAAATCTGGATCAATAATGTTGAAAATTAAAATTCCAACTACAGTACTAATCAATAGCCCGATTGCAACAGTAATAAAATAAACTGTAAAGGCTTGTTTAAAATTCATTATTCCGCCCAGTAGGCCCTTTGCTTTAGCTACTGATACGATTCCAAGGGCAATAATTATAATAAAACTGATAATACCCACCCACCATTTAGTAAAAAGGTCGGGGTTCAAGACATACATTAACGTAGTCATAAGGGCAAGTACAGCTCCTAAGATAAGCCCATAATTAACGGCGGACTTTTTAATTGAAATTGGTTGCGTTTCCATTTTTAAGTTGTTTTTTTGGTTCGGTTGGTTAGTAAACAAAGATAGCAAAACGTTACATTTGCGGGCGATTTAGTAACGAATTAAAAAAGTGAATAATTTTGTTGCTAGTTTCCAATTAATACTTAAATTTGCAAACTCAATTCCGAAAGGTCGGAAGAGCGCATTTTTTAAATTATAATAGTAGAGAGATGAAAAAAGGTATCCACCCAGA
This sequence comes from Aequorivita sp., assembly GCA_002733915.1. Taxonomy (GTDB): domain Bacteria; phylum Bacteroidota; class Bacteroidia; order Flavobacteriales; family Flavobacteriaceae; genus Aequorivita. The sequence goes on from NVXN01000005.1 coordinate 115,955, forward strand.
AAATTATAGAATAGTTGCTTTTAAGGATATGAGTAACGAAGATGTTTTCCTTACTAAATCAACTGCAGATACTAGAGAAACTATCGAGGTTGATGGTGTTGAGTATCCTTTGGTAAAAATGGAGATTTCCCGTTCATCACATCCTTTCTATACYGGTAAAGCAAAACTTATTGACACTGCAGGACGTATTGACAAATTCAAGAACAAGTACGACAAGTTCAAAAAACCTGCAGCAAAAGAAGCTAAAACTGAAGAATAGTCTTCACTTTTTAGTAAAACATATAAAAGCCTTCGAGAAATCGAGGGCTTTTTTTATTAGCTTTGAATATAAATTTAGAAGTCCTAAAAATGAATTACATTCTCTTTGACAGCAACGTCCGCAACCAGCTTTTGCCTTTCACATTTACCCGCCCTGTGGCGGATATTCGCATCGGTATTTTAACCATCCGCGAAAAATGGGAACACCTTTTAGGGTTCACCACCACTACAATTACTGAAGACTACCTTTCGGAAAAATATCCTTTTTTGGAGCTCGATAAGAATATCTTTATAAACGCTTCCTTTCTTCCTTCGGAGAATTTGGTGAATATTATAAAAGGTTTGGTAGAAAACCAGGCGGTATTTTTTGATGATGAACCAATTGCTTTTTTTACAACCGAAGGACAGGAAGTAGATTTTGAAACTTTTGATATAATCCAATATACCCACGATGATGTTATAAGGATTGAGAACACTTGGGATATTTTTTCAAAAAATGGGGAAGCGATAAAGCGTGATTTCACAATGCTTACCAAAGGCCGCAAGTCGCAGCCTATTCCCGAAGCCGTTTGGGCGAGCAATCCTGAGAATATTTTTATTGAAGAAGGGGCCAAATTACCACTTTGTTCATTAAATGCTTCTGAAGGCCCCATTTATATTGGAAAAAATGCCGAAATTATGGAGGCATGTGCTGTTCGTGGTCCATTTGCACTTTGTGAGCATTCAACTTTAAAAATGGGCGCAAAAATTTATAGCAATACTACTATTGGTCCACACAGCAAGGTTGGGGGTGAAGTGAATAATTGTGTGATTTTTGGATATTCAAACAAAGGCCACGATGGCTTTTTGGGGAATTCCGTTTTGGGCGAGTGGTGCAATCTGGGAGCCGATACCAACAATTCCAACCTAAAGAATAATTATGCAGAAGTTCGGTTATGGAGTTATGAAACCGAAGGTTTTGCAAGAACCGGATTGCAATTCTGTGGACTAATGATGGGCGACCACAGCAAATGTGGTATTAATACCATGTTCAACACTGGAACCGTGGTTGGAGTGAGCGCCAATATTTTCGGAAGCGGTTTTCCACGAAATTTTGTTCCCAGCTTCAGTTGGGGCGGAAGCGGGGGTTTTACAACTTATAAAACAGACAAGGCTTTTGAAGTTGCAACAGTAGTTATGAGCCGAAGAAATATTGAGTTTTCAGAAGTGGACGCCAAGATTTTGGAACATGTTTTTGAGGAAACCGCTAAGTGGCGAAAAGCTTAATAAAAAAATAAAAGATAAACCAGGGCTGCAACAATCACTATCATAACGCTTCCAAAGACAATGGTTAGCCGTTTTTGTCGCTCTATTTCTTTTTGACGCAGTTTTTGTTTGAATGCCTCAAATTGTTCGGGGGACATTTTTTTGTAATCGATGATTTTTCCATAGCTACTATTTGAAGGTGTGATGTCCTTTTCAAAGTATTTATCAAGTTTTACAAGTTGCTTTGCATTATTGCGAAGCGTTTGTGCCATTGCCAGAGCAGAACCTCCAAATCCCATTTTTTACTTTTTTGAAGTTTAAACTGTAATTTAAAAATTATTTCGACTTTTTTACGTGTTTCAAAACCAAAAAATTCTGCGGATTAATACCGAGGCCTGAAACTTTCTTGTTTACAAATCGTACGGCCATATCATAAAATAAAGGCACTATTGGCGCTTCTTCAACAACAATGGAGTCCATTTTGGTGTAAAGGATTTTCCGTTCACCTATTTCTGAAATTGTTAGCGATTTTTCATAAATACTGTCAAAAGTTGCATTTCTGAAGTGCATATAGTTTGGTCCATCTGGCGCAAAGTTGGGACTGTAAAATAGCGATAGATAATTTTCAGCATCAGGATAATCTGCAATCCAGCTGGCGCGAAAAATATCAAGTTCGCCACTACTTTTCATCTGCCGAAGCGTGGAAGGCGGCATCACGTCTATTGTCACGGCAATCCTGAGTTTTTCGAGTTCGCGCTGCACATATTCGCACAGATCTAGATATTGACTGTTGGTGCCAATGGTTATTTCGGGTTTTGCATCGCCAGTTTCAGTTTTGTACTGTTCAATTAATTCCTTCGCTTTTTCCGGCTGATAGGTATACCCGTCAATTTCAGCATAACCAGGCAATCCTTTTGGAATAAAGCCGTGAGTGGCTGGAATGCCCATTCCGTTACGAAGGTAGGTAACCATTTTTTCACGATCAAAACCATAATTTATTGCCTGCCGCAATGTTTTGCTCTGTATTTCAGTAGTATTTGTACCGAGAAAAAAACCGAGGTATTCCGTATTTAAATACGGTCCCGTAATCATATATGCCAAATCCTCATATTTTGGCTGAAGTTTTCCGCGTGTAGTTAAGAGCTCATCTTTGTAACTGCTGTCCAAACCTGAGATAAAATCGAGTTTTCCTTGTGCGAATTGCAAAAACTCACTCTGTTTATCGGGTAAAAAAGTAATTGAAACGGCATCCAAATAGGGAAGTTTGTTTCCGTTTTTATCCCTTTCAAAATAAAGTGGATTTTTTCTGAAAACGAGTTTCACGTTTTCTTCCCACATTTTAAACTGAAACGGCCCTGTGCCCACAGGATTACTTCGGAATTCATTACCATAAAATTCTACAGCCTCCTTTGGTACAACGGAACAATATCTCATAGTAAGCAATCCTAAAAATGCAGGAAAGGGCTGTTTCAGTTGAATTACAAAAGTGGAATCGTTTTCAGCCCAATATTTTTCAACATAATTCATTACCCAACTTCCCGAAGAGGCGACCCTTTCATCGGTCAAACGATCAAAACTGTACACAAAATCTGAAGCATTAACCTTTCGTGTATAGCGGGTTGGACTGTGAAGTCCTTCTTGGGCGAACGCTATATTTTGATGAAAATATACATCATTACGAAGATTAAAAGTATAGGTGTGTGTAGAATCATTGACTGACCAACTTTTTGCAATGTCCTGAATTATATTTAAAGAGTCATCTAATTGCACCAAACCATTGTAAAGTTGGTTATCCGGCCAAATGGCCTGCGGATTTCTTGCAAAAGCAGGATCGAGCGTGGGGATGTTTCCGTGTTCATTATAACGGAAGACGAGGTAGTCATTTTCGGTTTCTTCGTTATTTCCGCAGGAAAGTAAAAAGAAGAGTACGAAATATGTTGAAATTCTTAAGATTAGATTTTTCAAAGGCATTATCAAGTTTTTTCGGGAACCGATTTAAGTTTGTATTTTTGTGCCCTCATTTGCCAAAAATACAATAATGAACGCATCAAAAAAAGTCGCATTTTACACTTTAGGCTGTAAACTCAACTTCAGTGAAACTTCTACCATTGCAAGGAGTTTTGAGGGTGAGGGATTTGACCGTGTTGATTTTTCTGAAAAGGCCGACATTTATGTTATAAATACTTGTAGCGTTACCGAAAATGCCGATAAACGATTTAAAACTATCGTAAAGCAAGCACAGAAAGTAAATCCCGAAGCTTTTGTTGCTGCAGTTGGCTGTTATGCCCAACTGAAGCCACACGAATTGGCAGATGTGGATGGGGTAGATTTGGTTTTGGGCGCCACTGAAAAGTTTAAACTTACAAGCTATATAATTGACCTTTTATCACGTCCAGAGCGCAGTAAAGGCGCCGGCGAAGTGCATTCCTGTGAAATAGAAGAGGCAGATTTTTATGTAGGCTCCTATTCCATTGGCGACAGAACCCGTGCTTTCTTAAAGGTTCAGGATGGTTGCGATTATAAATGTACGTACTGTACCATTCCACTGGCACGTGGTATTTCGCGAAGTGATACTTTAGAAAACGTTTTAAAAAATGCTTTTGAAATTTCGCAACAAGGAATAAAAGAAATCGTTTTGACCGGCGTGAATATTGGTGATTACGGAAAAGGGGAGTTTGGAAACAAAAAGCACGAACACACTTTTCTGGAATTGGTAAAAGCATTGGATGAAGTAGAGGGCATTGAAAGGCTTCGTATTTCTTCAATTGAACCAAATCTTCTGAAAAACGAAACCATAGATTTTGTTTCAAAATCACGAACCTTTGTGCCGCATTTTCATATTCCACTGCAAAGCGGAAGCAATGAAATTTTAAAATTGATGCGCCGTCGCTACATGAGTGAACTTTATAGCGAGAGAGTTACAAGAATCAGAGAAGTGATGCCGCACGCATGCATAGGTGTGGATGTAATTGTTGGTTTTCCTGGAGAAACGAATGAACGGTTTTTGGAAACCTATCATTTTTTAAACGAACTTGATATTTCATACTTACACGTTTTCACATATTCCGAAAGAGATAATACGCCCGCTGCCGAAATGGAAGGCGTAGTGCCCATTAAAGTACGCAACAAACGCAGCAAAATGTTGCGTGGTCTTTCAGCAAAAAAGAGGAGGGCTTTTTATGAAAGTCAGCTTGGCACAACCCGAACAGTTCTTTTTGAGGGTGAAAACAAAGAGGGTTACATTCACGGTTTCACCGAAAATTACGTAAAAGTAAAAGCGCCGTGGAATCCGGAATTGGTAAATACTTTACAACAAATTACACTTACTGAAATTGATGAAGATGGCTTGGTACGGTTTAAGGTTGATGAAAGAGTTTTGGCTTAAATATTAATTCCCACAGGTAATAAATCTTTGTACTTTCTGCGATTTTTTCGCATAAATCCTGCAATCTCGGGACTGGTGGGAACCAAGCTTATACCACGGTTTTTCACTTCCTCAAAAACAGCCTTGATAAATATTTCCCTAAAACCCTGCTCTTCGAGATCTTCGGGCATTTCATATTTTGTTAGAAAAATTTTTCGGTCCTGCAGCGCATATTCAATGCGGGCCATATTGTCGCCAATTTCGAGCTCGAACTGTCTCAAAAATTCGTTGTCGGTAATTTCTACATCTTCAATCATTGGGAGTTATTTTAATTTAAAAAGGGATATTTAGAATGCAGTGATATGGAATGTTCATTTTCAAGATACGGAATAGGGTAACTTAAAGTGTTATTATTATATACGCTACTTTTTGATGTTTGGTTTGTATTCAAAGCAAATTATGACTGAAATTATTCAGTTGTAAAGAAACAGTTTTATAATTCTATCTTTGTACCCGTAAATTTACGAATAATCTTTGGGCTTTGCCATTTTCTTCACAAAAGACTTATGAATTCTGAAAAAACACATGTTTACTTTGTTCCAGGTATGGCTGCTGGAAGTGAAATTTTCAGGAATATTAAATTTCCAGAAAATTATGAGATGCATATCTTGGAATGGTTAATTCCCGAAAAGGGTGAAAGTTTGGAAGCGTATGCCAAAAGAATGGCAAGCCGAGTAAAGGAAAAAGATGCTATCTTGATAGGCGTTTCTTTCGGTGGCGTAGTGGTACAGGAAATGAATGATTTTTTAAAATTAAAAAAACTCATAATCATTTCCAGTGTAAAAACCCAGAGTGAGCTACCTCGACGGATGAAGCTCGCAAGTTTGACAAAAGCATACAAACTGATCCCGACAAGCTTGGTCTTAAGTACAGACGATTTGACCAAATATTCCATTGGCCCCAAAACCAAAAAGCGTTTGTCGCTATATCAGGAATATTTGCATGTTCGCGACAAGCAATATCTGGATTGGGCGCTCGAAAAAATGATAACTTGGGACAGAAAAGAAAAATTAGAAAATGTAATCCATATCCATGGCGAGAAGGATATAGTCTTTCCCATAAAATATATTGATGGCTGTGAAGTTATTAAAGGCGGAACACATATTATGATTTTAAATAAAGGAAGAGAAATTTCGCAAAAGCTTTTGGAAATAATTGAACAATAACATTTCCTTTGCCTTTTAAAATTACTGAATTGAGTATCTTTAATGAAATTATGATTATTTGAAATGCCATTTACAACTTTTAAAAAAGAACGGAAGTTGTATATAGAGGCATTCCATCTTTTTTTAAATATTTTATACAGATGAAAATGATAGGTAAGATAGGGTTGGGCGTAGTGATTGTTGCGGTTAGTGCCCTTAGCATTCATGCAGTGCAGGATGCTCCCACAGATGCAAATCTTGAGAAAAAATTGGTTAATGATTACAATGTATATGCGTTGCCACTTCCCGAAAAGCTAGATTTCGCAGGCGAACCGGTACCGCTTAATAATCCCGATATTCGGGAGCGTTTTGATAGGGAATTATTGGTAAATACATATTGGCAATCTAATGGATTGCTGCTATTTAAGCGTGCCAATAAATATTTCCCACAGATAGAACCCTTATTGAAAAAATACGGACTGCCGGACGATTTCAAATACCTTGCGGTAGCAGAAAGTGGTTTGGAGTACCAAAGTTCTCCTGCCGGAGCTTCAGGAATTTGGCATTTTATGAAAGGAACTGGATTGGAGTATGGCCTAGAAATCAATGATTATGTGGATGAACGCTACAACCTAGAAAAAGCCACGATGGTAGCAGCTGAATATTTGAAAAAATCAAAAGAGAAATTTGGGAGTTGGACTATGGCCGCAGCTTCATATAATGCAGGTGTTGGTGGTATGAATAAGCAGATCGACCGACAGAAAGAAACAAGCTATTACGACTTATTGTTGAATACCGAAACTAGCAGATATGTTTTTAGGATTTTGGCCTTGAAAGAAATCATGAGCAACCCCCAAAAATATGGTTTCAACTTTAGGGAAAAGGACCTTTACACAAATATCCCAACCTACACGGTAAAAGTGGATACGCCAGTGGAGGATTGGTCTGAATGGGTAAAGCCTTATGGGATCAATTATAAAATTTTAAAACTTCACAATCCATGGCTGAGGGACACTTATTTGAAAAATGCTTCGGGGAAGGAATATTTTATCGAAATTCCAGAGAAAGGATATTATCAATAAACAGTATTTTATTGCAATAATCGAAACCCATAAAAGTTTTATTCTTTTATGGGTTTTGTTTTGAAGCGAAGTGCTCTTTCTCTTCGTCTCCTAAGTTCTTCAGAAGCGAAATGCCATTTAAAAACGAATTGTAGTTAAGTTCAAATGAAATTTCATATTTTTCATTATATGGATGCAATACGCCACGCCTTACATCTACAATGCGTTTATTTTCATCAATAAAAAACGAAGTGGGAAAGCCAAGACTGTGCTTCATTATTTCAACAATGTGGTCATTGGTATTTTCCTTTTCATCCACGTAAATTATATTAATTCTGTTGGAATAGTCGCGGGTAGATTTTCGCACATTTTCTTTTGAGTCCCAAAAAAGCACCACAAAGTCAATGTCTTTATAATGTTTTTCAGCTATTTCATTCAAGGCTGGAATTTCCCCCACACCTGGTGTACACCACGAAGCATATGTCATTAGGAAAATTGGCTTTTCAAATTTGTATAGTTCAATCTTTCTACCGGAAAGTTTTCGAACTTTAAAATTGTCCAAATAACTCCCGTTGATAACATTATTTATAAGTGAATCAAATAAAAACTCTGCACGTTCAAAATCCTTTTCAGCGTAAGCTTTTTGTGAATTTTTCGTGTATTTTCTGATGTTTTTTCCAATCGCTTCAGAGAAATAATTATCTTGCCCAATCTGTGATTGTGCCGAGAAGGAGACCAATAAGAATAGATAAAGTAGTTTTCTACCCATAAGCAAAAGCTTTGGGCAAAGATAGTCTATTTAGTTGATTAACAGGCGTATATTCGATAAAGGAACATATAAAGTCGTTTAACTACACAATACTGAAGTATGCTGTTAAGAAAAATTATTTAAAACCTTCTGCCGCCACGGCCGCCTTTACCAAATTGCTGTCTGGGCTGTCCCATCTTTTTCATTTGCTGCTTCATCATTTTTATCTGGTCGTCCAACATATTGTGCTTATCCAGTTTTTTAGCTTCGGCCATAAGCTGTTCCGCCTCACGCTTGCGGTTTTTGGTCATTGCGATTCCGGCAAGGTTCAATTTTGTCATTGCCATATCTGCAGACATGTTTAAACCTAATTTTTCGGCTTTTTTGAAATATTTCTCAGCTTCTACCATATTGGTTTGCGAAATCATCAAACCATTTAAGTAGTTGTAATAACCTTCCTGTTTTGGGACCAATGCCGCGCTCGGGTTTTTTATTTTATCTAGCCATTTTTTAGCTCCAGGGAAATCCTGTTTCCGAAGACGCAGAAAAGCGAGCAATATTATTTCATTCTTAAAATAGAGGAAAACAAAAATTAAAGAAAGCAGAATTAGCATAATGCCATTGCCAATATTTGTCTCGGTGAATTGCCAGACCGCTGCGCCAACAACTAATGCAGCCAATACTAATTTTATATTTTTATTGAACATGTCTCATCTTTATAATGGGCTGCAAAGGTACGAAATCTAAAGACTTTTTTTAAGGTTTTGTGACTTCTGCAGGAAATAATTTCAAAACTAAAAGAGACGGGCTAAAATTAATTTTGAGACCAAAAAAAAATCTAGATATTTTTCAAAAAAAGGTTTGCCTAAGTAAAAACTTGTTGTATTTTTGCACCCGACTTTTGAGGTAGTACCCAAAGGTTCTTAAAAAGGATATTACGGAAGTTAAAGAATACTAAAATGAGCAAAAGAACATTTCAGCCATCAAAAAGAAAAAGAAGAAACAAACACGGTTTTAGAGAGCGTATGGCTTCTGTAAACGGAAGGAAAGTATTGGCTGCCCGCAGAGCGAAAGGTAGAAAGAGACTTTCTGTATCTTCTGAATCCCGTCACAAAAAATAATGTTGATAAGTTATATATAAAAGGTGTTGTTTAACTGAGCAACACCTTTTTTTTATACCCTATTGGTTCGTAATTTCGAAATACTGAAAAAATAAAAAAAATGCCGAAAAATCCCTCCATTAAATCTGTACTTATTATTGGCTCAGGCCCTATTGTTATTGGGCAAGCATGTGAGTTTGACTACTCTGGTTCACAATCATTGCGATCCTTACGTGAAGATGGAATTGAAACCATTTTGATAAATAGCAACCCGGCAACAATTATGACGGATCCATCAATGGCTGATCATATTTACCTCTTGCCGCTTACCACAAAATCAATTGTAAAAATTTTAAAAGAACACCCCCAGATTGATGCGGTGCTTCCTACTATGGGGGGGCAAACTGCTCTTAATTTGTGTATAGAAGCAGATGAAAAAGGAATTTGGAAAGATTTTGGAGTAAAGTTAATAGGTGTTGACATCAACGCAATTAACATTACAGAAGACAGAGAGGAATTTAGAGGGTTAATGGAAAAAATAGGGGTAAAAATGGCGCCACAGGCAACAGCCAATTCTTATCTTCAAGGAAAAGAAATTGCTCAGGAGTTTGGCTTTCCGTTAGTAATCAGGGCGTCTTACACCTTAGGCGGTGCGGGAGCTTCAATTGTTTATAAAGAAGAAGATTTTGACGAGTTGCTATCTTACGGATTGGAAATTTCACCCATACACGAAGTGATGATAGACAAGGCGATGATGGGGTGGAAGGAATATGAACTTGAACTTCTCCGTGATAATAATGATAACGTTGTTATTATTTGCGCAATAGAAAATATGGACCCGATGGGAATACATACGGGCGACTCTATAACAGTTGCGCCAGCAATGACCTTAAGCGACCGTACGTATCAAAAAATGCGTGATATGGCAATACATATGATGCGGAGTATAGGGGATTTTGCTGGTGGCTGTAATGTTCAGTTTGCAGTTAGCCCCGATGAAGAAGAAGATATTATCGCAATTGAGATTAACCCTCGTGTGTCGCGTTCTTCGGCTTTGGCTTCAAAAGCAACGGGATATCCAATCGCGAAAATTGCTACGAAACTAGCTATTGGTTATAGATTGGATGAATTGAGCAACCAGATTACAAAATCAACTTCCGCATTATTTGAGCCAACTTTAGATTATGTAATCGTAAAAATACCGCGTTGGAATTTTGATAAATTCGAAGGTTCCGACCGTACTTTAGGGCTTCAAATGAAATCGGTGGGGGAAGTGATGGGTATTGGCCGATCCTTTCAGGAAGCACTTCACAAAGCCACTCAATCCCTTGAAATTAAAAGAAACGGAATTGGCGCCGACGGAAAAAGTTACACGAATTACGAGCAGATTCTCGATAAACTGAAAAACGCAAGTTGGGACCGCGTTTTCGTAATTTATGATGCGATACAGATTGGAATCCCGCTAAGTAGAATTCACGAAATCACAAAAATAGATATGTGGTTCCTTCGTCAATATGAGGAATTATACCTGCTTGAAAAGGAAATTTCAAAATACACTTTGGAAACACTTCCGAGGGAATTATTGTTGGAAGCCAAACAAAAGGGCTATGGAGACCGGCAAATAGCACATATGCTGAAATGTTTGGAAAGCCAAGTTTACAAAAAACGCGAGGAAATGAACATTCAGCGTGTTTATAAATTGGTGGATACCTGCGCTGCGGAATTTAAAGCGGAAACACCGTATTATTACTCCACTTTTGAAAATGAAATGCAAAAAGAAGGCAAAAAAGCCTATTCGGTAAACGACAGCGTAGTAACCGATAAGAAAAAAATAATTGTCCTCGGTTCGGGCCCGAACAGAATTGGTCAGGGCATCGAGTTTGATTATTGCTGTGTGCACGGCGTACTTGCCGCTGCGGAGTGCGGTTACGAAACAATAATGATAAACTGTAACCCAGAAACTGTTTCCACCGATTTTGACGTTGCCGACAAACTTTACTTTGAGCCCGTTTTCTGGGAGCATATTTACGACATCATCCGCCACGAAAAGCCCGAAGGGGTAATCGTTCAGTTGGGTGGCCAAACGGCTTTAAAGCTTGCTGAAAAGCTGGATCGTTACGGAATAAATATAATTGGAACAACTTATAAATCACTGGATTTAGCAGAAGACCGCGGAAGTTTTTCCACACTTTTGAAAGAGAACAACATTCCTTATCCGGAATTTGGCGTAGCTGAATCAACCGAGGAAGCTTTGGCGCTTGCAGACCAATTGGATTTCCCTCTTTTGATTCGTCCTTCTTATGTTTTGGGCGGACAGGGAATGAAAATCGTGATCAACAAAAAGGAATTGGAAGAACATGTTGTCGATTTGCTTCGTAAAATTCCAAATAACAAATTATTACTTGACCATTATCTCGATGGCGCCATTGAAGCGGAAGCCGATGCAATCTGCGATGGCGAAAATGTATATATCATTGGAATAATGGAACATATTGAGCCCTGCGGAATCCATTCGGGTGATTCGAATGCTACCTTGCCTCCCTTCAATATTGGGGAATTTGTGATGCAACAGATTAAAGACCACACGCATAAAATTGCAAAAGCCTTAAATACTGTTGGATTAATCAATATTCAATTCGCTATAAAAGATGATAAGGTTTATATTATTGAAGCCAATCCGCGTGCATCGCGAACGGTTCCATTTATAGCGAAAGCATACGGTGAGCCCTATGTGAATTACGCCACAAAAGTAATGCTGGGGCATAACAAGGTTACGGATTTTGACTTTAATCCAAAATTGGAGGGTTTTGCCATAAAGCAACCGGTTTTCAGCTTCAATAAATTTCCAAATGTAAACAAGCAATTAGGCCCCGAAATGAAAAGTACGGGCGAAAGTATCCTTTTTATAGATAGCCTTAAGGATGATGCTTTTTATGATCTTTACGCCAGAAGAAAAATGTATCTCAGCAAGTAACAGACTGTTTTTGCGAATATTGTCTATAAGTCGTTAATTTTTTTGTAAATTTATACTATAACCTACTAATACTATCAATTATGAATAAAATTACATCCTTGATTGCTTTTTTTGTAATTAATTGTCTATACTCCCAAGCCACATTCGACCTTGATTGGGCAATAGGTATAAATGGTCCCGCTGCAAGTGTAACTATTGAAACGGGTGATACTGTTAGATGGACTTTAACAGATAATGTTTCCCATACAGTTAGTAGCGTACCCGGGAGTAGTGTTCAAACTTTTGATAGTGGCACACTGAGCGGTATGGGTACTCAGTATTCTTTTACATTTAGCGTTGTGGGAGCCAATGAATACAGATGCAACTTTCATCCAGGGTCTATGTTTGGGACGATTAGTGTGGAGCCGACAATGTCAATTTCTGATAAGTTCGTAAAAAACCTCAATTTCTATCCAAATCCAGTAAAGAATGAATTAACTATTTCTTCATTATTTAAAGTGGATAGCTACCAAATATATAACGTGTTGGGAAGTTTGGTCATTGAAGGAAAAGGCTCTGGGAATATAACCCAAGTAGATATGAGCCGCATGAACAGTGGGCTATATTTTGTAAAAGTCACTTCAAATAATCTGCAGACTACGCTGAAAATAGCAAAAAAATAAAATTTTAAATTCTATTGACGATTAAAATGTGGTGATTGTTCTTTTACCACATCATTAATAAAATATTTAGTGTCGCCCCAAAAAAAGAAAGTGGTAAAGCGTTCCACATAGCTTACTTTAACATAATTGCCTTGATACTCTTTTAGTTTTTCAATTACATCTTTTTCTTGATCCAAAACTGAAAACGAAAAAATCTGAGCACCACTAATGCCCTGACTGATTTCTCCTTCCCAGGTTTTTACCACTACGCCTTTATGGCTAAATTTAATTAATTCTCCCGCTCTGGTTCCTTCACTATAAGGTACAAAATATACAAAAGCAAAATAAAGCAAATAAAGCGCTAAAAGGCTGCCGAGGATAATGAATAATAWKKWWNTTCATAAATTATTTGTTATCAAAATTTTCCTCTGCCTTTTTAAGTAGTTTCTCATTTACTTGTTTGCTCGCTTTGGATCCCAATTTTTTTAATCGTTCTACTTTGGAAATTAAATTTCCTTTTCCCGTAAGCTTTACCATCGTACTATCATAACTGCCTTTGACCGTATTTAACTGGTTGCCCACTTTTATGAGGTCTTCAGTTAAATTTACGAATTGATCATACAATCTACCAGCTTGTGTTGCGATTTCAATAGCATTTTGTTGCTGTTTTTCATTGGTCCATATGCTGTCCACTGTGCGCAGGGTTGCTAATAATGTGGAAGGAGTGACAATTACAATATTTTTCTCAAAAGCCCAGTTATAAAGATTGTTGTCCTGATTGATTGCAACCGCAAAAGCGGGCTCGATGGGTACGAAGAGCAAAACAAAATCAGGGCTTTCTATTTCGTAAAGCCTATGATAGTTTTTGCCGCTCAATTGCTCTATGTGTTTTTTAAGTGAGTTAACGTGCTCTTTTAGAAAGCGGCCTCTTTGGTCTTCATCTTCTTCATTCACAAATCGTTCATAGGCAACTAAAGAAACTTTAGAGTCAACGACCATTTTTTTATTGTCTGGCAAATGTAATACTACATCAGGCAGCACGCGGCGCCCTTCATCGGTAGTAAAACTGTTTTGTACAAAATACTCACGGTCTTTTTCCAAACCACTTTTTTCGAGTACACGTTCCAAAACCAGTTCGCCCCAATTTCCTTGTATTTTGCTGTCACCTTTAAGTGCTTTGGTCAGGTTGGTAGCCTCTTTGCTCATTTGTTCGTTCAGTTCTTTTAACCCGATAATTTGCTGTCGAAGCATCGCGTGGCGATCAATACTTTCTTTGTGGGTGTCTTCCACACGCTTTTCAAAATTTTTTATTTTTTCCTGAAGCGGATTAAGAATAACCTCAAGACTTTCTTTGTTCTGCTTTGAAAATTTGGTCGATTTTTCATCCAAAATTTTATTGGCGAGGTTTTCAAACTCCTTTGTAAACTTCTCCTGGAGTTTTTCCACTTCTTCCTTTTGTTCACGGTTGCGTATTTCAAGATTTTCAAACTCTGAATTACGGCGCGTAAGCAGCATATTGATCTGTTCCTTTTCTAGTCTTAACACTTCTTTYTCACGCAGAGTTGTTTCAAAACGCTCATTCAGTTTTTCCTCCTGCAGTTGTGTRTTTTCAAGGCGCTCCTCAAGTTTACTTGTTTCGGTTTTGCTTTTTAAACGCGCAAAATAATTACCCAAAAATGCGCCAATTAAAATGCAAATAACGGCGAGTAATAGGAAAAGAAATGTTTCGTTCATTACAATAAATTTTAAAGTAAAGATACTTATTTTCGAATGGTAAACCGACCGGTTTTTCCGTCAAAATCAATTGTTTCTTTAGGAAAAAGAGAGTCAAATCTTCCTGCTTCAATCAGTTTGCAGGGGTCGTCAAAATATGTTTTTTCTTTTGCCATTATCAACATTTTATCGGTGAGTTGAATGGCCAGATCTATTTCGTGGGTTGAAAATAGAATTGTTTTTTGTGTTTCGGAAGCTAACTTCTTCAGTAATTTTAAAATATAGGCACGGTGATAAATGTCCAGATGCGTTGTAGGTTCGTCCAATATAATTATTGGCGTGTCCTGTGCCAATGCCCGCGCTATTGCCACGCGTTGCATTTGGCCGTCGCTCAGTTCAAAACATTTTCTATTAACCAAAACTTCAGTTTCTGTTGCATTTAACGCAAATTGAATTGCGTTTTTATCTTTTTCAGAAAGTGATCCAATCCAGTTGGTATAAGGTTGTCTTCCCAAGGAGACCATTTCCAAAACTGACAGATTTTTGGAGGCTGGCGCTTCCGTTAAAACCACACTTAATTGTGTCGCCAATTGAAATGAGGAATATTCGTTTAAATTTTTTCCATTTAAAAATACTTCACCTTTTAATGGGTTTTGCATTCCCGTTAAGGTTCGCAGTAATGTAGATTTACCAAYWCCSKKCRCKCCARMSAWMCCAACKMRYTNCKCCTTTYYYRMKTGMRRMAKCRAWNGTRTNGNCAACWMTCAAATTGCCTGCTTTTTTCACATACCCCACGGAAAGGTTTTGTGCTTCCAGAATGATATTTTTTTCTTTTGAATCCATTTAGAAGAAAAGTTTTCGTTTACGGACCAAAAGCCAAATTACAACTGGTGCGCCAATAAGCGAAGTGATAGCGTTTATAGGCAATGTAAATTCACTGAACGGCAATTGCGCCACCGTGTCACAAATTAACATTAATAAAGCGCCGCAGACCAATACGGCCGGCATTAAGACCAAATGGTTTGAGGTTTTGTAAAATTGCCGTACCAAATGAGGTACCGCTAGCCCAACAAAGGCAATTGGTCCCACAAAGGCCGTAATGCTTCCGGCAAGAATACTCGTAGCGAGAATTATTATAAAAGTGGTTCTTTTAATATGAAGCCCCATGCTTTTTGCATAATTTTCACCTAAAAGTAATGCGTTCAATGATTTGCTGCTAAAAATACTTAACCCCAGACCTGCCAAAAAACAAATTGCTAAAGTCATAACACCTTGCCATGATTGGTTTCCTAAACTTCCAAAGGACCAAAAAATGTATTGTTGCAGCTGTTCTGCATTGCTGAAATAGGACAGTACCGAAACCACAGCAGTTGTTACGCTGCCAAACATCAACCCGATGATCAATATTGCCATAGTATCCTTTATTCTGAAAGTTACAGCAAGCACAGCAACCAGCACCAAAAAACTCCCCAATGCGGAGGCGATTACCAAGCTCCACTGACTTAATAGTAATGTTCCAAAAAAACCTCCAAATGCACTGGCTCCCAAAATTAAAAATGCGACGCCCAAACTTGCGCCGCTACTCAATCCTAAAACAAAAGGCCCAGCCAAAGGATTTCTGAATAAGGTTTGCATCAATAATCCAGAAATTGCCAAGCCACCGCCGGCAATCATTGCCGTAATTGCTTTTGGTAAGCGATAGTCCATTAAAATATAGCGCCAAGTTTCTTTTGAGGCGCCATTTCCTATGAAAACAGAAATTATTTCATCTAATGGAATAGAGACCGAGCCCATGCTTAAATTCAGCAAAAAAGCTGCAATGAGCACTAAAAATAGTAACATAAACTGAACCCGATATGCTGCTGTTGTTTGCATTATTGAAGTTGGTCAAAAAAGAAAATATCGTGATCGGGCAACAATTGTGGATGTAAAATTTTAATGAGGTCTTTCAATACCAAATCTGGTCTATTGGGTGCCAGTTCATAATAAACAATTCCACCCGATTCTCCTTTTTTCATGCTGTATGAATACACTTTTCCATTTTTATAGGCCTTAAATTGCGAATAGGCCTGGCTTGCGTTTTTCATTTCACCCAGACTTGTGAATTGTCCCGGCCCAATCCAAATCTCGGCGTTGTGGCCTTTTTCTAAAACAGACTCCAAATTTAATGATAAACTACCGGTACCCTCAGAGTCTTTCCAAAGGTAATCGCCATTTGCATCAGCTATAAACTGTGCTCCCCAGCTATTGCCCTGTGGCATATACCATACGTCTTTATACATTGCGCCACTAATAACAGTTGGTTTTTCCATTGCTTCTGAAGCTATTTTTTTTGCAGATAGATATTCCTTTTCAATGCTCATAAAAATACTATCTGCTTCATTTTCTTTGTCGAAAAGAGCGCCAAAAAACTTGATCCATTCTGCTTTTCCCAATGGTGAAGTTTCTGTCCAATCTGAATTGTAAAGCACGGGAATCCCCGCTTTTCGAAGGGTTGAATAGGCAGAATTGTTTCCGTCCACGGCAAAACCAATCACTGCATCGGGGTTCAAATCTATTAAAATCTCTGTGTTTAAAWMWWMRWTWWWAMYAWTNMTSWGWAATTTTTCCTTCAGAAATTTTTGTTCGTGTTTTTTCTGAAGAAATATAATTCAGATTTGGAAAACCGATTAAGGTTTCCAATTCATCGAGCATTTCCAAAGAAGGAATGTGGGTAGTAGAGGTGACCACTATTTGCTTCACGGGAACTTCAACCACGGCGTCATAATTTTCAGGGTTTTTTAGGGGACTGTTTTTTTTAACTAAAGCATATTTAAATGTTTTGTCAGTTCCCGGCCATGGGTTTTTCAATGTTATTACTTTTATATTTCCCTGATCTTCAATTTCAAATCCCTTTGCATATATAACCTCAACCATTCTATGGTTTTGAGATTCGCTTTTTGATAATTTGGGAGCGTCGCTGTTGTTTCTGCAAGCCGCGAAAAAAAGTAAAAAACTTAAGAGGAAAACAAATTTTTGCATCTTCAAAAATAATGGTTTTGTTTGGGCGAACTAATTTTTAAAACCTATTTTTGCAATGAATTTTGGTGAGCTGTTTTTCGTATTGGGAAAAGCTCTTAAAAGGGAATTCGGTTAAAATCCGAAGCTGTTCCCGCAACTGTAAGTCGTCCCGAAGTATTTTTGGGCGTGCATGCTTCAAAAACCACTGTTCGTATTTGGCGGATGGGAAGGTTGCACAAAAGACAAGCCAGGAGACCTGCCTTATTCGTAACATAAAATATCAAACTTTCGGGATAAAGGTTGAATTATGAAGCAAATAGGTTTCCATATTATTTTGATCATTTTTCTGTGCTCCATTTCTGCGAATGCACAATTGGATAGTATTCAGCATTTGCCAGAAGTTATGCTGACCGATTCTAAACTCGTACATTTTTCAAAAGGTTTTAATTTTGAAAAACTTGATGATTCCATTGTGGGGAGAAATGCTAACTCACTTACAGAAACACTTCGGTATAATTCTACTATCTATTTTAAGGAGAACGGATATGGTATGGTTTCCTCTCCTTCCTTTCGGGGAACAAATGCCGCCCAGACTGCCGTAATTTGGAATGGAATCAGTATAAATTCGGTCTTCACCGGGCAGGCCGATTTCAATATAATTTCTCCATTAAACTATGATGAAATTTCAATAAGAAGTGGCGGTGGTGGGGTACAATACGGCAGTGGTGCCGTGGGTGGCAGTATTCATTTAAATAATACTTTTTCTTTTAAAAAAATAGATACCACAGAGCTTGGTCTTCGCTTTGGAAGTTTTGCAACCTTGGGGGGCAGTGCCAGTACTACGCATACTTGGGGCAATCATTATTTAAATGTAGGTGTGGATTTTATCAGTTCAGATAACGATTACGATTATGTGGGAAAGAATCAAAAAAACAATCACGGAGAATATTTACGTTTTTCAGCAAAAATAAATGAAGCCCGAAAACTGGAGAATGGCGTGGCAACCTGGAATTCGGAATATATCTATAACGATCGAAACTTTTCAGGAAGTTTAAATACGGTTGGGAAAGATGCCTATATAGACATCGTTACGCGGAATCTTTGGCAGATACAGCAAAAATTGGGAGCATTTCAAACAAAAATTGCTGCGGCACATCTCTTTGAACAGTTCCGTTACTTCCCCGATAGTGAAGAATCATTTTATGACGAAGGAAGCGCCAATACATTTGTCAGTTACTTTCAAACAGAGGTTTTTCTTCTGAAGAAGTTACGCGTTCATGGAAAGTTGGAGTATAATTATATCACTGCTGAAGGGACTAATGTGGGGAAAAATGACCGTAAAACACTAGCTGCAGTATTTTTATTGAATCATAAGATTTCGGAAAATTTTACATATGGGATTAATCTTAGAAAAGAGTTTTTGAATGATTTTGACAACCCTTGGCTCTTTTCTGCAGATGCAAAGTGGAAAATCTCTCCACGTTATGGAATTCGATTAAATGGTTCAAAAAACTACCGTGTTCCTACATTCAACGATTTGTATTGGTACGCAGGCGGAAATCTTGAATTGCAACCGGAAACTTCGTATCAAGGGGAATTTGGACAGGAATTTTCATTTGGAAATTTTAATATCGATGTTGCGGCTTATTATATTTTTTCCGAGGATTTAATAAAATGGATCCCCGGAAATGGAGGCCTTTGGCAACCTGTGAATATCCAAAAAACTACCAATTATGGTCTTGAGGCAGTGGTTGGTTATTTCATTAAATTAAGCAAAGACCAAACATTGGATTTCAACGCAAATTATTCCTATACGCAGGCGGAAGATTTGGAAAAGAAAAAACAGCTAATCTACGTGCCCTTCCATAAAGCCAGTGGAATGTTACAATATAATTATAAAAAGGTTGCTGTTTACGCTCAAGGTTTGTTTAATGGTAAAGCTTATACCACAACCGACAATAGTGATAGTGTTGCGGGTTATACTGTTTTCAACTTTGGTGCAGAATATAAATTACCTTTTGAGCCAAATATCACTTTTGGAGTAAGACTTAAAAATGTTTTCAACACCTATTATGAAAATGTTTCTTTTAGACCCATGCCTTCGAGAAATTTCGAAATATTCTTAAACTTTAAAATATAATTAAAATGAAAATGATGAATAAAGTACTTTTTTTAGCTATTACAGCTCTATTTTTTGTGTCTTGTAACAATGACGATGATGGCCAGGCAGAATACATACCCGCGGCTTTTGAAAAGGGAATTTTAGTAACCAATGAGGGGCCCTTTGGAAACGGAAGTGGAAACATCACATTCATTTCTGAAGATTACAGTACTGTCACGCAAAATATTTACAGAACTGTAAATGGTACCGAATTGGGCAATGTAGTCCAATCCATGGGGTTTCAGGATGACAACGCTTATATTGTTGTAAACAATTCAAACAAAATTATGATTGTTAACAGGTATTCCTTTGAAGCCATTGATTCAATAAAAACCGGAATCAATAATCCACGTTACTTTATGGGGGCCGATGGAAGTAGAGGGTATATAACAAACTGGGGAGATCCCAACGACAACGCTGATGATTTTGTTGCTGTGTTAGATTTGCGTGACAATACAGTGTCATCCACTATTCCAGTTTCTTTTGGACCGGAAAGAATGGTTTCATACAATAATAAAATCTATGTAGCCCACCAAGGTGGCTTTGGGCAGAATAACTTAATCTCCGTAATTTCAGGAAATACACTTGAAAGTACGATTACTGTTGGCGATGTTCCAAACGCCATGGTGGTTTCTGGTAATTCACTCCTTGTATTGTGTGGAGGAAATCCGAGTTATACCGGAAATGAAACGGCCGGTTCTCTTGTGGAAATAAACCTTACAAATAACGAAGTTTTAAATACATATACTTTTGGAAATACAGACCATCCATCGAGTTTAACAATGGATGATAGCAATCTTTTTTATTCTTTAAACGGAAAAGTATATAAGCTAAACATGGGTTCTATAACCTTACCCGGAAACGATATTGTCAATGGCTTTTTCTATGCTTTGGAAGCAAAGGATGGATTGCTGTATGTTACAGATGCAGAGGATTTTGCAAGCAGAGGGTCTTTAAAAATATATGACCTTTCTACCAACCAACAGATTCAAGATTTCCAAACTGGAATTGTGCCGGGAGGAATTTATTTTAATGAATAGTTTAACTATAAGATAAATGAAAAGCTCCGTTGAATTTTAAAAAATCAACGGAGCTTCTTTTTTAAATGCATGATCTTTAGTTGCCAATCATTTTCCCATAAATAGGAGAATCAGCGTTACTGTCTGAAAATTCTTTTAGATACTGAACCCCCTTATTGGATGGCATAGGCCGACCTGCAATCTCGAAGAGTGCAGCGGCAAGCAAGGGTTCATTTTCATCGCCCAATTGCCCTAGATTGAAATAATTTTCCTGTAATGGAATCTCTGGAAATAAACCCTCTACGTAATCAGTATTACCTGCCACGTTTGCAGTCTTGAAAACCAAAGGAAGCATAGCGTAATAATGAGATGGGTCTGCGTATTGTCTACTAAAAGCAGGTGCTGGAGCATCATAAAGCAAAAACGAGGCTTGGAATTTTCCAGTAGTTGTATCACCCACTTGGACGGTATTGATATAAGGGTCGAGACCGTTTATGACTAACTCACTTGCTGAAGCTGTTCTTTGGGTAGTAAGAATATATACATTGGCCAAGTTAAGACTGTTTATCGCTGATCCGTTGCTAATAGTATTATCAAATAGGCCATCCTGGGCGTTTTCGGCCTGCCGATCTTCATTCCAGAATTCTTTGTAAAAAACCTGTCCGTTAAATTGCCCGGTAATCATGCTGGCAAGGTCGGTTGCGGTTTCTACCGAGCCACCGCCATTGTATCTCAAATCCAGAACCAAATTGGTTACGCCTTCAGATTTTAGTTGTGCAAAAGCATTGTTGAGTTCCACCTCATAATCTCGGGTAAATGCATTATACATTATGTATCCTATCTTTTCACCGTTAATATCCAGCGTTTTTACTTTGTAAACTGGATTCTCATTATATTGGGTTTTGTTTAGCAAGACCGTCTCACCGGTTTGAACAAAATTTGAACCATCATATGTTGCAAGTCCAATTGTATAGCTATTTGGCGCTAACAAATCATTAAAATTGTTTTCGGTTAATTGTTGGTTGTCTATGGTTGTGAAAATATCGCCCCTCTCTAACCCCTGCGCTTCGGCATCAGTATTTGGTAAAACATAGCGTACGTAACCAAACACATTCCCACTACCGTCGGGATAATATACTAAGCCAAATTCCATTCCATTGCTTAGGCTAATTCCGCTTAGGGCATCTTCTATTACCCTAAAATCACTGTAAAGATTACTGAAGCGGTCCTGTGGCGACAATAGATAATCAAAGAGGGATTCTGGGGTGTCATAATTGTTTAAAAAATCCTCCAATTCCCCCTGGCTTGCAAAGGCATCATTAGCAAGTTCAGGAGTGTCGGCTTTATAGAGGTAATAATAATTTAAGCCTCGGTAAATAAAATTTTGAATATCAAGGGTGGATGCCGATCGAAAATTATCGTCCGCATCTTCAAAACAAGAAACAAAAAGTACCGAGATAGTTAGAAGGGAAATGAAAATTTTTCTTTTCATAGATAGGTTTTATTAAGTATTCTTTTAAACAGGTAAATTAGGGATTATATTGTAAAGGTAAAAATATGCTTTTTAGTCGAAAGTAATCCGAGTCTTTATTCAGTACCAAATCTTGTCGAAAATTCATGGATAAAATTTCAATGTAACAAAAATAGAACCTGTTCGTCATTTAAATAGACGGCACCAAAACCAATGACCAAACCAAAATGGAAAAGACTGAATTTATTGCTTTAGTAATACCTTTTAAAGATAAATTGTACCGTTTGGCAAAGCGAATTTTAATATCAAAAGATGAAGCTGAGGATGCTGTGCAGGAAGTATTTATGAAATTGTGGAATGGAAAACAAAATATCGAAAACTATAATAATCCTGAAGCGTTTGCAATCACGATGACGAAGAATTACTGCTTGGATCGTTTGAAATCGAAACAGGCTTCAAACCTTAAAATTGTGCACAGCAATTATCAGACTTCCGAAAATATTGAAAAGAAAATTGAGGCAAATGATGGGGTTGAAATGGTTTTTAAGATAATGGAAACTCTGCCAGAACAGCAGCGTATAGTACTCCAACTGCGCGATGTAGAACAATTTGAGTTTTCTGAAATTGCGCAGATGCTTGATAGTAATGAAACAGCAATACGAGTGGCACTATCCCGGGCCCGCAAAACAGTTAGGGATGCAATGATAAAAAATTATAATTATGGAATCGGTTAAGATAAAACAAGTACTTGAAGCCTATTTTGAAGGCGAAACTACCCTTGCAGAAGAAAAATTGCTGGAGAACTATTTCAATAATGAAAAGATTTCCGATGACTTGCTTCAATACCAACCCCTTTTCGCAGGATTGAAAGCCGCAAAAGCAGAACGATCCACCAGAGCTTTTCATTTACCCGAAGCATCTAAGCAGAAAACAATCAAGACCTGGTGGTATGGAGTAGCTGCCATGCTTGTGGTAGCCTTTGGCGTGGGTAGTTTCTTCTTTTCGCAACCGGAGTATTCACAAGAAGAAAAAGAAGCTTTGGCAGCGTTTGAAAAAAGCAAGCAAGCAATGCTATTGCTTTCTGAAAATTTAAACAAAGGGACAGAACAGCTAACATTTGTTAGCCAATTTGAAAAAACAAAAGATAAAATTTTTGAATAATAACCTWAAAAAACAAACAATAACTTAATAACACTTATAAACGATGAAAAAAACAGCAATAATGATAGCACTGGCAATAGCGCCAATGGTTTCTTGGTCACAGAACGCATTTGATTCCTTTGAAAATGAAAAGGACGTAACCGCTGTGGTAGTTACCAAAAATATGTTCAAACTTTTGAGCAAAATGGACCTTAATTCCACCGACCCGGAAGCACAAGCATATCTGAAAATGGTGAACGACTTAGAAAACATCAAGATTTTTACAACAGATAACCCTGTAGTGTCTTCAAAAATGGATGCTGCGGTAGCAAAATATATTTCAACCTCCAAGAATTTGGGTGAATTGATGCGCGTAAAGGAAAATGGTAGAAATATTAAATTTTACAGCAAAGAAGGCAAGAACGAAAACTTTGTAAGCGAACTATTGATGCATATGGACGGAATTGTGGACGGAAAACCTACAACCATTATAATGAGCATCACTGGAAATATCGATTTAAAACAAATTTCAAAGCTTACTGAAGACCTGAAGGTTCCCGGTAGCGAAGAACTGAAGAACATCGATAAAAAGAAAAAACAATAATTATGGTACTGGTAAAATATTTCATGGCCTTAGTGCTAGCTGCAGTAGCTCTAACCTCCTGTAGCGACAAGTCTTTGCAGAAGTATTTGGTAGAAAAACAGGATGATGACAAGTTTGTAAAAATGGACGTCGCCGCTAGTTTGCTTCAAGGAAACACYAGCAATTTCACCCAAGAAGAAAAAGATATACTGAACACTATAAAAAAAGTAAATGTGGTAGCTTACCCTATTATTGAAGGTGACACTGCAGATTATGTAAAGGAACGCCAAGAACTTAAAGCAATTTTGGACCAAGAGCAATATAAAGAATTGACCCGAATAAAAAGCAACGATTGGAATGCTACCTTAAAATATATGGGTGAAGAAGACGCCATAGAGGAGGTGATTGTTTTTGCAAGTGATGATAATCGTGGCTTTGCGGTTTTTAGATTGTTGGGAGATAATATGCGCCCAGATCAAATGCTAAAACTTATGAAATCTGCTGAGCGGGGTGATTTGGACGTCTCTAAACTCGAAGGTTTTGGAAAGATATTTAAGGATTAAATTAGTTGATTAATAGTCGAAAAAGGCTTCTTCCCTCTCTGTGGTTGAAGCCTTTTTTATATTCAAAAATCTAAATTCCAGTGTAGTTTGATGGCGTGATGTTTCGCATTTCCTGTTTAACACTTTCAGGTATTTCTAGCGTTTCAATAAAATTTGCAATGGAAGTTTGGTTGATACGTTCATTGGTTCGCGTCAATCCYTTTAACGCCTCATAAGGATTAGGATAACCTTCCCTTCTTAAAATGGTTTGGATGGCTTCTGCCACAACAGCCCAATTGTTTTCCAAGTCTTCCTCAAATTTGGATTCGTTAAGCAATAGCTTGTTTAAGCCTTTTAAGGTCGAATGGAAAGCAATAAGCGTATGCCCAATGGGAACTCCAATGTTTCTTAAAACCGTGCTATCGGTAAGGTCGCGCTGCAATCTGCTAATTGGGAGTTTTGCGGAAAGATGCTCAAAAAGCGCATTCGCAATTCCCAAGTTTCCTKCACTGTTTTCAAAATCTATGGGGTTTACCTTATGCGGCATGGCGCTGGAACCTACTTCACCTTTTTTAATTTTTTGCTTGAAATAATCCATTGAAACATAAGTCCAAATATCCCTGTCCAAATCAATTAAAATATTGTTGATGCGTTTCAAACAATCAAAAAGAGCTGCCATATGGTCGTAATGCTCAATCTGGGTGGTAGGGAAGGAGTGGTGCAGCCCTAAATTATCCTGCACAAATTTCTTACCGAACGCTCTCCAATCCATATCGGGATAGGCTACTTTGTGTGCATTGAAGTTACCTGTTGCGCCACCAAATTTCGCGGCACTTTTAATATCATTCATCAAATCAAACTGTTCCTCAATTCGCACCACAAAAACTTCTATTTCTTTTCCCAAACGTGTTGGGGAAGCAGGTTGGCCGTGCGTTCGCGCAAGCATGGAAACTTTTGCCCATTCTTCGGAAAGGGATTTCAATTTATTTTTAACTTCCACCAAAAGCGGAACGTACACGTTGTTTATGGCATCTTTAAGCGAAAGTGGAATGGCAGTGTTGTTTATATCCTGTGAAGTCAGGCCAAAATGGACAAACTCTTTGTATTTCTGAAGGTTTAAAGTGTCAAACTTTTCCTTTATGAAGTATTCAACGGCTTTTACATCGTGGTTTGTTATCTTTTCGGTTTCCTTAATTTTGACTGCATCTTGAACGGTAAATTCAAGGTACAGGTCTCTTAATTGGGAAAAAATGCTTCGATCAAAATTACTTAATTGAGGAAGTTCCAATTCTACCAAAGCTATGAAATATTCAATTTCTACCTGTACACGGTAACGTATGAGCGCTTCTTCAGAAAAATAAGGGATAAGGCTTGCCGTTTTTGAGGCGTATCTACCGTCTATCGGGGAAATGGCTTGTAAGGCGTTGGTGTACATGGTTCAAAATTTAAAAGCGCAAAGATACAAAACACCGTTGAGTTATACCGAAAGGGTTTGATTATAAAAATGCGACAACTGTTTTTGTTATTTATTAAAGAACTGCCAACAAATTGGTTTTTTAGGATAATGTATAGTTAAAAAAACATATGCCATTTCAATTTTATGATTTTGTTGGCTTTCAGAATTTTATTGGGTAGCTAAATTTAAATGTGAAAAGAAAATAATTTATTAATTTAAAACAAATTTGCTATGAGTACACAAAATCAAAACCAAGAGTGGAATCCTGAAAATCAACAGCCAAACCAACAGAGGAATCCGCAAAACAGACCTCAAAACCAGCGTCATCCCGAAGAGGAGGAAGAGTAGGTTAAGAAAATTGAAACAATTTTATCCGGGTAAATGGATAATGCGAAACCCCTTAATCACCACAATGAGAAAGGGGTTTCTAATTGCGGGGATATAAAATAGAAATGTGGTTGGTAAATTTAAATAAAAATATACTTAATGTGGTATTATTTAAACAATATGTGTTAATATGTTATAGTAATATTTAATAATTTGGCAATAGTGTCAAGAATATATTCAGTTATGRGTGAGCAAAGCGGAAATCCAAAACATAGTGTAGGCAAAGGTGCGCAAAGTGAGCACCATAACCAATCCAACGAAAAAAGTTATGTAAAAAGTTCAGAAAAAAGTAGTGGAGAAGATCCTGGCAGGGGTGGCGATTATTTGGAAAAAAAATGGCGAAAAATTGCGACTGATTTTAAAAAAAAATACAAGATCGATATAAATACATCTGAATATAAGGACGAATCATTTTCAGATACTTTAAAACGATTGGAAACTACAACTGGAAACTCAAAAGCCGAACTTGAAAAAGAAATAAAAAATTGGAAATAGCGGTTGCACCTACAATTAGCAACCGTTAAACCCTTCCCGACTTCGCTGCAGGGAAGGTTTTTTTTTTAACTATTCAATAAAATATATTTTGGGTCAAAGATTTATTCATATGAGTTAAAACTACTAAAATGCTTTTGCTACTTTAGCCTCAATAAGAATTGCTATGAAGAAGAGAAGCCCCGTGCTAAACTATTTTGCTCGGGGTTTTTATTGGTTTCTGTGCTTTTTTCGGAATTCTGAAGGTGAAATATCGTATTTTTCTTTAAAAATTTTTGAAAAATAGCTCTTACTGCTTAAACCAATGGCGTTCACAATCTCAGAAATGCTTAAATCTGTACTTGTCAACAAATTATAGGCGGCGTCCAACCTTTTTTTCTGTACATGGTTGTTTACTGTTGCGCCGTATAGCTTTTTAAATCCTTCCTGCAGTTTGTTAATATTAAGACCGGCTTCTTTTGCCAGGTTCTCCACGGTGGGTATTTGGGAAATATTGTTTTCTATTAAACTGGAAACGTGGTGTATCTGTTTTAGTTCTGAAGAGCGTAGCAAAGTTCGGTTCCCTTCATCCTTTTTATCGTCTAGATATTGCAATATCTGGTGGGTTAAAATTTGGTACGCCATGCCTTCCAAAAATAGTTTTCGCGTAAAATTTTCGGCAGTAAAATCAATCATCTGGTTTAAAATGTCTGCAATATTTAAGCTATAATTTCCATTGTAATAAAAAGCGCCGCTAGCTTCTATATCCTTAAATAATTGTTCTAGTTCATCGTCCAGGCTGTTTATATCACATTCCATCTTAGTCTGAAANTTTTTACGATCTATTTCAAGACTGTTAATCTTTATTTTTTCTTCAGCTTTAAAAAACAAAACGTGCCCATTGCGTTTACTGCTGGCTACAATTGCGTTCTGATATTGGTTTATTTCGTGCAGTTCTTCTTCATTTTCGAAGCGATGATGAAGAATTCCATTAACAGTATAGAGGAACTTAAGAGGATGTACATTGTTTACCACAAAGTGAATTTCGAAGTTTTCATTAAATATACAATCGTACTGGATAAGTCCCAAGCCGCCATCAAAGTTAATGCCACGGATAGTGCCCTCGCCGACCGAAGGGGGCAATTGCAATAAATATTCACCGCAATTTTCGGTATGTGAAATATTAAAAACTTGGGCAATGTCCCTAATTACATCTTTTAAGGGCAGGGAATTTACTTGAATAGAATTCATTTGGAGATTGTTTTTTATGCCAAAATACTATTTACAATTGGAATGGAATATTGCTTATTAATAGTTTTTTTTAACTTATATGCTCTTCCATCAGGTAAGGTATTGCTTAATAATGGGTTATAGAAATAAATTTAATAAAAAAACCGCCTTTTTTAAGCGGTCTTTTAAAAGTCTCTTTAGAATTATTCATAATAGCTTTTGCGCTTTTTTTTTCTTCTTTGCATAAAGAGAGAAATCAACAAACAGGTTCCAAAAACATAAAAGGCTGTTTTGGCGGGTTCAATTGGGCCAAACCCCAATCCTAAAAAACCAAGGACCGCGGCCACCACTGCTAGAAATAGAAAAAGGATGGTCCAGAGCATAAAGAGGAGGTTAAATGGGTTATAATTCATTAATTGTCAATTTTTAAAGGTATTCAAACAATTATTTTTCCATTGATTTATATACACTTTTCTTTGACCCATTTCGAACCATATTTATACAAACAAAACATAAACAGTGTGCTTTAAAAAAAGTCAATTCTTTTTTAAAATCCAATATAGAAGATCTACTTTATCGATGATAGACCAACTGTGTGGATTTCGATCACCATTTGCTCTATATCCTTTATCTTTTGTGGTTATAAACTCCACTTTTTTATAATCATTTTCTGATAGTATTTCGTAAAGCTTTTTTATTTGATAGGCATTGGTTTCGTCATAATCCACATTAAACTTTTCTTTCCACCATTCTATAGCGGGCTCTGTGTATAACCGTATGTTGGTAAGTTGAAGGGAATTCAGATTTTGGATATTATTTGTTTCAAGTGTATACACCGAAAATTTTTCGTACAGTTCAATACTATTTTTTGGATCACCAATTTTATGATTGAAATAGTTAACAATTGCGTTACATTCCTTTGCTATGGCATCCTGACTGTTATTTGCAATTTTTTCTTTGCACCTCCGGTACATTGACAATAAATCTACAGGGGAATCACTTATAAAAACACCTTTGGGTTTTATATTAAACTGTTTTTGTTCAATAAGAAAATTACTTATCAGTAWWMTTATTGYRYCMYYMGNNCTRAATGWMYNCCNNTARNAWWTATSCNTTAKCWNTNAAWNGGWANTTTTATRANAATATYYWRWRMATWWYTYCYWASAAKNTTTKTKTCRCWNTCTTCAAGCCATAATTTATCATTATAATTCATGTAGATTAATGCTATTTCCTTGTTTTTGGCATCTTCCATAATATTGAATTCCGCTTTTGTGCTTTCAATATCATCTCCGTATGCAGGAAATAAAATTAAAACTGCTTTTGAATTTTTGACAGGTTTTATTATTTCATAATCCTCCGTCAAAAAAGATTCTGTTTTAACCTCAGGGGGCGAACCTAAATTTTTATCTGTTTTACAAGATGTTAAAAGCAAGACAAAAAGGAAATGACAGATGATTTTCTTCATATTTATAATAATTGGCCGACGCGTATACAAATGGATATTTAAAAAATTTAAGTTTTAGAGTATAAATACCGCCTCAAATTTAAATTAAAAGCTCTTTGTGGTGGAGCACTTTTTTGCTAGCCTTTAAGAAAATTTTTAAACCACTCCTTCAATTATTTCCTGTACAACCTCTGGGTTTAATAGCGTAGAGATATCGCCGAGATTTGCAGTGTCCCTTTCGGCAATTTTTCTAAGGATGCGGCGCATTATTTTTCCACTTCGGGTTTTTGGCAGACCTGYGGTAAATTGTATTGTGTCCAATTTGGCAATGGGCCCAATATGTTCTGTAATGATTTGATTTATCTCTTTTCGTAAGTTTTCGTGCAGACGGCTTTCTCCAACTTCTTTTAATATTACAAATCCATACAGCGCATTTCCCTTCACATCGTGCGGAAAACCTACAATCGCACTTTCTGCCACTGCCGGATGTTCGTTTATTGCGTCTTCAATAGGCGCAGTCCCCAAGTTGTGTCCCGAAACAATTATAACATCATCCACACGACCTGTGATGCGGTAATAGCCCGTGCTGTCGCGCAGTGCCCCATCGCCTGTAAAATATTTGTTCTCAAAAGTTGAAAAATAAGTTTCACGGTACCGTTCATGATCGCCCCAAATAGTTCGGGCCATGCCGGGCCACGGATATTTGATGCACAACCGTCCACTTACCAAATTGCCTTTTAGCTCTTCGCCATTTTCATCAAGCAGCGCGGGTTGTATTCCCGGCAATGGCAGTGTGGCATACGTGGGAATAGTAGGTGTGGAGTAAGGAATGGGTGAAATCATGATCCCGCCCGTTTCAGTTTGCCACCAAGTATCTACAATGGGACATTTTCTTTTCCCAATGTTTTCATCATACCAATGCCAAGCTTCTTCGTTGATAGGTTCCCCTACGCTTCCCAAAATTTTTAAGGAGGAAAGATCGTAATTTTCCGAAAAATCCAACCGTTCTTTTGCTAATGCCCTGATGGCGGTGGGAGCGGTATAAAACTGGGTGACTTTGTGTTTTTCCACAACTTGCCAAAACCTTCCAAAATCTGGATATGAAGGTATGCCTTCAAACATTAGTGTTGTAGCGCCATTTGCCAAGGGGCCGTACACGATATAGCTGTGGCCGGTAATCCAACCAATATCTGCCGTGCACCAATACACATCATTTTCGCGATATTGAAATACATTTTTAAAAGTATAAGCTGTATAAACCATATAACCAGCTGTGGTGTGTACCATTCCTTTGGGTTTTCCGGTAGAGCCCGACGTATATAATATAAACAAGGGGTCTTCGGCATCCATAACCACAGGTACACAGTCATGATAGGCTTCATCTAATAATGGTTGTAGCCATTTATCGCGATTTGGGTTCATGGATATTTCACTATTGATGCGTTTTGCAACCAAAACAGTTTTTACGCCTTCGCAGTT
The DNA here is from genome assembly GCA_002733915.1 of Aequorivita sp. GTDB lineage: Bacteria > Bacteroidota > Bacteroidia > Flavobacteriales > Flavobacteriaceae > Aequorivita. The sequence goes on from NVXN01000005.1 coordinate 146,647, forward strand.
TTCCAAAGCATCATCTACGATACTTTTTAAATCAATTGTTTTATTGCCGCGGTAAGAACCGTCGCTGGTAATAACCATTTTACAATCAGAATCATTAATGCGCGTAGCAAGTGCAGTAGCAGAAAACCCAGCAAAAACCACCGAGTGTATGGCGCCGATACGCGCGCAGGCAAGCAAAGAAACTGCCAATTCAGGAATCATGGGTAGATATATGCACACTCTGTCACCCTTTTTTATACCTTGTTCTAACAGTACATTTGCAAACCTGCAAACTCGCTCGTGAAGTTCTTTAAATGTTATATGCTCTGAAGCCTCATAAGGATCATTGGGTTCAAAAATGATGGCAGTTTTGTCACCACGCGTATAAATATGTCTGTCGATACAGTTTTCGGTTATGTTAAGTTTCGCGCCCTTATACCAAGAAACTTCGGGTTTTGCATGGTCATACTCGAGCACATTGTCCCACCGTTTGCGCCACATAAAATTCTCTTCTGCAATTTCTTCCCAGAAATTTTCTGGGTCGCGAACCGATTTTCTGTAAACTTGAAAGTATTCTTCTAAATTCTTGATGTGGTAATTGCTCATAATTAGAATTGTTTGTGGAATAATTCAGAAACAACGGAATTCTTTCAGAAATATATTGAAATATGAAGACTCTTAAAACATAAAAAGTAATTTTTATTGCAAACTTTTCCAAAACGGAAAATTTAAATACTAATTTAAGAAGAGATAATTTTTAAATAGAAAACGCGATCTAAATTTTAGATGTTTTTTTTGCGATAATACATTTTTTATAGAATGGGATAAATTATCTTTTACTTATTTTATTTCCTGATATTGCTTGTTGCCGCGAGCATTTGAAACGGCTGATCTCTGAACTCCTTTTTTTGAGGTGCTTCTTGCTTACGCCACTGTTGATTCGTTTGCGCCAAAGTTTGAAACTGCTTTGCTTTAGATTGCCACGCATTATTTTAATTACTTCCTTCTCCGGAAATCCAAATTGGAATTTAATTGCCTCAAAAGGAGTACGGTCTTCCCAAGCCATTTCTATTATTCTATCCAATTGCGTTTCTGTTAACATTTCTCCAATCATTATTCATTTAATTTTTCCCAAGTTTGGTCCACATTCAGATAAAAGCTACCAATATGTTTAAAATTACATTGTTCTGGGGCAATTAAGGACAGAAAACTGTTACCCTCCTTTCTTTTGTAAAGGTGATAGACTTGACCAATTACAGGCTCAAAACTAAATTCAGAACTAAAAATGAGGCTGTTATACTCAAATTCTGATATCATCTTTTCGYACTCAGCTTTTAATTCTAAATATTTGGCATTTATTTTATGATTGGCTTTATTGATGCTTTTATTTTTCCAAGAAGTGGATGGGTTATGGAAATTACTGGAGCTCCAAGAGAAGTGGCGTAGGGTTTTAGCGCTGCATCATAACGTTTGTTTTCAGTATTGAAAACTACGTTATCTAGTTTTTTCTCGTCTGTCATTGTCAAATTATTTCAATTTTTCCAGCTGTTTCATCACTTCTTCGGCCTCGTATGCTTTCTGGTCGCTCAATTTTCTATTGGTGCTCGAAAGATTAAAAGACTCTTTTTGAAGTTTCTGATATTTTTCCTGTAATTTTTCTTTTTGTGTTTTCTTCTTGAAGATTCCAAACATGTTGTATTTATAGGGTTATGCACCAAACTCTTTGGTAGTAAAAATAATAAATGTTTAATTTATTAAACAATTTGTTAAACAAAAAGTTTCGTTAATTATACTATAATAGTTAAAGGAAGCTGTGTTAAAAAAAATCTAGAAGTATATATTAACCTCAGTTTCTAAGGTGAGAAGTATTTAATTTACATTTATATCCAAAAATACTTTCAGAAACAAAAAACCCACGACTTTTAGCGTGGGTTTTWTTGCNSKAGMARSWGGAAYTWWCTTTANRMTWMTTAANWTAWWKAAWRTYWAAKMAWTMAAATAATATATTTCTAATTACGCACCGAATAACGCACCTGATTTATAATTCATTATATTTAAGTAAAGCTGTAACGAGTTTTTTTATTTGGAATTTCAATTTTAAAAGTTTTAAGTGACAAATCGGACTAATCCAATTGAAATTATAACTATTAATCCAGCTATAATAAACGGATAGTAAAAACTATCTGCAATCAGCCAAGTACCTACAACAGGACCTAAAATCTGACCTACGCTACCTGTTGAGCTTTGTATGGATATATTTCTACCTGTATTTTCTTTAGATGTCAATGATACTGCTGATAACAAGTTTGGCGTTACCAAAGCACCACCAGCAGCAAACATAATGATTAATCCATATACCAAGAATTCACTTGTAAAAAAAGGAAAAGCAATCAAGGATACTCCGGCTATTAGGAACCCAATGGCAATTTGCTTTTTAGGAGATAAAAACTTCTCACCATAACTAGCAAATACAGGCTGTAAAACGGCCATCACAGAACCACAYAGCATAAAACCTAAACCCAACTGTTTGCTGTTAAACCCTAATTCATCTTTTCCATAGATTGAAAAAACAGTTTCAAACAAGGTCACAACAAATTGGGCTACAAAGGATAGTATGAGTAATACAATAAAATATTTGGTAAATGTGAATCGCAAGCTCACTTTTTGTGTCGTTAACCTATGTACACGAGYGGTGTTTTTTAGCCATTTCATCACAACGAATAACACAATCAATCCTAATAGGGCAACGAATAAAAAGGGCACTGAAAATCGGTCTAAATGTAGCAGACCTATAGAATATTTTATATGAATATCAGTTTGGGATAGAAAGCCACCAATGACAGGGCCAAAAATAACCCCAGAGCTAATGGCAACGCCTGACCAGGCCATTATTTTTGTTCTCCGTTTTTCAGAAGTAATRTCGCTTAAATATGCGTTGCTAACTGGAATAACTGCTGATGTGAAAATACCACCAAAAATTCGAGCAACATAAAGCATTGTTAGAGATGTGGCAAGACCAGTGAGCAATTGCATAATTACAAAACCGATTAGTCCACAAATGATTATAGGTTTTCGACCATATTTATCTGAAAGCTTTCCCCAAACCACTACGAATAGTAACTGAAAAAATGGATAGATGCTCGTAAGCAATCCAATATGGAAGTTGATAAGGTCGGTGTCGAGATTGCCCTTTATTGCTAGCCTTTCGGTATAGTAAGGAAGGGTTGGCAATAATATACCATAGCCCAACATCACTACAAATAAACTCAACAGAATTAAAAATACCCTGTTGAGTTYTTCTTTTCTTTCCATTTATTTTTTACCGATTTTTCGYTTTAATAATTGYGCATTAATKGCCACKATAATTGTRCTCAAACTCATAAATACAGCTCCTACCGCAGGTCCTAAAACAAATCCTGAAGAATAYAGAACTCCAGCGGCTAATGGTATTGCAACAACGTTATAACCCGTTGCCCATATTAAGTTCTGAATCATTTTATTGTAGGTAGCCTTTCCAAATAAAATTAAGTTCGCAATATCCTGTGGATTACTGTTTACCAAAATAATGTCTGCTGTTTCTGCTGCCACATCGGTTCCCGAACCTACGGCAATACCCACGTTTGCTTGTGCCAAAGCAGGTGCATCATTAACGCCATCTCCCGTCATAGCCACAAATTCTCCTTTACCTTGCAATTCTTTTACGATTTCCACTTTTTGGTGTGGCAATACTTCGGCATAATATCCATCCAATCCAAGTTTATCGCTTACGGCTTTGGCGGTTTTTTCGTTATCGCCAGTTGCCATCAAGACTTTTATGTTGTTTTCTTTAAAGACCCTTATGGCTTCGGCAGATTCAGGTCTTATTTCATCAGCAAGAGCRATGTATCCTGCYAAMGCACCTTCAATTAAYACAAATACAACMGTTTCAGCRGCRTCRCTATAMGCATCTTCWGGAATRGTRATTTTTTCATCCCTYAAATARCCMGGRCTCACTACTTTCACCTGCTTGCCTTCTACRTTTGCCTCTACACCTTTWCCTGTAATMGCATTAAAGTTTTCAGGATTGGGAATAGCAACCTTRTCTTCYTTMANNCTTTTTNTAATAMYWNNNACGGCAATAGGATGTTCYGAGCTTTGTTCCAAGGCRCTTGCAAGTCTTAATACTTCATCTGAWGAATATTTTTYATCTACMGATTYAATTCGGGTAACGCCAAAATCCCCTTTAGTCAATGTTCCTGTTTTGTCAAAGAGCAGAGTGGATATTTTGCGTGATTCCTCAAATGCGGTTCTATTACGAATCAATAGCCCATTTTGAGCAGATACTGCGGTAGAAATCGCAACTACAAGTGGAATGGCAAGGCCAAGTGCGTGTGGACAAGCGATGACCATAACAGTAACCATTCTTTCTAATGCATAAACAAAAGGGAACCCTAGAATTAACCAAACTGCCAACGTACCAAATCCTATAGACAAGGCAATATAAGTCAACCACTTTGCTGCTCTATCCGATAGATTTTGCATTTTGGACTTGGTCTTTTGTGCTTCCTCAACCATTGTGATAACCTTGTTGAGATAACTGTCTTTTCCTGTATGTACCACTTTTACCTTTATGCTGCCATTGCCGTTTACAGAACCTCCAATTACTTTATCCTTTTCTTCTTTTTTTACTGGTTTTGATTCTCCAGTTAACATAGATTCGTTCAGATAACTAGACCCTTCGATTATGATACCATCGGCAGGAACTTTCTCGCCGGGCTTTACCAATATCACATCATCTTTCAATAAATCTTCCAATGAAATATCTTCAATTGTATCGCCTTTTACTCTGTGAGCTTCGGCAGGCATCATACTTACTAGAAGCTGTAAGGCTTTTGAGGCACCCAAGACACTTTTCATTTCTATCCAATGGCCCACAAGCATAATAGCGATTAGAGTTGCCAGTTCCCAGAAAAAATCGACACCCTGCAATCCGAAGACTGTTGCGGAACTATAAAAATAGGCCACACTAATGGCCATTGCTATTAAGGTCATCATTCCTGGTGCACCTTTTTTTACTTCAGACCAAAATCCTGTTAAAAATGGCCAACCACCGTAAAAATAAACTACGGATGAAAGTGCAAAAAGGATATATTGGTTTCCGGGAAGCAAAAACTCATATCCAAAAAAGTCCTGAATCATCGGCGAGAAGAACAGTATGGGAATAGTAAGTACAAGGGTTACCCAAAACCGTTTCCTAAAATCGGCAATCATCATCTTATGATGGTCGTGGCCWGCCATACCCATTGGTATGCTTCCGTGGTCGTGTTTCATCTTTGAATGGTCCATTTTACTGTGGTCCATCTTGCTATGGTCGTCCGATTTTGGGTCTTCCATTTTTGAGTGATCCATCTTTGAGTGGTCCATTTTTGAATGGTCGATGTTATCTTCATTCATTTTAGAATGGTCCATCTTCGAATGGTCCATTTTTTTGTCCTTGTGATTTTTGTTATTGTCCATATAGTTCTATTTAAGTGTTATCGTAATTTTTTCCGCATTGCTTCWGAAATGTTTTCGGCATATACGCCGTAGGCATCCACCAAAAGRCCCTTWATTCCRTTTTTKGATGAAATGGCGTATAAAATGCTATTATCATCGGTACTGCTCATACCTTCAAAACGATAGGTTTTATCTACTTTGAAATCCTCTGGATGAATCTCAATTTTCAGTGAAGCACATTCCAGGCATTCAGGTTTTAAGTTAAAATCATAAGGATATTCACTTGCCTGTAAATCGTTAATAGCTTCTGATAGTGTATCGTAATTTTTCATTTGTTTTTAGTTATAAGTCATTGTGAAATAACTGTTATCTTCTTCTGTAAATTTCTGAAAGGTCAATAAACCGTTTCCATTTAATTTTTCGTAAACATTATAATCGAGTTGCTTAATGCGAATTCCCAAAGCATAGGCCTTAATATTGATTTTTGAAATAATATTCTTTTTGTTACTATCTAATTTTCGGTCGTAAATCTTTATCGTGCTTTTTGAACCGAAAAAATTTAATAAGCCCGAATCAAAACTCATTTCAAGTTCTATATCTTCCAAGTTTTCCAAGTCATACAACTCTTTAAAATTTGCAGAAATGGTATTGATTTCGGTTTCTTTTGATTTTGGGTTTGAAAACGGAAACGCCATTACCATTACACTGGCTTCATCTGGCTTACATCGATAGGTCGTTGTATATTTATCGGTGGATTTTTTGTCTTTGTCAAATAATTCTGTGATTACCTCAATTTCAAAATATCCATTTTTCTCCATTGTTTTACCAGCTTCAAAAGTTTGTTTGTTGAGAAAAGCACCTTTTTCATCAAAATTCTCCCGAATGACAAATCTTCCTGAAATCTGCCCAATGAGCATTTCAGTTTGTCCATTCATTGTAATATTGAATAAGATGAATAGTAATATGAAGCCTTTTTTTCTCATTTATGATGCATTAATTTCGTAACTTTTTTTGCCATTACATCACTTAAATCAATGCCATTTGATGGATGTGGAATAGTATTACAAGTGACTATTTTTTCTACCCCCGAATCCAATAAATCTTGATAGGCATTTCCTGAAAAAACTGCGTGAATACCCACACATATAGGTGGTTTCATTCCTGCTTTTTTCAAATGTTGTACGGTTTCAATCATTGTTCGCGCTGTGGAAATAATATCATCTACCAAAATAGGTGTGGCATCCTTGTATTTGTCCACATCTGGAACAGAGACTTCTACATCACGGTCGCCGTGACGCACTTTTTGCAATACCGTAAATGGTGCTCCTGCTTTTTTAGCAACTTCGGAAACCCATTGTTCACTTTCAGAATCTGGACCTATAAGTACAGGGTTTTCTATGTTTTCTTTTATCCAATCTGAAATAGCATCGGCAGCGTGAATGACCTTATTTGGGATTTTATATACTTCGCCCAAGGAGCTAATTCTATGTAAGTGCGGGTCAACGGTGGTAATGCTATCGGCAAAACCTGAAATCAGTTTTCCGAAGAAACCAGAAGTAACACCTTCGCCTGCATTGAATATTTTGTCCTGACGCATATATGCGAGATATGGTGCGACTAAACAGGTGCACATTGCTCCCAATGATTTGGCTGTGTGGCTTAAAAAATAAAGGGGCAATAGTTTTTCGTCTGGTTCGTGCAAGGTGCATACCAGTACTACACATTTGTCTTTAACATCAGATAATATACGTGTGTAAGATTCCCCATCTGGAAACTTGCGTAAGGTTGCTTTTCCTATTTCTGCATCCATCTTTTTTGCCAAAAGGGCTGTGAGTTCTTCATTTCCGGGAAGGCTGAATAATATTGTTTTCATAGTTTTTAAATTATGGTTATGATGTCGTCGTGGTTATTTTTATATTCCAAAGCATAGGTAAGTTCGCCTTGAGATTCTGCATATATTGTATATAACAATTGGTCTATTTCAATTTTTTTGTCTAAATGGACATTTAAAAGAATCCCTGCCGACTTTGAGTTTGGTGCCCCCGAAAGCTTGGCGAGTTTTGCAATCTTTCGGTTATCAATTCTCTTTAAAACTCCTGACTTTTCGGCTTTAATTTCGATTTTATAAGGTGCTAAAACAGGTTTTGAAAAGCGACCTTGTGCTTTGCAAATGGCCACAAATTTTTCATAAGCTTTTCCAGATTTGAGAAGTTGATTTGCGGTTACTAATCCTTTCCCTTTTTTTACTTTCCCAGAAAGCTCTAAAAGTTCAGCAGCTAAAATCAATGCCCTTTCTTTTAGGTCTTTGGGTGCATCTGCTTCATTTTTTAATACTTTTAATATATCGATGGCTTCTAAAGCAGGACCAATACCTCTTCCGACAGGCTGTGTACCATCTGTTATAACAACTTTTACATTCAGCCCAACAGCCGTTCCAACGGTTTCCATATGGTTTTTTAGTTTTTGAGCCATTTCTGTACTACGTACCTTGGCGGTTTCTCCCACGGGAATATCAATGACGACGTGCGTTGAGCCTGCAGCAGCTTTTTTTGAAAGTACCGAAGCGATTAGCTGGCCTTCGCTGTCAATATCCAAGGCTTTTTCAATTTTTATAAGAATATCGTCCGCAGGACTCAATTGCGCTGTACCGCCCCAAACAATGCAGCCTCCTTCTTTTTCAACCACGGTTTTTATTTCTTCTAATGAAAGGGTAACATTGGTTATTACTTCCATAGTATCAGCTGTGCCTGCTGGCGAAGTGATAGCTCTCGATGATGTTTTTGGCATCGTAAGCCCGTAAGCAGCCACAATGGCAACCACTAATGGTGTGGTTCTATTGCCAGGTAATCCGCCAATGCAATGCTTATCGACTACGATTTCTTTGTTCCAATCCAACTGCTTTCCCGAAGCTATCATAGCTTTAGTAAGGTCGGATATCTCATCAATATCCAATCGGTCACCTGCACAGGCCGTAATAAATGCTGAAAGGTGGATGTTTGAATAGTCGCCTTCAACAATATCAGTTATGATTTCATTGAATGCTGAATAGTCCAGTTTTTGATTATAGATTTTCGCTCTGACGTGGCTTAACGATTCAATAGGTTCCAAATGTGAAACGTACAAGGTATCATTTTCTGAAACATTCAGTTTTTTCGCGGCAGCATCTGATAGCCCTATTTCATCTGGTAGCAGAATATCCGAATTTAAAACATTAAGACTTGCTACAATTGATGTAGTTGAATTGGATATCCTAATTCGGGTAAGTGCCTCAAACCCTTCGGAAACACAGACGTGGCAATCTTCACGCATATACACTACATTCTCGTTTTGTGTATAGATTCCGAGATGCTTATATTTTAATATGTTTGAGTGTTGTTCCATAATTTTTAATTTTTCCAAAAGCTATTCTATTTCTTCAATGTTGTAGAGTTGCGGGATTTCCGCATCCCACCCATAGGTTTCCTTTATTCCTTTTTGAAGTGCTTCGGCACCTTCTTTTTCTCCGTGCACAATAAAAATTCGGGCTGGTTTATTTTTTATTTTGCTCATCCAATCTATAAGTTCAGCGTGGTCTGCGTGTGCCGAGAGACCTTGGATTTCGGCTACTTCCATTTGAAAGGATACCGTTTTTCCATAAACTTTTAATTCTTTTTCGCCTTCCAATAATTTTCTGCCACGAGTGCCTTCAGCTTGATAGCCTACAAAAAGCAAGGTGTTATTTGGGTTTTGCGCTTGGGTTTCGAGATAGTTGAGCATTCTTCCACCTGTAAGCATTCCACTTCCAGCAATCACGATTTTTGGTTTGTTGTCTGTTCTTAATTCCATTGTTTCACGATAACTGCTTACGACCGTAAAGTGAGAACACATTTCATCACATTCATTGTCCTCCAGTCTGTGCCAATCACGAGTTCTATGAAACAATTCCAATACGTTGGCACCCATCGGACTGTCCATAATCATTTGAACTTTTGGAATTTTCTTTTCTTTCAATAATTTCCAAAAGATGAGCATCATTAGCTGGGCACGTTCTACCGAAAAGCTTGGGACAAAAAGACTGCCCCCTCTATTAATGGTGTCGTTGACCAATTTTTCAATTTGCGGAAGTGCTTCCACTTCGTCAGGATGAAGCCTTCCACCATAAGTAGATTCTATAAAAAGTACATCCACTTTTTTTGGTTTTAGGGGTGGATAGAGCAATAAATCATTGGTTCTACCAATGTCTCCTGAAAAGACAAAACGTTTTCCGTGCACATCCAACTCAATATAGGTTGCACCCAGAATATGTCCGTTGTATTGGAAGCGAGCTCTAATACCGTCAAATAATTGAATCCATTGTGATTGTGGAATTCCTTTAAAGTGCGGAATGGTTTTTTCCACATCCTTTAAATCGTAAAGCGGTTCTGCAGGACTGTGTTTTGAATAGCCTTCCTTATTGGCACGTTCAGCTTCTTGCTCCTGTATTTTTCCGCTATCGTTCAAAATAATATTAGCGATATCCAACGTGGGATTGGTGCCATAGATAGGTCCATTAAATCCTTGTTTTACCAATCGCGGTAGATAACCAGTATGGTCTAAATGACCGTGGGTAAGCAATACCATATCAATTTCTGAAACTTCCACGGGTGGATATTCCCAGTTTTTAAGGCGTAATTCCTTTAACCCTTGAAAAAGTCCGCAGTCTATCAATATTTTTTTTTCTCCTGTGTCCACTAAATATTTTGAGCCTGTAACTGTACCTGCTGCTCCCAAAAAGTGAATGTTAATTTTATTATTTTTCATTTTTATGTTATTTATTAATTTCCACCACAACAGGAAGGCGTATTTCCTTTTTCTTGATTTGATTTGCTCAATTCCGCTATTTCGTTATATAGATTCCGGGAATCCTCTTTTATTACGAGTGCCAACTTCTTTACGGATTTAGGCTCGAAGTTTACCATACCCAATAATATTTCAAGGGCTTCCTCAAGTAGCTTTGGGTCATCTTCCAATGCTTGGTAAAATGGCTCTAGGTCAATTTTTTTCTGTTCTTGCAGTTCATCGGTTTTCATAATTTTTGCTTTAAGATTGTTGAACTTTTATATTATTAATTCTCAAGAGCTTTTACATAGTGCTTCTGAATCTTCTAAAATCTTTTTGTGTCTTTTTTTATCAATTCCTATCTTTTCCAATAACACAGGTTTTTCGTGAAGCTCCTTGCAGAGCACGATACCTTCATCTAATAACTTTGTTTTTTCAGCTTTGGTTAGGGTAGTTAATGCGGTTAAAGGGTGCAGTCCCAACTTATCTATTCTGTCTTTTAAACCGTCACCAATTGGATAATCCCAACTTGTCAATAGTAGCTCTACGCATTTACCATATTGCACCGCATCACTTGTAAATCGTGTATTGGTGTACACGCCTCCTTTATGAAGCTTGGYTTCGTGACCTTTTTGACGTTCCCATTGTTTTTCAACATCTAAAAATCTTGAGTGGATATATAAGGGAATTTTCACGTTGCAAAACCTACCTTGGTCACTGTGGTATTTACATTCAATCATATAATGGGTATTGTCTTTTTGGGCTATCACATCCACTTCGTGCTGAACGCAATTGCCTTGAACTATGACACCAACCTGTGTTGAAAATCCTTCGTGAGCCAATAGTTTGCCTACCAACTTCTCAAATGGGAAGCCAGAAGGACCTAATTCCATCAGGGCTTTTTTGAGTTTGTATTTTGAAGCACTTACTCTCGACTTACCTTTTAGCATTTTAAATGCCATTTGATAGATTTTTTTTGTGGTAATACCATCGTATAATTGGTCTTGAACTTGTGCTACTATTTGCTCAATCAATTCTTCAGTTGCTTGGGAACGTTTTAAGGAATTGATAAGTTTCTCCACATCAAAGGCTACCACATCGCCCGAATATTTTACTATGTTGATTGGATGTTTCATTTTTTTATATGTATTGTCATTACTGGTAGAGCAGAATGATTGGTTATGCCCTCGGCAATGCTTTTTGAAAAAAGATTCAAAAATCCTGTCTTTCCGTGTGTGCTCATCGCAATCAAATCTGCTGATTGGTGATTTAAAAATGTATTGATGCCTGCTTCCACTGAAGGTTCGTTGTAAACACTCATTGAATATTTGCTGAAATCAGGGAACTTTTGAAGAAATTCCTTAACAGGGTTCAGCCCAAGTTCTATACTATTAAAATCCGTTTCTGTATTTATGCGTAACAAATGAATTTTTGAGTCACATTTTTCTGCAATGGACAGTACTTCCTTGAACGGTATGCTCACGTCTTCCTTAAAATCTGAAAGGAATACGATGTCCTTAAACGGAAACGTTACTTCATCCTCTTTTACCACAATAATTGGTGCATTTGCCTTTCTTACAATTTTATCAACGTTACTGCCTATTACTTCCCTAACGAGTCCTTTGGTGCCGCTACTTCCAGTAATAATGAAATCGTGGTGAAAGTGACCGGAATGTTCTAAAATATCTTTTTGTCCTGAATCAAATTGTAGAAAAGTTCGGCATTTCAGTCCTTCGTGTTCTGCCTCTTTTTCCAACGCACGCAATTTGGCTTTGGCAATACCAATTTGCTTTACAGTTTCGGGATAGCGCTTTTCTTTGAGTTTACTCAATTTTACCCAATCTACAGGTGTTGTCATCAAGTGTAAAAAATGTATCTCTGCATCGTATAGTTTGGCCATTTTAATGCCTAAATAGGCTGCCTTTGTGCAGTTTTCAGAGAAATCGGTGGGTACAAGTATATTTTTCATTTTTTTATGTTTTAATTATTTAAACTAATTGACAGATATTTCATTCCCAGAAAGGATTTCTTTATCAAAGCAATCYAAATTATATATGGTGGTTTCAGCAATATTGGTCAATGCTGTTTCTGTTAAAAAGGCTTGATGRCTTGTTATTAAAACATTGTTAAAGGTCATTAATCGAGCAATCACATCGTCTTGCAAAATGTCATCAGAATGGTCTTCAAAAAACAATCCTTCTTCCTCTTCATAGACATCCAATCCTAAATACCCTATTTTTTTCGTCTTAAGACCTTGTATGACCGCTTTGGTATCCACCAAACCACCACGACTTGTGTTGATGAGCATTACACCGGGTTTCATAAGTGCGATATGTTTTGCATCAATCAAATGTTTTGTGTTTGGTGTTAAAGGTATATGCAGACTTATGATATCTGCCCGTTCGCAGAGTGTTTTGCAATCAGTRTAATTGACGTTATATGTATTGACAAGACTTTTATCGATAGTCATATCGTGGGCCAGAATTTTGCAGCCAAAACCGTGAAGTATTTTTACCAATACAGCACCTATTTTTCCTGTTCCTATGACACCGACAGTTTTTCCGTTTAGGTCGAAACCCGTAAGTCCGTTTAATGAGAAGTTGTGTTCGCGCACCCTGTTGTTTGCCTTAATCAGTTTGCGGTTTAATGCAAGTATCAAAGCCATTGTGTGTTCTGCAATGGCATAAGGTGAATAGGCAGGAACACGGGCTACCTTCATATCCAATTCAGCTACTTTTACTAAATCAACGTGATTGAAACCTGCAGAACGCAGAGCAATATTTTTTACGCCTAACGTGCTTAATTTTTCAAGAACTTTTGCCGAAGCATCATCACCTGTAAAGAGACTTACCGTTTTGGAACCTGTTGCGAGAATAGCTGTTTCTTCCGTCAAACGACTCTYAAGCAGTTTTAATTGATGCTTGCCATCATTCGCTTTTAACAGATAGGGTTCTTCAAACTTATGTGTGCTAAATATGGTTGTTTTCATTTCACTTTTTTTAATTTCCTAACTGTATTAAAATATATGTTATGCCCACTATGACAACAGTTCCAAAAATCATCAGTACAAGTTTTCCKGTTTTTTTAGAACCTTTAAAGTAGGTTATGCCCAACTTTACAATCATATTGCTTATGGTTGCTGTTATGATGACATTGGTTGCCAGTGCAAGTTTTTCTTCCAAAGACCCAAATTTTGCCATACTGATRGTAATGGCATCTGTATCTGCCAATCCTGCAATTAGGGCTGAATAGTACAAACCGCTTTCGCCAAAAAATTGATTTCCATAAAAAACCGCAAAYAGGATGACCACATAAATACCACCAAACCCAAGGGCGTTCCAAATATTGAGTGGATTACCAAGATTGATGTCTGTCTTTGGGACATCTGTATTCTTTTTGATGAATAAAAGCGCACTTATTARGCAGATAAGGGTAAGAATAGTAAATGGGACGACTAAATAAGAAAGTATKRCACTATTGAAAATATATGCCAGAATCGCAAGTCTGGGAAACATTATGGCAGAAGCTATAATGATACCAGCGGCATATTCTTTTGAAAGTTCTGGCGATTCCTTACTTCGGGAAGCATATATCCAAGCTACAGCGGTACTTGAAATCAATCCGCCTAAAATTGCCGTGAGCAGAATACCACGTTTAGAACCTACATATTTTACAAGAAAGTAGCCGATGAAATTTAAGAAGGAAACAATAACAACAATAGAGCCGATTTCAAAAGGATTTAACAAACCTTCTGGTCCATAATTTTCTTTGGGAAGGAATGGTAATATCAACAACGCTATGATAGAAAATTTAATAAAAGCAAAAAGCTCTGCTGAAGTAATATTCTTTATGAAAGAACGAAAGGTAGTTTTAAGCGACAATAAAGTAACGACCACTACTGCGGTGGCAACTGCTTCCTTGTGCAAATGATTGGCAACCATAACACCCAAAATCAACGTAGCGAATAATGCCATATTAGTGGTTATCCCTGTCATTACGTGTTTTTGTACCATAGACAGATGGCTCAAGGAYAAAAACAAAAGAAATGCTCCTGCAATGATAATGACCAACCAAGGTGTATAAGCTGTGGAAAGGTTGCCTAATATAAAACCAATAATGGCGACAATCGGGAAGGTTCTTATGCCTGCAAAACCTTGTTCTTCCTTCAGTTTATCGTATTCACGTTCCAGTCCCAGAATAAGGCCAATGCCTAGACTTATGAGCAATCCGAGGATAAATGGGTTGATATTTTTAAAGGCTTCAATCATTTCTTACTTTCCAAATAGTTCTAAAAGTTCATATAATTCATTATTTACTTGATGTTGCTTAACCACCTCTTTAAAAGAGGTTAGATGCAATTGATTATTTAAGATTCCTACCATTACATTTTTTTTGCCTTGTAAAATTGTTTTTACAGCTGCCACTCCAAGTCTAATGCCCAACATTCTATCTAAAGCAGAAGGATTTCCACCTCGTTGCACGTGCCCAAGCTTGGTAATACGTAAATCGACATTGGGTTTGACTTCCTTTATTTTTGATGAAACAAGTTCGGCTCCTATTTCATCCCCTTCAGAAACCACGACAAGAAAAGCATCTTCGCTATCGTAATTTTTAACCTTATTTAATAGATAAATAAAGTCTTTGCCGCTCTCGGGAATTAAAATGGCATCTGCTCCTGTGGTAAGTCCTGAATGAATAGCAATGTAGCCTGAATCCCTTCCCATTACTTCAACAATAAATACACGGTTGTGGGATTCGGCAGTATCTTTTATTTTATCAATATTTTCAATGGCAGTGTTTACAGCCGAATCAAAACCAAGGGTATAATCTGTACCCGAAATATCGTTATCTATAGTCCCGGGAATACCTATAAATGGGATGTCGCATATTTCTGAAAAAGCCAATAGACCTTTAAAAGTACCATCKCCACCAATGGCAATCAAAGCGTCTATTTTGTTTGCTTTTAGGGTTTGTAAGGCTTTTTTTCGACCTTCCAATTCTAAAAAACGTTTGCTTCTTGCGGTCTTTAGAATAGTGCCTCCTTTTTGAGTCAGTTTTTGTAATTCGTGTGATTTCAATGGAAGCAAATCACCATCTATCAATCCTTCATATCCTTTTAAATAGCCACTTACTTTAATATCATTCACTTCCGCAGATTTTGCAATASCATACAATGCAGCGTTCATTCCAGGACTGTCGCCTCCAGAGGTAAATACACCTATATGTTTTATAGATTGATTCATTGTTTTATGTTTCTATATGCAATAGTTTAAGCTATTGTAACTTTGTCGTCCAGATAAACCTTTTGCACGGCTTTGATTAATCCAACCCCTTCACCAAAAGGTTTTTGAAATGCTTTTCGTCCCATTATCAAACCAGAACCTCCCGCTCTTTTATTGATGACAGCTGTCGTAACTGCTTCAACCAAATCTGACTCACCTTTTGAGCCACCACCTGAATTTATCAAACCTATTTTTCCCATAWARCAATTKGCTACTTGCAATCTGCATAGGTCAATAGGATGGTCTGTTGTAAGTGTTTCATACATTTTATCATCATATTTACCAAAACCTATCTCTTTGAAACCAAAGTTGTTTGTAGGTAATTTTTGCTTAATAATATCTGCCTGAATGGTTACTCCTAAATGATTGGCTTGTCCCGTAACATCGGCAGCTGCGTGGTAATCTTCTTTTTCGGTTTTAAAAGCTTCATTGCGCAGATAGCACCATAAAATGGTAGCCATTCCTAAATTATGGGCTTCTTCAAAAGCTTCAGCTATTTCTTTTAGCTGTCTGTTACTTTCCTCTGAACCAAAATAGATAGTTGCACCCACGGCAATTGCTCCCATATCCCAAGCCGATTTTACCTTGCCAAAGAGCGTTTGGTCATATTTATTGGGATAGGTAAGAAGTTCATTGTGGTTGATTTTTACAATGAATGGTATTTTGTGCGCGTATTTTCGAGCGTTCAGCCCTAAAACACCAAAGGTGGACGCTACACCATTGCAACCAGCCTCAATGGCGAGTTTTATGATATTCTCTGGGTCAAAATAATCTGGATTTTTATAGAAAGAAAAAGCTGCACTATGCTCGATGCCTTGGTCAACAGGCAGAATGCTCAAGTAGCCTGTTCCCCCAAGATTTCCGTGGTTGTACAACTGTGCGAGGCTTCGCAGTACTCGTGGATTTCTGTTACTATTTAGAAATACTTTTTCAAGACTGTTCTTGCTTGGGGTTAGAAGTTCATCCTTCGTGATTTTTTCACAAACGTGTTCTAAATAGAAAGATGACTTCTTTCCTAATAGTTCTATGATATTTTTTTCTGTTTTCATTTTATGTTGAATTAATGAATTCCTAAACTGTCATTGGTTTTGACAATGGATTTTTCTGCAYCTGTTTCAATTCCCGTAAGTGCCCTAATGGCATCAATCGTTTCAGGGATTACAATAGCTTGATTATCTACTACATAAGCGTAAAAAAGCTCGTCTCCAACAACCTTCAGCATATCTTCCCAAAGCGCAACTTCATACATATCGCCCCAAGGTCTTCCCATATCTAAAAACATTTCCTTAATAGTGTTGTTAGAAACCAAGCCTTGGTCATAGCGTATCAGCTTAATTCTGCTGGATGTTTTAAAGGCATTAAGCACTTCTTCTTTCGTGGCTTGCTTCTTTAACTTCACGTTCCAATAGTGCATATGGCTCAATGTCTCTGGAACTTTTACTGCGGATGTGATAACATCGAGTTCGGGGTCGACACTTTTGGCATCAGGACCTTGATGGCTCGGAATATCTTTTTCTGGAACCATTGTGTTCATAATTCCGCCCAAATGACTTTCCCAAGGGTCTGTTGCTCTTCTTAAGAGTGTTCCTCTAGCATAATCCAATAAACCAGCTCTTTTTAGAGCGGTCAATGTTCTTAAGATAGAGGTGGTATTGCAGGAAACTACACGTGTTGCATWTAGATTTAACGCAGATTTATAATTRTTTTCYGCACTAAAGGAATGACCCGTGGTCTCGTGCTTTTCCCCTCCCTGTAAGATAAATTTTATCCCAATTTCTTTATAAACTTTCACGTTCTGTGCTGCAATTTTTTTTGGGGTACAGTCCACAACTAAATCTACCTCTTTCAAAAGGTCTTGCATATTTCCTTTGACATCGATGCCAGCATTTGCCATTGTAACAGCTGCTTCTTGAGTGGCTGCATAGATATCGTACTCTTTTCTCACCGCATTTTGAATGCGCCAATCACTAATGATATCACACACACCCGAAAGTTTCATATCATCTTGAAGATTGACGGCATCAGCTACTCTTTTTCCGATGACACCATATCCTATAACTGCTATATTTTTCATATAAATTGAATTTATTAATTATGTTTTGTTTTTATATTACTTGTTACTTCCATTCCCATCGGCATATTTCCCTCATCATCTGTATGTGAAATCATAAAAAGCCGTTCCGCAACAATGATTAGAATAATCCCAATTGCCGCTACGATAAGCACCAATGGGTCGTTCAGATATTTTATATAAAGAAATGCTGAAAGCACCGCAACATCCATCACAATGGCTATTAATGGAATGATTGGCAGAAAATCCACTTCTTTTTTTAGGTGGCGAAAAAGTCCCCAATGGATAGCAATATCCATAATGAGGTAAAAAATAGCCCCAATGGAAGCAATCCTTGTTAAATCAAACAACACGGTCAGTAAAATAGCCAGTGAAACCGTGAATATGAGGGCAGGGTTTTTAAGAKTCCCCATTCTTTTTAGGGACGGCACTTGCTTCATATTGCTCAACATCGCCAACAAGCGTGAGGCCGAAAACACACTTGCTATAACACCAGAAAAGGTTGCTATAATGGCTATTGCTATGGTAATCCAAGAACCCCATTCCCCAAAAATGGGTTGTGCCGCCGCTGCCAAGGCGTAATCCTTTGCTTCGATTATTTCTGGGATAGTTAAACCTCCAGCAACAGCCAGTGCCAAGGCTACATAAATAATCGTGCAAATAAGAATGGAAATAATAATAGAACGTCCAAGGTTCTTATGTGGGTTTTTAATATCACCTCCCTGATTTGTAATAGTAGTGAATCCCTTATAGGCAAGGATTGCCAACGCCAATGCAGCAATAAAAGCGAACCCTTGTGGCAACGTTTCCGTATTTCTTGGAATATAATTTCCTGTAATATCTGCGAATCCGGAAGCTATAAGTCCCGCAATGGCGAGCAATGCAATACCTACAACTTTGATAATTGCTGTAAAGGTGGCTGTTGCGCCAATAACTTTGTTTCCTAAAATATTGATGATGTAAGCTGTTACCAATAGCAGAATMCCGAGAATGGATGCGTAACCAGCCAAACTTTCAGGGAACAATTGCAGCGTATAGGCCCCGAAAGTGCCTGCTACCAAGCTTTCTGAAACCACCATTGAGACATACATCAATAAAGAAAAGACCCCTGTTGTAGTTCCTGGGCCATAGGATTTGTTCAGGAATTTAACTACGCCTCCAGAAGATGGAAAAGCATTTGAAAACTTCACATAGGAATATGAACTGAAACCAACYACAATGGCACCTGCAATAAAAGCAATCGGAAATAAATCGCCCACCAACTCTGCTATTTGTCCCATAAGGACAAATATTCCAGCACCAATCATAACCCCAGTACCGAGAGATATGGAACCTATTAGAGAAAGCTTATTATTTTTAACTGTGGTGTCTTTCATTATTATATTATTTCTTCGGATTATTCACAGAAGATTTAGGTTTAAAATTTCTAATAATCAGGCGGTTGCTCTTTTCGTAAGTGAAATAGCTTACCGCCCAATTAAAACCAACCATCAATCTATTYCTAAAWCCGCTTATTGACATCAAATGCACAATAGACCATAACAACCAAGCGAAATAACCTGCAAACTTGAATTTACCCAAATCAGCTACTGCTTTTCGTTTACCAACGGTCGCCAACGAACCTTTATCTTTATATTCGAAAGGCTTTACGGCTTCATCATTAATAATTTTCAATAATGAATTACCCAAATATTTCCCTTGTTGAATAGCCGTCTGTGCTACTTGTGGATGCCCTTTTGGCGTTTCATTTGTAATTATAGCCGCTATATCGCCTATGGCAAAAATGTTTTCGTAACCTTCTACCATTAAAAATGAGCCCGTTCTTATACGGTTGCCTTTTACCACGTGTTTTTCATCGATACCTTTTGGGAACTGTCCTTTTACACCTGCTGTCCAGATTAGGTTTTTGGCWAAAATGGTTTTCCCACTTTTGGTTGTGACTATTGACCCGTCATAATCGCTTACCGATTCATTGAATAGTACCTTTACATCCAAGTCCTTCAAATATTTCAGGGTTTTTGTAGAGGCTTTTTCAGACATCGTACTTAACAATTCATCAATGGCCTCAATCAAATAAATGTTCATTATAGAAGAAGGGTACTCTGGATAATCCTTCGGTAGAATGTATTTACAGAATTCTGCCAAAGCTCCTGCCATTTCTACCCCAGCAGGACCACCACCAACGATAACGAAGTTTGTCAGGGCATCCCGTTCATCATCATCACAGGTTATGGCTGCCTGTTCCAGATTTTGCAACATCAGATGGCGGATGTTTAGGGAATCACGAATATCTTTCATCCCCAAGCTGTTTTGCTCAACGTTTTCCATACCAAAGAAATTGGTAGTTGTTCCGGTTGCCAAAACCAAATAATCATATTCAACTGTTCCCTTATCTGTGACAATTATATTTGATGAGGCTTGAATTTCTTCAACTTCTGCCAAACGGAATACCACGTTTTTATATCCATTAAATTGTTTTCTGAAAGGAAAAACAATGCTGTCCGGTTCCAGGGCACTTGTAGCTACTTGATAAAGCAAAGGCTGAAACTGATGGAAATTATTTTTGTCAATAAGGATAACTTGAATTTCTTTGTGTTTCAGTTTTTCTGTCAATGCCAAACCTGCAAACCCACCGCCAATGATAACTACACGMGGTAAGTCWGAATCTGGMMRKCATMTKKTNNYCWRYTRCYKTRMWWGYAKMYWCTTSTNGYATWATNTRYTWGANRWAMTKGANYSWKMRKATYTGKWWWWTMYMWCRTNTRRWRYYSGYYRTAGNYMMTKTGANWSCWTRTCYTWTAYWATCWTTNNTRMAYAWWTGKCGTGNNTNGWTSCWWWWKAMWGTGAAACAGAACCCAATAAAAGACGTGAAAATGCTCCTTGCCCTTGAGAGCCAACTACGATTAAATCTGCATCAAACGACTCTGCTTTTTCTAAAATCTCCTTTTTTGGAAGCCCACTGACCACGCTTGTTGTTATTGCAATCGAGCTATTTTTTTCAGATATGATTATTTCAGCATCGGAAACAATTTTTTCTCCCAATTTTTCTGCATTGGCTATAAATTCTCGATAATAGACGTCAAGAGTGTCCGTTGTTGAAATGAGCTCTGGCGTTGACATCGCTGGATGCTCATAAACGTTTATTATACTAATTTCACTACCCTGTGGTAATGAAAATTTTGCAAGTTCCTTAACAGCAACTTTACTAAACTCTGAACCGTCTATTGCTAATACTATCTTCATTTTATTTAGTTTTAAATTAATTACGAGCTTTATTTAATTTTATAAGTTTTCGCCAATACAGATGTTCGTATAATCCAGACCAGTACATCCCAAAAGTAAAGGCGAATAATAATTCTTCAATCGGAATGCCCAAGACAAGAATATGGGTCAGGTTGTCCAGATTCCAGTACAACTCCACATATTGGGGATAGAACGGAAGTATGCTTCCGAAATAAATGAAGTACAATACCGTAAACAAAATTCCCCCAACCCATATCTTTCCTTTTAAATCTGGGCGACAGTAGAGTGTTGCCAATCCACCAATAAAGAGAGCGATAATCCCACAATAGATATGGTTAAGCGATGTAAACAGAGCCAGTAAAATGAATATGACCACTGGCGTAAAGAGTATATAATTATGCAGCCGATGCCTTTTGTGGTTTCGCTCGATATGTGGTATTTCGGAAAGGCCTCGCTTAAAAATCAGGTTATAAAGAACTGTACCTATTCCGCCTATGGCGAAAGAAAATATTAAACTTTCAATGTCAAAGCCTGTTTTTTCGGCCAATTCAAATAATGATGGTGGCATCCAATATTCTGGCACAAACAAGGGCTCTGTTAAACCAAACGGCATAGTGATTAGGCTCATTTGAAGCATTGCTTTTCTGTTTTCTTTTTTGGACAAGTAGATAACTGCCCAAAGAGCTAAAATGATAAGCGACCATATAAACCAGACATTCTGCATAATCCTAAAATGGTTTTCCTATTTTTTAACTTTTATTTGTGCGTTATAAAATGCTCCAATACAAGCCCCTATTAACCACCAAAGAATAAAAGTTTGTATTATTCCCATTAACACTTCTAAAGGTGGTACATCCATTCTAATGATACTGGTAGTATCCAAGCCGTGCAAAAGGCTGTTGAAAAAGGTAATTGAACCTTCTTGTCCTGCTGTTAACATTACAATCATACAGCCCAAATAAATTAAGGTTCCTGTTAGACCGAAAGCAAAACCGAGTTTTTTTATGTTTAATCGATACATAGTTTTATAATTTTGAGTTAGTTTTCTGATTTTAGAATCTTTTTAGATTCTTCAAATTCTTCCTTGGATAATTCGCCTTTTGCAAAGCGTTTTTTAAGAATATCCAGTGGGCTGTCCTTCTTTGTTTTTTGATAAGGTATGTCTGTAGGAATGAAAAATATCCAGGCCAAGAAAAAAAACCAGATAATCCACCATATAAAATGCATACCGCCGTAGTGATTCATAATATTAGTTTTTAGGAATTAAGGTTTTTAGTAAAATCCGCCTTTAAAATCTTTTTAGATTCTTCATAATCTTCCTTGGATATTTCGCCTTTTGCAAAGCGTTTTTTTAGAATATCCAGTGGGCTTTCTTTCTTTGATTTTTGATATGGGATATCCGCTGGGATAAAGAAAATCCAGGCAATAAATATGACCCATATAATCCACCATATAAGGTGCATTCCTCCAAAACTTCCATCGTAATAGTGCATAATTTTTAATTTTAGATGTTTAATTTATTTCTGTGATTGTGTATCCATTGAGCGCATCGAGTTGCTTTTGTAGTTCGGCAACTGAAAGAGTTTCATTCATAGTGATTACAGTAGCTCCTTTTGGTGCCAGAAAAATCTCTGCTTTTTCAATGTTGGGATGTTCTTCCAATGTCTTCTTGACTCTTGCAACACATCCACCACAACTGATTCCGTTTATTTGAAATTTTTGTTTCATAATATTTAGCTTTTAGTGATGTTGATGGCCTTTGTGTTCATCTTTGGATTCAGCCGTAGAGTTTTCCTCTCTATTTTGGGATTCACTTTGTTTATGCTGTGAATGGTTATGACCACCGTGTCCGTGCGAGCCGTGGGGCATAAATAGGTGGCAGGCAAACATAAAAATGATGAAAATAAATAGTGATGAACCACCTCCTATACCAAATGAGGGCGCTAAAAAGATGAACAGTAGTGGTAGCCCACAACCGATGACCATCCATATCCAGTGATTATTTTTCATTGTTTTTGATTTTATAAATTAGTGATGCTCGGTATGGTCATCCTTGGTGGAAGAATCCATATTGTCCATCTTCATACCCTGCATATCCATTCCTTTTTCGCCCATCATCTTTGAGCAGGATTCCATACAGTCCTCGCTCATCATTCCTTTTTCGTGCATCATTTTCATCATCGTTCCCATCATTTTTCCGTCATTCATCATTTGGTTCATCATTGAGTGCATCATTGGTTTGTTGCCCATCATATTGTTCATCATCGTACTGTCTTTCATCATCATTTGCATTCCTTCACCTTGCATCATTTGCATTGCGTGGTCGCTATTGTGCATCTCCTCCATAAACTCGGTCATATAATCGTGATTTTTGGTAATTGCATCATATACTTCTGTACGGTTTTCCGGATTTTGCATTAATGCTTGCAAGTCTGCTTCCTGTTTGCAACTGTTTAAGCTTAAAAGCCCAATTGTAGATAAAATAATTACTAGTGTTTTCATTTTGATTTGTTTTTAAATTATTAATAAGATTTATTCTATTTTCTTTAGTGACCATTTCTTGTTTTCGTCTCCAACCATAACTAAACTTCTAGAGATTAGCTTGGATGTAATTGCAGGTGGATTTTTATCCTTCTTGCCTTTAGGCGAGACGTGAATGGCCAATTGAGTTAAATGCTCTATTGTTTTTCCTTCTTTATCTATGACAACCTCAAAATAATGATAGCTTACCACGTCTTTTTTGAATATGTCATTATAGCCAATGATTTCTTTTTCAACTTTTAAAGCCAATGCTTTATCGCCTTCAAAGTTGGTTGCATTCAAAAATTGTGGTTGTATGATAGGATTTCCAGTTCTATCAATATATCCGTAATAAAGCACATCACTTTTTTGATGTGCAATCAGACATCTTTCGTTACTAAATATGGGATAGCTGGCATCATCTGTTTTGGTTAAAACCAAATCGTCCCTAAAATCCACCACAATTTTGGCTTCTTGATTTATAAATGCCCATTTCTCTCCTTTTTTTATGGCAGCAAGTCCCTCGTGAAAAGGTGAAATGTAATCGATATTCTCGATGGTCTGTGCAAATCCCAATAGTGGAAGAAGCAATAATGTGATAACTATTTTTTTCATYTTGATATGTTTTTAATTTATTAAATGTAGTATTTGCCAATGGCCTTCATCTGCATAACTTTCGTTGATATTTATATAATTTCATCATAAAAGTTTCGTTTCCAATTTTCGGTATTTTTATAGTCAGTCATACTCATTCCAATCACTTCTTTGAATTGTCGGGACAAATGGTTGACACTGCTATAATCCAATAAGTATCCTATTTCTGAAAAGGAATGTTGTTTAAGTTGGATGAGTTCTTTAACTTTCTCTATCTTCAATTTGATAAAGTACTTTTCGATGGTTGTATGTTCATTGGTAGAAAATAATTTGCTCAAGGTCTTATAATCCTTATGAAGATTTGATGCCAATAGTTCAGATGTTTTTACCTTAATATGTAAGGGTAGCTCTTTCAATTGTTCAATAAGAATAATCTTGATTCTTTCTGTAAGCATTACGTCTTCGTTCTGAACGATTTCAAAATCATTGGAGTGAAGTACGGTTGTTACAGCATTGACAATTTCATTGTTGGTTTTTTTTGGAGCTTCTACTAACAACCTTCCCAATTCCAAAGAAAGTACTGTTACTCCAAGTTCCTGTAGTTCCTGCTTAATTACTTTTAAGCAGCGATTACAGACCATATTCTTAATCCAAAATTCTTTTGGTTTGCTCATAGTGTTTAATGTATTGCCATCAGGTTTTAGCCTAATAGTTTGAATTATCTGTAGCTAACAAGGTTAGCTCTGTAAGGTTTTATTGAATGATGTACGGTGTAGTTGAAAACAGGGTACAACAAATGTTAGCCAGAAGTGAAACTGTGACTATAGAAACAATGCAGATTAAATTTAACCTGCGAAGTAGAAAATCAAATTAAGAAGGTTTCGTTGAGAATTATTAAATCTGTAGATAACAGAGGCGGCCTATAGGTTTTAAAAGAAGTGATGTTTTCTTCTAGCCCCTCGAACAGATTAATATAGGTATAAAAAAAAGTGTTGACAAAAACCAAGGTCTCGGTTTCTACTATAGTATTGGATTTTTTGAAGGTGTCTTCACCTTTTTTGAAGACGGTCTGGTTGCTACAGCAACTTTTCTCTTGTAGTGTCGTACATTGTTTGGTATATGAATCTTTTTTTTGAGCCATATCTTTGCAAGCTTTGGCTTTGCCCAGAATGGACATATCAACCAATTTATTGCAGCAAAAATGCATATCTACTGTAAAAGAAGAGGTTGAAAACAGTATAAATACTGCTRMMAAAMAGRRCAANATTNWAWTNAWMAWMWKMTTYMACANYTAWANAAATWWWCWMATYTNYRKWTMMMAKTNAAGTWTTNNYKTGANKWWWYAMYTWKTCMYYCAATNSGTWAAYWGWTANSTWTYTWCAMYTYMMWRYTWMYMATWAAKTNNTYTACRANARAKMMTTKTWMYRRTWCAWYMASWRTAWRATYTANTWTYRKMTYKWWWTWATNYYTWTTKKAWWWMATYWRMWAKTNYMYWTANMKWATWTYAKTTWTWYATYTTNNWWYTYMAYAATNCTMAMAWRYTTSTTNNMTMSKYWTTTAGAAATAAGTTTTTCATAACTTCGTAACCATAATGAAAAAAGTTTTTCATAAAATAGTATCATTTTGTATGGCACTTTTAGTGTTACTATCAACTGTTTCTTTTACTGTTGATAGTCATTACTGTGGTGATATTTTAGTGGATTCTTCATTGTTTGGCCACGTTGAAACTTGCGGTATGGAAGTGAAACAGCAATCACCTTTACCAGAGTGCAATATCTCCAAAAAGGACTGTTGTAGTGATGAGCAACAAAGCATATCGGGACAAGACGAACTACAGCTTACTTTTGATAAAATAACCTTAAATCAGCAGCTTTTCGTTGCTGCTTTTTTCCACTCTTATAATACCCTTTTTGAAATTTCCGAAGAAGTAACCCCTTCTTTAAACGATTACCCACCACCCATTATCGTCAGGCATATCTACAAACTTGACGAAACCTATTTAATTTGATTTTTAAGCAATAGACCCACTAATCCTATGGAGTTCATCCATCAGGATAATTTGTTGTATTCAGTATTTTCTCAATACCATTGTCTAATTGTTTAACAATCAATGCCAATGCTAAATAAAAGCATAAAATTTTTAATAGAAAATAAACTCGTTGCCGTACTTATGCTCGTTGCATTTGTAGGTTTTGGGACGGTTTATGCACCTTTTAACTGGGAAACTGGAATTTTGCCCAGTGACCCAGTTGCCGTTGACGCCATTCCTGATATTGGCGAAAATCAACAAATTGTTTTTACCAAATGGGATGGTCGTTCGCCACAAGATATTGAAGACCAAATAACGTATCCCTTGACCACGACGCTATTAGGTATTCCTGGTGTGAAAACCATCCGTAGTTCATCAATGTTTGGCTTTTCAAGCATCTACATCATATTTGATGAGGATATCGAATTTTACTGGAGTCGGAGCCGAATCCTTGAAAAATTGAATTCCTTGCCAAGTGGCCTTTTACCTGAAGGTGTAAATCCAGCTTTGGGGCCTGATGCCACAGGTTTAGGACAAATATTTTGGTACACGCTTGAAGGGCGAGACAAAGATGGTAACGTCACTGGAGGTTGGGATTTACAGGAACTACGAAGTATTCAGGATTATTATGTAAAATATGCTTTGGCATCTGCCAGCGGTGTTTCAGAAGTGGCATCCATTGGTGGCTATGTCAAGGAATATCAAATAGACGTCAATCCAGAATTGATGCGGCAATACAACATTGGGCTTGCCCAAGTTGTAAAAGCCGTAAAGGAAAGCAATAAGGATATTGGTGCTCAAACCTTGGAAATCAATCAAGCGGAATATCTCGTTCGAGGTCTGGGCTATGTAAAATCTGTTGCTGACATTGAAAATGCCGTCGTAACCTCTGAAAATTACACCTCTATAAAAATTAGTGATATTGCCAATGTAACGCTTGGTCCTGCTACACGTCGTGGCATTTTAGACAAAGAGGGTGCAGAAGTTGTGGGTGCGGTTGTTGTGGCTCGTTATGGGGCCAACCCGATGGCAGTCATAACTAACGTAAAGGAAAAAATTACGGAGTTAAGCAAAGGGTTGCCTTCTAAAGTATTGGCCGATGGCAGAACTTCACAATTAACTATTGTTCCTTTTTATGACCGTACAGAACTCATACAGGAAACTTTGGGAACGCTCAACGAGGCATTAACGCTCGAAATTCTTATCACAATTTTAGTTATCATCGTAATGGTGTTCAACCTTCGAGCATCCATTTTAATTGCAGGACTGTTGCCCGTTGCAGTGCTGATGGTTTTTATTGCAATGAAATTCTTTGGTGTTGATGCCAATATTGTGGCACTTTCGGGAATCGCCATTGCCATTGGCACAATGGTGGATGTGGGTATTATTCTCGCAGAGAATATCATCAGGCATTTGGATGAGGACAATAAAAAGCTTCCTATAAATAAATTGGTATATAACGCTACTGCCGAAGTTTCTGGAGCTATTGTGACTGCCGTAATGACCACGATTATCAGCTTTATCCCTGTATTTACGATGATTGGTGCCGAAGGTAAGCTGTTCCGTCCCCTGGCGTTTACAAAGACATTTGCGCTCACAGCGTCCATAATTATAGCCCTGTTTATAATTCCGCCATTTGCGGCCATTTTCTTTAAAAACAGGAATATTCATAAAAACACGAATTACGGTATCAATAGCCTTTTGATTCTGGCTGGGTTTATAGCCGTGATTTTTGCGCACTGGATAGGTGTTATTTTAATTGCATTCGGTTTTGTGGCATTTGCAAAACTACGTGGAAATGTGTCCCACAAGCGCTCTAACCATATTAATATCTACCTTTCCGTTGCTGCAATTGTATTCCTTTTGGCAGAATATTGGCGTCCTTTAGGTGTCGATAAAAGTGTGTTTTGGAACCTTCTTTTTGTGGGCATTATCTGCTTTGGTCTGTTGGGAGTTTTTTCCATTTTCCAAAGATATTATACCCGAATTTTAAAATGGGCACTCGCAAACAGACTCTTGTTCTTAACCATTCCAACAGCCTTGTTGATTTCAGGTTTCCTCATTTTTAAAACCACCGGAAAAGAGTTTATGCCTTCCCTCAACGAAGGTTCATTCCTATTGATGCCAACTTCAATGCCGCACGCTGGCGTTGAAGAGAATAAACGTGTGTTACAACAACTGGATATGGCCGTCGCGAGCATTCCCGAAATTGAAACCGTTGTCGGTAAATCGGGTCGGACGGAATCCGCACTCGACCCCGCACCTTTGTCAATGTACGAGAATATGATTCAGTATAAACAGGAATATATGCTGAAAGAAGGGAAAAGGCAACGTTTTAAAGTAGATGATAATGGGTTTTTTATAATGAAAGACAGTAGTCTCATTGAGAACCCCAACAGGCCTGTTGGTTCTGAAAAAGTAGAGACTGCCCGGAAAAATGGCAAGAAAGTATCTATTACTGCCGATGCATCTTCAGAAAAATTGATTCCGGATGACGATGGCGAATTCTTCCGAAACTGGCGCCCAGAAATCAGTTCGCCTGACGATATCTGGAACGAGATAGTAAGGGTCACAAAATTACCTGGCGTTACATCTGCCCCGAAATTACAACCCATAGAAACCCGTTTGGTAATGTTGCAAACCGGAATGCGCGCCCCAATGGGAATTAAAGTGAAAGGACAGGATTTAAAGCAGATTGAAGCTTTTGGTGTTCAATTGGAAGATATTCTAAAACAAGCCGAAGGCGTTAAACAGGAAGCCGTTTTTGCAGACCGAATTGTTGGTAAACCCTACTTACTAATCGATATTGACAGAGAAAAATTATCGCGCTACGGCATTACCATCGAAGATGTTCAAAATGTGCTGAAAGTAGCAGTTGGCGGAATGGTGCTTACCCAAACCGTGGAAGGCAGGGAACGTTATGGTGTTCGGGTGCGCTATCCTCGTGAATTACGTGGCGACCCATCAGATTTAAGAGATATTTATGTACCTGTTGAAAAAGGCAGTCCCGTTCCCTTGAGCGAATTGGCGACCATTAAATACGAACAAGGGCCGCAAGTCATCAAAAGTGAAGATACTTTTTTGGTGGGCTACGTGCTATTTGACAAATTGGATGGTTTCGCCGAAGTAAATGTTGTGGAAAATGCGCAGGCACTTATCCAGCAAAAAATTGACAATGGCGAATTGGTAATGCCAAAAGGCATCAGTTATAAATTTACAGGAACATACGAAAATCAATTGCGTGCAGAAAAAACACTGTCGATTATCGTGCCATTAGCGCTGGCAGTCATCTTTTTGATATTGTATTTCCAGTTCCGTGCGGTTTCTACCACGTTAATGGTATTTACCGGAATTACAGTAGCTTTTGCAGGCGGTTTCGTGATGATTTGGTTTTATGGCCAGGATTGGTTTTTAAACTTTAATTTTTTTGGCGAAAACCTGCGAGACCTCTTCAATATAAAAACCATCAATTTGAGCGTGGCGGTTTGGGTTGGTTTTATTGCACTATTTGGAATTGCTACGGACGATGGTGTAGTTATGGCCACCTATCTTACACAAACATTCGATAAAAATGACCCGACTGATAAAGCGGAAATCAGAAAATCCACGTTGGAAGCAGCTTCAAAACGAATACGTCCGTGTTTGATGACAACGGTCACGACCATTTTGGCATTGTTGCCAGTACTAACTTCCACAGGAAAAGGGAGTGATATTATGATACCAATGTCCATCCCAATTTTTGGGGGAATGCTATTGGACACAACTTCTTATTTCCTTGTCCCTGTACTTTTCAGTTGGAGGAAGGAACGTATTGCGAAAAGAAAGCTCAAAAACGAACCACAAACTATAACTATCGAACAATGATAAAACAAAAAACACATATTAAATTCGTCTTGTTTTTCGGGATATGTCTTTCGGCTTTCAATAGTTATGGACAGAATTTGCAGACCTATATAGATGAAGCCATTACCAACAGTCCCGAAATCCAAAAGGTTCAGTTTCAATATGAAATTGCATCGGAAAAAGTAAATGAAGCCAATTGGTTGCCAAATACTGAAGTGAGCGCAGGCTATTTTGTAAGCGAACCCGAAACAAGGGTCGGTGCACAACGAGCAAGACTTTCATTAAAGCAAATGATTCCGTGGTTTGGCACTATCTCGGCAAGGGAAAATTATGCCAGTTCAATGGCAGCAGCACAATATGAGGAATTGGTCATAGCCAAGCGGAAATTGATTGTGTCCGTATCCCAATCTTATTACAACCTAATGGTAAACAAAGCAAAACAGGAAGTTTTGGAACAAAACATTCAGTTGCTTGAAACCTATGAGCGTCTGGCATTGACATCGGTTGAAGTAGGAAAGGCATCGGCTGTATCAGTGTTGCGATTGCAGATTCGGCAAAATGAGCTTCAACAGACCAAAGAAGTTTTACAGCAACAATATCTGGCGGAACAAGCCATTTTCAATAATCTTTTGAATAGGGATAATGATATGGAAGTTGTCGTAATGAGTGATTTGACAATTCCAGCTGAAATCGACATCATTTCCGAAGAAAATCTAAAGGTGCATCCAGAGCTTACCAAATATGATAAGATTTATGAATCAGTCTCACAGTCGGAACTTTTGAACCAAAAAGAAAGCAGCCCAATGCTCGGTTTTGGGTTGGACTACATTCCCGTTTCAGAACGAACCGATATGACTTTAATTGATAATGGTAAGGATATATTGATGCCGATGGTCACGCTTTCGATTCCAATTTTCAACAATAAATACAAGAGCCAGACCAAACAGAACCAGTTGAAACAGCAAGAAATCACATCACAAAAAGAAGAACGGTTAAATGCTTTGCAGACAATGCTTTCAAAAGCAATTTATGATAGAAATTCCGCAAGAATAAGTTACGATACACAATCCAAAAACCTAAAACAAGCCGAAGATGCCGAAGAAATCCTGATAAAAAATTATGAAACGGGAACTATAGATTTTAATGATGTTTTGGACATTCAAGAGTTGCAACTGAAATTTCAGATTAACCAAATAGAATCGGTCAAGACTTATTATGTTCAATCAACCATCATAAATTACTTAACCAATTAAAACTTTGTTTTAAAGAGATAAGGGGTTTGAGAAATTTAGATTAATTATAAAAAATATTTAAAAATGAAACAATTAAAATACATATTACTTCTAATGTTAATGGGATGTCAAACTGTTTTTAGCCAAAACATTTTTGAACCATCCAAAGAAGGAAATACCGAAAATCGTCCTGTTCGCGAATATACTTTGACCATCAAGGAAGAAATGGTAAACAAAGCAGGAAAAGATGTAAAAGGAATGACCGTAAACGGAGGTATTCCAGGTCCAATTTTGGAATTTACCGAAGGCGAATATGCCGTCATTTATGTGAAAAACGAAATGGAGGAAGAAACTTCCGTCCATTGGCACGGAATAATCATCCCCAATTTTTTCGATGGAGTTCCCTATTTGACCACACCGCCCATTCGCCCCGGTGAAACTTTCAAATATGAATTTCCCATAACACAGGCCGGCACCTATTGGTATCATTCGCACACGATGTTGCAGGAACAAAGCGGTGTTTTTGGCTCAATTGTTATAAATCCAAAAGAAAAAACCTTGGATTATGATACAGATTTGGTATTGATGCTTTCCGATTGGACAAACGAAAAACCGATGAATGTACTACGTAATCTAAAACGTGGTAACGAATGGTACGGAATGAAAAAAGGAACGTCAACACCATTAAACCAAGTAATAGGCCGTGGTGCATTTGGTGCACAGCTCGATTTTTGGCGACAACGGATGGAAGGAGCAGATATAGCCGACATCTATTATCCCGCTTTTTTAGTAAACGGTCAACAAAATCCCGAATATCCCAATTTTAAGGCAGGCGAAAAAGTGAGGTTGCGCATCATCAACGGTTCAGCCTCTACCCAATTTTGGATGACTTTTGGTGGCGAAATGCCCACATTGGTTGCTGCGGATGGACTGGATGTAACACCTATCCAAAAAAATAAAACCTTCATTGCCATTGCCGAAACTTATGATTTTATAGTCACCATCCCCGAAAACGGCAAAATTGAGTTCCGTGCAATGGCACAGGATGGGTCGGGCACGGCAACTGCCTTTATTGGAAATGGTAAAGTGATACCTGCGGAAGTAGTTCCAAGGCCCGATAAAATCAAGATGATGCAGCAAATGGCAAAAATGGATATGAAAATGGGAGCACACGCCTTAAAATTCCAGTCAAAGAAAGATGAACGCTATGAGATGAAAGAGGAATATGGGATGCAAATGGACGGAATGTCAATGGACCATTCCAAAATGGACCACTCAAAGATGGAAATGAAAGATGAAAAAATGGATATGAATATGTCCAAAGATTCCACACGGAAGAAGAAAATGGACCATTCCAAAATGGATATGGATGAAAAGGAAATGGTTGATATGGATGGAATGCAAATGTTTTCAGAGTACAATTATGATTACCTCAAATCACCAGAAAAAACTACCTATTCCAAGGATGTTCCGGTTAAGGAAATCCTTTTGAACCTTACCGGAAATATGAACCGCTATATCTGGAGTATGAACGGTGTGCCGCTTTCGGAGACCGACCAGATTAAAATAAACCATAAAGAAGTTACCCGAATTACCCTTAACAACCTAACGATGATGCACCACCCAATGCACCTTCACGGGCACTTTTTTAGGGTCATTAATGTGAACGGAGAATATTCACCCTTAAAGCATACCGTCAATGTACCCCCAATGGGTGAAGTAACTATAGAGTTCTACGGCAACGAGTATGGCGATTGGTTTTTTCATTGCCACATTCTGTACCATATGATGAGCGGGATGGCAAGGGTAATGAGCTATGATACCACAAGAGATGACCGCTTAAAAGGATATCCCATAAGTGGTTTGATTACCGAAGCTGATAAATATTATACGTGGGCAATGGTAGATGCCGCATCACATATGACAGAGTTTAATTTCGTGACTTCAAACATCCGAAACCAATTTAATATTTCCGCAGAATACGGCTGGAATCAGAATCTGGAAGCCGAAGTTACCTACGAACGCTATCTGCACGATTATTTAAGGGTTTTTGGTGGAGTGAATATTGAAAATGAAATTGAGGACAGTTTGGATGAACTTTCTACCACAGCAATTGCCGGAATTCGATTTTTAACACCCTATCTCTTTAATCTCGATGTGCGAATGGATAGCAAATTACGGCCGCAAATAAGCTTAAGCCGTGAAATACTCATTTTGCCAAGAACCGCCATTTTTGGCAGTTATGAATACCAAGCAGATTTTGGATGGGTAAATGACCTTCCTAACGGAGATAATTTCGCAAGCGAAGTTGTTTGGAATGCAGGAATCGAATATTTCCTTTCAAGAAACTTTTCATTGATGGCAAGCTACGATAACCGTTTTGGTGCTGGTGGAGGTTTATCGGCAAGATTTTAATAAATAAAAACTAAAGTTATGATGTACGCKTGGATTATTGTATTGGGATTGATTGTCTTGGGGATTTTCTTGTATTTAGGAAGAAATGGAAGTAAAATGGGAAAGCGAGAAACTCCTCTTGAAATTTTGAATCGTCGCTTCGCCAATGGTGAAATCACTAAAGAGGAATTTGAAGAACAGAAACGAATCATTAATTCTTAAAATTAAAAAATATGAACTATTATTTCAATAAAACAGTAAATGGAACTTTTGAAGAGGTTATTGATAAAGTTACGAAAGGGTTGAAAGAAGAAGGTTTTGGAATCCTTACAGAAATTGATGTAACCGGAACAYTAAAGAAAAAACTGGATATAGACTTTAAAAAGTATAGGATACTCGGAGCCTGCAATCCGCCCTATGCTCACAAAGCTTTACAGGCAGAAGATAAAATTGGAACGATGTTGCCCTGCAATGTCATAGTACAGGAAATCGAAGCAGGTATCATTGAAGTTGCGGCCGTAAACCCAATGGCATCAATGCAGGCTGTGAAAAATGAAAGATTGAATGAGATTGCCAGTGAAATAACTGCAATGCTGGAAAACTACTTCAATCTTAAAGATGCTTTGGTAGCAGATGATAATGCTAGAGCCAAAGAACTTGGTGCAACTCTGGCAACGAGTTTAGGTAATCTTAATGTTTCTTCGAACTTTTCAGATACTCAAAAAGCTAATTTGAAAGATATTATTGAAGATGCTGTAGAGCACGCAGAACATATTTCTGAAAGTGACATTGACCATCAGCGAGAGCATTTTAAAATATTGAGCAAGGATGTAACTGATATGGTTGCTATTACAGGAACAGAAAAGACCTTATACCAACAGTTTTGCCCGATGTACGACGGCGGTAGCGCTTGGTTAAGCACCAGTAAAGATGTAATGAATCCTTATTATGGAAGTAGGATGTTGAATTGTGGAAAAGTTCAAAAGGAAATCAACTAAATGAAGATTGTGAAAATCATAGCAATGATATTACTGGTAGCGTTCGTGGGAATTCAGTTTGTTCCCACAGCTCGTAACCAAAGTAATACTGTCCCTTCGACCGATTTTATGCTGGTCAATAATGTTCCAGAAAMTATTCAAAAGAAGTTAGAGGTATCCTGCTATGATTGCCACAGTAATAACACACAATATCCTTGGTATAATAAAATTCAACCCGTTGCTTGGTTTTTGGAAGACCATATTAAAGAAGGGAAGGCCGAATTGAATTTCAACGAATGGGATTCATTGTCAAGCCGAAGAAAAGCAAGTAAGTTAAGGTCTATTATCAAGCAGATTGAAAGTGGCGAAATGCCTTTGGACTCTTACACTTTGATACATAAAGATGCAAAGGTTTCAGAAGCGGAGGCAGAAGAATTAATCAGTTTTATCACACAATTAAAAGATAGTTTATAATTAATTTAAAATAAAAAGATGAAAAATTTAAAAATGAGTATAGCAGGAATGCTATTGTTAGTAGTTGCTTTTACCAACGCACAGGAAAAAGAAAAAATGAACAACGAGCACGGTGATATGAAAATGGACCACAGTTCGATGAAAATGGATAAAATGAATCCAAATGCAGAATCAGTTCTTGCAGATTATTTTATGCTGAAAGATGCTTTGGTAGGCGATGATACAAAAAAGGCAGCACAAGCTGGAACTAAATTAATGGCTTCACTTAAAGCTTTTGACACGAAAAGTTATACCAAAGAAGAACAAAAAGAACTTGCCGATATCATAGAAGATGCCACCGAGCACGCAGAACACATTTCTGAAAGTGTCATAGACCACCAACGTGAGCATTTTAAAACATTGAGCAAGGACATAACAGATATGGTTGCCATTACAGGGACAAAAAACACGCTGTACGAACAGTTTTGTCCAATGTATGATAAAGGGAGTGCTTGGTTAAGCTCAAGTAACGAAGTTAGAAACCCATATTACGGAAGTAAAATGCTTAAATGCGGGAAAGTTCAAAAAACTATTCAATAGATATTCCTTGTTTAAGAATCTTTATAAAATTCTGGTTTTTAGTTAACAGAAGGTAAAAGATGATAAGGACATTGGATAGTTGTTAAGTCCTGTCTTGGGAAGGAAAACAATGTTGATGGTTAGTGTTTGTTCCTTCCCGTGTCAGGCACAATGAATTTTGAAAAAGAGAAGTTGATTTGGTTAATAGTAGCCTGCAGAAGAGGGAGGAGAGATTAAATCCTTAAAATAATAACATCTCTCTTCCTTTGTCAGGTAACTTTATACTTATTTATTAATACCAGAATTTAAAACGTTTGGTAATAAAGCCCTGACCTTGGAGGGGACACATAGTTTACTGGGTAGTTTCTATGTTCCCTTCCGTTTTCAGGCAATCAATATATATCAATAATGGACAACTTTCTAAAACAATGGGCAGAAGCGGCATTTACCACCACCGGATTTTTCTGGATGGCACTTTGGGCATTTGCACTCGGTTATATCATCAGCAGTATGATTCAGGTTTTTATCACTGAAAAGAAAATGCAGGAAACAATGGGCGAAAACGAAGGTAAAGGTGTTTTACTCGGAACATTTTTCGGCTTTATAAGCAGTTCTTGCAGCTTTTCGGCATTGGCATCAACTAAATCCCTTTTTAAAAAAGGGGCAAGTTTCGTGTCATCGATTGCCTTTTTATTGGCTTCCACTAATTTGGTTATTGAGCTGGGTATC
>NVXN01000006.1 GCA_002733915.1 Aequorivita sp.
GTGCACGCGATCCCAGCCGAGGCTCACTGCGTATTCCGCATCTGCGATGGCCTGACCAGCATGCGCGGTTGCATCCACCTTCAAGTAAAGCTCGGCGAGGTACGCAAAGGATCGCGCTACGCCAGCCTTGGTCTTGGCGTCGAAGGCGGAGGCACCCCTGTTGGGGTCCGCTGCCGATAAGTACGCTTGCAGTCGCTGCACGGCGCTGGCGGGGCCCTCCATGGCCTCGACGCCCTTTACGTTCATCAGCTCAGCGAGGATTGGCTGTTGGATCAACTCGTATTTCTCGGCGGCGTACCCAAAGTTCTCCTTGGCGTCGGCGTACTCCTCCAAATTGAGAAGGAGATGACCTACTGCGTCCAAGCACGGACCCAGCTGGAATGGAGGGCTTGTCTCTGCCTTGAAGATGAACAGACGCATCGCCCCCAAATGGTAGCCGCGGTCCCACAGTTCAAACCCTTCGCTCATGGGCTTCTTTGCCAGGCGCTGGGCCATGGACTCAGTTCGTACGCGAGCAGCACGCATTTCTTCCTTTTGTATGATTGATGAGAAATGGAAAGCCTTCTTGGGACTATTTGGTTCTTCTCTCTTCGTTCCTATTCCGTTGTAAAGCACGGCGGGATGTCTGTCGCGCCACAAGAAACACAAGAGAGGCAATCGTCGGTCGAGCAGCCATCACAATAACAAAAACGATCGTTCACTTTGCACGCACAACGACGGCGGCAGCCTATGCACCCCATACACATGCATCGCACACACACGCACCATGCACCGGTGGGTTTAAGATGTGAGCGGGTATCAGCTGACATGCACCACACCGCACCGCACCGCCAGCAGCAGCTTTGCATGCGTGCATGGCGTGTCATTCTTCATCTCATGTGCTTCGTTCCTAAATTGTTTCTTGTTTGTTATCGTCTGTCTGCGTGTGTGTGTGTGTGTTGGTACTCCTCTAAGCGCATGCGCTTTCGTCATGACACGCCATGTAACAACCCACGCACGTCTGCGTACGGTTGCTTGATATGATATGATAGCGGTGGCGCGTGCCTGCATACGCCCGTGTTCATCACACCGTTGACTGCGCCGCCATACAGTCGTTCCGCTACTCCCTCTTGGCCTCTGAAGGCGCAGCATTGGTTGCATCGTTTGCAGTTGCGGTTGTAGCTGCAGGTGCTGGTGGCGCTCCCTCGCTGCTACCTGATGTCAGAGCGGCCTGTACGTTGGTTGCGGCTGAAGCGACGGCGGCCCCAACGGTCCCTAGCCCTTTGCCTACCGTCGCCTTGAGCTCCTGTCCTTGCATCACAAAGCTGTCTTGTATCTCTACGCCAACGCCCGGCATTGTGTCCAGCACGCTTCGATTGGCAGCAGTGCCTTTGAGCGCCAGCGTGCGCTTCTCGCGGCGCAGGGCCATGTCCTCGCCCTCGCGCTGCTCTCGTGCGGCCAACTCCTCTGGCGTGATAATGTCAAAGAACTTGGCGTACAAGTGGTACGTCCCAAACACAAGCAAGAACGGCATCACCATTACAATCGGAATCGCAGACCATGTGGACTTGGGTTGCAGGTCGTCGTCCGTGAGGGCAATAATCGGTTCATTGAAGATGAGCAGCGACGGAATGCTGCACAGCGTCGCGACGGTTGCGTCCATATCGCTGAAACGCCGGTCGCTGTACGTCTCGTACGCTGCTGATAACGAAGCGCCATCCTCAGATTGGGTCGTACGACCGTTGCCGGCGCACAAGGACGACGACTGAATGGCCGTACCATCATCAAACGTCGCATTGACTGCAATGGGTGCTACGACAGCCGTGTTGCTGTCCACGAGGCTCTGCATGATCTGCGTTGTGTTCTGAGCAAGGATGGCATCCCCATAGATTGGACGCTTAAAAATATCTACGGTGTAGAGGCACGTTTTGAAAAACCCAAAATAGCATTCCGTGAAACCATTCAACGTTCTTCAACGTCAAATTACAGGCACAAAAAACAGTCGGGCGGTTCTGGGCAGTTTGCGGAAGTTCACTTAAAAATTGAGCCTTGGAATGAGAATATGGAGGAGCCGCAAGGGTTTAACATTCGCGGTAAAGAAGAAATGGATCTGTCTTGGGGCGGAAAATTGGTTTTTTATAACTGCATTGTGGGCGGAGTTATAGACCTACGGTATTTGCCATCAATAAYGRRRGGWKYWKYGGAASTNNAAKGGRAGMAKGRSMGWKAMSRKGTTMMWACWNTYMRWGAWGNAYGCNGTWMKSSWTWRWGRCGGWRRNNGATGCACTCTGTGGACTCCAATGACATTTCCTTTAAAATTGCAGGCGCACATGCTTTCAAGGAAGCTTTTCTGAATGCCAATCCCAAGCTTTTGGAACCCGTAATGGAGCTCACGGTAAAAGTACCCGAAGACATGGTAGGAAGTGTCATGACCGATTTACAAGCACGACGCTCCATGATACTGGGTGTAGAGAGTAACAACAATTATCAAATTTTGAAAAGCCTGACTCCCGAAGCCGAGCTATATGGTTTTTCAACCGATTTACGATCATTGACGCAGGGCAGGGCAACTTTTAAATCTTCGTTTTCATCCTATAAACCGGTTCCCGCCAATGTTCAAAACGATTTGGTAAGCTAATGGCATTTTGTTATCACTATTTGAAATAAATTGTTTTGCACAATCAAACTGTGAGTATATTTGCCGAAAAATTTATATATGCCAGAGACTTTCTTAAAGGAAGAAATGGATTATTTGAACAACTCCGATGGCGGAAATTCAATTAAGCAAGAAATAAATACTAAAGATATAGCAAAATGTATTGCTGTTCTTGAATATTTAAACAGCAATACGGACCAAATTTTTGAGATCCCAAAAGAACAGCGCACCGCTCTAATAAAAGCATCCGGTCAACTTTCACGGCCCAATCGCGATGAGTTTTCACGAAGAAAGAAWGAYGCCAAAAAAGCTGAAAAACGCAAGCAAGCCAATAAAGACCGAACCGCCCGAAAAGAAACTGGAATACGAAGTGCTCGCGAAAATGTTGTTTTTGTTGCCCCAAAACTCTTGCAGGCAGTAGATTTAACCTCCAAAAAAGAATTTGAGCTTGAAACCCCGCGAAATTGCTATGTCTGTAAAACACTCTATTCCAAACTGCATCACTTTTACGATACTATGTGTACAGAGTGTGGCGATTTCAATTACGCAAAACGTTTCCAAACAACCGATTTAACTGGGCAAGTAGCGGTAATCACGGGTTCCCGCTTAAAAATAGGTTACCATATTTCGTTAATGCTGCTTAGGGCAGGGGCGACCGTTATAGCCACAACACGATTTCCGGCTGATTCTGCCTATCGTTTTGCACAGGAAGAAGATTTCCACCAATGGGCAGACCGTTTGAAGATTCACGGTTTGGACCTTCGTCATATTCCTAGCGTAGAAATTTTCTGCAATTATATTGAGCAGAAATACGAAAATCTTGATATTCTTATAAACAATGCTGCTCAAACCGTACGCAGGCCAGCAGGTTTCTACCAACATTTAATGGCTCGGGAAGAGATGCCTTTTGAGGAACATCCGCAATTTGTGAAAGATTTGCTCAAAGATCACATGAATTGCTTGCATGAATTAAAAACACTTACAGCAGATATTGTCAAGAACTCCAACAAAAACCTACCCGTAACTTGGCACGGTGCGGAACCGGGTATTGGTATTCGCGCATCGGCCCAACTTTCACAGATTCCGTATAGTTTTGACAAATCCTTGAGTGCAAAAGAAGTTTTCCCCGAAGGCAAATTGGATGCAGATTTACAGCAAGTTGATTTACGAAAAACAAACAGTTGGCGTTTAAGGCTTGGTGAAATTGAAACTACCGAAATGATTGAGGTTCAACTTGTAAACTCAATAGCACCTTTTGTACTTTGCAACCGTTTGGGCGAAATTATGAAGAAGAAAAATACAGGTAAAAAGCACATTATAAACGTTTCGGCAATGGAAGGAAAATTCCACCGGTTTTTTAAGGAAGACCGCCATCCGCACACCAATATGGCAAAGGCGGCGCTCAATATGCTTACACATACCGCTGCGGGCAGTCTTGCCAAGGAAGGTATTTACATTAATGCCGTAGATACTGGCTGGGTGACAGATGAAGATCCGGTTGAGCTTGCAAAACGAAAAATCGAACTGCACGATTTTCAGCCACCGCTTGATATTGTTGATGGGGCCGCCCGCGTTATGGATCCGTTGATTGATGGTATAAACACTGGAAAACATTGGTGCGGAAAGTTTTTGAAGGATTATAGACCGATTGATTGGTAATTTTTTAAGAATGAGAACAATATTTTAAAAGAGATTATGTATAACGAACAGCCAAACAACCCGTTGCATGGAGTGAAACTTGCAGATATTCTGGAATACCTTGTGGAATATTACGGCTGGGAGGTTTTGGGTGAAAAAATAAAGATCAATTCCTTTAATAGCAATCCGTCTATTAAATCGAGCCTGAAGTTTCTTCGGAAAACGCCTTGGGCACGCGAAAAAGTGGAACAGCTTTACTTAAAGACAAAGTCGGAATAGAACATCAGAAAATTCGTTCGTAATAAATCTGTTATTTCTTCTTTTAAAACCTATAAAAGGGTGTAATTTTGCATTCCTGCAAAATGGGGATTTTTATGACAGAGACTAAAGACGCGATTCAAGAAAAAAAGACGGACAAAGAACTATATAGCTACCAAAAAGGTGCAATAGATAAAATATTTGAGAAATTTGAAACTGCGCCAGATGATTATCATTTGCTTTACCAATTACCTACAGGCGGTGGAAAAACGGTTATCTTTTCGGAAATTGTTCGTCAATATTTAAAAAATCACAACAAGAAAGTACTTGTGATGACCCACCGCCTGGAACTTTGCAAACAGACTTCAGAAATGCTCACCAGCTTTGGTGTGATAAATAAGGTGGTGAACAGCACTGCAAATCTTTCAGACCAGGCAAAATACAGTTGCTTTGTGGCGATGGTTGAGACTTTGAACAATCGTTTGAATGATAACAAACTGGACATATCAGATATTGGGCTGGTAATTATTGATGAAGCGCATTACAATTCATTTACGAAGCTTTTTAAATTCTTTGAAAAATCGTTTATACTTGGTGTTACGGCAACTCCTTTGAGTTCCAATCGCAATCTACCAATGAAGGATAATTATGACGAACTCATTGTTGGCGAAAGCATTCAATCCTTAATTGAGAACGAATTTTTAGCAGAGGTTGAAGTCTTTCAATACAATATGGGGCTCACTTCACTTGAAATAGGTTCCAATGGCGATTATACCGTAAAGTCTTCTGATGATCTGTATTCTGCCGTGGGAATGCTGGATCAGCTATATCAGGCTTATTTAAACCATTCAAAAGGAAAAAAGACCTTAATCTTTAACAACGGGATCAATACTTCCATTCAGGTGTATTACCATTTAAAAGCGGAAGGTTTGCCCATTATGCACTTGGACAATACCGCGACCAAAAAGCAACGGAAACAGATTTTAAAGTGGTTTCATGAAACGCCTGATGCAATTTTGACTTCGGTTAGTATCTTGACCACTGGTTTTGATGAACCTACGATTGACACAATTATTCTAAATAGAGCAACCCGTTCTTTGACGTTATATTTCCAAATGATTGGTCGAGGATCACGTATTTTGAACAATAAGTCGAAGTTTTCCGTTATTGACTTGGGAAACAATTACCAACGTTTTGGGCCTTGGGAAGCGCCATTAGATTGGCAGGCAATCTTTCGATCGCCAGATTATTATATGGATCGTTTGCTGAGCGATGAGGAACTGGAGAGCCATTTTAGATACGAAATGCCTGATGAGCTTCGTGTAGAATTTGCAAATAGTAAAGAGGTTTATTTTGATATTAAGGAAACCTATCAAGAAGCTACTTTTAAAGGTGAATCGAGTAAAGTTGTGCTGGAACGCTCCATTGCACAGCACGCCTATATTTGCATCGAAAACAGCGAAGACGTTTACGATGCCCTCGGACTTGCAAAAATGTTGGGTGACGATATCGACCACCGTATTGAGAAGTATTCTCAGTGTATTAGCAAGAGTACACATAACTTTATAAGTTGGTTAAAAGATGATTACCGCCTAAAACTGCGCACTTATCTACGTGATAATTTTGATGCAGTATTTGAGGAGATTCACGGGCATCCACCAGAAAATTAAATTTGCGGGATCCAGGGTAAAATTTGCAGGTTTTTATGAATATTCAAGTTCTTAATCAACCAATWCCCATTTAACGAACCCCCAATTTACAAAGCATTATATTTGCACCAAACAATCCTCCATGGAATCATTCAATGAGCTTAACATTTCCAAACAACTGCAGTATGCCATTGCAGATCTTGGTTTTGAAAAACCCACCCCTATACAGGCCCAGTCGTTTTCGGTAATAATGTCTGGGACCGATATGGTTGGGATTGCGCAGACGGGAACGGGTAAAACCTTTGCCTATATGCTGCCCATACTTCAGGACTTAAAGTTTTCAAAAGAAATAAATCCACGGGTATTGGTAATGGTTCCTACTCGCGAATTGGTTTTGCAGGTAGTTGAAGAAATAGAAAAATTTGGAAAATATTCTTCTATTCGAGTGATTGGTGTTTTTGGTGGAACCAACATTAACCGACAAAAAGAGGCTGTAGCCGAAGGAGCTGATATTATTGTAGCTACACCAGGAAGGCTTTACGATTTGGTCGTGAGCCGTGCCCTTCAATTAAAGGCCGTAAAAAAAGTGGTAATTGACGAAGTAGATGTGATGCTCGATCTGGGCTTCCGTTTTCAGCTTACCAATATTTTGGAGCTGCTTCCCAAC
Organism: Aequorivita sp.; assembly: GCA_002733915.1. Lineage (GTDB taxonomy): Bacteria > Bacteroidota > Bacteroidia > Flavobacteriales > Flavobacteriaceae > Aequorivita. The sequence goes on from NVXN01000006.1 coordinate 6,848, forward strand.
AAGCGTCAAAACATTATGTTTTCGGCAACGATGACCGATGAAGTTAATGTTTTTATTCACGACTTCTTTATTGCGCCTACTACGGTTTCGGTAGCAGTTAGCGGAACACCTTTGGAAAACATTTCGCAATATGCTTACAGGGTAGAGAATTTTTACACAAAAGCCAATCTGCTAAAATATTTGCTTCAGAATGAAAGTGATTTTACAAAAGTGCTGGTTTTTGTTCTAAATAAGAAAAGCGCCGATCTTCTTTTTGAGATTTTAGATGAATTCTTCGGAAGTGAAGTAGCCGTGATTCACAGCAACAAAACGCAAAATTACCGTATACGTTCCATAGAAAACTTCAATGCCGAAAAAACGCGTATCCTTGTAACTACTGATGTTATGGCGCGTGGGCTGGATTTAGATCAAATTAGCCACGTTATCAATTTTGACGTTCCCAATTTCCCCGAAAACTATATGCACCGCATAGGCCGGACGGGGCGGGCAGAGCAGGAGGGAACTTCCCTTTTGCTTTATACCGAAAAGGAAGAGGATGCGAAAGCCGCTATTGAAAAGTTGATGGATTTACAAATAGAGGAACTTGATTTTCCAAAAGAAGTTGAAATTTCAAAACAACTTACTTATGAGGAAAAACCACAGGTAGTAGAAATCAACAACCCTAATAATTTAGAAGAAGTAGGGCCCGCTTTTCATGAAAAGAAAGAAAAAAACCGAAAGGAAAACCAAGGCGGTTCCTATAAGCGAATCATAAAACAGAAATACAAAAAACCCAAAACAAGAGGCGATAAAAATTACAACAAACGCAATAAAAGGAAGTAGATTTTATGCAACCATTTATTAATCCAAGTATCTAAAAATTTAACAAATAAACCATTTCAACCACTCTGAAAGCACCAAGCACTCTTTTAGTCGTTGTAGCCTTTTTCTCCATCTACGTTATTTGGGGTTCTACATATATGCTCAATAAGGTTGCCGTAGCAGAACTTCCACCATTCTTTTTGGCATCAATTCGTTTTACATCGGCGGGACTTCTCATATTTATCATAGCCAAATTACTGGGAAAAAGCCTTGCCATTACCCGAAAACAATTCCAAAATACCTTTATAGTAGGCGTACTTTTTCTATCGTTCGGCAATGGTATAATTGTTTGGGCTCTAAAATATGTAGATAGCGGCTTTGCGGCCTTGGAGATTTCTGCGCAACCCTTAGTAGTATTGTTGTTGATGTGGCTTTTACAGGGAAAACGAATTAAGCCCATGTCATTGGTGGGTGTGGGTTTAGGTATTATAGGAATCTTTCTTTTAGTTGCACAAAAACAGCTCATCGCTAAGGAGGGGACAGTATTGGGAATGATAATGATTTTTGCGTGCATGCTCAGTTGGGCATATGGGAGTCTTTTTGTTGGTAAAGCAGACCTTCCTAAAAATTTCTTCGTTAATACCGGTTATCAAATGTTTACTGCGGGTATTACCCTTGCGGTTGCCAGTTTGATTTTTGGCGAACAGTGGCTTGCACCAAATGATTGGGGGCAGCCAGTGCAGCTTAGTATGGTGCTTCTGATACTTTTTGGAAGTATTGTAGCGTTTACGTCCTTCAATTATTTACTAAAAACGGTATCGCCAGATAAAGTTGCAACATCTACCTATGTGAATCCGATTATTGCATTAATCTTAGGTTGGTATATTTTGAATGAACAGATTACCTCACAATCCATTATTGCCGCTGCGGTGCTTTTAACTGGTGTCTATTTTATTAATACCACCAAGACAACCCTAACGGTGCCTAGGTTTTCGGGAAAAATTAAAAAGCAGGATAGAGGCTAAATTGCTTTTGAAGAAAAAAGACATTTTCTTACATTTTAATTATTTTGCTACAGAGTTTCCGTGGGAAAAACCTTAATCATAAACGGGTCATTGGCTTTTCTATTTTCCCAAAAATGGATGTTATACAGTAATTAGACATTTTTTTCAGTGGGTTCTCCTTTCCAACGCTATCAATTTTTTAATATATTTGGCAGATTTTGGCAAGTTGTATCTATTGCTTTTCAGAATTACTAATACCTTATTATCTATGAATCAAATATTGGTAATCCTTGTTGCCCTACTTAGTTTCTTTGGCAATGGCTTGAAAGCCCAAAATATTCCATTGCAGGATGGGGAACGTTTTATATTAGTCAATGGTATAAAACATTGGGTAAAGATAAAAGGAGGTAATAATAATACCACGCCTCTCATAGTGGTACATGGTGGACCTGGAGGCAATCATTATAGTTTTGAAAGAACTATTGGTCCAAATCTTGAAGCCTTTGCTACTGTCATTTATTACGAACAGCGYGGTAGTGGTCGTAGCGAGGCACCAAAAGACAGCACTGATTATACAATACCTACGTTAATTAACGATCTTGATATTCTTAGAGAATCTTTGGGGTTACCTAAAATGAATTTGTTGGGGTATTCCTTTGGGGCAGAACTTTCTATAAGATATGCAATAGAGCATCCTCAAAGTGTGGAGAAATTAATCCTCTCATCACCTGCGGAATGGTCCAAAACCAATATGCTTGTACAAATACAGGGTTTTTATGCCATAGGCGACAGTATTACCAAAAAAAAAATAGATACTATATTACAACAAAACACTCCAATAGAGGAAAAACTATCGAAGATTTGGAATACAAGCAATATAAATCAAGTTGATTCTTTTTTATTCGTTAATCCCGCCAATGCTAAAACGAATAGACAGTTTTGGAATGAAAGTAAGCTTACCAATACTGGATTAATGGCAAAAGTATATCTTGAGAATGCAAAAGGTGATTTAATAGTAAAAGCAAGTGGATTGCAAATACCCACATTACTTATATGTGGTATTTACGATAAAAATGGAGGATTACATACTGGGAGTTCATTAAAACAAGTGTTACCCCAAAGTATCTTGAAACTATATGAAAACAGTGCCCACTTTCCAGATATTGAAGAACCAAACCGTTTTGCAGCCGATGTAAAATCCTTCCTGTTTAACGAATAGTGAAAACTTATGCTAGGTTGTACATTAAGCGCATAGACATAAAAAAATAGCTTAAATTAATCAAAATCACTCGTGGATTCCTCCAGAGTCAATTGCTCATTACTTATTATGAATAACTTTCTCGTTCTCTAGAAGGTGGGAACAAGAATTATTGTATACCTATCTGAATTTTGAAGATGAAAGCTTTCGCTCTCCTGTGCAAACGTTTCCAAATAAAACGATTACATTTTTTATAAGACTTTAAATCAATGTAAGGTCTATTGCACCCTACCGCGTTGTAAGACTGCTTCAAATTTCTGTCCTGAACGATAACTTATGGGTTGTCCAACAACATCAGAATATAAACGAAATCGCTTCGATTTTAATTTGACCGTGCTGCCGTCAACCGCTTCCACCCGTTGGATGACAAAGCCAATTAAAGGTTTCTTTTTAGAGTGTGAAGATGGTATGCAGTCCACAATCTTTCCAGTAACCATAGCTCCTTTACGAATGATAACCCGGTTGTCAGACACCACGTCTTCATTGCAAGTGAGCCGAATCGTAGTTCCATCACGTTCTTTTTCTTCAGAACTTAAATCTTCTTGTAAGGTTACACTAATTGATTTGCCGGCTGGAACCTCGGCGGGGGAATGTGAAATTTTTTGTTTTTCCTCTATATTTTCAGTGGGCTTATTTTTTTCAGAATATTGCGGTGACTTGATATCTGTTGGTGCATTTACAATCTTTTTTACATTATTTTTCTTCTTTTTGGGTTTGGTATTTACTTTTGGGGGATCAGCAATTCTTTGGTACATCTCACTTGGAGTTTCCTCAAAATTACTGCTGGGCTGCTCTAACACATCCTTTTCGGGCTCTATCGCTGTCTCCCAACTAACGGCAACAGGAGTTTTGGGTATTTGCTCGATGTTGTCGATTTCTGAGCCTCCTCCCCAAAGTAATAGAATTGCACACAATAGCACCGAGACCCCAAGAATCAATAAGGATCTAGTAATTTTATTAACAGGAGGAATTTTGAAATTTCCTGCAGTTGGAACCTTAAATTTTCCCGAGATTGATTTTGCACGTGATAATATTTTGCCGACAGAGATAATTTCATTTCCTTTTATTGGTTCTGTAAAAATTTGTGAGGCCTGAAGTACTTTAGAAAGAGTAGCCTGATCGAGCAACGATCCAGCAAGGCTTTTTTCAATAGCATTTTTCATTTCTCGGGCAGTCTGGTATCTTTTATTAGGATTGCGCTGAAGTGCTTTAAAAACAATCTTTTCAAGGGAATCGGGAACCGAAGGATTTTCCCGTATTATAGATTCCGGCTGTTTTTCCAGCTTGTCTTTCATCAACCTATAATCAGTGTCACTATGAAAAGGGGTAGTACCACAAAGCATTTCATACAAGATATTTCCTACGGCATATACATCTGTCCGTTCATCACCTTCTTGACCCTTTATCTGTTCTGGTGCCATGTATTCCAGTGTCCCTACAGATTTTCCATGACTGGTAATACGCTGAGCATTACGCATTCGCGCGATACCGAAATCCATGATTTTTACGGCCCCTTCTTCATTAATCATTACATTGGCAGGTTTAATATCGCGATGAATAATTCCTTTACGGTGCGCATGGTATAAGCCATCGAGTATTTGCACCGCAATACTAGCACCGAGCTGATGCGTAATTTTTTTGTGGACAAACAGCCAGTCTTCGAGTGTCTTTCCTTCCACATATTCCATTATCATCCAATAGGTGTCTTCCTTTGGGATGAAGGAATAAAGATGTGTGATATTTGGATGATTAAGTTTAGCTAATGCCAGTGCTTCTGCTTGAAAGCGTTCCCCTAAGCTCTCTTCTTCTGATCCTGTTTTCCGGTGAAGTTGTTTTATGGCAACTAATCTGTCAATCATGGTATCTTTGGCGAGATAAACCATTCCCATCCCGCCTTCGCCCAGTTTTTGGATAATTTCATATTGACTACCTAGTACGCTCATTGTATCAGGTTTTGTTCTTTGGTTAGTGAAGGAACCGATTGTACCACTGAGGAGATGTCTATCACGAAAGCCGAGAAATTGTCTGATACATTGCGAGATGTCGCCACCAAAGAGAGACATTCCAAGATAAATTCAGGTTGTTCCATTAAAAGTAAATCTTTTAAATTTTCCTCAGTGAGGGCCTCGTATACACCATCAGAGCAAAGAAAAAAACGATCACCTTCCTGTATACCACCCTCAGACGAAATTTGAGGTTCTATGTTTGGGGTGGTACCCAAGGCTTGTAATAATACATTTTTCATTGGGTGATGGTCCCGTTCTATTTCTGTAATCTCACCACTTTCATACATTTGATTTACCAGAGTGTGATCTTTGCTTAATTGTACTAGGCTGCCATTGCGTAACAAATAAACACGACTGTCACCAATGTGTCCTATATAACAAACATTCTGCTGAATAATCACTGAAGTGGCTGTAGTGCCCATTCCTTTCTGATCGGGATTTGAATTACCGGCCCCAATAATTTGTTGATGTGCTTCCATAAATGCCTTATGTAGCAATTTTTCGGGAGTGTATTGTTGCCAATTTTTTAAGCAATAGTCCAGCAATAGATTGCAAGCCATCTTACTGGCCACTTCACCAGCATTATGCCCTCCCATACCATCGGCAACCACAGCAATAAGATTATGTTTGTCATTATCCGGAAAAGAAAAAGCGACCGAGTCTTCATTATGGTCTCTTGTCGGGCCTGTTTCGGAGACGGCATAAACTGCACAAAAATTCCCATTACTGCTATTGCTATTTTTAGTTGAAGCAAGAGCTTTATCCTTTTTTTTTGAAAATATAAACCTCATATTTGCTATTGTTAAATGTTTTGTATTGTCTTTCACCAGCTTTACATTAAGAACTGGTGGAAATTGACTGTTATTCTTTAAAAGCTATTAGGTAAAAAAATGTTATTTTATTACTTGTTGACGTCCCATTAACTCCATTACGTATTTAATTGGAACAGCAAAGCTAATTGATGTACCTGGTTCCCATTTGCCGGCGCTGTATACGCCCACTACGCGTCCCTTTTCATCAAACATGGGCCCGCCACKATTGCCTCCACCAGTAGAATTGATTGTAAGTTGATAATAATCACCAAAAGTAGATTGATAATCATCAATCTTGCTATTTTTTTCGGAACCACGAACCATTCGCCCAACGTTTCCATTGCTAACCGTTGGAACAGGAACAGATGTAATTTCTGCATTAGTATTAAATACATCTTGGGAACGCTTCAGAACAAGTTGCACAGGTGCGATACCAGGATACCCCAGAACAATTGCAGGATCGCCTGGCTGAATTTCCTCATAACTGTCAAAAAGTTCAACTTTTGGTAAAGCCTCTGGCAGATCAATTTTAATCATAGCTACATCGTGTGTAGAGGATATCCTTACAATCTTCGCTGGAGTTCTTTGCGAATTATTGGCAAATGTCACGTCAAGATATGTATTTACACCTGTATATTGCTTATCGTTACCAGGAACCCATTTACCCACCATCTCCTGTGTGATGGCCTTATCCCACGCCGGTTCGTATTGTCCGTACTGATTTGACTCTACCAGCACTCCGGGAAAAGCGTATTGCTGAAACTGAAAACTTGTAAGCCAATTGGAAGCCACGTGTCTATTTGTAGCAATAAAGCCCCTTTCGTCTACAACAAAGCCGCTACCGCTGCCAGCACTGGCAATAAGATCAAGTTCTATGCCCTGCGCGTTACCAAGTGCTTTTAGATAGTCGCCCTTTGTAACCAACAATGGTACAATTGATCCCTGCTCATTTTGAATATAGGCAGCACGGTACCCCATAATTTGTTTATCCTGAAATATTGGATAATAAACATGGTACATTTCTTCGCTAGAAGCTGTATTTGTAAGCTTCCATGCCATCTCTATATACACCACTTTCTCTTGGTTAGCCTTTGCTATTTCGGTTGGGGTAAAGGTAGTTTTAGGGTCCTTGACATGGACAATTTCCTTTACCTTTTGATTTTTAAACAACAAATAGCCACCTGTTGAAACTAGCAACAACACGGCAATTATAGTAATTACGAGTCCGGTTTTACTTTTCTTTTCCGATTCACGAATCATATGCTGCATGGTATTTTTGCCGATACCTTCTTTTACGGGCGGTGCTTTCTCTGAAGTTACCTTGGGCAAATCTGAAGCAATATGCATCTTCGTTTCTTTTATTGCCATTGGATCAATGATACGGGTCTTTTTAATATGCGACTGCGGAGGTGGATCAAGATCAAATTCAAAGGAAGGACCCTCTTTCCCAAGCTTAACAATGTCACCCACAAAAAGCTCGGTTTTGCCTTTAATGATTATATCATTTACAAATGTGCCGTTTTTGCTCTGGCTGTCGGAGATGAAAAAACGCTCAGGATTTGTACTATCCTGAACAATACGACAATGATCGCGACTGATGGTGTCTTCTTTTACAGGATCAAAGCTTACATTATTTTCAGATCCACGGCCTATACGAACTTCAGGAGTGTTGGCAACTGAAAATTTTTCCACTTGGCCTTTTTTAGAGCCAGCGATGTGACGAATTAACAAGGAAATCTTTTGCTCGTTCATTGTGTTTGTTTTAATTGGTTAAAAAGAGATTGATTAAAATGCTGACAATATTGTTGAATTCTTATCAGGTTATAATCATATATCGTARAATTGGAAAAATGTCATCATGCGAATAAGATTTTTTAAATTATATAATCCGGATGATTGCTATGTGTAGTAAAGTTTCGCCTCTCACTATGGCGCTGAATAGTACGTTTATAAGAGGAGGTAGTTATTATAAACCAGGCCAACAAAAATGTAGAATCCGTAAATGTCCTAAACACACTTATTATAAATGTGCAATAGGAATATTATTTTCAAGAAATAAGGATATAATTGAACCCCCACGACAATTAAAATATTCTGCTTTACTGAGAATGGGATGATGAAAACCACTAAAAAATGAGCCTATGGAGAAAGCTCATTTGAAGACGTTCTTAGACTAATTTGCTTTTGGCGTTTGCGGAAAACCTATAATGATGGTAATGGATTAATTATTTGTGTTTCAGCTTGTTTTTTATATTATCCAAGCCACCCATTACGCGCAGCACCTTTGCTATAATAATATTCAAAGATGGCAATTGCAATTACGATTAACGGYATAATTAGCGATTGTGGACCTATTTTTTCCACAATATCCATGGCAAATATCCAATATAACTGAAGTATAAGTACGGCGATTAGCGAAAGCAAGAAAATTCCCACTGCCAACTTTTTACGCATTAAAAGCAACACACTAGCAAATAATCCGCTAAAAACGGCCAAAGCATATACATACATACTCCAAAAGGGAGCATCGGCCATAACCTCCACTTGTTCAGGGGGTAGGGTAGCTCTTATTTCCGCTGTCATCAGGAAATATTCATAAAGCCAAAAGTAAACGCCAATTAAGTTCCATAATAGTGCGAGTACGGCAATGATCCAAAAGACAGTGTTTGGTTTTGTAGTTGCATTCATATTAAGTTGGTTTTAAGGTTGTTGCTATAAATGTAAACATTTTTTTTATTAAGTGGACCTAGGGGTATAGAATTATTGAATTGAATATCGAACATTGAAAATTACTTATCTTTCAAAAAAAAAATAATGAGTCCAACCGTACCTAGAGCAGCTTTTGATTTTCTGCTAAAATTGAAGAAGAATAACAACCGTGAATGGATGCAGGAATATAAAAATGAATATTTGGCCAATGAAAAAGCTTTAAAACAGTTTTATAGTGCAGTGGAAAAAGAGTTGAATACTAACGATGAAATAGCAATAATAAAAATCTTCCGAATAAATCGCGATATCCGTTTCAGCAATGACAAAACACCCTACAATGTGCACCGTAGCGTAAGTTTCAGTAGGGCAGGAGCACAACGCCGCGGTGGTTATTATTTGCGGTTGGAGCCAGGAAATAGCTATATGGCCGGGGGTTTTTTTGACCCCAATCCGTTAGATTTATTTCGCATCAGGAAGGAATTTGAAATGGACAGTTCAGAAATACGTGAAATTTTAAACCAAAAAAATTTTAAAAAAGCTTTTGGAAACTTCAATCAAGAGTATGCCGTAAAAACTGCTCCAAAGGGTTTTAGTAAAGATGATGAAAATATTGATTTAATCAGGCTGAAAAGCTTTTTCGTAACCCATAGCTTTTCCGATGAAGAAGTATTTGCAGCAGATTTTAAAGACAATTTAATTAAGCAATACCAATTGCTCCGCCCATTCTTCAATTATATGAGCGATGTGTTGACGACGGATTTAAACGGGGAATCATTATTATAGAATTAAGACTGCCTAAAACAGTCAAACTATTTGCTGGTCTGTTTTTGCCCATTCTTATTCAATCATGCAAAATCGTATTCTAAAAGCTGAATGTTGCTTTTCAGCCGTTCCTTTACTATGTCCATCATCCGCTTGTTCAGCGCAGAGGAGTTTTGAATGTATATCTCAAATTCTTCCAAAGTAAACTGCCCGATAACGATGCCTTTCAGTGAGTTTCGGAACTTCATATCCTTATGGATGGCGTTTTCTATATAATCCAGCCTTTTTTCAATTGTAAGGTCGTAAAAGACGTTTTTGTGCTTTGCCACATAATTCCTGAAAACCGCTAGCAGCAAATCATTCTGCAACTTCGCCACGGGCCGCAACGTTTTGTTTTGAAAGCATTCGTCGGCAGACATGGTGGGGGTGATTTTAGCGGAGGGAATTTCGGGGCGCATACGGAGTAGTAAACTATCTCGTGTTTCCATTGTATGGTTTTTTCTAAAATTAGAAATAATCAAGGGCTTTTAAGGCAGATGTGCAATTAGTTATAAACGTTCTTTTCAACAATGCAAAGGAATGTTATCTTTGGAATTGGCCGCGCTAAAACTGGCGGTCAAAAAATTTCCTTGAATTACTAAAACGATCATATAGATGAAGATATTTTCAGCAGAACAACTGTATGAAGCCGATAAAATTACGGTTGAAAAGCAACAGATTACTTCAGAAGCGTTAATGGAACGTGCCGGCACGCAGGTTTTTAATTGGCTGCACCAAAGGTTAAAGGGTGGGCCCGTGCCCATTCGCATATTTTGCGGTATTGGCAATAATGGAGGCGATGGGCTGGTAGTAGGGCGGATGCTTATTGAGCATGGTTACAATGTAATAGTATATATAGTAAACTGTAGCGACAAGCGTTCCAAAAACTTTTTGATCAATTATGACAAAATAAAAAACGTAACAAAAAAATGGCCCATATTAATGAAGGGCGAAAGTGATTTCCCTGAAATAAATCCAGAAGATATTATTGTTGATGCCATTTTTGGAATCGGCTTAAACCGTTGCCCTGGCGGATGGGTAAAGAAATTAATCCAGCATTTAAACGAAAGCAAGGCTTTTAAACTTGCTATTGACATTCCTAGCGGGTTGTATTCAAACTCACCCTTGGAGGATAGCGAAGCGGTGCTGAAAGCCAACCACACCCTTACGTTCCAAACGCCCAAACTTTCCTTCTTTTTACCGGAAACAGCTCCCTTTGTTTCAAATTTTGATGTTTTGGAAATAGGCTTGGATATTGAATTTTTGCAAACAACGGAACCTATGGCGCAACTGATTTCAAAATTGGAAGCCCAACGTTTTTATAAACCCCGAGAAAAATTTGACCACAAAGGAACGTATGGTCACGCCCTAATAGTTGCGGGAAGCTACGGAAAAATTGGAGCGGCAGTGCTCTCAACTACCTCGGCATTTCGAATTGGTGCTGGTATGGTGACTGCTTTCGTACCCAAATGTGGTTATACTATTGTGCAGACTACAATTCCAGAAGCCATGGTAATTACCGATAAAGAGGAAAATTATTTAACTGAAATTGCTTTAGACTTTAAACCTTCGGCAATTGGAATAGGAATGGGCATTGGAAAAAGCAAGAATACTGTAGAAGCTTTAAAAAATATATTTCAGAATAAAAATATACCCTTCGTTATTGATGCTGATGCGCTAAACATTCTTTCGGAAAATAAGGAAATGTTGAAGCTACTTCCGAAAAATTCAGTATTGACACCGCATCCTGGGGAATTGAAACGGCTCATTGGCGAATGGAAAAATGATTATGAAAAGATTGAAAAGACAAAGAAGTTTTCAGAAAAATATGAAGTTATAGTTATAATAAAAGGCGCTTATACTATCACTGTTTACGGAGACAAGCTATATATAAATACCACTGGTAACCCTGGAATGGGAACTGCTGGGAGTGGTGATGCGCTCAGCGGCGTAATTACAGGTTTGCTTTCGCAAGGGTATGACCAGCTGTTGGCCTCGGTTTTTGGCGTGTATATACATGGACGCGCGGGTGATATTGCCGCGGGACAAATGGGCTATGAAGCCTTAATGGCTGGCGATGTTATTGATAATCTTTCTGAGGCGTATGTAGATTTGTTTGCACGTGAAGAGCATGATAACTCAGTTTCACAGAAAAAATAATAAAGCTGACTATATAAATAGAGTTGTAATTTTTTTGAATAAATAATTAATTAAAATAGTAGAATAAAACCTGTTCAATGAAAGTTTTCCACCGGCTTTTGAAACCATAGAAATTTAAAAACAGTATTTTTGCGAAAAGAATACCTACCCAATGCAAGAAACACATTATATAAGTTCTGAAATACTTGATTTATCAGCTATTAAGGATATTATTGAAAACAATAAAGTCCTTGAACTTTCAGAAGAAGCACAACTAAACATTAAGAAGTCCAGAGAGTATCTTTTCAATAAAATGAAAGATAATGAAACGCCCGTGTATGGTATAAACACTGGKTTCGGTTCTTTGTGCAATGTAAAAATCTCTTCAGAAAACCTTTCAAAACTTCAGGAAAACCTTGTCATGTCCCACGCTTGTGGAACGGGAGAGTTTGTTCCAAAGTCTATCGTGAAATTGATGCTTTTGCTAAAAATACAATCACTTAGTTATGGCTATAGTGGCGTACAGATTGAAACAGTGGAGCGGTTGATTGATTTTTATAACAATGATGTTTTGCCCGTAATCTATTCACAAGGAAGTTTGGGTGCCTCGGGCGATTTGGCGCCACTTGCACATCTATCTTTACCGCTTCTTGGCAAAGGGGAGGTGTATTATGGTGGAGAACGCCTTACTTCTGAAAAAGTTTTGAGAAAATTTAACTGGCAACCCATTACACTTCAAGCAAAAGAAGGTCTTGCATTGCTCAATGGCACGCAGTTTATGAGTGCCTATGGTGTTTATTGCCTTTTGAAGTGTTATAAACTATCTTACTTGGCAGATTTAATTGGCGCCGTTTCCATTGATGCTTTTGACTGTAATATGAGCCCCTACAATGCCTTGGTGCATTTGGTACGTCCACATAGAGGGCAAGTAAAAACTGCCGAGCAGATTTTGGAATTTTTGGAAGGAAGCGAATTAGGTCTTTCTGAAAAGAAAAGTGTGCAGGATCCCTATTCCTTCCGTTGCATTCCACAAGTTCACGGCGCGACAAAAGACACCATACATTTTGTACACAAAACATTTAAGACCGAAATCAATTCGGTGACTGATAATCCCAATATTTTTGTAAACGAAGATGTTATTATTTCTGGGGGTAATTTTCACGGCCAACCGTTGGCCCTTGCTTTGGACTATTTAGCCATTGCAATGGCAGAGCTGGGTAATATTTCAGAAAGAAGAATCTATCAATTGGTTTCTGGGTTACGGGAATTACCTGCATTTTTGGTTGACAACCCAGGGCTTAATAGCGGTTTTATGATACCGCAATACACGGCGGCGAGCATTGTGAGCCAGAACAAGCAATTGGCCACACCAGCTTCTGTTGATTCTATTGTTTCATCAAATGGGCAGGAGGACCATGTTAGCATGGGGGCTAATGGAGCCACCAAATGTTTACGAGTAATTGAAAATGTGGAAACCATTCTGGCAATAGAGCTAATGAATGCTTCGCAGGCTTTAAAATTTAGAGAGCCAAAACAATCTTCTCCTTTTATAACTTCGTTTTTAAAGCCGTACCGCTCTATTGTCCCATTTGTTGAAAACGATAGATTATTAGCTGAAGATATACACGCTAGCATAGCTTTTTTACAATCTCTGGATGTAGATGTGGATATCCTTTTCGGATAAAATAAATTTAAAGAACGAAATCATGAAAAAAAAATATTGCTTTATAGTTTTACTTTTCTGTATGGGTTCCATAATTTCCCAAAATTATAAGCCTTTGTTAGACAATGTTAATGAATGGCATTTTACAACATGTTTTTCGGGTTGTTTAACAGATGTCTATTTTACTGACGGCGATACAATTGTGGATGGCAAGAATTATAAAATCTTAGATGGTTATCATTATATTTCCCGAACATTTTTGCTCCGAGAAGNTGTKGCCAWTNNRARRGTGTAWCNYRMKAYTGNNYCAWCSGSYCAAAGTGATGAGTACTTACTTTACGATTTCTCATTAACGGAAGGAGCTATTTTTAATATGAATAATCCCATAAGTCCATTTCCGAGAAACGGAGGCCCATTTGTGTTAGATTCAATTGTGGCAAAGCCGTTGGAGGATGGAAACAATTACAGGCATTATTATTTTTCTCCTACGCCGGGAAATACCTCAAGCACCCAGAATGCTGTATGGGTTGAGGGAGTTGGGTCACTCTCAATAATAAACGCTCCGGGTGGATATCCGGATATTAACGACGTTGGCCATTTAAGTTGTTACTTTAAAAATACAGTACCTTTTTACGTAAATCTAGATTCTATTGATGATTGCATTCCAGTTCAATTAGGTATAAAAAATAAGGATTTGGAAAAAGTGGTTCTTTCAAAATTAGCAAATACAGATATTTGTGTTTTAAACAATGCTAAAAATGTTTCGAAAGTAACTTTATTCGATGTGCAGGGAAGGAAACTCAAAACATTTCTAAATAGCAGAAAACAAAGTATAAACATAGATTTGGCAAGCTACAAAACGGGTGTTTATATTGTAAAGGTAAAAGGTTATGGAAATAACGCGCGCACATTTAAAATCATAAAATAGCGAAACAGCTTATATTATTCATAGCCTTTAATTAGTTCATTTACCCAATCCTTGGCATCGTCAAGATTGGTAAAATCCTTGAAGGGCTTTTTAAGAAATATTCTCTCAATCTCAGTATTGCTTATCTTTTGACCGTCTTTTGCAACTACTGCAAAAGCTACAAGATTTTTAATTTCCGAAGTTTTTAAATACACCATGGGATCCACGGCATAGCTGTTTTTTCTATAGGTAATGTACCCAAATGGTTTATTGGCAAAATAACTGTTTGCTATTTCCTCAAGGTAGCTATTATATTCGGGTTTTACTGTAATGCCTTCTTTCATTATTGCAATAACGAAATTTTTGAAAACATTAATTTCCCCAAACTCATAAAATAATCTTTTAATCATAAATAAAAAATATAACTCCTTAAAATACATATTTTTAAGGAGTTATGGCCTTTGATTAAGAAAAATTTGTGGTTTCGGACAATCCAAAAAAACCTAAGATTCCGTAGCTTTCTTTTGTTTTTTTATTTTTATGGTAAGCTCGTTTGTTTTTTCATCAAGATCCATTGTAATAGTATCACCTTCTTGTAAACTACTTTTGATGATTTCTTCCGCCAGCGCATCTTCAATATACTTTTGAATGGCTCTATTCAACGGGCGTGCGCCGTATTGCTTATCAAAACCTTTATCAGCAATAAAATCCTTTGCTTTTTCAGTTAATTTGAGGTAGTAGCCCAAATCCGCTATACGTGCAAAAAGCTTATCAAGCTCAATATCAATAATTTTATGAATATCTTCCCGTTCTAAGGCGTTGAATACCATAACATCATCAATTCTGTTTAAAAATTCTGGAGCGAAGGTTTTCTTTAAGGCATTCTCAATAACACTCTTAGTGTGTGATTCTTCCTGGTTTTTCTTCGCCGAAGTTCCAAAACCGACACCTTGACCAAAATCTTTAATCTGACGGGCACCAATGTTGGAAGTCATGATTATTATTGTGTTTCTGAAATCAATCTTTCTACCGAGGCTATCGGTTAAATAACCATCATCTAATACCTGAAGCAACATGTTGAAAACATCTGGGTGTGCTTTTTCTATTTCATCGAGAAGTACAACGGCATAAGGCTTTCTTCTTATTTTTTCAGTAAGTTGGCCGCCTTCCTCATAACCCACATAGCCGGGAGGTGCGCCCACCAAACGTGAAATGGCAAACTTCTCCATATACTCACTCATATCTATGCGCACTAAAGCATTGTCTGAATCAAAAAGTTCACGTGCCAAAACTTTGGCAAGCTGTGTTTTTCCCACTCCAGTTTGGCCCAAGAAAATAAAGGAACCTATTGGTTTGTTTGGGTCTTTTAATCCTGCACGGTTTCGCTGGATGGCTTTTACAACTTTTGCTACCGCTTCGTCCTGCCCAATGACTTTTCCTTTAATTCGGTCGGGGAGGGCGGCAAGCTTGGTACTTTCGGTTTGTGCAATTCTGTTTACGGGAACGCCCGTCATCATGGAAACAACTTCTGCAACGTTTTCTTCGGAAACTGTTTCCTTATGAAGTTTAGAATCTGCTTCCCATTGTTCTTGTTGAACGGCGAGCTCCTTTTCAAGATTTTTCTCGTCGTCGCGAAGTTTTGCAGCTTCTTCGTATTTCTGCTTTTTTACAACCGTATTTTTAAGTTCACGAACTTCTTCCAATTGTTTTTCAATTTCCAGAATTTTTTCGGGAACGTGAATATTTGTTATGTGAACGCGAGAGCCAGCCTCGTCCAAAGCATCAATGGCCTTGTCTGGAAGGAAACGCTCGGTCATATACCTATTCGTAAGGTTTACGCAGGCTTTGATAGCTTCGTCAGTATAAAGCACATTGTGGTGCGCTTCGTATTTATCTTTAATATTGGTAAGAATTTCAATGGTTTCTTCAACCGTTGTGGGCTCTACCAATACTTTTTGGAAACGTCTCTCCAGCGCGCCATCTTTTTCAATATATTGACGGTATTCATCGAGCGTTGTAGCACCGATACATTGTATTTCTCCACGTGCCAACGCTGGTTTAAACATATTTGATGCATCTAAAGAACCTGTAGCGCCACCGGCACCCACAATAGTATGGATTTCATCAATAAAAAGGATGATATCGTCATTCTTTTCAAGCTCGTTCATTACGGCTTTCATTCGCTCCTCAAATTGGCCGCGATATTTTGTTCCGGCTACAAGGCTTGCCAAATCTAAGGTCACAACTCTTTTATCGTAAAGAATCCGTGAAACTTTTCTTTGTATAATGCGAAGCGCCAACCCTTCGGCAATGGCAGATTTACCCACGCCAGGTTCACCAATGAGTAAGGGATTGTTCTTTTTTCTTCTGCTTAAAATTTGAGAAACTCGTTGAATTTCACTTTCACGGCCTACCACAGGGTCTAACTTTCCCTCTTCCGCTAGCGCAGTAAGGTCTCTCCCAAAATTATCCAACACAGGAGTCTTGGATTTTTTGTTCGTTTTTGACGCAGTACTGGAAAATAAGTTTTCTTTTCCCGCATCTTCCGCCGAAGTGTCGTCATCATTTGGAAATGATTCGGCACTTGGGGTGTCTATATAATCATCGTCGTTTGTAATCATAAGTTTAAATTGATCTTTCACCACATCATAATCTACTTTCATTTTATTTAACAACTTGGTAGTAGGGTCGTTTTCATTCCTGAGAATGCACAATAATAAGTGGGCAGTATTAATGGAATTACTTTGAAAAAGTTTTGCTTCCAAAAATGTCGTTTTCAGAGCCCTTTCCGCTTGACGGGTTAAGTGCAGGTTTTTTTTATCGTTTGTATTTGTTGTAACGCCTGGATTGGCCGGACTTAAAATTTCCACTTTTCTTCTTAAGTGGTTTAAGTCAATAGCCAATGCATTAAGAATAGTTACCGCTTTGCCGTTACCATCTCTTAAAAGGCCGAGCATTAAATGCTCAGTACCAATAAAATCGTGGCCTAGACGCAGTGCTTCTTCTTTGCTGTAAGCAATTACATCTTTTACTCTTGGGGAAAAATTATCATCCAYATTTTAAAATCCTCTCTTCTTTATAAGTACTAAATTAACCAAAATAGGACAAAAACTATTCCTCTTTGGTATCATTTTAGTAAAAGGACAAAATTTATAATGGAATTCAAAGAATATTCAATGATACTTATTAACGATTTTAACCCCCTAATTTGTTAATAAATTCGTGAATAACAGATGGCAAAAAGCCCTGTTAAGCCTACGAAAAAGTGTATCTTGCTCCATTAGATTAACATTGATAAATAAACCTATTTTTTTATGGCTGAAGGTGAAAAATTAATCCCTATAAACATTGAAGATGAAATGAAATCTGCCTACATYGATTATTCRATGTCGGTCATAGTGTCACGTGCGCTGCCAGATGTTCGCGATGGAATGAAACCTGTACATAGAAGGGTTTTGTTCGGAATGCACGAACTTGGCATTCGAGCAACGGGCGCACATAAAAAATCTGCGAGAATTGTGGGTGAGGTCCTCGGTAAATACCATCCGCACGGCGATACTTCGGTTTATGACGCCATGGTGCGTATGGCTCAAGAGTGGAGTTTGCGCTATTTACTGGTGGACGGCCAAGGAAACTTTGGTTCCGTTGATGGTGATAGCCCAGCTGCAATGCGTTATACAGAAGCAAGAATGCAGAAAATTTCTGAAGATATGCTTGCAGATATCGACAAGGAAACCGTTGACCATCAACTAAATTTTGACGATACACTAAAAGAACCCACAGTACTCCCAACACGTGTTCCTGGTCTTTTGATCAATGGGGCTTCCGGTATTGCAGTAGGTATGGCAACCAATATGCCGCCCCATAACCTCACAGAAGTTATAAACGGGACGATAGCCTATATAGAAAACAACGATATTGAAATTGATGAGCTGATGCAGCACATTAAAGCTCCCGATTTCCCAACTGGAGGAATTATCTACGGATACGAAGGCGTCCGCGAAGCTTTCCACACAGGTCGCGGTCGGGTCGTGATGCGTGCCAAGGCGAGTTTTGAAGAGGTAAACGGAAGGGAGTGTATTATTGTTTCTGAAATTCCCTATCAGGTAAACAAGGCAGATATGATAAAAAAAACTGCCGATCTTGTAAATGATAAAAAAATTGAGGGTATCTCAAATATCCGCGATGAAAGTGATAGAAAGGGAATGCGTATCGTTTACATTTTGAAACGTGATGCCATTCCAAACATCGTGCTGAACACTCTATTTAAATATACAGCATTACAGTCCAGCTTCAGCGTGAACAATATTGCGCTGGTAAAAGGAAGACCGCAAATGCTGAACTTGAAGGAGTTGATCCATTACTTTGTGGAACACCGTCACGAAGTTGTGGTTCGCCGTACCGAATATTTACTTCGCAAAGCGGAAGAACGTGCACATATATTGGAAGGTTTAATAATCGCTTCAGACAATATTGATGAAGTAATTAGATTGATTCGCGCCTCTTCCAATGCTGATGAGGCAAGGGAACGATTAATGGAGGCCTTCAAACTCACGGAAATCCAAGCTAAGGCCATTGTTGAAATGCGCTTGCGCCAATTGACAGGTCTAGAGCAGGACAAATTGCGCAGCGAGTATGATGAATTGATGAAAACAATTCAAGATTATAAGGACATTCTTGCAAGCAAAGAACGAAGAATGCAAATAATCAAAGAAGAACTGGAAGAAATTCGTGCAAAATATGGTGATGAACGCCGTTCGACCATCGAATATGCCGGAGGCGACGTAAGCATTACAGATCTAATTGCAGATGAGCAGGTAGTTCTTACTATATCACACGCAGGCTATATTAAGCGTACATCACTTTCAGAATATAAAACACAGAATAGAGGAGGCGTTGGACAAAAAGCTTCGGCAACTCGCAATGAAGATTTCCTAGAACACCTTTTTGTGGGAACCAATCACCAATATATGTTGTTTTTCACCCAGAAAGGAAAATGTTTTTGGATGCGCGTTTTTGAAATCCCCGAAGGAACGCGAACTTCGAAAGGAAGGGCTATTCAAAACCTTATAAATATTGAGCCAGATGATAAAGTAAAAGCATTTATCTGTACTCAAGATTTAAAAGATGAAAATTACATAAATAGTCATTATGTAATTATGGCCACCAAGAAGGGTCAAGTTAAAAAAACACCTTTGGAACAATACTCAAGGCCTAGAACGAACGGTATCAATGCAATCACAATTCGCGAAGACGATGAATTGCTTGAAGCAAAATTAACCACAGGTAACAGTCAAGTAATGTTGGCAGTAAAATCTGGAAAAGCTATTCGTTTTGAAGAGGAAAAAACCAGGCCCATGGGCAGGAATGCCTCAGGGGTGCGCGGTATTACACTCGGAAATGAAAACGATGAAGTGGTAGGCATGATTGCTGTAGATGATGATGATTCTGAAATCTTGGTCGTTTCAGAAAACGGTTATGGAAAAAGATCATCTATCGAAGATTACCGCATTACTAATCGTGGCGGAAAGGGAGTGAAAACCATTAATATTACAGAAAAAACCGGTAAATTAGTGGCAAWCAAGAATGTAACCGATGATGATGACTTAATGATCATCAATAAGTCTGGGATTGCCATCCGAATGGCAGTCGCTAATCTTCGTGTTATGGGCCGTGCCACACAAGGCGTTCGATTAATAAAAGTACGGGAAGATGATGCTATTGCAGCAGTAGCAAAAGCAATGAAAGATGACGAAGATGATGTGGAAATTATAGGCGAAACCAATGATGGCACTACTCTTGATAGTAACGAAACTCAAACCGAAAATAACGAATAAATTTTAAACCATGAAAACACGAATTTTAATAACAGGACTTGCATTTGTATCTGCTATTTCATTTGGACAAAAAAAAGAAATAAAAAAAGCTGAGAAAGCTATAAAGTCTAACGAATATAATGAGGCATTAACGTACTTAAATGAGGCCGAGCCAATGCTGGGCACTGCTGATAACGATGTTAAAGCTCAATTTTATGCTGCAAGGGGAGAAGCCTTATTAGGATCTGGTGCAACAGATTTTAATAAACTCAAAGGTGCTGCTGAGGCTTTTGGGCAAGCACTGGAACTTGACCCAAAAATGGAAACTCAATTGGCGGTTCCACTGCAAAATTTACGAGCTGCATTAATAAATGGAGCGATAAAAGATCAGAATGCTGGTCAATATGAAATGGCAACCGAAAAATTATATGCCAGCTACTTGGTTAGCAAAGATCCATCAGATTTGTACTTTGCGGCCAGCAATGCCGTAAATGGGAAGAATTATGAAAATGCCCTTAAATATTATCAAATGGCATTAGACGCTGGTTACACAGGTGAAACTGAAGAATTTGTAGCTACCCGCAAGGAAACTGGAGAAGTTGAAGCTTTTGACAACGAGAACCTTAGAAACATTGCTTTAAAATCTGGCGAATTCATTAAACCGGAGAAGCGCGTAACTGAATCAAGAAAGGGAGAGATTTTAAGGAATATGACTCTTATTTATATAGAGCAAGGCAATAATGAAAAAGCTACTGCACTTATGAAAGCTGCTCGTGCAGAAAACCCGAATGATATATACTTGATGCGGGCTGATGCTGACATGAGTTATAAAATGGGCAATGTAGCCAGATATAATGAATTGATGAACCAGATTGTGGCATCAGACCCTAATAATCCTGAAATCTATTTCAACCTAGGTGTAGGAAGTGCCGAAATCGGCAAAAAAGAAAAAGCGGTAGAATATTATGAAAAAGCTTTGGAGCTTAACCCTAATTATGAAGCAGCCCTTATCAATATTGCAGTTTTGAAACTTTCGGGCGAAGATAAACTAGTTGAAGAAATGAATAGTTTGGGAAATTCTAGGGCAGATAACCAAAAATATGATGAATTGAAGCAAGAGCGTAAAAAAATCTATATTGAAACAATGCCATACTTGGAAAAAGCTTTGCAATTAAACCCAAATAATCCCGAAGTTGTTAGAACTTTGATGAATATTTATGGGCAATTAGCGGAAGACGCAAAGTATAAGGAAATGAAAGCTAAGCTTGAAAGACTAGAAAAACAGTAATTTCAAAACCCAATATTTAAAAAACAAAACCCCCTGATATTCAGGGGTTTTTATTTTTTAAACAATTCGTTTTATTACTCGAAGCTTGTGGGTGTGATTGCGCATTTCGTAATTAAAAATGCCACTGTGGTCCAGTCGGTCAACCCGTACTTTTCCATGTGCATGGATAATATAATTATCCTTCATAATGATGCCTACGTGTTTAATTTTTCCTTCCTCGTTGTCAAAAAAAGCCAAATCGCCGGGCTCACTTTCTTCAATAAAACTTAATGCTTCCCCCTGGGTAGCCTGCTGACTGGCGTCGCGTAGCAGTTTATAGCCATTTAGTTTATAGACCATTTGTGTAAAACCACTGCAATCAATACCAAAAGGCGTTTTGCCGCCCCACAGATAGGGTGTGTTTAAATAGAGTAGTGCGGTTTCAATCAAATGTTTCTTCGGAAGTTTTGCAGAAACTGATTTTCCCTCAAAGTGATGTTTTAGATAAGATGCTGCGGAAATATTGCTGCCCATACAAACTGAGAATAACTGATTGTCTGAAGCAGTAACAAAATCAACCAAATCTGATGATAATGCCAATTCCTTTTTTTCAAAATCGGTATAATCTTCTTCAGCAATATTAAAATATTGTTTATTGTCTATCCAGCCTTCATAATTGTCAAAAGCGAGACGGATACGGCTCCACTTTTTGCGCGTCTCCAATATTTTGAAATGTTCGCCGTAAAGTACTTGCGTTACCATTTCACTAATATCGGAAGTTTCGGCTCGAAGCGGGACAATACTTAAATTACAGATACCGTAATCCATTCAGAAATTATTGAAGATAGTTACGGGTTTTAGATTCTTTCAATTACCATTGCGGAAGCTCCACCGCCACCATTGCRGATTGCCGCGGCACCAATTTTGCCGTTGTTTTGCTTTAACACATTTAGTAGCGTAATTAAAATACGGACCCCACTACAGCCTAGGGGGTGCCCCAATGACACGGCGCCACCGTTCACGTTTACGTTGCTGTCGTTTAATCCTAAAATTTTCATATTGGCAAGACCTACAACTGCGAATGCTTCGTTGAATTCAAAATAATCCACATCTTTAATATCGATTCCTGCTTTAGCGATCGCTTTAGGAAGTGCTTTTGCAGGTGCTGTGGTGAACCATTTTGGTTCCTGTGCTGCATCGACGTAGCTTTTAATGTAAGCCAAAGGAGTTAAGCCCAATTCTTTTGCTTTTGCTTCGCTCATTAAAACCATGGCGCCAGCACCATCATTTATGGTTGATGCGTTTGCGGCAGTTACTGTACCATCTTTTGAAAAGGCAGGACGCAAAGAGGAAATTTTGTCCATCTTTACATTTTTATATTCCTCATCYTCTGAAACTATTACGGGTTCTCCGCGGCGTTGTGGAACTTCAACTGAAACAACTTCATCCTTAAATTTTCCTTCAGCCCAAGCTGTTGCGGAGCGTTCGTAGGATTTTATGGCAAAAGCATCTTGGTCTTCTCGGGAAAAATTATATTCCGTAGCACATAAATCTGCGCAGGTTCCCATGGCATTGTGGTCGTAAGCATCCACCAAACCGTCTTTTTGCATTCCGTCAATTAAAGTAGCGGGGCCAAATTTTGTTCCACTGCGCATATGTACATAGTGGGGAATATTGCTCATGCTTTCCATTCCTCCGGCAACAATTACATCGGCATCGCCAAGTGCAATAGCTTGTGCGGCCTGCATTACGGCTTTCATTCCTGAGGCACAAACTTTATTAACGGTTGTGGCCGGTACAGTATCAGGAATTCCAGCACCCAAAGCAGCTTGGCGTGCAGGTGCTTGTCCAACTCCCGCCTGTACCACATTGCCCATATAAACTTCCTGAACCAAAGAGGGGTCAAGGTTTATTTTATTTAAAGCGCCCTTTATAGCCGCGGAACCCAATTGGGTGGCTGTAAGTGAGGAAAGGCTTCCCATAAAACTTCCGATGGGAGTTCTGGCTGCGGATACTATGACTACTTTATTGCTCATGCTAATGTTTTTTAATTTGAAATAAGGACTGCGAAATTACGGATTTCTAACTTAAATATCAATCTTTGCAAGTATAGGTTTTGGGATAACTCGTTCCTTATTTATACCTTTACTTTAAGTACCCAAAATATGAAGAACCTTTTTTCTTTGTTTGCGAAAAACCAATCACTTATTTATAAGGTTTTTCTATTTATAGCTTCTACACTTTTAGTAATCTATTTTCTTCCGAAAGGGGGACAGTTCAAATATAATTTTCAAAAAGGAAAGCCTTGGCAGTATGAAAATCTGTATGCTCCTTTCAGTTTCACTATAAAAAAAGATGAAGATTCCTTAAAAAAGGAAAAGGAAGAAATAAGAGGCAGTGCAATTCCTTATTTTGAATATAATTCTGAAATAGAACCGACGGTTGTTAAGAATTTTAAAGAGGAACTAGAAATAAGATATGTTGACAGCCTATATAGCACTGGCTACAAATCAGTTGAAAGATTGGGTGAATCGCTGATTTCTGAAGTGTATAACAACGGTGTCACGGATGAAATTCACAATTATCAGGGCGATAGGCTTATCTATTTAAAGAACGGCAATGAGATTGAAGAGCGTAACTATTCGCAATTGTTTAAAAAAGAAAGCCTAAATAAAAAAGTTCGGGAATTGGTTGAAAAAAACAATGCCGAAGATGCGCAAGTGCTGTTGTACAATATCCTGAATGATGTTTTTGAACCCAATGTGAGGTTGAATACCAAATTAACTGAAGCCGCTATTGAAGCCGAAATAAAAGCGTTAAACCCAAATAGGGGAATTATTGAGAAAGGTGGTAGGATTATAGCCAAAGGCGAGGTTGTGGAGGGTGATAAATTTCAGATTTTGAACTCTCTAAAAGCTGAGTTTGATAGCCAAATTTGGAGCAAAAACAATTTTCTATGGCTGTTGGTTGGTTACTCAATGTTGGTTTCGTTAGTATTTTTAATGCTTTTTCTATTTCTAAAAAATTACCGGCCTGTAATTTACAATAATAACACAAAGGTCACATTTATTTTTTTCAATGTTCTTTTAATGGTTTTTCTTACTACACTAGTAGTAAAGGTTCATGCAGATTATGTGTATGTGGTTCCCATTTGTATTCTGCCGCTTATACTCAAAGCGTTTTTTGACCCCCGCGTTGGGTTGTTTGTTCATGTACTGACCATTTTATTGCTTGGGTTTATAGTCCCAAACAGTTTTGAATATATGTTTCTTCAGTTTATAGCGGGAATTGTTACAATACTTACGGTTTCGGAGTTATACAAAAGAGCCAATTTGTTCATTTCGGTAGGACAGATTACATTAATATATATTTTAGGCTATTTTGCATTTTTTGTAATTCAAGAAGGAAATATCCAAACCATGCAATGGCAAAATTTTCAATATTTTATCCTTTGCGGTTTGGCGACACTTTTTGCGCATCCGTTGATATATTTTTATGAAAAGATATTTGGATTGGTTTCTGACGTTTCTTTGCTTGAGCTGAGCGATACCAATTCAAAATTGCTCAAAGAGCTTTCAAACAAAGCGCCGGGAACATTCCATCATTCACTTAATGTTGCAAATTTGGCTGAAGCCGCTGCAAACGAAATAGGCGCCAATAGCATGTTGGTAAGAGTTGGAGCGCTCTATCACGACATTGGAAAAATGCTTAACCCTACTATGTTTACTGAAAATCAGGTTAATTCCATCAATTCACACAACGAACTTGATCCGAAGGAAAGTGCACAAATAATAATAGACCATGTTATAAAGGGTATAGAAATAGCCCGAAAAAACAATCTTCCCGATAGGGTTATAGATTTTATTAGAACCCACCACGGAACAAGTTTGGTATATTANTTTTTATMWMAAANGARCGMNAANAGYAARGCGAAGCCAACAAAGAGGATTTTATTTATCCTGGGCCTATTCCTTTTTCAAAAGAAACCGCCATCTTAATGATGGCCGATAGCGTGGAAGCCGCAAGTAAAAGCTTGAAAGAACCTTCTTCTTCAATTATTGATGAATTTGTTGAAAAAATAGTCAATAACCAAATGGCGCAAGGTCAGTTTTTAAATGCAAACATTACCTTCAAGGAAATTGAAACCATCAAGAAAGTACTTAAAAAGAAACTGAACAATATTTATCACCTTCGGGTGGAATATCCAGAATAATACTGTAATGATACAAAAAATCCCCTAAAAAGGGGATTGAATGTGATCGCGACAGGATTCGAACCTGTGACCGTCTGCTTAGAAGGCAGATGCTCTATCCAGCTGAGCTACGCGACCAATAACAAACAAAAAAACCGAACTGTGTGTCCGGTTTTTGTCGGGGTGGCAGGATTCGAACCTGCGGCCTCCTGCTCCCAAAGCAGGCGCGATAACCGGGCTACGCTACACCCCGTGAACAGCAATTGTTATTGTTCACTGTATTGTGGAGTTTTTTAAACTCTATAATGCGGAGAGACAGGGACTCGAACCCTGGCGACGGTTGCCCGTCGACAGATTAGCAATCTGCTCCGTTACCACTCCGGCACCTCTCCAGTTTTTTATGAACGTGTCATCCTAAAATGCGGTTGCAAATGTAAGTTTTCAAATGTAATAACGCAAACAAAAAATAGCCTTTTTTATAGATAAATTATAATGCGGTTGAAATCAACCGAATGGTACTGAAATTTCTTTAGAAAAAAACCACTTAAACTTTTGAACAAACCAACATTTGTTTTTCGTTATGCAAAGTTGTGACAAAAAACAAATAAATATCACCTCCCTCGGCAATCTTCCACTTTTTGCGAAGTGTTTTGACACTTTCGGGAAAGTTTCGGGTTGCGATGTTTGCTTTTTCGAAATTTATTGCGTGGCGCATTTCTTTTTTTGAATAGGGAACAATTTTCTCAATCAAAAAACGCCTTCCGGGAAAATCAATTAAATTTTCACTGGTATATAAATGTGTGTTTTTCTGAAGTTTGTTCAGTATCAGCTTTTCAGAAATCAAGTTAAAAGCACCACTCTTTAAGATTGCTGTATTGGGTTCGTAAAGATATTTTTGAGGTAAACTGTAACGAGCTGTAGATGGGTCGCCCCAATCAAAATCAAATGTTTCAGCGCCAGATTTTGTGAAATTGATGGTTTTAATCTTTGGTTGGCGGCCAACTTCTTTTTCAAGCAACCATAATAATTCTTTCACATCATTGTCCACAGCTACAATGTGAATTTCTAAAACGTTCAGTAATTCATTTAAACCTACTGAAATATCAAGCATAGGTGATGTTTTTAATAGAAATTGATCGCACTTTTTTAATATTTCAGCAATATTTTCTGGAATGTTTGGTTCACAATCACTCAAGAAAAAAACCTTACCCTTACTGTTGTGGCGTCGCGACGGATCGGCATACACCGTATCAAATTTCTCATTCAAAACAGCTTGCAACCCATCTTTTGAAATGCAATGAATATTTTTTTTTCCAAAAACTTTAAAATTATGTTGTGCAATTTCTGAGAGTGCTTCATTTGTTTCAAAATGATGGACACTGTTGCACTTTTCAGCAAGGAAAAAGCTGTCCACCCCAAAACCACCCGTAATATCCGCAACCTTCTTTCCGTTAATTAAGGAGGCTTTATATTTTGCAGTAATTTCCGAAGAAGTCTGCTCTAAGTTCACTTTTGGTGGATATAAAATATTCCGCGTGTTATACCAAGTTGGCAGTTTTTTCTCAATTCTTCCACGACTTTCTATTTGTTGTACCAATTCTTGAATTGTAACCGATTCAAAAGGGCTTCCTGCAAAGGCGAGTTTTGGAATACTGCTTTCAAAATTTTTTATAAAACTTTGGACTTCCTTATTTAAAAGTGAATTATTAATCAAGATCTAAAGGTTATGGGTAAGCCGCTTTACAATTTTGTATTCTGAAAGAAATTCTTTTGCAATTACTTTTATCGCAGTATATGTTGGCACAGCAAGTATCATTCCTGGAATGCCAAAAACGAAACCTGCAGTAAGGATTACAATAAAAATTTCTAATGGATGAGAACGCACACTATGTCCAAAAATAACGGGCTGAGAAATAAAATTGTCAAAAATCTGTGCTATGGCATAGCCGCAAGTGGCTATAAATAAAAGTGGCAAAAGCCCCGTTGAAAAATCGGCGCCAAGATTGTTTGAAACAATTACAAGCAGCATCAGCACCCAACCAATAATGGGCCCTAAGTAAGGAACAATATTAAGAAATGCACAAATTAGCGCCACGGCAACTGCATCACGAATATCCAAATAGAGCAGCAGTACAGAATAAAAGAGTGCGAGAATAAAAWWSKRSARWAAAMSAYSRATRAAWTANTNYTAGRWRKMANWTSTTKAWTTTTAATAAGAATTCGCTTAAATTTTTGTTCATTTCCCCTTTTGGAGAAAACCAATACAGAGCGGGCAATAAGACTTTCATCTTTTAAAAGAAAAAAAGATATGAAAAGCACAGAAAATATTCCAATGATAGTGCCAGCAATATTTCCGAAGAAAATATCGATAAAGCTTGGAATGATTTCAACATCTAAATTTTGAACATAGGTAGTACGCTTAATTGCTTCTACCAATTGAAAATGATCTACGCCAAGGTAATCGCTGGCTTGAATGTTTAGCTCGTTTAAATCGCGCTTTACTTGTTCAAAATCTATTTGTGAAATATGTTTACCTTGTTCAATAATAATAGGCACAAAGATACTGAGCACCATTCCTATAGAGCCTATAATGAGCAGCAAGGTAATTACCGACGCTAAGGTATTTCCGAACTTAAGTTTTTTTCTTAAAAAGAGAACTACGGGTCGGCCAATCAATGATAATACCAGTGCCAAGCCTATATAAAGAATAAGTGCCTGAATTTGATACAGGATCCAAAGTAAAATTACAATGCCCACCAGTACCGCTAGCGCCCTTAAAATACCGAGGGTTATGGCTTTTGCAGTTTTTTTCACTTCGTAAATATACTATAATCCAAACTAGAAAAAATCAAAGTTTTGTTAAGGAATTAGGCGGCGAAATTTTGACTGTGATTACTAAAAGTGCTAATTTTCAAAAATATATTTTATTATATTGGCGCCCATCTGCAATGCCTTTAATCTTACTTCTTGCGGATCATTGTGAACTTCAGGGTTTTCCCAACCGTCCCCTAGGTCGGTTTCAAAAGTGTAGAGCAATACCAACCTATCTTCAACAAAAATTCCAAATGCCTGTGGCCGCCCTCCATCATGCTCGTGAATCTTAGGCATTCCCTGTGGGAAATTATAGACATAATTAAACATAGGATAATTAGCAGGAAGCTCTTTCAATTCTTTGTTGGGGAATATTTTAATGAGTTCTTTTCGGATGTAAGTATTCATTCCGTAATTATCGTCAATGTAGAGAAAACCACCGCTCATTAAATAGTTTCTTAGGTTTTCTGCTTCTTCCGCAGAGAAATAGACATTCCCATGCCCCGTCATATGCACAAAGGGGTAATCAAAAATATCTACACTTCCGGGAGTTACGGTCTGGGGTTTTTCCTTTAATGCGGTATTAATATTTTGGTTGCAAAATTTTACCAAATTGGGCAGCGCAGTAGGGTTTGCATACCAATCGCCACCGCCGCCGTATTGTAATAGGGCAATTTCCTGAGCAGAAATGCTTCCGAGAAAAACCAAAAAGAAAAAATAGAAAAATTTTATACGCATAGCATTCAAAAATACGAAATAGAAGACACAAACCTAATAGGTAATTATATATCATTGCTGAATGCAACGCTATGGCAAGCTACAATTGCGGCAGTTTCGGTACGCAAGCGACTTTTTCCTAATGTAACGGGTATAAAACCATTTGTCTCTGCCATCTTAATTTCTTCCTCAGAAAAATCACCTTCGGGGCCTATTAGGATAGTAATTTTATTATTTAGATAAAGTACGGATTTCAACGATTTTTTATCACTTTCCTCACAATGGGCAATACATTTTAAACCTTGGGAAGAAGATGTTGAATTTATAAAATCCTTAAACGAAACGGCCTCGTTCAATAAAGGTAAATATGCTTTCAGCGATTGCTTCATCGCRCTTTGAAGGATTTTTTCGTAACGTTCTGGCTTGATGGTTTTTCGTTCGCTGCGGTCGCAGATTATAGGCGTTATTTCTGAAATGCCTATTTCGGTGGCCTTTTCCAAAAACCATTCATAACGATCGTTGAGTTTTGTGGGAGCAACTGCCAAATGAAGTTGGTAGGGCAGAGGGTGTTGCACTTCTTCAGAAAGAATTTTTACCACACAAGCTTTCGGATTTGCAGCTATAATTTCTGCCGAAAAAAAAGAGCCTTTTCCATTCGTGATCTCGAAGTTATCGCCTTCCTTCATTCGCAGCACTTTTACTATATGGCGGCTTTCTTCTTTGTCAAAAGTTACTTCTTGGGCGCTTTCTGAAATATTGGGATTGTAAAAAAGTTGCATTCCTTTTTGTTTAAAATTTCATCCTCGCAGAAGCCACCACGTTGTTCTCCGCAAATTCCTGTGATTTATATTTCAGCTCGCCCACAATGGCAATCATTGCTGCATTATCTGTACAAAATTCAAATTTCGGGATGTGGGTTTTCCATCCGTATTTTTTTTCAGCTTCTTTCAATGCATTTCGTATTCCGCTATTCGCGGAAACGCCGCCACCTATTGCAACTTCCTTAATGCCCGTTTTCTTCACAGCATTTTTAAGCTTATCCATTAAATAATCTACAATCGTAAACTGAATACTTGCACATACATCTGCTATGTTTTCAGAAATAAAATCAGGATTTTGATTCATTTCCTTTTCAACAAAATAGAGTACTGAAGTTTTCAAGCCGCTAAAGCTGAAATCCATGGGTCCTACTTTTGGCTTCGGAAACTTAAAAGTCTTTGGATTTCCTTTTTGCGCATATTTATCGACCAAAGGGCCACCGGGATAAGGAAGGCCTAGTATTTTTGCACTTTTATCAAAAGCTTCGCCAACGGCATCATCAATGGTTTGGCCAATTACCTCCATTTCAAAATAATCAGTCACCTTCACAATTTGCGTGTGGCCGCCGCTTATTGTCATTGCCAAAAAAGGAAAGTTGGGAGCAGTTTGCTCTTCGGTCTTGATAAAATGTGCCAAAATATGTGCCTGCATATGGTTTACATCTATCAATGGAATATCCAAACCAAGCGCCAAAGATTTTGAAAATGAGGTACCTACAAGTAACGAGCCCATCAATCCCGGTCCACGTGTAAAAGCGATGGCTGATAACTGATTTTTATCGATATTTGCTTTGCGTAAAGCCTGGTGAACCACGGGAACGATATTTTGTTGATGCGCCCGCGAAGCAAGTTCTGGAACTACGCCTCCATATTGTTCATGAATTGCCTGTGTTGCTACAACATTGCTTAGTATTTTGCCGTTGTGGATTACGGCTGCAGCAGTGTCGTCACACGATGATTCAATACCAAGGATATAGCAGTTTTTCTGTTTCAAATTGAAAGGGGTATATTTATTGGTTGTAAAATTAAACATTAAAAACGTATCAAAAAACTTCGGAAAATAATAGTTCGCACCTTTGTAATCATTGTATTGCTGCTCGTGCTTATGGTTATTATTTTTTCTATTCCCTCTGTGCAAACCTGGGTCGCAAAAAAAGTGACCACAAATCTAAATGAAACCTACGGGACCGATATAAACATAAAGCGTTTGGGCCTTAACTGGAAAGGCGAAGTAGATATACGCGAAGTATTTATTGCAGACCACCACAGCGACACCCTTATTTATAGCAAGCAATTACAGACGAATATTATCAATTTTCAAAACTTGATACAAGGTGATCTGGGCTTTGGGGATATAGTGTTGGATCAAGCAAAACTGTATGTAAAAACCTATAAAGACGAAGCGACCGACAACCTTTCCATATTCGCCAAAAAGTTTGATACCGGAAAGCCCAGCACTTCGCCCTTTTCACTTTTCAGCAATGATGTACAGTTAACCAATAGCCGCGTAAAAATTATTGATGAAAATCTTGAAAATCCTGTAATTTTCAATTTATATGATGTAAATATTACTGCAAATAACCTGAAAATAAATGGCCCCGAGGTTAGCGCAAATATTGAAAGCCTTTCATTAATTGCGGCGCGAGGTTTTGTAATTGAAGATATGAAAACTGATTTTTCATATACCGAAACAAATATCACTTTAAAAAATCTCGATTTAAAAACTACAGAATCAAATATTGTGGGCGATATCGATTTGGATTACTCCAAAAATGGATTGGCAGATTTTGTAAATGACGTTGTAATTACAGCAACCCTGAAAAGTTCAAAGATTGCCACCAATGATTTAAATGGGTTTTACAATGAATTTGGCCCCGACCAAGTTGTATTTTTGGATACCGAGCTAAAGGGAACGCTGAATGATTTCACTGTAACCAATTTAAAATTCCAGACAGTCGATACGAATATTCAAGGCGATTTTGCTTTTCAGAATATTTTAGACCCCGAGCAAGCGTACGCCATTACTGCAGCCAATCATTATATAGCGACAAATTATTATGATTTAAGAAGGTTTATGCCGCGTATTTTGGGCGATGTAGTTCCGGTAGAATTAAAAGAGTTGAAAAACTTCAGCTTAAGCGGTAACACTTCAATTATAGGCGAGGAGCTAATCACAAACAGTATTTTGCAGAGTGCAATAGGACAGGCAAACGTAGATTTAAAAATGGGCAATATCACCAATATTGACAATGCCTATTACAGGGGAAACGTTATTTTAAAGAATTTTAATCTCGGAAAAATTGCAAATACAACTTCTTTGGGCAAGATGACCGCAGATTTGGATTTTGATGGGCGTGGATTCAATAAAAATACTGTAAATACCGAAGTTTCCGGAACCATTTCATCTTTTGCTTTTGAAGGATATGATTACAAAAATATTGAAGTTTCCGGAAATCTGAAAAACCCACTGTTTAATGGGGAACTTTCCATAAACGATCCTAATTTAAAGTTACAGTTCAAAGGGTTGATTGATGCTTCGAAGGAAACAAACCAACTAGATTTTGAGGCCGATGTGGAATATGCAGAATTGAACAAACTAAATTTAATAACGCGCGATAATATTTCTGTCTTTACCGGAA
The DNA here is from genome assembly GCA_002733915.1 of Aequorivita sp. GTDB lineage: Bacteria > Bacteroidota > Bacteroidia > Flavobacteriales > Flavobacteriaceae > Aequorivita. Next base: position 39,208 of record NVXN01000006.1, read on the forward strand.
AATTAGTGGTTGATATGGCTGGAAGAACGATTGACGATGTGGTGGGAACAATTAATTTCAGCCAGACTTTTTACCAAAACGAACGCGATTATTATTATTTTGATGATTTCACGATCACATCTTCTTTTAACGGTCCCGTTCGTACTATTGAAATAAATTCACCCGATATTTTAAACGGTGAAATTTCCGGAGAGTTTTTAATTGAGGATATTCCCAATTTATTTCAGAATGGAATAGCAAGCATTTACACCAATTATATTCCGCAGGAAGTAACCACCAATCAATATATAGATTATGAATTTGTGGTGTATAACAAAATAGTGGATGTGTTTGTACCACAACTGAAACTCGGTGATAATACGCGTATAAAAGGTTCAGTATCTTCAGAGGAATCAAAATTCGAACTCGATTTCCGTTCCCCGGAAATACTTCTTTTCGATAATTACATTGGTCAACTAAACATTCAGGTAGATAACGATAATCCGTTATATAACACATACATATCTGCAGATTCTGTTTATACTGGTTTTTATAATTTGAAGGATTTAAGCGTTATAAATAAAACCTTGAATGATACAATGTATGTGCGCTCAGAATTTGCGGGAGGGACAAAAAAGGAGGATCTTTTTAACCTTTCATTATACCACACCATTAACCCAGCCGGGAAATCAGTAATTGGTGTAAAAAAATCTGACATCACTTACAAAGGAAACGTTTGGTACCTGAACGAAAACAACAATCGTTTAAATAAAGTGGTTTTCGATGATAATTTTAGGGAAGTCCGAATAGATTCTTTAGTTCTTAGCAATAATGACCAATTGATTCAAATGGCGGGTGTACTACGCGATTCAACCTATAAGGATTTGAAAGTTCAATTTAAAGATGTAAATATTGGCGATATAGTTCCGGAAATAGATAGTCTGCGATTAAAAGGAAATATGAACGGTAAGTTTGATTTTCTTCAAAAAAATGGGGCATACTATCCTAACAGCTCTGTTACAATTGATGCTGTTGAAATAAACGAAATTCCTTTTGGCGATTTAAATTTAAAAATTGATGGAAACGAAGATCTTACAAAATATCGTATTAATACCTCCCTTACAAACAACAATGTAAAATCCATAAATGCAGTGGGTGAGATAGATGTGTCTGCCAATAACCCACAAATTCAGCTAAATGTAGATTTAAATCAATTCAACATGCAGGCTTTTAGTCCCTTCGGGGCAGATGTCATCACAAATATACGTGGGTTCATTACCGGAAATGCAAGAATCTCCGGCAATTATAAATCACCAGATATTTTAGGGCGTTTCACTCTTGAAAACAGCGGATTGAAGATTCCTTATTTAAATACTGATTTTAACCTGGAAAGCGGTGCGCAGATAATTGTGACGAAAAACAAATTTGAAATTGACGGAACCCAAATAACAGATACCGAATATGAGACTGTTGGCCTGTTTTATGGAAATGCAACCCACAATAATTTTAGCGATTGGGAATTAGACCTCCACATTGAATCACCCGAAAGGCTTCTTGTCCTCGACACTCCACCAGAAGAGGATGCACTGTATTATGGTACTGCATTTATAAGCGGAAGAGCTGATATTAAAGGACCAATAGATGAACTAGTAATTGATGTTGAAGCAACAACACAAGCTGGAACTACCTTTAAAATACCTATTAGCGATACAGAATCCATAGGTGATGATTCCTTTGTACACTTTCTCTCACCAAAAGAAAAGGAGGCAAGAATTAATGGAGAAACAATCTTTTCAGAAGATGTAAAAGGATTATCATTAAATTTTGAATTGGACATCAATAAAAATGCAGAAGTAGAGGTAGTTGTGGATCAAGAAAACAACTCTACCTTAAAAGGTCGCGGCGCAGGGATTCTTCTTATTGAAATCAATACCAACGGGAAGTTCCAAATGTATGGCGACTTTCAAGTATATGAAGGAGAATATGACTTTAGGTACGGTGGCATTATTCAGCGAAATATTGGTGTTGTTCCTGGTGGAAACATTACGTGGGATGGGGCTCCAGAAAAAGCCAATTTGGATTTGAGTGCCATATACAAAACCCAGGCCAACCCATCTGTTTTATTGGATAATCCTTCTATTAACACAAAAATTCCTGTTGAAGTCTATGTTGACTTAAACGGCGAACTGGCACAACCAGAATTGAGCTTCAATATAGATTTTCCCCGTGTTAGTTCCACTTTAAAGAGCGAGCTGCAATACAAATTGCAAAACCAAGAACAAATGCAAAACCAGGCCTTGTTTTTATTGGCATCCAACTCTTTTGTGAGCGACAATTACGCAGGCTCAAACGCTTTTGCGGGCACCGTGGCCGATAGAGTATCTGGTTTAGTAAACAATCTTTTTGCAGATCAAGATGGCAAATTCAGGGTAGGTTTGGATTATTCCGTGGGTACCCGAACACCAGATCAGGAAACTTCGGATCGTTTTGGCATCACACTGTCCACACAAATCAATGAGCGTATTCTTATTAACGGAAAAGTGGGTGTTCCCGTAGGCGGTGCAAATGAGACCTCAGTCGCTGGAGATATTGAAGTGCAATGGCTAATAAATGAAGACGGAACGTTGCGTATKAAATTCTTTAATCGTCAAGCTGATTTGCAGTTTATCGGTGAGGACCAAATTTTTGAACAAGGTACGGGTATTTCCTATTCCGTTGATTTCAATACATTCCGTGAATTGTACCAAAAACTCTTCAACAAAAAAATAGTTTTAGAATCTGAACTCCCTGTAATCCCTGATGACAATAGCTATCCTGTGGAATTTAATTCTGAAGGCACAAAAACTGAAGAGGAATAAAAGGAATTTAATATTCCTGCTAAAGTGAAGCTATCACTGAAATCTCTACATTTACAAACTTAGGAAGATTGGCCACTTCTACGGTTTCACGAGCTGGGGCAGTAGCGTCGTTAAAATATATGGAATAAACCTCGTTTATTGCAGCAAAATTGTGCATATCGCTAATAAAGATTGTTGTTTTCACAACATTTTCAAAAGTCATTCCTGCTTCGGTCAAAATTGCCTTTAGGTTTTCCATGACTAATTTGGTTTCGGTTTTAATATCATCGGTAACCAAATTTCCCGTTTTCGGATCAATGGCGATTTGCCCAGAGGTATAAAGCATGTTTCCCATTAAAACCGCTTGATTGTAAGGGCCAATCGGGGCAGGGGCATTTGTGGTGGTGATTATTTTTTTCATATTAATTTGACTTTGTGAATCTGTATTTTTTCCCATCAACCAGCAGCTACAAACGCTTATCGCTTTCTCTTCGCTTATCGTATTTAATATCGCTAAGCACCGAGGATTTAATTCCGATAAAGAAATACCAAGCCGTATTTATGCTGCCAATTGGCGTCCAGTTAAAGCTCATTTGCCAGCTTTCCAAATCGCGCTGGAATCGGAACTGGGTAAGTGTAACGCCTTTGTTTTTAAAATCATAGCCCGACGACACGCCCACAGTCCAACGGGGCGCCAGTTCCATGTTGGAGCTTACCATAAGCGACTGGCTGGAAATTTCATTCTGACGCTGGCTGTTGCCATAGGTTATGGTATAGGCCAAACGCATATCCCATGGAATTTTGTAATTGTACCATGTTACATTTGTCTTGTCAAAATTTTCCTCTTCATCATCATTATAAATTTGCCCATCATAAATATTTGCTGCATCTCCAAAAAGATCATCGGGGCGCCCTCCGTTACGGAAGGTTTCATTATCTATACGATCTAAATCCTTTTTACCACTTCCATTAAAATCCTTGCTTGAAAAGGAATAGTTAATACTCACATTGGCATTGGTAAGTCTAAAAAGACTTCCTCCATTGTTTATATTAAAAACATCTATTTTTTTATTGTTGTTATCCAAAGCATAGGGGTCCAGAGTTCCGCTGAAGTTAAAGTCCAATTTCGGCACAATAGGAATGCTTCCGGTAAACTGCAATGGACTCCATTGTAACGAATCGCCCGCAAGGTTATAAGATGTTGAAAAGTTTAGATTGTTCAACAGCACAATTTTCTTTGGTTCCAGCGCAGTTGTATCACGATCGCGAACTTTTGCCTCAAACGTATTACTTAGCGACATTCCAATACTGCTGGAATACACTTTATTTGGCGGCCCGTATAGGGTGTTTTCAAACCGTGAATACTCTACCACTTCGCCTGCAGCTTCATTTGCGGTTTGAGGAATGATGAATTCATCATAATACCTATCAAAAGCAGGGTTTATGTTATAGCTAAGTGATGGACGAACCACGTGGCGAATGGCCTGTATTTTGCTATCCTTTCCAAAATTGAAAAGCCCATAAAGGGTAGTTCCCAAGCTGGTTGAAAAATTATAGGTCCTGTAACTTTCAAAACCCGAGACCGTATCTCTTACAATGCCTCCCAGCCCATCATTTATACTTTCGTCATAACGTTGCCGCGTGCTTTTCAAAACCCAAGTTTCCCTATAATTTGTGCCAAGGGAAGCGCTTAAATATTTTAGGATTTTAAAGTTTGTTGTAAGTGGTATGTTGTGCTGCGCACCAATCTGTGCATTATTGAACATTTCTGACTTAAAGAAAAGGGAATCTGTTGTCTGGATTCTGTTTTCTGCTGAAAGATCGTACTGAAAGTTAATGTTTTGTATAATCCCTTTTTTAGTTCCATCCTTCGGTGCGAAAGGATATATTCTTGAAACGCTTGCGTTTAAATTTGGCAGGGACATAGTTATGTCCTGGGTATTTGTATTTTGGGAATGTGTTGCGGCCACTGCAAGATTGACCTGGGGTTCGCCCTCAAAAGTTTTGGAGTATGAAATGGAAGAGCTTAACGTGTTAACCAATGCACTTGCGTTATTGGTTTGGTTGATGGATTGCGAAAAATACTTGCTACTACCAATGTTTACCGAAGCTGAAAAACGGGAATTGGGACTACTTTTCGTATCTTGTGAATGCGACCACCGGATGTTGTAAATACTCGTTTCGCTAAAGTTTGGAAATCCTCTTTCTTCCTGTACAAGCTTTTCAAAACGGGCACTCACATTTCCTCTAAATTTATAGCGAAACGCATACGTGGTCTCACCTCGTAAGGCATAACTACCATTTGTATAATAATCGCCAAGCAAACTTAAATCCAAGTATTCATTGATTGCAAAATAATACCCCCCATTTTGAAAAAAGAAACCGCGGCTATTGTTCTCACCAAACGAAGGAATTATAAAACCCGACGTACGATCTTCAGTCAGTGGAAAATATGCAAACGGTAAACCAACGGGTGTGGGAACGTCTGCAATGTACATATTGGTTAAGCCGGTAACCACCTTCTTTTTAGGGACAAACTTTGCTTTTCTGGTATAAAAATAATATTCGGGATCATCAATGTTTTTGGAAGTGGTGAACTTTACGTTTCGAAGGTAGACTACAGAATCGTTTACTTTTTTGGTAACATCTGCAATCACCCTAAACCCGTTTTGCTCGGTTCTGCTATTGTAAACCAAAGCCTTTTCGGTATCAAAATTATAGCGAATGGAATCGGGCTCCACTTTGTTGTTTGCCTGTACAAAAATGGGGCGTTGGCTGTAAACACCGGCACTGTCTATTCCTTTGGCATATACTTCGTTTTTGTTATAATCCAGAATAATCAAACCTGCATCTATCCGCATATCGCCATAGATAATGTAGGCTTTATTATACATATATACCTTGTTTTCCTTTCGGTTTAACAATACATAATCTTCTCCATAATAATCCACAACATTCGTAAGTGTTTCTTTTTCAGGTTTTATGCTATCAGTCTTGACAGTGTCTTGGGCCTTCTCATTAACCTCGTCAATAACAGGTTTTAAATTTACTGTTAAGGTGTCTTCTTGGACTGTTTTGGGAAGATTTGTTTCATTCTTTGGGGGAATGTCCTGCGCATGCAACACAGCGCTGCAAAATAGCAGAAATGTTAAGAAGATTGTTAAGTAATGCCTGTTTGTCTGCAATGCTTAAATGCTATTATTTTGTAGATTTGGCTCAGTATTTGAAACGGTCAAAAATAAACATATTTTTTCGGGTACGTTTTTTTAAATCATTTTTTTAAAATATCAATTTTTCTTAATCGTTAACTACCTATATGAAATACCCATTAACTATTTCCAAAATAATAAATGATGAATAATCTGGACATTCCACCTTCTTTTTTATCAAATATGCTTTTAAAGATGAAAACGAAACTTTTTTCTTTATTGGTATTAGTTATTGCAGTTTCCTGTTTCCCTTTTGCTGCTTCAGCCATTGAAAATCCAATTAAACCTTTCGTTGTTGTGTTGGATGCGGGCCATGGTGGCCACGACCACGGAAACAAAGGCAATGGATATAAAGAGTCCGAAATATCATTGAACATCGTATTGAAAGTAGGCGCAGAGCTGGAAAAATTGCCCAATGTGAAAGTTATCTATACCCGTAAAACCGATGTATTTATTGAACTGCGGGAACGAGCGGCAATCGCAAATAGAGCAGATGCCGATCTTTTTGTTTCTGTTCATTGCAATGCCCATAAATCAGATGCATATGGAGCAGAGACCTTTGTGTTGGGGCTTCATAAGAGCCAGGCAAACTTTGAGGTTGCAAAAAAGGAAAATGAGGTAATTTATCTGGAGGAAAATTATCAGGAAAAGTATGGCGGCTTTGATCCCAATGCTCCAGAATCATTAATAGGAATGGTCTTAATGCAGGAAGAGTATCTTGACCAAAGCATATTATTGGCAAGTTTAGTACAAAACAATGTGATAAATAATTTAAAGCGAAAGGATAGAAGTGTAAAACAGGCTGGTTTTTGGGTACTTCACAACACCTATATGCCCAGTGTTTTGATTGAAACTGGCTTTCTCACCAATAAAAGTGAAGGTGCTTATCTAAATTCCGCCAAGGGACAAGCGGAAATGGCACGCGAAATAAGTAACGCCATAAAATCTTATATTAACAGTCTTTCTATTTCCACAGAAAAGATAAAAGATCCCGAAGTGAAGGAACTTGAGGTTGAGAAAGCTATAGAAGTTACTAAAGAAGATATTTATGAAGGTGTAATATTTAAAGTGCAATTAGCTGCAACCAGTAAAAAAATAGATCCAAAACCAAACAACTTCAAAGGATTAAAAGATTTAGCACGTGAAAAGGAAAATGGTCTTTTTAAATATTATTACGGTGAAACATCAGACTACAACAAAATTCAGGTCATGAAAACATTTGTGCAGCAAAAAGGATATCCTTCAGCATATATTGTCGCATTTAAAAAAGGGAAAAAAGTTAATCTACCCGAAGTGTTAAAATCCAAAGCCAATTAGCGTGCTTTCTTTATATTTATCACTTAAATTTGTTCACAAACTAAAACTATACACTTGAGACTATCGAAAGAAGTTAAAACCGGAATCCTCGCCATCGGGGCTATATTGCTGTTAATCTTTGGTTACAGTTTTTTAAAGGGCACTAATTTGCTCGATAAAAACAGAGAATTCTATGTAAAATACGATAATGTTGAAGGCTTGGCACAAGCCGCACCTGTCACTATAAATGGGCTTACTGTGGGCAAGGTGCAGAATATTTCATTTGCCAATTCAAAAGGAGGGCTCGTTGTAAAGTTCACTGTTGAAAAGGATTTTGACTTTTCAAAAAACAGTATCGTTAGAATTTACAGCACAGGACTTATTGGCGGAAAGTCATTGGGAATCTTTCCACAGTATGATGCTGGCAATATCGCAAAAAGTGGCGATACCCTTAGAGGCGATGTGGAAGACGGAATGCTTACGGCTGTTACGAAAGCCCTCGGTCCACTGGAGAAAAAAGTGAACAATACACTTGCCACCGTGGATACGCTCTTGTTGAGCATTAATGCGATTGTTGACGAACAGACCCGTCAAAACCTAAAGGAAGCAATTGCAAATTTGAATACTACTCTTAACTCATTTGCTGGAGTTTCTGAAAACTTAAATCACATCCTCTCAAACAACACAGACAAACTTGATAATACATTTGCAAATTTGGACAAAACCGCCGGAAATCTTTCAAAATTAACAGATTCCTTGGCGCAGTTGGAAACTGGTAAATTAGTAACCGATCTTCAAAACGTGGTAGACAAAATGGATAAAATTGTAGCCGGAGTAGATAATGGGGAAGGTTCTATCGGCAAACTATTAAAAGACGACAAATTATACCAAAATCTAGAAGGCGCTTCAAGGCAGCTTGAGCAGCTCCTTCAGGACGTAAAGCTCAACCCGAAACGTTATGTGCACATTTCCGTTTTTGGTAAAAAGAATAAAGAATACGAACCGCCAGCCAATCCAGACGAGTAAAACATGCAATACATTCCGAATATACTTTTTATTATTGCCCTCGCAGCGGGTGTGGGATATTTTACCCTTAACATCCGCAAGATAATCCGCAACATAAAACTTGGTCATGAAGTAGATGCTTCCAACCATACCTCGGAGAGATGGGGCAATGTAGTACGCATTGCGCTAGGACAATCAAAAATGGTGGTACGCCCCATCCCAGGACTTCTTCATATCATTGTATATGTAGGTTTTATTATCATCAATATCGAAGTACTCGAAATTATTATCGATGGAATTTTTGGAACCCATAGAGTACTTTCAACCGTCCTGCCCATTGGGCTATATAACTTTTTAATCGCTTCCTTTGAAATTTTGGCACTTCTAGTTTTGGTGGGGGTCATACTTTTCTGGACCCGCAGAAACATTCAAAAAATAAAGCGATTTTGGGCAAACGAAATGACGGGTTGGCCCAAAAACGACGCCAATTACATTCTTTATTTTGAAATGGTCTTGATGATTCTCTTTTTGACCATGAACGCGGCAGATCAGCAATTGCAAACATTAGGCGCGGCTCACTACGTTGAGGCTGGTTCGTATCCTGTAAGTAAATTTATAGTTCCCTTTTTTAGCAATCTTTCTGAAGCAACGCTGATTGCCATAGAGCGGGGGGCTTGGTGGCTTCACATTTTGGGAATACTTGTGTTTCTGAATTACTTATACTTTTCAAAACATCTTCATATTATTTTGGCGTTTCCCAATGTTTACTTCGGAAAAGTGGTTCCAAAAGGAAAGTTTAAAAATTTGGATTCCGTTACCAACGAGGTTAAAATGATGATGGACCCTAACGTAGATCCTTTTGCGGCACCCGCCGAAGGAGCAACCGAAGCTCCTGCTAAATTCGGAGCCAGTGATGTGACTGATTTAAGCAGAATACAGTTGCTGAACGCATATACCTGCACCGAATGTGGTCGTTGTACCAGCGAATGTCCCGCAAATATTACCGGCAAAAAACTTTCACCGCGTAAAATAATGATGGACACCCGTGACCGTTTGGAAGAGATTGGAAAAAATATTGACAAAAACGGTGAATTCAAACCAGACGGTAAGCAACTGCTGGACGATTATATTACGCGCGAAGAACTGTGGGCTTGTACAACCTGCAATGCTTGTGTTGAAGCCTGCCCCGTAAGTATTGACCCCCTGAGTATTATTATGGATATGCGCCAATATTTGGTGATGGAACAATCCGCAGCTCCAACGGAGCTAAATGTTTCTATGACCAATATTGAAAACAATGGAGCGCCTTGGCCCTATAACCAGATGGATCGTTTGAACTGGAAAGATGAGAATTGATAATATTTTTATATGAAAAAAGAAGAAGTAGAAATAATGCTGCATGATAAAGTAGAAAAGGGTGAACACGTGAGCCCAATTCTTCCAGAGGGGATAAAAAACTACTTGATAGATATTGACGGGACCATTACTGATGATATTCCCAACGAGGAACCCGAGCGGATGGCCACCTGTGAACCTTTTCCAGATGCTTTAAAAACCTTGAATAAATGGTATGACGAAGGACACATCATCTGTTTTTTCACTTCCCGCACCGAAGCCCATCGCAAGGTAACTGAAAATTGGCTAAACAAACATGGTTTTAAATACCACACCATGTTAATGGGAAAACCACGCGGTGGAAATTATCATTGGGTGGATAACCATTTGGTGAGAGCTACGCGATACAAAGGGAGATTCACCGATTTGGTGGAAAAAGAAGTAACAATAGAAGTATTTAAAGATTAATATAAATTATCACCCTGAGCGCAGTTGAAGGGTTGAAAACAGAAAAGTTAAGAAATGAGTGAACAACTAAAGGTCCCAACAATGGCCGAATATATGGCTCAAGGCAAGCAACCGGAAATACTTTTTTGGGTTGGCTGCGCTGGGAGTTTTGACGACCGTGCAAAAAAAATAACCAAAGCCTTTGTGAAATTGCTCAATAAAGCAAATATAGATTTTGCCGTTTTGGGAACTGAAGAAAGTTGCACCGGCGATCCCGCAAAAAGGGCTGGAAATGAGTTTCTTTTCCAAATGCAGGCGATGACAAATATTGAGGTTTTGAACGGTTATGAAATAAAGAAGATAGTTACCGCTTGCCCACATTGCTTTAACACTATTAAAAATGAGTACCCAGGGCTTGGTGGTAATTATGAAATTATGCACCACACCCAATTCCTAAAATCGTTAATGGAAGAGGGAAGGCTTAAAGTGGAAGGTGGAAAATTTAAAGGAAAGCGAATCACATTCCACGATCCGTGCTATTTGGGAAGAGCAAATGGCGAATATGAAGCTCCCCGCGAGCTGCTTCAAAAACTCGAAGTTGAGCTAGTGGAAATGAAACGTTGCAAATCACGCGGATTATGCTGCGGGGCCGGAGGCGCCCAAATGTTTAAAGAACCTGAGCCCGGAAAAAAAGATATTAACGTAGAACGTACCGAAGAAGCCTTGGAAACCGCTCCAAAAATAATTGCAGCAGCCTGTCCGTTCTGCAATACCATGATGACAGATGGCGTTAAGGCTAAACACGCCGAAGACAATGTTCAGGTGCTGGACGTTGCAGAAATGATTGCAAATGCAGAAGATTTATAAATCACTTGCAGGATGTTGCCGAAGGCCTCCTTGTAGGTCTAATGAATTAGAAAGAATATTCCAAAATGCTTACAGATTTTAAAAACCTGCCAGACGATTCCAGAATATGGATCTATCAGGCAAATAGAAAATTAAGTGACGACGAAGTTGCTGAAATCACCAAATTATCCGAAGATTTTTTAACCAAATGGACCGCTCACGGCACTGAGCTTGAAGCGGGACTTGAAATAAGATACAACCGATTTATTGTATTTGGGCTTAATCAGGCAAATGCTTCCGCATCAGGCTGCAGCATTGACGCGTCTGTCCATTTCATACAGTCCCTTCAAGAAAAATTTGATGTGGATCTGCTGGATAAAATGAACGTGACCTTTTATTCAGGTGAATATATAGCTTATAAACCTTTGGCGGATTTCAGAAAAATGGCAAAGGATAAGTCCGTTTCCAAAAACACAGTTGTCTTCAATAACCTCGTTAATACAAAGGCCGAATATCTTGAAAATTGGGAAGTACCTGCACACGAAAGTTGGCACAATAGATTTTTATCTTAAAAGAAGTTTTTACGTATGAAAAATTTATTGTTTCCTTTTCTATTTTCTCTTGCATTCCTTTCAGGGTTTTCTCAGGACAAAAACCCATTGATCCTAAAAAACGATTTTCAGAACCAAAAAAAATGGGTCGATAGTATTTATGATTCCATGACATTGAAAGAAAAAATGGGCCAGCTTTTTATGGCCGATATTTTTTCAAGTGATCCACAAGAAAAGACCGATAAAATAAAAAAACTAATTACCGAATATCATTTGGGCGGGATTATTTTTTCCAAAGGGGGACCCGTGCGCCAAGCCAAGTTGAACAATGAGTTCCAATCTCTTGCCAAAGTTCCCTTAATGATCGGTATGGATGCAGAATGGGGGCTTGCAATGCGACTGGATTCTACCTACGCCTTCCCTTGGAATATGACCTTGGGCGCAATTACAGATAATAAGATTATTGAAAAGATTGGGCAACGTATTGGTGAACAAAGTAAACGCCTGGGAATACATATTAATTTTGCGCCGGTGGTGGATATCAATACAAATCCTAAAAATCCCATCATCGGGAATCGCTCTTTTGGAGAGGATAGGGATAATGTAACCGAAAAGTCCCTCGCTTTTATGAAAGGAATGCAAAGCGCTGGTATTATGGGAAGCGCAAAACATTTCCCCGGCCACGGCGATACCGACATGGATAGTCACAAAACTTTACCAACGGTTGATTTTTCAAAAGAACGTTTGGATACTTTGGAATTAGCACCCTATAAAAGATTGATTGAAGAAGGACTGAATAGTGTAATGGTTGCCCATTTGAATGTTCCCGCTTTAGAAATTCAAATGAATTATCCCTCTTCGCTTTCTTCAAAGGTGGTGACAGATCTTTTAAAAAATGAATTGGGTTTTAACGGGCTTATTTTTACCGACGCCTTGAATATGAAAGGCGCTTCCGATTTTAAAAAACCTGGCGAAATTGAACTTGCAGCATTTCTTGCGGGAAACGATGTGCTATTGATTTCCGAAGATATTCCAAAGGCCATAGAATTTCTTTTAAATTCATACAATGAAGATGTTATTACAGAAAAGCGTTTGGCCTATTCTGTAAAGAAAATTCTATACGCAAAATATAAAGTGGGCTTGCATAGCTACAAACCTGTTAGCACGGCCTATTTAGTAGAAGATTTAAATTCAGTTAATGACGATGCGCTATATGAAGAAGCAATGGACCATGCGCTAACGGTTATTAAAAATGACCGTGCTATTCTTCCTATAAAAGATCTTCAAGAGAAAAAAATTGCCTATATAAATTTTGGTGATGATTCTGGTGAAATATTTTTAAATGAATTGCGAAAATATGGAAAGGTAGATTGGGTAAAGGCCAACAGTCTGGATGAATATATCCAAAAACTTAAGGCGTACAACTACGTAATTATTGGATTTCACAAAAGCAATGAAAACCCTTGGAAAAAGTTTGAGTTCTCTGAAAATGAACTTGTTTGGTTATATGAAATTGCCCGAACAAACACCGTGATTCTCGATGTTTTTGCAAGACCCTACGCTATGCTGGATCTAAAAACCACAGCAAATTTTGAGGGAGTTTTAATGTCTTACCAAAACAGTGAGATTTCCCAAAAACTTTCGGCCCAACTTATTTTCGGTGCAAGGGAAGCCAAGGGAAAGCTTCCGGTTTCACTGGGAGAGGATTTTCCTTTAAACACAATGCTAAAAACAAAATCATTGCGCAGACTTCAATACGGGACACCGGAAAGTGTAGGGGTTAACAGCTATAAACTGAAAAAAATTGATTCGCTTGCAAATTTGGGTATTAAGGAAGGAATGTATCCGGGTGCCCAAATTTTGGTGGCCCGAAAAGGAAAAATTATTTATCAGAAAAATTTTGGACATCACGAATATGATTCACAAATTGAAGTAAAGGACAGCACCGTTTACGATTTGGCTTCGCTGACCAAAATCCTTGCTTCTCTCCCCATAATTATGCAGCTTGTGGACAAGAAAGAACTGAGTATGAATACGAAGCTTTCAGAAATGCTTCCGGAGTACAAAAACTCGAACAAAGCGAATATTACTTTAAAGGAAATGCTTTCGCACTACGCGCGTTTAAAAGCTTGGATTCCTTTTTATCGTCATACATTTAACGATGAAAAAACAGGGATATCCTCAAAATATTATTCAGAAATCCCGGATAAGAATTTTAATGTGCAAGTAGCAGAAAATCTGTATTTGCGCAGGGATTATATGGATACCATTTTTGAGACCATCCGCGATAGTGATTTAAACTCAAGGTTAGAGTACAAATACAGCGATCTTCCATATTATATAATGAAGAAATATTTGGAGCGCAAATTTGGCAAGCCAATGGAAATAATTGTTCAGGAGAATATTTATGAATCTTTGGGGGCAAATTATATGACTTACCTTCCTTTGGAAAAATTTTCAAAAGACAATATTCCACCAACCGAACAGGATAATATATTCAGAAACCAGAAAGTTCAAGGTTATGTACACGACCAAGGCGCAGCGATGCTTGGAGGAGTAAGTGGCCATGCGGGTTTATTCAGTAACGCAAACGATGTGGCCAAACTCATGCAAATGTATCTTTGGAAAGGTTTTTATGGCGGTGAACGCTATTTTAATCCTGATATTTTGGATCTTTTCAATACCTGTTATTATTGTGATAAAAACGTAMKACRGRRMGWGGRYTWTSWYRMKNCAYAMWNNGSAACATYTKKKMSTACATGCGGTTGTGTTTCCATGACTAGTTTTGGGCATAGTGGCTTTACCGGAACGTTTGCTTGGGCAGATCCGGAGCAGGAAATTGTTTATGTGTTTCTATCAAATAGAACTTTTCCCGATGCGGAAAACCGAAAATTGATAAGAAGTGATTTGCGCAGCAAAATACAAGAAGCCATTTATGAGGCCATCGATTATTAAATTTCAAAAGATATGTAACCTTTAATTTAAAAATAATAAAATGAAAATAGCAATTGTATGTTATCCAACCTTTGGCGGAAGCGGGGTAGTGGCTACGGAACTTGGCTTAGCACTTGCCGAGCATGGGCACGAAGTTCATTTTATTACATACAAGCAACCCGTTAGACTAGAATTACTTTCAAAACACATTCACTTTCACGAGGTTTCGGTACCTGTTTATCCACTTTTTCACTACCAACCCTATGAGCTTGCACTCTCTAGCAAATTGGTAGATATGGTAAAACTCCATAAAATTGAAGTATTGCACGTGCATTATGCAATACCCCACGCATACGCWGGMTATATGGCCAAGAAAATGCTCGCCGAGGAAAATATCTTTATCCCAATGGTAACTACGCTTCACGGCACAGATATTACCCTGGTTGGGAACCATCCATTTTATAAACCAGCAGTTACTTTTAGCATTAACAATAGCGATGTGGTAACTTCAGTTTCAAAAAGTTTAAAAGAAGACACGCTGCACCTTTTCGATATTAAGAAAGAAATACACGTAGTGCCAAATTTTATAGATATTCCGAAGAAAATCAACACATTTACTGATTGTCAGCGCGATTTAATGGCTGATAAGGACGAGCGGATAATTACCCACGTTAGTAATCTTCGACCAGTAAAACGTGTAAAGGATGTGATAGAGGTCTTTGATCGTATTCAGAAAAGGATTCCTTCCAAATTAATAATAGTAGGCGAGGGGCCCGAACGTGAAGGCTGCGAGCAACTATGTGAAGAAAAAGGTATTGAGGAAAAAGTACTTTTTGTGGGAAACAGCAATGAAGTGGACAAAATTCTTTGTTTTACAGACCTGTTCATTCTCCCTTCAGAAAAAGAAAGCTTTGGTCTTGCGGCATTGGAAGCCATGGCTTGCGGCGTTCCGGTAATTTCGAGTAATACAGGCGGCTTGCCAGAAGTAAATATTCAAGGGGTAAGCGGTTTTTTAAGCGATGTAGGCAATGTGGATGAAATGGCCGAAAATGCCTTAAAAATCTTAGCAACTGATGAAACACTGAAGAAATTTAAGAAGCAAGCAGTCGAGTCTGCAATGATTTACGATACAAAGAAAATTGTTCCGTTGTATGAAAAGTTATATGAAGAGGCAATTGCAAAAAGAAGCATTGCACAATCTCAAAAATCTCTTTTATAGATTGCAATAAAATAAATTGATATGAAAGAGGATTTTTCTTGTTTTTAAAAAAGAAATGCCCCATCRATACGTGGGGCATTTCTCTCAATATAAGGTGATATTTGATTATCAGAACTGATATCGAGCGGTTAAGCCCACATCAAAACTGATATCGTCGCGGTAGCCTAAGTTCACCTGTGGGCGAAAATCAAAGGAAACCAGAAGAGGGAAGTCAAAATTGTATTCAATACCAACATCGCCTGTTACAAAGGCAAATGCTTCTGAATCATCATACCTATCATCATACGGATAATCCGTATGTTTATGGTCATAGCTTACAATTCCTGCGCCCGCACCAGGTCCCGCATACCAATTGAAGCCTCCATCAATATTCCAGACCCACTGATAAATTCCCGTAAGTTTTATAGCATCCCAATAACGATCGCTGTGAAAAGCCAAACCGAGTTCCAAACGGTTATTATCGCCCAAACCTCGTTGATAGTTAACCTCAGGGCCAAAACCATCACTTTCACTTAAACGTATCCCGATTGCATTTTTTGAAATTTCCTGGGCATTGGCGTGTAAGCCCAAAGTAATAATCGCAATAGTCAATAAAACTGCTTTTCTCATAATTTTTCTTTTAGTTATAAACGCTGTAAATGTAGGCGTATTATAAGTTGGTATCCGTTAAAGCGATGCTAATGCCAATTGCAAAATTTACAAAGTTTTGTTAAGGAAGTTTTTTACTTTTACAAAACTGCAATGAAAGAAGAGCTTCAGAAATTTAAAAGGACTTTTAAGGGTGAATTTTTCACCGATGCCCTCCATACCAAGATTTACGCAACAGATGCTTCTGTGTATCGAAAAATACCACTGGCAGTAGCGTATCCTAAAAATGAAGAAGCAATACAGCAACTCATTGATTTTGCAGTAAAAAATAATTCCTCCTTAATTCCGCGAACTGCGGGAACTTCCCTTGCCGGCCAATGTGTGGGCGATGGGATTGTAGTAGATGTTTCAAAATATTTTACGGAAATAATTTCAGTAGACACCCAAAGGCAGACAGTTACTTTGCAACCAGGCGTGATCCGCGATGAACTGAACCGCTATCTAAAACCTTTCGGACTTTTCTTCGGTCCCAACACTTCCACCAGCAACCGATGCATGATAGGCGGGATGGTGGGCAACAACAGCAGCGGTACAACGTCAATTCAATACGGTGTAACGCGCGATAAAGTTTTAAAATTGAAAACCATTCTTTCCAATGGGGAAGAAGTAGTTTTTGAAACACTTTCAAAAGAAAAATTTCTCCAGAAAACACAGATAGATACGTTGGAAGGAAAAATCTATAAAACGATTTACAATGAACTGATTTCCGAAGAAGCCCAACAAGAAATTTGGAAGGAATTTCCAAAACCGGAAATTCACCGAAGAAATACGGGTTATGCTGTTGACAGTTTGTTGAACACAACTGTTTTTGGTGAATTTAAAGAAGAAATAAACCTGTGCAAACTACTTTGCGGAAGCGAGGGGACCCTTGCATTTACTACAGAAATTACACTTCAATTAGATCCGTTACCACCACAATATACCACAATGGTTGCAACACATTACCATACCCTCGGAGCTTGCTTAAACGATGTAATTGTGGCAATGCAGCACAATTTGCACACTTGCGAAATGATGGACAATGTAATTCTGGATTGTACAAAAAAAAACAAAACGTATGAGCCGTATCGGTTCTTTGTAAAAGGAAACCCAAAAGCAATTCTACTCTTGGAATTGAAAAGCAATTCTGAAGCGGACTTAGAAAATCAAACTTCATCTTTGTTGGATTCCCTCAAACTTTCAAATCACAGTTATCATAATCCGGTTTTAAGAGGCGAGGAGATTGAAATGGCTGCGGAATTGCGCAAAGCCGGTTTGGGTCTTCTCGGAAATATGGTAGGCGATCAGAAAGCTGTTGCCTGTATTGAGGACACAGCGGTTGCTCTGGAAGATCTGCCCAGTTATATTTCAGAGTTTTCAGTGTTGATGAAACAGTACAACCAGCAAGCTGTTTATTATGCACACGCTGGCGCCGGAGAACTGCATTTGCGGCCCATCCTGAATTTGAAGGAAGGGGAGGGAGTGGAGTATTTTCGTAAAATAACCACTGATGTTGCCAAACTTTGTAAAAAATACAGAGGCTCCTTTAGCGGCGAACACGGCGATGGCATTGTTAGGGCGGAATTAATTCCACTAATGATTGGGAAAAAAAACTACGAACTTTTTAAAAAAATTAAAACTTGTTTTGATCCACCAAACATTTTCAATCCCGGTAAGATTGTAAATGCATTTAAAATGGACGAATCCCTTCGGTATGAATTAAATAGGGAAGAGCCCAATATTGAGACGTTGGTGGACTTCAGTGATTCCGAAGGGATTCTCCGATTGGCTGAAAAATGCAACGGCAGTGGTGACTGTAGAAAAACCGCAGATGCAGCTGGAGCCATGTGCCCAAGCTATCATGCCACAAAAAACGAAAAAGATACAACGCGTGCACGTGCGAATGCATTGCGGGAGGTTTTAACAAATAATACAWCNRCWRWKRRATTTMRTKCTGWRGWKYTMAAWGANSWWTTTGATCTATGCATCAGTTGTAAGGCCTGCGCAAGTGAATGCCCCAGTAATGTGGATATAAGCACTGCAAAAGCTGAGTTCTTATATCAATACAATAAAATAAACGGCGTTTCATTTTCCAATAAACTGATGGGAAAAAGTACGAAACTTAACAAAATGGCTTCCAATTTTCCGCAGCTTGCCAATTGGTTTTTTAGAAATGGTCTCACTTCAAAAATTATAAAAAAAATTGGTGGAATACATTCAAAACGATCATTACCTAAAGTTTCAAATAATAGTTTTAGTAATCTAATTCAAGAACATAAAAAACAATTGTTTACAAATAATCCTGTCGATGATAAAACAATTAAAAAAGTATTGCTTTTTGTTGACGAATTCAGTAATTATTTGGATGCCGAAATAGCTTTGGATTCGTTTTTACTTTTATCAGGTTTAGGGTATAAAGTAGAAGTGATAGATAATTTGGATAGTGGCCGTGCCTTACTTTCAAAAGGATTTTTGGAGGAAGCGAAAATGGCGGCCAATAAAAACATTGCTTTTTTAAAAGATGAAATTTCAAAAGAAGTTCCTTTAGTAGGTATTGAACCTTCGGCAATACTATCTTTTCGTGATGAATACCTTCGGTTGGCGGATGATAAAATTTCGGCGGAAGCAATTTCTAAAAATACATTTCTAATCGAGGAATTTCTTTCGGCGGAAATACATAACGGAACAATTTCCGCAGCACAGTTTACTTCCGAAGAAAGAAACATTAAAATACACGTGCATTGCCACCAAAAATCACAGAGCAACCAGAAAGTAACCTTTGATATTCTAAATTTGCCCGAAAATTACAAACCAACCATCATTCCATCGGGATGCTGCGGGATGGCGGGCAGTTTTGGATATGAAAAGGAACATTACGATGTGAGTATGAAAATAGGAGAGTTAAAGCTTTTTCCAGCAATACGAAAAGCAAAGGATAATACTATTTTTGCTGCAAACGGCACGAGTTGTCGTCATCAAATTTTTGATGGAACAGGCAGAAAAGCATTGCACCCAGTAACGATTTTAAGACAAGCTTTAAAAAACTAAATAATCGTTTTAAAAGCTTTCATGGCTGCAACCATATTTTCAAAACCTTCCGTTTGTTCTTCGATCAAAACTTCTTCAGGAATAAAGACTTGTTTTGGATTATTATAGAAATATAAAACCCAATTTTCATTATTATACTCCAAAGCTGTGAGGTTTTCTATCCAATCGCCGCTATTTAAATACTGGCAGCTTCCTTTATCTGTCAAAATCTTCTTAATGCCTGGCTGATGGATGTGGCCACAGATTACATAGTCAAACTTATTGTCAATAGCCAAATCGGTCGCGGTTTTTTCAAAATTGTCTATGAATTTAATGGCAGATTTTACACTGTTTTTAATTTTCTTAGAAAGCGAATATTTTTCGCGGCCCGCTTTTTCCAATAAATAATTTATAAACCTGTTGAAAAGAATCAATAGATCATATCCCCAACCCCCAAGTTTTGCAATCCATTTGGCGTGTTGCACGGAGGCGTCAAAAACATCGCCATGAAAAAACCAGGCTTTTTTTCCGTCCAGATTGAGTATTAATTTATCACATATTTGAATATTGCCCATTTTGGTATTGCTAAACTTTCGTAGTTTTTCATCGTGGTTTCYTKTKAWRTAATWCANTTTTNTRYYWWTWGCRNCTWARRWCARAATNNNCWTTWWAAYAATNCMARMGWTSNTKYMWWRRGAAAATATCTTTTTCGGAATTGCCAGATATCAATAATATCGCCATTCAAAATAATTTTTTTTGGCTTTACGGAGTTTAAATAGTGAAGAAGCTCTTTGGCGTGGCAGCCGTAAGTCCCTAGATGGACATCAGATATTACAACAATTTCAACTTTTCTTTTCAATCATACATATTTACATTACAAATTTCTAGAATTCATCGAATAAATACTTTATGTAAAAGTTATGATTGAAAGGCGAAAATGTTATTTTTTTTTTAGAATGTTTCTTAAATATTATGAACAACGTTATTTTCATTATTCGTCCCTATCAATTACATTTGTTGAAAAGCAACCTATGGCAGGCAATTCCTTCGGAACAATTTTTAAACTCACCACCTTTGGAGAGTCGCACGGTCCCGCTATTGGCGGAATTATAGATGGTTGTCCAGCAGGCCTTTCTCTTGATTTTGAAGCAATAAACGCTGAAATGCAGCGCCGCAAACCTGGCCAATCTGCAATTGTGACCCAGCGGAAGGAAGAAGACGAAGTAATGTTTCTCTCCGGAATATTTGAAGGAAAAACTACGGGAACTCCTATTGGGTTCATTATTGAGAATACCGACCAAAAAAGTAAGGATTACAGCCATATAAAAGATATTTATCGTCCCTCACACGCAGATTATACTTACGATAAAAAATATGGTATCCGTGACTATCGTGGGGGCGGACGTTCCTCGGCACGAGAAACGGCTTGCAGGGTAGTAGCTGGTGCCATCGCAAAACAACTGCTTCAGAATATAAAAATCACTGCCTATGTTTCTTCAGTAGGCGAAATGGAACTCAAAAAAAATTATTCACAGGTTGACTTTTCAGAAATAGAAAGAAACCCTGTGCGTTGTCCCGATGCTGAAATGGCTTCAAAAATGGAGGATTACATAAATTCAATCCGAAAAGAAGGCAATACGGTTGGTGGTACTGTAAGCTGTGTTATCCAGAATGTCCCCTTTGGATTGGGCGAGCCAGTTTTTGATAAACTACACGCAGCGCTGGGCAAAGCAATGCTTTCCATAAACGCCGTAAAGGGTTTTGAATATGGAAGCGGTTTTGCGGGAACTAAGATGAAAGGTAGCCAACACAATGATGAATTTAAGAAGGGCGGAAGCACAAAAACCAACCACAGTGGCGGAATACAGGGTGGAATAAGCAATGGCGAAGACATTTACTTCAAGGTAGCCTTTAAGCCCGTGGCCACCATTATGCAAAAACAAAAAACCATAGATAGTAAGGGAGATAAAGCCGTTGCTGAAGGAAAGGGCCGCCACGACCCTTGCGTTGTACCGCGAGCAGTGCCCATTGTAGAGGCAATGGCTGCTTTGGTATTGGCTGATTTCTATTTATTGAACAAAATTTCCAAAATTTAAAGACATATTATTTTTATGAAAAAACTCGCGCTACACTGGAAAATAATCATCGGACTCGTTTTAGGTATCATTTGGGCTTTGCTTTCCAGCCAGTTGGGGTGGAGTGAATTTACCATAGATTGGATAGCGCCGTTTGGTAAAATTTTTATCAATCTCTTAAAATTGATTGCCGTACCATTGGTTTTGGTTTCCATCATTAGTGGAGTAGCAAATATAGGCGATGCATCAAGTTTGGGAAGAATGGGAGGGAAGACACTTTTGGCGTATCTCATTACCACACTTTTTGCGGTAAGCATGGGGCTTCTATTGGTAAATGTTATTAAACCCGGAAAGTTAATTGACGAACAGAGCAGGATCGACAATAGAATTAGTTATGAAATCTGGGCCGCTTCAGAAGGACACGAAATAAAGGATGGAATCAACTACCTACAAGACCCGGCTTTCTTCGAACGCGCGCAAAAAATTACCGATCTCTCAAAAGGTGAATTGAAAGATGCTTCGGTTACCGAAAAAATGCAAACTGCCGAAAAGACAAAAGAGTCCACGCCTTTACAGCCTCTAGTAGATATTGTCCCGGAAAATTTCTTCTTTTCGCTAACAGATAATGGATTAATGCTTCAAATTATCTTCTTCGGAATATTTTTTGGAGTTTGTCTGCTATTGATTCCCAATGAAAAATCACAACCCGTTACGTCCTTTATGGACAGCGCCATGGAAGTTTTCTTAAAAATGGTTGATTTGGTAATGCAGGCCGCGCCTTTCTTTGTGTTTGCACTCTTGGCAGGCGTTGTAAGCAAAATGGCGGGAGATGATATAGGCAAKSTAWWTGAAATATTTAAAGGTTTAAGTTGGTATTCCCYCACCGTCTTTAYCGGACTCATGCTTATGATTTTCCTTATATACCCGTTGTTGGTTAAACTATTTGTGAAGAAAATTCCCTATAAAGGATTTTTCAAAGCAATGGCTCCTGCACAGACTTTGGCTTTTTCAACCTCTAGTAGCGCGGCTACATTACCTGTAACCATGGAATGTGTAGAAGAAAACTTAGGAGTTGACAAAAAAATAACCAGCTTCGTTTTACCTATTGGAGCAACTGTGAATATGGACGGAACCTGTCTTTATCAAGCGGTTGCAGTTGTTTTCCTTGCCCAATTGCATATGATTGATTTAACACTTGGACAACAGCTTACCATAGTACTGACAGCTACATTAGCATCAATAGGCTCAGCTGCCGTGCCAAGTGCAGGGTTGGTAATGCTTATAATTGTTTTGGAATCGGTTGGCTTAAACCCTGCGTGGATAGCCATAATTTTCCCAGTGGACAGAATACTGGATATGTTCCGAACAGTAGTAAACGTTACTGGAGATGCCACGGTTTGTACCATTATCGCCAAGGGTGAGGATATGTTGAACTATGTTCCGCACGACAACCCTTCAGAGACGTTTGATTTGGATTCATAACTTTTTTTAAATCGATTATTAAGATTAGAATGATCTTTTGATAAAAGAAAATGTACATTTTAAAATTTTTTGCAAGAAATATATATTTTTATTAAATTAGATTTCTCCCCAGAAACATAGACCCAATCTATATTTCTGAATTATTACCTTCTTAGCTATGCTTAAAACCCATAGTTATGAAAAAAATACTTTTATTCTTCGTTATTGCAAGTATTGCAAAAATTTCCTATTCCCAAGTTGGTATTGGCACAACCACACCTTCACCTTCGTCCATGCTTGAAGTGAGTAGCACTTCGGATGGAGGTACAACCTATAAAGGGTTTATGCCACCCCGGGTGCCTAACATTCCCGCTCGAAATTCAATAACTCCCAATGTATCGGAAACAGGATTATTGGTCTACGTAATGAATAATGGAAATGGAGAAAGCTGTCTTCAAATCTGGGATGGGGGAGTGTGGAATAATATATATTGTTCAACTATCCCGTCACCAGAAATCTGGATTAATGAATTTCATTATAAAAATATAGGTTCTGATGTAGGGGAATTTATCGAGATTGCTGGCCCTGCCGGATATGATTTGAGTATTTGTACAATTGAATTGTACAACGGTACTACTGGCACGGTATATGGATCATTCGCTTTAACAGGAATCATTCCTAATCAATCTAATGGAATAGGAACACTGTCATTTCCAGTTTCATCTATTCAAAATGGACCTGAAGATGGAATTGCTATTGTCAAATCTGGGTTAGTCATTCAATTCCTTAGTTATGAAGGTATTTTGACCCCAACTACGGGGGCTGCTAATGGAATAACTTCTACCGATATTGGCGTAGAAGAATCGAAAAATACTACCCCAGCGGGCTATTCTCTTCAACTCACCGGCACTGGAAATGAATATGGAGATTTTATTTGGAATGCTCCCGCAGCTGAGTCGCCTGGAACATTAAATGTTGGTCAAATAATAAACTAGTTAAAATTGATAATGCTTTTATTATTTATAAAAATTTAGCCTTCAATTCTGTAGTGGGAATCATACAGCTTTCCTTTTTACCGAACCATTTATAGCGGTTTTTGGCAATGTAATCATAGACTGCATTTCTCATGAATTTAGGCACAATCATAAACCCAAAAAGTAGGGGGTAGGCGCCAGAAAGATTTTTGGCGATATAAAGCGCCGCCGAAGACTTTTCGTAATGTCTTTCACCATCTATAAGAATGATGGAATCTACTTTTGAACTGTCTATGTTGAATTTTGAAATCAGTTGTTGACCAATTTCACTTTGAAGCGCCGCAAATTTGAAAACGTTCTTTTTATCGCGTTTAATTATATAAGTAACCGTGCCGTTGCAGAGATTGCAAACGCCGTCAAAGAGGATTATTTTTTGGACTTTATTTTTCATATTTAGTATTGAGTCTCAGTCACAGTACACAGTTTTACTGAAAACTGCGGCTGAAAACTGTAAACTTTTTTCATACTTTTTCAAGTTCTTCCAAACTTACGTTGGTCGTGAACATTCCATAATTAACGATTGCCTTGTTTTTCTCAATGGTATCGATCGTGCCGATTGCCCGGCCGTCAATCATTCGCACTCTGTCGCCAATTTTTAGAGCAACTTTCGGTTTTGGTGGCGGCAATTTTTTGGCCTTTTCTTTTTCTTCTTTTTTGCGTTCGCGAATAATTTCAACTTTCTTTTCAACTTCTTTAATAACCTCCCGCTCTTTAGCTTTTACAGCCTTTTTTACTTTGGGAGCAAGCTTTTTACGCTTGCTGTTCTCAATCATCACAAGCTTCATCAACTCATCAATCAATTGCTTTTTTTGTTTGTTGTTGAAGTATTTTTCAGAAAGTACATCAACCTTTTTCCCCAAACTTATTAATTTCTGATTGGTATCAAATAGTTCTTGGTAACTTTCCAACTTTTCTTGTACGCGCGCATTTACTTCCTCCAACTGCTTACTTTCCAAACGCGCCTTTTGCTCTTCGCTTTTTAAAGATTCTGAAGTTTTTCGGAGATTTGAGCGCTCTTTTTGAAGGTTGGCAATGGTTTTGTCAAAACGTACTTTGCCGCGTTCAATCTTTTTCTTTGCTTTATTTATTAAGCTGTACGGAATACCATTTTTCTGCGCAACTTCAAACGTATAACTACTTCCAGCCTCTCCCAAATGCAGTTGGTACAAAGGTTCCAATGATTTATTGTCAAACTGCATATTCGCATTGATTGCATGCGAAAGTTCATTGGCGAGCAATTTCAAGTTTGTATAATGAGTGGTGATTATTCCAAACGCTTCCCGCTCATAAAAAACTTCCAAAAAAGTTTCAGCCAAAGCGCCACCGAGTTCGGGATCGCTTCCCGTTCCGAATTCATCAATCAAAAAAAGTGTTTTGTTATTGCATTTTTTTAAGAATTGATTCATCTTTTTAAGACGATAGCTATAAGTGCTAAGATGATTTTCAATGGATTGGTTGTCACCAATATCAGTCAAAATGCGTTTAAAAAAGCACATTTCGCTCTGAGGTTCCGCAGAAATCAACAAACCACTTTGTAGCATAACTTGCAACAGTCCGACAGTTTTTAGCGTAATACTTTTMCCTCCAGCATTTGGGCCGGAAATTACGATTATCCGTTTGTCCGGAACCAGTTCAATGCTCTGCGGAAATGTTTTTTCCTTCCGTTTGTTATTTGAAACCAACAACAGCGGGTGATATGCCTTTTGAAGCGAAATCTTTTTTTCTGAAACGATAATCGGCAATACCCCATTTATTTTTAATCCATATTTCGCCTTGGCATACAGCACGTCCATCGTTATCAAATATTCTTGATAGTTCGCCAAAAGTGCGGCGTGCGGACGTACAAATTCGGTCATCGCCTTTAAAATACGCTTTATTTCCTCGTCTTCCTCGTATAAAAGATTACTGAGCTCGTTAGCGTATTCCAGCGTTTCCTGCGGTTCAATATAAACGATGCTTCCCGTTTTTGAACTGCCCAAAACAGCGCCTTTCACTTTTTTGCGGTGCATTGCTTTTACGGCAAGTACCCGACGGTTTTCAACCACAGACTCGCGGATTTCATCTAAATAATCACTCTGTGCGTATTGTGATAGTGCCTTTGTGAATGAGGAATTGATTTTACCCTTTACCAAATTCAAACGCCGACGGATAGCTCCCAGTTCTGCGGAGGCTTCATCTTTTATTTCACCGTATTTGTCTATTCGCTTGTTTATTTCTTCTGAAATGATTGAAGTGTAATTTACCTCTTCCGAAAAGGAATTTAAATGAATATAAAACTCTTCAAATTTTTTAAAGAATTTTAGAAGTATTCTAGTAGTTTCAGAAATAGAAAGAATCTTTCGGAAACCGGAAATTTCCAAACTGCTGTTTTCAATTTCAAGCAAACGGAGCTCACGAAAAATAGGGTCAAAACCGTGGTTTGGTATTCTGTTGTCACCATCAAATGAGGCTGTAAACTCTTTTGCGCGTTGTAATTCTGGCTCAATTTCATCAAACTCMTKAARNASGTTYMANTGATWWTWYWNGCWTSSWNNNTTCCWGRCKMRGYTNCAYRRMWTTYSGYNANACWTGCCKCAACACGGAAGGAAATTCCAGGTCTTCTAAAGTTTTACTATCTATACGGGCTTTCCGTTTTATTTCCATTAATTTTACTTTTTCAGCAATCATACAAAAGTAACAATAATGCAGGTAACAATTGAGCCCGGATGGAAGGCGATTTTAAAGGAAGAGTTTGAAAAACCCTATTTTAAGAATTTGGTTGAATTTGTAAAAAAGGAATATACCACAACTAAATGTTTTCCGCCGGGAAATCAGATATTTTCAGCCTTTGACCATACTCCATTTGATGAAGTAAAAGTTGTAATAATAGGGCAGGACCCTTATCACGGACCGGGACAGGCACATGGCTTGTGCTTTTCGGTGGGTGAAAGTGTGGCGGTTCCCCCTTCGCTGAAAAATATTTTTGAAGAAATACGGACTGATATCGGTTCGACAATTCCAAACAATGGAAATCTGGAACGTTGGGCCAACCAAGGGGTTTTGCTTTTGAACGCAACATTAACAGTTCGGGCACATCAAGCGGGAAGTCATCAAAATAAAGGGTGGGAACAGTTTACTGATACTGTAATAGAAAAACTATCAAAGGAGAGGGAAGATTTGGTTTTTATGCTTTGGGGCGGACCCGCAAAAAAAAAGGGGGCTAAAGTAGATACCTCAAAACATTTGGTGCTAACCAGCGGGCATCCTTCGCCATTGGCTGCAAATAGAGGTTATTGGTTTGGAAACAAACACTTCAGTAAAACAAATGAATATTTAAAAAAAAATGGTAAAGAACCAATTAATTGGTAAATTACCGTTGGAATAATAATAAATAGAACGGGGAGAAGTTTTTTATTCTTCTTCGGGTACTTCGGGCTCAGTAGCATCATTACAGCTAAACTGCAATAGTAAGAAATTTGTGACTAACAACGCCCCCAAAACGATTAAAAAAGTAGTCATAATACTTGGTTTTATAATAACAAGATGCAGGTTTCCCTGTGGGGTTGCGTAAATATTAAGATTTTTTTAGAAATTATGTAAGATGCTGGTTTCCTGAATTTTATCTTCAATTAAATCCAGTTCAACAAGTTTTTGCTGAATATTTTTCAGTTCTTTAGATGTTAATTGTCTATCGCTCCATTCAGTTAAAATGAGCCATTCTCGCACGTCCTCAATTTTTTGCCCGTATCGTTTGGCGATCATAGCATCTATATTTGGATGGTTTTTAAAATTTGCGGTTGTGCCGTTAATTACTTTCAAAATAGCTTTTACACTTTCGGCTTCATTTTTCAAAATATCATTCCGAACGGCAATAACAAAACTGGGCCAGGGAGTAGGAGATTCCCCCACTAAACGAAAGGTGCCGTTGTCTACGTAGGGTTTAGTCATAAATTTTTCCCACATAAAGTAGTCGCCATTTCCCTTTGGCAATCCTTCCAATGCACCGTCTAAATCTTGTATTACCTTAAATTTCAAATCATTTTTTAAATCCCAATCGTGATTTTCAGCATTTACAAAAGCCATTAAATGTGAGCCTGAACCAAATCGGCTTATTGCAGCTTTTGTCCCTTTTAAATCGCCTACCTCCTCATAATCGGAAGCTGCAGCAACGTGAATGCCCCAAAGCAGAGGCGATTTCACAAAAACCTGAACAATTTTGGAATCGTTTCCGTTTATTATATCACGCACCATTCCTTCCGTAAGTATAACGGCCATGTCTATATCCTTTTTTCGCAAAGCGCGGACCATTTGTCCAGTGCCTCCAGGATAATCCTTCCAGCGAAGAGTAATTCCTTCTTTTTGAAATTTTTTATCGCGCAGGGCTATATACCACGGCAAGTTAAAATGTTCAGGCACACCGCCAATTAAAAAGTTTTTCATTCCGTAATTTTTCCCAATGTATATTGAATAAGCGCATCGACAGTTTTTGATGCGTCTTTACTGAAAGTTCCCGAAGCACGGTTAGCAATGATCGCGTTCATTGACAACGCGTGATGGCCCAAAAGTTTTGCCATTCCATACATTGTGGCAGTTTCCATCTCAAGATTTGTAATTTTTTTCTTTTTATAGCGGAAAGAGGTAAGTTTCTCATTAAGGCTTCCGTCACGCAGAGGAGCTCGAAGCACACGGCCTTGTGGCCCATAAAAGCCAACATTGGTAATAGTGATACCCTGCTTTGTTTTTGCTGAAGTGAACTGTTGTATTAAAGACTTATCAGCTTCCACAGCATAAGGAACAGAATTATCTGGATTCCATTGGGTGTGGTCTATAAATTCTTGTGCAAAATCACGGTTGAATATTTTTTCTGTTTTAGCATAATAGTGCATCACATTGTCCAGTCCAATCCCTAGTGTACTGATTAAAAAGCTATCAACTTTTACATCAGGGGTTAAACCTCCTGAAGTTSCGATTCTAAYTATGTTAAGTGATGTGAGCTTTTTTTTTGCCTGTCGCTTTTCAAAATCGATATTTACCAGAGCATCCAGTTCATTAAAAACAATATCAATATTATCGGGGCCAATTCCTGTAGAGATAACACTGATTCGTTTTCCTTTGTAAGTTCCCGTATGGGTTTTGAATTCGCGATGTTCAGCGGTAGTTTCAATAGTGTCAAAATATTTTGAAACCATTTGCACACGGTCAGGATCACCCACTGTGATAATAGTAGGGGCCAATTCTGAAGGGGCAAGGTTCAAATGGTATATCTTGCCTTCTGGGGTGAGTATAAGCTCAGAGTCTTCAATTTTCATCATTATATAATTTTATCCGCCCACACGCTTCACCTTAAAACCCTTATCTTTTAAAAACTGCATGATTTTATCCCGATAATCGCCCTGTATAATGATTTGTTCATTCTTGAAACTTCCGCCAACGCTCAAGAATTGTTTTATTTCTTTTGAAAGGATTTTAAAATCACTGTCGGCACCATTATATCCCTCTATAATTGTGATGGGCTTTCCTTTACGTTTTTCGTATTTGCAAAGTAAGGGTTCGTCTTGCAACCAAATGGAGGACTCCTCTTTTTCTACTGGAACTTCACTGGGCGTATGATCTGGGAAAAGATTTTTTAGTTGGTCTTCTAAAGATTTCAAGGTTTCAGGTTTCAGGGTTAATTGCATACTGCCACTGGCAACTACTTACTTTTTAATCAGCCCAATCTCCACCAAACGTTGGTGCAGAAATTCACCAGCGGTAATGTCTTCATAGGCTTTTGGGTGTTCTTCATCAATACATTCTTCCAGGCAGTTCAATTTCATATCACTGCGCGGATGCATAAAGAAAGGAATAGAATAGCGAGGGCTACCCCATTCTTCACGTGGTGGATTCACCACACGGTGAATAGTTGATCGAAGTTTATTATTGGTATGCCTTTCAAGCATATCACCTACATTAATAACAAGTTCATCTTCGTTAGGAATTGCATCAATCCATTCGCCATCCTTACGCAACACTTGCAGACCACCTGCTGAGGCTCCCATCAACAATGTGATTAAATTGATATCTCCATGAGCTCCCGCACGGACTGCGCCTTTTGGCTCTTCAGTAATAGGAGGGTAATGGATGGGGCGAAGAATGCTATTTCCGTTTGTGGCCCAATGGTCAAAATAAAATTCATCCAAACCAATGTAAAGTGCAAGAGCGCGAAGTACATAAATCCCTGTTTTTTCTAACATTCTGTAGGCTTCCATACCTGTGTGGTTGAAATCGGGCAATTCTTTAACCTGTACATTTTTCGGATATTCTTCCTCAAGATTAGCATCTTCGGAAGGCTCTTGGCCGAAATGCCAAAACTCTTTTAAGTCGCCTTCCTTTTTACCCTTTGCGTGCTCTTTTCCAAAGGAAATATAACCGCGCTGTCCGCCAAGCCCTTCTATTTCATATTTTTCCTTTACATCCAAGGGGAGCGCAAAAAAGCTTTTTACTTCTTTATAAAGTTCATCTACCAAATTGTCACTTAAAAAGTGATTCTTTAGCGAAACAAAACCAATATCTTCATATGCAGAACCTATTTCATCTACAAATTTCTGTTTTCTTTTTGGATCTTCGGAAAGGAAGTCTGCCAAATCAACACTTGGTATATTATTCATCACAATTAATTTTTAAGCTACAAAGATACCAAAATGTGAAAGTTTTTCCACAGCTAAATTTTACTATAATAATCCGTATTAGAATTGCTTTTTTTCTACTTTTGAATCTTCAAATAATAAACATGAAAGCTGAAACCACCCAACATATTTTCTTTGATTATAATAGAAAAAACCTTAACGAAGAAACTTTATTGACACTCTATCGCGGTATGCTAAAGCCTCGGATGATAGAAGAAAAAATGTTGATTCTGCTACGGCAAGGAAAGGTTTCAAAATGGTTCAGCGGAATAGGACAGGAAGCAATCTCAGTAGGAATTACAGCAGTTTTGGATAAAGATGAATACATTCTGCCAATGCATAGAAATTTAGCGGTATTCACGATGCGCGATATTCCTTTGAATCGCTTGTTTTCTCAATGGCAGGGAAAAGCGAATGGTTTTACCAAAGGCCGCGATAGAAGTTTTCATTTTGGTACCCAGGAGTTCCACATTGTTGGAATGATTTCACATTTGGGACCACAATTTGGCGTTGCCGATGGGATAGCATTGGCAAACAAACTAAAACAAAACAATAAGGTATGTGCGGTATTTACTGGCGAAGGCGGAACCAGCGAAGGTGATATTCATGAAGCACTAAATGTGGCTTCCGTTTGGCAGCTTCCAGTACTTTTCTGTGTTGAGAATAACGGCTATGGTTTGTCAACCCCAACCAATGAGCAATATAATTGCGAACATATTGCTGACCGTGGGAAAGGTTACGGAATGGAATCCCATATTATTGAGGGCAATAATATTTTGGAGGTTTACATAAAATTGAAAGATTTGGTAGAAAGCATGCGAACCAATCCGCGGCCGATTCTTTTGGAATTCAAAACCTTTAGAATGCGTGGCCATGAAGAAGCAAGTGGCACTAAGTATGTGCCCACTGAATTAATTGATGAATGGGGCTTGCGCGATCCACTTTTAAATTTTGAAACCTATTTGTTGAACGAAGGAGTGCTTTCCGAGGAAAAAATACAAGAGTTTAAAAGTGAGTTTAAACAGGAAATAGATGAAAACCTTGACATTGCTTTTGCCGAACCGAAGATAGAATTCAACGAAACAAACGAATTAAATGATGTTTACAAAACATTTGATTATAAAGAAGTTAGCGTAAATTCGGCTAAAGAAAATATTCGCTTGATCGATGCCATTTCCCAAGGCTTGAAACAATCTATGGAGCGCCATGGCAATCTTGTGATTATGGGGCAGGACGTGGCGGAATACGGGGGTGTTTTTAAAATTACGGAAGGTTTTGTGGAGCAATTTGGCAAAGAACGCGTTCGCAATACCCCTATTTGTGAGTCCGCAATTGTCTCTGCGGCGATGGGGCTTTCCATTAATGGTTTTAAAGCTGTTGTGGAAATGCAGTTTGCAGATTTTGTTACTTCAGGCTTCAACCCAATCATAAATTATCTCGCAAAAAGCCATTACCGCTGGAACGAAAAAGCCGATGTAGTAGTGCGTATGCCCTGTGGCGCAGGAGTGGGAGCGGGGCCATTTCATAGTCAGACTAACGAGGCTTGGTTTACACATACGCCTGGACTAAAAGTAGTTTACCCGGCTTTCCCCTACGATGCCAAAGGTTTATTAGCAACCAGTATTGAAGACCCCAACCCTGTAATGTTTTTTGAACACAAAGCGCTCTATAGAAGCATACGCCAAGATGTGCCGACAGATTATTATACATTACCGCTCGGGAAAGCCTCGCTTTTAAAAGAAGGAAAAGACGTTACTATTATTACTTATGGAGCAGGGGTGCATTGGGCATTGGAAACGCTGGAGCAAAATCCAGACATTCAAGCAGATCTTATTGATTTAAGGACACTGATTCCTTTGGACACCGAAACAATATACACATCGGTAAAGAAAACTGGAAAGGTTATTATTCTTCAAGAAGATTCTATGTTTGGGGGGATAGCTTCGGATATCTCGGCCTTAATAATGGAAAATTGTTTTGAAGATTTAGATGCGCCAGTAAAAAGGGTTGCCAGTCTAGAAACTCCGATTCCCTTTGCAGCAAATTTAGAAGCTGGCTACCTTAGTAAGGAAAAATTCAAAAAAATCCTATTGGAATTGCTGTCTTACTAATTTTTTAACATACCGTGTTAAACTTTAGATAAAGAGTTTACAAACGTTAAAATTGTTATCTACCTTAGTGACATACTAATCATTAAAACTACTTATTATGTTACGTTGGATCATTATTTTTTTAGTAATTGCAATAATTGCAGCAATTTTTGGATTTGGAGGCATCGCAGAAGGTGCAACTGATATCGCAATGATTATTTTCTGGATCTTTTTAGTACTTCTGGTACTTTCGTTACTATCCCATTTGTTCAGAAAATAAAAAACAACCTATTTAAACTATTTTAAACTAATCCATTTTTTATGAAAAAATTCCTCATTATGGCTGTTATTGCAGCTACAACATTCTCTTGCGGTACACCCAAGACCGTTCAAGAATCCCGAAAAGTAATCAAAGGTTATTGGGCTTTAAACAATATTACTTATGATGCTTCCGGCACTTTTAATGTTACTTTATTCAATGATACCTCTGTTGAGTGTTTTGAAGGAAGTACTTGGAGGTTTATCCCCAATAACAATACCGGAAATTATAATATAGAAAACTCTAACTGTCCAACGGGGGAGCGTAATTTCATCTTTACAATACAGGAAATTGACCCTACAACAGGTTTATACGATTTCCTTTTAAAACCCACAAACGCCAAAGGTAAATCTGAAACCAATGCAGGTTACAGATTGCGCTTGGCACAGTTAAATGAATCATCAATGCGTTGGGAACAAACTGTAAGCTTGGATGGTAAACCATTTAAAATAAATATGAACTTTTCTAAAATTCAAGAATAAATATTATGAAAAAAATTTTTAAACAAACCGCACTAGTTGTATTAGCATTTACTTTTGTTATTAGCCTAACAAGCTGTGAAGCCACGCGAAACGCCAATAACAAACAGAAAGGTGCCGTTATAGGTGCTACTAGTGGTGCCGTATTGGGCGCAATACTTGGTAACAATATTGGAAAAGGCGGAAACGGAGAACTAGGCGCTGTAATTGGTGGTGTAGTTGGTGGAGGTGCCGGTGTATTGATTGGTGCTAAAATGGACAAGCAAGCACAAAAAATAGAACAGGAAATTCCTGGGGCACAAGTAGAGAGAGTGGATGAAGGTATTGTTGTAACTTTTGATGAAAACAGTGGTGTGTATTTTGATACTGCTAAATACAACATTAACCCTGCCTCACAAGCCACACTTGATAAACTTGCCAACGTTTTGAAGGAATATCCAGATACCAATGTCCTTGTGGTAGGACATACTGATAGTGTTGGTTCCGATGAAATGAATATGACACTCTCAAAAAATAGAGCACAATCCGTTACAAATTATTTGGTCCAAAACAAAGGATTAAGTGCCGGTAGGTTTACTACCAATTGGTATGGCGAAACCGCTCCAGTAGCTGATAATTCAACTGCCCAAGGTCGTGCTAAAAACCGACGTGTAAACCTTGCGATTGTTCCAAATGAAAAGATGAAACAAGAAGCAAAACAACAAGCTGGCGAATAATTTAAAAATTAAATTATAAAAATCCCGTTCCATTATTTGGGCGGGATTTTTTAGTTTTAGACTATCAATGATACATACACAAAAATGGGATGTTATAATAATAGGAGGTGGACTCGCAGGTCTTGTCACAGCCTTACATCTTTCCCAAAATAAAATCAAAGTTTGTTTAATTGAAAAAAATAAATACCCCAACCACAAGGTTTGTGGTGAATATGTAAGTAACGAAATACTGCCCTATCTAAAACTCCTTGGAATCAATCCCTTGTCTGAAGGCGCTAAACAAATTTCTAAATTTCAAATAACCGATACACAGGGCAATCCCATCACAGCACAATTACCTCTTGGCGGCTTTGGCATAAGCCGTTATACGTTTGACAATCTACTTTATGAAGCGATTCGCAGTAAAGTTGATATAATTTTTGATACTGCAGAAAAAGTATTTTTTAAGGAGAATCTATTTCAGGTTAAAACCCAAAATAAAAAAAGTTTAGAAGGAAATTTAGTAGTTGGAGCATTTGGAAAAAGGTCAAATATAGACTCATTTTTGAACAGAAAATTTATGGGTCAAAACTCACCCTGGCTTGCTGTAAAAGCACATTATGAATATGAATTCGCGGAAGACACCGTTGCGTTGCACAACTTTAATGGAGGGTATTGCGGTTTGAGCAAAACTGAAACCGGAGCCGTAAATGCCTGTTATTTGGCAACATTCAAGTCTTTTAAAAAATATGGAGGTATCGAGGCTTTTCAAAAAAAGGAGCTTTCAAAAAATCCTTTTTTGAATAAATTTTTCAATAACGCAAAACCCCTTTTTGATAAACCATTGACCATTAGCCAAATATCGTTTCAAGAAAAAAAACCAGTGGAAAACCATATATTTATGGTTGGTGACAGTGCAGGGCTCATCCATCCTCTTTGTGGAAATGGTATGGCAATGGCTATAAGAAGCGCACAAATTTTTTCGGAAATATATATTGAAGCCTATCATAATGAAAAATTGGACAAAAAGACTATGGAGGAAAAATATAAAGCTCAATGGCAGAGCGAATTTGAGGAAAGATTAAAAACGGGAAGATTCATTCAGAAATTATTAATGAATCCTTTTGCATCAAAACTTGGCTTTGCAATGGTAAAGACTTTTCCGTCTTTAGTTCCAATGATTATTGAAAAAACACACGGCAGCCCATCCAAATGATAACCTTCAGCAACAAACATAGATCTGAACAGGAGGAAATAATGGATTCCAAAGATTTTCGAGGAGAAGAGATGAAAAAACTATTGGACGACCTCAAAACAGTTAACAAATGGCTTGGCGGAAACAAGATAACAATTGACGGTATCCAAAAACTATTACAAAACCATTCCAAGTCTGACAAGGTAAGAATTTTGGACATTGGGTGTGGCGATGGTGAATTACTTAGGAAGTGTGCCGATTTTGGACAACAAAATAATTACAATTTTGAATTTATTGGAATTGATTTTAATGCTAATATTTTAAAATATGCAAAAAAACGAAGCGAGAATTATCCAAATATAAAATTTCAAAAAGTTGATGTTTTTTTGGAAGAAAATTTAATTCCAAATTGCGATATTGCAGTATGCACTTTGTTTTTGCATCATTTCAATACCGAAGAGATTGAAAATCTTTTAAAAAAAATAATCCAGAAAGTCAATGTTGGAATAGTAATAAATGATCTGCATAGAAGCAAACAAGCGTTCAACCTTTTTAAAATCGTGAGTGCGGTGTTTTTAAAAACCGTAACCGCAAGCCACGACGGATTGGTTTCTATTGCGAAAGGTTTTAAAAAGGATGAATTAAAAAAAATATCAAAACAAATCCCAAATCAAAAGAGTGAAATTCAATGGCGCTGGGCTTACCGATACCAATGGATGCTCAAAAAAAATTTATGAGTGTAAAGATAACCACGGTGGCAAAACAACTGCCCCAATATAGTCGAAAAACTGAAGAAGTCATACCTTTCGTAAAGCAATGGATGCACCAGCAAGAAAGCCGATTTCAACGAAAAGTGATTAAGATTTTTGAAGGAGCTGGGGTAGACAAACGATATTCCATTATGGATCCCGTTGAGGTATTTACAAATACAAGTTTTGAAAAACGCAATGCTATTTACGCTCGCGAAATCACAAAGTTGGGCAAATTGTGTCTTCAAAATGCACTCGATAAAGCAAGCTGGAAGCCTACTGACATAGATTATATTATAACCGTGAGTTGCACAGGAATTATGATTCCTTCCGTAGATGCTTATTTGATTAACGAACTGAAGATGAGGCAAGATATTGTGCGCCTTCCCGTAACCGAAATGGGCTGTGCCGCTGGAATTTCGGGAATAATTTATGCCAATAACTTTTTAAAGGCCAATCCTGGCAAACGTGCTGCGGTTATTGCTTTAGAAGCGCCCACGGCTACGTTTCAACTGGAGGATTTTTCAATGGTAAATATTGTTAGTGCCGCAATTTTTGGCGATGGTGCTGCTTGTGTTTTAATGTCTTCACACGAAGAGGACGATGGTCCTGAAATACTCGCAGAAGAAATGTACCATTTTTATGATGCTACAGATATGATGGGCTTTAAACTTGTAAATACTGGCCTTCAGATGATACTAGACAAAGCTGTTCCAGAAAAAATAGCAGAACATTTTTCAGCAATTGTACATCCCTTTTTAAAGAAAAACAATGTAAACATCCAAGATATCGATCATCTTATTTTTCATCCGGGAGGAAGAAAAATAATTGAAACAGTAGAAGATTTATTTGGAAGTTTAGGCAAAAACATAGATGATACCAAAGAAGTACTTAAATTGTATGGCAATATGAGCAGCGCAACTGTACTATACGTTTTGGAGCGTTTTATGGACAAAAAGCCCCAAAAGGGCAATTTGGGTTTGATGTTAAGCTTTGGTCCCGGATTTTCGGCCCAACGTGTATTACTGAAGTTTTAACTATGGATGAATTTAAAGATCAATGGGCATTGATACTTGGAGGCAGTAGTGGCTTAGGGCTTGCCACCGCAAAAAAACTTGCTTCAAAGGGAATGAATATTTGTATCGTCCATCGTGATCGCAAAAGTAATTTGAAAGAATTTAAAAAAGCAGTAGAGCAGATGGAATCTTGGGGAAATGTGGTGAAAACTTTCAATAAAGATGCTTTGAAAGAAGAAGTTAGAAAAGAAATCATCAGCCAAATTCCAAAACATAGTGTTAAGATTTTACTTCACAGTATTGCAAAGGGCAGTTTAAAAATGATGAATAGTCCGAAACAAGAATTATTGTCAAAACATGATTTGGATATAACCATTCACGCTATGGCAACAAGCTGGTATGAATGGACCCAAACGTTGATTGCCCATAAAAGTTTTGCCGAAAAAGCACGAAATATCGCTTTTACCAGTGAAGGGAATACAAGAGTTTGGCCAGGCTATGCCGCCGTTTCCGCAGCAAAATCAGTACTGGAGGCTTTAATGCGAAATATGGCCGTTGCATTGGCCCCCTTGAAAATTGCAACAAATTGCATTCAAGCAGGCACTACGGAGACACCTTCTTTTTTAGCAATTCCCGGAAGTAAAAAATTATCTGAAATGGCCAAACTTCGAAATCCCCAAAATAGACTTACAAAACCTGAGGACGTAGCAAATGCGGTCTATTTGCTCTGCAAAAAAGAAGCCGATTGGATTAACGGAATAGTATTAAAAGTGGATGGGGGCGAAAGTTTGAGATAAATATAAAATGGATTATCAATACATTATAGACCAGCTTCCATATTCCGAACCCTTTTTGTTTGTGGATGAGGTCCTTTCAGTTTCGGAAGAGCATATTTCGGGCACTTATATTTTCAAAAAAGACTTGTTTTTTTATGAGGGTCATTTTAAAGACAATCCAGTAACGCCGGGCGTAATACTTACGGAATGTATGGCACAGATTGGTCTGGTGTGTTTTGGTATTTATCTTTTAAAGGATGATATTTCTTCTGAAAAAATAAATTTTGCTTTAAGCAGCACAGAAATTGATTTTCTACTTCCGGTTTTTCCCGAAGAAAAAGTAAAAGTAGTTTCAGAAAAAATATATTATAGGTTTAATAAATTGAAATGTAAGGTAAAAATGCTAAATGCAAAAGACGAAACAATTGCAAAAGGCACCATAAGTGGAATGATTGTGAATAGAGATTAAAATGAAGAAACGCGTTGTAATTACGGGACTTGGTGTTGTTTCGCCAAATGGTGTTGGCATTTCAGCTTTTTCTGAAGCCATTAAAAAAGGTATTTCGGGTATTGCGTTTTTGCCTGAATTACGCGACCTCAATTTTTCTTGCCAATTAGGCGCAATCCCGAAAATTTCCGAAGAGAAAAAGCGTGAATATCTCTCAGACCTTCAACTTCGTAATTTCAACAGCAGTGGTATTTTGTACGGGGTAATTGCAGGAATGGACGCATTAAAAGATGCCAGAATTGAGCCTGCCACAACTGAAGAGGCTCCTCTTTGGGACTTAGGGATTATATTCGGAACTGGTACAAGCGGTGTGGATAAATTTCGCGAAGCCATTTATAAAATTGATGATAAAAATGTGCGGAGGTTAGGTAGTACTTCAGTAGCACAAACTATGGCGAGTGGCGTAAGTGCGTATCTCGGCGGGTTAATTGGTGCGGGAAATATGGTGACTGCAAATTCATCTGCCTGTGCTACAGGAACAGAAGCGCTATTAATGGGTTATGAACATATTGCCTTTGGAAAGGCAAAATTCATGCTTTGTGGCAGTACTAGCGATTCCGGCCCCTATATCTGGGGCGGTTTTGACGCCATGAAAGTTACTACCTATAAATATAACGATGCTCCAAAAGGTATTGCGGGCCCCATGAGCGCAGACGCTAGTGGTTTTGTTCCAGGGAGTGGGGCAGGGGCATATTTGCTGGAATCCTTGGAGAGCGCACAACAAAGAGGCGCTACCATTTATGCCGAAATCCTTGGCGGGGCAGTAAACAATGGCGGGCAAAGATGCGGTGGCAGTATGACTGCTCCCAATAGTCTGGCCATTCAAAAATGTATAAAAGATGCCTTGGAAGACTCAAATACCGAAGCTTGGGAAATTGATTATATAAATGGGCATCTTACCGCTACCATTAAAGATCCTGATGAAATTGAAAACTGGAGCATTGCATTGAACCGAAAAGGAGATCGGTTTCCATTTATAAATTCACTAAAGGGAATGGTGGGGCATTGTTTGGCCGCAAGTGGCAGTATAGAAATTGTTTCTGCCATTCTTCAACTTCACGAAGGGTTTGTTTTTCCGAATGTAAATTGTGAAAATCTGCATCCAAAAATAGCTTCTTTGATTTCTTCGGAGAAAATTTCGATGAAAATGCAAAAAACATCGTTACAAACCATTGCGAAGGCCAGCTTTGGTTTTGGTGATGTGAACGCATGTGCTATCTTTAAAAAAATTTAAAGTACATGACTTCGGAAGAAATATACACAAAACTTGAGCCTATCATCAAGACTTACTTACCCGAGGATGTATCTGCCAATGAAATAAACCGCAAGAGTGATCTCACACGTGAATTAAACATAAATTCAGCGCATTTGGTCGATATAATTTTGGATATAGAAGATCTCTTCAATATTGAGTTTAAAAATGAAGATATGGAACAGCTTCGAAATGTGAATGATGCTATTCTGCTAATACAGCAAAAGACTTCTTAGTAAATTTTCAATACCTATTCTTACTTTTTTGTTAATCGCCCTTAATTAGCTCGTTAAAGAGCGTTAAAGTAATTGTAGAAAGTTTGGGTTTTCAGTATTTTGATTGAAAAATAAACTTAAACCATGAAAAAATTAGTCTTTATTCTCTCACTATTAATTAGTTTCTCAGCCTTTGCGCAAGATCCGGTTTTTCAAAAATCTAATTTTAAGGCCGAAAAAGAAGCACGGGAAATTACCGATAATTATGATTTGGAACTTTCCATGACCGAAAAACAGGAGTTGTTGTTTCAGAAAAAAGTTGCGGAATTTTTAATTCGCAGGTATAAAATAGAAGCTGGTCTTTCCGGAAAGGAAAAGCTAGACGTGCTCTATCAACTTCAACAAGAGGAGACTGCAGAAATGCGTGATATATTGACCCAGCCCCAAATGGATGTTTACAAAAAAATCAAGCCTTCCATTCAGCCTGTTGAAACTGTAGAAAAGAAATAATTATTTATTCTTTTCAATAAAATTTTCACCTTTGGTTGTTCTTTCAATATCAGGTGGAGTATCATTGGAGGGACTTTGTTCCAACCCAGCTGAATCTACTTCATAAAACTCCAATAATTCGGTTGAACTTACAATTTGTCGTGTGATTTTTCCTTTTATAGCTATGGGATAATAGAGAGCCTTGTCATTTTTTTGGATTATTTTTAACCAATCATTAGCGTCATATTTCTTAGYACTTTCGGTATCTAAGTCTAGTTCCTTTTTATCAACAAGGTCTCCAACTTTTATATTTAAGGCATCTGCAATTTCAACCCATTGGGTATCAGA
This sequence comes from Aequorivita sp., assembly GCA_002733915.1. Classification (GTDB taxonomy): domain Bacteria; phylum Bacteroidota; class Bacteroidia; order Flavobacteriales; family Flavobacteriaceae; genus Aequorivita. The sequence goes on from NVXN01000006.1 coordinate 79,865, forward strand.
AACTTTAGTTTTTGCGATATCTATACCCAAGAAATTTTTATCAAAGCCTTTTAAATAGGCGTAGGCACGCTTACCAACCCGGGTATTGCTACTGTAAATAAGCGTCAATTGTTTCTTATCTCTGGCTATTACTCCCATATCTTTCATTAGTGTGAATTTAATTTCTCTTTTCGTTTTTGAAGCTGAGATCTAAGCTCTGTGATTACCTTTGCCACTGATGCTTCAAATGATGCCGTAGAGGTTTCCGCAAATATGGTAGGGCCTGGCATGCTAAGGCGCACACTACATATTTTTCCAATTTCTGGATTAGATGTATTTTCTTTTTTAAAATAAACATCGGCCCCTACAATTGAATCGTATTTATTTTCAAGTTTGTTTAATTTTTCAGCTACAAAAGCTTCCAATCTTGGGCTCGCTGCCACCTCGTGATACTCGAAATTGATATTCATATTATTCGATTTTGATTATAATTTTAAAGATACAATAGCAAAAAAACCATTCCAAACTTTTAAGGGGATTTTGTGAAATTAATCTTCCTCCACCACAGAGGGATTGGAATCTGGAATTAAAATTGAGGCAACAATCCCCGAGGCAAGCGATACTCCAATTACTCCTAGTGAAAGCCATTCTGGAATTTCAACATTGTGTGAAAGAATCATTTTTACCCCAACAAAAGCAAGTATAACCACCAGACTATAGTTGATATATCTAAATTTGGTAAGCATGCGTGATATTAAAAAATACATGGAGCGCAATCCTAAAATGGCCAAAATATTGGAACTGAAAACTATAAAAGGATCTGCCGTGATTGCAAGTATTGCGGGAATACTATCCAGTGCAAAAAGGATGTCAGTCAACTCAATAATTAATAGTGCAACAAATAGGGGGGTGGCGGCCTTAACCCCCATCCGTTTTATAAAGAATTTGTCTCCGTCCATTTTGTAGCTTACCGGAAAGAGTTTTTTCATGAATCGAAACATTTTCGATTTCTTCGGGTCAAATTCAGACTCTTTGTGTGTTAACATTCTAAAGGCAGTGAATAACAAAAAAGCTCCAAATACATAAATTATCCAATCAAATTTATTGATAAGTGCTACACCGAAAAAGATCATCAACGCTCTAAAGACAATCGCTCCCAAAATTCCGTAGAATAAAACTTCGTGTTGATATTTCTGCGGAATGGCGAAAGAAGAAAAGATAACTGCGATAACAAAAACGTTGTCAATACTTAGGGATAGCTCTATCAAGTAACCCGTAATATATTTAAGCACCGCAATATCTGGGGCCAAATTGGTAGGATTTTCCACAAGCCCCTCTTTAAAAAGCCAATAGATAACTCCAGAAAAACCTAATGCCAATGTTACCCAAACGGTAGTCCAAATAGCAGCTTCCTTAGTTTTGATTACATGCGGAGTTCGGTTAAAAACACCCAAATCCAACGCTAAAAATAAAATGATAAATGCGATAAATATTACCCAGACGATCATTAGTTAAAATTTTTGAACAAAAATAAGGGCAAATAAATTTGAAAAATGAAATAAAAATGTTAATACTTCCTGAGAGCGTTAAAACTTTTTTAAAAACTTTTTATGCAAAGGGAAAGCTATTACATTTAAAAGAAAAAAATGGAAAAAGCAGTCACAATTAACAAAATAACCCCAGTAGATTACCCCATTCTGAACAGTCTAAAAAATAGATGGAGCCCCAGAATGTTTTCAAAGGAACCCCTCACTGAAACAGATGTCAAAAAATTACTGGAAGCAGGCCGTTGGGCTCCAAGTTCTTCAAACATTCAGCCGTGGCGGGTAATTTGGGGAATAAAGGGTACAGAAATGTATGATAGGATTTTTAACTGCTTGGATGAATTTAACCAAACGTGGGCCGGCAACGCCCAACTTCTCTGGATAAACGCTTTCAAGAAATCGATGGAGAAAAAAGATAAGGAAAACTTTCACGCATTGCATGACTTGGGATTATTTATGGGCAATGTAATGCACCAGGCCACCAGCATGGGCATTGCAGTACACCAAATGGCTGGCGTGCAGTTCAAAAAAGCACATAAAGAATTTGAATTTACCGATGATTACCACGTGGCCACTGCGGTAGCCTTTGGGTATTTTGGCGGAAATCCCGATGAATTGCCTAATGATTTGAAAAAACAGGAACTCAAGGAAATGCGACACCGAAAGACACAGGAAGATTTTGCCTATAACGGGAATTTTCAGAATAAAAATCAATAAATAAAAAAAACTATGAACAAGAAGAAACACGCTGATTTTCAGGATGAATATAGAAAATCCTCGAACTTCGGAAAATTTCAACAAAAGGACAACCTTAAAATTAAAGGAGACGGTAAGCTGAAAGTAGAAAAAGACGCCGAAATGAAATACAAATCCGAAAAAAAGAAGATTTCAGAAACACTAAAAAAAATAAATTCAGAAGAAGAATAAACAAACTTAAAACAAAAAAATTATGAAAATAGGTGTTATAGGAAGTGGAAATATTGGCGGCAATCTTGGTAAACATTGGGCCAAAGCAGGTCATGAAGTACTGTTTACTTCCCGCCATCCCGAACAATTGAACCAATTGGTGCAAGAAGCTGGAGGGACGTCAAAAGCCGTAAGCCTAGATGAGGCTTGGGAAGCCAATGCAGATGTTTATCTCTTGGGAGTGCCATTCAAGGCTATAGATAAACTTTCTGAGCTTTACGCAGGCGAATATGGCAATAAAATTATAATTGATGCCACAAATCCCTATCCTGAACGTGATGGCGAAATGGCGCAGGAAGTTCGGGACAGTAACCGTAATGCTTCCGAATATACCGCAATGAAATTTGGTACTGCCAAAACCGCCAAGGCGTTTAACACCATTTATGCCGAACATTTAAAAGATCGTGCTTTTCGTAATACGGACAAACTGGCAATTCCCTTTGCGGCCCAGGATGAGGAGAGCAAGAAAATTACGCAACAACTTATCGAGGATATTGGTTTTGATGCTGTATATGTGGGCGGATTGGAAGACACAAAAATTATGGATCCCGAGCAGAAAATCTATGGAAAATCGACAAATAGAGCACATTTAGAGGAAATGATACGAAAGTAGCATGATCCATATATTAATAAGGTTTCGTTTTCTGATATCGCAATTAATTCTATCTTCGGAAAACGAAATTTTTTTTATGAACACATCTTATGGCAACCCAACACGACAATAAGAGCAAAGAGCAGCARGACATAGATAAGGAATTGGAGAATTCAAAAGCTTCTGAGGCAGACACGGCAAAATCGCACGGAGAGATTTTGAAACAACAGATTATAGAGGGGCAGGAAACCTATGATAAAAGCCCCGTGAGTATTTTGTTGAGTTCTTTGACTGCCGGACTGGAAATAGGTTTCAGCTATTTGTTAATCTGTACTTTGTTTTTCTTTTTGGAGGGAAAAGTTTCTGAAGACAGCATCATTAAAAGTCTTTCCCTGGTATATCCCATAGGTTTCGTTATGATTATTCTTGGGCAATCCATTCTTTTTACCGAACAAACCTCCCTATTGACTCTGCCATTTCTCAATAAAAAAAGAAGTTTTGGAAGCTTAATGCGCCTTTGGGGACTGGTTATTTTAGGAAACCTAATAGGTGGGTATTTGATCGCATTTCTATTGGTTTGGATAGGTCCACAATTAAATATTTTTGATTTAGAAACCATTGAAAAAATTGCAGTCCACGTTACCGATTATCACGGCAGTGTTATTTTAGTCAGTTCAATACTTGCAGGTTGGTTAATGGGGCTGCTATCCTGGTTGGTAGCTGCCTCTAAGGATACTTTAAGCCGTATATTGATTATTTACATAATTACGGCAGTACTAGCATTTACAGGTTTACACCATAGCATAGTAGGAAATGTGGAAGTATTTGCCGGACTTATAAGCTCTCCTAAAATAGTATTAGTGGAATACCTCTCCTTTATTGCATTGGCTCTTTTCGGCAATGCCCTGGGAGGTGCCTTCTTTGTTGCCCTTCTAAAATACCGTGCGTTCGTTTATGATGTTAAAGGTTAGCAATAATTCTTCTGAAAAATATTTAAAATTAAAAATCCCTCGGAAGAGGGATTTTTTAATATATTAATTTAGCGATCAGGAACAATAATTAACCTGGGTTAATATTAGCTCCAGGTTTTGGTTTAACCTTTGGTTTCGGTTTTGGCTTAGCAGCCTGGGTTTTCTTCTTGGGCTTGTTGCCGTCATCTTTGGGCGGCATATCTGGTGGTGTTGGCATAATTAAAAAGGTTTTAGTTAGACAATACATAAATATAATCATTTAACGGATACCTTTTAATTTTTCATCCTTAAATCCGAGAAACTTTTTGAATTTAAGTAACTTAGCAGGACTAACCAGATTGTATGAAATTAAAGTCCTTTTTTAAGCAGTGCCACGAAAAGGAAGTTTTTAAAATGCTGTCCATCTATATCGTATCTTCTTGGGTAATCTTGCAGGTACTCTCCATAACATGGCAACCTTTGGGACTTCCACAAAAGTCTGTTGCATTCTTGATTATCGTATTGTTGCTTTGTTTTCCACTCTATATCTTTTTTCTATGGAAATTTCGGGTAGCGCCACTGCATAAAACTGAAACAGAAATTGATGAAAGGGAAAGGAAGAAAAGAACCACTTTTCAAAAAATGTATTTCTCTGCCTTGGGTATCATAACGTCCCTATGCGTTATTGCAGTTTTTTTAATAGTTAATAGGAATTTTTCGCAGACAAACACTGATACTTTTCCCAAAGTAATTAAAAGCGATAAGATTGCGGTACTCAAGTTTGGAAACAATACAGGCGACCCTAAGTATGATATAGTAAGTAAAATGGCATCAGACTGGATTACCCATGGAATTACCGAAAACGACGTAGCGCAAGTAATCACACAAGATCAAATTAACGAATACAGAAGTATTTTAAAGGGAAGAAACATCGAAGAGGATGAGCGCACTATTGTAAAGGAATACTTGAAACCCAGTAAAATTATTTCGGGAAATTTTTACCTAAAAAATGGAAACCTATTATTTCAGGGAATGCTCACCGACGGAAAGACCAACAAGACCAATATTTCCTTTAAACCCACAGAATGTGCGGCTGAAAATCCGCTGAACTGTATCGAAGAACTAAACGAATCCATAACTGGCTACTTTATCACGGAAGACCAAAAGAAATTAATGCTTCAGGAAACTCCTCCCAAATATGAAGCCTATAAATATTTATTGGAAGCAAAATACAGCAACGATAATGAAGCATATATTGAATTATTGAACAAATCCATTGCCGCAGATTCCACCTACTTTGAGCCGAAGGTGTTGCGCGTTGCCCATTACTACAACCTTGGTGAATTCAAAACTGCAGATTCTTTATTAAAACAAATAAAACCAGATTCCTATAGAAACAAAAGACAGTTGAATCTTTTGAATATGTATGAAGCTTTACTAAAAGGAGAAAACAGAACCGTTTATAAAACCATTTTAAAGGAATATGAAATAGCACCATTTGATCTGCAAACCAACAAAACAGCAATGGTTGTGGCCCTACAGTATGTGAACCGCCCAGAAGATGTGAATGCCATTTACAAAACGGTGGCAATGGATAGCATGAATCTTCAAAACTGTTCAGACTGCACCATTCGTATTTATGTAAAAGCCTATGCCGATATTGAATTGGGCAAATACAGTTTAGCCATACAACTTATGGAAAACACTCAAAAAGAAGTGGAAGCAACACTGCTTAACAGACCCTTGACTATAGCGTATATCAGAGCTGGAAAAGGGGAGGAGTTGGACCAATTTCTGCGAAAGATTTCTATTATTGCGGCGCCCGCCGAAGCCCAGGAGCTTTATCTGCAAGCTGGAAAGGAGTATTTGCTGAAAGGAGAAAAGGAGAAAGCCAATGGATATTTAAACAAAATAATAAATGCCGAAAAGGGAACAGTGGCCCCCAAAATACTGGCCGATGCTTTTTTTTATAAAGAAGATTACCAAAAAGCACAGCGTATTTTAAAAGATGTGTATGGCCAAGAACCTAAAAATACTGATGTTTTGGTGAAATTGGCCATTAGCAACCAAAAGCTTGAAAAAGTAGCTGATGCTGAAAAAAATCTACGCACCTTGGAAGGCTTAAGGGCAGACCACCAATTTGGGGAAATAGATTACGCACTTGCTCAATATTACGCCGCAACCAACAACGAACCCGAAGTGTACAAGCATTTGCTAAAAGCCGCCGCCAATGGGCATCTATACCATTGGAAATTCTTTAAAAACGATCCCCAATTCAAAAAGTATAATAAAACAAAAGCGTTTGAGGAGGTTATGAACTTCTGGAAATAATCCTTCCAAGCTTTTAAAAAATCTATCAAAATGGCAAAACTCAAAAACGCTCATGCACTAGTGATTGGGGTAGGAAGTGCCGATTTACCTGAAACCGTAACCGATGCCAAGGCATTATACAAAATATTGAGTGACAAAAAACACGGWARWWATTACAAGAAAAATATAAAAATACTTACAGGAAAGAAAGCCACTCGCCTAGGCATTCTCAAAGCATTTGATGATTTGTTGGATCGTACCGATGAAGAGTCATCAGTTTTGCTCTATTACTCCGGTCATGGTGGAATGTATAGCGACAATACTTTTATAAAGGATGAAGCCAAAAAGAAACCAGAGTCAGAGAATCAAAAATACTTTCATTTATGCCCAAATGACTACGATCCGAAAAATTACGAGAGCACTTGGATTAAAGCTGAAGAGATAAAATACAAGATTTCACAATTGAAATCCAGAAGGTTGATTTTCTTTTTGGACTGCTGCCACGCCGCAGGAATGACGGCAGGAGTAACAGGTTTAAATTCGCAGCCACGGCATACCAATGCCGACGGACTTGCCCAAAATCTTGACGACGGACGGGGAATGACCATAGTTTCAGCCTGTCGCGCGGAACAGTTGAGCGTAATTTTGGAAGGGGATGAAAACAGCTTATTTACCAAATGTTTAATAGAAGTATTACGCGGTGATTCAAAATATGAAGTAAGTGACCCGTTGGTACGCATTTTTGAGGTAGTGCAATACATTTTCAAGAAAGTACCTGAGATATATCCAGATCAAAATCCATATGCAAATCTTCAAATATTTGAGGATTTTGTGGTGAGCTTTGCTACAAATTTAATCGATGAAAACACTGATGAAGCTGAAATAGAAGCTTTAGCAGAAACAGACAATACATCTAAAAGAGAACCAGTTACAAAATTTAGAGAAACTGAGAATAGTAATAGTGCTATACTTTTTGTGCATGGTTTTTCAGGAGATGCAGAAAATACTTTTTCCGAAGCGCCAAAACTGTTGATGGCCAATGAGGAAATGGACGGTTGGGATATGTTTCCGTTAGGGTATAGCGGCAACATAGTACCCGAAATGGGGAAGAACATCTGGGCTTGCGCCAGTGATATAAAGCGTAATTCTGACTTTTTGCTTACTTCTATTAAGAATAAGTTTGCTAAGTATAAGCGTATTGCCATTGTAGCGCATGACTTAGGGGGAATCGTAGCACAGCAAGCATTGCTGGAATTGGAAAAAGAGAATTTGGACAGAATAACCCACGTACTGTTTTTTGGAACGCCCAGCTATGGATTGCCCGAAATTCAGTTAAAAAACTTTTTCACCTACGGAAATGACGAAAAGGAACTCAAGGAAGGAAGTCCCTATATGCGGGAGCTTCGGAATAATTGGGATGAAAAGTTTCAAAATAAATATCCTTTTGTTTTTAAGACTATTGCTGCCACCGAAGATGAATATGTGCCGATTTCCTCAAGTTTAGAGCCCTTTCCAAAAGAATATCAAGAGATAATAGAGGCAGATCATTTTTCGTTGGTACAGATAGATGATGTAAATGACGACAGTTATCAATTATTGCTAAATACTTTGATGAACAAGAGTTTCCTAAATACGTTTTCAAATAAGGAAGAGGTGAATATCGCACTGGGCGAGTATAACTCTGTGATAAATTCGTTGCTACCCAAGTTGCAAACCCTTGACAGCAAAGGCCTGGAGCGATTGATGTACGCTTTGGAAGGCGCCGGAAGAGAGGACGAGGCCATGAAAATTCTGTTAGAGCACCCAATGGCGAAGGATAATTCCAAGTTGTTGGGTATTTTAGGAGAACGCTACAAACGCCAATATCTCAATAGTTTTAATGCTGAGGATTTAAAAAGGGCCCTAAAGTATTATGCTGAAGCCCTAAAAATAGCCGAAGAAAAGCAAGACCACAACCAGATATATTATCACGCCATCAATCTGGCTTTTTTGAATTTGTTACAGGAAGACAAACAAACCATGAAAAAGTATGCCGAATGCGCTTTTAAAGCAACAGAAAAAGATCCGTTCCCAAGTCTTTGGAGAATGGCGACACTTGGGGAAGCATTTCTTTATAAAGGAGATTTTGAAAAATCTAAGGAATATTATGCAAAGGCTGCTTCGATGGCAGGCTTGCGCGAAAAGATTTCGATACATACCAATGCATACAATGCATATATCAGTTTGATGCAGACTGATAATCCAAACGATTCGTTTATTAAATTTCTAAAGCTTCAATTTTTAACTTAACAATTATTTGAGAGATATAAGGTGAAGAATTAAATGAAATATCATAAATGAACTATTTTAACCAAATAGGTGGGTTTCCAAATATTATATTTTACATAATATAAATTATAGGGCATTTATAATGAATGGGCGAATACGCCTGTATGTAACAAAATTGTAGATATTAATGGTTACGGCTATAGGGTCAACAAGTATGTAAAAGCCCATTTGCGACTCATTAGTAGCTATGTAAAATTTACGTTAGGAATTCACTCGTTTTTATTAATAGAATAAAAATATTTTGTAGGCGCTTATATAGAAAGCAATTAATAAAGCTAATTGTTAGAGTCAAACTTATCCATTTGTAGATTGCCCATAATTTTCATAATTGGGAATTTAGTGGGGATATTTTAAAATACGCGATTTATAAGCAGTTTAATGAATTTGTAGATAACTCGATTTTTAGATTGTTATCCCCAATTTATTTTAAGACTTATAAATAATGGGAAGTATTTAAATTTGCCCTTGCTTAGAATATGGCTATGCATTCCATTGCTTTGGCTGCTTGAAAGGGTACGAATTTGTTGTCAGTTTCTTTGCCAAACATTATGCCCAACCAGACTGTTACCGCTACACCACCGGGAATTGTTCTTTTGGTCGGGTTTATTAGTTGGATGCTTATATTTTGATGTTCTATTTTACATAATAATGGTTCACTCTTTTTTGTATCACCCAAACCATTTACCTCAGGGTAATCCGGCTTATATTTTTCAATTTTCGAATGCCAATTATGAATTGAAACCGTACTTAATGCTGCCGTAAGGATAAAATGGGTTGCGGACTTTGGGTGATTCTTAAGATTGTTTGGAGCGATTTTGGGAATTTCGATTGTTATATTAGTGCGTTCCTGGTTCACGGAAATTGAATGTTTTGCCGAGCATATTTTATTGAATACATAGTTTTTATGCAATTGAAAACCTATTAGGTTTTCGGGACCGTTAAGGATGTTAGCCTCCCTCTTTCCAGGGGTGCCACTCCCCTTTTTGATTATTTTGTGAAGAGCAGCCGTTAGACGACTTGTACAGCGGGAATCCTTGAATGTATGTATGTTGTTTTTAAGACCAGTAGCTATGGATTTTGAGAAAGTGGATGCGCCTCCAAACTCCTTATTGTTTGCCCTTACGGCCGCAAAACGAGGATCATTATAGATTTGATCTTTGGTGGGTGGATTAGGTATGCGTTCACGGGGTTCCCCATTTTCAAAATAGTAAGAAACCCCCTTAATAAACCCCTTGATTTTAATAATAAAGGACTTTTGTTTTGGCATTGTACTGTTTTTAAGCAGTTTTCATCTCTAATATAAACAAAATCTCTAATAATATAGATTTTAAACTAACAGTTTCAAAAGCTTTTTTAAACATTCGCTGCTCATACAACTTTCACCTTAAGAGACTTTCTTCTTATTCTTCTTCTTTTTATAATTGCGTCCATACCACAGTAAAACTCCTGTAACTGGAAGACTTGCTATAAGCAGGCTCGCCAAAAAAGCAATTATTTTACCGGCAATTCCCCCAATGGCCCCAATGTGGATGTCGTAGTTCATGCGGAGGATTTTATCGGCAAGCTTTGCATCCTTATATTTTCCATAGATACCTGGGGTTTCAATTTCTTTCAAAGTGTTTTGGTCAAAAAAGCGATAATCGTTATCATAATACAAACCCTCGCTGTTTGATACTTCCACATAAATACTTTCATCGGGGGTCTTTGGGTAATGTAGCTCATATGCTGTTGCATTAGGCGATTCCTTTTGAAGTTTTAGAATCAAATAATCCATAGGCGCAATGCTATCCTTCTTGTTGGCTACAGTTTTGTTTTTAGGAATGATAAATTGCGCTTCCTTTTCCCCTCCAACCGATTTATAGACTACATATTTCAACCAGTTATAGGACATTATCGAGCCTGTAAAGGCCAGAATCAAGGCGAGCGCACATATATAAAAACCAATTATGGAGTGTAAATCGAAATTCTTGCGTTTCCATTTGGTGGTTTTCTTCCAGTCAAATTTTACACGTTGTTTTAGATTTTTTCGCTTTTTAGGCAGCCATAAAATAAAACCCGAAATAATGATCACAATAAAAATCAGTATTGAAACCCCAACTACCTGTTCTCCTATTTTTTTAGGAAGCCAGAGTCGCATATGCCCTTTTAGCATAAAGGGAAAAAATCCGGAGAGATTATCGTCAACCTGGATAACCTTGCCAGAATATGGATTTAGAAATACACTTCGGTAAAATTCGGGTTCCGCGTCATAAAAAATAACCTCTATGGCATCATCGGCCTTTTTAAAAAGGGTGCCGTGTATTGTTTGCTGGGGAAAGACGGCGGTTGCAAAATCTTTTGCTTCCGTTGGCGTTAAGATGGCTGTTTGTTGGGGTTCTACTTTTTTATAATCGTCGTAAAGGCTTTCTATTTCTTCTCGAAACGCCCAACAGCAACCCGTAATGGCTACCACAAAAACTACCAGGCCCGTAGTCAGGCCAAGTATTTTATGCAGTTGGAATATGAATTTTTTAAAAGTCATGGAAGTCTTTTTAAAAAGGACAACCCAATATTATAACGGGCTGCCCTTTTACTTGCTAATTAAAACGAGTAGGAAATATTGGCCAGCAGTGCCCGCGGCATCTGTGGATTTATGGTTGACCAGCCCTTATAATATTCCTCGTTAAGGGCATTGTTTAATTTTAAACCTATTCTGTATTTTTTCGCCTGATAAAAAACGGAAGCGTTTACTACGGTATAGCTCGGAAGTATAAATTCTCCGGTAGATTCATAGTTTATGGCGAAGCTTTCACTGGCTCCATTAAGGCCTGCCCCTAGGCCGAAGCCATTGAGCGTTCCTGTTTGGAATTCATAGCTTGCCCAAAAATTGTAAAGGGTTTCCGGTCCAGCTTCCAGAGGGCGTCTGTTTAGGATTTCGGCATTGTCAGACTTTGTGGTTTCGCTATCGTTATTGCTATAACCAGCACGAATATTTAAGCCTGGAATTGGGTTGGCATTGATTTCAACTTCAAAACCTTTGCTAACCACTTCCCCACCCTGTATTTTATTGAATGGTGATGACGGATCGGTAATAACGCGGTCTTTCACCTTAATGTCGTAATAACTTGCCGTAACATTTAATTGATTGTTAAAAAGGTTTGTTTTTATTCCAAACTCCAATTGATTGGCCTGTTCGGGATCAAAAGTCTTTAGGGTTTGCGGGCCATCCTCTGGGTTTCCTACCAATTGGGGTGCCACGTTGGTAAAGCCATTTTGGTAGTTTGCAAAGACGGAAAGCTTATCGGCTATTGGCTGGTATAATAATCCAAATTTTGGGGATAGGGTTGTTTGGTCGTAATCGTCTTCGGTAGATGTTAAGTCACCTTCGTTGTCAAATCGGTCCAAACGCAAACCTACCATAGCGGAAAGTTGATCAGTAATATTTAAAACATCWGAAGCATATATACTGTAAATATGGTATTTGGATTTGTTGTTGCCCACAGGCTGTGATGCCAATACCGCATCAACACCCGCTGTAGAGAGTGGGTATGGATCCGTTTCAACCTCCTGGGTAAATGGATTGTCCCCGTTGGCCCCTCCTTCAGGAGTAATATTTCCGTAAAAGGCATAACCCGTGCCATTATCGGTTTGTGTGGCGTTAAAATAATCCAAACCGATTACCACTCTATTTCGAAGCGAGGCAATCTTAAAATCGCCTATAAAGTTTTGTTGGATATCGGTAGTTTGTGTATTCGCATTCTGTTTGTTGATAAAGCGGGAAAACGTATCATTCCCAAGAATGCCATAGTCAAATAAATAGGAATAATATCCGGTTGTGGAGGTCGTACTTTTTGAAAGCAAAGTTTGTGATTCCCAACTATCGGAAAGCTTATAATCCATTTCAAGCCGGTAATTCTGGTTTGGATTTTTAAGGGTTAAGTCGTTACTGGTAAAGGACAGTTTATTGTTATAGCCCAGCTCTTCTAAATTACTTGCTTCCGTGGGCGCACTTCTGTTTAGGAACAAAAACATGGGGTTGGTCTGTTCAGCCTGCGTAATTTCTGCATAGAGCGAAAAGGAAAGCCTGTTGTTAACCTTATAGGAAAGTGAGGGCGCCACAAAAAAGTTTTTTCTAAAACCTGCATCCTGAAAACTTTGTTCGGTAGTATAGGCCGTATTTATTCTGAAATATAGATTGTCTTCATTACTTAGGGCAGTATTGAAATCGCCTATAATTTGGTTTAAGCCGTAAGTTCCTGAAGTAAACGACAGCTCCCCTCCTGTTCCCACATAGGGTTTTTTGGTCACTACATTTATGAGTCCGCCATAAGAGCTTACCGCATTTCCGAACAAGGTTGCGGAAGGACCTTTTAGCACTTCGATGCGCTCCACATTTGCAGGATTGATTGTTCCATTGGTTAGGCCGGGCAATCCATTTACCAATTGCGGCTGTACCGAAAATCCTCGCAGCGAATAATATCCTGCCCCATCTCCCCCACGGCCTGTGGAAGCCCAAAGCTGTTCCACGCCTGTGGCATTTTTTAGGGCATCGTCAAAATTTGTAATTACCTGCGATTCCAAAAGTTCGGTAGTTATGGTGCTATATACTTGGGTGTTTTCAATATCCTTTAAGGGAAGCTTGGCCACGTAGGCCGTCTGTTTTCTTGAGAACTTATTGGTGCGCTCCCCTTCTATGACCACTTCATTAAGAATTTCGTTTCCTTCGTAAAGGGTTATGGTATTTAGTTCCAGATTTTGGTTGTCTGCAACCGAAAAGTTAATTTCTCTTGTTTTAAATCCCAAATAGGAAACGGAAAGTATGTAACTTCCGCTCGTTAGATTTTCAATTCTGAAAGTTCCGTTTTCATTGGATTGGGTTCCTTTAGTGCCATTTTTGATAAAAACATTTACTCCCGAAAGTGGGTTTTGATTATTATCTTTTATAGTGCCCGAAACGGATGCGTTTTGTGCGATGGTATAAGTTGTGATGAGAAATGTAAAGAGGGTGATTAGTTGGCTTTTCATTGTTCTTTATTTAGACTAGATATAAATAATAATTTCTGGCAAATATATTTGTCAAAAACTGTACTTGCAAATTATTTATAATAAATCTAAATAAGAATTTATAAGATATTGATTTGGCAATGGTTATTGGTTGGGCATTACGAGATAGCCATAGATTATGGAAAACTTTTGAGGTCTTTAGTTATCAAGATTGTAACTAAAAACTGGTGGAATTTTTAAGTCGAACTTCTTCATAATGAACCCCTAAAAAATGTTTTGATTTAATTAATTCGAGTCCAGTATGATGCCTAAATAGTATTATCCAATAAGCTTTAAAATCTCATTCAAGAAGGTATAATGGTTTAATTTGCTTTGGCTACAACTGCCCATTTAAATTATCCATTCAAATATGAAATTATGTATATTTAATTTTAAAAATATATTTAAAATGAAGCAACTTATCTTTTTACTTATAACAATCCTTACCAGTACCTCCTTGGTAGCTAAATCGGCAAACTTTCAAATATCCGGTCAAGTTCAAAACCACTTAGAGCCCAATATAGTTATAACCGGTATTGACAATAGTAAATTGGTAGCCGCAACGCTGGACGATGATGGGAATTTTCACATGGCCGCAACAATTGATGAAGGTTACTACCTCCTTAACTACGGGCGAAACACCACTTACCTATACCTACACCCAAAGGATGACCTCCAACTCACTTTTGATGCCAATCACTTTGAAAGCACGCTGGTATTTCAAGGAAAAGGCTCGGAAAGAAATAATTATCTAGCCAAAAAATCGGAAGTCGAAGCTGCACTTACACAAGATCTGGAGGCTTTTTACAAAGTAGATGAAGCCACCTATCTTTCAAATATTGAAGGTGTTAAAAATATACTAACCGCCTCCCTTGATCAGTACGATGTTGAACCCTATTTTAAAAAAGAGGAAATCAAGAGTTTGGAATATGAACGTCTTTTAAGAATTCAGAACTACAGCTCCAATTATAAATTCTACATAGGCGAAACGATTACTCCCTCAGTAGAATTTTACAAACCCATTCAAGACTTAGATGTAAATGACGCCAAAGCCTACAAAACGCAACCCTATTATCGCTATATTGTGAATTCTGTATGGAGTGACCGTATTGAAACCGCTCCCGGTGTAGATACCATGTTGGAAGTTTTCCGTAAGGTACCATCGAAAGAACTGGCAGTGAGCTTGGTGAATGGGTTCTATTCCGATATTTCCACCAATAAGGAACGTTCTAAAGATTATCTGGACCTTATCAAACGCATTACAAAACAAGAGGGCTTTATAGAAGCTGCAGAAAAAAGATATGCCGAAACTTTGATGGCCAAAGCATTACAGGAAGGTGATATTTCACCTGATTTCAGTTATGAAAGCTTAGACGGCAGTAACGTTAGCCTAAGCGATCTCAAGGGCAACTATGTTTATATTGATGTCTGGGCCACTTGGTGCTCCCCCTGCCTAAAGCAAGTACCCTATTTGAMGAAACTGGAGGAACGCTATCACGATAAAAAARTAGTTTTTGTGAGCATTTCCGTAGATAAGGCTGATTTTAAAAATGCGTGGAAACAAATGATTGCCGACAAACAATTGGGTGGTCTCCAGTTTTTTGCTGATAAGTCCTTTGACAGTGATTTTATGGAGGCCTATGCAGTAAACTCCATACCTCGTTTTATCTTGATTGATCCGGAAGGGAAAATACTTGACCCGGAAGCGCCAAAACCTTCATTTGAAAAAACCCAAATACTTTTGGATGGATTATTAGAATATAAGTAACTCCAACTTATTCTTTATAACTCTAGGTGTAGCTTCTATTATCATTGTGGAATTGTTGAAATGTGTTCAGGATAGGCTAGTTTACAAACCTATGCTCCCACTCTTAATGGGAAGTCTTCCGCTGGCCCCTATGATAAATTCATATTTGACAAATATAACAAGAGAAGGTAGGACAAAAAATAGAAAACAGAATCGATTCGCTTCTCACGATTAACGAAAATTTCTTAATGTATCTCTTTTCAATCAACAAAAATGCTCCTAATGCATACTTTGAGTTACCTTAATGCATACCTTGAACTCTCCTACTTTATATATTAGGTTAAGTTAATGGGTAGTTGGGAGAGGTCGAAAGTATTGCGAATGTATGGTTTAAGCTACGTTTAAGCTACCCTAATCCTAAGTTAAGTCTACTAACACCTTCCTGAAACCTAACCAAAGCCGAAAGGAATAAAGAAATGGAAGAGTCTCAATACTATAATCATTAATCCTCCAATTAAACGATTAAACGATTCAACAATTCCCGAACCCATCAACCCTTCCTTACCTTCACACCAAACGTTTACTGCGTTGCCGTTGTTGCACTATAAATAACTGGCATCTGTCCTTTCCATTTACTCCATAATTTGGCATCATCGATTAATTGTGCCATAAAATGGGCTACGTTTATACGGCTCACTTTACCGGCATTAAATATGGCGCTTCTAGTTGGTGAAGCATAGATTTCATAATTGGAAACCTCTTCCTTATTAATTAAACCATCTGGGCGTACTGCTGTCCATTCAATGAAGGGATCGTTTTGCCCAATTTGGGTGCGCAAATAATCAGCAGCTTTTTCATTGTCAACGTGGGGTGGCAACAACAAACGCAGCAATCCTATCACGCATTTTTGTGCGAAAGAAATAGGTTCGTACAAATCGCGATTTCGGTTTCCCGTAGTGTTCATCAATACAAACTTGATGGGATGTTTCGGCTTATTGAGTTTTATAGCATTGCATAGCCGTCGCGTAGCATCGGTTACCAATTTTCTTGGTTGGCCATACACACCTTTCCAAGTTAAATTAYGTCCAAGGCAAGACGCAACAGCATCACATTCCTTAACTATTTTATGTATTTCAGCATCGCTTAAATCTAATATACTGACCGTAATAATTTGAAGATTATCGTTTTTTTTCCATGAATTAGGGAGTTTTTCAGGAGATCTTACAATTATTTTAACGTTGTGGTTTTGCATTAAAAGTTGTTTCACTAATTTACTCCCAGTGGCACCACTTGCTCCTGCTACTAATATGGTCATACTGTATTAATTGAATGGTTAGACAATTTATAGGACGATCTAGTTCCGTAATTGTTTCATTAGGGCAGATCAGTTATTTATACAAAGCATCAAAAGATTAGCTATGGTGTATATCGAGTTTTAAAGACCAGTTGGCCTAACAATCACGGTTTCGTTCATATTAATTTAAGTTATTAAATAAAAAGCACGACTCAAGCAAAGTGCCCATCGTCATTGCGAAGGAACAACCACAGAAGTGACTTAAGCAATCTGTTGGGGCATTACTTAACCCCGATGAGATTGCTTCGCTGCGCTCGCAATGACGGTACAAACATAAAATTGCCACGGCCTGTCGGGCACGCGATGACGCCATGGCGAGATTGGTTCGCTACGCTCGCAATGAAGCTACATAAACACTTCTAATGTTTAAACCTTACATAATACGGCTGTATGGCATTTCCCGCTTCATACGTAAAACCCGCCGAGACCCATTCATCGGGATTGGAGCCGGAGCGTCTTGTGGTATGGTAATGGCCGTAATTGGTGTTGCTGCGTTGGCTCAATCTGGGGTAATAGATTACAAAATCACCCCAAACCCCTACTCCACTACTGGAATCAAAAGTGCCACCCCCAAAGGCAGTAATTATTCCTATTTGCCCCTTTTGGTTGGTTTCAAAATAAGGATATGCAAAGGCAAAATCAGGATTCCAAATCTGCATTTGATTTACCAGTGTAAAGGTTCTGGTATTTATTTCAACAATCTGAACGTGGGTTTGCGGAAAGTTGGAATTGTTGGATGCATTCCACCCAAAGACCGCATTGTTATCGCGCATGGTGGCGGCACGTACATAGGTTTTCCAGCTGGCATCGCTTAACCAATTGTTGCCATTGGCAGCGATGGATGACATGGTGCCGTTGGGCCAGGAATTGATGTTTACATTCCGCCAACTGTAAATATTCTCATTATCCAGCATACTATAAACCAGCATAGTACTGTTGTTTATATGCCCAGCCCAATAAACGCCACTGTTTCCATTTTGTGTAATATGCGACCAATACGCTGTGGTACTTCCTGTAAATTGATAATTAACGGTACTTTTTGCGTTGAGTTCCTGCAATGGAACGCGGATAACATATCTATTGGCACCACCGCCAATACTGCTGGTCCAGTACAGAAACTGCCTGCTAAAACTCATATCGTTATAATCCAACTCACCACTAGGCGCTAGCGCATCGTTGGTGAAATCCCAATAGGTCCAAGAAGTGCCGTTGCTGCTTCTTACTTCTGCGGTATTCTGAACGGCAATACGGATTGCATTTTGCCCAGCGTTATCACTATACTGCAAAAGCCAAACAAACATATCAAATTCGGGTACATACTGCAACACCTGATCGCAACAAAATCCGCCGTAATCGTTTGGAAAAATGGTGGTGGGATTAACACTGGTAAATGTTTGTCCGCCATCCAGAGAAAGTGACATCCAGAAATTTCCAGTGGTCATTACGATCTCTCCATTTTCGGCCACACTGGGTTCCGGAAGTACGGAATGAGCGTTGGCTACATCATCATGCTCGTTATACTCCTCAAAAGAAACTGCTTGGGAACCACCCCCGCTGGGGTCGTATTTCTCAATTTTAAATTCCTGATTTGCGGGTTTATTATCGCCTCTAATAGGTCCGTTAGGCACATAATACGGTTTGGCTTCCTTATTTAGGGTATCATATTTAGGCTCGTAGGGTGGATATTTCCCGCCTTTTACTCTTTTGGGCTCCACACTTTTTCGGGTTAATGGAGCGCTGTCCTCACAAGGTGTTTCGTTGGGTGGTGGAGAATCATCCTTTGGTTTGCAGTTGCCAAAAACAAGCAAAATCACTACAAACCACATCAGGTAATTGAGTTGGTTTTTCATGGTAGTTGTTTTAAATTTTTAGTACTTAAAGTTACGGAAAAAACTTACAAGTAGACGTTTTAAACAACTAATTTTCAATAGTTTATATCTGCTTACAGTTTTTTTATTTCATATTTAAATTTTAAGACTCTAAAATTCCATAAAGTCAAAACCTTTGTAGCGGTTAAATTTTCATTTTTCCATCGTACCACAAGTCTATCTTTAAATGATTTAATGTACTTAGTCCATAAATGTCCTTTTGAGTCCTTTAGCAAAAAATAGAACCCATTATCCCCAATTTGGTTTCCTTCCGATTCTAAGATAAGCTCCCCTTTGAAAATTGTACTCCCTCCTATCTTGTGGCGGGAGCTCTTACTTACAAAAATTTAAAATACTTCAACGGCGGTTATCTAACCTAACTCAATATCATAGGGAGTTTTCGGTAGCTGCGAGCGTTTATCTCTAACTCTTTTTAACTTTTATGAAAGAATTGTTTGTTAAATAATGTTAGGAATAATGGTAAAAAGCCCACAATTTAATAGCTTGTATAACAAATACAAAAAAATATTAATTAATTTAAAGCAAAAGATTATGAAAACACCAAATTTTGAAGACAAACAAGGAAAACACCCCATTCCCCACGCAAAAGGAATCGCAAAGGACGATAACCTAAACCCAAAATCGCAAACCGATGGAAAGGGTTTAAAAAAAGAAAAGCAGGAAGAAGAGTAATCAGTTGAAAATAACGGCTAAAAACATACTAAAATGGATAAGAAAACACCAATGCTAGACCCCAAGCATAAGAATGAGCAAAATATAGAAAAACAGGACAGTCCCCAAGAACCGAATTCCAAACCAGAGTCAGTAAAGGAGCCTAAAAAAGAAAATCCCAAAAAAGTACCAGAATCCAACGATCCTGTGGGCTATGGTGAATCGGATGATGTGAAGGAATCTCCCTATAAGAAGAAGTAGATTAATTTCAGTTTATTTTGAAGCCTAAAGTGAAGAACGACGAGCGCCGAACGACGGGAGTCGAAATACGAAAAAAGAAACACGTCTCACGTCTCACGCCTAACTCCTCCGCAGCACCTCTAAAGGAGAACTCCGTAAAACCTCCCGAATATTGCTCAACCCTATCCCCAAAACCAATAGGGAAATACCCGGTAAGAAAACCAAGAAAGGTATAAGCGAGGGTATAAAGGGTTCCTCAAACTCAAATACCGCCAGGAGTAAGCTACTAAACAGCGCCAAAAGAATACCCAAGAGACTGCCCAAGATTCCCAGAAATAAATATTCCAGGGCGGTTATGTTTAGTATCTGTTTGTTTTTTGCACCCAAGGTACGCAGTAAGACGCTTTCCTTTATGCGCTGGTATTTGGTTGTGCGTACGGAGCCTATCAAAACAATAATCCCGGTAAGGATACTGAAAAATGCCATAAAGTTGATAATCCAAGTTATCTTATCCAGTATATCTTCTATTACACTGAACACCTGCCTTAGATCTATCACAGATACATTGGGGAATTTAGTCACCAAGTCGCGTTGCAGCTTAGCCGAACTTTCCTCAGTGGGCGCATAGGTTGACAATACATTAAACTGTGGTGCATATTCCAGAACCCCTTTAGGAAAAACGATAGAGAAATTGGGCTGCAAGCTTGTCCAATCCACTTTCCGGATACTGCTAACAACCGTTTCCATAAGCACCCCCTGCACATTAAAAACCAGGGCATCGCCTAGCGTTACATTGGCATCTTCGGCTAGATTTTCGGAGATAGAAATTTGGACGGTATCATCAAGCTTTTGCACACCCACCCACTCCCCTGCTACAATCTCTTCGGAATGGGTAAGGGTACTGCGATAAGTAGTTCTAAACTCATGGTCTAAGAGCCAGTCTTTTATTTGGGCTGTAGTATCAGTGCGAATGTTGTTTACCAATTCATTTTTAATACTGTGCATCCGCATAGTGACCAGCGGAATATTATTTAATACTTGTAGATCATGGGCCTTAAAGGTATTTATCACATCTTTTACCTGAGCTGGTTGCACGTCTATAGTGATGAGGTTTGCACTTTCAGCGGTTTGGCCCAGCGTGGCTTTATTCAATAAAATATCCTTGGTGAAATATAATGTACTGATTAAAAAGGTGCCCAAACCAATAGCTACCAGCAATACGATGGTTTGATTGTTGGGGCGGAATAAATTCAGAAGGCTTTGACGCGTGGTAAACCTTGCGCTCTTGGGAAAGTAAATTTTTACCAATTTCATGGTACCCGTTGCAATACCTGCAAGCAGCCCGAAGGTTAAAAGAACACCACCCATAAAGGCCATTGCAAACAACCAATCTTTAAGCAACCAATAGGAAAAGGCGAATAAAAACAAAACCACCACAACAATAGCTCCATAGATGGCTTTTTTGGACTGTTTTGAGGATTCCCCGCTAAAGCGCAGTACTTCCAGTGGCGAAACATACCAAGTGCGCAATAAAGGCAGTAAGGCAAATAATACAGACATTACCAAGCCCAAGAGAATACCCATGATTATGGGTTGGGCAGTGATACTAATAGTTAAATCAAAAGGCAGAAACTCTTTTAACACGATGGGGAAAAGCTCCTGTAGCCCTACTCCTATCAACGTTCCTATAAAACCTCCTAAAATTCCAATTCCAGCAATCTGAAGCAGAAAAATCAAAAAACTTTGTTTTCTGGATGCGCCCAGACATTTTAGGATGGCAATCGGCTTAATTTTTTCCTTGATGTAGATGTTTACCGAGCTGGCAATCCCTACACAACCCAACAATAGTGCAATGAAAGCAGTAAGGTTAAGAAACGAACCTACATTGTCATACCTGCGCCCTAAACGGCTGCTGGTACTGGTATGGGTATCCAGATCTGCGTTTTCTGCCTCAAGCATGGGCTGCAATTGAACTTCCAAAGCCCCAAGGTCTGTATTGGGCTGTTTGTAATAAAACTGGTATTCCTTTCGGCTTCCAAACTGTAACAATTCGGTGTCGGCAACAAGCCCATACGGAATTATTACTAAGGGCGCTACTGAGCTGGAAACCACGTTATTACCTGGAATAGCGTTTAATGCGCCCGCTATTGGCAAAGTTATTTCGCCTACTTTAATGGAATCGCCTGCCGTCAGGTTGTATTGCAACATTAAAGTGGCATCTACTAAAGCGCCGCCTAAACCTTGATAAGAAGTAGCGGCTGTAACAGGTTGTGTATCAATATTTCCGTAAAAAGGAAAATCGCCTTGCAAACCACGTACGCGAACTAATTTGGTGCCCTTGTTCTTGGGAAAAGCTACCATTGATACAAAGTTTACTTCTAAAGCATCTGGCTTTAAGGAATCAATAATTGCTTGTGCGCGTTCACTGGGAAGCTGATCGGTATCTATAAGAAAATCGGCCCCCATCAAGGATTTTGATTGCCGTTGGATATTATCAGTAAGGTTTTGGCTAAATAACTGTATGGAAACAACGGCCGCAATCCCTAAGATAATGGAAGCCATAAAAAGCAACAGGCGCGCCTTACTTGCCTTGGCATCGCGCCAAGCCATTTTAAATAGCCAAGCTGTATTTAACGTTGGTTTTAACTGGGGCTTGTTCAAATTGAAACAGTTGTTTTATTAGTTAAAATTCGGCCGCCCTTCAATCTTAAGATTTGCTGTGTTCTGGCAGCCAAATCCAAATCGTGGGTGATAATCACTAGCGTAGTTCCAGCTTGTTTATTGAGATCAAAAAGCAACTGTATTATCTTCTCTCCTGTTTCCTCGTCCAGATTGCCGGTAGGTTCATCGGCGAATAAAATTGAAGGTTTGTTTGAAAAAGCCCTTKCYAYTGNNASCCGWWGKYSTTSGCMNNGCCAKWKRATTSSNAYRKSWRMYRRTRCANGYGATCTGCCAARCCAACTTTCTCCAATAGTTCCTTTGCTCTGCTAACAGCATTTTTGGCCCCTTGGAGTTCCAAAGGCACGCTAACGTTTTCAAGAGCTGTTAAAGTTGTCAATAATTGAAAATCCTGAAAAATAAAACCCACTTCTGCATTGCGCAATTGGGCGCGTTCATCTTCATTGAGACTACTTAAATTATGTCCGCATAATTCCACACTACCTGCGCTGGGGGTGTCTAAGCCTGCGGATAGGCCCAGCAAAGTAGTCTTACCACTACCCGAAGGACCTACGATGGAAAATATTTGGCTTTTTTCAACTTCAAAAGAAACATCATGAAGAACCGTTAATTGCTTCGAACCGCTTTTATAAGTTTTCTCCAACCCGTTAATCTTTAATATCTTTGTCATTTAATTTTTTATATATCAGTTCGAATGCTCCGAATCGGGAGAGAATTCATTTTTATAAATAAAACGCCTCCTTATGCCGAAGTTCAAAATTACGCAAACCCTTTTAAATACAATAAGTTCCAAGTCGAAGTACCTCTTAAAGTTTTGTTATTTCTTACTTGTTTTTCTACTGTTATCCTGTGGAAATGACAAAAAATCAAAATCTGCAATAGAAGCGAACGAAAATACCCCTAACGAAACTGAAACTTCGAAAAATACCTCTAGCAAGACCATTTTATTTTTTGGGGATAGTATAACTGCTGGCTATGGTCTGGATGATACCAATGATGCTTTTCCAGGAATTATCCAATCTAAAATTGACTCCTTGGGTTTGAATTATGAAGTAATAAACTCTGGGGTTAGCGGGGAAACTACTGCTGGCGGCAAAAGCAGAATCAACTGGATCCTCAATCAGAATGTAGATATATTTGTTTTGGAACTCGGTGCAAATGACGGGCTGCGAGGCGTGCCTATTTCTGAAACCAAAACTAATCTACAAGCAATAATAGATGCCGTTAAAACGAAAAGCCCCGAGACAAAGATTGTGTTGGCAGGAATGCAGTTGCCCCCCAATATGGGGCAGGATTATACCACGCAGTTTCGCGCCATCTTTGCTGATCTGGCTGCAGAAAATAATATTGCCTTCATTCCTTTTATTTTAAAGGATGTTGGCGGAGTTAAAAAGCTAAACCAAAATGATGGAATTCATCCTACGGCAGAGGGCCATAAGATAGTCGCTGAAACTGTTTGGAAGGTTCTGGAGCCTGTTCTAGATTTTGAGAAAAGGTAAGTTACGAGGTACAAGCGACGAACTATCCACCAGTTAAATCCTTACACAAATAAACAATTAAACATTCAACCTCGGGTGTAAGTCCGGGCTGCGCTACAACCATTTCTTTCTTTTAAAATACCATAGCATTCCGAGGAAAACCAAAATCATGGCACCCCACAGGTAATAGTAGCCGTAGCGGAAATGCAGTTCGGGCATATGTTCAAAATTCATCCCGTAAATACCTGCCATAAAAGTGAGGGGAATA
Organism: Aequorivita sp.; assembly: GCA_002733915.1. GTDB lineage: Bacteria > Bacteroidota > Bacteroidia > Flavobacteriales > Flavobacteriaceae > Aequorivita. The sequence continues at coordinate 103,862 of NVXN01000006.1, forward strand.
AAAATGGAAGCCATAATAGTAAGTACTTTCATCACTTCGTTCATTTTGTTGCTAATGGTGGTCATATACATATCCATTAAGCCCCAGATCATATCGCGATATATTTCAACACTTTCGTTTACTTGAATAATGTGGTCATAGAGATCGCGAATGTATTTGTTGGTGCGTTCATCAATAAGCGAATTTTCTATTTTTTCCAGTCTATTTACTACCTCTCGAAGCGGCACTACCGCCTTTCTGATTCTTAGTATTTCTTTTTTAAGCTCTTGGATTTCCTCCGTTATATTTTCATCTTCCTTGTCATCAAAAAGTTTATCCTCAAGTATTTCCACTTTATTGCTTAAAAATTCAATAACGGTGAAATAATTATCCACCACAGCATCCATAACCGCAAACATTAAATAGTCTGAACCCAAGCCTCTTATCCTTCCCCTGCCATGCTCGAGGCGATCGCGCAGGTCTCCAAAAACATCGCCCTCGGCCTCTTGGAAGGTAATTACATAATCCTTTCCAATTACCATACTTATGTGCTCGTTTATTAGCTGTTCCGCATCATCATAGTGTAACATTTTGAAAACAATGAATAAATACTCTTCGTATTCGTCAATTTTTGGGCGTTGGTTAGTGGTAACTATATCTTCCTGTATTAGTGGGTGCAATTCAAAATGGTTGCCTAAAGTAACAATGTCATCAGTATTGCTAAGACCGTTTACGTTAATCCACGTAATGTTGGCGGAATCCTCATACGTAAAAGCCTCTTGTATATTGTTGGTCTCAAAGCGGTCATAATGCTCTTTGGAATAATCTATAATGTCCAGTTTCGTAACCGTAGTAGTTTTTTTACCGGTATAGTTTACCGTTCCCGGGGAAAGGTTTCTTGCCCTTTTGGGCTGTATTTTTGTAGTTTGTGTTTTTTTTCTTCTTCGTGCGGCCATAAAAAAGTTGATTATTTTTTAAAGGTAGGAAAAAGTAAAAAGATTATTCCATTTTATGGCGTTGCCGAAGTGCTTTCTCCACATCGCTTAAAGTAAAACCCTTTGCCTGAAGCAAAATCATATAGTGAAAAAGTAGGTCGGCACTTTCATTGAGAAACAAATTGTCATTATTGTCCTTTGCTTCAATGACCATTTCCACGGCCTCTTCGCCTACTTTTTGCGCAATTTTATTGATGCCTTTTCGAAAGAGGGATGCTATGTAGGAATCTTCATTTTCAGAATTCTTCTTTCTGTTTTGAATGATGTTTTCCAGATCTGAAAGAAATCCAAAACTAGAAACATTGTCTTCTTCCCAGCAAGTGTCAGTTCCTTTGTGGCAAACGGGTCCCGTAGGATTTACTTTTATTAAGAGGGCGTCATTGTCGCAATCAACAGCAATGGAGACCAGTTTCAGGAAATTACCGCTTTCTTCACCTTTTGTCCAAAGTCTTTGCTTGCTTCGGCTAAAAAAAGTAACCTTTTTTGATTGGTTGGTTTTCAAAAATGCTTCCTCGTCCATATAGCCAAGCATCAAAACCTTATTTGTTGAATTATCCTGAATTATCGCCGGCACCAATCTGTTTTGGTATTTTTCAAAATCTATATTCATCTTAATTTTTTTATTGATTCCATTCAAAATTCATAATACTAAACTCATATTTAAAAAACTCCTCATTCGTCGCTCAAATCTCATTGCTCAAAATTCGTATAGGAATTTCCTGCCTTCCCAATTCGTTTTTCAAAGCTGCAATAGTAATTTCCTTAAAGTGAAAAACACTGGCAGCCAAGGCAGCATCTGCTTTTCCTTTAATAAAAGTATCGGCAAAATGCTGAATTGTTCCCGCTCCACCAGAGGCAATTATCGGGATGTTCAGTTCTGTTGAAAGCTTTTCCAGAGCATCGTTTGCAAAACCATTTTTGGTACCATCATGGTCCATGGACGTAAAAAGGATTTCGCCAGCACCACGTTTTTCCACTTCTTTTGCCCACTCAAACAGATCAAGCTCGGTAGGCACCTTACCTCCTACCAAATGCACTTTCCAATTGCCGTCAATCAGTTTTGCATCAATAGCCACCACAATGCATTGCGAGCCAAATTTAGAAGCCAGTACATTGATCAACTGTGGGTTTTTCACTGCGGAAGAATTCACCGAAACCTTATCGGCGCCATTGTTCAAAAGGGTTTCCACATCTTCCACGGAAGAAATACCACCACCAACGGTAAAGGGAATATTAATGGTTTCGGCAACTTTTAAAACTAATTCCGCTAAGGTTCTTCTTCGTTCCTCGGTTGCTGAAATATCCAGAAAAACAAGTTCGTCTGCCCCGTTTTCAGAATAGAACTTTGCCAACTCAACAGGGTCGCCGGCGTCGCGCAAATCGAGGAAATTGATTCCTTTTACGGTTCTGCCGTTTTTTATATCCAAGCAGGGGATTATTCGTTTAGTTAACATATTTAAGTCTTAAAGTAGAAATTTGAAAGTAGAAAGTAGAGAGGCTACTTTAGTTTTTGGATTTTCATATTTCTATTCTCATATTTCTATTTTCGTATTTCGCTTTCGTTTTTCTACTTTTTATTCATTTTTCTTTTGGCAGTATTTATAGATGCTACAGTTATTCTCAATATTTCGTCACCTTCCTTCCAAAGTCTTTTTGCTTCAATATGTTCTCCATCCCATACCTCTTGAAGGATTTCCAACCAAAAACAGGTTTCATCAGCTTCTTCTTCAACAATTTTAAGTTTATTTATAAAATCTGCTTGAGATTTCGGCCGTTGAGAAGCGCGCCAATTAGCACCAACTGAACTACTACATTTAAAAAGTTGATAAATCAAATTACTATACTCCCTTGATTGAGGAAGAGTGTTACATAGTTTCCAACAATCTATTGTAAAACGCTGTGTTCTATCTTTCATAGTTTCCATAGTAAAATATTTGAGTTTAGTTTACTAATTTCTGAGTTAATAAATTATAATTTAGGATTTCAATTTTTTAATTTCCCATATTCTAATTTCCGCTTTCGTTTTTCTAATTTTCATAAACGTATTTCTCCAATTCTTTCAAGTTAATCCGATTTTCATAAATCGCTTTGCCGATAATCACTCCTTCGCATCCTAATTTTGCAAGTTTTGGAAGTTCTTCAAAAGTTGAAATTCCACCGGAAGCAATTAGTTTAATATCGTTGCCATTAGGTCTTGACTGCGCTCGACCTAACACTGTATTTTCTTTTAAAATTTTACGATATAAATCAAACGAAGAACCTTGCAACATACCGTCTTTACTGATATCGGTACAGATTACATATTCAATTCCACTTTCAATATATTTCTGTATAAAGGGAATTAATTCTAAATTTGAATCTTCCRCCCAACCACTTATTGCCACTTTTTCGTCTTTGGCATCGGCACCCAGAATAATTTTTTCACTTCCAAATTTTTGTAGCCATCTTTTAAAAGTTCCGGGATCTTTTACGGCAATACTCCCGCCTGTGATTTGATTGGCACCACATTCAAAGGCAATCCGCAAATCTTCATCCGTYTTYARCMMNNGYCTCYRWWKTNCTAWNCTYTAAAKKNGNNTRWGMWKYWWTRYTTTCTAGTATTTTATGGTTTACAATGTGTTTGCTTTTGGCGCCATCCAAATCGACCAAATGTAAATATTTTATTCCGTGGGCTTCAAATTGTTTTGCAACTTCCAATGGGTTTTCATTATAGATTTTTTTGGTGCTGTAATCGCCCTTTGAAAGACGGACGCATTTGCCGTCGATGATATCTATTGCTGGTATTATTCGCATAATTTATTTCCCGCCTAGGCGGGAATCTCGTTTATAGTTCTAAAAAGTTCTTTAAAATTTGTTCTCCGGCCGTACTGCTTTTTTCAGGATGAAATTGTACGCCATAAAAATTATCCTTTTGTAAAGCCGATGCATATTGAATTCCGTATTCACTGTTTGCAATGGCTTCCTCGCATAAGGGGGCGTAAAAGCTATGCACCAAATACATAAATTCGTTTTCAGAAACATTTTTGAACAGTGCTGATTTCAAATTTTGAATTTGGTTCCAACCAATTTGCGGCACTTTTAAGCCTTTGGAAAATCGCACTACATCCACATTAAAAACTCCCAAACCCTTTGTATTTCCCTCTTCGGAAGTATTACAAAGCAGCTGCATTCCCAAACAAATGCCCAAAACAGGCTGCGTTAGTTTGGGAATGACTTTTTCCAGTCTGGAAGCTTTCAGTTTTTGCATTGCGCTACTTGCTTCACCCACGCCGGGAAAGATTACTTTATCTGCTTGGCGGATTACAGTTTCGTCATCGCTCAAAATTGCTTCAACACCCAATCTTTTCAAAGCAAATTTGATGCTTTGGATGTTACCCGCTCCATAATTAATAATTACAATTTTCATTTTTTAGATTTCGTATTTAAAGTAAACCTTTGGTTGAAGGCAAAACCATCTTTTCCGCATCACGTTTTACTGCCATTTTTATAGCTTTTGCAAAAGCTTTGAATATTGCTTCAATCTTGTGGTGTTCGTTGGTTCCTTCGGCTTTAATATTGAGATTTGCCTTTGCGCCATCAGTAAAACTTTTGAAAAAATGGTAAAACATTTCAGTGGGCATTTGGCCTATCATTTCACGTTTAAAGTCGGCATCCCAAACTAGCCAATTTCTTCCACCAAAATCAATCGCAACCTGTGCTAGGCAATCGTCCATCGGCAAACAGAAACCATAGCGCTCCATTCCCAATTTAGTGCCCAAAGCTTTGTTGAAAACTTCGCCCAAAGCAATGGCAGTGTCCTCAATGGTGTGGTGTTCATCTACTTCCAAATCTCCTTTTACGGTTATTTCCAAATCCATTTGCCCGTGACGCGCCAATTGGTCCAACATATGGTCAAAGAAGGCAATGCCGGTGTTTATAATACTTTTCCCAGTGCCGTCCAAGTTCAATTTTATAACAATATTGGTTTCATTTGTCTTTCGGTGGATTTCCGAAACACGCTGTTTCAGTTTTAAAAACTCATAAATCTGCTGCCAATCATTGGTTTCCAAAGCGATGTAGCGTTGTAGCTCTTCGGCGTTCAATGAAATTTCGGAAGTCCCCAACTTAGTATTATCGTCTATGAAAATACCTTTAGCGCCTAAGTTTTTAGCCAGTTCTATATCCGTGAGCCTATCGCCTATTACAAAGGAATTTTCCAGGTCATATTCTTCTGAAAAATATTTTTTTAACAAGCCAGTTCCGGGTTTCCGAGTATCGGCCTTTTCATGCGGAAATGTTCGGTCAATTAAAACTTCACTAAACATAATACCTTCATTTTCAAAACCTTTTATTATAAAATTATGTACGGGCCAAAAAGTTTCTTCGGGAAAAGAATCCGTTCCCAAACCGTCTTGATTGGTAATCATAACCAATTTAAAATTGAGCTCTTTTGCTATTTTTCCAAGGTAGGTGAAGACTTTAGGATAAAAAATCAATTTATCGAAAGCATCAATTTGCTCGTCCACGGTTTCTTTTATGATAGTGCCATCGCGGTCTATAAACAATACGCGTTTCTTCATTAGTTCAGTGTTTTTAAAATCTTAATTAGTTTTTCATTTTCTAAAGGCGTGCCAATAGTTATGCGCAGCGTATTTTCGCATAGTGGCTGCGAACTTCTGTTTCGAACGACAATTCCATTTTCCAACAATTGTGAATAGCGTTTTTCAGCATTATCAACTTTTATGAGAATGAAATTAGCATCGGTTGGATATACTTTTTCAATATATTGAACTTGAACCAAAGCTTTAAGTAAAGTTTCTTTTTCTGCTTTCAATAAGCTTAAATCCTTTTTAATTTTTAAATAATTTTGAAGTTGCTCAATAGCGCTTTGCTGTGTGAGTTTATTAATGTTGTATGGCGGTTTGATTTTGTTTAAAACTGAAATTATTTCCTTGGAAGCATAGCAAATTCCCAAGCGAATTCCCGCCAATCCGTATGCTTTTGAAAGTGTTTGTATGACAATCAAATTAGGAAATTCGACCAATTTTGAAATCCAACTTACCTCGTTTGCAAAATCTAAGTAAGCCTCATCGATCACTACCAAACCATTGAAGGTTTTTAATAGCTTTAAAATTCTTTTCAAAGCTATTAAATTACCCGTTGGATTGTTGGGGGAACAAATAAACAAAATCTTGGTGCGTGTATCTGCAATACTTGAAATCCCACCCATATCAGGTTGAAAATCTGCATCGAGTAGCACTTCCCTAYTTTCAATATCGTTCAAATTCGCCAAAACACCGTACATACCATAGGTTGGCGGTAAAGTGATTATGTTATCCTTAGCGGGTTCACAGAATGCTCTGAAAATCAAATCGAGTACTTCGTCACTGCCATTTCCCATAAGAATCTGAGTGGTTGAGATATTCTTTTGTTTTGAAAGAATATCTTTTAATGCCTGCTGTTGCGGATCGGGATAGCGGTTTACATTAGTTTCAAACGGGTTTTCGTTGGCATCGAGGAAAATCATTTCGCTGTCAAAATCTTTGAATTCATCGCGCGCAGAGCTGTACGGCTTCATTTTGGCAACGTTGGGGCGTATTAAGGATTGTATGTCAAATTTGTTATTCATATTATGATGGTTTAAGGTTTCGACCGCACTTCGACTGCGCTCAGTGTTACACGCTCGACCAGACTATTATTCTAAACTCTTTAAACGCAAAGTCACCGCATTTTTGTGCGCTTGAAGACCTTCGGCTTCGGCCATAGCCTCTATTGCATTGCCTATATTTTGGATTCCCTCTTCAGAAATTTTCTGAAAGGTCATGCTTTTCATAAAACTGTCGAGGTTTACCCCGCTGTACTGTTTTGCATAACCATTTGTGGGCAAAGTATGATTGGTGCCCGAGGCGTAATCACCAGCGCTTTCGGGAGTGTAGTTTCCAATAAAAATTGAACCGGCATTTCGAATGTTCTCAATAAAAAAATCTTCTTCTTTTGAAATCACAATAAAGTGTTCTGGACCATATTCATTAATAAGGTTGATTGCATCAGCGTTGCTTTTAACCAAAATCAGTTTTGAATTTTCAATGACCTGTTCGGCAATGGTTTTGCGCGATAACTGCTGAAGCTGATTTTCAATTTTCTTTCTTACTAAATTCAATAGCTTCTCTGAAATTGTAACTAATATTACTTGACTATCTGCACCGTGTTCGGCTTGCGACAGTAAATCTGAAGCCACGAAGGAAGGATTCGCCGTGTCATCAGCAAAAACAAGCAACTCTGAAGGGCCCGCGGGCATATCGATAGCAACTCCGTATTTGGTAGCAATTTGCTTTGCCACAGTTACAAACTGATTCCCAGGGCCAAAAATTTTGTAAACAGCAGGAACGGTTTCCGTGCCAAAAGTCATTGCGCCTATGGCTTGAATACCTCCTATTTTGAAAATCTTGGTAACTCCACAAAGATTTGCGGTATAGAGAATTGCCGGATTTATTTTACCATTTTTGTCGGGTGGTGTACAAAGTACAATTTCACTACAACCTGCAAGGTTTGCTGGAAGAGTCAGCATTAAAATCGTTGAAAACAGCGGTGCCGAGCCTCCGGGAATGTAAAGTCCCACTTTTTGGATGGGCCGTTTTTCTTGCCAACACAATACACCTTTAGTAGTTTCTACTGTAATACGTTCTGTTTTTTGGGCGCTATGGAATTTTTCGATGTTTGCTTTTGCAATATTGATTGCGTCTTTCAACGCTTCAGAAATCTCTTTTTCCGCAATTGCAATTTCATCTTTGGAAACCGATATATCGTCCATGAAAATTCCATCAAAAAGTTGGGTATATTTTTTTATGGCCACATCACCTTTTGATTTTATCTCCGAAAATATTTCATCTACTGTAGATTCTACGTCAGCAACGGTTTGCGTGGGCCTCTTTAAAAGTTCGCTCCAGCTTTCAAGCTTGGGATATTTTATTTTTTTCATCTTTTTACAAAATCATTTTTTCAATTGGACAAACTAATATTCCTTCGGCTCCAGCTTGTTTGAGTTCTTCAATTACTTCCCAAAAAGCATCCCTATTTACAACGGAATGAATGCTACTCCATCCTTCCTCTGCTAATSGAAGCAAGGTCGGACTCTTCATTCCCGGCAAAATTTTGATTATTTCATCAATCTTTTCATTCGGCGCATTTAAGAGCACATAGCGCGAGTCGCGACCTTGTAAAACGGATTGGATTCTAAAACGAATTTTATCCAGAATTTTAGTTGCATTTTCTGAAATATTAGGAGAAACTGCAAGTACGGCTTCACTTTTCAAAATGACTTCCACTTCCTTTAAATTGTTTTTGAAAAGCGTACTGCCGCTGCTCACGATGTCGCAAATAGCGTCAGCGAGCCCTATATTTGGAGCTATTTCAACACTGCCATTAATGATATGTAACTCTGCTTCTATCCCTTTTTCATCTAAATAATTACGGGTGGTTTCTGGATAACTGGTAGCAATACGTTTTCCGTTAAAGTCTTCTATGGAACTGTATTTAAAAGTCTTCGGAACAGCAAGTGAAACCCTGCATTTCGAAAAGCCCAAGCGACTGGCAATAGAAATTCCTTCACCTTTTTCAATCAAAAGATTTTCACCTATAATGGCACAGTCCACCACGCCATCCTTTAAATATTGGGGAATATCGCCATTGCGCAAATAGTAAATTTCTAGGGGGAAATTTGTGGAGGAAGCCTTCAATTGGTCGCGGCCATTGTCTATATAAATGCCGCAATCTTTGAGTAACGCCAGCGATTCGTCGTGAAGACGTCCTGATTTTTGTACTGCAATTTTTAATTTTTTCATTATACTTTTTCTAGTTGAATTAGGGAAATAAAAAAACCCGTTTGATTGCTCAAACGGGTTTTGAATATTGTTGGATTTACACAATAGCCATATCACCTCGCGAGCGCGTGGAAGTTGATATGGTGATGATGTAAAACTGATTTGTTCATAAATACGATGACAAATCTAAACAAAAAGATTGTTTAAAAAACTGTGAATATAAAATTTTAACGCTTTATTAATTTTCAAAGCAATTTCTTTACTTTAACCGGAGTAATTTCGAACCTCTGTAAAATCAACACTTCTTATGCATTTAGCCACGCTTGACTGGATTTTAATCATTTCATTCTTTGTTATATTTCTTGTTATTGGCCTTGTTGTAGCCAAAAAGTCTGGAAAAAATACACAGGAATTCTTTCTTTCAGGAAGAAATATGCCGTGGTGGTTGTTGGGTATTTCTATGGTTGCCACCACTTTTTCAGCAGATACTCCGAACTTGGTTACAGATATTGTTCGGCAAAATGGCGTTTCGGGAAACTGGGTGTGGTGGACGTTTTTAATTACTGGAATGCTGACAGTTTTTGTATATGCAAAATTATGGCGCAGAAGTAAAGTACTTACAGATCTTCAGTTTTACGAAATGCGCTACAGTGGAAAACCGGCGGCTTTTTTACGTGGATTCCGGGCTTTGTATCTGGGTGTTTTTTTTAATGTAATGATTATGGCCTCGGTTTGCTTGGCAGCTATAAAAATTGGTGGCGTATTGTTTAACCTTGAGCCGTGGGAATGTGTGCTATATGCTTCTATAGTTACGGTTATCTATAGTTCTATTGGCGGCTTGCGAGGGGTTATTTTTACCGATTTTCTCCAGTTTATAATAGCGATGATTGGCTCCATTTGGGCAGCGTATTATATTTTGAATTTACCCGAAGTAGGCGGTTTGCAAAATCTTCTCGCTAATGAAAATGTTTCGGATAAATTAAATTTTCTGCCAGATTTCGGCGATACAAATACTTTACTTGTTCTATTAATAATCCCCATTGCCGTACAATGGTGGAGTGTTTGGTACCCAGGAGCTGAACCCGGTGGTGGTGGCTATATCGCGCAACGTATGCTTTCCGCCAAGGATGAGAAAAATGCCATTGGTGCTACCTTACTCTTTAATATAATGCATTATGCACTGCGCCCATGGCCGTGGATTTTGATCGCTTTTGCCTCATTGGTCGTGTATCCGCAACTTAGCGATATTCAGGCACAATTTCCAAATGCTGTTTTGGGCCATGATTTGGGCTACTCTGCAATGCTTACTAAATTGCCTGCAGGTTTGCTTGGTTTGGTGGTTGCTTCTTTGATTGCGGCATTTATGAGTACTATTTCCACGCATCTTAACTGGGGTTCTTCCTATATTTCATTGGATTTTTACAAGAGGTTTGTGAAACCAGAAGCATCTGAAAAGGAATTAGTTGGCGTGGGGCAAATTTCCACCATTCTGTTAATGGCTTTTTCTGCTTTGCTCGCATTGGTATTGAGCAGCGCTCTGGAAACTTTTGCAATTCTTTTGCAGATAGGCGCAGGAACAGGACTCATTTTTATATTGCGATGGTTTTGGTGGCGCGTAAACGCATATAGTGAAATTACTGGCATGGCGGTTTCATTTATAGTTGCCATAGTTTTCAATTTTGTGGAAATGGGGCTGGAACCTTATGAGAAACTGGTAATTGGCGTTGCAATTACAACAGTAAGCTGGATTGCAATAACCCTCCTCACCCGTCCTACGGATACTAAGACACTAGCAAATTTTTACAATGCAATTACGCCCTACGGCAACGGTTGGAAAAACTTTAAAAAAGTGGCCGCCAAAGCGAATATTAGCTTGCAACCAAGCCATGATGTGTTTACCATTGACTTAGCCTCGATGCTATTGGGAATTGTTTTTGTTTACACTTCGCTCTTTGCCACAGGATATGTTATTTACGGAAATGTGATAGGAGCGACAATTCTTATTGGAATTGCAGTGATTTCGGCATTTTTTATTTTTAGGCTATGGAAGCGGAAGTAAGTTTTTAATTATTTCCCAAAATCAAAGGCAAACCGCTATCACCGGCTCCTACTACAACAACTTTGGAATTAGGAGATTTTGCCAATTCCAATGTAGCGTCTATTCCTTTATCCTGAAGGATTTTATCAGTCAAGGAAGCGCTCAGAATTTTGTTGGCATCTGCCTTTCCCTGTGCTTCAATGCGTACTTTTTCTGCTTCCTTAGCGGCAGTTACGAGTCTAAATTCATATTCTAAGGATTCCTGCTCTTGCCTAAGTTTTCTTTCAATCGCATCTTTTATGGTGTTTGGAAGGGTAACGTCACGCACCAAAATTTCATTTAGTTGCACGTACTGTTTTTCCAATATTTTTTTGGTTTCCTCAAAAATTTCGTCTTGTATTGCATCGCGTTTGCTGCTATAGAGCTGTTCCGGGGTATAACGGCCCACAACACTACGGGCGGCACTACGAATGGCAGGTTGTATTACGCGCTCCAGATAGTTTTCGCCGCGTTCTTGATGCAGTTTTCCCAAATCTGAATAAACGGGTTGGTACCAAGCCGATGCATCAATCTGTATTTCAAGTCCATTGCTTGAAAGAACCTTCATTTTTTCGAAGAGTTCCTGTTGGCGCACTTCATATTCTATCACATTGTTCCACGGCGCAATAATGTGGAAACCTTCGCCAAGTGGCGGTTCATCTGTMACYACCNCCAYTNNSWMARKWYYSSYAWMKCWYTSSMGMTTNNYSMGCNWWYAMYGGYGNYWSMWSMWKTKSCRRYGMYGMTTATCAATAAAATAATCCCGATAATTACTGGTATCGTAAGTTTTGGTAATCTTTCCATGTTAAGTGTATTTGGATTGTTAGATAAGGCCATTGTATTTTCTGATAAACCATTCCGCAGCAAGGGCTAGAACGATGAGTATAAGAAGGTATTTCCAATCTATCAAAGGTACTACTTTTTGTTCGCTTCTTTCAATGTTTTGGAAGTTATCATTGGCTATCAAACTTTGTATCATCACCTCGATTTGTGTTATAAAATAAGCGCTACCATCCGTATTCTGTGCAATTCGGCGGAGTTTGGAAACATTGGCATTGAGGAATTGCTGCTCTACGTTAAAGTCCAAAATAGTGAAACTGCCACTGCTGGAAACCGCTTCGTTTGAAACTGAAACCGTATAATTATATTCTCCTGCCGAAAGGCTATTGAGATCCACTTCGTAATAATTATTTCTCAAAAGCATTGGGAACACGGTTTGCTTTTCGGTCTCCTGATTTTTTACTGTAATATTTAGTGATGCACGGTTATCAAAGACATAGTTTTTATCAAAATACTGGGCAGAAATCTTGATTGGTTTGTTGTTGTAATAAAACGTTTCCGAAGACACTTCCAGCCTACTGCGGCGTTTGTTTGAGGCCAAATATTGAATTATATTTCCAATAAAATCATCAAAACTTTGGAAGCTTTCCGTTTCAAGAAAACTGCGTGTACGCCAGCGCCAAAAGCCCTCCCCGTCCAAAATGGCATCGCGTTTGCCGTTTATTTCCATTGTGGCGAGCAGTGGATTTCCATTTGTAAGGCCGCTTACGGTCTGCTCAAGCATCACTTCATTTGGAACGGTTATGGTCAATGCGCCAAATTCTGTGTGCAATGGCGGAAAATTGTTGAAACCAATATCTTCCACGACAAATGTGCCGTAATTGCTGTTCAATTGCGCCTGTATGTCTTCGCTTTGATTGGATGCTTCTTTGTTGAAATTGTCTTGCGCCCCATTCAGAAAATACCAATCCGTTTGCAGGCCAGAGATCACCCAACTGTTTTTTTTCAGTTTCTCCATTTCTGAAAATACCGCAGCAAAACTTCTATCGGGTTGATAGAGAATTATTAATTGATAATCATTTAAAGCTGAAACAGCTTCTGCAGGTTTTTTAAATGAAACCGTACGTTGCTCGTTAGTAGTTATTGCTTTTTTTAGTGCGCCCAAATCTGGATGAACTATTTTGCTTACAACTAAAATATTGGTGGCCTGATCTATCACTTCAACGGCGAACTGCTTGCTGTTGTTGATTTTGTTCTTTTCGTCTGCAAGTGGAAGTATTTGTGCGGTATATTTTTGAAGTCCCACCGAATTTGAAGGAAGCGTAAAGTTTAAGGTCTTTGAAGTTTCACTTTCAGAAAATGAAACGTTTGTACGAAACACGCCTACAGTTCCTTGGGTAACTACAAACTCAGAATTTACGGGGCCTACGCCACTATAGGTTAAAATGACTTCAACAGGAAATTGGTTTTTTAAAAAAGTATATCTGTTTGTATTAAGCTGCTCAATTTTTAGATCCGTGTATTTTATGGAATCTCCCAGAATTACTGGATAAATAGCGTTTTGGAAAGTGGCTGAAGAAAATTCGTAATCATTGCCCAGCGTTTGGTTTCCATCCGTAATTACTATTGTTGGAGCCGTTTGGTTTTTAAAAAGCTCGTTAGTTGAAGTAAGTGCTTTGGAAATGTTTGTATTCTTTTCATTAAAAGAAATAGAATCGCTTTCGCGGAAATCACTTCCGAAGGTATAATAGGAAACATCAAACTTATCGTTTAAATCACCGTTTTCCTTTAATTGTTGAAGTAATTCCGCAACATTCTCCATTTGGTCCAACTCCCCTACCGAGGCTGAATTGTCAATAAGCACGGGAAGTTTCGGTTTTTCAATGGTATAGGTTTCACTTTTGAATTTTGGATTAATGATCAGAAGCAAAATAGAGAAAAGCGTAATAAAACGAAGGATTCCAAAAACCCAAGGCAACAAGCCCTTTTGCTTTGACTTATAGCCATACATAAAAACCGCCAGAGCAATGGATACTACTCCGGCGAGGATTATATAAAGTATGGTTTCTGTGGTCACTAAAGTGGTTTCAGGTTTAAGGTTTCTAGTTTCAGGGTTTAGATTACTACATACTGCTACTGAAAACTGAAAACTTTTTTATGTAAGCATTCCCCCATCAACATTCAGCACTTGCCCGGTAACATAGGCTGAAAGGTCGCTGGCGAGGAAAACACAAGCGTTTGCAATATCTTCGGGAGAACCGCCGCGCTTTAACGGAATGGCATCGCGCCAACCCTGTACTGTGGTTTCATCCAATTTTCCGGTCATTTCAGTTTCGATGAAACCGGGAGCAATAGCGTTACAACGGATGTCTCGGGAACCCAGCTCCAAAGCAACAGATTTAGTGAAACCTATAATACCTGCTTTTGAAGCCGCATAGTTAGTTTGCCCTGCATTTCCCTTTACCCCAACTACGGAACTCATATTGATAATGGAGCCCTTTCGTTGTTTTAACATGGTGCGTTGCACGGCTTTGGTCATATTGAAAACCGATTTCAGATTCACTTCAATTACCTTATCAAAATCTTCTTCGGAAATACGCATTAACAGATTGTCCTTGGTAATTCCGGCATTATTCACGAGAATATCTATGCTTCCGAAGTCTTTCAATACTTCTTCTGCCAGTTTTTGTGACTCGTCATAGGAAGCCGCATCGCTTTTATAGGCCTTGGCCTTTACACCAGATTTTGAAATTTCGTCAGCCAAAGCATTTGCCGCTTCAGCTGAAGAGCTATAGGTGAAGGCCACATTGGCGCCGTGCTGGGCGAAGGTTTCAACGATTCCTTTTCCTATTCCACGGCTACCGCCGGTAATGATTGCTGTTTTTCCTTCCAATAATTTCATATAAAAATATTTTGATTTAAACTAAAAAAAGTCTTGATCATGCTCGACCATATATTTATGAACTAAAAAACCGCAAAAGGCGGGGTTTCAAATATAACAAAAGGTTGCGGGTTCTCCATAAAAAAAGCCCTGCGAATTTTGCAGAGCTTCTTTTAAATATTTTTAAAAACTAGCCTAAAACCTCGGCTACCTTCTTTCCAATTTCCGCAGGAGAATCCACTACGTGGATGCCACATTCGCGCATTACTTTTTTCTTTGCCTGGGCTGTATCATCACTTCCGCCCACAATAGCTCCGGCGTGACCCATTGTACGCCCAGCAGGCGCAGTTTCGCCAGCTATAAAGCCAATTACTGGTTTTTTGATACCACTGTCCTTGTACCAATTGGCAGCGTCAATTTCAAGTTGGCCTCCAATTTCCCCAATCATTACCACTGCTTCACTTTCAGAATCATTGATAAGCATTTCTAAAGCTTCCTTTGTAGTGGTGCCAATGATTGGATCACCACCAATTCCAATAGCCGTTGTAATACCGAGGCCTTGTTTTACTACTTGATCTGCAGCTTCATACGTAAGCGTTCCAGATTTTGAAACGATACCCACTTTTCCTTTTTTGAAAACGAAACCGGGCATAATGCCTACTTTCGCTTCACCGGGCGTAATAACGCCTGGGCAGTTAGGACCAATGAGACGACAATCCCGGTCTTTTATATAGTTTGAAGCCGTAATCATATCTTTTACAGGTATTCCTTCGGTAATGGTAATAATTACCTTGATGCCTGCATCTGCGGCTTCCATAATAGCGTCTGCGGCAAATGCTGGTGGTACAAAGATAATTGTGGTATCGGCACCTGTTTTTTCAACAGCTTCTGAAACCGTATTGAACACAGGCTTGTCAAGATGTTTTTGGCCCCCTTTTCCGGGGGTAACTCCTCCTACTACATTGGTTCCGTATTCAATCATTTGTTCGGCGTGAAAAGTACCTTCACTTCCGGTGAAACCTTGAACAATTATTTTTGAATTTTTATTTACTAAAACACTCATTTTTAATTATTTGAAATTGTTTATTTTTATTTTTTATTCAAATTAAAAGTTTTCGAATATTTAATTACTAGCCACAAAGATACAGCTTTTGGCAAGGGTTTTAAAAGATATTATACCTTAACCCGATGGTAACTTTCGGTGGTATCGTCTTTGTCGGTAACTGGTTGGCTCACTTGGTAGCCACGATAAAGTTTGTCATCTTTTACCTCCCAAATGGCAATGAAATGTGCGATACCCAGCTCTTCATCTGGATTTTCCATGGTTCTGATATAGTATTTATATCGAATAGTTACGTGGTTATCATCCGCCAACAAATGGCTCACCTCTAATCTTAAATCGTTGTAAGACCTTCTCACTTCTCCGAAGAAATTAACGATGTCATCATAATGCATAATGGATAAACCGTTAGCACTGTTCCAGATAAGCACCAATTCTGGGTGGAAAAAACGCTCCATTACGGTCTCGTCCCTTAAAATATCTGATCTATAAAAATCCCTTACTACGTCTTTTGCTTTTTTACTCATGGTAATTTGTCCAATTTTTCTATAATGTCTGGAATAAGTCTAATTGACGCCAATTCCTTATATTTTTTTCTAAACTCATCTGCCGGGGTTCCAAAATATGCCTTATTGCCTGGCAACGATTTGCTTACCCCGCTTTGAGCAGATATCACCGCTTTCTCACCAATGGTAATACCGCTAGTAATTCCCACTTGCCCCCAAATAGTCACAAAATCTTCTATTAAAACACATCCCGCAATTCCAACCTGAGAGGCTATCAAACAACGTTTGCCTATAATTGTGTCGTGCCCCACATGAACTTGATTGTCCAATTTTGAACCTTCACCAATGGTTGTAGAAGCTGTTACGCCTTTATCAATAGTACACAATGCGCCAAGATCTACATTATCTTCAATAACAACATTACCCCCGCTTAATAGTTTATCAAATTTTTCTGGGCGGTTTTTATAATAAAAGGCATCGCTGCCTAAAACAGTTCCAGAATGAATAGTAACATTATCGCCGATAACCGTGTTGTCATATATGCAAACATTTGAGTGAATTACGCAGTTGCTGCCTATTTTAACATTATTACCCACAAAAACATTGGGTTGAATTACGGTTCCCTCTCCTATTTCCGCAGATTCGGAAATTGCGCTGTTTGCACTTCGGAAGGGCTTAAAGTAATTTGTAAGCTTATTGAAATCGCGAAAAGGATCTTCAGAAACTAATAATGCCTTGCCCACGGGACAATCTACTTTTTTATTGATAAGAATTACGGTAGCTGGCGATTGCAATGCTTTATCGTAATATTTTGGGTGATCCACAAAAACGATATCTCCTGGCTGAACCACATGTATTTCGTTCATCCCAAAAACCGGAAAATTTGGTTCGCCTACAAAATCGGAACCGATGATGATAGCAATATTTTCAAGAGTTTGGGGCGTTGGAAATTTCATTTATTGTTTTTATGGGTTCTTTAGGTAATTAAATTATTCTTTCATTCGTTCCTGATATTGACCTTTTTCCGTGTCAATACGAATTTTATCGCCCTCATTAATAAAGAGCGGAACGTTTATTTCTGCACCGGTTTCAACTATTGCAGGTTTTGTAGCATTCGTAGCTGTATTTCCTTTTACGCCCGGTTCGGTTGATGTTACCTCCAAAACCACATGGGCAGGCATTTCCACTGAAAGGGGTGCATTGTCTTCCGTGTTTATTAACACGGTAACAATTTCGCCTTCCTTCATTAATTCAGGGGTATCTAGAATATCTTTCATCAAGCGAATTTGGGAATAATCATCAGTGTTCATAAAATGATACATATCACCTTCGTTGTATAGATATTGAAATTTATGTGTTTCCACACGTACATCCTCTATTTTATGGCCTGCGGAAAAGGTATTATCAATTACTTTCCCTGTGGTAACACTTTTCAGTTTTGTACGCACAAAAGCAGGGCCTTTCCCCGGTTTTACGTGAAGGAATTCAATTATTTTAAATATGTCATTGTTATAGCGGATGCAAAGTCCTTTTCTAATATCTGATGATGTTGCCATTGTTTGGTTTATTGTTTAATTGTTTAACCGTTTAATTGTTTAACCATTTAATTGTTTAACAGTATATTATTTAATTGTTTAATTTGAATTGAAATACCCTTTCATAATCCCACGCTTGGAATTTTTGATGAATTGAAGAATCTCGTCTCGTTCGGGAGTGGCTTCCATTTCGGCTTCAATGATTTCAGTTGCCTGGGTGGTATTGTAGTTTTTTTGGTATAGAAGTCTGTAAATATTTTGAATTTCGGTAATTTTTTGTGAAGTGAAGCCTCTCCTTCTTAATCCAATAGAATTGATGCCAACATAGCTCAGCGGTTCGCGCGCTGCTTTTACAAAGGGTGGCACATCTTTTCTTACCAAAGACCCCCCAGTTACAAAAGCGTGATTACCGATCATACAAAATTGGTGCACGGCTGTCATTCCTGCCAAAACCACATGATCACCCACGGTAATGTGCCCTGCAAGCGTACTATTGTTACTGAAAATACAGTTATCGCCCACTATACAATCATGTGCAATATGACAATAGGCCATTATCCAGCAATTTTTTCCTACAACTGTTTTACCACGATCAATGGTACCGCGGTTTATAGTAACATATTCTCTTATCGTTGTTCCATCGCCAATTTCCACCGTAGTATCTTCATCCTTGAATTTTAAGTCCTGTGGAATTGCAGAGATTACGGCACCTGGAAAAATATTACAATTTTTACCGATGCGCGCACCTTCCATAATAGTTACATTACTGCCTATCCAAGTTCCTTCTCCAATTACAACATTGTTATGAATGGTCGTGAAAGGCTCAATCACAACATTTTTGGCTATTTTGGCGCCCGGATGGACGTATGCAAGTGGTTGGTTCATTTCTCTTGTTTATTGTTTTTTTATAGGTGAAATGTGTTCGCGCACCAAAATATTTTGAATTAAATAACTTTTCACACGCGCTCGGTTCATTTATAAATTTTTTGTTTTTACCATTTGTGCCATCAATTCGGCCTCGGTCACCAGTTTATCATTCGCATAGGCGTTACCGCTCATATGTACTATCCCACGGCGAATGGGTGACATTAATTCAAGTTTAAATATAAGGGTATCTCCCGGATTTACCTGTTGTTTAAACTTTACGTTATTTATTTTCATAAAATAAGTAAGATAATTTTCAGGATCGGGAACCGTGCTAAGTGCAAGAATACCACCAGTCTGTGCCATAGCCTCTACAATCAAAACCCCCGGCATTACAGGAGCGCCAGGAAAGTGACCTACAAAGAAGGGTTCATTCATTGTTACATTCTTTAAACCCACAACGCTGGTTTCTGTCATTTCCATAATTTTATCAACCAGCAAAAAAGGAGGTCTATGCGGAAGCATGSCCATAATCTGATTTACATCTTTTACAGGCGGTTGATTGATGTCGAATTTAGGAATGTTGTTTCGGGCTTCCAGTTTTATGATTTTTGAAAGTTTCTTGGCGAATTGTGTGTTTACAAAATGCCCTGGCTTGTTTGCAATTACTTTTCCGCGGATACGCGTACCTACCAAAGCCAAATCTCCCACTACATCCAAAAGTTTGTGCCTTGCGGCTTCGTTTGGATAGTGCAGTGTTAAATTATCTAGAATTCCGTTAGGTTTTACCGAAATGGAATCTTTTCCAAAAGCGGCACGAAGTTTTTCCATGGTGGCTGGTGAAAGTTCTTTGTCAACATAAACAATCGCATTGTTTAAATCACCACCTTTTATTAAGCCATGCTCAAGAAGCATTTCAATTTCATGAAGAAAGCTGAAGGTTCGCGCATTTGCAATTTCATCCTTAAAATCTGAAATATGCTTTAAAGATGCGTTTTGGGTTCCCAATACCTTAGTGCCAAAATCCACCATAGTGGTTATTTGATATTCCTCAGCGGGCATTACAATAATCTCGCTACCTGTATCTTCATCCAGATATGAGATAACCTCTTTTACAACATATTCTTCACGGGGAGCATCTTGCTCCACAATACCAGCGCTTTCAATTGCTTCCACAAAAAACTTTGAGGAACCGTCCATAATAGGAGGTTCCGAAGCATTAAGCTCCATGGTACAATTATCAATTTCCAGCCCAACCAAGGCAGCCAGCACATGTTCCGAAGTTTGAATTTTAACGCCCTGCTTTTCCAAATTTGTACCGCGCTGCGTGTTTACAACATAATTGGCATCTGCTTCAATTACTGGGTGTCCCTCTAAATCAATTCTTACGAAAGTGTATCCATGATTCTCGGGGGCGGGCTTGAAGGTAATTGTAACTTCTTTGCCCGTATGCAAACCTACTCCCGTAAGGGAAATTTCTTTAGCTATGGTTCGCTGTTTTACCAAACATTCACTCATTGTCAAGTTTTTTTTCAACTACGTTGAACCTCTCCATTATTTTTGGAAGGTTTTTAAAATATACATAACTTTTATTAAAATCGCCATAGTTTAAAGCTGGCGAACCTTGTAGGGTCTCATTGTCCTTAACATTTCGGCCTATACCGCTTTGTGCCTGAATCTTAACATTATCACCAATAGTGATATGGCCCGCAATACCTACTTGTCCTCCAATCATACAGTTTTTTCCAATTTTGGTAGATCCTGCAATTCCTGTTTGTGCGGCAATAACGGTGTTTTCACCAATCGTTACATTGTGGGCTATCTGAATTTGGTTATCGAGCTTCACCCCTTTTTTTATAACCGTAGATCCTAAAGTTGCACGATCTATGGTTGTACCTGGGCCCACATCTACATTGTCCTCTATAATTACGTTGCCTGTTTGGGGTACTTTATTGTATTCACCTTTTTCATTGGGAGTAAATCCAAATCCATCGGCCCCTAGCACGACACCACTGTTTATAACACAGGATTTACCAATTACGGTTTCGGAATAGATTTTAGCGCCCGTGAACAATATAGACTTGTCGCCTATGGTCACATTATCACCTATATAAACATTTGGATAAATCTTTACATCATCACCAATTTTTACATTTTCCCCAACATATGAAAAAGCGCCTAAATACAAATTTTCACCGTACTTGGCACTTTCAGAAATAAAGACAGGATTTTCTATGCCTGTCTTGTTCATTTTTACTTGATTATAATATTCCAATAGCTGTGAAAAAGCTTTGTAGGCATTCTCAACGCGTATTAAAGTGGTTTTGATTTTATTCTCTGGAACAAAATCATTGTTTACAATAGTAATTGAAGCCTCAGTAGAATATATATAATGAGTGTATTTTGGATTGGCCAAAAAAGTGAGACTCCCTTTTTTACCCTCTTCAATCTTTGCAAGTTTTGAAACCGCCACACCTTCATCGCCTTCAACGGTACCGTTTAGGATTCCTGCTATTTGGGCTGCTGTAAATTTCATGGGGTAATAAGGTTTTTTTTAACCAACGTACATATAAAAGGCAACCGCAAAGTAATATATTTTAAATGAATTAGAGGTCGGTCATTCGTTTTCATTCTTGCAAAAATAGAAAAAAAGGGCTTAGCCTCGATGGCTGATTGTATTGTTTTTTGGATAGCACAAATAGTATTTCACTACAGATTTTGACAGGGCCTCTAAATTCAACTGATCGCTTGCCTTAGCCACGTCTATAACTTTACCGCTTTTCTTCAGAAGATTTATGGTGTCCTTTTCCATGCTGTAGGCTTGGTTTTCAAGCTTTCCAGTAAAGACAAAAAATGATGCTTCGTCTTCTGAAATGTGATATTTTTCCTCAAGCTTGCTTCTTTTCTCCTTAACCTTCGCGGTGGTAAAGGGCTCAGATTTCACTTTCACCTTTAACAAATCGCGGTTAAGAAGCATTCTTGAGAGATTGCCCAAAACAAAATCATCGTTGCCCGCCCACATCTTCATTCCCGAGATAATATCGTAGTCGTCTAAACTTGAAAATTTTTCAAGAACTTCATCCGAAAAGCCATTTAAGTTTATGGTGTTATTCAGAAAAAATGTAAGGTTATCGCTCGCAGGAAGGTCGACTCCTTGGGCGGTAAGTTGTTTGGCACGTTTAAGGACCCGAACCAAAAGCTGCTCGGCCACAATGCCCGTTTTGTGAAGATATACTTGCCAATACATTAACCTTCGCGCTACGAGAAAATTTTCAACGGAATAAATCCCCTTTTCTTCTACTACCAATTTATCGTCTTTTACATTCAACATTGTCACCAATCGCTGTGCATTGACCGTTCCTTCCGGCACGCCTGTATAAAAGCTATCACGTTTTAAATAATCCAAACGATCCATATCCAACTGTCCGGAAACTAACTGGTGCAAAAATTTGCGCGGGTGCTCGTCCTTAAATATTTTAATGGCAAGCGTTAATTGCTTGTTAAACTTCTGGTTTAAGTTTTCCATAAAAAGCAGTGAAATTTGCTCATGGCTAATGTTTTCCACAATACTATTTTCCATTGCATGGGAGAATGGCCCGTGGCCAATATCGTGAAGTAATATGGCAATATAAAGAGCTTCCTCTTCCTTAATTGAAATCGCAACCCCTTTTGAGTGAAGTACTTGAACAGCCTTTTGCATCAAGAACATTGCTCCCAGTGCATGGTGAAAGCGTGTGTGGTGCGCACCCGGATATACTATGTATGAAAAACCCATTTGTGAAATTCTTCGCAACCTTTGAAAATATTTATGCTCTATCAAATCAAAAACCAATTTGCTGGGCATGGTAATAAAACCATAGATGGGGTCGTTTATAATTTTATGTTTTGTGAGGGTTTTCAAATTTTAACTTTAAATTAATAGATTCACTGTTTTTTTGAAATAATTCAAGGTTATTTTTGAAGGAATTCTTCGCGACAATAATAAAGTAGAATTATATAAATTGAATTTAACGATACTTCTTTGCCAAAGCTTCGGAGTACAAAGACAAATATACATATATGAGCGACATAAAAGTACTATGGGTAGATGACGAGATAGATTTGCTAAAACCACACATTCTATTCCTTGAAAACAAAAATTACAAGGTAACGACGGCACAGAGCGGTACGGAAGCACTTGAAGAAATAAAAAAAGAAAATTTTGACATTGTTTTTTTGGATGAAAATATGCCGGGCCTCACAGGGCTTGAAACACTTTCGGAAATTAAGGAGCAGCAAGCCTCCATTCCTGTGGTAATGATTACCAAAAGCGAAGAAGAATATATAATGGAAGAAGCCATCGGTTCCAAAATTGCCGACTATCTTATAAAGCCCGTAAACCCGAACCAGATTCTTTTGAGCTTAAAGAAAAATCTGGACCACAGTAGGCTTGTTTCTGAAAAGACTACCTCAAATTACCAACAGGAATTTCGGAAAATTGCCATGGACCTTTCTATGGTGAATAGTTTTGAGGAATGGAAAGACCTTTACACAAAATTGGTTTATTGGGAACTGGAGTTGGAAAACATTGAGGATTCAGGAATGTTTGAAATTTTGGAATCTCAAAAGACGGAGGCCAACAGTCAATTTTGCAAATTTATTGATAAAAATTATCCGAAGTGGTTTGAGGACCCGAGCGAGGCGCCTACCATGTCTCACACTCTATTCAAAGAAAAAATTCAACCTCAATTGAAGCAGGGGGTTCCTACTTTACTTGTAGTTGTAGATAATTTAAGGGTAGACCAATGGAAGGCTTTTGAGCCCACCGTTGCAAATATTTACAAAAAGACTTCCGAAGAACTTTTTTGCAGCATCCTTCCCACTGCTACTCAATACGCTCGAAATGCAATTTTTTCTGGCCTTATGCCAAGTGAAATGGAGAAATTGCATCCAGACTTATGGTTAAACGACACGGATGAAGGTGGAAAAAACATGAAAGAGGAAGAGTTTTTAACCGCACAATTGAAACGCTTGGGCCTAAATTTAAACTGGAGCTATCATAAAATCTCAAGTTTGAAACAAGGTAAAAAGCTAGTGGAAAACTTTAAAAGCCATAAGGATGAAGACTTAACGGTGGTTGTCTATAATTTTGTTGATATGCTCTCCCACTCCAAAACAGAGATGGAGGTTATAAAGGAACTTGCTTCTAATGACAAATCATACCGTTCGCTTACACAAAGCTGGTTTAGAAATTCACCGCTACTAGAAATTATTCAACAAGCCGCACGTCTTGGCTTCAAACTGATAATTACTACAGACCACGGGACAATCAATGTAAAAAACCCTTCAAAAGTGATTGGTGATAAAAATACCAGTCTTAATCTACGTTATAAAACCGGCAAAAGCTTAACCTATGAAGATAAAGAGGTTTTGGCGGCAAAAGATCCGAAAACCATTTATTTGCCAACCATAAACATGAGCAGTTCATTCATCTTTGCAAAAGGCGATTATTTCTTTGCCTACCCCAATAATTATAACCACTATGTAAGTTACTATAGAAACACCTATCAGCACGGTGGCGTGTCGCTGGAGGAGATGATTATTCCATTTTCGGTTTTTACCCCTAAGTAATTCTTTTTAAAACAATTGTGTAGGAATTATTACCAATTTGTTAGATAATTTCGCTTTTAATTGATAAATTATCTATATTCGTCCCGTTTTTACTATGGAATTTACATATATCCAAAATGATATTGGCGAAATAGCTGAACAACTTTTAAAAAATTCAGCCTCAAATGTATTTCTTTTTTATGGCGATATGGGTGTTGGCAAAACAACTTTAATAAAAGAGCTTGTTAAACAACTGGGAGTTATTGAAACCTCAAGCAGTCCCTCCTTTTCAATAGTTAACGAATATGACACGCCCAAGGGCGCTATTTACCACTTTGATTTTTACAGGATAAAAGATATTGCTGAAGCTTTTGATATTGGCCTAGAGGATTATTTATATAGCGGAGCCTATATTTTTATTGAATGGCCCGAAAAAATTGATCGCCTTTTGCCTGAAGATGCTAATAAAATTAATATCAAAATTAATAATAACGGAAGTAGAACTTTAAAATTTATGCCGGTGAAATAAAATTGCAGCGAGAAATACTATATTTTTTTAAAATCACTTTTTAGTTGTTTGCCCCAAATCGCAAAAATTATAGAGAAGATAATCTATTGTCAAAAAAATTTATAAATATATACTAAAAATAATTAAAAAACTTTTCTTTTTTCATACTAGGTTTGAAGTGTTATTAACCTCACAAAAACTATTAATATGAAAACTCTAAAAGTACTTTTTATCGCAGCAATTTTTTCATTAGGAACCTTTGCTTCTTGCACCCCAGAAAGCATCCAGGATGAACAAGCACCCCAACAAATTGAAAAAAGTAAAATCATCATACCTAGCAACGGGTAGTATTATAGCGCTTATTATAGCAGCATCACCTTATATTTTTTACAGTTATGAAAGTTTCCCACAAACAAAAACGTGGGAAACTTTTTTATTTACATACCAAGCAAATTGGTACCAAGAAGTAAAAGTTTCTGCATGGACAATGATGGGAAAGTTTGTTCCACTCCTACTTTTGGTTATTTGGTTTATTACCTGTAAGCATTGGTGGTACCACGTTATACTCATACCTATTGGAATGTTTGCATTCCAATTATTTAGTGTTATTAATGATGATGTGGGAATAACAGATGAAGTGGAAATATGGTGGCTCTTTCCTATAATGTTAGTTATAGTTCCGTTTGTTTATCTTATAAAAGCTCAGCTTTCGAATAAATTAATAGGAAAGGATTTACGAAGTTTCGAAGAGGAATTAGGTTCTAAAAATTCTATATGGAAGCAGATAAAAGATCTTTTCTGATTTTTTGACCCCAGCTAAATTTTCAAAATTTATACGTACCTTGGTACTTTTATAATTATCATTTTAACATCTAGCATAAAGAAAACCTACATATCAATTATAGCTTTAGCATGGAGTTAAAAGAAAAAAAATTAAAACTAACTAAAAGCGAAATAAAACAAAAAAAACATTGCCGGTGAATTAACAACTATAAGCAGGGTTGTAGTAAATGTTAAAATTTAACATTAAATTGAATTTTTGAATGAATTTCAAAGGATTTAATTGCATTATAACCTGTAAAGATACAATTAACATAATTAGTATGCTTAAGTTTTTTGATTGTAAGTTTGACCCATATTAACCTCACAAAAACTTATTATTATGAAAAACTTTAAAGTTATTATTGTAGCCGCAATTTTTGCCGTAGGATTATTCGCTTCTTGTACCCCAGAAGGAATCCAGGATGAACAAACCCCACAACAAATCGACGTCAGAACGGTTCAGGTTCCGCCAGCCGGATAGAAAAAGTTTAATACAAGGAGGCATCATTGTGTTTATAATGGCATGCACTCCTTTTATATATTATGCATATGAAAGTTTCCCAGCCGATACTACGGTTTGGGAAACTTCCTTTTTTACATTCACGACAAAGTATACATCACTATACCACTATGCTTGGTTTTTAACAGGTAAGGTAATTCCCGTTATACTGTTATTAATTTGGTTTTTTACTTGTAAACATTGGTGGCATTGGATTATCCTCGTGCCATTATCGATGTATGTTTTTCAGCTTTTCAATATTCTTAAACAAAATTTGAATGCAGATGAAGTTGAAATAATTTACGTAATTCCGATAATGATGGTAGTAATTCCATTCGTATACCTAATAAGAGCAAAACTTTTTAGCCAAATGAGACAGGACGATTTGAAATCATTTGAGGAAGAACTTTTGCACAAACGATCTTTTTGGCAGCAGATAAAAGATCTCTTTCGATAATTAACTTTTCAAAATTGTGAAAATTCCGTAAATTGAAACTGCCAAGTTCGTACCATGCCAAAACCAAAATCACCCTTCACAAGAGCACAATTGCTTCCCCAAGAAGAAACCCTTGAAGTTTCCAAACAAAAAGGCGAGCTCTTTATTGGCATACCTAAGGAAGCTTATTTTCAAGAAAAACGTATTTGCCTAACWCCAGACGCTGTCAACGCCATAGTAAACAACGGACACCGTGTCCTCATTGAAAATGGAGCAGGCAATGAAGCCGGATTTTCAGACAAAGACTATTCGGAAGCCGGAGCACAGCTTACCAACGACACAAAAAAAGTGTTCGGGTGTCCAATGGTTCTCAAAGTAGAGCCCCCTACCCTTGAAGAATTGGATTTAATGAAGCCCAAAACAGTATTAATTTCTGCCCTGCAATTAAAGACAAGACAGAAATCTTACTTTGATGCACTTGCAAAGAAGAAAATAACTGCCTTAGCGTTTGAATTTATAAAAGATGAGGACCACAGCTATCCCGCCGTTAAAGCATTGAGTGAAATTGCAGGTACCGCATCAGTTCTTATTGCAGCCGAACTTATGGTAAACGCAAAAAAAGGAAATGGTCTTCTTTTCGGGAATATTAGCGGGGTCCCTCCTATTGAAGTTGTAGTTATTGGAGCGGGGACCGTAGGTGAATTTGCTGTACGATCGGCGTTGGGATTGGGCGCAAACGTTAAGGTTTTTGATAGTTCCATCACAAAACTTAGATCAATTCAAACCAATGTTGGTCGGATTTTATATACTTCAACTATACAGCCAAAAAATTTGATGAAAGCACTTTTGCGATGTGACGTGGCAATTGGTGCAGTTCGTGGTCAAAATCGTGCGCCCATTATTGTTACGGAGGAAATGGTGCGCAATATGAAAAAAGGCGCTGTGGTGATAGATGTTTGCGTAGATATGGGCGGCTGTTTTGAAACTACTGAAATGACAAGCCATGACAACCCCACCTACATTAAGCACGAAGTAATACATTATGGGGTCCCGAATATTCCTGCACGTTATCCAAAAACGGCTTCCATTTCCATAAGTAATATATTTACCCCCTATATTCTAGAAATTGCAGAAAGCGGTGGATTGGAAAATGCCATCCGCTTTGACAATGGTTTAAAAAATGGTTTGTACTTTTACCGCGGAATATTGACAAACAAAGCTTGTGCAGATTGGTTCAATATGTCTTACAGCGATATCAACCTCTTAATTTTCTAACGCGATTAGGAAATACATAAATGGGCACGCCCAAAATACCAAAACAAAACTTAATGAAGTTAGCATACCGATTGGCTTATTTTTCTGGCGGTTTCATAATTGGAATCGCATTTTTATTTTTTATTCTCAGCGGAAAAAAAACTTCCTGCGCCTATGGCCCAGAATCCAGAACACTTAAGAATATACGTTTGAAAGAGCGCGCTTTCTCTGAAAGCACTTTAAATGTGCTTCGTGAAAATAAAATGGATACTTCAGTGGTTTCTTTACTTTTGGAAGATGGCGATGTTCTCTTTTCAGAAAGCAATACCGATCTTGATTCCTGTAGGCAATACGTAATAGAAGGGGAAATTTCCAAAAAAAATCTCAAAATAACTGTTGAAAATTGTGAAAAGTTAGCCACAGTATTAGAGGCACAGGTGACTTCCAATCACTAAAAAATTAAATTACAATTTTCTACGTATTTTTTCTTTTTTAAGAAGGGTAAGCTCTCTACTTGTTTGCCCTGCCACAGAAGTGTTCTCTTCAGCACGACGAATTAAATACGGCATCACGTCTTTTACCGGTCCGAAAGGAATATATTTAGTAACGTTATACCCTTCTGCTCCCAAATTAAAAGTAATGTGGTCACTCATTCCAAAAAGTTGTCCAAACCAAATGCGGTTGTCACTTTTTGAAATATTTTTCGCCTCCATTAAATCCATTGCTAAATAAGTGCTCAATTCGTTATGGGTACCCACGAAAAGTTCAATATCATTCAAATTATCCAGGATATACTTTAAAATTTCATTAAAATTAGCGTCAGTAGCCATTTTGCTCTCGCAAATTGGAGATTTATAGCCTTTCTCGGCAGCACGTTCATTTTCCTTTTCCATATAGGCGCCACGGACAATTTTGAACCCAAGTTTGTAACCTTTGCTTTTGGCCCTACCGTGAAGTTTTTTCAAATAATCCAAACGGTCCCAACGATAACATTGCAATGTGTTGAAAACTATTGGGCGTTCCTTGTTATATTTTTCCATCATCCGTTCACAAAGCTCATCTGCGGCATCCTGCATCCATGATTCCTCTCCATCAATCAACAAACTAATATTACAATCGTGCGCTACTTTTGCAACACGGTCATATCGCGCTTCCAATTTTTCCCACTCAAGTTTCTCCTCTTCGGTCAAAGGCTGCTTTTCGGTAACTTTTTGTAAAATCTTGAAACGTCCAAAACCTGTGGGTTTAAAAACCGAAAAAGGCATTGCCTTCTTGTTTTTTGCAAATTGCGTGAGCTCTATAACTTTGTTTGCCGTGGCATCAAATTGAGCATCTTCCTCTTTTCCTTCAACAGAATAATCCAAAACCGAACAAACTCCCACGTCAGACAGCTTATCCACGGTAGACATACAGTCCGTTTCACTTACCCCGCCACAAAAATGGTCAAACACCGTAGATCTTATTAGGCCCTCAACCGGAAGGTTTACATTGAGTGCAAATTTTGTAACTGCCGTACCAATTTTCACCAACGGTTCTTTTGAAATCATTTTAAAAAGAAAATATGCTCTTTCCAGTTCAGAATCGCTCTTTAATCTAAATGCGGTTTCAGTATTATCGAAAAGGGAATTTGTGGTCATAAAATTTATAATAAAGTGTGCAAATATAATTAGATTTGGCTTCTGGATATATGAGAACAATCAACTAATTGATGGAAAATACACTAAAAGAAAAAGGATTGGTTTATTATAGCAGCTTAGGCTGGAAAGTATTGTCAAACTATTTGCACGAACAGAATGATTCTAAAATATTTATATTAACAGACGAAAATACAAAACGGCACTGCTCACCATATTTTCTTGAAAAGCTAAGCATTGAGTTTAAACCTGAGGTTTTAACAATTTCTGCAGGTGAAGCGTTTAAGAATATTTCCACCTGCTTGAATGTGTGGAACACGCTTTCAGAAAATGGAGCAGATCGCAATAGCATCATTATAAATCTAGGCGGCGGCGTTGTTACCGATTTGGGCGGATTTGTTGCTGCAACTTTTAAGCGAGGGCTTCGGTTTATAAATATCCCCACTTCCCTACTGGCAATGGTTGATGCCTCTGTGGGCGGAAAAAACGGCGTAGATCTAGGCTCTATAAAAAACCAAATAGGCGTAATTACACTGCCAGAAATGGTCCTCATCGATACTGAATTCCTAAAAACATTGCCAAAAGCACATTTAACTTCTGGTCTCGCCGAAATGCTGAAACACGGGCTTATCCACAGTAAAAAATATTGGGAGCGAATAAAGAGCGTAAATGTTTTAGATGACGTAGAATTTGAAAAACTAATTCGAGAATCTGTTGATATAAAAAATGAAATAGTAACCAAAGACCCTTTGGAGAAAGATCTTCGCAAAACCCTTAATTATGGGCACACATTGGGGCACGCCATTGAATCCTATTTTTTGGAAAGTGACCAGAAGCCTGAACTGCTCCACGGTGAAGCAGTGGCGATAGGTATCATTTTAGCAACCCACATTTCTGCGGAAAGATTAGGGTTTCCAAAAAAAACATTAGAAGATGTTACCAAAACTATCTTAAGCTACTTTCCAAGGCAGAACTTTTCCAAAAGTGATATTGAAGCTGTGATAAAATTCTTGGTTTTTGACAAAAAAAACAGAAACGGCAAAGTCTTATTTGTTCTTTTGGAAGACATTGGGCAGTACAAAATTGATTGCGAGGTGAGTAATTCGCTCATTTACAGCGCTTTTGATTATTATAAAAATTTCTGAAAATTTTATTGAAAAAATTTTTATCTCTTCAATTTTTGAATAGTTTTATAACCACAAACCATAAGATTGAATATTAAATGAAGCGAATTATTGTAGATTATAGAAAGTTAACTCCTGAAATACTTTCACTGTTAGTGGAAAAATATCCGGATGGATATGATGATGACCACGTAATAACTTTTAAAAATGCTAAAAACGAGACCGTTGAAGCAGTAGAAGTAAAAACGGATGATACCATATATTTAGTTAAAGTAAGCTCACGCCTGGAAACAACCATGGCCAATTTTGATGAGGACGATTATGATGATGCTGATTTTAATGAGCCAATAAGTGAAATTCCGGATAAGAAGAAAATGGATGAAGAAGAATAATTCTTTCCTGCATAAAAAAAGAGGCTTTTTAAAGCCTCTTTTTTTATTTCTTAAACTTAACTCGCTTTATGCATGTTGAAGTTCGTGTTTTCCTTCCTTAATTTCCTCAATCAATTTTGAATTGAATGCAGGCAGATCATCGGGGTTTCTACTTGTTACAAAACCCTCATCAACAACAACCTCTTCATCAACCCAGTTTGCACCAGCATTGATTAAATCATCTTTAATGGAGCTAAAGGATGTCATTTTTCTACCTTCCACTACACCAGCTGAGATTAAAGTTTGTGGGCCGTGGCATATTGCAGCGACCGGTTTCTTTTGTTCAAAGAAATATTTTACAAATTTCAATGCATCATCATTTCTTCGAAGTTTATCTGGGTTTATTACACCGCCCGGAAGAACCAAAGCGTTATAATCAGATGCGGTTGCGTTTGCAATGGTTTTGTCAACGGTATATTCATTACTCCAGTTTCCGTCTGCCCAACCTTTTATCTTTCCTTCTTTTTCACTAATTATCTCTACGGTAAAACCTTCTTTTTCCATCGCCTCTTTAGGTGATTTCAATTCAGATTCTTCAAATCCGTCAGTAGCTAAAATTGCAATTCTCTTATTCATGTTCATGTTTCTTTTCTTTTTGGTTAAACAATTAATTCTACGTGAAGATACTAAGCAGGGTCTCACCTATCAATTTTCTGATATTAATCTTTTACTAATCTTTGTTAAGAAGTGCTAAGACGAATTGTTATTTTCCAAGGTCTCGGCCTTTTTTTTATCCTCCTCTACTTTTCTCTTGTATTCGCGAAGTTCCTGCATTTCAAGTTCGTAAGATAATGTTGCGTTGCTCGTGGGCTCAATTGTAATATTTCGTAGGAGCGCCCAATTAACAGTAAATTCGGCCCCAAAAAAAAGAATTAGACAAGTATAATATACCCATAGAAGAATCAGTACCAAGCTTCCCGCTGCGCCATAAACCGAGGCGGGATCGGATGCAGAAAAATAAAACCCGATTAAATATTTACCTGCTAAAAACAATAAGGCCGTCATAAAAGCACCAATAAGGTTGGTACGCCATTTTATTTTTACATCTGGCAGTAAGGTGAAAATTGTGGCAAATAACGCCGTAATTATTATTTGTGAAAATATAAAATTTACAATTTGAATTATTTGTGAGGAAAGGTCTGTATAATAATTTCCAATTAAATCGCTTAAAGCATTTATTGCAGTACTTATTACCAATGATATTAACATCAACAAACCAATTGCGAGGACCATTCCGAAGGAAATCAACCTGCGCTTTAAAGTATCTAGTAGGGTATTCTTTTTTGCTCGAACGCTCCAAATATCATTTAATGCTTTCTGAAGCTGAAAAAAAACACCTGTCGCTCCAAAAATGAGCATTCCTATCCCAAAAATTATAAAGAGTACTGAGTTGTCAGAAAGTGCGGAGTTAACAATCATTGTTTGAATCAATTGTGCACTTTCTTGACCTATTAATCCAGCAATCTCCTTTGTTATCCTGCCTTCCACCGCTTCCCTTCCAAAAAATACACCAGCAAAATAAACAGTTATTATTAATAGAGATGGCAATGAAAACAAGGCGTAGTAAGCAATAACTGCACTCTTTGCCCAAGGATCATTTTTGTCCCAACTAAGATAAGTGTCTTTTAACAGCTTAAAAACCTTCATTTAGAGATAGCGTTCTTTAATAATGATTTGATGGTGAATTTCGTGACCACAAATGATAAATCCCGCAGCTGCAACAGACATAATGCTGTTATTTGCCGTTCCAATAAGTTTTAATCGCTCTTTGTCAAAGCTTCTGAAAAGGCAGATGTTAGCGTTACGCACCGCAGCATATTCCTGTAAAAGATCATCGATGCTTCTTGTATTGGCAACTGTATTTTGGGCAAATTCATTTTCATCAAAGCCTTTCAAATTCGCATTATTGGCTCTTGAAAAGTAGAGCGCTCTATATGCAAAAACTCTTTCCGTATCTATAATATGCTGTAAAATATCTTTTGGTGTCCATTTATTCTCTGCATAGCGATAATGTAGCTTTGATGGTGGTAAACTGGCAAAAAAGGCTTGAGTATTTTCCAGTCCCCTTTCCAAAGCATCAAGCAAAGGCAAATTATTTACAAGGTCTACATAGCCCTGATAATATGAATTGTATTCTGAAGCATCAATTTCACTCCCTCTCATAGTTTTATTTTAAAGATAAAAAAAACCTTTGCCAGTTGACAAAGGTTTTTTAATAAATTAAATTTTGAAATTATATTTCATTAAAAATGGAATGGAGCAATCTTTTTTTGTCGTTAATACTTTCTTCCATAGAAATCATGGTTTCTGTCCGGCTTACCCCTTCTATGTCATCAATTTGATAAATTACATCCTTAGCGTGTGCAGTGTCACGGGCTCTAATCTTACAAAAGATATTGAATTTGCCTGTAGTTACGTGAGCTACCGTTACAAATGGAATTTCACTAATGCGCTCTAAAACAAATTGTGTTTGGGACGTTTTGAAAATAAAAACTCCTACATAAGCAATAAAAGAATAACCCAGTTTTTTGTAATCTACCTGGAGGGATGATCCGGTAATAATACCTGCTTCTTCCATTTTTTTCACCCTAACATGTACGGTACCAGCAGAAATTTCCAATTTCTTTGCTATATCGGTAAAGGGGATTCTTGTATTATCAATTAAAAGATCAAGAATTTTGTGATCTACATCGTCTAATTTAAACTTTGGCATATATATTTATTTTTTTTGCAAAACTATGAAGTTTTAAGCTATCAAAGAATTTATTTTTTGAAAAAAAACCACTGATTTATCATTTTTATCAATTATTTCTGAAATATTTTCACCGACTGTTAAATTTTGTTGTGAATTTGTTAAAATTTCAGCTCCTTTCGCATTTCTTTCGATATAACCAAATTTAGTCTTCAAATCTCCAATTTCATCAATAAAAGGTTCAAATACAATGGTTTCGTTTTTCAAAATCTCTCGGTATTGAATTGCCACGGATATAAACTTCTCTTCAGATTCCAACTTTACATTTCTCAAAATGAAATCGTTATAATTTTTAAGATTTTCAGGGATTTTAAAATAAGCTTCGTGATTACTGATTTCCTTATCAGTTTCAAGTATATTAAACAATGAGAGCAGAGAATAAAAAATATACTTCCGTGTTTTTTCACGCTGATAATCTGTATCGCAGTGACCGGCCTCAAATAAAATGGTAGGCACGCCCGCTTTCTGAAAAGTGTCGCCTACACAGGCCTCATTAAAACTATCGTCATATCTGCCAACCTGCCCAGGTATATAATACTGAAGCAAATGGTTCATTTTCACTATATGTTCCATAGCTAATTTCCGAGAGGGAGTTAAGGTTCGTTTTTTGTCAGCTGCTGGAGATAAAAATGAAATAGCGGCTGGCTTTCCGTTTTTAAAACCATATATAGACCGTTGATCGTGAAGATTAAGACAAAGCGAAGGCTTTATTTTTTCAAAAACATTTCGAAGAATTTGACTCTCCTTCTGTGAAAGCTCCTGAGCATCCCGGTTCAAATCCACTCCATTTGCATTTTCACGCGTGTAAAGTTTTGCTCCGTCTGGATTCAGCATTGGCAGTATGAAAAAAGAATATGTGTTTAAAAAACTTTCAATTTCAGATTGGAAATCGTCCTTTTGACGAATAAATCGTAAAAAATCAAAAAGAGCCTTGGTCGTTGTGGATTCATTGCCATGCATTTGTGACCATCCTAAAACAATTTTATTTCCGGTACCGACTTTGATGATTGGAATATCCTGTCCCATTTCAGAAACTCCTGAAACGGAAATCTCATAGCATGTTTTATACAAATCCAATAATGGATAAATATGCTCCATCGCAATATATCTACCCCTTAAATGCGTCTCAAAATTGTTGGAGTACCAATGCTCTATTTCCATACCACTTAATTAGTTTACAAAGTTAAACAATGACTTGTTTACAATTGTAAACGTGGTAAATACGTATATTTGATTACAATTGTAACCTTAATTTTGTTTTTTGTTGTTGAATACAGCTCAAAATATTAACGCTCTTGAAAATTTAATTTAAATAATTTGTTTTCAGTATTTTAAAATGATTTATTTAAAGATAATATTTAACAATTAAATTGTTTTATTATTAATAATTATGATGCGTTAAAGAAATATTTTACATTTGTAAACGTTATTATACTTGTTAGCTTGTTACAATGGTAAACACATCTGATTTTACAAAAAGACTTGAAAAGATATTGGAATATTTCAATTTATCGGCAGCGGCATTTGCCGAGGAAATAGATTTTAACCGCTCCACTATTTCACATTTATTGTCCGGTAGAAATAAACCAAGCTTGGAATTTGTGATGAAACTTTGCCAAAAATTTCCAGAAGTTGATATGGATTGGTTGCTTTTCGGAAAGGGAAGCTTCCCTACTCTTTCTGAAAAGAATGATGCGAAAACTGTTATTGAAAACAAACAAACGATAGAAAAGGAACCTCCTAGTTTATTTTCCGAAGCTTACGTTACTGAAAAGCCTAAAGCTGCAAATTTCAATGAAAATAAAAAGGAAATTGAACGGATTGTAATATTTTATAAAGACGGAACTTTTAATACATACCAAAACTGAATAGTTTCAGTATTTTTTTCGGAAATTCGCAAAAAAAATAAATATGCGGTTTATTTTAGCTTTATGCACTCTTTTTTTATTAATAGGTTGTTATGAGTCTGAGCGGAATTGTGCAGATTTTAAAACGGGAACATTTGAATTTGAAGCCCTTTCCGGCACTGAAGTATTCAAAACCACCATAGTGCGGAATGATTCTATAGAGATTGATTATTTTCAAGGGAAAAAAGATTCTTCTTCCATTCATTGGATAAACGATTGTGAGTACGTTTTAAAAAAAATAAACCCRAWAMASCNGSMWSAAWRGMAANNMATTNNCATKRRAMWYWKWACWACNGNYRARGNAMWGKYRCMMMKTYGWGWTNRSTGAAGTAGGTAAAACTAAAAAGAGCAGGGCTACAGCTAAGAAATCTATTTAGGAAAAGTATTTATTCAACGTGGCAAATAGGGCTTCCTGTTCTATCGGCTTTGTGAGGTAATCGTTCATGCCAGCTTTAATGCCGCGTTCTATTGCTTCTTTCGTAACATCTGCAGAAAAGCCCAGAATAACCGCCGTATTGTCCATTTTTCGTAAGTGTTTTACCACTTCAAATCCATCTTTTCTGGGCATATGCACATCCATAAAAATAAGGTCATAATGCTTTGATGCACATTTCAATAAGGCATCGTCACCATCTTTTGATACATCGGGTTCTATGTTATTTTTGGAAAGTATTTTGACCAGAATTTTTTGGTTTAATACATTATCGTCAACCACTAAAACTTTTAAATAGCTTAAGTCTCTATAACTTCTTGTTTTAATAATTTCTTCTTGGTGTTCCGCTATTGGAAATTGTAGAGATACCGTAAAAGTTGACCCTTCACCCAATTTGCTCTTCACTTCCAGTGTTCCACCCATCATTTCAGTAATTGTTTTAGTAATCGCTAATCCTAGACCACTGCCTTGGTGCTTTTTTGTAATTCCGAAATCCAATTGCGTGAATCGTTCAAAAAGTTGTGGCATTTTTGAAGGGTCAATCCCAATACCGGTATCAGTTACGATAAAAATAAGTTTCAGCTTACCCTCAAATGCTACTTCTTCATATAAAATTTCAATTTTTCCTTTTTCAGTAAACTTTGTCGCATTGTTAATGAGANTGGTAAAAATCTGTTCCGTGCGTGAGAGATCTCCCATAACATTTTTGGAATTTTTTACGCTATCAAAATTGGTGATAAGTTCAATTCCTTTCATTGTAGCGGTTGGAGCGTAGATTTCAACAATCTTTTTAAGCGTTAGGAAAGGATTGAAAAGTTCTCTGGAAAGCTCCATCTTTCCGGCTTCTATTTTATCTATGTGAAGAATGTTATTCACAAGATTTAAAAGCGTTTTTGAGGAATTTTGCATTAATTTCAAAAATTCCTTTTCACTGGATGAAAGTTCTTTCCCTTCTAATATTTCAGAAATACTCAAAATTGCACTTAATGGTGTCCTAATTTCATGGCTCATATTGGACAGAAATTGTGTTTTCGCCCTTGAAGCATCTTCTGCTCTAGCTCGCTCTTTTCTTAAATCTTCGTTCAGTGTGTTTAATTTTCTGTTTATCAACTGATAACGAATGGATTGCTGTTTGGCCATAAGAAAAAAATAGGCTAATAGTCCGATGGTAAACGATAAAAAAATACCCAGAGCCAATATTTTGTTCTGTAAGGATGTCGCTTTTAATTCATCCTTGGAATCAAACATAAATTCAAATTTCCAGCTCCCGGCAATGTTATTGGAAAGCGGGCTTAAGGTCTTTGAAAAGATTTGGGCCGATTCAAAAATTTCTGGAGATGGATTGTTGTAGCTGTAAAAAATGTTCCCCTTTTCATCTTTAATTAAAATACTGTAAAGATTCTGTTTGGAACTTAAATTATCAAATTCGGGTTTAAAATCCATTCCGGCTGAAATTGTGCCTTTGAACTTTTTATCATAATAAATAGGTACATCAACCAAAAATGCCTTTCCTGATTGTGTAAGGGTTATCCAAGGGGTAATATTTGTGAGGGTATCTCTTGAAACTGCAATCCAATCAGAATATCGAAAATGAGTCTTTATGTCAAGGTTTAAAGCTTTTCTATTCGGTTCGAGAGGGTTTATAAAAGTTATTATTCCGTTCTCATTTATAAATTCAACAAATTTTATTCCTTGATTTTGGCGAATTATCCTTTCAGTGTCTGACTGTAGATATTTTGCAAATGCCCCATTGCTTTCCATAATCCTTCCAGCCAAATCTTCCAACGAATTAATGTTGTGGTGCACTATTTTTTCAAAATCCCGATAGGTCAAACTTCCAAGAACCTCCAGTTGTTTAAGCTTATTCTCCTTTTGATCCTGAAGGGTCCAGTAATACGTAAGAACGCATAAAGTAGAAAGAAACAAAAATATCAATAGCGAGAGCAACCCAAATTTATATTCATGGGAATATTTAGAAAATTTGATTTTATGCATTACTAAATGTATTTGTTCTCCTTTTCTTAGAAATTTCTTACTTTTTTTTAAGTAAAGCATTCTGTTCTTCCATCAATTTTTTAATATTTGAAAGAAGTTGGATATCTTTAGGCGTTTCAACAGATTTATCCTGAGGATCTTCCGCTTTTTTCTTGAAGCGATTGATGGACTTAATGACAACAAATATGGTAAATGCAATGATGAAAAAATCAATCAATACTTCCATCAGTTCCCCATAACCAATAGCAATTTCTTCTGATGTGCCACTTGCAGGGCGCAGAACGTATTTTTTGTTGGCAAGATTTACTCCATCGGTAAGCAACGACAGCGGGGGCATTACTATTTTTTTTACAATTGTGCTTATTACATTATTGAATGCGGTACCAATCACAATACCTACCGCCATATCAATCATATTGCCTTTTATGGCGAAATTTTTAAATTCCTGAAAAAATGAAGCCATTGTTTATCAGTTGAATTAAAGCTTAATAAAAAAAGATTCTAGAAATATAAAGAAATTATATGCGACCTGCAATTCGGTCTTTAGCAAGCTGAAGTACAGTGTGGAACTGATCTTGCAGATTCATTTCAGAATTATCAATCACTATGGCATCTTTGGCCTGTAGCAATGGAGAGTCAGCTCTTGTAGTATCTATATGGTCGCGCTCCTGAATATTCTTCAAAACCTCGTCTAAATGAATTTTTTCGCCACGTGCCAAAAGCTCTTTGTATCTTCTTTGCGCGCGCTCTTCAGCAGAAGCATTCATGAAAATTTTTAATTCCGCACGCGGAAATACTACGGTGCCAATATCTCTTCCATCCATTACCACACCTTTTTCCAAACCCATTTGTTGCTGTTGGGCAACCAACTTTGCACGTACCTCATGGATTGTTGCTATCGGACTTACAAATTCTGACACCTCAAGGTTCCTTATTTTGTCTTCTACGTCCTTTCCGTTCAAAAAGATATGTGCCTTGTTCCAAGCTGCTTCTTTGTGAAATTTTAAATGAATTTCGGAAAG
The DNA here is from genome assembly GCA_002733915.1 of Aequorivita sp. GTDB lineage: Bacteria > Bacteroidota > Bacteroidia > Flavobacteriales > Flavobacteriaceae > Aequorivita. Next base: position 142,744 of record NVXN01000006.1, read on the forward strand.
CGACTTTTTTAATTTTTCAACATCAAAATGCTTTTTTGAGATAATACCTTTTTGCATGGCAAATAGCGTTACCGCTCGGTACATAGCCCCACTATCAACATAAACATAGCCTAGATGATCTGCCAATTGCTTGGCAACCGTACTTTTTCCGGTAGAGGAGTATCCGTCTATGGCAATAGTAATTTTTTGCATTACTGTAAGTCTATATTTAGTCCGAAAAAGCTTGAGGAAGCTGCGGTACTATACTTTGAATAGGAATAGCTCAATCTCAATTTATTCAATTTAATTGCAAATCCTGCACTTAAGCCTGCAAATGCACGCTTTTCTGCTATTCGCAATTCTTCACCTCTTCTAAAATTATATCCTAAACGAATATTGAAACCGCTTTCGGGAAAAACTTCAATACCCGCAATCATATGCCGAAAAGCATTATCGATAAAATTAATGTTTTCCTTTTGGGTATTTCCCTCCAAGTCGGTTTCTTCTCTGGAAGGATTAGAGAATGCTATATTCCATTGCTGCATATTTTCCATAGTGAAGTGCCAGCGGATAGGCACATTCTGAAGGGTCTGAGAAATTCCAAAAATAAGTTCGAACGGCAGTGGCTCATATTCTTCGTGATAGGGCGTAAACTGTGTTCCAAGATTTCTGGCGACCCCTGTAATATGAAGGTCCCAATCTTCATAGACATACATAAGGCCAATATCCAGWGCTCCTCCGAAAGAAGAATAATTTTCCAATGTTGAAGAGATAAGTTTTAAATTTACTCCAACGTGAAAATTTGTAAAAGCAATGTTTCGGGCATGGCCCAAGGAAAGTGCTACTTCCCCACCACTGAAACTGTTTGTAGGGTTTCCAGCTTCATCATAACCATCAAACTTCCCATAATTTACATAAGTAACTCCAGCGTGTAATACCTGTGTTCTTCTATCCCATAGATAAGCATAGGTGGCAGTACCATAATTTACATCACCAATATAATTTGTGTAGTTTAAAGAAAGTTGGTTATCCATTGCTGGATTAATACTGGCTGGATTGAACAAAGGCTGGGTGGGATCATAATCATAGTTTGTTACTACTTTTCCCCCTAACGCAGCCATCCGCGGACTATTTACTAGGTTTAAAAATTGATAAGTTGCCCTACCTCCTATCTGAGCCGCCAAAAGCTGAGATATTAATAAGGAAACAACTAAGAAAACCTTTTGGGTCATAGACGTGAGTTACCGTAACTAAAAACTAAACGAATGCAAGTATAATTTATTTTTGCAAAGGAAAGAAATGATTGATGATTAATGCATAGTCGCTGATAACAAATATACATTAATCATCTATTCTAAATACGGTTTAAAGTTTTTTAGCATTCTTGACCTTTTCTTTGGTCAGCGCTAATTCCAATACATCACTCATATCTTTTACATAATGGAAAGTCAGTCCTTTTAAATATTCAGGTTTTATCTCGTCTATATCGCTCTTGTTGTCTTCACAAAGTAGAATTTCCTTAATACGTGCTCGTTTTGCAGCAAGAATCTTTTCCTTTATTCCTCCCACGGGCAGTACTTTACCGCGGAGGGTAATCTCACCGGTCATAGCGATGGATTTTTTCACCTTGCGTTGTGTAAAAAGAGATACTAATGAAGTAAGCATTGTTATTCCTGCACTTGGCCCATCTTTGGGTGTTGCACCTTCAGGCACGTGAATGTGAACGTTATAACTGTCAAAAATATCTGGATTAATGCCCAACTTTTCAGCATTGGATTTAATATATTCTAAAGCGATAGTGGCAGATTCCTTCATTACCTTACCAAGGTTTCCTGTCATATTCWWWSTWSYTKKTMMKTYKKWAAGKGNNTNTRATTCMAWMWWWNGTAWMTMGYMKNCCRAMTKYANNCCNTKCAARNTCCKKTTWYTRCACCAGCCACATCATTATTTTCATATTTGTTGCGTTCCAATTTGGGAGCGCCCAAAACCTCGATGATTATTTCATTGGTTACTTTAACTTCGTATTCTTCTTCCATTGCAATTTTCATTGCTGCGTAACGAACCATTTTGGCAATTTGCTTTTCCAGACCACGAACCCCGCTTTCACGCGTATAGCCTTCTACTATTTTCTCTAACTGCGGTTTTCCAATTTTCAAAGCCTCACTATCCATTCCGTGCTCCTTTAATTGCTTCGGAAGTAAGTGGCGTTTTGCAATTTCTACCTTTTCCTCAATAGTGTAACCCGTAACATTTATAATTTCCATGCGGTCGCGCAATGCCGGCTGAATGGTGCTCAAACTGTTTGAAGTAGCGATGAACATTACTTTGGAAAGGTCGTAGCCCAATTCCAAAAAGTTATCATAAAAGGCATTGTTTTGCTCTGGGTCAAGTACTTCTAGCATTGCCGAGGAGGGATCTCCCTGGTTGCTTGCTGAAATTTTGTCAATCTCATCCAAAACAAAAACAGGATTGCTTGTTTCCGCTTTTTTTATGCTTTGTATAATGCGTCCCGGCATGGCGCCTATATAGGTTTTTCTGTGTCCTCTTATTTCAGCTTCATCGCGAAGTCCGCCCAAACTCATCCTCACATATTTTCTGCCCAGGGCTTCTGCGATGGATTTTCCTAAAGAGGTTTTTCCAACTCCGGGAGGGCCATACAGACAAAGTATGGGTGATTTCATATCATTTCGAAGTTTCAGGACGGCCAAATATTCTATGATCCGTTTTTTAACATCGTCGAGTCCATAATGATCGCGGTCCAAAATTTTTCGCGCGCGCTTTAAATCAAATTTATCCTTGCTGTATTTGTTCCACGGAAGATCTAACAGCAAATCCAAATAATTTCTTTGGATACTGAATTCTGCAACCTGTGGATTCATGCGCTGCATTTTTGAAAGCTCTTTCTGAAAATGTTTTTCTACATCCTTGCCCCACTTCTTTTTGGTGGCACGTTCGCGCATCTCCTCTATTTCTTCCTCCATAGAAGATCCTCCCAGTTCCTCTTGAATGGTCTTCATTTGTTGCTGAAGAAAATATTCGCGTTGCTGCTGGTTAATATCACTTTGGACCTTGGATTGAATGTCATTTCGAAGTGAAAGCTTTTGAATTTCCATATTCATATACCGAAGCGTTTCCAGTGCACGATCTTTCAAATTGTTTATTTCCAGAAGTGTTTGCTTTTCTTCAACAGCGATGTTCAAATTTGAAGAAACGAAATTCACTAGAAAACTAGAGCTTTCAATATTTTTTATTGCAAAAGCAGCTTCCGAAGGAATATTTGGGCTTTCCTTAATAATCTTTAAAGCCATTTCCTTAATGGAAYCTATTATAGCTTTAAACTCTTCACTTTCTTTTTCAGGGCGGGCTTCGGCAACTTCAGTAATGGTTGCTGTCATATACGGGCTTGTCGTAAGAATTTCAGCAACCTCAAAACGTTTTTTTCCTTGAATGATTACTGTAGTATTGCCGTCGGGCATTTTTAAAACACGAAGTATTTGTGCTACCGTCCCTATAGTATTGATATCTGCAATGCCGGGCTCTTCCTCGTTTTCGTCTTTTTGGGAAACTACACCTATTACCTTGTTTCCTTTATTGGTTTCGTTAATAAGCTTTATGGATTTGTCACGTCCCGCAGTAATTGGAATCACAACACCCGGAAATAATACTGTATTTCGCAAGGGCAAAATGGGCAGTATTTCCGGAAGATCTTCCTTGTGCATTGCATCTTCATCTTCTGCAGACATGAGAGGGATAAACTCTGCGTCTTCCTTTAAATCTTGAAATGACAACTTGTCTAATGATGTAAGTTTTGAATGGGCCATATATATTTTTAGGACATTGTGTCACAAATGTAGTGAGCACAATGTATTATTGATTAATATTTAAGATTTTCTTATTAAAATACCTCTGATTTTCAACTGTATCAAAGGTTCTCTTTTTTGTATTTCAAGAGTTATGCCATCTATAATTCTATTTTATCCTGAAGTGTAACATTCGGGCGAAAAGGAAGTCTTTTATATTAAGTAACCAATTTAATTATAAAATTATGACACCATTATTTAAAATTTTTATTGCGCTGACGTTATTTTTATCGGTAAATATTGAGTTTTCAGCCCAAAACCGAAATGTCAACAATGAAAAGGGGAATGAAATAACAAAAACAGTTAAGACCGAACCCTATAATATTATCCAGGTCTCGGGGCCTATGGATGTTTATCTGGCAAAAGGAACTGAAGGCAATATAGAAGTTACAGCCCAAGCGAATGTACGGGACAAGATTGTTGTGAAATCTGATGGGGAAACTCTTACCATTTCCATGGTCAACAATGTAACATTACGTAATTTTAAAAAAATTAAGATTACCATTCCATTTGAAGATATTTCTGAAATATCGATGCGAGGTTCGGGCGTGGTTGAAAGTAATGATGTGCTGGAAGGAAACGCGCTCTCACTAAATTTACTGGGTTCTGGTTCAATAAATGTGAAAGTGGAATCAAATGCAATGGATGCAAAGGTGTACGGTTCTGGGGATATTCAGGTTTCAGGAAGAGCAAAAGATATAGATGTTAAAACAACCGGCAGCGGAAATTTTTCAGGCAAGGAACTTATAGCTGAAAATGCACAAATTTATCTTTCTGGGTCGGGAGATGCCACGGTTTTTGCCAAGAGCAGTTTGAAAGCAAGAATACAAGGTTCAGGCACTATCTATTATTTGGGCAATCCAAGTTCAAACGACGTAAAAGTAATAGGTTCTGGAAAAGTAAAGCCGCTGTAACAAATTGTTAGACAAATGAAAAGCCGTTTTTGGAATTCCAAAAACGGCTTTTTCTATATATAAATTTCTACTGTTATGGAAGAACCGCTAAGAAAGATCCGCCAGTTATTTGATAAACAGTAGGGTCTTGACCGGTTGCATCTATTGCGGTAAAGTTAAAAATTCCCTCAATAATACCATTAGCAATATCATAATTTGTAATTGTAATTGTACCAGGATTAGAAACATAGGTTATTGAAGTTCCCACCAACGGTGTGTATGTTGCTACTATTTCATCTCCGTCAATTACCTCTGTGCCCATTTCAAAAGTATCTTCAGTAACAGTCGCTGGAAAGGTTAATTCCATTTTTTTATCACCGATAGTAGTTGTAATGGTAATGCGTGGATATTGGTTTACCACCGAAGTTGTAATTTCAATATTGTCTGGGGTATAGTCCGTTCCGTCCACGTTTGCCGTAAACATATTATTTGCTCCCGGTACGCCCTCAAAGTACACTGTAAAACTTCCCTCTGTAACATCTACAACATCCGGGAGTTGATTTAATGGATCTGTACCGGTAAATGAAAAGGACGCCTTTAGAATTCCAGCCTCCAAATCAAATTCTGAAATTGTTATAGTCCCAGGATTTGAAGTAAGGTTTTCGGCACCTCCGCCTGCATTGTAAAGTGCTATCAATTTAGTTCCGTCTGAGATGTTAACCATATCAAAGGTTCCCACGCCCAATGAACGCGGTACATCTATGCGCATCATTTCACCAAGTTGTGATTTCGCTTCAATTTTTATCATGTGTACTTCACTCACCATCGGTTYGGTAACCGAAATTGTATCTGCAATAAAATCAACGCCATCAACTTTTGCAAAAAATTCATCATTAGGGTTGCCTGTGCCGCCACCTCCACCAGTGTCGTCTATTACGTATTCTATACCATTGAAAGCCCCATTGGAAATTTCAATATTTTCCAAAATAGGATCACCATTTCCATCGAGTATGGGGTTTCCATCGCCATCTACTTTTATACGAAAGCCTACAAAACTAAAAGTTCCCGTAATGGTATTAGTACTGGCGTCAAGTTCCGTAATATTCATAAGTCCGTAACCGCCCAATGCATCTGCAGAAATATAGGGAAGCACGTTTACCGATCCATCAAAATAGCTGCCACTATTTTCATTGGTACCGCCTAAAGTTAAATTGAAGCTACCTACAGCTGCATTTGCGATCGCAAGAACAATACTTTCCCCTCCCGGTTTAGTGCCTGTTATGACAAGTTCATTATCGGTGGTAAGCGTTGCTGACACTGTATTTGCAATAAATTGCTGACCTTCAATCTGTGCTCTGAACTGGCCTTCTTCAGCATCGTTTTGTTCTTCTTGTACAAATTCGCCTGTGAGGGGCTCGTTTTCACAGGAAAAAAATTGAAATGCCAAAAAAACCAATAGCATTCCCTTCAATAAATACATTTTCTTCATAAATAAGTAGTTTGTAGGTAATAAACGCAAACTTAAACAAAAATTGTTTAATGGTTTTTATTTCTTGGCACTCTTAATAGTAAAAATACCCCAGCCATAAAAAATAGAACCAAAAATAATATTGAATTGCGCATACTTCCTGTTATCTGGTCAATAAATCCATAAATAAGCATTCCTATAACAATCCCTATTTTTTCCGCAACATCGTAAAAGCTAAAATAGGAAGTAGTGTCTTTCGTTTCGGGCAAGAATTTTGAATAGGTAGATCGAGAAAGGGACTGTATTCCACCCATAACCAAGCCAACCACTCCTGCCGTAATATAAAACTGAAGAGGCTCTTGGATGAAAAATGCCACCACGCAAATACCTACCCAAATAATATTAATAACAACAAGTACCGGAATATTGCCAAATTTCTCTGATGCTCTGGAAGTTAAAATTGCCCCCCCCACGGCCACTAATTGAATAATTAGAATACTTATAATTAATCCCATTGTCTTTGCATTGTCAGCGCCCCAAGCAATTTCCTGTTCACCAAAGTAGGTAGCCACAAGCATTACGGTTTGTACGGCCATACTGTACACAAAGAACGCAGCCAAATATCTTTTAAGTTGGATGTTTTCGGAAAGCGAGCCGTAAACGCTTTTCAATTCCTTAAAACCGTTCAAAAGTATTTTTGTACTAACTCGTTTTCCGCTTTTGTTTCCCTTCGGAAGAAAATAAAAGGAATATTGGCTAAATAGAATCCACCAAACCCCTACGGTAACAAAAGACCATCGCATTGCTTTCATACTTGCTTCTCCCCCTTCCCCAAAACCGAAAGCTTCAGGAAACATGACCATTCCCAAATTGAAAAGCAGCAATACAACACTTCCTATATATCCTAATGAATAGCCACGTGCACTTACCCTGTCCTGCTGTTCAGGAAAGGCGACATCCGGAAGATACGAATTATAGAAAACGAGACTTCCCCAAAAACCAACCAATCCACCAAAATAAAAAAGAAGACTAATATGAATGCTCTCGATACTGAAAAAGTAAAGCCCCATGCAGGAAATAGCGCCCAGATAACAGAAGAACTTCATAAAATTCTTTTTGTTCCCAACATAATCGGCAATACCTGAAAGCAGCGGTGAAATAATTGCAACTACTAAAAAGGCTGCAGCGGTAGTATAACTGATTAGCGGTGTACTCCTGATCGCTCCGCCAAAAATAGAGACCGTGCTAACTCCCGCTGATTTAAAAAGCGCTTGATAAAAAATGGGAAAGATAGCCGAGGCAATTACAAGACTATAAACTGAATTTGCCCAATCATAAAAAGCCCAGGCGTTTAGCAGTCTTTTACTTCCTTTGGGTAAGTTGGGCATCTTATTTTTAAATTTTTGACGCCACTAATCTAATAAAAAATCCCGCGTGGAGCGGGATTTTAAAATTTATGTATCCAAATTTATCTTTTAAAAGAAGTAACACCAAATTTTCTTGCCTCTGCCTTTGCTTCTGGCACCCAAGCTTGGATGTTCTGAATTCTTGTACTGCTGGATGGGTGAGTACTTAAAAATTCTGGCGGTGTTCCTTGCTCCTGTGCCTGCATACGCTGCCATAGTTCTGCAGCAACGCTTGGTTCGTATCCGGCTATGGCCATCAAAATTAATCCAATATGGTCGGCCTCTGTTTCGTGGCTTCTACTAAAAGGCAACATTACTCCCAGATTTGAGCCCAATCCATAAGCGGTATTAAAAATTTGAGCATTTTCTGGGTTATTTGCCAAAGCTATGTTTCCGGCTACCGCACCCAATTGTTGCAATTGTCCAGCACTCATACGTTGCTGTCCATGATTGGCAAGGGCATGGGCAACCTCGTGGCCCATTACTGCCGCTAATCCTGCTTCATCTTTGGTTATTGGCAATATGCCTGTGTAAACTACAATTTTTCCGCCAGGCATACACCAAGCATTCACTTCGGGACTATCAATTAAGTTATACTCCCAACGATAATCTGATAAATAACCTGCGTAACCGTTTGCATTTAGATATCTTTCTGCTGCGGCGGCAATTTTTTGCCCTACATTTTTCACCATTCGGGCATTAGCGGTATTGGTCACAACTTTATGCTCAGTCAAAAATTCCTGATATTGTTGAAACGCCATTGGTAAAATCTGTGAATTTGGAACTAAAGCCAAGGTTTGTTTTCCCGTAAAAGGATTGGTGCTACAGGCTACAACTAGTGTTCCCAAAAATAATATGGATAATGATTTTAAAACTTTCATATAGCGATGATGGTTTTGATTTAACGTTAAAACTAGGAATATAAATTGTAGTATGGTATTAAAATTATTGTAAAATTAATTTTTCAACTATTATTCCAAAATTTTCTAAACTTTAATGTTTTCTTAATAGTGAAGTGTTCTGGAAGCCTTTAAATTTATGGTCTTTTAAAAGTTGGAACGACTTTTGAACAGCCTAAACCTATAATCTTTAAAATTACTTATTATGAAAAACATACTTCTTTTTTTGGCCCTTTCATCAACCATTTTATTTACTTCCTGTGAAGGTGACCCAGGACCTCCGGGTGAACCGGGTGGTTTGGTGTATGCTCAGGTTTTTGAAGCAAATGTTGATTTTAATTATATTCCTTCCGAGAATATTTATGAAACATCATTTATTCAATTTCCTTTTGAAGTTTTTGAAAGTGATGTAGTCTTAGCTTATAGATATGAAGGACGTGGCGATATTGGAAATGGCGAAACGGCTGATATATGGACACAGCTTCCGCAAAGCGTTTTTTACCTTGATGATACTGGTGATGTGTACCAATATAACTTCAATCATACATTTGTTGACATCCAGTTTACTATTGAAGGAAATTTCGATCTTACTAATATTGGAGACAATCCCGATCCCACCACAAATCAAATATTTAGAATAGCCGTGGTGCCTGCAGAATTTGCAAAAACAAATCCTTCAATGGACGATCTTTTGGAAGTAATGCAAACCGATGGCTCACAAATTGAAAAAATAGAACTTTAATATATGAAAATTTTAAGCACACTCCTTGTATTTAGCACCTTGCTTATCAGCTGTAATTCCCCAGCCCAGAAGAGCAAGGAATCCAAGAAAGAGACTTTTGAGGTGAACAAGACCGATGCCGAATGGAAGGCACAACTTTCATCTGAAGCATACAACGTTTTGCGTCAAGAGGGCACGGAACGTGCTTTTTCAAGTGACTTAAATGACAATCATAAAAAGGGCACATACGTTTGTGCTGGCTGCGGAACGCCTGTTTTTGAAAGCGAACACAAGTTTGACAGCGGCACAGGTTGGCCCAGTTTTGACCGTGCTATTGAAGGAAACGTTGCCTATTCAACAGATAATAAATTGGGCTATACCCGCACCGAGGAACATTGCGCCGTTTGTGGCGGGCATTTAGGGCATGTTTTTGACGATGGCCCTGAAGAAACCACAGGTAAAAGACACTGTATAAATGGTGTGGCACTAAATTTTATTCCCGACAATGGAGAATCCAAATAAATACCCTGTAACAAAATCTGAAGCCGAATGGCGCGAGCAATTGGGCGAAAAAAGGTACCACATTCTTCGAGAAAAGGGAACAGAATTTCCACGCACTGGGGAGTATAACCTGCATTTTGAAAACGGCACCTATGTTTGCGGAGCTTGCCACACGCCGCTTTTTACAAGSGAWWGCAAGTTTGAAAGCAGTTGTGGATGGCCGTCTTTTGACGATTCTATAGAAGGTGCTGTAGAATATGTAAAAGATACATCACATGGCATGATGCGTACCGAAATTCTCTGCTCCAACTGTGGCAGCCATTTAGGACATATCTTTAATGATGGGCCTACGGAGACGGGACAACGTTATTGTGTAAATTCTCTTTCATTAGGGTTTAATAAGAAATAATATATCAGATTTAGCTTAAGCTTTCCTTTTAGCTAATAAATAAAACATCAAATTCCATAAATTTAAACTTTTGGATTTTGATGTTTTATAATGTTTGAAAGATCGATATTCTCTAATTTGGCCTTTTCTGTCCATCACGACCCCACTCCGGTTGATAGCGTTTATCCAATTTTTATTGGCAATCCTTCTATCCATAAAATTTTATAAAACTTGGGAAAGCAGAAACTCGAGTGGCCATTCATCAAACTGGCGCTTTAAGACTCTATTATAAAGAGAGAGTTATAGGCTTGATTAGGGAGTAGCAATGAAGTATCTATGGGGTATAGTCGGCATGAAGACGGCATAGAGACGGCTTACAGTCGGCATACAAATTTCGAAAGTTTGAAATTTGACTTGATAGTGGAGAGTCTTGACTATAAAATTTTAAATGTACGACATTCACATAGGGCTTTGCAAATTTTCATCAAAAAAATAAATGTAAGCTTTAATATTATGTTTAAACTTCCTGTAAAGCACTACTTTGATTACGGTTGGAGATTTTTACTCATCCTTAGCCCAGAAAATTTATTTGGAAATAGGAAATATGAATTGAGTAATTCCCTTGGTATTTCGTAAATTCGTTGCTTCAAAAGAAATACACTTAAAATTACATAATGAGTAAATACGACGTAATAGTTTTAGGAAGCGGCCCCGGCGGATATGTAACAGCCATACGGGCTTCACAATTAGGTTTAAAGACCGCCATTGTTGAAAAGGAAAGCCTTGGAGGCGTTTGTTTAAATTGGGGCTGTATTCCCACCAAAGCACTTTTAAAAAGTGCCCAGGTTTTTGAGTATCTAAAACACGCAGAGAGTTACGGACTTACCGTAAAGGAGTTTGATAAAGATTTCGGAAAAGTAATTGAAAGAAGCCGTGGTGTTGCCGAAGGTATGAGCAAAGGCGTTCAGTTTTTAATGAAAAAAAACAAAATTGAAGTTATAAACGGCTTTGGAAAAATTAAACCCGGAAAAAAAGTTGATGTAGATGGAAAGGAATATTCCGCAGACCATATAATCATTGCCACCGGAGCCCGATCACGCGAATTGGCAAATTTAAAACAAGACGGTAAAAAAGTAATTGGCTATCGTGAGGCAATGACCCTAAAGAAACAACCCAAAAGTATGATAGTTGTAGGTAGTGGCGCCATAGGCGTTGAGTTTGCCCATTTCTACAACTCTATGGGAACCGAAGTAACAATTGTTGAGTTTTTGCCAAATCTAGTTCCGCTGGAAGATGAAGACGTTTCAAAACAATTTGAGCGCTCCTTCAAAAAAGCGGGAATTAAAGTGATGACGAATTCTTCCGTAGAGAAATTGGATACTTCCGGAAAAATGGTTAAAGCTACTGTAAAGACTTCAAAAGGCGAGGAAACATTGGAAGCTGAAATCGTTCTTTCGGCAGTAGGAATTGCTTCAAATCTTGAAAATATAGGTCTAGAAGACGTAGGTATCGTTACCGACAAAGGAAAAATTATGGTAAACGATTGGTACCAAACCAACATTCCCGGTTATTATGCCATTGGCGATGTGGTGCCCGGTCCTGCCCTAGCGCACGTTGCTTCAGCAGAAGGAATAACCTGTGTTGAGAAAATTGCGGGCCTTCACGTAGAACCCATTGATTACGGAAACATTCCCGGTTGTACCTATGCAAGCCCAGAAATTGCAAGTGTGGGTATGACTGAAAAGCAAGCCAAGGAAGCAGGTTATGAATTGAAAGTTGGAAAATTTCCTTTCTCAGCAAGTGGAAAAGCCAGTGCTTCCGGTGAAAAGGACGGTTTTGTAAAAGTGATTTTTGATGCCAAATACGGCGAATGGCTAGGATGCCATATGATTGGCGCCGGTGTTACCGATATGATCGCTGAGGCTGTTTTGGGAAGAAAACTTGAAACTACGGGCCACGAAGTATTAAAGGCAATACACCCACACCCTACAATGAGTGAGGCGGTGATGGAAGCCGTAGCAGATGCCTATGGTGAAGTGATTCATTTATAGCGATAAGCTATAAGCTATAAGCGAAATTAAAAAAAACCGCAATGCTTGCGGTTTTTTTATTTTGTTTCTTGGTTCTTGCTTCTTTTCGCTCTTTACTAATTCCTATTCTCTACTTCAAAAAACTCTGTAAAGCCAACTCATAACTCTGTAATCCGAAACCCACAATTACGCCTTTGGCATTTGGGGAGATATAACTTTTATGCCTAAAGTCTTCCCTTGAAAAAGTGTTTGAAATATGTACTTCCACAACGGGTGTTGTTATTGCTTTGACTGCATCAGCAATGCCTACAGAAGTATGAGTATAAGCAGCGGCATTTAAAATTATTCCGTCGTATTTATATCCTACTTCCTGTATTTTATCAATCAATTCCCCTTCAATGTTGGATTGAAAATAAGAGATTTCTTGGTTTGCATATCTTTTCTGTAGCTTTTCAAAAAAATCGTTGAAGGTCTCGTTGCCGTAAATATCGTTCTCGCGCTTGCCGAGCAAATTCAGGTTTGGGCCGTTTATTATGATGATTTTCATCTGTTATTTTTTAAAGGAAAAAACTTACCATTTCAAATATAGCGCTTTAAACAAAGAGTTTTGGTGATACCTAAAAAAACCACCCGGCGCCTATCATTATTGCTCCCTCATTTATATCATCGGAATAATCGGGGTTTGTAAAAACATACATTCCTTTCACATTTATGAACAAATTTATGGGAGTGGTGTATTGAAACCCAAACACACCTGCAAACTCAGGACTCTCACCGGTTGTTTCACTATAGGTGCCGTTTGATCCTGTACTATAACTTGCACTAAATGTAAGGTCAACCCCAAGTCGTGGTCCAAAAAGTAAATTAAACTTATCGTTGATTGCGTAATTTGCATATACGGGAATTACAATATATACCGGAGAATTTCTTAGTAAAGCATTATCGCTACCTTTTCTATACACTTTAACCTCCCTAAGCTGAAAAGTCAGCTCGGGTTGCAGTGCTAATTTTTCAGAAAAAGAAATTTTAAATGCTGCACCTACGGAAGGCCTCAGGGAATAATCATATTCAAAACCACTATCCTTTACATTGGTAGCAAATGGAAACTCTATGGAAATTACAGGACCTACCTCAAACTTTTTTTTCTGGGCGAACAAGGCGCTTGAGGAAATAAAGAATAGAATAAAAAGTAGGTTTGATYWSMTRKYWKKYYWTYGRKTCGKAMATRKWKRRMAWMWMARAWRCMGNGAAYAYAGTTSMWSMYWWYANMKRKCRATAYTATTCWAATCTAAAAAGAGAATCCCGCTGAAAGCTGCAATAGGCCATTGCGCTGTCTATAACCATCAATATCCAAAGATCCAAAATCGACATTGGCATCATCAGTAATATCTGTTAGACCAATCACATAGCGGGCACTGAAAAATATCCCGTTGTTCAATCGATAAGATGTACCCAATCCAAAGCCAATATCTAACGTATTATAAAAATCCTTTACATCTTCCTCCCCGGATATATCTCCTCTAAAGCCGGACTCCTCGTATTCATTTTTTGCAGAAACTAAAATTCCAAATTGGGGGCCCGCCTCTACACTCAAACCTTCAATAATATAATATTTCGCCATAATGGGAATATTTATATAATCCAATTTTAATTTTTCCTTCCCGATTACCAAACTATCTCCAAAACTGTTATCATATTCAGATTTTGCACCTTGACCGGAATATAAAAGCTCTGGTTGAACGGCAAATTTTTCGGAAATGGGAATTTCAACCAACCCACCAATGTGGAAGCTTGTGCGCCCATCATAATCGTCTGTAAAGTCTCCGCCAACCGATGCAAAATTTACACCTGCTTTAGCGCCTATACGCAATTCTTGAGATTGGGCAGTGCTAATAGTTAGTATAGCAACTGCAATAAATAGTAAAAGTTTTTTCATAATTAAATATTTTGAAGATTATCTTATTAAAAATAGCTAAAAGGTTTAAATACAACAAAATTGGGCTTAAATAAAAAAAGCAGGAACATGTCCTGCTTTTTGAAATATTTAAATAGTTTCTTTAGAAAGAGTAGCCTGCTGAAACTTGAAAAACATTGCTTTGGTTTTTATAACTATAAGTAACGCCTCCTTCTTCATAATCCTCGTTTACGTTCAGCAAACCTTTATTATAACGTAGGCTAAAAAATACTCCCATATCTAAACGATAAGATGCACCTATTCCAACTGCAGCGTCAAAAGTTTTAAAATTCTCTTTAATATCATCTCCATCATCATTTTTTGCATTCACCAACACGCCAAATACAGGACCTGCTTCTGCGCTTAAGCCTTCAATTATATAGAATTTTGCTAAAACAGGAACTCGAATATAATCTAATTTTAAGTTATCATCTAAACCAGTAAAAGTCCAATTTGAACCCTCTGAAGAAAACAATAGTTCTGGCTGCAATGCAAATTTTCCCATTAGAGGGATTTCGGCCAAACCACCAAGGTGAAAACTAGTACGGGAGCCTAAACTCCCTACCCCATAACTATCCCCTCCTAAAGAAGCAACATTTAAACCAGCTTTTGCACCTAAGCGAAATTCTTGTGATTGTACAGACGTTAATGTAAATAATGCTATTGCAGTAAAAAGTAAGAGTTTTTTCATAATTCTTTGGTTTAAAATAAATTTGGTTGACACTATTGTCGGTTCAAAAATAAATGGATGTATTTTATGTAATATGTAATTATGTAACAAAATCTAAGACATATGTAACAAAGACGTCTATACCAATTAAAAAAGGTCGTTTAGAGCTTTCTCTAAACGACCTTTTTATAATATATCTAAGTGATTAATTAAAAAAATACCCTACTGAAAGGCTGATAACAGAGTTTTTAGCATTTACATCTTCTATAACATCCGTAACGCCAATTACATATCTTGCCTGAAAAAATAAATTCATAGGTAAAATGTATTGTGCGCCCAGACCAACACCAAACTCAACAGTTTGCACAGTATCATCTGGGAAATCCTCAGTTTCACCATCAAACTCTTGATCAGCGGTAATATTGAAACCAACCTGAGGACCACCTTGAAGGCTCAAACCATCGGCTAAAGTAACATCTACTAATATTGGGAGATTAATATACCCCAGACGTCCTGTAACGTCTTCACTTTCGCCTATATCTACGGTATAACCTTGATTTGAAAATATAATTTCTGGTTGTAATGCGAGAAGTTCTGAAAACTGAATACGTGCCACCGCTCCTATATGAAAACTTGTGCGACCATCTAAATCATCAGCATCGTCTCCATTTAAAGAAGCAAAGTTTACGCCGGCCTTAGCGCCAAATCTAAAATCCTGTGCTTGCGAGCTAGTAAATGCGAGCATTGCAATTGCTGTAAAAAGTAAAATTTTTTTCATAATTAAATTGTTTTAATTTGTTAGTTTAATAAAACTAAGATAAAAATATTTTTGATTGAATTGATTAATATTTCACTTGTCAACTAGTTTTCAACAAAAAAACCACCTAATTAGGTGGCTGTTAATTTTATAAATTTAAACATCTTTTATAGAAACGAATACCCCAATGCCAAAGAGAAGACACTGTTTTTACTATCGCTACCATCAACAACTTTGGTCAATCCAAAATTATAGCGTGCATCCAAACGCACTCCAAACGGAAAATCATACCCTGCCCCTACTATTCCAGAAACATCCGTTTTTTCAGCCTCTATAGATTCTTCAATATCACCAAATACTGTTTTAATTTCATCATCAACAATAAAACCAAACTGCGGCCCCGCTTGAATGTTTAGGCCTTGCACTAAATAGTATTTAAGTACCACAGGCACATTCACATATGTTAGGTCAAATTCACCAGCATCAAATTCAGCTCCTTGCTGGGAGTAGAGCAAATCAGCTTGAATACCCACTTTATCGGTAAACTTTATCCCTGCAAAAATACCTGCCTGAAAACCAGTTTTATTGGATAGTCCTGAAGCATCCGTGATATTTGCAAAGTTGGCACCAGCTTTAATCCCTAGGTCAATTTCCTGTGAAAAAGCTGTGGTTCCAATAAATAATGTAATAACTGCTACAATTAAATTTCTCATAAATTTGGATTTTTAAGTTTTTATWAAAAGGCAAAGATACTTTTAATGTTATGGCTTAAAATATATTTAGTTTTTTGTTAACTATTGTTTTTAGTAGTAATATAGTGGTATGAAGTGGCAACAAAGTTTAAAGGATTATCAAAACTACTTGCGTTTGGAACGTGGGCTTTCCGAAAATTCCATTATAAATTATTCGCTGGATGTAAAAAAACTGATACAGTGGTTGGAAACCAATGAAGTAAACACCTCCCCAGTTTCCATTTCTGAAGAAACGTTGCAGCAATTTATTTATGACATCGCAAAAAAAGTAAACCCACGCTCCCAAAGCAGGCTTATTTCTGGTTTGAAAGGATTTTTTAATTACCTAATCTTTGAAGATTATCGAAAAACAAATCCTTTGGAACTCATTGAATCCCCAAAACTGGGAAGAAAGCTTCCGGATACATTGGCTGTTGATGAAATTGACGCCCTTATAAATGCCATAGATTTAAGCAACAAACATGGCGAGCGTAACCGCGCAATTCTTGAAACTCTTTATGGCTGTGGCCTACGGGTTTCAGAGCTTACCAACCTAAAGATTTCCGATCTGTTTTTTGATGAAGGATTTATTAAAGTAACGGGAAAAGGCAATAAGCAGCGTTTAGTTCCCATTGGTACAACGACCGAAAAATATATCACCATTTATAGAAAGGAAGTAAGGGTACATCAAGAAATTGATACTGCCGCCAAGGATACGCTTTTCCTAAACCAGCATGGCAGACCGTTGACCCGCGCCATGATATTCACTATTGTAAAACGTTTGGCTGAAAAAGCAGGAATCCGGAAAACGGTAAGCCCGCATACCTTTCGGCATTCGTTTGCCACACATCTTCTAGAAAATGGTGCCGATCTTCGTGCCATACAAGAAATGCTGGGCCATGAGAGTATTACGACTACTGAAATATATACACATATAGACCGAAAGCATTTGACAGAAATCATCAATCGGTACCATCCAAGAAAATAAGTTGAAGTGCAACACTTCCTTCAGATACAAAACAATGGTTTAAATTTTCGCCTTGGTTAAAAAAAACCTAAACTTTCCCAAATCTTTCAAATTCCAACTGTCCTTTTGTATTTTGAAAAGAAAAATTAAATCAAACAAAAGATGAAAACATTAGAATTTAGCAACGGAGATAAAATGCACGCTATAGGGATGGGAACATGGAAATCCACTGGCAGCGAAGTTAAAAAGGCGGTGAAAGATGCAATTCACGCAGGGTACCGCCATATAGATACCGCAGCCGCCTACGGCAATGAAGAGGAGATAGGTGAAGCCCTTGCAGAAATATTCGACGAAGGTGAAATATTTCGTGAAGATCTATTCATCACCTCAAAACTCTGGAACGATTCGCATGCCGAAGGACAGGTAAGACCCGCTTTGGAAGAATCCCTTAAGAAACTTAAACTCGATTATTTAGATTTATATTTAATCCATTGGCCAGTAGCTTTTAGACATGGTGTTGACTTTCCAAACAAACCTGAGGATTATTTAACTCCTGAGGAGGCGCCAATAATTGAAACTTGGAAACAGATGGAAAAAGCTAAGAAAGATGGCCTTGCACGCCACATTGGGGTTTCCAACTTCAGTGATATAAAATTAAAAGATCTGATCGCCCAAGCAACCATTAAGCCTGAAATGAACCAAGTGGAGCTTCATCCCCTGCTTCAACAGGCTGATCTTTTAAAATATTGCAAATCAGAAAATATACATATTACCGCGTATTCCCCCTTGGGTTCAGGAGATCGATCTGATGCTATGAAAGGAAAAGACGAACCCAATCTTTTGGAAATTAAAACGATTAAAGAAATTGCAAGAAAACACAATGCCTCTGCCGGACAAATTCTGATAAGTTGGCATGCGCATCGCGGGAACGCTGCTATCCCCAAATCAACCAGTAAGGAACACATAGAGGAAAATTTTAAAGCGGCCTCTATAGAACTAGAAGATTCAGATATGAAGGCAATTGCCAATTTGGACGAGCATTATCGATTTATTACAGGTAAATTTTTTGAGGAACCTAGTAAGGGTTATGAAGATATTTATGATGAAAACTCTCCTATTGTTGAAAGTATCAAAAAAGGTATTGATACTGTAAAGAATGTTTTTAAATAATCTAATCTACTGAATAATAGAAATAAAAAAAGCTCCCTTTGGAGCTTTTTTTTTATTTCTATACTTGGTCTTATTTTGCAATATTCACAGCACGTGTTTCGCGAATAACAGTGACTTTCACCTGTCCAGGATAGGTCATGTCTGTTTGGATTTTTTGTGAAATTTCAAAAGAAAGCTGGGCTGCCTTTTCATCACTCACTTTTTCACTTTCAACCATTACACGAAGCTCTCGCCCTGCCTGGATTGCATATGCTTTATTTACGCCACCAAATCCGAAAGCAATATCTTCCAAATCTTTCAACCGCTGAATATAACTATCCAGCACTTGGCGTCTTGCACCCGGTCTTGCACCGCTAATAGCATCGCAAACTTGAACAATTGGAGAGAGCAATCCGGTCATTTCAATTTCATCGTGGTGGGCTCCAATTGCATTGCAAACCTCTGGCTTTTCACCATATTTCTCAGCCCATTGCATTCCTAAAAGTGCGTGTGGCATTTCGGTTTCCGTTTCAGGAACTTTTCCAATATCGTGCAACAATCCAGCCCGTTTTGCCAATTTGGCGTTCAGTCCAAGCTCCGCAGCCATTACACCACAAAGTCTTGCCACTTCGCGCGAGTGATGCAAAAGATTTTGGCCATAAGAAGAACGATATTTCATACGTCCAACGGCTTTTATAAGTTCGGGGTGCAGACCGTGTATTCCCAAATCGATAACGGTTCTTTTTCCCACTTCAATAATCTCCTCTTCAATTTGTTTGGTGGTTTTTTGAACCACCTCTTCAATACGTGCCGGGTGAATACGCCCATCGGTAACCAATTTGTGAAGTGATAATCGCGCAATTTCCCTTCTCACGGAATCAAAACAGGAAAGAATGATAGCCTCTGGTGTATCGTCAACAATAATCTCCACGCCCGTGGCAGCTTCAATGGCGCGGATGTTTCTACCTTCACGTCCAATAATTCTACCTTTTACATCATCGCTTTCAAGATTGAACACAGATACACAGTTTTCCACTGCTTCTTCCGTTCCTATACGCTGAATGGTATTGATTATAATTTTTTTGGCCTCTTGCTGGGCAGTCATTTTTGCTTCTTCCATGGAAGATTGAACATATGCCATTGCCTGCGTCTTGGCCTCGTCTTTCAAGCTTTCCATCAACTGTGCCTTTGCATCTTCAGCAGAAAGACTGCTAATTACCTCCAACTGTTCCACTTGACTTCGGTGAAGCTTTTCTACTTCGCTTTGCTTTTTGTCGAGTAAGGAAATTCTCTCGTCATAATCGGTCTTTTTTTCTTCAAGCTCAGCATTTAATTTTTTCAATTTTGCAAGTTCGCTGGAAGCTTGTGATTCTTTATCGCGTGTTCTTTTTTCTGCTTCTGAAATCTTTTTATCACGGTTAAGGATTACTTTTTCGTGCTCTGACTTCAGTTCCAAAAACTTCTCTTTAGCCTGAAGAATTTTATCCTTTTTTATGGTTTCGGCTTCTGATTTTGCCTCTTTCAGTATTGAGGATGCGCTCTTTTTTGCTCTTATTATAAGTTGGGAGGCGTTATTGCGCTCGAGTATTTTTGCAATAAAAAAACCAATCGCAATACCAACTATGGCGCTAATTACAATAGTTATGATGTCCATTTTTAGTTGAATTATATGTATAAAAAAAGCCTACATCAATATATTTATTTTGAATAAACTCCTTAAAATGAATGTTTAGGGCTAACAAGCTGGTCAAGTATCCGCTCAAAGACGGCTCGCTTTTACAACTTCAACTCACCCTTTTTAAAGAATTCCTGTTGAGTTTACCAAAAATTAGTATTAATGTAGGCAGTAACCTTATTTAATTTAAAGAACGTTATGATAATTGCTCCTGCAGCAAACGGTCCAAAGCCTTTAGCCTTGTTTCTGTTTCCTGGGTATCGCTTGAATTATCAATTTGCTTTTGCTCTACCTGGGCTGCAAACTGGAGGGCGCACATGGCTAACACATCCTGTTTATCGCGTACGGCATAACTTTGCTCGAACTTCTTAATCATTTCTTCTATCTTTTTGCTTGCCAACCGCAACCCCTCTTCCTGTGAAGGATTAATGGTCAAGGGATAAACCCTGTCTGCAATTGATAGCTTTATTTTTAATGGTTCGGCCATTGTTATATTTTTATTCGGAAAGTTGGCTTATGCAATGGTCAATTTCCCGAATGAGAGCGTTTATCTTGAGTTTAGTTTCTCGTTTATGCTGGTCGCTGCCGAGCATTGAATTTGCCATTTTTAATGAGTTACATTTTTCGGTCCAAATTTCAATTTCTTCTTCAAATTGTTGCTGTTTCGACTGTAAAATTTTGAGGTCTTCCTCTAATGCTGCGTTGGCCTTGGTTAATTTTTCGTGCCTTTTGAGCAGCTCGCCAATTCTATTTTCAAGAGAATCAACTATTTCAGAAAGATTACTCATTAAAATCTGTGTTCAATACTTCTTTCACAAAGTTAGCATACCATCGTTAATAAGCAAACAGTTTTCCATTATTTTTTGTATTATTGAAAAATAGATACAATAAACCAATTCTCTCCCCTTTTAATTATAGCGTATTCTTATTTTTACACTATGAAGAAAATTTTATCAATGCTACTGCTTTTTGGAGCGGTTGCGTACGGACAGAACGGTATTCCTACAGATTATTTTTCCAACCCCTTGGATATAAATTTAGTGCTCGCTGGTAATTTTGGTGAAATGCGGGCCAACCATTTCCACAGTGGCCTAGATCTTAAAACCGAACAACGTGAAGGGCTGCCGGTATATGCCCCGGCAGATGGTTACGTGAGCCGAATAAATGTACAGCATTACGGTTACGGAAAAGCGCTCTATATTCTTCACCCCAATGGGTACACCACTGTTTATGGACATTTGCGGAGCTTTGCCGGCGATATTGAAAAGTATGTGAAAGATACCCAGTATAACAAAGAAACGTTTGAAGTAGAACTCTTTCCTGATCAAAGCTTGTTACCCGTAAAAAAAGGAGATCTAATCGCTTACACTGGCAATACCGGCGGTAGCGGCGGCCCACACCTTCATTTCGAAATCAGGGATTCTTCACAACGCCCCATGAACCCATTGCTCTTTGGTATAGAAATTCCAGATTCAAAAAAACCTATTGTAAGCGCAATATTCGCTTATCCCATAGGGGAAGATGCACACGTTAACCAAGGTCAAAATCGTACCAAATTGCGGATGATAAAACAAAAGGACGGCAATTACAAAACAGAGGATATTAAGGCTTTCGGGAAGATTGGCTTCGGAATTACTACCTATGACCAGCAAGATGGCGCATCCAATAAAAATGGCGCATATAGCATTGAAACCCGTTTTAACGGAACCGAAAAATTTAAGGTACTTTTTGATAAATTTTCTTTTTCGGAAACCCGATATTTAAACCGGTACACAGATTATAATTATTATGAAACCAACAAAAGTATGGTACAAAAGCTCTTCCGCGAAAACAACAATCCGCTGAGCATAATTATAGAGGAAGACGACAATGGATTTATAACAGTTCAAGATAGCCTGCAATCCATTTACACTATTGAGGTCAATGATTTTAAAGGCAATCGCATGTATATTTCAGTACCTATTGAAGGTGCAAAGCTTGAAATTTTAGAGCCGAAAAATATTGAGAAAACTGACGATTTCATTTATGCAGACCATGCAACATCAATCACAAAAGGCAAATGGAGTATTTACATTCCGGCAAATAGCTTATATGAAGACACTTATTTGATTATTAAAGACGAAGGTGACGTTCTGAAATTTCACGAAGATTTAATTCCAATCCACAGCAATATTTCAATCACAGCCGATATTTCATCATACAATGAAGCTGACCGCGATAAACTTTATATAGGAAGGCTTAACTATCGCGGACAGCCTTCTTATACTTCCACCACCCGCAATGGGGATAAGCTTACCGCCAAAACACGAACCTTTGGAAGCTATACTATTGCTTCAGACACAAATGCACCCACTATTAAACCCGTAAATTTTTCAGATGGAAAATGGATCAGCAACCAAAATTTTCTACAGCTAAAAATTACGGACGATCTTAGCGGAATTAGTTCCTATCGAGCTACTATCAATGAAARATTCATTTTGATGGAATATGATTACAAAAAAGACGTTCTAACTTATAATTTCAATGATAACGTAAATCTGGAAACAGAAAATAATTTGRAAGTTATTGTAATAGATAATGTTGGAAATAGTGCTACATTTGAAGCAAAATTTTTCAGAAAACAACCCTAACCCTTGCTTTTGAAAACAATTAAACTACCGCTTACACTCCTTTTCTTTTTTTTCGCAACTGTTGTATTTGCCCAAAAGGCAACCGTACGAGGAGTCATTCTGGATGAAAATAACACACCGCTTGCCGGTGTAAACGTAACATATGAAGACCAGGGAACTATTTCCGATTTAAATGGTTATTATCTTTTGGAAATTCCCTCAGACCAAGAGGTGGTTGTTATTTTTTCACACGTTGGTCATAAAAATGCCAAGCTTCGCTTTAATTTAAGTCCAAATGAGGATTACGAATTGAATCCAGTATTAAAAATTGATGTGGAACAAATTCCCGAAGTCGTTATTTCGGGTCGTGAAAACAAACGCGTGGAAGGTGTTACCACCATTTCACCAGAAGTAATACGAAAAATGGTGGGCGCCAATGCTGGGGTGGAAAACCTTCTAAAATCCCTTCCCGGAGTAAGTGGAAATGACGAATTGAGCACGCAATATGCTGTTCGTGGTGGTAATTATGACGAAAACCTAGTTTACGTAAATGAAATTGAGGTATATCGTCCATTCCTAATTAGAAGTGGACAACAGGAAGGTTTAAGCTTTGTAAACAGTGATCTTACAAGCAACGTTGATTTTTCGGCAGGAGGATTTCAAGCCAAATATGGCGACAAACTTTCCTCRGTTTTGGATATAACCTACCGTCGGCCTGTTGATTTTGGTGCATCGGTAGATTTGAGCCTTTTGGGCGCAAGTGGTTCCGTGGAAGGAATTTCAAAAAATGGGCGACTTTCTGGAATTCTCGGAATTCGTTATCGCGATAACAGTTTATTGGTCAACGCAAAGGAAACCGAAACAAACTACAGACCTAAATTTGCAGATGCACAGACTTATCTTACCTATAAATTCACCAATAAATTTGAATTAAGCTTTTTGGGCAATGTGTCGCTAAACGAATACAATTACAGACCCTTAACAAGGCAAACAAACTTTGGAACGATTACAGATCCTATCGCGCTGCTAGTTTTTTATGAAGGCCGGGAAGAAGATCGATACAATACCTACTTCGGCGCATTAAAATCTACTTGGGTAGTTTCAGATAATTACACTGCAAAATTTATTGGTTCGCTTTACCAAACCACAGAACAGGAATATTATGATATTCTTGCGGAATATCGTTTGGGAGAAGTAAATACTGAAATTGGAAGCGAAGATTTGGGCACAGTAGAATTTACCCGCGGCATTGGCGGTCAACTTACCCACGCACGGAATGATTTGGACGCCTTGATTCTTAACGTAGAGCACAAAGGAAATTTTTCATTAGAGGAAAACAATATCGAGTACGGCATAAAGTACACTCACGAAGACATTCGCGATCGTGTTCAGGAATATGAAATTATTGACTCGGCAGGGTTTTCCATCCGCCCGCCTATATTTCCACCGAACGATCAACCGTATGAAGCAGATACATCTCCCATTGTTCCATATACCAACGTTCGTGCACAAAACGACACACAAATTGATAGAATATCGGGCTATGCGCAATGGAGCAGAAAAACCGGTCTTGGCAATAGCGAACTTTGGCTAAATGCGGGTGTTCGTGCACATAATTGGACCGTCAGCGGTAAGAATATAACAAGCACCACCCAAACAGTTTTCAGTCCTCGGGCCCAGGTTGCTTTAAAACCGGATTGGGAAATGGACATGCTTTTCCGCCTATCAGGTGGAGTGTATCATCAACCTCCATTTTATAGAGAACTGCGGGATTCTACCGGAACCGTTCGCCCAGGTGTGGAAGCACAGAAATCCATTCATATTGTATTTGGCAATGATTACAGCTTTAAAATGTGGGACCGTGCCTTTAGGCTCAATTCTGAAATTTATTACAAGCATCTAACCGATGTGAACCCATACACCTTGGAAAATGTTCGCATTCGCTATCGCGCCAATAACAGTGCAGTAGCATACGCTTACGGACTTGATTTGCGCTTGGCCGGGGAGTTTGTTCCCGGAACGGAAAGCTGGTTAAGTTTTGGATATTTAAAAACCGAGGAAAATATTAACGATCGCGGGTATATTTTTCGCCCCACAGACCAACGTTTGAAGTTTGGGATGCTGTTCCAGGATTATGTAAAAGTAATTCCATCACTCAAAATGTACTTAAACCTTACTTATAATACGGGCCTTCCCGGTGGTTCACCAAGTTATGCAGACCCTTACGACTACCAAGTTAGGCTGCCAGATTATAAACGTGCAGATCTTGGTGTAAGCTACGTTATTGTTGACGATACCAAACTTAGGGAAAGTGGGTGGCTAAAACCTTTTAAGGAATTTTCAATCGGTGCAGAAATATTCAACATATTTGATGTGCAAAACTCTATCACAAACACATTTGTAAGGGATGTTTACACCAAAGTTCAATACTCAATCCCGAATTACTTAACACCGCGTGTTTTTAACGTTAGGCTTACAGCGAAGTTTTAGGTCAGATATTTTATGGGAATTTTCTCTTTGGATTATATTTCWYYAKMAATAAATTCYTTTAAAACMKCWACYACATAATCCACTTCTTCTTTTTTATTGAAGCTGGAAAAAGAAAATCGAATGGAAGGTTTGCTCAAATCCTCTTCGGAAAGAATTTCATTCAAAACGTGCGAACCGCCTTCTGCCCCGCTTTGGCAAGCGCTTCCTTTGCTGCAGGCTATTCCTTTTAAATCCAGTTGAAACAATAATAACATTGCCTTTTCTGTGGAAATGGGCAAACACACATTTAGAAGTGTATAGGTGCTGCGCTCATTATCGTCACAACTCCCGTTAAATTTTACCCCAGGAATATTTTTTGAAAGCTCTTCCTTAAAATAATCTTTCAAACCAATGATGTAATTTCGCTCCTTTTCGAGTTTATGATAGGATAGTTTTAGCGCCTCCGCCATGCCTGCGATGGCATACACAGCTTCTGTACCTGCACGCAGACCGCGTTCCTGTTCGCCTCCGTGTATAAGTGAACGCAACCCTGAATTTTTCCTAACAAAGGCAAAGCCAGCCCCCTTAGGCCCATGAAATTTATGCGCAGCGGCGGCGGCAAAATCAATAGGTATTTCCTTAAAATCAAGTTCAAAATGCCCAACGGATTGTACCGTATCACTATGAAAAAGAGCTTTATATTCTTTACACATATGTGCAACCTTCTTCAAATCCAAAAGGTTTCCCACCTCATTATTAACGTGCATCAAACTTACCAAGGTTTTTTCTGAAGAAGCTGCTAAAAGATTTTCCAAATGAGCATAATCCACATGGCCGCATTCATCCAATTTTACAAACTCAAGCTGGATATTGTATTCATCCTTTAACCATTCCAATGTATGCAAAACCGCATGATGCTCAATCCTGCTGGAGATGATGCGCTTTACACCAAGGTCGCGTACGGCACTGCAAAGAATTAAATTATCAGCTTCCGTCCCACCAGATGTAAATATAATTTCGCTTGCTGAAACATTTAAAAGTTTCGCGATTTCCTTGCGGGCATTTTCAAGCAATGATTTTGATGATCTGCCGTAAGAATGTGTAGATGAAGGATTTCCGTATTCCGTTTTTAAAACCTCGGTAATGCAGGTAATAACATCGTCGCGCAATTGGGTAGTTGCTGCGCTATCAAAATATACTTTCTTCATTGGTTATTTTTTATAAAAACCGGCAAGTGCCGAGTTTTATTTGAAGCAGGGCTCTTCCTCTATTTCGGTTCGCAAAAATACATATTAAAACAGTTTTGTCGGCATTTCAGTTAAAAAGAATTGCGTTACTTTGTAAACCGACGATGACTTTTAAATTTACGATGAAAAAGATTTTTCTGATTTTTTTAGCCTCCTTTATTTTCCAAAGCTGTGATGACGGCGATATTATTATAACAACCTTCAATTTTGACGATGCCTCATTGGAAGTTTGTGGCGAGCTTGGAGACTATGTTTTCTATAAAATAAATCCTGAGGCACGGGAAAGCCTTTCGCTTAAATTGGGTGTTACCGATAGTTTATACAGAGCACAGGGCACGGCATCCTACACCTTAAACGGGACTGCTAACTTTGTAAACTATAGAACTTACGATGGTGATTTGGCCGATGATTATTTCTGCCAAAGTGTGCCCCCTACTTCCCCAAATGTTACCGCAAACTACGTTGCCACAGATGGTACTGCAGAATTTACAACAGTTTTTGATTTTGACGATAACGATGGCGTAGATGCAGATGATGAATTTGAAGGTGATACTGATGGAGATGGCATACCAGATTTATATGATGTGGACGATGATGGCGACAATGTACCAACGGCACTAGAACTTGATATTGAAAACGCTGATGGCGACAACAATCCCTTAACTAGTCCATTAGACACTGATGGCGACGGAATCCCCAATTATTTAGACCTTGATGATGATGGGGATGGCGTCCTAACCCGTGACGAAGATAAAAACATGGATCTTGATCCCAGAAACGACGTTACAGATACTACAGCAGGTGCAGATTATCTTAACCCTGAAATAGCAATAGACTATCAAGTAAACCTGTATCGTGAGCACACATATACCATATCCAAAAGTGCGGAAATCGTTCTGAAAAATGTAGTGTTAGTAAGTGGTAATGAAACCCTTACCCAAGAAACATTGGGTATGGGAATGCTTCTAAATATAGAAACAGTAAACAAAACTACGACACCAGAATTCTAATCTGCCAATCGTAGTTTTAGTAAGAATAGATAGGAAAAGACAAATTAATTTTCTTTCACTATTTCACATTCTGAAAAATGTAAACCTCAGTTGCTCCACGACCGTACTTTTTATAGTCTGCATCATAAAACTTTATATTTTCGTAACGGTTAAAGAGATATTCCAGTTCTGTTCTAAGTATCCCCTCGCCGACCCCATGAATGAAGACAACTTTTTGAATGCGTTTTGAAATGGCAAAATCCAACTGCCTTTTCGCGGTGTCCAATTGAATAGTCAACATTTCATAATTATCCAATCCGCGGGTTTTTGGCACCAATTGGTTTATGTGCAAATCTACCTCCATAGGCGGTAAGTTGCGTTCCTTTGGCTTGGTGCGCTGGGTTTTACCAGGCTTTTTTTGTTGTTTTTCTGAAATTATAGCCTCCACGTCCATCTGCGCAAGTTCACGTTTTGATAACGAACCGTCCACAACAATAAGTTCGTTTCTCAAAAAAACAAGTTCAAAACCATCTGTTGTCATGATGGTTACCCCATTGCCATTCACAGCAGTAACGACGCCAGAAATGGCATCATCCAAAACAGAAACTTTATCACCAATTTTCATATAAAAAAATTAWAMAMTYWTTTAAAAAAAAACGCACTATTTAATTCTCATAAATACCTCTAAACTAAAATTTTATGTATTTTAGAGCAAACATCTCAATATATTAAATATTATTTTTAAATTTAAACCGTGAAAAAAGGCTTTTTTGCCCCACATCAAAGCTTTTAAAAACCGTAAAAATATGAAAAACCTACTACTCTTTTCAACTTTACTTTTAACTACTGCTGGCGCTTTTGCGCAGTTATCCGTGAAGCCTAATACCAATTCTGGCACAGATAGCTATGTGTATGTAAATGATGAAGTTCTCTATGTTACTGATTATGTGAATTTAACCAGAAATGGAACTGCTAACGATACCGAGGCCAGTATTTATTTGCGAAATAATGGACAGTTAATACAAGGCGGAACTACTTCTAACAACAGCGGAAGCGGACAGCTCTCGGTACAACAAAACACGCCTGAAACCAATGCATGGGCATATTATTATTGGTGCTCCCCCGTTACCCATCCTGCTCCCGCAGCAGGTAATAGAAGTTTTGGCGTTCAGCATTTATATGAGCCTTTACCATTATTAGGACTAACTGCTGCCCAACAAGCTTCCACCACTACTTCTCGCGAAGGAACTACTGGTCCAATGACCATTTCCACACGCTGGTTATACACCCATAGGTTTCCTGGAACAGAAGCAGAAGGAAACTATCAACGCATGAACGGTAATAATGCTGCCCCTGCAGGTTATGGGTTTATTATGAAAGGGGTCGGATTAGTCGCTCCTGGTGGAGACCAAGTCTACGATTTTAGAGGAAGACCCAATAACGGTAATTTTTCCATTCCCGTAGCCGCACCTGTTGCAGGAGTTCCTCAGATGACACTGAGTGGAAATCCTTATCCATCCGCAATGGATTTAAATAAGTTATTTTATGACTTACCTGATAATAATGAACTTTCAACATTTTGGTATTACGATGAAGACCGTACGGTAGCATCACACTATTACTCACAAAAGCCTTTCGGTTATGGTGTTTATACCGTGGGTCCTGAAGATACTGATAATGACCCTTATGATTTAGATAATTTAGGAACATACTCAGCGGCACCATTTTATTATTATACTGCCGCCGGAGGGACCACAGGAGGAGCTGGAGTTAGTACCAATAGTGACGACAACAAACGTTTCGCTCCAATAGGTCAAGGGATAATGTTTGTTGGCGACGCCGATGGAAATGTTGAAATAAAAAACTCATACAGAGTATTTTATAAAGAAGATACCGCTGGTTCTGTATTTCAAAGACCCGAGGGGAGTTCTGCTGACCAAACTTCAGAAAATGAAGATTTAAACCGCACCGATCCTACTACTGCAAGACCGGACTATCGTACCCCAAGCATCCGCATTTGGTCAATCTTTGACGAAGCCGTAACCAGAGATATGGTTATAGCCTTTTATGACCAGGCTACTGATGGTTACGATCGCGGATTGGATGGATTGAGCGCCCAGGATTTACAGACTGATGCTTATTTCCCAATCGGTGACGATAATAATCGCAAGCCTTATGTTATTAATGGTATTAAATATGAGCAATCAAAACAAGTTCCTATCGCTTTTAAAATAAAAAATCAGAGCAAAGWTGATWKKAMRGMWRTTGAAGAAATTAAAAAGCCTTATGAACACGCCTATCTGTTTGATCGTGTAGCGAATACCTATCAGCAAATAACCGGAGGCCGAAGTGCAACATTAAATTTACCAACCGGTAGATATGAAAACAGGTTTTTTATTGTTTTCCGTAATGCAAATGTACCGCGCGATGTTCCTGAAAGTGAATTGAACGCCAAGAATATTGTTTTGGAGAATGTTACTCTTTTTCAAAATAATCCAGTTCAACAACTTGAAATCAACAACCCTGAAGGTTATATTATAAAGTCTGCATCTGTCTATGATATGAATGGAAAACTTGTAATTTCCGAATCAAATCTGGGCGCAAACAATAAGTACAGTTTTTATACGGGTAATTTAAGTGATGGAGTGTACTTGGTAAAACTAATGACTGCAGATGACATTGCTATTGATTATAAAGCCATCGTTCATAATAAGTAAATCATAATCTGTATGTTCCTAAAGGGCATAGAAGATTATATGATTCCTTGTATAAACAAGAAAATCTTCGGTATAGAATGTTTGGGCTGTGGCATGCAACGTGCGACAGCCCTTCTTTTTTCCGGTCAGTTTGAGGCGGCCTTTAAAATATATCCGGCCATTTATACTATTTTTCTGCTGCTGGCTGTGATTTTGTTTAATTTCTTTGTGAAA
The DNA here is from genome assembly GCA_002733915.1 of Aequorivita sp. Classification (GTDB taxonomy): domain Bacteria; phylum Bacteroidota; class Bacteroidia; order Flavobacteriales; family Flavobacteriaceae; genus Aequorivita. The sequence continues at coordinate 173,036 of NVXN01000006.1, forward strand.
TTTAAATTTGATTATCATTTAAAAATTGGACTTATACTTCTGAATGCCATTGTAATGATAATAAGTTATTTCATCAAAATGAGCCAGTTTATGTAGCTTATTGAAAAACAGTTTTAATTTTTTTGCTACATTTAAGTGCACATCTAAATTATTGGAAAACATGGAACAACAAAAACTACCCAACGCAACCTTAATTCTCGTCTTTGGAATCATTTCTATTGTAACCTGTTGTTGTTATGGACTCGGTCTTATTTTTGGAATTGTTGCTATTGTAATGGCCGGCAAAGCCACTAAAGTCTATATGGCCAATCCAGAAATTTATACAGGCTACCAAAACGTTAAAACTGGAAAAATACTTTCCATTATTGGAATTATTCTCAGTGCTATTTATTTGGTATATGTAATCTATCTCTTTTCCACTATGGGAATGGAAGGCATTATGAATATGAATGAAGAGCTTATGAAAGAATACGGTATGTAGCATCAACACAATAAAAAAGCGGCCCAATAAGGTCGCTTTTTTATTTAAATGTTTCTGAGCAAAAAATCACTCAAACGTCTTTAACGTTTCAATTATGATGGAAACACATTCCCGCAACTGTGTCTCGTTCATCACTAATGGAGGTGCAAAACGAATGATGTTACCGTGGGTAGGTTTTGCAAGCAAACCATTGTCACGCAGCTTTAAACAAATATTCCAGGCAGTATCGCTGTCCTCAGAATCATTTATTAAAATAGCGTTCAGCAAGCCTTTTCCACGAACTAGTTTTGCGATATTGCTTTTTTCAATATACGTATTCAGTTCATTTCGGAATATCTTTCCAAGATTTTCAGCATTCTCGGCAAGTTTTTCATCTTTAACTACACTTAGTGCAGCTATTGCAACGGCAGCCGCTACAGGGTTTCCACCAAAGGTGGAGCCGTGATTTCCAGGTTTTATTACATTCATTACATCATCATTGGCAAGAACCGCAGAAACCGGATAAGCGCCACCACTCAAGGCTTTACCCAAAATTAAAAGATTGGGCTTAACGTTTTCGTGGTCAACAGCAAGTAATTTACCGGTACGAGCAATACCCGTCTGGACTTCATCGGCAATAAAAAGCACATTATGCTTTTCGCACAAGGCTTTTGCTTTGCTTAAATAGCCTTCCGAAGGTACGTAAACTCCAGCCTCTCCCTGAATAGGCTCTACAAGGAAACCTGCAATATTTTTATTGCTTTCTAAATGCTTCTCAAGCTGCTCAAGATTGTCGTATTCTATTTTTATGAAACCTTTGGTATAGGGCCCAAAATTTTTACGCGCCACCGGATCATTACTAAAAGAAATTATCGTGGTGGTTCGTCCGTGAAAATTATTTTCGCAAACCACGATTTCTGCCTCGTTTTCATCAATGCCTTTTTTTTCATAAGCCCATTTTCTACAGATTTTCAAGGCAGTTTCCACTGCTTCGGCACCCGTATTCATTGGAAGTAACTTATCGAAATTAAAAAACTCACAGGCAAATTTTTCATACTTCCCAAGCATATCATTATAAAATGCACGTGAAGTAAGGGTTAATGTTTTTGCTTGTTCAGTCATTGCACCCACAATTTTTGGGTGGCAATGTCCTTGGTTAACCGCAGAATAGGCCGAAAGAAAATCGTAGTATTTCTTACCTTCCACATCCCAAACATACACACCCTCTCCCCTGCTCAAGACTACTGGCAATGGGTGATAGTTATGGGCTCCGTATTTGTTTTCTAAATCGATAGCTTTTTGTGAAGCTGTTTGCTCTAAGACTGACATAAAATTGTAAAAATTTGAAGTAAAAAAGTTTTGATTCCTACTTAATGGAGAGAAATCACCCTAGGGGTGCAAATTACTAAAATAATCCCACATTTTTTGAAGCTTCAAAAGGTTTTAAAAGTTCCATTTATACTATTTTTGCGCCTATGGGAAGACGAAACAACAGAGTACTTTTTGAAAATATTGAGGTAATKGATGCGGGAGCAAAAGGAAAAGCCGTGGCAAAGGCCCCGGATGGAAAAGTAGTTTTTATTGACAACGCTGTACCCGGTGATACCGTTACTGTACAGACCCATAAAAAGCGAAAAGCATATTATGAAGGTTCTGCAATTACGATTACAAAATATTCCGAGAAAAGAGTCGAGCCTGTTTGTCCACATTTCGGAACCTGCGGGGGTTGCAAATGGCAAAATATGGGCTATGAGCACCAACTTTTTTTTAAGCAAAAAGAAATTGAACAAAATTTAAAGCGTATCGGCAAAGTAGAATTACCGGAAATTAAACCTATTTTGGGTTCCGAAAATCAATATTTCTATCGCAACAAGATGGAGTTTTCCTTTAGCGATAACAAATGGTTGACTTTGGAACAGATTAAAAGCGATAAAGTTATAGAAAACCGAAATGCTTTGGGATTCCATATTCCTGGAATGTGGGACAAGATTCTGGATCTCGATATCTGTTACCTGCAAGCCGATCCAAGTAACGCCATCCGCGATTTTATAAAAGCAAAAGCCGAAAAATTAAATCTTTCTTTTTTTAACACTCGAAATCAGGAAGGTTTTTTAAGAACACTGATGATACGTACTTCTTCGACGGGCGAAATAATGGTTTTGGTCCAGTTCTTTCACGAAGATGAAGAAAACAGAAATTTACTTTTAAGTGCTGTTGCAGAAGAATTTCCACAGATTACTTCCCTGTTATATGTGATTAATTCAAAAGGAAATGATACGCTATATGATCAAGATATTAAACTTTTCTCCGGAAGAGACCATATTTTTGAGGAAATGGAAGGTTTGAAATTTAAAATAAACGCCAAATCCTTTTACCAAACCAACAGCGAACAAGCCTACGAGCTTTATAAAATAACCCGTGATTTTGCAGACTTAAGTGGTAATGAACTGGTTTACGATCTTTATACGGGAACGGGAACAATTGCTCAATTCGTCGCCAAAAAAGCGAAAAAGGTGATTGGTGTTGAGGCAGTCCCCGATGCTATTGAAGCTGCCAAAGAAAACGCGCAATTAAACAATATTCAAAACGTTGAATTCTACGTGGGCGATATGAAAAAAGTTTTTAATGAAGAATTTATCAATACTCATGGGAAACCGGATGTTGTTATCACTGATCCGCCCCGCGACGGGATGCATGCTGATGTGGTTTCGCAATTACTGAACTTGGGCGCTCCTAAAATTGTTTACGTAAGTTGCAATAGCGCAACCCAAGCGCGTGATTTGGCGCTTTTGGATTCAAATTATAAGGTTTTGAAAGTGCAGCCTGTAGATATGTTTCCCCAGACCCATCACGTAGAAAATGTTGTACTTTTGGAAAAACGAGAATTGTAAACATGATCAAAAAAATAATTGTATCCATACTTATAATCTTCGCCTTTAAAGGCTGTACAAAAGATGATATTTGCCCACCAGATACCGCAACTACGCCAAATTTAATCATCAATTTTAAAGATATAACAAATCCTGCCAATGCAAAGAAAGTTAATTTGCTATCGGTAATTACAAATAATATTGACTCTGTTGAGGTTGTAAAGCTTGCAAACACAGATTCTATAGCAATCCCCCTGAACACAAATTCCGACACCACTAACTATCTTTTTAAAAGAAGCATTGTTTCAGGAAGCGATACCATTAAGAATTTTGATAAAGTAAGGTTCGTTTACCAACGCCGCAATTTATATGTTACCCGTGCCTGTGGTTACAAAAGTGAATATTTTAATTTGGATAAAAATTTAGAAGAAGAAGGAACCGAGAATTGGATTCAGGAAATTATACTACTAAGAGATACCGTTAATGATGAAAATAGCGCCCATATTACTGTGCTGCATTAGTATTTTTTGCGGTACGCACGCAAGCGTGGCGCAAAACAATAAAGAAAATGCAACTGACACGGTTCCGAAAATTGAAAAGTATGGCATTCGTGTGGGTGCAGATCTTTCAAAACCGTTGCGAACTTTAATTGAAGACGGCTATTCCGGTTTTGAAGTGATGGGCGATTTCAGGGTGACCAAAAAGTTTTATGCCGCTGTGGAATTGGGGAACGAATCGAAAGATTGGGTAGAGCCTTACGTTTCGTCAAAAACCAATGGAAGCTACGCCAAAATAGGTTTTGATTACAATGCATATGAAAATTGGTTGGGAATGGAAAATGCAATCACACTTGGTTTACGGTACGGTTTCTCAACCTTTAAACAAGAATTACTGAGTTATAGAATCTATACGGATAATCCCGCCTTTCCTGCGGAAACTATTAATGACCCCAAGGAATTCAGTGGTTTGAACGCGCATTGGGCTGAATTTATTTTGGGAATTAAAACTGAAATAGTAAACAATCTTTACCTGTCCATAAATGTTCAACTAAAAAGAAAAATCTCAGAAACCGAACCAGAGAATTTTGCCAACCTTTATATTCCCGGTTTCAACAGAACGTATGATTATAGTGAGTTTGGTGTAGGTTATGGGTATTCAGTTTCATATTTAATTCCTATCTTCAAAAAGAAAGAGGTTTCCCAAGAAAAATCAGAATAGCAGAGACCTATTAATAGTTTTTATCACTGCTAATTGTCAAATGCTCACTGTTTACTTGCCTTCCTACTGCCCTCATACATTTCATAACGTACAAGTTTCGATTCTAACTTTCCATTAAAAAGCTTTATCTTTTTTGAAGGTCGAAGCCCCACAAATTTCAAAGCCTCCATATTTGAAGTAATCATCCAAGCCTGTGTACCAGGATAACCACGTTTTAAAGTGTTACCAATAGAACTGTAAAATGTTTCCACATCCTTCACGCAAATACGCTCATCATACGGTGGATTGAAAACGATATAAAGCGGTTTCTCATTTTCTTTTTCACTTTCAAAGAAATCCTGTTGCTTTACATCAATAAAATCCTGAAGGTTTGCGCTTTTTATATTTTCCTTTGCCTTTTTTATAGCCACTGGATCTGTGTCAAATCCATAAATTTTATGCGGAAAATCGCGAACTTTCTTTAATGCGGCCTCTTCAATTTTTTCATAGAGATCTACATCAAAATCTGGCCAAGTCTCAAAACCGAATTCTTCACGGTTTAAGTTTGGTGGAATATTGCAAGCTATCATCGCCGCTTCCGTAAGGATTGTTCCTCCCCCACACATGGGGTCCAGAAAATCGCACTGCCCTTGCCAGCCGGAAAGCATAAGCATACCTGCTGCCAGCACCTCATTTATGGGTGCCAATGTACTTTCAACTTTATAACCACGTTTATGTAGTGATTCCCCCGAACTGTCTAAGGAAACGGTACAAATATTTCTGTCAATATGAATATTTATACGAAGCGTAGGGTGGTCCAAATCTACATCGGGCCGCACCCCTTCCCTATCTCTAAATCTGTCTACAATAGCATCTTTCGTTTTAAGGGCAATGTATTGCGAATGTGTAAAAACATCGGAAAAAATAGTTGCGTTTACAGCAAGAGTACCTTTCACGTCCATATAGTTTTCCCAAGGCATCTCATAAATCTTTTTATATAGATCTTCCTCAGTAAAAATATTGAAAGCTGTAATCGGTTTCAATATTTTAATGGCCGTGCGGCAGCAAAGATTTGCTTTGTACATAAACCCAGTATCGCCTTCAAAGGAAACGTTTCGCGTGCCAATCTCAATAGAAGAAGCACCCAATTGGCGAAGTTCCTGTGCCAACAGTTCTTCCATCCCAAAAAGGGTCTTGGCAACCATTTTAAAATTCTTTGTCATAGTAATTAAACAGATTTCCTGCAAAAATACAGTATTTTAGCAGCGCGAAACGACAACTATGCAAAAAGAAAAAGACAACTGGTACGCTTCGTGGTTCAACACTCCTTATTACCACATACTTTATAAAGACCGAAACCATCGGGAAGCGGCACTATTTATGAACCAGCTTACCGAATTTTTAAACTTGAAACCCGAAGATTCTATTTTGGATTTAGCCTGTGGCAAAGGGCGCCATGCAAAATATCTGTATAAGCAAGGTTTTTATGTTACAGGCGTARATMYKYCCWGMKWWNGSWTTSAACWYNYAAAGYAAKNASGMMMAWCMKKRYYWTMACYWNTGMMGTMMNACGATATGTGCTTACCCTATCCGAAAAAATTTGATGCGGTTTTTAATCTTTTTACCAGTTTTGGATATTTCGAAAACGAAGTAGACAATCTACGTACCATTAAGTCCATAAAAGCTGAGTTAAACCCCAATGGCTGTGGTGTAATTGATTTTCTGAATGTGGAATTGGCAATTAAGAATTTGGTTCCCAGTGAAAAGAAAAAAGTGGGCGACATCCTATTTCATATTGAAAAATATTTAGAAGATGGATATATCGTAAAAAAAATAAGATTCTCTGACAAAGGCGAGGATTATCTCTTCACCGAACGCGTAAAGGCATTGACTTTAACAGATTTTCAAGAATATTTTGAAGAAGCTTCTATTGAACTTAAGCATACATTTGGTGATTATCATTTAAATAGATTTGACAAAAAGAGTTCCGAACGCCTAATACTAATTTTTAATTGATGAATTATTTATTGCTTTTCCTTTCAGTTGTATTTGGTTATGTAATTGCATTATTTCTTAAGAAAAGAGAATTGAGGAATATGGAAGTTTTTCTTGCTTTTAGTGGAGCTTTCCTTTTATCAATTACTGTATTTGAATTATTGCCAGAGGTTTTTGAAACACCATCAAAAAAAATTGGTGTTTTCATTATGATAGGAATTTTATTGCAAATATTCCTCGAATTCTTCTCCAAAGGAGCAGAACATGGGCATGTGCATCTACATTCCGAAAACAAACATTTTCCTTGGATCTTATTTATAAGCCTCAGTATTCATGCGTTTATGGAAGGTTTTCCAATTTCGGAAGAAAATAATCTGATGATAGCAATTATCATCCATAAAATTCCGGTAGCAATTATTCTCTCTTTCTTTTTCATAACAGCCGGCTATCGTAGGTCCACAACATTATTCTTTTTATTCTTTTTTGCATTGATGACCCCCCTGGGAAATTTTATTTCTAAAAACTACGATATTGTTCATTTATATGAAACTGAAATAACTGCAGTTGTTATTGGTATTTTTCTTCATGTTTCAACCACGATACTTTTTGAAAGTTCAAAAAATCACAAATTCAATCTTACCAAAATGACAGCTGTAGTAGTGGCAGTACTTATAGCGTATTTATTATAACGTAAATCTTTCTATTATTGCTGAAAAGATACGAACACATTTAATTTTTTGAATGTTTTAACTCCGGATTATTGGTTTAAAGAGCTTTTTTTTAACATTACTTCACATTATTATTCTTTAATAATATTAATCGTCTTTTTAGCTTCATTTGCACTCAGGGTTATTAAGTAAATCCCCTTTGGCAAAAAGGTTAAGTTTAATTCTACTTCAGAATTTTGTGGGTGCAAATCAAGTATATTTTGTCCTAATAAATTACTAATGGAAATTTCAGAAATTTCGGACGAATGCTTCAATGTCAATTTATCTCTGGTCGGATTCGGATAATAGCTAAAATTAGCTTCGCTAAACTCATTAATGCTTAAAGTAACTGTAACAGTTACTGCAAAAGGATCGCTTAAACATCCGTCTACAATATTCACTGCGTAATAGGTTTCCCCGTCCTCCAAAAGAGTATTTAGAGGCAATGGGTTGGTATTATTCATCGCGTCAGCTTCGGTAGCAAACCAAGTAACATCTGTTGGGTCTACTACTATATCAGCTAATGTTGCCCCCTGTACAAAAGTTTGCATAGAATCTCCAGTAGGAGTTGCTGGGGTTACACAACCGTCCAGATTGAATCTCCCGAAATATTGGGCCGAACCGCCGCTTATTAAAACACTCACGCCCGTAGCTGGATTTAATTTACTTATTCCAGCACCACTAGACCATAAAATATCTCCATTTCCAAGTTTGGCAACTCCTCTTAAATTACCTAAGCTCCAATAATCAATTATTGATCCGTCAGTTTCAGAAAAACGATATAGACCGTTCTGATTTCCGCCACTTATAATACTAAATACGGCCGCCAAAATCACACCGGGCTCTTCAATTTCTATTTGTTGGATAAAATTTACCACACCTTGATCGACAATATTTCCCAAAAAAGCACCACTATAATCGCGCCTTTCAATATTATTGGTTCCGCTATAGGAAATATATACTTCTCCAGCGCCGGTATCAATAATATCAAAGGGAGAGTCTGATTGTGGAGTTGTAGGGAAAAAACCTAGATTATTTCCGTCAAAGTCAAAACGTATAATGGCATCACCTGGCGCACCGTTATTGGTTCCTGAGTTACATACCCACACCTCAATTCCATTTACGATGGATAAACCTCGGATATTGTCCAAACCAGTATCAATAGAACTCAAAAAATTTCCGTCGAGATCAAATCGATCAATCTTGTCTGCCAATTGATATCCCACCCAAATTTCTTCCGCTACCTGAATTAATGCCTTCGGAGTTCCAGAATCCAAAGAAATAAATGATGGATCAATTATATCGCCATTTTCAGTATCAAGTAATCGAACCTGTGAGTCTTGCATAACTGCAATCCTTTCCTGCGCAGATAAGGATACAGTTGTCAAAATTAAAACTAGCGAAATAATTTTTTTAAAGGAGGTAATATTTTTCATAATTATACTATTTAGATTTAGTTAAGATATAAAATAATACACTATGAAACAATAAATATTCCTTGTAAGACAGAATAAGTTTTTAAAACCACCATAAAACTTTAGACTATGTACTTAGCAAAAGAACTTTTAGAAGATTAGCATGGAAAATAGTATTTCAATTGATTCCATAAAAAAAACCTTCACCAAATACATGGTGAAGGTTTTAAAGGAAGGCGGCGACCTACTCTCCCACAGGATTGCAGTACCATCGGCGCAAACGGGCTTAACTTCTCTGTTCGGAATGGTAAG
>NVXN01000016.1 GCA_002733915.1 Aequorivita sp.
TCTAGTGAGGACATTAAGTTTAATCCAATGTGAAAAAATATATTTATCAAAAGTTGGAATAAATCCTACTCAGTCAGAATCTTTTCAATATTTGAAAAATCAAAATAAATAGTTTAAAATTTCACCACTAAAATGACCTTCTGTTTTATTCAAGACCCAAAAAACAATTTTTTATATTAAAAAATAGTCGTTCAATCCTTTAAAATGACTCCCCTAAAACCACTAAAAATACTTCATATCATTGATAGCCTTGCCCCTGGCGGAGCAGAGCGGCTTTTGACTGAAATGGTGCCGCGCCTTAATGGGGAGACTGTAAAAGTGGATGTATTGCTACTTGACGATACGCCTCATCCTTTTTTAGAGGATCTCAGGACACATAACAAGGTGAAGATTTATACCTTTGGGAAACATAGCATTTACAATCCTATCTTTATTTTTAAAATAGCACCCTTTCTTAAGAATTATGATTTTGTGCATGTGCATCTGTTTCCTGCCCTGTATTGGACAGCATTAGCGAAAATTCTTTTCTTTTCAAAAACAAAATTACTATATACGGAACACAGTACCACCAACAAACGTCGCCGATATCTTTTATCGATTTGGACGGATAGGTTTATTTACCGCCGGTATTGTAAAATAGTTACCATTTCCAACGAAGTAAAAGTGGCGCTTATTAGGCATTTAAAAATGAAAGGTTCCGGCTTTGTTACTATTGCGAATGGGGTGGATCTGGAAAAAATAAATCAAGCCCAACCAACAGACAGAACGAAGTTTGCGGATGAAGCCACGAAAATAATCATACAGGTTTCCCGCTTTACCCCTCAAAAAGATCMGGAAACCCTTATTCGCGCCATCCCGTTTATAGAAAAGCCCATAAAGTTATTACTGGTAGGGCAGGGGTTTCTTATGGAGGAAATGAAGGAATTGGTAGATTCGTTGGACTTAAATGGACAAGTCTTTTTTCTTGGGGTAAGGACCGATGTGCCCAATTTAATAAAAATGGCCGATGTTGCCGTTTTATCATCCCATTATGAAGGGTTATCTTTGTCCGGGCTCGAGGCCATGGCTTCCGGCACCCCCTTAGTTGCATCCAATGTACCTGGCCTTTCAAATCTTGTTTTTGGAGCGGGCGTTCTGTTTAATCTTAGGGAGGAAACCGATCTTGCCACAAAAATCAACAGGCTATTGAAAGATAATGAATACTATACACAAATATCAAAAAGTTGTATGGCTAGGGCGAAAAAGTACAGTATCGAAAGAATGGTTAAAAACCATCTTAAACTTTATAAACATCTAGATAATTAATAAGCTTAAAACTAATCTAATATTTTCATTTTTTAAAGTACGCCTTTAATAGAATCCGAAATCATATAAATTGCTTTAACATTATTTCTTACCCGATAAATTAAAATTGAATAAATCAGAAAATAAAATATTGTTAATGGTAGCCAATGTAGATTGGTTTTTTATCTCACATCGTCTGTGTATTGCCAAAGAAACTCAAAAAAAGGGTTGGAATGTAGTTGTGGCTTGCGAAGATACGGGTAGAAGAGAAGAAATAGAGAAACAAGGAATTCGTTTTATTGATTTTAGATTTTCAAGATCTGGTACCAGTCCTCTTACTGAGGTTGGCACATTATTGGGTTTTTTAAGATTGTATAAATCGGTTAAACCGAGCGTGGTGCACCATATTACATTAAAGCCTGTTATATACGGTTCCGTTATTGCGCGACATTTAAATATTAAGGGGGTTGTAAATGCAATTAGTGGATTAGGATACAATTTTACTGGGGATAGAGTGAGTAAGGTTCAACGAGTCATGATCAAGTTGATGCGATATGGTTTTAACCGACCCAATTTAACCTTGATTTTCCAGAATGCGGATGATCAAAATGTTTTGATGGAATTTGGTGTAATATCTTCTAAAAATAACATTGAAAGGATAAAAGGGTCTGGAGTTGACCTAGAACTTTTCCATCAATCTTCCTTTCCGGATTTCGGAATTATTAAAATACTATTGCCTATAAGAATGTTATGGGATAAGGGAGTAAAAGAACTACGTGAAGCCTCTGAAATTTTAAGAAGCTCGTATCAGTCACGAATTCAGTTTATTTTGGCTGGTTTAGCAGATGAAGATAATAAAGCAGGTGTACCGGCGTCTTATTTAAATGATTGGCAAGATGGAAACTATGTGGTTTGGTTAGGATATCAAAAGGATATGGTAAAAGTATATCAAGACTCCCATATAGTGGTACTTCCGTCATATAGAGAAGGAATGCCCAAAACCCTTATTGAAGCCTGTGCAATTGGTCGTGCCATTATTACAACAGACGCGATTGGATGTAGGGAATGTGTAGACGAGGGGGAAAATGGTTTAAAGGTGCCAGTCTATTCCGTTCAGCCATTGGCGGATGCTATTGAAAAACTCGTCTTGAATCCGAATTTAATTAAGGAAATGGGAAACAAATCTAGGATTAAGGCCGTAGAGGAATTTGATGTTGTCACTGTGATTAAAAATCATTTAAGGATATATTCGGAATTACTGTAGCGCATGGAAATAATAATTACAGGAGCATCAGGATTTGTCGGACAAAATCTGTCGGATTTTTTAAAGCATAGCGGCCATTCCGTAAAGCCCATATCCTTACGAATAAATGGTTGGGGAAATGTAATGGACACTAGTGCAGATGCCCTTATCCATTTAGCAGGTAAGGCCCATGATACCAAAAATACATCTATTCCGGAAGAGTATTTTAGAATAAATACCGAGCTGACGAAGCAACTTTTCGRTTTGTTTATGACAAGTGATATTAAGGACTTCCACTATTTTAGTTCGGTAAAGGCAGTTAAGGACAGTGTGGTAGGAATTCTAGATGAAACTACCATGCCTGACCCCCAAACCCCATATGGAAAATCCAAACTTGCGGCGGAGGAGTATATTCTCAGTCAAAAGCTTACCCCAGGAAAACGCGTTTTTATTGTACGACCTACAATGATCCATGGCCCTGGCAACAAGGGCAACCTTAACTTACTTTATAAATTGGTAAGTAAAGGAATTCCTTGGCCTTTAGCCGGTTTTGATAATTCTCGATCTTTCTTGAGCATAGATAATCTTAACTATCTTATTCTAGAAATGCTTCATCACCCAAAGTTGCAATCAGGCATTTATAATATGGCAGATGACGAGTTTATAGCCACCAACAAACTTATTGAACTTATTGCGGAATCGCAGTCTAAAAATCCGAGACTTTTGCGCATTCATAGTAAGTGGATCAATATAGCAGCCAAAATTGGGGATAAATTAAGTCTTCCTCTAAACTCAGAACGTTTAAATAAGCTAACGGAAAATTACAGGGTTTCCAATTCAAAAATAAAAACAGCCTTGGGGATAAAAAACCTACCTTTATCCGCTGAGGATGGGCTTCAAAAAACATTTAAAAGTTTTAGTGGGTAGCCTAAGAATTTATGTGATTTATGATACGATTTTTTGATCTTTTATTTTCATTCTTTGGAATTGTGTTTTTACTGCCTTTAGGTATTATACTTTATATTATTGGACTTTTTGATACAGGTTCACCGATTTTTAAACAGCAACGGGTAGGCAAGGGGAAGAAGCCATTTACACTATATAAATTCCGCACTATGGATTTAAAAGCTAAATCAGTCGCTACTCATTTGGCAAGCAAAACCGAAATTACAGAATTCGGGTCTTTTTTGCGCCGAACAAAATTGGATGAATTGCCTCAGTTAATTAATGTACTCATTGGAGATATGAGTTTGGTAGGACCGCGCCCCAATCTTTTTAATCAAGCAGAACTCGTAAAGGAACGGGATATACGTGGAGTCTATAACTATCTTCCGGGTATTACAGGTTTGGCCCAAATTAATGAAATAGATATGTCCACACCTGTGCGTTTGGCAGAAGTAGATGCAGAGATGCTTAACCAATTAACCGTGAAAGACTACTTTAAATTTATTTTTGCGACTGTGGGAGGTAAGGGACAAGGTGACCGTATAATAAAGTAACCTTTAAAGTGCCATTCGTTATTTATATTATTAATGAATTTTTATTTGGTTCACTATTTAGCTCTAAATTTCTATTAAAACTTAAAGCCTATTAAACGAGCATTTGACATATTGTTTTCAATAATTGGTCTCCTACTTTTTGGATGGTTAATACTAACCCTCATGCTTTTGGCATATTTTGATACAGGTAAGTCGCTCTTTCACCAAAATAGGGTAGGGCAATATGGTAAGCAATTTACCATTTTTAAGATACGGACATTACAAAATTGTTGTGGAAGCATTTCCAAATATGGAATGTTTCTCCGGCGTTTCAAATTGGACGAATTGCCGCAACTGCTAAATATTATTTTAGGGAAAATGAGTTTTGTGGGCCCACGCCCCGATATTCCCGGGTATTATGATAAATTGGAGGGGGAGGAAAGAAAAATATTGGAACTGAAACCGGGTTTGATCAGTAAGGCGGCTTTAAAATATTATAATGAGGAAGCCTTTTTAAAACAACAGACGAATCCCCTAAAGTACAATGATGAGGTTATCTTTCCCGACAAGATACGAATGAACCTTGAGTATTATTATAAGCAATCGTTTTGGGAGGATCTTCGTATTATCTGGATGTTTATTAAAAGGTACATTAGCTGACTGTAGTTTAATAAACCTATGGCGTCGTTATTTCTTTCATACAGTTATCTTTCGGGATGCCGGGATACAGGGGATAGGAGTGAGTGGAAAGCTTTTTCCGGATCCTTATTCTTAATGCTTGAAACTATTTACATTAAACTAAATATTTCATACCTTCGCGCCCTCTTTATCAAAGGATTGCTTAATAATTTTTAAGTGATTTTTTGTTTGGTAAAAAAATAATCTTAAAATTTATTAATGTTGGATAGAGGGTTAATTTTCTGGAAATAGATTATGCATTCAAAAATATATCTTTCTTCCCCACATATGGGTGGCAAAGAGCAGACATATATAAATGAGGCTTTTCAGACCAATTGGATAGCGCCATTGGGCCCCAATGTAACAGGTTTTGAAAATGATTTAGAAACATATTTGGGTAAAGGAAACCAAGTGGCCGTATTAAGCTCCGGTACTGCCGCCCTACATTTAGCTCTTATCTTATTGGGAATAGAAAGAGGAGATGAAGTAATTTGCCAGAGTATGACTTTTGCGGCGTCGGCCAATTCCATAGTTTATTTGGGAGGTAATCCAATATTTGTTGATAGTGAAAAAGATACTTGGAATATTTGTCCAATCCATTTAGAAGAAGCTATTAAAGATAGAGTGTCCAAAGGCAAAAAACCAAAAGCGATCATTGTTACACATCTAAATGGAATGCCTTGCCAAATTGAAGCTATTGAATTTTTATCCAAACAATATGAAATTCCTATAGTTGAAGATGCCGCACATGCMYTTGGWWSYARMTWCMRARRTSAAAANATKSGKYMCNTTTGGWGATATWWCYWKYYTTWSYTTTAATGGAAATAAGATCATCACCACTTCAGGGGGTGGTGCTTTGGTATCCCGAAATTTAAAGCACAAGGAAAAAGCAATCTTCTTGGCAACCCAGGCGCGCGATGCAGCACCACACTACCAGCATTCCGAAATAGGCTATAATTACCGACTCAGCAATATTTCCGCCGGAATAGGCCGTGGACAAATGCAAGTGCTGGATAAACACGTGGCCTTACGGAGAAAGATGCACGAATTTTATGGTGATATTTTTAAGAAAAAGAACGGCGTGACCCTATTTGCAGAGCCTAGCAGCGAGTATTTTTCAAACCATTGGTTGTCTTGTATTTTGGTTGATACTGCCATTTGTGGTTTTAGCTCAGAGGAAATAAGATTGGCAATGGCGGAAAATAATATTGAGTGTAGGCCGTTATGGAAACCGATGCATTTACAGCCGGTTTTTAAAAACGCACCATATTACGGAGAAAAAGTGGCTGAGAAATTATTTAATATGGGGCTTTGTTTGCCATCGGGTTCAAATCTAACAAGTGAAGAAAAAGTTAAGATTAACGATGTTTTGATACCTTTTATCGATAAATAGATTATATTTGTAGCCCCAAATTTAACCAAAACGTGCCTTATAACAAATCACTATTTGAGCAATTAAAGATGCGCACTAGAACTATAGGTTTATTGAACCGTCGGTATTTGCCACGTTGGGCGGTATTGATGCTTGACATTACAATTTGTTTGATCTCGGTCGGGTTCACTTATTTGATTTTGGAGGGAACACCCTTAAAGTTCCAGACCGTTTGGCCTTTATCTCTCCGTACTCTTTTTGTGCTTGGGACCAATGCAATATTCTTTTATGTTTTTAGAACGTATTCGGGCATAGTGAGACACTCCACTTTTACCGATATTTTCAGGGTAGCGGCAGCTTCTTTTTTAACAGGAATTACGGTGGTGCTTTTTAATACAGTTTATTATCTCTTTGAGGGAGAAAAAATATTCCTTACCACTGCTGTTCTATTGTACATGTTTTTTTCATTTACGTTAATGTTGTTCCTTAGAATTGCGGTAAAAGAGGCTTATCAGTATATACGTAGAATGAATATTGGGAAGATCAAGAAGCGTGTATTGATAGTGGGAATGGACAATCAGACCATTAATTTGGGAAGGGCTCTTACCTCTGAGTCTGATCAAGCTTTTCAGCTGGTAGGGTTTATTACTGAAGATTATACCAACAAGCGTCTTAACGTGCTGGGAAAACCGGTTTTTTTAACGTCTATTACGAAGGATTCTATAGAATTTGCCTTCTTGTTGGAGAAACATCGCATTGATGGGGTTTTAATGGTGCGCGATTCTTTATCGGTAGCAGAAACCAATGAAATAGTAGAAGCTTGTTTGGCAAATAAAATACAGGTGTTCAATATGCCCTCTGTTGAAAATTGGAACCAGAAACAAAATTTACAAACGCAGATAAAGCATATAGAAATTGAGGATTTATTGGATAGGTATCCCATTGAAATCGATTCTGCGATTATTAAAAACGATCTTGAGGACAAAACTATATTAGTAACCGGGGGGGCGGGTTCCATAGGAAGTGAGATAATAAGGCAATTGGCCTTATTCAATCCCCGACAAATTGTGGTTTTGGACAATGCGGAATCACCCTTATATGAAATGGAACTTTATCTGGAAAATACGTTTCCAGATCTGGAATTTAGCACTATCCTCGCAGATGTAAGGAATATTGACCGGCTTGAGATGATATTTGCCAAATTTAAGTTTGATATCGTCTTTCATGCGGCAGCCTATAAACATGTACCGATTATTGAGAAAAACCCGTATGAGGCCGTAGGGGTAAATATTACAGGTACGGTGAATCTTGCCAATCTTTCTGTACAACATGGAATAGATAAATTTGTAATGATATCTACCGATAAGGCTGTAAACCCAACGAACGTAATGGGAGCCTCCAAGCGGGCCGCTGAAATGTATGTTCAGTCCCTGCAGGAAAAAATAGGCACGCATACTCGTTTTATTACACCACGCTTTGGAAATGTATTGGGTTCCAATGGATCTGTAATTCCCCATTTTAGAAAACAGATTGAAGCAGGAGGCCCCGTAACCGTTACCCATAAGGATATTATTAGGTATTTTATGACCATCCCGGAAGCCTGTCAATTGGTATTGCAAGCAGGTACCATGGGCAAAGGGGGGGAGATATATGTATTTGATATGGGGAAACCCGTAAGAATACTCGAAATGGCAGAACGGATGATAARACTCTCCGGATTTCAACCTTATAAGGATATTGATATACATTTTACTGGCCTGCGTCCTGGGGAAAAACTGTATGAAGAACTTTTAAGCGACACAGCCCAGAGCTTACCTACCTTTCATAGCAAGATTATGGTGTCAAAAATACCGTCTGAAGATTTTTACGCAGTAAATGAAAAAATACAGGCTATTATCAAGGCTACCCAACAAACCAGCAAGATGGAAGTAGTTTTAAAAATTAAGGAATTGGTACCGGAGTTTATTAGCCAAAATTCCGAATTCCAACATTTGGATTTACAGCATCAGAATTAATATTATTATGTTATTAGCATTTTAACCTTCATATTAGTGAAGGTTTTCTTTTTAATAATTTTTAGGGGATTTTTTAAATTAATGTAATTAAGAACTTAAGGACTTTCTTAAATCGTTATTTCCTTTAGGGTACGGTTGATAAAAGATTATATTTGCAAAATATGAAGCAATATTTTATAAAATTAGTGGTGGTTATATGCCTCGGTGCCATGGGGGTATCTTGTGTTTCCCCAAAAAAGATTGTTTACTTCCAAGATTTAACCGAAGGGCAGAGAATCTTGGACACCCTACATAAAAGTTCCAAAATTCAACCCGGAGATCTTCTTAGCATCGTTGTTTCCGCTTACGATTTAAATGCGGTTCGTCCTTTCAACCTTATGAGTGAGACACGTCCTACCCCTGAGGTCTCGGGAATAAGTATAAACAATACCAACCAACAACAAGCCTATCTCACCGCCCAGGATGGCACCATAGATTTTCCCGTGTTGGGAAATTTAGAGGTAGCAGGTTTAAGCCGAACGGAATTAAGCGAAATGCTGACAAAGCGTATTTCCGAATATGTGAAAGATCCTATTGTTACCATTCGTATCCTTAACTTTAAGGTGAGTCTTTTAGGGGAAGTAAACCGGCCTGGAACTTATAATGTGGAGGGAGAGCGTCTAACTTTACCTGCTGCCTTGGGACTGGCAGGCGATATGACCATATATGGAAGAAGGGATAATGTACTGGTGATAAGGGATGACGGCAAAACGAAACAGTATGAATATTTGGACCTACGAAGTGCGGATGTTTTAAACAGTGAATATTACTATTTGCAACAAAATGATGTAGTATATGTGGAACCCAATCGGGCTCAGGTACAGGGCAGTAGTTTTAACAGAAATGCGGTAGTATATATAAGCGTAGCCTCACTGCTATTGTCTGCTATGGCAATTATATTTAGATAGCTTTAAATACTACAAAAAAACACACCCTTTAATAGTTTATAATTAAGAGGGAAAGAAATTTTATGGAAGAGAATCAAAAAATGCAAGATTCAGACGAGCTTTCATTGCGAGAGCTAATTGAACAATATACCCAATTTTGGTATTTATTTGTTATCGGGGTGCTTATCGCATTGGTGATCGCATTTCTTTACTTACGATATACCCCACAGCTTTATCAGAGCAAGGCAACCATTATTATTAAGGATGAAAAAACCCAGAGTCCATTGGAAATGGCGGCCTTTTCCCAATTCGGAAGTTTTTTATCCCGGTTTAAGAATAATCAAATAGACAACGAGCTTGCCATCTTTAACTCCAAAAGATTAATTTCTGAGACTGTAAAGGAGTTACAGCTCAATATTAAATATGAGGTAGTGGGTAATATAAAGACCTCTGAACTGTATGGCTACAAACCGTTTGAGGTTAAGTTTCAAAGCTTTAATGAGGATTTAAGTCCAGATGTACCCGTACTCTATTTCAAAATTTTGTCCAGCAACGAGTTTCATCTTGAAAGTGAGGGAATTGAAACTGCCGATACTTATAATTTTGGAGAACAAATAAGACTGCCTTTTGGCGAGATAACCGTATTACCAAACCTAGAAGATGCTGAAAAATTTGAAGGATATGTAAATAAGACCATACTCGTAAGTTACCATACGGTAGAGAAGGTAGCCTTGGGTTTTCAGGATCGTGTCAATATTCTTAATACGGATGGCAAGAGTAATGTAGTGGAATTGTCTATACAGACCCAAAATAAAGAAAAGGGGGAGGATTTTTTAGATGAACTGGTACGGCAGTACAATAAAGATGCGGTGCAGGATAGAAATGAGATCGCGAAAAAAACATCGGCCTTTATAGAGTCACGATTACAGATTATTACCAAGGAACTGGATTCGGTTGAAAGCAATAAGGAAGATTTTAAAAGCTCCAATAGGCTGACTGATATTCAGGCGGAAGCCCAAATAACCCTCGAAAATGCCAGTGAGTTTAATAAGCGGCAGTTGGATGTTTCTACCCAAATGGAGTTGAGCAATACCATGATAGACTATATAAAGAACAGTAATCCTGATGAATTGCTGCCCGCCAATATTGGAATCTCCAATGAAAGCGTAGGCACGGCAGTGAATAATTACAACGAACTTATTTTATACCGAAATAAATTATTGCAAAGCTCCACCTCCAAAAATCCTGTAGTAAAGAGTGTAAACGAACAAATTGCCCAAATGCGCGCCAATATTTTGGGGAGTTTGGAAAATTCAAGAAATGGCTTACGCATTGCGATGAAGGATTTGAACATGCAGGAAAATATTATTAGCTCGAAAATTTCGCAGGTTCCCGCGAAAGAAAAAATATTTAGGGGCATAGAACGGCAACAGACCATTAAGGAGCAGCTTTATCTCTTTTTATTACAACAACGGGAGGAGGCTTCCATTGCGCTTGCAGCTACTGCAGATAGAGCTAAAATTGTGGATAGTGCCTATGGCCCCCAAGAGCCGGTTTCGCCAAAAAAATCAATTATATACTTAGGTGCTTTTTTAGCGGGATTACTAGTACCCTTTGGTGGAATTTATAGCTTTTTCTTACTCAGTACCAAGGTAAAAAATAGAAAAGACGTTGAAAAACATTTAAAGTCGATTCCAATTATTGGGGAAATCCCGAAGATACAAAAAGGGGAGTCAGAATTAATAAAGTTTAACGACCGCAGTATTATGGCCGAGGCCTATAGAATATTGCGGACCAATCTTCAGTATCTATTTATCAATAAACTGGAAGAAAACGAGAAAGGGAAAACACTCATTGTAACATCAACTATAAAGGGCGAAGGAAAGACTTTTGTGGCTTTCAATTTAGCGTTGACCTTATCACTTACAGGAAAAAAGGTAGTGCTTGTGGGAGCAGATATTCGTAATCCACAATTACAACGGTATTTGCCAGAGCATTTAAAATCAAAGAAMKGAYTKNAMRRARYWYMYMGKWKRYSRYGRYKTWGRSCTAGCAGATGTTGTGGCGCAAAGTGATTATAATGAAAATCTTAGTATTGTTCTTTCTGGTGCCATACCCCCAAACCCAGCTGAATTGTTGTTGCAAAAACGCACCAAGACGTTTGTGGAGGCCCTCAAGAAAGAGTATGACTACATTATTATGGACACGGCTCCATCCATGCTTGTGACCGATACTGTTTTAATTAACAAATTGGCAGATATTACTTTATACGTGGTTCGTGCCGGTTATACAGACAAACGGTTACTAGACTTCCCACAGGATGCTATTGAAGATGGGCGCTTGGCTAATGTGGCGATCGTTCTGAACAATGTGAGTTTAAATAATTTTGGCTACGGTAATAAATACGGATATGCATATGCAAGGGAGGAACGCTCATTGCTGAAAAGGATTATGAATAAACACTAGGTTATTCTGTATGAAATGTATCCTTTTAATATTTCTTCTTTTCCCTTTCTTGCTCTTTTCGCAGGAATTTGAAATAGGCGGCAGTATTGAAACAAAGGCCATTTTATCAACTGAAAACGAAACCCCGTTTTGGTTCCACACCAATACAAATTATGCCGTAGGGGAACTCACCAATCTATCGGTAACGGCTGAGTTGAAAGCAAGCTTAATGTATTCAAAATTTAAGTTGAATGCAGGTGCAGCAGTGTATGGCAGGGATGGGGTTGCGCATAATGTACAGCGAAGGGATTTATATCTTCAATTTGAAAATTCCTGGCTTTTAGCCACGGTGGGTTCAAAAAAACAAAAAGAAGTGCTGGACGGCCTTTCCGCAACAAACCAAAACTTTTTATGGTCTGGCAATGCTAGGCCTTTGCCTGGCTTACTCATAGAGGCAAATAACCCTTTTAAAATTTCAAATACATTCCGCATTGATTGGGGAATAGGACATTACGTAATGAACGATGAGCGGTATGTGGATAATACCCAGTTGCACTACAAACGATTGGGTGTGATAACCACATTTAACGAAAACAACCAGCTTACGCTGGGTGTGCAACACTATGCCCAATGGGGCGGTACTTCTCCTGAATGGGGAAAATTGAAAAGTGGGTTTAAGGATTTTGTAAATGTTTTTTTTGCCCATACTACTGAGGAATATGGTATAGAAGGGGAGACGCTGAACAAGCTCGGCAACCATTTGGGAACCCTTTTGCTGAAATATGAATTTAAAAATACTCTGGGGGCATTTTCAATTTACCACGATCATTATATAGAGGATGGAAGCGGCACCCGATGGGCAAACTTTCCCGATGGATTGTGGGGTATCTATTTTAAACCACAAAACCAAAAAATTATAAGTTCCATACTTTACGAATATATAGATACTGTGGACCAAAGTGGGATATCAGTTGGAAGCGGAAAGGATAATTATTTTAGTAACTCTATATACAGGAGCGGGTGGACCTATGAAGAAAATATAATTGGCGCACCATTTATTCTATTTGACAAAAATGTTGAAATTGACGGTGATAATACACCGATTATAAGCAATCGCTCCAAAGTACACCATTTTGCTGTAATGGGAGCATTCAGTAAATTTCAATGGAAACTTAAAAGTACCTATGCTAAATATCTGGGAACCTACCGAAAGCCATTTTTCCCCGAATGGAAATATTGGTACAACTTCGGTTCGCTTTCTTATGAAAGTGAAATACTTGGAACCTTTACGGTTTTGGGGGGTGTAGATTTTTCAAACGTTGCCGATACCCGTGTTGGGGGAGGAATTGAATATTCCTATTCCTTCTAAAATCAATTTTCTTTTTCTTTCTTCTTAAATAGAAATCCTAAAGGCAGCCAGATAAAAAGAAACAGAAACTTACCTGTTACGAATCCTATTATAGTAATTAATGCGGCTATAACCATTAAAAGTATTTTGATGTTTTTACTCATCTAATTATTTTTCCGAAATTAATTTTACCACATTTTCACTAAATTTCATCTGCCCCATAAACCAATTCAATGAAATCAATTTTGGGTATATCACCAAAATACTCCTTTACTTCAATATCTTTTAACAATTCTGAAATATGCTCTTTTTCATAGCGGGCGCCTTCCAAGAGTTTTTCTAGGTTTTCCACGGGTTCTTTTCCGAAGAAATCCCCAAATATTTTAAATTCCTTGATATGCCCTTTTTCTACAAATATGCGAAGGTCTATTTCGCCTACAGGAAAACGCTTGCTACGCTGAATGTTGAATTTTGGCGAACGCCCATAATTCCAGTCCCAAGTGTCGTATTTCTCTTCTTTTAATTGATGCACTGCTTTCCATTCCTCGGACGTTAAGTGATAGCTTTCAAATGGCTCACTTTCTTCATAAAGACCTTCCAGCAGCAATTTTCTAAATTCTTCAATCTTTAATGGGTTGCCTAAAAATTCAGAAATATTTGCTACCCGGCTGCGTACCGATTTGTGTCCTTTGGATTCAATTTTGCTCATTTTCACATTTAGGGCGTTTACCACTTCTTCCAAATCTGTATTAAATAGGAGCGTACCGTGGCTTACCATCCGCTTTCCTGTTGAAAATTGAGCGGTACCCGAAATCTTTTTTTCATCAACCTGTATATCGTTTCGGCCTTTAAGCTCGGCATCGAGGCCCAAAATGTTCAACACCTTAATTACGGGTGCTGTAAACTTTTTAAAGTTGTTCAGACTTTTTACATCGTGGTTGGTGATAAAACTGAAATTGAGGTTCCCACAATCGTGATATACTGCGCCRCCTCCAGAAACCCTTCGCACTACGTGAATATTGTTTTTTTCAATATACTCGTGGTTTATTTCCTCCAAAGTATTTTGGTTGCGGCCAATGATGATGGAAGGTTCATTAATGTAAAACAACAAATAGTCGTTTTCAGCACTAAAATTCCGTAGTGCATATTCTTCCAATGCAAGGTTTAATCGCGGGTTTGTGTTGCCTTCGTTTTCTAAAAAAATCATTTCTGTTTGTTTGGTCTGTAAAGATAGGGGATATTGTAGTGAAAAGCGAAAAGCGAAGAGCGAAGAGCGAAAAGGGAAAAAAGCTTACAGCCTGCGGCCTACAGCTTATAGCTCACCTTAACTCCGCCATACCAATTCCTCGGCATTCCGGGGTAGTAGTATCGCGGTTCGGAACCCCCAAAGCCTGTGGCATTTATTAAAACCGAGGAAGCATATTTTTCATCGGTAAAATTATTCATCCCTGCATTTATTTCAAAAGAGAGCGCTTTTGAAAGTTGATTTTTATAGGAAGCCTTAGTGTTGAAAACCGTATATTTTTCTGAATAAATTTCATTGGCATCATTAAGTGGAATTTCGTCTATATGAAGAAAATTTGTGCCCAACTTAAAGTTTTTAAATCCAACATGTATTCCTCCGTTTATTTTTTTATCGGGCACACCCGTAAGTTGGTTACCCGAAAAATCATTGTCGGCATCTACAAAATCAATGAATTTATGGTCAGTGATTTCGGCATTTATATAGGGGGAAATGTATAGAAACTGATTTATGGGTTGATTGAATGAAATACTCAGTTCAAAACCTTTATGTTCCGTCTTTCCTGCGTTTCTGCCAATATACTGATCGTCGCCAACGCGCTCTGCCACCAATAAATCATCAATATCCAAAAGATATGCATTGAGTTGAAAAGATAACTTTCTTTTAAAAAGGAAAAGCTCGGTTCCCAATTCATAATTAAAACCTTTTTCGGGTCCAAGATCGGGATTTATGACTCCTGCCGGCGTAAGGGTTTCCTCAATGGAAGGATAATTAAAGCCGCGACTGAAGTTGCAATAGGCGCTACTGTTTTCCGTGAATTGGTATAACAAATTTACATTCGGTGCCAAAATGGGTTCAAAGTTGCGTTCAGCACTTTTGTTTGCTTCTCCTATATTGAAATAGTCCATAAAATCATAATTGGTTTGGTTAAAATTAAGCCCAAACTGACCTTTCAGCTTTTTTGTAAAAGGAAGCGTTACCGTTATAAAAACATTCAAATTGTCTCTCTTTTCAATATTATCGCTTAACAATTCGCCCTCCAAGCTTCCGTTGCCATTATTTTCTTCGTATAAATTTTCAAGGGTTTTCCAGTTGTATTCATCTTTGTAAAATTCTCCGCCAAAACTGAGATTGGCTTTATTTCTTAAAAATGAAAAGTCTTTTGCAAAAACCGTCCGCGCTCCATAACCATTAGTAAATTCATCCAAAATATTGAAAGGTCTTGGTTCGTAATGATCCAAATAAGTATAAAAAACACTGCTGGTATTGCTGAAATTTTCAGAAAAACGGTGCGTAAAGCTAAGTCCAACCAATGTTTGTTTGTTATCTTCATACCCTTTTGCGGCTTTCCAAGTAAATGCAGCCTGTGTGGGGTCTTCTTCAATTGCAGTTTTACTGATGGAACTTGGAATCTGTGCAAAGTAATCAATATAATTCATTAAAAAACTGAGTTCATTTCTTGGATTGAATGTATAAGTAGCTGTTAACAATACTGATTGCCTGTCATAGTTGCTATTCTCTCGAAAACCTTCTGTTTGTAAATGATCGTAGTTTAAATTGACTGAAAACTTTTCATTGAAAGTTGCTGTTGAAACGGAGTTTTTTATCAACCCAAAGGAGCCCACTGTCAGGTTGGTTTTAAAAAAAGATTCCCCAAAATTCACTTGTTTTGAATTGAGCAGCAAAGTTCCGCCCAAATTGGTTCCGTATTGAGTAGCTTTTGGACCTTTTACTATTTCCAGGGATTGAAGGTCTTCTGGATTAAAAGCATCGATTGAAGTTTCTCCAATACCGTTCGTAATCGGGATTCCATTAAAATAGGCACGGATTTTATTGGTGCCGTATAGGGTTCGCGAGCCCACACCGCGTATTACGATCCGGTTGGTGTTGATGGCGCCGCTTTGGATATAAACACCGGGCGTTTCATTAATTGCTGCAACCAAATCCACAGGGCTGTATGCTTCAAGTTTTGCTGAAGTTATCTTTTCTGTAGGGATTATAACTTTGCTTTCCTTTTGGTAGGTTGATGAAATTATAACCTCTTCTAAATTTTCCAATTTTACTTTTAGATAAAGGATAAATGTTGAATTGTTTTTTGAAAGTTGAAATGTTTCGCTATGATAATTGGGATGCTCAAACTTTAAAGTAACAGGAAGTTCCAATGAATTCTTAATTATAAAAACCCCTTCCGAATCTGTTATTGCCACTTGTTTTTCCTTTAAGAAAACCGTTACTGTCTCAATTGGAATGTCCTTATAAGAAACGACTTTGCCTTTTATTTCCTGTGAGTACGAAAAATTAAAAAAAGCAGTCAACAATAAAGTCGCCACGGCTTGAAAGTAAAGTAATTTCATTCTTTATGTAATTTCAGTATAGGTTGTATTTCCATGTTTAATTGTTTTACAACAGTTTTCTTTAAAAATAGCAATTAGTATTAGAAAATAAGAGCCCGCTAAAAAGTTTACATATTTCTTAACGGAAGAATGAGGGGTGGAATAGGTATATCCCTGATTACATTATCCAATTAACTCCCTATCTTTGCCCCCTATGAGCAGATTGGTTCAAATAGCGATTTTACCACGGCAACAAGAAGACTTGGAATTCATTTTGGAACTTGCCTTGGAAAAGGAAAAACTTCGGAAAGAAAACATTAGCGAATGGCGCATCCGCAAACGCTCCATTGATGCGCGCCGTAAACCTATCAAGATAAACCTTCAAGTTGAAATGTGGTTGAAAGGCGAAAAGCGTGAAATTATTCCGCTATTTATTCCGCAGAATGTTTCTTCTTCCAAAGAAATTGCAATAATTGGAGCGGGCCCGGCCGGGCTTTACGCTGCACTAAGAGCTATTGAGGCTGGCTTAAAACCAATCGTTTTTGAACGTGGAAAAGACGTCCGGGAGCGCAGAAGGGATTTGGCCGCGATCAATAAAGACCAAATAGTAAATCCCGAAAGTAATTACTGTTTTGGCGAAGGCGGTGCTGGAACCTATTCTGACGGAAAACTTTACACACGAAGCAAAAAACGTGGCAATGTATTAAAAGCTTTGGAATGGTTTGTTCATTTTGGTGCCTATGAAGATATTCTTGTAGATGCCCATCCGCATATTGGCACCAATAAACTTCCGAAGATAATCACTGCAATGCGGGAAGCGATTCTCGATAATGGTGGGGAAGTACATTTCAATTCAAAATTGACAGATTTAAAGTTGAAGTATGGCGCTATTGAAGCAATTCAAATAAATACCGAAAAATGGTTTGAGTTTGAAAACTTAATTCTTGCAACAGGGCATTCGGCGCGAGATATTTTTTATTTGCTTCACGCTAAAAATATAAAAATTGAAGCCAAACCCTTCGCCATTGGCGTTCGGGTGGAACATCAACAGGAGCTCATCGATTACATTCAATATCACGGCGAAGTTGACAATCCATATTTGCCACCGGCCAGTTATGCTCTTGTAGAACAGGTAGATGGCTTGGGCGTTTATTCCTTCTGTATGTGTCCGGGCGGAATTATTGCGCCCTGCGCCACCGAGCAGGAAGAGGTGGTTACCAACGGATGGAGCCCAAGCAAACGGAACAATCCGTATGCAAATAGCGGCATTGTAGTAAGCGTGGAACCCAAAGATTTACCGAATTATAAAGAAGGCGATCCTTTTGTGTGTTTGGACTTTCAAAAGTTTGTGGAACAACGCTGTTGGGAAGCAGGAGGAAAGACCCAAAAAGTACCTGCCCAGCGGATGATTGATTTTGTGGAAGGAAAGGTTTCTGAAGATTTTCCAAAGACTTCATACCAACCCGGAATTGTTTCAGCAGATTTAAATGAAGTGCTTCCGCCATTAATTTCAAAACGTTTGAAAAAAGCATTTGTAGCCTTCGGAAAAAAGATGAAGGGATATTACACCAACCAAGCGGTACTGCACGCTCCCGAGAGCAGAACTTCTTCGCCAATTTCCATTCCCCGGAATTCAGAAACATTGGAACATATTGAAATAAAAGGATTATATCCTTGTGGAGAGGGTGCAGGCTATGCTGGAGGAATTATTTCAGCGGCTATTGATGGAATAAATTGCGTGGATGCTATTGTTCTGAAAAATGCTTTAGGCTATAAGCTTTAAGCAATAAGCTTCTGCATTTTATATTTGCCTACAGCCTACAGCCTACAGCCTATAGCAAAAAGACCACCTCTCGGCAGTCTTTTTTAAATATATATATTTTAGAATTACTTAATCTCTAGTAATTCAAGTTCAAAGGTCAGGTCTTGCCCCGCCAATGGATGGTTGGCATCAACGATGATAAAACCGTCCTTTACATCGGCAACGCGCAATTGACGTTCAGAACCGTCAGGATTTTTGGACACAAGCCCCATACCTACTTCTGGTTTTATATCCTGTGGCAAGTTCTCACTTGGTATTTTTTGAAAAAGTTCTTTTTGAACTTCGCCGTAAGCTTCTTCTTTTGGAATGGTAATGGTTTTCTTTTCGTTTTCCTTCATATTTACCAATCCTTTTTCAAAACCTGGAATTAAACGACCTTCACCGAGTTTTACCTCCAGTGGTTCGCGTTGTACGGAACTGT
This sequence comes from Aequorivita sp., assembly GCA_002733915.1. Lineage (GTDB taxonomy): Bacteria > Bacteroidota > Bacteroidia > Flavobacteriales > Flavobacteriaceae > Aequorivita. Next base: position 18,609 of record NVXN01000016.1, read on the forward strand.
CGAACACTTGTCCGTTGTTCAATTTTCCTGTGTAGTGAAGTTTTACGGTTTCATTTCCTTGTACTTGACTCATAATTTTGTTTTTTCAATTATTGTTCAATAAGTGGGCAAAACTATAGGTTTGCATTGCCAATTCCACAGAAATGAGTCATTAATCCTGAGATTTATGGAAATATTAACGGATTTACCCTTGACTATAAAAGAGGTAGTGTGGGATAATGAAGAGAACTGATTTAAAATTTGTAAATTTAGTTTTTACACTACATCATTAATTAAGCAATGGACCAACCAGTAAAAATATTTAGGTTTGACATTGAAGAGGCAAAAAAAGTTGCCTCTTCACCTAATGAACCCCATAATCACGACTTTGAAGAAATCCTTATTGGAATGGAGGGGTCTATTGAGCATTTCATAGATTTTGAAACCACAATTGTAGATGCTCCCTATGTTTGTTTTGTAAGCAAAGGTAAGGTTCACAGAGTAAAGCCTATAGTAAAAGATGGTAAGTGCGATGTTTGGGTCATTAGGTTTAGTAGTGAATTTGCAGCTGAAATCATTTTTCAACTTTACGCTGCATTCCACAATAAGGCTAATATATTTTGGCCGGTTGAAAGGCTTACGGGACGTCTTCCGGTTTTGACTGAAATGATGTATAATGAATTAAGGCAATCAAATCCTGATTTTTCCGTCATTCGCCATTTGCTCAACGCCGTTATTTCGATTGTATTATCAGAGAAACAGAAACAGCAGACCACAGCTATTTCCTCAAACCAAAATGAGACGTTTACCAAYTTTCTCGCCATTTTGGAAGAAAATTTTCGGCGCCCCTTGAGCGTGGGGTATTATGCAGAAAAATTGTTTATGAGCACACGGAACTTAAATTTGATTTGCCAAAATATTCTACAGCAAAGTGTGTCGGAAATCATTGAAACCAGAAAATTGATTGAAGCCAAAAATCTTCTGACTTCCACAGATAAAACCATTGCCGAAATAGCCTACGAATTGGGTTATAATGAAAATTCTTATTTTTCTAATGTTTTCNAAAAAAAATCGGGACAAACACCAGGTGAGTTTCGGGATGAAATGAAAAGCCTGTTAACTTCCTAAAATTATACCTCTACTACCGAAAAGTGTAATTCTTAACATCCTTTGTGTTACTATTTTTGTAATCAAATAATTAATTAACAATTTAATTCTAAATGATTATGAAAAAAGTACTGATTTTAGTTGTAATGTCTCTATTTACAATAGGAACTTTTGCACAGACCCAATGGCAGGTAGACCCAAACCACTCTTCGTTAAACTTTAGCATCAAGCATTCAGGCATTAGTTTGGTGAATGGAAAGTTTTTAGACTACACAGGTAGTTTAACCACCAATGGCGAGGCCTTGCGTGATGCACAATTTAATTTTAACGTGCAGGTGGCAAGTATCAACACCAATGTAGATGCGAGGGACAAGCACTTGAGAAGTGCCGATTTTTTTGAGGTGGAAACCTATCCGACTATGACCTTTAAAAGCACTAAAATTTTGGCGACAGGTAAACCAGAATATTTTTTATTGTATGGCGAGCTTACTATTAAAGGGGTTACAAAACCAGTAATTTTTGATGTGTACTACGGTGGAACCGCGAAGAGCGACAAAGGTGAAAAATTAGGTTTGAAAGMRRRMWYSASTRYYWWSARRKWWGACWWYAASAWKMRYYTTSAMSCTRMMKYAGMTSRWAYKGNGWAAGSATKWKKAWAKYRWASWKCMTNTASAKWWMKYMMWWSARTWAAACTATTTGAAAGGATGTTATTCAAACTTTAAATTAAGAATTCATGAAAAAGTTTAAAATCCAAAAGATAAGCAAAGAAGACGTGTGTGTGAGATATTGGATTGCAGCTAGTCTTATCTTAATAGTATTAACAGGACAATTAACAGGTTTTCTATTTTATTTTCTACTCTTGTTAGCGGGCCTATTATTGTTTACCGGCATTGTAGAAAAGAGTATTATTAAATCAAAGTTTTACCCAGATAAATAGATAGCGCCTTTGTTTTAGCTAATATTATAAAATTGTAATTAAAATTCATAAAAAATTCCTATGCCTAATAATGTAAAAAACCCACTGATTTGTGATCCAGAAACAGGTGTTTGTGAAATACCTACAATGGAGCATATATTCGAAAAGATTGAAGCAGAAAAGGCTATTACGAAACCTATTCGGGTAATTTACTATACGGATCCTATTTGCTCAAGCTGTTGGGGCATTGAACCACAATTGCGTAAGCTAAAGCTAGAATATGGGCACCTAATCGATTTTGAATATAGAATGGGAGGGCTATTACGCRACTGGAATTATAACGACGGTATTATTACTAAACCCGAAGATGTTGCACAACATTGGAATGATGTAAGCTATTACTTTCAAATGCCCATAAATGGAGACATCTGGCTGGAAGACCCTTTGCATTCTTCCTATCCACCCTCAATAGCTTTTAAGGCCGCACAATTGCAGGACGAGCAAAAGGCACTGCTATTTTTGCGGCGAATGCGAGAACTATTGTTTATTGAAAAGAAGAATATTGCTAAATGGGAACATATAGCCATGGCGGCTGTCGATGCCCAATTGGATGTAAATAAATTGAATGAAGATTATCTARACGGCAACGCGGAACAAAATTTTCTTGAGGATTTGGAACTTGCTCGGCAATTAGGAATAAGAGGTTTCCCAACAATTATTTTTATAGATGAGGACGGAATCGAACAAAATGTATACGGGGCCAGACCTTATACGGATTATGAGATAGCAATACAGAAGTTATTGCCCATCTGTAAGAAAACGAATTATGACACTTCATTAAAAAACTTGTTCTCCCTCTATCCATCACTCACAGTAAAGGAATATGCGGAATTAGCCGATACAAACATCATAATAGCCAAACAGATTTTGGATGAGTTGCACAGAACTGAAAATCTTAAAAGAATTGAAACTAAAAATGGCAACTTATATAGTTTAAAGTTATAATAGCTTTTACTGATTACTTTCAAAAAACGAAAATATGAAACCTATATTCACCAAATACCCAAAGTACTGTAATATAAACACTGGAGTATGTGTTATTCCGGTTGAAATTTTTGACCCTATAGAAATAATGGAAATTTCTGGTAATTATGAATTTGTGTAGGAATCTTTCCGATAAAACTAGTTCTTTTCCCAATATTACACCCTTACTACCTAAAAGTGTAAGTTATAACCCTATCCTAATAGCGAACTTTGTATCATTAAATGGTATTAACATAAAAATATAAGATCATGGAACATGTAGTAAGAAGATTAGAAAACAAAGTAACCATCATTACGGGTGGTGCTGGCAGTATAGGCAAAACAACGGCCAAACTGTTTTTAGACCAAGGCGCAAAGGTCTTTTTGGTAGATCTCAATGAGGATTCCCTAAAAGAAGTAGTAGATGAATTAGGCAGTAAAAACGTGAAATATTCAGCAGCCGATGTCACAAAACCAGACGATGTGAAACGCTACGTAAAAGAAGCGGTAAATGCATTTGGGAAAATTGATATATTTTTCAATAATGCTGGGATTGAAGGTGTAGTGAAACCAACCGTAGCATATCCAGAAGATGTTTTTGACAAGGTCATTGCCGTAAATGTTAAAGGTGTTTTTTTAGGAAACAAATATGTTTTACCCTATATGAACGATGGCGGAAGTATTATCCTTACCTCTTCAGTAGCTGGAATTTCTGGCAGTTTAAATGTAACTGCATATACCGCAAGTAAACATGCCGTTGTTGGTATGATGAGAAATCTTGCCTTGGAGGTAGCCCCTCGAAACATTCGCGTCAATACCATCAACCCTTCTCCGGTAGATAATAGAATGATGCGTTCTTTGGAAGCTGGCTACAATCCTGAGGATGCCGCTGGAATGAAAAAAGCCTTTGAAAATTCAATTCCCTTAGGTCGATACGCTGACCCAGTTGAAATTGCACAGCTTGTTCAATTTTTGGCAAGTGATGAGAGCAAATTCATTACTGGCACAACGCAAGTGATTGATGGTGGAATGAATGCTTAACAGATGGTAGAGGGTCGCAACTAAATTTTAAGTTGTAAGGTTTTGTGTTTTTCATAATTTGGTTGGTTTTTAACCTTACATTCTTTAAAAAACCATTCAGCACACTTCTTCTAAAATGATTAATAGCAAAAGATGTTGGGTGGATTGTGGCCCTTTATGTTCGAAGTTCATTTCGCAAAGCAAGTTTCGTAGTTAGTTTACGTCAATGAATAGAAAACAATTTTTAAAATCAATGGCACTATTGCCGCTAATAGGTTCAAGTATGAATTTGAAAGATTTAAATAAAATGACTGCAACAATGAGTAGTACAGAAAAAATGCCTGTACTATTCTTGGGTCATGGAAGCCCTATGAATGCCATTGAGGAAAATGAATTTGTTGCAAATTTTAGACGGCTTGGAAATGAATTGGTACGCCCCAATGCAATACTCTGCATTTCTGCCCATTGGGAAACGAATGGCACTTATGTAACAGCAATGCAAAATCCTCCTACCATTCATGACTTTGGAGGCTTCCCACAGGAGCTTTTTGCAGTACAGTACCCCGCACCAGGAAGCCCTGAACTGGCAAAACAGACCAAGGCGATAATAACAAAAACAAATGTAGGATTAGATGATAAATGGGGGCTCGACCACGGAGCGTGGAGCGTTATTAAACATCTCTATCCCCATGCCGATATCCCGGTAATTCAAATGAGCATTGATTACACAAAGCCTGCAAAATATCACTATGAATTAGCAAAGGAATTGAATAGCCTTCGCACAAAGGGTGTTCTAATTGTGGGAAGTGGAAATATGGTACACAATCTTCGCATGGTTTCGTGGAAAAGGTTAAACGAAGTATATGCCTACGATTGGACTATAGAGGCCAACGAAAGGATGAAAGACTTTATCGTTAATGACGATCACAAAAGTTTAATTGATTTTAAATCCCAAGGAAAAGCTTTTGAGTTAGCCATCCCAACGCCCGAACATTATATGCCGTTGATTTACACCTTGGCATTAAAGACCAAAAATGAAGAAATAACAATATTTAACGACAAACCTGTTGGAGGCTCACTGACTATGACTTCAGTTAAGATAGGTYAGAAACAAAGCAATGAATTATGAAAAAATTACTGAATATTGAATTAAACGAGAACACCGTTAGTATAGCTGTTTTATTATTAAGGTTTGGTGTTGGTATAATGATGCTTGTTCATGGAATTCCAAAACTATACATGCTGTTTAGCGGAGATATTCAGTTTCCCAGTGTTATGGGGATGAGCGCAACGTTTTCATTAGTACTAACTGTGGTTGCAGAAGTATTATGTTCTATATTACTGCTAATTGGACTTTTTACCAGAATAGCGGCCATTCCATTGATTATAACCATGTTGGTAGCCGTATTAATGATTCACGGTAGCGATCCTTATGCTATGAAAGAATTAGGACTGTTTTACTTGTTGGCCTATGTAGTTTTGTTAATACTTGGCAGCGGTAAATATTCTTTTGATGCTATTTTGAAAAACTATCAATTAGAAGAATAGATATTGTTAATATATACAGCTATGTCCCTGTCAAAAACCATATTGGTTAGGTCACTTGTGCTTTTTCAAACACATGGAATCAAGACTGTTAGAATGGATGATATAGCCAAAGAAATGGGTTTATCAAAGAAGACCATTTATCTTCATTATGGCAGTAAAAAGGAATTGGTTCAAAAATGTATTCACTATCTTTTTGATTTACATTTTTCAAATATCAAAAGGATTCAAGATGAAAGGGGAACACCGATAGAGAAAATAAAAAAGATTTATGAATACGCCGTAAAACATTTAATAAAAGTTACACCTAATTTTTATTTTGATTTAAAAAGAGGTTATCCGGAAACCTATCAGTTTTATGCCCTTCAACGCGGTAAAATAGTTTTTGGTATAATTAAAACATTATTGAAAAAGGGGCAAAGGAGTGGTGAAATAGACCCCACAATCAATACCCAGTTGTTTTGTGAATTTCATCTGATAAATCTGGATCAAGTAATAAGCCATAAAACCGCGCTTATGGAATATAGCTTGCAAGACCTATTGGACAACACTATTAGAGTGAGCCTGAATGGTATTATTAAAAGACAATAATTTATTCAACTCATTTTAAATTTAAATCCTGCATGTTAATGAAGGCAAGTTACTTCCCGATACAGAAATTGGCAAAAATATTACCAAGCAGTTCGTCATTAGAAATTTCACCGGTTATTTCCCCAAAATAATGCAGTGCCTGCCGAATGTCTATGGCCAACAAATCACCACTTAAATTACTGTCCAAGCCCAGTTGTACTTTAGTGATTTCTTCCAAAGCTTTCAGCATGGCGTCATAATGGCGGCTGTTGGTAACGATGGTTTCATTATTGCGGAGCGCTCCGGTGTTTACAAATTCAAGCAGCTTATTTTGAAGTTCATCAACGCCCAGTTTTGTTTTTGCGGAAAGTAATAAATACGAAGACCCTTCGACTGCGCTCAGGGTGACATTGAGTTGTTGAACTTCTTCTTTCGAAAGTTTATCAACCTTATTGGCAACTATTAAAAGATTTTTTAAGGGATATTTATTTTTGATGGTTTCAATCTCCATTTTAAACTTGGACCCTGAAACTTGAAACTTTTCCGCATCAAATAGATAGATTACCACTTGTGCTTGTTCTATTTTCTGAAATGTTTTTTGAATTCCCAAACCTTCAATAACGTCCACCGTTTCGCGAATTCCGGCAGTATCAATAAAGCGGAAACCAATGCCGCCAATGATTATTTCGTCTTCAATGGTATCGCGGGTTGTTCCTGCAATGTCACTTACAATTGCTCTTTCCTCATTAAGCAGAGCGTTTAACAAGGTAGATTTTCCAACATTTGGTTCGCCCACGATGGCAACTGGAATTCCGTTTTTCAATACATTTCCCGTTGCAAAGGAATCTATCAAGCGCTTCAATACGTGGGTTATTTTTGAAATAAGCTTTTGGAATTCCTCTCTGTTGGCAAATTCTACATCTTCTTCAGCAAAATCCAGTTCCAACTCAATTAATGAGGCAAAATTCAACAATTCCTCGCGAAGCTTTTTTATTTCCGAAGAAAAACCGCCTCGCATCTGCTGTATTGCCAGTTGGTGACTAGCAGCGCTATCGCTTGCAATAAGATCTGCAACGGCTTCTGCTTGGCTCAAATCCATTTTTCCGTTTAAAAAAGCGCGCAAGGTAAACTCGCCGGCTTGTGCCATTCTGCAACTTTTCCGCAGACATAATTGAATAATTTCCTGTTGAATGTAATTACTGCCATGACAAGAAATTTCAACCACGTCTTCACCTGTGTAACTGTTTGGGTTTTTGAAAATGGTAGTCAATACCTCATCAATAATTTTTTTGCCATCCTTAATGTGACCCAAATGTACTGTATGTGATTTTTGTTCTTCTAATATCTTCCCTGAAGTGGAAGTGAATATACTAGAAGTAATTTGTATGGCCTGTGGGCCCGAAAGCCTTAATACCGCTATTGCTCCCGAGCCGGCGGGAGTGGCCATTGCAACTATTGTGTCTGTGAGATTCATTGGCAGCAAAAATACTAATTATAATAAAGTAAGTGAATTGAGTGCGGGTATAAAATAAAAAGGGAAGGTTTTATTTCCTTCCCTTTTTTTGGAGTTAACTGAATGTTTAAAAATGGATMATNNNWWTTMRARAYGRRMACKAGANNTSYSTYRWWRAKYMKTAANNAMTWTRTNAWTCYMRARTSAANNGMTYKWKTWTRTWWATWWTTTCATTTGGTTGCAATATTCCTTCCGAAATTTTATTCCCTAAAATACTGTAAATAGTATAGGGAAAGGATTCTGTTAAATTTGTAAGTTGTATGAAATCCTGGGCGGGATTTGGAAAGATTTTGTAATTACTATTGAAGATTGAAGTTTCAATACCCAAGATATTTTCAACCTTTGAAATTTTGTTGGCGCCACTTTCAAGAATATAAATGGTATTTCCTGCAAATTCAATATCGGTTGGAAAATTCAGTCCTGTAACAAAATCGGTGGCGGTATTGGTCCCGTTACTAAGATTGTTCACTGATATTTTATTGTCATTTCTTTCACTTATGTATAGATTGTTGCCGACAATCCGAATACCAATTGGGCGGTTAACACCTACAATAACATCGGTAGGCTGGGTTATTCCACTTGTAACATCTACTTTTGAGATCCTATTGGATTGACCTTGACCCATATAAAGAATATTTCCTTGCAGCGCCAAACCTATAGGATCAAAATTGACTGCTGATGTGGCCACAATTTCGGTGGTTGGGCTTGGATCGGTAACATTAAATCTGGCCACGATATTACTATTATTATCCGAATAGTACATTGTATTTCCGTCTAAATATAGACAGTTTACTGTATTGAGACCCGAAATGACTGTTTCCAGAGTTGGTGTAGGATCGCTTATGTCAATTTTTGAAATTCTTCCCGCATTGAATTCCGCTATATATAAAATATTGCCAGCCATGGCCATTCCTGTGGCGGTAGTAAGACCATTTACCACCGAGACAGGTGTAGGGGAGCTTTGGGTAATATCAATTTTGAAGATTTCCGAAGGTGTTGAAAAGTAAAGATTATTACCGTTCAGTAACAATCGAGCGGGATTGTTCAGCCCTGTAACCACATCAATAGTTTGGGCATTTATGCCTAAAATTCCAAAAAATAAAATAGCGATTAAATTGTAAAAATGTTTCATTATAAAAGTTTTAAGGATTAGTATTTACTATTGCATCGCTATAAAACTTAAAATGTCATCAAAATAATTTACTTTTTTCCAAAAAAAAAACCACCGAAAAGGTGGTTTTTTTATCTCATAATCTAACAATCAAATTATCCAAGAATTTAATTATTCAACATCACCGGCATTACAAGCATGGTAACAGTTTCACCTTCATCCAGACCATCCACTGGCGTTAATATTCCTGCGCGGTTAGGTAGGCTCATTTCCAAAGAAACTTCATCGCTTGTTAGGTTGTTCAACATTTCAGTAAGGAAACGGCTGTTGAAGCCTATTTGCATATCATCCCCTTGGTAATCGCAAGTGAGGCGCTCTTCGGCTTTGTTGCTGTAATCTATGTCTTCAGCTGAAATATTCAGTTCGGCACCTGCAATCTTTAAACGGATTTGGTGGGTGGTTTTGCTGGAAAAGATAGAAACACGGCGGACGGAATTCAAAAACTGGTTTCTGTCGATAACCAATTTGTTAGGGTTTTCCTTCGGAATAACCGCTTCGTAATTAGGGTATTTTCCATCGATTAAGCGGCAAACCATTTCGGTGTTTTCAAAAATGAATTTGGCGTTGCTGTCGTTATACTCAATGGTAACATCGTCCTCACTACCGGCAAGAATACTTTTCAAAAGCGTCAAAGGTTTTTTCGGCATAATAAATTCCGCGGTTTGMSWAGCASWRAYRTCRTYACGKGTRTATTTAACYAATTTRYKYGCATCRGTWGCMACAAAARYYAAATTMTCTGTWGAAAAYTGAAAAAAYACACCRCTCATAACAGGGCGTAAATCGTCGTTTCCAGACGCAAAAATAGTTTTACTGATTGCGGTTGCCAATATATCTCCCTGCACCACGGTGGATGACGGATCTTTCAATTCTACGGCATTGGGAAATTCTTCGCCACTGGCATATGCAAGGGCATATTTACCGTGATTACTGCTTATTTCAATAGTATTGTTGTCTTCAACAGTAAAGGTTAAAGGCTGTTCTGGAAAGGTTTTTAAAGTTTCAAGCAAAAGCCTTGCAGGAATGCAAACCATTCCTTTTTCGGTGCTTTCTACTTCCAGCTTGGAAGAAATGGTTGTTTCCAAATCAGAAGCCGAAACAGTAAGGGATTTTCCATCCAAATTGAAAAGAAAATTATCTAAAATAGGAAGCGTATTATTGTTGTTGATAATACCGCCCAAAACTTGCAGTTGTTTTAATAAATACGAACTCGATACGATGAATTTCATTGAATATTTATTTTTTTGATCAGAATAATGATAAATGCCTTGGTTTTAGCATACCTACAAATATATTTCAATTGAAGTGTTTGTTAAAACAAACTTATCAACATTTAGCGGGTGTAGCTGCGTTTGCGGTAAAGCAAAAAACCGATTCCGAAAAGGGCTAATAAACCCAACGGTAACAGGAGGTTAAGTACTTGCCACTTGGTACGTTGTTCCACGGTTTTTTGTGGATCGAGAAACGGCACCGCAATTTGCCGCGTGCGAATGTTTATAAGTCCGCTGTCGTCCAGTAGATAATTAACGGTATTCAGCAGAAATTCCTTGTTTCCGTAGAATTGATTGGTCATTTTGTCGAAACCAAGTTCGAGTGGACGGCTGCCCTGCAATTGGTTTTTTATGATGTCACCATCGCTAATAACAACCATTTTTGATGGTTTGCCGTCATCTATATTTTTCACACCATTTAAGGAGATAGGCTTTACCCGATTTTTATAAACTGAAGTGAATTTTCCTTCCAGTAAAACCGCAAGCGGGATTTCACCAGCACTGTATTCATTGGGATCGGGACCTTCGTTCACAACTTGCAAATTCTTCGGAATTTCAACATCAAAATCAATAGGGAAGGGCAGTCCCACAATTTTCGATATTGGCGAAGTAGAAAGTAAAACTGNTTTTTTTATATTATTCGGAAGCGTATCGATAGCGCTGGCATAATCAAATTTTACAGCTTCAATATTTGAAACTATGGGGTGGTTGTTTGCACTGCTGCTCAACGGACTAAAAAACCAGGGATAGCGATTGTATTGGGCTTCGCGTTCGTCTCCACTAGCCAGAACGATAGGGGCGGAGTACACGTCTTTGACCAAATTTGGGTTGACGCGGATGCCGTATTTAAAGAAGAAATCATTCAAGTTTAAATCCTTTCCAAAGGCAAACATATTTCCGCTTACGGTGTCCAGCTGCATTTGGGTGGCATCCATCAACCACAGTGATTTACCGCCATTCATAATATATTGGTCCAATACATATTTTTCGGCATCACTAAAAGCTTCGGTGGGCTGAGCGGCAACTATTAAATCGAAACCCTCCAGAGCTTTAAAGGTCTTTTCGGGGTTTGACGCCACCGAATCCAACGTAAAGGGTGCAATAAAATAATAGTCGCGAAGCGTTGCAAAAAAGTCGGCAATGTAACGGTCGTCATATTCCCCATTACCTTTTAAAACGGCTATTTTTTTTGACTTTTCAGAAGCCAATTTTTTAAAACCGTCAGCAAACGCATATTGTAAATTTTGCAGGGAACTGTTTACGCGTTCTTCGGAAGTGGCGCCCAGTTGGTTTTTCAGCAATGGAATTTTGACCGATTTGCCGTTGTGGTGAGCTAGCGCCCATGGATAAACAAGTTCGGTGCTCTGCTTACCACTTTCGGTTACCGAAACTTGGGCGGGGGTCAATCCAAATTTTTCAAATTGTGATTGAAAGGCTTCGTTGCCTTTTTCTGTGGGATTTATAAATTCAAACTTTATATTGTAGTTATAGGCCGAAAATTCGTCTAAAAGTTGTTCAGTTTCACTTTGAAGTCTTCGGAATTCCGGCGGGAAATTTCCTTTCAGAAATACATCTACTATCAATGGGGAATCTACTTGATCAACAATTTGTTTTGCTTCTTCTGAAAGGGTAAAACGTTTATCCTGTGTGAGGTCGAAACGTTTGTAGAAATAATTCCCAAGGATATTCAAGAGAATTAATCCCCCCACCAAAACGGCTATTGAAACGATATTATTTTTAATTGAAGTCTTCATTATTGTTTCTTCAATTTAAAAATAGTTAGCGCGATGAAAAACACTGTCACGCTTAAAAAGTAAATCAAATCGCGAGTGTCCAAAACCCCGCGTGCCACGCTGTCAAAATGTGCTTTCATTCCCAGTTCCGCAATATCGAAACGCGAGGAGGAAAAGCCTTCAAAACCGTAATAAAGTGCAAAACAAAGGAAAACAGCAATTATAAAAGCCACGATTTGGTTTTGCGAAAGTGTAGAAGCAAAAATCCCGATGGAAGTATAGGCGAATACCAAAAAAAGCAACCCAATATAGGAGCCAATGGTACTGCCCACATCCCAATTGCCTGGCGGATTGCCCAATTCTGCAATAGTGAAAACGTATAAAATTGTTGGTACTAATGCGATGATAATCAGTATTACAGCTCCAAAATATTTTCCCAAAACTATTTGTTTCAGTGAAATGGGTTTGGTGAGCAGAAGTTCTAAAGTGCCCATTTTCATTTCGTCGCTAAAAGCCCGCATACAGACGGCGGGAATCAAGAATAGCAATACCCACGGGGCAAGTTCAAAATAGGGGGAAAGGTCTGCAAAGCCAGAATCGAGAATGTTGAAATTTCCTTTAAAAACCCACAAAAACAACCCATTGATCAATAAAAAAACAGCAATCACCAAATACCCGATAGTACTTGAAAAGAAGGAATTTATTTCGCGATTTATTATTGTAAGCATCTAATTATTTTAAGGAATATAGTGTATCTACACTCCAGGCTTCAGCTTTTGATTTAAACATTGGTTTTGTTACACTCCAAACGTTTTTGAAAAGTTCACTTGTTCTATAGTTTTCCAAATCGGTTACATCATTCCAACGACTGTATGTGAAAAAGATTGTTTCGTCATTTTTATCGTTGTAAAGTTCCAAAAAGGTACATCCCGGAAAATTGCGGATTTTTTCTTTCACGGTTTCAAAATTAGCCAGAAAAGCAGGAATGTTTTCTTTTTCAAACTGCATTTTTACAATTCTTGTAAACATTTTTCTTTTAATTTATGAATTAAAGTTAACCGTAATTGTATCTCTAAACTCCAGTCCAAAAAGGCTTGAGGCGCCGCCCACGGAAGTGGGATTGCTTTTGTATATGGCCAGTTCCAAAAATTGCGATGAATTCCATAGCGCCAATCGCTTACCGTCCTCCTCGCGTTTTTCGGGAGGTTGCTCAAAGTTGATGGCATCGCTGTAATGGGTGTGTACCCTGCTAAATTTCTCAGAGCGGGCATTGATTATAAATTCCCTTCCTTTTCCGACGGTCTCAAATAACTTTTTTGAAATATTGCTGATTACGTTTCCGTAGTTGTCAATATAAATTACGTTGCCAATTATTTGGCTCTCTTTGTTGTTAACTACGGGACGGATGCCCGTCAATTCCTTGATTTCAGTAATCGTTTTACCAATTACTTCTAGCGTTCCGCCCCGTGCAATGTGGCCGGCAACTTTCACAAATACGTCCAAAACGGGAAAATTGCTGATTACCCGATCGTGAATATTTATTTCAACAATTTTCTCAGGGCGAATTTCCGAAGTGAGCATGGAGATAATCCCATTGTCGGCACACACAAAATAATGGCCGTCCATCCATACCGCAATATGCTTATTTTCAGGATTTAATTCAGAATCGACCCCAATTACGTGTATACTTCCCGGAGGAAAACTTTTATAGGCATTCTGAATAATGTATGCGGCTTCGTGTAGGTGAAATGGTGAAATGGAATGGGAGATATCAACAATTTTAGCGTCTTCCATTTCAGTATAAATAGCTCCCTTAACCGCGCCAACAAAGTGATCTTTCTCTCCAAAGTCAGTAGTAAGTGTGATTATGGCCATAAATGGATTGTTGATATTTTCTTAAAAGAATTACCACAAAAATAGGTTACTTTTGTTAGTAGCAAAACTATTTTTTGCATATTCCAAATAATAAAAAAGTACGCCTTTTGAACGAACTTATCATTGAACTTACAGAGATTAGCCCAAGGGAATTCTTCGGACTTGAAAACGCTAATATTGACCTTCTTAAGAAATATTTTCCAAAACTGAAAATCGTTGCACGCGGCAATAAAATCAAGGCCTATGGTGATGAAGATGTGCTGGAGGAATTTGACCGACGCATTACAATGCTGTTGGAGCAGTACGTAAAATACAACAAAATAGACGAGAATGTAATCGAGCGCGTATTGCTGAGCCGTAACAAAGAAGAATACGAAGCCCSMKNNTTGGCASYKRWSRAGWKAWKRTWCRYRKWNNAAKCSGAWWKYCRATWWWAKYKYAAWMKGMWRAMCAAAGAAAGCTAGTTTCGCTAATGGCGAAAAACGATATGGTTTTTGCCGTGGGTCCAGCAGGAACAGGAAAAACTTATACAGGAGTTGCGCTTGCGGTCAAGGCATTGAAAGAGAAAGAGGTAAAGCGTATTATCTTAACTAGACCTGCAGTAGAAGCTGGCGAAAATTTGGGATTTCTTCCAGGAGATTTAAAAGAAAAATTGGATCCTTATATGCAACCTTTATATGATGCCCTTCGCGATATGCTGCCTGCAGAAAAGCTTGCATCGCACATTGAAACTGGGGTTATTCAAATAGCACCTTTGGCCTTTATGCGTGGACGTACCCTGGACAATGCCTTTGTAATTTTGGACGAAGCACAAAACACTACCCACGCACAAATGAAGATGTTTTTGACCCGTATGGGAAAGAATGCCAAGTTTATGATAACGGGAGATCCCGGGCAGATTGACCTTCCGCGCCGTGTAATTTCAGGTTTAAAGGAAGCATTATTGGTTTTAAAGGATGTAAAAGGAGTTGGAATGATTTATTTGGACGACAAAGATGTTATCCGTCACCGTTTAGTGAAGGAAGTGATTGCTGCTTATAAGAATATTGAAAACGTAGATTAACAAGTTTACAGTCTCAGTTTACAGTTGCAGTTTATTATTTTTAATCGCAAATCGAAAATCAAAATGAGTAATACTATAATTTCAACCAACTTTAACTTTCCCGGTCAAAAAAGTGTGTATCACGGAAAAGTGCGGGAGGTTTATACTTTAGCAAACAATATACTTTTAATGGTAGCAACAGACAGGCTTAGCGCTTTTGATGTAGTGATGCCAAAGGGAATCCCATATAAGGGACAAATCCTGAACCAAATTGCGACCAAAATGATGCGCGATACCGAAGATTTGGTTCCAAATTGGCTGATAGCTACACCCGACCCAAACGTTGCCATTGGAGAGGCTTGTGAGCCTTTTAAGGTTGAAATGGTAATCCGAGGTTATATGAGCGGCCATGCTGCGAGGGAATATCAAGCAGGAAAACGCATGCTCTGTGGTGTTGTGATGCCAGAAGGAATGAAGGAAAACGACAAATTTCCAGCACCTATTATAACACCTGCCACGAAAGCGGAAATGGGCGACCATGACGAGGATATTTCTCGAGAAGATATTTTGAAAAGAGGAATTGTTTCCGAAGCGGATTATCTTCAATTGGAAGATTAYACYCRMMAAYTWTTTCAAMGMGGRASTGARATTGCCGCKMARMRKGGRTTGATTTTRGTGGATACCAAATATGAATTCGGAAAAACAAAGGATGGGAAAATTGTTCTAATTGATGAAATCCACACGCCTGATTCTTCACGCTATTTTTATGCGGAAGGTTATGAGGAACGCCAAAAAAATAACGAGCCCCAAAAGCAACTTTCCAAAGAATTTGTTCGCCAATGGCTTATACAGAATGGATTTCAGGGATTGGAAGGACAGAAAGTTCCTTTTATGAGCGATGAATATATTGAAACCGTTTCCGAAAGATATATTGAGCTTTATGAAAATATCACGGGCGAAAAGTTTATAAAAGCAGATGTTTCCAATATTC
This sequence comes from Aequorivita sp., assembly GCA_002733915.1. Lineage (GTDB taxonomy): Bacteria > Bacteroidota > Bacteroidia > Flavobacteriales > Flavobacteriaceae > Aequorivita. The sequence goes on from NVXN01000016.1 coordinate 34,362, forward strand.
ACGCACGGATAGAAAAAAATGTATTGGAATATTTAAAGTAAAATAGCCTTTAAATTTTTACTAAAAAACACCTTGCTGAGGTGTTTTTTTATTTCTATAACCTTACAAAAATTTCCGTTTTTAGTATTTATTATCGGTGTAATGTATTGTATTTCAAAAATTTTAACAGTCCCTTGGGAAACCGTACCTTTAAAAATTAACGTAAGTATTGATAATTAATTAACTTAAAAATCAAGCTTATGAAAATTAAAATTACGCGAAACCTTATCTTATTGGTTTCAATTTTTATGGTAACGGGGATTGCGTTTGGGCAGACCTATACTGTAACTAACGGAGCCAACAATGGCCCAGGATCACTTCGGGATGCTGTAAATCAAGCAAACACAGACGCTTTTTCACCTTCCTTTATAACATTCSMYMCAKCANNMYMMCYRWSMWYAWRWMTKKMASWMWWMKRCANGGWKMCCSMTGAANNCKWSRAATKRMWSRWWMKRCWGNANTGGTTCNNSRRTAATAGATGGAACCAATGCCAACAATCGTGCTTTTCGATTTGTGAATGTTTCAGGAAGTTTGGACCAATTAACCCTTCAAAATTTTACAAGTAATGCTAATGGAGGTAGTGTATATGCAATCGGAGCTAATAATTTTGACGTTTCCAATTGTGTCTTTATTAATAATGAAGCTCAAGGTGCCAATGGTGGTGGCGCATTGTATTTAAACGATATTGTAAATTCCACCGTAATAGATAGTGAATTTACTTCGAACTCTGCAACGGCAACAGCCGGAAGCGGGGGAGCGATATTCGTAAAATCCTCAGGAGTTTTAACTGTAACTGCAACTACATTTAGTGGGAATTCAGCAATTAGGGCAGGGGGAGCAATAGAAACTGACTCTCCAGAAATGATTTCTTTCATAGATTCTAATTTTATTAATAACGAAGCCATTGGCGGAACAGCTCCCGGAAATGGAGGTGCCTTTCATATTACAGGGTCTGGTAATTCTTCCTTTTCAGGAGGATTGGCAACGGGCAATATAGCCATTGAAGGTGGCGCCTTTTGGAATGGAGCAGGAATGATGACAATTGACGGAGTTACTTTTACAAATAATTCTGCATTAGGCCCAAATACAGGTGGAGGTGCTTTATTTAATAATGGCGGAACATTATCAGTAAGCGCAACAACCAATCTATCACAAAACATCGCAATGGGTGCAACTCCAGGGGGTCGAGGAGGCGCAATTTTCAACAATACTGGCGGTACACTTACACTTGCTCCAGGTCTAAATATAAATGGAAACTATGCAAGTCGTGCTGGTGGTGCAATTGAAGACGCATCAGATGGAATATTGCTGTTGACAGGAATTACATTAGAAGGAAATTCCGCAGGTGCCGATATTGGTTTGGGAAGTATGGCTAATCCTGGAAATGGCGGCGCCTTACATTTGTCTGGTTCCACYTCAGCAACCATTACTAATAGTACTATTCAAAATAACCAAGCTGCACAAGAAGGTGGCGGGCTTTGGAATAACACGGGTATAATGATGGTTATGGGATCAACCATTTCCGGAAATATTGCCTCAGGTAACGCAGCTGATGATGGCGGTGGAGGAATATTCAATAATGGCGGCACAATGAATGTTTTGGCTGGAACGGAAATCACCAACAATATTGCCGATGGAACTGCAGGTTCCGGTGGAGGTATCCATAGTACAAATGGTGATGTAACCGTAACTGATGCAATTATTACAAATAACATTGCAAATCGTGCGGGTGGCGGAATTGAAATTGCAGCGGGAACATTGACCATGTCCGGAACTACATTAAATACAAATAATGCTGGAGTTGCTCCAGCTGTAGCTTCCCCTGGGAACGGTGGTGGTCTTCACGTAGGTGGAACTGGAAACGCTACTATTACAGGAGGAACGGTTGATGCAAACATAGCTGCTTCTGAAGGTGGTGGTTTATGGAATGGCGCAGGAACAATAACAGTTGATGGAGTGCCAGTAACCAATAATAATGCAAGTGGAGCCGATGCGGATAATGGGGGTGGAGGAATCTTCAACAATGGAGGAACTCTCGATATTCTTGCCGGAACTACTATAAATAATAATATTGCCGATGGAGCATCTGGCTCGGGAGGAGGAATTTTCTCAACAGCTGGAGCCGTAACTATTGCAAATATTCAAATAACACAAAACTTTGCCAATAGAGCCGGTGGCGGAATAGAGGTAATTGACGGAACCCTTGATCTGAACGGAACCCTAATAGCATTAAACGATGTAAATGGAACGGCGGGAACACCAAATCCCGGAAACGGTGGTGGAGTTCATATTTCGGGTGTTACAACTACAACCATTAATAATGCATCTATTTCTGCCAATAACGCTTTTAACCAAGGTGGCGGTCTTTGGAWCCAAACAGGAAGCACCATGAATGTTTTAAACACGATGGTTGATTTAAATAAGGCAATTAGTGGTTCTGGTGGTGGCGGAATTTATAACAATGGTGGTGATTTAAATATAACAGACGGTACTATTCAGAGTAATCTTGCAACCGGAATTTCAGGTTCTGGTGGAGGAATTTTGACTACTGAGGGTGGTGTAGTTATCACTGGCGGAATGATTGATGCCAATGCTGCAAACCGCGCCGGTGGAGGTATTGAGATTATTGCTGGAACACTGGATATGACAAACACTTCCTTAATAGGAAATAAAGTTGATATCGCCGCAGGAACCCCTAACCCCGGAAATGGTGGAGGAATGCACGTAACAGGAATTGCAACCGTAAATATTTCAGCAAGCACAATAACAAATAATGATGCCGCAAGTGAAGGTGGTGGTTTATGGAACCAGGCCGGAAGTACAATGTCTGTAGACGGATCATTATTGGATAGCAACACTGCCCGTGGTAATGATGCCACAAATGGAGGTGGAGGTATTTTTAACAATGGAGGTATTTTAATGGTTCAAAATTCTTCAACTATTACAAACAATACTGCAACTGGAACTGCTGGTTCTGGAGGTGGAATACAAAATGTGGATGGCGGTTCAGTAATCGTGAATAATTCTGTAATTGCAAACAATTCAGCAAATAGAGCGGGTGGCGGTATTGAGGATAACTCTTCTGTTACTCCAGGAATTATAACACTTGTGGATACAAATCTTGACAACAACAGCGTTGGGAGCGCACCAGGAAATGGAGGTGGTCTTCATATTACTGGTCCAGGAACGGCTAGTTTGACAAATGGTACCGTTAATGGAAACACTGCAACTGCCGAAGGTGGTGGATTGTGGAACGGTAGCGGTACAATGACTGTAGATAATGTGGCCATAGATGGAAACACAGCAAGCGGAAACGCTCCAGACCAAGGTGGTGGAGGTATTTTCAATGAAGGCGGTATTTTGATAGTCCAAAACGGAACAACTATCAGTAATAATATTGCCAATGGAGCTTCTGGTTCTGGTGGGGGTATTTTGAATAATTTGGGTTCTTTATCTATTTCAGACTCTGAATTAACTGGAAATTCATCAATGCGTGCCGGTGGTGCAATTGAGGAAAATTCATCTTCAGGCAGTTTATTGACAATAACAAATTCAGATTTAATGAATAATAGTACTGCTTCCGCCCCAGGAAACGGTGGTGGATTGCATATTACTGGTGCTGGAGATTCAAATATTACTGGTGGAAATGTAAGCGGAAATACTGCTTCACAAGAAGGTGGTGGACTATGGAATGGTACCGGTACTATGACTGTTGACGGAACTATAATAGATGCAAACATTGCCAGTGGTCCCGCAGCAGATGATGGGGGTGCCGGAATTTTCAACAATGGTGGTACACNYYAATRYRYTRWATNGCWACACTTTCAAACAATATTGCTGATGGTGCTGCAGGTTCTGGAGGTGGAATTTTAAATAATGAAGGAACACTTTCGGTTACAAATTCTGAATTTACTGGGAACTCTTCAATGCGTGCCGGTGGTGCAATAGAAGATAAATCCTTGGCTGGAAATTTATTGACTTTGACCAATGTAAATTTGATGAACAATAGTACGGCTTCCGCTCCCGGAAATGGCGGGGGATTGCATATAACTGGCCCCGGTGATTCAAACATCACTGGCGGAATGGCCACAGGAAATACAGCTTCCGCAGAAGGTGGTGCTTACTGGAATGGTGGTGGTACAATGACCATAGACGGGACGACAGTTGATGGAAATACTGCAAGTGGAGCTGATGCCGATCAAGGTGGAGGAGGTGTTTTTAACGAAATGGGAACATTGGTTGTTATGAATGCTACTATTTCAAATAATATTGCTGATGGAGCCGCTGGTTCTGGTGGTGGTATTTTGAACAACCTTGGTACTTTGACCGTTTCTGATTCTGAATTCACAGCAAACACTTCTATGAGAGCTGGTGGTGCAATTGAGGAAAACTCAGTTGCTGGAAGTGAATTAAATCTTACAAATGTTATATTCACATCAAATACAACAGCTGCTTCCCCAGGAAATGGAGGAGGACTTCACATTACTGGTGCGGGCGACTCAAATATTTCTGGAGGCTCTGCTACTGGAAATATGGCTGCCGCTGAAGGTGGTGCTCTTTGGAATGGCACTGGATTAATGACCATCGACGGAATGACAATCGATGCCAACATAGCTGAAGGAGCCGATGCCGATAACGGTGGTGGAGGTGTTTTCAATAACGGAGGTACATTAAATATTATCAATGGAACTTTAATTACAAACAACCTTGCTACCGGAGCAGCTGGTTCGGGTGGTGGATTGTTGAGTACTGCTGGTGATGTTACAATTTCTGATTCATCATTGTCTGGAAATGCTGCAAATAGAGCAGGTGGCGCTATTGAATTGATTGATGGCACGCTCACGTTTACAAATTCTGATATGACCGCAAATGATGTTAACGGAACTGCTGGAACTGCAGCCCCAGGGAATGGTGGAGGACTTCATGTAACAGGTAACAGTGGTTTAATTACAATTTCGGGAAGTATCATTTCAGAAAATGAAGCTGCCCGTGAAGGGGGTGGCCTTTGGAACCAAAGCGGTACTTTAATGTCTGTTGAAACTTCAACCATTGATGGCAATAGTTCTTTTGGAACTGCTTCAGATGACGGTGGCGCTGGAATCTTCAACAATGGAGGAATGTTGGAAATATCTACTTCAACAATTTCAAATAATTCAGCGAGTGGAGCCACAAGCTCTGGTGGTGGTATTCACAATGCTTCCGGTGGAGATGTGACTGTAATGAGAAGTACAATTTCAACAAATACAGCAAACGGCGCAGGTGCCGGAATTTACAATAACGGTACAAGTTTCGATTTGAATGCGGTAACAGTGGCCTTAAATAATGCCCTGTCTGACGGTGGCGGAATTCAAAGTGACACCAATACTTCATTGAAAAACACATTGGTTGCACTGAATACAGCAACTTCTGGAACAGACGTTAATGGAAGCTTTGTTTCCAACGATTACAATTTGATCGGAACTGATGATGCTAACGCTTTCCCTGAACAACCGAATGACATTGAAGAAACGGACCCAATGGTTGGTCCGCTTCAAAACAATAGTGGTTTGACAGAAACACACGAATTAATGGAAGGTTCGTTGGCGTACAATGCTGGTGATCCTGCCGATTTGTTCAACGACCAGATTGAGCAAGCTGTTTTTGACGGAATCCGTGATATTGGAGCCTTTGAAGCCCAAACCATTTTACTCTCTGTGGAAGATATTACCGATGGTGGAAGTGGAATTGTGATTTATCCAAATCCATCAAAAGGATTTGCAACGGCTAAAATTCCTGCAACTTTCGGAAACAATTTACAAGTTGTAATTATTGAATTAGGTTCCGGAAAAATAGTGCGTGAATTCAGAGGTACTATCGGTGAAACCGATTTGGATTTCAGTAGTTATGCGAATGGAGTTTATATAATAAAAGTTATTTCTGAGACTTCAACTTCTACACATAGGTTGATTTTATCAAAATAATTGTTTGTTTGAATTTAATTATTTTGAAAAGCCCTTTCCTTAACTGGAAAGGGTTTTTTAATTTCGCTCCCGATGGTTGAAGCTATACACATAACCAAAGCTGAGCTCTGTAAAGTCTGCTTGTCCCAAATTGGCATTCAGGTGCGCGCCCAAATAAAAATTATTTTTCGGTGCCTTTTCCATTCCTATTAAATAATATTTAAGCCCCAAACGGGAAGATATGCGATGCTTTTTTTTGTAGCTGCCATCCAGCTCGCCCAAAACCCAAGTTCTTGGAATTTCCCTTGGCGTATTATCCCAACCTTCGTTTATGCGCCATTCCAGTTTATAGGCAGGTTTATGTAGATTGTATCCCAGTTGTAGGTCAATACCCACGTGGTTTAGGAATATTTCCCCGTGAAGGCTAATCCCCAAGTTTGTTGCATAGTACCACGGATCACTTCTAAAATAATCAAACTCTCTGCCCGGCTGCACCAATGATTCATTTCCTTCGATATAATCATAATRAKRMNTRATAMMWWSKAWAGTRMARWYCAARGYSTWSYTYMRWKSYWKYANTKATANTMTGYGWYYATATTCACCAGCAATTGTATATACATTTCTTTTATCGTTAAAAGCCAAAGCAAAAACGTTTTGACCTAATCCCGCACGCACTGCTACATAATTATATACAGAATTTTTATACACTGGAAGATTTCCTTCAGAAACAATTTCAGGGTGTTTTAAAGGGTTATTTATAGCTGCCGAAAGGCTCAACAAAAATGAATTATATCCCTGGTTTAGCAGACGCGTATGTCCATTGGAATGATGTGAGTATCCCAATCCCACTCGCCAATCTAAATTCCTTAATGAAAGAAATTTATAATAAAGATACATTCGGAAGGCCCACGTAATCTCGGTAGTCACCGCTTGGTTTTGAGGGTTGGTTTCTGCATCAAATTTTTTTGTGAAATACGAAGCCCCCATTCCAGTCAGCACACTCCATTTATCACTTCCAAAAGCTTTAAATTCTAAAAACGGCATTGCGGTTAAAGCAATTCCCAAACTATCCAAATTTCCAAAATCTGTTATCCCAATCGATAAGCCTGTTTTGGGTGCTTTTAGTCGCTGTGCCCATTGTTGTGGATTATTACTATGATCACGGCCAAAATTCAGTATAAACTGTTTTTGCAACTTAGTGTCTGGAAAACCATCATTTGCTTCCATCGTTAATCCTAAAAGAAATTCTGGAGTAAATGTAAAAGCACTTTTTTTCCAATCCATCTCAGTTTGAGCGAAAGAGAAAAAAGTTACACAAAGAAGGAAAATGGTTAGTTGTTTTTTCATTTGGTGCTGCAAGTAACAATTTCCTCGTTAATTTTAAAAATTTAAAACYTACATTCGTTGTAAATTTTAATCATTTCCATTGAAAAGTATAGATAGTTTTATTGCCGAAATGGCCTCTTATGCCTGGGGCTTACCACTATTAATTATTTTGATTGGCGGGGGTTTGTATCTTTTAATTAGAATTAAATTTCTACCATTTCGGTATTTGGGGCACGCAGTTGCAGTGCTTAGAGGGAAATATGACAATGAAGGCGACGCTGGTGAAATCACACATTTTCAAGCATTGACCACCGCGCTTTCTGCTACTGTGGGAATGGGTAATATTGCTGGAGTTGCCGTAGCAATTGCCATTGGTGGGCCCGGAGCTGTTTTTTGGATGTGGGTAAGCGCCGTTATTGGAATGTCTACAAAATTTTTTACTGCCACACTTGCCATTCTTTATCGAGGAAAGGATAGTGACGGAAAAGTTCAAGGTGGGCCCATGTATTTTATTACTGAAGGATTGGGGCAAAAGTGGATGCCTATGGCTGTTATGTTTAGCGTGGCTGGATTGGTTGGCGCGTTGCCAGTTTTTAATGTAAACCAGCTTACACAAGCCATCAATGACATTCTTTTAAAACCCGCTGGTCTTTACAGTGGTTTTAAAACAGATTTAATTATTGGGTTAGTTTTGGCTGCAATAACTGCCATTGTTATTTTAGGCGGGTTGTCGCGAATTAGCAAAACTGCTTCTAAAATGGTACCTGCAATGGTTGTGCTCTATTTTGCTTTAGTATTGATTATTCTCATCGTTCATATAGAAGTGGTACCATCCTATTTCGGATTGATTTTTACCGATGCCTTTTCCGCAAATTTTTATAAAGGAGATGCTTTTTTGGGCGGAGTTATTGGTGGAATTATTCTTTTGGGAATCCGTCGTGGCGCCTTCTCAAATGAGGCGGGGATAGGGACTGCGCCCATGGCGCACGGTGCGGCAAAAACCAATGAGCCCATTCGGGAAGGTTTGGTCGCTATGTTGGGCCCTGCCATTGATACGCTGATAATCTGTACACTTACAGCGCTGGCAATTTTGGTTACGGGCGTTTGGCAGAGTAGTGATGCTAATGGGGTGAGCTTAACGGCTTCCGCTTTTGAGGAAAGTATTCCTGTTTTTGGAAAATATGGTCTGTTGGCCTGTATTGCTATTTTCAGCATCTCATCACTTTTTTCATATTCCTATTACGGCAGCAAGTGTATGTCATTCCTTTTTGGTGCAACAAACAAAGGTATTTATAACTATTTCTATATACTAAGCATACTCGTAGGAGCTACAACCTCATTGAGTATGATGATAAATTTGATTGACACTTTCTTTGCCTTAATGGCAATTCCCACGATGACAGCGACAATTATTCTAGCGCCAAAAGTTATAAATGAAGCAAAGATTTATTTTAAAAAATTGAAAGAGTATTAATGCAAACTATCCAATTTTCGGTTCACCAAGGCTGTGAACTTCTTGGCGCCATTGGGATTTAAATGGTTTTCGTTTAAAAAATCTCTTACACTAAATTGGACCGTATCGGTTTCCTTGTCCAAAAGTACTACGTTGTTGTATTTTTTTACAATTACTGAAAGAATGCTATCACGGCGGTGCACAATTTGTGGGTTTCTTTTTTTTAGATAGGTTTTATATAAGGGTATTGTAGAAATTATAACTTTCAAGTCCTTCGCTTTCATATAATCTAACATATTGAATAGAAAAGTAGTGTTTGTTTTAAAAATATCTAGATTTTCGTGAGTAAAAATTTTGAAATATTTATTATTAATTTCAGAAGTGTCATATTTTAACTTATGAAATGAACCATAATAATTATTGATTTTGAAACCAAATTCGTTTAACTGTTCTTGGTTCTCGCTCCCTTTATAAAAATAGTAGTCTTTTAATTTAGAGGAAAAATATCGAGGGTTGGAAAGATAGATTAGTTTATCATTAAAATATGTTTGTCGCTCAAAAGTATTGATTCCATAATAATTCAAGTAAATATTATTTTTCCAATAATTCTGTGAGTGATAAGGCAATTCCAAATGCATGTATGAAACTTCAAACAAGATATATTTTAGTTTTGGAAGCTTATCTATAACACCTTGTAGAATTAAAAAATCTTCTTTGTGATGTTGGGAAGACGAGGCCAAATTAATTGCAGGTATATGTGAAAGAGCAGGATTAAAACTGCATTTTACTTGAGAAGAACCTAGAGCAACCAGTTCAATTTTGGAAGTGTTTGATTCTAGATATTCCCCTACAGACTTATATGTAATTGGAAGTTGCAGGGCTAAAGCCTCCAAGAGGCAATAAATTAATATGACAGGAGTGAAAAAAAATACGCAGTATTTTAAAAAATCTTTTTGTGATTTACTAAAATTGGAAATAGATAAAATCTTCTTTAAATCCGGCATATTGAAAAATAATAAAAATAAATATATAATATATAATCCATCGTAGGGGGCGCTTTATATTTTTATCCAGTTGACTGAATGGAAAATCCTTATTGCGAGTAAATATTTCCAGTGTAAGCATTAAAATTGTAAATATTAAAAAAGAGCTGTTTACGATTAGACCAATTTCAACGCTTGGAATGAAACTAAAAATTCTATGAAGTATGATCCGAGCCTCGTTTATATTTAGACTTCTAAATAGTACAGCTGATAAGATAAGTACGAGAATAAAAAATAGAGGCAATAGATAATTGCTTCTCTCTGGATTATGAAAAAGACTCGATTTCCTATTCTTCGTTAAAGGAGTTCTTTCCACAACAATCAAAAACCCTTGAAAAGCCCCAAAAATCAAGAAAGTCCAATCCGCGCCATGCCATAAACCGATTAAGCCCATAGTTAAAAAGATAGCGATATTACGGCGTCTGCTACTACGCAGGTTTTTCTGAATAATAGGGAAGTACACATAATCCGTAAACCACCGTGTAAGCGTGATGTGCCAGCGTTGCCAAAACTCCGTAACGCTTTTCGCCAAATACGGAATGTTGAAATTTTTACTCAAGTTGAAGCCAAAAAGTTTTGCGGTACCTATGGCAATATCTGAATAACCCGAAAAATCGCCATAAATCTGAAAAAAGAAAAGAATCGTAGCATAAAGAAGCGACAGACTTCCATAATCTTCGGGACTGGCATATACCATATTTACAATATAGGCGGCATTATCAGCAATTACCATTTTCTTAAAAAGCCCCCAAAGTATTTGGCGCAGGCCTTCTTTAACTTGAACGGTATCAAACGATCTTTTTTTGCTGAACTGCGGCAACAAATCTGAGGCTTTTTCAATGGGGCCTGCTACCAACTGCGGAAAGAAACTGACAAAGCACAAAAAATTTAGTAGATTTTTGGTGGGAGCAATTCTGTTTTTATAAACATCAATCGTATAGCTCATCGTTTGAAAAGTATAAAAACTGAGGCCCACGGGAAGAATAAGATTCAGCGTACTAAAGGCATATTCGCCCTGTTGCATATTAAAGAGAAGCGAAAATTCATTTATAAAAAAATTGTAATACTTAAATAGAAAAAGAACTCCTAAATTCCAAGCAATACTGCTATAAAGAAAAAGCTTTTGTTTATTATTATTTACAGTTCCCTTAATGGCCAGGGCTGTAAAATAATCTACTAAAGAGCTCGCAACTATCAAAAAAAGAAACCGCCAATCCCACAGCCCATAAAAAAAATAGCTGGCAGCCAGCAGAATCAAGTTTTGTCCTTTTATTCTTTTAAAGCCAACTGCCCAATAAAGCAAGAGGGTAACAGGCAAAAACAATCCAAAGGAAAAGGAGCTGAATAACAAAGTTTGCTGGATTTTGGGGTAAATATAACAAAAAAGAGACCGCTACAAATTTTAGATTCTAGCGGCCTTTCTTTTGATTCAGGAAAGGGATTAACCTACTGAATTTTCATTTTAATTATTCAAAATAACTAAATGTATCACCATCTTTAATATTCAATAAAGTTTCATAGATAAGTTTTATTACATTTTCCACATCATTCCTGTGGACCATTTCCACAGTGGTGTGCATATATCGAAGCGGTAATGAAATCAAGGCACTTGCCACCCCGCCATTGCTATACGCAAAAGCATCGGTATCTGTACCTGTTGCTCGGGAAAGGGCGGCACGCTGAAAGGGAATCATTTTCTTTTCGGCGGTTTCTACAATCAAATCGCGAAGTTTTTGTTGTACGGCTGGAGCATAGGCAATAACTGGGCCGCAACCAATTTCGGCCAGCCCCTGTTTCTTTTTGTCAATCATGGGGGTGGTAGTGTCGTGTGTAACATCTGTCACTATTGCAATATTTGGTTTTATGCGTTCGGCAATCATTTCAGCACCGCGAAGCCCAATTTCTTCCTGTACAGAATTCGTTATATAAAGACCAAAAGGAAGTTTCACTTTATTTTTGTGAAGAAGCTTTGCAACCTCGGCAATCATAAAACCACCCATGCGGTTGTCCAAAGCGCGGCATACAAATTTATCTTCATTCAAAATATGAAACTGGTCGGGGTAAGTAATAACACAACCCACATGGATTCCCATTTTTTCCACTTCTTCTTTATCTTTCGCGCCCACGTCTATAAAAATATTTTCCGGTTTTGGGGTTTCCTCTTTGGATTTATCACGGGTATGGATTGCTGGCCAGCCAAAAACCCCTTTTCTTATACCGTTTTTGGTGTGGATATTCACAATTTTTGAAGGTGCAATTTGGTGGTCACTTCCGCCGTTTCTAATTACATACAGAAGTCCATTGTCACATATATAGTTAACGTACCACGAAATTTCATCAGCGTGGCCTTCAATAACTACTTTAAATTTAGCCTTGGGGTTTATAACTCCCACGGCCGTTCCATACGTATCCGTAAAAAATTCATCAACGTAGGGTTTCAGATAGTTCATCCATATTTTTTGTCCTTCCCATTCATACCCAGTAGGAGCGGCATTGTTTAAATATTTCTCTAAAAATTCAAGCGATTTGTCATTTAATATTGAAGTAGTCATAAATTGGTTTTTCTGAAAAAATGTGAGTTGGGTAAAATTAGTAAATTCTAATTAAGGGGAACAAGGCAATTTGCTTATTTTTGGAACGTTTTTGGATAATANCCAGTTTTTTATAAAACCAAGTTTAATGAAGATTTGCATACCTATATATATACCTTTTTTAATACTCGGCCTAAACGCCGTCAATGGGCAGACCGATAGTGAATTCTTGAAAAAACAGGAAGATTCTACGGAAATTATGTATTATATAATTGAAGGAGACACTATAGCCCGCGAAATAATAGATCTTGACGAAGTGATTCTGCTGGATAAGCTGAAATTTAAATCTGAACAAGACAGGAGGCGCTATCTTATACTGCGCAGAAAAACACGTAAGGTCTATCCTTACGCAAAATTAGCCTCTGAGCGGCTGACAACAATGACCGAAAGACTCAAAACCATAGAAAAAAGCAGGGACAAAAAGCGATATACCAAGCGTATCCAAAAATATGTAGAGGGTGAATTTTCTGAAAAGCTTAAAAAATTGACCCATACCGAAGGGCAAATTTTAGTAAAGTTAATCCACAGACAGACTGGCCGTACCGCTTTTGAACTTGTAAAAGAGCTTCGCACAGGCTGGCGCGCCTTTTGGTATAATACAACAGCCAACCTTTTTGAAATCTCACTTAAAGAAGAGTACAGACCTTTTGAAGTAAAAGAAGACTATTTAATTGAAGATATTTTAGAAAGATCCTTTCAAGAAAACAAACTTGAGCACCAAGAGCCCGCTTTCCCTATCGACTATTTAGACCTAAAGGCTCATTGGAACAAAAAAACTGTTAATAACTAAGATACTCAGATAGTTGTGTAGAATTTTAAAACATGTTATGTTTGTAGTTCGCTCTTTTATTTTTTGCCAACGACCATCATATCAAATATTTAGCTTAAAAGTTTTTTTGGGCCATAGTTCAAGAGGTGTTTTTTCTAGAAGATTTTTTTTTTAATACTAAAAAGTTAGTTTTCAAAACGTTATTATTTGTTATTAGAAATTTACTCAAAAAACCTTTCAAATAAGTTTGTGGGAATGCAAAAGGGTTCTATATTTGCACCCGCTTAGCAGAACAGATAGAGAGTTTCGGCGAGGCAAAAAAGCTCTTTAATTTTTTTTGAAATATTTTTTAAAAAGGTATTGCGGGATTAAAAAAGAGTTGTACATTTGCACCCGCTTAGACAGTGAGTGACTACAGAACACGATCTGTCGGCGAGCGAGAAAGAGACAAAAGTTCATTGAGATATTGAAATTGACAGCGTAGGCCACCGCCCGAAGGGGTGGGTGGTCGACAAAGAAAACTAAACTAAGTGAGAATCCCGAGAATTTTTTTGAGAGTCGGGCTCTTTTGGTGTATGGTCGCAATATTATTGAAGATTATACGATGAAGAGTTTGATCCTGGCTCAGGATGAACGCTAGCGGCAGGCCTAACACATGCAAGTCGAGGGGTAGGGGGAGCTTGCTCCCCTGAGACCGGCGCACGGGTGCGTAACGCGTATGCAACCTACCTATTGCAGGGGAATAGCCCAGGGAAACTTGGATTAATGCCCCATAGCCCATACAGATAGCATTTGAAGTATGGTAAAGATTTATCGGCAATAGATGGGCATGCGTCCCATTAGCTAGTTGGTATGGTAACGGCATACCAAGGCTACGATGGGTAGGGGCCCTGAGAGGGGGATCCCCCACACTGGTACTGAGACACGGACCAGACTCCTACGGGAGGCAGCAGTGAGGAATATTGGACAATGGGCGGGAGCCTGATCCAGCCATGCCGCGTGCAGGAAGACTGCCCTATGGGTTGTAAACTGCTTTTTTACGGGAAGAAACACCCCCACGTGTGGGGGCTTGACGGTACCGTACGAATAAGGATCGGCTAACTCCGTGCCAGCAGCCGCGGTAATACGGAGGATCCGAGCGTTATCCGGAATCATTGGGTTTAAAGGGTCCGTAGGCGGGCGTCTAAGTCAGTGGTGAAATCCCGCAGCTCAACTGTGGAATTGCCATTGATACTGGTCGCCTTGAATYARTGTGAAGTGGCTAGAATATGTAGTGTAGCGGTGAAATGCTTAGATATTACATAGAATACCGATTGCGAAGGCAGGTCACTAACAYTRYATTGACGCTGATGGACGAAAGCGTGGGGAGCGAACAGGATTAGATACCCTGGTAGTCCACGCCGTAAACGATGGATACTAGCTGTCCGGCCTGCATTGGTAGGCTGGGTGGCCAAGCGAAAGTGATAAGTATCCCACCTGGGGAGTACGTTCGCAAGAATGAAACTCAAAGGAATTGACGGGGGCCCGCACAAGCGGTGGAGCATGTGGTTTAATTCGATGATACGCGAGGAACCTTACCAGGGCTTAAATGTAGTCTGACAGGGGCGGAAACGCCCCCTTCTTCGGACAGACTGCAAGGTGCTGCATGGTTGTCGTCAGCTCGTGCCGTGAGGTGTCAGGTTAAGTCCTATAACGAGCGCAACCCCTGTCGTTAGTTGCCAGCATGTAAAGATGGGAACTCTAACGAGACTGCCGGTGCAAACCGTGAGGAAGGTGGGGATGACGTCAAATCATCACGGCCCTTACGTCCTGGGCCACACACGTGCTACAATGGCAGGTACAATGGGCAGCCACGCCGCAAGGCGGAGCGAATCCACAAAACCTGTCTCAGTTCGGATCGGGGTCTGCAACTCGACCCCGTGAAGCTGGAATCGCTAGTAATCGGATATCAGCCATGATCCGGTGAATACGTTCCCGGGCCTTGTACACACCGCCCGTCAAGCCATGGAAGCTGGRAGYRCCTGAAGTCCGTCACCGYAAGGAGCGGCCTAGGGCAAGATCGGTAACTAGGGCTAAGTCGTAACAAGGTAGCCGTACCGGAAGGTGCGGCTGGAACACCTCCTTTCTAGAGCGCCGATGCGCCAAGATGTAAGAGGGTCCCGATGCCTCGTTCTATATTTAAGTTATATTTCAAAAGTCATAATAGGTCTCCACATTCATAATATAAAAGGATACCGTTCACGGACCGATGGTCCGGGAGTAGGTAGGGAAAGTCCCATAGCTCAGCTGGTTAGAGCGCTACACTGATAATGTAGAGGTCGGCAGTTCGAGTCTGCCTGGGACTACGAAGTAGTACGGGTACGATTAGAGGTCTATTCTGAATTACGGAAAGCAATAGTGATATTGTTTATTGTAAAAACGTTCATTGATTATAAAGTATTGGAAATTCTAGAAGCGGGTTATGTTGAGGATAGTTAACTCATGACTCAACACTCATAACTCATACTAGAGGAATGGGGAATTAGCTCAGCTGGCTAGAGCACCTGCCTTGCACGCAGGGGGTCATCGGTTCGACTCCGATATTCTCCACCAAGTGCTGAATTTATTTCAGTACCTCTTCAAGAGTTCTTCTAATTTAATTAGGAGCGACAAAGGGAGGGATCCTGAAACAAGTTCAGGGTAAAACGTTCATTGACATATTGGGACAGGGTACATATTTTTTAGGAAAGATGTACACTGAAGAAGAAAAACACGAATTTTTTAAGTAAAGAGTACGAATTAGAATATATTAAGGTCTAGCGACAAGCTGGAAAAGGGCGTATGGGGAATGC
>NVXN01000007.1 GCA_002733915.1 Aequorivita sp.
AAACCAGCTTACCTGTAAAACCACCGAAAGGTTTTCCATCAAAAATATTCCGCACAGAATCGGTATCAACAGTTCTTTACGGACCGCAATTGCAATTACAGCTATAATTCCGCCAATTGTCAAACTACCTGTATCGCCCATAAAAACTTGTGCGGGATAAGTATTGTACCACAGGAAACCGATTAAAGCACCTACAAAAGCGGTGATGAAAATGGTCATTTCCCCCGTATTTGGGATGTACATTATATTCAGATAATCAGCAAAAATTACGTTGCCAGACACCCACGCAAATAGCGCGAGGGTTAGTCCAATGATTGCTGATGTCCCGGCGGCAAGGCCGTCAATTCCATCGGTAAGATTGGCACCGTTTGAAACCGCTGTGATAATAAAAATTACGATAGGTATGAAAATGAGCCACACATAGCTTTTATAATCCTCACCCGCCCAGCTTATGAGTTTAGAATAATTGAATTCGTTTTCCTTCACAAAAGGAATGGTGGTAAGCATTGCTTTGTCCTTTACGTAAAATGTATTTATGGACTCTTTGGCAATAACTTCCGTCACTTCGGTTTCCGCTTCGGGGTTTACAATGGTGCGCTGCACAATGATGTCTGGGTGCAAATACATGGTTATACCCACAAAAAGGCCCAAACCAATTTGGCCAATTACCTTAAATTTTCCAGGCAATCCTTGCTTGTCATTTTTAAATTTTTTTATGTAATCGTCAATAAAGCCGATAGTCCCCATCCAAATAGTAGTAACAATCAAAAGGATCACGTAAATGTTTTCTAGCTTTGCGAAAAGTAAAACCGGAATGAGGGTAGCAAGAATAATAATGATGCCGCCCATGGTCGGCGTTCCCGCTTTTTCGTTTTGACCTTCCAAACCAAGATCACGGATAGATTCGCCAACTTGTTTTTTCTGTAGATAATTGATTATTTTTTTACCGTAAACCGTAGCGATAAAAAGTGAAAGAATGACAGCCAAAATCGCCCGGAACGTAATAAAATTGAACAGCCCCGCACCTGGCACGTCGTATGTTTTATCCAAATATTCAAAAAGATAGTAAAGCATTGGCTATTTGTTTAGGGCGGTTAAAAGTTGGTTTACTATTTTAAAATCATCAAAATCGAAACGCGCTCCGTTTATTTCCTGATAAGTTTCATGACCTTTTCCTGCAATTAAAATGATGTCGTTTTCCTGCGCCATTTGGCAGGCCGCTTTTATTGCTTCCTTTCTATTTGTTATTGAAATCGTCTTTTTATAATGCTCCGCAGGCACACCTGCTTCAATCTGCTCAATGATTTTTTCTGGGTTTTCAGTTCGCGGGTTATCACTTGTAAAAACAACTTTAGTACTTAGTGAAGCAGCAATATTTCCCATAACCGGGCGCTTCTGCGCATCGCGGTCGCCGCCGCAGCCCACGACGGTAATTACTTCTTCGTTGCCTGTGCGAATACTGTTTATGGTTTCCAAAACATTTTTTAAAGCGTCTGGAGTATGTGCATAATCTACAATTGCGGTTATTTTCTTTTCTGAAATTAAATATTGAAATCTGCCGCCCACACTTTCCAAAGTGCTCATTATTTGAAGTATTTCAAACTCCTGCAATCCTAACAAATTCGCAGTTCCATAAATTGCAAGTAGATTGTAGGCATTAAAACCGCCAATCAATTTTACCCACAACTCCTGATTATTTATTTTCAGAAGTTGCCCTGTGAATTGGCTTTCCAAAATTTGAGCTTTATAATCGGCGTAAGTTTTTAAGGCATATGTATATTTTCTCGCTTTTGTATTCTGAAGCATCACCAACCCGTTTTTGTCATCCACATTTACCAATGCAAATGCATTTTTTGGCAACGTGTCAAAAAAGGATTTTTTTACGTCTCGATATTCTGCGAAATCCTTGTGGTAATCTAAATGGTCGTGTGAAAGATTGGTGAAAACGCCTCCGAAAAATTTCAGCGCTTCCGTACGTTTTTGATGTATTCCGTGAGAACTTACTTCCATAAAGCAAAATTCCACACCGGCATCCACCATTTCACGCAGATATTTATTAATTATAAGTGAATCAGGAGTTGTATGCGTAGCTTTATACTCCGTATCGCCTACCATTATTTTTACAGTTGAAAGCAAACCAGCTTCCAATCCCGCTTTCTTGAAAAGTTGAAATAATAAAGAGGAAACCGTTGTTTTTCCGTTGGTACCGGTAATTCCAACTAGTTTTAATTCTTCTGAAGGATTTCCGTAATAATTGGCAGCCATTATTGCCAGTGCCTTTTGTGAGTCGGCAACCTTTACATATGTAATCCCGTTAATAATATTTTCTGGTAATGTTTCGCAAATAATAGCCAACGCGCCTTGGTCTGTAGCTTTTTTTATGAATTGATGTCCATCTGAAATGGTTCCTTTTATTGCTATAAAAACATCATTCAAAGAAACATTTCGGGAATCAAATTCAAGATTATTTATAGCCACGGAAGTACTACCCACTACGCTTTCGATGGTGACTTTATACAATATGTCCTTTAACAATATCACGATAAATTCAAGGTTATTAATTGTCCCTTTTTTAAAGTTTCGCCAGATTTAATGGATTGGGCTGAAACCGTTCCGTTGCCAACAACCTGAACTCTCAAACCAAGATTTTCCAATAATGAAACCGCATCCATACCAGCCATTCCCGTAACATTTGGAATCGTTTTGGATGGTTGTTGCAGTTTTGCATAATACTTCTCAAAATCTTTTTCAATGGTGGGGTCTGGTTGTTCTATGCTTTCAACCTTATCAATGTTCCGGGATTCGGTGAATATTTTCTGCGCTATTCTTTTAAACACCGGACCGGAAACATCGGCGCCGTAAAAACCTTTTTTTGTGCTTGGTTTATGGATAATTACTATACAGGAATATTTGGGGTTTTCCGCCGGAAAAAAACCAGCAAATGATGAAATATAACGACGGTTGCTTTTCCAATCAGGCATCCAATATTCGGTTTGGGCAGTACCGGTTTTTCCAGCCATTGAAAAATCTGGGGAATAAAGTGATTTACCCGTACCACGTATTACAGTATTTTTCATAATTTCCTTGATTTTGGCCAAGGTTTCATCAGAACAGATTTTAGGGTTTATAACTTTGGTTTCGTAGGTTATCACTTTTTCATTCCACGCGCGGACTTCCTTTATAAAACGAGGCTTTACCATTACACCATTATTGGCAATGGCGTTGTAAAAATTTAAGGTTTGGAGTGGAGTAAGACGTAAGTTATACCCATAGGCCATAGATGGCAACGCATTTTTACTCCATTTTTTATCGCCAGGTTGTGGAATCATTGGTACGCCTTCACCTTTAATGGCAACGCCTGTTTTTTCGGTTAGTTGCCAACTTTTTAATCGGTCGATGAATTTGTTTGGATTTTTGGAATAATTCTCATTAATGATTGTAGCCAGACCAATGTTTGAGGAAACTTCCAATGCCTTCGCAGCCGATATTTTTCCATAGCCGCCCCGGTGGGAATCGTAGATTTTTCTTCCGTAGAAAACTTTCACACCCTTACCTGTATCGACCACAGTACTAGTATCAATTACCTTGTCTTCCAAAGCGGCCATCATTGCCATTACTTTAAAAGTAGAGCCCGGTTCGTGCGATTCGCCAATGGCATAATTGAGTTTTTCATAATAAGTTCCGCTGGACGTACGACCTAAATTTGAAACGGCCTTTATCTCGCCCGTTGCCACTTCCATCACAATTACAGTTCCATGCTCGGCTTCATAATATTCCAATTGTTTCAGCAAAGCGTGATGGGCAATGTCCTGCATATTAACATTTATAGTCGAAACTATATCATACCCATCCTGCGGCTCAATTTCGTTATCGTCAGAAACCGGTTTCCATTGCCCTTTAGCAATTTTTTGCTTAAGCCGATGGCCTTCCTTTCCGGTCAACAAATCATTAAAAGCTCCTTCAAGACCTACAGCGTAATAACCCGGACGGTCAAAAGCCTCATCGCCCACGGTACGTTGCGCTATTTTCCCGATGGGATGCTCGCGCACGGTGCGCTGTTCTACGATGATTCCTCCTTTGTAAGGTCCTTTGCGGAAAAGCGGCAGGTTTTTTACTTTTATATAGTCTGAATAACCCAAATTCTTCACGATAAGCAAATACCTGTTTTTATCGGCACGTGCTTTTCTGAACATGTTTTGATAATGCGAAACGGGCTTGCCGAACATCTTGCTCAACCCTTCAGAAAGAGGTTTTAGATTTTCCTTGAAATCTTCCGAAGAAACCGTAACGGCATCAAAGCGTATGTCATATTTAGGGACAGAAGTAGCCAAAAGACTACCATCATCGGCGTAAACATTTCCGCGGTTTGCAGGAATCACGAAATTTTTTGTAGTGTTTTCCTTGGCCAATTCCCTATATTTTTCACCGTCAACAAATTGAATGTTCATCAGTTTCACAGTAATAGCAAGCGCAAAAAGAAACATGCATCCGGCGATTATGTATAAACGATTCAGTATGTTTTTCTCTTCAAAAGCCATGTTCAGGTATGGTTGTCAGTTTTTGGTTATTGGTTACACTTTCAGCGTTAGCTATTTTTTATCTTCTGGTTTAATTATTCGAATTCTCTTCGGGGGCGTTGTGGAGGGCTGCAAACCACGATTTTCCATTGCGGCTATAATTTTACTTTCCATCCGTGTCTGCATCAGCAACATTCGCACGTCAACATATTCACTTTTCAGCTCCTTTACCTGTGCGTTCAATTTTGAAATTTTATGAACCTTCTTGTCTGCACTGTGCGAACTGCCAATCATAATCAAAGCAAGAACAGAAAGGAAAATGATAAAGCGCCAGTTTTTCAGCGCATCGTCACTTACCAAAAATTTTCCTTTTATTATGTTGTAAAAACCCTCTTTCATATTATAACTTCTTCGCTATACGAAGCTTGGCACTTCGGGCGCGGTTATTTAGTTTTATTTCTTCTTCGGAAGGAATTATAAATTTTCCCACCGCCTTAAAGGGCACTTCAAAACGTCCAAACGCATCCTTCTCCGGCTCTCCCTCAAATAATCCGTTGCGGATATATCTTTTTACCAGCCTATCTTCCAAAGAGTGATAGCTTATCAGACTAAGGCGCCCACCTGGTTTTAAAACTTCGTTTGTTTGAAGCAAAAATTCTTTCAACGATTCCAATTCCTGGTTTACCTCAATGCGAATAGCCTGGTAAATCTGGGCCAAAATCTTGTTCTCTTTATGCGCTGGCAGAAACCTGCTAAGGACTTTTTTTAATTGCTCGCTGGTCTTAATTTTTTCAGTTTGGCGCGCCTCCACAATAACCCGAGCCATTCCCGCAGCACTTCGCAATTCCCCATAATTTGAAAGCACATTTCGCAGCTGCGCTTCTTCATATTTATTCACTACTGTATATGCCGAAAAATTGGTGTCGCGATTCATGCGCATATCCAGATCGGCTTCAAAGCGTGTTGAAAAACCTCTTTCAGCAACATCAAATTGATGCGAGGAAACCCCAAAATCACCCAAAATCCCATCAACGGTTCGGTAGCCGTGAAATCTCAAAAATTGTTTCAGAAACCGAAAATTTTGGTTTATAAGCAAAAAACGCTTATCATCGATAGCGTTTTCCAAAGCGTCTTTATCCTGGTCAAAAGCGATAAGTTTTCCATCGGGCCCCAAGCGCTTTAAGATTTCGCGGGAGTGGCCGCCCCCGCCGARAGTAACATCCACATAAACCCCATCTGGCTTTATGTTAAGCCCACCAACAGTTTCTTTGAGCAAAACCGGATTATGATATTCCATCACCATCATTGCTTTTGTTTCCCATTACTTCTTCGGCCAAATCGGCAAAATCGCTCGCAGCATCGTCAATAGCCTGTTCGTATTTGTCTTTATCCCAAACCTCCACAATATTTATTGCGGAAGAAAACACAATCTCTTTACTGATACCCGCAAAGGAAAGCAGGTCCTTGGGAATTAATAACCTACCCGTGGCATCAAGCTCTACGGTCTTTACACCAGCAGTAAATCTTCTAATAAAATCATTGTTTTTTCTACTGAATCGGTTCAACTCACCCATTYTCAGCATAAGGGCGTCCCACTCCTTCATCGGGTAAATTTCCAAACATGGCTGGAAGACAGCCCGCTTGATCACAAAACCCTCGGGAGCCACTGTCGCCAGCTGCTTCTTAAGCGGCGCGGGCACCATGACCCGTCCCTTTACGTCTGCTTTACATTCGTATGTGCCTATTAGATTGAGCATTGTGGAAATTCCCGATTTGCAATTTATAGTTTCAAATATATAGAACTTTTACCACATTCTACCACATTCTACCACTTTGTTGATAAGTTTTGCCACTTTGTAGATAACCTGAAATCAAAACTTGAAACAACAAAGGCTGTCCTTAAATAGACTGTATGAAATATTTTTGTTTACTTTTGTCTTTCTAAATTGCACCAACCAAGTATGGCC
Source organism: Aequorivita sp. (assembly GCA_002733915.1). Classification (GTDB taxonomy): domain Bacteria; phylum Bacteroidota; class Bacteroidia; order Flavobacteriales; family Flavobacteriaceae; genus Aequorivita. The sequence goes on from NVXN01000007.1 coordinate 6,485, forward strand.
GAAAACTTAAAGAAAGAAGGGAAATTTTCATATTTAGAAATAGGTGAGGGCACTCCAATCATCATCCTTCACGGACTTATGGGCGGGTTGAGCAATTTTGACGGAGTTGCAGATTTCTTTCCGTCAAAAGGTTATAAAATCCTTATTCCGGAATTGCCCATTTACAAAATGACGCTTCTGCGAACCAATGTGAAAAATTTCGCAAAATATGTGGCTCAGTTTATCGATCATTTGGGGTACAAGGAAGTAATCCTTTTGGGAAATTCATTGGGCGGACACATTGGCCTTCTTTGTACAAAAATGTACCCTGAAAAAGTAAAAGCGCTTGTTATAACCGGAAGTTCTGGACTCTACGAAAGTGCCATGGGCGAAAGCTATCCAAAACGCGGCGATTATGAGTATATTCGTCAAAAGGCCGAAAATGTTTTTTATGACCCTGCTGTTGCAACCAAAGAGATTGTTGATGATGTTTATGAAACCGTAAACGACCGAAACAAACTTATACGAACCCTTGCCATTGCGAAAAGTGCCATTAGACACAATATGGCCAAGGATTTACCAAAAATGCACACCCCAACCTGCATAATCTGGGGTAAAAATGACAATGTAACCCCTCCGGAAGTTGCTATAGAATTTGATGAGCTTTTACCAGATTCTGAATTATTTTGGATTGATAAATGTGGTCACGCAGCTATGATGGAGCACCCCACTGAATTTAACCAATTGCTTTATGCTTGGTTGGAAAAAAGAGGGCTTTAAGAAAACATTTCCTACCTGGGAGGAACTATAACACAAACTYTAGGCAATGCAGATTAAATCGGCGGAATTTGTAATGAGCAACAGCGAGGTTGCAAAATGTCCCAAAGACCGCTTGCCGGAATACGCTTTTATTGGACGCAGTAACGTTGGCAAATCTTCTTTGATAAATATGTTGATGCAGCGTAAGAGTTTGGCAAAAACATCGGGAAGACCCGGAAAAACACAGCTGATAAACCATTTTCTTGTAAATAAAAATTGGTATTTGGTGGATTTGCCCGGCTATGGTTATGCCCGTGTTTCCAAAAGTAGCAAAAAGACATTTCAAAAATTCATTACAAATTACTTTGAAAAGAGAGAGCAAATGGTGCTTGCTTTTGTTTTGGTAGACTGCCGCCACGAACCTCAGCCTATAGATTTGGAGTTCATGCAATGGATGGGCGAAAGCGGTATTCCCTTCAATATCATTTTTACAAAAGCAGACAAATTGAAACCAAATGCTTTGAAACGAAACATTGCAGCTTACACTGAAAAAATGCTGGAAACCTGGGAAGAAATGCCTCCGTATTTTGTTACTTCAGCCAGTGATTCCACGGGAAGGGACGAAGTGTTGAATTATATTGATGAATTAAACAATTCTATTCAAACTTCTGAATTTTAAACTTTTCTATTCCCGCTTCAGCTCTAGCTTTTCAGCAAAATAATCGCAAAAATCACGCATTGTGTCGCTCATTTTGTCATCGTTTGTTGCACGTTGAAAAGTATCGGCCATCGCACTTAAGGTTTGGTGAAAGAAAATCTTCATTTCATCAACCGGCATTTCTTTTGTCCACAGATCTATTCWAAGCGATTCCTTGCTTTTACTGTCCCAAACCGATAGCATTACCGCTTTGGTTTCTTCATTTGAAACACCGCCATCCTCGGCTGTCCAATGGATAGTTTCCGGGATTTTATTTTCGTCAAGACCTACTGTTAGACTTATTTCTGAAGTATGTTTAATTGCCATTATTTTTTTGGTTTGTATTTTGAGTTTGTAAATATTTCTTCAGCATCTGTTACCATTAGTCGCTGAACATCTGTATCATTTTTTTCCATATAGGCGCGAACAATCTTCCAGCCCAAATAGCGTCCCAACATTCCCGGAGATTCATTATCTATTTCCAGATAAAATTTTGAAAAAGGCGCGGGACTTATAAACCGTGCCCCCAGCTTTGGGTCTGTACTGTAGAGCAATTCCTTCTCAATAAAATAGCGCCACATATATTCCTCGTTCTCTTCGGCCCATTGGTATTCTTCTTCGGTATAGCCTATTTTTTCAGCATCTGAAGCATTTGGAAGCCATAAATCTTTTAAATAGAGCTCTTTTCCGAAATAAATAATCTGACTCAAAAAAGTAGCTTTGTTGGGTGGTTTTATATACTGTCTTGCATAGGTTTCAGCCACATCGGGGCCTATCTGTGATGGCTTCATTTCTTTGGAAATATATTTATCAATTCCTTCATAGAAACGGTGATCGGCGCCCAAATAATTGTCCAAACCAATTACCAACATACTATCCGAAAGGATAACCTTGTTGCGATAATCTACATCTGAGGTAGTGGTCACCACCGATGGGGTTTTAAAGTTCGGGAAGTAATATTTAATATGTTGAAACAATGGAACCAATATAATTTCCAATTTTTCCTCGTTCGGAAAAGCTTTTTCCACCTCAGCTTCGAGTTGGGTTTGTAACGTATCCGTCAACTTTTCAATCCAAATACTATCATTGTATTGTTTTGGAAAAAATTCTGGAAATTCAGCTTTCAATTTTGGAAGTGTTTCGGCAGTAGCAGCCGCAAACTTCTTATCAAAACGGATAATTTCAACGTTTATAGGAATTTTTTCAATCTCCTTCTCAACTTTGCTTTCGTCATTACATGAAAAAAAAACAATACCCAAGAGAACCAATGCGCAATATTTCACCATAGAAAAAATGTTATTGTTGGTTAACGCCAATCCTTTTTATTAATTTTATCTTTAACCACTTTTGCGGTGCAAAGGTATTATTATAAAAGATTAAAAACACAGAAAATGCAGACTGAAAAAGTGATAGAATATATTGTAGATTGGTTAAAAGCCTATGCGCAAAATGCAAAAATGGATGGTTTCGTAATAGGAGTTAGTGGCGGTATCGATTCTGCGGTAACCTCAGCGCTATGCGCAAAAACCGGGCTTAATTTACTATGTGTGGAAATGCCCATTCATCAGGCATCATCACAAGTAAGTCGAGCAGTCAATCATATTGCTTGGCTGAAGAAAAATTTTCCGAAAGTTGAAAAAATTGAAGTAAACCTCACCCCTGTTTTTGATTCCTTAATTGCTGCTTTGCCAAAAGTTGAGAAAGAGGAAGATCGTTTTATGTCGCTCGCAAATACGCGTGCGCGTTTGCGGATGACGACACTCTATTATTTTGCAGCCCTCAATAAATATCTGGTTGCGGGAACGGGCAATAAAGTAGAAGATTTTGGCGTGGGTTTTTATACAAAATACGGTGACGGCGGCGTAGATTTAAGCCCCATTGCAGATCTAATGAAAAGTGAGGTTTATGAGATTGCGCGCTTTTTGGGGATAAATAAAGAAATAATTGCCGCTGCACCAACAGATGGGTTATGGGGCGATGACCGAACCGATGAAGACCAAATTGGCGCCAGTTATGACGAGCTGGAATGGGCAATGAAAATGATGGAACAAGAAAAAAACAGTTCTCATTTTTCAGGGAGGCAACAAGTGGTTTTCAATATTTACAAGAGGCTTAATACAGCCAATCAGCATAAAATGGTTCATATACCAGTCTGTAAAATCCCACAGGAACTATTGTAGTACTGTTATTTATCGACTAATTTAACCATTAAACGAAAGGTTTACTATTCTTCCCTTCAAGATTTTATATATCCAAAATGTAGTATTAATATTACGTGTATAAAACTCATATGCTCCCCAAATCTGAAAGTTTTATTCATTTTTGAATATATAAAAACACTAAGATGAAAAAAGTTGTAATTGCAGACCATCACCCTGTAACTAGAAAAGGTGCTTCAATTTTGCTTGATAGCACAAATGAGTATACTATTGTTGGGAAAGTAGCGCGAGGATCGGAATTGTTGAAGTGCCTTGAGGAAGAACGCCCAGACATTTTGATTTTAGAATTGAACATTCCAGAAATTAACGGTTTTCACGCCCTACGAAGTATTCGTGAGGAATTTCCAAAAACGCGAATCGCTATTTTTTCATCCCATCCAGAAGAAATTTATGCGTTACGCTCTATAAAATCAGGTGCTGCTGGCTACATTTCAAAAACATCGTCTGCCGAAGAATTTTTACAAGCTATTAAGCGTATTGCCCTTGGCGGCATATATTTAAACGATGAGCTTACAGCGGCTTTCAGTAGTCACTCCGTTAACGACAACACAATTGTTGGTAGATACAAAAAGCTTTCGGCGCGTGAAATTGAAGTGTTAAATTTGCTTTCCAATGGCAAACGCAACAAAGACATAGCATCCCTTTTAGAAATCAATGAAAAAACCGTAAGCACTTATAAAACAAGGCTTTTAAAAAAACTAAACGTTTCAAGCTTGGCAGAATTGATAAACCAAGCCCGGATGTTTCAGTTTAACTAAGCTATAAAACCCGGTTAAGTTTATTGGAAAGCACCTTTTTAAGGCTTAAGTAATCAACAATTTCCTGTAGACCAGATTCTTTTTCAGGATTGTCTTCCTGTTTCATTGTTTCGGAAAGCTCGTTTATTTTCTGTGAAACTAAATGACGACGTAGGTTCAATATGGTTTCACTAACCATTTGGGCTATGGTTTGTTCTTTTTCCTTCACATAAATTTCCTTACGTTCCCAGTTATGGAGTACATAACGCTCCTCTTCCATCAAAATATGTGTAACCGCAGAAGCCAATTCCGGCTTTAGTTCATTTATAAATGTTTCGGCCTTTGCTTCTGGATTTTGGTTAAAACGATTGACCACTTCAAAATACAACTCCTTAAACTCTGAATTTGTAAATTCAATCTCATCTTCCTGTAAGTCTAAATAAATTTTCTCAAAAACGCGTGACTTGTGAATTTCTGGCCTAAAGGTTATTTCGCCTTTATCATCTGCCTCCAAAATTAATTCCTCAAAGTCTTCTTCTACATTTCCGTAAAGCAATAGCAATTCAATTATTTTCTGTTCTAGCTGAAGCTGTACATCTACCTTATCAATCTTTTTTTCGACGGGAATTACTTGAAAAGCTTCTTGTGGTACGGTCGCTTTTTTGGCAGTATCTTTTTTGTCCTTTTGAAAAATCTGCGCAAGTGTATTAAATAGCACTTGCTCTGAAATATCCATAATCCGCGAACATTCCTTTATATATACTTCACGCTTAATAACGTCGGGAATTTTAGCTATACTATTTACCATATCGTGAATGGTCTCGCTCTTTTTTATGGGATCATTTTTTGCTTCATTCGCAAGCAGTGAGGCTTTAAACGTTATAAAGTCCTTTGCGTTTTCTTCCAAATAAAGTGTGAGCTCCTCGAGAGAATTTTTACGGGAAAAACTATCTGGATCCTCCCCTTCCGGAAAAGTGCAGATTTTTACGTTCATTCCTTGTTCCAAAATCAAATCGATGCCGCGAAGCGATGCGCGAAGCCCAGCCGCGTCACCATCGAACAGTACGGTTATATTTTTTGTGAGCCGGTTTATAAGCCGAATCTGCTCTGAAGTAAGAGCGGTTCCAGAAGAAGAAACCACATTGTGAATGCCCGTTTGGTAAAACTGGATAACATCGGTATAACCTTCCACCAAATAGCAATTGTCTTCTTTGGCAATGCTTTGCTTTGCGTGAAAAATTCCATAAAGCACTTTGCTCTTATGGTAAATATCACTTTCGGGAGAGTTTATATATTTTGCCGCTTTTTTGTCCGAAGTTAAAATTCGCCCTCCGAAACCCAGCGTGCGCCCGCTCATACTGAGAATGGGAAACATTACCCTTCCCTTAAAGCGGTCAAATTGTTTTTCTTCCTTTACAATTGTTAAACCTGTCTTTTCCAAAAACTCAAGTTTATAGCCTTTTTTAATGGCGTGACTGGTGAAGGCATCCCAGGAATCTGGCGAATACCCGAGTTCAAATTTTGCAATGGTTTCATCAGTAAAACCGCGCTCCTTAAAATAGGAAAGCCCAATGGCTTTTCCTTCTTCGGTTTTTACCAATGTGTTGTGGAAATAATTTTTTGCAWWYTMACTTWYSWWWTRTRNASSWCKMSSGCYCNTTRKYTTKKYCTYTRWMNTTSSKTWKTTTSTTNNGWWTCMKSAACYTYKATTYYRWRTTTTTTTGCCAAATATTTTATAGCTTCGGGATAGGTAAAATGCTCGTGCTCCATCAAAAAAGCCACTGCGTTTCCTCCTTTTCCGCTACTGAAATCTTTCCATATTTGCTTTACCGGACTCACCATAAAACTCGGCGAACGCTCATCGGTAAAGGGGCTAAGGCCTTTAAAATTGCTCCCGGATTTTTTCAACTGTACAAAATCACCGATCACCTCCTCTACCCGGGCGGTTTCAAACACATTGTCTATGGTGGTTTTGGAGATCAGATTRTTAGATTTTTGATTTGTAAAAATAGGGATATTAMGAARAGAAACCYGCACGAATTTTAAAAATCCACACAGGTTTTAAACAACGAATATGAAAAGATGCTTACTAATCCATATCAAAACGCAGACCGAGTGAAACGTTGCGCTGCTCAATAGGGTTATTCTTGAAAATGGTGTTGAGGTCATACTTGGCATACAGTGCCATACCCTGCCAACCTATGTAACCACTAAGGCCGTAAATGAAATTGTTTGTGTTATAATTCGCTTTTAGTTTTAGTTTTTTGTCTTCGCCCTCTTCTTCAAATTTTAATTTTTGGCGCGCGCCTAGATTGATACCTGCATAACCACCAAGACCTATTTTTATCTGGTTTTCGGTGGAATAACGAAAATACCCATCATGTTCTATCTTTTTTGAAGGACCAAATTCAAAGTGTATGGGAACCACAAGATTGTCCATCCTGAATTTTGATTTGTCCAAATCTAAAGGATATTCCTGAAGCTCTGTCTGCTCTCCCGTATCAACATAATAACGGTTATCGGTCGGTTTTAAACTATTGAATTGAACGGAAAGACCATACTTTACGCGCAGCCAATTTGTATTTTTGAATACACGTGTTTTCCACGCCCAGCCAAGTTCGGCAAAGCGACTTCCCGCAATCTTAAAATCTGAATCCTGCAAAGATTCGCCCTCGGTAATTACATTGTTGAGGCCGAAGGCAAAAACAATGTCTGAGGTAGTGCGTCGGTCATATTTGCGCTTTTTGTTTTTGGGGCCAATGTAGAGCACATTGTCATTCTCATTGTCCTTGCCAGAGGAACCGAACCGCAGAATAATTTGACCATCTTCGTCTTCGTCCACATTTCCATTTCGTTTTAGCAGAGCGACTTTATTGTCTATAATCGCCAAACGGTTCTCAATATTTAGAGCATGCTTTTCAGCAACCTCTTGTTTGAGGGTTGTGGCTTCGACCTCGGTAATGTTTCCGCTTTCAAGACGTTTGTTTATATTTTCAACACTTGCCCTCAGCGCATCTTTTTCTTCGTGAATAATTGTTTCTCTTAAGGAATTGAGCCGCTCCACGGAAGTTTGCGTATCGTGATCGTTTTCTTGTGCCTGGACGTAAATTCCTGCAAGTAGCCAAAGGGCAAGGGCGGTTGTAAATGTAATTAATTTCATAACTGTTCGATTTTTGATTAATGATGATTTATTGATGAATGATTTATTGTACAATTGTTTAATCGTTACGTTCCGAAACCGCGGTTCTAATCTTATTGAAACCTTCGCCTAGGGCGTCAAAAACCTTGTCGCGGAAACTTTTTTCAAGCTCCCATTCTACGTCCTGCAACAGAGCGGTGGCATCTACCTTAGGACTGCTAAGAATTCGTTGGGTTTGAATATCGCGACGGGCATTATTCAGCAGTGCTTCCACATTGGTAGCCGTAATTTCAGTATTGTTTTCCTGAAGCTTTTTTACCGAGGCAACAACTTCATCAACCTTTGTATTGAATATTTGGTCTTCTTCAGAAAGAATCGATTTTTCCGTTTTAATGGATTCATTCGCTTTGACCTCAATTTGAGTAGCGAGGGCCTCGGTCTTTTCAATCTTTTCGTCAATGGTAGATTTTTTTGTCCCATTGTACTGCGGAAGCGATTGTGACTTAAGTGAACGGGGCGTTTGTTTCTTATTGGATCGCTTTTCGGAAGTATTTTCCTCTTTAGCTTTTTCTTCCGATACGATTTCTACCCTATTAATACTTTGTGGAACTATTTCAGAATTCTCTTTAACGGTGGTCTGTTCTATGTTCTCATTTACTATCTGGTTGTTTACTTCCGGCGTGTTTCTGCTGAAAAAGATTGAAGCAGCAATCAATAGTCCTGCAAAACTTGCGGCTGCGTAATACCAAAAAAAGTTTTCCCTTTTGGGCTGTTCGGCATCCAGTTTTGCTTCCAGTTTTCTCCATGCGTCGGCTGATGGCTTAAGTTCTCTTGCCTCCAGCTTTTCGCGAATGTTGTCTTCCAATTTATAGGGTGCCATAGCTTAAATTATTTTGTTGTTTTACCATATTTTGGAGCATCTTGCGTGCTTTGAAAAGTTGCGTTTTTGAAGTGTTTTCACTAATCTGTAACAACTCACCTATCTCACTGTGCTTATAACCTTCCACCGCATAGAGCACAAACACTGTTTTGTAACCGTCCGGCAGACTATCTATCATTTTTTGGATATCGGCTTCCTCAAGTTCGGTTTCAATAAAGGTGGAAYGCTCTGTTGTGTTATCTATTTCCGTTTCTGAAACGAAATGCAGCTTTTTGTCCTTCCGAAGTTGCGAAATACTTTCGTTCACCATAATTCTTCGTATCCAACCCTCAAAACTGCCTTCGTTCTTAAAATCATTTAAATGTGTAAACATTTTGAAAAATCCCGAAAGCATAACCTCCTCAGCCAAATCATTATTTTTTAAATACTGTCTGCACACGCCCAGCATTTTTGGCGAAAACATTTCAAATAATTGATGCTGCGCACGGCGGTCGCCTTTGGACGCTTTGGCAATCAACTTTGAATAGTTTTTATGTAAGGGTATAATTTTCAAAATACGCTTTGCTGTTTAAGGCTTCTATTTTAATAGACGCAGATGTTTGAAGAATGGTTGTCTGAAGTTAAAAAAGTTTTCAGTTTTTATTCGCAGTTTTCAGTTAAACCACTGCATACGGGCACTGCTTACTGCTACTTTTTCCTGTCAATTACGTAATTCACCATTAACTCCAATGATTCCTTATAGGGTGAGGGGGGATAAGTTTCAAGAAGTTGCAGCGCATGTTTTTGATACTCCTTCATTTTTGCAACCGCATAATCAAGACCGCCGTTATCTTTTACAAAGGCGATAACCTCCTTAACGCGCTGCTTGTCTTTGTTATGGTTTTTAACCGAATTGATAAGCCATTTTTTTTCTTGGGAAGAAGAGTTATTTAACGCATATATTAATGGTAGCGTCATTTTCTGCTCCTTAATATCGATGCCCGTAGGCTTGCCAATGCGCTCGTTGCCATAATCGAAAAGATCATCCTTTATTTGAAAGGCGGTGCCAATAAGCTCGCCAAACTTGCGCATTTTTTCTACTTCCTCATCAGGTGCCATCACGGAACGTGCGCCCATTGCACAACAAGCTGCTATTAATGTKGCKGTTTTTTGGCGAATGATTTCAAAATAGATTTCTTCGGTAATGTCAAGTCTACGGGCTTTTTCAATTTGTAGCAATTCGCCCTCACTCATTTCGCGCACGGCTACCGAAATAATTTTCAAAAGATCAAAATCGTCATTATCTATTGAGAGAAGCAATCCTTTTGAAAGAAGATAATCGCCAACCAAAACAGCTATTTTATTTTTCCAAAGTGCGTTTATGGAGAAGAAACCCCGGCGGCGGTCGCTGTCGTCCACCACATCATCGTGCACCAAAGTTGCGGTATGAATAAGCTCGATAACAGACGCACCGCGATAGGTACGTTCGTTTACTTGGCCATTGCTGGTCATTTTTGCAATCAAAAAAACAAACATGGGGCGCATTTGTTTTCCCTTTCGGTTTACAACGTAATGGGTGATTCTATTTAATAGGGAGACTTTGGAAGACATGGAAGCGGAGAACTTTTTCTCAAAAAGCTCCATCTCGGTTTCAATAGGAAGTTTAATGCGCGAAACTATCTTCATAAAGGTTCAAAGATAGTTAAAAATGAGCGATGGATTTTGTTACGATATTTTATAAAATCCTTCAAAAATGGTTGCGCAATACTTCTATTAACAAAATTTTAGTAGCCTCCCATAATCTCCCAAAAACAAATAAAACAACCAAAGACGGCCTTTAAGAAGAAATTAATAAAAAACGTGTTAATAATTGAGCATAACACAAAGCAACACAATGAACTTTTCAGAATATTCAAAAATGCGTTAAACTCTTGGGAAGTGTCGTAAAACAAGGGCTCAAAGGTTAACTTTGGAACAATAAAATTTTTAACCCTAATTAATATTTAAAATGAAAAAAATTACATTATTGGCCGCATTATTTGCTGGCTTTGCTATGAATGCACAGACTGTTTTCTTTACAGACGATTTCAATGATGAAGACGTTTCAGATTGGACTCGATATGACGAAGATGGAGATGGAAATTTTTGGGCTGATCTATTTGTTGTTGAAGACGGAAACGGAAACCCTGTAACTCCAGTTTCAATTATTTCAAGATCTTGGCAAGGTGTTCCATTAACTCCAGATAACTGGATTGTGTCTCCTGCAATTGATTTAACAACTGCAAATGGCTTGGTTGAATTATCATGGAAAGTTCAAGCTGCAGCTGCAACTTGGGATTTAGAGAAGTACAGTGTATATGTTGGTACAAGTAGCGATATTGCAGATTTAGAAAATGCAACTGTTACTTTTACAGAAGTTTACGATGACCCTGATAACTTAGGAACTCAATATGATCGTTCCCTAGACCTTTCTAGCTTAGCCGGTGAGATGGTTTATGTTGCTTTCAGACACCATGATGTTACCGATCAAGATTTTCTTTCAATTGACGATGTAATGATTACTGGTGTTTTAGCAGTGGGAACAAACGAGTTCCAAGGTTTCAAACACTTCGTTGCTAACGGTCAATTAAACCTTTCTGCTAACACTGCTATGGAGCGTGTTGCTCTTTACAATATGTTAGGCCAAGAAGTAGTTGCTCAAAAACTTGCCAGCAACAACGAAACTGTAAACATTGCTGGACTTCAGTCTGGTGTTTACATTGCTTCTGTTACTATCGACGGTGCAACCAAAACTTTCAGAATTGTAAAAAAATAATTTAAGTTTTATACTGAATTCAAAAAGAGCGGCAATTGCCGCTCTTTTTTATTGTTTATTTGCCAACTGCCCACAGGCAGCGTCAATATCCTTACCTCTGCTTCTTCTAACTGTTACTGGAATTCTTTCGTGTTCCAAAGCTTGAAGGTAATCTTCTATAACAGTAGGTGAAGCTTGCTGAAAATGGCCATCATCAATTGGGTTGTATTCTATTATATTCACCTTGCAGGGTACGTACTTGCAAAAAGTGACTAAGGCTTCAATATCGGCCCATTTATCGTTTATACCTTTCCAAACAATGTATTCGTATGTGATTTTTCTTTTGGTTTTGCTGTACCAATATTCCAAGGATTCTCTTAAATCGGGTAATGTAAAATTCTTTGCAAAAGGCATAATCTGCTCTCGTGTTTCTTGAATTGCGGAATGCAGGGAAACGGCAAGGTTAAATTTCACTTCATCATCTGCCAACTTTTTTATCATTTTGGGCACGCCGGAAGTTGACACGACAATTCTTTTTGGCGACATTCCCAAACCTTCTTCCGAAGTAATTTTCGCTATGGATTTAAGAACGTTTTTATAATTCATAAGCGGTTCGCCCATACCCATAAATACAATATTTGAAAGCGGTTTGTCGTGGTACAGACGGCTTTCCTTATCTATTGCTACTACTTGATCATAAATTTCATCGGGGTTCAAGTTCCGCATTCTTTTCAACCGAGCGGTGGCACAAAATGTACAATCCAAACTGCAACCCACTTGCGAGGATACACAGGCGGTAGTCCTTTTTTTGGTAGGAATTAAAACTGATTCCACCACAAAATCATCATGCAATTTTACAGCATTTTTTATCGTCCCATCGCTACTCTTTTGAATTTGGTCAACCTTAATATGGTTGATTACAAAATTTTCATTGAGGTGGGCACGGGTTTCCTTGGAAAGGTTGGTCATATCATCAAAATTGTGAATGCCCTTATTCCATAGCCAATCGTAAACTTGTGTACCCCGAAAAGCTTTGTCGCCAATACTTTCAAAAAAACTTCGAAGTTCTTCTTTTGAAAGTGCCCTTATGTCCTTTTTTTCTGAAACCATCGTGCAAAATTACTGTATTTTAAAGAAAAAAGCCTCTTTCCTTGGCAGAATAGAGGCTCTTTGGATAAATAGAATTAAGGCTTACTTTTTTATTATAATTTTTTTAGTGATTGAATCCTTGCTATCCTCGTCAGTTAAATATAAAAAATACACTCCTTCTGAAAGATTATCCACTGCTATGGTGTTCATAGTATTTGACAATGACCCTGAATGTATACGTTGTCCCATAACATTTAAAAACTGAAAAGACAAATGTGGATATCTATTATTCATAACTGTTAACGATGTGCTTGCCGGATTTGGATAGATTTTAAGATCGCCTATAAGCTGAAATTCTGGTACGTTCAAAATATTCTGAAGTGTTTCAATAGAGGTTAAGCCCGTATTATTGGGGTCTAACCAATCTTGCAGACGTGTTTCTGGAGTGTTCCCAGAACTCCAAGAAACCCCAAACCTACCGTAAACATCATAATCCTTATTGTTTTCTTGGCCATTACAGGCAGATTGGCCTGCATATAGCTGTCCAATTATTTTACCGTTTTCATTAAATAGGGGCGAGCCAGAGGAACCGCTTTCTGTAGTTCCTATTTCCCAACCATCGCCGCTACCGTGCGCTCCGCCACCTATTAACCAAACTTGTGTTCCGTTGGCATCTACTTTTGTAGCGCCAGAGTCATCCCTGCACACTTTCATAATATCTCCATTGGGATGGTGTATTCCCACTTCAAACTCAGGGTTGTTATCGGTATTGTCCCATCCTGCAAAGACCACATCCCAGGATTCGGGAATGGCATCAAATAATTCTACAAGTGCAAAATCACTAAAGCTATTTTTAGCCTTAAGCTCAGCACCGCTTATTGTAAAATTTGTTTGAATATCGCCACTTTCTTCGCCTGTTGCACAGACCGGAGAGGGGCTTACCCAATTAAACCGGACTGTCCAAAGCGCTGGATTGCTATTTTCAAGACAATGGTTGGCTGTTAGCAAATATGGTGTTTTATCGTTTTGGGCATTATTCAACAGTGCTGCCGAGCACAAGTAGCCATTGCCTAAATTCAATAAAGCAACAGCTTTTTTGACGATATCCTTATTTGGGTCAAAATCGCTTCCAATAGGACAGTTCACATCATAATTACAAGCTCCTGAATCATTCATACCACGGTTTCCCTCCAAAAGGGCACTGACCCTTCCCATCCTATAGCCGTGAATGACACTATTTATTTGAAGTCTTGGCACACCTTGAATTCCTGGAGGCTGGTAATATTCTATCCAGATTACTTCACCTTCAACAAACCAAGTTCCTATTTGCCCACCTATTCTGTTTTGTGAATTTGTATAGATCCTGGTAACATCTGTACGGTCCTGATTAAAAAGCTGAAGTCGGGATCCAAGTGGTAAAAAGAAATCATCAAAATTAACACTTAGGTTAAGCGCCCCAGGTGATTTTATAGTAGCTTGCCAAATTTTTCCACCGTTAGGCAATACGGTCCAAAGCCCATTCCTTTCCATGTTTAGAACTATGGGTCTTTCAATTCCATAACGCCATGGCAAACTTTTGTCCAAATCATTTATGCTGTCCTGTTGCATTATTAATTCAAAATCCAATATAGGAAGATTAACGATAGGTGGGTATTCGGCAAAATTAAAATCCCAACTTTTAGGCAAATCTTGCCCTCCACCTTGTGAAAAGGCAGTGAAAATTGCAAAACTTAAGATGAAGAAAAGTATTGTTTTTTTCATTCAAAAAGCTGGATAATATTATATTAAAGGAACACTAAGGTATATTTTTTCTGTGAGATAAGAAAACCAAACACTTATAAATTAAAAAATCCCGAGAATGTCGGGATTTTAATATACGTAGATGTAAGCGTTAAATAATCAACATAGCATCACCATAAGTGTAGAACCTGTATTTTTCCTTTACGGCTTCGGCATAAGCCTGCTTAATAAAATCGTGACCCGCAAAAGCAGAAACCATCATCAATAGTGTAGATTTTGGGGTGTGAAAGTTTGTTACCATCGCATTAGCTATACTGAAATCATACGGAGGAAAAATAAACTTATTGGTCCATCCTTTGTAAGAGTTAAGGGTATGATTTGATGAAACGGAACTTTCCAGAGCACGCATTGCTGTTGTCCCTACAGCGCAAACACGTCTTTTCTTTTGTATCCCTGTATTAATAATATTTACGGCTTTTTGGTCAATTTCCATTTCCTCAGAATCCATCTTGTGTTTTGAAAGATCCTCTACCTCAACAGAGCTGAAAGTGCCCAGACCTACATGAAGGGTAACTTCAGCCACGTTTACACCTTTAATTTCAAGGCGTTTCAACAAATGTTTTGAAAAGTGCAGGCCAGCCGTAGGTGCTGCAACAGCTCCTTCGTTTTTAGCAAAGATAGTTTGATACCGCTCTGCATCTTCTGGCTCTACCTCTCTTTTTATATATTTCGGAAGGGGTGTTTCACCTAATTCCGTCAACTTATTGCGGAATTCCTCATAAGAGCCATCAAAAAGAAAACGGAGTGTTCTTCCACGCGAAGTAGTGTTATCGATCACTTCTGCCACAAGGGTTTCATCATCTCCAAAATACAGCTTATTCCCTATTCTTATTTTTCTGGCAGGATCTACCAAAACATCCCAAAGACGCGTTTCTGGATTCAATTCCCTTAAAAGAAAAACTTCAATGCGGGCCCCGGTCTTTTCTTTGTTCCCGAACAAACGCGCCGGAAAAACCTTTGTATTATTAGTTACCAAAACATCATCCTCCTCAAAATAATCAATTAGATCCTTGAACATTTTGTGTTCAATGGTTTTGGTTTTCCTGTCCAGAACCATCAATCGTGACTCGTCACGGTTCGGAGCTGGATATTCAGCTAATAATTCCTCTGGAAGGTTGAAGTTGAAGTTTGAAAGTTTCATTCCCATAATGCGTTGTGTCTTTAGATTTTAAAAGGCTGCAAATATACAACCTCAAAACAGGCGTTGTCAAGTAAATGAAGGTTTATTATTTGGAAATGTTTTGCGATGAGTACAGGATGCGGGATATGGAAGATGTTTGGAAAGCAAAAATTCTATTTTGCGGAACTGCCCAACTCACATACCACCCCAATTTTTTGAAGGTCTTTCCAGAAATTTGGGTACGATTTTGAAACTACTTCAGCGTTTTGAATGGTAAGCTCCGTTCTTAAAGCCAGGGGTGCAAAAGCCATCGCCATTCGGTGGTCTTGATACGTTTCAATAGTTTTATTTAAATAAATCTGCGATGTTTTTTCGAGACTTAGTGAATTTTCATCAATCTGAACCGTAGCGCCCAATTTTTCCAGTTCAGTTTTCAATGCCAAAAGTCTGTCCGTTTCCTTAATTTTTAAGGTGTGGAGCCCCGTGAGCCTGCAACTTATTCCCAAGCCAAAACAACTTACGGCAATAGTTTGCGCCAAATCTGGTGTATTTGAAAGATCGAGCAACAAGGAATCTGGCAGGGGAATGTCTTTTTTTACAAGTGATATGGTTTTTTCAGAAGCATTAAAAACCGTTTCTACGCCCAATGAATTATAGAGTTGCACCAAAGCGGCATCTCCCTGTAAACTTTCTCTTGAAAAACTGCCTAATGTAACTTTAAAATTTTCAGAAAGCGCAACCAAACTATAAAAATAAGAGGCTGAGCTCCAATCAGATTCCACAACTAAAGACTGTTTTTCAACATATTTTGCAGCGGAAACCACGATTTCATTATTGGTGAAACTGCTTTCAATTCCAATTTTTTTCAACAGTGAAAGGGTCATTTCAATATAAGGTACGGAAGTGGTATTACCGTCTAAAACAATTTTCAAACCATGGGGCAACATGGGCGCCATGAGCATCAATGCAGAAATATACTGACTGCTCACGTTTGCTTTGATGGTTACCTCAGTTTTCAAAAGTCTTTTTCCCATTATTTTTAGAGGCGGGAAACCTTCATTTTTAACAAATGCAATATCCGCGCCCAAATTTCTGAGTGCTTCCACCAAAATACCTATGGGGCGTTGCTGCATACGCTGGCTACCGGTGAGCAATATAGCCGCACCGTTCTTTGCAGCAAAGTAGGCCGTCAAGAAACGCATGGCGGTGCCGGCATGGTGCACATCCACCGTTCCGTTTATGACGTTCAATGCCTTTTTGAGTACTGTAGAATCGTCACTTTCCGATAGATTTTCAATAGAAATATTTGGAAATTGTGCCTGAAGAATCAATAGACGGTTCGATTCGCTTTTTGAACCGCCGATATTGATTTTTATATTTTTCGAAGGAAGCTCTCCACGTTTTAGAATGGCTTTCATTGCCCAGAATCCTTTTCTTTAAGCTTTGCTCTAAATTTTCCGAAAGTGACAAAAAAACCATAAACAAACCCCGCCACAAAAAGGGTGAGAAAAAACAGTACCGGGTTTTGTTCGGTGAAATAAGCTATTTCAAAACCTTCTATGGCCCATTTAATAAGTGAAAAAAGCACCACGAAAGCAATGGCAAGCGCAAACACCGATTTCCAAAAGCCCTTTGTACTTATAACTTTTTTGAACATTTATTTCAGTTTATCGTTACTATGGTGCCGATCGTGGTCGCGTTTGGCCTTTAGGTCCAGTTTTTCCTGAAAGGCTTTTTCAAGATCAATCCCAGTTTGGTTTGCAAGGCAGAGTACCACAAAAATAACATCGGCAAGCTCTTCGCCCAGATCTTTGGTTTTGTCGGTTTCCTTTTCACTCTGTTCGCCATAGCGGCGTGCTATGATACGTGCTACTTCACCAACTTCTTCGGTAAGCTGCGCCATATTGGTAAGTTCATTAAAATAACGAACGCCRTGYKYYTTWATCCARTTATCTACWGCYTGYTGTGCKTKTTTAATATCCATTATGCCTTTGAAAGTACAACTTTTTCGTTTTCCTTTGCTATTAGAAGTTCATAGAATTTTTTCAAATTTCCGTATTCTTCGGCAGCTATAAAAGATTTATTTATTGAAAATTCCACTGAAAGTTGAAGCTTGTTGCCATTCTGGGATATTAAATAGCGGAAACTACCTGTATTTTCACCTAAATTAAAAACTGTACTTTCCGGCAACGATTCTACGCTATACCCGTCAGGAATAGCAATATTTACAATATAGCGGTTCTTCATTGGATATCCAAAATCAATAGGATATAAACGTGTCTCTGAAAGGAAGGGATTTTCTTTGGCCGCCATAAAGATTAAAGGCGAAAAATATAATTTTCCGGCAACATCTTCTACTGCATCCATTGATTCAAAATCATATTCCAAAGAAACTGGTTCGCCAAGCGTCGTCAAGTTTTCAAAATGAAGATTGGAAAGCTCTGCTTGGTTAGCATCTTTCTCTATTTCCTTGCGCTGCTCCTCTTCGTTTAAACTTTTGTATTCAGTTCTGTATTTAAAGGCATAATTGCCCGTAAATCTATTTTGCACTTTCCCTGTAACTGAAAGATTAGGTTTTATTTCGGCGTTTACCATTGCGCTTTTTACCGCTGGAACTGTAGAGCTTAATGAAACCCAGGCGGACGAACCATCTTTTTTTATCATACGACCTTTCCAGTTCAACACATTTGATTTTAGCACGCCTATTTCTGCTTCTTTATTGGTTGCGTCAAGCAATAATATTCCTTCCGGAAATTCCACCGCTGCGATTACATAATTAAATCCATTGCGGGTAGGAAAAAGTGGAATACCGTGCGACTTGGTACTTACTAATACAGGATTAGCCTCTAGATTTGCATAACGCAACATAGCAACTAACATTAAATTGATATCGCCCACATTTCCGGAGCCTTTTTTATATGCTGCTTTAACCCCTTCATTGGTGAAAATGCCGTTGTAACCGTTCCAGTTCATCTTGTTTAAAACGTATGAGAAGATACGCCCTACTTTCTCCTCAGGTTTGCTTACGCCGCTTATGAGATTGTTGATGTCGTCTTCAAAATAATTATTACGTTCCAGTTCAGCACCAAAAATATCGACTCTATATATGCTTTTTGAAACGTCCTCCCAAGTTGTTGCGTAGGTTTTTAGCGGTACGCCTGGAATATCAATATAACTCATTTCAAATTGTAAAGCAGTAGTGTAATTGTTCAAATTACCCACAAACGCTTCTTCTTGAAGAGCAGGAACATTTTCCAGTTCCACGGTGTAGGTATCTTCCTTAAATTTTACTTCGCGGGTAGAGGTTTCTGGAAGACCAGCACCAGAGAAAGCTTTTATATCTTGGGTAGTCTGTCGATAACTCATGGTTCTTTCCCTGGTTTCCATATCTACCTTATAGGGAACCCAACCTCTCTGGTGGGTTTTGTACACAAAATATTCTGGGGAGGTAAAAGCAACTTTTACCTTATCTACGGGAATTGTTTCCTGAAACCTGAATTCATCAATGTTAAAAATAAAAGGTGAATTGATGGTGTATTTATATTCAATAACACAACCCTCACGAACGTCTGGCATGGTTATTTTGGTCTGGGTAAGGAACTTTGTTGTTTCTTCTTCAAAAATTCCCTCATTGCGCAACTTCACTTCTTCTATTTTATCGTCTGCGCCTAAATAATAGGTATATCCCTTTAAGCCTAACAGTTTATCTTCACCATCTCCTTTGTAAAGGTCTATAGTGGTATTTGCCCAATCAAACCCCTCCTTATTATAAATTTTAATTCGAACAAAATAGTCAGTAACCATATACCAACCAGAATCTTGGGTATATTGAAATTCAGTCTTGGTTTCTCGGTAAAGAATTGCGGCATCAGCTGTGGGATCAGTAGGATGTTCTTTTTGGAGCAGTTCTTSYTWKSWNAYTKKYYYWAWWWTAKARWKWWRKKNTASMGWTRKGSYWARRRWGCACAAAATTGCAATCAGGGTAAGTAAACTTGGTTTCATTTGGTAGAGATGTTTATTGTACATTTTGTTTTAAAAGTATTTTTGTTTTGTCCAAACGGGCGATATTTCTAAGAAAATCACGGTAATTTTCATATTCTGAAGGAGGATATTCCCCTTTTTTTATAAGTATTCGGCGAGTATATATCAATTTATCATCAGCATTGCTGAAACCCATTTGATAGGTTCCAAACTTGGTTTCCAGTACAGTTTCTTCCGGAAGACCCTCCACTTCAAAGTTTTCAGATATTTCAATTTCAACGGAATCAGTATGAATGTATCCGTTATCGATGTATAGGCGTTGTTTGCGGTTTTCAATTCGCGGTGGAATGTGCTGGTTTTGGTTGAAAATATTAGCACAAAAAAGATAATCATTGCCTACCGGATTTGCATAATTTGGAATATTGAGCGCCAATTCTTCTTCAAAAACCACAGTTTCCCTATCGTTAGTGAATTGTACATCTGCAATCGAGAAACCATTGATGTAGCTCCATTTCTTTTTGTAGTACTGGTCTATATCCTCCTGTTTTTGTTTGGGAAGTAAATATTTTCCATCATACTGCAGCCCTTTTGACACACTTTTAAAATTTGCCACTACGTTGCCAGCTGCATCTACTTTTACTTTTGAAATATTCTCTCTTGTGTTTTCTTCAGTTTCATAAATTTTGGTATGGGCTATTTTACCGCCTTCTGGTGTTAATATTAGCACATCCCTATCGTCTGTAAAATTACCAATATAACCATAAGGCGTATCTTGGCTGGTACATTCCAACCATGTTATTTCATCATTATTAGGTATCCCTAAAATGATATGATTTCCTTGTATAGAAGAAAAATCTTCCATAATATCCCATTCTGTTTCATCGCCGTATACAATTGTATAGTACGATGGAACGCCCACAGCATCAAGTAGTACTTTGGTATAGTTTGTTAATGCTTTGCAATCGCCATAGCTCAACTTATCTACTTCAGAGGCAAGCATCGGTTTCCACCCACCAATGCCTATACTAATGCTTACATAGCGAACCTTATCTTGTACAAATTGATATATCTTTCGCGCTTTACCTTCGTTGGTTGTTTCATTTGCCACAAGGCTTTTAACCCGTGCCACAGTACCTTCAGGAAGATCGCTAACATCAGAAAGCAAACTTTTATTCATCCAGCTTCCAAATTGCTGCCAATCCTTACCCGAGCCGGCAGTTCCTTTTAATTTAAAGTTGTTTAGCGCTACATAAACTACAGGGAATATTTTACTCATCGATACGCTGTGCTCCTCATAGCGAATTGCCGCAAGATTAAKWKYKGARAARATWAAKYMKTYANGYRTTWCNAGAAANNGRKATWTNRMWMCCWTMSRAATTKTGNYKGSTWKTATTYTGGNTTNTTMGCCGGATTATATTTAATTTTCATCACACTCTTTTGGGTACTTTCCGCATACCCATTTAACGGAACCCAAGAGCTTAAAAAAGCGGTATCACCCGTTTCTGTTTCACTGTCAAAAACCACAATATATGGGTATGTAGTGGGGGTGTAATTTACGCCCAACATACGGTCATCACTATAAATACTGATGCCCGTACGGCTCACATCCATAAAATCCTTTTTTTTAAAATGCTCTATTTGCTTACCCGAAGCATTGTATACTCTTACCTCAATATCTTTTACGCGTGAATTTTCATCGTAAAATTCATACAGCCGCGTATCGCCATCACCCAATTTGTTAAGCACAGCTACTACGCGGTGATTTTTCTGCTCTAATTTATTGTAATTGGTAACATCAATCTCAACCAATTCATCAATAAGTACACTGTTGGAATATTCAGTAAGTTCCTTGGAAATAGATGTTATAGAATAATTGGTTTGGGAAAATATATGAGCTGAGCAAAATAGAATTGCCAAGCAAAAAATCTTTTTCATAAAGTTTATTTATTGCTTGGCAATATATAAAAATCCCGAAAGGTTAAAAAAAAGTTAAAGAGTTATTCTCTTTTTTTTGAATCCATCCAAATTGTCACCGGGCCGTCGTTTATTAAAGCAACATCCATCATAGCTCCGAAGCTCCCAGTTTTTATATTTCTATTTGTCTCATTTTCAAGATGAAGCACAAACTTTTCATAGAGTGGAATAGCAGTTTCGGGTTTTGCGGCATTTATGAATGAGGGACGGTTTCCTTTTTTGGTGCTGGCGTGAAGCGTAAATTGACTAACGACCAAGCAATCCCCTCCTACATCTTGTACCGAAAGATTCATCGCATCGTTTTCATCCGAAAAAATCCGCAAACGGGCAATTTTACTTGCCAACCAATCAATGTCTTCTTGGGAGTCCTCCGTTTCAATTCCCAACAAAATAAGTAAGCCCTGATTTATTTCCGAAAATATTTCTCCCTCAATGGTAACAGATGCTTTTTTTACTCTTTGGATTAAAACGCGCATTTTGTATCGTTGGATTTTTAGATTGTTGGATAGTTCGATTAGTGGAATTTTGGCATTTGTTGCTTGTGGTTTGGAATTTTACTTTTCATAAATATCTTTTCTGAAGTGATCCTCCTCGCCTTCCAATATCTGCAGGTAACTTTTATAGCGCGACCACGCTATTTCCTCATTTTCCAAAGCTTCCTTTACCGCGCAATGGGGTTCTTCCAAATGAAGGCAGTTATTGAATTTGCAATTTTCCTTCAGTTCAAAAAATTCAGGAAAATAATCCCCCAACTCTTCCTTGTCCATTTCCACCACGCCAAAACCCTTAATTCCGGGCGTATCAATAATCTGTCCGCCAAAGGAAAGATCAAACATTTCTGCAAAAGTGGTTGTGTGCTGCCCCTGCAGATGTTGTTCAGAAATTTTTGAGGTTTTTAAATCCAGGTCGGGTTCAATTGCGTTGATTAAAGTAGATTTCCCTACACCACTATGGCCCGAAAACATCGTTACTTTATCTTGCATTTGCGCTTTTACCTTGTCAATATTTTTTCCTGTTATTGCTGAAATCCCAATACACTCATACCCTATTTTTCGGTATAGTGCAGCGAGGAATTTAATCTCTAACAATTCGTCTTCGTTGTATGTGTCAATTTTGTTGAAAAGGAGCACAGCTTTAATGTGATAGGCCTCCGCAGTTACCAAAAAACGATCGATAAAAGTGGTAAATGTTGGCGGGTTGTTCAACGTTATAAGCAGAAAAGCGACGTCAATATTCGCAGCAATGATGTGGGTTTGTTTGGAAAGGTTTACAGATTTGCGGATGATATAATTTTCACGTTTGTCAATGTGTTTAATCACCCCAACGGTTTCATCGCCTTTTTTTTCAATATCAAAATCTACGTGGTCGCCCACGGCAACGGGGTTTGTGCTTTTAATGCCGCCAATGCGGAATTTCCCTTTTATACGGCAATCGTAAAATGTGCCGTTTTCCGCTTTCACGGAATACCAACTGCCAGTAGATTTATAGACGATGCCTTTCATTGTAACAAAAATCTGAAAATTAAAACAAACATTGCCATAATTAATTATTTTTACTTAGGTAAATATCAAATTCATACTGTTATGAAAAAAATAATCCTTCCTTTAGTTTTTATGTTGCTAATTTCTTCTGAAATTTTAGCACAGCAATATGAAGTTAACGTTGTAACTGTTGTAGAATCCATTGTTCCAAATGGTTTGGGACGTTCCCGAATGATTTCCACAAATAGCGAACGCGACTATAAAGAATTTACTACCACCCAAAGCGAAGACGACAACTCACGCAACAAAGCGGACCGCTCAGAAATTCGCGTAAAGGATTACGACGAAACCAAACTTCTTAATTTCTATAATCTCGGCGGAATACGATTCCAAAACATTGCAGCTAATGATGCCCTTATAACCTCTAAAATAAATACGATGCTTGCTGAAGGTTGGGACCTTGCCTTTGTAACCAGTGCCGTGGAAAGCGATGCAGGCGAAAAGGACGGGCAAGGCATATTCATAACACGGCTAATCTTTAAGCGACCTAAACAATAAGTTGTTATCCGTTTATTATCTTTTTTTGGTGATTGATGGACTCTTGGTGAATGGCTTTGTATATTTTTAGAACAAATTCTTCGCTGAGCTTGTTTTGTTCGCCTTCCAAAATCATCCTGCCAAGCACCTCATTCCATCGTTTCACCTGTAAAATGGCAACATTATTTTTCTTTTTCAAAGCGCCAATTCCGTCAACTATCTTCATCCGCTTGCCCAACATGTCCATGATTTGATCGTCTATTAAATCAATCTGCGTCCGCAATGTATTTAATTGATTGTTGAACTCTGCCTCGTCCCCCTCTACTTTTCGGATTTTTAGATCCACCGTCATTTTTTCCAAATCTTTTGGAGTAATCTGTTGTTTGGCATCACTCCACGCATTGTCTGGATCAAAATGGGTTTCTATCATCAAGCCATCATAATTTAGATCGAGCGCTGTTTGGCAGAGATCAAAAATAATATCGCGCCTGCCCGCAATATGCGAAGGGTCCAAAATAAGTGGCAAATCTGGAAAGCTGTTTTGAAGGTCAATCGGGATTTGCCATTCGGGATTGTTGCGGTAACGTGKTTTTTCATAAGTTGAAAATCCGCGGTGAATAACCCCCAATTTGCTTATTCCGGCTTCGTAAAATCTTTCCACAGCACCCAACCACAGTGCCAAATCTGGGTTTACGGGATTTTTTACCAGAACAATTTTATCAGCTCCCTTCACTGCATCTGCAATTTCCTGAACAATAAAAGGCGAAACCGTTGTGCGGGCTCCAATCCACAAAATATCTACATCATGTTTTAATGCCAAATCTACGTGGTTTGCATTCGCAACTTCAGTAGTGGTAAGTAATCCAGTTTCTTCCTTTGCTTGTTGAAGCCACTTGAGGCCCAAAGCGCCAACGCCTTCAAAATTTCCAGGGCGGGTTCTTGGTTTCCAAATGCCAGCGCGTAACACAGAGGTGTCAGTGTCTTTCAACTGATGTGCTATTTTCAGCAGCTGTCCCTCAGTTTCGGCACTGCAAGGCCCCGCTATAACAAGTGGGTGGCTTAAACCAAAGGCGTCTAACCAACTGCGCATTTCTTTTTTGTTTTCCATAAATTCAATTTCATAAAAAAAGCCCCAAGACGGGACTTTTCAAAAGTATATTTTAAAATACAATAATCCCACCTAGCGAATGTTCTGGAACATATGCCACCACACCTTAGAAATATTGTCAATACATTTTATAAACATAGGCGCTAAAGTAGCCAATAATTGTGAGCTGGAAAACGTTTTATGAAAAATTTTAAATTGCGAAGTACAAACACTTCAGAAAAAAATTTATGTAGTTTTGCTCTTGTAAAAATATGTCGATACAAGTAGAAAATATAACCAAAACCTACGGCGAACAAAAAGCGCTGGACCAGGTTTCCTTCACTATTGAAAAAGGTGAAATCGTAGGGTTTCTAGGACCAAATGGTGCCGGAAAGTCTACCATGATGAAAATTTTGACAACTTTWSKWSMNGCTYMKSNNAAKGGAKGGCARTAGTGAATGGTTTTGAGGTAACAAAAGATGATATTTCCGTGAAAAAAAGCGTGGGCTATTTGCCGGAACACAACCCTCTTTATCTTGATATGTATGTGCGGGAATACCTTCTTTTTAATGCCGGAATTTATGCTATTCCAAAAAAAGAAATTGAATCTGTTATTGAAAAAACAGGTTTAACGCCCCAAGCGAATAAAAAAATTGGCCAACTTTCTAAGGGGTATCGGCAACGGGTGGGGCTTGCAAATGCGCTGTTGCACAACCCTGAAGTATTGATTCTTGATGAACCCACAACTGGTTTAGACCCCAATCAATTGATTGAAATCCGTCAACTTATAAAAAATGTTGGAAAGGAAAAAACGGTTTTACTTTCCACACATATCATGCAGGAAGTGGAGGCTATTTGTGACCGTGTTATTATAATAAATGAAGGAAAGATTGTTCTCGATAAAAAACTTTCAGATTTGAAGAGCAGCAAGCAACAAATTATTGAAGTGGAATTTGATTATCGCGTGGAAGAAGTAGCGTTACAAAAGCTTCCGAAGATTGAAAAGGTTGAAAATACAGTAGGATTTGTCTATCAATTATACTTTGAAACAGAGCAGGATATGCGTGCAAAAGTGTTCGATTTTGCACACGACAACGGCTTAAAAATACTTCAGTTGCACCAGAAAAATACAACTTTAGAGAAGTTGTTTATTGAGCTTACTACTCAAAAATAAGTTTCCCTGTATATAGTTCTTCCACTTCTACAATAGGAGGCCTGTTTTTAGCAATTACATTGCCCAAACTCACTATTTTCCCTTTTATTGATTGCTGTGGATTAACTATCATTTTATTTGTACTTCGGTGAAATAAATTAACAAATTGAACTTCAAGTTCCCCCGCCTCTATCCTTGTATCACTATCATTTAATCTAAAGAATGCTTGTCTTGCTTTTCCTTTTAGATAAAATGTAGAGAGACCGTTTGAATTTATTCTAATTATTCCTACATCCAAGCTGTCAAGTTTAAAATCCCCATCTACATGGAACTCATCTTCCAATAACTGATCGTCAGAGACTAAATTTAAGTCTTCAAAAGCTAAGACTCCACGGCTTTCCACTGTACTACCGGAACTATTGCGTATCTCAATAATATCGGGAGAAGTAACATACACCTTGGTCACACCAAAGTTTCTTACCAAATTGCAAGCGTTCCTATCTTTTATTTTTAATATATTGTCTTCTACTCTAATTTTTATTTCATTATATAAATTTTCTCCAGTTTCTAGCACCACCTTTTGAGTGTCACCTTGGGAAATAATAAGTTGTACCCTATCAAAAACAATGATTTTGTTAAATGAGCTAAATTTAATTTCTTGTTGTATGATGTCTCCTGAAGCTTGGAAACAATCTGGAGTAAAATCGTTGTCGCATCCAGATATGGAAATCAAGACCAATATAAAAAAAAGATTTTTCATAAATAAATATTATAAACGGAGACCCAATCCAAATTCCACTGCTTCTGCCTTGGCATAATGTGCTTTTACAGTCACGTCAACAAAAAAGCTGTCATTGAAAAAATACCTTTTCAGCCCCAAACGGTTATAGACCCTGTTTTCAAACTCGTATGGCCAATATACATAATATCCCAATTGGGAAACAAATGCTATCCTGTTAAAACGCAGCTCATGACCTACAAAAACTCCTATTCTTCTGGCATCTTCATCTCCGGTTAAACCATCTTCGGGAAATGCAACGGTTCTAAATTTAATCAATTCTTCTATCATTCTTGAAACAAATAAATCTGCACCCACTTGAAAGGTGCTTTTATAATTTATCCGCTTGTCGGCAAAAACAGAGAAAGTTGCAAAAGGGTATTGCCCCAAGCCGTTCACATCGGCTTCATTTACGCCGGTTCTAAATACAAAATTATATTTTATACGTTCGGCGTACTTTGAGCTTAGCAAGGGTTCTTCAGGAATATAATAAGGAAAACTTATAGCATTAAAGGTATAACTCAATCCTGCGCTCATGTATATGGAATTAGTACTATTATTGGGTGCTTTTAGGTTGGCGTTTGAATAATGTATGATCCCAAAACCTGCCCGAAGCCCAATGCCTTGGTAAATATTTTCGTTTACATAATTAAATTTTAGCAATGTTGAACTTAAAAAATGACTTCCGTATGCGTTGTTTTCAAAATTTGTTTCGGGATCGTATGGGTTGCTCGCATAGGCAACTCCTTGACCTATGCCAATGGAAAGGGATCTATTTAAAAAATAGAAATTAAAGTGTCCATAAATTGAGTGGTTTTGGCCTAAAAAAGGGTTTTCTAGGTCTTGATAAATATAAGTAAATCCCCAATCTGGGTAATTGTACCTAGCCTCCCATTGATTATATCCATAGGGTTTGCGGTTGTAGCTTAAAATTATACCTCTTGGGTGGCGGGTAATAAGATGTGAAATATCTGGATTGTGTTTAATTATTGAACCATAAAAATATTCGGCTTCAATGGAATGAAATTTCATTTCATTTTGTTGTGCACTCGCAAATTGCACTAAAAAAATAAATAATATAAAACCGAATTTTATCTTCATTTTTTCCAAAGGCGATAAAGATACATTAATCCTGAAATAATAGCCTACCAGTAAAAAATTCTTTTACATCCACTAGTGACGGCCTGGTATGACTAATAATATCACCAGTTGCCAAAATTTTTCCGACTATACTTTGCTGTGGGTTCACAATCATTTTGTTGGCACTTCTTTGAAAAACAGTAAGCTCATCAATTAGAAAATCTTTGCCTTCAAAACGTGGAAATTCATCTGCAAAATTTATATTGGCCTTGCCCGCCCTTCCCGAAATATAAAAAACGCTCTGCCCATTGGCTGCTACCTGAAATTCCTCAACGTTCAAATTCAAATAAAAATCGCCACTTTTACGAATGTTTTCTGGCCCAGCACTACTATTGCTGATCAAAGTAAGCTTTGGAAAATGTAAAATGTCTTCACCAATTACATCGTAAGCTGAACTATTCCTAATTTCTGTGATGTTCGGCGCTGTTACAAAAACTTTTGTAATTCCATAATCTCGCACCAAATTGCAGTCATTAATATCTTTAACCACCAAAGTATTTTCTTCAACACTTACGGAAATATCGCTCAAGAGGTTTTCACCCGTTTCAAGAATTATTTTTGTAGAATCGCCCTGTTTCAAATATAATGTCACATCGTCCTCAATCCTGATTTTTGAAAAATCCGAAACRACATATTCTTTGGAAATTGAATCTCCTGCCGCTTGCACACAATCCCAACCGTTTTCGGAATTGCACGAAAGCAACAAAAATACCACTCCCATAAAAAACAATTTCTTCATAAACTATATTCTAATTCCTACACCAAATTCAACACCTTCCACTTTCGCCCCATGTGATTTTAAAGTGATTGCACTGAAAAGTTTATCAGTAAAATAATATTTCAACCCCGCACGAAAATAAGTTCGTCCTTCAAAATCATAGGGATAATAAACGTAATATCCCGCTTGCGAAACCACTGCCAATTGGTTGATTCGAAGTTCGTGACCGGCAAAAATTCCGACGCGTTTAAAGTCTTCATCGCCTTTTACGCCAAAACTTGGAAAAGCAACGGAGAGATATTCTATTTCCTTTTTCAGAAATGGCAAATAGAAAAAATCGACACCCAATTGAAGCGTACTTTTATAGCTCAAACGCTTGTCTGCAAAGGCAGAAACAACAAAAAAAAGATGCTGCCCAAGATTCAAATAATCACTTTCATTCAAACCCCCACGAAGCACGAAATTGTATTTTATAGGTTCCGAAATTTTCTTCGGAAGGGAATCGATGATGTATTCGGGATTCCTTTCATCGGCAACGGAATATTGCACCCCAACATTTAGAGTGAACGCATTTGTACTGGAATTTGGCGCTTTAAAATTTCCATTTGAGTAATGCACTAAAGCAATTCCCGCCTGAACCCCGAAGTTTTTGAAAAGATTTTGCTTGTTGTAATTTAGCATCAAATAGGTTGAACTCAACAAACGGGTGCCGTAAGCATTATTTTTAAAATTTGTTTCCAAATCGAATGGATTGGTGTTATAGGCTATGCCCTGCCCGATTCGAAAGAAAATATTWMGTTTTAAAAAATAAAAATTGAGATGTCCGTAAAGACCATAATTCTCACCCAACACATCATAATTTGCGTTTTGGTGCACAAATGAAAGACCCCAATCCGGGTAATTATATTCCTGATGCCAACGCTCGGCTCCATAAGTTTTTCGATTGAAGCCAACAATAAAACCATCGGGATGAGCTTTAACCAAATGTGAAATATCTTTATTGTGCCGAAGAATAGTTCCATAAAAATAATTGGCGTCCACAAAAAAATCCTTGTTTTTTTCCTGGGAAAAAACAAGAGAAGCTGTTAAAAGGAATACTAAAACCGTAATTCGGTACATTGCCGCAAAATAAAGCAATCTTAAAATACTTGCGAAGCTATTTCCTTTATATTACTGCTTTTCCCCATAGAATAATAATGAAGAAAAGGTACGCCAGCCTTAACAAGCTCTTTACTTTGCTTGACGCACCATTCAATTCCTATCTGTCGAACAGCGCTATTATCCTTCGCTTTTACAATTTCCATAACCAAAGAATCCGGCAAATCTACTTTAAAACGATGTGGAATTAAGTTGAGATGCGATTTCACTGCAATAGGCTTTAAGCCGGGTAAAATAGGAACAGTTATTCCTTCTGCCCTACATTTTTCCACAAATTTGAAATACTTTTCATTGTCAAAAAACATTTGCGTTACAATATATTCAGCACCGTTTTTTATTTTCTTTTTTAAAAAATGTATATCGCTTTCACTGCTTGGAGCCTCCATATGCTTTTCGGGATATCCGGCCACACCAACACAAAAATTTGTAGCACAGGTATTTTGAAGTTCCTCGTCCAAATATCTCCCGTTGTTCATTAAATGAATCTGCGAAACTAGATCGCAGGCGTATTTATGGCCGTTTTTGTTGGGGGTGAAATACGTTTCGCTTTTCACGGCATCACCGCGAAGTGCCATGACATTATCAATTCCCAAAAATTGAAGGTCGATTAAAAAGTTCTCCGTCTCCTCTTTTGAAAATCCGCCACAAAGAATGTGCGGCACGGCATCAACCTCATATCTATTTTGGATTGCGGCGCAAATCCCAACAGTTCCCGGCCGTTTGCGAACTACTTTTTTTTCTATCAGACCATCTTTCAATTCCTTAAAAACATATTCCTCACGGTGATACGTAACATTAATATACGGCGGTTTGAATTCCATCAACGGATCAATATTTTCAAAAATGGAATGTATGTTTTCACCTTTTAAAGGGGGTAAAATCTCGAACGAAAATTGTGTTTTTCCGTTACCGTTTTTTATGTGTTCTGTAACTTTCATCTAGTCTGCAAGGTTTGTTTTCAGCCAATTCATGGCTTCTTCTAAATTCATATTTTTTCGGGTTGCGAAATCTTCAATTTGGTCTTCCTTAATTTTTCCAAGTCCGAAGTAACGCGCTTCGGGATTTGCAAAATAATAGCCCGAAACCGAAGCCGCTGGCCACATAGCCAAGCTTTCAGTGAGTTCAACACCAATATTTTCTTTTACATTTAAAACCTCCCAAATAGTTATTTTTTCCAAATGATCTGGACAGGCGGGATAGCCCGGGGCGGGGCGGATTCCCTTATATTTTTCGGAAATCAAATCTTCGTTGGAAAGGTTTTCTTCGGAAGCGTAGCCCCAATAATCCGTCCGTACTTTTTTGTGAAGATATTCCGCAAATGCTTCTGCCAAGCGGTCTGCCAAAGCTTTTACCATTATTGAATTGTAATCGTCGTGTTCTTTTTCATATTTGGCTGCTAATGCCGAAGTGCCAAAACCTGTGCTTACGCAGAAACAGCCAATGTAATCCTGTTTTCCGCTTTCTTTTGGCGCAATAAAATCGGCTAAAGCAATATTCGGTTTTCCGGCGGCTTTTTGGGATTGTTGGCGAAGCGTTCGGAAAAAATAATTTTGAATTTTGAATTCTGAATTTTGAATTATTATATCATCATTTACAGTATTCGCCTCAAAAATTCCAAAAACAGCTCGCGCTTCCAAAAGTTTTTCTGAAATTATTTTATCGAGCATTTTTTTTGCATCGGCGAATAATTCGGTTGCTTGCTTGCCCACAACTTCATCCTTCAAAATATTGGGAAACCTGCCGTGCAGTTCCCAACTTCTGAAAAAAGGCGTCCAATCGATATATTCTTTTAAAATACTCAAATCGAAATCATTTAAAATCTGAACACCCAATTGATTTGGTTTCCTAATTTCTGAAGTGTTCCAATCAATTTTAAACTTGTTTTTTCGCGCTTCCTCAATAGAAATATAGGTTTTCACTCTTTGTCTTTTCAGAAAATCCTTCCGGAAATTATCGTATTCTTTTTTCAAGTTTTCTTTATACGAAACTGAAGTTTCCTTTTTCAACAAATCGCCTACAACGGTTACCGCCCGGGAAGCATCGTTTATATGCACCACAGCACATTCGTATTCGGGGTCTATTTTAACCGCCGTGTGCGCTTTGCTTGTTGTGGCACCACCAATCAATAAAGGAATCTTGAAATTTTGGCGTTGCATTTCCTTGGCTAAAAAGACCATTTCATCCAAAGAGGGCGTTATCAAACCGCTCAAGCCAATTGCATCCACATTTTCCTCCTTCGCCGTTGCTATAATTTTTTCCGGTGGAACCATAACGCCTAAATCGATAATTTCATAATTGTTGCAGGCCAAAACAACGCCGACTATGTTTTTCCCTATGTCGTGAACATCACCTTTTACAGTAGCCATCAATACTTTTCCAGCATTTTTGGAATCGCCTACTTGTGGGTTTTTAAGTTTTTCTTCTTCGATGTATGGAAGCAAGTACGCTACTGCTTTTTTCATCACTCGCGCAGATTTCACCACTTGTGGCAAAAACATTTTTCCGCTTCCGAAAAGGTCGCCAACCACATTCATTCCGGTCATTAAATGACCCTCGATGACTTCAATGGGTTTTGACACGCTTTGACGCGCTTCTTCGATGTCTTCTAAGATAAATTCGTCGATTCCCTTTACCAAAGCTCTCGTAATACGGTCTTGCAATGGCTCCTCACGCCAAGACAAATCGATTTTACTTTCCTTTGAAGTTCCTTTTACGGTTTCGGCAAAATCGAGCAAACGTTCCGTAGCATCATCGCGACGGTCGAGCATTACGTCTTCCACGCGTTCCAAAAGATCTTTCGGAATATTATCATAAACCTCCAACAGCGCAGGATTTACAATCCCAATGTTCATTCCCGCTTTAATGGCGTGGTACAAAAACACAGAATGCATCGCCTCGCGAACGGGATCGTTTCTGCGGAAACTAAAGGAAACATTGCTAACACCTCCGCTCACGCTCACTTGCGGCAAATTCTCCCGAACCCAACGCGTGGCTTCTATAAAATCGACTGCATTTTTTCGGTGCTCATCCATTCCCGTTGCGACTGGGAAAATATTTAAATCGAAAATGATGTCTTCGGGAGCGAATTTTACTTGATTCACCAAAATATCGTATGAGCGTTTGGCAATTTCAATGCGTCTTTCGTAATTATCGGCTTGGCCAGTTTCATCAAAAGCCATCACGATTACAGCCGCGCCATAACGTTTTATAAGTTTTGCGTGGTGGATAAATTCTGCTTCACCTTCTTTTAAACTGATTGAATTTACCACACATTTTCCCTGAACAACCTGCAGACCGGCTTCAATGATTTCCCATTTACTGCTGTCAATCATTATTGGAACGCGTGAAATATCGGGCTCTGCGACAACAAGGTTTAAGAATTTCACCATTGCCTCTTTGCCATCGATCAAACCATCATCCATATTTACATCGATGATCTGCGCGCCGTTTTCCACCTGTTCGCGGGCAACGGAAAGCGCTTCCTCAAATTTCCTTTCTTTTATAAGTCGAAGAAATTTCTTTGAACCTGCCACATTAGTGCGTTCCCCCACGTTTATAAAATTGCTTTCGGGAGTGATTATAAGAGGCTCGAGACCGCTAAGTTTTAGGTATTTCTTGTTTTCTAATTTCTTTTCCATACAAATCCCTCGACTGCGCTCGGGGAGACATTTTTATTAAAAAGGAAGTTTTGACAGATCTACATTTCCGCCAGAAATGATAATTCCTATTTTTTTATTGCTAAATCTTTCCTTTTCCCGAAGCAATGCCGCCAATGCAACCGAGCTGCTAGGTTCGACAATAATTTTCATCCGTTCCCAAATGAGTTTCATTGCTGAAATGATTTCGGTTTCTTCAACGCGTATTATTTCTGAAACCAATTCCTTTATTATTGGGAAATTGACATCGCCCAGAAAGGTTTTAAGTCCGTCGGCGATAGTATTTGTGGTTTTATTGAATTCTATTTTTCCACTTTTTAAACTTCGAAAAGCGTCGTCAACCTCAAACGGTTCGCCGCCTATTGTTTTGCAACTTTTGCCGAAATATTTTATCGAAAGTGAAGTCCCAGCAATCAATCCGCCACCGCCGACTGGTGCAAAAACATAATCTAAATCCGGGTGTGTTTGCAACAATTCTGCGGCTGAAGTTGCATTGCCAAGAATTACATTTCTATCGTTTGATGGATGAATAAAAGTGGCGCCAGTTTCTTTTTGGATTCGTTCCGCTTCGGTTTCACGAGCAATTGGAGTTGATTCTGATTCTGTTATAATTCCGCCGTAGCCTTTAACTGCTTCTTTTTTCACTTGCGGTGCATTTTCGGGCATCACGATATACGCTTTTACGCCTAAATTTTTCGCCGCCAACGAAAGGGCTTGCGCAAAATTTCCTGACGAATGTGTTACGACGCCAGCTTTTTTCTGCGCTTCGGAAAGTTGCAAAATAGCATTGGTCGCGCCCCGCATTTTGAAAGCACCCATCTTTTGAAAATTCTCACATTTGAAGAAAACTTCAGCGCCGGAAAGTTCATTTAAGTATGCCGATTTCAGTACAGGCGTGTTGTGAACATACGGTTTTACTCGCCTACACGCTTCTTCAACTTCTTGTTTCGTTGGAATCATACAGAAAGGTTTTCAGATTGAAAAATGGGTCGCGGTTTGTATTGGGAAGCGATTTCCGCAATAGCTTTTATATGTTCTGGCGTTGTGCCGCAGCAACCACCGATAATATTTACCAACTGTTTGTCCAAATATTCTTTTACCTGCGAAGCCATTTGCTCCGGACTTTCATCGTATTCGCCGAACGCGTTTGGCAATCCTGCATTTGGATAGGCGCTCACGGCAAGATTGGTGCGGTTTGCAATCACTTCAAGATGGGGCGTGAGTTGTTTGGCGCCTAAAGCACAATTAAAACCTACGCTTAACAGAGGAATATGCGAAATGGAAATTAAAAATGCCTCAGCAGTCTGTCCGGAAAGGGTTCTGCCGGAAGCATCTGTAATTGTTCCGCTTATCATTATTGGAATCTCGATATTTCGTTCTTCTTTTATTTCATCGATTGCGAAAAGTGCGGCTTTGGCATTCAACGTGTCAAAAATGGTTTCTACCAAAAGTAAATCCACGCCGCCGTCAATCAAGGCTTCGCATTGTTGTTTATAGGCAACGCGTAATTCTTCAAAAGAAATTGCCCGAAAACCGGGATCGTTTACATCGGGACTCATACTTGCAGTTTTGTTCGTCGGACCAATAGCTCCGGCTACAAAACGGGGTTTGTGCGGTTCTTTTGCAGTGAATTCCTCAGCTATTTTTTTTGCGATTTTGGCGGATTCGTAATTTAATTCATATACCAAATCTTGCATATCGTAATCGGCCATTGCGATTGTGGTGCTGGAAAATGTGTTGGTTTCCACAATATCTGCGCCTGCGGCGAAATATTTTGAATGGATTTCCGCAATTGCCTGTGGCTGCATAATGGAAAGTAAATCGTTGTTTCCCTGAACCGATTTATGAAAATCCTTAAAACGTTCGTCACGGAAATCTTCCTCGGAAAATTTATAGCGCTGCAACATCGTGCCCATTGCGCCGTCGAGGATCAGTATTCGGTTTTGAAGTGCTTGTTGTATTTTATTCATTTCTTGATCTTTGATTGAAGTTCAAATTTGCGTGAGGGATGGAGACTTTGTTTGAGCTCTTTATTTTTTTGAAAATAAAAATAAAAGCGAGTGCCGAGAGCCCGACCCGTTTTTCGCGGGGCACGCCATAAACATCCCCCTAGCCCCCTTCGAAGGGGGAACAAAAAAATATCAAGAAAAGGTGAAGGATAAACCTATTTGTTGTTATCTATTCCGCAAAAAACGGATAGAATGTAGCACCTTCCCCGAAAGTTCGGGAGGTTGCTAAGGCGTCAAAGGGTCTATTCCCTCGGCCTTTCTTGATAACGTTTCATTATGAATATGAACTGATACAAAGTAACATTATAAAGTTCACAATACAAAATTTAGTTTTGGGTGTGACTTATGACCGCTTTGCTAAAAGACAAAAAGACCGCTTCGCTAAAGGACAAAAAGACCGCTTCGCTAAAGGACAAAAAGACCGCTTCGCTAAAGGACAAAAAGACGAAAAGGAATTTATCTTTTGTCATTTTGTCTTTTTATCTTTTTATCCTTTCGTCCTTTCGTCCTTTCTTCTTTTCCGTCATTTAATCGCTTTTCCATTAAGCACAATGCTGTATGTAATTTTCACCGAAGCTTCCAGCGTGATTGAAACCGAACAGTATTTTTCGAAACTAAGCTCTGCCGCACGGATGGCTTTTGCCTCGTCAATTTTGCCTTCCAAATAAAGCGTTACGTGGATTGCCTCAAACGGTTTGGCGTCGCGTACTTCCTTTCGTTCGCCTTCCACTTCCATTTTATAGGAAGTGATTTCCTGTCGCTGTTTTTTCAAAATCATAACAACATCAATCGCGCTGCAACCGCCAACGCCCATCAACAAAAGCTCCATCGGGCTTGTACCTTTGGAAGGTTCGTCGGCTTTATTGTCGATGAAAACGGGAACGCCGGAAGCGCCTTTTGCTTCAAAAAGATAGTTGTCGTTTATTCTGTTTAAGGATACTTTCATAATAATGTTTTTGGCTTGGATGATTTATGATGAAGGAAAATTCTAAAAACGAAGATACCCATTTTAAATTTTTTGTAATTTATTTTTAATTGTACATTTGCGACCATCATGAGGAAAGATTTGACTGATTGCGACCTCAATAAAAAATGCTAAAGGCAGTGAAAACTTCCCTTCGGCGCTTTCGTCAAATCTTTTAAAAAAATGACATAAGACTTTTGGATATAGGACTTAAGACTATTGTATTTAATTCAATTAAGAATAATTTTAGTCCTACGTCTTACATCTTATCGTCCTACGTCAAAATAAATAAAATTGAATTTTTAAATATATTTTATGGCCTATTTATTTACTTCGGAAAGCGTTTCCGAAGGACACCCAGATAAAGTTGCGGATCAAATTAGCGATGCGCTTTTGGATAATTTTTTAGCTTTCGACCCAGAAAGTAAAGTTGCTTGCGAAACATTAGTAACTACCGGGCAGGTTGTTTTGGCAGGTGAAGTAAAAAGCAACACCTATCTTGACGTTCAAACTATCGCGCGTGATGTGATTAACAAAATTGGTTACACAAAGGGCGAATATAAATTCAGCGGTGATTCCTGCGGTGTAATTTCATTGATTCACGAGCAATCCCAGGACATTAACCAAGGAGTTGATCGCGAAAACAAAGAGGAACAGGGTGCAGGTGACCAAGGAATGATGTTCGGTTATGCCACCAGGGAAACGGAAAATTATATGCCGTTAGCATTGGATATTTCGCATAAAATTTTAATTGAATTGGCTGCACTTCGGCGCGAGGATTCTGAAATAAAATACTTGCGCCCAGATGCAAAAAGTCAGGTTACCATTGAATACAGTGATGACAATATTCCCCAGAAAATAGTTGCAATTGTTGTTTCCACACAGCACGATGAGTTTGATGAGGATGACAAAATGCTTTCAAAAATACAGAAGGATATAAAGGAAATCCTGATTCCACGAGTGAAGAAACAACTTCCCGAATATGTTCAGAAATTGTTCAATGATGAAATTGTTTATCACATAAATCCAACCGGAAAGTTTGTAATAGGCGGTCCTCATGGRGATTCTGGACTTACGGGAAGAAAAATTATTGTTGACACTTACGGTGGAAAAGGCGCACWCGGCGGTGGAGCTTTCAGTGGAAAAGATCCGAGTAAAGTAGATAGAAGTGCAGCCTATGCTGCAAGACATATCGCAAAAAACCTTGTAGCGGCTGGCGTTGCCGATGAAGTTTTGGTGCAGGTAAGTTATGCGATTGGCGTTGTTGAACCGACTTCCATTTTTGTGAATACCTACAACTCATCAAACGTAAAACTTGCTGATGGCGAGATTGCGAAAAAGGTTTCAGAAATTTTCAATATGCGGCCAGCTGCCATTGAAAAAAGATTAAAACTTAGAAACCCTATTTATTCCGAAACTGCATCCTACGGGCATATGGGAAGAGAACCACAAACCATAACGAAAACTTTTGAAAGTCCATACAACGGAAAAATGGAAAAGAAAGTAGAGCTTTTCACTTGGGAAAAGTTGGATTATGTGGAACAAGTGCGGGAAGCTTTTGGGATTTTAAATTCCAAATAACAAGCACCATCCCGATAGCTATGGGAAACAAATAAATTACAAAAGATAAATCCCAAATTCCAATTGTATTTTTGGAATTTGGGGTTTTTATTTTTGACGCTCAAATAATATTGTGATTCCTCGCTTTTTGCACTGCTTCAATTTTGCTGTGCACCTGCAGTTTTTTGTAGATATTCTCAATATGCTTGCGCACGGTGCTGGGCGAAAGGAAAAGATGATCGGCAATAACTGTATAGCTCAAACCTTTGCTGAGCTGTTCCAAAACCTCAACCTCGCGGGTGGAAAGTGATATTTCTTCTTGATCACGAGGATTTTGGATATCTATCGGGTTTCGGAGCAATTTCAAGGTTTTCATGGCGATGGAAGGATTCATTGCCGCCCCGCCGTTTAAGGTTTCCTTTATGCCCTCGTATAAATCCTTTGGATTGATTTCCTTCAGCAAATACCCATCAGCACCAGCCTTTATAGCATTGAAAATATGCTCATCGTTATCAAAAGCCGTGAGCATGATTATTTTGATGTG
Organism: Aequorivita sp.; assembly: GCA_002733915.1. Taxonomy (GTDB): domain Bacteria; phylum Bacteroidota; class Bacteroidia; order Flavobacteriales; family Flavobacteriaceae; genus Aequorivita. Next base: position 44,417 of record NVXN01000007.1, read on the forward strand.
CGGATATTTCTGTTTTACTATTTGTGTGGTTTCAATGCCATTGAGAACGGGCATTTCAATATCCATCAAAATTAAATCTAAGTTGTGATTTTCTTCCAATTTTGTTAGTAATTCGGTGCCGTTCATTGAAGTGTGTTTCACGGAAACATCATCAAAAAAAGAGAGTTTTTCCTTCACGGCATTTATAAGAAAAGTGTTGTCGTCAACTATTGCAACTTTAAGCATCTTTTGCGGGTTAGTTGTTTTAAAGATACTAAAAATACCTTTTAAGAATAATCAAAAAAATAGGGCAATTGCCTTATTAGTTGATTTTTTTTGAATCATTTCGGTACCTTCAGCAAAACTGAAGTTCCCTTTTTTGAGGATTTAATTTGAAGCGTGCCTCCAACTTCCCTAGCACGTTTTTTCATATTATTTAATCCATTGCCGAGCTCAGTATTATCCTGGTCAAACCCAATTCCATCATCAGTAATTTCAATATTATATTTGGCCTCCTTTTCAGATATATTAACTTCAATTTCATCCGCAGAAGCATATTTCAAGGCATTATTAACAGCCTCTTGAATAATTCTGTAAATATTCATTCCTACTACGGAAGAAAAAATATGTGCTTCATCAATATTTCCTTCTATGTTAAACGAAAAATCAGTCTTTTCTGAAGCGTTTTTTGCGTGTTCTATAAAATTTGCGATACGGGTTTGAAGATCTTCAAAGGTTATGTTTTCCTTGTTCATCGCCCAAATGGTGTCGCGCAGCTCATAAATGGTTTGCTGCGTAAAACTGCTAATGCTACTGAGTTTACTGCCCAATTTTTCATCAATATCGGTAAATCCAAATTTTAAATTGTCAATGCTGGAAATGATGAAGGTGAGCTGCGCGCCAATGTTGTCGTGAAGATCGCGCGAAATTCTTAAGCGTTGCTCCTGCAGTTTATTTTGCGTCTCAATTTTTGCCAAAGCGGTTTTCAATTCACCTTCTTTTTGAAGCTGGCGGTTTTTCAATTTTTGCCGACTGTAAAGCAAATAGCCGAGCAGACCAAGAATCAATGCCAGCCCGAGGCTCCCAAAAATAAAAGTGTTTTTACGACGTACCTCCAAATCCTTTTCGGCAAGCTGGGCACGCTGTTGCAGTATTTCGTTTTGCTTTTTTTCAGTTTCAAATTCCACGTTTAAGGCCGCGATTCGCTCCTGCACCTTCAGTCCGTGTACACTATCTTTTATTGCAGCATATTGTTCAAAATAATATAAAGCCGAATCTGTATTTTTTAATTTTTTATAAATATCTGAAAGCAGCTTGTAGTTATACTGTGTGAGATTTTGATACTGTTTCTTTTTTGAAATAGGTAAAGATTTATGTACTAGCGGAATTGCGTTGCTCCATTTTTGCTCTGCAACAAAAACTTCACCCAACTGCGTATAATTTTCAGCAATGCCCAATGAATCTGCCCATTGTAATCGTTGCTGAAGGGATTTGTTGAAATATTCCCTTGATTTTGAAAAATTTTCCTGCAAGCCATATGCGCCGGCCAAATTACTCCAACTATAGGGTATGCCTATGGTGTCGTTGAGCTTCAGTTTTATTTGTAAGCCTTTTTCAAAATAGAAAAGAGCGCTATCCAGCTCTTTATTAATTTCTTTTAGTACGCCGTAGTTGTTATAAATATCCTTTAGTTCATTCTCAAAATYATTGGCTTCAGCAATAGTCTTTCCTTTCTGCATGTAGTAAAGTGCCTTTTCCATATCGCGGTACTTCATGCTATAGCCCATTTCGGCATAATAATTAGCCACTCGGTCCAATTGGTTTAGTTTTTCATAAATTTTTATACCTTCAATGGAATTTTTTGTGCTCTCCTCATATTTTCCTTGGTATCCATAAACAAGGCTTAGCTGCGAATAGGCTCCCGCCTTACCCAATTCATAGGAAATTTTCTCGGCATCTTTTAGGTTTTGTTGAAAAAGTGCAACAATGGAATCTTGTGGAATATTGAGCCCCTGAACATAAAGTGTATTTATGGAATCAATTGTTTTTTTGTTCTGTGAATAGGTGGCCGTAAAATTCATTAGCACCGAAAGAAACAGTAAAAACCTAAACATAAATTATAATTTTATTTCAGATTGAACCATCAGAGCCTCGTGTAAATTGTACTGCATAAATTGATAGTTGTTGAGATGCTGTTTTCTAAAGTTTACCTGCCCATAATTGATGGCTATTGCACTTTCCAACCCAGAAATGCTTTGCGCATGGGCTCTGCCGAGTGCCCTATTTTCAATATACGCCCAAATCAGCATTCCCAAAATTGAGAAGAGTAGTACTATTGTGAAAATTAGCTGCAGAATCATATGTAACTGGTTCTAAACCTTAAATATATATTTCTTTTTTGTTTTTACACATAGGGCATCTGCCTTATTTGTTTTGTAAAATAATAAACCCCATAGTTGAACATGGGGTTTTTATTACTTTAGGCGCTCCTCACTTCGCCCTCAGTGTAAAAATAATCTGGTTAGTAGATCATTATAAATTTCTTATACAAAGATGCCTTTACTAAAAGGCAAAAGCAATAAGGCAGTTGCCTTATTTCCGAAAGTAAATTGTCCATAAAACTTTAGGTAATAATTAAACTTCTCAACCTTTAAAAAAAACCGGAGGAAAAACTTGCGTTCTGCCCCCGGCCCACGTAAAAACCTCAACATAGAGATTTCCTTCAAATATTTATTACTGATTAGTCACTTCAATATTAAACTGTCCATCGGTTACTGAAACACTCTCGCTGGTGTTATTCAAATTATAACCAGTAAAATTAAATGTACCCTTAATTGTATTTCCGTCGTAACTAGAAATGTTTATCGTACCATTGTTTCCTTGTCCGGTTCCAACAGTTGAATAAACAACTACTGTATTAGGATCTGGATTACTTGGATCTGGCAAATAACTATAGGTACCAATGTTAACAAAATTCAAATCGTAGCTACCCTCACCGTCAAAACTTGTGAGAATAATTTGTAGGTTTTCAGACTGTTCCGTTCCACCACTAATGGCAATCGCCTGTCCAGCACCAGAATTGGTCACCCGGGCCACAACTGTTCCTTGCATTCCTGAAAAGTTGTTTCCATCAACTTTCGCGGTAAAAGTCCCTGAACCACCTTGTGGGTCATCGCCGCCATCGTCATCTTTTTTACAAGAAGTTAAACTTACGGCAACTACTGCCATTAATACTAAAATAGATTTTTTAAATGTTTTCATAATGTTTGGTTTAATATTCCGCTTGATGCGAATACGTGATTAATGTTGAAGCAAAATTGACCCAAACCAAAAGTTTTTACAATAGGGCATTTGACGTATTCTGATTTTCGAAGTGCAATTTTAGAAAAGTGATTTCTAAAACTTGATATGTGGAAATTCGTTTTGCAGTGAAGAAATTTTCTGTTGCAGCTTTTCCAAAAATTGAAGATGTTCGGTGCTTTCCGGGTTCAAAGGTCTATGTTTTAAACTATTTTGAATGGAGGAAATTTCTTTTTGAAGCGTTTCTGTTTCTGAAGAAATCCAAACCTTTGAAAATTTCTGCCAAATGATCTCAATGGCCGTTTTGTTAGGGTGAAGCATATCTTCGGCATAAAAACGGTAATCGCGCAACTCGTCCATCATAATTTCAAAAGAAGGAAAATATTTTAGTTGATGGTTGATAAATACTAGTTGATGGATTGCAGAAATTAGGTGCGCTTTACTCAGTGAATTTTCTACAAAACCATCTTTAATATGACGAACGGGTGAAACCGTATTTATAATTATTGCATTAGGCTTTATTTCTGAAACTTTACTGACAATTGTTTGAAGGCTTTTCGAAATGGTTTCAATGGATAGCAACTCTTTCGTAAAATTTTGCTGCGGAAGTTTATGGCAATTGGCTACAATTTCATTCCTTTCTAATTCTCTGTAAACCCAAGCAGTTCCATAAGTGAAAATAATATGAGTGGAAGTAAACAGCGCTTCCCGCAAATCTAGAAGCGCCGTATTTAGCTTTTGAAGAAGTTCATTTTTATTCAAAGAAGCTAATTCGGAGTGCGCTTCAAAACATTTCCAAATTCCGCTGTGTTCGAAAATGTCTTTTTCTAAAAAAGTACGGTTTTCAATTGCGCGAACAACAAGCTTTTCAATGGAAACTGGATTGAAAATAATCCCAAAGGGATTCTGGAGATTCTGAAACTTGAAATAATCAAATTTCTCTCCGATATTCTCAGAAAAACAGCTCCCCAGCAAAAGTATTTTTGAGGAATAATCTATTTTATTTTCTTCGGGTTTTAGATGTATTTCGGTTTGGAGTTTCATTTTTTAGTATTCAGTTTGCAGTGGCAGTTTGCAGCACTGAATACTGCAACTGCAAACTGCTACTTTAAAAATTCCTGTGCTTTTTCCAAAGCTTCGTCAATTCCCGCAGGATTTTTACCTCCCGCTGTGGCAAAGAATGGCTGCCCACCGCCACCGCCTTGAATGTATTTGCCGAGTTCACGGATTATTTTTCCGGCATCGAGGTTTTTTTCAGCAGCCAATTCTTTTGAAATGTAGCACGCCAACAACGCTTTCCCATCGTGTTCGGCTCCAAAAACCAAAAAGAGGTTTTCAGTTTCCCCACCCATTTCAAAAGCTAGATCTTTCATTCCCCCTGCATCCAAATCAATTTTTTTAGCAAGGAAATTCACACCGTTTATTTGCGCAATTTCAGCTTTTAATTCGCCTTTTAAATTCTTTGCTTTATCCTTCAACAATTGCTGAATTTGTTTTTGCAAGGCACTGTTTTCTTCCTGCAAACTTTCCACAGCTTTCACTGGGTCTTGTGCATTGTTCAACGCTTTTTGAAGCGAAGCAAAAGATTCACTTCTATCAATAAAATATTGTTTTGCCGCATCGCCGGTAATGGCTTCAATTCTTCTAATTCCAGATGCAACCGCACCTTCGGAAGTGATGATAAAATGCCAAATATCATTGGTATTGGGTACGTGCGTTCCACCACAAAGTTCCATCGACTTTCCAAATTTTATCGCACGCACGCTATCACCATATTTTTCTCCGAAAAGCGCAATGGCGCCTTCATCAATAGCCTGTTGGTACGGAATATTTCTACGTTCCTCCAAGGCGATTCCTTCGCGGATTCTGGCGTTTACAAAATCTTCAACTTGCTTCAACTCCTCATCACTCACTTTTGCAAAATGCGAAAAGTCAAAACGAAGATTTCGGCTGTGCACCATACTTCCTTTTTGCGCCACGTGTTCGCCAAGAATATTACGCAAACCTTGGTGCAACAAGTGTGTTGCTGTGTGATTTGAAGCTGTTCTGCTTCGTTGTTTTTCATCAACCACCGCTTTAAAAGTAGTTTCAACATTTCGCGGAAGTGTTTTTGTAAAATGAATAATTAAATTGTTCTCTTTTTTGGTATCAACAATATAAGTAACACCGCCATCGGCTGCTTCCAAATAGCCTTTATCACCCACTTGCCCTCCGCCTTCGGGATAAAAAGGCGTTAGGTTGAAAACCAATTGGTACATTTCGCCCTCCTTTTTGCTCTCCACTTTGCGGTATTTCGTAATTCTAACCTGAGTTTCCAAAGTGTCATAACCCACAAATTCCTCCACGTCATCTTTCTCCAAAACTACCCAATCGCCGGTTTCAACCTTTGTTGCGGCTCGGGAGCGGTCTTTTTGTTGCTGAAGTTCGGCGTCAAATTCTTTTTCATTCAAAGAATAGCCGCGTTCGCGAAGAATCAAGGCCGTTAAATCTATCGGGAATCCGAAAGTATCGTACAACTCAAATGCTTTTTTACCTGAAATCTCTTTAGAATCTGCTGTTTCAATAACGTTTTCCAGCAACACCAAACCTTGATCAAGCGTACGCAAAAAGGAATTTTCCTCTTCGCGAATAACGTTTGTAATTAAGTACTTTTCAGTAATAAGCTCCGGAAAAGCATCGCCCATTTGGGCGCTAAGTGTTTCAATCAATTTATAAATAAAAGGTTCTTTTTTGTCCAAAAACGTAAATCCGTAACGGATTGCCCTTCTCAAAATTCTTCTTATTACGTATCCTGCTCCCGTATTGCTCGGAAGCTGTCCATCTGCAATTGAAAATGCCACGGCGCGAACGTGGTCTGCAATTACTCGGGTTGCTATGTCCTTCTTTTCGTCCTTTCCGTAAGTTGTATTTGTTATTGTTCCAATCTCGCGAATCAAAGGCGTGAAAACATCGGTGTCGTAATTGCTTTGTTTATTTTGAAGTACCATGCACAAACGCTCGAAACCCATTCCGGTATCAACGTGTCGGGCGGGCAGTTTTTCAAGGCTACCATTGGCTTTCCGGTTGAACTGCATAAAAACCAAATTCCAGATTTCCACTACTTGGGGATGGTCGTTGTTTACCAAATCTTTCCCTGAAATTTTTGCTTTTTCCTCCGCAGAACGAATATCCACGTGTATTTCGCTACAAGGGCCGCACGGACCTTGGTCGCCCATTTCCCAGAAATTATCTTTTTTATTTCCGTTTACAATTCTTTCTTCGGGAACGAATTGTTTCCAAAGATTATAAGCTTCGGTATCGCGCTCCAACCCTTCACTTTCGTCTCCTTCAAAAATGGTTACGTAGAGAATATCTTTATCAATTTTTAAAACTTCGGTCAAAAGTTCCCACGCCCACTCGATTGCTTCTTTTTTGAAATAATCGCCAAAACTCCAGTTGCCCAACATTTCAAACATAGTGTGGTGGTAGGTGTCCATTCCCACTTCCTCCAAATCGTTGTGCTTTCCGCTTACGCGCAGACATTTCTGTGTATCGGCAATGCGGTTGCTTTTTGGTTTTCCGTTTCCAAGGAAATATTCTTTGAACGGAGCCATCCCGCTATTGGTAAACATCAGCGTTGGATCGTTTTTTACAACCATTGGCGCAGATGGAACAATGAGGTGCTGTTTGGACTTGAAAAATTCTAAAAATTTGGAACGGGTTTCCTTCGAGTTCATTTCTTATAAAATTATGCTAAAATTAAGGGTTGGGCGCAGTGGCAAACAATTTCTATATTTGTAAAAACGTTACCTTTACTTCGCGCGAATAAGCAACGCGCAAAAATAGCAATTTTTTAACGCATGTCTAAGGTTAAATATTACTACGATAGCGAAACGCTTTCGTACCGAAAAATAGAAAAGAAAAAAGGCCGAAAACTAAAGATTTTCGTTCTGAGTCTGTTGGGTATGTTTCTAAGTGGTTTTTTGCTGCTTTTAGTCTATATAAACCTACCATCAGTTCAAACCCCCAAGGAGTTGGCGCTACAGCGTGAGCTGAACAATATGCAGCTTCAATTTGAACTTTTAAACAAAAAAATAGAGCAAGCACAGGCAGTACTTGCTGAAGTTGAGGATAGGGACAACAATCTGTACCGTGTATATTTTGAATCAAATCCAATTCCGGAGGAGCAGCGTAAAGCGGGTTTTGGAGGTATAAACCGTTACAAGGATTTGGAAGGGTTTAATAATTCAAAATTAATCATAAACACAACCCGAAATTTAGATATCTTGACGAAACAGATTGTTGTACAGTCCAAATCATTAGACGAAATAGTAAGACTTGCAGAAGAAAAGGAAAAACTATTGGCCGCCATTCCTGCCATTCAGCCTGTAAAAAACGAAGACCTTACACGAATGGCTTCGGGCTATGGTTACCGTACAGATCCATTTACAAAAGCGAGAAAGTTTCATTACGGAATGGATTTTACTGCCCCCCGAGGAACCCCCGTCTATGCTACCGGAGACGGTAAAGTAATGCGCGCAGACAATACGGCAACGGGCTATGGAAACCACGTGGTGATAGATCACGGGTATGGGTATGAAAGTCTATATGCGCACCTTTACAAATACAATGTTCGTCCAGGACAAAAAGTACAGCGCGGCGACATTATAGGTTTTGTGGGAAGTACCGGAAGAAGCGAGGCGCCTCATTGTCATTACGAAGTTTTTAAGGATGGCGAACGCATTAACCCGATTAATTTTTACTATGGAAGTTTGACTTCGGAAGAATTTGCTGAAATTTTGAGAAAATCTCAAGAAGAAAACCAATCTTTAGACTAAAATTCTAAAATTGATAACTAAATAATGTACATAGACTTGCCCGAAAAACTATATTACAGCATTGGTGAAGTAGCCGATGCTTTCGGAGTGAATACATCGCTTATACGTTTTTGGGAGAAGGAATTTGATGTGCTAAAGCCAAAAAAAAACGCCAAGGGCAACCGAAAATTTACACCGCAAGACATAAAAAACCTAGAGCTTATTTATCATTTAGTAAAAGAACGCGGTTTTACGTTGGAAGGCGCTAAAATACATTTAAAGGAAAACAAACAAAAAACTCTGAACCAGTTTGAGATTATTCGAAAACTAGAATCGGTAAAAGCAGAACTTTTAAAAATCAAAGAACAACTCTAAACCCACCATCATCATGAAAAAATGGTTACCCATCATTATTATTTTAGGCCTAATTTTAATTATTGGAGGCTATTTGGCCAGTCTCAATAACAAATTGGTCGTTTTGGACGAAAAAGCCACGGCACAATGGGCAAATGTGGAARGCTCCTACCAACGCCGTGCAGATCTTATCCCGAACATTGTAAGTACCGCAAAAGGTTATGCCGAATTTGAACAGGAAACGTTGGTTGCCGTTACAGAAGCCAGAAGTAAAGCTACATCCATAAATATCGATCCTTCAAACATTACCCCGGAACAACTGGCACAATATCAAGAAGCACAGGCAGGTGTAACCTCTGCACTTTCGCGTTTGTTGGCCGTTTTTGAAAGGTATCCTGATTTAAAAGCGAATGAAAACTTTAAGGAATTGATAAACGAACTGGAACGTACCGAAAACCGTATTAACGTGGAGCGAAACAGGTTTAATGAAGAAGCGCGAATGTTCAATACTGAAATTAATCAATTCCCAACAAAAATATTTGCAGGAATGTTGGGCTTCGACGAAAAAGCTTACTTCAAAGCTGATGCCGGTAGCGAAAATGCACCAAAAGTGAATTTTGATGACTTAGGAAAAGATAAAGAGTAATGTCTAAAGTTGAAGATTTTCTTACTTCGGAAGAAGAAGCCGCCATAATCGAAGCCATTCGCATTGCTGAAAAAAACACCTCGGGAGAGATCCGGGTACATTTGGAACCCTCTTCCATCTCTACTGAAGAACCAAACGAGCACATTGACGCATTTGACCGTGCCGCCGAAGTGTTTGATATGCTGAATATGAACAACACCAAGGAACGCAATGGCGTGCTTATATATGTTGCTGTACAGGATAGAACGCTTGTAATTATGGGCGACAAAGGTATAAACGACATTGTGGGCCAGAATTTTTGGGAAAGTACTAAAGACATCATTATCAATCATTTTAAAAATGGCGATATGAAACAAGGTTTGGTAGAAGGTATCTTAAAAGCTGGCGAACAATTGAAAAAATATTTCCCTTATCAAAAGGATGATAAAAATGAATTGTCAAACGATATTTCGGTAGGGTAAAGCACCTAACCCCAAAGGGAATAGAGATACTTTTAATGGCTCCAATTTTAAACTTTTAAACCTATAAACTTATCAACTTTCTATCTAAATATTGTCTTTTATTTTCATTCTTGGGAATTTTTATTTTCCCTAAAAATGTTTCGGCCCAATATGAAATTCCTCCTAAACCAGACAAACAGACTTCCCTTTATGATTATATAAACCTGCTTACGCCATCACAAAAAACCGCATTGGAAAATAAATTGATTCGCTATGCAGATTCCACTAGCACGCAGATTGTTTGCATTATTATTGGTTCTACAAACGGCGAAGACATTTCCATGCTTGGTGCAGAATGGGGCCAAAAATGGGGTATCGGCCAAAGCGGCGAAGACAACGGAATTGTTATCACGCTTGCCAAAGACGACCGCAAAGTTGATATAAACACGGGCTACGGCATAGAATACAGAATTACTGATTTAATGGCAGAACGTATCATTAACCGAATAATGATTCCCCAGTTTAAAGAAGGAAATTATTACGCTGGGCTTGATCAAGGAAGTGACGCCATTTTTGCCGCTTTAAAAGGCGAATTCAAAGAAGACCGCGATTTTGGAAAAAAAGACGGCACACCCATTCCTTTTTTTATCATTTTTATCTTTATCATAAKCATTATTGCGCTTATGCGTAAAGGTGGACGTGGTGGAAAAGGCGGTGGTGGTGGAAGCTTGCTAGATATTATCGTGCTCAGCAGCCTTGGACGCGGAGGTTTTGGCGGCGGTGGCGGAAGCTTCGGCGGTGGCGGAAGTTTTGGCGGTGGCGGTGGTTTTGGCGGCGGTTTCGGCGGTGGTGGCTTTGGTGGCGGTGGCGCTAGTGGGGGTTGGTAAGGCCCATGATCCCCCAATGCGGAACACCGTTTATTAATTATTATTTATAGAGAAAATTACTGACTACTAACTACTGAAATTACTTTTTCCTAAAATAAACCGTAATAGGAACTCCCGAAAAATCAAAGTTCTCCCTTAATTTATTTTCAATAAAACGTTTGTACGGATCTTTCACATACTGCGGAAGATTGCAGAAAAACGCAAAACTTGGATAGGGCGTTGGCAACTGCGTACAGAATTTTATTTTTACATATTTCGCCTTGTAAGCTGGTGGCGGATAGGCTTGAATAATAGGAAGCATAACCTCGTTCAGTTCACTAGTTTTAACTTTTTTGCTTCGGTTTTGGTACACCTCTACCGCTGTTTCAATGGCTTTATAAATACGTTGCTTTGTAAGTACGGAAACAAAAACAATCGGCACGTCCACAAAAGGCTCAATTTGCTGACGAATGTATTTTTCATAATCCTTCACACTGCTACTTTCTTTGTCTTCCACTAAATCCCATTTATTGGCAAGTATTACGATTCCTTTATTGTTTCGCTGTGCCAGCCAAAAAATATTTTCAACCTGCCCATCGAAACCACGGGTGGCGTCAAAAACCAAAATGATAACGTCGCAATGTTCAATGGCGCGAACGCTTCGCATTACAGAGTAAAACTCCAAATCTTCCTTTACCTTGCTTTTTTTGCGAATTCCGGCAGTGTCAACCAAATTGAATTCAAACCCAAAACGGTTGTATTTTGTATCAATACTATCGCGCGTAGTTCCGGCAATATCAGTAACGATATAGCGATCTTTTCCAATTAGTGCATTAATGAATGAAGATTTGCCAGCATTAGGGCGCCCCACCACAGCAAACCGTGGTAATTCGCTACTGTCTTCCTCTTCGCGATCTGGCAATGCTTTTACCAGATCATCCAATAATTCCCCAGTACCACTTCCGTTGATACTTGAAATATTGTATTGATTTTCAAAACCAAGAGAATAAAACTCCAAAGCATCGTTTACACGGGAAGCCGCATCAACTTTATTGATTGCCAAAAAAATAGGTTTTTTTGAACGGCGAAGTAGTTTCGCTACTTCCTGGTCCATTCCGGTAACGCCGCTTTCAACGTCAACCATAAAGATAATCGCATCGGCTTCATCAATTGCCAATTCAACTTGCTTGTCAATTTCAGCTTCAAAAATATCGTCGCTTCCCTTTACATAACCTCCCGTATCAATCAACGAGAATTCTTTTCCATTCCAATCACTTTTCCCATAATGACGGTCGCGCGTAACGCCGCTCACTGCATCCACAATGGCTTCTCTGCGCTGAATCAATCTATTAAAAAAAGTGGATTTCCCTACATTTGGTCTTCCTACTACGGCAACAATGCTCATAATCTCTGTTTTAGGGTGCAAAAATAGCTTTTAGTTGGCAGAAAAAATACTATTTTAACGGCTTTAAACTTAAATAAGTTAAGAATGCTTCCGAATGAAATAGTTTTACGGCCACGCTTCCAAATGGAAATGGAGCAACCCTGCACGCAGTTACTTACAAAATTTTCGGAAGCAAAAAAGAGTCAAGATAAATTSRWAMWTKNNCMWRSRWGGWCRAWYRTAKTTTTAKRNAAWCTYMNNCSMWYAWTYRSCAWCAMWKKWGKNTSGYYNACAGTTGCATTTGGAAATAACCGAAAAGGATGAAAATTCCTGTTCCCTCCATGGTTTTTTTGGGCCGAACCCCACGGTTTGGACCCTATTTATGTTTCTGCATGTAGCCGTGGGAATTCTATTTATGGTGAATTTCACATGGCTTTATTCAAATTATAAACTGGGGAATGCCATTGGACTTCAGATAAGCATCTCGATTATTTTAATCCTGACTTGGATTTTACTGTACATTGCCGGAAGCATGGGAAAGAAAAAAGGAAAACCGGGAATGCGCGAGCTTTATGATTTTATGAATGAGATTGTTGAAAATTCCAAATTTCAAGCACCAAATTCCAAATAAATTCCAAAATCCAAGACATCCCCGTAGCCCCCTTCAAAGGGAAAATTACTGCTTCTCTTTGGAAGGGTTGGGGTAGGACTTTTTCAAACTCCATATTCAAAAGAGTTGGGTTCGGTACCGGCCCATCGACAGGCGAGCGTGGAATTTGGAATTTGGGATTTGGAATTTATTTCTGGTTGTACCCAAATCGCCGAAGCTGCTTTTCATTGCTGCGCCAATCTTTATTCACCTTCACATAAAGTTCGAGGTGTATTTGCTTTCCGAAGAATTTTTCCAAATCCTTTCGAGCCTCTACTCCCACTCTTTTTAATGCCGAGCCTTTGTGACCGATGATGATTCCTTTTTGCGTTTCGCGCTCTACCATAATTACACTGCGGATTCGGATTATATTCTCATCTTCGAAAAATTCCTCTGTATCAATTTCTACGGAATAGGGAATTTCCTTTTTATAGTGCATCAATATTTTCTCTCGGATGGCTTCATTTACAAAAAAACGCTCCGGCTTATCGGTCAATTGGTCTTTTGGATAAAACGGCGGCGATTCGGGCAACAGTTCTATTATTCGATTGAAAACTTCGGGAACACCGAAATTTTGAAGCGCGGAAATAGCGAAAATTTCAGCATTCGGAACTTTTTCCTGCCACATTTTTAAAGCTTCGGAAAGCAGTTCCTCATTGCCTTTGTCTATTTTATTTATCAGCAGTAAAACCGGAATTTTTGCGTTGGTTATTTTGTTGAAAAACGCTTCGTCCTTCAATTCCTTTTCGCCCAATTCAACCAAATACAGCAGAATATCGGCATCCTCAAAGGCAGATTTCACAAAATCCATCATACTTTCCTGAAGTTGATATGCAGGTTTTATAATTCCCGGTGTATCGCTCAGTAGCACTTGAAAATCATCCCCGTTCACGATTCCCAAAATTCGGTGGCGAGTAGTTTGTGCCTTGGAAGTGATTATGGATAGCCGCTCGCCCACAAAAGCATTCATTAATGTACTCTTTCCCACGTTTGGGTTGCCAATAATATTTACGAATCCGGCCTTGTGTTTTGTCATTATTGTTCAATTTTCCACAAATTTAAGGCTTAAATCCCAAAACAATGGATTTGGTTCAATTTTAAAACTTTCAGCATTGAAATCCTTACTTTTGTGAAATGCTTTTTCCAAAGAAAAAAATAGAGCTCGAAGAAGGCGATTATTACCTTACACCCGAAGGCTACAAGTGTTTTACGGAACAATACCACTTAAAACGTGGATATTGCTGTGAAAGTGGCTGCCGTCATTGTCCGTACGGCTTTGACAAAAAAACTGGGAAGCATCAATAAAAATATTTTTAGAAAATGACTTTTAAAGAACAAATTCAACAAGGCATTCCATCAGTTTTACCTGAAAAAAAACCTTACGATCCATCCATAAACCACGCACCAAAACGAAAGGAAATCCTTTCAAAGGAAGAAAAGGAACTCGCGCTGCGCAACGCCCTTCGCTATTTTGAGCCAAAACACCACGCAACGCTCCTACCCGAATTTCGTGAGGAGCTGGAAAAATACGGGCGTATTTATATGTACCGTTTCCGTCCCGATTATAAAATGTACGCACGGACAATTGAGGAATATCCCGGAAAATGTGAGCAGGCAAAGGCGATTATGCTGATGATTCAAAACAATTTGGATTATGCCGTGGCGCAACATCCGCATGAGTTGATTACCTATGGCGGAAATGGCGCGGTATTTCAAAACTGGGCGCAGTATCTTTTGGTGATGAAATACCTTTCGGAAATGACCGAAGAACAAACTTTGGCAGTGTATTCGGGCCATCCGCTAGGGTTGTTTCCATCGCATAAAGATGCGCCGCGCGTGGTTGTAACCAACGGAATGATGATTCCGAATTATTCAAAACCTGACGATTGGGAAAAATTCAATGCACTTGGTGTAACACAATATGGCCAAATGACGGCAGGAAGCTATATGTACATCGGCCCACAAGGAATTGTTCACGGAACCACGATTACGGTTTTAAATGGTTTCAGAAAAATTAAAAAAGAACCAAAGGGCGGTTTGTTCGTAACTTCCGGTCTCGGCGGAATGAGCGGCGCACAACCCAAAGCTGGAAATATTGCGGGATGCGTTACGGTCTGCGCTGAAGTGAATAAAAAAGCCACCGAAACAAGACACAGCCAAGGTTGGGTTGATGAAGTGATTTCAGATTTAGATGCACTTTCAAAACGTGTAAAAGAAGCAATGGCGAATAAGGAAACCGTTTCAATTGCTTACGATGGAAATGTGGTGGAAGTTTGGGAAAAATTTGCGGAGGAAAATATTCATATCGATTTGGGAAGCGACCAAACCTCATTGCACAATCCGTGGGCCGGTGGCTATTATCCGGTGGGGTTGACGTATGGAGAAGCCAACGAAATGATGGCGAATAATCCGGAAAATTTCAAAAAAGAAGTGCAGAAAAGTTTGCGCCGCCAAGTGGAAGCAATCAATAAGCACACCGCAAAAGGCACCTATTTCTTTGATTATGGAAATGCATTTCTTTTGGAAGCCTCGCGTGCTGGTGCCGATGTTCTTTCCGATGAAAAAAATAAGGAATTCAAATATCCTTCCTATGTTCAGGACATAATGGGGCCTATGTGCTTTGATTATGGTTTTGGACCTTTCCGTTGGGTTTGTGCATCCGGTAAAGCTGAAGATCTTCTGAAAACAGATGAAATAGCTTGTAAGGTTTTGGAAGAATTGATGAAAAATTCACCAAAAGAAATTCAGCAGCAGATGCAGGACAACATCACTTGGATAAAAGGCGCTCAGGAAAATAAATTGGTTGTTGGTTCGCAGGCACGCATACTTTACGCAGATTCAGACGGGCGTGTGGAGATTGCTTCGGCATTCAATAAAGCTATTTCCGAAGGAAAAATTGGCCCGGTAGTTTTGGGGCGTGACCATCACGATGTTTCGGGAACGGATTCGCCCTATCGTGAAACCTCCAATATTTATGATGGCAGCAGGTTTACGGCCGATATGGCAATACAAAACGTAATTGGCGATAGCTTCCGTGGTGCTACTTGGGTGAGCATCCACAACGGCGGCGGTGTAGGTTGGGGCGAGGTAATAAACGGAGGATTCGGCATGGTTCTTGATGGTAGTACAGATGCGCAACGACGTCTTGAAAATATGCTGTTTTGGGATGTGAATAATGGAATAGCTAGACGCAGTTGGGCACGGAATGACGAAGCTGTTTTCGCAATAAAACGAGCAATGCAAAATAATCCGTATTTAAAGGTTACGCTTCCTAATTTTGTTGACGATAATCTTTTCAACTAAAATTTCTTTAACTTTAAAAGAAAAACGGCAGAAGTAAAATCTTCTGTAAAATTTAAAAAAACAAAGCTATGAAAGCACTTAATTTCTTACCCCTATTGTTGCTTTTTGTGTTCGCTTCCTGCTCCACCGTGCGCGTGGCAACGGATTTTGACAAAGAAGTAAATTTTAATCAGTACAACTCCTTCGCTTTTTTTAAGCCGGGAATAGACAGAGCTGAAATCAGTGACCTTGACAAAAAACGTATTCTTCGAGCCATTGAGGCTAATCTTTCCACAAAAGGAATGTTAAAATCTACAACTCCAGATTTACTCGTTAGCATTTTCACCAAAGAACGTGAGCGCGTAGATGTTTACAACAATAATTTTGGTTATGGTTGGGGCTGGAATCCTTGGTATTATGGTGGCTATTACGGCGGAAGCCACGTTTCCCGTTCTACCGAAGGCACCCTTTATATTGACCTAATTGACGCTAAAACCAATAATTTGGTATGGCAAGGTATGGGCAGCGCAGATTTGGTTACCAGTGATATGGAACGAAAAGAAGAACGCATTCGTGAAATTGTAATGAAAATTTTAGCAGAATATCCGCCAGGAACGTTGAAGAAATAATTTTGAAAAGGCTTTTATGCAAATGTA
This sequence comes from Aequorivita sp., assembly GCA_002733915.1. Taxonomy (GTDB): domain Bacteria; phylum Bacteroidota; class Bacteroidia; order Flavobacteriales; family Flavobacteriaceae; genus Aequorivita. The sequence continues at coordinate 60,769 of NVXN01000007.1, forward strand.
TAAAAGCCTTTTTTTTATCTTTATAAATAATTTTTTGGACTCTTTCAGAAGGGCAGTAACGTAAAAAATAATCAAGAAAGAAATGATAAAACTTTCAAAATACAACCAGCGATCATTATATGGCGGATTAATTGCTGCAATTATCACCGGAACCGGAGTATTTCTTTTGGGAAATATTTCAGGATATGAAGCAAAAAAATTGATTACTTCTTCACTACCTGGAATAAACATGCTCTGCAACACCATTGTGTTGGCTTCTGCAACTATTTTGGCACTTTTGTTAACTCTTTTGGGAATAAGTTCAGGATCCAAATCAAAATTAAAGCAAGCCCATTATACACAAGTAATGACTATTGCTAAGTTAGATACCATACTTTTTATTATAGCCATTATACTTTTTCAAATTTTTAATATTCCCATTACGGAATCAGAAGAGTTACCTACCTCGTGGTATTCCACCATTTATTGGGCAACGCTGTTTCTTTCCTCATTGCTCAGCGGTGGTATGGTTTCGGTTATTTTAATGCTTTATAACACTGTTATCAATATGATAAAAATCGTTGGGCTGGGTGAAAAAGATCATCCCCTTGTTTTTCATGAAGATAATAAAGATAAAGAGGAAGGATAAAAAAGTCTTCCCATAGAACAGAAAGACTTTTTTCAAATAAGCATATATGCCTTATTTTTTAATTATTTTCATTCTCTTTACGCCTCCTTTATTCGTAGAAATGTTCATAAAATAAATTCCAGTATTCCACTTTTGGGTGTTGATTTTTATTTCGTTTTCACCTTTATATTTTTTGCCAAATAACTGTTGCCCTCGAATATTAAATATTTCAATTTCTGCAATATCTGAATTACTTTTCAAAACCATTTCATCTTCCACGGGGTTTGTAAAAAAGACGGAAACATTTGAAAAATCTTCAATTTCAGCAGTCTCGTCAACTACATTTTGTGCGTAAATTTCTTTTCCGTTGCCTTTGTCCTCAACAAAAACAGCCACATTTTGCATATTGCCTTCTTCTGTGAAATTCACCCTGCTCTTAGCGGCCGCAAAGGTGGCGACCGGCCTTGTTTCTTCCGGCCAGGCAAAGTTTCCATTTTCATCCAGATAAACCACGTTTAGAGTGGTTGGCGTAGCTCCATTGTTTTCTCCTTCTTCCATCAAGAAAAGAGGACTGCCATCTCTTAGCCGAAGTGACCCTTGATGTGACTTATCATTTCCCAAAGGAAATAAAACCTTTGCATTATCTGTGAATTCACGCGCTCCGGAATCTTTATCAAATTTCTGTACGTATTCCCCACGCTCACTTTGGGTAGCATTGCGGTAGGTAGAAATAGACCACACATACTGTGACCCTGGCTGAAAAGCAATTTCAGTTTCCATTTCATAATCGGTTTGATTTATATCGAAATCTGAACCATTAATTCCCCATGGAAGTGATCCATCCGGGTTTATTCGCTGTAAATAAGAATCGAAACGGTTACCGGTAGAAGAAAAATAGCCCATATAAACCACATCTCCATCCTGTACACCTGTATAAGCGCGGTTAAAGGCAGTAGCACCATCTGCAATTTGAACAGCATTTGACCAAACCGGGTTCCCATCGTCATCGTATCGTTGGGCATATAAAAATGAATTTATTCCGCTTAAAATGGAATGATAAACCACTTCAAAATCATTATTGGAGAGTTCAAATAAATTGGCAGCCGTTGTATTTCCCGAACCAATTGTTTTTGTGTCCGGCCAAACGGCATTCCCGCTAGAATCGTATTTTTGCATTACTGCCGCACCGGAATCATGCCAAGAAATAATGGCATCTCCAGAAGATAATGGCAATATGGTCACCGGTACTCCGGTTCCTAAATTGATACCGTTAGCACCCCAAAGTTGGTTTCCGTCACTATCCATTTTAAAAGCATAGGCCGAAAAATCTGTAGTTCCAGTAACTCCTATATATAAATTATTATCTGCATCAACAACAGTATTCATAATAACCGTAAATGTGCTCATTGGTAGTTGATCGCTTACAAGCATTCCATCCTCGCCAAACTTTCGGTTGCCATCTGCATCCATAACCTGCATTCTAAGTTCAATATTGGTCGGTGCTCCAACATTTTTCCAATATACCGCATAGGTCTGTCCGTCAGATGTTCCGCGAGCCTGAACATCGAGTTCGCCAGATTCGGCCACCAGCGTATTTGCATCCGTATCTGTAGTCCATTGTGCAGTGGCAACAAACATTGTTAAAAAGCAAGAAATTGTAATAAGTGTTTTCATTTCAGTTTGATTTTGAATTATTTTTTATATTGAGAGCCATATCTGATCGTTTTTACAATTTATAATAAAGTCTGATTTACTAGGGTTAAATTTTGCAAACAAAAGATACGGAAAATCAATAGTTCAAAATTTCTAAAATCTTTTTCTTTACTTTTTCTGTAGAAGGAATCATTGTTTCCTCCAAAGTGGAATTTAGCGGGATTGCCGGCATATTTTCAGAACCAATCAACATCACTGGGGCATCCAATTGCTGAAAACATTCTTCTTGAATCTTCCCCTGAAGCCCTCTGCTGAAACCGTTTTCGGAGGGTTCTTCCGTTACAACCAGACATTTTCCGCATTTTTTCACACTTTTGAAAACCGTTTCATAATCCAAAGGATGAAGCGTCCGCAGATCGACAACTTCAATCTTCTCCTGCATTCCAAGTTCCTCGGAAGCGTTCATCGCCCAATGTACGCCCATTCCGTAGGTAATTATTGAAAGTGTTTCCTCCTCTTCCTGTTTCCAGATTTCCTGCAAAACCCAAGCTTTTCCAAAGGGTAAAATATAATCTTCCGAAGGCATCAGCGAAGTCGCTCCTTTTGTTCCTTTCACTTTGCTCCAATACAAACCTTTGTGCTCAAAAATCACCACGGGATTTGGGTCGTAATATGCTGCTTTTAGCAATCCCTTTAAATCTGCACCGTTGCTCGGGTAGGCAATTTTCAATCCGCGGATATTTGTAACGACACTTTCCACGGAAGATGAATGATATGGGCCACCGCTGCCGTAGGCCCCAATCGGCACACGTAAAATCATTGAAACTGGCCATTTTCCATTGGAAAGGTAACAGCTTCGGGAAACTTCAGTAAAAAGTTGGTTTAGCCCGGGCCAAATATAATCGGCAAACTGAACCTCAACAATTGGTTTCAGTCCAACGGCACTCATTCCAACAGTACTTCCAACGATAAACGCCTCTTGAATTGGCGTATTAAAAACGCGATTGTCACCAAATTTCTGGGCCAAAGTCGCCGCTTCGCGAAACACACCGCCCAAGCGTCCGCCCACATCCTGTCCATATAGCAGACACTCTTTGTGCTTTGCCATCAATTCTTCAATGGCAAAAAGGGCACAATCAACCATCACCACTTTTTCACCGCCTTTTGGGGAACGATCACCACTTTCTTCAGTAATTTCAGTCGGTGCAAAATCGTGTGTAAATAAATCTTCCGGCTTTGGGTCTTCAGCTTTTAAAGCTTTTTCTAAACTATCACTCACTTCTTTTTTTGCAGAATTTTCAATTTCTGAAAGTTCTTTTTCTTCAAAACCATTTTCCAAAAGCAACTTCTTCAATTTGGGATAGGGGTCACGGCTTTTTGCTTCTTCCAAATCATCGCGATAAAATTCCATGCGAACTCCAGAAGTATGGTGATTTAAAAGCGGAACTTTCGCGTGCACTAAAAACGGCCTGCGCTCTTTTCTTATTTTTGAAATAACATTTTGAATGGTATTATAACTTTCTTCAAAATCGGTTCCATCTATTGAAACCGCTTCCAAACCGTGAAAACCTGCGGCGTATTCAAAAGCGTTTTGCGCTCGGGTTTCCGCAGCATTTGCGGAAATATCCCAACCGTTATCCTGAACCAAATAAAGAATCGGCAGTTGTTTTAACGCAGCCATTTGAAAAGCTTCCGCTATTTCGCCTTCAGTAACTGATGCATCACCCAAAGAACAAACCACAATGGGCAATTCTGAATTCTGAATTCTGAATTCTGAATTAAAAGATTCTTTATACCAAAAACCCATTGCCACACCCGTGGCTGGAATTGCTTGCATTCCCGTAGCAGAACTTTGATGTGGGATTTTCGGCTTATCATCATCCCTCAAACTTGGATGCGAATAATACGTTCTTCCACCAGAAAATGGATCATCCTTTTTCGCTAAAACCTGCAGCATCAATTCGTAAGGTTTCATCCCGATTGCAAGCAACATTGAATCATCCCGATAATATGGAAAAGCGTAATCCTGCGGTAAAAGCTGCATTCCTACTGCAGTTTGGATTACCTCATGCCCGCGGGAAGTTGCGTGCACATATTTTGAAACTACTTTAAAATTCTCTTCATAAATCTCGGTCATCGCCTTGGCAGTAACGAGATTTTTGAAGGCTTTTTTTAATATATCTTTATTCATTGTTTGTTTTTTTGAATCACGAAACACGATGTTTGGAATCACGACTTATAAACATCGTGATTCGGGCAGTGAACGCAGCGAACGATCGTGGTTCAACAAGTGTTTTTATATTAATTGTTAGGTTTTAGCATATCCATAAAATTCGATATTTTACTCTGCAACGCTTGCACTTTATCTTCCAATTCTAAAAATAACTCTTTAGAAATAAACTCTTGACGGTAGCAAACAATCAATTGTGTTTCCCATTCATAGGCAGAACCTAACCTATCATCTAAAAATTTGATAAAGTGCCTATCAGTTCTTTTACTTGAACCCTCTGAAATATTTGAAGCAATTGACACAGAACAGCGATTCATTTGGGTTCGCAAACCAAATTTTTCATAGTCCGGAAATGTTGAAGTCAGCTTATAATTCTCGTCGATTAACTCAATGGCCAATTGCCAAATTTGGAGTTTTTTAAAATTGTGCCTTCTCATATTATTATTTTTTGAAGCTTGAAACCCGACCGATTGAATCACGACTTCTGAACCTCGTGGCTCGTGCAGCGAGCACCAGCGAGCGGTCGTGGTTCAAAACGTCCTTTCAACATCAAACTGTTCCATATAATCCGCAATTTTCCGTAAAAAAGAACCCGCCAAATATCCATCTACAATGCGATGGTCGAAAGAAAGGGATAGGTACATCATTTGTCTGATTTCAATAGTATCACCTTCTTCCCGTTCAATTACTTCAGCACGTTTTTTTATAATTCCCGTTGCGAGAATCGCGGCTTCAGGCTGGTTGATTATGGGTGTTCCCATCAAACTTCCAAAAGTCCCCACATTGCTAATTGTGAATGTGCTGCCTTGGGTATCATCACCTTTCAGCTTATTATCACGGGCTTTTACAACAAGTTCATTTGTTGTTTCGGCCAATTCTTTTAAATCTTTCTTATCGGCACTTTTTACAACGGGAACAATCAGATTTCCCGAGGGAAGCGCCGTCGCCATTCCGATATTTATTACGTCTTTTACAATGATATTTGTTCCATCAAGCGTGGAATTTATCATCGGGAAATCTGTAATCGCTTTCGCCACACATTCAATAAAGAGTGGCGTGAACGTGAGTTTTTCCTTATATTTTTTCTGAAAAGCGACTTTGTTATTATTACGCCAATTTGCCATTTCTGTTAAGTCTGCTTCAACGTAAGCGGTTACGTGCGGTGAAGTATGTTTGCTGAAAACCATGTGATCCGCAATCATTTGGCGCATACGATCCATCTCAACAATTTTACCTTTTCCTTTATCAAATTTTAGATCGGGGATTTGAAAACCAGAAACCTCAGGAACGGACTGTGCAAACTGAAACGGACGACCGTTTTCCAAATAGTTCATAACATCACTTTTTCGCAAACGGCCCTCTTTTCCTGTTCCTGGAATTCGGGCAAGTTCTTCGTAACTGATATGATTTTTACGAGCAATCGCGTCAACCAAAGGTGAAATAAAAACGTTTTCGTTTACTTTAAAGGATGCTGGCCTCGAAACTTGTTTTTGCGCTTTTGGTTTTTCGGAAGTTTCAGTTTTAGAAACTTTTTTTTCTGAAGTCTTTCCCGAAGCTTTTGAAGCTCCTTTTTCCCCGGAAAGCTCTAAAATAGCAATCACTTTCCCAACGGGCACCACATCCTTTGCTTTAAATTTTTGTTCAAGCATTTTTCCAGAAGCTGGGGCGGGAACTTCATTATCCACTTTATCCGTTGCAACCTCCAAAAGAATATCGCCTTCCTCGAACGAATCGCCTTCGTTTACTAGCCAATTGAGAATGGTTCCTTCTGTAATGCTTTCGCCCATTTTGGGCATTTTAAATTCTGTTTTCGACATAGTTGCCTTTATTCTTTTATCTCTTTTCTGAATTCAGAAATGGTTTTATAAAAATCTTCCTGTATTGGCCTGTTCTTCGGAATCTCCCGCAACGGTTCCACTTCTTTCAAACTTTCGTAACAATCCGTTGGCAATTGCTGGTATAATCGTGTTCCGGCCGTTTTCCACGCAATCATTTCATCACTGATATCTTTTATAGCTTTCGCCGGGTTGCCCACAATCAATTTCCGCTTTGGAAATTTTTCTTCGGCTTTTACAAAACTCATGGCCCCTACGATACATTCATCACCAATTTCGGCATCGTCCATAATCACGCTGTTCATCCCGATCAAGCAATTTTTGCCCAAATTCGCCCCGTGAATTATCGCGCCGTGCCCTACGTGTGCGCTTTCTTTCAACACAATGCTTTTACCTGGAAACATATGGATGGTGCAGTTTTCCTGCACATTCACGCCATCCTCCAAAATGATTTCACCCCAATCGCCGCGAATTGCCGCACCGGGACCGATATAGCAATTTTTCCCAATGATCACATTGCCAGTAACAGCCGCCAAGGGGTGAACGAAACTGCTTTCGTGAACTACTGGAATATGGCCTTTGAAACTGAAAAWSWTKMTRWTRMMYYAYATWASRMAAAGATAAATTGACAAAAAGGATTAAAAGACATTTAGTTTAATGTGTTTTTGAAATTTGATATCATTGCTTGCAACTTTTGTATTGTTTGCAGATTTCTATCAAATGCCAAATCAYCAATATATTTTAAATCAAAAGCACAAATCAACTGTGTTTCCCACTCAAAAGTCGACCCCAGAGCTGTTTCCAAATATTGAACAAAATGCCTATCGGAATTTCTTGCCGAACCTTCTGCAATATTGGAGGCAATTGAAACGGCGCACCGTTGCAACTGATTTGAAAGTCCGTAAATTTCAGATTTTGGAAATTTTGAAGTAATCAAATAAGTTTCGCTAACGAGCTTTCTTGCTTCCTGCCAAATAGTCAATTTTCTAAAATTATGCTTTAACGACATATCACTGCAGTCCTTTTGTCCTTTTATCCTTTTATCCTTTTATCCTTTTATCAAATCAACTAAAGCTTTTCAATTTTTCCTTAGTAAATTCCGAAAGCACCAACCTCCCTGAAATCACAGCTCTTTCCGCCAAAAGTTGATCCCAATCTTCCGTTCCGCTCCAAAATACTTTCTTCATTTCCTTCATTGCCTCAGGATTGTAGTTGCAAAGGTTTTCAGCAAATTTCTGTACGGCTTCATCCAATGCTTCCAAAGAACCAAACACTTGATTGTACAAACCTTTTTGACGCGCCCATTCAGCTTCGTAAAAGGAATTTGCATCAATGGCTATTTGGCTCATCGCGCTCAGACCCAGTTTTCTTTCAACAGCTGGACCGACCACAAACGGGCCAATTCCAACATTCAACTCGCTTAATTTGATTGCGGCAAACTTCGTAGCCATACAATAATCGGTCGCCGAGGCAACACCCACGCCGCCGCCAACAGTTTTTCCTTGAATTCTTCCTATAATGAATTTTGGGCATTTGCGCATGGCGTTAATCACGTTTGCAAATCCGCTGAAAAAAACCTTTCCGGTTTCGGCATCGTTAATATTGATTAACTCATTAAAACTCGCGCCCGCGCAAAAAGTGCGGTCTCCACCGCTTTTCAAAATAATAACTTTTACTTCGTCATTATTACCAGCTTCGGTGATTGTTTTTGCGAGTTTTGCCAGCAAATCTCCCGGGAGGCTGTTATGCGCCGGATGGAAGAATTCTATTGTCGCAATGTTGTTATTTATCTCTTGTTTTACGTATGGTTCATTCATAATTTTTTTATTCAAGAATCAAGAACCACGACCCAAGACATATTTGTCCTGATTCTTGGTTCTTGGCTCAATTAGTCTATCAAATTAAATTGTTCAAAATGATGGTTTAAATGTTTTCGTTCCAAAAGATACCATTCAAATTTGTTCAATTCGCCAAAAACCACATTTTTGGTTTTGGCATCGGGATTTTGTTTGAAATATTTTAAATAATCTGCTCGTGCCTCCAACAATTTCTTTTTAGCGGTCTCCAAATCGGGATTCTTGGTCTCAGTGATTTTTGATTCCTTCGCCAGTGGAAAATCGTATTCGCGCGGCATTTTTTCATAATTGTATAAGGTAGAATGCACTTTTTCCAAATATTGTTCGGGCGTTGCAATTTCAAAATCCTGAATTTCTCCCGAAGCAATTCGGTACGTATATTCCAAATGTTCCAACATTTGCTGGGGCGTCATCGTGCCCCATTTCGGTTTTGAATCTTCGGAAAGTTTATTCAAATAATTATGAATGGATTCCGAAGTCATTTCAGCAAAAACCGTCTGCTTTTTTTGAACCATTGTCAAAATGGTTGCTACGGCAAGCAGTTCACTCTGCTTCTCTTCTTCGGAAGAACTTTCGTCAATATTCGCATCAAAAACCTCAACGTACCACTTCACGATTCCTGAAGGTAATTCGTTTCCTTTTTGCTCGCGATCAATTTTTTGTTTGCACGTCAACCGCACGTAAACCGTGTCGTTGTGATAAATTGGGCGAAGAAACCTGCATTCCTCCAAACCGTAATTTGCGGCAACCGGACCTTTATTCGGATAGACGAAAAGTCCGGCGGCGGCGGCCAAAATGAAATAACCGTGCGCAGTGCGCTTTTCAAAAATACTCCCGTCCAGCGAAGTAATATCAGTATGTGCGTAAAAATGGTCCCAAGTAAGATTGGCAAAATTGATAATATCGGTATCCGTAATCGTGCGATTATGTGTTTTTATTGACATCCCCGGCTCAATATCTTCCCAATGATAAGCAAATGGATGTTTTTCTGCTTCTTTATAATCGGCTTTTGGCTGATAGATTCCTGTGATTTCCGTCAATGTTGAAGGTGAACCTTGAATGGCGCAACGCTGCAAATAATGTTTTACACCGCGAATACCGCCCATTTCCTCCCCGCCACCGGCGCGGCCGGGACCACCGTGGATAAGATTTGGCAAAGGCGAGCCGTGCCCCGTGCTTTCTTTTGCACTCTCCCGATTCAAAATTAAAATGCGTCCGTGGTGGGTGGCTGCGGAAACAGTGTATTCCTTTGCAATTTTATCGTCGTTTGTAACAATGGAGCTCACCAAAGAACCTTTCCCCATTTTAGAAAGCTTGATCGCTTCTTCTAAATCTTTATAGGGCATTAAGGTGCTCACTGGACCAAACGCCTCAGTTATATGAGCGCTTTCATTTTGCAACGGATTGTCTTCCCGAAGCAAAATAGGTTTTATAAAAGCTCCTTTTTTTGAATCGGCACCAGTTACTTCAAAATCCTCAAAATCGCCATAAACGATTTTCGCAGATTCTGTGATTTTTGAAATCTGCTCCTTTACCGAATTGCGTTGTGCATCGCTAACCAATGCGCCCATTCGCACTTCCTTCAAACGTGGATCACCGATGGTTACTTTTTCAAGCTGTTTTCCAAGGGCAATCTGTACATCTTCCACCAATTTTTCGGGAACGATAATTCTTCGGATGGCAGTACATTTTTGTCCGCATTTTACGGTCATCTCATTTCGTACTTCTTTTATAAAAAGGTCGAATTCCGGAGTTCCGGGAACTGCGTCTWCCCCTAAAATTGCAGCATTTAAACTATCGGCTTCCATAGTGAAAGGAACCGATTCCTCAATCAACCGCGGATGTTTTTTCAGAATTTTTCCGGTGCTGGCCGAACCTGTAAAGGTAACCACATCCTGAGATTCCACGGTGTCGAGAATGTTTTTGGCGGTTCCGCTGATAAGTTGCAACGAACCTTCCGGAAGAATTTTTGAGGCGATTATTTCCTTAACCACTGATTCCGTTAAATAAGCTGTTTGGGGCGCCGGCAAAACCACAGCGGGCATTCCCGCCATCCAGTTTACGGCGCATTTTTCAAGCATTCCCCAAACGGGAAAATTAAACGCATTTATATGCACCGCAATACCTTCGCGAGGAACCATAATGTGGTGCGCCATAAAACGGCCACCTCGGGAGAGATCGATTGGATCCCCCTCCACATCAAAGGGTTGATTTGGAAACAATTTTCGAAGGGAAGCATTGGCAAATAAATTGCCAAAACCGCCTTCAATATCAATCCAACTGTCAATTTTTGTAGCGCCGGTCCGGTAACTTATTTCGTAAAATTGTTGTTTCTTTTTGGTGAGATACATCGCGAGTTTCTTTAGCATCAATCCTCGTTCCTGAAATGTCATTTTGCGGAGCCTTCCGCCTTTTTCTCTTCCGTATTGAAGAATTTCAGGTATATCGAGCCCTTCCGTGGTTACGCTTGTAAAGTGCTCACCCGTTACTGAATCGAGAATTGGGCTGCCTTCGCCTTTGCCTTCGGTCCAGTTTCCCAGTATGTAATGTTGAGTTTTTTGCATAATTTATAAATTCACATTTTCTATAATCGCGGCATACCCTTGTCCAACGCCAACGCACATGGTGATCAAAGCGTATTTTTTCTTTTGCAATTGAAGTTCCAAGGCTGCGGAATAAGCAATTCGCGTTCCCGTAACTCCCAGCGGATGGCCGATTGCAATGGAACCCCCATTTGGATTGATTCGCGGGTCATCATCTTTCAGTCCCCATTCACGGATACACGCCAAAGCTTGTGAGGCGAAGGCTTCGTTCAATTCAATTACGTCCATATCTTCCATTTTAAAACCTGCTTTTTCAAGTGCTTTGTTGGAAGCTTCAACGGGACCGATACCCATAATTCGTGGCTCTACGCCCACAACGGCGGAAGAAACAATTCTTGCAATCGGTTTCAAATTATATTTTTTTACGGCATCTTCCGAAGCAATAATCGTGGCTGCGGCGCCATCGTTTAAACCTGAAGAATTTCCTGCGGTTACGCTGCCATCTTTTTTGAAGGCAGGTCGTAATTTTGCCAAAACTTCTTTGGTGGTATTTGGACGAATAAATTCATCGTTCTTGAAAATAATCGGACCTTTCTTTCGCTGTGGAATTTCCACCGGAACTATTTCCTTCGCCAAACGCCCATTTTGTTGGGCTTTTGCGGCTTTCATCTGTGAATGGTAGGCAAAGACATCTTGGTCTTCACGATTAATTTTGTGCTTTTCGACCAAATTTTCCGCGGTATTTCCCATTCCATCCGTGCCGTACATTTCTGCCATTTTTGGATTTATGAATCGCCACCCAAAACTCGAATCGTACATTTTTGCATCGGTTCCAAAGGCGGAAGATGGTTTTGCGACCACGTAGGGTCCGCGCGTCATATTTTCAACGCCGCCCGAAATAAACAAATCGCCGTCGCCAGCCTTTATCGCACGGTTTGCGTGGATGATAGCTGAAAGTCCGCTACTACAAAGTCTGTTTACGGTCTCACCCGGAATCGTAACTGGAAGACCCGCCAAAAGTGAAGCCATTCGCGCCACATTTCGGTTGTCCTCGCCAGCTTGATTTGCGCATCCCAAAATAACATCGTCATATGCTTCTTTGGGAATGTTTGGGTTTCGTTTTACAATTTCGGCAATTACCAAAGCGGCCAAATCGTCTGTTCTTACAGAGCTTAGCGTTCCTTGATAACTACCAATGGGCGTTCTTATTCCGTCAATTATATATGCTTCTTTCATTCTAAGTTTTATTCTAATTTAAAATTTCTGCAAAGGTATCGCCCTGCTTTATATCACCAGTTTTATACCCTCTCATAAACCATTTCATACGTTGTTGCGAGCTTCCGTGGGTGAAACTGTCGGGTTGTACATCTCCTCGTGATCTTTTTTGAATAGCGTCATCACCAACGGCATTGGCCGCACTCATGGCTTCTTCAATATCGCCTTCTTCCAAATACTCTTGGTTATAATGTGCCCAAAGCCCTGCATAAAAATCTGCTTGAAGCTCCAACGCAACGGAAAGTTTGTTGGCTTCAGTTTTGTTTGTTTGCCGCTGTAATTGACTCACTTTTTGATTGGTTCCAAGCAGCGTCTGTACGTGGTGGCCTATTTCGTGAGCTGTTACATAGGCAATGGCAAAATCGCCGCCCTTTGCGCCAAAACGGGTTTTCAATTCATCAAAAAATGCCAGGTCCATATAGACTTGTTGATCGGCAGGGCAATAAAACGGACCCGAAGCTGAGCTTGCATTTCCGCAGCCCGTACTTACCCTATCGGTAAACAAAACCATTGTGGGTTCTTTATAATCGCCAATATTGTTTTGGCTAAAAATCTGGTTCCAAACATCTTCTGTGTCTGCCAAAACCGTAGYMWTAAANGTTTCCCATTTCTTTTTCTTGGGCAGTAAGTTCTCTTTGCTCGGTCTGAACAGTTTGGCTATTGCCAAATTGCTCCACAACTGGCGCTAATTGCTGACCTGTTTCACCACCAAAAAAGTTTAGAGCTAGCACTATGATAGTTACAACAATTCCACCACCAGCAGCCAACTTGCCTTTGCTCATTCCACGCCGGTCGTCCAGATTACCGCTTTGCCTTCTACCTTGCCATTTCATAATTTTTACGTGTTAGTTAGTTTTTTATGKTTTTAARTTATTCCCAGTCTTTACTAGTTCTATAAACAACACCCTTGAAAAGCGCTATCAACTCATCACCTCGTTTTACTTCAACAATATTGAAACCCAATTTATTGCCTACTTTTTCAATGACCGATTCTGCTGTAAGATAATCACCTTCGTTTAAAGCTTCAATGTGGTTTATGCTAGTTTCAATAGAAACCGCATATTTTCCGTGGGTGTTTGCAGCAAAACCAAAAGCAGTATCTGCCAGCGAATAACTAATACCGCCATGGGCTTTGTTCATGCTGTTAAGCATCTCTTTGCGAACGGTCATTGCAACCTTACATCGGCCCTTTGCAACTTCCAATATTTTGATGCCTAGCCAAGAACTAAAAGCATCCTGGCTAAGCATTTTTATTGGTATTTTCTCAGCTTCAAGCATTTAAAAGAAGGTTTTGTTTTCACTATTCATTTTTCTCAAAAGCGGCGAACAACGGTAACGGTCTTCGTGATATTCATTGTAAAGTTCGTCCATTTTCCTAACACACCAATCTATTCCTTTTTTATCTGCCCAAGATAAAAGACCATAGGGATAATTTACCCCTTTGGTCATTGCATTGTCAATATCTTCTGCGGAAGCGATGTTCCAAAAAAGCGCATCAGCGGCTTCGTTAATTAACATTACAAGGATTCTTTCGAAAATAATTTCAGCAGAAATTTTTTCTTTGGAATTCGTTCTCGACTCCACTCGAGCTGACATTTGTCCGTTTTCGGAATAATCATAATACCCTTTTCCACTTTTTCTACCCAAATAACCTGCTTCGGCAAAACGCTTTTGGGTGAAGGAAGGTTTGTAACGCGGGTCGAAATAAAAGGCTTCAAAAACGGTTTCGGTAACGGTGTAATTCACGTCGTTTCCTATAAAATCCATCAATTCGAAAGGGCCCATTCTGAAACCACCAATATCCTTCATTGCTAAATCTATTTCAGAAAAAGAAGCCATACCTTCTTCATAAATGCGAAGGGCTTCGCCATAAAAAGGCCGCGCAACACGATTTACTATAAACCCGGGCGTGTCCTTAGCAACGGCAACGGTTTTTCCCCAATCTTTAATTGTTTTTACTGAAATCTTTAAGGTTTCTTCCGAAGTTTGAATTGAAGGGATAACTTCAACCAATTTCATCAATGGTGCGGGATTAAAAAAGTGAATCCCGATACAACGTTCCGGTTTTTTAAGCGACGAAGCAATTGAAGCAATCGATAAAGAAGAAGTATTTGAGGCAATGAGGCAATCATCGCTCACAAACTTTTCAAGCGTTGAAAAAACGTTCTTTTTCACTTCCAAATTTTCAACAATCGCTTCTATTGTTAAGTCGGAATCTTTCAGTTCCTTTAGAGAATTGACATATTTTATATTGTTTTGGATACGTAGTTTTTCTTGGGAATCGATTTTCTCCTTTTCCACCAAACGATCCATTATTTTTTCCAGATCAGCTTTGGCCTTTTCAAGCGCTTCGGTTTTTGTATCGTATAATTTTACGGAGCATCCGGCCTTGGCAGCTACTTGTGCTATGCCGCTTCCCATCGTACCTCCGCCAATTATTCCAACTTTCTTAATCATTTAATTTCCTTTAAAATTCGGTTTTCTTTTGTTCACAAATGCATCGACACCCTCTGCATAATCTTCACTTTGGGCAGATTCTATTTGAAGTTCGCTTTCCAAATTTAATTGTTCCTCCAAAGAATTTTGCATAGAGTTATTCAGCAAACGTTTAGTTAGGCCCAACGCTTTGGTGGGCATATTTGCCAAAATGGAGGCAATATTATTCACCTCTTCAATAAAATTTTCAGAAGAAACTACCTTGTAGATCATCCCCAATTTTTCGGCTTCGGTTGCAGAAACTTTATCGCCCAGCATCATCAATGCCGAAGCTTTTTGAAAACCAACCAACCGTGGCAAAAAGAAAGTTCCTGCACTATCTGGGACCAATCCGATTTTACTAAAAGCCTGAATAAAACTTGCGTATTCCGAAGCGACGACCACATCGCAAGCCAAAGCTATATTAGCTCCGGCACCTGCAGCAACGCCATTGATTGCACCAATGATTGGTTTTTCAATATTTCGGATTCTTTGAATAATCGGGTTATAATGTTCCTCAAGAATTTTTTTGAAACCGGGGTTCAATTCTGGCGAAGTGACTTCTTTTAAATCCTGTCCGGCACAAAATGCTTTTCCGCTACCTGTGATGATAATTGAGCGCACTTCTGGATTTTTTTCGACAGCGTCCAATTCATTTTGAAGCAACAACGCCATATCGCGATTGAAACTGTTAAAAACCTCTGGGCGATTTAGCGTTAATGTTGCTACTTTATTTTCTATTTGGGTGGTTATACTTTTACTCAATTTTTTAAAGTTTTAAGAGACCCGTTATCACTGTTGAGGACAGGCTGCTCAGGTTGAAATTTTTGAATTTATTTTAAACATTTAAAGTAATCAAACGGTTCGTGGCAATCATCACATTTAAAAAGCGCTTTGCAGGCTGTGGAACCAAACTGGCTGACCAGATGTGTGTTTGTACTTCCGCATTGCGGACATTTCACCAATTTTTTTTCGCCCAATAAAACATCTTTGTCGTGCGATTCTGAAAGCGGGCGAGCGATGCCGTATTTCTCCATTTTTTCCAATCCTTCTTCTGAAATCCAATCGGTGGACCACGCGGGGGAAAGAACCAATTCCACTTCGGCTTTTTTGCCAATTTCTGAAAAGGCTTTTTTTAAATCATCTGCAATGACATCCATCGCTGGACAACCCGAATATGTGGGGGTAAGTTTTATCTGGACGAGCCCATCTTTTTCGATAGCCTCACGAATAACGCCCAAATCCAAAACAGAAAGTACAGGAATCTCAGGGTCTGAAACAGTTTCCAGGACAGGAATAATATTTTTCTGTATGTTCGGCTTTTCAGTAATTGTCATAATTATTGAAGATTGTTGATTGACGATTACAGATTTTGAAGTTTTATCTCTTCTTCTAAGAACAATTAAAATCAGCAATCGTTAATTTTTTTTACCACGTCATATTTGGATACGTGCGCTGCATGTATTGCAAGACGGCCAAAATATAGCCCATATGTTCTGTATGGACCCCGTCTTTTCCACCTTTGGTGAAATAGTTGTTTTCAGGAACTGAGAGCGTTGCTTCATTTAAAATTTCTGAAACTTCTTCATAATATTTTTCCTTGAAGGATGAAACATCAAGTCCAATTCCTTCTTTTACAGCCTCCTTTTCAGCTTCTGTCATAAAGAAAAGCTCATCTGTAAATCGCCAAAGATCATTGATTGCTTCCTGCATTTTAGCTTTACTTTCCTCGGTACCATCACCCAATCTTTTTACCCAATCTGAAGAAAAACGTTTATGATAACTTACTTCCTTTATTCCTTTTTTGGCGATTGCAGCCAACGTTTCATCGGTACTATACTGCAATTTTTCCATCAACATGAAATGATATACATCAAACAAAAACTGGCGACCGATTACATACCCAAAATGGGTATTTGGCTGTTCAACCAGCAAACAATTTCTATATTCCCGCTCAATTCTTAGGAAAGCAATATCGTCTTCGGTTTTGTTTTCGTCGGAAATTTTTGCGGCGTATTGATAGTAACTACGTGTTTGTCCGAGTAAATCCAAAGAAATATTAGTCAATGCGATATCCGTTTCCAAATTTGGCCCATGGCCGCAGAGTTCGCCCAATCGTTGTGCGAGGATTAGGGAGTTGTCGGCAATTGTGAGAATGTAGTTATAAAGATTTTGGTTTTTCATTTAAAGTTTAAATTCGTTTATCAAAGACCTTTCGACTGCGCTCAAGGTAACAAACAATTAACATCACATATGTTTTACTTCGTCAGGCAAATCGTAAAWAGTAGGATGACGATAGACCTTATCCTGTGCTGGCTCAAACATTTCACCGTTTTGTTCTGGGTTTGAAGCAGTAATGTGTTTACTTTCTACCACCCAAATGCTCACGCCTTCATTTCTGCGTGTGTAAACATCTCGGGCGTTTTCCAAAGCCATTTCTGCGTCGGCGGCGTGAAGGCTTCCGAAGTGGCGGTGTTCCAAACCGTTCTTACTGCGGACAAATATTTCCCAAAGGGGCCAGTTTCTCTTTTCAGTCATCAGATATTAGATTTTAGTATTAGGACTTAAGACCGCTTCGCTTTAAGACTTAGGATGTAAGACTATAAATAAATTGTCCTACGTCTTAAGTCCTATTGTCTTACGGCATTTTTTAACTTGCTTTAGCTACTTTTTTGTTTGCATTCTTTTCTGCGTAAGCCATTGCGGCATCGCGGACCCATTCTCCATTATTCCACGCATTAACACGGGCGTTCATGCGTTCTTTGTTACAGGGGCCATGGCCTTTTACTACTTGCCAGAATTCATCCCAATCTATTTCACCAAAATCATAATGGCCGGTTTCCTCGTTCCATTTTAGATCTGGATCGGGAACCGTAATTCCCAGTAAATCCGCTTGGGGAACAGTTTGATCTATAAACTGCTGGCGAAGTTCGTCATTGCTTTTGCGTTTCAATTTCCACTTCATGGATTGCTCTGTGTGAACCGACTCGGCATCCGTAGGTCCCAACATCATCAAGCTTGGCCACCACCAGCGATTTAGTGCATCCTGCGCCATTGCTTTCTGTTCCTCGGTACCACGACAAAGCGTCAACATAATTTCAAAACCCTGTCTTTGGTGAAAACTTTCTTCCTTACAAACACGAACCATAGCTCTTGCATAGGGCCCAAAAGAGGTATTGCAAAGCGGAACCTGATTGATAATTGCCGCACCATCAACCAGCCAACCAATGGCTCCCATATCTGCCCACGTGATTGTTGGATAGTTGAAAATTGAAGAATACTTTGCTTTTCCGCTATGAAGCTGTTCGTATAGTTCATCTCGTGAAATTCCAAGAGTTTCACAGGCCGAATATAGATACAATCCGTGGCCTGCCTCGTCCTGAACTTTTGCAAGTAATGCTGCTTTTCTGCGCAAAGAAGGTGCACGGGTAATCCAGTTTCCTTCGGGAAGCATCCCAATAATTTCGGAATGGGCATGCTGGCTTATCTGCCGGATATGGGTTTGCCTGTATTTTTCTGGCATCCAATCTTTCGGCTCTATCTTTTCGTCGCGTGCAATGCGAGCCTCGAAAATTTCTTCTAAGTTCTTAATATTCTTTTCACTCATACTCGCTTAATTTATATTCTCTACTAAAAATATTGAGATTCCCACATTTTCGGGGATTAAACATCAAAATCTACTTTTACTTTTTCCGAAGTGGGAACTGCTTGGCAACTCAGCACAAAATTTTGCGCCACTTCCTTTTCTTCCAACGCGTAATTTATTTTCATTTCWACTTCGCCTTCCAAGATTTGACATTTACAAGTGCTACAAACGCCCCCTTTACAAGCGAAAGGCAAATCAGCTCCAGCAGCCAAAGCAGCATCAAGAATATTATCAAAATCTTTTGTCATTGTGAATTGAAATTCTTTTCCTGCATCTACGATGGTTACCTCAACGCCCTCCACGTTTTGCTTTGCCAAACGTTCGGCTCGTTTTTTATCTTCCTCCGTAAGGCCTGTTACAAACAATTCAAAATGAATCAATTCCTTTGGCAAACCTGCTTCAATTAAATAATTGCTTACATAATTTACCATTTCTTCGGGACCGCACAAAAATACTTCGCTGGTATCAGGAATATCGATAAATGTTTTGGTTAAAACTCGCATCTTTTCATCGTCAAAACGACCGTTGAAAAGTTCGATATCGCGGCGTTCCTTTGTAAGGAAATAATAGATTTCCAATCTGCCGAAATATTGGTTTCGCAACTGCTCCAAAGCTTCCTTAAAGATAATGGATTTCGCTGTTCTATTCACATAAAAGAGCTTACAAGTTGCATTGGGCTCCAATGCCAAATGTGTTTTAATCATTGAAACCACTGGGGTAATCCCACTTCCGGCGGCAAAAAATAAATAGTTTTTGGCTTTTTCGGGTTGAATATCTACGCCAAACATACCGCTGGGCTCCATTACCTCTAAGGTATCGCCAGTATGCAATTGCGAATTCACAAAGTTTGAAAACTTCCCTCCCGGAATGGTTTTTACGGCTACTTGCCATTGCTTATCAATGGGACTGGAACACAAACTGTAGGAGCGGCGGGTATCTTCGCCATTTATATCTGCTTTTAAGGTTAAATGCTGCCCTTGCCGAAAGTTGAATTCTTCAACCAATTCTTCGGGAACGTCAAAGGTTATTACCGAACAATCATCAGTCTCTTTATGAACGTCCTTTACTTTTATTTTATGAAATTTTGCCACGTATTTTTTGTCGAATTAGGTTAACAAAACTAACGCTTGTTAGTTTAACTTGCAAATTATTAACTTTTGTCACGTCGAGCGCAGTCGAGACGCCACATGATAGTTCTCGACTGCGCTCGAACTGACATCCTATTTTATTCCTTTAATAAGCACCGAAACCATATCTTTTTTCAAAATATTCACGTCCAATTTTCCCCTTTTTTGATTCCATAAATACAACGTTCGCAATGTGGAAAGTATTGAAAAAAGTATTACTTCGGGATGATATGATTTAATTTCGCCATTATCGATTCCTTCTTTTATTATGCTCCGGAAATTTTCTTCATAGTCTTCCCGCATTTGCACGAAAGCTTTTAAATTTTCACTTTCCAAATGCATCCAATCGTTGTTCAACGCTGCAAGTGCTTCGGAATGATTCACCGTAATATCGATGTGAAGTTCAATTACCTTTTCAACCTTTTTTATTGCTGAAATACTTTCACTAACCATTTTTTCCATTCCAACTGTAAATTCCTCCGCAACTTTCAAAATGATTTCAGAAAGAATTTCCTGCTTTCCGCTAATATGATTGTAAAGACTCGCAGCCTTTATGTCCATTGCCTTCGCAATATCCCGCATGGAAACGGCTTTATATCCTTTTTCGTTAAAAAGATGGGCTGCTACCAATATTATTTCGTCTTTTCGGGAAAGTGTTTTCATTGTTGATGCAATATAGGAATTTTAGGGCTTTCCATTTATTTTAAAACCAAAAGACAGTACTTTTGAATTATGGAAAGTAAAATTGAAACCAACGAGTTGCTGGACCGGTTGCCGCCGCATTTGAAACAGTATATAAAACCACAAAACTATGAGCAGTACACGCCCATAAACCAAGCGGTGTGGCGTTATGTAATGCGAAARARTGTKKMWTATYTRRSWAMMGTWGCSCAYGAWWSTTATKTGGAYGGYYTSMAAAAAACMGGAATTTCYATWGATGAMATTCCTWSCATGTAYGGSATGAAYCGTATTTTAAAGGAAATTGGTTGGGCTGCCGTTGCGGTTGACGGGTTTATTCCGCCGAATGCCTTTATGGAATTTCAGGCGTACAAAGTGCTTGTAATTGCCAGCGACATCCGCCAACTTGAAAACATAGAATACACTCCTGCGCCCGATATTATTCACGAAGGCGCGGGCCATGCCCCCATTATTGCGAGCCCCGATTATGCTGAATATCTGCGCCGCTTTGGGGAAGTGGGCGCAAAAGCAATTTCCAGTGCACATGATATAGATATGTATGAAGCCGTTCGTGAGCTCTCCATTTTAAAGGAAGCCGAAGGCATTTCGCAGGAATTGATAAACACTGCCGAAGCCCGTGTGGAAGAACTTCAAAACAAAAAAGTGAAACCTTCAGAAATTTCCTTGATTCGAAATTTGCATTGGTGGACCGTGGAATACGGAATGGTTGGCACGGTTGAAAATCCTAAGATTTACGGTGCTGGGTTGCTTTCTTCCATCGGTGAAAGCGTTTGGTGTATGAAAGAGGAAGTGAAAAAAATTCCTTACTCAATTGATGCTGCATACCAAGATTTTGACATTACAAAACCCCAACCGCAACTTTATGTTACACCAGATTTTGCCTATTTGCAGGAAGTTTTGGAGGAGTTTGCAAACACTATGGCCGTCCGCAAAGGCGGTTGGCGTGGGCTAAAAAAACTCATAAAATCAAAACAGCTCGGCACGATTGAGATAAGTACTGGACTTCAAATTAGCGGTCACTTTTCACGAATGATCAAAAACGACGATAACGAAGTTGTCTATTTTGAAACTGAAGGAGAAACCGCGCTCTCCTATCGCGAAAAAGAAGTAATTGGCCASRRGKTSRRCCGYNCRTMMAAAAGGGTTTCGTTCGCCACTAGGAAAATTAAAGGGAATAAATCTCGCCATTGAAAATATGGGCCCTCGCGATTTGCAAGCCTATAATTTTTATGATGGAAAACCGATTTCGTTCGAGTTTGAAAGCGGAATAACCGTTGCTGGTTTGAACGTTACAGGAATACGAAACCTTCGCGGCGAATTGATGCTGATACAGTTTACGGATTGTACCGTAAAATATAAAGACGAAGTACTGTTTTCCCCAGAAATGGGCGACTTTGACATGGCGGTGGGCAAAGAAATTGTTTCCGCCTTTGCGGGCGCTGCAGATTATCATTCTTTTAATTTAGTGACGCACAATGCTACCAGCGAAACCATTCGTCCGCGACTTTCGGAAATAGAAATTAAACTGAATTCGCTTTATAAAGAAGTTAGAACTATTCGTAATTCTGAAGAGATAGACGCGACAAAGCTTCAGAAAGTTTTTAAAACCTTAAAACAAAATCATCCAACAGATTGGTTGCTTTCTTTGGAAGTTTATGAATTGGTCTTAGCTAACGATTCCGATTTTTCGGAAGAAGTTTTAAAACAGTTACTAAATTTGAAAAAACAACGTCCAAAAGTGGCACATTTGATTGAAGGTGGATTGGAGCTTCTGGAAGCAAAAACAAAAGAAATTATTAATTAAAAAGACCCTTCGACTGCCCTTCGACTTCGCTCAGGACAGGCTGCTCAGGGTGACAAAATATATTATATGGGACTATTTGATTTTTTATTCGGAAGCAAAACAAAAAAAATTCAGGATTTTAAAAGCCGAGGCGCAATTATTGTGGATGTTCGCAGCAAAGGCGAATATGAAACTGGAGCTATTCCGGGCTCTAAAAATATTCCGCTTCAAAATATTTCCTCAAAAATTGGCGAAATTAAAAAATGGAACAAGCCCGTAATTGCGTGTTGTGCCAGTGGCATGCGCAGTGCAAGTGCCGCTGGAATTCTAAAAAGTAACGGCATTGAGGCAATGAATGGTGGTGGCTGGTTTAGTTTGAGCCAAAAACTTTAACGTCACTTTCCACCCCTCTTTAATAGGAAAGAAAAAATTACACTTCTTTTTAATGTATTGAATTTCAGTTTTTTGTAGTTTTATAATGACTAACAAAAAATTGAAATTATGTATCAATACAAAGCAAAGGTTATAGACGTTTATGACGGCGATACCATTACCGCAATGGTAGATTTAGGGTTTTACCATTTTCAGCAAATGAAATTTCGACTTTACGGAATAGACACTCCAGAAATTAGAGGAGAGGAAAGGGAAAAAGGATTGGTGGTTCGCGATATTGTACGCGCTATGATTCTGGATAAGGAGGTTACCATAAATTCTTATAAGGACAAGCAGGAAAAATACGGTCGCTATCTCGCAAACATTATTATAGACGGTGTTGATTTGAACCAATGGCTCGTGCAGAACGGGCATGCGAAGGAATATATGCTATAGTTTGAGCTTTTGGAGCTCCGCTTCATTTTCAACTATGGTGGAATTGTATTTCAGGGTCCACCCCATTGAGTTGGTGAGAATATAAATTTTCTGAAGTTCAGAAATCAACCTGTTTTCAGCATTCGTGCGCAATTCTGAAGCTTCAATCTTTTTTCGTAGCGACTTTTCAACCCGGCTTTTTATTTTGTTGTAATCTGATGCGGTGAACTGGTTTAAGTAATCTTGAGTAACATCGTAATACTGTATGTTTGGATTTATGGAAAGCTCCGGTTCGGGAATATCTGTAATGGTCACCGTCTTTGTAGTTTCATCAATATCAGTTTTCACTTCACTTAAATCATAGGCAATTGTTGCCTTGGCATTGACCACAATCAATGCCCTTTTTCGCGCGTCGAATAGGCCGTACATCAAATCCTTGCTGTCGCTATAACTAAAAACCTGTGCATAACTCCCTTCAGTAACGATCAATTTGCCAACGTTTTTAAGTTCTTTTTGAATCAGTGCCGTGTTGGCTTCCAATTGTTCGCGATTTTCTTTTCGGTTTTCACAATAACGCAGGCCGAAGACAATTACAAAGGCAATGACTATTCCGAGAAAGATATTTCGCATAGCGAGAATTTTTTATGGAAAGATATGAAATTTGAGCTGCAGTTAGCAGTGGCGGTTTCCAGTTTAACGGAATATTATATTCTACAAATCATATTTTATAACGAACATCACAATACGGGGCATCACAAAATACTGCGAAGTTGTGTTGAATTGGTCCGTAAAGCTATCGTTGTTGATAGATTTTGTATCGAGAATATTGGTGGCCTGCACTGAAAATTCCCACGGACTTTCACCGTTTTGGTAATAGAGATTTGCGTTAAAGAAAGAGTAGCTGTTCTCTATCGTTTTTGCCTGGTTCGTATAATTGTAATAATCCCACTCGGCAAAAAGATTGAAGTTTTTCAAAAACCGAATATTTACATTGGCATACGGGCGATTTGTAAAAAATATCTGGGTGGAACCGCCGTTGTCGTAATCGTTTTTCATAAAGCGATAGCCCACTTCAAAATTCGGAAAACTCTTGAAATTACTTAAGACACTGGCGTTATAATTCTGCGTAAAACTTTCACTTGCGCGGATTTCCCCGTTAATGATATTGTTTGTCTTGCTCAAGAAAACGGCCGCATCAAGCTTGAACTGTACCTTCTTAATTGTTTTGCTAAACCGTCCCACGGCTGAAAACGTTTCGTCGGGAAAATTGCTATCAAAATTAATGGCTCTGCTCACTTGGCTTATTCCCACCAAATCTGTATCCGTCTTGATTGCATCGATGCGTCGGGTATAACTTAAATTTCCACCAATGTTGGTGTAGTTGAAAAGATTAAAACTGAAATAGGTCAAATTATAACTGTGCGAAAGCGAATTTTCCAGTTCCCGATTTCCGCGGAATAGACGGTTGTAATTATTGAAAACGTAGGCTTCGGCATAATTGTTAACATCGGTGTATTCTGAAGTGATTGCATAGTTAAAACGCAAATTTTCACTTTTCTTCAATTCCAAAACCACATTCACATCGGGTAAAACCATCCAATCATTTTGAGTGGAAGCAGTTCCCAATTGCTCATTTTTCAGATTATAATTATGAAGTGTAATGCCTGGATTAAATATGAATTTGCCGCTTTTCAACTTATAATGAAGTCCGAAAAAAGCATCGGTAAAAGTGTAGGTTACATCATTGTTGAAATCATTATCGGTAAAATCATTTTGGTTGCCATTATCCAAAACCTGGAAAATTGAAGAATTGAATTTTTGGTGGCTATAGGTAGTTCCAACCGTAAAATTTAAATTGCTCACATTGTTGAGAACATAGTAATAATCAACCTTTGCATCCAACTTGTTACTTTTCACTGTTTTATTTTGGTTGATGTTGTATCGGTCCGATTGCTCCAAAGGGTCAAACATATCGGCATCGCTATTGAAGGGATCCATTTCGTCTATCTCGGTGAAAACGCCGCGAAAGGGAACATCATCCTGCACCGCTTGGTAAAACGGATCTTCGTTCTGGTATAAATGCTGGACTTCCGCAGCAAAGATATTTTTGTCGTTTAAAGTATAATAAGCGTTCGCCGTTTGATTTATGGAAAATGGCTTGTTTTCCTTCACTTCGGAAATGTCGTTTTGATTGCCTCCCACTATTGAAATGGTGGCATCGTCCTCCGTTTGCTTTGAAGTTTTGATAAGCGCGTCGTAATCCAGCTGAAAATTTACATTCGGTTTATAGGTACTGCTCAATTTCAGCATTGCCAATTGGTTGCGCTGGTCGTTTTCGGTATTTGTATTTTCTGTGATTCCCGTTAAAATATATTGGCGAATACTATTGTTGACGATATTTGTTTTATTGTCGCTCAAAATTCCAAAGCCGCTGATATCCAGTTTGTCGTTCACGGCATAGCTGAAGTTTCCAGCAACAAATTTTGCATCGATACTTTTTGCACGATCGTTTTGCGAAACAGCAAAACCGAGGTCGCTATCGCTAATTCTAAAACTGGTTCCACCACCTTTGTTAAAGTTTTTAAACCCACCCGTAAAGTTGAAATAATCGCGAAACGTAAACGGTACCTCCCCAATATTGTTGAAATCGGTAATTACATTGATGCTGTATTTCGGGCTGTAATAGAAGAGCTTCGGATGCACCAAATAGCGTCCGTTATCGTCACCGTATTCATCGGCAATTCCTGCGCCGGCAGTAACTTCTCCAAACCAAAAATTTTTCTTCCCTTCTTTCAGTTTAATGTTTATGGCCACATTGTCTCGATCGTTGCCAAGGCCGCGCATTTGGTCTACTTCGTTATAATTTCTTAAAACCTCCACTTTATCAACGGCATCGGCGGGAATGTTTTTTGTGGCTAGCTTACTATCGCCATCAAAGAAATCCTTTCCCTCAACCATTACTTTACTCACGGTTTTGCCCTCTACTTGAATTTCACCTTCATCGTTTACCTCAACGCCGGGAAGTTTCTTCATTACATCGCCCAGCTTTCTTTCATCTCCGTTTGTGAAACTATCAGCATTGTAAACAATGGTGTCGCCTTTTACGGTTACCGGCATTTCGTAGACAATTTCCACATCGTCCAATTGGTCTTCCTGTGGATTTAAAATGAAATCCAAATCAATATTTTCCGAATTAGCGGTAACATTAACGGTTTGCTCCTTTGTTTCATATCCCAGAAAGCTTGCTCTTAAAATATACGTATTTCCTTTCGGAAGATCGAGTTGATAACGCCCTTGGTAGTTTGTGATTCCGTAGGATTCTGTGGCTCCCGAAGATTTTATGGACGCAATAACATTGGCAAATTCCAGCGGATTCCCAATGCTGTCTTTTATGGTTCCTTTTACTTTTATGCTTTGGGCCGAAAGTGAAAAGGAGAAAAGCAAGTAAAAAATTGTAATGAATTTATTCATTGAAATTTCATTCGATTTAATGGGAAAGGGAATGGTTTAAACATAAAAAACGGAAGTTTTCACAAAATGTACAAAGTGGCATTTCTAATTAAAATCCTCCCCCGCGACGTCCATTGCCCCCACGATTTTGAAAGTTTTCACGAAGCTCGTCTGTTTTTTCTTTTACGATTTTTACATATTCCTCGCGGGTTACTTCTTTTCCTTTTTTGGGTGGTTCAATTTTTTCAGCTTCCTTGGGGTTCATCACTATTTTGGAACACAATAGTGTGGTTCTGTATACATTTAGCTCCAAAATAAGTCCTGGCAGTCCGGCATATTCCCCGGGGCCGTTGCTCACGGGAATTTGTGGGGTAAACCAAGCCGTAACCTCAATTTCCTCGGGAATTTCAATCATATCCATCGGGTCTTGTGGTTGCGTAGAATCTTTTTTTACTTCAGCATTTTCTTTTTCGTCCTTCTTTTTTGGGCGCGCCATGCTGTAATCGTTAGGATCTACTTTTTTAACAGCCGTGGCCTTAAAAGCGATGTACTGACCGATGGTTTTGGACTCCTTGGTTATTTGCCAATCCAAATTTTGGATTGAATCGGTTACCAAAAATTGTTTTCCGAAAAATTCATTCTCTTCCACAATTTGCCCTGTTTTCAGATTTTTATATTGAGCACCAGGTGTGTAGCTGCTCATCATCATCTTAAATCCGGGATTCATAGGTGCGGCATCCAGCTTTTCCTGTTCTTTATATATTGATTCTTCTTTATTGAAAGTTAAAATGTAGGTTTTCTCCAAAGCACTTTTCATCATTTGGGCGACGGTTTTTTTCATCTCCTCGCTCATTTCACTACCTCCGCCAAGAGCATCCATATCTACCGTGGTTTTAGATTCATAATAGGCTTGGCCGCTAATGTTTTGGGCATTGGTGGTAAAGGAGAAAAATAATAGAGCTATTAAAATATATCGTATCATAAAAAATGTTTTGATGGTAAATGTCAAAGTTAAGACACTTTGATTGAAATGTTTAAAATTAGTTTAATTTGTTTGAACAAATTGCTGTCCATTACCACTAAGACGAACCAAGTTATAATCTGTTACATTATTTTCCGTTTAAATAAAACGTTCATTTTGTAACTTGCCAATTTTATGAAATGCCATTAACAGATTGTAAATCCTGAACGAAGATGTATGTTGTGGCATTCCATCTTCCTATTTTCTTAMMKMYCKAANNTWCNGANSAAACAGCTTGTCTTTCTTTTTTTGCTCTTTTGCCAACTTGGCATTGCCCAAAGCGTTACTCTTGAGAGCAAAGTTCCTTTTGTTGCCGATAGGTTTATTGGTTTTGACAATTACAAGAACGCTTATTTCATTAAAGACCGTGTGCTGCACAAGCAAGGTCCCGATGGGCTTTTTCTTTTTAATGATCTGCAGTTGGGGCGAATAACTTCAGTAGATATTATTAATCCACTCAAAGTAATTGCCTTTTTTCAAGATACAAACACGGTGGTGATGCTGGACAATAAACTTAATGAAATAGAGCGCATCAATTTTAACAACCTGCCACAGTTTTTGAACGTAAGCACAGCTACCAATGCCGGAAACAACAGCCTTTGGCTTTTCAATGTAGATACGCAGCAATTGGAAATGTATAATTATGGTTCTAAATTGCAGACCGTAGTATCGCAACCCTTTCCGGGAAAATTGCTTTCGCAGGCAAGCAACTTTAATTACTGTTTTACACTGACTGAAAAAAAACTGCGCGCCTTCAATATCTATGGAAGTATTCTTAATGAAATACCTTCTGATGGTTACGAGAAAATTATTCAGCAGAATGAAAACCTAATTGTTTTAAAGGAAAATTCACTGTATTACCTCCCTGATTTTGCTAGACGAAATGAAACAATAACGCACACAACCGTTCAGCTGAAATTACCCGAAATAACAATTAAGGACTTGCAGCTTACCAATGATTTCCTGTATATTTATGACGGCRAAAWTTTGCACACTTTTAAACTAACCACCCCAACTAAAAAATAGCTATGCACGTTGCAATTGCAGGAAACATAGGTTCCGGAAAAACCACCCTTACCCGTTTATTGGCAAAACATTACAAATGGCAGGCCCATTATGAAGATGTGGAAGATAACCCCTATTTGGACGATTTTTACAACCAAATGGAGCGATGGTCCTTCAACCTGCAAATCTACTTCTTGAACAGTCGTTTTCGTCAAATTCTAGAAATTCGTGAAAAAGGTAAGAACGTAATTCAAGATCGCACTATTTACGAAGACGCCTACATTTTTGCACCAAACCTGCACGCCATGGGTTTGATGACCAATCGCGATTTTGAAAACTACCGCTCGCTTTTTGACCTTATGGAAAGTGTAACCGAAGGGCCCGACTTGCTTATCTATTTACGGMGYWKCWYYMMGRMYWKNGGKAMMTCWWWKCSWNCMAMCGNCGGYYKCGATTATGAAAATTCTATTAGCATTGACTATTTAAGTCGGTTGAACGAACGTTACGAAGCCTGGATACATGGTTACGACAAGGGTAACCTCATTATTTTTGACGTGGACAACATAAATTTTGTGGACGACCCCGAGCATTTGGGCCAGGTAATCAACAAGATAGATGCGGAACTTCACGGGCTGTTTTAAACCTTAACGTTTCCCTTACAGTATCCTATTTGTAAAACCATTATTTTGCCATATATACTATGGCATCACTCTACAACAATAAATTTTACCACCGCGACCTTTCTTGGCTTCGCTTTAATCACCGTGTTTTGCAGGAAGCGGCAGACGCGCGCAATCCGCTTTACGAGCGCATCAAGTTTTTGGCAATATTTTCATCCAATTTGGATGAATTCTTTCGCGTTCGGGTTTCCGATATACGGCAGATAAAAAACATTGAAAAGCCACTTCGAAAAAAATTGATTACCAAACCAAATAAGGTTTTAAAGGAAATTAAAAAACAGGTTGATATTCAGCAAAATGAATTCGGAAGAATTTTTAATGAAGAAATAATTCCCCAATTGGCTTCCGAAGATGTACACCTAATTCGCCACGAAGATTTTTCTGAAGAACAAAAAAAGATTGCAACCGAATATTATGAGGAAAGCCTCAAGCAAATTACCGAAATAAGTTGCAACCCGTGTACGGAAACACAATCCGTATTTGTGAAGAACGAAAGACTTTACCTAGCTGCCCAAACCGCAGAAGAGGAATTCTTAATGGTTGAAATTCCAGAGACGGAACCGCGCTTTTTTGTATTTCCTTCGGAAGAGGACAAAACGTTTTATATCACCTTTATTGATGATATTCTGAAATACAACCTCCAAAAAGAGTTTTCAGAAGAAAGGGATTCGGCCTTTCATTCCCTTAAAATATCCCGTGATGCTGAACTTTATATTGAAGATGAGTTTTCGGGCAATTTGATGGAGAAAATTAAGGAAGCACTTCCCAAACGCGACACCGGTCAGGCTACACGGGTTTTGATAGACCCCGAAATGCCGCAGGACTTTAGGGAAATATTAAAAAAAGCTTTGGACGTTAACCATACCGATGTGGTCTTGGGCGGTCGCTACCATAACTTTAAGGATTTTATGCAGTTTCCCAACCCAACACAGAAGAAACTGTCCAACGAAAAGCTCCCACCGCTCCCTCATCCTGTTTTGGCAAATTGCGATTCTATGTTTGAAGCAATCGACAAAAAGGACCAATTGCTACATTACCCCTATCAAAGTTTTAAACCGGTTATCAAACTGATGCAGGAAGCGGCAAATGACCCGCAGGTTAAAACCATAAAAATTACCATTTACCGCGCCGCGGATGAATCTGATTTGAACGATGCCATTGCTCTAGCCGCCAAAAACGGAAAGGACGTAACTGTTTTTATAGAAGTGAAGGCGCGCTTTGACGAACACAACAATTTAAAATGGGGCGCTATTTTCAGAAAAAACGGGGCTCGGGTTATTTACAGCTATCCAGATATTAAGGTGCATTCCAAAATACTCTATATTGAAAGAGAATTGGAGCACAAAACCAAACGCTACGCCTACATTGCCACTGGCAACTTCAACGAAAATACCGCTACCCTCTACACAGATTTTGGGTTGATGACCGCGCATAAGAAAATAACCAAAGACCTTAAAAAAGTTTTCATGGTCTTGGAACGAGACATGATTGTACCCAAAACCAAACAATTATTGGTTTCGCCATTTACAACCCGCGAACGTTTTACCGCTTTGGTAGAAAAGGAAATAGCGCTTGCAAATGCAGGTAAAAAGGGCTTGATTATTTTGAAAATGAACAGCCTACAGGACGAGGGAATGATAAAGGAACTTTACAAAGCCAGTAATGCTGGCGTAGAAGTGCGATTGTTAATAAGGGGAATGTGCTCCTTGGTCCCCGGAATTGACGGGCAGAGCGAAAACATTTATGTCACTAGTATTGTTGACCGTTTTCTGGAACATGGTAGAATATATATTTTCGGCAATGATGGTGACGAACAAATCTACATAGGCTCAGCAGACTGGATGACCCGCAATTTAACCCACCGCATTGAGGTAGTCACGCCCATTTTGGATAAAGACCATAAGAAAGCCGTAAGAGAAATCATTAATATAGAGCTGAACGATAACATAAAAGCCCGAATTATTGATGCCGAACAAAAAAATGAATATGTTAAAAATTCTAAAAGGGAAGTGCAGTCGCAACTCGCAATTTATGATTACTTTGAAAGACTTATTGAATAAAACCCATCTCTCTAGCGTGGGCAACGGCAGCTTTGCTGTTTTCAACCAATAGTACGGGTACAGTTTCATACTTTTCAAAAAGACCCTTTACGCGAAGCATTTTCTTTTTGTGATTAACGTTTCGCAAATAAATGGCCAGAATACGTTCTGGATGCGCTTCGGCAATTTCAATATAAATATCGGGATCGTGTTCACCGCTATCACCTATCAATACAAAAGGCAATTTGGGATACGTTTTAAGGATGTTGATTATTTCCTTTTGTTTTTGCGGCTTTTCCGGTTTGTACTTTTTGGCAAAGGGATTTACAAAATCGCGTAGCAAAATGGGGCCTTTCGGAAAATTGTTCTTCTGAAGAAATACTTCCAAATACCGATATAGATTCCACGGGCTGTGACTTACATAGAAAACCGGATTGCACTCCCTTCCCGATTTTCCATCGTGCAATTGATGGTAAAATGCTGCTGCGCCTTCCAAGGGAATTCGCTTTTCGGCTCTTTTAAAAAAAGTGTTTTTAACCACCGCCCATTTAAAAAATGAAGTGAGCCCCGTGTGGAGAATGGTATCGTCAATATCACTGATAATACCATACTTGGCATCTTCGAAAGGAATTAAGATTTCGCCATTAAAGTTATTGTTCTTCTGAATTTTTCGTCCCTGAATAGTTTCCTCGAATGAAATGGAATAATGAAGCCAACCTTCAGAATCCGTCAAAGGAAGTAAGTTTTTAATTGTTACATCAATTAAAAAATACCCTTGGGAATCTGTAACTGTTTCCAGTGTTCTTCCATCTGCGAGTGAAAGGAGGAGTTTGGCATTTTTGACCTTATCAGTTTCAAAACGTTTCCAACTGTTCCAAAGCAGATTGAAAAAACCAGTCTTGGAAAGGTCGATACCTTCATCCTGTATTGCCCTCCCTTTCACGTAAAGATGGTTCGCAGTACCATAACTGTGGAAAGTAACAATCTGAATCGGGTCTTTTTTAAACATAAGCAATTATAAGTGCCACGCCTCTGGCCAAAGCCACATTAACAATAATCCAAACGCGATGGTTATTCCAAAGGAAATACCTACCCACTTTGCCAATTGGCGGGTACCGAGAACCGCGGCCATAATACCCTTAAAAAGTAAATTAGACAATGATGCCAATAAAATAAGTCGCCATCCGGTAGTGGTATTTAGTCCGCCTCCTTTCATCAATTGCGAAAGGGAAAGCGTTATGGCATCTACGTCGGTCAAACCGCTTATTATTGCGACTACGTATAGCGCCTCATTTCCAAATTCTTCCTTGGTAAAAGCCACTGCCAGTAAAATACCTCCGTATAAAAGTCCAAAAATCAAGGCACTTTTGAATTGCGCCGGATTTTTGGGCTCAGGCATTTTCTCGTTTCCACCATTTTTAGCTATTATATAAAACAGGCCTATACATAGCAGGGCCATAAGGACAAAAACCGCAAGTAATGGAAGAATTATTTCTGGCAGTTTTTCCGGAATTACAACGCCCACTTCAACCAAAACCCTCACTAGGGCAATAGCAGAGGCGGCGGTAATTACAAAAGCTGCCATTTTATTTATAGTTTCGGCATCTTTTGTCTTTCGTGCATAGCTTACCGTAGTAGCGGTACTGCTAATGAGACCGCCCAAAATTCCGTTGGAAATTATCCCAACTTTTTTCCCGACAAATTTATAGATGAAATAGCCCACTACACTTATGCCAACAATCAGCGTTACCATGAGCCAGATATTCTGTGGATTTAGCACATCGAGCGGGCCATAGGTTTTATTGGGCAATAGCGGAAGAATCACTAAGGAAATCCCAGCAAATGTCATTATTGCGGCTAGATCCTTTTCCTTTAGATTTTCAATAAAATTGTGGAGATGCTCCTTTATATAAAGTAGAATGGCCATAGATCCTCCAACAATCACTGCCACCATCCTATCGCCCATAACCAAATAAGCTCCCACAGCAAACATAAGCAAGGCGGCAACCTCGGTAGTTTGACCTACATCTATATCGTTAAGCTTTTTAAGTTTTATGACATTGGCAGTGACCAAGAGAGCAGTAATACATATGCCGAGTATGGGCAGAATAAATGGATTATCAAAGTCGCGGGCCAAAAAAGCCGAAATAACCCCCATAACCGAGATGAGGGTAAAGGTACGCACACCGGCCATTTCGTGGTCGCTTTTCTGCCTCTGGAGCCCTACGAGCATTCCCAGCCCAAAGGCAATAGCCAAAGTAACAATGTCGTGATAATTCATAGCAGCACCAAGATAGTAAATTTCTTAAATAAAAAAACCCCGCCTATCGGCAGGGTTTTTTTATTTAAGAAAAGAAATTATTCTTTATCCTTTATTTTGATTTTCATCCCCTCTACGTCTTTCAATTGGGCACGAACTTCTTCTTCGGTACCAGTGAAAGTTTTAGTTTCGGTAGTTTCAACGCCATCAACTGTTCTTATGATGGTTACGTTGGCAGTTACTTGATCATTGTTATCGTTTTTCAACATTTCAACTACAGTCTCGGTTTTATTTTTCAGGTTTTCACCTCCTTCTATAGCATTGCTTTTACCGTTTTCAAGGTATTCAACCTGCTTTTCTGTAAGAATGGTTTTATTTCCTTCGGCATCAATAAAATATACTTCTTCAGCAGAGGTTTCAGTAGCCATTTCCACATTACCGTGGTTTCCGAGGATCGGGGCAATTACCAAACCAACCAAACAGGTAAGCTTAATCAAGATATTCATTGAAGGGCCCGAAGTATCCTTAAACGGATCACCCACAGTATCACCAGTTACAGCAGCTTTGTGAGCATCACTACCTTTATAGGTCATTTCGCCATTAATCATTACACCTGCTTCAAAAGACTTCTTAGCGTTGTCCCAAGCACCGCCGGCATTATTTTGGAWAATAGCCCACATTACGCCACTCACACAAACTCCGGCCATATATCCTCCAAGCGGCTCGGCACCAAATACAAGACCGATAATAACTGGAGTAATAATAGTAAGTAAACCTGGAAGGAGCATTTCCTTCAAAGCAGCTTTTGTAGAAATATCAWCACATTTTGCGTACTCAGGAGTTCCCGTACCTTCCATAATACCTGGAATTTCACGGAATTGACGACGTACTTCCTGTACCATTTCCATAGCTGCCTTACCCACAGATTTCATTGCCATTGCAGAGAATACCACTGGAATCATTCCACCCACAAACAACATTGCAAGTACATCTGCACGGAAAATGTTGATACCATCAATTCCGGTAAAGGTTACATAAGCAGCAAATAAGGCAAGTGCTGTTAAGGCAGCAGAAGCGATAGCAAAACCTTTACCAACTGCTGCAGTTGTATTACCCACGGAATCCAATACATCTGTACGCTCACGTACCTGTGGATCCAATTCACTCATTTCGGCAACACCACCTGCGTTATCGGCAATCGGGCCGAAAGCATCAATGGCAAGCTGCATAGCTGTAGTAGCCATCATTGCTGAAGCGGCCAAGGCAACCCCATAGAAACCTGCAAGTTCGTATGAACCGTAAATTGCAGCTGCAAAAAGAATTACAGAAGCAAAAGTAGATTTCATCCCTACGGCAAGACCTGCAATAATATTGGTAGCTGCTCCAGTAGAAGAATTAGTTACAATATCCATTACTGGCTTTTTACCCAAGCTTGTGTAATAAGCAGTAACGAAAGAAATAAGTGCCCCTACAGCTAGGCCAATACAAGCAGCCCAGAACACATTGATGGAAGCGATGGTTTTGTAGCCTTCGCCGAAAAATTTCATATTCATAGTTTCTGGAAGCATCCAGTCTATTAAAAACCAACTGGCGATTAGCGTAAGGATAATCGCTGCCCAGTTACCAGTATCCAAAGCTTTCTGAACCTGAGACTCTTTGGCGTCGTTGTTTTTAATACTTACGAAGAACGTACCTATAATAGATGCAAGAATACCTACACCCGCAATTACAATTGGTAAAAGGATTGGCCCCATATTGTTGAAACCATCTGTAAATGGCATATCCAAAGACATATCGCGGATTACGTAATTACCCAATACCATGGCAGCAAGTACAGTAGCCACATAACTTCCGAAGAGGTCAGCGCCCATACCCGCTACGTCACCTACGTTATCACCTACGTTATCGGCGATGGTTGCAGGGTTACGAGGATCATCCTCTGGAATACCAGCTTCCACCTTACCTACAAGGTCAGCGCCTACGTCGGCAGCTTTTGTATAGATACCACCACCCACACGGGCAAAAAGCGCAATACTTTCCGCACCTAGGGAGAAACCTGCAAGGGCCTCAAGAACGATGGTCATTTCATCATAAAAATTTAAAGGATCGGTTCCAATAAATTGGCCAATGAAGAACAGGAAGAACAAGCTCAATCCTAATACTGCAAGGCCTGCAACGCCAAGACCCATAACGGTACCACCGCCAAAGGAAACTTTAAGCGCCTGCGGAAGACTGGTTTTGGCAGCTTCGGCAGTACGCGCGTTTGCATCTGTGGCAATACGCATCCCAATATTTCCAGCCAATGCCGAAAAAATTGCTCCACAGATAAAGGCGGGTACAATCATCCAACTGGTTGATGGTACCAATTGGGAAACAACAAACAATAACACTGCGGCAATCACAGCAAATACAACTAGCAGACGATATTCTGCATTTAGAAACGCCAAGGCGCCTTCTTTGATACTTTTTGAAATAAACTGCATACGTTCGCTACCAGCGGGTTGCTTTTTCACCCAGCTCATTTTAACGAGCATAAACAAGAGGCCCAATACGGCAAGAGCAATAGGAATAAATATAATGTTCTGTTCCATTATTTAATTAATTTAGATTGGTTTCAAATTTGCGACTGCAAAAATAGGGAAATGGTTTGGGATACGAAACAGTAAATTTCATCCCTAATTATATTAAATACTGAAATGCCCTTGAACCTCGGGAGTTTCCCTGTAGCGTTTTACGCATTGGTTGTAAATTTCGATAGCCTCACTGGCATTTCCCCAGCCATCCACGTCAACTTTTTTCTTTTCAAGATCTTTATATACCTGAAAGAAATGTTCTATTTCGCGAACTAAATGTGGATTCATATCAGAAAGGTCATTCAAGCTGCTCCATATAGGATCGGAAACGGGAACGCAGATTACCTTTTCATCTGGGCCCTTTTCGTCGGCCATATGGAAAACGCCTATGGGCTTTACCTCCATTACGCACATGGGGAAGGTGGGTTCGCCACCCAATACCAATACATCTAGCGGGTCGCCGTCCAACGCCAAGGTTTCCGGTATAAAACCATAATCGGCAGGGTACATCATACTACTGAAAAGCATACGGTCAAAACGAATTTTCTTCAGCTCAAAATCGTATTCGTATTTGTTGCGGCTTCCTTTGGGGATCTCAATCAATACATCAAAAGTCTTGTTCATTATTTTTAAATCTTTTAAGGGAGCGCAAAAATAATCCATTAAGCCGATAAAGCCTTATAAAACTATACCTTTATCATTTTCCACTTTCCTTTTTTAAACCAAACAATTGCTATAACTGCAATTAAGGATTCTGCCAAAGCAATTGCAACAAACACCCCAATGGGCCCCCAATCCAGTACAATCGCTGTAAAATAAGCAAAAGGCAACTGAAAAACCCAAAAGCAGAAGAAATTAATGATTGTTGGGGTTCTAGTGTCGCCAGCCCCATTAAAAGCCATGGTTATAGTCATTCCATAGGCAAAAAGAAAATATGCTATTGTTACAATTTGTAAACTAAGCGCTCCGTATTTTAAAACTTCGGGTTCCACGCTGAACCAGCCAATAATGGTTTTAGCAAACAAAAGGTAGATTACAGAAACAGCAACCATAAAAAAGGCGTTGTATTTGGCGGTTTTCCAGACGGAAATTTCGGCGCGTCCAGGTTGGTTGGCCCCTAAATTTTGCCCAACCAATGTGGCCGCCGCATTGCTCAACCCCCAAGCGGGCATCATTGTGAACATAATAACCCTAATTGCAATAGTATAGCCTGCCAGCACTTCGCTGCCAAATTCACTAATAATGCGCATTAAGAAAATCCAACTGCTAGTGCCAATAATAAACTGGCCAATTCCGCCAAGGGAAACACGAATTAAGTTGATCATCACCCCTATGCTTACCACAAAATCTTTTAATGCCAGCCTGATGCGAGTACTTCCATAGAATAAAATATAAAGTTGGAAAAGCACTGCAGTTCCACGACCAATTGTTGTTGCAATTGCAGCACCCGCAACTCCATATTCCGGAATTGGGCCCCATCCAAAAATGAAAATTGGATCTAGTACAATATTAATACCGTTAGAGAGAATGAGCGTCCACATTGCCATGGAGGCGTTACCGGCACCCCTATAAACAGCATTGATAAGAAACAATAATACAATAGTGAAATTTCCACCTATAAGAATTTGCGTATAGCGATACCCTTCATCAATTAAAGATTGCTCTCCCCCCATCAAGCCTAAAATTTCCTTCGGAAAAACAATTCCTATCACACTAACTACTGAAGAAACCAATATTCCCAAAAAAATAACTTGCACCGTCACTCGCTTGGCGCCTTCAGGGTCTTTTTCACCTATTCGCCTTGCAACAATAGCCGTAGCAGCCATGCTTAAACCAACCGCCAGGGCATATACAAGGGTGATTACAGATTCGGTCAAACCAATTGTAGCCACGGCATTTGTGCTTACTTGGGACACATAAAAAATGTCTACCAAAGCAAAAATGGATTCCATGCTCATTTCCAAAATCATTGGAACGGCAAGCAGAAAGATGGCCTTTTTGATACTTGCTTGGGTAAGGTCAATTTCCTTGCCTGCTATGGCCTCCCTTAAAAGACTGAAAAAGGATTTTATGGATTGTGTTGCCATCTTTTAAATAAATTGACGGCTAATTTAAAGAAAAACGATTTCGAAATAGTGGGCAATTGCGACATTTTAAGGGTGATAATCACACTATTCCTGAAGTCGGGCTTTCGTGGTTTCAACAATTTCCAGAAGGCGGTGTTTCAAACTATCGGGTTCCAATATGTGGGCGTAATCGCCAAACATTAAATACCAGCGGGCAAAACCGTGCTCTACGCTTTGGGTGAAAAAAGTCATTTCCACACCTTCGTTCTTAATTTCTTCGGAAACAAAACCATAGTGATTTCGCTCGCTCTTTATGAATCTCACGATACTTTTATCAACAAGGATTCTAACTTTTGTTTTGTGGGCGTCACTCTCCTTTTGCCGAAAATCATCTAAAGTACCGTGCTCCAATTTAAAAGGAAGCACCGTCCGTTGAATTTGAAGCAATCTATCCGTCCTAAACTGCCGGTAATCATTTCTGAAATGGCAATAGGCCAGAATATACCAATAATTGTTTTCGTGAAAAATGCTAACGGGTTCCAAATGTCTTTCCGAAGGTTTTTCGGAAGCCATAGATTGATATTTCACAAAAACCTGTTTCTTTTCGGCTATGCTTTCAAAAAGAATTTCCAAGGCATTCGGAATGTTTTCATTAAAAAGCGTTTCCGTAGGATTTATAATTATTTGTGCTTGCAAAGCATCAATCCAATCCTTTTCCTTTCCGCGCAAAACCGATTTCACTTTAAACATCGCAGATTCGTAATAAGCACCAAAAGATTTATCAGTGAATTTCTGCATCAGTTTTTCGGCAGCCACAAAACTGCTGGCCTCTTCGCGCGTAAACATTACGGGCGGCAAACGGTAGCCATCCATAATGGAATAGCCCACGCCAGCTTCGCTCACAATAGGAACACCGGAACTTTCCAATGAGCGAACGTCGCGATAAATGGTGCGCAGGCTTACATCAAACCTATCGGCCAATTCCTGCGCTTTTACAATCTTTTTGGATTGTAATTGTATAAGAATTGCAACAATTCTATCAAAACGGTTTAGGGGGGCGTCGCTCATATTTCAAAGATAGTATTTCAAATAAAATGAAATTTATTTTTTCCTACTGACAAACCGCTGTCACCCGCCCCATTTAATTTTGGCTTCAGAAACAATAATCACTTAAAAACAATAATTATGAATGCAACAGAAAACAAAACCGCGCAGGTAATTTCTTCGGAAGATTTACTTAAACATTTACAAGGCCACAGAAACTTAACAAGAAGAACTATTGAAGCCTTTCCCGAAAAGGAATTTTTCAGTCATTCAATTGGCGGGATGCGTACTTTTGCCGAAATGACAATGGAACTTTTGGGAATCGCAGGACCGGGAATACAGGAAATAGTATCGGGAAAATCAGCGCCTCTGGAGGAACACGTGGAACACGGAAACAGCAAAGAAAAAATACTTCAGCTTTGGGACGGGGCTACAGAACAGATCAACACACTGTGGCCACAGATCACGACAGAACGTTTTCAGGAAAACATTTTGCTTTTTGAAATGTATGAAGGCACGGTTATCTCTTCCATCTTTTACTTTATCGACAATGAGATCCACCACCGTGGGCAAGGCTTTGTTTATTTGCGTTCATTGGGCATTGAACCACCCGCTTTTTATGAAAGATAATATGGTACTGGTTTTTAAAACATCGGTTTCAGCAAATGAGGAGGTAAAACAACTTCGGTCATTGCTGAACAAATTGATTCGCCAAAACGGCAATTGGAATTTCGACTTGGAGGATTGCGACAACATCCTCCGGGTGGAAACCCAATTATTGAAGGCTGAAAATATTAGCACTACATTGCACAATCAGGGTTTTTATTGCGAGGAATTGCTGTAAAKATWKWTMTTSANRKATTTTTATAGTCCTTTTTTAAAATTGTATGGCTATTGAAAATAAACCAATTATTGTGGAACGTAAATACAATGCTCTAGTTTCAAAAGTTTGGAAAGCAATTACAGACAAAGAAGAAATGAAACAATGGTATTTTAACCTTGCCGAGTTTAAGCCTGAATTGGGCTTTAAATTCCAGTTTATGGGCGAGACTGAAGACAATCAATACCTTCATTTATGTGAGGTTACTGAAGTGATTCCTGAAAAGAAACTTACCTATTCTTGGCGTTATGACGGTTATGAAGGCAACAGTTTTGTCACTTTTGATCTTTTTGAAGAAAGAGACGAAACTAGGTTGAAATTAACACACCGCGGTTTAGAAAGCCTTCCAAACAATCCAGACTTTGCGAGAACAAATTTTGAAATGGGCTGGGACCAGATTATAAACACATCCTTGAAAGAGTATTTGTCTAAATAAATGTGTATAACTGTTAAATTCCTTAGGTGTACTTGTGTTAAATAAAAGTTATGGGTTTTTAATTACTATCCTTTTTCAATGTCCGTACTTTCCTACCTCAGAAGCTTGATTTCCAATCATATTTAGACATTTTTATTTTATTTATAAATTGGAATTTTCCTTCCAATTATATTTCCCAAAAAAGGTTAAGGTTCGTTAAGATTGGCAATAATGTCAAGTAACTAGCGCTATCATTGCTGCGTGGTTATTAAATAAACCACGTTTAACAAACCTATAATAATAAAACAAACTATGAAAACAAACGTAATTTACAAATCAATGCTAGCGCTATTATTAATAGTAGGCTTGGCCTCTTGTAGTGAAGATGACAGTACAGGCCCAAACACAGATGAAGTAACCTATAATACCAAGGTATATATTACCGACGGACCTATAGACAATGCAGAAGTGCAGGGAGTATTTGTAACCATTGCAGATGTACAGTTAGATGGCGTAAGTGTAAACGGTTTTACAAAAACAACAATAGATTTACATGCTTTGCAAAATGGCGATACCCAATTATTGGGTGATATTGATCTTGCCGCAAATACCTACAGTGAATTGACCTTGGTATTGGACACTGAAAGTGATGCATCTGGTAATTCCCCTGCCAATTATGTACTTACAACAAACAGCAACAAGATTGAATTGACAGCCGAAAACAATACGATCACTGTGAACAATAACTTTGATATTTCTGCATCTGATTCAAATGAAGTAGTTATTGACTTCGATTTGCGTAAATCTATTGTAGCCGATGCCGGAAATGGAGGCTACCAATTTGCTGGTCAAGTACAACTCCAAAATAGTATTAGAGTAGTAAACACTCTTAAAGCTGGAGCCATTGTTGGTACCGCCACCAACAATACTAGCAACCAAGACAATAAAACAATAGCTTATGCTTATGCAAAAGGAAGTTATACTGCTTCGGAAGAAAATGAAAACGCAGCAGGAGTACGTTTTTCCAATGCTGTAACAAGTAGTGTCGCAACTGGAAGCGATAATAGTTTTGGCCTTTACTTTTTGAATGAAGGCGATTATGAAATTCATTTCGCTTCTTATGAAGATCCAGAAAATGACGGTGTTTTTGAATACGCAGGAATGATTGAAGCGGATGGCGAATTAGGAATAGATTTAATGGACATCACTGTGATGGCCAATACCGAAGTTACCATTCAGTTATTATTACAAATTCTTTTGGGATTATAGAAGAAACTAAATAACAACTATTAAGCCTCCCCTTCGGGGAGGTTTTTTTTATTATACATCTACCGACAATTTACTGTAACGGTTCATATAATCCAGCGGCGTCATATCCGTTATTTTCCGGAACACATCGCGGAAGGCTTTTGGGTCGTTATAGCCAACGTCGTACATTACTTCATTTACATTTTTACGTCCGCTCTCCAATTCCTTTTTGGCGGCTTCCACTTTTACGCGTTGCATATATTCCACTACCGTATTGCTAGTTGCTTTTTTGAAGCGTCTTTCAAACGTTCTTCGACTTAAGGCCATATCTGCACAAAGGTCATCTACGTTTAACTTTTCCTG
Source organism: Aequorivita sp. (assembly GCA_002733915.1). GTDB lineage: Bacteria > Bacteroidota > Bacteroidia > Flavobacteriales > Flavobacteriaceae > Aequorivita. The sequence goes on from NVXN01000007.1 coordinate 102,349, forward strand.
GAAATTCTTTTCGATGAATTCCTGTACTTTTAATATTTCATCATCATCGTGACCTTTTTGACCTTTAAATATTATAAAAGGACTTTGGCTATTCCTGCTAATGTCTATTTCAAATACTTTGGAAGAAAGCACCGCCATTTCCCTACCCGCGAACTTTTCAACCAAATAGAGATTCAAGTTTAAAGAGGAATAAGCCCCACCGCTGGTATAAAGGCCGTGCTCATCCGTGATAATTTTATCATCTACCAAATTCACTTTTGGGAACATCTTTCTAAATTCATCTGCAGCAATCCAATGCGTTGCGCAGTTTTTTCCGTTTAGCAAACCCGTGCTTGCAAGCAGAAAAGCACCGATGCACAGACTGGCCACCTCAGCGCCGTTTTTGTATTGTTTCACTATCCAAGGGATGAATTCCTTATTGCTTTCAACTACCTTTTCGTAATTGCCATGGATTGCTGGAATGATTACCAAATCGGTGTGTTTTACTTCAGCAATGGTAGCGTCCGGAATAATAGTGAATATTCCGTTGCTTAATCGCGCGTCCTTATGTGTGGCCACGAGCTGGGTCTCAAACGCTGGCTCCTTTCCCATTCCCACAAGAAAATCATTCGCCATATTGAACATTTTATGCGTTGCTTCCAAATTGCTAAGGCTCGAGTTGCCTTCGGGGACTAGGATTGATATGTGTTTCATTTTGGATTGTTGTATTAATGGATTATTAGATTTAGGAATACATCCCCTCCCAGCCTCCCATTTAAAGGGGAGGGGTTTTAAATGATATCACAAATATAATTCAAAGGTGTGTCGCAATCAACCCATTACATTGGCGCAAATGCACCTTCTTATTAAGCAAATTCCTATTTATCTTTACATTGTTGAGGGGCGAACGACGAGCATAGATTCAAGAACTAGGAATAAATTCTAAATGTTCAATTTTCAATACTTATTTATCAATAATAAACTTTTAAAAAGAAAAAATTATGGCAACAAAATTAAATCCGTATTTAAATTTTGACGGAAACTGCGAAGCGGCATTCAATCACTACAAAAAGGTATTTGGCGGCAAATTTGCCGGGCAAGGCGTTATGCGCTTTGGCGATATGCCGGTATGCGATGAAATGCCCCCGCTTGCCGAAGAGCACAAAAATCGCGTAATGCACGTGTCACTTCCCATTGGCAGCGAGCTGTTAATGGGCTCCGATATTATGCCGGGATTCGGCAATGGGCCTTTTAAGATTGGCGATAACACCTATGTAAGCATTCACCCAGATAGCAGGGAAGAAGCCGACCGTTTGTTTAAGGAATTATCAGAAGGAGGCGAAGTTGAAATGCCTATGGCAGACCAGTTTTGGGGCGACTATTTCGGTTCCCTCCGCGATAGGTTTGGGATTAATTGSATRNTNAMKTYWKMTAAYSAGSMAAWNGNTTNATWRYSKWRWWGWTRAWNTTGNNTGYMNATMGKKSWAWTMAMRATKCANNGCMKMNACCAAAAGATAAGTACTTTATAACAGTGAAACAATTAAGCAACTCACTTCCCTATGTTATGCAAGTTTAGCGTATTTTAGTAGGCACAAATTAACCCTACAACTATGCTTACTATCTATAAAAATTCTTGTTTTGCCACATCCCTGCTTTTAATGGGGATGCTGGCATTATCTTCCTGCGGCGCGGGAAAAACTATTCCGTGTATAGACGAATCCAAAATAAGCGATGGCCCTTGCACCATGGAATACAATCCCGTTTGCGGCTGCGATGGCAAGACCTATAGCAATCCCTGTGCTGCTGGGCGGGCTGGGCTTACGTACTTTGCAGAGGGCGAGTGCGAGCCAAAGTAATATTTCCTTAATCTTTTAACCATGATAAAGTAAACGGCAAAATGAGAGGAAAGTAAAATAAAGTTTAAAATTTAAGCAATACTGGATTTTAGTGAGTAATTGGTAATGAAATGAAAAATACGTATGTCAAAATTCCCCGCAATTTTGTCGTGTTTCTCCCATAGAAATTCAGAAAACATTTCTTAGATTTACTTTAGATTTTTTTATAAACCACTAACAATCATATAACTATGAGAAACCAAGTCGCATTTTTCCTATTGCTTTTTGCCTCATCCATAGCATTAGCACAAAATAACAAGCAATATCTACTAGAATATTATGCATCCACAGAGGCCGAATTACAAAAGGACATTGCAGGGCTTAATGAAACACAAATGGCTTTTAAGGCCACACCCGAAAGCTGGTCTGTAAGCCAATGTTTGGAGCATATTATATTGACAGAAAAAATGCTTTACGATCGTATACAAGCTGGATTGGCCGCTTCTTCAAATATTGAGGAAATGGGAGCGCCGACAAATACTGATGAAAAAATTGTAGAAATGGTTACCGACAGAAGCACAAAATTTAAAGCTCCCGCAGAACTGGCACCAGAAGGAAAGTACACTTCCCCCGAAGCCGCCATGGAAGAGCTAAAGGCAGGTCGGGAAGCAATTTTGGAGCTAGTGAATAACACTCCCGATGCCGCTCTTCGGGACCACGTTTCCGAATCGCCTGCCGGCATTGTGGATGCTTATCAAAATTTTCTCTTTTTAGCGGGGCATACCGCACGTCATACCTTGCAGCTACAGGAAGTCAAAGCTAATCCAGCCTTTCCAAAATCGTAAGATTTGTTACATTTTTCTTCTAAAAATAGGTTTAACTAAAAATTTTAACACTACTATTCTTTCAAATATGGCATAGTAGTTAAAGGAAGTATCTTTTGTTATGAAATAATTTAAGATAGATACGTTTTAAAATGGCTCTCCAAAATGCTATGCAGATATTTGCCATTTAAGGGTTTACTGTTTGTTCCTTAGCCTATCAAATTCTAAATCAAAACAAGCAAATTCTAAATCATCTGGAGGGAATTAATTAGTTTCGTATACATTCGTTAATTAAATTCACGAGTATGCGGCTACTGGTTATTATAGTTATTCTATTTTTAAATATCACAAATCTTCTTGCGCAGGATAGAATAATAGATAGTCTGCAAAACAAACTTACTGCTGCGGAAAACAATCTAGAAAAGGCAAAACTCTATAACGCAATTTCCCAACAATACAAGTACACCGATCCCGATAAAATGCTGCAGTTCGCACTAAAAGCCTTAAAAATATCGGAACAGGAGCAGCTAAAGATAGAAATGGGAAATGCCTATCTAAATATGGGTACTGCCCATATTATTTTGGGTGATTATCAAAAAGCGATGGATCACTTTGTATGGGGAAAATCTATTTTTGAAGAACTGCCAAAAACATCCCAAACCTCCAGTGAAATTGCCCAAGGAATTGCCAGAACCTATGGCAGTATGGGCATTGTCTTATCCGAACAAAGCAATTATACCAAGGCACTTCAATACTACCTAAAGGCTGCGAGGGTATACGAAGAATTGGAAGACAAGGGCCAAGCCGCCAAAATCTACAATAATATTGGGGTAGTTTACAAAGCACAATCCGACAATCAAAAAGCCTTAGAATATTTCCTAAAAGCATTGAAAATCCAGCAAGAGCTAAAAGCACCCAACGTGGGGATTACCCAAACCAACATCGCAAATATTTATTATAAAGACGGGAAGCTTGATGAAGCTTTTCAATATTATACAGCAGCAAAAAGTAGTTTGGATGCCTATCCCAACACCAGGGCATTGGGCGAGTGGTACAATAACATAGGGGCCTATTACCAGTCTCGCAATTACCCAGAAATGGCGCTGCAAAATTGGCAAAATGCCATAACTACCTTTCAAGAAATGAATGACAAATTTGGTTTGGCAGACACCTACCTGCTATTAGCTGAATTTTATAATGACCAGGACAACAATACAAAGGCCTTGGAAACCGCCAACAACGCTTTAAGCCTAGCAAAGCAAACGGGTGTATTGGAACAGATAGTGGTGGCAGAAAGAGCATTGAGCAATATTTACGAAGAAACGGGGAAAACCGATCAGGCATTGAACCATTTTAAAAGATATAGCAGTGCCAAGGATAGCCTCCATAAAAAAAACGATGTGCGAAAAGCAGTTGAAGCGGCAATAAACTATGAATTTGAAAAGAAGGAACTACTGCAAAAGGAAGAAAACCAGAAGCGGGAATTATTGATAAAAGAAGAGGCAAAAAGCAATAATCTAAAATTGCTTTTTGGGGCCTTGATAGGTCTCCTGCTCTTTGGGATTGGCTTTTTGATCTACAACCGCTACCAATTAAAAAAGACACTCACTCTCCAAAAAGAATTGGCAGAATACGAGCAAAAAGCACTACACCTGCAAATGAACCCTCATTTTGTATTTAATTGCCTAGGCTCCATCTCTAGTTTTATTGTTCAGAATGGTACCGATAGCGCCATAAAATACCTTTCAAAATTTTCAAAATTGATGCGGTTGACTTTAGAATACTCAAAGGAGTCGCTTATTCCAATTGATAAGGAAATTGAAAGCCTTCAGAATTATCTGGAATTGGAACAACTTCGATTTAACGATAAGTTCAGTTTCAGCATCACAAAAGATCCAAACATTGAAGACGATGTGGCACTTCCGCCTTTATTGATTCAGCCTTTTATTGAAAACGCTATTATTCACGGCATTATTCCTAAGAAAGAAAGCGGCACTATTTCCATAAGCTTTTCGCTTTCAAATGCATCATTACATTGCACCATCGTAGATGACGGCGTAGGGATAAACCAATCCAGAAAAAATAAGAAAGATTTAGTGTTGGCACATAAGTCCATGGCCTTGGGAATCATTAAAAAACGATTGGAAATGATCTCAGAAGCCACCTCAAAAGAGGCCACTATAGCAATTGAGGAAATGGAAAACGGGAATGAAATAACCGGCACAAAAATAAAATTGAAATTGCCTTTACAATATATAGGCAGTTAAACAGACAGATTTGAAAGAGTTTATGATTAAAGCAATTTTAATAGACGACGATAAAAATTTAAGGGAGGGAATGAAAAAATTGCTCGCCCTATTTGCTCCCACCATAAAAATAATAGGGGAAGCAGATAGCGTGGCAACTGGCGTTGAGGCGATAGAACGCTTGCAACCACAGGTTGTCTTTTTGGACATACAATTGAACGACGGTACCGGCTTTGATATTTTGGAAAAAGTAGCGGAAAAAAACAAAACCATTACCTCCAATATTGTATTTATTACTGCCCACGAACAGTATGCAATCAAGGCTTTTAGGTTTAGCGCGCTCGATTTTTTGCTGAAACCCGTAGACCCCGAAGAACTGCAAAAAGTAATCGAAAAAATTGAAACGGTGGTCGTAAAGAAAAATGATTTTTCACATATAGATTTATTGCTTGAGAACATTCGAAAAAACGTAGACAATTTTAAGCGTATAGCACTATCAACCCAGGACGGAATACATCTTTTTGATATAAGCGACATCATACGTTGTGAAAGTGAGGATAATTATACTAAATTTTATATTAACGACCATAAGCCCATATTGATATCAAAAACATTGAAGGAATATGAAGAGCTATTGGCCCAGCACAATTTTGAACGCATACACCAGTCGCATTTAATAAACCTAAATTATTTAAGGTCATACATTAAAAAAGATGGCGGCTATGTGGTAATGGAAGATGGAAGCCGATTGCCCATTTCGCAACGAAAAAGGGAACGCTTGCAAAACATTTTAAAAGCGATGTAGCGAATTCTAATTGAAAATTGGCGTATGCTCATTCACCTATTAAATACTGAAAACACTTAATTACATTTATTGAAAATTAACCATTATGAACAAAATTTTACTCTTTCTCTTATTAACTACTGGTTTAGCCAGTGCACAAATCGTAAACATTCCCGACGTATCATTTAAAAACGAATTGATTAGTGATGGCGTTGATACAAACAGTGATGGAGAAATCCAGGTTTCCGAAGCTTTGGCGACTACTTCAGTATCGCTGCAATCTTCAAATATCGCAAACCTAACGGGAATTGAAGCCTTTGTAAATGTAACGAGCTTTCAAAGTGACCCAAACCAAGTTGCAGCAATAGACTTTTCAACTAATGTAAATTTAGTTTCGATTAGTATCCAAGCTGCCATTCCACCAAATGTGGGACCCTTAACTTCAATAAATATTGATTCCTGTGTTGCTCTGGAAAACCTGTTAGTATCCTCATCTTCCATTGCCGCATTGGATCTTAGTTCAAATGTTAACCTTACTTCCCTGTATATTGCAGTAAACCCATTGTTGGAAACCGTCTTCCTTAAAAACGGTAGCGATGAAAGCTCAAACATGGATCCCGGTAGCTGGATGGAAAATTGGTTGTCCGCAAACAACCCAAGCCTGCAATATGTATGCGCCGATGATTTTCAAACTACCGAAATCCAACAATTTGCAGGAACCGATTATCCGGTAAATTCATATTGTACCTTCCCTCCAGGTGGTGATGTAAATACCATTACGGGAGTAACAAAATTAGACGATGAAGCTAACGGATGCGATTCAGGCGATAGCAACATCCCCTATACAAGTTTCAATATAGAATTTAATGGCAATCCTAGCAATGCAATTGCTTACAGTAACGCTGCAGGAATTTACAATGTATATGCTGGAGAGGCGGGTACCTACACCCTATTGCCAAATTTGGAAAACCCTAATTATTTCAATATTAGCCCCTCCTCTGTCGATATAAATTTCCCAGTTATTGATAATAGCAGTGTAACCCAAGACTTCTGCGCAGAAGCAAATGGCGTTCATCCCGATCTGGAAGTAGTGATCGCCACGGCGGTACACGCAAGACCCGGCTTTGATGCGACCTATTTGCTAGTTTATAAAAATAAAGGAAACCAACCCCTTTCGGGCGATGTTCAATTTAATTATCCCGAAGACACCATGGATTTTGTGACTTCAAGTACAACTCCAGATTCGCAGGGAAATGGAACAATGACCTTTAATTTTACCGACCTGCAGCCGTACCAAACCGAGACCGTTGAAATAGTTCTTGCTGTAAATGGCCCAATGGATACACCGCCAGTAAACATTGGCGATGTGTTGCAGCTTAACGCCCAAATAAACCCTGTGCCGGGAGATGAAATGCCAAACGATAATCTTTTTACCCTTAACCAGACAGTAATTGGCTCTTTTGATCCTAATAATATTGTGTGTTTGCAAGGAGATGAAGTGCCCACAAACTATATTGGAGATTATCTTCATTATATTATAAATTTTGAAAATACGGGTACTGCCCCCGCAGAGAATGTTGTAGTAACTATGGAAATAGATGCTGACGACTTCGACCCAACATCTCTTCAAATACTTAATATTTCCCACGACGTACAAATAATAGTAAATAATGGTATAGCAGAGTTTCATTTCCAAAGCATCAATCTTGACACAGGGGGCCACGGAAATATCCTTCTTAAAATGAAAACCAAAAGTGATTTAAACATAACAGATATAGTGGGCGCAAAAGCAAATATTTACTTTGATTACAATTTCCCTGTAGAGACCAATGAAGCGGAAACCTCATTCAGGGTGCTAGGTGTAGAAGAATATAGCAGCGTAAAAATTGTATTATTCCCAAATCCTGCTAATAACTTGATAAATATTCAGTCTGCTTCAGTTATTAAAAATATTGGCATCTATGATCTGCAAGGAAGATTAATTGACACACAACCAACAAATAAACAACATACTGAACTGAATATTTCAGCCTTAAAACCGGGAGTCTATTTCCTATCTATAGAAACCCAAACCGGTACTGGCTTTAAAAAGTTCGTTAAGTATTAGTTAGTAAATTGATGTACTGATTAGAAGTTGAGTAAATGTGAGGGCAAGATGTTTCATAGAAACATCTTGCCTTTTTTAGATACCGATTTTCAGGCTTTTGAGGTCTGTTTCATTTTTATCAATGAACACTGCAAATATGAAATCACCTAATTCTTTCTTTACCCTAAGTTCATTTAAAGCGACAAATTCACAAAAGCCTACAGCTTACGGCCTATAGCCATCCCAGCGCCGCAGATATAGAAATTTTATCGCCACCCACGAGCACAGCGAGAGGAAGGCGGATTCGTAAGCCTTGATTTTTAGCGCCTCCGACGAGTGCAGCGAGAAGAAGGCGGACTTTTTTCATCAAGGAAAAATGAAAAAACAATAAGAAAAAGCAATCTGCCCAGGTGTAGTTCCAGTCATGATAGCAACGAGCCTCAAAAGATTGCCACACCCTATCAGCCTCGCAAAGACTTTTCTTTACAACATTAAAAGCTAAACACAAAAAAAACCGATAACCGATAACTGATAATTGTTAATTGCTAATTGTTAATTGAAAATTTATTGGCCTCCGAAAAGATTCCGTAGAAAATGAATTTATTGGAGGGTTAAGCAAAAATCCTTCTTATCTAAAAATCTGGTTGCAAGTACAGAACATTAAATAATCTAATAATAATCATAGCACCTCCAAGGCTTTATTTTTGCGCCGGAAATAAAGAAATTTTATCGCCTCCGACGAGCGCAGCGAGAGGAAGGCGGATTCGTAAGCCTTGATTTTTTTTGTTTCTTGCCTGCCCTGAGCGCAGTCGAAGGGTTCATGAAGGAAAAAAGAAAAAACAGCCTGCCCAAGTGTAGTTCCAATCATGACAGCAACGAGCCTCAAAAGATTCCCACACCCTATCAGCCTCGCAAAAACGGTACCTTAACCCAAAACCAAAAAACTGAAAACAGAGAACTGAAAACTGAAAACAGAGAACTGAAAGCAGAGAACTGAAATCAGAGAACTGAAATCAGAGAACTGACAACTGACAACTGACAACCGATAAATCGGAGGAGAAAGCAAAAATGATTATTCAATAAATCCAAACTCACCATTCACCATTCACCATTCACCATTCACCATTCACCCTTCACCATTCACCCTTCACCATTCACCCTTCACCCTTCACCCTTCACCCTTAACTCCCAAAACCTCCACCCAAACAGCATTAGCACTCTTAAACAAATAATAGGTACTTTCAACCTTCTGATAAAACTTTACTCCCAAAACTGCTACTGCCGTCCCATTCACTTCGGGCAGTGCCGTGTCCAGTTCAAACGAACTAGCACTGTAATTTTTGTCAATATAGAGCGGCACACTATTCTTTAATTGGTAGGCCAATGTGTCAAAATTAAAATGCAGAAGACCCAAGGTTAACGCCATATGTGTGGCCCCAGAAGGAAAACCCACGTTATTGATATCAAAATTCGTAATGCTAAGCGTTCGGTTATCAAAATCATAATGCAGAGAAGCTGCCAAAACCTCGGAAATTATACAAGAAGGTGTAAACACAAAACTATTGAGCAACAAGGTTCCCTTCGGAGTTTCCATTCCGCGGGCCACGCACCTATTGCCTCGACCATTAACCCTATCTAAATCCTTTAACTTCGTAAATAATTGCATCATCCGGCCATGCAGCGCCCCATCCTTGCGCACGCATAAAAAGGGAGCCAAAGCAATTCGGAAAACTTTTTTCGTCTTGCTACATCGGCCAAACTCGGTGGCATTTTCCATGGTTCGTACCATGCTTTCCTTATTCCTCGCCCCCTTTTGGAACCCACCTCCAGCCGCACGCGCCAGATGTCCCCCATTTTTGCTTTCATAATAATTAATATCCCCAATGGTTCCCTTTAGCTTAACAATTCCAGTCTGCTTTGCCATAATAATAAATTTTAGATTACTAATATAATTAAAACACTTCACTAAGTCTACTTTAAAGCATATTTATAGTATATATATAGCGAGTATATAATAACTTTATAGTATGTATATAGCGTGTTTAACATATTATAGATAGATACCTTCATACAAGGTCATCATTCCCAAACAAAAGACCTAAGTCAATCCATAATTAAACAGTGTAAATCTGCCCGTTATATCCCTTTATGGTAAAAAACAGCCTGTCAACAACCATTTGCGGATTCACATACTCACAAATTCACCTATTCACCATTCCGCTTCCTTTTTCACTTTTCACTTTTCACAACCAACAACCAACAACCGCAAAAAAAAAGGCCAATGCATCAATACATTGGCCCAAACAGAACAATCTAACTTTTAACTTTTCTGCTCTAATCCACCTTTATTATTTTCTTTTGAACGGTAGACCCATCACAACCAATAGTTACAAAATAAACCCCCTCATTAAATTTCGAAATATCCAAAGTATAAAGATTTACTTGTAAATCTGTCACCTCTTGTAACAACGCACCAGTAATGGAAAATACCTTCAAATCAGTTATTGTTTTCGTTTTGCTTTCAATGTTTAACAACTCTGTTGCAGGATTAGGATATATTGAAATTGAGCTTTCAAAGGCACCATTGTCAACCACGCCCAAAAGGTTTGGATCTTGAAATATATAAGCAGATCCGGCTCGGTCTATTTCATCTCCTCCGTTAGCGTCATGGTCTTCCCAAGGGGCGCCAACTAACACCTGATTTTCATGCATAGCAATACTCCAACCATAAAAATCCTCGCCCGCAGTGTCGCTACCTTGTACTATTTGCGCTTCCACCCAATCTCCTGAGCTCTCTCTTTCATAAAAATACATTTCTCCCGCTTCAAAACCGAATAAATGCGGTGCACTTACAATTGCATAATTTCTTTGAATGCTGGTACTCCACCCAAATTGGGTATTCTCCGCTGATGGGTTTCCAGTTAATTTCGCTACCTCTACCCAATTATTCTGGGCATCCCTTTCAAATATATAGGCTGCTCCCTGTTCCATATTATCTCCATACGCACCCACTATCATTTGGTCGCCGTCCATACTGACCGATGTGCCAAAAAAAGCATCATTCGAGGCATCCGAGGCTGTTAGCGTCTGCACATATTCATAGGTTCCATTACCGTTTCTTAGATATACATACGCAGCACCTTTCCTGTTGTCATACTCATTGGCGCCAATTACCAAATAATCCCCCGATAGGGCAACACCAATCCCAAAAACATCAGACGCTTGTGGATTTGGACTAACAATTTTTTGCGCTTCTGTCCAAGTACCTCCCGTATTGGTGAAAACATACACCGATCCTGCCCAAGCATTTTCGCCAGGGGCACCTGCTACAATTGTGTTTTCCTGTGCAGCTAAGGAGGTAGGGTTCATTCCCATTTTAGCATCATTGCTCATATCGGAAGCAACTAGTTTTGAGTCGAATTCCCAGGTATTGTTCTGATAATTGTACACATATAAAGCGCCAGCCCTTTGTACTCCTGCAACGTCGGCCCTTCCGGCAGCAACTACCAAAAAGTTTTCAGAAAATGCTACGCCGCCTCCATATTCAGCACCTTCATTGGGGTCATCTGCCGCCAAACGTTGTAGGAAACCCCATGTTCCCTGGCCGTCCTTACTATATACATAGGCAGCACCCGAGGCAATGGTTTCACGCGAAGCACCCACTATTGCAAAATTGTCTGTAATGGCAACAGAAGTTCCATATTCAGCACGGCTTTCTCTATTGGTGCTCACAATTTTTGCCGTTTGTTCAAATTGTGCAGTTAGGTCGTTAACTACCAATACGCATGCAAGGATAAAGACCCATCTTTTAATGTTCATTTGTGTCATTGTTTAAATTTTAGAATTAGTAATAAATGAAAAGAAAAAAGAAGATGGTTGTAAACTCATCTTCCCCTTCTTCCATTGTTTTAATGCTATGCTAAAATAGTTGGAAGCGAAATGTAAGTCCAAAAAAGCAACGGGACATTTTGTGACATGCATCAATTTAATGTGTGACATCGCCTTAAATAGAGGCTAGATAAGCATGAAGGGGAACATTATCAGGGACATCCATCTTCTTTGTGATACGTTCCTTTCTTTTTCGGCAGGACTGTGGGGTTATATTCAATAAGGAGGCTATTTCCTTATAGCTTAAATTCATATATAAAAAAGTTAAAAATCGTATATCATTTGGAGTTAATTGTGGGTGCTTTGATCTTAATCTATCAAGAAAACCTTGGTTCAATTCTTCAAAATGCACAAAAAAACTGTCCCATTGGGTATCCTTCTTTAAATGCTTTTTCAAATCGTTAATTTGGTTCTTTAGGGAGGCATTGGTTGTAATTTCAGTATTGTGTAATAGCGATTGAAGTACTTCCTCAATCAATTCATTCTTACTGGCCATATACATAGCTTTTGCCGTCAATTCCCGATTCTTAACCTCCAGTTCATTTTTAAGCCGCTCCTTTTCCAGTAACGCTGTTGCTTCCTTTTCCCGGTGCTGTTCTTCCAATAATAAATGCCCGCTTTTTTCCTTCTCCAGTTCCAACTCAATAATCCGTTTGCGCTGTCTATGCTTAAGGGAGGTATTTTTATACATCCAAACCAGAAAACCCATACAAATAACAACTGCAAAAATGACCAAATAGAAAAACCGTTTTTCACTTTCCAAAGCTTTTTTGCTTTCCATTAGCTCGTGTTGGTAGTTCTTGATTTGGAATTTTACCTTTTCACTTTTAAACAAGGCACTGTTTTTAATGGCATATAGCGAATCTGTTGCTATAATTACGGAATCCTTATAGGCCATGGCCGTTTTAAAGTCATTGATTCCGCTGGAAAGAGTGGCTAACCTATCATAAACTTCAATACGCTCTTCTATTTTTTCTTGAAGGGAACGCGCAAGTAAAGCGTATTGCTGAGCTACCGTGAACTGATTTTGTTTTTCATATATCTTCGTTAAGATCAACAATAGCGTTATTTTATCGTTTACAGTAATCTGTTCCTTTAAAAGGGAAAGATTGTCCAATTGTGGCAAAATCTCTAAGGCTAATTTTTCAGCAGCAAAGTATTGATCTTGCAAGAGAAGGTTTTCGGTCTTCGCTATTTTTGCTAATAATGATACATTCGGAACATTACTTAATAATGGCAACGCCTCCTCAATATAACGCTTGGCAAGATTGAGCTTTCCCATTTTGTGAAGTACTAAGGCCAAGTTAATGCCATAGGTGCCAATCTGTTTTTTATCATTAAGCTTTTTTGCAATAGAATAGGCTTTTAAAAAAGACTCTTCCGCCTTCTCCGGATCTTTTTCCTCTATATATAAAACCCCAATATTATTGAAAACTGCCATTTCCTGTCGCGGCCCAAGGTGCTTTATCGCAATGTCATACGCTTGTAGATAATATTGAAATGCCTCGCCATAATCCAACATTAAATAATAGTTGGTGCCAATATTTAAAGTTGCATTGAAAGCCTGGGTATACCACTCATTTCTAATTGCCGATTCCTTGGCCGCAATCAACTCTTCAATGGATTTAATATGTTCTTTTTCTGAAAGATATTTTACTCCTAGGTTGATCTGATCTACAACATCTTTTTGGGTTTTATTTTGGGCTAATGTTTTAAAGGGTAGAACAATGATAGAAAACAAATAAATAAGGAGANAAAATNNWRMTYCATYATCYTKKYWKSTGAAATATTAGTAATTTAAACATAATACTTGTAGAGCCGTATATGATTTTAAAACCAAGGCTTTAAGCTATTCGCTATTTTGTAGACGGCCTTATAATAGATATGTTACATTACACAAATATAAAATCTAAAATGCACCCAATCATAATATGCACTCTATTTTACGCATTGCTTCTCAGGCCTCACTTTCAAAACTCCTATACCGCGTAAGCAAAACAAAAAACGCACCATAGGAGATAAACCCAATAGCCGTTACCGCCATCAAGACCCTTCCAAAAACAGATTGGTCCAAAAATGAAAAGGCGTCCTGTATCCCTTTATATCATGATTGCCTGTATAAATACCGGCCCTGAAAAAGAAATAGGCAATAATGGCTACCACAAAGGCGCGGGCATAAAAGCCAAACTGCCCCACCGTCCTAATAACATCAGAACCCTTGCGGCCCTCCAAATTAAACTGGTCCAAAAGCCCCCCTTGAATTACCCCCACCGTAAGCACTATCCCCTGAAGCGCCAGAATAATGCCTATACCGATAAAAACATAACTAAGGGTAGTTGGGCCCNAAAAGTCTAAGTAACGCGAGTTGGTTCCATCATCCATGGGGTAGGTAATCAAATGGTAAAAACACAGAAACGCTACTACCACATATACCAAACCTGTTGTAAACAACCCAAAACGACGCAGCTTTCCCTTTCGGTCAGAACCAATATTTTCAGGGTCTTTAAACGTCTGAAGAAACATCCAAAAAGAATAACACAGTAAGCCTACACCCAATAGCAGTAGCATCACCTGCCCAAAAGGCTGCTTTTTTAGAAATAATAATGCTTGATTGGTGCCAGAGCTTTCCCCACCCATATTAAGGGCCGCCAATAAGGAGAGTATGCCAATAACCAAATAGATAATACCCTTGGACACAAAGCCAATAATAGCAGCAGTTTTATACGAATTTTTCAATGATGGAATCTCTTTCTTGGCAAATGCCGTCAAAGATACAACTACCGGGGAATAGTATTGACAGGAAAATCTTGGGGTCTTTAATTATTTTTAGCGATTTTCTTTTTTATGGACCCGATGATATTATTCCAAATGATCTATCAGTTTTTCAAAGCCTAGAATATCATCACCCATACCTATTTTTCTACGGAGGGTAGTCTTTTTAATTTCTACCTGATCAATACTGATGCCCATAAGCGCTGCGATTTCTTTTTCAGATAGCTGCAATTTCAACATACAGCAAAAGGCCACATCATTTTCAGACAGGTTGGGAAACATCTCTGCTAGCTGAAGGGCAAAGGCAGGATGYACCTCTATAAACTTCCCCTTAAAATATTGCCAATAATTATTTTTGCCCAACAGTTCCTTTATACTTTTGGCCAAGGCCGTGGAGCTTTCCGGATTGTCCCTATTTTCAATCAATTCAATAAGCTTGCTTTGGAGGTTCGACATTTCCATACTAACCTGCACCAATTCCTTTTCCTTATTTTCCAAGATGCGTTCCCGCTCCAAACGAAGTTCTCCTTCGAGAGTGTTTTTCTCTTCCAATACTTTTTTTGAAGTTTCCAAACTGGCTACCAGTTCCTTTTGTAGTTTTAGTTTGTTTCTATTAGAGCTATAAAGTACCAGCCCAATGGCAAGAAGGAGAATAAAACTAAGAACACCCAACATAAGGATATTATCTTTTTTTGCATTGTTCTCTGTCAACAGCTCATTATTTCTTTTTAGCACGAGATTTCTTTCGCGCTGTAGGTCATTTTGATAGGCTTCCTGCATTTCCAATGCCTTCGCATGATTTAAGGCTGTGTTCAGGGAATCCTGTAAAAAATCCAAGCGTTCAAAAGCTTGCAATGAATTTTCCGCCATTCCGTTTTGTCCATACGTTATTACAGCCTGTTTTAAAAAGTCGATTTCATTATCGGTATTCATTTTCAGCCTTGCTTTTTTTGTGGATGTCATTACCCTCTCAATAAGATTCAGGGCCTTTGCATACTGTTTTTGACTGTTCAAAAAATCAAGATAACGCACACTGGTTTCCAAAAAGCGGGGTGAGCTTATTTCGTACATGCCCTCATAGGCACCCTCGAACGCTGTTTGGGCCTGCTGTGTCTGTCCTGTAGCCACATATACTTGTGCAAGATTGCCCATAGCGATCCACATATATTCCTTTTGGTTCATTTTTTGGAAGGCATTTTCAGCCTCCNTTNTAAGKYTTNCTKCCKYWCSTWKNTANTTCTCTYCYWGTTGCAAGAGACAATCGGCATACGTCAACAAAGTAACATAATAGTTAGTGCCTTTTTCCTTGGCAAAAACCGGTAAAACTTCTTCATACAGCTCTCTGGCAAACGTATAATCTTCATTGTTATAATAAAGGTTTGCAAGCTTTTGTTTCACCACGCTCAACTCGCGTTCACTACCAGATTTGSKNANKWTARCWNNATRKATKTSYTGAGATATTCCAGTGCCTTCTCGCTGTTCATCATATAATTATAATTGGAGCCCATTTCACCATATGCCTGGCCCACGCCTTCTAGATTACCCGCTTTATGGAACTGTTCAATAGCCTTTTCACTTGCCTCCAACGATTCTTCATAACGGGAACCAATACGATAGTTAATGGCTAGATTCAGATACATCTCACCGTGTTTGGAGGGGTATAAGGAAGTATATTCAAGCGCCTTTTTCATATAGTATTCTGCCGAATCGGGAACGGCCAGCTTGTTGTACTGTATGCCCAGCACACTGTAATATTTTCCTATAAGGGTATCGTGGAGTTCGGGCTTGTGTTTTAGTAGTTGAAATAAATAAAACTTAGCGGAATCTGGATTGCGGACATTGCTTTCCATTTTCTGATGGAGTTTGCTTATTTCAGGGCTTTGTGCCTGTATATTAAAATAGAGTAATAGTAAAAGTGTAGTGAGGAGTTTTGTTTTCATAGTAAGATTTGGTATACAAATATACTCTACTTCTTAGATATTGTAGGAAAACTTTTTTGTGCCCATAATTAGTCCTCTTAGGGAAAATGGAATTGCAAAACGGCAGGTGAAAATTCCCCAAAAAAAAAACCCCTTATGCAGCATGCATAAGGGGGTAGGTATTAACACCTAAAAAGAGGTTTATTCCTTCAGTAAGCGTTTGGTTGTTTGACCATTTTTGCCCTTGATGATCACTACGTAGGTAGCGGCAGCAAGGTTATCAACATCCAGAGTTTTTGCGCTTGCCATCCCCTTTAAGCTGTAAGATTGAACCAATCTTCCCGTTAGGTCATAAATATTAGCGCTCTCAAGCTCTAAGCCCGTAGGATTGCCAATAGTTACATTGTGTTTTGCCGGGTTAGGGAACATTGTTATGCTTCCAAGGTCTGGGCTATGTTCGCCTGCACCTAGTACCGTATCTACCGTTAACTCAAAATCGCAGGTACCCACATTGCCATACGCATCTGTTGCCGTTAACGTGATGGTGTAAGTACCGTCAGGAAGCGCCGTTCCCGGTGCTGGGTCCTGCGTAGTTTCAGTAACAGGATCTGTACAGTTGTCCATGGCAGTGGCCTCACCACTTGCAAAGTAATCTGGCAAAATGTAGAACAGATTGCCTGCTCCAGGATCTACTGTTTGGTCTGCAGGGCAAGTTACCACAGGGGCAAGCAAGTCAACTGCCGTTACTGTAGCCATACAGGTGGCAAGATTACCATTATTATCTTGGCTGAACACTTGCACTGTTATTGGCGTACCGATATCTGCACAAGTAAACTCGGTGATGTCCACAGCTACTGTAAAGATACCACAGGCATCATCGTTAGTCGCTATTACGTCACTTGGTTCAAGAGTTGCAGTACCGTCCGCACCAATCTCAATAGTGAAGTCCTGGCACACAAGTACTGGACTCGTATTGTCCTCCACAGTTACAATTGCGGTACAGGTTTCGCTGTTTCCGTTAACGTCGGTTACAGTAAGTACTACAGTGTTGTCGCCTATGTTTGAACAATCAAATGTATCTATGTCAAGATCATAGCTTGCAATACCACAGGCATCCGTTGAGCCATTGTCTATATCTGTTCCAGCGATGGTCACTGTTCCGGTAACCGGATCAAGTTCCACGGTAATATTCTGACAGGCTACTACAGGTGTAGTCACGTCTTCCACCGTTACAATGGCCGTACAGGTGCTACTGTTTCCGTTCACATCGGTAACCGTTAGGATCACGTTGTTGTCACCCACGTGGGAACAGTCAAAGGCATCCATATCAATGGTAGTTGAAGCCACACCGCATTGGTCTGTGCTGCCACCGTCCACATCAGCCGCTGTGATGCTTGCATTTCCGCTTGCGTCAAGCTGGATGGTAATGTTCTGGCATACCGCCACTGGCGCCTCATTATCGGTCACCGTAATGGTGAAGCTGCAGCTGCTACTGTTTCCGTTTACATCGGTAGCAGTAAACTCAATGGTATTTACACCCACCGGGAACTGACTACCGCTTGGAAGACCAGCGGTCTGGACTACGGTATCAATTCCACAATTATCAAATGCTATTGGCATAGCGAAACTCGCCGTGGCGAAACAGGCACCAGGATCAGTGTTGGCCAATATGTCGGCAGGGCATGCTATAATTGGCGCAAGACTGTCTTCAACGGTAACTATTGTTGTACAGGTTGAAGTGTTTCCGTTTACATCGGTTACCGTAAGGGTCACCGTGTTCGGACCTACATCGCTACAGTCAAAATCCGTAACATCTATAGTAGTGCTCGCAATACCGCAAGCATCGGTGCTGCCATTCTCAATATCTGCAACGGTTATACTAGCCATTCCATTAGCATCCAGTTGGATAGTAAAGGTAGCAGCGCAGTTGGCTACAGGGGCTACATTATCTTCTACCGTAACTATAGTTGTACAGGTGGAAGTATTTCCGTTTACATCGGTTACCGTTAAGGTTACCGTGTTAGGGCCTACATCTGCACAGCTAAAGTTTGTAATATCTATAGAGGTACTCGCAATGCCACAGGCATCGGTACTTCCATTTTCAATATCTGCAACGGTTATAYTAGCCATTCCATTAGCATCCAGTTGGATAGTAAAGGKAGCAGCGCAGTTGGCTACMGGGGCWACATTATCTTCTACCGTAACTRTAGTTGTACAGGTGGAAGTATTTCCGTTTACATCGGTTACCGTTAAGGTTACCGTRTTAGGGCCTACATCTCCACAAGTAAAGTTTGTAACATCTATAGAGGTACTCGCAATGCCACAGGCATCGGTACTTCCATTTTCAATATCTGCTACCGAAATGCTTGCAGCTCCGTTGGCATCCAATTGGATGGCGAACGGTGCGGCACAGTTGGCAACAGGAGCAACGTTGTCCTCAACTGTCACAATTGCTGTACAAGTTGAAGTGTTGCCGTTATCGTCAGTTACCAATAAAGTAACGTTATTATCTCCTACCTCTGAGCAGCTAAACGATAGAGTGGCATTTTCTACTCTAGCGCTAACGGCAACATAAAGTCTTTTAACCGTACCTCCACAAGGATCGCCAAATACAGCGTTAGTTGCTGGAATGGTAAAAGAGTTATTGCCAAGTGCGTACCCTTCTACAATAGTTTGGGAATTGGCAGCATGACAAGCTCCAATGGTATAAGTACCATTGCTTCCGTTAGGAGTACCGTAACTTGCAAAATCTACCGAAGTGACTACACGGCCAGCTGGCAAGGTAATGGTAAGGTTTTGACCTTCGGCTACCTCAGCAAAGGCAGTAAATTGTTCTGTGAATTGCAGGCTTGCAACTCCACAATTATCCGTACTACCCCCATCAATGTCTTCAGGAAGAACAATTGCATCTCCATTTGCATCAAGCTGTACCGTTATGTTTTGGCAAACAGCGGTTGGAGCTTCGGTATCATTCACCGTTACATCAAAACTACAGCTCGATGTGTTTCCACTTGCGTCTGTTGCTACAAAGGTATTTGTTGTTGTACCCACGGGGAATACGCTTCCGTTAGGTAATCCTGCTGTTTGTGTGATATTGATATTTTCAATAACAAAACTGATATCGTCCAGTGTCAAATTGAAATTCCCTAAATCATCTTGTTCTGAAAAGCGTAGGCTTACCACCTGCCCGCTTAAGGTTTGAAGCAAAGCGGTAAGATCAAATTGTCTAAAGTTAGGTCCAATTTGAGTACTAGGATCACCTGGATTTGTTGAATAAACCTCTTGAATAACGTTCATAGATGCATCCACCAAGTCTACTCTAAACTCTTGGTTTGGATCTGAAAAAACTCCTGCATTATTTCGAATTCTATCATTCCAACTTACAATAGCGCTTTGCACGTCAGAAGGCACCGTAAATGGTTGTGATAATAGGTGTAACCCAGGGCCGCTTTGGTCAGTAACCACATCAAAGTTACCTGATATTGGCGCCAATGCACCCGCTCCACTTATAGGTGTATAAGTACCGTCGTTTAGATAATAAGAACCGCTACCGGAATCTACAACGCTCCATCCGGAAAAGTTACCCGTTTCAAAACCTCCGTTTTGGATATATTCTGTTGTAGCTCCGCCACTGCAATTGTCGGTTGCAGATATGTTATATGTAACAACCGCTCCACAAATTCCAAGGTCATTATTTTGAGTTATATCGCCAGGGCAAGTAATTGCTGGAGCTTCTGTATCATTAACCGTTACAGTAAAACTGCAAGAAACTGTATTGCTATCGCTATCAGTTATCTCAAACGTATTAGTAGTAATTCCTACTGGAAATACTGAACCGGGAGCAAGGCCCGCTGTTTGCATTGGAATTAATACACCATCTTCAGCATCTGTTGCGGTTACGATATAATTTATTACTGCACCGCAGCTACCTGGATCGTTAGAAACAGTGATGTCTCCAGGGCAAGTAATTACTGGAGGCGCGTTTAATAAGGTTATTATCWCTTGTCCATGGGACATTGTATATTCATCATTCGAACTTAAAATATTGATTTGATTAACACCACTATTAAAGGATGCTCCTCCACCCCCAAAATAAGGAAAGTTAGCACCACCTTGACCGCCACTGTAGCCGCCGCCCCCGCCGCCGTAAGTTGTTGTAACACCGCCGCCACCGCCAAAGCCGCCACCTACTTCATCGCCAGCACCGTTATTTATAAAGGCTTGTGGTATTGTATGAACAGTTATTCCAGGAGGAGGGTCGAAAACTCCATTGTTACCCACAGTTCCATTGCCTAACAAACCTGCGCCATCACCACCTTGACCTCCCGTCGCTCCATAGCCATCAGGCCATGTGCCCGTGCCTCCTGATCCGTTTTTTCCGCTAGTACCAGTGTTTGCATTTTGGACGGTAAGACCTTGATTGGTAAGTGAAGTATGTCCTGATCCGCACCCTCCAGCTACTGCCAAAGGGGTATTATCTGCTCGAGCAACAAATGAACCACCGCCACCGCCCCAACCTGGACGGGTGCTTCCCAAATGGCCGTGTTGACCCACTAAAATTTTTAGAGTTTCTCCAGCTGTTAAAGTGAAATCACCACTAATATCGGCTGGATGCCCAACAGAGACGATGGGTTCATTCTGGTTCCCACCAGTGGCGCCTATAACTTGAATACGATACTGTCCATTAGCAGGAACCGTCCATTCTTGAATGCCCTGCATATTTATAGTAACTTGACCATCTAGGCTAGTACCTGTATATGCTGCATTAACTTGACCTTGTGAAGGGCCATAGCTACCTGAAGCTCCGGCATTAGAAAAAATGTAAGTTTGTGCTTGCAATGGAAGAACTACCAATACAAGAAACATCACAACAAATGTGTGTAGATTTTTTTTCATCGATTTGGGTTTTTAGTTAAAGGCCGCTAAAATATTATTTTTTTGTTAAATTTTTTGCTAGTTAAAATGTTGTGTTATGCACTGTTCAATTACAAATTATTCAAACATCTGTTTATTAACCTGTTGAAATATTCAAATCAAAAAACTGTAATCATCATCTTACAAAAAAAAATAAAAAAAAGGGTAAAGATACTGCTAGAACCGTTTATCCATTTGGATTATTTCCACTTAACAGGAAATAATCCAAATAATTGAATAACTTTTTCTACATTTGCTTTCCCAGCAATCAAAAAATGCAATCACAACTTTTCGCAATTATAGATGTAGAAACCACTGGTGGTGGAATAGCAGGTAACCGTATTACCGAAATCTGTATTGCATTGATGAAAAATGGCGAAGTGGTGGATAAGTATACTACACTTATCAATCCGGAGCGTGCCATTCCCCAACACATTACTGCACTAACAGGTATTGACAATGAAATGGTTGCCGATGCACCCCGATTTTTTGAAGTTGCCGAAAAAATTGAAGCGTTTACACAAGACGCTATTTTTGTGGCACATAACGTAAGTTTTGACTACAATGTAATCCGCGGTGAGTTTCGGCTATTGGGGCAGCATTACAATCGCAAAAAACTATGTACCGTCCGGCTTTCACGAAAGTTGATCCCCGGAATGCTTTCCTATAGTTTGGGAAGACTCTGCAACACCATAAATATTCCGCACCACAACCGTCACCGCGCCGAAGGTGATGTGGATGCCACGGTAATTCTTTTTCAGCGATTGCTTTCACTTGATGAAGATTTCAGCGTCATCAATTCCTTTTTAAACCCGCGTTCCAAACAGGCAACACTTCCGCCGCACATTCCCGCCGAGCAGATAAACGAACTGCCCGAGGAGCCTGGCATCTATCTTTTCAAAAACCAAAAACACCAAGTGGTATATGCGGGAAAGGCGAAAAACATAAAGAAACGGGTACTCAGTCATTTTTACGATAAAAAAACAAAGGAATATCAACTGGGCCAGGAAACACATTTTATAGATTATGAGCTTACGGGGAATGAGCTCGTGGCATTGCTTGTGGAATCTGAACACATCAGAAAGCACTATCCAAAATTCAACAGGGCACAAAAATGGCCCGCCACCACCTACCAGATAATCAGTTATGTAAACCAACGCGGCATTATCCAATTGGCTTTGGGCAAGACCAAAGCACGCAACGATTCCGTTAGCACCTTTTACAATCGAACTGAAGCCATGGAAAAACTGGAAGAAATCTGTGAAACTTTTAAACTGTGCCCGCGTTTTTGTACGTTGCAAAGTACTTCCGAGAAATGCTCACACTATCGTATAAAAAACTGTGAAGGTATTTGTGAGGGTGATGAAAGCGTAACGGAGTATAACCTAAAAGTGCAGGCTGCCATTAAGGCATTAAAAGAAAATAAAACCAGCTTTGCTATACAGGGAAAAGGAAGAACGAAGGACGAAATTGCCTTTGCCTTGGTAGCCGAAGGACAATACAAAGGCTTCGGCTTTTTTGACCGAAGCGAAGCCATTTGCAATATTGAGGATTACGAACCTTTTTTAAAATTGCAAACGGCAACCTATCACACCCACGCAATTATCAGGAGTCATCTTAAAAAAAATGGAGAACGCAATGTTGTTTATTGGGAGAAACCAATTGCACTTGGAGTACAAAGGGACTTTTTGAATTTAACGATTTAAAGGTTCGAAAATGCAATCTCCTCAAAACTCGTAATCACCCTATCCGCTTTGCTATAATCTTGATTGACTGAATGCGGACTTTTGAAACCAACGCAATAAATATTTGCRGCTTTGGCAGCAGCAATTCCATTCGTTGAATCCTCAATTACCATACAATGGTCTGTATGTTCGCCAGCAAGTTCCGCCGCTTTTATAAAAATTTCGGGATGGGGTTTAGAGGCTTTTAAATCGGCACCGCTAATTTTTGCCTTGAAATATTTATCAAGATCGAAGCGCTCAAAAATACGGTTGATGTTTGGCATGGAGGCAGAAGATGCCAAAACCAATRYKAGNCCKTTNNAMTGTNMTAMTCNYYKAYSRMSYKRTGANYWSYWWMCWRCRGNTGSAAKRYMGMTNAWCSYYWKNRNDRRVSAYRNHKSHMKNGYKWKCKYKKRGTGKWMAMCRSAYSKTMTGSWSCNTSTGMTNGWTYRAMRTSSWGMSAWWSSSKTTYGCAAATGGGAAGCGTAGCCTGCCCCGTAAAAGAATCATACATTGCTTGGCTTACGTCAATCTTCATATCTTCAAACATTTTGAAGTACGCTTTGCGGTGCAGCGGTTCAGTGTCCACAATTACACCATCCATGTCAAAAAGTACAGCTTTTAGCATTCTTTATTTTTTTTGCGAAGGTACTATAGATTGTTGGATTATTCGAATATGAGCTAATTGCCTTCTTAAATGTCTTTCCACCATTGCGAAAATTGTTGCGGCAAGTGATCTAGCTGGACAGGCTCGCCAATGCGCGGCGTTACCAATGGAAAGTTTATAGATTTATTTAATTCATATATTTTATTTAAAGGTTCATCCCAAGCGTGGAGTGCTAATGCAAACTTAGCTGAATGTACCGGAAACAATTGCTTTGCACGTAAATCTTGTGCAGCTTGAAGTACTTCTTCTGGCAACATATGAATATAATGCCATGCCAAATTGTACTGTCCGTTCTCCAAAATCGCCAAATCGAACGGACCAAATTTATTTCCTATTTCCTTAAAATGGGTATCATAGCCACTATCGCCGCCCAGAAATAAATTGTAATTTTCCGTTTGAAGAATAAAGGAAAGCCACAGGGTATTGTTTCTTTTAAAACCCCTTCCAGAAAAATGGCGCGCCGAAGTTGTATTTAAGGTAATATCACTTTCCAGCTCCAAGGTTTCGTTCCAATCTAGTTCCACAACAGATTCAGCAGGATAACCCCAAGCTTCAAAATGTGATCCAACGCCCAATCCGGTAATGATTTGCTTCACTTTTGGCTTAAGCCTTGTAATGGTTTTGTAATCCAAATGATCCTAATGATCATGCGAAATAAGCAGGTAATCGATATTAGGGAGGTCTTCTACTGCGTAATGATTGCTCCCCTTGAAAGGTTTGTTGGTTTGCGGAATGGGCGAGGCGCTTTTACTGAAAACGGGATCAACCAAAAAGCGTTTGCCGCTGAATTGCAGATAATAGGAAGAATGGCCAAACCACACCAATAAATCGGTTTCCAGAGGAAGTGCTTGTAAATCTGTTTTTAAAAAAGTAATGGGCTTTGGGGGTTTTAGACCTTTTGGTTTTCTGAAAAGAAAATCGAACATTACTTTTCCAAAATTATATCCTTCTGCCAACTGAGGCGTTTCGTGTATATTTTGAAATGCGCCGTTGCTGTAATTAGGCGAATTTTGGATACGTTGTAAGCGCCTTCCTGATGGAGATTTTCCCAATGGAGAATATATCATGACCCAATATTTGCATTAATTTGCGATAAAAGTTCAAACGATCGTAAACGTGCTATTTGGTCGTAAATATGTGCTACGGCAATAATTTCATTAACGCTAGTTTCTGTTAGAAAAGCAAGAATCTTTTTTTGCACCGTTTCCTTACTTCCAATGAAGGTATACTGCATCATATGTGAAATATGCGCTTCTTCCATTGAATTCCAGAGTCCGTCCATGCTTTTTACCGGTGGCGGAAGTGGCTGGCGTGTATTACGGATTACGTTGAGCATAAAAAGTTTCATACTCGTTGCAAGATATTCAGCTTCCTCATCGGTATCTGCAACCACAATATTTACACAAGCCATAGCATATGGTTTGATGAGCTGTTTTGATGCCTCAAAATTTGAATGATATAAGAGTAGTGCATCGTGTAAATGTGTAGGTGCAAAATGGCTAGCAAAGGCATAAGGCAACCCTAATGACCCTGCGAGTTGTGCGCTATAAGTGCTAGATCCCAGAAGGTATAAAGGCACTTCCAATCCCTCGCCAGGAATGGCACGTACAGCATTTTTATTAATGTTTTTTGAAAAATATCTTTCCAGTTCCTGCACATCTTGAGGGAAATCATTTACCGTTTCCTGACGATCACGCCTTAAGGCACGAGCAGTAAGCTGATCAGTTCCCGGAGCTCGACCCAGGCCTAAATCTATTCGGTTGGGGTAAAGGGTGGCCAGGGTCCCAAATTGTTCGGCAATTACTAAAGGCGCATGGTTCGGTAACATTACACCGCCCGATCCTACGCGAATGCTTTTTGTGCCTTGTGCTACATAACCAATTAGCAAAGATGTAGCAGAACTAACCAAACTTTCTGCATTGTGGTGTTCAGATATCCAAAATCTTTTATAACCCAAATCTTCAGCATGCTGTGCCAGCGCCAGGCTATTCTCCATAGCAACTTTATGGGTGCTTCCCTGAATTACGGGAACCAAATCAAGTATGGAAAATGGAGTGTGTTTTAAATTTTCTTCTTTATTCATTTTAATATTATGATAATCTGATTGTCATAAAAAACTAAAAGTGGGTAAACTGTATTGCTATAAGTTCAGCATGCTGTTTTAATTAAATTTTCGCTCTTTGGTATTGCAACGGCCAATTTACATCTACACCTAATTCGCGGGCTGCGTGAAGAGAAAAATACGGTTGACGAAGACTTTCGCGGGCATACAGAATTAAATCTGCCTTTCCTTCCTTTAAAATTGCTTCGGACTGTGCTGCAGTTGTAATTTGCCCCACAGCTCCTGTCAAAATATTTGCTTCTTTTTTAATTTGGGCAGCGAAGGGCACTTGGTAGCTCGGCTCACTGGGAATGGTGGCTTTGGGAACATTCCCGCCGGAAGAGGTGTCTATTAGATCTACCCCCAACTTTTTAAGTTCAACTGAAAGTTTTACAGAATCTTCAATAGTCCAACCACCTTCAGTCCAATCTGTTGCTGAAATTCTAACGAACAATGGTTTTTCCTCTGGCCATTCATTTCGTACAATTTCTGTGACTTCCAATAAAAAGCGGATTCTATTTTCAAAACTGCCACCGTATTCGTCAGTTCTTTCATTTGCCAAAGGCGAATAAAATTGGTGGAAGAGATACCCGTGGGCGGCGTGGATTTCTACTACATCATATCCCGCTTGCTGGGCACGATGTGTAGCTGTGGCGTAATCATTTTTCACTTTTTCAATTGCGGACAGATCCATTGCCAGTGGTGCAGGCTCCCCTTCCCTAAAAGGCAATGCCGAAGAAGAAACTGTTTGCCATCCGTTTTCAAGCTCGGGGGCAATTTTTCTAGCGCCATCTTTAGGCAATTGATAACTCGCTTTTCTGCCTGCGTGGGCCAACTGTATGCCGATTAAAGCATCTTGGGAATGRACGAAATCTACTATTTGTTTTTGCATCACTATATGCTCGTCTTTCCAAATGCCCATATCGCCGTGGGTAATTCTGCCTTCGGGGGAGACGGCGGTAGCTTCTTGAATAATCAATCCCATTCCACCAACGGCACGGCTTCCAAGATGCACCAAGTGAAAATTGTTTGCAAAGCCGTCAGCACTGCTATACATACACATAGGCGAAACGACCATTCGGTTCTTAAAGGTTGTACTTTTTATTTTTAAGGGTGAAAAGAGTAGGCTCATTTTGTTATCGGTTATAAAAATTTTAAGAATCCGTAAGGCTTTCGTTTTTTTAAATAATTGAAATCACTTTCGTAATGATATGCTTCGCGTTCAAAGGAAATATTTCGGTATGCTTTGTGACGATTTTTATATTGAATTAATCGTATCAAAAACTCAAGGCCGTACCACAAATAGAAAAAAAGAATCAACAATTCTGCCTGTTGGCGCAAGTGGATTCTTTCGTGGTTCAAAAAAACGGCGTCCTTTTTTAAGGAATGGTGTTTTAAAACCACAAAAGGCCAGAGGGTGATCCCATTGTAATTTTTACGGAGAAGTTTTGGGCGAACGATTAAAATCACAGGTTTATTCTTTCAAAAACTGGCGTAAAACGTATTGAAGTATGCCCTCGTTTTGGTAATATGCAACTTCAATAGGCGAATCCAGCCTTGCTACTACCTTAAATTCAATTTCCTTGCCATCTTCGTTATTGGCAGTCACCATTACCTTTTTTGAAGGGGTCAAATCGTTTTCAATACCGGTAATTGTGAAATGTTCTTTCCCCGTTAACCCGTGCGATTTGGCGCTTTCACCTTCCAAATACTGAAGCGGCAGTACACCCATCATTATTAAATTACTTCTATGGATACGCTCGTAACTTTCTGCCAAAACGGCTTTTATTCCCAAAAGAAATGTTCCTTTGGCAGCCCAATCGCGAGAAGAACCACTTCCATATTCTTTTCCAGCAAGGACTATAAGTGGCGTTTTGTTGTTTATATATTTTTGGGCTGCCTCATAAACCGTCATTCCTTCACCCGACGGAAGGTATGTAGTGTAACCGCCTTCTTTATCTGACAATTGATTATTGATGCGGACGTTCGCAAAAGTTCCGCGCACCATAACCTCATCGTTTCCACGCCTTGAACCGTAGCTATTGAAATTTTTCTTCTCCACGCCTCTTGACCTTAAATACTGTCCTGCGGCGGAACTCTCTGAAAAAGCTCCTGCCGGTGAAATATGGTCTGTAGTAATACTATCGCCCAACACCAAAAGCGCGCGGGCATTTTCAATATTTTTTAGGTCTTTTGGTTCCCCAGAAAGATCACGGAAAAACGGTGCTTCTTTTATATAGGTTGACTCATCATCCCATTGGTAAATCTTGTCATCTGGCACTTCTAGGTTTCGCCAAATTTCGTTGCCTTCGAAAATTTCACCATAATTTTTTTCAAAATCTTTTGGGAAAAGCACCTTTTTCATCACTTCGTGAATCTCATCATCGGCGGGCCAAATGTCTTTGAGGAAAATATCCTTTCCATTATGGTCTGTAGCCAAGGGTTCAGAAGTCAAATCAATATCAACCCGTCCGGCAATAGCAAAAGCAACTACCAGCATAGGCGACATCAAAAAGTTCATTTTAACCTGAGGATGGATACGTGCTTCAAAATTTCGATTGCCCGACAGCACGGATGCCACAACCAACTGTTGCTCTTCCACAGCTTTTGCAATTTGCGGGGGARGCGGGCCCGAATTGCCGATACATGAAGTACAGCCGTAACCCACTAAATGAAATTGCAACGCTTCCAAGTCTTTTAAAAGATTTGCTTTCTCAAGGTAATCAGTTACTACTTTTGAGCCAGGTGCCAAGGAGGTTTTTACCCATGGCTTCACGTCTATTCCTTTTTCACGGGCTTTTTTGGCCACCAAGCCAGCACCAATCATCACAAAGGGATTGGATGTATTGGTACAGGATGTAATTGCCGCAATGGCCACGGACCCATCGGATAGCATATATTTTTGGCTTCCGTTTGAAATCCAGACTGTCTTTAGACCATTTTTAATTTTTGTTTCTATTTCCACATCGGGGTTTGGGTCTTTGGGCTGTTCCACCGGTTGGCTTCCGCCCTCCTCTTTCCACCGTGTAATGGCCTGTTCCCGCTCTGATGGTTTTATATATTTTCTATCAAACCCAGTGTCTAATAATTCTATGAATTTACCTCTAAAGTCTTTTAAAACAATTTTATCCTGTGGCCGTTTGGGCCCAGCCACGGTAGGCTGAACGGTAGAAATATCAAGTTCCAGCACGTCGGTGTATTTAATCATATCTTCATCTGCACGCCATAGCATATTCGCCTTGCAATAATCTTCCACCAACTGTATCTGTTCCTCACTGCGGTTGCTGCTTCGCATATATTCCAAGGTTTTATCGTCAATGGGAAAATAAGTAATCGTGCAGCCAAATTCAGGCGACATATTCCCAATTGTGGCTCGATCTGGCACCGAAAGATTGTTCAAGCCCGGCCCAAATACTTCAACAAATTTGCCCACCACGCCGTATTTACGGAGCAAGTTGGCTATGGTCAACACCAAATCAGTTGCAGTAGAGCCCACTGGAAGATTTCCGGTAAGCTTTAGCCCAATAACTTCCGGACTTATGAAATAAATAGGCTGGCCCAGAATGGCTGCTTCGGCTTCAATTCCGCCAACGCCCCAAGCTACTACGCCTATTCCGTTTACCATTGGCGTATGGCTATCTGTTCCTACAAGTGTATCAGGTATGGCCATTCCGTCCCTCGCAATAACACCTTTGGAAAAATACTCCAAATTCACTTGGTGGCAAATGCCCATTCCGGGGGGCACCACACTAAAATTATTGAACGATTTCTGAGCCCATTTCAAAAAAGTATAGCGTTCCCTGTTGCGCTTGTATTCTTCTTCCATGTTTTGCTGATATGCATATTGGGCGGCAAAATAGTCCACCTGCACGCTATGGTCAACAACCAAATCTACTGGGATCAACGGATTTATTTTTGAGGCATCACCGCCCTTTCGCGCCATTTCAGAACGCAGGGAGGCAATGTCAACCACTGCGGGAACGCCGGTAAAATCTTGCATCAGTACCCGGGCAGGCTTAAATGCGATGTCATAATCGCTTTTGGTAGGTTCCCAATTGAGGATAGCGTCCAAATGTTCCTTAGTTACTGAAAAATCATCGTAATTCCGCAGTGCATTTTCTAAGAGAATGCGTATCGAAAACGGCAATTTTTTAATGTTATGCCCTTGCTTTTCAAGTTCGGGAAGACTGTAATAGCTAAGTTTTTCTTTGGAAGTCTCGAGTGTTTTTTTGAGGTTGTAAATATCTTGCTGCATGACTGAAAATTTTATGGCTATTAAAATTACGTAATTAATACGGTGCTGAAGCAGAAGAACTTTGGTTTAACAGGCTGTTAACACAGAAGAATATACGCAATGCAATCCACGATAATTTATGTTAAATAGGCTTCTACTGCTATTGCTTATCATATTTTATTTAATTTAGCTATTCCTTAAAAAAATTGGCATTGAAAAATGCAACTGTAATTTTTCTTCTTTTTGTATTTGCCTTCAACTTCGGGGGCTCTTATGTTGTTTTAAAAATTCAACAACATCATATTCGTAGGGAAATAATCTATCAAATAAAGAAAGGGGTTTCTGAAGAGGATTTAATTAGCATAACTGTTTCTTCTAAAAACGAAAGCGAACTTCTCTGGAAAGACCGTGAAGAATTCAGCTATAAAGGAACGATGTATGATATTGTTCACGTTGAAATTTTGAATGAAAACACAAAAGTTTACCATTGTATTTCAGACAGCCAGGAAACCATTTTGATCGCCAAATACAATAAAGAGCTTCAGAAAAAACGCAAGGATAAAAACAACCGGAACAATTCAGTAAAAACCGTAAAGTTTCTTCAGAAAATAAATCCGCTTCCCCAGAAGGAAGATGTAGCGCTTTCAAAAAAATCTACCCACACCAATTTTGTCTATCAAGACAATTATTCCCCGCTTTCACTGGAAATCTCCAGTCCCCCGCCCCAACAAGTTTTATAATTTATTTTGAAGCATTTTCGCKTYYCWTWRWMWTKSRKYMRKYWSAAYWYMRKRMCRTNKCYGCRYWYMKKYTMAMTKMYAAAAATKCNRWMMAWMWRAYAAANRMWKKRWMWKKSSSWWWKRRKATYKSYTATAACCGTATCTGTATTTGGGCAGGAACAACTTTCCGGAAAAATATATGATGCAACCAACAAGGCTCCACTTGCGGGAGCAAAAATAGAAGTGAACGGCACTGAAGTTTCCAGCACTGATGCCAATGGTAATTTCAGCATTCCTTGTGTTACAAACCAAAATATTTCAGTAAGCTTTATTGGCTACGAAACCTATACAACTCAAGTTAAAAATTGTTCCGAAACCTTAAATGTTTCGATGCGAACTTCAGTAAGCGCGCTGGACGAAGTACAGCTTTCCGGAACCTTGGACAATAACAAAAAAGTTCTCGACAAGCCTGTTTCCGTAATTAAATTGGAAGAGAAGGAATTGCAGCGTGGCACGGGACTATATCTCGACGATGCCATAAACGCAAACGTTCCTGGAGTAACGATGAACCGAAGGGGTGTTTCGTCTGGGCAGCAATTCAATATTCGTGGGTATGGAAACGGGGTTGGTTTTCGCGGAGCGAATAACAACTTTGACGGTCAAGGCTACAAAGTGTATTACAACAACATCCCGCTTACAGATGCGGAAGGAATCACAATCTTAGACGATATAGATTTTGCCTCCGTGGGCAGTGTGGATGTTATTAAAGGGCCTGCAGGATCATTATATGGATTTGCGATTGCGGGAGTTGTAAACCTTACATCCATTCGTCCCAAAAATGGCGAAACTTCACTAAGTGAAAAAGTTACCGTGGGCAGTTATGGTCTGGCGCGTTTTACAACACAATTGCAAGTGGGTATGGAAAAATCTTCAGTTTTATTGAACTACGGCCATCAAATTTCTGATGGGTATCTAGACCATAATGCCTCAACCAAAGATTTCTTAAATGCAGTTTTGGATTTTAATCCAAGCGAGAAACAGACAGTTAGCACCTATTTTGGCTTCAGCAATAGCTATGACGAACGTGCAGGTGAGCTTACCATTGGGCAATACGATACTTTGGACTACAGTGGAAACGCCCGGTATATAAAAAACAATGCGCACAGCGAGGTGATAAGTTTTAGAGGGGGGTTGAGCCACAAATACAGATTTACCAATTGGCTTTCAAATACCGCTACGGTTTATGGCTCTGGCCTTAATACCAATGCCAGCTCTGCCGGTGGCTGGACAGATAAAGACCCTATTAACTATGGAACGCGAATTACTTTTGACATAAATTTTGATTTAAGCGAAAACTTCAGCCTTTCAGGAATTGCAGGACTTGAGTTTCAGGAGCAACGTTCCCAATCCATTAGTTATGGAATGATTGAAAACCCTAACGATCCCGAAGGTTATAATATAATTGGCGCCATACGAAGCAACCAATATTCAAAATCGAAAAACAAATCGCTTTTCACAGAGTGGATTTTGAAAATGCCATATGATATTTCCTTTACCGCCGGTATTGGCAAAAGTTCGATGAATCTCGACTTGGAAGATCGCGCTTTTGACCCCACCAGCGGGAAGCCTCAAGTAGTTTCTGCAAATTATAAAGATTTATTTTCGCCGCACTTTGCTGTGAACAAAATTTTCAACAATAGCATTTCACTTTATGCTTCATATAGCAAAGGTTACAAAGCTCCCGTTAGCGGTAACGTAATAATTGGCGCTACTGGCGAATTGAATACAGGTTTGGAGCCAGAGGAAGGCGACCAGTTTGAAATCGGTTCAAAAGGAAATGTAATGAATAGCAAATTACATTATGAAGTAGCACTTTTCCAGGCTACATTCAAAAACAAGTTTACTTCAGTTGCTGTTCCAGCTGGCGATGGCACAACCTTGTATTCCTATATAGCGAATGGTGGTGAGTTGAATAATAAAGGGGTTGAAGCATTGGTGAAATACACCGCTTACGAATCTCCCACGGGATTCTTTAATAATATAAGCCCTTATGCAAATGTGGCGTATTCAGATTTTAAGTATGAAGATTTTTTCTATCAATCCGTATCAAGAGAAGGAGAATTGTCAACTTCTGATTATAGCGGGAAAGCTGTTGCGGGGGTTGCACCTTGGGTAGTAAATGCTGGTATCGACTTCAGCACCAATCCTGGCTTATACGGAACTGTAAATTATTCGTATCACGACCCGGTTCCGTTTACATCAGATGGTTTAAACGTAGCGGATAGTTACAGTTTACTAAATGCAAAACTGGGTTACAGAATGAGTTTYGGGCACTTTGATCTTGATGCCTATGCAGGCGCTGATAATATTACAGGTGAAAAATATTATCTCATGCTTTTCCTGAACCAATTGGATGACGCATACATTCCTGCTCCATTGGACACCGTTTTTTATGGCGGTCTAAACCTTAAATATAATTTTTAACTCGATTGTTTAGTGTTGATATTGTCCTAAAGAGCGTAGTGCAAGCCAAAAGTTCTCTCCTGCGCTCATAGGGGCAATGAAACAAACAAAAATTATAAATTAATATGAAAAAAGTAATCTTTCTCTCCATTGCAATCATTACAATTTACTCTTGTGGAAGGTTTGGCAATGAAGACAAAAAGAAGGTAAGTGAAGAGCGCATTGTGTGTATTTCGAAACAATACAGCGAGATTATCTATGCGCTCGGCGCAGAAGAAAATATAGTTGCCGTGGATATTTCCAGCACTTATCCACCAGAAATCAAAGACTTGCCAACCATCGGCTACCACCGGGCATTGGCAGCGGAACCCATTCTTTCGATGAAGCCAACCCTCATTCTGGAGGATAATAATATCGGTCCCGAACACGTGGTAACCCAATTGAAGAATTTAAAGATACCGATGAAACAGTTTGGGCATTATGAAAATACCATTGCCGGAACAGATTCGCTAATCCGGGAAATGGGAAGCTATTTCCACAAAGAAGAAAAGGCCGAAGAACTCGTG
Source organism: Aequorivita sp. (assembly GCA_002733915.1). Lineage (GTDB taxonomy): Bacteria > Bacteroidota > Bacteroidia > Flavobacteriales > Flavobacteriaceae > Aequorivita. Next base: position 136,070 of record NVXN01000007.1, read on the forward strand.
AAAAAACTCGATGCCGATTTTGAAATGGCACAAGCTGAAGCCGCAAAATATGAAAAGAAACCAAAAGTCTTAATGATCCATTTTGGGCAGGCAAGCAACATTTATTTGGTTATGACCAAAAACAGCACCGCCGGAAAATTAATCGATTGGGCAGGCGGTGAAATGGCCGTGGACGGCGAGCGGGGAATGACCCAACTTTCGCCCGAAGTAGTTGCACAAAGTGACCCTGACATTATTATGCTAACAGATTTCGGCTACGACCGTTTAGGCTCGACCGAAAGTGTGGGTAGCCTACCCGGGATTTCCAGCACCCGCGCTTTCCAAGAAGGAAAAGTTTACCGCGTGGAAGAACACGACATGGTTTATTTGGGCCCAAGAACGGGCGAGAATATTATTGAATTGCAGAAGTTGATACATCAGTAGTGAGTAAAAATATATTTTGAAGAAAAAAACAAGCAGATACAAAGGAACTTTTCCAATATTACTTCTTCTTTTGGTAATCATCACCTTCTTCTCCATTCGGTATGGAGCGGTCTCCATTTCGTTGGAAGAAATTTTTTCCTCTTTCAAAAATTATTTTTCCGCGCCCGAAAATATGGACCTTACCGAACATATTTTTATGGAAATCCGCTTGCCACGCGCAATCCTCTGCATATTCGTAGGCGCAAGTTTGGCCGTGGGTGGAACTTTATTGCAAGCCCTTTTCAGAAACCCAATTGTAGAACCGGGACTCATCGGCACTTCCTGCGGGGCGGCATTTGGGGCTGCCCTTTATTTTGCTTTGGGAGCAACTTTCGGCTTTAACGTGGGGAAATGGACGCTACCTTTGGCAGCTTGTTTGGGAGCATTGTTATCGACAGGTTTGGTTTTTTTCCTTTCGCAATCGCGCAATAGCGGTAAAAGTTCCATTGTGGCTTTGTTGCTTACGGGCATTGCCATAAACGCCCTATTTTTAAGCGGGGTGGGATTTTTAAGTTACATCGCTCGTGATCCACAGGCGCGTTCCATCGTGTTTTGGAATTTGGGAACCTTGAGTGGCGCTAATTGGACTTCCGTATTAATCGTCGGAATTTCGACCGTTGGGACTATTTTGATTTCACTTCGATATTCAAAACATCTAAATGCACTTATGATTGGCGAGGAAGAAGCGCAATTTCTCGGTGTAAACATTAAAAGTTTAAAGTGGAAAATTCTTCTTATAAATGTAATTATGGTTGCTGTGGCCACTGCTTTTGTAGGGGTTATCAGTTTTGTAGGTTTGATAGTGCCGCATTTATTAAGAATTATCAATGGCAGTGACAATCGCTTTTTGATTCGCAACAGTGCCCTTTTGGGAGGAATTCTTCTTTGCGTAGCAGACTTGATTTCCAGGATGGTTTTACGTCCGGCGGAATTGCCCATCGGCATTGTGACTTCAGTAGTTGGCGTTCCTATTTTTATCTTTTTGCTTCAACGTAAAAATTATTTTTTCTAGTAAATGATTCAAGCTAAAAATATAACATACAAAATTGGTAGCAAAACAATTCTGAAGGATATCTCGGTAAATTTTGAAGCAGGAAAGATAAACCTTATCCTCGGCCCAAATGGGGCGGGAAAATCCACACTGGTAAAAGTAATCTGCAACCAGCTGAAACCGCAGGAAGGCACCGTTTTTTATGAAGGTTTGAGTATCAAAAAGACCTCGGTGGCGGAACTGGCCAAGGTGCGTGCAGTACTTTCACAAAACACCGAGCYCGCCTTTCCATTAAAGGTAAAAGAAGTAGTGATGATGGGCCGTTACCCCCATTTTACGGTAAACCCTACAGCAAAAGATGAAAATGCTATCCAAGAGGCGATGCGCTTTTTTGAAGTAGATGAAATGGCCGACCGCGATTACTTAACATTGAGCGGTGGCGAAAAACAGCGGGTGCATTTTGCGCGGGTGGTTTCGCAAATTTGGTATCCTTCGGAAAATGGTTGTAGGTATTTGGTTTTGGACGAGCCACTGACTTTTTTGGATGTGCACTACCAATTCCAGTTTATGCACAAGCTGCGCGAACTTTTAAAACAACAGGATTTGGTGATTGTCGGGGTGGTTCACGACCTTAATCTTGCCGCAAAATTTGCCGATCATTTGGTCTTGCTGAACCATGGCGAACTACTAGCCGCTGGAAGTAAAGATGAAGTACTCAATGCTGAAAATATGAAAGCGGCCTACCGCCTAGAGCCCATAATCCATACGGATGAACGAGGTATGTATTTGTTTTTTGAGTAAAAAAGCTTCCGATCAAAAACATTTGGTATATTTAAAAACCTTCAACGTTGTATAGTGAATAATCAAACCTTTAGCGAAATTGCAAATAGTATTGCCCCACATTATTTTGGAAAACAATGCTATTACAAAAAAGGCTATATGGCAGATTGGATTTGGAACGCTGCCACAGAGAAAGGCATAAATGAATTGACAATAGATATTTTAAATTATAAAATCCATCCAAGAGAGTTGCAGATAAAACCGCTTGTCATTTTTCTTCCCAAACTAAAAAAAACGATAAATAAACAATTGGAAAGGGAAGGGTTTTCGCCTGACTTTATAATAGACGCAAAATTTCACATTAAAATTTTAGAAACCGAAAATACCCTTCGCTGCACTCCTATTCTAAAGGATCGCGAAGACAAAACGTATTTGGGCAAAGTACATTTTGAACACCCCTACGACAATAATTTATTTAATTCCCGTTCAGAATACGATATGGATTGGACAAATGAAGCTAACAATGCTTTAAATACTTCAGAATGGTTTGGAGCGCTATTGCGTTATTTTTTCTACTTAGGCAGGCGTCCCTTAAATACATTATACAATCAACAACAGCTTAAAAAGAACGCACTATTGGGTACCATTTTCCAAATTTGTTTAATTATCCTATTATTTTATTTTCTATACAAATACTGTGTGGGTTAATAATTATATTTAAAAAAAAGACTCCCAAAAAATATGGGCACCGAAACACKTATATTAAACCCCAGCAAAGCAAAAACCATAATACTATTAGTAGTCTGTACGGCATTCGTTACTATAGGGTTTTTGATAGGACCACAAAATTCGTTTATAGAATGGGGAATCATTCTTTTTTTCGGATTGTGCATATGTGCGTTTGCACTAACACTACTTCCACGTGCAAGTTATCTAAAATTAACTCCGAAAGGTTTTGAAATCTGCTCACTTTATCAAAAAGAATTTACCAAATGGTCCGATATAGAATCTTTTGGACTCGTTAATATACATTATACAACTATGGTTTCCATCACTTACAAATCCTCCCATACAAAACATAAAACAGGAAAAAAGATCTCTCAATTCTTGGCTAAAAGCGATGGCGCACTTCCCGATACTTATGGATTAAAACCTAAAAAACTTATGGCCCTTTTATATGAATGGAAACATAAATATGAAAATGAAGAAACATATATTAATAAATATCGGAAATAAGATATCTACACTATTTCGCCAACTCCACCAACTTTACCAGCGTACGATAATTTCGTGTAGTAGCAGCAACCTGTAGCTTTTTCTCAAAGAAGTTATTGGTCAATTTGGCTTTGCCAGCGCCATTTTTATAGTATATATAAACACATTCGGGCGTTATTACAAATTCCTCATCCGGATAGCTGAGATTCGCTATGGCTTCCATTAATTCAATTTTAGGTGGCGCGGCGAGCAACATAAAATACGCCTCAGTTTTCTTTGTTTCCTCAAAGGGGCAATCCTTTAAAATTTTATCTACCCCACCGCAACTTTTCACCAAAACGGGAACTTCCCATTCAAACCGTTTTTCTATTTCCTGTGAAATTTTTCCTTCAAGATTCTTTCCATTCTTTGCCGAAAAAACCACATTGCCGCTTTGAATGTAAGTAGTCACGTTTTCAAACCCCAAATCCTCAAAAAGAAGTTTCAGGTCGGCCATCTTTAGTTTTTTATGACCGCCAACATTAATGCCGCGCAGAAGAGCGATGTGTTTTGTCATACCTTAAATTCATGACCATCAGGATAAACTCTATAAATATATATTTGTCCATTTAAAAACATATAGTGAATAGCATATTTAAAATTTTCCAGATTTGCGATGCGTATCTTTTTATATTTAATTTGATATATTTCGGGCATTAACAATATTAAGTCTTCGTGCCGAAACAAATCATCCAAAAAGTCATCTCCCTTTCCAAAAAGATCAAAGTAACATTTAGCCTTATGTATATCAATTAGTGATTGCTCACTATACTCAACTTTATCGGCCATAGCGTTTTCTAACTTCTTCAGAGGAAATCCATTTTATCTCACCATTTTCCTGCCTTTTCAGCATATCATCCATCATAGCTTTATACTCTTCCGAAGGTTCTGAAAAATACAATGCCCTATCCTCAATCATAAATTCAAGATAATTTTTTAAGGAACGTTTTTGAAGTTTTGCCTGCTCCTCSARAAKMGYWWTCRTKKYRTCKTCCAGTTCTATCAATTTTTTTGTCTTTCCCATTGTATATAGATTATATATATCAAATATATACAAATACACCCTAAAATCCAATAAAGTATTTACAGATTTTGTGAAACGATAAACCCGCCCGTCCAGGCATTCTGAAAATTGAACCCGCCCGTAATGGCATCTATATTTAAAACCTCACCCGCAAAATAAAGGCCGTCAATTTTTCGACTTTCAAAGGTTTTGAAGTTCACTTCCTTTAAATCTACACCGCCGGCGGTAACAAATTCTTCCTTAAACGTGCTTTTTCCAGCAACCTCAAAAACTCCAGCCGTAAGTTGGTTTGCCAGGTTCTGAAGATTCTCCCGCGTGGCATCGGCCCAAGTAAGCGTTTCCATAATTCCGGCAGCTTTTACAAGACTCTGCCATAATCGTTTCGGAAGTTCAAATTGCGCATTTTTAAAAATCGTCTGTTTTCCTTGAGATGTTTTCAAATTTTTCAAAGCATCGAAAACTTCTTCTTCGAAAAGAGTATTCAACCAGTTCACTTCCATATTGAAATGGTAATTTAAAGGCTGCAACATTCGTGCGCCCCAAGCTGAAAGTTTCAATATGGCCGGACCGCTCATTCCCCAATGGGTAATTAGTAAAGGACCATTGCCTTCCAAAAGAATTTTTCCGCTATTACCTATAATTTTTACGGAAGCATCCGTGCTTAAACCGGGCAGGTCTATGATTCGCGAATCCTTAATATTGAATGTAAAAAGGGAAGGAACGGCAGGAWCAATAGTATGTCCCAAATCTGCCAAAAGCTTCCAAATCTTTGGATTGCTGCCCGTAGCGACCACAATTTTTTCTGCTGAAAAAGTATCGGTCGTAGTAGTTATGGCGAAACGATTTTCCTCCTTTTGAATTTCTTTTACAGATTGGTTGAGAAGAATTTCGACGCCCAATCTTTTCGCTTCGGAATGAAAACAATCAATTATAGTTTGTGAAGAATCTGAAACCGGAAACATGCGGCCATCCGCTTCAATTTTGAGTTCCACGCCCCTTTTTTCAAACCATTCAATAGTATCGCCCGTCATAAAGGTGTGGAAGGGTCCCAACAGCTCTTTTTCGCCGCGCGGATAATTTTGTGTCAATTCCTTCGGAAGAAATTCGGCGTGGGTCACATTGCATCTCCCACCACCACTCACTTTAACTTTCGTGAGCACTTCCTTTCCGCGTTCGAGAATGATTATTTTAAGTTTGGGATTATTTTCCGCAGCATTGATTGCTGTGAAAAAACCCGCAGCACCGCCGCCAATTATTATGACATCAGCATTCTTCAAGCCAATACTTTTTCTTCCGCAAAAGATTCACAAAGGGCAATGGTTTCTTTTACGTCATCCAGCGTAGTGCGTGGATTTATCAAACACATACGCAATACTACTTGTCCGTTAAGCACCGTAGTAACAAGCAATGCTTGTTGTGAATCTACTACACTTTTAGAAATTCGTTGGTTCAATGCATCCAGCTTTTTCTCTGAAAGTTGGTTCCCGATGGGGTTGTATCTGAAATTGATTACCGCCAAAGTGGCCGGCGAAATCACTTCCCAGTCCGCACTTTTACGAAGAAATGTTTCCGTTGCTTCAGCAAGTTTTACATTGTAGGTTATCGCCTTGCGGAATTCTTCCATTCCAAATGTTTTTACCGACATATAAAATTTCAGTGCACGAAATCGCCGCGTCAATTCTATTCCGTGATCGTAAAAGTTTATTTCGGAAGTATTGCCTTCAATATCGCGCAGATATTCGGGCTTTTCGGTAAAAGTGCCTTTCAACCATTTGTGGTTTCTCACCAAAAGACAACCGATTTCATACGGCTGAAAAAACCACTTGTGGGGATCAACAGTAAGCGAATCTGCTTTCTCAATTCCTTTTAAAAGTTGTTTTCCGTTATCGGCAAGAATCGCAAACCCGCCGTAAGCGCCGTCAATGTGGAACCAAATGTCTTCTTTTTTGCAGATTTTTGCAATATCAGAAAGTGGGTCAACGGTTCCTGTATTTGTTGTTCCTGCAGTTGCAATTAGACAGAATGGCTCTAAACCTTCCAAGCGGTCCTTGGCAATTGCGTTTTTTAATTTATTCAATGAAAACTTAAATTCGCTGTCCGTTGGAATAACCCGAATCTGTTCCTTTCTAAAGCCTAGCACACGAATTGCTTTAATATTTGAAGAGTGTGCCTGGTCTGAAAGGTAAATCACTGCCTTACTGAAATCGTCGCCGCACTTCACTTTTCGGGCAGTGACCAAAGCAGTCAAATTTGCCATAGACCCCCCGCTTGTAAAAATTCCGCCGCCTTTTTTCTGTGGAAACCCGAACATTTTCAGTAGCCAGTTCATCGCCGTGATTTCCATTTGCGCTGCCGCTGGAGAAGCCGCCCAACCTCCGGAAAATATATTGAAGCCCGAAGCCAAGCTATCGGCCATCGCGCTAATATAGTTGCTTGGGCCAGGAACAAAGGAATAGGATTTTGGGTGTGAAACGATGTTGCTTTTGGTCATCACTTCGTCCAAAACAAAATTTAAAACTTTTCTCGGATCGCTAGCTTTTTCGGGCGCATCTTCAAGAAACAAGGCTTCCATTTCCTCACGGGAACCGGACACAACGGGTAGTTTTTCGTTTTGCGTCGCAAAATGTTCCACAATGGCATCAACCACTTCGTAACCGTAGGTTTTCATTTCGTCCTTTCTCAATTCAAGCGTAGCTTTATTCTGAATATTCACTTCTGTATTTTTATTTTTTTGAAAATGCAAAATTACGGTTTTACGAAGGGAATGTTGGCCTTTAAACCAATAAAAAATGCCTTGACTAAAAGCCAAGGCATTTTGACAAAACTGTCTAGTGGAGGCTTATTCTACAATTATCTTCTTCGTAACATTTTGTACATCATTACTGAAATTCACAAAATACAATCCCGAAGGAAGATTTATAGGTAAAGTGTTTTGTCCTTCAGAAATAATTTCCGAAGAAATCAAATTACCCTGAATTCCATAGACCGTAACCCTTTCAAAAGAATAAACATTATTAAAATTGATTTCGTTTTTAACCGGATTGGGATAAAAGCTGAAGTTTTCAACCGCATTATCGGCAACTCCCAAAATACCGCATAGAAATGGATTAAAAGTAACTTCACCTAAATTTGAATCGTCTACGCTGTGAAAGATTACATCCTCCACCTGCTGCTCGGTGCTTTGTTGGTCCTCTATCCAGCAGTTGTTCTTTGCTAAAATTGGATTTGCGGTATTATTGTAAAGCGCATAAATTTCACCACCGTTACCGTTTTCCGCAAACGTATTATTGCCTGGATTACTTGCATCGTCGCCAAGGTTAATTGTAGCTTCACCCTGCAAAGTAATTCCCCAAAGATTTCTTCTAATTTCATTGCCCGAAACAATTACATCTTCACTTATCGATGAACTATTAAGGTTGATACCGCTTCCGCCAAGGTTAGGATCTCCTTGGATGTTGTTGTCTTCAATAATATTGTTTGTGATTTCCGCAGAATCGTTTATTCCAAGCATAGTGATTCCATAGCGGTTGCCACGAATGATGTTGTTATCAATAACCACATTTACATTGCCGCCCACAAAGTTGGCAATGGCAATACCACCGGCCTGCTCCAGGGCAGGATCGCCTATGATTGTGTTTTGGATAATCTCTAAAGGTTCATTAGCAAGTGTAGGACCCAAATTTATTTGGGGACGGTTGCTATTGGCCTGGTTGTTACCTTCAATCATATTATTGAAAATATAGGCCGAAACGTCGGAATTAGCCGCAGAACCGATTGCAGGATTTTCGTTAAAAGAAATAGTGTTGTTCGTAATCTGTGGCATCCCGCGCGAAAGTTGGATTACTGCACTTGTAGTCGCGCCCGATACGTTATTTGTGAGCGTACAGCCATCTATCGAAAACGTTTCTGTCAAAACGCGAAGTCCGCCGCCGTATTGAATGGTTGCATTATTGATATCGATTTCTGAAAACTCTTCAAAACGGAAACCTTCGTAAGGGGCGTTTTCATCCAAAGCCGTAATAGTTACCGCGTTTGAATTTACCGTAAAAGTTCCAAAAACTGTTACCAGTTTTGCATCATCAATTAAAAGCGTCAAATCTGAATCTATTATTACCGTATCGTTTTCTGAAATAGTAAGATTTCCCAAAAGCGTGTATTCATTTCCAGAAATTGTAATTGTTGTGGGACTTGCCGCTGCAATATCGGCCAGAGTCCAAGTTACGCCAGTATTTGGGGTGGTGTAATCTTGGGCAATTGCGAATGTGAAGGTTAAAAAGATTAATAATTTACTGAGGATAATTTTTTTCATGGGTTTATTTTTTTTTGAAGTCGTAAAAATAGGAATATGCATTTAAGCAAAAAAGATATTTGTAGTCTTTAGCATTTTGAAAAAACTTAAATTTGAAGAATGGTATTATATGTTTTAATAATCTTCTTTATAATCAGCCCCTTTTTTCCTGCTACCGGAAATCCGCATTGGTTTTTTAGAACTGCTGATTTTGTTAGGATCCAGTCGTTGTTTATCCAGTTTCTTCTTTTGGGACTGTTTATTTATTTTGAAGACGATTTTACTGTTTTCAGTTGGGTATTACTTGCAGCACTGATTGCCACCATGTTATATCAACTTTATAAAATATTTCCCTACAGTTCCCTTTTTCCCAGAAGAAGTAGAATTCAGGCTGAAAGCGATGGACACGTTTCTATTTTGGCAGGAAATGTTTTGCAGACAAATTCGTGTTATCCAGATTTTTTAAATGAAGTAAAGCGCTTCGACCCAGATTTGGTGCTCACTATGGAGTCCAACAAAGATTGGGAAAACTGTCTTTCTGAAATTGAAAAAGAGTATCCTTTCACAGTAAAAATACCTTTGGAAAATTTTTACGGAATGCACCTTTATTCAAAAAAGAAATTGAAAAATGTGGAGGTGAAGTACCAAATTGAGAATGATAAACCATCCATCTTTTTCGATTTCCCAGTGGAAGGAAATCCGCCAATATTTTTTTGCTGTTTGCATCCCGCGCCACCTAGCCCTACTGAAAATGAGACATCTAAAGAGCGTGATGCAGAGTTGATGCTTACCGGGAAAAGAATTCGTGACCTAGATAAACCAACTATAGTTTGTGGCGATATGAACGATGTAGTTTGGAGCCGTACGACGCGTCTTTTCAAAAAAATGACGGGAATGATTGATCCACGTGTAGGTCGTGGTTTTTTTTCAACCTATCATGCAAACTATTTCTTCCTTCGCTTTCCCTTAGACCATCTATTCCATACACGTGATCTTTATGTGGGAAAAATGACACGTTCCAAAAACTTCGGAAGTGACCACTTTGCGATGTATTATGAAATTCACCATAAAAAACAGGAGAAAAGGCCCAAGAATCCAAATATGAACGGGGACGACAAAAAGGAAGTTGAAGAGGCAATTGTTGAAGGAAAAGAGAATCAAAAAGAAAGAAATGTTACTTAAATAAAAAAGCTCCCCAAGAATGGGAAGCTTTTAACTTGTACAGGCGGAGAGACTCGAACTCTCACACCGTAAGGCACTAGATCCTAAGTCTAGCGTACATTTGCCCAAACAGTACCAAAGCCACTCATTTTCAATTGATTATATAATATGTCATTTTTTTTGATATCATCTAATATCAATTGATTTCAATATTTGTTGTACCTATGTTGTACCTATGTTGTACCCAGAGAAACTAATAAATTTGTATCTTTAGGGAAACTTCTTGGTAAACTAAACATTCAAAATTGAATGTTGTACCTATGTTGTACCTGATTTGGCTTTCGTACGCAAAACAGGTCAATTATGTCATCAAACGCTAAAATAGTTCTTCGCAAAAAGCCTAATAAAGAAGGCTTGTATCCTCTCGCCATACGTATTACAAAAAATCGTCGCTCAACATACCAATATATAGGTCACTACATTGAATTGGAAGATTGGGATGAAAAGAATATTCGGGTTAAGAAATCACACATARATTTCAAAACCTTGAACAATTTGTTATCCTTGAAACTTTCTGAATTAAACAATGCTCTTATTACGCTTCAATCCGAACATAAAGATGCTTCTGCCAATCAAATTAAGAAGGAAATATATTCCTCCGGTATCAATGCTACATTCTTTGAATTAGCACAAGAACATCTTGACGATTTAGAAAGTACAGAAAAGCTAAATCGTTTATCTACTGATAAAGCGTGGTTGAGCTTTATTATAAAATATCACAATTCGAAACAATTGTCTTTTCAAGAAATTGATGAACGTTTTCTTAAAAAACTGATGTTAACTTTAAAAGTTAAGTACTCCCTGTCTGAAACCTCAATAATGAACATTTTGGTATTTGTAAGGCTATTATTTAACAGAGCAATTAAATACAAAATTGTAAGCAGAGAATTATATCCCTTCGGTGGCGATAAAATAAAAATCAAATTTCCTGAGACTACCAAAGTAGGACTAAATATTTTAGAGATTAAACAAATTGAAAATTTGATAAATCTCAAACCTTCTGAAATGCATACTAGAAATGTCTGGCTTTTTAGTTTCAATTTTGCTGGTATGCGGGTTTCTGATGTTTTGCGAACAAGATGGTCGGATATTTATGATAACAGATTGCATTATAGAATGCATAAAAACGCAAAGCTTCTATCATTAAAAATCCCTGAAAAAGTATTGAAGATTTTGGACCAATATAGAGACGATAAAAGAAGTGATGATGATTTTGTTTTCCCTGAATTGAAAAAGGCAGACCCTGAAAATGCGAAAGATTTATATAACAAGAGAAAAACTGCTACAAAGAGGTTTAATGACAATCTAAAATCAATCTCTAAAAAGGCTAAAATAAATAAGAAAATAACGATGCACATAGCACGGCATAGTTTTGGAAATATTGCTGGGGATGCCATTCATCCGTTGATGCTACAGAAATTATATYGMMAKARKRAWKTGMWAAYSAYSWWGWRCTNTCAARMMNAWTTNNTMAWMMWTAAAGAGGCAGATGATGCATTGGATAGTGTTATAAACTTTTGAGGAAATAAATAATTGAAGAGCGGATATTTTATTGCTATAAGTAGTTTAGCATATTCAAAATATCCGCTCTTTACGATTTTCAATTACAGATTTAATCTCTCCTAAATAGAAACTAATTTTTAATTGGATTTGCTAATTTTTGATTGAAGCATTTAACTAACATTTTATAAAGTTCTGGATGTTTCTTTTTGAGCAAATCTGGGCGCTCGAAGAAATATTCTGAAGCTACTGCAAAGAATTCTGCTTGGTTTGTACCACTATATTTTCTGATATCAGAATGGTTGTCGTTTATGGCTTCTATTTCCTTATGAATTAAATTCAGCCAAGGTATTGCATATTGATGTTCTAATAATCGCTCTGGAACKCCATCTGTWCTATCATCCAGCTTATCAATAAGGTGYACAAATTCGTGTATGCCWGTATTRCTTTTATCKGTTGTGTTTYTAAARCCGTGRTACAATGCTTTTTTAGATAAAATCATTTGTTTCTCAAAACGTCCGTTCCCGACTATCCCACCAATATTGCGCGAGTTATCCTTACTGCTAAATTGCATATCTTCATTAAAATTATCTGGGTATAAGAGGATTCCACTTAAATTAGTGTAATGCCATTCTTTAAAGCCGAAAACAGGAATTACCGCACTTGCTGCAATTAAAATTTTGTCTAATTCTTCCAATTCAAACTGCACGCCATCTATATAAACCTCACTTAAAAACTGCATCATTTTTTGTTGAAAAACAAGTTGCCTGCCTTTTGAAAGATTTTTATAATAAAGAACATTCTCCATTAATAATTTGTGCCAATGCTCTGGAAATGGCTTTACGCTATGCCGTTTCTCTTTTCGATAAAAATGAATAGCAAACAGAAGAATCACAACCAAAATTAAAATATAAACCATATTATAGCGAGGTATWAATCTACAGGTTCCGCTTTAAAGCCTACCTTTTGCAAGGTAGCCTTTACATCTTCTTCTGAAGCACCATCGCTTTCTATGGTTAAAATTTTATCAGGATTAGCGGTATCCACTTCCCAACTTTCGACACCTTCTTGCTTGTTTAAAAAAGGGGTCACTTTTGATACACAACCACCACAATTGATATTTGTTTTAAATTTTAAAGTTTTCATTGTATTTGAATTTATAATTAATATTAAAGTTTTACTCCTTTAAGCCTTAAACTATTTAGAACTACAGACACGCTACTGAAAGCCATTGCCATTCCTGCTATCATTGGGTCTAATAAGAACCCATTTACGGGATACAAAACGCCTGCTGCAATTGGAATACCAATGAGATTATAAATGAATGCCCAAAATAGATTCTGACGTATGCCCAACACCGTTCTTTTTGATAATTCCAGCGCTTTTGGGATGGATCGTAAATCTGATGTTATCAAGGTCATTTTTGCTACGTCCATCGCTATATCTGAACCTTTTCCCATTGCAATACTCACATTGGCTTGCGCCAAAGCCTGGGAATCATTAATACCATCGCCAACCATTGCGACTATCTTTCCGTCCGCCTGCAATTTTTCAACAAAAGCTGCCTTGTCCGAAGGCATTACTTCGCCTTGGTAATTTGTTATTCCGACTTGTTTTGCGACAGCAGATGCGGTTTTATTATTATCTCCTGTAAGCATATAAACCTCAATACCTCTTTCCTGAAGCGTTACTATGGCCTTTTCTGAAGTTTCCTTAATCTTGTCTGCAATGGCGAGTATCGCCAGCACTTGTTTTTCATTACCAAAGAATATGACCGTTTTAGCCTGCTCTTCGAGACTTTCCGCTGTTTGCATTAAAGTAGCGTCGATTTGAATATTCTTTTCGACCATTAGTTTATGGTTGCCCACATAATATTTTGAACCATTCTCTGATTGCGCCTTTACACCTTTTCCTGTAATGCTTTCGAAGGAAGTAATTTCTGCTTGTTCAATATTTTCTTCTTTCAAATGATTGACGACCGCTTCTGCCAAAGGATGTTCTGATTGTGCTTCGATAGCCAAAAGAATTTTTTTGTATTCATTGCTATTTTCAAGTTTATCCTTCCAAAGCATATCAGTTACTAATGGTTTTCCTTCAGTAATTGTCCCTGTTTTATCCAGAATTACGGCATTTACTTTATGACCGAGCTCTAAACTTTCGGCATCCTTTATCAAAATATTGTTTTCGGCTCCCTTGCCGATACCCACCATTATAGCGGTAGGCGTTGCCAAGCCCAATGCACAGGGACAAGCGATAACCAATACGGCTACAGAAGTCAATAAGGCTTGCGAGAAGCCATTGTCGCCACCTACTGACATCCAGACGATGAATGTAATAATAGATATAGCCAATACGACAGGAACAAATATTCCAGCAATTTTATCGACCAGTTTCTGAACAGGTGCTTTGCTTCCTTGGGCTTCCTGAACCATTTTAATGATTTGGGACAATAAGGTTTCTCCACCTACTTTTTCGGCAGTAAATTGAAAACTCCCTTTTTGATTTACCGTGCCTGCAAATACCTTTTCATCCTTTATTTTTTCAACAGGAACAGGTTCTCCCGTAATCATACTTTCATCTACATACGAGCTTCCTTTAGATACTTCTCCATCCACAGGAATCTTTTCTCCCGGACGCACTAAAATGGTCTGACCTACTTGAACAGACGAAATAGGAATTTCCTTTTCTTCACCATTCTCAATAATTTTCAACGTTTTAGGCTGTAGTCCCATTAATTTTTTAATGGCTGAAGATGTATTTGACTTTGCCTTTTCCTCCAATAGTTTCCCCAAGGAAATAAAGGTTATAATTACCGTTGCCGCCTCATAATAAACGTGAGGCTCGATACCACGATTCAACCAAAATTCAGGAAAAAAAGTGTTGAACACACTAAACAGAAAAGCGATTCCTGTACTCAAGGCTACAAGCGTATCCATATTTGATTTACCGTGTTTGGCTTGCTTGAAAGCATTGATGAAAAAGCTACGACCGAACCAAAAAAGAATTGGAAAAGTCAACACCAAAGAAATCCACTTACCTGGTTCCCATTGCATAAAAAACATTCCTAATACAAAAATKGGAAGSGTAAGTATKGCCGACCAGATRGTACGGTWTTTTATRTCYTGATARTGYTTTYGTTGAAGTTCTTGTTGYACTTCAGAAGGATTCTCCGCATCAATAATAATATCATAACCCACTTCACGAAGTGCATTTTGAAGTTGATTAGGACTCAACTCTTTGTCATACTCTACAAGAACAGAACTGCTCGCAAAGTTTACGCTTGCATCAAATACGCCATCTGTGTGTTTTAAAACGGATTCAACGCTTGCTGCGCAAGATGCGCAGGTCATACCTGTAACTGGGAATGATTCTTTTATTCCCTGTTTAACATTCTTTTTTTCGGTTTCAAATATGTTGATTGTCTCCATAAACCCATTCTTATTTGTACACTGCAAATTTCAGGATTAAAGGACTTTAATGTGTTACGTTATATGCTGAATGATTTGTAGAATTTGCTGATTAAAAGAATATCTGAATTTAATATGTTTATTTACTCAAATTTAATATTCTTAAAGCACCTTGAATTACTAAAACAAAGACAATCGTTCCTATAATCAAATCTGGTTTATTGGAATTCAACCAGTAAACTAAAAGTCCAGCAATAATTACACCTGTATTTATAATTACATCATTTGAAGTAAAAATCATACTTGCTTTCATATGTGCCTCATCTTTACTCTTTGACTTTTGCAAAATGTAAAGACAAATTCCGTTTGCTATAAGTGCAAATATCGAAACGATAATCATTGTGGAAAAGTCGGGAAGTTTTTCCGCTCCGAAAAAACGCCTTAAAACTTCCAAAAATCCTATTGTAGCAAGTATTATTTGAAAATATCCTGCAATTTTAGCTATTCTTTTCTTTTTGATTAATGTGCCACCTATTGCAAATAAGCTAATTCCATAAACGAAACTGTCTGCTAGCATATCTAAACTATCGGCAACAAGTCCCATTGATTCAGAAATCAGTCCTGTTGCCATTTCAATAACAAAGAAAGCAAAGTTTATTCCGAGAACCGTCCAAAGTAATTTCTTTTGGTTTTTATGTTCTTTGAATTCGATTTGGTCTGTTTCTTCTGTTGTGAGTAATTTTCCGCCTAAATTAAGTTGTAAAATTGATTGTTCTATTTCATCAATTTGACCTTTGTGAAAAACGGTCAGTTTTCGGTTAGTAATATCAAAATCGAGATTCGCTATACTCGAAACCCCATCCAATTTCATTCGGATTAGATTTTCTTCCGAAGGGCAATCCATTTGGGTTATTTCAAATATTGATTTTAGCATTTATTTCTTTTATTAAATTTAAATCTCATCCAAGGATTTTCGGTTTTTGTCCATCGATTTCTTAAACTGTGATGGTGTCATCCCAGTAATTTTCTTGAACTGATTGCTTAAATATGCAACGCTACTATAATGTAGTTGAAAAGCTATTTCACTTAAGGTTAATTCATCGTAAACTATGAGTTCTTTTACACGTTCAATTTTTTGGTTGATGATATATTGCTCAAACGTGATGCTTTCTACTGACGAGAATAGGGAACTTAAATATTTGTAATCCAAATTAAGTTCACCACTTATAATATCTGCCCATTTTAAATCGGTTTCGTCGTTGGAATGATGTATTTTCTCAACAACCAAAGTTTTCATTTGCTCAATAAGTTGACTTTTACGGTCGTCAATCAAACTAAAGCCAGAATTTTGAAGAGCTTTGGAAAGATTATTTTTGGTTTTGGCATTCAATGTTGAAAGTAATTTGACCTCCCCCAATTTTATAGAAACATACGGTATTTCAAGAAGTTCCAAAATATTGGATACTGCCGAAATACATCTTGGGCAGACCATATTTTTTATGTGGATAGTCTCATTCATATTTTATCTGTATCAAAATAATATCAATCCGGATTTGTATAGAGAGTAATAAACAGCTAGTAATGCCGCTGCTATAAAAATTAATACTATCACAACCACAGCAATGATTTTGTCTTTTTTTGATATATCACTTTTGGGATGATGTTTTATTCCTTCATTTTTTCGGGAGTGTTCATTAAAGTGTGTCATCGTTATCATTTAAAAAATCAAGATGACTAATTCAAACTACTCAATTAATAATAATTTCAATCTATTGTATGGTTTCTGTTACTTCACCACAGGTTAACATTGCTTCTCCATAGTATGGGTTTCTTATCTCTTTTTCCAAACTTATCCAATATGCGCCCTTATTATTATCGGCCATAGGGCAAAACTCGATGTAAACTTCTTGGTCAACTCCAAAAAGCTGCACACTACTTATCATATGGGCAGAAAGATGCTTGAAATGTCCTCTTTGAGTTGCTATTTCGGAACTGTTCCCAATGGCATTAGCAGATGCCTTTATCTCCTTTTGAATAGTCATCCAATGGTTATGCGCTTTTTCATCAGATAACAACTTCATATCCACTTTAGTTAAAGACTGGCTTATTTGCTTTCCTGCTTGTTGAGCATTTTTGGCAYTATCGTTAACCAAGGCGTCCTTTAAGAGGATATAGTCTTTRAAAACCTGCTTTAACTGATTTTGAAATTTGCCTGAAACCGTTATCCTTTCTTTCATTTCTGAATGAWTGGCTTTATCTRCATTTTCTCCARTACTGCCTTCTTGCATACCCAAATGACCTTCGTGGCCWGTCATYGTTTTACCGCCAGMTGTATTCATCATACTTTTTTTGCCYTGTAACTGGGCAGCAGCATCCACGGTAAATGTTCCGTTGGTTACCACCTCTTCGCCGTTGTTCAGWCCTTCCAMAATKGTGTACACGTTGCCRTTTTTAGTCCCCAAGGTTACTTGGCGCATTTCAAAAATAGGTTCGTTTGGATTTGTTTTTACATACACCAAAGACCTGCTTCCCGTCCATAAAACAGCAGTGGCCGGAACGGTTATCTGGGATTGGGTAGAAGTTCCTTTTGACATCTGCACTTTTGCTGAAACGAACATTCCGGGTTTCAACAAATCTTCTTTGTTGTTTAAAGTGGCACGAACTGCAACGGTTCTGGATTTTGTATTCAATGTTGGGTCTATAAAAGATACCGTTGCCTCAAATTCCTTATTGGGATAGGCATTGGTGGTCACTYTTATTTTTTGACCTTCCTTAAGTTGGGAAATTTGGTTTTCATACGCATCGAACATTGCCCAAACCGTTCCCAAATCGCTTACTTTTACGATGGGTTGTCCTTGCTTTACGTAGTCGCCTTCCTCTGCCATTTTTTGGGAAACCGTACCTGAAACTGTGGCATAAATGGGGAAATTTTCCCGCACTTTTCCCGAGCTTTCAATTTGGTTGATTTGGCTTTCTGAAAGTTTCCATAATTTTAATTTATTGYGAACCGCCTTGTATAAGGCAGGTTGCGATGCTTTCATAGATGCTGCTGTTAAAAGCTCCTGTTGCGCAGCAACAAGTGTGGGTGCATAAATAGTTGCCAACAATTGCCCTTTGCGAACTTCCTCTCCCGTGAAATTGACATTCAGCTTTTCGATTCGGCCTTCAAAATAACTTGCCTGTACYGMATTGGCTTCTTCGTTKGCCATTATTTTTCCGGAAAGGGATAAAGTGTTATTGTCAGTCTCGGAAACATTGCCAACAACGGTGGTTTGGATATTTGCCAATGCCATTGCGTTATCGGACATTTTTATTTCGTTCATTGCCAGTCCGTCTGCGCCTGTTTCCGCAGGAATCAAATCCATACCACAAATAGGGCAGTCGCCTGGTTCGGGTTGCATAATCTGTGGATGCATTGAACAAGTCCACATTTGGTTTTTCAATGTAGAATTCTCGGTCATATCAGAAACGTTTTTGGTGTTTGCTGAACCTTCTACGGAACGGCCAAAAAAGACGTAGCCCAATATCAATCCTATAATTAAAATGGCGATGTAAATAATGTACTTTTTCATAATATATTTGCTTAATTCTTTGTAAAACCCAACAGATTTTTAAGACCTGTTAGGTTTTAGTAATTATAATTATTCTGCCGCTTGCAAGCGCTTTATCATTGCTTTCATTTCAGCTATTTCTTTTTCTTGTGCTTTAATAATATCATCTGCCAATTTACGTACTTCAGGGTCTTTGATGTCTGCTCTTTTACTCGTTAAAATAGCAATAGAATGGTGTGGAATCATCGCCTTCATATAAAGAACGTCACCAATAATGGGTGCTTGAGCCCTTACCAAGCCATATGCACTAACAAAAAGTATCAAACTACCCAATAGGACAGCGATGTTCTTCTTCTTATTTTGGTACATTTTGCGCATAAAGAACCACATTATCACGGCCATACAGGCTATTCCCAAACAGGCCATATAAAAKCGGGTTAGACTGAAATAGACGTGGTCTATTTCATAACTGTTCAGATACATCGTGATGTACATTGCGATAAAAGATGCGGCGAGCATCRMRRYWRMKYKTGYGKWRWWSSCYKWGCKYWTKYRSKSMYKKSMRKRWWYCRTKSTYKWWSWSKTYWKGGTTATTATTTACTTATTTTCTTTTTTACTTTTCTAATTGTTGGCGAGGAAGTGTACCACAGCAAGAATCCGCTTAACACTGTAATCAATCCCAAAAGCGAAAACGCCCTTAATACGATGGTATTGAAGTTGTCGCGCGTGTCATAGTCCATTGTGTGGGTCATCCATAAAAAGTCGAACCAACGCCACGCTCGATGCCTTACGGTCTGGAATTTTCCGTCTGTTACCGAAACATAAGCTTTGAGTGCTTCATTGGTATCATACGAAATAACATAGGCTGGCAATAGCTTTTCCCGATATTCGTGATAGTCGTCCACTTTTGTTATTTTTTCAATGTTTGCCACTTTTAAACCTTCTTTCATATAGTTTTTGGCTACAGACAGGGCTTCTTCTTCCGAAATATCTTTTTTTGCTTCTCCAGTTTTTGCACTGTACAATTTATGATTGTTAATCCAATAGTAAGGCTCGTTATTTATGTCGCGAATCTCAACAGTCCTAATGCTTTGATTATTATCGATTTCTGAAGGACTTATTAGATTGTCAAAGGCTTTTGGCACATAATCTAAATTGCGAAATTGGTCGCCGTGAATGTCGTCTATGTTCGTCCAACTAAAATACATTCCGCTGATGGTCCAGAACAGGAATTGAATCCCTAAAAAGAGCCCTAAATATCTGTGGGTCTTTCGTATTTTGATTGCTGTTTTTCTGTTGACCATAGTAATAAATTAGTTTCGTTTGATTAAAATCATTTAGTTCACAAAAAATTTCACAATCAATCCACCAGCAATCCAAACGTAGCATACCAAAGCAGCATATTTCAAGATATTTTCAAGCAACTGGCTTTTTGGTGCCATTTCCTTCATATGTTTTACATCTTTCCGTTTGAAAAAACCCAGATAGAGCATAAATCCTGAAATTGCCAAAAATGCAATGTTCAAAAAGAAGGTGTAATCTATTTTAAAGTATTCACTATCCTGAATTTTAACTTGTGATGGGTCGGGCAAAATGCTCAACAAATCAAATGAATAATGTAAGATTAGTGATGTACCTATTAATGCCGTAAACAACAAAAACAAAATAAACAATGACATTTTCCAACCATAATATTTCGCATTGATGCGAAGGATTGGAAACACTACCAAATCACTAAAAATAAATGCCATT
>NVXN01000017.1 GCA_002733915.1 Aequorivita sp.
TCGTAGTGGAAGCGATGCCGCAGGCATCATTAGAACCTCCGTCAACATCTGCAGGGGTGATGGTCGCATTGCCGGTGGCATCAAGCTGTACGGTGATGTCCTGGCAAACCGCCGTTGGGGCTACAGTGTCCTCAACCGTTACCACAGCGTTACAGGTGGAAACATTGCCGTTATTATCAGTCACTGTCAATATCACATTGTTGGTGCCCACATTTGAACAATCAAATGTAGAAACATCTATTGCAGTACTTGCAATTCCACAGGCATCGGTACTTCCTCCGTCCACATCCGCAGGGGTGATTGTAGCATTGCCGTTGGCATCAAGCTGAACAGTAATATTCTGGCAAACCGCCGTCGGGGCCACAGTGTCCTCAATCATAATGGTAGAGGTACAGCTCGCGCTATTGCCATTTACATCTGTTACGGTAAGGGTTACTGTATTTGGTCCTATGTCTGCACAAGTGAAATTCTCTGGGCTAACCGAAATATTGGCGATACCGCAATTATCGGTACTTCCTCCATCCACATCGGCGGCATTAAGGGTAGCCTGTCCGTTAGCATCCAGCTGTAGTGTTAACGGAGCGGCTGAAGTCCATACATAATTGATTTTTGTGTTATCTACGTGATCCTGTACATAGGCAGATATGGCAGAGCCAAATCCTCCTGGATCATTATAGCCTGGAGCGCCTGCGTCATAGCTATAATCTTCGGCATATATTGCAAAACTATCGCCCCAACTATCTGTCCATGCTGTATGCGTAATAGTATTAGGATCCGTTGTATTGGAATTGGTAGAGATTGCATAATCAGCTGCATTACCGCCGAAAATTAGGKCCKYMRSTTCKKSSNGCMKYWYRKMCWRSYSKWYYWKAAYCMYMKYYWSSRCCKTSNGCWYRSTWKSYMTKRSCSTNAYGTANANTGGCWNTTNSSNTMSWTGGYRSWSYRSAATAGGAGCCTCGGTGTCTTCCGCAGTGAAGGTAAAATCTGCAGAAGTGGAAAGTCCGCCCGTATCGGTAGCCGTTATGGTAATCACAGTGCTTCCTTGTACACCCATTTCTGGCGTCCCTGATACGACAAAGTAGGTTCCATTATAGCTTACAGCCAGATTTGCATCCTGCACTACGGTCTGGTTAGCGGAAGTGGCCGTTACGGTAAGATCTGTAGCAGCATCTTCCACATCGGAAATAAGTACATTCTGGTTGAAAGGACTGCCGGGGCAAGCTGCCAGGTTTGAAATAGGATCTATTACTGGAGCTTGATTCAAAAGTACTATTTTATCATTGGAAAATGAGAAACATGTTTGGTCTCCTGTAAGGCCACCGTATTCTACGATATAACCCATACTTTGACCATTCCCCAAATCGTTCCAGCGACCATTATTGGCAAAATATACCTGTAGATAATCTTCAGACCCACCTGAATTATTCGGTTCAGAAGCATTCCAATTGGCATATTGTCCCGGCGAAGGAGTGCTGCCTACAGAAAACTGGGTGCCTGCCTCAGGACCAGTAACCCAGTACCAATTGCCTTCGGCAGCGGGCTGGTTAGCGAATACTGTTGTTCCCACAGCCAGATTTATTTGGGTAAAGTTATCAGAACCCCCCAACCAACCGTCATCGGTAAGCTTGTTTTTAATAAAGTTGTTTTCTTCCACGGAAGTAGAAGTTGCCAAATACCCCTGAAGGCCATATAGCGTTCTGGTGGCTGCAGCAGCCTTAGCCTGTACCCAAGTCAGACTTTGGTTCACATATTCGTAATAGTGGCTGTTGTCTGGATTGGAAACACTGCTTCCAATGATAAAAGTAATGGTACGCTCGGCAGTATTACTACTTGTGGTACGGAATTGTATATTCTGGAATAAATCTTCTAAGTCACTATCGGTCAGAATACCGCTTACGGTAAGCACACCGGTAGTACCATTATAATTTGTGGTAACACCACCAGGAAGCGTATATCCAGCATCCAATGCCAATTCATCTCCTGCAACAAAATTATTGGAGATGGACGCAAGGGCACCATTAGCATTTCCGCTGTAAGTAAGCGCAATAGCAGCATCTACCGTTGTAAAAGTTGCTATATTGCCCATCTGTGTATCCCCTGGAGAAGTTACAACGTAAGGTGCCGGGGCAGTGATGGTAATATCTGCGTTGACAGTACTAGTGTTCCCGCTGCTGTCTGTTGCAGTAAGGACTACAGTTTGTGTCCCTATATCACTACAGTCAAAAGTGGTCTTGCTCAAGCTAAGGGTAAAATTACAATTGTCTGTACTGCCATTGTCCAACATAGCAGGTGTAATGGTAATGCCCGAAGGATCACTAAGCTGAAGGCTCAGGTTTTGTGCCAGTACCGTGGGGTTGATTACATCCAACACATTTACATTTATAGGGGTGACAGTAGTATTACCACTAGTGTCGGTAACTGTAAAATTGATTGTATTGTTGCCAATCTGTGAACAATCAAAAGTAGACTGGCTCAAGGTCTTGGATGCGATTCCACAGTTATCGGAACTGCTTATTTCCACATCTGAAATTGAAATACCGCCGGTTCCGCCAGAATCAAGGTTAACCGTAAGGTTCGTATTGGCACTTACGGTTGGGCTTTCCGTATCAGGAGTGGTTTCAATGGTAACATTTTGGTTTGCTACGCAACCTTCTTGTGACGTAACGGTAACAGTATAGGATCCGGGAGCCAGATTGGTAATGGTTTCGGTGGTAGCTCCGGTACTCCAAAGATAATCGTATGGTGGTGTAGCAAAATCAGAAGCTACGGCAGTAGCGGTGCCATCATTTGCCCCAGTACAACTTACATCAGTTTTGTTGATTACTGCAGAAAAAGGAAGCGAAAAATTTTGGTATAGTACCGCTTCTTGCGAATAATTGTAAAAACCAAAACGACCCGAAGTATAAGTACCGTCCACATCAAATACTTGAGCACCATTTATCCATACACTGATGTTACTGGCGCCATATTGCACCTGAAAGGTATAAAGCGTATTATCTGCCCATCCCCCCATACTGGCATTAGTAGCCAACACTTGATTAATAGGGCTGTTTTGGCACCAAAAGGCAGCTGCAAAGTCAGAGGATGATCCTTGAAAACGCGTAAGACGCATTGCAGCGGGAGCAGTACATCCGCCAGATGCCTGAGGTGCCTGCTTCCAATCAAACATGATAAAATTATAGTTATTGTTTGGAGTAGAGGAATTTGGGGATTGATATCCAATCACAAATCCGATAAAATCGTCATCGCTAGTGGTTTCTACCCGAAACTCCCCTTGGATAGTAGTATTAAAATACTCAGCATTGCTTACATAAAAAGAAGGATTGCTATTTATGGTTTGGCGAACACTGCTGCCGTCAACAGCAGGTATCCAATTACCATTCGCAGGATCGCCCTCCACGCTCCAGGAGTTTAATCCCAAATTGATAAAACACTGGGCAGTTACGTTTTGTGAGAAAAACATCATAACCAGCAAAACACTGGCTATCAATAAATTTCCCCGAGATACAACACTACGGTAATTTTTTTGTTTGTAATAGTTCTTCATAAAGGGTATTCATTTGAGTTAATAATTGAATGTATTGTCCATTTCGGCGGTAAGAAACAATATTAATTTAGGGATGAAAAAATCATTTATTTTAGTCATTTATAAGGTCCTAACAGCAGCGTTCTTATTCCATAAAAATTGCAATAGGATGCCTCGCATATTTACGGATAAACTCCATTGCCAACAATTGTAATATTTAACTAAAAGGGAAAACTTCCTGGCGTATGAGGAAAAGATAGGTAATAGCACGGCACGAATTCTATGTTAAGATTTGGTTACGACAATTGTTAAAAAGTTTAACATTTGCCGGCGCAAATAACATTTATTCTGTCGAGAAAAACATATTAAACATATCGATAAAACATAGACAATGAGATAGACAAAATATAGATATGTTTTTTGACAAAAACGTAAGTTTTTAATAATAAGAGACTTAGATTTTGATCCAGATGATGGATGACTATTTTGAAGTGATACCCTGAAAAATATACTGAAGATACCCGTAATAAGGACTACAATTCACGCATCAATTGGTCAAAGCTCTCGTCATTATCCTGCAATTGCATTTTTTTCTTTACCCTATACTTTTTGGAAATAACGCTTTGATGGCTAATGCCCAGAAGGGAGGCAATTTCCTTATTGGTAAGTTGTAGTTTTAAAAGGGAGCAAAAAGCGATGTCATTATCGGTAAGTTCAGGGAACATCTCTCCAAGGTTATAACTGAATTTTGGATGCACCTCTACAAATTTTGTTTTAAAGTGATTCCAGTAATTGCGCTGGCCAATAATATTCTCAATAAGACTACATATTTCGGAAGTATTTTCGTCTCTTTTAGCTTCGAGCACGTCGCGTATTTGATTTTGARTATCAGCGGCTTCCAACGATATGGCCACCAACTCCCGTTCCTTATCCCCTAAACGTTTTTCCTTTTCTGCTAAAAGTTCATTTTCCAACTCCTGTTTTTCCTTTAGAACGGTATTTGCTTTTTCCAATTGCCACACGGCTTCCTTTTGTAGTCGCAACTTTTTACGGTGGTTTTGGTAAAAAGCGATACTCAGCCCAAATATTAGCACGGTAAGTATACAGCTCAGTATGGTTATATTTAGCTGSNTTCWNGCARATKCSKTNARCRMMTKMTKKRNTKCSWRCWAAYRWTMTMWKWKWKWMCCCCTGTATCTCATTTTGGTACGATTCCTCYMRSTCTKYWWKYYTTWTTMWAWCWTMMSCWSTKSKAATGGAATCTTTTAAAAAATCAATTCTGTCATACACTTTTAGGGATAATTCAAACTGTTTCCGTTTTCTATAAGTGTTTTCTGCGGCTATTAAAAAACGTAATTCGTCCTGCCCATTCATCTTAAAGCTGTAATCGTTCGTAACCTCCTCCACTTCTTCTACTATACGATAGGCGCTATCAAATTGCCCCTGATCATTGAGGAATTCCAAATAATCGGCGGCAATCTGCAAAAAACGCGTTGAATGATGGTCGCGTAAATACTCATAGGAATCTTCAAATGCCTTTGCCGCAATAGCTGATCTATTGGTATGGAAGTATAGTTTTGCAAGTTTGGCTTGGGCCACGTGCATATATTCCAAATTATTTACTTCTCTTAACCCGTTCTTTGCTTCAATTAAACGTGCCTCCCCCGCTGCTTCCTTTCCTATTTCAATCAAACTTTCAGCGTATGCCAACAGGGTAAGATAATAGGGAGCTCCTTTTTGCTTTTGAAATTCTGGCAATACCTGTTCAAATATCTCTACCGCAAATTCATAATTGCCATTATTGTAATAAGCATTGGCTAACTTTTGCTGCAATATGTACAGTCGTGGATCCTTCGTCTCACGAAATATGGAAATGGCCCTTTTAAGATAAGCAATAGCCTTTTCTTTTTGGGCCATATAATTATAGTTGGATGCCATTTCGCCATACACTAAACCCTTCCCATTAAGATCATCCAAAGTCTTATATATCGATAGAGCAGTTTGCAAAGTTTCCATTGATTTTGAATACGCTGCATTCGTTCTATAATTTATTGCAAGGTTGCATAGCAGTTGGGCCTTAATAAGCGGATGGTCCTTAACTAAGTCAATACCTTTCTTAAAAAAGTATGTTGCTGAATCATACACGGCCAATTGATTATAAGTAATCCCCAGGTTGCTATAAGTTTTGGCTACGGCGGTATCGGGGCGTAAGCTGGAGTACTTTAAAAGCTTAAATAAATAGGCTTTGGCCGAATCGGGCTTCTTGAATAAATTGTTTTTTATCTCATCTTGCAAATCCTCTATTTCTATATTCTGGGAGTTTAAGGTTATACAACATAGGAAAAGTGCGAGGAGAAGATTTAGTTTCATAATTTAAATTGGCGACCAAATTTAAAAAATTATATTTTTTTTAAGGTGCTTATAACTGGTGTAATTTGACACTTTTGAATTAAAAAAAACCCTCCATAATGGAGGGTGGGGAGTAATTAACCAAATAATCATCAGTAGATAAGACAATTATGCATTTTCTTCAAATTAACAATTAATTCAACTTAATGCCAATTATCTGCTATAGATAAAGTATAGATACGAAGGTATCAAAATCTAATTTTGACAATCACAATGATATTATAGCCCCTAAATAACCAAAAAATAAATGGTCAATTTCAATTATTTTTAAATTTGTATCAGGTTTTAAAGGAAGCCTTTACTCACAAAAGATTAAGTTCCCCTTATTTTTTCTTAGCAAAGACGGCATCTTCCGGCCGCTAAAAGGCTCCTTGGTTTTCACATTGCTACTCCCAATGTTTTTACATGCACTACGATATTCTCCCCCCTTTGAAGAGCTTGTCCCGAACTAGCTTCGGGAGGGCGGGCTGGGGGGGATGTTCTCCTCCGCAGATATAGAAATTTTCAGAATTTTTTTCATAAACATTGATTTTTAATAGATTACCCTGTACAGCCTCAGAAAGTCTCCCTTTGAAGAGCCTGTCCCGAGCTTGCCGAGGGAGAGATTTAGAGGGAGGTCCTATCAAAAAGCCCGCCCTTAGCTTGTCGAAGTGCACACCTCCWCAAGCACAATTCCACAAACTCAAGTCTCACATCTCACTCCTCACCCCCAACACCTCAACCCCCACGGCATTCGCGCTCTTAAATAAATGATATGTACTTTCTACCTTCTGATAAAACTTGACTCCCAAAACCGCCACAGCTGTCCCTTCCACCTCAGGCAAATCCGTCTGCATCTCAAAGGAAGTAGCACTATAGTCTTTGTCAATATATAGCGGTACACTGTTCTTTAGTTGGTAGCCTAAGGTGTCAAAATCAAAATGCAAAAGTCCCAATGTAAGCGCCATATGGGTTGCCCCAGAAGGAAAACCAACATTTTTGATATCAAAATTCGTAACGTTAAGTGTTCGGGAAACAAAATCATAATGTAGTGAGGCAGCTAATATTTCCGTAACAATACAAGAAGGAGTAAAGGCAAAACTGTCAAGTAACTGAACTCCCAAGGGCGTTTCCAATCCGTTGTCCACACACCTATTGCCTCCGGCTATTCACAAGGTCCAAATCTTTTATTTTAGTAAACAATTGCATCATCCGTCCGTGAAGCGCTCCATCCTTGCGCACACATAAAAATGGTGCAAGCGCAATTCGAAAAACCTTCTTGGTTTTGCTGCACCGGCCAAACTCCGTGGCATTTTCCATAGTTCGCACCATGCTTTCCTTATGCATGGAGCCCTTCTGAAACCCACCCCCAGCGGCGCGCGCCAGATGTCCACCATTTTTGGATTTGTAATAATTAATATCCCCAATAGTTCCCTTTAGCTTAATACTTCCTGTTTGCTTTGCCATAATAGTAAAATTTAAAAGTACACTAAGATACAAAACATCTTGATTCAAAGTAGCCGAAGATATATTTAAAGCGTATTTATAGCGTATATATAATATGTTTATAGTATGTATATAGCGTATTAAATAAACGAAATAGATATAAAATCTACACCTCACCCCCTCTCAATATCTCCTATTCTCACCCTGCTCGTGTCCCCGAGAAAGACTGCTCTAAAAAGCCTGTCCTAAGTTGGTTAGCCTGCCTCGAGCGTAGTCGAGAGGTCATTGCAAAGGAGCGACCCTAGGAGCGACTGAAGCAAATCGAAGATTCAACGTAGTTAATCTGTTGTGGTGTGGAAACGTCATTGCGAAGGAGCGACCAAAGGAACGACTGCCTGTACTGAGCTTGTCGAAGTGAAACAAATCGAAGATTCAACGCAGTTAATCTGCCAGGAGAAAACGCTCATACCTAAGGGACTACCTAAACCCAAATAAATTGCCTCGCTACACTCGCAACGACCRYTGRKSMWMMWTGYYRAAAMASAWWTACMAMAGWYWTMTTWACWMMAWYNNAWTAKNATNTSCRWWWMNARAAWWCKAAKNNTRAATRRSAAAGTTATTACTCTTCACCAGCTTACTGATTTGTATTTTAATGGAAACCAGTGCCCAAGTTGGCTTTCAGCCACATACCATTATCGAACAGGGTAGCACCAATGGCCCTACGTCAGTATTTGCAATGGATGTTGATGGCGATGGCCATCTGGATATGGTTTCTACCTCACAACATGACAATAAAGTAGCTTGGTATAAAAACGATGGCGCTGCCAATCTCGGGACACAACAAATTATATCCTTGGACATTCAAGCCCCAAAGTTTGGCAGCGCTGTGGATATTGATAACGACGGAAATATAGACCTTTTGGTTTCCTCTGCCGAAAACAGTAAAGTGGTGTGGTTTCGGAATGATGGTAGTGGAAGATTTGGGACTTCTAGATTAATTACTGCTAATGTAGCAGGCATCTCAAATTCCATCGCGGTAGACATTGATGGTGATGGCGATTTTGATGTGGTGGCCACTTCTTCCAATGAGAATAAAATTAGCTGGTTTGAGAATACAAATGGCCAGGGAATTTTCGGACCTGAAAATATAATTACTACAAATGTTGACAGAGCTATAAATATAGCTTTATCCGACTTAGATGGAGATGGCGATTTGGATATTGTAGCTGCAACACTTTATGACAACAAAACTGTGTGGTTTGAAAATTTGGATGGGCAAGGGACTTTTGGCCCGGAATTCATGATTGATGACGATCTTTTCAACACCTATTCATTATACGGTTTTGATATTGATGCCGATGGCGACAATGATATCATTACCAGTACCGGACAAATCAATGGGTTCATCTTTTATGAGAATATGAATGGGCAAGGTAATTTTTCAGCCCCCCAACCAATTAATGCCGATGATGTACGCGGGTTTCTACTGGAAGATTTTGATTTTGATGGCGATTTAGATATTGTAGCGACTATCGGAAATGAAATTGGTTGGTATGAAAATCTAAACGGCCAAGGGAACTTTGCTGCCAAACAACCTCTTATTGCCACAAAAAATCTTGCATATGCAGCAGATATCAACGCAGATGGTGCTTTTGATATTCTTACCATTACCTATGGCGATAAAATTTCTTGGTATCCCAGTACCGGTCAAGCCGCCTATGGTTCTGAAGTTGTCATGAGTATCATAAACGGCGTACAAGGTTCCTATAGCATTGAGGCAGCAGATTTTGATGGGGATGGAAATATTGATGTAGTCTCGGCAAATTCAGAAGTAGGAACGATTACTTGGTTTAAGAATTTAGATGGGCAGGGCAATTTTAGCTCCCCTAGAATGGTTGCGGAAAATCTATCCTATGTGCAATCCGTTTATGCAGCCGATCTTGATGGCGATGGTGATATGGATATTTTGTCATCTTCAAATGATGATGATAAAGCTACTTGGTTTAAAAATATAGATGGGCAGGGTAACTTTGTGGAACAACAGCTTTTTTCTATAGACCTTGATGGCTCTCTGGCAGTGCACGCCGAAGATCTGGATGACGATGGCGATATGGATGCCCTGGTTTATGACTTAAATTTAGGAATAGTATGGTTTGAAAATCTAAATGGGTTGGGAATATTTGGTCCAGCACACATAGTTGATGAAAACCTTGGCTATTCAGAATCCATAAGTACTGTTGATTTGGATGGCGATGGAGATAAGGATATTATTTTTGCCAACTATAGCTATGACTTATTTGTGTGGTACGAAAACCTTGACGGACAAGGAAGTTTTAGTGCCCCACAAATTATTGACGACTCGCTGAATGCAACTATAGCCATTTATTTTGCTGATATCGATGGAGATAGTGATATGGATATTATTGGATCTTCACTTAGTGATGATATGGTAGTGTGGTATGAAAATACCGATGGTGCAGGAACATTTGGCCCGAAAAATATTATAAGTGATACCTGTCTCTCCCCTTGGCTAATTAGAACAATGGATGCTGACCAAGATGGTGATATGGATGTGTTTGTGTCCGATTTTAGCGCTAATACCGTTGCTTGGTATGAAAACACCAACGGATTGGGAACCTTTGGCGCAGAGCAGATTATTGATTTAAAAATGATGGGGGTCCAAGGTATGGCAGTTGCAGATGTTAACAGCGATGGCACTCAGGATCTATTCGCAAGTGCGTATTGGGGAGATAATTTGAAGTGGTACGAAAACTTTGGCCGCTTGGGCAATACGATAAACGGTACCGTAACGCTCGATTTGGACAGCAACGGCTGCACAAGCAATGATGAACCAATGAGGCAGCTTATGGTGGTTGCTGATAATGGCACCCATAGCTTTGCAACCTTCACCCAACCCAATGGAGAATACCAGCTCTATACCAACGAAGGTACCTTCACCACTACCTTAAATTCTGAATTGCCGAGTTACTATTCCCCCAATCCATCCTTTCATACTTCTACCTTTGTGGGCCAAAACAATACCGACACAGGAGATTTTTGTGTTGAGCCTACTGCCGTAATAAACGATCTGAACATTACTTTTTATCCCTTGGGCGATGCACGTCCAGGGTTTGAGGCTAACTATCAAATAGTATTCAATAATGTGGGAACTACTGTTCTTGATGGAAATATTGTCATTTCCTTTGATGACATACGCCTAGATTTTCTAACGGCAAGCGAACCTGTGGGTTCACAAACCAACAATACGGTAACCTTTGATTATACCAATTTTAGGCCTTTTGAAACAAGAAGCATTAATTTAAGCTTTCAGATAGCTACCCCACCTACCACGCAGATTGATGACATATTGCTCTTTAATGCAACAATAGCTCCAATGAGTGGGGATATGACGGAAGCCGATAATACGTTTCCATTAGAACAAACAGTCATTGGTTCCTACGATCCTAATGATATTCAAGTGCTGGAAGGCGAAAGCATCTCCATAGAGGAGGTAAATGAGTATCTGCATTACATCATTCGTTTTCAAAACACTGGAACTGCTTCTGCAATTAATGTGAGCGTAAGCAATGAACTGGATTCAAATTTGGACTGGAATACCTTGCAGATTGAAAATATAAGCCATACCAACAGGGTCGAGATTACCGATGGCAATCAAGTGGAATTTATCTTCAACAACATCAACCTGCCTGATTCCACAAGTAATGAAGCTGGATCCCACGGCTATATCCAATATAAAATTAAGCCCAAAAGCGATATAGAAGTGGGAGATTTTATACGAAACAACGCCGCTATTTATTTCGACTTTAATCCTCCCGTAATTACCAATACTGTTATTACTACGGTAATTGACAATTTGGGGGTAGAGGAAAATACTGCAAATTCCATTGCGCTTTACCCCGTTCCATCGCGTGAAATTTTAAATATAAAGAGCACTGCTACACTTGTTAACGCAAAAGTGTTTAATAATTTGGGGCAACTGCTTTTTACTGTAGAAAATCCAAAAGGGGTTCAAGTTCTAAATATCGAAAAACTTGAGTCGGGAATGTATTTTTTGAAGGTCACAGATGTGGAACAGAAAAATTGCATTTTGAAATTTATCAAAGAGTAATTTTTTTGAGTACTTCYATTTACTATAAAAGATATGTAAAAGGCTCAGGATAAACTTCTCATTCGTCCAAAAAAAAAGTCTCACTTTCGTGAGACTTTTCTTGCGGTCTGGACGAGACTCGAACTCGCGACCCCCTGCGTGACAGGCAGGTATTCTAACCAACTGAACTACCAGACCAAATTTTCAATCCAGATAAATCGGGACCCCAACAACAGTTGGGCAAAGTGAAAAATTGTTACCATACTTTTTGGGAATACTCCCTTGCTGTATTAAGCGGTGGCAAATATACCACTCCATTTCATTTTCGCAAACTATTTTTTTAAAAAATAATAATTTTTATCCAAACTTCTGACGCTCTACTAGATAGGTTGTCAAAATTTTGTTGAAACTTTCGTTTATATCGGTCAAAACATACTTTATTCTGTACTGCGCACAGCGCAATTGCAGCTCGGTAAAGTAATTTTGAACTGCTTCTTCGTATTGCTCCTTAATATTATCTGCATAAAGATTTACATGTTCCCCGGTTTCAACATCTACAAAACGCTTTGGACGGTTGCTAAAATCAAAGTTTACCTCACGCTTTTTATCAAAAGTGYGAAATAAAATTACTTCGTGCTTGTTGTATTTTAAATGCTGAAGTGCCTCAAAAAGCTTTTCCGCTTCTGCATCACTTTGAAACATATCAGTAAACAGAAACACTAGCGAACGCCGTTTCAGTTTTTCAGCAATTAAATGAAGATGTTCGTACGTTTTGGTTTGTGATTTTTCTTTTGGAGAAAGTAAGGCCTCGTTCAACCTTTGAAGCAGCATTTGGTGGTGTCGCTCACTTCCCTTTTCAGAAGCATAAAACTCATAGTTATCACTATAAATACTCAATCCCACGGCATCGCGCTGTCGCTTCATCAAGTTCATAATGGCTGCGGAAGCTAGTACTGAAAACCCAATTTTGTTCAAGGAATTTATATGGAATTGCTTCAGTTTTGGATAGTGCATCGAGCTGCTGTTATCCACAATCAAATGGCAACGCAAGTTGGTTTCTTCTTCGTAACGCTTGGTGTAAAGCTTATCGGTCTTGGCAAAAAGCTTCCAGTCTATATGTTTGGTGCTTTCACCGTTGTTGTAAATTTTATGCTCGGCAAATTCTGCGGAAAACCCATGGAACGGACTCTTATGAAGTCCAGAAATAAAGCCCTCCACCACTTGTTTTGCAAGCAGCTCCAGGTTTTTAAAACCTGTAATTTCATTTATTTCCTTTTCTATATTCATCTGCTACCCTGAGCACTTCGGCTTCGCTCAGCACAAGCTCCGTTGAAGGGTCGTTTATTTACTTTTCTATATTCTGTCACCCTGAGCGCA
Source organism: Aequorivita sp. (assembly GCA_002733915.1). Lineage (GTDB taxonomy): Bacteria > Bacteroidota > Bacteroidia > Flavobacteriales > Flavobacteriaceae > Aequorivita. Next base: position 12,846 of record NVXN01000017.1, read on the forward strand.
GTCGAAGGCTCATTTTCAATATTCAATTGCGAAAATCATTATTGTAGTGTTTTCTTCAGAATATACAGTTCTGCCAAATCACCAGTTATAAGATTGCCCCATCTGTCCAGCATCCACAATTGGTTTTCCCCAACTTTATATTGAAGCGTATCGTTTTCTGACTTTAAAAGTACTTTTGAACCTGTATGATCCCACACAAAATTTCCCGTTTGCGTGAATTCATTTTCGCTTTCGGGTTTTCCCAAATACCTTTTTGAAAGCACAAAGGTTTTGTCGTTTTTTAACTCTAAAACAGTCTTGATTCCCGTACAATCTGCACAGGGCGTTGTGCCTTCATAAACTCCTGCCCAATCCAATGAATTTTCAGAGCTGTGCGAATCAACAACTTCGGAATTTTCAATAGTTTCCGTAGTCTCTTCGGAAGAAGTTTCTTTCTCTTTGCCATTATTGCATCCAAAAAAAACGGTTGCGGCTATAGTAAATACGATTGCTGCTTTCTTCATTCTTACAGTTTTAAATTTCACGTTTTGTCTCCAGATGTCGCGGTTCGTCCTTTTTATTTTAACACCCCGTCCACTATTCCATACGCTACAGATTCCTCAGCATTCATCCAATGGTCGCGGTTGAAATCCTTCATTACTTTTTCAAATTTTTGCCCGCAGTTTTCAGCTAAAATCCGTGCGCTTATCTCTTTTGTTTTTAAAATTTCCTGAGCAGTAATTTCAATATCGCTGGCAACACCCCTTGCACCGCCACTTGGCTGATGGATCATTACACGGGCGTGCGGCTGTATAAAACGTTTTCCCTTTTCTCCTGCTGAAAGCAAAATACTGCCCATAGATGCCGCCAAACCGGTACAAATTGTAGAGACCGGGCTTTTTAACTGCTTAATAGTATCATATATTGAAAACCCAGAAGTAACATAACCGCCGGGGCTGTTTATGTAGAATTTAATTTCATCGTGGTTCAGCGCGTCCAGATACATCAGCCTGTCCACAACGTGGCGGGCACTCTTATCATCTACCATTCCCCAAAGAAACACTTTGCGTTCCTCCAGTAACTTGCCGTCTATTTTATCTTGTACTTTATTTGTTTTTTCCATTTACAAATGTTCTTTTTAGTTAAAATAAATTCCCCCTTTGAAGGGGGTCAGGGGGATGTTCCCATTTATAAAAGCATACCCCTAATGTACCCGTAAGGGACAAATATAAAAATAACAAAAGGCCCAGCAATAAGCCAAGCCTTTTAGGGTTTAATTTTTCTTTTCTAGATATTTTACAAAAGCGAATCAATCGCTTCAGCATATACGTTTTTAGGAGCAACGCCTACTTGACGGCCCACTACTTCGCCATTTTGGAATACCAAAACGGTTGGAATGTTTCTCACCCCGTATTTAGCAGCAAACTCTTGGTTTGCATCCACATCTACTTTTCCTACCACGGCTTTACCGTCGTATTCTTTGCTTATTTCTTCAMWRAYKKKMSCWWCYWTTNTNCAAKKWYYRCACCAGGCTGCCCAAAAGTCAACCAATACCGGTTTGTCACTTTTCAAAACCGTTTCTTCAAATGTTGCGTCTGTTATTTCTAATGCCATAATCTTTGTTTTTAATGAATTTCAAAAATAGTTAAATTTTATACCAAATCCCGTTGCGTTAATATATGTTTAGGAAATGATTGTATTGTTTATTTTTATTGTTTGCTGTTCGCTTTTGGCTATTAGCTCTTGGTCTTGACTCTACTTACTGGCATCAATTTAATTTATAGTGAAACTGTTCTCGTTCCAATTCATCCAACAACTCCTTTGAAATATTGATCTTATGCTTTCTGCTGGGCATGGTTAGGTGGATCTTTTCATCATTTTCATAAACCACAAAAAACAATTGTTTTTCGCCTTTATGGGTTTTTACCAAATCTTTAAGCGAATCTATTTTTCCTTCCTTTAAATCAGCTAAAGGCATGGTAATGGTCAATTTTTTTCCGTGGGTTTCCATTACATCGTGAAGCAATTGGATGCTATTATATTGAAGTCTAGGCTCTCCTTTTTTACCTGTTTCTCGATTGGTCCATCCTTCCTTCACAAAAACACGTCCGTAAATGAAGCTATTCGGAACCAAGAAATGGCGCCACTTTAAATATTCCTCTCCAAAAATTTTGAAATCGTAACTGTCTTCATAATCTTCCACGGTGAAAATAGCCCAACCCTTTCCTGCTTTAGATTCCCGATGCTGCACATCGCTCACCACACCCCCAAAACACATTTCCTTATTGATGAAATCTTCCAAATGATTGAAATGCGAAACCTTACAATTCGTAAAACTTTTCATTTCAATTTTGAAATCGTCCAAGGGATGGCCCGAAATATAAACCCCAACCACTTCGCGTTCCTGCTTCAGCTTTTTCATCGTGCCCCATTCCTCGCAGGGCGGAACTTCGGGCTCGGGAATTTGCACCTCGCTGGCATCACCAAAAAGACTTACTTGTGAAGAGTTCTGCGTTTCTTGGTATTTTGCGGCATAGCGAAGCACTTTTTCTATAAACATCACCCCATCGCCATCATCGTGCAGATATTGTGCTCGGTGTGTATCGAAACTATCAAAACCACCTGCAAGCGCTAAGTTTTCAAAAGCTTTTTTATTGGCGGAACGAAGATCAATCCGCTTTGCCAAATCAAAAACCGACTTGTATTTTCCATCTTTTCTGTGTTCAACTATAGTTGCCACGGCGCTGCTACCAACACCTTTCACCGCGCCCATTCCAAAACGGATTGCGCCTTGATCATTCACCGTAAATTTGTGAAAAGATTCATTCACATCGGGGCCCAAAACCGTTAGCCCCATCCGTTTGCATTCGTCCATAAAGAAAGTGACTTGCTTAATATCACTCATATTATTACTAAGCACCGCTGCCATATATTCCGCGGGATAATGCGCTTTTAAATACGCCGTTTGATAGGCAATCCAAGCGTAACAAGTGGAATGCGATTTGTTGAAGGCATAACTCGCAAAGGCTTCCCAATCCTTCCAAATTTTTTCAAGTTTTTCGGGATCGTGTCCTTTTTCGGCAGCTTGGGCAACAAATTGCGGCTTCATTTTATCCAGTACCGCTTTCTGCTTTTTCCCCATCGCCTTCCGCAATACGTCGGCTTCACCTTTTGTGAATCCTGCAAGTTTTTGCGACAAAAGCATCACCTGCTCCTGATAGACCGTGATTCCGTAGGTTTCCTTTAAATATTCCTCCATCGCGGGAAGATCGTATTCAATCTCTTCCTCGCCGTGTTTTCTTCTTACGAAACTTGGAATGTATTCCATCGGACCCGGGCGATACAGCGCGTTCATCGCAATCAAATCTGCAAAGACCGTCGGCTTTAATTCCTTCATATATTTCTGCATTCCTGCAGATTCGTACTGAAAAATCCCAACCGTATCCCCTCTTTGGAATAGCTCGTATGTTTTTTCATCGTCGAGCGGAAAGTTGTCCGGATCGAGGTCTATATTGTGTTTGTGTTTTACAAGTTTTACCGTGTCTTTTATTAATGTCAACGTTTTCAACCCTAAAAAGTCCATCTTCAGCAAACCTGCACTTTCCACAACCGAGTTGTCGAATTGGGTAACGTATAAATCTGAATCCTTTGCGGTTGCGACGGGAACGAAATCGGTAATATCGCTTGGCGTAATAATTACCCCGCAGGCGTGGATTCCTGTATTTCGWAYMGAMCCYTCKASMWTTTTTSCMWGRTYTATGRTKYGKKYTKCAWSWTCANCKTYNTTCRKAMAKWYTTAAAANCTSGWWSACTTTTGGAAGCTCATCGCTACGGAAACGGCTTCGCAATTCCGCATCGCTCAAACCGAAAATCTTGTTCAGTTTGGTCATATTCGGAATCAATTTCGAAATACGATCGGCTTCATTCAACGGCAGATCCAAAACCCGCGCCGTATCGCGAATGGAGGATTTTGCCGCCATCGTTCCGTAGGTGATAATTTGTGCCACTTGGTTGCTGCCGTATTTGTTTATCACGTAATCCATTACCTTGCTTCGGCCCTCGTCATCAAAATCGATATCAATATCGGGCATACTCACCCGGTCCGGATTTAGGAAACGCTCAAAAAGCAAATCGTATTTAATAGGGCATATATTTGTGATTCCCAAGCAATAGGCCACTGCACTACCCGCAGCCGAACCACGGCCCGGCCCTACGGAAACACCCATTTTCCTGGCTTCGGCAATAAAATCCTGTACAATCAAAAAGTAGCCGGGATAGCCTGTATTGGCGATTACTTCCAGCTCAAAATCGAGGCGCTGCTTTATTTCCTTTACACGCTGTGAAGCTTGTTCGGGAATTTCAAAATCAGTCAACGCTTCATAGGAAACCTCCAATAATTCCGGATATCTTTTTTTGGCACCTTCATAGGTTAAGTAGCGCAAATAGGCATTTTCCCCACGCTTACCACCGTCAATGTCTTCGGAATTCAGGAACTTCCCGGGAATACCAAAATTGGGAAGCAATACATCGCGATGCAAACTAAAAGGCTGGATTTTGGAAACGACCTCTTCAATATTCAAAATCGCCTCTGGAAGATCTTTGAACAACGACTTCATTTCGTCCTGCGTCTTAAAATAGTATTCCTGATTTGGCAAACCGTAGCGATAACCGCGACCGCGACCAATGGGTGTTGCCTGTTTTTCACCATCTTTTACGCACAGCAAAATATCGTGGGCATTGGCGTCCTCTTTTTTAATATAATAGGTATTGTTGCAGGCTACTAGTTTTACATTATTGCGCTTTGCCATCTCAATCAACACGGGGTTTACGCGCTTTTCGTCCTCTTGGTCGTGGCGCATAATTTCCACGTAAAGATCTTCGCCAAACATTTCCTTCCACCAAAGCAAAGCTTCCTCTGCCTGATTCTCGCCAATATTTAAAATCTTTCCGGGCACTTCGCCGTAAAGGCTTCCCGTTAAAACTATGATATCTTCTTTGTATTTTTCGACTATATTTTTATCAATCCGCGGTACATAATAAAAGCCCTCAGTGTATGCTATTGATGCCATTTTAGCCAAATTATGATAACCATTTTTATTTTTGGCGAGCATCACAATCTGGTAACCGTTGTCTTTATGGTTTTTATTGAGATGGTCTTCGCACACAAAAAATTCACAGCCAACAATCGCTTTTATGGGCTGTGCCGAAATTTCTCCATCCTCATTTTTGGGCAAATCGGCCAAGGATTTGTTGTAATTGGAAACAGCCTGCACAAAATGGAAGGCGCCCATCATATTTCCCGAATCGGTTATGGACACTGCCGTCATATTATTTTCTATGGCGGCGTTCACCAAATCCTGGGTACTGGAAGTGGATTGCAAAATGGAAAACTGCGAATGGTTATGAAGGTGCACAAACGGTGCATCCTCGAGCGTAGCTACGTTTTCTTTTATTTCTTCAGAAGAAATTCTGTCGCTATCGGCAGTGGCCTGCATTTGCTTCCTGATTTGCTCTGAAGCCTTCTTCAGGTTTATATGTTCAAGCCCAATTAATTCAATGGTTTTCGGATTCGCTTCGGAAAAGTTTTCGAAGTAATCCGGCTGTACGTCCAATTCCTCAATCGTAAAAATCCGCCTACGAATCAATTCCAAAAAGCAACGCGTGGTCGCCTCAACATCTGCGGTGGCGTTGTGGGCTTCGGCAAAAGGTTCACTGAAAAGAAACTCGTGCAGTTCTGTTAAGGTTGGCAGTTTAAACTTTCCGCCACGCCCACCGGGAATTTGGCACAACTGTGCTGTAGTTTCAGTACAAGTATCCAAAACGGGAAGTTTCGGCAGTGGGTTTTCAATCCCTAACCGGAAAAATTCCGCGCCCATTATATTCACATCAAAATCTACATTCTGGCCAACAATAAACTTGGTTTTTGAAAGGGCTTCTTGAAATTTTTCGGCAACTTCTTTTAAAGGCACGCCTTCGGCAATGGCAAGTTCAGTAGAAATTCCATGAATTTTTTCAGCATCAAAAGGAATATTGAACCCTTCGGGCTTTACCAAATAATCCTGATGCTCCAAGAGTTTTCCGTTTGCATCGTGCAACTGCCATGCAATCTGGATACAGCGCGGCCAGTTATCGCTATCGCTTACTGGAGCATTGTAGCGTTTGGGAAGACCGGTAGTTTCTGTATCGAAGATTAAATACATGCTGATTTATGATTTACGATTGATTATTGACGATTTTTGAACTTTCCACCCTGAGCGCAGTCGAAGGGTCGAAACAAGGAAGTAAAAATAGAAAAACCTCCCGCTTTTGGAAAGTTAAATTGTTAGGAGTTGTTCACAATAAAAAACCGTTTCCGGTATTTCCGAAAACGGTTTTCTTTCTTCTTTTTCAAGATTATTTATTAGGATACTACAGCTTCAAAGTTTTTGGCACTTTGGCACGCATTCTGGATGGCGTCACGCTGGTCGGTTAGAATTTTCTGTGTTGTAGGCGGCAATGTTGTATCTTGAATTACTTCATTGTACTCTTCAACAGCAGCTTTTTCACCTTTTTGGACTTCCTCTAAAATTGTTTCTTCATTATTGGAAGAAAAGGYGGTTTCAATATCCATCCAAGTTCTGTGCATTGCTCCTTTGGTGCTTCCACCTTTATCTGGAGTTTCGCCGTAGTTTTTGATTTCGTTCTTTATTTCGTGACCGAAATCATATCTTTTCTGTGCTTGTTCGTTAAAGAATTGTTTCAGCTTTGTGTTGTCAACATTTTCAGCTGCTTTTTTATAACCCTTTTCAGCGTCATAATTTTTCTCTAACAGTTCGTTTAACTTGTTCGACATTTTTTCAGTAAACTTCATATTCTTTCGTTTTAAATTATACAGTTGTTTTCTTCATCATCATTCCGCTAAAGACAACTGTTCAACTTCATTCGGATATATCTTAATATACCATGAATAAAGGCTTTCAACGAATTATTAACCTAAGTTTAGTGTAAATTAACAAGCTTTAACCTTTTGTGGGAAATAGAAGGTTGGAGGTTAACTAATATGTAACATCAAACTCCCCTTCGGTAATTTCTGTCCTATTTGTTATAAAGGAAAAGGTCCCTTTTATAGTCTGTTCAGAAACATTGTGCTCCAGAATGGTTATCAATCCCTCAACCGTGTCTTCAGGCCCCGATACCCCTTGGTATTTTGCTGAAAAACCTCCTCTAGGCAAAATATATTCACCCGGCTCTACCCCTGCGGTAACTGAAATTACCATGGTGGCATTGGCCGTGCTTCCAGAAATTATAATCGTATTCCCTGTATTACGTGAAGATATGATAACCGGAATATAAGGATTGCCATCCACCTTAGCGCTAAACAAGCCAGCATTTGTGGGATCCACGATATCTCCACCAGTATATGACACATTATAAAGGATGCCCTTGGAAACATAGATAGTGTCAATTCCCGGTAAAAAGGCATTAAAATTGAATGTTCCCGAAAGTGTTTTATTGGTTTCGTTAAGTTCTGAAATAGTCACAACACCTTCTCCATTTGGATTAGTGGTATATATATTTCCGCCCATATCTTCATAAACAGCATAATTGGCGCTGCCCTGCCCAATGCTAAAGTTGCCTTCGTCCAAACGTGAGAGTTGGATAGTCATAGACTCTTCGTCATTAAAACCTTGGATGGTAAGAGTGCCATCGTCATTCAATGCGGCACGCGCATCGGCTGATGTATATAGTCTATCATCTACTTTGGCCTGTAGGGCAAGCTCATTGGTTTGTGTATCTTCGCACGAAATAAGCGAAAGGGCAGCTAAAAGAACAAATAGAAACTTTTTCATCGGTTAAGGAGTATTTAGGGATTTTGACAAATGTAAAATAAAAACTTTAATTGGTTGAATTTCAAAAAGAAAATATACTATCTTTGCCGTCCTTAATTATAACCGGGGTCGGGAACCCCAAAAATTAATTTTTAAATATGCCTGTAAAAATCAGACTACAAAGACACGGAAAGAAAGGTAAACCTTATTTCTGGATCATCGCGGCAGACAGCCGTTCAAAAAGAGATGGTAAATTCCTTGAAAAAATAGGATTCTACAATCCAACTACCAACCCTGCACAGATTGACCTAGACGTTGACAGCGCTGTAAAATGGCTTCAAAACGGGGCTCAACCTACAGACACTGCCCGTGCTATTCTTTCTTACAAGGGAGCTTTAATGAAAAATCACCTAGCTGGCGGGGTACGTAAAGGTGCTTTGACAGAAGAACAAGCTGAAGCAAAATTCAACGAGTGGTTGGAAAGCAAAAAAGGTGCAATCGATCACAAAAAAGCAAGCCTTTCTGAAGCAAAGGAAAAAGAAAAAGCTGAAAAACTTGCTGCCGAAAAAGCCGTAAGCGAAAAACGTGCTGCTGAAGCCGCTGCCGCTGCCGCCCCTGCCGAAGAGGAAGCTACTGATGAAAATTACGAAGGCGCTGCCATAACTGAAGAAGGCGAACCAGAAGCTAACGTAGCGAAAGAAGTAGAAGCGGAAACTGCCGAAGAGGCAAAAGCAGAGGAAAAGAAAGATTCAGAAGCGTAAACATTCAGCGATGCAAAAGGAGAATTGCTTCTACTTGGGCAAAATCGTTAAAAAATACAGCTTTAAGGGGGAACTGCTCATTAAACTTGATACAGATGAACCCGAACTTTTTACTGAAATGGAATCGGTTTTTGTGGAACAACGCAAAAACCTGATTCCATTTTTTATTGAAGAAAGCTCATTGCACAAAAGTGAACTACTGCGCGTACGTTTTGAAGATATAAATACCGAAGCAGATGCAGATGCCCTAATTGGGGCGCATCTTTACTTGCCCTTGGAGTTCCTTCCTAAACTTACGGGCAATAAATTCTACTATCATGAAATTATAGGTTTTACCGCTGAAGATGAATCTTTCGGAGAAATCGGTAAAATTACAGGTGTAAACGACACTACATCACAAGCTTTGTTTGAAATAGACCGCAACGGCAAACAAATCTTGATTCCCATGATCGACCATTTCATCAAAAAAGTGAATCGGGAAAACAAAACCATTCTTTTGAAGGTCCCTGAAGGTTTGATAGAAATGTACCTCTAAGAGATTTTTGGTTTCAAGTTCCAGGTTTCAGGTTGCTGTACGGAACCGAAGAAAAAATCGCAAATCTCAAATCCCAAATTCCAAAAATCAGCAATCATAAATCTAAAATCATTTTGAAGCCTTTTAAATTTAAACAGTTCACCATTGAACAAGACCGCTGCGCAATGAAAATTGGCACGGATGGCGTTTTGCTTGGCGCTTGGGTTTCTATTAAAAACAGCCCCTTTTCAATTTTGGATATCGGTGCTGGCACTGGAATTATCGCTTTGCAATTGGCACAACGTTCCCATGCAGAAATTGTGGACGCAATTGAAATTGACGCAAACGCCTACGAACAATGCGTCGACAACTTTGAAAATTCCGCTTGGGGCGATCGATTATTTTGCTATCACGCATCCTTGGAAGAGTTTGTTGCCGAAATTGAAGATAAATACGACCTCATAGTTTCCAACCCACCATTTTATTCCGAAGATTATAAAACTACCGCTGCACCTAGAGACATTGCGCGTTTTAACGATGCGCTTCCTTTTGATGAACTAATTGAAAGTGCTTCGATTCTACTTTCGGACGAAGGGATCTTTTCGGTAATCATTCCGCGGAAAGAAGAAGAAAATTTTATTAAAATTGCTTCGGAAGTAAATCTATTTCCCAACAGAATATGTCGGGTTCGCGGCAATGAATCTTCCGAAGAGAAAAGGAGCATGTTGGAGTTCTCCTTTTTAAATACTCCAGCAAAAATAGAAAACCTAACTATTGAAACTTCACGCCACAATTATACCGAGGAATATAAAAATTTAGTCAAGCAGTTTTATTTAAAATTGTAATCTCCTATTCAAATTATCTTCAGAGCGCTCACATAAAGATATTCTCAATTCCAAATAAATTTTATAGTTAACGCTTTTAAATTTTCAAATTTCCTTAATTAATTGCTGGACAATTACAATCGTACGGTTCTGGTCTTCCGCCCAAAAAGTCATAACCTAAAGTAATTTGGTGGAAACCGCCGCTCTCGAACCTTACATTTCCAGCCTGGTACGAATAGGTATAGGCGAACATAAAGTTTTTGTAGTTTACCCCCAGGATAGGGGTGAACCACTGCAGCTTCTGCGCCTTTACCTCTTCGCCGTTTAGGTATTCGGCGCCGTCCAAACTTCTTCTGTACGATAGACCGCCCCACAACTGGCCAAAGTCCATCGTCCTATAGGCCTTGAAGTTCACGTCCACGGCCTGCTCGCCGGTACGCTCCGCCCACTGGAAGAGGAACGAGGGCTCGTAGCTCCAGTCCGCGCCATATTCACCGATCGCATAGGCGGCAGAGACCAGGTACCTGCGCTGGTTGTTCGGTTCGTATTTTTCCGTATAAATGGACCTGTTCTGGAATATGATGTTCTTTACCGTAAAATGCCCCGAAAAATCCAGGAAGTTGTACGAAAGGCCCGCGTCCACATTAAAATAGGAGGTGCTCTGTATGATGCCGCCGATCACCGGATCAAAATCCGTAAGGTCAAAATTGGTCTCGTCCAAGCGCGATTGGGTGAGCCCGGCGCTCAGGCCGAACGACAATTGGTTAAGGTCCGCCTCGCTTCTTGAAAACATAATATGGTGGGCATACGCCAGGTAACCTCCAGTCTGTGAATGATAACCGTTCTGGTCATTATAGAATATAGCTCCTACGCCCGATCGTTGCCCGAGCCTTGCGTTAAAGCTCACGGTCTGGAGATTTGGGGCTTCATCTTGATCGAACCACTGCTGCCTAGCCGTTAAGCGCAACTGATTGTGCGTTGCGGCACCAGCCATTGACGGATGCAGCAGATACAAATTATCCGAAAGATAGTCGGAATATACCGGAATRCCATCCTGGGAAAATCCATAAAGCGAGGTTAACAAAAGTAGGATAAGGGAGATTCGTTTTATGCTCATAATTACTGTTATCGTTTTAGGGTAAAGTGTCCTTTGAATTCCTTGGCGGCGCCATCCTCGGTGTATTCCACACGGAACCAGTAATCGCTCGAGGGCATCGGGCTACCGCCATAGGTGCCGTCCCATCCCGGGCCCAGCGGGCTCAGTTGTTTCAGCAATTTTCCGAAACGGTCAAAGATATAGATCCTGGCGGYGGGATCGCCCGTGGCGATGCCGATTATGTTCCAGGTGTCGTGATAGCCGTCCGCGTTCGGGGTAAAATAGGGCGGGTAATCTATCACGCCGACCTCCAGGGTAACGCTGCCGCAGCCATAGATGTCCTTGATCGTTATGGTGTGCGCCCCRGGGTCCACGTTCTCAAAGATGTTGCTGTCCTGGAAGGGCCCGTYGTCCAGTTGGTACMCATAGGTGCCSTCGCCCGTGGCSGTGRCCTCAATGATRTGGTTCCCCGCAAAGGCGCCGTTCAACAGGCTCGCCCCGTAGGTGAACGGCGGCGAGGAAACGRTGACGGTCGTACCGGCAGTRCCCTCACAGCCCGTCGCCAGCTCGGTATAGGWAACCGTATAGGYACCKCCCTGCAGCGCTATGATGGAAGGGCCGTTCTCGCCCACSAGGATCACACCGTCRAGCTCCCARACGAASGAATACAGGGCCGGGTCAAGGCCCGTATCGATCACGGGGGGGGACGGGCTCCCCTCTTCCTCGGCAATGGGGTTCCCGTTCTCGTCCACGCAMAGGCGGTATTCGCCCTCAAGMAGKACCTCSGGCAGCTGCTCCACCTTAAGGATGACCTCCGCCACGGCATAGCACTGGGGCGAAAAGGGGTTGGCCGTATTGGTCACCCGCGCATAGATGCGCTGCGGGTTGATGATGTTCGTATAGGGGAAAGCGATGGCGGGAGTCCCCGCCTCTGCAGACYCCACCGTCTCATGGAAGGTGATCTCATAGACCGCCGGATCCTGGCCCGCCAGGATCCCGGCGCGAAGGTCCGATACCTGCTGGCTGGAGAGATCGCCAAGGTCGAACTCGGCAAAACCGTCGCTGGGGGCCACGTTGTCACAGATCACGAAGGGCTCCGCCGGCGCGACCGCGACCGCACCCCGCTGGACAATGAGCTCAAAGCTCTGGAGSCCACCGATGTAGCAGCCCGTCTCAGTGTTCAATATGCCCGTATAGATAAGCTGCGGGTTGATCGGGTCATTGTTGGCGTCCTTGTTCTGGTGGGCGGTCGTATTCACGATCGCATTATCCCCGCTCTCCGCATCCGCCGGGTCCAGGTAGAAGCTTACCGCGAAAGGCGGCTGYGGCTGTCCGCCCAGGATCTCCCCGACCTTGGTCTCCAGGTTGAAGACCCCGATCTCGCTATCGTCCGGCGCGCAGAGTATGTACGGCGAAACCACGGCGGTATCGTCGGGCAAGGGGTTGACGATCAGCTCCAGCTCCACGATCTCAAAACAGAGCGAGGCGGCATTGGTGGTCCGCACATAAATGGTCTGGGGATTGGAGGTGTTCTGGTACGCGGTGAGCTCCGGCGCGACAATCTCCGCGTTCTGGTTGACGGCATCGTCGTAGCTCTCATAGTAGCCAAGCGCCCAGCCGTTCCCGTTGAGTATCTGCGCCTCCCGAACCGTCAGGTCGAAAAGCTCGGTCTCATCGTAGGGGCCCGGGGGGACGATCACCGTCACGTCGCACAGTTCGATCGGGTCCGGGGCCACGGGGCTCGGGTTGGCCACCACGCTGATGGTAAGGGTGGTATAGGCGATACAGCCGCTGTTGCTGTCCTCCACGCGCACGTAGAGAACCTGCGGGTTCGAGGTGTTCGCATAGGCCGTATCGGGGTCGATCGGGTTCTGGCCCTCCTGCGCGTCCTGCTCGGTCTCAAAGTAGTGCACGCCCTGGGTGAGCACCCCATTGGTGATCTCCGCATTGCGCGAGGTAAGGTCGAAAAGGGTGGTGCCGTCAAAGGGAACGCCCAGGTCATCGCACTTGGCCCAGGGCTCGGGATCGGTTATCGGGAGGCCCTCGGTGACCACCAGGTCAAAACTGCCCACCTTGTAGCAGCCCGAGGCGGTATCGGCCAGCCGCACCCAGATGGTCTGAGGGTTGGAGGTGTTGGTATAGCTCTCGGGCTGCGCGATGAACGGCGTGCCGGCCTCAGCGTCCGCCCGGCTCAAGTGGTAGGTAACCGTAAAATCGTCAGGATCCTGGCCGCCGAGGACCAGATCCTCGTTCTCGCGGAGGTTGAACTCATGGAAACCGCCCTGGTCACAGGCGGTAAGGTCCGGCAGGTCCTGCGGCAGCTCGGGGCTCTGCGCCACCACAAGCTCCATCTCAAGGACCGTGTAGCAGCCCGTGCCCGCCGGCGGTGCGGCAAAGGCAGCCCGTACATACAATGTCTGGTTGAAGAGCACTATGTTCTGGTAGGGGCTCGTCAAGGCGTACTGGCCGTTCACAGCGTCCAGACGCGTCTCGTGGAAGGTGACCGCCAGGGTCGGGTCCCCGCCCTGTATCTCGGCAATCTTGCTGTCGAGATCAAACTGGGTAATGCCGTCATTGTCCACATCGCAGCCGAACAGGGGCGAGGGCTGCACGGGCTCCGGGTTGGGAAGGACGGTAATGAAAAAGCTCTCGGCCGCCCGGCAGCTGTTCTGACCGGCGATCGACACGAAGATCTCCTGCTGCGGGACCGCCACGTTCTGGTAGGCGCCCGGGGCCGCGATCGGGATATCGTTGTCCAGGTCGCCCTGGCTGGCATAGTACCGCACCGTAAGGGTCGGGTCCCCGCCCAATATCAGCGGGGTGTTCTGCGTAAGGTCGAAGGTCGAGACGCCGTCGTCACCGGTGCTGCCGTTGAGCTCGTCGTCGCAGGCCTCCAGGTCGAGCGGGCTCCCGTGGACGGGGAAGGCGCCTACCTCGAGCTGGAACTCCGTGATGCGCACGCAGCCCGTGACCGCGCTCTCCAGGCGCACCCAGATGGGCTGGCCCGCGCTCGGGAAGGCATCGGCGGGATCGATAGGGTTGGTCCCGGCCTGGGCGGCCACAAGGTCAGTATAATAGGTGACGGGAAGAAAGTCCGCGGGATCCTGGGCCCCATAGACCGACGCGTCCTGGGCCGTCAGATCGAAGATGGCCTGGCCGTCGCCGTCAAGGTCGCACACCAGGTACGGGTCCATAAAGGTCGCGTCCGGGGCATCGGGCAACGGGACCACGATGAGCTGCAGCTCCACTAGGGCGTAGCAGTCCGTGCTCACGTTCTCTACGCGCGCCCATACGGAGTCGCTGAAGGGGTCGTCGTTCGTGTAGAGGAAGGGCGCGATGATCTCACCGGGACCGCCGGCCTCCGCCAGCGCACGCTCCGGAAAGTACCGGACCACTACCCCCGGCTCCCCGTTGATGATCTCAGCGGTCCGCAGGCTAAGGTCGAACTCGGCAAAACCGCCCCCCTGGTCGCAAAGCTCCAAGGGCTCCGGCTGCGCCGGGGTGGGCAACGATTCCACTACCAGGGTCAGGGTCACCAGATCCCTGCACCCGAAACCGTTCGAGAGACGGGCCACCACCGTCTGGGCATTGGAGATGTTCTGGTAGGCGCCGGGGACCGCGATGGGGAGGTCCGCCGCCTCGTCGGCAGGGGTCTCGAACCACGTCACCAAAAGACCGGGAACGCCACCCGAGACCTCAAGGTCGCGCGTGGTAAGGTCGAAGGTGCTTATCTGGTCCGTGGGCGTGCTACCGTTGAGCTCGTCGTCGCAAAGACGGTAGTCCGCCGGCTCGACGGCCGTGGGCGCAGGGTCCACGATAAGCTCAAGCGGCACGATATCGTAGCAGCCGCTGGCACCGTTGTTGGGAGTGGTGTTGGCCGCCGTGCCCACGCCCAGCACGTAAATGGTCTGGGCATTGGGCGTGGCATTGGTATAAGAGCCCGGATTGCCGATGGCAAGCGAAAAATCGGGCGCCGTAAGGGCGGCCATACCCGCATCGATCGCGTCCTGCTCCTGCTGGTAGAAGTAAAGGTCGTAGCGCAGGGGGTCAAGACCGTTGAGAACCTCCGAACGCTTGGTGTTGAGATCGAAAACCTCGAAACCGTCACCGTCACCGTCGCAGAGACGGTACGGCGTGGGCTCGGTCAGGACAGGGCTGTCACGAACCTCCAGCAAAAGCTCAACGATGGCATAGCAGCTGGTGTTCGTGCTCTCCACGCGCGCCCAGACACGGTCGTCGTAAGGGTTGATGTTCACAAAGGGGTCCAAAAGCTCGTTCTCGTCCGTYTGCGCGTCAAGGTACGTGTAGTGGTAGGTCACCGTGAGCGCAGGATCGCCGCCCGTAATGGCAAAATCAGCGTCATGGAGGGTGAACTCCGTATATCCGTCACTGTCAGGATCGCACGAAACCAAAGGATCCGGAGGGGTGCCAACACCAGGAATAGATTCTATGATGATATCAAATTGTGTAACCGCAAAACAGTTAGCCACGTGGTTGTTTACTACTCTTGCGTACATAGTCATAGGACTAACCGTAATTGTATAAGGTGTGGGCAAAGGATTATTTCCTGTACCTGCATCTCCTGGATTATCGTGATAAGTAACAGTAAAATCTAATGGGTTTTGGCCATTTAAAATACTGGCACTATACGTAGCGTTTAAATTTAGTGTAACCTGACCGTCACCATCCTGATCGCAAATATAGGTTGGTGATGCTGGCTGTGTAGCCGCTACGGTACCTATTATAAATGAATCAACTGCATAACATAGCCCAGAGGGTTCTTGAATGCGCACCCAAATAGTTTCCCAACTACCCCCTATAGGATAAGCATTTGCAGGTACAATTGGGTTAATTCCGCCTTCAGCATCTAGTTGAGTGTTATAATAAGAAATTTGGAAATTTGGATCCTGTGCGCCTCTAACTATGGCATCATTCACGGTAAGATCGAAAACTCCTCCTAAAGCACCATTATCACATAAATCTAATGGCGGACTGTCTATAACTGGTTGGGGGTAGTAATTTACTTCAATACTATCGCTTACAACACAAGCAGGGTCAGCCGGGTCATAAGCATCAACGGAATAGATACCTGAGTTAGGAAAAGTAACTGTGTAAGTGGGGCCGAAAGCTCCAAGAGGATTTCCATTTAAAAACCATTCATATACTACATTAGGATCACCCGTATCTGCATCGAGAAGAATAGGCGCGGTACTACAACTATCTATATCTGGACCTAAATCGATAACAATATTTCCTGTGCCAGTTTTAGTAACAACCACATCGTCATCAAGAACATGCGTTGTTCCATTGGGCAATTGAAAAGAAATTGAAGCAGTATAAGTGCTCGTTCCGGCAGCGGGACAAACATTTACAGTTAGGTTATTTCCAATTACATTTCCCAATTGATCGGTCCATTCAAATACTGTGTTGGGATCTTGAGGACCATTTGGAAGAAACAAAGCAACACAAGGAGCGCCTAAAGGAAATTTGTGATGACCTGGACATTGACCCCAGCGGGGAGACCTGTAAGGCGATGAAAGGATTGATAAAGGAAGCCGAGGATTTTCTCGATGAGGTGAAGGACGATGATGTAAAGAATGCCGGAATGATAGCCGAAGCGCAACGAGTGGAGCACTATGAGATTTCGGGCTACGGAACGGCAGTGCGCTATGCCAAGGAGTTGGGTCATGACGCTATTGCAAAGAAACTTCAGAAGACATTGGACGAGGAGTACAATGCCGACAAAAAACTGAATGATCTGGCAGAAAAACGATTAAACGATAAGGCCAAATAACCTTATTTGAAGGTACATATAAAAGTCCGTGTAATACGGACTTTTTTTTTAACTAATCTAATCAAACAACAACTATTATGGAAAAATTATTAAACCTTACATGGTCCAGTGCCGGCCGGATAGTAATAAGCTGCTTAGGGATCTATATATTGGTGATTGCTTTTACGCGCTTCTTCGGAAAACGGAGCTTCAGTAAAATGTCGAGTTTTGACTTTGCCATGACAGTAGCAGTGGGGTCGCTAATTGCAACTACGGTTCTGTCCAGTACTGTGTCATTGGCTGAGGGAGCGCTAGGGCTACTGGCTATTTATTTCTTTCAACTGTCGGCAGCATTCTTTAGACGTTATAAGCCGTTTCAAAATGCTATAGACAATACTCCCTTATTGTTAATGGAACATAAGGATATATTATATGATAACTTAAGGAAAGCCAGGGTAACCGAGGGGGATTTACGAGCCAAACTGCGGGAAGCCAATGTAAGTAACTATTCCGAGATAGAGGCCGTAGTTTTTGAAACAACGGGTGATATTACCGTATTGCATAGTGAGGATATGAACCAGAATCTAAAGGCATGGCTCTTAACGGATGTGGACCGATAAATATGGAAGAACAAATTATTGGGTTTATTGCCGGAATACTTACCACAGTAGCCGTGCTGCCCCAGCTTATGAAGTCTTGGAAAACTAAGAAGGTAATGGATATTTCGCCTTTTATGTTTGTTTTATTATTGCGTGGGATTGGTCTATGGGTAGTGTATGGCATTATTAAAAATGACTACCCTATAATCCTCACCAATGGAATTTCATTTTTGCTGAACTCATCCATGTTACTGCTTATGTTGCTTTATAAATCAAAAGATTAACACAATTGCTTTCGGATGGATTAAACCTGTTAAAATAGCTTTAAATAGCCGCTAAGGAAATATTAAAACAATGGGTTTTATAGGCTCGATTTAATAATTTTCATAAAAAAAGTTATGGAACCATCAATACAATCACAAGGACACGATGCTATATCCCGTGATTTTAAAAACTTCATTTTAGAAGAAAATCATCCCTGCATTATGGCAAATACGGTTTTCCAAATGGAAAAGTACCAATTAAACGTTTATGAGAGTTTGGGGAGCAAAAAAACTGCGAACGCCTTAATGGCCGACCTAAAAAACTATATAGCCCATTACGATTTTGAGAGTAAGGATTTTGAGTCATTTATTGCCGTATTTCCAGAGGCGGAGGTAGTAAGTGAGATAGAATTTGAAAATCTTTTATGGCGTCAATTACAGTTTATGCATGAAATAGATACAACGCCATGGGACTCGACGGTAAGTGAAGATCCCAATAATCCAAACTTTAGTTTCAGTCTGGGAGGAAAAGCTTTTTATGTAGTAGGCCTTCATCCCCTAGCATCGCGCATGGCACGCCGCTCCCCTTACCCTACCTTAGTATTCAATCTACATTCCCAATTTGAAAAGTTACGCGAGATGGGCGTTTACTATAAAGTGCGCGATAAGATAAGGGAGCGTGATGCTGCTCTGCAAGGAAGCATTAACCCAGTATTGCAGGATTTTGGGGAGGAAAGTGAAGCACGCCAATACAGTGGCCGACAGGTAGGGCAAACCTGGAAGTGCCCCTTTCACCATAAATAATTTAACCAACCCCGTAGTATGGAGCCCATAAGTAGCTTTGAATTTATATTAAATACCGTAATTGCAATGATAGCTGGAATCTGTGTAGGGATAGAACGGCAGATGAAAAATAAGAATGCAGGACTCAAGACCAACGCATTGGTAGCTGTGGGAGCCGCTATATTTATTGGAATCTCATTTCAATATATTGATTTGCCTAATGTGGATTTAACCCGAATTACAGGTCAAATTATTGTGGGCGTGGGTTTTTTGGGCGCAGGCGTTATAGTAAAACGGAAAAGAGAAATATCGGGCCTAGCCACCGCGGCCGCTATTTGGTGCAGTGCGGCGCTGGGGTGTTTGGCAGCCTTAAGTATGTATGTAGAACTGACAGCAAGTACACTTATAATAGTTATTGTAAATTTGGTGTTGGGCTATTACAACAAGAAGATTTATAAAAAGAACCATAAAGATCACATCAAAAAATAAGGAAAATATGATAAAGGAAATTGCCCCCCAAACAGGGGCTGCGTTTACTTTAAAAAAAGGTGAAAAACTACGGGTAATTGATCCACACGGAATGCAGGTAAGCGATATGGTACTTTTTAATGAGCACGATATACATGAAAAGATATCATCTGGTAAAACCTTGGATTTTGAGGAAAGCATACTTATTAGTGCCGGAAACCATCTATGGAGCA
>NVXN01000008.1 GCA_002733915.1 Aequorivita sp.
TTTGGTTCATTCTCAAGCCTGATCAAAAAAGCAATGCCGCTTAAAACGGCTTATATTGGTTCAGGTTTAAAAAATTAAGGGGTTGTGCAACGGTTACCGCTGTTGGGCGTTCGTATTTTTTATCCTACATTTTTTCATTTTTTACCCCTGTCTTGTCTAAGGCTTCTCTTAATCCTTTAGCCAATTTTTCTACGGGTCCAACACCCCAATAATGTAGAAAGAAAATTCTTGGGTTTTCGTGAACCATATGATTATGAAGAGCAACTACTTCAATATCATTTTCAATCAAAGCCTTTATTACTGGGGCTACTTCATCAGCAAGCATCGTAAAATCCCCTGCTACCGCTGCCTTTTCATTTGTTCCTTGCCAACTTGCCCAAGTATTAAAACCTAAAAATGTACTAACTGGTGCACCGTGTTCTTTTAAATTCACATCTGGCCGACCGATAGTGATTTTATATACTCCTTTATTCATAGTTCCGCTATATCCCAAAATGCTATCAATCAACTTTGTGTCAAGAGTATTTTGCACTGTTGAAATAGTTGCACTTGATGGATTAGCACCTCTTATTTCAGTTACTTTATCAAAAACAGCTTTGACACTTTTAGCTAATTTTTTTTCATCGCCCATTCCCCCAATATGCATATACATCACATCAGGCTCATTTCGGACAAAGTGATTGTGAATTGCTGTTATTGTTAACCCTTGTTTTATTATTTCTTGCTGTACTGGTTTTAAGTCTTTTTCCGTAACAACAATATCTCCCATAACCATAGGTTTTCCCGAAGTTGGGGCGAATGCAGCCCAGCTTCCTAATCCCATAGGAGGAATGATTTTGAAACCATCGACCATTACATTCAAGTCATTTTGAGGAACTGTAACTTTGAATTGTCCGTCTTTTTCTTTTCCTTCCATCCCAAACACCGATTTTAAAGATTCAATATCAAGCTCCTTTAATTCATCGTTATTTTCCAAAAGCTTTCCAGTCGATTCTTTTGAATCGTTTTTCTTTGTAGATTGTTCGCAACCAAAAGCAATTAAAGAGGTTACTACTATTAAATAAATGCATACTTTTTTCATAATTCAGTTTTTTTGTTAAAATTTCAGTTCTTTTCAATATGACGCCCAACGGCCAAGTATAAGAGCAGTAGCGGATTTCGAAGCGATTACCTTTCCGTTACTACCTAAGTTTATTAAATGCACAGACTTTTGATTTACCACTTCACCCGCTATTGCTTTTATACAATGTTGTAAGCTGGCCTTTTTTCTTTTCAAGTCGTGGTATATCTGTGTTTTATTGTTCATTTATCTTGTCTTATTTTCGTCTGTCTGGCGTGTGTGTTGGCTGTTTTTAAAATTTTAGAGGGGAAGGAATTTTAAAAAAATAATTTTCCTTCGTATGGCAAAGGTGGAAGCTCTTTTGCAATTTTTGGTTTGTGCGTTGGCTTGTGTGAATTGCAAATGTGCTTACACCTGTGGGTTGGCTCATATTCTAATTAGTTTGTCTTCTATAACTTCTCCTAATTCAGGAACTATCATTTCAGATGTTATCAATATTTTTTGTTTATTTCTGTTATTTTCATTCTGCAGATAATCTGTGATTTTATCTGGTTTAGCATTAAAGACAGATTGAACAACTATCAGGAATGGAGAGAGATTTCTTGTTAATATCCCTCTTCCTTGTTGTTTTTCAAGTACTAATATTTCATTTAATTCAGGCAAACTCAATCCAATAGCTTCAATAAAACCAATAATATTTTGGGCTAATCTTCTTCTGTCTGCAGGCAAATCTTCTGGCTTCCAATGATTGAGTATCATTGAAATTAGTTGATTTACCTTTTTAACTTCTTTATTTTCTTTTTTTAATTCTGAAATTTTACTAAGCTCTTCAACGCCACTAATGGTAACTTCTGCGTGTTCCAAAGCCGCCTTAACTTGATATGCTATTCGTTCTTTTGACCAATTAATTTTATCGGATTTGTAAATTAAATCGTGGGTTGCTATTGACCAAGCGTGTTGTAGAAATGTCTTTATCTGAATTTCAAAAATTATTTCATACAAATTAGGAGCAAGTTCACCCGTATCAAAGTCTTTAAGGGACACATAAAGTCTTAAATCATCAAAAGGAAAAGAAAAAGAATCTTTATGTGTAAAATTTCTTGATTTTGGTCTTTTAAATCTGATATTAAAATGTTTGGATATAAAATTTTCTGCTGAGGAAATTTCACTCAAGTTTTTCACAACAATTGTTGATGCAAATAAGTCTTCGAATATTTCTGTTTTGTCGAACCTTCCCATTTCGACTTTCATAGCAAAACTTTCAACCTGTTTAATTCTACTTTCGTAGTGCCAACGATCATTTTTATTAGACTTTACAATTTCATCAACCTTACTCTTTACAATCTTGAAGTATGGTAGGTTTGTATTGTAGAGTTCTTGAATCGATTGAACTATTTTCATAATTAAATAGAATTACTCAAGGCTACCAATCTTTCTCTTCTTTGAGGTAAATCAGTTACTGCTCCTTTTGAATTGTTAGAATAATTCAAAACATCCTCTTCTATTACTTCCCCTGCATCCTGCATTTCTTTTACTTTAGAAACTTTTTCCATAAACGTATCATAAGCTTTAGCAAAATCAACAGGGTTTGGGGGATTATTTAGATGTATGTATGCCCACAAAGTGTAATAGTTATTATTAGAACCAGAAGCATATTTTGTAATTGCTCCATTGTGATTATCTGCAGCTAAAATGAATTCCTTTATTTCATTAAGCCTATTTGTAAAATCTTCAAGGCTAAAATCTCCAGACTCTTGAAGTTCTTCTATTTCATCATATTTTGCATAAACTTCATCAATATAGCCTTGGTCAAAACCGACAATCTTATTCTCAAGTACAATCATTATTAACTCTGAAACAAATTGAACATTTTTCATTCTCTTGTCACGACCTCTTGTACTTATTTTAAAATCCCACCAAAATTCTACGTCTGATTCTTCTTCGACAAAATTTATAAACCAACCGTTATATCTAGCGTGTCTCAATTCCTGTGGTAACAGGTTTCTTGCATTTCTATTTACCCTGTCAAACACTTCTTCTATATTATTTCCATCAATGGAGTCAATGAAATCAACGACTAACGTGTAATCCCAAAACCTTCTTTTATATTCA
Organism: Aequorivita sp.; assembly: GCA_002733915.1. Classification (GTDB taxonomy): domain Bacteria; phylum Bacteroidota; class Bacteroidia; order Flavobacteriales; family Flavobacteriaceae; genus Aequorivita. Next base: position 3,173 of record NVXN01000008.1, read on the forward strand.
GGTGTTAAGTCCTTGAATTTTTTACCATTTAAATTTACATCTCCAAAGTCAGGTGCAATTGAAATTTTACTTTCAAAGAACGATAATATTGTTTCTAATCTTTGTTTTCCGTCCACAACGTGATATTTAGTATATCCTTGATCATTTACCGTTCTATGAATAAAAATTGGTGGTGCTGGATAATTTCGAAAAATTGTGTCTAAAAAGAATTTTCTGTCTTTTGAACTCCAAACACTTTTTCTTTGATAAGGTGGTTCCAAATCAAGTTGGTTGTTTCGATACAAATCTAAAAACCAAGTTATCTGTTGAGTTGTTGGTTGTCTCTTCATTTTTAAGTGTTATTTATTCCTATTTAATCTCCTTGACGAAAGCTTTTTCCAAATGCTATCCGCAAGTTTTATTTCTTTATCTGTAAAGCCATAACCATCTTTCAGGATTTGCTTATTGGTGATTTTTAAAATTTCATTAATGCTCTTTTTCTCTCGCATCATTTTGTCAATGGTGGTAAGTAAATCAGCGTTTTCGGTTTGGTAGGGGAGCAGTATTTTTCCTGCTTCGCTTGGCATTAGTTCTAAAACACCACCGCCATAACTACGACCAACAATTTCGGAAAAAGCCAAAGACAATGAATTGTAAAAACTGGCAATGAATGCGTTTTTGTCCGTGTCTTTATTCATAAATACACGGTGCATTGTGTCCGTTGTATATGCGTTTGCTTCGTTCAGAATTAAACGAGGATAGAGATTATTTCTTCTGATAAATAAGGCATCAGAAAGTTTGATGGAAGGAATTACAAACCAATCATCACGAATGCCTGTTTTGTAGCCTTTGTTTACGCCCATTGATTCGCCCATACGAATGTATGAGTTAGCTCCTTTGTGTCCGTTGATTTTCTCTTTGGCTGGAAACACCAATAAATGGGCTTTGGCTTTGGTTTGTCTATTAAGTTTCCAATCCTTTTCCGTGAAAATTACGCTATTGACCTGAACACTTCTGCCAACCATTGGTTTTGCATATTCTTTCAGGTCGTAAGCTTCTACAACAGGCAAAGGAACGGTGAAGTAATCATTTGCACCTGTCGTAATGCCAACTTCTACGTTGGCGTAATTTCCTATTGTCGGAACTTTTCGTTTTTTGGCAATCTGTTCTAAAAAGTCAATTTCTTCTTGCTCTAAAAAGTAGTAAGTCCATTTGTTTGACTTAAAATCTATCTTTTTAGATGGACTTTTCAGAATATTTACATCCAAATTTTCAAGGTCGGAAGCGTCTTTTAATTCTAGGTGTTCAATCAAATGTGAATCGCTTCCGTTTTTCTCGCAAAGCAGTAAAACAACTTCTTGCTGAATGTCAGGAAATACCAACTTTTCAAAAGAAATGATATTGATTTTATTGTAGAAATGAGCCAAAAACTCACGGAGTTGTTGAGCATAAGAAACTTGCAACAATTCCGCAGGAATAACAAAACCAATCTTTCCTTTTTCTTTGAGCAACAAACTTGAACCAACCACAAAAGAAACCCAAGCATTGGTCAATTTGGAATATTTTAGTTTAGCTCGATTGAAAACTTTAATGGCTTCATTTTGCTGTTCTTCCTGAAAGTATTGATAACGAATGTAAGGCGGATTACCGACCACTAAATCAAATTTTTCTGTGGTTTCGTTGCAATACAAATGAAAGTCAGTATTGATAACATTCTTTTTGTTGAGTTTAATCTTTTCGGCTTTTTCCGCTTCCTCTTCATCAAACTCAATGGCTGTTACCAATTTGAATTTATGGTTGTTCTCTTTCAATTGTTCGAGAAAAACTCCATCACCACAACTTGGTTCTAAAATTTCATAGTCTGAACTTCCATTGATGCCCCATTTCAAAATGAATGCAGCAATTGGCTCGGGTGTGTAAAATCCACCTCTCAATTTCTCGGCTGTTGCGTTCTTAATTAGCTTCATACAATTCTTTGATTAATGGGATTAATGAATCTTCACTACCTAAATCGTATAATTTAGCTAATAGCTTTTCGAGGTTGGCTTTCTCTCTTGCAAATTGTCCTTGCAGTGGAGTTAAAGCTCTTTTATTTCCTGCATTTGCATCTATTTGGTCATAAATGCTGACTAATTCTTTTTGAGTTTCTACGATTTTGTCGTGAAGTGTTTTTTGTTTAGTATCTGAAAAATCAATCTTTCTGATTGGTAGATTTTTCAAAACCTTTGTTCCTCTCGCTATGTAACCACCTCTGAAAACTTCGCCATACAGAGCACTAAACCACTCCAAATATTTAGAGTTGAGAATGGCTTGAATGTAGTAAATGGAATAATCGGAAGTTGTTGGAATTGCAACTACACAATAACCTGCTGTTCCACCTGATGAAATCAAAGTTCCGTGAACATCTATCGCGTATTTATCGCCAACAGAGAGAACACCAACAATAATTTTTGAAGGAAGTCCACAACTATCCAAACTTTGATGTCTGCCGTATCTGTGCCATTCATTTTTCTTTTTTGGCTCAGGCTTAATATCACGTTTCGGATTATTTAAAATGGCTTTTTGCTTTTGTAAATAGCCATAAGCCAAAGGGAATTTCTTTTGAATTGTGGTTAGAGGAATAATGTCAACTCCTGTTTTTGTTGTCAGATAAGGATAAATGACCCTTGCATTCGGTTTGAAAGTTCTGTAAGTGTATAAATTATCTTCGCCTGATGAAGTTTGAAAGTAGGGTTTAGTTATTTCCTTCTCAATCTTGTAATCAATACCTTTTTTCGTGAAATAGAAGTGCTTCTTATCCTCTTTAGTTGGTGTAAAAATGTAAACTTCATTTGCACTGGTCTGAATACCATTGAAAATATTGTCACTTCCAACCAAATCATTAAGTTTTACACTTTGAGAAACGATTTTATTGTAAGTGTTTGTTAATTCGGGTGGAACTAAAACCCAAACTTCACTATCCAATTCATCTGTTTTTTTTGAACCGTATTTTGCAGCCTCTGACTCTCTAACTTTCCAACTTTTCAGGCTTCTTACTTCCGCATATTGGAAAGTCTTTTGCGGCTTCTTATTCAGAATTAACAAACAAGTGTAGGTTGTTTTGTCTGCAAAAACCTGATTTGCACCAAATGAAACGATTGAATGCAGATATTCTTTTTCTGCGAGTAATTCACGAAGCTTTTTACCCGCACCAACTTTTGTAAACTTGCTTGGAACGATATAACCTAATATTCCATCATCAGCCAATAAGTTGATTCCTTGTTCAAGAAAAAGGAAGTATTTGTCAAACTGCTTGTAGGCTGAATTGAAATTTGTTTTGTAAAGTGGCAATTCAAGCGGAGTTATATTTTTCATATCTTCCGATTTCATATAAGGGGGATTGCCTACAATGACATCAAAGCGAAGTTTTGAAAAATCAAACGGATTAATAATTACTTGGTCTTTTTTATTCGTTACTTGTTTTGGATTCAATAAACTGTTTCCGAAAAAGATGTTTTCAGAAAGATCGGGTAAAACAGGTTTTGTTTTGTTGGTTGAATTTACATCTTCACCCTCAAGTAATTTGAGAAGCAAACCAAATTTGGCTGCTTCAACTGCATTATAATCTTTATCAACTCCATAAATGCAATTCAATAAAAGTTGTCGCTTAATTTCAAACGGCAGTTTGTAGGTGTTGATATTGGTTTGAATGAGTTTTGATTTGTCGTTTTTCAGATAGTAGTCAATCAAAATATCATTGAGCAACTGGAAAAGTTCCAATAAAAATGCACCTGAACCACAAGAAATATCAGCGAATTTTAGTTTAAGAATTTCTTTATCCGTTTTTCCTTCACATTTTTTCAATACGGTATTTCGTAAAATATCGCTTATGATGAATGTTGGTGTGGTGATGATGTCACGGTCAACATTTTCAGGTTTTTTTACTAAAACAACTGAACCGCTTTGAACGGTCAATTTTTCAGAAAGGAAAATTTCATAAATGCTTCCTAATACATCAGAAGAAAAAACACTGAAAGAATAAGGACTTTCAGGGTAATACAGTTGCTTGATGATAGTCCAAAAAACAGAACTAATATTTTCTACAATCTTGTCTTTTAGAAGCTGGTCAAAAAGTCCTGAATTATAGCGTTTGTCTGCATCTTCAAACTTCTTTATGAGTGCTTTAAAATCGTTTGTGTTGGCAAATTTTAAAAGTGTTTGATAATCTTCTAAATTTCTGTCCTCACAAACACGTAAAAACAAAACCCTGTTCAAATAACTCTGAACAATATCATTCAGTTGTTGCTCGTCAATTTTTGGGTCGTGTTTATATATTTCAGAACCGAGTGCTTTCCTCCATTCATTGATTTGATTTAGAAATAAATTGTCAATCGAGTATTGATTGATTTTGCTTTCTATTTCTTTCCATTCCGTTTCAAATGCTCCTGAATACACGGATTCCTTTCCTATAAGCTGTTTGATTTCTTCAAACTTGCTTTCGTATTCCGTGTAATGGTATTTTTTTACGAGTGCTTTTGTGTAGTTGTCATTTTTCTCAACTTTTACGGAAGTGTCGTAAATGATTAAATATTCAAAGTTTGAAAGAACAGAAATTTTCAACTTGGCAGTAAATCCGTATCGTCTGACTTGTTTTGCAGTGTCGTTGTTTGATTCAATAGAAACGCAAGGTTTCTTTGCTTCCAAAAAATATTTTCTTTCAGAAAAAAGTCGGAAAGTATAATCAGGTTTTTTTGAATGTTCGRAAGCGTTTGCTTTCAATGCTTCTTCCAAAATCACTTCACGTTCGTTGGTCGGTTTGCCTGCATTGTTTTTAATGTCCCAACCAAGCAACTCGAAAAACGGGTCTAAGAAATCACTGCGAAGCAGTGTTTCATTATACTTGCTTGTCAAGTAATAATCCCTGTCGGCTGTATATTTTTCTATGAGTTGCTTTATTGTCATTTCCTCTTATTCGCTTTTAAATATTTTGCTCTTTCTTCTGCTACTTTCAGTGCTTCTATTCCTAGATCTTCATCTTGAATTTCATATAAAATCTTGTCGCTTAGGAACGAAACCAAAAGTTCGTCTGCGTTGTAATCGTATATGTCGGCAAGTTTTAGAACTACTTCTTTTGTGATTTTCCGCTCCCCACGTTCCATTTTGCTTAAAATCGCCACATCAATGTCTAGCAAAGCAGCAACTTTCCGCAATGGAAGTTCCTTTTCTTCTCGAATGTGTCTTAATTTTTCGCCTATCGTTTCTGTTGACATAACTTCTATTGACATAATGTGTCAAAAGTAGGAAAGTATTTTTGATTTGTGTCCATTTATTTCAAATTCTTTTCAACATCCTTGTCGAGCGTAGGGAAATTGGCTCTTTTGCAAAACTTGGGTTGTGTGTCGGCTTGTGCGGTTTTGCAAATGTGCCAATGTGCGGCTGGCTAAAATTATTTTTTAAAATGTGCGGTGGGAAAAATTTTTAAAACATTCGGGTTGGATTGTGTGTCGCCAAAGTCAGTCCGTAAGTTTATGTTAAGATGTCAAAGTTCGTTTTTCAGATGACTCTTTTTTCGGAGTACGGTCTTTCTTTAGGCTTGCTTACAACGGTTAGTATAAAAGAAGTAGGGCTGAAAATAAGCAATTACCTTTCGGATTATCCACAAGCCAAATCTTTTGCATTTTGTTTTATATTTTTGTTCCAAAAGCCAAATCAAAAGATTTGGCGACCTCGCAAATATGCCTGAACATTGGGTTTAGCACTTACTTGCCCTATTTTTTTTATATAGTGTTGCCACACGTTTTTGTTACGTGTTGCATTTTTTAATCCAAATCTATATCAATATCAGCAACTTTCTCATTTCCATAATATAATTCAAATACTGGTTCCTTATCGAACTTTTGAATTGCGAAAAAAGCATCAGCAATAAAAGAATTCATTGTTATTGGTGCATAGTATATTCCTGAAACTATTGGGTTTTTATCAGTCCCAAAATTTATTTGGCAGGTAATATTCTTATAACCTTCAAATTGATAATCTTCAAAAGTGTCTTTAATTTTTGGGTCAAAATCGGGAACACTTTGATAAGGACGGCCTCGTTTATTAAGCAATTTAGTTTTTAATAGTTCTTTACCTTGATAAGTTGGTACGCCAATTGAAAATGATTTATAACCGACAAATTCCACAAGTTGGTATCGAACTTTATTTACAGTATCCAATAAGGAAAATGGGTTTACATCAACATCCTTTTTATTCTCGGATTTGATTTTTGATTTTATCATTATTTTTTCCAAACCATCGCCTTTTACTTTTACGTTCTGTTGTGTATGAAAAAGAGTAGGAGCTTTTTTGACCTTTTTTATGTCAATTGTAATATTGTTGTTAACGGTAATTTCTTGTGCAACTATATAATTTGTCGAAATAATTGCAATTAATAAAATGAAGGTAAATCTTTTCATACGTTATTTATTTAAAATTTGGTTTAATGGTATTTTAATTCCTATATAATATGCAGTTCTTAAAAGTTCATCCTCAACAATTCTTGAAAACGGACTATGTATTCCGACATCAATTATTAGAAGTTTTGGGAATCTATAATTTAAGCCGAGTTTAATTGGAAAGTCAACTTTTTTAGTTTTTTCATTCAATTCTTCATTTTCAAAATCAGGCGTTTTGGTCATATAAGCAATTCCCGCCCCGAGATTTAAATATAATTCTCCATTTTTGATTAATGACAGTGAAGCATAAGGGATAAAATTTATTGAGGTAAATTCGACATTTTTCAATTCTGTAGATGTTGTTTTTGTATAAAATAACTCTCCAGCTATCGCAATACGTTCTTCGAGGAAAAATTGGCTAAATACTCCAAAGCTAAAATTATTTTCATATCCTGTAGTTCTTGAACCTTCTCCGCCATATTCTCCAACGACTATAAATGAGTCATCAGGAATATTAAAAGATGTTCTTTCATAATTAAACATCGGTCCAATTTCAAATTCCTGTGAAAATGATAATTGAGGAATCAATATCAATAGTAAAATAATTTTTTTCATAGCTCTCGATTTTTTTTAAATGGGTGGCAACGGCTAGTATAAGAATAGTAAGGGATTAAAACGCACTTACTTTCAAGTTTAGCACTTAGCCAAATTTACAATTTTTTCTTTAATTTTCTTTAAACCGTCAAATTGTAAATTTGGCGGACTTTGTTAATATGCACCGACTTTGGGTTTGGCACTTAACCCTTATTATTTTTATACCGTGTTACCTGCTGGCTTTATTATACCCATAATTTTTTTAACTTTTAATTCAGTCATTTATTTTGGCACTCGAATAAATCCTATTATCCTAATTTCTATCTAATTTCGAGTTACTTATTACTTCTTAGTTGAATTATCAATACGTATAAAATTATAGACACCTTTTCCTTCAGCGATTAATTCATCATTTTGGAAGGCTTTCATTTTCGTAACAAGTATTCTATTTCCCAATCTAACAATTTTACCTTCTACAATTATAGATGATGCTTCTGCTCCTTTTAGATAATCTATTCTTAAATCAATTGTTGCTAATTTATCGTCAAAAGATTTGAAATGAGTTCCGCCAGCAATTCCACCAACTGAATCCATTATTGTTGCAATAATTCCTCCGTGCCATCTATTTTTTCTAATGTCTCCAACAACTTCATCTCTAAAAGGGACACTTACTCTTACAAATCCTTTTTCTATGACTAACAATTTTAGTCCTAAAAAATTATGAATTGGAATATTTTTTTCAATTACTTGTTTAATAAATTCTATGTTATTTTCTATCATTTCTTTCGGTTTTAATCTTTGTTTTTTGCTTGCTGGTAACATGTTTATAAACGAACCCCCTATTGCGTTTATATCGCACATGTGCGAACGTTAATGGGGTTCTTTTTTCCCAAATGTAACCGTTTCATACAAAGTATCCAAAGGGCTCTTTAAAGTTTTATTGTTAATACCCAAAACACGGGTGTACACCTCGGTCGTTTTGGTGCTGGCATGGCCCAGTGCGCTCTGTATATACCTTATGTTGGTTCCCCGCTCCATCAAATGGGTGGCAAAGCTGTGCCGAAGGGTGTGCGGCGTGCTCCAAGGGTTGCTGTTTGTAGCCTTTACCGCAGCTCGGTAAATTTGCTGTATGCTCTTGGCACTGTACTGCCCGCCGTCCTGTCCTTCAAAAAGCCAATAGCTGGGCCGGTGCTGCCGGTAATAGTTACGCAACAGGTCCAACAGCAGCGGGCTAAGCACCGTATGCCGGTCGCGCTTTCCCTTGCTGTCCTTAATAAATATATAGCCGTCATCACTGCGGATGTCCTTTACCCGCAACCGCCTCACCTCGCCCACGCGCAGGCCCCCACCATAGATTATATGGAGGATGGCACGGTGCTTTATGTTAGTGGGCTGGTTTATTATTTGCCTTACTTCCTCAGTACTCAAAACATTGGGTAGGTCCCTGCTCTTCTTTGGGCGGGTGATGTTATAGTACTCACGGGGCATTTCCAACGTATGCTCATAATAGCACTTAATGGCATTGATGACCATATTTTGTTGTTGGTCGCCTATTTTATATTTATTGATCAAAAAAAACACATAGCCCTCAATTTGGGTCTTGGTGATGGTTCTTAAATCCGCAGTTTCGAAATACTTAAAAAACTGAAGTAAACAGCTTTGATAGCTACGTATGGTACTGTTGCTAAAACCTTTTAAAACCATTTTTTGTTGATTGCGGTCCAGTTCCTTTTGAATTTTTTCGGAAGGACTGAATTGTGGTATCTTGGCGGGGGACACCTCATTTTCAATCACCAGTTTGCTGCCAAAAAGGTGTCGAACCTTTTTTAGGTTTTCTTCGGTGTTTACGATACTCCACAGTTTTTGATTGTAATGGTAAAACGTGCCGTCCAGTTTTTTAAAAGCTTCCCGTTCCGCTTTTAGCTCGTAGGGAATTCTTACCTTTACGCGCCCAGCATTGGCGCGCGGGGCAAATAGAATAATTGTATTCCTTTTTGTCGTATCCATTTTGCTATTTTTCTGGTTTCTACCAAAATTAGTGAAAATAATGCCCCACTATATAGGAGAAAACGTCCATAAGTGTGTTTAACCGTTAGGAACGGATACCCTATATTTGCAGTAATAACAATGACCGCATGGACAGGAAATGCAAAATATGCGAAAAACCCCTTAAAGGCCGAACCGATAAAATTTTCTGTTCTACCTATTGCAAAAACCAGTACCACAAACACCTTCGCTATGCTTCCAAACAGGCAGCCATAGAAATAAATGGGTATTTAAAACGAAATTATTCCATCCTATCCGAGTTGCTTGGGAATAATAAAACACAAATAAAAGTATATAGAAACGTGCTTGAAAAGAAGAAATTCCGGTTCATGTACCATACCCATTTCCATATTAACTCCCACAACAAAATGTTCCACTATATCTACGACTTGGCCTGGATGGAGTTTTCAGACGATGAGGTGCTTATTATCCGGAAAAGATAGTTAGCGCTTCTTTTCCTTTTGCACTTTTAAATGGCCCTTCATCCAGCGTTTAAAATCTTTGGAAGGCAAAAAATTGACCCCAAATTTCTTTACGCTTTTTTTTCCCAATAACTCAGGGCTAGGAGCGGCCTTGCACTGAAAAGTAATCTTAAACCTGCCCAGGTCGTCGAGTACCACCGTCTCGCCATCGGCCAAGTGGTGTTTCAATTGTTTTACCAACATAATTAGCACCCCCAAAACATCCCCTTCGGTATGGGTGCTCATATTGCTGATTTCATAAGCCAGGTGGCGCAAATCAACTTCTCTATGGCCCACGGCCTGCATAATATAGGCCGGAGCGCTGTTGGGGTCCATTGTGTTTTTTCTGCGGGTAATCCGGTATTTTATTGCCATGCTGTAGTATTTGGCAACAAGATAAGGCATACCTCTTATTAAAAAAAGTATTTTGATTAAGGGAATTTGTTGCTTCCTGCGCAACGGATAAAAAAAATATGCCCAAATTTTTGTTGAAAGTTGCACATATTACTTAGTAAACTTGTGCTTATTTTTTTTGGGATTTGTGCTTGTTTTTGAAGCCAACTTATTTAAAGCGAGAATTGCTTTTTGAAAAGATATGGCTAAGTTAATAAAAAATATTGAAGCATAGTCGATTAGAGATTTATTTGTCCTAACCCGCGTGAAAGCATATTTTCGGTGGCAAGTTCCCTAATTTGCTTTGTATAAGAACGCCCAATTCCATTTAAAAGGGTGAACCCATTGCGTTGTTATCCCTATTTTACTACCTTCCCAATCCAAAACGTATCTTGTATGAAAACCTTTGCTTTTTTCTTGTGCTGCCTCGCTACAACCGTGGCCTTGGCCCAACAGCCCGCAACCTCATCAACTACAATACAAAATGATATAGGCAAAAAAGCGCAATTGGCGCACGTTTCCCCAGTTAAAAACCTGCCCTTTAAAAGCATTGGCCCCACTATTATGAGCGGCCGGGTGGTAGATTTTGCCGTAAACCCAAATAATCCCATAGAGTTTTACGTGGGCTATGCCAGCGGCGGACTTTGGTACACCAACAATAACGGCACCTCCTTTTCCCCCGTTATGGACAACAGCCCTACGCAAAACGTGGGCTGCGTGGCGGTAGATTGGCAAAAAGGCACCATTTGGGTAGGCACTGGCGAGGTAAATGCCTCTCGTTCCTCGTATGCCGGAATCGGCTTGCTGAAAAGCGATGACAAAGGTAAAACATGGCAAAATATGGGGCTTATGGATAGCCACCACATTAGCAGTATTCTTATAAACCCTTTCAATCCAAATGAAGTAATCGTGGGCGCCGTGGGGCATTTGTATTCCACCAATGTCGAGCGTGGCGTTTTTAAAACCACCGATGGCGGTAAAACGTGGAACAAAACCCTTTTCATAAATGATGAAACGGGTATTATTGAAATTTCCGCCAATCCGAAAAACTTCAATACTATGTATGCCACGGCGTGGGATAAAGACCGAAAGGCGTGGAACTTTGACGGCAGCGGCGAGGGCAGCGGCGTTTACAAAAGCACCGATGCGGGAAGCACCTGGACCAAGGTTTCCACAGAAAATAGCGGTTTGCCAGTAGGAAAAGGCATGGGCCGTATGGGCACTGCCGTGGTGGATGACAATACGGTCTATTTGATTGTTGACAACCAATTTCACCGAAAGGAAGAACCCAAAAAAGAGGAGACGGATATCCTTACCAAAGACGATTTTAAAACAATGGACGTGGCTGCCTTTCTGGCCTTGGATGAAAAAAAGCTGAACCAATTCCTCAAAATGAATGGCTTTCAGGAAAAATATCGCGCCGAAAACGTAAAACAAATGATTCGTGTAGGCACCGTAAAACCTGAAGATTTGGCAAAATATCTGGAAGATGCCAACAGCCAGTTGTTTGATACGCCGGTAATAGGCGCTGAGGTTTATAAAAGTACCGATGGCGGCATAACGTGGAATAAAACCCACGAAGGCTTTTTGGACGATCTGTATTATTCTTACGGGTATTACTTCGGAAAAATTCACGTGGACCCCAGCAATGCCAATAAAATATATGTGTACGGCGTACCCATACTAAAATCTGCCGATGGCGGAAAAAACTTCACAAGCATCAGTGCAGATAACGTACACGCAGACCACCACGCGCTGTGGATAAACCCTAAGATGTCCGGCCATTTGATTGACGGCAACGACGGTGGGGTAAACATAAGTTATGACGATGGCAAAACCTGGATAAAGAACAACGCCCCAGCTGTGGGCCAATTCTATTCCGTAAATGTAGATCACAAAAAAAACTATAATGTGTACGGAGGGTTGCAGGACAATGGCGTTTGGGTAGGGCCACACGATTATGAAGCAAATCCAGGCTGGATGCAGGATGGCAAATACCCGTATGAGTTCCTCATGGGTGGCGATGGCATGCACGTGCAGATAGACAGTAGAAACAGCGATATTGTTTATACAGGATTTCAGTTTGGCAATTATTATAGGCTGAATAGAAAAGGAGGAGAGCCAGTTTATATTCAACCCAAACACGAACTCGGCGACAGTCCGTACCGTTTCAACTGGCAAACGCCTATAGTATTGAGTCCCCACAATCAAGACATTCTTTATTTGGGCGGTAATAAATTAATGCGAAGCATGAACCAGGGCGATGATTGGACGGCCATTTCGGAAGACTTAACGCAAGGCGGAAAACCCGGAAACGTAGCCTACGGAACCCTGACCAGCCTGAGCGAATCGCCCTTCCAATTTGGCTTGCTCTACACCGGTAGCGATGATGGTTTGGTGTACGTTTCAAAAGATGCTGGCGGTAGTTGGACGAAAATTTCGGACACCTTTCCAAAGGATCTTTGGGTGAGCCGCGCAATTGCTTCTTCGCATAAAAAGGAAAGGGTGTATGTCACCTTAAACGGTTATCGCTGGGATGATTTTAAGCCCTATGTGTATGTAAGTGATAATTATGGCGCAACTTGGAAGAACATCAGCAGCAACCTGCCAGCTTCGCCCGTAAATGTTATCAAGGAAGACCCAATGAATGAAGATTTGCTGTATTTGGGAACGGACAACGGTGCCTATGTTTCTTTCAATCGCGGGGAAAGTTGGGAAGTCTTTTCAAAAGAATTGCCCAATGTGGCGGTGCATGATTTGGTAATTCAGTCAGAGGCAAAGCATTTAGTCTTAGGAACCCACGGAAGGTCAATTTATATTGCAGACATAGCCTTGCTACAAAAACTGAATGCAACCAATAAAAATGAGGTGGTGGTTGCGGAAATGGAACCCGTAAACTTTTCACCGCGCTGGGGAAGCAAATTCAATACTTGGGGCGAAGTTTATAAACCGGAAGTCAAGGTTCAGTTTTACAGTCCGCAAGACGGAAAGGCATCCATCACCATCAAAACAGAAGAAGGTAAAGAATTGCACACTATTTTTATGGATGCAACCAAAGGCGTGAATGTGTTAAACTATGACCTTTCTATTTCTGAAAAAGCAAGTAAAGCTTTAGATAAAACCGATAACAAATTGAAAAAGGCCGAAAACGATACCTTTTATCTCCCCAAGGGAAAATACAAGATCGCAATAGCCATGGGAAGCAATACTGCAACGCAGCTTCTCGAAATAAAATAGCAATAAAAAAAAGAGGCCTCAGCCTCTTTTTTCAAAATTTATTTATGGAAAATTACATTCCGTAGTTTGGATTCATCTTTTTCCACTCTTTGTACTTATCATACTGTGCGGGCTTTAGAATGTCATAAAGAATCCCATCACGTTGCTTTAACAAGTCCTTTTGGTCTATAGTTAAGCGCATATCCTTATTTTGCATACTATCAATATAGTCTGCATAGCCACGCTGGTATTTTAAAACTTGGTCTTCACTCATGTTTACATAGTCGTACATAGAGGTCATATCTACTTTCTTTAGTCCAATCCAGTAAACTTCAATTTCGTTATCATTAAGTTTACGTGGAGCGGTAGAAGTCATAGTGCTCTGCTGGTTCATTTGTCTATTGGAATTCATATTCTTATTTGAATTCATATCAGAACTGCTAGAATTGGACTTATTCATAGTCCGGTCAGTAGAGGTAGGTGTTGGAGCATTTGTGGAACTGGTTGTTTGGTCAGAATTTCTGTTCCATCTATTGTCATCCGGATCGGCCACCTCTCTAATGGTTCCTTTTGTATCGGGCGTATTTTCTACGCTCGTAGTTGCTGTTTGCGTATTTCCGCACGAAAAAAGCGCTATGGAAAAAGTGGCAATTAAAAGTGTTCTTAATGGTTTCATAGTTTTTCTTTTTATGTTGAAAAATTAATTTACAACAATAAATACTTTAAGTAGTTAATATTTAATCAATTAWCMTYGTTYTNATAAAAAAATAACATTTTTTTAAAGACTTGATTGTATTGCTTTTCAGTGCATGAAAGAATCGGCTGGTTATATCAAGTCTAAATAAGCAAGTTGAAGCTACATTTTTTTGGCAATGGTTGCGGGGTAGTGTATTTTTGTAGTCCGAATTCTCGAAATAAAAACCATAATGGCAATATTATCCTCTTCAATTGCACGTAAAGTTGCTATGGCACTTTCCGGCTTGTTTCTTGTCTTCTTTTTGGCACAACACTTTACCATCAATGTCACTTCGGTCATAGACCCAGATACCTTTAATAGTTGGTCCCATTTTATGGGTCATAATATTTTGGTGCAGTTTGTCCTACAGCCCGTCTTGATTTTTGGGGTAGTTTTCCATTTTATTATGGGTATTGTACTCGAAATAAGAAATAACAATGCAAGACAGATCAGTTACAAATCCTTTAAGGGAAACAGAAACTCTACTTGGGCCTCCCGCAATATGATTATCAGCGGTGCTGTTGTTTTGGCTTTTTTAGGCCTTCATTTTTACGATTTCTGGTTTCCGGAAATAGTTCACAAATACATTGAAAGCAATCCGCTAGATGCAACCCGTTATTATCCAGAATTGGTGCACAAGTTTGAAAGTCAGGTGCGTACGGGTTTGTACTGTTTGGCTTTTGTATTGTTGGCACTTCACCTTTGGCATGGCTTTTCTTCGTCTTTCCAAAGTATGGGCTGGAGCAATAAATATTCTAGAGGATTAAGAGCATTCACACAGTTTTACGCAATATTTATTCCGTTGGGCTTTATTTTTATTGCACTTTACCTTCACTTTAATCAAATCCACTAAAAGAAAAAGCGATGTCGAAATTAGATTCCAAAATACCCAAAGGACCCTTAGCCGATAAGTGGACAAAACATAAAAACGATATAAACCTCGTTAACCCTGCAAACAAACGTAATATTGACGTAATTGTAGTGGGAACAGGTCTTGCCGGCGGAAGTGCCGCAGCAACCCTTGCAGAATTGGGTTATAACGTAAAAACCTTTTGCTATCAAGATTCTCCGCGCCGTGCACATTCCATTGCAGCACAGGGAGGTATCAACGCAGCCAAAAACTACCAAGGCGATGGCGATTCAAATTACAGATTGTTTTACGATACTATAAAAGGGGGCGATTACCGTTCACGTGAAGCAAACGTGTACCGTCTGGCTGAGGTTTCGGCAAATATTATTGACCAATGCGTGGCACAGGGAGTTCCCTTCGCCCGGGAATATGGTGGATACCTTGACAACCGTTCCTTTGGGGGCGTTTTGGTTTCGCGTACTTTTTATGCGAAAGGACAAACAGGACAACAATTGCTTTTAGGCGCGTATTCCGCAATGAACCGCCAGATAAACCGTGGCAAAATCACACCGTACAACCGTCACGAAATGCTTGATTTGGTGATTGTGGATGGGAAAGCAAGAGGAATAATTGCTCGCAATCTGGTAACGGGAGAAATTGAAAGACATTCCGCACACGCTGTGGTTATTGCCTCGGGAGGCTATGGAAACGTTTTCTTCCTTTCTACAAATGCTATGGGAAGTAATGTTACCGCTTCGTGGAAAATCCACAAAAGAGGGGCTTATTTCGCAAATCCTTGCTATACGCAAATTCACCCTACTTGTATTCCCGTTTCCGGCGACCATCAAAGTAAATTGACTTTGATGTCTGAATCACTTCGAAATGATGGAAGAATTTGGGTTCCCAAGAAAAAAGAAGATGCTGAAGCTATTCGCCAAGGCAAGAAAAAACCGACCGACCTTTCAGCGGAAGAGCGCGATTATTACTTGGAGAGAAGGTATCCTTCATTCGGTAACCTGGTGCCGCGCGATGTTGCATCACGTGCTGCGAAAGAACGTTGCGACGCAGGTTTCGGAGTAAATAAAACTGGCCAGGCAGTATTTCTGGATTTTGCTTCAGCAATTGAGCGCTACGGAAAAGAGCAGGCCGCAATCCACGGAAACCATAATCCTAGCAAGGAAGAAGTAACAAAACTTGGAAAAAAGGTTATCGAAAATAAATATGGAAACCTTTTCCAAATGTATGAGAAGATTGTTGATCAAAATCCATACGAAACCCCAATGATGATCTATCCTGCAGTGCATTACACTATGGGTGGCGTTTGGGTAGATTACAATTTGCAATCTACCATTCCGGGTTGTTATGTTACAGGTGAAGCCAACTTTAGTGACCACGGGGCAAACCGTTTGGGCGCTTCGGCATTGATGCAAGGTTTGGCAGATGGTTATTTTGTGTTGCCGTACACCATTGGCGATTACCTATCAAAAGATATTAAAACAGGAAAAATTCCAACAGATACAAAAGAATTTGACGAGGCCGAGAACAAGGTACGCGAGCTTCTGGAGAAGTTGGTAAATAATAAAGGAACCCATTCCGTAGATCATTTTCACAAGAAATTGGGCCACATAATGTGGGACAAATGTGGAATGGCGCGTAATGCTGAAGACTTAAAATCTGCGATGGCAGAAATTAGAGCGCTTCGCGAAGAATTCTGGAGAGATGTAAAGGTTCCCGGTGGAATGAACGAAATGAATGCCGAGCTAGAAAAAGCTACCCGCGTTGCAGATTTCTTGGAGTTGGGTGAACTTTTTGCAAAAGACGCACTTCACAGAAATGAAAGCTGTGGCGGCCATTTCCGTGAAGAATACCAAACCGAAGAGGGAGAAGCCCTGCGCGATGACGAAAACTTTATGTACGTTGCAGCATGGGAATATACAGGAGATCCAGGAAATGAAGTGCTTCACAAAGAGGAATTGGAATATGAGAATATTGAAGTTAAATCGAGATCATACAAATAGATTATGAAATTAACACTAAAAATCTGGAGACAGAAAAATAGTCAAACAAAAGGAGAGCTAAAAACATATCCTATTGACGGAGTAGAAGGTGACATGTCTTTTCTGGAAATGCTCGATGTTCTCAACGAAGGATTAATAAATAAAGGCGAAGAGCCCGTAGTTTTTGATCACGATTGTCGCGAAGGTATCTGCGGAAGTTGTTCACTGCAAATAAACGGTGAACCCCACGGTCCAGACCGATTGGTTACAACCTGCCAATTGCATATGCGAATGTTCAATGATGGCGACACCATTGTGATAGAACCGTTCCGCGCAAAAGCATTTCCGGTAATAAAGGATTTGGTTGTGGACAGAAGCTCTTTTGATAGAATTCAGCAAGCAGGGGGCTATATTTCCGTAAATACTTCTGGAAATACTATTGACGCCAACACCATTCCAGTAAACAAGCATGATGCCGATGAGTCTTTCAACGCAGCCACTTGTATTGGATGCGGCGCCTGTGTGGCAGCCTGTAAAAATGCCAGTGCGATGCTCTTCACCTCTGCAAAGGTGAGCCAGTTTGCATTGCTCCCGCAGGGAAGAATTGAAGCTACCGAACGTGTGCTTAATATGGTTGCACAAATGGACAAGGAGGGTTTTGGAAACTGTAGCAATACCGGTGCCTGTGAAATTGAATGTCCAAAAGGGATTTCTCTGGAAAACATTGCCCGAATGAATCGTGAATATTTGGGTGCGAGCCTGAAGGGATAACTTTTAAAGATGAAATAAATAATTAAATCCTAAGCAGTAATTGCTTGGGATTTTTTATTGCTTCATCATAAAGCTTTTAATTTGTTGCTCTGACTCTTCTTCCTGGTTTAAATTTTGAAGTATTATTTTCAAAAATTTATCTGTATCGTAGGGTTTAACAATAATATCATCCATGCCAGATGCTAAAATTCTATTTCTCATTTCTTCAACTTCAATAGCTGTCAACGCAACAATGGGAGTTGATTTGTCGAATCCTCTTATTTCTCGGGTAGTTTCAATCCCATCTTTCCCGGGCATGTTTATATCCATTAGTACAAGATCAAAAGTCTCTGTGCTTAATTTTTCTACGGCAATAGCTCCGTTTTCAGCAATATCGCAGCTCATCCCGTAATTTTCGAGTATTTTTTTTGTGACTATTTGATTTATTCTGTTGTCATCTACCACAAGTATTTTTTTGCCCTTTAAGATATTGTTATCATCAAGTATTTTATCTTGTAGCAGATGTTTTAATACTTGAAAACGTAACGTAAAGCTAAAGGTAGATCCCGCTCCGGGTTCACTTTTAAGATTAATAGCAGAATCTGATGCCTCTAGTAATTTTTTTACAATGGTAAGTCCAAGCCCTGTTCCTTGTATTTTAAAATCTTCGGAATCTACTTGCTGGAACTCCTCAAAAATGGCTCTCTGTTTTTCCTTTGGAATGCCAATGCCGTTATCCTTAATACTGAAATGTATAGTCACTTCATTTTCAGAAATTGATTCTTCTTGAGCCGAAATATAAATATCACCATTTGTGGTGAATTTAATAGCATTGCCCACTAAATTCATCAATATTTGAGAAAGGCGAACGCGGTCGCCCACAAGAGTGTTTGGAATATTTTCTGAAATGTCTACATGTAACTTGTTTTTATTTTGAACCAGGGCATATTGAAAAGAGGAAACTATGGACTGGGCCAATTCCCTTAAATTAAATGGCGCTTTCATTTCCTCAAGCGTATTGGATTCTAATTTGCTTATTTGAAGCACATCATTAATAAGTGCCAAAAGATAATCTGCCGAAAATTTTAAATTTTTTAAATCTGCTTGATGATTTTTTAGCGACTCGTCTTCCAAAAGTACAGAGCTTAGGCCAATAACACCATACAGGGGTGTGCGCAATTCATGACTAACAGTTGAAAAAAACTTGCTTTTTGCCAAGGCCAATTTTTCTGATTTCTCTTTAGCTTTTAAATATTGTTGGTTTTTCTCTTTTAAAGTAAGAGTGAGCTTTTTTCTACCTCGGTGCGATATGTATAGAATTATCAAAAATAGCCCCATCAAGATGACAGCGCCTATAAAAAATGCAAGTAGAATATTGTTGAACAATATTTTTTCTGAAATCAATTTTTTTTCTAATTCGGCTTGCCGTGCCTGCTTTTTGTATTCATTTACGCTAAACTGTGCTGCCGCGTTCTGAATGGCCATTACTTTTTCTTTCTTAAACTGAATTGCAGTAAGGCTGTCGAATTTTTTTCGCACTAAAAAAGCCTCCTTATAATCACCAACTTTAAAAAGAGCCTCACTATATTCTTTATAAACTTCTGTTAAAACATCATCAATATAGTTTCCCTTTTCTGCAAAAGCAATTGCCTCTTTAAAATTTGCAATAGCTTCCTCAGTTTTGTTTGAGGAAAGGTTAAGCTTTCCTTGCAACAAGTTCATTTCAGTTGTTAGGCCCTTAAATTTTAAAGCTTCTATCCCCTCTTTAGCTTTGTTAAAAAAGCTGTACGCCTTTTTCTGGTCGCCTTGGTTGAGGTAAGATTCCGATAGGTTGTAATACACCATAGCGACATCTAAGGTGTCTTTTCTTTTTTGTGAAAGTGGAAGCGCCTTTTGAAAAAAAGAGAGTGCAGAGTCATATTTTTTTTCGGCTAGGTAAAGCGCCCCCATAAAATTATAGGCACGGGCAATTTTTAATTCGTCTTTTGATTTTTCTGAGAAACTTAAATAATCTTCACCATACTCGTGAGCATTCTTGAAATCTTTCAAGTAAATAAAAGCTGCGCCCATAACATACCTTGAATAATACGCAGCATCCATATCGCCTATGAGTTCAGCAAATTTTATATTGTCAATGGAATTTAAGATTACTGAGTCATATTTTCCTTCAAACAGCAGGTAGTCCGTTCGGTCCTGCATGGTCTTGAGGGAATCTTTAAGAGCCGTGAAAGCGGTATCATTTTTAGTTGAAATTGTATCTTGGCCTTCTTGCGAAAATCCTACAGCACAGATTAAAAGAATAGAAAGGCGTATATAGTTCAACATTCAAAAAATATTCAAAAAAGTTATTTTAAGAGCACTAAAATACCATATTTTAATGAATATTGAGCCCAAACAATTAGCCAGCTGCACAAAATAATAATATGGCATAACAGTGTTAGAAATAATATTAGAGCAATGAAAATGGCTGAATTCTTACAATAAAAATTTACCTTTAGGTATTAAATCAATGAATAATGAAACATCTACTCCTTATACTAAGCCTTTTTTCAGCTTATATGGTTCTTGCGCAAACAAAACCCAACGATCCATTAGCACACACATATTCCATAGTTGCCCGGGATGCTAAGACGGGCGAGATGGCAGTGGCCGTTCAGAGCCATTGGTTCAGCGTAGGCACTGCAGTCTCTTGGGGAGAAGCTGGTGTTGGTGTTGTTGCCACCCAATCGTTTACAAATAAATCCTTTGGACTTCGTGGCTTGGATTTGCTTAAAGAAGGAAAATCCCCCCAAGAGGCTTTAAATATTTTGTTGAGTGATGATGAAGGAAGGGATTTTAGACAAGTTGCAATTTTGGATAAGCAGGGAAGAGTCGCAACACACACGGGCAAGAGTTGTATTGATTTTGCAGGCCATGCCAATGGTGAAAACTTTTCGGTACAGGCAAATATGATGCTCAACGATAAAGTGGTGCCGGCAATGGAAAAAGCCTGGAAAGAGAATAGCGAACTGCCATTGGCTGAAAGAATGGTAGTGGTCCTTCAGGCTGCACAAAATGAAGGAGGCGATATTCGCGGAAAACAATCTGCTGCGCTGGTGGTTTTTGCCGCTAAGGCTTCCAGAGAGCCTTGGAATGACAAATTAATTGATTTACGGGTTGATGATTCTGAAAACCCAATAAAAGAAATAGACAGACTCTTAAAAGTATATAGAGCCTATGAGTATATGAATCAAGGCGATCTATACGTGGAAAAAAATGAAATGAAAAGCGCCATGCAAGCTTATAATGCAGCGATGGAAATGTTTCCCGAAAATTTGGAAATGCAATACTGGACGGCCATAACACTGGCAAATGATAACCAACTTGTGCGCGCCACTGAAATGCTTCAAGAGATTTATAAAAAAGATGAAAACTGGCGTGAACTTACACGGCGATTGCCGAAAGTGGGCTTGCTTAATGTTTCGGAAAAAGATTTGAAGGAAWTGCTCAAATAAGTTTTAACACATTCCTTTTCAATATGTTTTTAGTATTTGCGTTTTCAAGTAAATCAGTTTAGATTTATGCGAAAGCAATTTATAATTATATTTTTTTTATGTTTTGCGGTTAATTCCATTGGACAAATAGGTTCTATAATTGGAAAAGACCACAGTAATGAGAAATCTTTTTCCCATAGTAATAAAGCTACTTTTTCTACAGCTAAACTCGCTTCTTCGATCATAAAAAACGCAACTTCCGATAAGGAAAGGGTTTTTGCTATTTACAAATGGATAACCTCCAATATTTCTTATGATAACGAATTAAGACTTAGCCCAAAGCTTCAAAAGAAAATTTATATTTCCGAAGAAAATGTAATCAAAAAAGTTTTAGAACGAAAGATGGCGCTCTGCGGTGGCTATGCGTTTCTTTTTACAAGACTTTGTGGGGATGTTGGAGTTTCAGCTGAAGTAGTGCATGGTTTCACAAAAGATTATTCGGGGAAAGTTCAAAAAAACATGCAGCCCACCCACACTTGGAACGCGGTAAAGATAAACGGACAGTGGCAACTGCTTGATATTACTTGGGCTATAGGCTATGGCAATGGCAATGGGCCGGATGATTTTTGGTTCTTGACAAAACCTGCTGATTTTATATATACTCACTATCCCGAAGCGCAACGGTGGACGCTGATGCAAAATTCTATTTCACTTACAGAATTTCAGAAAATTATAAAATAAAAAAACCTCCACATTGCCGTGAAGGTTTTTATTTATTATCAAACAAGTGTGTTACTATGCCTCAGCGTTCGGAACGATAGAAACGTAGCTCTTGTTATCTTTCTTTTTGGTAAATTTTACAACACCATCCACTTGTGCGTGCAAAGTGTGATCTTTACCACCATATACGTTTTCACCTGGGTGGTGCGTATATCCTCTTTGTCTTACGATGATATTTCCTGCAATAGCAGCCTGTCCTCCGAAAATCTTAACGCCAAGACGTTTCGATTCTGATTCGCGACCGTTTTTGGAACTACCAACTCCTTTTTTGTGAGCCATGGTTTATACTTTTTTAATTAATGATTTCGGTTTATTTGTTTTTCAACAATTCCTTCGCTTGCTTAACCCACTCGTCTGCCTCAATCTTATCGCGGGTAATTCCGTCGATTGCTGAAAGCTCTTCGCGGTCTGCCGCTTTAAGCTTACTGATCTGCTCCCAAGTATAGATGCCTACTTCGTTAAGTCTAGCTTCGTAGGCTGGGCCAATACCGTTGATTTGTTTTAAATCATCTGCCTCGGCCTTTGTTGCAGTACCAATACTGTGGAGCACTTTATCGATGTTTATTTCGATTTGTGCGTCTTCAGCGCGGTGCTCTGCACGTGTCACCAAGTTTTCGCTTACTTCAACCTCTTTTTTGGATTTTGGTTCGGCTTTTTTGGTTTCAGCTTTTGCTTTTGGAGCGGCTGCTTTGGTTTCTTTTTTTGGAGCGGCTTTTTTAGCCTCTTCCTTTTTAGCGGGTGTAGCTCCTGAAGCTACAATGCTCTCGATTACGATTTCAGAAAGATACTGACGGTGTCCGTTTTTCTTACGGAAACCTTTTCTTCTTTTCTTTTTGAAAACTATAACCTTGTCACCTTTAAGGTGCTTTACGACTTTGGCTCCTATTTGAGCGCCGTTTATAGCCGGGGCGCCAATGGTTATGTTGTCTCCGTCACCAATAAGAAGAACATTGTCAAAAGACACTTTTTTTCCTTCTTCTACTGGCAAACGATTAACAAAAACCTTTTGGTCTTTCGCAACTTTTACTTGCTGCCCTGCTATCTCTACAATTGCGTACATAGCGAATCGTTTATAAAATTAGTTAAACAAAATGCTTCTACCGTCCGGTAAAAGCGGGTGCAAATATAATTTTTAAAAAGGAAACAACAAAGTATTTTTATTTAATCTTTTAAAAGCCAATTGTTCAGATATTCTATTGGTTTTAGTTTTTGTAACTCATCCTGCTTTGGATAACGTTTTTGTTTAAAAGGTGTTTCGATTCCCGTCTTGGGTATTCCAGGAATTTTTGAGAAGTTGCATAAAAGCAAGTGTCAAAACTAAAGTGGTAGAAAAGCCCATTATTAAAATAGATAGTACGAGCATGAGGGTTCCCATATCGTATTCTAAGTTCCAAACTTCCATAATATTTTCGGCAAACTCGGCATMYANWTTSATNCATWTRWWCWSYCAWWRAWMTWGYAARGAGTATAGAGGCTATTCCGCCAGAAAGCAAACCTACCTCAAACCCCTTTTCATACTGAAACTTGCTTTTTCGGGAGGTGTATTTTTTTAGGGCCATGTATATTCCAAAACCAAAAATTAGCCCATTCAATGAGCTCAACACTGGGTATTGGTGAAGGCCAAATAATTTTAAAATAAGAAAATATGCAATAAGAACTATTGCAATCCATACGCCGTAACGGGAATATACTTTGAACATAATTATGGGTTTTACAGTCAAAAGTTACAAAAACTTGCTGAACCTTTTACAAATGGATTGTTAACTTTTTTTCTAGGGAGCTGAAACGGTGTTATTCCCAAGTGATTGTCTCCATCAACTTCCGAATATCCTCGCGCAGGTAAACCACTGCAGGATATATGGAATCGAAATTTGGCTTGGCGTCAAAATAAAGGGCGCCGTTCAAAAAATGGTTAGTGCTATCGGTTGCGTAAAACTCAGCTTGGGTAGCGGCGTTTCCATTTATCATATAAAACATGCCATAAACTTTTTTATCTGGATTTACATAGGGTTGCTCAGGTATGCTATTTGCCTTTATGGTATGGTCGTAAGCCAGTTTTTGGGCGTCTTGCAGCAATGAGTCCAAATTGTTATTCCGAACCTCTTGATAGGTTATATACAGAGTGGCCTTCATTTCGGGGTAATAGATGTTTGTCCCACATTTTTTTTTGTTGAAGATAGTAGCGTTTTCATTTACTGAAAAAGAATATGGGCAGTCGGTGTGTATGGTGTGGTATTCAGGCTTTGGATAATCAAGACGTAGCATGGCTGAAGGTTTCACTGAAACATCTTCCTGACATGAGGCTAGGATGAAAAGGCTGGAAATTAAAAGGAAAATGTAACTATTTATTTTCAATGGTAAGTTTTATTTGTTTGATGCGTTTGCCTTCAAACGCTTCAATGGTAAACGCATAATTGTGGAAAGATATTACTTCGTTTTTTTTTGGGAATCCTTTTGAAATTTCCAAGAGGAAACCGGCAAGTGTTTCGGCCTCTCCCTTTTCCTCTTCAAAAATCTCGGGATCCTCTGGTTTTATCACTTTATAAAAATCTTTCAATGGGGTTTTCCCTTCAAAAAC
Organism: Aequorivita sp.; assembly: GCA_002733915.1. Taxonomy (GTDB): domain Bacteria; phylum Bacteroidota; class Bacteroidia; order Flavobacteriales; family Flavobacteriaceae; genus Aequorivita. The sequence goes on from NVXN01000008.1 coordinate 27,439, forward strand.
GAATGTATTGTCATCTAGCTTTGAAAAAATCAAATCTTCATCGTCAAACTCGTCGCTTATTTCTCCCACAATTTCTTCGATAATATCTTCCAAAGAAATTAACCCGCTGGTGCCTCCATATTCATCCACAACAATGGCGAGGTGCATCTTCATTTGTTTGAATTCATTGAGCAAATCGTCCAGTTTTTTGTTTTCGGGAACAAAATACGCTTCGCGTTTAAGTGTTTTCCAGTCCAATATTTTACGGTCTGTATAAGGTATCAAGTCCTTCACATAAAGAATACCCGTAATATTGTCCATGCTATCTTTGTAAACAGGGATGCGCGAATAGCCGTGCTGGATAATTTCGGGCAGAATTTCTTTGAAAGGCTGCTCCTCGTTCAAGGCAAAAATATCCATCCGGTTTTTCATCACCTGTTTGGTGTCTGTATTTCCGAAGGTCACAATTCCTTGCAAAATTTTCTGCTCCTCAAAAGTGGTGTCTTGGTTTGAAAGTTCGAGCGCTTGCGATAAATGATCTACACTGATGTTCGATTTCTGTTTTCCGTAGCGGTCGTGAAGATAAATAGTAGCGGAGCGCATCGGTAAACTAATTGGCGATAGTAAAGTGTCTAAAACGTTCAGCGGCTGTGCCATAAATACTGCAAACGAGATTCGGTTACGGTTGGCGTATATCTTCGGAAGGATTTCACCAAAAAGCAAAATAAAGAACGTTACCACACCCACTTCCACAATAAAGCGAACGTCAATTCCGTAAAAATTTGATTCAATTCCCGAAAACAGATCATCGCTCAGGGAATCAAAAAGCAGCACGATGGCGATATTTATAAAATTATTGGCAACCAAAATAGTGGCCAGCAATTTCTTTGGCCGTGCAAGCAAGCGCTGGACAATGCCCAGTTTTTTTGCAATTGTTTTTTCTTCGTTGGTTTCAAAATCAGAGGAAGTTAAAGAAAAGAAAGCCACCTCGGCACCAGAAATAAGGGCCGAACAGGCTAAAAGAACAACCAGCATTACGCCACTTGTTATTTGGGCAACATCCAAAACATTAAAAAAGAAAAGTAAACCAGGGGGCTCCGTGTCCAAGGTATTGGTTTTAGTTAAACATTAAAAAGGAAGATCATCCTCTTCTTCAGAAACTGAATTGTTATTTTGGGGCGCTGACGATGACTGTGGCTTTTGGGAAGCTTGTCCTGTGTTGCCGCTACCCGTATTATTGCTCTCGCCCTTAGGTGTCAAGAACGTAAAATCGGTACAATGAATCTCGGTGCTGTATCTATCCATTCCTTTGTCATCTTGCCATTTACGGGTTTTTAGGCGGCCCTCAATATAGACCATATCGCCTTTTTTTAAATATTTTTCACAGATTTCGGCAGCCTTGTTCCGAACCACGATGTTGTGCCACTCTGTATTTGTTACACGTTCGTTTGTCGTTTTGTTTGTATATGTTTCATTGGTAGCAAGGGGGAAACGGCCCAAGCTGTTTCCACCTTCAAAATAATGTATTTTCACATCATCGCCGGTATGCCCAATCAACATTACTTTGTTCAATGTTCCACTCATAATTGTAACTTTTCAATTTATGCAAAGGTAAATTTTGCGTTTTAAATATAATCAATTTTTAAGTTTTTATATGAACTGATTTTTCGCATAATAAAAAGGGCAAAATCAATAATTTTCAAAAAACTCTGAAACAAAATTAGCTATTAAAACGGGCACCGCATAATTGCTTATTTCTGAAATTGGGATGGAGCTCTTGGTCTTTCCAAAGGTTTCAATAATCCAAAAGCGTGTATATAAATGTTGGTGCGAAAGTTTGTGGACAACTGGTTTTTCATTAAAAGGGGAAATATTTTCAATATTCAGCTTTTTTGAAAAATCTTGAAACTGTGGAAGTTTTTTTAAACCGGAAAGGGTGATTTCTTCCGAAGTTTCAATCAAAGGAAATTCATACAGCTTGTGCCATATTCCTTTTCCGAGGCGTTGCTGCAGCACGGTGCGTTCGTTTTCCGAAAGGATTACCAAATAGTTGAAATATCTTTTTTTCACTGGTTTTCCCTTTATTTTCACCGGAAGCTCCGCCACTTTATTTTGCTGAAAAGCTATGCAACTGTCATTAAAAATACAGTTGGGGCAATCGGGGTTTTGTGGTACACAGTACCGCGCGCCAAATTCCATAATCGCTTGGTTGTATATGCCGGGCTGGGTGGTGTCTATCAATTGTTGCGCAAGCTTTTTAAATTCTTTTTGCCCTGGGCCTATATTAATAGGAGTGGAAATTCCAAAAACCCGGGATAGCACACGATATACATTTCCATCCACAACCGCTTCGGGTTGGTTAAAAGAAATGCTGGCGATTGCACTGGCGGTATAATCGCCCACGCCTTTTAATTTTAATAAATCCTGGTAATTGTTTGGGAATACACCGTTAAATTCTTCCGAAATCCATTTTGCGGTTGCATGCAGATTGCGTGCTCTCGAATAGTAGCCTAGTCCTTGCCAGTTTTTCAGTACTTCCTCTTCGGTTGCAGTCGCTAAATCTTCCACTTTTGGATAGGCTTCAATAAACTTTAAATAGTAGGGCAAACCCTGCAAAACACGTGTCTGCTGCAGCATAATTTCAGAAAGCCATATGTGGTACGGATTTGCGGTATTCCGCCATGGCAAGTCACGTTTGTTGTGTAAATACCACGTAATGAGTTTGTTGGAAAAATCAAGCTTTATTTTTGGCATTGGATAAAATTAATCTATATCCCATTAAATTTTAAAGGATTAAGGTTTGAATTATTGATTTTAAAATATGTATATTTGCGGTCTCTAAAAAAAATCTAGTAAAAGAATAATTAATTAAAATTTATAAGTAATGACGAAAGCAGATATCGTAGCAAAGATTTCAGAAAAGCTAGGAATGGAAAAGAATGAAGTACAAGCTACAGTTGAGACCTTTATGGAAGAAGTGAAAAACTCTTTGGAAGGTGGAGACAATGTGTATTTAAGAGGTTTTGGAAGCTTTATTATTAAAACAAGAGCTGAGAAAACAGGAAGAAACATCTCAAAAAACACAACGATTAAAATACCAGCTCACAATATTCCGGCCTTTAAACCTGCAAAAGTTTTTGTTGAAGGTGTAAAGACCAACGTGGACGTAAAATAATTCTAACCCGTTCCGCTTTGGTGGAACATTAAAAAAGACTTTAGTATGCCAAGTGGTAAAAAAAGAAAAAGACATAAGGTAGCGACCCATAAGCGTAAAAAGCGTCGTCGCGCTAACCGCCACAAAAAGAAAAAGTAGTTTCTAAACTACTTTTTCTGTTTTAAAAGTGTTTTGGAAATTTTGCTTTTTTGGCGCTATTTCCGAATAAAACAAACGAAAAATCGTTCTTTGAAAATGAGATTGCAACAGCCAGCTTTTGGTTTGGGTGCAGTTTCGCCGGATTTTTATATGAAATCTGTGAAAAATATTGTTTAATTAGTTCCGGACTTTTTTATTCGGAACAACAAAATTAATATAACGTGAACTACGAATTATTTATTAGGTCCGGTTCACAAGAAGTTGATTTTGCCCTTTTAAAGGATGGAAAGCTTATAGAGCTCCACAAAGAAGAGGAGGACAACAATTTTACGGTTGGCGATATATTTCTTGCCAAAATACGTAAAACAGTCCCGGGCCTAAACGCCGCCTTTGTAAACGTGGGCTACGAGAAAGATGGTTTTTTACACTATCACGATCTTGGCCCAAAAGTGCTTTCGCAATTGAAATTTGTGAAAAGCGTTAGCTCAGGTAAGTTAAAGGATTATACCTTAAATAATTTTCCATTCGAAAAAGAGATTGATAAGCATGGCAACTTAAATGATGCCTTAAAAAGCAATCAATCCATCTTGGTTCAAATTGTAAAAGAACCCATTTCCACCAAAGGTCCACGTATAAGCTCCGAGCTATCCATAGCGGGAAGATATATTGTTTTGGTTCCGTTTTCAGACCGCGTTTCTGTTTCACAAAAAATAGAAAGCAACGAAGAAAAAGATAGGTTAAAACGCTTGATTACAAGTATAAAACCTAAAGGATTTGGCGTAATAATTAGAACCGTTGCCGAGGGCAAAAAAGTAGCAGAACTGGACAAAGATTTACAGAACCTTATGGATCGCTGGACGGCGATGTGTAAGAAGCTACAAGGGGCGCACCACCCTTCAAAAGTGCTGAGCGAGCTAAACAGGGGAGCATCCATCATCCGTGATATGTTCAATGATTCATTCTCTGCAATACATATTGACGATGAAACCCTTTACTTGCAAATAAAAGATTATGTGCAGGAAATTGCACCAAAAAAAGACAATATCGTAAAGTTTTATGACAGCAATGTTCCGATGTTTGAGAAATTCGGAATTGAACGGCAGATTAAAACTTCCTTCGGAAAAACAGTATCAGGTAGCAAAGGAGCTTATTTGGTAATTGAACACACCGAAGCAATGCACGTTATAGACGTGAACAGCGGTAACCGAAGCAACAAGCAAAAAACACAGGAAGGCACTGCGCTGGAAGTGAACATGATTGCAGCCACCGAGGTGGCAAGACAGCTGCGGTTGCGCGATATGGGAGGAATTATTGTGGTGGATTTTATTGATTTGGCAAACGCCAATCACCGCAAGCAGCTTTACAACCACCTTCGCGAAGAAATGAAGGATGACAGGGCAAAGCACAAAATTCTTCCACCAAGCAAATTCGGGTTGATACAGATAACCCGCCAACGTGTTAGGCCAGAGATGAACATAAAAACTCGCGAGGAAGACCCCAGCAATGGAGGTGACGGCGAGATTGAAGCACCTATCATCGTTATAAATAGAATTAACGAAGAGGTAAAACGCCTTTTCAAAAAAGACTATAAAAAGATAACGCTCAATACGCATCCTTTTATAGCGGCCTTTTTAACCAAAGGTTTCCCAAGTGTGCGTACCAAATGGTTTTTGGAGCACAAAAAATGGGTAAAAATCCAACCTCGAGATGCATATACGTATCTCGAATATCACTTTCACGATAAAGATGGTGAATTGATAAAATAACCAAAACCCCTTTTGAAGACTTACTTCGGAAGGGGTTTTTTTGTTAGTTTTACTTCCAGTTTGAACACACACAAAACATACACCGTTGAAGAAGCTACCAAGCGAATGGAACGCTATTGTACCTATCAGGAACGTTGCCATAAAGAAGTGCACCAAAAACTATATGAAATGCGGATGATTCCTGTAGCGGTGGATGAAATAATAGATCATTTGCTTAGGCACAATTTCTTAAACGAGACAAGGTTTGCCCAAGCGTTTGCAAGAGGAAAATTTAGAACCAAAAAGTGGGGTAGAAATAGGATCGTGAATGAATTAAAATTGCGTGAAATATCAAAATACAACATTCAGATTGCGCTAAGGGAAATACCGGATTCAGAATATTACAAAATTTTTGAAGCTTTGGCAGAAAAGCGGTTGCAACAGTTGCATGCGGAAAAAAATCTTCAGAAAAAGCGAAAAAAGCTGGCCGATTATCTTTTTTATCGCGGGTGGGAACCGGAGCTGGTGTACGGAAAAGTGGGAGAGATTTCCAAATAGATTTTTAAATATTAAACGAGGCCCCAACATTCACCGAAACCTGATTATGAATCTTTTCCGCAGGACTTAACGAATCGGTATTGTATTTTGAAATGGGAACACTCACTTCGGTAAAAATCCCAAAGCCACTAGTAAAGAAATACCGTGCGCCCAAATGGCCGCCAAAGTTTTTTAAACTGGCATAAAGTCCGGGATAGACATCAAAGTTTTCATCTACATTTATCACGCTACCAAGGTTTGCATTGAAGCGAGCCCGAAAATCAAAGCGATCCTCAAATTTTGCAAACGGCTCTTTTTCGCCATCTGCATTTGTAATTTTATCAATTCCCAAAAGATAGGAAGAGGCCACGCCGAGCGAAATATTTTCGCCTACACCAAAATCAAGGCTTCCCATAATGCCGGTGCCGTTATTTTGAAAATTGGCACCAATCTGAAATTTAACGTCTCCCTGACCTGAATATGCTTGTGAAAAAGTTAGCTGAAAACAAAGAAGCGCAAAAACTGTTACGAAGACTTTCATTTTTGAAAAATTAAAGGAAAGATACTGAATTCTTAAGAAATCAAAGCGCTTTATGGGTTCGAAGAATTGCCTGTTCATTCTTCCAATCGATCCATTTTTGGCCTTTCAGTTTTCGCATCAATTGATCGAAATAGCGCATAAAGGCTATATTATAAACAGCTTTAGCCAAGTTCTTTGGATTTCTCGGAATGGCGCGTAAGCTCATTGAAAAACCAGGAGTCATGTAACGCATATAGTGCCAATAACCTTCGGGCATATACAGCACGTTTCCATGTTCCAAATTGGCAATATAACCTTCGGCTTTTTTCAACGCCGGCCATTTTTCATAATCTGGATTATGAAAGTCAATATCTTCACGAGTAATCAATGAATGCGGAATTTTGTAGAGGTAATCGTTCTGGTTTTGGTCAAAAAGGATCACTTCTTTTTTTCCCTCGAAGTGGAAATGAAAAATGTTTGCCAAATCGATATCGTAATGCATAAACGTGTATGAATCCTTTCCGCCGAAGAAAAGCATGGGCAGGCTTTTCATAAGTTTCAGCCCAAAATCCGGATACTCAAAATCTTTTTGAAGCTGCGGAACCTCCTTTAAAATATTCCAAAGAAATATACGGTATTTAGTAGGTTCTGTTTTCAGCAACTCTACATAATCGCGCATCTTCATTTGTGCGTGCGGCTCATTGAAACCATCTTCGTGGCTCACCGGGCGGTTATCGTATAAGGGAACCGTTTTGTCGCCGGCTACCTCGGCCATATAGTCGAGATCCCATTTTTGAAAAGCGGGCCAATCCTTGACAAACCTCTCGATGACAACTGGTTTTTGGGGCCTAAAGTACTTCTGTAAAAAATCTTCTTTGGTAATGTTCTCTACCCTGTCAATCTCCTTTAAATGCATAGCTTTCATTAACGCGCAAATTTACAAATCCTGCAGAAATTGTAACAGTAGCGTTAATATAACTTTAAGGTTTTAAATTATCGACCCATTTTGGATTGTGGGGATCTGTGGCATCGTATAATTCAATTTTCAACTTTTTCGCTAATTCCTTGCCCATGAAAATTGCGGCATCTACTTTGTTTTGAACAGAAAGATTGAAATATTTGTTTTTATTGTACCAAAGATTAATAAGGTATTTGGATTCATCTTTCTTAAAAACTGAGATATAATCTAGACTTTTTAAAGCGCGCCAATTCCCAACTTTTATTGGTCCAACTCTACGGATAATCTTGTACTGATTATTTTTAAAATCAAATTGATAATCTTTAACAACTGAAAAACTGACGCCAGTCATAAACAAGATTATTGTTATTTCCAAAATATCAAAATATGCAACAATCCTTTTGTTTGAGACCTCTAGTGAAAAAGTTGTATAGAAAAAATAAAAACTCACTAATGCTCCTGTATAAAATAATGCCGCAATTAATATTTGCCAAAATGGCCTTTTTCCTTCAGAAATATGCGCATCGATGGTGCGTTCGTCTTCGGCTATCTCAATTGGCTCATTTTCTTCAGTCTGATAAACATACTCTGTATTTGGAGTATAAAAATCAATAGAAAGATTTTGAGCCAAATCTTTTCCTACCTCAATAGCGTCTTGTTTTTTTTTAAATATGTCTATGGAGTAGTGCTTATTCTGGTTATACCATAACTTAAGGTCAAACAATCCGTCCAGGTTTTCAAAAACCGAAAGATAATTGAGAGTTTCAAACTTTCTCCATCTCCCGTAACTAAGTGGGCCAACCCGTTTAACTATTTTATATCTTTTGTTTTTAAAATCGAAGTGAAAATCCTTTACCATTGAAAAGACAATACCTAGAACAACTAAAGGAAGTATCAAAGAACAAGCAACTAGGAGAGCCCCGCTAGCGGATGTAAATTCGGAAGGAACATAGTTGGTATAAGAGTTGAAAGGGATATAGAGGGCAAGCGTAAAACAAATTGCTGGAAAAATAAGTTTCCACCATGGTTTACTTCCTTTTGAAATATATGTGTGTTTGCTGTTCAAGGTACAATAATAGAAAAATCCCAAATTCCTTTAATGTGGAATTCGGGATTTTTTATTTAAAACCTTAGAGGTGTATTTAATCAGCAAGAACCATCACGCGGTTATTGTTACATTCTACAGTTCCGCCAGAAATTGGGAGTACCCATTTTCCATCCTCTTGTGTAAATTTCTTTTGGAATCCCTCCGCGATGGTCGGGTTTCCTTTAAACTTCACTTTACCTTCCTGCAAAACGGAAACGATAGGAGCGTGGTTGTTGAACATTTGGAATTCGCCCTCCACACCCGGAACGGTTATGCTTTCTACCTCGCCGGCTACCAATGATGCTTCTGGGGTTACTATTTCTAAGTACATATTTTTTAGTTGTTTGTTGTTAGTTGATAGTTGTTGGAAGTTCTATCAACCAACAACTATCAACCATTAACTAATTTTAAGCTTCAGCAAGCATTTTCTCGCCAGCGGCGATTGCTTCCTCGATAGTTCCTTTAAGGTTGAAGGCTGCTTCTGGAAGATGATCCAATTCGCCGTCCATAATCATATTGAAACCTTTGATTGTTTCCTTAATATCAACCAAAACTCCAGGAATACCGGTAAACTGCTCCGCAACGTGGAAAGGCTGTGAAAGGAAACGCTGTACACGACGCGCGCGACCTACCGCCAATTTATCGTCCTCGGAAAGTTCTTCCATCCCAAGAATTGCAATAATATCCTGCAATTCCTTATAGCGCTGTAAAAGCTCTTTTACTCTTTGGGCGCAGGCATAATGCTCTTTCCCAAGAATTGATTCGGTAAGAATGCGTGAAGTAGAATCCAATGGATCCACCGCTGGATAAATACCAAGCTCGGCAATTTTACGGGAAAGTACGGTTGTAGCATCCAAGTGGGCAAAGGTTGTTGCCGGTGCTGGATCCGTAAGGTCATCCGCAGGTACATAAACCGCCTGTACAGAAGTAATGGAACCTCTTTTAGTTGAAGTAATACGCTCCTGCATCGCACCCATCTCTGTTGCCAAAGTTGGCTGGTAACCCACCGCTGAAGGCATACGCCCAAGAAGTGCGGAAACCTCAGAACCTGCTTGCGTAAAACGGAAAATGTTATCTACGAAGAAAAGTACGTCTTTCCCTTGTCCTTCGCCAGCTCCGTCACGGAAGTATTCAGCAATCGTAAGACCTGAAAGCGCAACACGTGCACGTGCTCCAGGTGGCTCGTTCATCTGTCCGAAAACGAAAGTAGCTTTAGATTCTTTCATAGCTTTTTTGTCAACTTTTGAAAGATCCCATCCGCCGTTTTCCATAGAGTGCATAAAGTCGTCACCGTATTTTATAATTCCGGATTCAAGCATTTCGCGAAGCAAGTCATTACCCTCACGAGTACGCTCACCTACACCAGCGAAAACCGAAAGTCCACCGTGGCCTTTCGCAATATTGTTAATCAACTCCTGGATAAGTACCGTTTTACCAACACCGGCACCACCGAAAAGACCAATTTTACCACCTTTTGCGTATGGCTCAATAAGGTCTATTACTTTAATACCTGTGAAAAGAACTTCGGTAGAAGTTGAAAGATCTTCAAATTTTGGCGCATCACGGTGAATTGGAAGTCCATTCTCGCCAGCTTTTGGCAAGTTTCCGATACCGTCAATAGCATCACCGATTACGTTGAAAAGTCGGCCGTAAACATCATCGCCAATTGGCATCTGTATTGGTGCTCCAGTTGCAACAGCATCCACACCACGGCTAAGACCGTCAGTAGAATCCATTGATATGGTACGCACCATACTTTCACCAATGTGTGATTGAACCTCAAGAACCAAAAGGTTTCCGTTGTTGTTTACCTCTAATGAGTCATATATTTTTGGAAGTTCCGAGCCGCTATCAAACGCAACGTCAACTACCGGGCCAATAATCTGTGCAACTTTTCCTGTACTTTGTGACATGAGTAACTGTTTATTTTATAGTTATCTAAGGGCGAAAATACCACCCCTATTTTGAACGGTGCAAAGATAGTTTTTTCTGAATGAAATTTGCAATGGAAATCTTTAAAAAATTTGATGTTATTATGGAAAAGCAATAACAACTTATATATCCCCTTAACTCTTACTAATTAAAGCTTTTCACATAAACCTCTAACTTCTTTACCGAAAAGTGTAATAATTTTTTTCTGAAGCAAATCATCTTTGGAAATGCTGCGCCCGTCAATTTCAACAACGGGCGTAAGTTCGCCCATAGTTCCCGTTGCGAAAACGCCATCGGCATTGTAGAATTGTGAAAGGGTGATGTCTGCTTCAATGATTTCAATGTTGTGCTTTTTGCACATTTCAATAACTGAATTTCGAGTGATTCCGGGCAAGCAAGCGTGACCAAAAGGGGTAAACACCTTTCCATTTTTCACCATAAAAAGATTGCTTCCATTCAGTTCTGCAATAAAACCGCGATCGTCAAGCATTAAACCGGCATCTTTTCCAGCTACGTTTGCTTGAATTTTTGCAATAATATTATTGAGCAAATTGTTGTGGTGAATTTTACTGTCCAAAAACTGTGGAGAATTGCGCCGTTGACTGGTGCTGATTACTTTTATACCGTGATCATTATCATAAACCAACGGTTTCCATTCGGCCAAAACAATAAGGCAAGAGCCATTTTGGTTTAACCTTGGGTCCATTCCGCTGGTTATTTTTTCACCTCGCGTCAGTGTTAAACGAATATGCGTATCATCCATCATTGCATTTGCATCAAGTGTTTGTTTAATTGCTTTTTTGATGAAGTCTTTAGAAGGAATATCTGCAAATAGTAGCGTTTTTGCAGATTCCTGCAGACGTGTTAAATGTTTATCCAGACAAACCACCCCTTCGGGATATACGCGCAACCCTTCCCAAACGGCATCACCGCCCTGCACCGAGCTATCAAAAACCGAAACTTTTGCTTCGCTTCGTGGATATAATCTGTCTTTTATAAAAACTTGGATGTTATCGTTTTTTGGATTGGATTTTTGAAGCATTTTTTTTGGTTATGAGTTGGTTAAAATATTATTTTTTAAAGTTTCGTAAAAAGGTAAAGCTTCTTCCAACAAAGGCTTCAAATGTTTTGGCAACGGCGCGGAGCTACTTTTTTGTACAACAAAGCCTTCAGAATTGTGCACGTTTCCGTACCAATGTTTTGCCCAAATACCATCTTCCGGAATACCGCCTTTTTCCCAACTTAGCATTTTTTCCGAAAATGGAATGTTTAGCAAATCGCATAGTTTTTTGAGATAGGCTTGGGGATTTTTTAAAAGTTCATCACTGTCTATTACAATTGGTGTTTTCCCGTTTTTCTTCAAAAATAAAAATATTTCCGAAGCTTTTTTTATGCCGATATCATTCAAGGTCGGCGTATGGATTACTTTTGAAAATGAGGCAATCAATTTTTTTGGATGACGAATTAAAATCACATTTGTCCAATTGAGAATAAAATGAGGGGATTCGGTTAAATAATGATGCGCCATTCCCTTTACAAATACGTTGTTCTTTTCTGAAAGTGAATTGATACGTTCGACTACTTTTTCTTCCTTCAATTCCATGGTTTGAAGAATTTCCTTTTGCGCAGGATGTTCATTTTCCACCAAAGCGTTTTTCAGATAAAATCCATAAAAAGGTTCGTCCAAAACCGTCATATCTTCCCGCTGCGCAAAAGAATACATAAGCGCCGTGGAAAGGTTTCGTGGTCCCGAAATGAGATTAATCACTTTCATAGTTTAAATTTAAACTACTTAAAAGAATTTTGTAACAATTTGCCCAAAAGATTTACAAATAGGGTATGAAATGCCATTAACAATTTGTAAACCAACCGAAGATGTATAATTAAGGTATTCCATCTTCCGCTTTATTAAATATTTTATAGAGATGAAAAAGATTATCATAATAAACGCATTGATATGGGGGGTGCTCCTACTCGGGTCAGCAGCTTTATTTAGGGACCATCCAAATGTTAAGTATTCGTTTTTTGGAATTTTAATCGCTTATTCAATAATACATGGGCTACTTGCAAATTTTGCGAAGCGGAATAAAGTAAAAACTTAGAGTTCCTAATCTATTTTTTTGCTTAAAATGAAGAGGTTTTAAAATATAGCTCCCTATAATTTGCAGTCGTAAGATATTCACTGCGCAATTGGTCAAGATATTTTAAGATGGATTTGAGATTAGGTTCAGTTTCTTTTAAATTGTCGTTAAGTTTGTCGTCGGTAACCGTTAAGGCTATATACCAAGTTCCCACGCGTGAGTAATGTATGTCTTCTAAAATTGCAGTGTTACCCTTGTTTTCTAGGGCAGCATCAACAATCATGGGAATTAAGTTAACGRTCTGTGTATTTCGCTCAACTTCATAGAAAGTGAGGTAATATTTTTTTTGATTTATTGTAATCGGAACATTGCCGCCCCCCTCATCATAATCAATTTTATACTTTGCATTGATATAGGTATAAAACTCATTCGCATCTTTTGGATCTTCAAAAACATATACATATTGCTTAGGAAGTTTTCTTTTGAATTTTTTGCCCTTGTATACCTTTGCGCCCTCAATATTTGGAGCAATTTGAAGGGGAATACAGGAAAACGCCAAAGCGTAAATGAGGATGAAAAATATACTTTTTAAAGTATAGGAGGTCATCTTTCGAAAATTCATGATTCGGAAACTTAAAAATAGGAATCCAAAACTATTCTACCGTAACAGATTTTGCCAAGTTACGGGGCTGATCCACATTTCTGCCCAACATTACGGCAATGTGGTAAGAAAGTAATTGCAGCGGAATAGTTGTAACCAACGGCGACAATGCTTCTGGTGTGTGGGGCACTTCCATTACGTAGTCTGCAAGCTCTCTAACCGCAGTATCTCCCTTGGAAACGACCGCAATAATTTTACCTTTTCGAGCCTTAATTTCTTGGATATTACTTACTACTTTATCGTAATGGTCGCTTTTTATAGCAATAACCACAACGGGCATTTGCTCGTCAATCAAAGCGATTGGGCCGTGCTTCATTTCTGCGGCGGGATAGCCTTCGGCGTGTATGTATGAAATTTCTTTTAGTTTTAGAGCGCCTTCCAAAGCTACCGGAAAGTTGTACCCTCTTCCTAAGTAAAGGAAATTGCGGGCATCCTTAAATACTGCAGAAATCTCTTTAATTTTGTCATCGGTTTTTAAAGCTTCTTCCACGTGGTTTGGAATAAGTTCCAGTTCCCGCAAATAGAGCATAAAATCACTTTGGCTAATAGTGCCTTTTGCTTTAGCCAAACGTAGCGCTATCATTGCCAAAACGGTAATTTGGGTTGTGAAAGCTTTGGTTGAAGCAACGCCAATTTCTGGCCCAGCATGAGTATAGGTGCCACTATGGGTTTCTCTTGAAATTGTTGATCCTACCACATTACAAACTCCATAAACGAATGCGCCTTTTGACTTTGCAAGTTTTATTGCTGCAAGTGTATCGGCTGTTTCACCGCTTTGTGAAATTGCGATTACTACGTCTTTCTCTGAAATAATGGGGTTTCGGTAACGGAATTCGGAAGCGTATTCCACTTCTACAGGAATGCGTACCAAATCCTCAAAAATATACTCTGCAACTAGGCCGGCATGCCATGAAGTTCCACAGGCTACAATAATAATGCGGTCTGCGTTGATGAATTTTTCAATATAATCCTCAAGTCCGCCAAGTTTTACGATGCCTTTTTCTGCCAGTAAGCGTCCGCGGTAGGTGTCTTTTATTACAGAAGGCTGTTCGTAGATTTCCTTCAGCATAAAATGGTCGTAACCCCCTTTTTCAATTTGTTCAAGATTCATTTGAAGCTCTTGAACGTAGGGTGCAACTAATTTATCGTCCTTTATTTTTCTGACTTTTACATCGCGGCCAAGACGGATGATAGCCATTTCCTCATCTTCAAGATAGATGGCGTTGTTAGTGAATTCAATGAATGGCGAAGCATCACTGGCCACAAAAAATTCGTCTTCGCCAATACCAATGGCCAAGGGGCTGCCCAGTTTAGCAACTACAATTTCGTCGGGTTTTTTTCTGTCAAAAAGTGCAATTGCGTAGGCTCCTACAACTTGGTTTAAAGCAATCTGTACAGCTTTTCCAAGTTTTACATTTTCGTTTTTTTGGATATCCTCAATAAGGTTTACCAAAACTTCGGTATCAGTATCTGAAGTGAAGGTATAGCCTCTTTTTTTTAATTCCTTTTTTAAGGAATCATAGTTTTCAATAATTCCATTGTGGATTATAACCAAATCACCGCTGTTGGAATAATGTGGGTGGCTGTTCACATCATTTGGAACCCCGTGTGTGGCCCAACGGGTATGGCCTATGCCGAGGTTGCCTTTGCGTGAAATTTCATTTTCGGCTTTTTCCTCTAAACTTGCTACCTTTCCTTTTGTCTTACAAAGTTGAATATCGGTTCCGTCAAAAAGCGCGATTCCTGCACTGTCATAGCCTCTGTATTCTAAACGTTTCAATCCATTTAGTATGATGGGATATGCCTCTCTTTTGCCTATATAGCCTACAATTCCACACATAAGCGGGTTTTAATTGGGTTCGGTATAATAAATTTGAAGTTTTAGCCTTTTTTCTTGGTTTTGGGTCGCATTTCCATACAGAATAGTTCCCTCCGGTGAAACTACGCTACTGGTAGGAACTTGTTCAATATTGGGCTCCATCGGGTTTTGAAGTTTAGATGTAGTTCTGGTGAGTACATTTTGTGAAACTACAATGCCCAACGGTACATTGGTGCTGTCTTTATTAATAAGATTGCTAATATGATTGGTAATTTTCATTTTATAATATTGGCCATTACCATCACTGCCTCGTTGTAATTTTCCATAATGGATGTTTAATGCATCTATAGGTTCTAGTCCATTGGTAGTGTCGAAATTATAATCTGCCAGCACATTACTATTTTTGAGGTCATAAATTACAATTCTTTCAGGTTCTGTAGCACCGCCAACCATTAAATCTTGGTTAACATAGAAGATTAGATTTGCCTCATTGATAAGCCATTTTTTGTCCCTAAGTGTTTGTAGATCGTCAGCCACGCCATCGTTGTCAGCATCTTTTCCAAAAAGTTCCACAATAGAAATAATACCATCGCCCCCTCGCAAGTAAAGGTTTTCATTGCCGGTTTGAATGTTAGGATTTTCAACGGAATTTTGAATTTGAGAGGGCAGTTCATTTTCAAAGGTGTTTACATTTATGCCGCTGAAATTCAGTCTGTAGGTTCCGTTTTCTCTTTCATCGGGCTCGTCTTCGTTGTCAAAGCTATAAAATATTGTAATATAGGCTTTTGAGGGGTCAAAAATGAATAGACTGCCGTTGTTTGATACTGAGCTTGCCTTAAAATAAAGGCCTCTTACAAAATTTTTAAAATTGTTGCTGTTTCGAAGCTCTGGTGTTCCTTCCATATCAATAATTTTTTCTTGGAAGAATTCAATTGGTAGCTTAACACGAAGCCCAGGGGGTAATTCTATTTCCTCATCGGTGTCTTCATAAAGAACATACCCATTTTTGGTGGGAATAAAATTTTCAACCACCGTAAGCGCTGGATCCAAATATTGCTCAAACGTTTCGCCCTCGGTGGTATAATAGTTTTGGAATTCTTCAAAACCTGAATTGGGATCGTATTCTCTTAAAAAATAATTTGACGGAGAGATAGTAATATTTATGGGTGAAGTTCCATAAATTGAATCCAATTCATATGTGGTTACGCTGTCTACGGTAGTGGCTGTACTGAAATAAGGGAGATACACAAAAACACTGTCTACTTCGGCATTGTCGCCAAACATAGGATCGTTTTCTGATAAGGTTAATTGTGATAAGAGGCTAACGGTAGATTTTCCAAAAACGGGATCGTTATAAACGCCCAATTGATAGGCAGGCAATCTGTTGCTTTGTACTGGCCCAAGTTTTCGACTGTATGCTATTACAGTTTGGGAATCGTCTAAAATACCATTAGGTGTTTCTGTTCCCAACACTTCAGAGCCTAAAGTAGAAATATCCTTCTGACAAGAGGAGGATACAATTATTATAAAGAAAATAGCACCAGTAATGGGCAACAAATTTTTAATTTTCATTCGTTCTATAAATTGTTTTGGTGAAATATTGAGTCAACATTTCAGTAAAATTGTTGGAGAATCTATTTTAAAACTTTCGAGCTGTAAAAATCTAAATATGCTTGGGAAAAATTTTCCATATTGTGATATTTTAACACTGGTTTATCAAGAGTGTTAATAAAATCCTCAAGCTCTTTTGGGATTTCTTCAGAACCAATAATAACTGCGTCTGAATTTTTAACTGCAATCTTCATAAGATTTACATAGTTGGGTTCTTCAAGCTCAGTTATGGCTTCGTCATCTATGGCATCAAACCTTACTTTATCTATCGTGTTTTTTGCTAACGTTCCATCGAAGCTTTGATTGTAAACAGAGGTAACTATTTTACTGTTTTCAAAAAGGGGCTCGTTTCCGTAATAATTTCGCAGATACAATGGAAGAAATGAAGCCAACCAGCCGTGGACATGAATAATATCTGGCGCCCAATTCAATTTCTTAACTGTTTCAATTACTCCTTTTGCAAAGAAAATGGCGCGTTCGTCATTGTCTTTGTAAAAATTTCCCTCTTCATCGGCATAGGTTGCCTTACGCTTAAAATAATCTTCATTATCAATAAAATAAACTTGAATACGCTCTTTGGGTATGGATGCCACTTTAATAATTAAAGGCATATCCAGATCGTTGATTACTAAGTTCATCCCAGAAAGACGGATCACTTCGTGCAGTTGGTGTCTTCTTTCGTTAATGTTGCCATAGCGGGGCATAAAGATTCTTATCTGTCCGCCATTATTGTTGATCATTCGTGGAGCTTCAAACGACATTGAAGAAATCTCGGTCTCAGGAAGGTAGGGTATTACTTCGGAAGACACATACAAGACTCTTTTATCTTTCATCTATTGGGTATTTAGGAATTATTTGCAATTTGCCCCAATGTCTCGAGGCGCTTAAAAACACGCAAAATTACGAAAATTTATGTAGATTGTCTTTAATATATTAATTTTGCCCGCTCTTAACCCAATTTTTATGGTAATACATACCCAAAAAGAAACCTTGGTACAAGCCTTGTCTTCCGTAGCAAAAAATGACAAAATAGGTTTTGTGCCAACAATGGGTGCATTGCATGAAGGGCATATATCGTTGGTAAAGAATGCTTTAGAGGATAATGATGTGGTGGTTGTGAGCATTTTTGTAAACCCCACGCAATTTAACAACAGTGCAGATCTTGAAAAATATCCGCGAACTCCCGATGATGATATTTTCCTTTTAAAAAAATTAAAAGGAAATGTGATTGGTTACTTGCCAGAGGTTTCAGACCTATATGATGCTTCGGTATATGCAAAAAAGTACAATTTTGGAAACCTCGAAAATGAAATGGAGGGAAAACACCGAAAAGGACATTTTGACGGAGTGGGAACCATTGTAAGCAAGCTTTTAAAAATCGTGAAACCAAATACAGCCTACTTTGGCGAAAAGGATTTTCAGNANTYGSARATTGTAAAAAAATTGGTGGATATTGAAAAAATTCCTGTAAAAATTGTGGGGTGTCCCATTTTAAGAGAAAAAAACGGGCTTGCAATGAGTTCACGTAACAAACGACTCACTGCAAAACAATTTGAAGAAGCAGCACTCATTTATAAAACATTACAAGAAGTCCGGGAAAAATTCAGTTCCAAATCCATTAATGAATTGAACGCTCTGGTTGCGGAACGGTTTTTGCAAAACCCGCATTTGAAATTGGAATATTTCGAAATTGCCAATGAAAAAACGCTCAAAACCGCAAAGCGAAAATACAAAGATTCGAAGTACAGAGCTTTTATTGCAGTATTTGCGGGCGAAGTCCGGCTCATCGACAATATACCTTTAAATTAATATCTTTGCACCATGCAAATACACGTAGTAAAATCTAAAATCCATAGGGTAAAAGTTACCGGCGCTGATCTAAATTATATTGGCAGCATCACTATTGACGAGGATTTAATGGACGCAGCCAACATTATTGAAGGCGAAAAAGTCCAAATAGTAAACAACAATAATGGCGAACGCCTTGAAACATATGCCATTCCTGGCCCTAGAAATAGTGGTGAAATCACTTTAAACGGTGCTGCCGCTAGACGCGTAGCCCCTGGTGATGTGCTTATCCTCATTACCTATGCATTAATGGAAGTGGAAGAGGCAAAAGCTTTTAAACCTGCCTTAGTTTTTCCAGACGAGGAAACAAACTTACTCCGCTAAATTGGGCCGCTCCCTTTCAAAATTTTTGCAGATCGCAATTCCCCTTGGGCTGGGAGTCTTCTTGATTTGGTATATTTATCAATCTTTCACGCCACAACAACTTGCAGAAACGAAGAAATATTTTGCTGATGCAAATTATTATTTTGTGCTGCTTTCGGTTGTATTTAGTGTATTGAGCCATATTTCCCGTTCGTATCGTTGGAGTTTTATGTTGGAACCGTTGGGATATAAAACCAAGTTGGCCAATAATTTTATGGCAATTTCCGTGGCTTACCTCATGAATATCTTTATTCCGAAGAGCGGCGAGGTTTCCAGGGGTATTATTCTTGACAAATATGAGGGCGTTCCTTTTCAAAAAGGTTTTGGGACCATTATTTCTGAAAGAGTTGTTGATCTTCTTTTCCTATTGTTTTTTACGGTTTTGGCATTAATTATAAAATTTGATGCTTTGTACGGATACTTCGTAGAAAATGTTCCTGTTTCAATTTTTTATTTAATCATTTTTGGTATTGTCTTTCTTGCAGTAAGTATTCCGCTTTACATTAAATTTTCGAAATCCAATATCAACAAGAAATTGAAAAACTTTATAATTGGTTTAAAGGAAGGTGTTTTCAGTATTTTGAAAATGCGCAAAAAGGGCGCTTTTATATTTCATACGTTTATTATTTGGGGGCTTTATCTGCTTTCTTTTTATACTGCGCTCCATGCGCTGCCCGATACCGCAGATATTACATTTGGCACTATAATCATCACTTTTGTGGTGGGCAGTTTTACGTTTGCGTTTACAAATAGTGGTTTTGGAACGTATCCTGCAGCGGTTGCGGGTATTTTAACTGTTTTCGGAATTGCAAAAACTGTTGGCGTTGCCTTTGGCTGGATTGTATGGATTTCAAACATTGCATCCATTCTTTTCTTCGGCGTGCTTTCGCTGATTTTACTTCCTATTTATAACAGAAAGCGACTCAAGCTCTAAGTTTCTGGCTATTTTTTTATTTCGCAAAACAACAAATTCAAAAATTGTTATCTTTCCGAAGTTTTAAAAAAAAAATCTAACCAATGAAAAAATTCCTGCTTTTCGCCTTTTGCATTTTATTGAACCTGAATTGTTTTTCCCAAATTATTTACGAAGAGTTTGATTCGGCCAAACTTGGCGAATCTCGAAGGTTGAAAATTCAACTTCCAAGAAATTACGACAGCAATATTGATAAAAAATACCCTATAGTTTTGGTGCTGGACGCCGATTATCTTTTTGAGCCAGTTGCCGGAAACGTAGATTATTTCAGTTATTGGGAAGATATGCCAGAGTCCATAGTAGTGGGCGTTATGCAGGGCGATTCTCGTTATGATGATTGTTCTTACGACGAAAACACATTTATGCCGGGTGACAAAGGCGCAAAATTTTTTGAATTCATCGGGTTGGAATTGATACCGTATATTGATCAAAAATACCGGACTGCAAAATTCATTATTGGTGTGGGGCATGATTTCACAGCCAACTTTTTAAATTATTATCTTTTTAAGGATCCGCCACTTTTAAATGGATATATAAATCTAAGCCCAGATTTGGCGCCGATGATGGAAGAGCGCCTYATWKMAYRKATNWMSWKCRRTAYYKGGAWGAANRTTTTANTNTMTTTGNKYAAMGGKMMYCGMTSMTANYAMWGGCNNGANRRAKWCTANYMRAGATYTNNMMWRTCANNGTTNNRWSTRSWTTSARMAGCAAATCATTCAATTATTATTATGATAATTTTGATGGAGCGACCCACTATTCTTTGGGTGGTCGTGGCATTCCAAATGCTTTGGAAAAAATATTTTCGGTTTATAGGCCCATCAGCAAAAAGGAATTCACTGAAGTTTTATTGAAATTGGATACGCCAATTAGCCAGTATTTGCTTGACAAATATAAAGTGATAGAGGATCTTTTTGGCATTACCAATAACATTCGCGTCAATGATTTTATCGCTACGGCCACTGCTGCCGAAAAACGAAACCAATGGGAGTCTTTACGAGAGATTGCAACCTTGGCAAAAAGGCAATACCCGGATACGGTATTGGGCGATTATTATTTGGGGCGCTATTACGAAGAAACCGGCGAACCCAAAAAAGCAATGAAAATTTTTCAAGGGGCCTACGATAAAGAAGAGGTAGATTTTATAACCATTGATAAATTACTGGACAGGGCAGACAAGATAAAAGCTGATTTTGGCTATTAAATCTAAAGCTCTTTAATAACATTTTTATGCAAATATGCCCAATTGGTCAAGGCATTGGTGGTGATATTTTCAATTTCTAGCTTCATGATTATGTTGCTCCGGTGTTTTTCTACCGTGCGTACGGAAATAAAAAGCTTTTCGGCAATTTCGCTGCTGCTCAATTGTTCTGCTACTAACTTTAAAATCGTTTTTTCAGAAGAAGTTAAGTGCTTTATTTTTTTTAATTCTTCGGAAACACTTGCAAGCGAAGAAGGGGCGAATGAACGACTGAAGCAAACATCACCGTTTAAAACACATTGAATGCAGTCTTCAATTTCAGAAAATGAGTCTTCTTTCAAAAGATATCCATTTATTTGAAGTGCTTTGGCCTGAGATATATATTCGTTGTCTTTGTGAAAGGAGAGAATAATAAACTTCGTGTCTACACCTTTCTGTTTTGACATTTTTATAACTTCAAAACCTGTTAAAAGAGGCATGTCAATATCAAGTAAGGCAATGGTTGGGTTGTGGGTTAATATAAGTTCCAGTGCCTGCATGCCATTGGCCGCTTGGCCCAAAACAGTGTAGTTATTTGCTTGTAACTCATCATGCAATCCTTTTAAAATCATAGGATGATCATCTGCAATAACAACAGAAATCTTACTCTTTTCATGCATTTATATTGGGATAATTAGCGTTATGGTTGTTCCTTTATTGATTTGACTTTTTATATCAATTTTTGAGTGTAAAATTTTTGCACGTTCCATTAAGGTTTTCATTCCGAGGCTCGTACTGGTTTTTACTTTTTCGGAAATTTCAAATCCTTTTCCATTATCTACAATAACGGCTTCAATGCTATGGTCCTTTTTTTCAATGGTAACTGAAGCGGCTTTTGCTTCAGCAYGTTTTACCATATTGTTTAAAATTTCTTGTATAATCCTATACAAATGTAATGATGCTTCTCTACTTAAAAAAGCATCGATATCATCAATTTCATGGGTAAAGAAAATATTTGTATTAGAATCCACTTCATCCACCATATTTCGAATGGCAGCTGTGGGGCCCAAGCGTTCCAGTGTTGCAGGATGGAGACCTCTCGAAATTGCACGCAGTTCTTCCAAGGTATTAGTCGCTAAAAACTCCATTTCTTGGTTGCCGTTTGATTTGGTTTTTTTAGAGAGCAGCATCAATTTTTGTCCAACGCTGTCGTGAAGCTCACGTGCAACACGCGTACGTTCTTCTTCTTGGGCTTTGATGAGATTGTGGGTATAAGCTTCGTTTCTTTTTTGTTCTGCTTTGTTTTTGAAATAGTAAAATAAAAAAACACTTAATGATGAAATAGATAATAAAGAAACCCAAAAAAACCATGTCTTCCAAAACGGAACAGTTATCACAAATGCATATTGAAAAGGTTCATTTTGCCATACACCATCACCATTATCGGCAATAAATTCAAAAGTATAATCACCCGGGGGAAGGTAAGAAAAGACTGCTATAGGGTTTTTGGTAGGTTGCGACCATTCATTTCCATCCCGAAGTCCTTTCATTCTGTATTTATAATGAACGTTTTCTGGGTTTGTAAACGTTATAGCTTCCATTAAAAAACTTAAATAGTTTTTTTGATGGGGGAGAACAATGCCTTTGTTGGTTCTGTAAAGGCTATCCTCCAAGGGTTCTGAAAACAAAAGAATTTCCGAAAGATTTAGTTTTGGAGGCTGCGTATTGGCAAGGTATGCTTTTTCATTAAAGGCAAGCATTCCGCTGAGGGAAGTGGCCAAAATGGTTTTGTCCGCCGTAATAAAAAGTGAATTGAAATCGATATCGTTTTCCAAAAAATGGGAGACAGTGGTATATTTTTTTGCCACAACACTATCTTTTTTCAATAAAAATTCTAGATCAACTTTTAACAACATATCTCTGCCAGCCAGCCATAAATTGTTGCCATCAACCTTCAATGCCCTAAATTGTTTCAAGTAGGCAAAGCGGCCCATGTCAAACGTCTGAATTTTAAAACGCTCGTTCTGCAGTGTTATGTGGTACAATTTTTTTTCGTTTCCCGCCAGTACTTCATTTGAATTGATGACATCCAAGCTCCTAAAGTCATTGTGCAAATTGGGGTGAAGTCCTGGAATGGTGTCTGTTTTTCTATCGTTCATTTGGAACAGACCTGCTATTTTGCAAAGAATATAACGATCAGCGATAGGTACAATGGTTATGGCTCTTCGGGAATTTATATAATAGGTGGAATCTTTTGCCAAAACTTTAATTTTATCGGTTCCAAAAAGGAAGGTTTTATTCTGGTCCTTAAACAATAGGTTGTAATCTCCCTCATCTACTAATGTAGGTCTATGGCTGCTCTTAGTGTGTTCAAAAACAGCTTTTTCGGTAGTATAAAGGAGGTTTCCCAGGGGTGTGATAAAGAGGTTTTTTATGGCACCGCTTCTTGTTATGAGCCGAATGTTTTGAGATTCGTCTAAAGCAAACACCCCATCATTTGTGGCCATGAGCAATTCATTGTCCCATTCCGCGATATCATTTACTGATTTTGATGGCAAACCCTGTGTATCATCATAAATCTTGAAAGCAGTATCCCTGTAACGAATAATTCCCTCACCATAACTAGTCATCCAATGGTTGCCTTCGGTATCTTTAATAGCTCTGTAAATATATTTTGAGGGGAGGCCCTGGGCTTCATTAATGATTTTCAAATCACCCGTATGCTTATTGAATATTCCAAAGCCATTGCCTTCAAAACTTAAAAAAAGCTCATTTTCATTTTCTTCGAGAATTCCATAAATACGGTTTTTGTCAAAATCCTCTTGTTGGAATTTAAACTTCGTAAGCGTTCCTTTTGATATTTTGTAGAGTTCGCCATAAGCACCCACCCAGACATCTTTTTTGGCATCCACAAAAACCGAGTAGCAGATGTTGTTTATCCCGTCTTTTTCATTGTAAATATTTTCAATTTTCAGAGGGTTAAGGGTCATTTTGAAAATACCCGTTTGTGATGAACTTATATATAAGGTATTGCTATCATACCAAGCTGCCTGCTGAAGTCCCGAAATCTGGTTTTTCTCATTGTCTTTTAGCAAATACTCCAGCTTTCCGTTTTTATAGGTCACTATACCTTTTACGAAAATGATATAAACTGTGCCATCGCTCCCTTCCAAAATATAGGTGGCACTTCCCAAAAAGTCAAAATCAACGCCTTGTGGGTTCGTGATTTTTCCGTTTTCAATAATACTTATGCCATTATCCAGCGTACCAACCCAAATACGCCCCTTGCTATCCTCAAAAATGCTGAAACCAATATTTGAAACCAGCCCATCTTCTGTGGTGTAATTTTTGAAAGTTTTTCCGTTAAAACAGCTTATTCCGCCAGTAGTGCTTACCCAAATCCTGTTTTGGCTATCTTGCAATATGGCAAAGGTTTCGTTGTTTACGAGTCCTTCTTCTGTTTTATATTTTTTAAATTGATACCGTTGTGCGGTGGAAACCAACGAACAAAAACACAATAAAAAAAATGTGAGGAATAAGCGTTTCATTTACCGAAGGTTTGTAGCGTAAATATATTTATTTTAGCGAAACTATTATGGCCAAAACAAAGACAACATTTTTCTGCCAGAACTGTGGCGCCCAATATGCCAAATGGCAGGGACAATGCAATTCCTGCAAGGAATGGAATACCATTGCGGAGGAAGTAATCCAAAAAGCCGAGAAGGTTAGTTGGAAGTCTTCTGAAAACTCTTCAAAGAGAGTTGCCAAGCCACAACGCGTTTCAGAAATTTCAACACAAGCTGAAGCGAGGCTGAATACAAAAAACAACGAATTGAACCGTGTGCTCGGTGGCGGATTGGTTCCCGGTTCGTTAACGCTTTTGGGCGGCGAACCCGGAATTGGCAAAAGCACATTGATGCTTCAGATTGCACTCCAACTCCCATACAAAACGCTTTATGTTTCAGGTGAAGAGAGCGCCCAGCAAATAAAAATGCGGGCAGAACGCATCCAGCCGGTTTCTGAAAATTGTTTCATTTTAACGGAAACAAAAACGCAAAATATTTTCAGAAATATTGAAGAAATTGAACCCGATATTGTGGTGATTGATTCCATCCAAACCCTGCACACAGATTATATTGAAAGCACTGCCGGAAGCATTTCGCAGATCCGTGAAACCACTGCCGAGCTTATAAAGTTTGCAAAGGAAACTGGAACGCCGGTTATTTTAATTGGCCATATTACCAAAGACGGTAACATCGCCGGCCCAAAGATTTTAGAACATATGGTGGATACGGTTCTGCAATTTGAAGGCGACCGAAACCATATTTATAGGATCCTTCGGGCGAATAAAAATCGCTTCGGAAGCACCAATGAATTGGGAATTTATGAAATGCAGGGCAGCGGCTTGCGGGAAGTTTCAAATCCATCGGAAATTTTGATTTCCAAGAATGACGAAGATTTAAGCGGAACCGCCATTTCCGCAACTTTGGAAGGCATGCGCCCGTTGATGATTGAAATTCAAGCATTGGTGAGCAGTGCAGTTTACGGCACACCGCAGCGGAGTGCCACGGGCTATAACGCTAAAAGGCTGAATATGATTCTTGCCGTTTTGGAAAAACGTGCAGGGTTCAAACTTGGCGCAAAAGATGTTTTTTTAAACGTAACGGGCGGAATTACCGTTGACGATCCCGCGATAGATTTGGCCGTGGTTGCCGCGGTACTTTCCTCAAATATTGATATTGCAATAGACAAGCGGCTGTGCTTCGCAGCAGAGGTTGGCTTGGCAGGCGAGGTGCGTCCCGTAACTCGTGTGGAGCAACGCATTTTGGAAGCCGAGAAGCTTGGCTTTACGTCAATAGTAATCTCAAAATACTGTAAAATTCCAAAACAAAATTTTCACATAAATATCATTAAAGTGGCAAAGGTGCACGATGTGGTGCATCATCTTTTCGGGTAATTAGATAGAATCTCTACTTTAAAACCGCTTCCTCCAAATTAACTTTTTTTTAGCCTTAACAAAAACGCTTAATGGTATCTTTAGAAGTCAATTCTAAAAAAACCATTATGTCCTTCTTTTCAAAAATAAAACAGACCATTAGCTTAATGCAGGATATCGATCTGGATGCGCTGGGGAAACTTTCGCAAAAAGTAGATCTTTCTGAAATTATGAAAACTGTCGGTGAACTCGACGATCGGCAACTTGCGGGTTTGATGCGAATGCTGAAACACAAAGGCGGAAAAAAGGGACAGCACAAACTGCCGCCCATTGATGGCGATTTTTATGATTTGGCTTTAAAGCTCACTCCCCAACAACGCGAACTTCAAATAAAAGTGCGTAATTTTATGGAGGATGAAATAAAGCCAATTGCCAATGAATATTGGAACAAAGCTGAATTTCCCTTTCCAATAATTCCCAAAATGGCCGAGCTGGACATTTGTGGGCTTACCTACGAAGGTTACGGAACACCGTATGAAACCTATGTAATGGAAGGAATTATTGCGATGGAACTTGCCCGTGTGGATGTTTCCATTTCTACTTTTTTTGGAGTTCACAGTGGATTGGCGATGGGCTCTATATACATATGCGGAAGCGAGGAGCAAAAACAGGAATGGCTACCGAAAATGGCCAAAATGGAACTTATTGGCGCTTTCGGTCTTACGGAGCCTGAAGTGGGTTCCGCAGTTGCAGGTGGTTTGGGAACTACTTGCAGGCAGGAAGGTGACGAATGGGTTTTGAACGGACAAAAAAAATGGATCGGGAATGCAACGTTTGCCGACGTAACAATTATTTGGGCGCGCGACGAAGCTTCAGACCAAGTGAAGGGATTTTTGGTCAGAAAGGGAAATCAGGGTTTTAAAGCCGAAAAAATTGAAAACAAAATGGCGCTGCGTACGGTGCAAAACGCGTTAATAACAATGACAGATTGCCGTATCCCCGAAAGCGACCGACTTCAAAAATGTGATTCCTTTAAAGACACCGCCAAAGTATTACGGATGACGCGTGCCGGAGTAGCGTGGCAAGCGGTGGGTTGTGCTCGAGGGGCGTATGAAGCCGCTTTGAAATACACCAAAAAACGCGAACAGTTTGGAAAACCGATTGCTTCATTTCAATTGGTGCAAAATCATTTGGTTGAAATGGTCGCCAATCTTACAGCAATGCAGACGATGTGTTTCCGTCTTTCTGAATTGCAGGACGAAGGTTTGTTAACTGATGAGCACGCATCATTGGCAAAAGTATTTTGCAGTATGCGAACCCGCGATGTGGTAAGCCAAGCCCGGGAAGTTATGGGCGGAAACGGAATACTTTTGGAATACGACGTGGCCCGTTTTGTAGCCGATGCCGAAGCGATTTACAGTTACGAGGGAACCAAAGAAATCAATTCGTTGATAGTGGGTCGTGCGATTACGGGGTACAGTGCTTTTGTTTAAGGCGCTGGATTCGGAATTTGATTGTGTACCGCATCAATCTCTTTTACGATTTCTTTCGAGAGTGAAACGTGTATACTTTCAATATTTTCTGAAAGTTGTTTAATTGAAGTAGCGCCTATAATGGGAGCGGTCACAAATTTCTTTTGAAGTATAAAAGCCAAAGCCATTTGCGCAAAACTTAAATTGTGCTTTTTGGCAATTTCAAAATATTTCTCAGTAGCTTCCAATGCGGGTTTACTGCTGTAACGGGTGTATTGTTTAAACTGATTTATGCGCGAATTTTCATCAGCGATTCCGTTTAAATATTTTCCGCTGAGTGTTCCAAAACCCAAGGGCGAATAGGGTAGATACCCAATATTTTCACGTTGAAGAATTTCAGTAAGGCCTATTTCATCCTTTCGATTCAATAAATTATATGGGTTTTGAACGGATGCAATTTTCAATTTTCCTTTTCGCGCTTCTTCCAAATAGCGCATTACTCCAAAAGGGGTCTCATTTGAAAGCCCGATATGGCGAATTTTCCCTGCCTTAACGAAACCTTCCAAATTACTTAGAACTTCAGCAAAATTATCGCTCCATTTTTCATCTTCCTTATGGGAATAATCACGCTGCCCGAAATAATTGGTGTGACGCTCCGGCCAATGCAGTTGGTACAAATCGATATACTCAGTCTGCAAGCGTTTCAAGCTTTTATGAATGGAATCTTCCAAAGATTTTTTACTGAAATCCAACGGCTGCCGAATGTGGTCCATTGATCTGCTGGGCCCGGCAATTTTTGTGGCAATAATTAAATCTTCGCGATTCTTCTTTTTTGTAAGCCAATTTCCAATATAGGTTTCCGTTTTTCCCTGCGTATTAGGGTTTGCAGGCACGGGATACATTTCGGCACAATCAATAAAATTGATGCCTTTTTCTATAGCAAAATCGAGCTGTTCGTGGGCTTCAGCCTCTATATTTTGTTGGCCCCAAGTCATGGTGCCTAAGCAGAGTTTGCTTATTTGTAGATTTGTATTTAGTAGGGTAGTGTATTTCATTTACTGACTTTTTCCAAATAAAAAAACTCCATAGTATACTCCAAATATTCTGGCTGTGTAATACCTTCAGAGTAATAAATGTTTTCCTTTTGATTGTATCTTTTTAAATAAGCTTGGTTGATCTCTTTTTGAATTTCTGATGTAGGCTCTAGTTTTGTTCCTTTTACATTTAGCACTTTATCACCATACTTTAATTGACCGACACCCGTATCGATAAATGCCGTAAACCAACTTCTGGCACTCTTATTCCAACTTCTTGCAAAAACTCTTTTGTTGACCGATACTACCCAAATTTCCAAAAATGAATTTCGTTCAATTCCACCTTTTATTTCGGTATAATTATGATTTTTTAAGTGTGAATAAAAATCTTCGGGAAAATCCATATTATTGAGTTTAAAATTCGAGTTCCACCAAATGGGGGCAATGGTCGCTGTGCATTGCATCGGGCAGGATTACGGCCCGTTTTAGGTTATCCAATAATGGTTCCGAAACCAAATTGTAATCTATTCGCCAACCCTTATTGTTATTTCTGGCATTGGCGCGGTAGCTCCACCAAGTATAATTGTGCGGTTCTTTATTGAAATGTCGAAAACTATCAATGAATCCACTTTTCATAAAACCGTCCAGCCAWKSCMTKKMSASARKKMWRAWWMYGGAAACATTTTTATTGCGAACGGGGTCATGAATATCTATCGCTTCGTGACAAATATTGTAATCGCCGCATATTACCAAATTGGGAATTTCTTTTTTCAAATTGTCAATATACTTCTGAAAATCGTCCATATAAGTAAGTTTGTGTTCCAAACGATCCATATTTGTACCGCTAGGCAAGTATAAACTCATCACCGAAACATCATCAAAATCTACACGGATGTTTCTTCCTTCGGAGTCCATATATTCAATGCCGGTGCCATATTCTACATGATTCGGCTTTATTTTTGAAAAAATTGCCACCCCGCTGTAGCCTTTTTTTACGGCGCTGTACCAATAATGATAGGGATAACCTGCTTTTTCAATTTCCTCGATTTCCACTTGGTCAAAATTGGCTTTTGTTTCCTGTAGGCAGATAACCTCTGGATTTGCGGCTTTTAACCAATCAATAAATCCTTTGCGCATAGCGGCGCGAATTCCGTTTACATTGTACGAAATAATTTTCATTGTAAGTAGCTTTTATTTAAAGCCACTAAGTTAATTAACATTGTATTTTTACACGGCTCACGCCCGTAAAGATTTTCATAATATATTCACAAAATATAATCCGCTACATTAAGTTATATTGGTAATGAAGTTATTCCTGTCTGTTTCTCTTTTTTTTATTGTGGCCGCTGGCTATGCACAGGATATTTCATCAAACTATAAAGAGAAAAAAGTTGCATTAAAGGATACCGTGGTTTTGGATAGCGCGGGAATCAATCCCAAACGTTTCGTGATTCTTGATAATGATGGAAATTCACCCAACCCATTTGCGTACCGAATTGATTTTAAAAAAGGGACTATTATTTTTTCGGAGGAATTGCAGCAAGAAAACGATTCGCTAACCATTCAATATTTACAGTACCCAGAATTTTTAACGCGYGAATATTTCGCCCTTGACCCGAAAATTATAGTGGAAAATACAGGGCAAATAGAGAAGCTCTACTCACTGGACGAAAGCACCAATAAAAACACATTTACTCCTTTTGATGGGTTGAACACTTCGGGTAGCATTTCCCGCGGCATTACGATTGGAAACAATCAAAATGCAGTGGTGAATAGTGAGCTTGATCTTCAGATAACTGGAAAACTGAGCGATAAAGTTTCTATTCGGGCATCCATTCAAGATGCGAATATCCCCACGGAGGAAGGCGGTTATTCACAAAGTTTGAATGAATTTGACCAGATTTTTATTGAACTTTTTGGCGAAAATTGGAACATCCGCGCTGGTGATATTGATCTTCAGAACAGCAATAGTTATTTCGGAAGATTTACAAAAAAGGTACAAGGAATTTCTCTGGGGGGAACTTTTAATAATGAAGACGGTTCAAAAATTTCGGCCTTTGCCTCGGGTGCTTTGGTTCGCGGCGTTTTTTCCAAAAGTGAATTTATTGGACAGGAAGGAAACCAAGGGCCCTATAAATTGGTCGGGCCCAATGGCGAACTTTATATTTTAGTAGTTTCGGGTAGCGAGCGGGTTTACGTAAATGGGCTTCTTTTGCAACGTGGCGAAAACGCAGATTATGTGATAGATTATAACGCTGGCGAAATAAAATTTAATCCCACATTTCCAATAACCAGTAATATGCGCATTACGGTGGAATACCAATATACCGATAGAAGTTATACACGATTTATAGGCTACGGCGGCGGGAATTACACCAGTGAAAACCTGGATTTGGGTGTGTATATTTATTCTGAAAACGACGCAAAAAACCAACCGCTACAGCAAAATCTTTCTGAGGAACAAGTGGCTATTTTACAAGCCGCAGGTGATGATCGGGAGTTGATGAATGCTCCTTCCGCAGTACCGGATACCTATTCTGAAAATAAAATTCTTTATAAAAAGGAAATCATAAGCGGCGAAGAAGTATTCGTTTTTTCAAGCAATCCCGAGGATGAACTGTTCAGTGTGCGATTTTCACTTGTTGGGCCAAATAATGGTGATTATGTAATTAGTGAAACCAATGCTATTAGCCGTATTTTTGAATATGTTGCTCCCGTTAATGGGGTTCCGCAAGGAAATTATGCCCCTGTTATTCGGCTGAATGCACCTGTAAAATTACAGGTTGGCGGCCTAAACGGAAGTTTCCACCCTTCCGAAAAAACACGTATTGATTTTGAAGTGGCCGGAAGCCAAAGTGACCTCAACCTTTTTAGTGATATTGACGATAACAATAACGATGGTTTTGCGGGTAGATTGGCCTTCAAACAACGTGTTTTGACAACGGCAGATACATTAAGAATAGATGGCTTTGGTTCGTTGGATTTTGTTCAAAAAGATTTCAGGACCATTGAAAGACTTTATAACATTGAATTCAACCGCGATTGGAACCTGCTTAACCCAATGGGGAACCAAAGTTTTGTAATTTCAGGCTTTGAAGTCTCGCACCCAAAGATTGGCGGTGGGCGCTACGAGTTCCAAAACTTGAATTATTCTGAAAATTTCAACGGCACGCGGCAGGTAATCGCTTCAGAAATAAAATTAAAAAAACTAAGATTGCTTACCTACGGGAGTTATTTGAACAGTAAAGCCGATTCCATTTCTTCTAAATTTTTTAGGCTGAATAACACAACTACCTATTCTTTTGAGAAAGCTTGGGTGGGTGGAAAAGTGGCTTTGGAAAACAACCAAATAAAAGATGTTTCACGCGACAGCATTTCGCCCATAAGTCAAAAATTTAGTGCTTTTGAAATCTTTTCTGGCATAGGTGATAGTACAAAGGTGTTTGTGGAAGCCGGTTATCAGTTTCGGGTTAATGATAGTGTACGGAATAATGTACTTCAAAAGGTGAATTCCTCAAACACCTATTATTTAAAATCACAGCTTATAAATACAGAAAACGCCCAGCTTTCGGCCTTTGCAAATTATCGAACCTTAAAATACGAGCCCAAACCAGGAACAGGTTTTGATCCAAACGATTCGCTCCCAATAGTCATCGATGATCGGGAAACGGAACGTTCGCTGAACTCCAGAATAATTTATAATCAAGCATTGTTTGATGGTGGCGTTCGGTGGAATACCGCTATGGAATCTAATAGTGGGGTGATTCCGCAACAGGAATTCACATACTTTAAGACCGAGCCGGGACAGGGTGTTTACACGTGGATAGATTATAACAACAATGGAATTCAGGAATTGGAAGAGTTTGAAGTAGCGCAATTTCAAGATCAAGCGGAATACATTCGGATTTTGCTCCCCAATCAGGTTTTTTTAAAAATTAGGCAAAATAAATTCAGTCAAATCCTTACTTTAAATCCGCAAAATTGGACCAATAAAGATGGCTTTAAAAAGGTACTTTCACATTTTTATAATCAAACTTCCTATATTTTAGACCGAAAAGTAAAACGAAAGAATGATGGGTTCAATATAAATCCTTTTGAAGACGGCGGCGATSAYCRMTTGGGATTAACGCTGAATTTTAGAAATGCCTTGTTTTTCAATCGCGGAAAGCAACATTTTACTACTAGCTACACCTTTATTTCAACTTCTGCGGATAATTTATTGGCTGTAGGCCTGCAGCGCAATACTTTAAAAAGTCATCAATTTAACTTTAACCATAAATTCTGGGAAAGTTGGTTACTGAATTTAAAAGGCGCCACGGGCAGCAACGAAAGTCTTTCGGAAAATTTTGCAAGTAGGAATTATCGTCTCGATTCGTATGAGTTCAATCCGAAAATTTCCTACTTGCTTAGCCAGCAGACACGTTTTGATGTTTATTATGAATTTGCAAACCAGGATAATCAATTGGGTAAAATGGAAAAACTGAATCAGCAGACACTAGGTTTTTCCTTCGCCTACACCAATGCTGAAAAGATTTCAATAAACGGAGAATTCAATTATATAGACAATCAGTTTGAAGGCAGTCCATTTTCGCCCGTGGCATACCAAATGTTGGAAGGTTTGCAGCCAGGAACCAACTTTACTTGGCGCTTGCTTTTTCAGAAGCGGATTACGAAATATTTGGATGCCAACCTTTCCTATTTCGGAAGAAAAAGTGAAACATCAAAAACAGTACATACGGGCAGTATTCAGTTACGGGCGTATTTTTAATTTTTGTACCTTCATAAATCACTTAAAAACCATAAAGAATGTTGTCTAAGATTTCACTTTCGGTATTGCTACTTAGCTTTACAGTTTTATCCTGCGTTTCTTCACAAAATCAATCCCAAAACTTGGAAACCAATACCGCTTCAGAAATAGAGGCTAAAAAAGCGCTTGCGGCACGAATGATGGCCGATGGTTATTTGCCAGGCCGCATAATTTATTCTGATTTGGCTGATGATTGTGAATACACCATACAGTTAAAGGAAGGTGAGAAAGATTTCTATTATGTAGATCCTATTAATTTGAATGAAAATTTTAGAAGAGACAATCAAACAGTTTGGGTGAAATTTAATGGGCTGCGAAGAATGAACCGCTGTGAAAAGGCCGCTCCTGTTGAAATTACCGAAATTAAGAATCGGGATGAATAATTTATGTATCAAAAAAAAGGAGGATAAACCAATATCCTCCTCCTTCGAAATATAGAATTAACCACTTAAAAAAAATTATTCGGAAAGCCAATGTTTGAATGAAATGGTTTCTTTCATTTTTCCTGAAATTTCTGAAATTTTGATACGTTCCTGTTCCATCGTATCGCGATAACGGATGGTTACGGTATCATCTTCAATAGTTTGATGGTCCACAGTAATGCAGAACGGTGTGCCCGCGGCGTCCTGACGTCGATAGCGTCTTCCCACGGCATCTTTTTCGTCATAGATTACGTTATAATCCCACTGGAGGTCATCGATTATTTTTTGTGCAATTTCAGGCAAACCATCTCTTTTAATCAACGGAAGAACAGCGGCTTTTACAGGCGCTAAAATTGCAGGTATTTTTAAAACTGTACGCACGCTTCCATCCTCCAAAGTTTCATCTTGTAGCGAATTGCTCAGTACGGCAAGGAACATTCTGTCCAAACCAATTGAGGTTTCAACAACATAAGGTACATAGCTTTCGTTCAGTTCCGGATCAAAAAATTGTAATTTTTTACCAGAGAATTTTTCGTGTGCTTTTAAGTCGAAATCAGTACGGGAATGGATTCCTTCCAATTCCTTGAAACCGAAAGGAAAATTAAATTCAATATCTGCTGCGGCATTGGCATAATGCGCCAATTTTTCGTGATCGTGGAAACGGTAGTTTTCTTCACCCATGCCTAATGAAAGGTGCCATTTTAAACGGGTCTCCTTCCAGTACTCGTACCATTTTAGTTCTTCGCCTGGGCGAACGAAGAATTGCATTTCCATCTGCTCAAATTCACGCATACGGAAGATGAACTGTCGTGCCACAATTTCGTTTCGAAACGCTTTTCCGGTCTGTGCGATTCCAAAAGGAATCTTCATCCTTCCACTTTTTTGAACGTTCAAAAAGTTTACGAAAATACCTTGGGCAGTTTCTGGCCGCAGGTAAAGATCCATGGCGCTTTCAGCAGAGGCTCCTAGCTTGGTGCCAAACATCAAATTGAACTGTCGCACCTCGGTCCAATTTTTTGAGCCCGTTTCTGGATCAGCAATACCCAATTCTTCGATTAAAGCTTTTACGTCAGCCAAATCTTCCTTTTCAAGAGAGCGGGCCATGCGTTCCAAAACGGTACGTTGCTCTTCAAGATAGCGCACCACGCGAGGGTTTGTGGCTACAAATTGTTCCTCATCAAAACTATCGCCAAAACGGCCTTTTGCCTTTTCAATTTCCTTTTGTGCTTTTTGGTATAGTTTTTCGGCATAATCTTCAATAAGGACATCGGCGCGGTAGCGTTTTTTGGAATCTTTGTTGTCTATCAAAGGGTCGTTAAAAGCATCAACGTGGCCGGAAGCCTTCCATGTGGTGGGGTGCATCAATATAGCAGAATCTATGCCTACAATATTTTGGTGCATATACACCATGCTGCGCCACCAATATTCACGGATGTTTTTCTTTAATTCAACACCATTTTGGGCGTAATCGTACACAGCGCTAAGGCCATCGTAAATTTCACTTGATGCAAAAATATATCCGTATTCCTTTGCGTGGGATACTACTTTTTTAAATTGATCGTCGTTGTTTGCCATACCGCAAAAATAAAAAAACCCCCGTGATAAGTTCACAGCGGTTTCATTTATTTTAAAATTACCTACTTTTAATTTTAAATATAATTATTTGAGCTCCATGGTAGTGGTGGCAATTTGGTTTGGCCCATCAAAAAGGTTGATGGTATAACGGCCTTCCACAAGATTTACTTCTGCGGAATTCACCAAAATGCATACATCTAATTCATCATTTTCATAGAATACATTGGTAGAGGCACTGTAGTTGATATTTTTTTCTTCAAACTGTTTTACTGCGTCATCACCCATCATTTTATTGCGAGGGTTTATAACCTGAACATACAGTGTTCTGTCTCCTCTTTGCGCAATGGCGTTTGGCGCTAAAGTAAAGCATGCTCTAATTTTGTCGGCACGGCTGGCACGTTTGGTATCAACAACTTTGCCGCTGTTTCTGATAATTACAGCTTCACCGCGAAGGTCGGTTGCTTTTACAATAGAACCTTTTTTAATGGTTTCGTTCATAGCCAAGTTTTCCTGACTTACTGAGTCTACAACCATTCGTGTATTGGAAAGCTCCATTGAGGTGCTATCGCGCTCCATAGCGAGCTGTCTGTTTACAGCAATTAAACTATCAGCACGTTTAAAAAGCATAGAGCGTTCCTGCTTAAGTCTGCCTACTTCGGCTTTGTATCTTTCAATCAAGGCCACATTTGCTTGGGCATCTTTAACCGAATCTAGCAGAATCGTTATTCTTTCTCTCGCTGCTAATAAATCTTTGTCTTTAAGTTCATTTTCCTTTATTACTTCATCGTAATTTGCAATCAGGCCCTCAAGCTCTTGTTCAATATCTGCCTTTTGCATCTCAAGATTTGATACCGTATTTTTACTATCGTTGAATAAGGTAACGGTATAAACGGCCAAAGCAATAAGTAATACTGAAAGTACACCAATCAGAATCTTGAATTTGCCACTATTATTTTCATTTTCGGTACTCATAATAAATAAGTTAAGTTTAGGTGGTAAAAGTAGGCAGGTATTTCTTTAGCAAACGTTTACAAAATGGTAAAAATTCTTAAAATATGTTAAATCTACTATTTCCGAGGGTTTGTGTAGGTTGCAAACAACAATTAATGACTCTGGAAGAGGTTTTGTGTACGGAGTGTATCCATTCCCTCCCCATTGCGTCATTCCACAAAACCGGAAACAATATTTTAAAAGATAAATTTTATGGAAGATTTTTAGTAAAAAATGCTACAGCACTCATTTATTTTCAAAAAAGAGGATTAACACAGGAACTTTTGCACAATTTAAAATACCGGGGAAAAAAGGAGGTCAGCACTTTCTTCGGAAATTGGTTGGGCGCAGAACTATCTGAAATCGATTCCTATAAAGAAATTGATTTGGTGATTCCAGTGCCACTTCACAAACAAAAACTAAAAAAACGCGGGTATAATCAAGTGGAAGGTTTTGGGCTGGAAATAGCAAAAGCGTTAAATATTCCTTATCGCGATGATATTTTGATTAAAATTTCAAAATCGGGTTCCCAGGTTTTAAAAACCAGAATCCTGCGTTTTGAAGCCGAAGAGGTTTTTTCAATTCAAAATCTTGAAGCAATTAAAGATAAGCATGTTTTATTGGTTGACGATATAATAACCACGGGCGCCACACTGGAAAAATGCACCCTCCAACTGCTAAAAGGTGAAAATGTGACCATAAGTATCGCCACAATTGCAGTAGCCTAAAAGTATTTGTAAATAGTTGCTACATATTGTTTAATTTTGAACCCGCGCCGCCGCGCCGCGCCATTTTAAACAACACTAAGTGAAACACCGCCTGCTTTACATTCCCATAGCTTTTTTGATGATTTTGTCATTCGTTGACTGTGCAAAAAAAGGATCTCCATCGGGTGGGCCACGGGATACCATTCCGCCAGTAATAGTAAGAAGCAGTCCTGAAAATTACACTACAAATTTTACCGGTAGTGAAATTGAAATTCGTTTTGATGAATACATAAAACTGAAGGAAGTAAACAAAGAGCTCATTATTTCACCACCGATGAAGTACGCTCCCATTATTACCCCTTTGAGTACTTCAAAAACCCTACGGATTAAAATACTCGATACTTTAAAACCAAATACTACGTATTCTTTCAATTTTGGAAATAGTATTGTGGACAATAACGAAGAAAACAAGTTTGAATACTATAAATATATTTTTTCTACGGGAAGCTATATTGATAGTTTAAAGCTTTCGGGACGAGTGAAAGACGCACAATTAATAGCACCCGAAATACCTACCACAGTAATGCTTTATGAAGCAAACGAAGCTTTTACGGATTCAATCATTTATTCGGAAAAACCCACTTACATAACCGTAACCAAAGATAGTACTGGAGTTTTTGAATTAACCAATTTAAAGGAAGGAAAATATCTACTTTTAGCCTTAAAGGAAAAGAGCAATGATTACGTTTTTCAACCTCAAAACGATAAAATAGGTTTTGAAAGAGAACTGATTAACATTCCCACAGATTCAACTTATACGCTCACACTTTTTAAGGAAACACCCGATTATAAATTTGTGCGAGCGAGCCAAGTTGGTAAAAACCATATTGTTTTTGGTTATAAAGGGCGTGCAGACAGTTTAGATATTGAATTGCTTTCAGAAAAACCTGA
The DNA here is from genome assembly GCA_002733915.1 of Aequorivita sp. Lineage (GTDB taxonomy): Bacteria > Bacteroidota > Bacteroidia > Flavobacteriales > Flavobacteriaceae > Aequorivita. The sequence continues at coordinate 64,937 of NVXN01000008.1, forward strand.
AGATTATATCTCAACGGTTTTTAAGGACGAAAAAAAGGACACCTTGCATTATTGGTTTAAGCCTGCCATGGAAACAGACTCACTAATTTTTAAACTGACTAACCAAAACTTTATTGATACTTCTACTGTGCGAATGCGTGAACTATTTAAAGATTCATTGACTATTTCTGCGTTGAAAACTGGAACCGTAAAATTGAAAGATACCTTTAAATTGCGTGCAAACACGCCGCTTATAACTTTTGATGCCGAGCAATTTCAAGTTATGGCCAATGATTCTTCTTTTGTTGAAACTACTGTTACGCTAAATAAAAAGTACAATTGGGCCGAGGTATATTTTCCAAAGACCGAAGACCAAACATATTCGATAAATATTTTGCCAGGGGCGTTGACGGATTTTTTTGAAAAAACTAATGACACGCTTCAGTTTAATGTAAACACTAGATTAGAGTCAGACTACGGCACGTTGAATCTTACTTTGGTTAATGTGGAATCATTCCCAATTATTGTTCAAATACTTGACAGTAAATACAATATAGTGGCGGAAAAATATCTCACAGAAAACAAAGATGTTTTTTTTGGAGCACTTTCACCCGATAAATATTTTATACGAATAATTTACGATGAAAATGAAAACCGCAGCTGGGACACGGGGAGTTTCTTGAACCGAATGCAGCCAGAGAAGATTATTTATTATCCTTCCCAAATTGAAATGCGTGCCAATTGGAGTCTAAACGAAACCTTTATTTTAAAATAAATTGATCGCGATCGTTTAAAAACTGAAGGTGTTCTCGGTTGCTTTCAATGTGTTCTTTTTCCAAAACAATTGTTTCGGTAAATTCAGTTTCAAACTTAGCTGTTGAAATCTGTTTCCCCAAAACGTCGTAAATTGCTGAGTGGCCCACATATTCGTGCTCATTGCCATCAAAACCTACGCGGTTTACACCGATGCAATACGCCATATTTTCAATGGCTCGGGCGCGAAGCAATGTATCCCAAGCAAGGGTGCGCACCTTTGGCCAGTTTGCAACATAAATCAATACCTCGTAATCTTCCGTATTTCTTGCCCAAACGGGAAAACGCAGGTCATAACAAACCAACGGACAAATTTTCCAATCTTTATAATCCACAATCAATCGCTCTTTTCCAGCAGCATAGGTTTGGTTTTCCTTTGCTAAAGTGAAGGTATGCTTCTTGTCATATTTTTGAAAATTTCCGTCGGGAAAAACAAAAAACAGTCGGTTGTAATATTGATTATTTTCAGAAATAATAACACTTCCGGTTATTGCACAATTATTTTTTTTTGCTTTGGAAATCATCCAATTTAAGCTTTCGCCGTCATTAGGTTCAGCAAGTTTTTCAGCTTGCATAGAAAAACCGGTTGTAAACATTTCGGGCAGGATTATTAAATCTGTTTTTCCTTCAATATTTTGGATTTTTTCAGAAAACATCCTGCGGTTGGCCTCTGCATTTTCCCAATGTAGTTCGCTTTGTATGAGTGTTATTTTAAGTTCTTTTTTCATAATTAATTTTTTTCAAGCATGTTTACCATTTCCCTATTTCCCTGCATTTTTGCGTGGTCTGCTGCGGTCAGTCCTTTGGAATCCTTTAAAGAAATGTCTGCCCCATTATCCAAAAGCAATTGTGCTATTGCTTTGCGCCCGAAGGTTGCCGCAAAAATTAAAGCAGTGGCGCCATTGAAGTTTTCAACATTGGGATTGGCGCCGTTTTCCAATAGTAGTTTTGCTATATGGTCAAAACCCTTAAAGCTAACACCCATCAATGCCGTATTTCCAGAGGCATCCTGCGCATCAATGTTTTGGGGATATTTCAAAATCATTTCTGAAATTTTATAAAATCCATAATAGGTGGCAAGCAGCAAAGGGGTAGAACCGCGCGCATCTTTGATGGAGGCCAATTCAGGGTTCTCTCCCAAATTTTTTTCTACAGTTGATAAATCTTCCTGCCGTATGGCATTAAAAAGTTGTTCCTTCATTTGTTATAAAAGTAAAAAAACAGAGCCACATAAACTGTAACTCTGTTTCATTAATATAATAATTTGCATTTCGATTATTTTAAATCAAAACGATCCAAGTTCATAACCTTGCTCCAAGCTTTCACAAAGTCTTTCACAAATTTTTCTTTGGCATCGCTACTGGCATACACTTCAGCTATGGCGCGAAGTTCAGAATTTGAGCCAAAAATCAAATCGGCTCTCGTTCCTGTCCATTTGAAAGTATCGGAAGCTCGGTGACGCCCTTCAAAAATACGGTCATCATCGCTGATAGCTTTCCAGGTTGTTCCTAAATCTAGAAGATTTACAAAGAAATCATTGGTCAATTTTCCGGGAGTATCTGTAAACACTCCGTGGTCAGAACTGTCATAATTTGTATCTAAAACTCGCATACCGCCCACTAATACAGTCATTTCCGGAACGGTGAGGGTAAGCAATTGGCTCTTGTCTACCATTAGTTCTTCAAAAGAAGCATGCTGGTTTGGTTTTAAATAATTTCTGAAAGCATCTGCATCCGGTTCAAGATGTTTGAAGGAATCCACATCTGTCTGTTTTTGCGAAGCATCGCCCCGACCTGGATTGAATGGAACTGTTATGTTTTGTCCCGCATCTTTTGCGGCTTTTTCAATCGCGGCACTTCCGCCAAGAACAATCAAATCTGCCATAGAGACTTGCTTGTCGCCACTTTGATTTGAATTAAAATCCTTTTGTATATTTTCAAGCTTATCTAAAACTTTCAATAATTGTTTGGGATTGTTTACTTCCCAATTTTTCTGTGGTTCCAGTCTAATTCTTCCGCCATTTGCACCCCCGCGCATATCTGAACTTCTATAAGTTGAAGCCGAAGCCCAAGCTGTGGAGACCAATTCAGAAATAGAAAGACCGGAATCAAGTATTTTTCCTTTTAATGAAGCAATATCCTTATCATCAATTAACGTATGATTAATTGCAGGAAKSSRRTYTWGCCWWMKCMNGTTSYTSNTTTTGGAAMNTNTCRRGKSCKRTWMWKMSKKMWWSTKSRCYMATATCACGGTGCAGTAATTTATACCACGCACGTGCAAAGGCATCCTCAAATTCCTCGGGATTATCCCGAAAATGCTTTGAAATTTTTAGATATTCGGGATCGGTTTTTAAAGCAATATCAGCCGTACTCATCATTAAATCCTGCGTTTTTGAAGGATCATGCGCCATCGGTGCTTTGTCTGCGTTTGAAGCCGAGGTTGGTTTCCACTGATGTGCACCGGCGGGGCTTTTGGTCAATTCCCAATCGTAATCAAGCAATACTCTAAAATAATCGTGATCCCATTTATTGGGCACAGGCGTCCATGGACCTTCCAGCCCACTGGTTATTGTATCGTCACCAAATCCAGATTTGTAGCTGCTTATCCAGCCTTTACTTTGATGCTCTATTTCAGCTCCAGCAGGTTCCATACCCACATACTTTTCAGCATCGCCAGCACCGTGTGCTTTCCCAAAAGTATGCCCACCAGCAACAAGAGCGACGGTTTCATAATCGTCCATGGCCATTCTTCCAAAAGTCTCGCGAATATCGTGTGCAGAACCCATTGGATCGGGCTCTCCATTTGGTCCTTCCGGATTCACATAAATCAAGCCCATATGCGCTGCCGCCAAGGGTTTTTCAAGATGACCCTCTTCATAACGCTTGTCATTGCCAAGCCACTGTGTTTCGGAACCCCAATACACATCCTGCTCAGGTTCCCAAACATCTTCACGCCCTGCGCCAAAGCCAAAGGTTTTAAAGCCCATGGATTCCAAAGCCACATTTCCTGTAAGTAACAATAAATCTGCCCAGGATATTTTTTTGCCGTATTTTTGTTTAATTGGCCAAAGCAATAAGCGTGCTTTGTCAAGGTTTCCGTTGTCTGGCCAACTATTCAAAGGCGCAAAACGCTGGTTTGCGGTGTTTCCGCCACCGCGTCCGTCGGTAACCCGATACGTTCCTGCACTGTGCCAAGCCATTCTTATAAATAATCCGCCGTAATGGCCGTAATCTGCGGGCCACCAATCTTGGGATTCGGTCATTAAATTTTTTAAATCCCTCTTTAGGGCGTCGTAATCGAGCTTTTCAAATTCCTTTTTATAGTCAAAATCATTGCCCATTGGGTCTGATTTTCTATCCTGTTGGCGAAGTACATTCAGCCGTAAACTATTTGGCCACCAATCGCTGTTTCTTGTGCCACCGCCCGCAACTTGATGCTGTACATTCCCAAAATAGGGACATTGTGCTGAACTGTCATTTATTTCCCAAACATCGCTTGTATTGCCATTTGGGTTTTTGCCTTTGTGATAATTTATATCGTTATTTTTGTCCATGGTAAAAGAATTTTGAAGTATATCTTACGAAAATAACAATTAAAACTGCTGAAACATTAAAAATCAATCGGTTGTTTTAATGTTTAAATTGATAAAACTTATTATTGGGATGAGGGAGGATAACTTTTATAAATCAAAATTGCCGAAAAATGGTAGCAGCCTCTGCCAAGGTTTCATCCGTTTTTGCGAAACAGACTCGAATTTGTTTGAAATCTTTTCCTCCTTCATTGAAAACCGAAGTGGGAATTGTTGCAATTTTAAATTCCTTCGTAAGCCTTCCCGCGAAAGCGATATCACTTTCTTTTGAAATTTCTGAAAAATCCAGCATTTGGAAATACGTTCCTTTTGAAGGAATAATTTTGAATTTGGAATCTTCCATCAAATTCAAAAAGAAATCCCTTTTCTGCTGGTAAAAATCCCCGAGTTTTAAATAGTGGCTTTCGTTTTTTAAATAGGTTGCCAACGCTTTTTGAACAGGATGGTTTACACAGAAAACTACAAATTGATGCACTTTTTGAAACTCCTTCATCAAATTTCTGGGTGCGGCACAATAGCCCATTTTCCAACCTGTATTATGAAATGTTTTTCCGAAAGAAGCCGTAACAAAACTTCGAGCGGCCAAAGCTTCAAGTTTTGAGGCACTTTGATGTACATTTCCATCAAAAATAATATGTTCATAAACTTCGTCGCTTAAAACTAAAAGATTGTTTTTCTCAGCTAAATCCTGCAATTGAAGCATATCATCTTTCGAAAGAATTGATCCCGTTGGATTGTGCGGCGAATTGATGATTATCATTTTTGTCTTAGCTGAAATCTTATCCGCAACTTCTTGCCAATCCGGATTATAAAAAGGAGGTTTTAGTTGAATTGGAATAATTTTTCCGCCAAAAAGTTCAATGGTTGGCGCATAACAATCATAGGCTGGAGTGAAAATAATTACCTCATCGCCTTTGCTGATTGTTGCCGCAATTATTGTAAAAATTGCCTGCGTTGCGCCAGCGGTAATCGTAATTTCAGTCTCGGGATTGTAAAAATGGTCGTGCAGTTTTTCAATCTTTTTTGAAATTTCCATTCGCAATTCAAAATCGCCCGGCATAGGGGCGTATTGGTTGAAACCATCACGCATTGCTTTGTCAACCAAAGCATTTAAAGCGGGATCGCTGGGGAAATTTGGAAATCCCTGCGAAAGGTTTAAAGCGTTATGGTCTGCCGCCATTTTGCTCATTTTGGCGAAGATGGAGGTTTCTATATTTGGAAGTTTTGAATTAATCATTCTGTCCTGTATTTATGTACACCAAAATATCGTTGATGCATTTGTCTAAATTATGTTTTATTTCATTGGTCCAAAAGCGAAAAACCGTAAAACCCATTTCCGAAAGTTGTTTGTTCACCTCACGGTCGCGTTGCATATTGCGTTCTATTTTGGGAACCCAAAAGCCTTTGTTGCTCTTTAGAGTTTCTTTACGCTCCGGCCAATTGTAGCCGTGCCAAAATTCGCCATCAATGAAAATGGCAAGTTTGTATTTTATGATGGAAATATCCGGTTTTCCGGGCAGTTTTTTGCTGTCCACGCGATAACGGATGGCTTTTTTCCAAAGGGCTTTTCTGAAAAGCAATTCTGGCTTGGTGTTCTTCCCACGAATTTTGCCCATCATTTTGGAACGCTTTTTAGTAGTGTAGAAACCAGATTCTTCGTTGAAACGTGGGACTTTTATTTTTTCCTCTTCATAAATCATTCTATTAAAGTATAAATAATCTTAGCTTTTTAAAAGTTAAATATTTTGAAATAAAAAACCCCCACATTTCTGCGAGGGTTTAATTTTAAGAAATTGTAAATCTAAAATTTACGATCATAAATTATTAATATCTGTAATACTCAGGCTTAAAAGGTCCTTCAACAGTTACGCCAATATATTCTGCTTGTTCTTCAGAAAGCTCAGTAAGCTCAACCCCAATTTTTTCAAGGTGCAATTTTGCAACCTTTTCATCTAAATGTTTTGGAAGCATATACACCTCGTTTTCGTAGTTTTCGCCATTTTTCCAAAGTTCGATCTGCGCCAAAGTTTGATTGGTGAAACTATTACTCATTACAAAACTTGGGTGGCCAGTGGCGCAACCAAGGTTTACCAAACGGCCTTCAGCCAAAAGGATGATGTCTTTTCCGTCGATAGTATATTTGTCAACCTGTGGCTTAATTTCAACATGGGTGTGGCCGTGGTTTTTCTTTAACCAGGCTACTGCAATTTCGTTGTCGAAATGCCCAATGTTACAAACAATAGTTTTGTCTTTCATCGCTTCAAAATGCTCTCCGCGAACGATGTCTTTGTTTCCTGTTGTGGTAATTACGATGTCTGCATTGCCTACAACCGTTTCCAACTTCTTCACTTCAAATCCGTCCATTGCAGCTTGTAACGCACAAATTGGGTCAATTTCGGTAACTGTTACGATACTTCCAGCCCCTTTAAAAGAAGCGGCAGTTCCTTTACCAACATCGCCATAACCACAAACTACCACACGTTTTCCTGCCATCATAATGTCAGTAGCACGGCGGATTGCATCCACGGCGCTTTCACGACAACCGTATTTATTATCGAATTTACTTTTGGTAACGCTATCGTTAATGTTAATAGCTGGCATTGGCAACGTACCTTTTTTCATACGCTCGTAAAGGCGGTGAACACCTGTGGTGGTTTCTTCAGAAATACCTTTTACGCCAGCGGCAAGCTCTGGATATTTGTCCAAAACCATATTGGTTAAATCGCCCCCGTCGTCAAGAATCATATTCAATGGTTTGCGGTCCTCGCCAAAGAAAAGCGTTTGCTCGATACACCAATCAAATTCCTCTTCGGTCATTCCTTTCCAAGCATATACTGGAATTCCAGCGTCGGCAATTGCAGCGGCAGCGTGGTCCTGTGTAGAGAAAATGTTGCAAGAGCTCCAAGTAACTTCAGCGCCCAAGGCTTTCAAAGTTTCAATGAGTACTGCAGTTTGGATGGTCATATGGAGACAACCGGCAATACGCGCCCCTTTCAAAGGTTGCTCGTTTCCGTACTCTTCACGTAAACTCATAAGCCCTGGCATTTCTGCTTCGGCAAGCTCAATTTCTTTTCTTCCCCAGTCTGCCAGGGAAATATCTTTTACTTTAAACGCCGTATAAGGCACAGTTTTCGTTGACATATTTGTTATATTTATACCCTAAAAAGCGGGCATTTGTTAAAAATAATTTCTGTTTTTCAGTCCGCAAAAGTACACAATATCCTTTAAAAGTTTATGCCACTTTACAAAACTATAACAGTAAATCCTCACACTAAAGTCTTCATTTGGAAGATTGAAGAGTCTTTTGAGGCGCTTTCCGAAGGAATTGATCTTACAAAAAATTGTGCAGGCCGTGTTACAAATATGAAAAGTGATCTGCACAGGCGAGGATTTATGAGTATTCGGCATTTGCTGGCTTTGGAAGGCTATACCGATCACGATTTATATTACGATGAAAACGGAAAACCCCATTTAACGGGCGATAAGCATATTTCCATTACACATTCCTTTAACTTTTCGGCAATAATAATTAGCGATATTGAAGTGGGGATTGATATTGAAATGCAACGTCATAAAATCTTACGGATTGCCCATAAATTCACCCCCTTGAAAGCGTACAAGATTTTTGCAAATGAAGATGCGTTAATGCGGAAACTCACTATTGTTTGGTGCGCCAAAGAATCTTTGTATAAAAGTTTTGCTGAGAAAGGCGTAAGCTTTTTGGAACATATTTATGTGGAAGACTTTAATCTCGATGAAAACAAAACCACTGCTACCGTGACTTACGAGGACAAACAACAAAAATACGATGTAGATTTTTTGGAATTTGAAGAATTCACTTGTGCCTATGCGCTTATTTCTGAAAATAAGTAGATGAAAGAAATTTTTTATAAAAATCTTCAGAAATCCGTTTCCGAAAAAGAAAAGCAACTCGCCATTTTAATTGACCCCGATAAGTTTGATATTTCTGAAGTGAAATCTTTTTTGAATAAAATTCCGAAAGAAACCACCCATCTTTTAGTCGGCGGAAGTACCGTCGCAAATGGTGAAACCGAAGCTGCCGTTCAAGCATTGAAAGCAGAAACAGAACTTCCCATTTTTCTATTTCCGGGCGACCATTCGCATATTACCGCTTTTGCGGATGCACTTTTATTTTTGACATTGCTATCCGGAAGGAATGCAGAATATTTAATTGGCCAACAAATAAAATCCATTTCAAAATTGAAAAATTTTTCTTTGGAAATTATCTCCACTGGTTACATTTTAATTGATGGCGGTAACAATTCGTCGGTTTCAAAAGTGACAAACACGGAGCCGCTTCCGCAGGAAGATATTGAAATGATTGTGGATACGGCTCTTGCGGGGCAATTTATGGGCGCAAAACTAATTTATTTGGAAGCGGGCAGCGGCGCAAAATTACCCGTAAAACCCGAAATTATTTCTAAAGTAAAAAAGGCAATCAACATTCCATTAATCGTCGGTGGCGGAATAAAAACCGAAACCCAAAAGCAAGAAGCTTATAATTCTGGAGCAGATATGATTGTGATGGGAACGGCATACGAGGAAAATCCCAAATCCCAAATCCCAAATTCCAAATAAATCCCAAATTTCAAAAATTCAAATTCCAAAAACTGCCAACTGCTAGTACCATCTGAATACTTTTTATAATTGTAACTTTGAAACAAAAATTTCAAAATAATGAAAATTTCAGTTGAACTTACCCTCACACCTTTACAAGACGATTACGAACCAGCAATCATAAATTTCATAAAAGGTTTACGAAATTCTGGACTTACAGTTTTAGAAAATCCACTGAGCACACAAGTTTATGGCGATTATGATGCGGTGATGAATTTGCTTCAAAAGGAAATGAAAATTGCTTTGGAAACCGTTGAGAGAGGCTTGCTTTATATAAAAATTGTAAAATCGGACCGCAGCGACTATGAGCCCCATTTTTGATTGGTTTTTTGCGCAATACGCCGAAGTACCCACCCATTTAATCGTACTTGAGCTTGTAGGCGTTTTTTTTGGTTTTTTGAGCGTTTGGTTCAGCAAGCAGGATAATATTTTGGTGTACCCAACCGGAATTATCAGCACGGCAATTTTCGTGTATATACTCGCTGTTTACGGGCTTTTGGGCGACATGATGATAAACGCCTACTATTTTGCAATGAGCATTTATGGCTGGTACATTTGGACGCGTAAAGTGGACGAAACCCATTATACGCCTATTACTTCCACCACAAAAACGGAACAAAAACTTTCAATCTACATTTTCATTGCAACCTTAATTTTTGTTTTCGCCCTTTATGAATTTTTTGAAAAATGGAACAGTTGGACCGCTTATGTCGATACAAYTACCACCGCCATTTTCTTCGTGGGAATGTGGCTTATGGCGAAAAAGAAACTGGAAAATTGGATCTATTGGATTATTGGCGATATAATTTCCGTGCCGCTGTATCTTTATAAAGGACTTGTATTTACTTCGTTCCAATACCTTTTATTTACTATTATTGCTATTTACGGATACCGCGCTTGGAAAAGAAACCTAAACATACCCGAAACCAGCCTGATGAGCTCACCAAAGTAGTGCTCTACGGACCCGAATCTACGGGAAAGACCACTTTGGCAAAACAATTGGCGGAACATTACAAGACGCTTTGGGTGCCTGAGTTTATGCGCGATTATCTCCAGAAAAAATGGGATTTCGAAAAAAAATTAGTTGAAAAAGAAGATTTAATTCCCATTGCAAAAGGACAGTTAAAACTTGAAATGGAAGCGTTGCAGCAAGTACAAAATCTGCTGATTTACGACACAAACTTGCTAGAACTGAAAGTGTATACTGAATATTATTACAACGGATTTTGCCCTATTGAGATAAAAAAGGAAGCAACCAAAAATAAGTTTAGCATCTATCTTTTAACCTATGTTGACACACCTTGGGAAGCGGACGACCTTCGCGATAGACCAGAAAATCGTGAGGAAATGTTTCGTATTTTCGAGGCCGAATTAAAAACGCACAATTTTCCCTATGAAGTTTTAAAGGGAAATGAAAAAGAACGATTTGAAAATGCCGTCAAAATTATTGACGAATTGTTGAAGAAGAAATAAAATGTTTACTGAAAAAAACCTACATCAAATAAATAATCACGGGCTATCCGAAACTAAAGTACTAAAGCAGTTACAAATTTTTAAAGAAGGAATTCCCTTTGCCAATGTTATTGAGCCTGCCGCTGCATTTAACGGTATTGAAGTATTCTCAAAAACAGAACAACAAGAATTTGTAGCGCTTTTCGAAGTGGAAAAGGACAAACTCGATTTACTGAAATTTGTTCCAGCTTCGGGTGCTGCTACGCGGATGTTTAAGTTTTTGCATCAGTTTTTGGAGAATTATGATTTTGAAAATAAAGATTTTGATGCGTTTCTTCAAAAGGAGGAAAACAAAAACTTAAAAACTTTTTTTGAGTCAATTGAAAAATTTGCTTTTTCGCCTTTGGTAAAAGCAAAATTGGCAGAAAAGTATCCTGATTTTGAAAATTTCAAAAAAGGAAAGCAATCTCACTTTTTCGTAAAAGAAATGCTTGAAGAAACTGGATTGAATTTCAGCAACACTCCAAAAGGCCTCGTCCCGTTTCATAMWYATRSMMWWAAYTMMRWWAMMGMAWWWGKSGAANYRATTRWKSSAMKSGGMAWKWWATKCRANTYCRRMCRKWSWTGMANNMMTATGCNNYWKRYSGWWTCGGAGGAGCACGAAGAAAAGTTTAAAAAGCGTTACGAAGAAGTTCGGCAGACTATTGAAAATAAAAGTGGAGTGAAATTCAATATTTCGTATTCCTTTCAGAAAAAGGAAACAGACACCGTAGCGGCAACCCTTGACAATAAACCATTTTTGAATGAAAATGGAAATTTAGTGTTCCGCCCGTCCGGCCACGGTGCTTTGCTTGAAAATTTAAATGAAGTGGATGCCGATCTTATTTATATTAAAAATATCGACAATGTGGTTTCAAAAGATTACGTTGAAACCGTTGCTTTTCAGAAAAAAGTATTGGCTGGAAAACTTATTTCACTTCAACGGAAAATTTTCGAATTTGTTGAAAAACTTCACAGCAAAAACGCTTCCGATGAAGTTTTGAAAAATGCATCCAATTTTATTTCTGAAGAGCTTTTCATCAAAAATACCCCAATGAATAAGGAAGCAATTTTGAATATTTTGGAAAGGCCCATTCGAGTTTGTGGGGTTGTTGAAAATACCGGAGCACCCGGCGGCGGACCATTTCTTATAAAGAATAAAAATGGAGATATTTCCTATCAAATCGTAGAAATGAGCCAAATTGATAAAAATAATCCGCAACAAAAAGGGTTGGTCGAAAAAGCGACACACTTTAATCCAGTAGATTTAGTTTGTGGCGTACGCAATTATAAAGGTGAAAAATATAATCTTTCGCAATTTTCAGATCCCAATGCCGGGTTTATTTCGAATAAATCTTATCAAGGAAAGGAAATAAAAGCATTGGAATTACCTGGATTATGGAACGGCGCGATGGCAAACTGGAACACAATTTTTGTGGAAGTTCCGCTCATCACTTTTAATCCCGTAAAAACGGTAAACGACCTTTTAAATCCAGTACACCAACCGCAATGAATACTGAAATTTTAATTTCTGAACTGAGTTTTAAAGCCATCCGCAGTAGTGGTCCGGGTGGGCAGCACGTTAATAAAACTGCTTCAAAGGTTGAGGTTTCCTTTAACGTGGAAATTTCCGAAGCGCTTYCAGAAATTGAAAAGGAACGGCTTCGTAACAAACTTTCCACAAAAATTTCTTCCGAAGGAATTATTACACTTCAATGTGGTGAAACCAGAAGTCAACATCGCAACAAGGCTATTGTAATTAAAAGACTGGTAGATTTGCTTCAGAAAAACCTTAAAGTTGCAAAACCGCGCAAAAAAACAAAACCTTCCAAAGGAGCAATTGAAAGGCGATTGAAATCCAAAAAGGAACATGCCTTAAAAAAATCTAACCGACGGCCTCCCAAAATTTAATAAAAGAGTATCTTTGCCGAACATCTCAAAGGGGTGCTAAGGGATTTTTAGATTGCAGATTGAAGATTGTTGATTTTAGAAGTACTTCTGAAATTGTTAATCGAAAATCAACAATCGGTAATCATTCTGGCTGAGATTATACCCAAAGAACCTGGGCGGGTAATGCCGCCAAGGGATAATAAATAGGAACCCCCTGTAATATTGCACGATGCAATGTTCTCAGGGTTTTTTTATAAAACCATTTTACAAACCAAGAATAACGCCCCTTTTATTCGTATAAAATTATTTTTTACGAATGAAAAAGTTATTGATTAGCACATTATTTACATCACTGTTTGTTACCGTTTCTGCACAAGAAACACAATCGGAAAAAATTACCGATACAACAAAAGTTGAAGCCTTGGATGAAGTTTTGGTACAAGCCGTCCGGGTAGAAGCCGATTCGCCCATTACCCACTCAAACCTAGACAAAGATGACCTGGAAAAACGAAACCTCGGCCAGGATATTCCCTATATGCTCAATTATCTCCCTTCCGTGGTTACAACTAGCGATGCCGGCGCTGGCGTGGGTTATACTTATATTCGTGTTCGTGGTAGCGATGCCTCGCGAATAAATGTTACATTGAATGGAATTCCTTATAACGATTCGGAAAGTCAGGGAACGTTTTGGGTAAATCTGCCCGATTTTACTTCTTCAGTGCAGAGTCTGCAATTGCAACGCGGGGTGGGAACTTCAACAAACGGTTCGGGTGCTTTTGGTGCGAGTTTAAATTTGCTTAGCGATGCTGTTTCCAACGATGCCTATGGCGAAATTGCAAACTCCTTTGGAAGTTTTAATACACACAAACACAACCTAAAGTTCAGTACAGGCTTGCTTTCCGATCATTTTGAATTAGCGGGAAGGCTGTCAACAATCCAATCCGATGGATATATTGACAGGGCCAGTTCCGACTTGAAATCGTATTTTCTACAAGGGGCTTTTGTAAATAGAAATACTTTAATTAAAGCTTTGGTTTTCGGCGGAAGAGAAGAAACGTATCAATCATGGAACGGTTTGGAAGATCCCGAAAAGCTTAAAAATGACAGAACTTATAACACCGTTGGAATGTACACAGACGAAGATGGAAACATTCAGTTTTATGACAATGAAATGGACAATTATGCACAGGATCATTATCAATTGCTTTGGAACCAACGATTCAACAACAAGTGGAGCACGAATGTTTCATTAAATTATACAAAAGGGAAGGGTTATTTCGAGCAATATAAAGAAGATGAAGATTTTGAAACATACGGTTTTGAACCCATTGAAATTGGCGGGGATACTATAAGTACAACCGATTTGATCCGTCGCCGTTGGTTGGACAATGATTTTTATGCGGCAAATGCAAACATAAATTACAAAGACAATAAAATTGATTTTACGGGTGGCGCTTTTTACAGTTATTATACCGGTGACCATTATGGCGGAGTAATCTGGGCGCGCTACGCTAGTAATTCTGAAATACGCGATCGTTATTACGAAGGGAATGGAGAGAAAAGTGAGTTTACCATTTTTTCTAAAGCAACCTATAGAGTTAACGAAAAATGGAGCTTTTTCGGTGATTTGCAGGGCAGATTTTTAAATTATAAAACTTCGGGAATTACTTCAGATTTAGTGTCTTTAATTGTAGATGAAAATTATTCATTTTTCAACCCTAAAGCAGGATTGACCTATAAATTAAATCCTTCAAACCAATTCTATTTCTCCTACGGAAAAGCACATCGTGAGCCATCCAGAAATGATTACGAACAGGGAATTATTACTCCAGAAAAACTGGACGATTTTGAACTTGGTTGGCGTTTCGCCTCAGAAAAGACAAAAGTAAACACAAATGTTTATTATATGTACTATAAAGATCAACTGGTGCTTTCCGGTGAGTTAAATGATGTGGGCGCACCACTACGGACGAATAGTGGAAAAAGTTACCGTTTGGGGCTAGAGGTGGATGCCGAAATACTACTTTTGAAAAACTTGAGAACCCTTCCAAACATAGCTTTGAGCAACAATAAAAATGTAGATTTTGTGACGTCGCGCGATGGTGAACTAGTAAATTTAAGAAATACCAATATTTCGTTTTCACCTTCAGTAGTTGCAGGAAATATGTTGGAATATTCGCCAATCAAGAAATTGCAATTTGGTTTTCTTTCAAAATTCGTGGGCGAGCAGTATATGGGAAATATTGACAGTGAAGCCTCAAAACTTGATAGTTATTTCATCAATGATTTGAATATTGTTTACACTTTGGATAATCTTCCGTGGATAAAAGAAGTGGTTTTTTCGGCTTTGGTGAATAATATTTTCAATGTGAAATATATTTCCAACGGCTATTTTTATACCTATGATGACGATTTCAGTAACCCGGGAACCATTACTACCGTTGAAGGTGCAGGCTACTATCCGCAGGCGACGATTAATTTTTTAGTGGGAGCTATTATAAAGTTTTAGAAAATTTTATTCCGGTTTTTTTAATTAGCAGGCTTAAAACAACTAATTACTAATTACAACGGTATTCCCATTGCGTTCGGCACGATAAGATTGCATGGGGTATTTAGCATCGGGTTCTGTAGTATGTCTTCCAAAATTAACAAGGTTATACTCATTGTCATCATTTGTGCAAGGACAAGTAGCAATTGGGCCGTTGATTTCCATTCGGGAACACTCACTGGGAATATGGTTCGGGTCGGTGAGGTCAAATGCAAAATATTGCGTTTCGCTCACACAATATACCACGATGCCTTTAATGCCTTGTGAAGTAATCACGGAACTTCCGGGAAATCGCAAGGGGTTGTATTCTGGCAAGTTAAGGTTCAGGTTTAGGCTCACTACCGGATCTGTTAAAAATGGGTTCCGCTCTCGCTGGTCGTCATTTTTTGAACAAGAAAAGATTAATAGAAGGGCGAGTAAGAAAAGAAAAATATTTTTCATGAATTAGGTGAAATTTTATTGCCGAAATTACAACAATAAATAGAACAAGTAAATTTTTAGTATATTTGTTAAACACAATCCCGTCATCGTATRSSMYKTKTCNATTCCCGCGTAGGCGGGAATCTTATTATATGGAATTTAAGAATTAAAAAAGGGTTTGTTATACGCAAACGATGAAGTTATGAGTAAAGTATCTTATTACACAGCCGAAGGGTTAAAAAAGTTAAGGGATGAAGTAGATCATCTACGCGATGTGGAGCGTCCTAAAGCCTCTAATGCGATTGCCGAAGCCCGTGATAAAGGCGATTTGAGCGAGAATGCAGAATATGATGCCGCCAAGGAAGCACAGGGAATGCTGGAAATGCGAATCGCCAAATTAGAGGAAACACTTGCCAACGCCCGTTTAATTGACGAATCGCAACTTGATTTGAGTAAAGTTTTAGTGCATTCCACCGTAAAAATCAAGAATCAGGATAATGGTATGGAAATGACCTATAAGTTGGTTGCGCAAAGCGAAGCCGATTTAAAAACTGGGAAAATCTCGGTAGATTCCCCTATAGGCCACGGTTTGTTGGGCAAGGAAGTAGGTGAAGTTGCGGAGATAAAAGTACCCAACGGGGTGCTTAAATTCGAGATATTGGAAATTTCAAGAGATTAATTATGGCATCAATTTTCACACAAATCATAGAAGGTGAAATTCCTTGTTACAAAATTGCTGAAGATGATAATTTTATTGCTTTTTTGGATATAAATCCAAATGCGAAAGGCCATACACTTTGTGTTCCCAAGGAAGAAATCGATAAAATTTTTGATATGGGTGAGCATATGTACCTACAACTGATGCAATTTTCCCGAAAAGTTGCCCGTGCTTTGGAAAAAACCGTTCCCTGCAAACGTGTAGGGATGGCCGTTGTAGGGTTGGAAGTGCCGCACGTACACGTACATTTAATACCATTGAATGACATGGACGATATGCGCTTTACCAAAAAGGTTAAAATGACTTCTGAGGAATTTGAAATGTTGGCCGAAGCTATTTCCGAAAAACTTAAATCGTAGGAATTAAAATATATACTATTGCGGCAACCATTACAATTGCCATAATTACTAAAATATAAAATAGCGGTTTCACCTTTAAAAATTGTTTATTGGTTTCCGCTATTTTTTTATTATAGTCAAAAACACGCTCAATATCCTCCGTCCAATTCACAGGATAAATGGTGTTATTGCAGGTATAGCAATATAATTTTTCGTCTATTTGTGTTGCGGGTGTTTTAAAAAGAGGTGTGTCTTTCTCTTTTTGTGTAAAAGTAAGTTCCAGACCATCTGTTCCAAAACAAATGGGGCAATTGTTTTTTAGACGGGCCTTGTGCAGCGTGTGGGTTTTAGATTTCATTTTTTACTCCATTGTCTTTAGAGATATTTCCATTATCGTGCCCTGATTTGGGGCGCTTTTTGAAACCCGGATTTTTCCGTTGTGATACTCCTCTATAATCCGCTTTGCAAGTGATAAGCCCAAGCCCCAACCCCGTTTCTTGGTAGTGTAACCAGGAGTAAAAATTTTCCGGTATTCACTTTTCGTTAGCCCTTTTCCGGTATCTGAAACATGGACTAATGCACATTTTGAATTTTTTTCAATAGAAATGTTTATGGTGCCTTTTCCTTTCATGGCATCGATGCCGTTCTTAACCAGATTTTCTAGTGTCCAACTAAAAAGTTGGGGGTTCATTTGAACTAGAACAGGGCTTTCGGGAATGTTAAGCTGAAAATCGATAAGTTTTGAAGTACGTTTTTGTAAATAATAAAAAGTGGCTTTTGTTTCTTCAACCAAATCACAACGTTCTAATTTCGGCACAGAGCCTATTTTTGAAAAACGGTCCGTAATCGTTTCCAGACGTGAAATGTCTTTCTCCATTTCAGAAACATATTCAGGATTTACATTTTCACTTTTTAAGATCTCTGTCCAGCCCACCAAAGATGAAAGCGGAGTGCCTATTTGGTGCGCTGTTTCCTTTGCCATTCCGGCCCAGAGCCTGTTCTGCTCTGCAGATTTTGAGGTTTTGTAAAACAAATATATGGCTAAAATGAAGAGGAAGATTATCAATATTAATGCTGCCGGATAGTATTTCAGTTTGTTTATTAAAGGAGAATTTCCAAAATAAATTATAGAAAGAACTTGATCATTGTAAGTTACTTCAAGAGGTTTGTATTCTGAAATAAATTGTTCGATTTTCTTTTTTCTGGCTCTTTCGCTCTCCAATACCTTTTCGTCAATATTTCTGCCTGTATAACTGTCTTCCTTTAAGGTATGCAATATCATGGGCGTAGTGCTATTGCTTTGGATAATGGCAAGTGCCGTCTCGCTAACAGAATTACCCTCGCCAGAAAGGCTTTGGGCCAATTCTTCTTGAGCAACTGCCCATATCTCCATTTTGGCGCGTTCGTTCGCCTTTAATTGGGTGAAAAACGCATACGTATTCCATAAAATAAGCGTGATTACAATAAGGGAAGCTAAAATAAAACCCCAACGGGAGAATGATTTGTTACGCAGCATAAAGATTTTTTTCAGTTTAAATATAAAGCAAATATGTTGATATTATTGTACAACCAAGTTTTTACAAGCTATAATCTTTGGGTACATTTGCAAGTAATGATATCTATAGAACCACACGAACTATCCACCGGAAAACTGCACGGCTACCTTTTGGGCGCGGTGTCGCCACGGCCTATTTGCTTTGCAAGTACCATTGACAAAGAGGGAAATGTAAACCTTTCCCCTTTTAGTTTTTTTAATGTTTTTAGTGCAAAACCGCCTATTTTGGTTTTTTCGCCGGCAAGGCGTGGACGTGACAATACTACAAAACATACCTATGAAAATGTTTTGGAAGTCCTCGAGGTAGTTATCAACATTGTCAGTTTTAACATGGTGCAGCAAATGTCGCTTTCCTCTACGGAATATGCTAAAGGCGTAAACGAATTCACAAAAGCTGGCTTTACCGAAATGTCCTCCGAAATAGTAAAACCACCACGTGTGGCCGAAGCTCCCGTGCAGTTGGAATGTAAAGTGAATGATGTAATTAAACTCGGGACTGAAGGCGGTGCAGGGAATTTGGTAATTTGTGAAGTTGTAAAACTTCATATAAAAGAAGAAATTTTAGCCGAGGATGGCAGTATCGACCCTTTCAAAATTGATACGGTTTCAAGGCTTGGCGGCAATTGGTACAGCCGTGCCAAGGAAGGCCTTTTTGAAGTGCCAAAACCGTTGACAACACTGGGGATGGGCGTAGATATGCTTCCCGAGGAAATTAGAAAGAGTAAAGTGTTGACAGGAAATGATTTGGGGATGCTGGGCAACGTAGAAAATTTCCCAAATCCAGAAGAAATTAATACCTTTATAAATGCTTCCGAAGAATTGAAATGGCTGCGGGCTGAGGGCAATGTTTTAGAAATACATAAAAAAGCCCAAGACCTTCTTTGCGAAGGAAAAATTGACGAAGCCTGGAAAATACTTTTAATCAGAAAATAGAATAATAAATATTTAAGTAAGAAAATGGAACTACAAGGAAAAATTAAAATGATAGATGAAACTAAAACCTACGGCAACAATGGGTTTCGGAAGCGTGAGATGGTAATTACTACCGAAGAGCAATATCCGCAGCATATAATGATAGAATTTGTTCAAGACAAAACAGATTTGCTAAATAGTTATAAAGTAGGGCAGGACGTAAAAGTGAGCATCAACGTCCGCGGTCGCGAATGGGTAAATCCCCAAGGCGAGACCAAATATTTTAACAGCATACAAGGTTGGCGTATTGAAAATGTTTCGCAGAACACAGGCAGTGGCGATATGCCGTCAATGCCACCCGCAGAGGCCTTTGAGCCTGCAAACGACTTTAACGAAGAAGAACACGACGATCTTCCGTTTTAAATAACGGTGGAATTCATTGTATAATTAAAAATCGCCTCGAAGAAATTCATAGTTTTTTCGAGGTTTTTTTATGCGAAATTTTAGCAAATTTGAATGATGCATTATCTAACCGAGAAATTGTGGTTTCCCAATCCGAAAGAAGCAACCGCCGATGGTTTACTCGCCATAGGCGGCGATCTTTCGGTACAGCGCTTATTGCTAGCTTACAATTCAGGAATTTTTCCGTGGTATGAAGATGATCAACCCATTCTTTGGTGGAGCCCAGACCCCAGAATGGTTTTGTTTCCCGAAAAATTCAGGGTTTCCAAAAGTCTTCGGAAGACTTTAAAAAGTGAAAAATTTAAAATTACTTTCAATCAAAATTTTGAAAAAGTCATAAAAAATTGCTCCACAGTTCCTCGGAAAGGACAGGCCGGAACTTGGATTACGCGAGAAATGCAGGAAGCATATACCGCTCTGCATAAAGCGGGACATGCTGTTTCTATTGAAGTTTGGGAGGATAGTAAATTGGTAGGCGGACTTTACGGCATTGATCTTCCGCAGAATAAAGTGTTTTGCGGCGAGAGTATGTTTAGTTTGGTGAGCGATGCCTCAAAAGTGGCATTTTACCATCTTTTGGAATATGTAAGAGCTAAAAACTACAAGTTTATTGATTGCCAGATTTATAATGAACACTTGGAAAGTCTGGGCGCGGAAGAGATTGGAAGAGATGATTTTTTGAATATTTTTAAAATTTAAAGTTTTATACTAACAACTCTTTATCGTAAAAATTTATCAAAACAATTTAAAACTCTATCTTCGTTTTTACAATTCATTTTTTATTATGAAAAATAACTACACAAAATACCTATTGGTATTGTTGATGGCATTGCAGACTGCATTCGGCATTTCACAGGAAAGACCTAATCTTCCACACAATCTCACCGAAACCGAAAAAGGTCTTGTTTCGGAATTTCAATTTACGAGCCCCCGTTTTACGCCACCCCCTTCCGGGCCAGTTCGTGCTGCGGCAGAATGGGAAGAGGTGGAATATCTGCTGGTTACCTGGAATCCATCGTACCCTAATATTCTTCGGCAAATTGTGCAAGCTGGCGTACAGGAATGTAAAGTGATTATCACCACCCAAAACCAAACTTCGGTTTCTAATTATTTAAACACGAACGGAGTTGATTTAACCAATGTTATATTTCTAAATGTACCTTGGAACAGTATCTGGATTCGCGATTATGCAGGAAACACAATTTAYTCAGATGATGTAGGCGAACTTGCCCTGACCGATTGGATTTATAACCGTCCACGTCCAAGCGATGACGTGATGCCAGCGGCGCACGCCGCACAAGTGGGAATTCCACTTTACACAACCAATTCTGGGACAAACGATTTGGTAAACACGGGTGGAAATTATATGAGCGATGGCTTGGGAAATGCCTTTGCCTCTAAACTTATTTTGAACGAAAATGCTGCTGGAAACCCTTACGGCGTAAGTGTAAAAACCGAAGCTCAAATAGATGGTATTATGCAGGAGTATATGGGTATCAACCGTTTTGTGAAAATGAATACGCTTCCATACGATCAAATTCATCATATTGATATGCATATGAAATTATTAGATGAAGAAACCATTCTCGTAAGCAAATATCCTCAAGGTGTTGCCGATGGCCCACAGATTGAGGCAAATATCCAGTATGTTTTAGACAATTTTCAATCTCCCTTTGGAACGCCTTACGATATTGAATGGATAGACGCACCGCCGAGTCCGGCTGGAAATTRTCCAAATACCGGCGGTCCATACAATACCTATAGCAATGCCGTTTTTGTGAATAAAACTATTATRGWTNMMWACAYAWMRWSYSRMKGKWRWTKYKYMGGNKCWGGCAAAATATCAGGAAATGTTGCCAGGATATAATGTGGTGGGGATTGACGTAGATAACCCAGGAGAAAATTTGATAAACTCATTGGGTGCAATCCATTGTATTACACATACCATTGGCGTGGCCGAACCCCTGTGGATTGTACACCAGCCAATTGATGAGGCAAATGCGGGCAGTACTGTAACCATTGATGCCTTTATAAAGCATATTTCATTTGTGGAAGAAGCCAAAGTGTTTTGGAGGGAAGAAGGTGCAACTACCTATAACGAAATTGATATGGCTCCTTCCAATTCTGACTACTGGACTGCCGATTTAACTATTCCGAATGCACCGGTTAATATTGAATATTACATTTGGGCAAAAGCGTTTTCTGGTAAGGAATTAAACCGTCCTATTGTAGCACCAGCAGGATATTGGACCATACAAGTAGAACAGCTTTCTGCTGATGAGTGGGCTCAAAACCATATTTCCGCAGCCTACCCCAACCCGACTACAGGAAATGTTTCTTTTAATATGGAGGCATTAAGGGGCCCAGTTACAGTGAAAATACACAATCTGATGGGGCAAATACTATATGAAGCGAAGGTTGAAAACGGCAATGGAAAAATAACCTTAAACCTTAACCAAAATTGGCAAGGAACGCTAATGGTAACTTTTGAAGGCGACTTCGGAAAAATCCATAAAAAGGTTATTAAACTGTAAATCACCTAGTCTTAAAAGAAATTTTATCAAAAAAAGACCACAATAAGTTGTGGTTTTTTTGTTTTTTTAAAAAATTAACCTACACAATCAGCTGTAAACCTACATTACTGCAGTTGTTTGTTTTTAAAATTTAGCCCCAAATGAAATTCAAGTCTAACCTACTTGCATTCTTATTTGCAGGAATTTGCACCGTTTCCTTCTCACAATCTAGCACAAAAACCGATGTCAATAAAGATATTGATATAGTACGCGTATACGAACAGGTCGTGGCGGAAGGCTACGGCACGCCTTTTATTTATAAGAAATTGGCTAATGCCTATTATTTCAAGAGTGAATACAACAAAGCGCTATTGTGGTTTGAAAAGCTTTTTGAAGCTGAAAAAACCAAAGATCCTGAAATTTTACAACGTTATAAACAAACGCTTAAAGCTGTAAAATCATCGGAAAATTCAAAAGCAGTTGTAAAAATTCAAAAGCAGTTGTAAAAATTTAAAAAAGGGTGACAGATATTTTGTTAAAATATTCTGTCGTGGCAATATATTAAAAGTTTATAAGTTTTTTGAATAACAAACCTGCGAACAGTTGAATCCCCCTATAAGCTGTTTGCAATAAACTTAATACCCCCAATGATTACAAAACATAGCCTGCTTGCCTTATTTTTATTTGCCGGCATTTCAACCATTTCTTTTTCACAATCTAAATCACACAAAACCGATGTCAATAAAGACATTGATGTTGTGCGTGTTTACGAACAAGTTGTGGAAGAAGGTTACGGCACCCCCTTTATTTATAAAAAGTTGGCCACAGCTTATTATTTTAAAAGTGAATATGATAAAGCTGTTTCTTGGTTTCAAAAATTATTTTCTGAAGAAAAAAATACAGATCCAGAACTTGCCCACCTATACAATCAAGCCTTAAAGGCAATTGCTGCGGCCAATTCAAAAAAATCCGAAAAAGATATATTCTGAAATCATCACACCTCGTGAAAGCGAAAGCAATCCTCAATATGGTCGTTTACCATTCCAGTGGCTTGCATATGTGCATATACAACCGTGCTACCCACAAATTTAAAGCCTCGCTTTTTTAAATCTTTACTCAAGGCATCACTTTCGGCGCTTGTGGCCGGCGCATCTTTATGTGTTTCCCAAAAGTTTTTAATAGGCTTGTGGTTTACAAATCTCCAAATATATTCAGTAAAACTTCCAAACTCTTTTTGGATTTCCATAAACGCTTTTGCGTTTGTAACAGCGGAATTTACTTTCAATTTATTGCGAATGATGCCTTCATCCTGAAGAAGTATATCAATTTTTGCTTGGTCGTAATTGGCAATTTTTTTATAATCGAAATTGTCAAAAGCCTTTTTGAAATTTTCACGTTTCCGAAGTATTGTAATCCAGCTCAATCCTGCCTGAAAAGTTTCCAAAAGCAGAAATTCAAACATGGTTTTATCATCTTTTACCGGCACCCCCCATTCCTCATCGTGGTATTTTACATAGAGCGGATCGGTTCCGCACCACCCGCAACGTATTTTTTCTGAATCCATATTTTAAATATTACTGAAGAATGATTATTGTTGACCAGGAAAGTTAAAGGTAATGGTCCCTAACTGCCTTGCTTTTGAGGCATCAGTATTGAAACGCGCTTGCTCGGAATATTCCAGCGCAGCATCAATCAAGCATTCGTTTGCGGTTGTGGAAGCGGTTTTGTTATATGAATTTCTAACAACCTTTCCCAGATTGTTCACCTCCACATTTATCACCACCTTTCCGGAACCGTAACACGTATAAACCGGATTAGGCAGGTCAATATCTTTTCGGTTTACCAATTGATAACTTATGGTGGTATTCCTATTGCCACTTTTAACTACAGCTTCTCTCTCATTCCCGCTTTCGCTATTGGAAAATTTTTTCTTTTTTTCTTTTTCAGCCTTTGGCATAATTGAAGCTCCGATGCCGCTTTCGCTTTTGGAATTCTCCATAGCATCGTTCATTTCCTGAAGTTTGCCCTCGGTGTTTTCGGTTATTTCCTCCTCTTCATTTTCAACGGAAGTAATAAACTTTTCGGCTTCATTGTAGGCTCGGTTGGTTTCAATTTTTACTATTTCGGGCGTGAGTTCTGCAATTGCAAGTTCTTCGGGCAATAATTCTTCGGGTGCCATAACTACATCATAAGTTTCTTCAATTGTTTCTTCCTGTTCTTTTGAAAGTTTTACACTGAATAGAAATAGCACCAAACTGCCCGTAAGCAGCAAAGTTATGAGGAACGCTTTGTATGAATAATTGAAATTCATTATTGCAAGTACCGAAATTTTGTGCAAAATTCCACAAAACTGCTGAAAATTAAGAGTGTATTAAAGATATTTTAACGTGGAAGCGATGCTTCAAAAGCTTCAATATCAATAGCATTTTCAACAGAATATTCACCAATTTTGGTTCTTCTTAAAGCTGAAAGATGTGCGCCGTTGTTTAAGGCCTTGCCAAAATCATTCGCCAAAGAGCGAATGTAGGTGCCTTTACTACAAACCACTCTAAAATCTACATTTGGAAGCTCAACCTTGGTTATTTCAAATTCTGAAATAGTGACAGTTCTAAATGGAATATCCACTTCTTCGCCACTTCGGGCAAATTCATACAAGCGTTTTCCTTCCTTTTTTAATGCGGAAAAAACGGGCGGTTGTTGCTGTATTTCGCCTAAAAACTGTTTTGTGATTTCCTTTATTTTTTCTGAAGTGATTTCTGAAATATCAAAAGTTTGGTCAATTTCAGTTTCCAAATCATAACTGGGCGTGGTTGCGCCCAAAGTGAAAGTGCCGGTATATTCCTTTTCCTGCGCTTGAAAAGTGTCTATTTTTTTTGTGAATTTCCCCGTGCAAATAATTAAAAGCCCCGTAGCCAAAGGATCGAGCGTTCCCGCGTGGCCCACTTTTATTTTTTTAATTCCGAAGGATTTTCGGATCAACCAGCGCACTTTATTTACCGCTTGGAACGAGGTCCATTCCAGTGGCTTGTCTATCAAAACTACTTGGCCTTCTTTGTAATCTTCTCCATTCATTATATTACCGTAAGTTCTTGAATAAAAAAGTGAATCAACAAAACAGCGATTCCCGCAAAAATCCTGTAGTAGCCGAAGATTTTAAATCCGTGTTTGCTCAAATACGTAATGAATGATTTTATGGCAATCAAGGCAACAATAAAGCCAACAACATTTCCAATTATCAATAGATTTACTTGGTCTGAAGAAAGTTGAAAACCTGCTTCATAATAATCATAGCTCTTTTTTACGGTAGCACCTAGCATCGTGGGTACCGCCAGAAAGAACGAAAATTCCGCGGCGACCTTTCGCGAAAGTTTTTGGCTCATCCCGCCAACTATGCTTGCGCCACTTCGGGAAACACCGGGAATCATTGCAATACATTGAAAAAATCCAATTTTTAAAGCCGTTAAATAAGATATTTCGGTTTGTTCCCCATCACCGAACCAGTCGTCCACTTTCAAAAGAATAAAACCACCAATAATCAATGAAATGGCAACGGTAATTGGGTTTTCCAAAAGGCTATCAATATAATCACTTAAAAGTAATCCCAAAAAAACAGCCGGTAGAAACGCCACTAAGAGTTTCAAATAAAAATCAACGCTTTGAAAGAAGCGCTTAAAATAAAGCACGACCACTGAAAATATGGTTCCCAATTGGATTACAATAGTAAAAAGTTTGGTGAAATCTTCCTGAGCGATCCCGAAAAAGGAGGAAGCGATAATCATATGCCCGGTAGATGAAACGGGTAAAAACTCCGTTATGCCTTCAATAATTGCAAGAACGATGGCCTGTAAAGTATCCACTAATTTTCTTCTTTGCTATCTGGTTTCAATAATATAGCGTAAACTTCAATCGCAAACCCTAAAAGCACCATTGCTGGAGCCAATCGGATTCTTCTCCAATTGTAAATTTCAGGATTGAAAACGTTTGGGTCGTCGCTTCCGCCGCCAGTCATCAATATAAAACCTAAGGCAATAAACGCCGCTCCAATAAGCATGAATTTGTAGTTTTTCTTTTCAAAAACAAACTCAGGTTTAAAATCTTCTTTTCTTTTTTTCTCTCCCATAATCGAAAGGTTTCAAATTCAAAGTTACAGGTTTTTAGGCTGCTGACATAAATTATTAATAATACAAATCGTCTGTGCGCAAATTTAAGAAGCGCTGCGTAGCTATGAATGTGCTTACCCAAGTTATTAAAACACCCATTAAAAATATAAATATAAAAAGTATGCCTAATAGCACCGGATCGCCTAATAATTGTAATTGCGGGAAACTTTGGTTGAGGTAATAAAGCACTATACCCATCCCTATCATTGCCACAATAGCTCCAACAATTCCTAATCGGACGCTTTTCCAAACAAAAGGCTTTCGGATGAACTTTTTAGTGGCACCCACCATTTGCATTGTTTTAATAGTAAATCGCTTTGCATAAATACTCAATCGAATGCTGCTATTTATAAGCAATACGGCGATAAACGTAAAAATTCCGCTGATAACTAAAACCCAAAAACTGATGCGCTTTACGTTTTCGGTGAGTTGTGCTATCAAAGGTTTGTCATAAATTACATCGTCCACAAAACCTTTGCTTTTAAGCTCGTTGGTTATCTCTTCCATTTTTTGTGGGGTCACATAATCTGCCAAAATGTAAACATCAATACTGTTTTGCAACGGGTTGTCGCCCAAATATTCAATGAAATTTTCGCCCAATGTCTCTTGGTGTTCCTTGGCGGCATCTTCTTTTGAAACGAAAGTTGCAGACTTTGTGTATTCGGCCAAGGCAAGACTTTGCTTCAGTTGTGTGATTTCAACTTCCTTCGCCGTATCCTTTAAAAATACGGTTATTGCAATTTGTTCCTTGAAGTAATCGGCTACTTTTTTTGAATTCAAAACCAATAATCCCAACAATCCCAAAAGGAAAAGCACTAGTGAAATACTGATAACTACTGAAAAATAGGAGGAAATCAATCTGCGTTTTTGATATTTTTCAAAAGAAGAACTCATAGGGTTTACTGAATTTTGCCGTAAAAATACAAGTAATTTTGCATCTTGTGTTAAACAACGCCGAAAGTTTCCAATTTGTTATAATAAGATTAAATTTGGGGTGCCTTAAATTAAATTATTATCAAAAACRCCCTACTAAAATCCCTAAAAATTTCCCGCCCCGGACTTTGGTTTCCAACCATTTGGATTTATATGGTTCCTTTTAACCTAGCTTCAAATTTTTGGGAAAAACCACTTTTTTGGGTTGGACTCTTCTTTGTAACTTTTCCCTTAAATTTTCTGGTTTATGGATTGAATGACTTTACCGATGGAAAAGCAGATTCCTTAAACCCAAGAAAGGGGAACTACCTTTTCGGCGCTAAATTGAGTAAAGAAGAATTAAAAAACGTACCGTGGCAAATCTGTTTCGTGATGGTTCCTTTTTTGGCATATTTTTCATACATCGGAGGGGGCGAACTCTTCATTTTGCTGTTGTTTATGATTGTTATCAACATCATATACAACTACAAACCTTTTCGTTTGAAAGAACGCCCACCGTTCGAGATTTTAATTCAAATTGGTTATGTTTTCACAGCACTATTCAGCATACTTTTAAATGATTTGGAAATGCTTCCGTGGCAAACTCTGCTCTATCTTTCACTTTTTGCATTCCAAGCACATATTGCTGGCGAAATCATGGATGTTGAACCTGATAAATTGGCTGGAAAGAAAACAACCGCAGTTTTAATTGGCAGAAAAAAGGCGAAGTTTTTAATGCTTTTTCTGCTTTTATTTGAAGCGTATATTCTAAAGTTTTGGTTTAATGATTGGGTGCTTTCGGGCTTTTTGGCAGCGTTCTCCGTTTGGCTAATCTTGGATATTTYCATCTTTTTTAAAGATAAGCCCTACAATTTGAAACAAATGAAACTCTTCGGTATCGCCATCAACATTTCCGCGATTCTTTCCATGATTTGGGTGCTTTATTCCGGAAACCTTTTGCATCCAAATTTTTAAAATATAGGGTTTTACTTCTTCCAATAAACCTTAAATTTGCGGCTCTTTCCACCATTGGAAATAATTTTCAAAAGAAATAAAGAAGATGAGCAAATATCACTTCAACAAAATAGAAGATAAGTGGCAAAAATWYTGGGMCGATAACCAAACTTTTAAAGCCGATAACCATAGCGATAAACCAAAATATTATGTTTTGGATATGTTTCCATATCCGTCCGGTGCAGGCTTGCACGTGGGGCATCCGCTCGGTTACATAGCCAGTGATATTTATGCGCGTTACAAGCGACATCAAGGGTTTAATGTGTTGCATCCGCAAGGCTACGATTCTTTCGGACTTCCGGCGGAACAATATGCCATCCAAACGGGGCAACATCCCGCAAAAACTACAGAAGAAAACATCGCGCGTTACCGTGAACAATTGGATAAAATAGGTTTTTCATTCGATTGGAGCCGCGAAGTGCGTACTTCAAATCCTGAATATTATAAATGGACGCAGTGGATTTTCATCCAACTTTTTGAAAGTTGGTACGATAAAGACCAAGATAAAGCCCGTTCCATTGAAGAACTTCGCGCTATTTTTTCTTCCGAAGGAAATATTCACATAAATGCAATCTGCGATGAAGGAATTGCACATTTCACGGCTTCGGAATGGCTTGATTTTCCGGAAACCAAAAAACAGGAAATCCTTTTAAAATATAGATTGACTTATTTGGCCGAAACCGAAGTAAACTGGTGCCCGCAACTCGGTACCGTTTTGGCGAACGACGAAATTGTAAACGGCGTTTCTGAACGAGGCGGCTATCCCGTAGTCCGCAAAAAAATGAAACAGTGGAGTATGCGAATCACCGCATATGCCCAGCGTTTATTGGACGGACTTGATAAAATAGACTGGCCGCAACCTTTGAAGGACTCACAGACCAACTGGATTGGACGAAGCAAAGGGGCAACTGTCGAATTCAAAATTCAGAATTCAGAATTCAAAATCCCTGTTTTCACAACCCGTCCCGATACCATCTTCGGGGTAAGTTTTATGGTTTTGGCACCGGAGCACGATTTGGTTTCAAAAATCACCACTCCCGAACAGAAAGAAGCAGTTGAAAAGTATGTTGAAGCAACGGCAAAACGAAGTGAGCGCGAGCGCATGGCCGATGTTAAAACCATTACAGGTGTTTTCACGGGCGCGTATGCGGAACATCCTTTCACCGGAAAACAAATCCCAATTTGGATTGGGGATTACGTTTTGGCGGGTTACGGAACAGGCGCTGTAATGAGCGTTCCCTGCGGCGATCAGCGCGATTATGATTTTGCAAAACACTTCAATTTACCCATTCCGAATATTTTCAAGGATGCCGATATTTCAGAGGAAGCGTATTCCGATAAAGAAAATACAATCATCACCAACAGCGATTTTCTCAACGGCTTAAACTATGCCGAAGCTACAGATAAAATAATCACTGCCTTGGAAAAAAAAGGTATTGGTAAGGGCAAGATAAACTACCGTTTGCGCGATGCTGTTTTTAGTCGCCAGCGCTATTGGGGCGAGCCGTTCCCGATTTATTACAAAGATGGAATGCCACAAACAATCCCCACGGAATGTTTGCCGTTGCGCCTTCCCGAAGTTGAAAAATATTTACCCACCGAAGAAGGCGAACCGCCGTTGGGCCGCGCCGATATTTGGGCTTGGAATACCGAAACCAATGAAGTTGTAAGCAACGATTTGATTGACCACAAAACCGTTTTTCCTTTGGAATTGAACACCATGCCGGGTTGGGCGGGAAGCAGTTGGTACTTTTTCCGATATATGGAGAGTGAAAAGCGCGACGAGGTTTTTGCCTCAAAGGAAGCTTTGGACTATTGGAAAAACGTGGATCTCTACATCGGTGGCAGCGAGCACGCCACCGGCCATTTGTTGTACAGCCGTTTTTGGGTGAAGTTTATGCACGACCGCGGTTTGGTACCCGTGGACGAACCTTTTAAAAAACTGATAAACCAAGGGATGATTTTGGGGGAGAGTGCGTTTGTTTATCGGATGAATTCTAAAATTACAATTTCAGAAATTCCAGATGTAAAAAAGTTTGCTCAAATGGGGGACGAATGGGCGAAAGAATTAAAAAGACTATTTATAAAAAATGTTGAGTTAAAAGCTAACAATATTTTGCTTTCAAATATATACGTGGATTATAATGAATACAAAAGAATAAAAAAAGAAAAAGATTTTTCTGATATTACGATGAAAGATTGGGAGAATGATAGAATTCAAGCTTATTACCATCTTATTCCAGAAAATGAAAAAGAGTTTTTTGACACAGATAAATATAGTGTTTCTTTTTCTGCCGATGGCATTCACGCTGATGTTACTATGGTTAATAATTCAAATGAATTAGAGATTGAAGCCTTTAAAAATTGGCGTCCCGAGTTTAAAGACGCAGAATTTATAACTGAAGAAAACGGAATATTTAAAGTTTCCCGCGAAGTAGAAAAAATGTCAAAAAGCAAATACAACGTGGTAAACCCCGATGATATTTGCAACCAATACGGCGCCGATACCTTACGAATGTACGAAATGTTTCTCGGCCCATTGGAACAGGCAAAACCGTGGAATACCGCCGGTATTACGGGCGTACACGGTTTCCTAAAAAAACTTTGGAAGCTCTACCATACCCCCTTTGAAGGGGGCAAGGGGGATGTTTCCCAATCGCAAGAGGCAAATGAATTTTATGTTTCCGAAGATTCGGCTTCCAAAGAAAACCTTAAGACATTGCACAAAACCATCAAAAAAGTTCAGGAAGATATTGAGCATTTCAGTTTCAATACTTCGGTTTCCTCTTTTATGATTGCGGTGAATGAACTTTCGGCACAAAAATGCAATTCGCGTGAAGTTTTGGAACCGTTGGCAATTCTTATTTCGCCTTATGCGCCACACATTGCGGAAGATTTATGGGCAAAATTAAGGTTTGGTGGGAATTATAAAATTGAAGATTTGCCAAAAGATTATAAAGGTATTAGCGTGGTAGATTTTCCAAAATTTAAAGAGAAATATTTGGTGGAAAGCACTAAGGAATACCCTATTTCCTTTAACGGAAAAATGCGTTTTACGCTTGAACTTCCGTTGGACATTTCCAAAGAAGAAATAGAATCTGCCGTAATGACACACGAGAAGACAGCCCAGTATTTAGAGGGCCGTACACCCAAAAAGGTAATTATTGTGCCCGGAAAAATCGTAAATATCGTGGGTTAAAAATTTGCACGCTTTTTGATTAAATTTGAAGTAAGAATTTAAAAACTAAAAAAATGTTTGGATACTATATAATTGCAGGAATTATCTTTTTGGTGAGTTGGTACGTTAGCCACAAATTGAAAAGCAAATTTAAGGAATACAGCAAAATTCACCTTCAAAATGGAATGAGCGGAAAGGAAATTGCCGAAAAAATGCTTGCCGACAACGGAATCACCGATGTTGAAGTTATTTCGGTTCCAGGTCAATTGACGGACCATTATGACCCCTCAAAAAAAACGGTGAATTTAAGTGAACCCGTATATATGCAGCGAAATGCAGCAGCAGCAGCGGTTGCGGCCCACGAGTGTGGTCACGCTGTGCAACACGCCACGGCATATAGCTGGTTAAAATTACGTTCTACCATCGTTCCTGCTGTAAGTGTTTCAAGCAAACTTTCCAATTTTGTGATTATGGCCGGTATTATTCTTTTCACAACTGGTTCCACTTTTGGAACTTGGATTTTCGGAGTAGGAATTTTGCTTTTTGCCGTAACAACAGCTTTTGCTTTCATCACCCTTCCGGTTGAATTTGATGCAAGTAAAAGAGCCCTTGTTTGGTTGGAAACCAATAATATGGTTACGCCACAGGAACACGCTGGCGCAAAGGATGCATTAAAATGGGCGGCTAGAACTTACGTGGTTGCAGCACTTGGTTCTTTGGCAACCTTGCTATATTTCATCTCAATTTTCTTGGGAAGAAGATAAACGAAATATAATTTAATAAAATAGAAAACCCGCAAATACTGCGGGTTTTCTATTGAATATTACTTTACAATTACTGCACATTATCAGGATTATAGCCCAAATATTTCACTTCTTTTTCGTGAAAAATGATTCCATTTTCTTCCAGTTCCTTTAAGATTGGTTCATAAACTTCTTTCGCAATTGGAAGTTGAACGCCGGGTGTGGTTATTTCTTCATTTAAAATTTTAAGGGCAGCAATTGCTACGGGAAGTCCAACGGTTTTTGCCATTGCTGTATGGGTTTGGTCTTCTCCTATCAGGGTCATGTGACTGTCAATCTGGTANTTTTTTCCGGCAAGTTCATATCCAAATTTGTGGTACATCACAATCATATCTTTATCGTGTGGCGCCAAAGTCCATTTGTCTTCCAATATTCTTTGAAGTCCCATGGCTGGCGTGGCGTCTTTAATACCTAGCTTTTTTTCCTTGGTGAAAAGATCAAGCTCTTCCAGTTTTTCCCACATTAAATCATCTTGTTCTATTTTAAGTGCATGGCGAAGTTTTAATTCAACCGAATCTGAAGGTGAGTAGGGAAGAAAAAGATTTACGAAATCACGATAGCTCATATTCTCAGAATCTGGAATGGTATAGCTGTCATCAGTCATCCCCAATTGTACAAACATATTCCATGCCCGGCTGAACCCTACACGACGGATGGTTCCGCGGTATAAAGTAAGAATATTTTCCATGCCGTAAACCGATTGGTATTTCAAGGAATTTCGGTTAGCATAAACTTCAAACTTGCCATACTCTTCAATGTTGATGAATTCTGTTCTTCGGAACAATCTGTGATAGGGAATATATTTATATTTTCCTTCCTGTATAAATTCCGCAGCACCTCCTTGCCCTGCCAAAATTACATTGCGTGGATTCCATGTGAATTTGTAATTCCAAAGGTTGTCGTCGCTTTCTGGAGCAATCAATCCGCCACAAAATGATTCAAAAAGAAGCATTTTTCCGCCCTTAACGCGAATTCTGTCAATCACTTGCATGGCACTCATATGGTCAATACCAGGATCGAGACCAATTTCATTCATAAAAACCAAACCTTTTGATTCGGCTTTGTGGTTCAGGGCCTGCATTTCATTGCTTACGTATGAGGCCGTAACCATATGTTTTCCAAATTCAATACAGTCACGCGCCACTTCAATATGGTAGCGTGCGGGCAGCATGGAAATTACCAAATCGCTGCTCTCAACGGCTTCTTTTCGCTGAACGTCATTAAATACGTCAAGCATAATTCCACGGGCGTTGGGGTGGTTAGAAGTGAATTTTTGTGCAGATTGAATGGATATATCCCCTATGGTTATAAAGAGTTCTTCTTCATCGCTTTTGTCTAGCAAATAGCGGATTAAACTTGTGGCAGATCTCCCTGCACCTATTATTAATATGTTTCTCATTGGGGGAGTTTTTTGTTAACTTTGAGGATAGATTTTGTAAAGAACGAAATTACTAATTCTACTTTTTAAAAATGACGGTTTTTGATAAAAATATAGTGATAACGGCTTCATTTCTTACAGCGGTTACAATTGCAATGGGAGCCTTTGGGGCACACGGTTTAAAGAATATGGTGGATATTGCGGCATTGAATACTTTTGAGACTGGCATCCGGTATCAAATGTATCATTGTCTTGCCCTGCTAATATTGGGATTGGCCCCATCCATTCCAGAAAAAATGAAAAAGACCGTATTTTGGTTTTTTATTTTTGGAATTCTCTTTTTTTCAGGATCAATCTATTTGCTTGCGTTGAATGAGGTTTTGCCCTTTAATTCTGCAAAAATTGGATTTATTACCCCAATCGGCGGATTATTATTTATAATTGGCTGGTTTTGGTTTGCATTTAAAATGCTTACGTTAAAGAAGCAATAAATCTGTTTCATATTTTCTTCAATCTCTTTTAGATTTGCTACTTTTGTAATCTACAAAATTTAAAAAAGGTATGGTCGATAAAAACCAAGCTACAAAAACGATTTCAGTTGAGAAATACGGAATCAAAAACGCAAAAGTTAAATATCAACTTTCTTCTGAAGAACTTCACAACGAAACATTGCAAAAAGGTCAAGGAAAAGAAGCTGCTAGCGGCGCCTTGGCTATAAACACTGGAGAATTTACAGGAAGATCCCCGAAAGACAGGTTTATCGTAAAAGATGATGTAACACGCGAAAAAGTGTGGTGGGGAAATATAAATATTCCATTTCCTCCAGATATGTTTGACAGGCTTTATGATAAAGTTGTAAATTATCTTTCTGACAAGGAAATTTACGTGCGCGACAGTTATGCCTGCGCCGATGAAAAATACAAATTGAACATCCGCGTAATTAACGAAACGCCCTGGTCCAATATGTTTGCCCACAATATGTTTCTGCGCCCTACGGAAGAGGAATTGGCATCCTTTGATCCAGAGTGGATTATTGTGAATGCACCAGGTTTTAAAGCTGACCCAGAAGTTGACGGAACGAGGCAACATAATTTTGCGATTCTGAACTTCACCAGAAAAATTGCTTTAATTGGCGGAACTGGTTATACTGGCGAAATTAAAAAAGGTATTTTCTCTGCCCTTAACTTCATTCTTCCGGTAGATAAAAATACAATGCCAATGCACTGCTCTGCCAACGTTGGCGAAGATGGCGAGACTGCAATTTTCTTTGGTCTTTCCGGAACCGGTAAAACAACCCTTTCTGCAGATCCAGATCGCAAATTGATTGGTGATGACGAGCATGGATGGACTGAGGATAACAAAATCTTCAATTTTGAAGGTGGTTGCTACGCAAAGGTCATAAATCTATCCGAAGAAAACGAGCCAGATATTTATCACGCCATTAAGCCTGGGGCAATCTTAGAAAATGTGGTAATTGACGAAAATGGCGAAGTGGATTTTTCCGATACTTCTATCACACAAAATACACGGGTAAGTTATCCTATTTATCACATTAACAATATTGAAGTGCCATCCATTGGTCACAACCCAAGAAATATTTTCTTTTTAACGGCAGATGCATTTGGTGTTTTGCCTCCTATTTCAAAATTGACTCCAGGACAGGCCGCTTACCATTTCATTAGTGGCTATACGGCAAAAGTCGCGGGAACTGAGGAAGGTGTTAACGAGCCAACGCCAAATTTTTCTGCGTGTTTTGGTGCGCCATTTATGCCTCTTCACCCCACAGAATATGCCGAAATGTTGAGCAAGAAAATGAAAGATTCTGGAGTGAACGTTTGGCTGGTCAATACTGGTTGGACCGGCGGTCCTTATGGAGTAGGTAGCAGAATGAAATTGAAATACACAAGAGCCATGATTGCTGCTGCTTTGGAAGGAAAACTAAAGGATGTTGAATTTGAAAAGCATCCAATTTTCAATCTGATGATGCCGAAATCGTGCCCGAATGTTCCTTCAGAAATTTTAAATCCAAAGGAAACGTGGAAAAACAAAAAGGCTTATGACATTCAAGCAAAGGAATTGGCGAATTCATTTAAAGAAAATTTCACCAAGTTTGAAGCTTATGCTAATGAAGAAATTCTTTCCGGCGCCCCTGCTTCGGCATAGAATCTAAAAATATATCACAAAAAAGGCTTGCCACTGCGGCAAGCCTTTTTTTATTGCAATTATATCTAGCTTATTTTTTGTTGTTTACTTCTTTAATATACTTTTCCAAAGCCATCGTCATTGAAGGGGTTTCGGGGGTTGGGGCCTGAATGTCCACGCGTAAGCCTACCTCGGTGGCGGCTTTTACGGTGGTATTTCCGAATACCGCAATACGCGTTTCGTTTTGTTTGAAATCTGGAAAATTTTCCAACAGCGACTGTATTCCACTGGGGCTGAAAAATACCAAAATATCATAATATACATCGCGCAAATCTGAAAGATCACTAATTACGGTTTTGTAAAAAGTAGCTTCTTTCCAATCTACTTTCAACTCATTTAAAACCTGTGGGACTTCGGGCTTCAACTTATCTGAAGTGGGAAGCAGGAATTTTTCGTTTTTATATTTCTTGATGAGCGGGGCAAGTTCAGAAAAAGTTCTTTTCCCCACATAAATTTTTCGCTTTCTGTAGACAACATATTTTTGAAGGTAGTAGGCTACAGCCTCACTTAAACAAAAATATTTCATGGTATCCGGCACCTTAAAACGTAGTTCCTCGGCAATTCTGAAGTAATGGTCTACCGAATTTCTGCTGGTAAGAATAATTGCTGTATAATTAGTAAGGTCAACTTTTTGGGCCCGTACATCTTTGCCTGATACACCTTCAACGTGTATGAAAGGCCGAAAATCTATTTTTACCTTTTGTTTTTCTATTAAATCAAAATAGGGAGAATTCTCAATTTTAGGCTCGGGCTGGGAAACCAAAATAGTTTTCACTTTCATAGATAGTCCTGATTTTTTTAAATATTACGCCTTAAACAAAGGTTTTGTAAAGGATAATATATGGTGAAATTTCAAGTGCGCAAAGATACAAAATAAAATAGAAGAAATTGCTTAATATCAATTTTCCATTTTTCTTGTAGCTGTAAAGCAGCGCAATAGCATTAAGCATTAATAAACTTCCCCCAAAAATAAACAATGCTGAAGTTGTGGGAGGGTATACATAAAGAAAGAATAGGTTGCCGGCAAAAAACAAAATGCCCAAAAAGTTTCGATAGCTTAACTTTTGATAGAGATAATTATTGATTACGGCATCTATGGAAAAAACATTTGCGACAATTTTTTCCATGGAAAACTTTACTAAAATGAAAACACTGTACGCTGTACAAATTTGAAGGAAAAGCCATTTATTTTGCTGAATCTCAGTAGGGTTTAAAACCTCGAAAAGCAGATAAACAAAGATAGAAACACAAACTATTTGTACCACAAATAACATCATGTTGAAGGGATGGTTCAACTCGTCATTTTTACCGTGCACAAAAAAATACTGGTTGGTCAAAGGTAGCAGTGAAAATTCATGGAATCTTTTTGGATAGAAATACTTTGCCAATGATAAAAGGACAAAACATAACAGCAGCATATAGGTCGCCCAATCGGTTGAGTCTATAAGTCTTTCGCTAAAATCCACCTTCAATTTTTTGGTAAAGGTAGTGTAAAATATTTTCCCTTTTTTAGTGGCTAATTAGAATTTACTTCACATTTATTTATTCAAAAAAAGGTACATTTGCGCTAAAATAGCAGTATGTCCAAGGCGGTAGTGGTGGTGCCAACCTACAATGAAATTGAAAATATAGAACGACTGCTGCGTACTGTTTTTTCATTACAGCGTGAGTTTCACGTTTTGGTTGTTGATGACAATTCACCCGACGGCACAGCAACAGTTGTTGAAGCAAACTTCAAAACCTATCCCGAAAGACTTTTTTTGCTTAAAAGAGCTGAAAAAAACGGTCTGGGAACGGCCTACATAGCAGGTTTTAAGTGGGCATTGCAACATGGCTATAATTATATTTTTGAAATGGACGCCGATTTTTCACATAACCCTAACGATCTTATTAGGCTTTTCAACGCCTGCCACAAAGGAGGTAGTGATGTGGCAATAGGTTCACGTTATGTGAAGGGCGTTAATGTGGTAAATTGGCCCATGAGCAGAGTTTTAATGTCGTGGTTGGCCTCAAAATATGTGCAGTTTGTGATGGGGATTGATATTTATGACACCACGGCCGGATTTATTTGTTACCGACGTGGTGTGTTGGAAAAAATAAACCTAGACAACATTCGTTTTGTGGGTTATGCTTTTCAGATTGAAATGAAATTTAAGGCGTATCTCAGCAAATTTAAAATTAAGGAAGTGCCCGTAATATTTACAGATCGTACAAAAGGCGAGTCAAAAATGAGTTCGGGAATTATCTCTGAAGCTATTTTTGGAGTGCTCGCAATGAAATTTAAAAGTGTATTTAACAGAAAGAAATTTAATGAAAGCAGTTTTAATTAAAAACGCAAATATTGTAAACGAAGGAAAAATCGTAAAAGGCGACGTGCTTGTTCAGGATGGGCGTATTGCGGAAATTTCCGAAACCATTAGTGCAAAATCTTCCGATACAAAAGTTATTGATGCAGACGGAAGCTACTTGCTTCCTGGCATGATAGACGACCAAGTACACTTTCGTGAGCCGGGATTAACGCACAAAGCAACCATTGAAACCGAATCAAAGGCTGCTGTTGCAGGCGGAATTACCTCTTTTATTGAAATGCCKAACACAGTTCCGCAGGCTACAACCATTGATTTGCTGGAAGAAAAATTTGATATCGCTTCCAAAACCTCTTGGGCCAATTATTCCTTTATGTTTGGCGGTACCAATGATAACTTGGATGAAATTCTAAAAGTTGATCCAAAAAAAGTTGCGGGCCTTAAATTATTTTTAGGTTCGTCCACAGGAAATATGCTAGTTGATGACCCTAAAACCTTGGAAGAAATCTTCAGCAAAACTAAGTTACTTATTTCGGCACATTGTGAAGACGAGGGTACAATTAAAAAGAATTTAGAAAAATATAAAGCCGAATACGGAGAAGATATTCCTATAGAACTTCACCCGAAAATACGTAGCGAAGAGGCTTGCTATATTTCTTCTTCAAAAGCCATAAAACTGGCCGAGAAAACAGGGGCTCGACTTCATGTTTTTCACCTCTCAACCGAAAAAGAAASGMNATMWWWNNAGCRAKRARAWASCSSWYKTCGAAAAAAAGATAACGGCAGAGGTCTGCATTCACCATTTGTGGTTTACGGATGCCGATTATAAAACAAAAGGTGCCAAAATAAAATGGAACCCAGCCGTAAAAACTGAAAAGGACAGAGATGGTTTGCTTAAAGCATTACTGGATGACCGCATAGATGTAATTGCTACAGACCACGCACCACACACTATAGAGGAAAAAAACAATAAATATCTAAACGCCCCATCGGGCGGCCCGTTAGTACAGCATGCATTGGTTGCTCTTTTGGAAATGTATCACAAAGGAAAAATTTCATTGGAAAAAATCGTAGAAAAAACCGCACACAACCCAGCGATTTTATTTCAAATTAAAGAACGGGGATATATTCGAAAAGGTTACAAAGCAGATTTGGTTTTGGTTGATCTTAATTCACCTTGGACCGTTAAAAAGGAAAACTTGCTCTACAAGTGTGGTTGGTCGCCATTTGAAGGAACCATATTTAAATCTCGCATAACGCATACGCTGGTAAACGGAATAGTGGTTTATGAGAATTCAAAGTTCCCAAACAAAAGCAATCCGGAAAGACTTACCTTTAACAGATAATGAAACACCTGCTTCTACTTTCCCTATTGATTTTAAGCTTTATTGGCTGTCAAAATGTTGCGCAGCCTGAAAAGCCAAAAGACCTTATTTCAAAAGAAAAAATGGTCAATTTGCTTACTGAGGCTTATTTGGCAAATGCGGCACGAAGCGTGAATAACCAAGCTATTATTGATAAAGGAATAAAAATGGATTCTTTAATCTATAAAAATTTTGGGGTGGACAGCCTTCAGTTTGCAAATAGTAATGCCTACTATGCAGCCGATGTGAATACCTATATGGAAATTTTTCAAAAAGTGGAAGCTAGACTTGTAGCTATGCAAAAGAAAATGGACAGTAT
Source organism: Aequorivita sp. (assembly GCA_002733915.1). Lineage (GTDB taxonomy): Bacteria > Bacteroidota > Bacteroidia > Flavobacteriales > Flavobacteriaceae > Aequorivita. Next base: position 104,439 of record NVXN01000008.1, read on the forward strand.
TCGTGAAGCTGATAATAAAAGAAAAGACAGTATAGGAAAACAAAAATTTGAGGACAAAGCAAGTGCTGAGCCTGTAAGGGACAGTTTAATCTGATGTTTTTTTCTTTTCTGCTACAATTCGTTTTAACGTATCTTCTGTAGGTATAAATTGAAACCCAATTGCGTTTTTTATTTTAAAAGTATCGTATAACGAAACTGTAAACATAGACCGGACCGTAGCTTTCACAATCCTTCTTTTTGTATTGAATAGCTTATGCGATAGCCAATCCATTCCGCTTAAAAAAAACATCAAGTTTTTCGAAAGTTTTTTTGTAGGCGCTTTTTTTCCAAATAGCGGTGCAAGTCTTGAAAGCAATTCTTTATAGGTTACGTTTTCTCCCACCAAAATAAATTGCTCGTTTTTAATTTCAGACTTCATTAACTCCATCATGGCTTTCACAACATCTTTTACATCTACGATGCCCATTGCCCCCGACGGATAAAAAGGGATACCGCTGGCGCCCAAAGAAATTATTACACTGCTTCCATCACCATCGGGCGAGGTGCCCAGAATTACACCGGGATTTACAATGACGGCATCCAAACCTTCTTGTGTGCCGCGCCACACTTCCATTTCGGCCCCATATTTTGTTATGGCGTAAACGCTATTTTTAGCGTCAGGATTCCAGGGTGTTTCTTCGGAAATTAATTTATCTTTTAAATTGCTTCCCAAAGTGGCAACAGAACTTACATAGCAAAGTTTTTCAATGTTATTGGCCAAACAGAGGTTCACAATATTTGCAGTGCCTTCCACATTGGCTTTTTTAAGGGCCTTATATTTTGAAGGATTAAAAGAGATAAAAGCTGCGCAATGGTACACTTTTGTAACACCCTTAAAAGCTTCGGTAAGGGCAGGAATATCTGTAATATTTGCTTCGACCCACTCTATTTTCTCGAAGAGAGAATCTTCATCCGCAGTATAAAGTTCAAAAACCTTTTTTACAGCCTGTAGGTTACTATTCTTTCGGTGAATGGCGCGCACGTGTGCATTTTCCTTCAATAGAAAATACAATAGGTGCGAACCCACCAAACCTGTACCACCGGTTACTAATATCATAAAGCGAAAATACTGTTTTTTAATGAAGAAATTTTAGCAGATTATATTCACTACTTCCATTCTTGATTATTCGCTGAGAACCCTATCTTTGCACAAAATTTATAAAAATGAAGCTGAAAAATTTCGTTGAAGAACTACAATGGCGTGGCATGGTACACGATGTAATGCCCGAAACCGAAGCACACCTTATGGAAACCATGCGTTCTGCATATGTGGGCTTTGACCCTACTGCAGATTCGCTGCACATTGGCAATTTGGTGCCCATTATGCTTCTGTCGTTCTATCAGCGCTGTGGCCATAAACCCGTCGCATTGGTGGGCGGTGCCACGGGAATGATTGGGGACCCTTCAGGTAAAAGCGCCGAAAGAAATCTTCTTGATGAGGCTGCCTTGCGTCACAATCAAGAGTGTGTGAAAAACCAGCTTTCCCAGTTTTTGGATTTTTCATCGGGAGCGGAAAATCAAGCTGTAATGGTGAACAATTACGATTGGATGAAGGAGTTTTCATTTCTTGATTTCATCAGAAACGTGGGCAAGCACATCACCGTAAATTATATGATGGCGAAAGATTCCGTAAAAACAAGATTGAGCGGGGAGAGTGCCGATGGACTTTCGTTTACGGAATTTACATATCAATTAATCCAGGGCTACGATTTTCTTCATCTTTACAGAAATCAAAACTGTACCCTTCAAATGGGCGGTAGCGATCAATGGGGAAATATTACCACGGGAACGGAACTAATCCGTAGAATTGCTGGCGGAAAAGGATATGCATTAACCTGCCCTTTAATCACTAAAAGTGACGGCAGCAAATTTGGTAAAAGTGAAGGTGGAAATATTTGGCTGGATGCAAACCGAACGTCTCCATATAAATTTTACCAATATTGGTTAAACACCAGCGATGATGATGCCGAAAAATACATTAAGATTTTTACATTTTTAGATAAAGAAACCATAGATTCTCTAGTTTCTGAACATAAGGAAGCACCACATATGCGCTTGCTTCAAAAACGTTTGGCACAGGAGGTGACCACGACGGTACACAGTGCTGAAGAGTTTAAAAAGGCCGTAAAGGCTTCTGAAATATTGTTTGGTAATTCTACTTCCGAAGATTTAAAAACACTTGACGAGAAAACCTTTCTCGATGTTTTTGAAGGCGTTCCCCAAGCAGAAATTTCAAAAGAAGAAATATTACAAGGAATTGATATTATAGCTACTCTATCCGAAAAAACCGGTTTTTTGAAATCAAATAGTGAAGCACGGCGAGCATTGAAAGAAAATTCAATATCGGTAAACAAAGAAAAGGTTTCCGATGATTTTACTGTTTCTGAAAAGGATTTGATCAACGATATGTTTATTTTGATGCAACGTGGAAGACGAAACTACTTCATTATAAAAGCAGTTTAATTTTTTTGTTTCATGAAAAAATCCCCGGCAAAGATTACACGGGGATTTCTCAATTAACTAACCAACCAAATTATGAAAAATCATCACTTTTTCACAATGGTTTGGTCGTATATATGCTTAATATCTTACGTTGAATTTCAGAGGTTTGTGTTAAAGTTTTCTTTAAAAAACCATCAAGTTGCAACCACGAATATCGCTACTGTCAAAACGCCCTAAAATTTCAAAAGATCCGTCGGGATATGTCTTTCCTAAATCCTGTGTGGCAATAAAGGAGCAGGAGTTTAAGTTTGCCAAATCTATTACGTTTATTCCGCCAGTTTTTCCCATAGTGAAGCTTAGTGCATCCTCCGTGTCTCGGGTTAAGATTTTCATCCAAGGAGGGCAATTAAAAATTCCATCCCCAACGGAATAGGCTTGGGAAAGCAATTCGGTCATACCATATTCACTGTGTATTTTGGCTACGCCAAAACCTTTTTTTAAAATTTCGTGAAGTTCCTCCTTTATCATTTCTTTTCGGCGGCCTTTCATTCCGCCGGTTTCCATTACAATTGTATTTTTTAGCTGGAATTTTCTTTGTTCCATTAAATCGAGTAGGGCATAGGAAACTCCAATAAGTAATGTTTTTTGGCCGCTCTTTTCCAAAGCATTCAACTTTTCAATAAGCGCATCCATTTCATATAAATAAAAACCGCTGTGGGGATTATTGTTTTTTTCAATGAGCTTTTCAACCATAAAAATTAAGGAAGAGCCTTCGCGCTCCAAATATGATGGAAGCAAGGCCAAAATGACAAAATTTGAAGGATTGCCGTATTGCATTTCAAAAGCCTTCAGGAAACTTGTTTCGTATATTTTTAAATCGGCAATGTGATGTTTGCTGGTGATGCTGCCTGAGGTGCCACTGCTGGTAAAAATTGTTTCTTCTGATTTTTTTTCAGCAATTATTTTATGGCTTTTAAAAAATTGAATGGGAAGAAACGGAATGTCTTTAAGGGTTTTTACATCGGAARAGTTAGTATTCAAAAGTTTACAGAAATCACCATAAACACGGACATTTTCATACTGAAAGCGGAATACTTCAATAGCAAGGCGCTGAAATTCCGTTGTGGTTTTAATTTTAAAAATTTCGTTTTCAAGCATGTCTTTGTACTAGGCAATTTTTTCCAAAAATAGGCAAATAAAAAAGCTCCTGCCGAAACAGGAGCTTTTAAAATATATTTTTGAAGTGGATTACCTAACGACCAATTTTTTGGTAGTTGAAGTTTTTCCTTGTTCTATTTTTACAATGTAAACACCACTGTTCAATTTTGAAATGTCTAATCTATCACCAATAAGTGTAGTTTTAACAACCTGCTTGCCAAGTACATCAAAGATAGATACATTCTTGGCGCCGGCAACTTTTGAAATAATATTCACATACCCTTTGCTTGCAGGGTTTGGATATACTGCAAATTGAGTTTCAGATTGTGTGTTTGTTCCCAAAGTTCCTGAAAAAATAATATTATCAAAAAAGAAAGCTTCTGCACTTGCATTTGTTCTAGCTTCTATAACCAACTGCACATTTGTGTTTGAGGTTAAAACTGCATTTCCCGTAATCCAAGCACCTTCAATGCCAAGATCGTTGATATCGTTTCCTTCAGTATTAAGAATATCAATCTCGGTACTGTTAGTTAAATCCCTTACATAGATGCGTAATCTGTCAGAACCAGATTCGTTTGAAGTTCCGTCACCTTCATATCCGGTTTCAGAAATAAAATAATCCAAGCTGATTGCTGGATTGGCTACTCCGGTTAGGTCTACTGCATCGAAAGTTAAAGTGTAGTTGCCGTCCACATCACTTATTTGGTAGCCTTGAGTGCCATCAGTATAAGGATCGGAAGGAGTTGGGGCAAAATCAGTAACGCCCACAAAATCACCATCAGTCAAACCTTCCCCAGGCGTGTCGTAAGGAGCGTAAGAAGCATCAAAGCCCAATTCGGCACCGGTATTTGTGTAATCTACTAGTGGTTCATCTGTATTGTTTACTAAATCATGTGCTGTGTTTGGGTCTCCTGTGTCTGTATATTGGCCAGGAAAAAGTGCTGGCTCTTCAAAACTGGTTCCCGCAACTTGGGCAAAAGAAACGGCGCCAATAAAAAGAGCCGCAAGTAATGTAATTTTTTTCATTAGAGTTTTTTTAAAATTATTGTGCAAAGATAAATAAATGTTTTAGGTTTAAAAGATTGATATTAAATGAAATTCTTATTTTAACGAAATGATAACTTCGTATTATAAACACCTAATTCGAGATGTTACCATAACGTTATTTAATGGTTAACAATAAACGTGCTAAACTTGAGCTCAGGTTAAATAATGGTATCTTTGAAACGTTAAAAATATGAAATACTCGCAATCAGTGAGGCACGCCTCAAGATATTTATAGCCGGTATTTCACTTTAATAAACAGCTATAAAGATGAAAAAAAGGGATATTACAATTTTGTTGGTTGATGATGAACCGGATATTCTTGAAATAATTAGATACAATCTTACTTCCGAAGGCTATACAGTCGAAACTGCCGAAAATGGGCTGGAAGCAATAGAACAAGCAAAAAATGTAAGGCCCCAGCTAATTATCATGGATGTAATGATGCCAAAAATGGATGGTATTGAAGCGTGTGAAAAAATAAGAAACATCCCTGAACTATCCGAAACCGTAATTACATTTTTAACCGCAAGGGGGGAGGATTACTCCCAAATGGCAGGTTTTGAAGCGGGTGCGGATGATTATATAACAAAGCCCATAAAGCCAAAAGTGCTGGTGAGTAAGGTAAAAGCATTGTTACGGAGATTTAAGGAGGAAGAAGAAGATGAAAAAATAAAACTCGGAAACCTGACGATAAACCGCGAGGAATATAAAATTATACTGGGTAAAAAAGAAATGGTCCTGCCCAGAAAGGAATTTGAGCTATTGGCGCTTTTAGCATCCAAACCTGGCAAAGTTTTTAAACGCGAGGACATTCTTGATTCCATCTGGGGCAATGAAGTTATCGTTGGTGGGCGCACAATAGATGTTCATATTAGAAAACTTCGTGAAAAAATAGGCGACGATAAATTTAAAACAGTAAAAGGAGTTGGTTATAAGTTTGTAGTTTAGCGGAAATGAAACATCTAAGTTTAACGTGTCCATAATTTATTTAAAAGTGCAAGTAAGATGTTCCATCTGACCTTAAAAAAGTATTAAAGCAGATGAAATTTTCCAAAAAATATAATTTTGCAGCCTCCACCTCCTTGCTTATTGCGGTCTTCTCAACACTCGCAATGGCCATTTTTTTATACGCAGTTTTAGAGATTGTATTCCTTTGGCTGCTACTTTTTTTTCTTTTTTCTTTTATACTTTCGTTTTTCATACTTCAATATCGTGTGGAAAAATTTATTTACACCCGAATAAAAAAAATATACGAAGACGTTCGCCTTTTAGATGAAAATAACTTTACAAAACCCTCCATTACAACTGATATGGAAGTGCTGACGCGTGAAGTGGAACGATTTGCCCAAGACAAAAAACTTGAGATAGAAACCTTAAATATTCGCGAAAACTATCGAAAGGAGTTTATGGGGAATATATCGCACGAACTTAAAACCCCCCTCTTCACCGTTCAAGGTTATATTCTTACCCTTTTGGATGGGGCAATGAAAGACAAAAAAGTGCGTAAAAAATATCTACAACGTGCCAATAAAGGGGTAGAAAGACTCATTTATATTATCAAGGATTTGGATATGATTACCAAACTTGAAGTGGGCGGGCTAATTCTCAATAAAGAAAATTTTAATATTCTCACTATGGTGCAGAATGTGTTTGACCTGCTTGAGATGAAAGCGGCAAAGAAGAACATTTCACTTGTTTTTGATAAAGAATATTTTGACGAAATAATTGTAAATGCCGACAAAGAGCGTATAGAACAGGTGCTAACAAACCTTATTGTAAACTCTCTAAAATATGGCAAACAGGACGGAACTACAGAAGTGGGTGTTGAAAGTCTCGCAAAAAATAAATTTTTAATACGCATAACAGACAATGGCGAAGGCATTTCAAAAGAGAACCTTCCTCGTATCTTTGAACGTTTTTACCGTGTTGATAAAAGTGGCTCCCGAAAGGAAGGAGGCAGTGGACTTGGACTTTCCATAGTGAAGCATATTGTGGAAGCCCACAATGAAAAAATTTATGTGGAAAGCCAACTGGCTATTGGCTCTGAGTTTTCATTTACGCTCGAAAAGGGAAAATAATTCTGAAAAATTTACTGGTTGCTGCGATAAAGTTTTCAATCCCTTATAAACTGCCACCTTATTTAGTTTCTTCAGTTTAAACTTTTCTTGTTTGCATGAAGGGGCTATCCCTAAACTCTTTAGGCGCTTTGCCAGATATTCTTGCTCATATTGACCCGGTGTGGGCACGAAAAATACTTTTTTCTCGAGTAATGCCAAATCCATAATGGTGGTATATCCAGACCGGGAAACAACTATTTCACTTTTATTGATGGTCTCTTGCAGTTCTGCGCTTTGCATAAAATTCACCATTTGGATGTTTTCAAAATTCATCCATTTCTGTGTTTTTTCAACCACACCACGGACCAATAAAATATTTTTTTCACTTCCTTTAAAAATATTTTTCAATTTTTCCTCAAACAAGGTGCGCTGAGGCTCTGGTCCAGAAAGTAATAACAGAACGTCTATCGCTTTGGGAAGTTCTTTTTTCTCTAGGCGGCTCAAAACCCCAATGTACTGAATGGGGAACGGTTCTTTTTTAAGGTGGCCTAATTTTCCGCTGAGGTTCATAACCACATCATCGACGTCCGGTACCCAGCAAGCGTCAAACTTTTTAATGACATTTTGATGCATCTTGCTGCTTAAAAAGGTAGTGCTTCCGGTTAGAACATTTAGTTGATGCGAAATGTAAACCGAAGGAATGGTTTTACTCCTAACCCCAAAACGGTTGTCACTAATGATGCCCTGAATCTTTCCTGCCTCCACAAGTTGATTGACCAACCTTTTTTCTGCAGCCATGGTTTTTTTAATCTGCGGAAATTTTAAAAGAATTTTCCATTTAAAAAGCCCCCCCCTTTTTGGATACGTAATATTGTAAGAAGGGAGTACCACAGCTTCCAAATGAGGAAATTCTTTTTGCAACAATCGCAGCGCAGCCCCATCTGAAGCCAAGATAACATTGAAGCCATACTCCAAAAGCGACCTTGTTATGGGTATGCAGCGTGTTGCGTGGCCCAGCCCCCAATGCAAGGGAGCAACCAGAATGTTCTTCTTTTTTGGCATAAAAACAAAGGTAGCAATAATTGCTGCGGCAGTATATTTCCTTAATTTTACCAAAAATTTAAAATTTTGGGAAGTAAAAATAAACTGAGACGTTTTAAGGAGAATGAAACTTTTGACAATGTAGTACAACCTTCTAGGGAAGAAGTGTTAAGTGATGCGCTGAAATTAAAAGGGAACTGGAGCAAAAAATTCTTCAAAAATGAAAATCCTTTGGTTTTGGAACTGGGTTGTGGAAAAGGGGAATATTCGGTAAATCTTGCAAAAGCGTATCCCGATGTTAATTTTTTAGGAATAGATATTAAAGGTGCCCGTTTTTGGCGGGGAGCAAAAACCGCTTTGGAGGAAAACCTGAATAACGTTGGTTTTTTAAGAACGCAGATTGAACTTGTGGATCTTATATTTGAAGAGAGCGAAGTAGCGGAAATCTGGATAACTTTTCCCGACCCACAAATAAAGTACAAACGTACCAAACACCGTTTAACCAACAAAGATTTTCTTCGGAAATATAAAAAAATATTAAAGCCCAATGGTGTGGTTCACCTAAAGACCGACAGTGAATTTATGCACGGCTACACCCTCGGGCTGCTCCATGGTTTGGAAGAAGAAATTGAATACGCCCATCACGATGTATATGGAAGCCAAGGAACTCCCGAAGCTGTAACGAACATTCAAACCTTTTATGAACAGCAATATCTTGAGATAGGAAAAAAAATCACTTACATCCGGTTTAAATTCCGTTAGAAATAATTTCAGTATATTCACAGAAACAACCGCCCTAAATGGCTCTTTTTTATAACTTAATCGTTGGATTTCTTGGGTCATTTATTGGGGTGCTTCCACCTGGTTTAATAAATATGTACGCTGCCAAGATAAGCATGAAAGAAGGTAGGAAGAGAGGCCTACTTTTTTCAGTAGGTGTGTGCATTACCGTTATGTTGCAAACATACATAGCTTTGATTTTTGCACGCTATATCGGCAAACATCCCGAGATTGTAAGTATGCTTCAAAAAGTGGCTTTGGGTATTTTTATAAGCCTTACTATTTACTTCATTTTTATTGCGAAGGATACGCGCAGGGAATTTCGCGACCACGGCGAAAACTCAAAAAAAAATCGTTTCTTTTTGGGAATTTTTATAGCAATGCTCAACCTGCTTCCATTGCCATACTGGATGTACCTCAGCATTACTTTTTCAGCCTTTGGCGCATTTTCTTTTACACAACCGCAACTTTTGGTAGCTGTTATAGCTTCTGGCATAGGCACTTTTTCGAGCCTTGCACTATATGTACAGTTCTTTAGGCCAAAAGAAGATTCTCGAAAACTAAAGTTAAATATGAATTATGTTATTGGGCTGGTAACAGCGGTGATTTCCATAATTACATTCTTCAAAATTTTAAGACAGATTTAAAAATGGCCCATGAAGGTTTTTTTGAAAAAGTCTATGAAATAGCAAAATTAATTCCTTATGGAAGAGTAACATCCTATGGCGCAATCGCAAACTATCTGGGCGCCTCGGGAAGTGCCAGAATGGTAGGCTGGGCAATGAACGGAAGCGTAAAAAAAGATGTTCCGGCACATAGGGTTGTAAACCGAAATGGCTTGCTAACAGGTAAACATCATTTTCAAGGCACAAATTTAATGCAGCAACTTTTAGAGAGTGAGGGTGTTGAAGTTGTGGAGAATAAAATACAAAATTTTGAGAAGTATTTTTGGGATCCAATGAAGGAACTCTGATTTGTTTCCTAATTTTTAAAAATTTACAAATAATTGGAAATTCAAAAACTTCAGAAAACTAATATTCCAGCCATCTAAAATTCTAACTATCCAGCCATAAATCATTTCAATCTTACTGCTTCGTTTTCCGAAGTATTCCCATTATATTTGCACTTTAGAATCAATCTAAATATTACAGATAAAAAATGAGCATTTCAAAACAAGATATCCTTCAAGCCCTTGAAAATATTACCGTTTCAGGTGAAGGAAAAAATATGGTGGAGAGTGGCGCTGTGCAAAACGTAGTGACTTTCGCAGATGAAATTATCGTGGACTTGAAACTTTCCACGCCAGCACTTCATATAAAAAAACGCGCCGAGGCAGATGTTATTAAAACCATTCACGAAAAAGTGGATGCAAATGCCAAAGTACAAGTAAATATAAAAGTGGAAGCACCCGCAAAACCACAAAACCCTAATTTAATTAAAGGAAAACCAATTCCGGGAATCCAAAATATAATCGCTGTAGCGTCCGGAAAAGGAGGCGTAGGCAAATCTACGGTTGCAGCAAATTTGGCAGTTACACTTTCCAAAATGGGTTTTAAGGTTGGTATTTTGGATGCCGATATTTACGGACCTTCAATCCCCATAATGTTTGATGTTGCCATGGAAAAACCACTTTCGGTAAATAGTGGGGGCAAAAGTAAAATGAAACCAATAGAAAATTATGGTGTAAAAATACTTTCCATTGGTTTTTTCACTCAACCTGATCAAGCTGTTATCTGGCGCGGTCCTATGGCMRCCAAGGCCTTAAACCAACTTATTTTTGATGCCGCTTGGGGAGAGCTGGACTTTATGTTGATAGACCTTCCTCCGGGAACGGGAGATATTCATTTAAGCATTATGCAGTCATTGCCCATTACGGGCGCGGTCGTTGTTAGCACACCACAAAACGTTGCTTTGGCCGATGCGCGAAAAGGCGTAGCTATGTTCCGTCAAGAAAATATAGATGTCCCAGTTTTGGGAATCATTGAAAACATGGCCTTTTTTACACCATCCGAACTTCCTGATAATAAATATTATATCTTTGGAAAAGAAGGCGCAAAACATTTGGCTGAAGATTTGGAAGTGCCATTTTTGGGCGAAGTTCCTTTAGTACAAAGCATTCGTGAAGCTGGTGATGCCGGAAGGCCGGCAGCACTTCAAACCGCTACACAAATTGAGGAGGCTTTTGAAGTAATTACAAGAAACGTTGTTGAAGAAACCGTAAGAAGAAATGAAAACCTTCCGCCAACCGAAGCGATAAAAATAACAACCATGGCAGGTTGCAGCGCCGTAAAAAAGTAATATGACAACGCAAGAACTAACAATCAAGGTAGAGGAAGCATTAAATGAAATCCGTCCATTTTTACAAAGTGATGGTGGAGATATTTCTCTTGTTTCCATTGAAAATAATAAAGTGGTAAACGTTCAGTTGCAGGGTGCTTGTGTGGGTTGCTCGGTAAACCAAATGACACTCAAGAGCGGGGTTGAAATGACCATTAAAAAATATGCTCCTCAAATTGAAAGGGTTGTTAGTGTTGCACAACAATGACCATAGTCATTTATTCCTAACATTTTAACCACTTAATTTGAATAAAAATTTAAGAGATAGTCTTTCATGATAAAAACAGATATTCTCATTATTGGTGCGGGACCTACGGGTCTTTTCACTGTTTTTGAAGCAGGATTACTTAAACTGAAATGTCATTTGATTGACGCACTTCCACAAGCAGGCGGGCAGTGTACAGAAATATATCCTAAAAAACCAATTTACGACATTCCTGGTTTTCCAGAAGTTTTGGCGGGGGAGTTGGTGAAAAATTTAATGAAGCAGATTGAACCCTTTCAGCCAGGTTTTACACTTGGCGAACGCGCAGATACAATTGAAAAACTGGAAGATGGTTCTTTTATTGTCACTACAGATAAAGGCACAAAACATCACGCCCCAATTGTTGCAATTGCAGGTGGACTAGGAAGTTTTGAACCTCGCAAACCTCCTATAACAAATCTTTCAGACTTTGAAGATAAAGGTGTGGAATACATTATTCGCGACCCAGAAATGTACCGAGATAAAAATGTAGTTATTTCTGGCGGTGGCGATTCAGCCTTGGATTGGAGTATTTTTTTAACCGATGTCGCAAAGAGTGTTACACTTATTCACCGCAGAAACGAATTCCGGGGCGCATTGGACAGTGTTGAAAAAGTACAGGAATTAAAAAACCTTGGAAAAATTGAACTTATAACTCCTGCCGAAGTAATAGGTTTGGTAGGAACTAATAGTTTGGAAGAAGTAGTAATAAAACAAGGAGCTGAAGTCTTTAACCGTGAGTGCAATCATTTTATTCCGCTTTTCGGATTGTCTCCAAAACTTGGCCCAATAGCCGATTGGGGCCTTGAAATTGAAAAAAATGCAATTAAAGTAGATAATACCTTGGACTATCAAACAAATATTCCGGGTATCTATGCCATTGGCGACGTAAACACATATCCCGGAAAGTTGAAATTGATTCTTTGCGGTTTCCACGAAGCAACCTTAATGTGCCAAAGCGCCTACCAACGCATATTTCCAGACAAACGTTATGTAATGAAATATACTACCGTTGGAGGTGTGGAAGGTTTTGATGGAAGTAAAAAGGAAGCACCAAAAGCGATTGTTAAATCAATTGATTAATTGATGGCCGACGTAAAAATTACTATCATAGACCGTCAAGGCGTAAAACATGAGGTAGACGCACCCACAGATATGAACATGAATTTAATGGAGATAGTTCGTTCTTACGAATTAGCCCCAGAAGGAACCATAGGCATCTGTGGTGGAATGGCAATGTGCGCGTCCTGCCAATGTTATGTCTTGAGCAATCATGAACTTCCTGAAATGAGCTATGATGAAGATTTAATGCTCTCCGAAGCCTTTAATGTCAAGGAAAATAGCCGTCTTGGCTGCCAGATTTTTATAAAGGAAGAACTAGATGGGCTGGAAGTAGAATTGGCTCCCGAAGTTTAGCGGAGTATTTTCAGAACGTCACCAAACATCATTTTCACAAACATATTATAGGCAATTTCTGAAGGATGCAACCCATCTGAAGCAACCAATGCTGGATTTTCCAATCCCTGCTGCGTTATCGGTGTGATATTTTCAAACCGCACTCCTTTTTCATCAGCAGTCTTTTCCGCGAAAGCGTTATATTTTATCAGTTCCGAAGTAATCTTTTCACTTTTTCCAGATTTCTGTCCAAAAGGTGTAAAAGCATAATCTGGAATGGAAAGCACAATCACATTTTCCTTTTTGCCTTTTGCAAAATCAATAGCCATATCCATTAATTTTGGTAATTCTTCTTCGTAAAGCGAGAAAGGTTTTCCTTGGTATTGATTGTTTACGCCTATGAGCAATGTTACCAAATCATAATTTTCGGAAGGATTTTCAGCAGCAATCGCCTTCAACAAATCAGTTGTTGTCCAGCCTGTTTTGGCAATAATTTTTACTGAAATTTTTTCTTTTAAAATTGTATTTAAACTATCCGTAAGTTGTTTTGGGTAATTGCAGTCACTGCAAACGCTTTCGCCAATGGTATAGCTATCACCGAGCGCTAAATATTTATAATTTATCATTTGGACAGCGCTATTTTGTTTGGAAATTGCACAGGAGAATAACGAAAGGGAAATGCACAGAACTATGGTTTTTATTATTTTCATTGCTTGTGTATATAATTTATTCGGTTTTATAATCAATTAATTTTTGGGGTCCTTCCAAAAGCATTTTCACAACTTTTAACGTTCCGTCTTCTGTTGTGGAAATCTGCCATTTTATTAGCGATATTTCACCATTTTCTATTTCCAGCCCAGTTATACTTCGAGGATGTACACAACTTCCGTCATTAAAAAAAGCAATGTCTCCCGGCTCTGGAAAACGCGGTCTGTGCGTATGTCCAATTATGGTAAAAATGTTTTTATTTTCAACAATCCATCGCTTGGTGCGTCTTTCAACTTTTATAAGCTCCTTGTAATTTTTTGCGGGACTTGTGGGATCGCCAATGCCAAAAATTTGCAATTGTCGCCATAGTGCCCGAACCATAAAGCGATTAAATTTCCAACCTACGTAGTTCATCCAATCGGCTTGGTGGCCGTGAATCATAAAAATTTCCTGCCCCGTTTTTTCGTTTTCCAAAATAAGACCTTGGGTAAATTTAATACCCGGAAAGAGAGGTGCGTCCTTACCTGTAATTTTATCGAAATAGGTGTAAAGTGTTTTTTCAACAAATTTTTGGTTCATATAAACCATATCATGGTTGCCGACCAATCTATAAAGTCTGTTTTCTGCATAAAAAAGTTTCATCAACTCATACACATTTTGATGGGCCTCAAAAATATCCTTAAAAAAAAGGTTTTCCCAAAGTTCATCGCCATCACCCACTTCACAATAAGTGAAGCCTTTTTTATAATAATCCTGCAGGGCGTGAAAATAGATGTTTCTGTTATTGGCAAAATCATCTGCAAAACTGTTGTCGCCCCGATGGCAATCGCTAAAGATCACAAACTTGGAGTCGTCGTTAAATGAAACGCGACGCGCTGTGCTGTAAGCTCGGGAGATTCTGGTTTGTGAAGACATGCGGCTATTTTTTTGAAAGATACAATTTGAAACAATATGAAAGTAATAGAAAATAAAAAAGCTTCCTTGTGGGGGAAGCTTCTTAAAAATTTGGAAATTTCCTATTGTGAAACCAATTTTTTGCCGTGTATGGGACAATAGATATATTTTCCAGCATAAAGTTTTCCGTCTTCAGAACATTTTTTTTCTAAAAGTAAACTACTTAATGGAAGTTCAACGTTTCTTTCAAAATCGCCAAGTTTAATATTTAGGGCATCATTGGCTAAAGGGTCTATGGGTAAAACTTCATTACCGCGAATGCTTTTGAAAAGAATAAAGTGTATATTATTGCCCATCTGTCCTAGCATATTGCCAATCATGGGCTGGATAATCATAAAGAAATTCATAAAATCTGCTGAAATTTCATCTTTTGGTACCACCATTAGATTCTCTCCTTTATAATGTACGGTTAGTTCTTTCAGTATGGCTTCCTCGGTATGGTATGTAATGCCGCCAAAATGACCGATATTTCCTCTAATCACCCCAAAAAGTTCGTAATCACCAAAAATGTTGTTCAATTCCTTAAATTCTTCTTCCGAAGAGGTTGGGTCTTGGGCATAGGAGACTTCCCAAAATTCTCTTGGTAACCACCATACAAACTCTAACATTTCGGGGTTATCGCTACTAAACTGCGTATCGCTTAAAAGCGCATCTAGACTTACGTTTTTTTTATCTTTTTCCTGTGAAAAAGATTGCAGACATATCAGAATCGCTAGTAGAAAAAGATTTTTTTTCATTTATTGAATAGCGTTTAAACCAGTGATGTCCAAACCGGTAATTAACAAATGAATATCGTGGGTTCCTTCATAGGTAATAACGCTTTCAAGATTCATCGAGTGGCGCATAATGCTGTATTCACCTGTGATTCCCATTCCGCCAAGCATTTGTCTTGCTTCGCGCGCAATATTAATAGCCATTTCGACATTGTTTCGTTTTGCCATTGAAATCTGTGCACTGGTTGCGGTTCCAGCGTTTCGCATAACGCCCAAGCGCCACGCCAATAATTGTGCTTTTGTGATTTCGGTAATCATCTCGGCCAGTTTTTTCTGTTGAAGTTGGAATTGCCCAATAGGTTTTCCAAATTGAATCCGTTCTTTTGAATAGCGAAGCGCCGTATCGTAACAGTCCATCGCGGCACCGATTGCGCCCCAAGCGATTCCATAGCGTGCGGAATCAAGACAGCCAAGGGGTGCGCCCAATCCAGATTTATTTGGAAGTAGGTTTTCTTTTGGAACTTTTACATTGTCAAAAATAAGTTCTCCCGTTGCCGAAGCACGAAGCGACCATTTGTTATGTGTTTCAGGAGTTGAAAAACCTTCCATCCCGCGTTCCACGATCAACCCGTGTATTCTACCTTCTTCATTTTTTGCCCAAACTACGGCAACCTGTGCAAAGGGTGCGTTACTTATCCACATTTTGGCGCCATTCAAAAGATAGTGGTCCCCCTTGTCCTTAAAGTTGGTAGTCATACCACCGGGATTACTCCCGTGGTCTGGCTCGGTAAGACCGAAACAGCCCATCCATTCGCCAGAAGCTAATTTTGGAAGATATTTTTTGCGTTGTTCTTCGTTTCCGTATTTCCAGATGGGATACATAACCAAAGAAGATTGTACCGAAGCGGTACTACGAACACCACTATCGCCGCGTTCAATTTCCTGCATGATCAATCCATATGAAATTTGGTCGAGCCCAGCGCCTCCATATTCCTCCGGGATATAGGGGCCAAAGGCGCCAATCTCAGCAAGCCCGCTGATTATCTGTTCGGGAAATTCAGCTTTTTGGGCATATTCCTCTATAATGGGTGATACGTCGCGCTTCACCCATTCACGGGCCGCTTGGCGTACCAGTTTGTGTTCCTCGGAAAGTAATTCGTCTAGATTGTAATAATCTGGAGCTTCAAATAAATCTGGTTTCATATGCTATATTTAAAAGGAATACAAATGTAGAAATCACAACCTTAAAGACCTACATTTTAAAGTAAAATTCCTGCTCTGTTTTTTTATTAAACTTTGGAGGATTGATACTATTAAAAAAAACATTAATCTTAAAAAATGCACAGAATTTTTCTGATTATTATATAAAA
>NVXN01000009.1 GCA_002733915.1 Aequorivita sp.
TGATCCGGTGATCGGCGGCATCATACAGAGCACCTCCTATTTTAATGTGGACGCGGGCCTTTCGTACAACTTCCTGGATTTTTCGGGGCATTTTACGGTGAAGAACATCATATTCCAGAATAGGTCGATCTATACTGAAAAATATGAGCCAAACAACCAGCGCAAATACTTGGTTTCCGCTGCATACGCAATCGGCGGATACGGCGCGGACTGGAGCTACGAGCCCTCGTTCCTCTTCCAGTGGGCGGAGCGTACCGGCGAGCAGGCCGTGGACGTGAACTTCAAGGCCTATAGGGCGATGGACTTCGGCCAGCTGTGGGGGGGCTTATCGTACAGAAGAAGCTTGGATGGCGCCGAGTACCTAAACGGCGAAGAGGTAAAGGCGCAGAAGCTGCAGTGGTTCACGCCCATCCTGGGGGTGAACTACAAGAACTTTATGTTCGCCTATACCTATTCGTACCAGGCTGGAAACGTAAGGTTCGAGAGCGGCGGCTTCCACCAGATCACCCTGGGGTACGACTTCCTGGGGGGAAGGCCCGAGCCATACGATTGCAACTGTCCCGCCATTAATTAAGAAAAACATAATTAAAATTGAAATGCCTGAAACTTAATTAAAAGTATCAGGCATTTTTTATTTCTAAGAAAACTATTCCCAGGTATATTTCTTTTTTTTGGCTTGCTTTTTAATAGCTTGCACCATTGCACTTTCCAAACCGTTGTTTGTTTCTTTTGTGGTTTCGGCAATGTATTTTCGGCGTTGCTCGTTCAGTTTCATTATTTTATTTTGAATTTTTTCTCTTTCCAAACGTTTTGCTTCAAGATATTTTTTTATTTCGGATGAAGTTTTCCCTTTTAATTCCTGCGGTAATTCTTCTTTCTTCAATTTTTCATAGCTGAAGTCGGCTTCCTTTTCAGCGTCTACCAAATCCCAAGTGCTGTTGGTATATAAATGGCTTCCTTTTGATACTGTCCTGCTCACTGCATTTTCCTTGCTATATTCTGCGGCATTGGCATCTTGTTCTTCCTGGATTCGGCTTTTGTCCTTTCCTTTACTTCCATAAGGCACATAGGTGTTGTTGAGCTTTAAATTTAGTTGAATAATAATGTCGTCGTATGGCGAAGGCACATATACTGTATGCTGGTTTTGGTTTATCGCCATATAATCTCCGTAAGTAAGTTGAGCGCCATCTTTCCAATGGCTATCAATGCCGTGATTATAATCACCGCAAAAGATAGTATTAACAATTACCCCATTTTTCTTGGCATTTGCGGCCGCATCTTTATAATTTATATTTCCTTGCGTAAAAGGCTCGTTTCCAGCTATAAAAACCATTTTTAAATCGTCGTCTTCATTGCCCCAATCCAGTTTGTTCAACGATTCTTGGATTACGGCCCCACAATATTCGCTACCGCCATTGGTGGTTAAAGAAAAAAGTTCTTTTGAAACATCATCCAAATCTTCCGTGAAACTCAAAATTTTACGAATGTAATTGTCCTGCGAACTCAAATTATCGTTGCCATATTCGTACAATGCAATCTGAAGTTTGGGACGCTCGTTTCGGCATTTGGCATAGCTCAACTCGTTTACAATTTCCCAAAGCTGTGCCTTGGCTTGGTCTATCAATCCGTCCATGCTATTGCTGGTATCCAAGAGTAAGGCCACTTTAATATAATGTTCTTTTTTAACGGGTTGTGTTTCTACGGTTGCCAAAAGTTGCTGTTCCGGCTTTTTGTTTTCGGCTTTGCAAGAAATGTTCATCGTAAAGGCCGCGAAGATTAAAATGATCTGTAACATTTTCATAATTGTTTTTTTAAATGATTTTATAACGATATAAACCTAGAGCAAACTTTTACCACAAAAAAGCAACTATTAGGAAGCGGCTATTCTTATTTGGTGAAAAGTACTTTTGGGTGAGTGAAGTATTCTTTTTTATGTTGTGCGGAAGCTATTTCAGAAAAACGTAATTTTAGGCATTGCCGCAAAGTGCGTATGTTTACCGTTTTAATACTGAAATGAAAAACCTTCTTTTTCTTCTTTTGATTGCTATTTTTTGTTCCCCTGAAAGCTTTTCACAGCTTAAGCGGCAATCGGAAAACAGGCCTTTTGTGTTAAAAGGCGAAGTGATTGACGGCGAAACAAATATGCCAATTTCAAAAGTAAATGTGGAAATTTTAGGCGGCCAATATACCACGACAAACATGTCGGGACGGTTTTCTATTTCAGCAAAAATTGGTGACGAGTTGGTAATAAAAAGTGATGATTTTGTAACCGTTTATTACACCGTCTTAAAAGATGATTTTATAACCGTACGGGTAGAAAAAGCAAAAGGCGAGAGCGAACCGGTGGTGGCTAAAAGCCCCAAATCTACTACACAGGCAGATTTCAGCGTGTATTTGGATTCTGCAAAATTCTTTCTAAAAAAAGATGCACAGAAAAGTATTGAGTACGTAACCCGCGCCTTGGAACCCAGACGTAATAAAGCAATCTCAAAAAAAGAAAACAGCCAGGCTTTTGAAACGCTGGGCGATATAAATCTTTTTTGGAACCAACCCGATCTGGCGGTTGATAATTACAAAAGAAGCTTGCAAAATCTGCCGAGTACGGACGTTTCAATTAAATTGGCAAAAGCATTTGCGCAGAATAAAAATTATCAGGAAAGTATTTCAGCATTTCAGAATTTATTGAAAGGCAATCTTTCGGCTTATCAAAAAGTGCAAGTTTACGAAGGTTTGGGCGATACCTATAAAGCCATTGGCGATGGCGTGAAAAGTGTTTTTAATTATCAAAAAGCATTGGACGCAGCTAAAGAAAACAATATCAGCCCGAAAATTACAAACCTGAATTCCAAAATAGGTGAAGCCTATGCACAAAGTGGGGCATTGAACGAAGCGGAAGAATATTTTGATAATTCCCTGAAACTTGCAAAAAGAGAAAACAAGCAGCGTGCGGTTTCAGAAAAAAATAAAGTTGCCGATTTTTATAATCAAAACCGCGAATACGACAAGGAAATTCAACTTCGCGAAGAAACCTTGGAAGAATTGAATACCATGGGAAAAGGTGCTGCAAATGAGGACGAAGCGCTCACACCGCAACGCCAAAATTATAAAATTGCAAATGCTTTTGTAGCTCAGGAAAAATATCAACAGGCTATTCCATATCTTGAAAAAAGTATTGCAGAAGCGGATAAACAAGAAGATTTGGTAGTTCAAAAAGATGCGACCCGAAAGCTTTCTGAAATCTATCGGGATATTGGCGAGTTTGACAAAGCCACAGAAAGTTATCAGCGTTACGTAGAAGTAGTAGATGAACTCTACGTTAAAAAGGAACAGGAAATTAGCCAAGCGGCACGTTTCAGTAAAGAAATTACACAAAAACAAAATCGTATTGCCAGCCTCGAAAACGATCGTAAACTAAACGAAAGCCGCTATAAACTAGCTTTTGAAAACCAAGAATTGATTGAAAGAAATAGCCAAATCCAAAAATGGGTAATTTGGTCATTAATTGTTATTGTTCTTCTTTTGTTTTTTGCCGCTTACACACAGTACAAAAATATAAAACAGCAAAAATTCGCCAATAATATTCTGGCGCTCAAATCGCTTCGGTCACAAATGAATCCGCATTTTATTTTTAATGCTCTGAATTCCGTGAACAGTTTTATTGCCGTGAATGACGAACGAACGGCAAATAAATATCTGACAGATTTTTCACTTTTAATGCGCTCAGTTTTGGAAAACAGCGAAGAGGATTTTATTCCGTTGGAAAAGGAAATTGAACTTTTGGAACTTTATGTGAAGCTGGAACATTTCAGGTTTAAGGATAAATTTGACTATAAAATTTCTGTGGACGAAAACATTCAATTGAATGAATTTGTAATTCCGCCGATGTTGCTTCAACCGTATGTGGAAAATGCCGTGTGGCACGGACTTCGATATAAGGAAGAAAAGGGATTTCTGGAGATTAACTTTCAAAAGATTAATTCTGAGACCATAAAAATATCCATCATTGATGATGGTATTGGCCGCACGAAATCTGGAGAGTTTAAAACCGAAAACCAAAAAAAGCAAAAATCAAAAGGAATGGGAAACACCCAAAAGCGGATTGCTATTTTGAATGAAATGTACAAAGACAAAGTAGATGTGAAAGTTGAAAATGTTTTTGAAAATAATGAAGGAACCAGAGTTGAACTTATTTTAAAGAAAGATTGATGAAACTGAACGCAATAATCGTAGAAGACGAAGAAACAAGCAGAGAAATCCTTCGGAATTATTTGGCGAAATATTGTCCAAATATTGTATTGAAAGGCGAAGCTGCGAATGTAGATGATGCCTTGGTTTTAATACGGAACAATGATTTGGATGTTGTTTTCCTCGATGTAGAAATGCCTTATGGAAATGCGTTCGATCTGCTCGACAAAGTGGGCGATAGGCAGTTTGAAACGGTTTTTGTTACGGCCTACAATCATTATGCTATTGATGCGTTGAATGCCCACGCATCCTATTATCTACTCAAACCAATTTCTATTGATAAATTGATCGAGGCTGTAGATTATGTTCAAGAAATTAAGAGAAAGGAAAACTCGCTTCAAAATTCAATTTTAAAGCCATTACAAACGCAGGTTGCGGGCAAGATAACCATTCCGCTGCAAAACGGCTTTGAAGTGCTTCAAATGGAAGATATATTGTATTGCCAAGCCGATGATAATTACACACAGATTTTTTTAAAGAAAGGAAAACGCTTGGTCAGTAAAACTCTTAAATATTTTGAGGATTCGCTCTCTGATAGTGGATTTGCGCGCGTACATAAATCATATTTGGTGAATGTAAACGAAATTACCGAATACAAAAAAGGAAAGGGTGGGAGCGTGGTGCTTTCCAGCGGAAAGGAAATAATGGTAAGCCCTTCCCGAAAGAAGGACTTGTTGGCTTATTTCGGATAGATGTTAAAAGGTGAAAGCTAAAAGTGAGAATTTAATTGTTACTATTTTTAAAATTTGAAACCTGAAACCAGAAACCAGAAACAATGACACTAAAACCCGTAAACGGAAAACATCCACAAATTCCAGAAGATTGCTTTATTGCCGAAAACGCTACCATCGTTGGTGATGTGGTGATGGGCAACGAGTGCAGTGTTTGGTTCAATGCCGTAATTCGCGGCGATGTGCATTTTATCAAAATGGGAAATAAAGTGAACGTGCAGGACGGCGCAGTAATTCACGCAACATACAAAACTTCACCGACTACGATTGGAAATAATGTGTCCATCGGGCATAACGCCATTGTCCATGGCTGTACGATCCACGATAATGTTTTGATAGGAATGGGAAGTATTGTTATGGACGATTGCGTTGTGGAAAGCAACACCATTATTGCGGCGGGTGCGGTTGTTTCAAAAAATACCCGAGTGGAAAGCGGAAGTATTTATGCGGGGATTCCGGCAAGGAAAATTAAAGACATAAGTCCAGAACTTACCAAAGGGGAGATAGAACGAATAGCCAATAATTATGTAATGTATTCTTYKWGRWWWAWSSWRTAAAKYAARARYMWWWWKWWKCTAYKRAAAWKTTWTMKSCRTAMAMTTTCAACAGAAATTTTAAAGTGTCAGTTTCGGCATTTGTAAAAAATTGAAGATGGGGTGAAGTGTTTTCTTTTCGAAGCATATCGAGGCTTTGAAGTACTGTTTTGGTTTGTCGGGCAACTGCCTCGCCAGAATCTATAATCTTTACATTGGGGGGTAGAATATCTTTCAACTTTTGGATAATATAAGGGTAGTGGCTGCAGCCCAAAACTAAATAATCAATATTTGCTGCAATCATTGGCTTGGTATGTTTTTCCAAAAGTGAGCGCATTTCGATTCCATCAAGATTTCCGGCTTCAATTAAGGGAACGAGTCCTTCTCCAATTATTTCAACAACGTTGATGTCCTTTGTAAATTCCTGTGTGGTTTTACTGAATAGCGCACTGCTTAATGTTCCTTTGGTAGCTAAAATTCCAATGCTTTTTGTAGTGGTTTGCAGGGCTGCCGGTTTTATGGCAGGTTCTATTCCTATAATAGGAATATTATAATTTTTCCGAAGTGTGGCAATGGAATTTGTGGTAGCGGTGTTGCAGGCTACTACAATAATTTTAGCTCCCATCTCAATTAGTTTTTCAGCGTTCTTAATACTGAGCTTCGTAATTTCTTCCGCAGATTTATTTCCATAGGGAGCATTTTTACTATCGGCTAGATAGATTGTATGTTCTAATGGCAGTAGTTTGTGGACTTCTTGCCAAATGGAAGAACCCCCAACTCCAGAATCAAAAATACCTATGGGATTGTTTTTTACCATGGCGTAAATGTAGCCAATATGTTGAAAATAGAACATAAAAAAACTGCCCGCGATAACGGGCAGTTTTTAAAAAATTTTCTTTTTAAAAAAGAATTACATTCCCAATTCTTTTTTCACGTCAGCCATTAGGTCTTTACCATCAGCAAGTATTACACCGCTACCCATGGTTGAGTCCAACACATATTGATATCCTTGGGCTTTTGCTACTTTTTGTATTGTAGCTTGTGCTTTTTCTAGAATTGGCTTAAAAATATCTGTTCTTTTCTTGTCTAAATCCTGTAAAGCTTGCTGTCTGTAAGCTTGAATATTATCCTGCATTCCCTGAACCTCCTGGAATCTTTTTTGGTTTTCTTCATCAGACTTACCCGCAGCTTCAGCATCGTATTGCTTCATTTTGGTTTCTAGCTCTTTCGCCATAGCCTTAATTTCGGTATCATAAGTTTTTTGTACTTTTTCCAATTGGCTCTGTGCAGCTTTATATTCCGGCATAGCCTCTATAAGCTCCTGTGCATTGATGTGTGCAATCTTGGATTGGGCGTTTACAAAACTTGTAGCTCCCACAAATAGCGCAATTGCAACTAAAACTAATTTCATTTTTTTCATTGTAAGTGTATTAAATTTAAGTGTTANTTTTTAAGCGTTGTTTATTTTAATCTGTAAAAGTAATTATTGGCCATCTCCGCCTTCTTCCTCTTCATTTCTGCCCTCAGGTGTATTGTTTCTATTTTGGCGGGAATTCATGATAGAATCTCTTCTCTGTTCTCTTTCCTCAATTAAACGCTGTCTGCGTTCTTCAAATTCTGCTTTCTTGGCCGCGCGTATTGAATCGCGTTCTTTTTGGCGCTGGGCCATCATTTCCTCGCGCTCTGTTTTTTTAGCTTCCACTAATTTTTCGCGCTCTTCCTGTTTTTCTTGGATGGCTTTTTCCCTTTCGGTAATAGCTCCATCTTCTTCGGCTGTAAGTGCTTCCCGGCGCTCTATCTCTCGTTCTTCTTTTTTATTGGCTGCTTGAACTCTTCTGCCAGCACGTTCAATGCTACGTAAAACTAAATCGCTTATGTCGTTTCTTTTGGCAGCAAAAAGCATAACCACATCTGCAGATTTATCGAAGATGAAGTCGTATTTTTTATTTTCGGCAATTTCTTGAACTATATTGAAAACCTGATCTTGGATGGGCTGTACGAGTTGTCTTCTTTGAATCATCAAATCGCCATTGGGACCAAATCGATCTTGCTGGTATTGAAGCATTTCATCTTCCTTGATTTTTATTTCCTCTTCTCTTTCATCGATCAACTCTTTGGTAAGGAGCACCCTTTCGTTCGCAAGGTTTAGCTTCATTTGATCAATTTCTTTTTGTTTTTTTTCGATGTCCTGTTTCCAGCGCTGAACTTTTCCTTCCAATTGGATGGAAGCTTCTTTATATTCTGGAACACTTTCAAGAATATATTCCATATCAATATATCCTATGCGAACGCCTCTTTGAGCTTCAGCCATAAAGGTGAAGCAAAAAAGAAAAAAGGTAAAAATTAGTATTTTTTTTGTCTTCATATTATTTGGTTGTTGTTTAAGAAAATATCGTGCCAGTTTTTTTAAAATTGTTGTCCAATGATAAAGTGGGTTTCCCATCCATTCTTTTCGGTTCCGCCTAAAATTGGGTCAAAGCCGTATCCAAAATCAATACCCAAAAGTCCAAATGCTGGCATAAATATACGCAATCCTGCGCCAGCGGAACGCTTAAGTTCAAAAGGATTGTAATTTCTAAAGCCGTCGTAAGAGGCTCCTCCCTCTGCAAACCCAAGCACATAGATGGATGCCATTTGTGCCAAAGTTACAGGATATCTTACCTCTAACGAAAATTTATTGTAAATCGTATTTCCATCCTGGTCTGAAAGCGATTGGTTAGGATAACCTCTTAANTGSAWTASNTTCACGRCCRTCWARRCTATARGMKCCWARACCATCWCCTCCMACAAAAAATCTTTCAAATGGTGGAACGCCTCGATCTTGGTTGTAAGCTCCCAAAAACCCAAACTCAGTGTTTGTACGAAGCACCATTTTTTCAATAAGTTTTGTGTACCAGGTTCCCTTAAATTTTATTTTATAATATTCTAGCCATTTAAAACGCTCTTGGTCAATTTCTGAAATCCTTTTGTTGTCATCTACAAACTCAGGGTTATCCGGAGATGTCTGTGAAAGAAGAGCCCGCTCTCTTGATAATGCTTGATAATCTACATTGTTAAATGCAGAGTATGGAAGCGTCAACTTAGCGGTAATGCTAAAGTCAGATCCGGAAGTAGGATATATTGGGTTGGTAGCCGTGTTGTTTCTGCTGATACCAATGGTATAGGCAAGATTGTTTGAATACCCATCGCCGAACGTAAACAAGCCGGTATTGTAATTATTTAGGTTGTAATGCTGAAAGCTAACTGCATTGGACCATACAAAATAATCATCTGGCCATGTTACCTTTTTTGCTAACCCCACAGAACCCCCAGTAATGGTAAAACTTCTAGATTTGTCCGCTCTTCTATTATTATAATCGTAAAAATTTTGAATAGTATGCGAGAATGATGTGGACAATTGTACAGGTTTTCTTCCTCCAAGCCAAGGCTCGGTAAGTGACAAGCTATAAGTTTGATAATAACTACTTGCCTGTGCACGTATGGATAGTTTTTGTCCATCACCCATTGGTAATGGTTTGTATGAACTTAGATTAAAAATATTTCTAAGAGAAAAGTTATTGAAAGAAAGCCCAAGAGTACCTACAAAGCCACCACCTCCATAACCTCCTTGAAGTTCAACTTGGCTAGATCCTTTTTCTACTACGGAATATTCCAGATCTACGAGCCCGTTATTTTCATCTACTTTTTTTAAATTTGGAGAAAGCTGTTCGGGATCAAAAAAGCCTAGCTGGCCCAATTCACGAATGGTTCTAACCACATCCCGCTTGCTGTATTTTTGGCCTGGACGCGTTCTCAATTCTCTATAAATAACGTGGTCGTTAGTGCGATCGTTTCCTATGACAGTTACATGGTCAAAATAGAAAAGATTACGCTCCATAATACGTATTTCAAAATCTATAGTGTCATTACGAACAGCTACTTCCACAGGGTTAATACGTGCGGCAAGATAACCGTTGTTTTGGTAAAGGTTTGTAAGATCGTTCGCTTCTGGATCACTTTCGTCCTGAATACGTTCCTGCAGTAAGATACCATTGTAAACCTCTCCGGTTTTGATGCCTAAAATTTGACGTAATTGGCTATCGGTAAAGACACTGTTTCCGATGAATTTAATATCACCAAAATAATACTTATCACCTTCTTCAAGCTTTATGTCCAGGGCTACATTCTTCTTGTCAAGAACCCGTAGGGTATCACTAATGATACGTGCATCGCGAAATCCGTTTGATTTATATTTTTTAAGGATGGACTCTTTATCTTCTTCAAAACCTTCTTCGGTATATTTTGAGCGTTTCCAAAGACGGATTGGATTTTTGCGTTTGGTCTTTTTCATGGAGCGACGCAATTTTCCGTTTGTGAATTGCTCATTTCCTTCGAAATTTATCTTTTTTACTTTTACCCGCTTTCCTCTATCGATTGAAATAATCATATCTCGTGATATTTCCACCCCTGTAGAGTCCGTATGGGGAGTAGTGTTTATGGTAACTTCAGTATTATAAAAACCGTCCTTTTTATATTTGTTCGTAATATAATTTTTGGTTGTGGTAAGAAGGTTTTCGGTAAGTTTGGCACCCGCTTTTAGGTCGTTATCCTTAATGATTTCCTTTTTCTTGGCCTTACGTATTTTTTTCCCGTTGATTACAACTTCATTGAGTTTTGGCAACTCAACTATGTATAGTTCTAAATCTACATTGTCGCCCTCAATATTGGTAACATAAAAAGCGATATCGCTAAAAAGATTTTGCTCCCAAAGTTTTTTGGTAACCTGGCTCAATTTTTCGCCTGGTATATAGATGCGATCCCCTTTCTTTAAACCGGTAAAAGCTATAACAGTTTGCTCATTAAAGCTTTGTGTCCCGGTCACTGTTATTTCGTTTATAGTGTATTTTCTTCCGCTGTCAAGTTCTTTTTGCTGCGCCTGTAGTGTAAAAACGGAAAGTATTGTAAATAATAAAATACAATAAGATTTTCTGTAAGTATGCAATAGGGAACTATTGTTTAAGCTGTTCACTGGTTTTTCCAAATCTTCTTTCTCTGTTTTGATAATTTAATATTGCTTCAAAAAGATGGTTTTTTGTATAATCCGGCCAAAGTGTTTCAGTAAAATACAGTTCGGCATACGCTATCTGCCAAAGCAGAAAATTACTAATGCGCTGTTCGCCACTGGTGCGGATCAGTAAATCTACATCTGGTAAATTTTGCGTGTAAAGATGATTATTTATTACCGTTTCATCAATATCGTGCGGCGAAATTAGGTTATTTTTAACTTTAAGACTAATCTCTTTTATTGTTTTTGTAATTTCTTCCCTGGAACCGTAACTTAGGGCAAGGGTAAGGGTCATGCGCTCGTTGTTTTTTGTTTTATCAATCACATCCAGTAATTCTCTATGTGCTTTTTTGGGCAAGGCATCTAAATTGCCGATTGCATTGAGCCTTATGTTGTTGTCCTGTAATGTTTTTATTTCCTTTTTAAGCGAAGAAACCAATAGCTTCATCAACAGCTCTACCTCCATTTTGGGGCGGTTCCAATTTTCTGTTGAAAAGGCATAAAGGGTTAAGTAAGGAATTCCGATTTCTGCACTTCCCTCAACAATTTCACGCACAGCCTTTGTGCCATTTTCGTGACCAATAGAGCGGAAAAGACCTTTTTGTTTTGCCCAGCGGCCATTACCGTCCATAATGATGGCAAGGTGCTGAGGCAGTTTATCTTTGTCTATTTGATCTTTATTGTCCATTATTGTTTAAAAATTGCAATAACAAGGTCTTCTTCCGAAGGCAAAAGTAACGGTTATGCCAGTAAAAACATACCAATCGTCACTGTTTGTATTTCCAAATTTAAGGCCTTCCTCTTCTGCCAGCCCTTTTACGGGGTTGCTGCCATCCAAATCATCTGTAAAAGTATAACGCGCGCCAATCTCAAAACCTACCATTGCGTTCTGTCCCATATTGGCCTTAAAACCCACTACCATTGGTATTGCAATACTAGTGGCATTGTCATATTCTACAATTTCCCCAGTAGCTCTTTTGCGTAATGCGGTATAGGTAAAACCAGTAAGACCTGTGTATAAATAGGGTGTTGCAATAGATTTTTGGGCGTGAACATCAAAATCCCAAAAGGTATATTCTAGGCCAATTGAAAGTTCTGTAATCGTATTTTCAAAAGAATAGCCACGTTGTTTTCTTCGGCTGTTGGGACTTTTTGAATCATCTCCCTTTATATTTGCAACCATCAAAGAACCCCTAAATGAGTGCCGTGCGCTACGGTTCCACTTAAAGAGACCGCCTACAGCAAAACTGTTGGGATTAATAAAATTGGTCTTTCCAACATCACCAATATAGTTTGCGCCTCCAATCATTCCGCCTATTTCATAGGTCTGGGAATGTGCATAGAATGCCGTTGAGAGTATTAAAAATACAGTCGCGAAATACTTCATATACTTTAAAAGTTTGCAAATATAACAATAAACTTGGCTTGACATTGAAGGAAGCCAATTTGTCTCAGTTGATTAACAAATTTTGATGCGTTTTATTGTTTAGTTTCGCTTGTCTTCGCCCCATAAAAGTTTTTTGCGAAGGGTTTTTATAAAGCTATCGTCATGAAGTTGCAGTAATTTTATTGTAAAAGGAGCTTTTTTAATAAATATTGTAGTTTCATTTTCCAATGTGGCTATTCTAGAATCCATGGAGACCAAAAAAGTATTTTCTCTTCCCGAAACTTTTAATGAAATACTGCTGGAATCGGGTATTACCAATGGACGGGCGTTTAGGTTATGCGGTGCAATGGGGGTGAGCACAATATTTTTTGCCTCTGGGTCTATTACTGGACCACCACAGCTTAAGGAATAGCCTGTTGATCCTGTAGGGGTAGCTACTATCAGCCCATCAGACCAATATGAAGTAAGGTATTTATCATTGACCAATGTTTCCACTTTTATCATAGAGGTGGTATTGCGCCTGTTTACGGCAACTTCATTTAAGGCGAAATTTAATGGTTGAATTTCTTCGTTCTTTGGAGATGTTTCCACAGTGAGCAAGCTTCTTTCAGAAATGGAATATTCTCCTTCCAAAATCTGGTTCAGGCTTTCGGTCATTTCCTCTTTTTGAATTGTTGCCAAAAAACCAAGCCTTCCTGTATTGATTCCCACAATGGGAATGCCCAAGTCTGCAACGAATGTTACAGCTTTTAAAATGGTTCCGTCACCGCCAATGCTGAAAAAAAGATCAAAACTAGAGTCTAATTCTGTAAAGGTGGAAAAGCTGGAAAAGTTTTTAGTAATGTCTTGATTTTTATTGATTATGCCCAAAAAGTTTTCTTCAATTACAACCTCGGCTTCTTTTTTTTGAAGCGCATCGAGCAACATCTGAATGTATATCTCAGAATTTTCGTGATAAAACTGTCCGTAAATACCAATCTTCATTTCAATTATATATTAAGGTATTTATCCAAATAATCAGACCGCTCTTTTAAATCTTCCAAAAATTTATCTTCTTCATGATGGCTAACTACCTCGTACTTATATCTTCTAAAGGTTTGCACAATACTGTTTATGGCCGTATGGCCAACCTTCACTGTTAATTGAACGGTCTCGCCTGTGATTTTTGAAATAAAGACACCGAAAATACGGGTGCCGTTTGACTCTACAATCTGGCAAACCTCACTAAAAGAATAATCCTGAATTCCTTTCTCAATTACTATTATACCGCCTGTTTCGTTTAGAAATGGGGTGTTGTTGAAAAGGCTCATAATATCGCCCAATTCGTAATATCCCAAATACTTGTTTTCAGTTCCCAAAACGGGCATAATGTTGCTGCTATTAAGTGCAAATGCCTCTAAAATATCTAGCCAGTTTGTATCTTCAAGCACATGAAAAGGCTCTAAGGCATATTGAAAATCACTCAATTTCTTCTTATTGTCAAAACAGTATGCGTCATTTTCAGAAACACACCCTATAAAATGGCCATCCTTTTCAACCGGAACGTGTGAATAGGTAAGCTGATTGAAAACGGTTTGCACATCCTTTATATTTGCCGAAATGTCAAAGGGTTCAATATCGTTGATGATGTAATTCAGGGTTTCCATTGCAATTGTTTTTAACGCAAATTACTTAAAATAAAGGTTCGTTAGCGTTTAGAAGGTTTGTATTTTTGTTAATTCTAACACAAAGAAATGACAAAACTTAGCGTAAACATAAACAAAATAGCCACATTGCGCAATGCCCGAGGCGGTAACTTGCCTGATTTGTTGCAGGTTGCAAAAGATGTTGAGAAATTTGGCGCACAGGGGATTACAATCCACCCAAGGCCCGACGAACGCCACATTCGCTATCAAGATGCGTACAATTTAAAATCAATTGTCTCCACGGAATATAATATTGAGGGAAACCCGATGGACAATTTTACAAAAATGGTCTTGGAAATAAAGCCTACGCAAGTTACGCTCGTCCCCGATGCTGTGGATGCCATTACCTCAAACGCCGGTTGGGATACCGTAAAGCATAGCGATTACCTAAAGGAAATAATCTCTGAATTTAAGCGCAACGGAATCCGCACTTCCATATTTGTAGATCCAACCTTAAAAATGATTGAAGGCGCCGCAGAAACTGGAACCGATAGAATTGAACTCTACACCGAAGAATTCGCAAAACAATATTCCTTAGGAAACAAAGAAGCCGTAAAACCTTATACGGAATGTGCAATGCTTGCAAATAAATTGAATTTGGGCATCAACGCAGGTCACGATCTTTCTTTGGAAAACATCAAGTTTTTTAAGGAAAACATCCCGAACCTTTTGGAAGTGAGCATTGGGCATGCGCTTATTTGTGAAGCGCTTTACCATGGGCTGGAGAAAGTGATTTCAGAATATTTAAAAAAGCTTAGCTAATGATTTTACACTCCCAAATACTCGGCTCCGGTAAACCCTTTGTAATCCTCCACGGCTTTCTAGGTATGAGCGATAACTGGAAAACCCTCGGCACACGCTGGGCTGAAGATGGTTATGAAGTTCATCTTTTGGACCAGCGCAACCACGGTAGAAGTTTTCACAGCGATGAATTTTCGTATAAAGTAATGGCCGAAGATTTAAAAAATTACTGCGATGAACATAATCTTCAAAATATAATTTTATTAGGTCATTCTATGGGTGGCAAAGTTGCGATGCAGTTTGCGGTAACCTATCCTGATATGGTTTCAAAATTGATAGTTGCCGATATTAGCCCAAAAACCTATCCGCCGCACCATCAAGATATTTTAAAAGCACTTTCAAAATTGGATTTCTCAAAAATAAAATCTAGGGGAGAAGCAGAAGATGTTCTTTCGGAATATATAAAAGACGAAGGCACAAAACTTTTTCTTCTGAAAAATCTTTACAGGAAAAGTAAAACTGAATTGGGGCTTCGTATAAACCTTCCTGTTCTTTCCGAAAAAATTGAGGAAGTAGGAGCAGCCCTTCCTGAAAACACTATTTTTAAAGGCGATACGCTATTTTTAGGAGGCGAGAAAAGTGGCTACATAGAACCGATGGACGAGATTTTGATTAAAAAGCATTTTCCGAAAGCAAAAATAGATACAATATCAAACGCCGGCCATTGGCTGCACGCAGAAAATCCCGACGAATTTTATGATAATGTTATGAATTTTTTATAATATTGTAAGAATGTTTCTTATGCGTGCATAATAAATACCTTAAATAATTTCCTTACTAATTTAAAATTAAGAATTAACTCTAAAGAAATAAACAATTATGAAGAAAGTATTACTACTTGCCGTTTTTGCACTAGCAAGTGCGGTTACTTATGCGGGCGGTTACCGTGTAAGTTTGCAGGGCAATAAATCCCTTGCGATGGGCCACACGGGTGTTGCGGTTATAAACAGTAGCGAATCGGTATTTTTTAACCCTGCCGCCTTGGTGTATCTGGAAGATAAATTTAATATCTCTGCAGGGATACACGGCGTGTTTTCAAACATTGCCTACCAAGATGCCGAGACGGGCGCAAATGCCCGTACAGATAGCCCGGTCGGCACACCGCTTTATCTGTACGCATCATACCAGGCTAACGATTGGCTGGCTTTTGGGCTAGGTGTTTACACTCCCTATGGAAGCTCGGTAGAATACGAAGACGATTGGGCGGGATCGCATCTGGTAAATAATATTGATTTGCAGGCAATCTACATTCAGCCAACTGTTTCTTTTAAGATTAATGATAAGTTGAGCGTAGGCGGTGGTCCTATCTACGTTACCGGGTCTGTAAATTTCAACAGAAACCTAAACCGCACACTTACCGATCTTGAAGGTAACCGTGCCAATGTAACAGTTGATGCTTCTGGAGTGAGCAATTGGGGCTGGGTTGCCAGTGCAATGGTGAACCTTACCGAAGATCTTCATATTGGAGCAACCTATCGTTCAGAAATAATTTTGGACGCTGAGGATGGAGATGCAGATTTTGAGAATGTGCCAAACTCACCTTTAACACCATTTGCAGATACAACATTTAATGCTTCTTTGCCATTGCCTGCGGAAATGACGGTGGGGATGTCTTATGATTTCTGTGAAAATTGGACTTTCGCTTTTGACTTTAACCGTACGTTTTGGGATGTTTACGAATCTCTGGATTTAGATTTTGCCAATCCCGAAATTCCAGATTCAAAAAATGCGCGTAACTATAAAAATTCATCCATCTATCGCTTTGGTATGCAATACGAAGCCACCAAAATGTTTACACTAAGAGCAGGTTATTATTTTGACGAATCACCTGTGCGTGAAGGTTATTTCGCTCCTGAAACACCTCGCAATGACAGTAATAATTTTACAGCAGGACTTACTGTAAACCTTGGCGAACACTTACAGATAGACGCCTCATTCCTTTATTCACACTTTAAGGAAGTGGATGCTTCTTACAACTATTATTTCGAAAACGGTGTAGCGGTTCCATTTAAGGGAACATACAAAACCAATGCTTTCGTTCCAGGATTGGGGCTTACTTATAAACTATAATTGAAAAAAATCTCAAAGATGAAAAATATACTTAAATATACATTCGCGGTTTTGGCCGTGGGCTTTGTAAGTTGCGAACCAGAATTTGATAGCCCTGTAACAGACGATGGTTTTTACACTAGCGGAAGTGCGGACTTTTCAAAATATGTTTCTGTTGGAAATTCCTTGACTGCAGGTTATGCAGATGGAGCTTTATATATTACAGGACAAAATAACAGCTATCCAAATATTATGGCGCAGCAGTTTTCCTTTGTTGGAGGAGGTGATTTTACACAACCATTAATGAATGATAACCTGGGAGGGTTATTGTTGGGAGGATCTCAAATAGCTGAAAACAGATTTGTATTGGCTGTTGGTCCCAATGGCAATCCGGGCCCTGTTCGTTTGGACGGAATGCCAACCACCGATGTTTCAAATAAATTAAGTGGTTCTTTCAACAATATGGGTGTTCCCGGAGCCAAGAGTTTTCACTTGGTAGCTCCTGGATATGGAAACGTTGCTGGAGTGCCAACAGGTGCTGCCAATCCTTATTTTGCCCGTTTTGCAAGTAGTGAGAGTGCTACTGTAATAGGCGATGCTGCGGCTCAAAACGCTACCTTTTTTACACTTTGGATAGGAAACAATGACATTTTAAGCTATGCTACCTCCGGAGGAGCTGGAGTTGATCAAACAGGAAATCTTGATCCTACATCATATGGGTCAAATGATATAACCGATCCAAATGTGTTTGCTGCCGTTTATAGCCAGCAAGTAGATGCTTTAACTGCAAATGGCGCAAAAGGTGTATTGGTAAACATTCCTGAGGTAACATCTATACCCTATTTCACCACTGTTCCTACAAATGCAATACCTTTAGATGCTGCTACTGCGGCGCAGTTAAATGCACAATTCGCAGCATATAACAACCAAATATTACCAGGATTGGTTGGTATTGGTCTTATATCGGCGGAAGAAGCTGCTTTGCGTATGATTAATTTCTCGGCAAGCTTAAATAACTTTCCGATAATGACCGATGATGATCTAACAGACATCACAACTGTCTTGCAAGGCCCTCCTTTTAATTTGCCAGCCCAATTGGCGGCATTATTAGGACAATTGCGCCAAGTGAATGCTAATGACCTTATAGTATTGCCCGCCTCATCGGTTTTGGGCTCAACACCAGATCCCAACAACCCGCAAGGGGTAATAGGGGTATCTATACCGTTGACAGATCAATATGTTTTAGCGGCTTCAGAACAAGCACGCGTTACCGCTGCCAGCACTGCATATAATGCAACAATACAGGCATTGGCTGGAGCTAAAAATCTAGCGTTTGTGGATGCCAAAGCTGCACTATCTCGTGTTGCAAATGGTGGAATTGTTTATGATGGAGGTCTTCTTACTTCACAATTCGTAACCGGGGGCGCTTTTTCTTTGGATGGAGTTCATCCAACGCCAAGAGGATATGCTTATACCGCAAACTTAATTATTCAGGCAATAAATGATACCTATGATGCCACCATTCCAAAGGTGCATATTGGTAATTATGGCACGGTTACGGTTACAAATAACTAATTACGCATATTTACTTCATAAAGAAAACCGCCCAATATGGGTGGTTTTTTTTATCTTTAAATTTAACTTAAACCTCACAAAAATGAAATTAATAATCAAATTACTTCTTACGGCCCTAGCGGTTGTGGTTTTATCAAAAATCTTGCCTGGTGTAGCTGTTGAAGGCTATGGTTCGGCGATTATAGTTGCTATTGTAATTGCGCTCTTAAGATTAATAGTGAAACCTATTTTGGTATTACTAACGTTGCCAATAACCATCGTAACATTTGGTCTTTTTCTTCTCATAATCAATGCCATTATTATTCTTATTGCTGATTATTTCGTGGGGAGTTTTGCGGTCTCTACAATTTGGTGGGCGCTCCTTTTCAGTTTATTGCTTTCGCTTTTTCAATCCATACTTTTTTCGCTTATAAAAGAAGATTAGCAAATTGCTGAACAACAGTTTGTAAATGTTTGTTGGGTTATGCAAAAAGCCGTACTTTTGCAACCCGAAATTCAGAAGAGAAAAAATGAACATTACAAAAAAAGACATTGATAAACTGAACGCTGTGCTTACGGTGGAAGTTTCAAAAGAGGACTATTCAAGTAAAGTTGAAAAAGTCCTGAACGATTATCGCAAAAGCGCCAATATTCCTGGATTCAGAAAAGGACACGTGCCAATGGGAATGGTAAAAAAGCAATACGGTAAAGCGGTTTTGGTAGAAGAGGTAAATAAACTCTTGCAAGATGCACTCCACAAATTCCTCAACGAAGAAAAATTGGATGTGCTTGGAAATCCGCTTCCAAAGAATGAGGCAGAAATCGATTGGGATGCTGATGATTATTCTTTTGAATTCGAATTGGGGCTCGCGCCAAAATTTGACGTTGACGTAAAAGGAAAGGAAATTGTTCATTATAAAATCATTGCTGATGATGAAATGTTGAACAACCAAGTGAAAACCATCCGCAAGCAATATGGAAAATTGATTTCAAAAAAAGTAGTTGAAAAAGGCGATGAAATCACCGGAACCTTTACTTCAACTGAAAAGGATATTGAAAAGAAAACAACCCTTTCCACAGAAGAAGTTGCCGGTAAAAAGCAATTGGAAAGCCTTATTGGAGCTAAGGTTGGCGACACGGTTACTTTGAAAACGAAAGGAATGTTTGCCGATGACCACGACAACCAAAAATATTTAGGTGTTTCACACGATGACGCACACGGKTTGGACATTGAAGTTTCCTTCAAAATTGAGGAAGTGAACAAGCGCGAAATGGCAGAACTTAACCAAGAGCTTTTTGATAAATTGTTCGGGGAAGCAGTGGTTACTTCCGAAGACGAATTGAAAGCAAAAATAAAGGAGGATGCTGAAGGACAATTTGCACAGCAAAGCGACCAAAAATTGTTGAATGATGTTGTGGAATCCTTGATTGAAAATACAAAATTTGAGCTGCCTAGTGAATTTTTGCAGCGTTGGATTGCAATGACCGGTGAAAAAAGGCTCTCCGAAGAAGAGGCAAGAGCTGAATATGAAAGAAGTGAAAAGGGACTTCGCTATCAATTAATTGAAGGAAAAATCCGCACAGAAAATAATCTGCAGGTAACTTTTGACGAGTTGAAGGAACATTCAAAAAATATGATAAAAGCGCARATGGCMCAATTTGGNCMAAACGRWCCCWWSNGAWGAGGARTTGGARTCAATYGCKGCMMGMATTCTTTCAAATAAGGAGGAGGTTGAACGCTTGAGCGAACAATTGAATACAAATAAATTGCTGACTTTCTTTAAGGAAAATGCAAAACTAAAGACAAAGGAGATTACTTACGATAAATTCATTAAGGA
Source organism: Aequorivita sp. (assembly GCA_002733915.1). Lineage (GTDB taxonomy): Bacteria > Bacteroidota > Bacteroidia > Flavobacteriales > Flavobacteriaceae > Aequorivita. The sequence goes on from NVXN01000009.1 coordinate 19,868, forward strand.
AGCCTACGCATAATTCAGCGAAGAAATAGTTATCTTTAGGCGTTGAATTATTTAATTTAACGCCTTTTTGATTTAAAACTTTTCTTCTTCAGGAAGTAAATATAAAATACGAACAAACATTTATGAACTACAGTAACGAATTCAGAAATTTTGCTATAAAAGATCAAGGCATCAACAATATGTATTATGATAAAATCATAAGCAGTATGTATCCCACGAACTTGACGCCAAATATTATTGAGGAACGCCAGATGAATGCCGTGGCGATGGACGTATTTTCGCGTTTGATGATGGACCGGATTATTTTTCTAGGTACCGGAATCAATGACCAAGTGGCAAATATTGTACAGGCCCAATTATTATTTTTGGCAAGTACCGATGCCGCGCGTGATATCCAAATTTACATCAACTCACCCGGCGGAAGCGTTTACGCAGGTTTGGGAATTTATGACACCATGCAATTCATTAAACCAGACGTTGCAACTATTTGCACCGGAATGGCAGCTTCTATGGCAGCCGTGCTTTTATGTGCCGGTGAAAAAGGAAAACGCAGCGGTTTAACACACTCCCGAGTTATGATTCACCAACCACTGGGCGGGGCGCAGGGACAAGCGAGCGATATTGAAATTACCGCTCGTGAAATAATTACCTTAAAAGAAGAACTTTATAAAATCATTGCCAAGCACACGGGACAAACCTATGAAAAAGTATATGATGACAGCGATCGCGATTATTGGATGAAAGCCGATAAAGCTTTGGAATACGGTATGATTGATGAAATATTGACACGAAGCTAAAAAACAGATTTTTTGAAAAAAGATAATATGTCGAAAGAAGATTTAGAATGTTCCTTTTGTGGCCGCAAAAAGTCAGAAACCAACCTTCTTATCGCAGGATTGGATGCCCACATTTGCGACCGTTGTATTGAACAGGCCCACGGAATTGTAGTTGAAGAGGCGTTGCATTCAGGAAACACAGATCTTTCCAAAGATTTAATGCTGAAAAAACCGAAGCTTATCAATGCGTTTTTGGACGAATATGTAATAGGGCAGGAACACACAAAAAAAGTAATGTCGGTTGCTGTTTACAATCACTACAAAAGATTGCTTCAGCCAAAGAGCGACGACGATATTGAAATACAGAAAAGTAATATCATCATTGTCGGGCAAACCGGAACTGGAAAAACCTTGATTGCAAAAACCATTGCCCGAATGCTAAACGTTCCTTTGGCCATAGTTGACGCAACGGTATTGACCGAAGCTGGTTACGTGGGCGAGGACGTGGAAAGTATTTTAACCCGTTTGCTCCAAGCTGCAGATTACAATCTCGAAAAAGCTGAAAACGGAATAGTTTTTATTGACGAAATTGATAAAATTGCACGTAAAAGTGACAATCCATCCATAACACGCGATGTGAGTGGGGAAGGTGTTCAGCAGGCTTTGTTGAAACTTTTGGAGGGAACAACGGTGAATGTACCGCCAAAAGGAGGCCGAAAGCATCCCGACCAAAAATTTATTGAGGTAAATACCGAAAATATTCTTTTCATTGCCGGTGGCGCCTTTGATGGTATTGAGCGTCATATTTCAAAACGATTGAATATGCAAGCTGTTGGTTTTACCGCTTCGGTAAAGGAAAACCAAATGGAGCGCGAAAATATGCTGCGGTATATTATTCCAAAGGATTTAAAAGATTTTGGCTTGATACCTGAAATTATTGGTCGACTTCCTGTATTGACATATATGAATCCATTGGACAAAGAAACACTTCGTGCAATCTTAACAGAACCGAAAAACGCCATCATTAAACAATACAAAAAACTGTTTGAAATGGATGGAATTGATTTTGTGATTACCGAAGAAGCGCTGGATTTTATTGTTGACCAAGCTATTGAATATAAACTTGGCGCGCGCGGACTTAGATCACTTTGCGAAGCGGTTTTAACAGATGCTATGTACGATTTGCCCGGGACTGACGAAACAAAACTTCACGTAACAAAAGAATATGCCGAAGAGAAGCTGAGTAAATCAACTATCAAAAAATTGAAGGCGGTTTCGTAAAATTCCATAGAATTCATAAAAAAGCCCCGATAAAATCGGGGCTTTTTTATGCTTACTAATTCAATCCTAATCCCTTAGGGAGTAGCGAGCAAAGATTTATTTTTATTATAAAGAATTTTATTATGCATTTGCTCTTTTTTGCTTTTTWRGWKAKWRYYTKYNMCYKCASTAYMTWKTTTAACTGAGGTAGTTGACGCACATGACGAAAACAAAACGGTAAAAACTAAAAAGCAAACTATGTATAAAAAATGTTTCATTTTGAGAATCAATGATTTTGATGCTCCAAAAGTACATTGGGAGTTATGCATCCACAAAAATTTTAGTTGAAGTTGCAGGGATATTCGTTGAAATACATCCACCTCCAAAATGAATCGATAAAGTGCTTAAAACACCCGTTTTACAACACGTTCAGAAGAAAGGATTTATTTTAAATTAGGATTGAAAATCTCCGTTTAAGCGTAAAAGTTCCTCCAAATAATCACGTGTATTGGAAAGCCGTGGAACTTTATGCTGCCCACCAAGTTTGTTTTTCTCCTTTAGCCAATCATAGAAAAGACGTTTTCGGGCGTGATGGATTTTCGGAGCATTAAGGGTGGTATTGTTGAAGCGTTTTGCTTCGTAATCGCTGTTTACTTCCTGTAAAGCAGAATCTAAAAGTGCGGTAAAAGAGTTTAAGTCTTCGGGCGGCGATTTAAATTCAATAATCCACTCGTGGGCACCTTTTTCCTTTCCATTCATAAAAATTGGAGCGGCTGTATAATCTACAATTTCAGCATTGGTTAACTGAGAAACCTTTCGCAATGCTGTTTCGGCGTTTTCAATAATTAACTCTTCCCCAAAAACATTTATATGGTGTTTTGTTCTTCCCGTAACTTTTATCCGGTATGGATTTGTTGAGGTAAAGCGAACTGTGTCGCCAATTTTGTAGCGCCAGAGACCAGCATTGGTAGTGATCACAATGGCGTAATTTTTCCCTTCTTCCACCTCGCTCAAAGGAATTACCTTTTCATTGGGGGTGCCATAAGTATCCATCGGAATAAATTCATAAAAAATTCCATAATCCAGCATCAACAGCAATTCCTTATTTTCGTTTCTGTCTTGGATTGCAAAAAAGCCTTCGGAAGCATTATAAATTTCGTAATATCTAAAATCACATTTGGGTAACAATTTATTGTATTGGTCAATGTAAGGATCAAAATTTACACCCCCATGAAAATAAACTTCCAAATTGGGCCAAACTTCAAAAAGATTATTTCTACCCGTAGTTTCCATTACTTGATTCAGCAAAACCAGCATCCACGATGGCACGCCAGCTAAACTAGTTACATTTTCCTTGATGGTTTCGTTTACTATTGCTTGCATTTTAGTCTCCCAATCGCCCATTAATGAAACTTCGTTGCTGGGCGTGCTGCTAAATTCAGCCCAAAAAGGCATATTGTCTATCAAAATTGCCGAAAGATCCCCGAACACTGTTCCATTTTCTTGATATAATTGCTTGCTGCCCCCCAAGCGAAGGCTTTTTCCTAAAAATAATTGTGCATTTGGATTGTTGTTTAGGTACATACACAACAAATCCTTACTTGCTGCGTAGTGACAGTTTTCCAACGAATCACTGGTTACGGGTATAAATTTACTTTTGGCGTTAGTGGTGCCACTGGATTTTGCGAACCACTTTATGGGGGTGGGCCAAAAAATATTGCTCTCGCCACATCTGGCGCGTTCAATTCTGGCTTCGTTTTCTTCATACGTGGTAACGGGTACTCTTTCAGAAAATTCGCGATAGGTTTTTATTGATGAAAAATCATACTCCCGGCCAATTTCGGTATGCTTTGCTTTTTGAAGTAAATTGAAAAGTAATTCTTCCTGGACTTCAATAGGATACTTCAAAAAAAGGTCTATTTGATGAAATCTTTTTTTAAGAAACCAAGAAGCAATGGAATTTACAATGGGGATTGGCATGTTTTTCTGCTATCTTTATGCTATAAAAATAACGATTTTATAATTACGATTTCCGCTTTTTTGAAGTGATGTTTCCACAGTGTTTCTTCAGAAAAATTATCGTCTAAATATTTTTGAATAAATGAATTACGAAGGAGTGCTTACCAAAATGCAGACTGAGAATGGTTCGCCCATTCAATATTATTTGGTTTTTGAAAACGATTTTTTGCACATGAACCAGTTGCTGGATAAAAAAGTTTCTATCAATTTCCTGCGGTATCAATGCTTAAATTGTGGCCTTCAAAAGAAGATTTATAGACAGGGTTATTGTTATGATTGTTTTTATGAAATTCCACAGGCGGCAGATTGGGTCATTAACCCAGAGAAAAGCAAGGCGCATCTCAATATAGAAGACCGTGATTTAGAATTTGAAAAGCAAGTGCAGCTGCAGCCCCACGTAGTGTACCTTGCCAATAGTAGCAGTGTAAAAGTAGGGGTAACGCGCAAAAGTCAAATCCCTACCCGTTGGATAGACCAAGGCGCGCATGAGGCCATTGAGATTGTTGAAGTTCCAAATCGTTATTTGGCAGGGATTACCGAAGTGGCTTTAAAAGATCACGTGAGTGATAAAACCAACTGGAGAAGCATGTTAAAAAATGATGTGAAGGATGAAAATTTGGTGGAGTGGCGTAAAAGGCTAAAACAGTTTATCCCTGACGAGGCCGTGGAATATTATTTGGAAAACAATGCCGAAACAAATCTGCAGTTCCCGGTATTGAAATATCCGGAAAAACCAAAATCACTAAATCTTGAAAAGAATCCTTTCTATGAAGGAATTTTGAAAGGTATAAAAGGCCAATATCTTATGTTTGAAGATCAAACCGTTTTCAATATTCGAGGAAATGAAGGATATGTAGTTTCAATAGCCGTTAATTAATTGCCTGTTTTTGTAGTATCGGTTTTCTTTTTCTTTCCACCCAAAATTCCACCTAAAACATCCCTTATGATTTTTGTGTTTTGTTGTTGCGTAGTTTGTTGTTGATTATTATTTGTATTCGTTTGAGTGGAATCCTGTTTGGTTCCACCTCCCAAAATATCTCCCAGAATACCGGTTCCTTGATTTATCAATTTGTCTTTTTGCTTGGCTAAAATTTGTTTTGTCAGGGTATTTATAGCCGTTTCTGCGTTTAAGGAAACTTGTGGATTGGTAAAAGTTCCTTTCAGGCCAATAGGTATTGCCACACTCATTGCATCAGCTTCCTGAGGACTTAAAGTTTGAAGCAATTTCGTAACATCATTGCCCAAATATTTTGCAGGTACATCCATTGTTAAATTGTAATCAATGGATTTGTCAAGACCGTGCGTTCCTGCAACCGCAACATTTATTCCTTTAATATCAAAATTGAAAGGCTTAACCTCTATTTTACCATTGTTGAAAGTAAAGTTCGTGCTCACGTCGCGAAGGCTCAAACGGTCCAAATTTAAAAATGAAACTTTATTGCCCAAAGCTGCCAATAAAGGAGCTTGTTGCGGATTCACTTCGGCAGTAATAATTTGTGCCAACGCAGTTCCGGCAAGGGTGGATAGCTTTGGGGAAAGATCATTTGTGAGCTGTCCGGTCAATTCAAATTTAGTGTTTAAATTCCCTTGWAWKKCWWYWGSWATYGGAMCNNWMAAWAYYGAWANCRTYTYSAAYKRMTTARAYGNATTGGTCAATATCGATTTTACTTAAATCCAAGTTCATTGCGAAAGTGGGAGTTTCGTTTTTGGTTGATACATTTCCGGAAAGTGCAATATTTCCGCCAAAAATATCAGAGGTAAAATTGCTAATGGTAATTGTTTCATTCGCAATGGCGGCAGTTCCCTTTGCATTTTTTAGTTCTAAATTGTCATATATTACTTTGCTTGCGTTGAAATCTAAAGTAGCATCCAAAAAATCTGGGATTTTTACAGCTTCCGAAGAGGCCGTTCTTTTAGAAGTGGTTCCTTTTTCTTCAGAATTCTTTTTAGAAGAAACGTTTTCCGAAGCCATAAAATCATTCACGTTAAAAGTGTTTGATTGCACCGCAAAGCGTCCTTTCAAATCCTGTTTGCTCATCAAAAAAGGGATTAGGTTTTGAATGTTTCCAGAGGCTTTGATATCGGTTTGTCCGGTATTTGCATTTAGTGCTTTCAGCGTGATGATACCAGGTTGCATTGCGAGATTTGCATTGGCCACTTTCAATTCGTTCTTAAAACCTGCATCATAATTAAAGTTGGTCAGGCTTGCAGTTCCGCGTGCGTCTATTTTATCATAACGTTCCTTTTCCACAGAATCCATATCAAAATTAGCAATAACATCTGCCTTAAAAATTCCGCTGAGTTTTTGTTCCATTTCCACAGGCAATACCTTTTCAATATTTGCTAAATTAAGTGTCCCTTGCATTTCCATGTTCACCAGTGGGTTTTCGGTCATATTCTTGACGCTTCCATTCATTCTGAAAGGTTCGCCATCAATGCTAAATGTCAATTTTGGAATGTTGAGGTAAGTGTCTTTTACTAGTCCAGTCTCATTTATCAACTGTGCGTCAATAGTGATATTGTCAACTCTTTTGGGTAAGTCTGGATATTTAAAGGAAGCATTGTCGCTCGCTATTTTTATATCCGTCATTGGGATGTGGGTGCTATCCACAATACCTTTTAGCATACCATTTACGGTGAAGTTTCCAGTAGTTTTTACATCATTTATTTGCTTCACATATGTTTCTGGGATAACGGCTAAAAAGTTTTTAAAGTCAGAAGAAGGAGTTTTGAAAGTAAGGTCCACTTCATTATTGGTCTCGTTCACTTTCACATAACCATCAAACGTAAGTGGAAGCTCGTTGATTTTGGCCTCGTTTTCTAAAAAAGTATATTTTTGGTTTTTGAGATCGAGTTTAAAAACTGCATTTAGCGAAACCCTGTTTTTGGTGAGGTATTCTGTACTGTCAAGGCGAAATGAAGCAAGTGCTTCGGTTTCGGTATCCAGATTGCTTATTTCCTGTGAAAGATCACCACTTCCTTTATGCTGCACTTCGGTAAGTATTATGTAGGTTTTTGTGGCTTCGTCCAAATAATTGATGCGCGAATTATTTATTTCATAATTTTTCAGATCAAAAGTAAATCCGCCACTGGATTCTGCATCAGTCGTAGCGGGGGCGTCTTTTTTTATGGCAATGTCATAATTTGCATTTCCAAGGGAATCTATCTTTATATTTACAAAAGCTTGGCCAAGTTTTACTTCATCCACTTTTATTGCTTMGTTGCTTTTTTTGAAAAGTTGCATAATGCCCATATCAAGTGAAAGCGTCTTGCCGCTTGCTAAAGTATCGCCCTCAAAAGGAGCTTTATTGATTATGCTAAAATTATTCAACTGAAGTGAAGCATCAGGAAAACTACTGAAAAGACTCAAGTCGAGATCTTCCCAGGTTACTGTGGCGTTGAGGTTTTCATTGATGGTGCGTTTCAGCATTTCTTCAAGGCTTCCTTTAAAAATGAATGGTGCCGCAATCAGCAATAAAACCAAGATTCCAAGAATAATTCCTATTATTTTAAGTGTTTTCTTCATAAAAATTTTGAAATTTCTTTGGTGATACTTCCTTTGGAAACAAACAGTTAAAATAAGCTGTTTCCGTAATGTTTATATCTACACACAAATTTACTTGGTAGTCTTTTTCTTTTCCTTAATTTCGTCTTAAATGTTAAAATTTGAATCAGTTGCAACCACTTTATAACGTGTATCTCTCCCTTGGCAGCAATATGGGCAATCGCTCTGAGTATCTTCAAAATGCAGTGAATTTACTGTTTGAAGAGGTTGGGAGTATCGTGAAAATCTCTCCGGTTTACGAAACCCCGGCAATGGGTTTTGATGGAGATTCTTTTTTGAATTGTGCCGTGTGGCTGCAAACTAATTTAAAAACTGCCACAGTCCTAAAACAAATTTTAAGAATTGAAAAGACCATGGGTCGCAAGCGCAATGCTATCAAGGCGTATACTTCGCGGCCTATAGATATTGACATCATATTAATTGACGATTTGATTATTGAGTCCGAAAAACTCACTGTTCCACATCCAGAAATGCAAAAGCGAAAGTTTGTGTTGCAGCCTTTGGCCGACCTCAATTTGCACTTAATACATCCAGTTTTTGAAAAAAGCATAATAAAAATTTTAGCAGAGAGTGAAGACTCAAGTGTGCTTCAAAAGCAGTCCAAATGGCTTACCAACCCGATGAAGCACTACAATATTTCACAATATAATTATATTGCGATTGAAGGAAACATTGGGGCCGGAAAAACAAGTTTGGCCACCAAGATTGCAAATGATTTTAATGCAAAACTAATTTTAGAACGTTTTAAGGACAACCCTTTTCTTCCCAAGTTTTACGAAGACGCTTCACGTTACGCCTTTCCGCTGGAAATGTCCTTTTTGGCAGACCGTTACCAACAATTGGTAGACGATATTACACAGTTCGATCTTTTTAAGGAATCTGTCATTGCAGATTACGATGTAAATAAATCCCTCATTTTTGCGGGTATTACTTTGCCCGAGGAAGAATATGCTCTTTACAAAAAACTCTTTCAAGTAATGCACAAAGATGTGCCCAAACCAGATAAATATATTTACCTATACCAAAACACCAACCGCCTTTTGGAAAATATAAAAAAACGGGGCCGTAAGTACGAGCAGAGCATACAAGCATCGTATCTACAAAAGTTGAATGCAGGTTATCTGGAATTCATTAAAAACCAACATGCTGAAAACATAAAAATTATTGAKATTNWMTCNRRWWRGAYTWTNTNNAAAAYAGAKYWKWTTAMMWWTNAKAKAWTAAAKGWWWTARWTTCCTAAAAAGCCTCAGTCACAAGTCACAATTAGCAGTCTTTTTACTGTAAACTGAAAACTGCGACTGCCTACTTAATTTGCTTACCTTTGCAAAAAAGTAACTATGAGCAGACAAGACAATCAAAACAGAGGAAAAGCTTCAGGGCGTGGTAGTAATAACCAGCGCAACCGAAGCAATGCAAGAGGAAATGCTCCTTTAAAATCAGAATCCACACCAAAAAAAACCGGGCGTCAACAAGATCCTACGGCCAAGCCGAAATTGCGGTTTGATAAAACGGGCAAGGAAATAGGCCGCAGGGAAAAACCCGTAAAAGAAGTAAAAAAAAGCAACCCAGAAGACGGTATTCGTCTTAATAAATACATTGCGAATAGCGGTGTATGCTCACGTCGCGAGGCTGACACCTATATTGCAACAGGTTTGGTTTCCGTAAACGGAAAAATAATTAATGAAATGGGCTACAAGGTGCAATTAAGTGATGATGTACGTTTCGACGGCCGCCGATTGAACCCAGAGCCCAACACTTACGTTTTGCTGAACAAGCCAAAAGGCTTTGCAACTACAGACAGTAACGCAAAGGGCATGACTGTAATGGACTTGGTGGCGAACGCCACAACGGCAAAAATAAAACCTTTCGGCCGCTTGGGTAGAAATGCTACGGGGCTTTTGCTTTTTACAAATGATGATGAGTTCGTGCAAAAATTTACCAAAAAAGGAATTCCGCGTTTGTTCCATATAGAACTTGACAAAAACCTAAAGGCTGAGCATCTTAAAAAAATAAAAGAAGGTTTCAGTATTGAGGGAAAGGAAATTTCCGTGGAGGAAATAAGTTATGTAGATAACGCGCCAAAAAGTGAAGTAGGCCTAAAAATAAAACATACCGGGAACAGCATTATACGAACTATTTTTGAACATTTGGGTTATGATGTAGTGCGGGTAGATTGTGTTACGCTCGGGCCCTTAACCAAAAAAGATTTGCCGCGCGGCCGCTGGAGAACCCTTACCGAAAAGGAACTCAATATGTTCAGCATGTTATAAGGGAAAATGAAATTTTCTCCAATTCATTAATTATTGAATTTTTTWTKRYWMTWTKGTAGTGAAAACAAATTAAGCGACAGTATTTTTAAAATGGTTGGTTTTTGAAAACTTTCAGAAACAAAGATTCTAAATGAACAATACCTTTTTATTTCCCATAGCTGCAATTCAGCATGTTTCGGGCACAAGTTCCACTATAAATGCTTGGCCTATTCACATCTAATCTTCAAGTTAATTTTTTGTTATACTCTCCATTTTTTGGGGATTACGCAGCAAGAATTTTTAATTTACACTTTTCAACGAAAACAAAAGGATGAACACCAAATACATAGATTTAATAAACCAAACGTATTATTTTCCACAGGAAGAATTTCGCTTGGGCGATAATGGCCTGGAATTTCACGGCGTAGATTTAATGGGCCTTGTTGAAAAATACGGAGCTCCCTTAAAATTTACATACCTGCCAAAAATTTCAGAAAATATTAATTTGGCAAAAAAATGGTTTGCGGACGCTATTGAAAAAAACAACTATAAAGGCACGTACAACTACTGTTATTGCACCAAAAGTTCGCACTTTAAACACGTATTGAATGAAGCTCTAAAGAATGACATACACATAGAAACCTCTTCGGCTTTTGATATTGATATTGTAGAGCGTTTAAAGAAAACCGGAAAGGTATCAGATAAAACTTATGTAATTTGCAATGGCTTTAAACGCGACCGTTACATAGATAACATAGCACGTTTAATTAACAACGGTCACGAAAACTGCATCCCGATTATTGATAATTACGAAGAGATCGAGCTGCTTTCAGACAGTATTGACAACCACTTCAATGTAGGTATTCGTATTGCTTCCGAAGAAGAGCCAAAGTTTGAATTTTATACTTCAAGATTAGGCATTGGCTATAAAAACATTATTCCTTTTTATGAAGAACAGATAAAAAACAACGAGCGCGTAGATTTAAAGATGCTCCACTTTTTTATCAATACAGGGATACGTGACACGGCTTATTACTGGAACGAATTGGTGAAGTGTCTAAAGGTATATGTGCGTCTTAAAAAAATCTGCCCTTCTTTGGACAGTCTTAACATTGGCGGAGGTTTCCCGATAAAAAACTCATTAGCGTTTGAGTACGATTATCAGTATATGATTGATGAGATTTTAAACCAGATAAATATTACCTGTGCAGAGGCAGATGTGCCGGTACCACACATATTTACAGAATTTGGAAGCTTTACCGTAGGGGAGAGCGGTGGTGCCATTTATGAGATTTTATACCAAAAACAACAAAACGATCGCGAAAAGTGGAATATGATTAATTCATCTTTCATCACAACCTTGCCAGATACTTGGGCCATCAGCAAACGTTTTATTATGCTTGCCGTAAACCGTTGGAGCGATGAATATGAAAGAGTGCTGTTGGGTGGATTGACCTGTGATAGTGATGACTATTATAACAGTGAGCAAAACATGGCGGCTATTTATCTGCCAAAATTCAGAAAAGAAAAAMMKYTGNAKAWTGGCTTCTTTAATACAGGAGCATACCAAGAGACCATTGGCGGGTTTGGGGGCTTGCAGCACTGCTTGATTCCTTCGCCAAAGCATATTTTGATTGACAGAGATAAAAACAACAATTTAACATACCAACTATTTTCAGAACAACAAACAAGCGAGCAATTGCTAAACATTTTAGGTTATGAGCACTAAGACGTACGCAGGTATCCCGCAAAAATATGCGGCCCTAGAAACATCAAAAATTGTATTGATCCCAGTTCCTTACGATGGAACAAGCACTTGGCAAAAAGGAGCCGACAAAGGCCCAGAGGCCTTCTTGGATGCTTCAGAAAACATGGAGCTTTACGACATTGAAACCCAAACAGAGGTTTACAAACAAGGAGTTTATTTAGCAGATGCAATTACAGAAAATTCCTCTCCTGAAGCCGTTGTCTCTGAAGTTCACAAAATCACAAAAGACTATATAAAACGCAATAAATTCGTAACTATTTTTGGTGGGGAGCACAGTATTTCCATAGGAACCATTCGTGCTTTCAACGAGTGTTTTGATAATCTAACCGTGCTTCACATAGATGCACACGCAGATTTGCGCAAGGAATTTCATGGGAGTAAGTGCAACCATGCCTGCGCGGTATACGAAGCAAGCCAGACCACAAACCTTGTACAGGTGGGTATCCGCAGTATGGACGTAGCAGAAACTACTGTTATGGACGRGGAAAAAGTATTCTTTGCACATGATATGGCAAAAGACGAATACTGGATGGACAAGGTTATTGAAGCTTTGGGAGACAACGTTTTCATAACCTTCGATCTTGACGCGCTAGACCCTTCAATCTTGCCTTCAACAGGAACACCAGAGCCTGGCGGACTTTTCTGGTACGAAACACTAGATTTTCTAAAACAGGTTTTTGAGGAACGTAACGTGGTAGGTTTTGATATTGTCGAACTGTGCCCAAATAAAGACGAAAGAGCTTCAGATTTTGTGGCGGCAAAACTCTACTATAAAATGCTTACCTACAAATTTGCGGGCACGGACGAAGAAGACGAATACGAAAGTAATTTTAATGAAACCAAAAAAGGCGTTTCAAAATTTAACACCGAAGAAGATGAGTACTAGCAAAGGATCCATTTCCCAATTTATTGAAAAATATTATTTACACTTTAATGCCGCCGCTCTCGTGGATGCCGCAAAAGGGTATGAGGCCCAATTGACCAATGGCTCAAAAATGCTCGTCTCACTTGCCGGGGCCATGAGTACTGCCGAATTGGGAAAGATTTTTGCTGAAATGATACGTCAGGATAAAGTGCATATTATTTCCTGTACCGGGGCTAACCTTGAGGAAGATATTATGAATCTTGTGGCCCACAGCCATTACAAACGCGTTCCGAATTACCGCGATTTAACGCCACAGGATGAGTGGGATTTGTTAGAAAACGGAATGAACCGCGTTACCGATACATGCATCCCCGAGGAAGAAGCCTTCCGGAGAATTCAAAAGCACATTGTAAAACTTTGGAAAGAAGCTGAAGCGAAAGGCGAACGCTACCTTCCGCACGAGTATATGTACAAACTACTTTTAAGCGGCGTAATGGAAGAGCATTACGAAATAGATTTGAAAGATTCATGGATGTACGCCGCCGCGGAAAAGAATTTACCGATAGTTTGTCCAGGTTGGGAAGATAGTACCATGGGTAATATCTTCGCCAGCTATGTGCTGAAAGGCGAACTGAAAGCTTCAACCATGAAAAGTGGAATAGAGTATATGACTTTCTTGGCCGATTGGTACACTGATAATTCCGAAAAAGGAATTGGATTCTTCCAAATAGGAGGAGGTATAGCCGGAGATTTTCCAATTTGTGTGGTACCAATGCTTTATCAGGATATGGAGCGCACCGATACTCCATTCTGGAGCTATTTCTGCCAAATTAGTGATTCCACAACAAGTTTCGGAAGCTATTCCGGAGCCGTTCCCAATGAGAAAATAACGTGGGGAAAGTTGGATATCGATACGCCAAAATTCATAATAGAAAGTGATGCAACGATTGTTGCGCCTTTGATTTTTNKYYTAYCTTTTAGGTATGTAAATAGGAATATTTTTTTTACGAAAAAATACGAATTCCAAAAAAATAAAAATCGTTTCCCTCAACATATTGAGTTGGGGGAAAGGATTTTGGATTATTTAATAAAATGACAGAATGGAACAGCAGAAAATCGAAAATATAGAACTAAAATATTTAACGCTGAAGGATTATGAAGCGTTGAAAGAAGCTACCATTCAATCTTATGGCGGACTTCCAAACAGCTATTGGAAGATAAACGAAATAGGAAATTTGATAGATATTTTCCCCGAAGGGCAAGTAGTGATTATGGCCGATGGCGAAATTGCCGGTTGCGCCCTTTCCATTATTGTAGACTTTGATGAGTTGGGCGAAAAACATACCTATAAAGACATAACCGACGACCCCACTTTCAGTATTCATGACTCCGAGGGCGATGTTCTTTACGGGATAGACGTATTTATCCGTCCTGATTTTCGTGGTCTGCGATTGGGAAGAAGATTGTACGATTATAGGAAAGAATTGTGTGAAAACTTGAATTTAAAAAGTATCGTCTTCGGCGGAAGAATGCCCAATTATCATTTGCATTCAGAGAAACTATCCCCAAAGCAATATATCGAAAAAGTAAAGCGTAAGCAAATTGACGATCCCGTGCTGAACTTCCAGATTTCAAACGATTTTCACCCCGTTCGGGTCCTTAAAGGTTATTTGGAAGGCGACAAGGCTAGTGGTGAATTTGCAGTTTTAATGGAGTGGGACAATATATACTATACCAAACCCGAAAAAAAACCAAGACCCTCTGCAGTAAAGAGCATAGTTCGCCTCGGGCTAATTCAATGGCAAATGCGCAGCTATTCGGGAATGGAAGAAATGATGCACCAAGCGGAATATTTCATTGATAGTGTTGCAGGATATCGATGTGATTTTGCCATGTTTCCAGAGTTTTTCAATGCTCCGCTCATGGCAAAATACAACCATATGAGCGAACCGGATGCCATACGTGAATTGGCAAAGTATACTAAGGAAATTACCGAAAAACTTTCCCAGCTTTCCATATCTTACAATATAAATATCATTACCGGAAGCATGCCCGAAATGGTCCGCGGCAAGCTTTACAACGTAGGTTATTTATGCCGTCGCGACGGAAGCGTGGAACGTTATGAAAAGATTCACGTTACACCCGATGAAGAGCGCGTGTGGGGTATGGTAAACGGAAATTCCCTAAAAACTTTTGATACCGACTGTGGAAAGATAGGCGTGTTAATTTGTTACGATTCTGAATTTCCGGAACTTTCCAGACTCCTTTCTGATGAAGGGATGGATATTCTTTTTGTCCCATTTCTCACAGATACCCAAAACGGTTATTCTCGAGTACGTCTTTGCGCGCAGGCACGGGCAGTAGAGAATGAATGCTATGTAGCCATTGCTGGTAGCGTTGGAAACCTTCCCAAAGTTCATAATATGGATATACAGTACGCCCAAAGCGCCGTTTTCACTCCTTGCGATTTCTCTTTTCCAAATAATGGTATAAAAGCCGAAGCTACCCCAAACACTGAAATGATTTTGGTTGCGGATGTTGATATTGATTTGCTTCGCGAGCTTCACACCTTTGGAGCAGTTCGAAATTTAAAAGATAGACGGAAAGATTTTTATAGGTTGGAACGGGTAAAAAAACAATAGTTTAAAGCTTGGATTCTATTATAACATTTATTAATTCCATTTGTCGTTAGCCTTAGTGTTCTTTCAATTTTCTTAAATGTAGTTCTTTCTTTTTTCTTATCATTTTCAACTTTAATTATTGGATTGGTAATTGAAAGAATTAAAAAGTAAGCTGTTTTAAACTTAAGTTGGCCTATGGTTTTTCATTAATTCCCAAGACGCAACCCCAATCACGACCAAATATTCCAAACCCACCAAACAGAGCTTTTCATCAAAGCCATCTTTTCCGTACGCGGAATAACTTAGCACTACTACAAAACTCCACACAACGGGAAACTTGTATTTCGTAAAAACCGAAAGCAAAAGGGGAGTGGCAATGTACCAAGGATGTACGGTTGTTGAAAGTAAAAAGTAAAACGAAATAGCAAAAAGCATCCCGGTAAGTAAATGTTGAGGTGTTTTGTTTTTTCTGAAAAAAGAAATCGCCAAAACAAAAAGCAGCACCAAAACAGGAAGAATCTTCCCAACGGTTCCAATAATATTCCAACCCACAATTTTGAAACCAATCCACCGAATTACATAATACACACTCGCATTAAATTCAAAATTTTGAAACCAAAGCGCAATGGTAGATGAAAAATTCTGAACAAACTCAGAAGAAAAAAATGAGAGAAAAGTTACTGAAACCGTAATTAATACTACTAAGCAAAATTTAATCAAAGATGTTACGCTGAGCCTGTCGAAGCGCTGCTGAAGTTCTAAACCATCATCTTTATGTTTAAAATTCTTCAAAAACAACGGCAAAAACAAAAGCGGAATCAATTTTACCGAAATAGAAACTCCTATCAAAACCGCTGCGCACAACCATTTCCTGTTAAAAAGTAAATGCAACGCCCATACAAAAAAGAAAAGCATCACCCCTTCAAAATGTAGGTTTCCGGTGAGTTCAATAATTATAAAAGGATTCAGAAAATACCAAAAGATGTTTTTAATTGGAAGGTTCAACTTCTCCAAAAGTTTCTTTCCAAAGTAAAGAATCCCAATATCTGCCAAAATAATTATTACACGAAGAACTATTGCTGATCCCAAAATACTTTTTCCGGCAAAGAGTGCAGCAATTGCAAAAAAGAATTGATTCACTGGCGGATAATTACTGAAATGGCTTGCATTTAATGCGCCCATTCCGTCAATCAATTGTTGTGATTGTTCAATTGTCACCTCCAGTGCAGTCGAGAGGTTGTCGGGAGTAAACAAATACGGATTAACACCTTGACTCATCAACCTTCCATCCCACACAAACCGATAAAAATCCTGTGAAAGATTGGGAATGGCGACGAGAAAAATCAAACGAAAAACAATCCCCAAAACAGCCAAAAACCTAAAACTGGTTTTGAATTTTTCAATTAAAAAATAGGCAGAAAAAAAGAGCGTGGAATAGAGTGAAATAAGTTTTATAAAATCACTTCGGACCAAATCATATCCAAAACTGATGTAAAAAGCAACGGAAAGAATTGCAAAAAGAAGCGGGATTTTATAGAACTTAATGAAATTCAAGATCGTTTGGTTTAAGTCAAAAATTCAGCAATCTAAAATCGTAAATCAATCAGTCTCGCCATTCAGCTATAAAAAGATTGGTGTCGCGTCCTCCTCCATTATTTCTATTTGAAGAAAAAGCTAACTTTTTTCCGTCGTTGGAAAATACCGGAAAAGCATCAAATGTTTCGCCGTGTGTTACGCGTTCCAAATTTTTTCCATCAATATCAATCATATATAGATTAAACGGAAAGCCACGTTCTGCCTCAAAATTACTGGAGAACAAAATCTTCTCACCAGAAGGATGAAAAAACGGTGCCCAATTCGCATTGCCTAAATGTGTCAATTGTCGAAGCTCACTACCGTCCGAATTACAGATAAAAAGTTCCATTTCAGTGGGCTGCACCAGACCTTGGGCTAACAGCTCTTTGTATTCCTTAATTTCAATTTCTGTTTTTGGGCGTGAAGCGCGGAAAATCAATTTACTTCCGTCCGGTGAAAAGAAAGCGCCACCATCATAGCCCAATTCAGTAGTTATTTGTTTTACATTTTTTCCGTCAAGGTCCATGGTGTAAAGTTCCAAATCACCACTACGCATAGAGGTAAAAACAATTTTATCTCCTTTGGGTGAAACTGTGGCTTCGGCATCGTAACCGGGTTCTTGGGTGAGCTGTCCGGTAATATTTCCTGCTAAATCGGCTACAAAAATATCAAAGCTGTCATATATGGGCCAGACATATTTACCGCCTTTTTTTAATGGTGCATCAGGACAATTTTCGTCTTTAAGGTGGGTGCTTCCATATACAATATGTTTTCCATCCGGCATAAAATAGCTGCAAGTGGTACGACCTTTTCCGGTACTCACCATTGGCGGTTGTTTATCTTTAAAAGTTTCTTTAACATTCATCAAAAATATTTGGTCACAGTTTACACCCCAGTTTTTATTGTTGCTTTGAAAGATGAGTTTGCTGTCATCAAAGCTCCAATAGGCCTCCGCATTATCACCACCAAAAGTGACTTGACGGATGTTTTTGAAATGTTTTTCTTCGGAATAAATTAAGGTGTCTTTTGTTTCAGGATCGAGAACTGCAGATGTCACGCTGAGCGCAGTCGAAGCCTCATTGGATTTAGCGGGATATTCTCCACCTTTTTTCACTTCATTTTTACAACTCGAAAAAAAGGAAACAATGATTAGCGTATATACTATTTTCATTTTTAATGTATTTTTGAACAAAAGTAAGGATATGCGTATAATTTTAATGTTATTTCTGGTAATATTGGTTTCTTCCTGTAAGGAAACAAAGGTGAAATCAGTTTCTATGAAAGAAGACGTTGCCGTTTTGGCCAGCGATAGTTTAAACGGTAGAAAAACAGGTTCCGAAGGCGAAAAAAAGGCAGCTATTTATATTGCAAAAAGATTTGAGGATTTAGGGTTGCAATCCAAAGGGACAGAAGGCTACTTTCAAAAATTCACATACAAAGCCAGTAAAAACCCACACGAAGAGGCAGAATTTACTTCAGAAAAAAGTGAGGGTACCCCCACAGCTATAAATGTAATTGCCTATTTAGATAATAAAGCCGAAAACACGATAGTTATTGGTGCACATTACGATCATTTGGGAATGGGCGGTGAAGGCTCGCTGTATCGCGAAGGCGAAGCAATTCATAACGGCGCAGACGATAATGCGAGTGGCGTGGCAATGATGCTTCATTTGGCAGATTCGCTTCGCTTCGACTCCGCTCAGCAACCTAAAAACAATAATTATCTTTTTATAGCTTTTTCTGGGGAAGAAGAGGGCTTATTAGGTTCAAATTATTTTGTGAAAAACCCAACCATCGACACCCAAAAAGTGACTTATATGATTAATATGGATATGGTGGGAAGGCTCAATTCTGAAAAGACTTTGGCGGTTTATGGCGTGGGAACTTCGCCTATTTTAAAGCAAGCAGTCAATGCAAATGCTGGACAACTGAAAATTTCTGAAAATGAAAGCGGCGTCGGGCCGAGCGACCATACTTCGTTTTATTTGGCCGATATTCCGGTGCTACATTTTTTCACCGGACAGCACGAAGATTACCACAAACCGAGCGACGATACCGAAAAGGTAAATTTTAAAGGAATGGAACTTGTATCAAATTATATTTTCAGCATCATAAAAGATTTGGACCATCAGGAAAAACTTCCCTTCCGTACAACTAAAAACGAAAGCGAAGTCGTTCCTGATTTTAAGGTGACTTTGGGCGTTGTGCCCGATTATCTTTTCAGCGGAAAAGGTATGCGAATTGACGGCATAAGTGAAGACCGCCCCGCGCAAAATGCCGGCCTCAAAAAAGGGGATGTAGTTGTGAAAATGGGTGAATATGAAGTAACCAATATGATGAGTTATATGAAAAGCCTTTCAAAATTTGAAAAGGGACAGACTATTCAGGTTACGGTGGAACGGGATGGCTTTAAAAAAGCAGTAAATGTGACTTTTTGATTTTTACATTCTGAATTTCTGTTAAATTCCGCAAAAAAGTGTCAAACTAAATTTAAAAATTTGATAATGAACTAGTTGTTTTTTAAATTAAATAAAAAACAATAGTTATGAAAAATTTTAAACTTTTATTACTTATACTTTTATCAATGTTCGCACTAAGCTGCGGAAGTGCAGTAAAAACCGTTAACCCTTCAAATACTGATCTCAGCAAATATGAAACTTTTGCTTATTTGCCCAATTCAAATGTTGAAGTAGAAGGAAAAAAATATAACGACGAAAAAGTGAATGCAATGGTGGTGGATGCCATCAATGAAAACATGAGGGAAGCGGGATATACTTTGGAACGAAACAATCCAGATTTGTTAGTGCTTATAAGCACAAAAATTGATATGGAAACAAGATTGGAAAGAGATCCAATTTACGCAACCTATCCTTATGGATATGGAGTTAATACCATAAGACCATACTATAATCAATACTATTATTACGGCTATCCCACTTATACCAATATATTGGGGTATGATACCGACACTTATTCATATAAAGAGGGTACTACAATTATAAATTTAGTGGATCGACAAACAAAAGAAACAGTTTGGAAGGGAGTAACCGCCCAGAATATTTATGAAAAGGAAACGGCTATGATAGCCACTATGGTAAATAGAATTTTTGAAGAATACCCATTAAAAAACTAGTTTTACATATAGTCTAAAAATAAAAAAACCCCCGCTTTTGCGAGGGTTTTTTTATTCCGAATGGAATATTACATCATTCCGGGCATTCCACCACCCATACCACCTGGCATTCCGCCACCGGCATTTTCTTCTTTTATGTCAACCAAAGCACATTCAGTGGTCAAAATCATCCCTGCAACCGAAGCTGCGTTTTCAAGTGCGATTCTGGTTACTTTTTTAGGATCGATAATTCCTGCTTTTAGCATATCTACATAAGTTTCGGTTTTGGCATCATAACCGTAGTTTTTCTTGCCTTCCAATACTTTGTTGATTACCACGGAACCTTCGCCACCTGCATTTTCCACAATGGTGCGAAGTGGAGATTCAATAGCGCGAGCCACGATTTGTACTCCTGTTGTTTCGTCCAAAGTATCTGTAGTAAGTTTTTTCAAGACTTCAATAGCGCGTACCAAAGCTACGCCACCACCGGCAACAATACCTTCCTCAACGGCTGCACGTGTCGCGTGAAGTGCATCGTCCACTCTGTCTTTTTTCTCTTTCATTTCCACTTCAGAAGCTGCGCCTACGTAAAGTACAGCAACACCGCCAGCCAATTTAGCCAAACGCTCCTGCAATTTTTCTTTGTCGTAGTCACTGGTTGTGGTTTCAATCTGCGCTTTTATTTGGTTCACACGACCTTTGATGTCACTTTTATTTCCAGCGCCATTTACGATTGTAGTATTGTCTTTGTCAATAGTAACTGTTTCCGCAGAACCCAACATATCGATGGTTGCGTTTTCCAAAGTAAAGCCGCGCTCTTCAGCAATTACTGTTCCCCCGGTCAATACTGCGATGTCTTCCAACATTGCTTTTCTTCTATCACCAAAACCGGGTGCCTTTACAGCCGCGATTTTTAATGAACCGCGAAGTTTGTTTACTACCAATGTAGCCAAGGCCTCGCCATCAACATCTTCTGCAATGATCAATAAAGATTTTCCCTGTTGTGCCACTGGCTCAAGTACAGGCATCAAATCTTTCATTGAAGAAATTTTCTTGTCGTAAAGCAAAATCATTGGGTTTTCCAATTCAGTTTGCATTTTTTCAGTGTCGGTTACGAAATAAGGAGAAAGATAACCCCGGTCAAACTGCATACCTTCAACTACATCAACATACGTTTCGGTTCCTTTTGCTTCTTCAACTGTAATTACTCCTTCTTTTCCGACTTTTCCGAAAGCTTTTGCGATCAATTCGCCAATAACATCATCGTTGTTTGCTGAAATGGAAGCCACTTGCTTTATCATTTCAGAAGAATTTCCCACTTTGGTGGTTTGCTTTTCAAGATTTGCAACAATGGCTTCAACGGCTTTGTCGATACCGCGTTTCAAATCCATTGGGTTTGCCCCGGCAGCAACGTTCTTAAGGCCTTCCTTTACTATTGCCTGTGCAAGAACGGTAGCGGTTGTTGTACCGTCACCGGCTAGGTCGTTGGTTTTGGAAGCTACTTCCTTCACCATCTGCGCGCCCATATTTTCAAGGGCGTCTTCAAGTTCAATTTCTTTTGCAACGGTTACACCATCTTTGGTCACTTGGGGTGCGCCGAAGGATTTGCTGATAATTACGTTACGACCCTTTGGCCCCAACGTTACTTTTACTGCATTTGCCAATGCGTCAACGCCGCGTTTTATTGCGTCGCGGGCTTCTACATCAAATTTTATATCTTTTGCCATTTTTTATAATGCTTTAAGCTTTAAGCTGTATGCTATAAGCTGGATTAATACTATTTTTTATATGAAATATTTTCTGTTGAAGTTTCTAGATGATGGCCAATATATCATCCTCGCGCATGATGAGGTAGTCTTTTCCATCGAATTTTAATTCGCTGCCGGAATATTTTCCGTAAAGAACCGTATCACCAACCTTTACGGTCATTTTTTGGTCTTCCTTACCTTTTCCTACGGCAACTACTTTACCTTTTTGTGGTTTTTCCTTTGCGGAATCTGGAATGTACAATCCCGAAGCTGTTTTGGTTTCTGCCTCTTGCGGCTCTACCAGCACACGATCGGCAAGTGGTTGAATTTTTAATGCCATTTCAATTTTATTTTTAGTTGTTAAACTTGAGTTTACATGTTTGTTTGCTAATTGGCAGAAACTGTGCCACTGCCCATAAACTGCCATATTACAAAATAAAAATGCCAGCTTGTCAGAAGCTGGCATTTTAAAAATATTTTATAATGTAATTACTCTGCTGGATCAGTTGTGGTAGGTGCAGGAGTTTCTGTAGTTGGAACCGCAGGCACGGCACTTTCATCAAAAGTTTTTGATTGCACTACGTTACCGCCCATAATAAATATGTTGGAAAACAAAATTAGCGCCAACATAATGGTTGCAAGCGTCCAAGTACTTTTATCAAGAAAGTCACTTGTTTTCTGAACGCCACCAATCTGGGCGCCGCCACCACCGCCGAATGACGATGAAAGTCCGCCACCTTTTGGATTTTGAACCATTATAACTACGACCAATAAAAAGGCCACTATCATTATTAAAACTAAGAATATTGTAAACGTACTCATGATTGTTCTGAATTAATCAATTTTTCTATTGCCCGAATTTGGTCTGCAAAGAAACCACTTTTTTCGGGATTTTTCAAAATTAAAATTTTATATGCCTGAATTGCTTTTTTATAGTTCTTTTGTTGCAGGTATACTTTGGCCAAAGTTTCCGTCATTAGTGACTCTGGCGTTTGTGTAAAGGGGGCTGCAAGATTTTTGGGTTCTTCTTTTTTTGAAGAACTTGAATTGGCTTCTGAGGGAATTATTTTTGGGCGGTCTTGGATAAACTTGTCTATAAGCTCAAATTTTCGATCCTTCTCGTCCTCGTTTATAGACTTTTCAGATTCTTCTTTAGAAATCGCATCCGAACGCTCAATAGGTTTTGCTTTTGTCAGTTTCAGCCATTCTGAAAAAGAATGAGTGTCGTTTTTGGTAAATTCCAACGGCTTGTCTGGTTGCAATGTTTCCTCAGGGTTTTCTTTCTTATCAACGAGATTGGAAACGGAAGCGACTTTTCTTTGGAAAAGTTCCGGATTTAGAATATCCTCTGCCTTTTGCATTTCGGCCTTCAATTGCCTATCTATTTCAAGACTTATTTGTTCTGAAACATTTTCGGAAATTACCTTTATTTCTTCTACGGAAGCATCGTGCCGCAGAATGGTTTGCGAGATTTCATTCTGAATGAATTTTTCCGAAGTAATGTACTCAAATAAAATGTCGCGATCTGTGGTGTGGGCGGCAGTGAGTTTTAAGGCGTTATTGTAAAGAAAACTTTCTTGGTTTTTCAAACCTTTTAGTTGAAGTGCGCGAGCACTTTGAAAATAGGGGTATTTTTTTATTATCAAATCCAGCGCAGCCAAATCTTCAGAAGTTATTTTCTGTGGATTGGCGAGTAGATATGTAAAGTTTGAAGTGTTCAAAATACTACCAGTTTGCAAGCGATTTGTTAAAAATGTCCTGTGTGATGCGCTCAAAAATATTTTCTACCGCAGTATCAAGCCTAGCACCTGTTAATTGTACATTTCCTGGATAATCGTAATAAAAACTGAAGGATTGCTCAAAATCCTTCAAAGGGTCTTTTGTGTTGTAAAACCGAACGTTTACTGCAATGGTCAATCTGTTTTGGGCGGCAGTACTGTTTGCCGTTGCGGTGATTGGCGCAATATAATATTGGGTAATCTCACCTTCGTAGACCAAATCGCCATTACTATTCACTAAATCAAGACTGGTCTGGTTCAATAATAAGTTTTGCAAATTTTGGGTAAAGTCGCGCGCAATTCCCGGTTCTACAAGAGCTGCGTTATTTTGAAAATAATTAACCTGTACTGTTTTGGTGGTGCTGTAATTTATATCGGCCCCAGTAAAAGAATACGGCCCACAACCCTGAAAAAGAAGCGTTGAAATTACAAGCAGTATGATTGAAAATATTTTTAGCATTTACCTTTTTTTGATTTGTTTTAATGACTAAAGATCATATTGCTTTATCTTTCTATATAAAGTTCTTTCTGAAATGCCCAGCTCGTCGGCAGCTTCCTTTCGTTTCCCGTTGTATTTTTCTAAGGATTTTTTAATGAGTTCCAATTCCTTTTGCTGAAGGGAAAGATTTTCTTCTTCTTTAATTTCCTCGGCATATTCGTATTTGTCCTTTCGCTGTTCGGGGGTGTGTTCCGGAATGCTGAAAACCTCCACATCGGTTTCAGCACCATTTGTTTCCTCTTCAATTATAGAAGCCAATTCCTCTTCGGCTTCGCTTTCTTCGGAATAAATTTTATTGATTAATGATGATTGCTCTTCTTTAACCTTAGCAGCATTGCCAGTTTTCATGAGTTCCAAAGTGAGCTTTTTCAGATCGTTTACATCGCGTTTCATATCGAAAAGCACTTTGTAAAGAATTTCCCGTTCACTGCTGAAATCGCTTTCAGCTTTTTTGGAATTCACCACTGCGGGAAGGTTGCTGCCCATATCGGGTAAATAATGCTTTAGGGTTTCGTATGAAATTTCACGGTTCTGTTCCAAAACCGAAATCTGCTCGGCCACGTTGCGCAACTGGCGGATATTGCCACTCCAGCGGTATTTCAACAATAAATCAGTTGCCTGTTCTGTCAATCTGATTGTTGGCATTTTATACTTTTGTGCAAAATCTGCAGCAAATTTTCTGAAAAGCAAATGAATATCTTCCTGCCTGTCACGAAGTGGCGGAAGATTTATTTCAACCGTACTCAATCTATAATAAAGATCTTCACGAAATTTTCCTTTTTCAATGGCATCCACCATTTTTACATTGGTGGCGGCCACAATACGAACATCTGTTTTTTGTGCTGCTGAAGATCCTACTTTTAAAAATTCGCCATTTTCCAAAACCCGGAGCAAGCGAACCTGCGTGGGTAAAGGCAATTCGCCTACTTCATCCAGAAAGATGGTGCCGCCGTCGGCGACTTCAAAATAACCGCTACGGGTGGCGGTGGCGCCCGTAAACGAACCTTTTTCGTGACCGAAAAGTTCGCTGTCAATGGTTCCCTCGGGAATTGCGCCGCAGTTTACGGCTATGTATTTCCCATGTTTTCTGTGCGAAAGGGAGTGGATAATTTTTGGAATGCTTTCTTTCCCTACACCACTTTCGCCTGTTACCAATACCGAAATATCAGTTGGCGCCACTTGGATTGCCTTTTCCACGGCACGGTTCAGTTTTGGGTCGTTGCCTATTATTCCGAAACGTTGTTTTGTTGCTTGTATGCTTTCCATTGTATATTCCCGCCTTCCGACTTCGCTCAAGATAAACTCCGGCGGAATCTTATTAATTATTATCTATTATTATTGCTCATTCCAACAGGTTCCCCAATCAATGTGGCTGTAGTGCATTCGTTTATTTTCACAAATACAAAATCTCCCGGTTTATAATTTTCCTTCGGAAAAACGGCAACCGTGTTTTGTGGCGTACGCCCGCTCCAGTGCTGGTCGCTTTTTTTGGATTCTCTTTCTATCAAAACTTCCACCGTTTTTCCAACTGTTCTGTTAGTATGGTATGCGCTGTGCTTTTGTTGAAGATTCACAATTTCGGTCAATCTTCTCTTTTTTATTTCTTCAGGAACATCATCTTCCAATTTGCGGGCGGCCAGCGTTCCGGGTCTTTCTGAATACATAAACATAAAACCGAAATCATATTTCACATACTCCATCAAACTCAACGTATCTTGGTGATCTTCCTCGGTTTCGGTTGGGAAGCCGGTAATCATATCCTGTGAAATGCCACAATCGGGAAGAATCTCTCGCACTTTATCAATCAGTGCAAAATATTCCTGGCGGGTGTGCTGCCGGTTCATTTCCTTTAAAATTCGTGTGCTTCCACTCTGCACCGGCAAGTGAATGTAATTGCATATATTATTGTATTTTGCCATCGTGTGCAACACATCTTCCGTCATATCCTGCGGATTTGAAGTGGAAAAACGAATGCGCATTTTAGGCTGTGCCTCGGCAACCAGAGCCAACAAATTTGAAAAATTTGTCGCCGTTGCCTGTTGCATTTCCGAAGCGTTTTTAAAATCTTTTTTTAGTCCGCCGCCGTACCATAAATAGCNRTYSACRTTTTGGCCCAGCAACGTGATTTCTTTATAACCTTTTTCAGCCAAATCATTCACTTCTTCGAGTATGCTTTGCGGGTCGCGGCTACGTTCGCGGCCACGGGTGAATGGAACAACGCAAAAAGTACACATATTGTCGCAACCGCGGGTGATGCTCACAAAAGCGGTAATGCCGTTTCCGCCCAGCCGCACCGGAGAAATATCTCCGTAAGTTTCTTCTTTTGAAAGAATAACATTTACAGCATCGCGGCCTTCTTCCACTTCTTTTAGCAAATTTGGGATGTCTTTATACGCATCGGGACCAACAACCAAATCGACTATTTTTTCTTCCTCTAAAAACTTTTCCTTTAAGCGTTCGGCCATACAGCCCAAAACCCCAACCTTCATTTTTGGATTTATTCGCTTTACCGCGTTATATTTTTCAAGGCGTTTGCGTACGGTTTGTTCCGCTTTATCTCGGATGGAACAGGTGTTTACCAAAACTAAATCTGCATCTTCCAATAAGTTCGTGGTATTGTAACCCTGTTCTGCAAGAATGGAAGCAACAATTTCGCTGTCACTAAAATTCATTTGGCAACCGTAGCTTTCAATATAAAGTTTTCGGGAATTTCCCTCACGGGCCTCTAGAGTCAGCGTATTTCCCTGTGTATTTTCGTCAATTATCTTTTCCATAAAAAATCAAACTTCAATGCAAATTTGTAATCTTAAACCATTGAACCGGCAAAGATACGATTAATTGTTTWMRYYRTCNANAAGYRTSAGATTTTTTTATGAAAATTAAAATGAATTATTTTTTTACGGCAACGGAAAGTCTTTTGATTTCTGCCAGTGCCTCGCTATCATCGCCCCAACCCTGAACGATTACAGAATCTGCGTGGTCGTAATTTGAAAACCAGGTTTCAATTAATTGAAGCGCATTTGGATATTTTTTTAAGAATTCATCAAAAGTTTCGGCAGAAACAGTGCGCAATTTTTCGTCGGCCGGAATGCAGATTACTTTATAATCAGATTCGCCGGTATCCAAAATTTTCAACATTGCAATGGGTTTTGCTTCTATAATAGTTCCCGTTTTTATACTCTCACATAGCAACAACATATCCAGCGGATCGCCATCGCCGCCCACGGTGGGGTCGGAATAAGTAGAAGCTATAAAGCCGTAGTTGCCGGGATATGGCAAATATTCAATGATTCTATCATTTCCGTCGCGAACATCCACGGTAAATCTTTTGGATTCTTTGTTAAATTCAATCTTTTTGCTGGTTCCCGCGGGAATTTCGATAATACAATTTATATTACTTTGTTCTGAAAATGTTGGAGTGTTCAAAATACGTCCAGATATTCCACAACTCTGCATGCCAATCAAAACGACAAGCAGCACAATTGTAAAAAAAGAATTCTTTGATGATTTCATTACAGCATTTTCATTACCGAAGAATTTAAAAATAGTATAAATAAACTGTTCATTGGTGTTAACAGTTGACTAAATTTCAACCCCAAAAATTGTGTATTAAAAAATTCATATACTTTTGTACGCATAACAAATATGTATATGGCAAAGAATTTAGTGATCGTTGAGTCCCCAGCAAAAGCAAAAACCATTGAAAAATTTCTTGGAAAAGACTTCAAGGTTTCCTCCAGTTTTGGGCACATTGCAGATCTTCCGTCCAAGGAATTGGGCGTGGACGTGGAAGGGGATTTCACACCTAAATATATAGTGAGTAGCGACAAAAAGAAGTTGGTTACTGAATTAAGGGCACTCTCCAAAAAAGCCGATATGGTCTGGCTGGCAAGTGATGAGGACCGTGAAGGAGAAGCCATTGCATGGCATTTGGCCGAGGAATTGAAGCTTGATAAAAACAAAACAAAACGCATTGTTTTTCACGAAATTACCAAATCTGCCATTTTAAAAGCAWTTGAAAACCCGCGACAAATTGATTATAATCTTGTGAATGCGCAACAAGCGCGTCGAGTTTTGGACCGTTTGGTGGGTTACGAACTTTCGCCAGTACTTTGGAAAAAAGTGAAAGGCGGACTTTCGGCAGGCCGTGTACAGTCGGTTGCCGTGCGGTTGATCGTGGAGCGCGAACGCGAAATTGAAGCCTTTAATCCCGTAGGTTCCTATAGAATTGATGCCGAATTTACAACTGCCGACGGCAGCAAATTTAAGGCAAAACTCCCAAAAAATTTTGATACTGAAGAAGAGGCCCGAGAATTTCTTCAGAAGAATCTCGGCGCCGATTATAAAATCTCAGATTTAACAAAAAAACCTGCCAGCAAAAGTCCGGCTGCGCCTTTTACCACTTCAACCTTGCAACAGGAAGCAGCGCGAAAATTGTATTTTTCAGTAGGGAAAACAATGACCATTGCCCAACGGCTCTACGAAGCTGGGCTTATAACCTATATGCGTACCGACAGTGTCAACCTTTCAAATGATGCAAAAAACGCAGCACAAAAGGAAATTGTTTCTTCCTATGGAAAGGAATACAGTAAACCTCGTGATTACAAAGGTAAGAGCAAGGGCGCGCAGGAAGCACACGAAGCCATACGGCCAACTGATATGAGCCAGCACACCATTTCTGGTGATCATGACCAAGCGCGTTTGTACGATTTAATTTGGAAACGAACCTTGGCTTCGCAAATGAGCGATGCACAATTGGAGCGAACCAATGTGAAAATTGATGTGCTTTCCAAAGAAAAAGTTTCCGAAAACTTTACTGCAAATGGTGAAATGATAAAGTTTGACGGTTTCTTAAAAGTGTATTTGGAAGGAACCGATTTCGAGGAAGAAGAGCAGGAAGGCATGCTGCCTAATATGAAAAAGGGCGATTCACTCGAAAATAATTACATCACCGCGACGGAAAGGTTTACCCGTCCGCCATATCGTTTTACGGAGGCTTCTTTAGTGAAACAATTGGAAGAACTTGGCATTGGCCGACCTTCAACGTATGCGCCCACCATTTCAACAATCATCAGTAGAAATTATGTTGAAAAAGGAACCGTGGAAGGAGTGGAGCGAAAATATCTTCAACTTACGCTTCAAAAAGAAAACATAAAAGACAAAACTTTGACCGAAACGGTTGGTTCCGATAAAGGAAAATTGGTTCCCACTGATATTGGGATGATCGTCAATGACTTTTTGGTTGATCATTTTGAAAATATATTAGATTATAATTTCACCGCAAAGGTAGAGCAGGATTTTGACGACATAGCCGAAGGAAAAGAGGAGTGGACGAAGATGATGAAAGATTTCTACGGGAAATTTCACCCAAGAGTCGAACACGTAGAAGAAAACGCAGACCGCGAAAGTGGCGAGCGCATTCTTGGCGAAGACCCCGAAACTGGGAAAACCGTTTTGGTGCGTCTAGGAAAATACGGCCCCATGGCTCAAATTGGCGCGCCTGATGATGAAGACAAAAAATTTGCCAGCCTTCGCCCAGACCAGCAATTGCACCTTGTTACTTTTGAGGAAGTAATGGATTTGTTTAAGCTTCCGAAGACTTTAGGCATTTATGAAAAAGAAGAAGTTGAGGTAAACAATGGCCGTTTTGGGCCGTATGTACGCTTTGGAAAAACATTCATTTCGCTTCCTAAGGGAATGGACCCGCTTGATGTGGATATGGCCTATGCAAAAGAGTTGATTGAAGAAAAGAAAAAGGCCGACGCACCTATATATATGTATGAGGAGCTGCCAGTTCAAAAAGGCGTGGGACGTTTTGGTCCTTTTATAAAATGGAATAATATGTTCATCAACGTGAACAAAAAATACGATTTTGACAATCTTTCCGATGAAGATATTGAACAGCTTATCGAAGACAAAAAGCAAAAGGAAATCGATAAGTTGATAAACGAATGGCCGGAAGAAAAAATTAGGATTGAAAAAGCTAGATGGGGGCGTTTTAATTTGATTAAAGGAAAAACGAAGGTAGAATTACCAAAAGGTACCGAAGCCGATAAAATAACTTTGGAAGAAGCGAAAGACCTGCTGGCAAGGAAAAGCCCAAAAAAGAAATCTACCACAAAAAAGAAAACCGCAACTAAGAAAAAAACCACGGCCAAGAAAAAATAATGATAGAATTTTTATCCCCAGTTTCTAAAAAAATATTGGCACACCGGGAAATTCTGCCTCCCGGAACTTTTGGAAAACTAATTGAAGCCCATTCTAAAACCGGTGAATTACCTAATTTAAAGGATGTGAAATTTGCACTTCTTGGAATTAAGGAAAACCGAGACGATGTAAATTTTATTGGAGGGGAAATATCTTTTGATGCCTACCGAAAAGCGATATACTCGTTGTACCCAGGCAATTGGATCCACAAAATAATTGATCTAGGCGATATTGAAAAGGGCGAATCGGCTGTAGACACACGCTTTGCTGCCAAAGAAGTGATTTCTGCCCTTTTGAAAAAAAACATTGTGCCCATTGTGTTGGGTGGAAGTCAGGATTTGGCCTTTTCGCAATATCGGGCTTATGACGACTTGGAGGGAATGGTAAACATAGTGAACATAGACAATCGATTTGACCTTGGAAATGCTGAGTTGCCAATTTCAAATAAATCCTATGTTGGGAAAATGGTGGTTGAACAGCCCTATAACCTTTTTAATTACAGTGTTCTGGGCTATCAATCCTTCTTTAATGCTCCCCAAGAAATCGTTTTAATGGATAAACTTTTTTTTGACGCCTATCGTTTGGGGGAGATAACTGCCGATATAACCTCTGTAGAACCCATAATGCGCGATGCTGATATGGTAACTTTGGATGTTACAGCAATAAAAAGTGCAGAATTAAGTTATAAAAACAACGAAAGCCCCAATGGTTTTGACAGTCGGGAGATATGTGCAATAGCCAGATATGCCGGCATAAGCAATAAAGTAAAGTCATTTGGCGTTTACGAATTGAGTGATTCCATAGAAAGCAGGAGTGGTGCCATGCTCGTTGCGCAGATACTTTGGTATTTTATCGAGGGATATAACTTTAGAGTTGAAGATGATGACTTTGACAATGAAAACTTTTTTACTACCTATAAAGTTCCCATTGATGATGAGGTTTTTGAATTTAAAAAAAGCAATAAAACAGAAAGGTGGTGGATAGTTTTACCATTTCTTTCAAATGTTAATAATAAATTAAAAAGAAGAACGTTATTACCTTGCACTTATGGCGAATATTTGGGTGCATGCAATCAGGAAATTCCTGAACGGTGGTTAAAAGCCCGCCACAAAAATGAAGTATAATCAAATAACACAAGTAAAAACGGGGATCAAGGGTTTTTCAAAAAAAAATTGTTTTTTTGGAATTTTATAGATAGGTTTACGCCCTTGAATCTCGAAATTTAACCTAAATACCTATGAAGAAGTTTATTGCATTAACTGCGATCGTTGCCTTTTTGTTCAGTTGTAACTCCGGAGACCGGGGAGAGCTGGTTGGGGCAAAAGGTAAAAAATGGTATCCTCAAAAGCCTTACGGAATGACACTTATCCCTGGTGGATCCTTCATCATGGGTAAGAGTGATGATGATTTTGTTGCCATTAATGATGCGCCAACAAAGACCGTGACCGTTCGATCTTTCTATATGGACGAAACCGAAATAACCAATGCCGAGTACCGTCAATTTGTTAATTGGGTGCGAGATTCTACTGTAAGACTACGTTTGGCAATTATGGCCGATGAAGTAGGAGCAACTCCTGGAGATGGCGGAATTGGGGAATTTGCTTTTGTTGACCAAGAAAACGAAGAAATGACCCCTTACCAACAATATATGTACGACAATTATTTCGGTATGGGTGAAGATTATTATGCCGGTAGAAAACTCAACGATAATGTAGACTTGATTTGGGATACATCAGAATACCCAGATGAATATTATTCTGAAGTAATGGATACTATGTATATTCCTACCGAAGAAGCATATAACGGCCAGCGTACCATTGACGTTAGCAAATTGAATTTTCAATATACCTATATGGATATTGAGTCTGCTGCACGTGACAAAACCAAGAGAAGAAAAGATTTCATCAAAAAAGAAGAATTGAACATTTATCCTGATACTACTGTGTGGATTAAAGATTTCAACTATTCCTATAATGAACCAATGCACAATGACTATTTCTGGCATGAGGCTTACGGGGACTATCCGGTTGTGGGAGTAAATTGGAAACAAGCCAAGGCATTCTGTGCTTGGAGAACCCTTTATAAGAATTCTTATCAAAAATCAAAAAATAAAAATCATGTGAATTCTTTCCGTTTGCCTGGAGAGGCTGAATGGGAATATGCCGCACGTGGCGGTCTGGAATCTGCAACCTACCCTTGGGGAGGGCCTTATGCTAAAAACGACCGTGGTTGTTTTATGGCTAATTTTAAACCTTTGCGTGGGGATTATGCTGCTGACCAAGCCCTTTATACTGTAGAGGCAGATGCTTATGAGCCCAATGRTTTCAACCTATACAATATGGCAGGAAACGTTGCCGAGTGGGTGGCTTCTTCGTATGACCCTGCTTCTTATGATTACACTTCTACTATGAACCCAAACGTGAACGATCCAAATAATATGCGAAAAGTGGTGCGTGGCGGTTCTTGGAAAGATGTTGCTTATTTCCTTCAAGTAAGTACCCGTGATTACGAATATGCAGATTCTGCTAGAAGCTATATAGGCTTCRGAACTGTACAAGATTATATGGGTACAGATGTTACCTTAAATCAAAACTTTGGCGATGCTCGCTAATATTCCCTTATTTACTAAACTGAATTAACCTTAATCAAAACTCTCAACTAAAAATTTAAGTATTATGGCACAATCAAGATCATCAAAAAAATTATTTAATATGGCCTATGGCCTCGGGGCATCTATTGTAATCTTAGGAGCACTTTTCAAAATTCTTCACTGGGAATTAGGCCCATTAAATGGAGGTCTTCTCTTGGCAATCGGTCTTATTACTGAGGCAATAATTTTTGCAATTTCCGCTTTTGAACCAGTAGATGACGATTTGGATTGGTCTTTGGTTTATCCAGAATTGGCTGGAGGCGCTGCAAGCACCAAAAAGGCTACGAAAGAACCAGAAGACGCTCAAGGACTTTTGTCTAAAAAACTAGACGAAATGCTTAAAGAGGCCCGTATCGATTCCGAATTGATGAACAGCCTTTCAACCAGCATCCGTTCTTTTGAAGGCGCAACGAAAAGTATGGCACCTACTGCAGAGGCTATGAACTCTACTAAAAAATACAGCGAGGAAATGGCATTGGCCGCAGCACAAATGGATTCATTGAACAGTTTGTACAAAGTACAGATTGAATCTACAAGCCGTCAAACAGAAGCAAATCAGCAAGTTGCTGAAAATGCGGAACAATTGAAACAACAAATGCAGCACTTGGCTACCAACCTTTCTTCATTGAACGGCGTTTACGGAGGTATGCTTTCTGCAATGACTAATAGAAACTAAGATAGGTTTTCACCTTAATTATTAATCTTTAAAAGAGAATAAAAATGGCAGGAGGAAAACTATCCCCAAGGCAGAAGATGATTAACCTGATGTATCTGGTTTTCATCGCGATGCTTGCACTGAATATGTCCAAAGAAGTATTATCTGCTTTTGGACTACTTAATGAACGTTTAACAGAATCTAACAACGCTTCTGAGGCAAGAAATACTGCCTTTATGGAAAGTCTTGCAACCAAAGCTTCTGAACAGCCTGAGCAATATGGAGCGGTAAAGGAAAAAGCTGACAGGATAAGCGCTATTTCCAACGAATTTGATTCTTACATCGAAGGAGTGAAGAGCGATATGATGAGTACTGTAAAAGCTGAAGATGCACAAGATTACGAGGTTCAGGATAAACCTGACTTTCTAGATCAGAAATTTTTTGCAGGAGACAATCTTTCGCCTGCAGGTCAAGAATTTGTTGCCCAAATTGACAAATACCGTCAAGGTGTTTTAGATGTAATAGGTGATGACCCACGCTATCAAAGCATTGCAGCGGACGTTGCCAAAAAATTTGAAACTCAACCAGTTGAAAGACGTGATGGCGTAGAAGTGCCTTGGTTGAACTATCATTTTGAAGGGTTTCCTTTAGTGGCTTCAAGAACAAAAATGACGCAATTGCAAAATGACGTTAAAACTACTGAAAACGAGATTCTTTCAAATATGCTGGCAGGCCAGCAAGCAGCTGCTCTTTCATTTACACAGTACAATACGCTTTTGGAAACCTCTAAATCTGCATATTATGCTGGTGAAGAATTTGATGGTGGAATTGTTTTGGGACGTAAGGATCCGAATACAAAACCAAATAGAGTTGAACTAACTTTGGACGGCAGACCATTGGCAGAAAATCAATATGCTATTGAAAGCGGTAAAGTGATGTTGAAAATAAGCGCTGGTTCTCCAGGAGATCACAAAATTGAAGGAAATCTTATTTTCCTTGAAAACGGTGAAGAAAAAGAAATTCCTGTAAATGTAGGATTCTCAACTATTTCTAAACCAAACAGTGCCGTAATCGCTGCAGATAAGATGAACGTGGTGTACCGCGGGGTAGATAACCCAATGACGGTTTCTATTCCTGGTATCCCAGACAATAAAGTAAACGCATCTGCTCCCGGTCTTTCCAAGGTCTCTGGAAGTAAATATGTAATGCGACCTGGGGCTGGAAGGACGGTAACAATTACTGCTAGCGGTACATTACCTGATGGAACGGGAGTTAGAACTCCAGCAGAATTTCGCATCAAGGATATTCCTGCTCCTGTAGGTGCTATTCGTGGTGAAACCGGAATTGTTCGTATGGAACGTGGAGGACTTGAGATTTCTTCGGTATCTGCAGTATTGCCAGATTTCGATTTTGATGTAAAACTTAATGTTACAGGCTTTAGTTTTAAAGTTTCCGGGCAACCAACAGTTCGTGTAAACGGAACTAAGTTGGACGGAGCCGCCAAAGGTGCTTTAAGAAGAGCGGGAAGAGGTGAAACTGTCCAAATTTTTGATATCAATGCAAATGTTGCCGGTAGTGGCGTAATGCTTAAGAAAACGTCCCCCGTTATTATTGAATTGACAAACTAATATTTAGTATAAAACCCTATAGTATGAATTTGAAAAATGTTGTTTTATGTGTTTTTGGTCTTGGAATGGCCGCTGGTGCAAGTGCACAGGTGAACATTTTAAACGCTAAAACCCCTGAAGATATAGGCAAGAAGACCGAAGCGCAGATTGCTTATGACAATGATGAGCCGTTGCCTTATGGCTATACGGACGAGCGTGATGTGCTATGGTCCAAAACTACTTGGGAAATAATAGACCTTGATGAAAGGGTGAACTTYCCCTTGTATTATCCTATAGATACAAACAACATTGGTGCTGACAGACGCTCTCTTTACGATGTTTTGGTAAAAAACATTAAGAACGGAAAAATTGAAAACGTTTACGCAGATTCTTATTTCACTGAAAAGCGTACACTCCAGGATATTGAAGCTTCTTTGGTATACAGCGATACTACCGATTTAGGGATAGAGCAATACAATGCTGAAGGAACCGTTGATCCTCAATATGTGCGCCGTTTTTCATTGGATGCCGGTGATATTGAAGAGTGGCACATTAGAGGCTATTGGTATCTAGACAAGCGTCAAGGCGAGCTAAAGTATCGTATGCTGGGAATTTGTCCAGTCGCAAATGAAGCACGTTCAAAAGCATTCCCAGAAGATGGAATTGATTCGAAGGTTGAGCTTTTCTGGGTTTGGTTCCCAGGCGCACGTGAAGTTTTACACGAGGCAAAAGCTTTCAACCGAAAGAATACATCGCAGCCTATTTCGTACGATCACTTGTTGAATTCACGACGTTTCAACGCCGTTATTTACAAAGAAGATAACGTACAAGGCGATAGGGATGTAAAGGATTACATCAATGATAATGCACTTATGCAATTGTTGGAATCTGAAAGAATTAAGGAACAAATACGTAATATAGAAATAGATTTGTGGAATTACTAATCAATTAATAATCCATAATTTGAAGAAAACCCTTCAGGTTCCTTTTCGGAAACTGAAGGGTTTTTTATATCACAATAATGATTGAAAAAGATTACATAATCGTAGGACTCGGAATTGCAGGCGTCAGTTTGTGCGAGCAACTGCTAAAGCACGAAAAAAACTTTATAGTAGTAGATAGCGGCGCGGATGGCTCAACGGCTAAATCTGGAGGTGTTTTTAACCCAACCGTACTTAAGCGCTTTTCAGCGGCATGGAATGCTTCTGCCTTTTTTCCTGTAGCGGTTAATTTTTATAAAGAGCTTTCCGAAAAACTTGCTCGGAAATTTTTCATCGAAACTCCTATCTTAAGAGTTTTTAAAAGTGTTGAAGAACAAAATGATTGGTCAGTTGCCAGTGACAAACGAGAACTTCAGCAATTTCTTTCCGCAGAATTTTTAAAGAATACAAACCCAGCTATCAAAGCTCCATTTGGTTTTGGAAAAGTATTAGGAACCGCGCAAATACAGACCGATTCATTACTTTCAAATTATTGCAATTTCTTAGAAAAAAAAGGTTTTTTGCTTTCCGAAAATTTTCAATATGAATTAATTCAACAGCAGGAAAACACAGTAGTTTACAAAGGCATTTCAGCAAAAAAGATCATATTTGCAGAAGGTGTCAAAGCAGATAAAAATCCCTTTTTCCCAACGCATACTCTAATTGGCAACAAAGGAGAATACGTAATTATTCACGCCCCGGATTTAAAAATAAAAACGCTTTTAAAAGGCCCTATGTATATAATTCCCTTGGGACATGACAATTATAAAGTGGGTGCAACCTACAATCGCGATGATTATAGTTTAACCCCGACGGAAATTGCACGGGAAGAAATTCTATCAAAAGTAAAGTCCCTCATTAATTGCGACTTTACTGTTATTGGGCAAACAGTTGGCGTAAGACCCACTACCAAGGACCACAGGCCCCTTTTGGGCAGTTTAATTGAAAGTCCGAATTTAGTTTTCTTTAATGGCTTGGGTTCGCGCGGTTTTTTGATGGCACCCTTGCTTTCGGAAATTCTTTTTGATTATTTGGAAAACAACATCGCGATTCCGGAAGAAATGGATATTCAAAGAATGTTATAAAATTTTTTGAGTTAGGCTTCAGCTTTGGTTTTGTCGTACTTCATAAAAAAATTAATCCAAATATTGCGGGAAACCCTTAAAATGAGCGGAAGCATTAAAATCAAAATTCCTATTATAGCTAAAAAAGTATAATTCCTGTCTAGACCAATGAAAAAATAAGCAATAATGAAAGTAGCTACGGCAATAGCCACCCCCACCGCATAACTAACGTACATTGCGCCGTAAAAAAACGAGGGTTCAATTTTAAATTTCGTGTTGCAATGGCTGCAGCGCTCGTGCATTTTCAAGGCTTTTGAGAAATTGTAGGGATTACGCTCCACATACATTTCACCTTTATGACAGACCGGGCAAGTTCCCGTAAAAATACTGTAGAATTTAGAGCCTTTAAGTAAATCCATAGTCGGTTTTTTTAGCACAGTAAAATTAAGCATCTTTGCAAAAATTTCAGCGGTATTTCATATTTCATTAATTGAAATCTGCATTCATAATTATCCAATGGTCAATATTCACAATCTTTCGGTTTCCTTTCAAGGTGACTATTTGTTCGAAAAAATAACCTTTCAGTTAAAACCTGGCGATAGGGTTGGTTTGGTGGGTAAAAATGGGGCGGGCAAATCTACCTTGCTTAAAATTATTGCTGGAGAACAGGAATATGACAGTGGCCAAATAGCGACCGACAAGGAAGTATCCATTGGGTTTTTAAAACAGGATATCGATTTTGAGAAAGGCCGAACCGTTTTGGAAGAATCCTACGAAGCTTTCACAGAAATTAAAAAGCTTGAAAAACAACTTGCTGTAATCAATACACAACTGGCCGAGCGCACCGATTACGAAAGTGATGGATACCATCAATTGATGGTCGATTTAAATGAAATTCAACATCAATATGAAATTCATGGCGGTTACAATTACCAAGGCGAAACCGAACGGATTTTGCAGGGTTTGGGTTTTCAGAGGGAAGATTTTACGAAGCTTACGGAAACATTTTCCGGCGGGTGGCGGATGCGGATTGAATTGGCGAAACTATTACTTCAAAACAACGATATTCTGCTGCTGGATGAGCCTACCAACCATTTGGATATTGAATCCATTCTTTGGTTAGAAGAATTTTTAAAAGGATATGCGGGTGCCGTTGTTATCGTTTCCCACGATAAAATGTTTTTGGACAATGTTACAAATCGAACCATAGAAATTTCCCTTGGAAAAATTTACGATTTCAACAAGCCATACACCCAATATTTAATTCTCCGGAATGAACTGCGCGAGCAACAATTGGCGTCGCAGAAAAATCAGCAAAAGCAGATTGAACAGACTGAAAAATTGATTGATAAATTTCGCGCAAAGGCAAGTAAAGCCACGATGGCGCAGTCGCTCATAAAAAAATTGGACAAAATAGACCGTATTGAGGTAGATGAAGACGACAATAGTGTGATGACGCTGCGTTTTCCAGTTTCAATCACCCCTGGAAAAGTAGTTATTGAAGCCGAAAATATTTCAAAAAACTATGGCGAAAAAAATGTTTTGAATGGCGTGGACCTTTTGGTAGATCGCGACAGCAAAATTGCTTTTGTTGGTCAAAACGGGCAAGGGAAATCTACTTTGGCAAAAATAATTGTTGGTGAGATAGAATACGATGGGAAACTCACTTTGGGCCACAATGTGCAGATAGGTTATTTTGCGCAAAACCAAGCTGATTACCTGGACGGAAGCAAAACGGTACTCGACACGATGATTGATGCGGCCAATGAAAAAAACCGAAGCCGAGTCCGTGATATTTTGGGGTCTTTCCTTTTCCGTGGAGATGAGGTTGAAAAATTTGTACGTGTGCTGAGTGGGGGCGAACGAAACCGTTTGGCTCTGGCAAAATTGCTTTTGCAGCCTTTCAATGTTTTGGTGATGGATGAGCCCACAAACCACCTCGACATAAAATCCAAAAACGTATTGAAGGATGCGCTGAAAAGTTTTGAAGGAACTTTGCTTTTGGTTTCCCACGACCGTGATTTTCTGCAAGGATTAACCAATAAGGTTTACGAATTTAAAGACCACCACATCAAAGAATATTTGGGTGATATTGATTATTTCCTTGAACAGCGAAACCTTCAAAACCTTCGTGAAGCTGAAAAGAAGACGGTCGTTTCCGAAGTAAAAGAAAAGAGAAGCGCCGGCGAGGAATATGAAATTCAGAAAAAACTGAAATCGGTAAAAAATAAATTAAGCAATGTAGAATCGGCAATTTCATCTTTGGAAAAAGAGATTGCAACTATTGACACCGAACTTCTTATAAATTACGAAGAAACCATTGCCAAGCCACACTTTTTTGACAAGTATCAAGAAAAGAAAAAGAAACTCAAGAAGCTGATGGAAGAGTGGGAAGTGCTTCAGGAAACAGTGGAATCCCTATCCTAAAAACAGGGAAAATCCTATAAATTCTTTCGATTAATTATCTTAACTTGTTATTTTTTAATAAGTTAAAATTAATCGTGGGGATTATGGAAAACGAAAACACTTTCAAGCTTTGTATTACAATGGCAGGTGCCGTTTCTGCGGGGGCTTATACTGCTGGCGTTTTGGATTATTTAATTGAAACACTCGACCTCTGGGAAAAAGCCAAGGAAAAAAACAGGAAACTGGGTATTATCCATCCTGACTACGACCAAACCATCCCTATGCATCAAGTGGAAATTGACGTAATTAGCGGCTCTTCGGCTGGGGGTATATCTGGGTCGTTGACTTTTATGGCTTTGGCAGACAAGAAATTCAAAAACTTCAACAAAGACAATCCCACGGGGACTGATAACATTTTTTACAAAAGTTGGGTAGATATGGGCAACACTGCTGAAAATACCACGGTCGACAAACTGCTTAACAATAATGACCTCAAGGAATATGGCGAAGTGTGCTCCTTGCTCAACACCCAAGCCATAGACATGATTGCTGATGAGGCCCTGGCAGCACGCGAACAACGTGAAATCCCGAAATACGCATCCGACAGTCTGGACGTAATTTTGACGACCACAAACTTACGCGGTATCAATTTTCTTGTAAATTTTGACGAAAGTGGCCGTGATACTTCCAAAGGAACGGTTATTACCAATCACGGAGGCTTTTTCAGATATAAACTAAAAAATAATAAATTCCCTACCGGAATACCGGAAAATGAGAATGAACTGTATTATGTACTTGATCTTTCAGACGAAACCCATCTTCAATACCTCAAAGATGCCACGCTGAGCACTGCTGCGTTTCCCATAGGCTTGAAATCGCGGGAAGTTGCCATTTCAGCAGAATACATAAAGCGTTACCCGAAATATTTATTTAATAAGTCCAAGGGTATCGAGCCGCTTTTGCCCGAAGGGAGTATTTATAAATTCAATTCCGTGGACGGCGGAGTTATCAATAATGAACCCTACGGAATAGGATTAAAAGTTTTGCGTGAAAAGAATCCAAAAAGCATTGAAGCGTGTAAATATGGTGTGATAATGATAGATCCATTTCCAAATAAAGACCACGATGTTGCTGAAAGTGGCAGCGGAATTATGAGCATAGCAGGAGGGCTTTTAAAAGCACTTCGCAATCAGGTAATGTTCAACCAGGATGGAATTTTGGACGCGCTGGATATGACAGACCGTACCAAATTTTTAATTGAGCCCATTCGTAAGATTGAAAAAGACGGGAAATGGGTTCGTCCAAAAAATGACTTGGCAGCTGCTCCCATCGGTGGATTTGCAGGGTTTTTGAGCCGAGATTTTCGGGAGCACGATTTTCAGTTGGGCAGAAAAAACTGTCAGGTTTTCTTACGATACTATTTTGCGGTAGCTTCCGAAGATATTGAAAAACGTTTGAGTATTGTTCCCAATAGTGCGATTAAGGATAGGTATCAATTTTCGGTGCCAGCAATGGACCCGAACGGAGAAAAATTCTTTCCAATTATACCCGATATGCGCGTGTTGCGAAATTTTGACAATCAGGTAGATAAAATCAACTATGGAAAGGATGCGGAAATTCAGGATTTACCGTACCCTAAATTATCTTTTTCTGAGTTTGAAAGCCGTTACAAATCCAAAATAAAGGATCGCATTGGATTGATTGTGAAACACTTGCTGAAAAATAAATTTCTTTCTTTTTTGGCCAATTTCTTTTACGCAAAAAACGCAGGTT
Organism: Aequorivita sp.; assembly: GCA_002733915.1. Taxonomy (GTDB): domain Bacteria; phylum Bacteroidota; class Bacteroidia; order Flavobacteriales; family Flavobacteriaceae; genus Aequorivita. Next base: position 61,046 of record NVXN01000009.1, read on the forward strand.
ATAAATTTGTAAAAGAGGCATTGGAAAAGGAACTTGGCGAAAATGACCTCTTAAAATAATAGTTATGTTCGAATATTTTTTTCAATGTCCCCACTGCTGGGAAGAGATTTCGATGTTGTTGGATACTTCTGTCCGACATCAAAAATATATTGAGGATTGTGAAATTTGTTGTAACCCCATTGAATTGGAAGTAACCTTCCAAGATGGCGAACTTATTGGCTTTTCAGCGAACAGTATTGGTCAGTAAGTTTTATTTTTTTAAATTTATGGAAACAAACCAACCCAGAACATCCTATGCTCTCCACATTTAGTCTTGCAGACAACATTATTGGTTTTATTATAGATGGTCCTTACAATGAAAATTCAGTTGATAAAATTCAAAATGAAGTTTTAGAGAAATTAGAATATTTTGATACCGTTAGTTTTTATATTGAAGATACTTCCAATGCTGAAATCTCGCTCAAGGCTGTATTGAAAAGCATTCCTTTTAAGATTAAGACCGGGAACCGTTTTGAAAAAGTGGCAGTAGTTACAGATCGGAAATGGGTACAGCTTTTTAGTTCTCTTGAGAAACTTTTTTTTAACGCCGAAATACGTCTTTTTAATTCAAAACAAAGGCTTGAAGCTATTCAGTGGATAAGCCATTAAAATTAGATCAGGATTTTTTTAAGGGCGTTTTTTATGTTCAGCCATAAAAAATTAAAAACAGATTTTGACTTGTTGCGCGTAGCTTCTGCGGTTCCTTCTTTGTAATATTCGTTTTTTTCTTGACTGTTTTTGGAGATAAAAATGTTTGCCACAGCAGATAGAAACTTATTTTTCTTTTCACCTTCATTTTGCAAAAGCAAAACCTTAAAATCTGAATATTTAACCTTCATATCTATTGTTGATGTATCATTATTACCATCAATTGTAAAATATGTTTGGTCGGTAGTGCCCTCCAATCTCACTTTTAAATTAGGCTCGGTAAAACTGTTAAGTCTATCTGCTACTAAGTGACCTACATCGGCACTGAATAGAAACTGATCATTTTTATTTTGTACATCAAAACTCCAATTTACAGAGATTGGCGTATTTTCCATAAAGTCGGCTTTTATCTTCGCTTCGGTTTTAGTGGGACTACTGTAGGTGTTGCTCACATTTGAGATGGATGCTTCAAGATTTTCAAAATTTATGGATCCGCCCATGTTTTCAGCCTTCTGTCGTTCTTCATAGATTATTTTCGCATCGCTAATTTTTAAAGAATCAATTGTTAGGTCAAAAGGTAGTTCACGTAACATTTTACTGTACAACGGTTTTGTTTTTGTTTCGTCTGCTACCAATTTATCCCTGTAAATTTCAAGCGATGGAGCAGACAAGGAAAGCAATTTGCTTTTTGCAAAGAAACGATTTTGGTTAAAGCCAAAATCAATTCCTTCAACTGWGAGGGATTTTAAGGAAAGGTCATAATGATCGCGTTCTTTTGAAATCAATTTTGAAAGTTCCCTTTTTGAATACTTAGTTTTTAAAATTAAATTTTCAAAAAATGCGTTTCGATTTTCAACGGTAAAATCTTTTACTGTAAGATTTTCATAGGGACTTACCTTCACAAAAACAGTATCGCTTTTTGCAGTATAACTTTTATATTCCAAAGGTATTTTGCGCTTTATTGTTTGGGCATCTATTTTTATTCCTTCAATAGCAACAGAAAGTCCCTTGGTATAAAGCTTTGTAGAGCCTTGTGCTTTTTCATAAATGGCAAATTTGGTATTGTTTACATTTAAACGATCAATTAGTATAGGCTTGTATACTGATAAGAAATCATTGTTTTGGGTACTTTCATTTTTTGCTATTCTATCTTGGTAATAAGCGATTGTAGGATTGGTGAGCGTGATTGCTTCTATATGAATTTCACTATTAAAGAGATAATCCCAGTAACTGATGTCAGAGATTTTAAGTTTTTCAACATTTACAAATGTATGCTTTGCCCCATTTTCTTTATTTTTTATTATTAGAGATGCATTTGTAATGGTAAGTGAACCACCAAAAGTCTCTACAGTAATGTCGTCATAAGCGCGGATCATATTATGCGGCAGGCGTTCTTCGATGAAGCTTTCCAGCTTTTTTTTAAGGATAATATTTACCGTTACCGTTCCAATTATAAACAATACGCCCAAAGAAAGGACTGTATAAGCAATTTTTCTAAATCCATTTTTCATAACTTAAATATAAGCAATGTTGAAAGGGAAAAAAACAATGAAGTTTATTTTTAAAAAATTTGTCTTTCTTCCTTGGAAACTCTAAAAAGCTTTGTATCTTTGCCGTCCATATCGCGGGATAGAGCAGTAGGTAGCTCGTCGGGCTCATAACCCGAAGGTCACAGGTTCGAGTCCTGTTCCCGCTACAAAGAAAAACCTCCAATTCCAGGAGGTTTTTTTTATGCCCGTTTGTAACTGCAAAAACAATTCTTTAACAACATTTTTACATACCATTTAGTACATTAGCCGTTTATTTTTAATTGAACACTAATGAAGTATTTCACACTCAGTTTCTTGGTTTCACTGTTTCTAACAACGGTTCCGCTTACATTATTTGCTCAGCAAGCAAACCCTAACAACCAAGATCTTTTCGATAATGTTAGTTACAGACAAGGCAATGTTTACCGAACGGCTTCGGGTAAACCGGGGCCCGAATATTGGCAGAACTCCGCAGATTATATTTTGAAGGCTACTCTGGACGATAAAACGCATACCGTTTCTGGAAATGTGACGATTCAATATACCAACAACAGCCCAGAAACCTTGGATTTTATTTGGCTCTATTTGGAACAAAATCGTTTTACCGAAACTTCCCGCGGAACCTTAACAACTCCTGTTCAGGGAAACCGCTACAATGGTGATATTGAAGGCGGCTTTGAATTAAGCAACGTCTCAGCAAAAACAAAAACGGGCACTTCTTCCCAATATATAATTACCGATACGCGTATGCAACTTTGGCTCGATAAGCCTTTGGCTGCAAAAGGAGGAGAGGTTGAAATAAAAATGGATTTTAAATTTAAAGTTCCTGTTGAGGGAATGGACCGCATGGGCCGCCTAGAGGTGAAAGACGGCACTATATACGCCATAGCACRATGGTATCCGAGAGTTGCAGTTTTTGACGATGTAGTGGGCTGGAATACTGATCCCTATTTGGGTGCAGGCGAATTTTACTGCGAATATGGAAATTATGATGTAATGATTACCGCTCCTGCAAACCAAACCGTAGTTTGTTCGGGTGTATTGCAAAACCCTAAAGAAGTACTTACAAAAGAACAACAGGACCGTTGGTCACAAGCTGAAAAAAGTGACAAAACAGTTTATATTATTAAACCGGAGGAAGTTGGAAAGCCAGTGGCGCACGCAAAAACCGGAGGTACGCTCACGTGGCATTATAAAATGGAGAATACCCGCGATGTGGCTTGGGCAGCTTCCAAAGCATTTATTTGGGACGCAGCACGCATGAATCTTGGCGAAGGCAAAACAGGATTGGCCCAATCAGTTTATCCAAAAGAAAGTGACGGAAAAACCGCTTGGTCACGCTCAACGGAATTTACCAAAGCATCTGTAGAATTTTATTCAAAAAAATATTTCACTTACCCATATTATAACGCAATAAACGTGGCGGCAAGTGTAGGTGGAATGGAATATCCCGGTGTTAGTTTTTGTCATTACCAAAGCAGGGATGCAGATCTGTGGGACGTAACAGACCACGAGTTTGGGCACAACTGGTTCCCAATGATTGTAGGCAGTAACGAACGACGCTATCCATGGATGGATGAAGGTTTCAATACTTTTATAAACCATTACAGTACTGCTGCTTTTAATAATGGTGAATTTCCAACAACTACAGACAAACCAAAAAATTTAGTGCGCTATTTAAGCTTTGAAAACCGTGAGAGTATTGATACTTATCCCGATGTGGCCAATGCGATGAATTTAGCATATACGGCGTATTATAAACCAGCAGCGGGACTTTATTTGCTTCGTGAGTACATACTTGGCGGTGAACGTTTTGACAATGCTTTCAAAAGCTATATTCACACTTGGGCTTTCAAACACCCGCAGCCTAACGACTTTTTTAACCATATGGAAAACGTGGCAGGCGAAGACCTTTCTTGGTTTTGGAAAGGCTGGTTTTATGGCAATGGAAATATTGATTTAGGCATTTCAGAAGTAAAACCTTTCAACGGCAATTATCTAATTACAGTTGAAAATGATGGGCAGATACCGATGCCGGTCCAATTGCAAGTGATTTATGAAGACAATTCAAAAGAAGAAATCTCGCTTCCCGTTGAAATCTGGCAGCGCGGCAATGGCTGGACACACCTTTTGAAAACGACCAAACAAGTACAACGCGTGGTTTTGGACCCAAACAAAATGTTGCCCGATGTAAATGTTTTAAACGATACGTGGAATAAACTTTAAATATTTCAACCAATAAAAAAATGCTTCCAAAGCTTAAATCTTGGAAGCATTTTTTTTAAAACTATAAGTCAATTAATTTTAACAGCCTCCCAATTGAACTGTCGGATAGTTGCTTACATCTATGGTAACTTCATTAGTGCTTTTTTCCACCATTTTAATAGCTTCTTTTTCGCTGTATTTATGCGGGCCTATGTAAAAAGTGGCTCCCCGTTTCCCCAATTCCTTTATGTATTCCACAGGATCAGCATTTGGAGCGGGCGGAGCCTCGGCTGCCCTATATAAGTTTCCATTATCTGCTGAAGGTGCTTTAGAAGCTTTTGAAGCTGGTGGGGGTGAGGGTGGCGTAGGGATAGCGCTTTTATCATCTTTCTTTACTTTTGGAGCATCTGGAGTCTTGGGTGGTTTTGGTGGTGACGGCGTAAGACACTCAGGAAATGGCTCTGCATTTGCCTTCTGTGCATCGGTCATTTTTTTGTAAATTGTTTCTAAAACCTTCAAATCTTTCAGCGGGATTATTCGATTTTCAATGTTGACTGCGTTGTATTTTTTTGCCAGCTTGTTATATTCAGCAACTTCTGCTTCTGTGGCCTTTTCTTTAATTAATTCAGTTGTTTGCGCGTTTTTTTGAATAATTTCTTTCGAGCTAAACCCATAAATTAATACGGAAAGCAAAGGAAGTAGTAAAATACTTCGAAGCCAAATAGCTCTTTTGGAGGTGTGTGTTTTCATAACTGTAAATCGCTTTTTGATGGATGAATAATTCAGTGAATGTGTCAACGATGGTGTAGCGGCATTTGATGAGAATGCGAGTAATAATTTTTGATAATCAGAGGTTTCAGCACCAGCGTTTAAAACGGCGCGATCTGCCAAAAACTCGTGGTTCAGTTTGATGCTTTTTTTAATGAAATGGAACAGCGGATTGAACCAAAATACTATTTGTAAAAGTTCAACAAAAACCAGGTCCAAGCTGTGCTTTTGAATAGCGTGCGTTCTTTCATGCAGCATCACTTCTTTAGGGATTTCAGCATTTTCAAATTGYTTTTTATTAAGAAAAATATAACTGAAGAAAGTGTGCGGGATAATTGTTTCTTTTAAAAGGATGTAAATAAAATTCTTGTGTCGGGATTTTGGGTTGTTGTGTATTTTGTGGATTAATCCGAAAAGACTTCTGAAAAATTTAATGCTAAAAAACAACACGCCAAGGCAATAAATCGTCCAAAGCGCGAACGGCCAGTAATTTAAGGTTTGATCAACTTCAGTATAATTCGATTGCGGAGATACTTCGGAATAAATGGGCACGATAGGCGAAACCTCTATATAGCTGGTAAAGGTGATAAGCGGAATAAAAAAAGAAGCCAATAAACTACCGAATAAATAAAAACGCTTAAAAGTGTGCAGAGAAGTATTTTCCAAAGCCACTTTGTAAAAGGTGAAAAGGATTGCTAATATGCTTCCGGATTTCAAGAGATATAGCTCCATAACTATTTCTTTTTAATTTCAGAATCGATGAGCGCTTTCAGTTCTTCCAACTCTTTTTTGGAGAGATTGGTTTCTTCGGTAAAAAAAGACGCGAACTGCGATGGGCTGTTATTGAAGAAATTTTTTATCAAACCATTCACATGTTTTGAGAAATAATCTTTCTTTTTTACCAATGGAAAGTATTCCCGCGAACGCCCAATTTGTTTGTAGTCCACAAAATTTTTGTCCTGCATCCGTTTCAAAAGCGTGGCAACGGTTGTTGTTGCGGGTTTTGGTTCGGGATAGGCTTCCACTAAATCTTTCATAATAGCGCGTTCCTTTTTCCAGAGAAGTTGCATTAATTGTTCTTCGGCATTTGAAAGAGTCATCTTGTAAATTTTAAAATTGACTCTACAAATGTAGAACAAAATTTTAATTCTACAAATGTAGAGGATAGATTTTTTGAAATCATATGTTTTTGAATAGTTTATATTTGCAACCTCATTCTCCAAAGCCCTGGCAATGGAGTAAAAAATTTAAAAATGAATTCAGAAAAAAACCTACGAGAAAGGAGTGGTAATGCATGTGAACTTTGCGGCTCTGAAGAAAATTTGATTGTTTTTGAAGTGCCAAATTCTCCAACAGATGTAGCGGAAACTAGCATTTTTATTTGCAACACTTGTAAAGAGCAAATAGAAGATCCAGAAAAAGTAGAGTCAAACCATTGGCGCTGTTTGAACGATAGCATGTGGAGCACCGTTCCGGCCGTACAAGTTATGGCATGGCGAATGCTAAACCGTTTAAAGGCCGAAGGTTGGCCGCAGGATCTATTGGATATGATGTATCTGGAAGATGAAACCAAAGAATGGGCAAAAGCTGGCGTAGCAGAAAATCAAGCGGAAGCAGTAATTCATCGCGATAGCAACGGAAATATTTTAGAAGCCGGAGATTCGGTAGTCCTTATAAAAGATTTAAAAGTGAAGGGCAGCAGTATGGTTGCCAAACAAGGCACTGCAGTTCGTAGAATCTCTCTCGATCACGAAAACGAAAAGTACATTGAAGGCAAGGTTGAGGGCCAACAGATTGTAATTATCACTGATTTCGTAAAGAAAATCTAAACTTGGCACACTGTTTGGCTGACGATAAAAAAATTAACTATTATGATGAAAACAAACTACATTATTCTCTTTACATTTTTTATTTTCAGCGGCGCTATAGCCCAAAAAAATTATAACCTTGAATTTTTTACTCAAGAAACCGCTCCGTTCACCGTATTCATTAATGGCGTACAGCAACACGAAACGCCCACTAAGAATGTTCGGATTGAAGATTTTGTGCAACCGGTATTAAAGCTACGCATAACATTTTCAGATAACCAAGATGAGATTACAAAAACACTTTACATGCCAGAGCAATCTTCGGAAATAGCCTACCAAATAAAAAACACCAAAAAAGGAATTAAGGTTAGGCTTTTTAGCGCTGTTGCTTTACAGGAATTTTATCCCGTAAATAATAGATCAGATTTTATAGTGGTGCCTTACGCTACAGTGCCTGTGGTTTCACACACTACTACAACAACCACCACTACTGGAAAAAATTCTGGAGTTAATGTGGGTTTGAATGGTGATAAATTGGGGGTAAATGTTTCAATAAATGTTGATAGCAATGGTGGTTATTATGAACAAACCACAACCACAACCACAACTTCCACAGTAACAAATGCTACGGTAACCGACCACTATATTTTAGAAGGCTATAATGGAAGAATAGGATGCCCGTGGCCCATAACGGAAGCAGATTTTCAAGAAGCAAAAAGAACCATAGCAAATACATCTTTTGACGATACAAAATTGGGTCTTGCAAAACAGCTTATTCAATCCAACTGTATGTTTGCGGATCAAGTGCGTGATTTGGTAGCATTAATGAGTTTTGATGATAGCCAATTGGAACTCGCTAAATTTGCGTATGGCTATACATACGATCCTGGAAATTATTTTAAAGTAAGCCAAGCTTTCAATTTTGAAAGCTCTGTTGAAGAATTAAATGAATATATCGCAAACTACCGCTGGTAGAATTAATATAGCTTAAAGCAAAGACCTGTAAGAAAGCATCAGCTTTATTGCAGGTTTTTTTATAAGTATGCTATAGGCTGGGGGACGATTGCAGTTAGAAGAATCTCTCTCTATCACAAAAACGAAAAATACATTGAAGGTGAGGTTAATCGCTAACAAATAGTGATAATCACTGATTTTCTGAAGAAAATATAGGCTAATATTTATAGTCCAGTTTTTTCATGAATTCCTTAAAACGGGTCTCGTTCCTATAGGCTTCAAACATAGGTTCGTTAGGTAATTCTATTAAGCCTAGGTCATTGTATGTCCGCGCTTTTTCAAGCCAATAATACATTTTATCTTTGTCTTGGAGCACTGCATAAGTTCCCGCAATTTGAAAACTCCAAGCTTTTTCATATTCATTGATCAATTTATTCAGTGCGATATTGGATTTTTCCTTATCGCCTAAAAAATGGTAGGCTATAGCTTCTACATGAAGCCTAAATCCTTCTAAAGGTTCTTTACTTATGACCTCTAAGGCTTCATTATATCGTTTCTGGTTTATTAATATCAGCGCATATAATGAGTACGCAACATCTTGATTAGGGTCTAAGTCAATGGATTCCTTTATAGCTATTTCGGCTTCCTTGAAGTTTTTCGCCATATAATAGGTGTTGGCTAAACTGTAATAATTGCCAGCATTTATGGGATCCAGCGTAATTACTTTTTTATGGATTGCAATAGCCTCTTCTGTTTTACCACGTAACAACGCTACTTCTGAAGCCCTGTGGAGGGCGGTTTCATTATTGGGCTCTAAGCGTAAAGCCTTTTCGGCGAGTCTTCCGGCTTTTCCAATATCATTTTCGTATTCCAAAGACAATAAGGACAGGAACGCGAAAGTTTCCGCATAGGTGCTGTCTGCTCTTATTGCTTTTTCTGCAACTTGATAGGTTAGTTTTTTAGCTTCTTCATAATTAATAATTCCGAAATTATTTTTTGTGTGGTAAATATTGCCCAGCGTTATTAAGGCTGGAGCATATGTGGAATCTATAGCCAAAGATTTTTTCAATAATTGCTCAGCTTTTAGCAAGGATGAATCGTCAAAGTTATTGTGAAATATATGGCGACCTTCCAAAAACAAGGTATAGGCATCGGTATTGGGTTCTTTTACTTTCGGAATTATTTTATCCAAAATACGCAATTGAAGATTTTCAGCCACTGCCTCTGCAATTTCGTTTTGGATCTTAAAAATATTTTTGAACTCTTTCTCCCAACTCTGTGACCAAATATTAGTATCGCCTTTGGTTTCARCAMNNTTKRCGCTKNAYCSWKATAWTRMKKTSSTGKKWGYGKAYGSTGCCYKYSNGAWTGKNNAANNGSYRCWKYYWRYSCKYYKGCTATTTCTGGCAGATCCATTGCTTTGTTTTTGAATGAAAAGGCAGAGGTGCGCGAAGTAACTTGCAGTTCGTGTATGTTAACAAGGGAATTTAGCACTTCTTCTGCCAACCCATCGGCAAAATAACCTTGCTGATTGTTAGGCGACATGTCTGAAAAAGCCAAAACAGCTATGGATTTTTCAGGATTCGTTTCCAGGGCTATGGCAGATTCATTTTTTTTTGATCGCAGCCGAAACCTATCCACAAACAATAAAATTATTGCCAATGCTAAAAAAGCAATGATGAAGGTATTGAGTTTTTGACCAGTTTTTTGAGCAATTGATTTTTCTTTGGGAACATTCTTCGTTTTTTTGATACCGTCGGCCGTAATTTCAAAAAACCAGGAAATACAGACCCACACTGGCAGCAAGACGATTAAAATGATTAAAATCATTTTTCCGAACCAAACGGGGGCATTAATGATAGGAGTGAGTATGGCTATAACCTGTAGCAGAACCCAAGAAAAAACCAAATATGAAACCGTGCCTTTAAAAACATTCCTTCTTTTCAGCTCGTTAAAAAAATCATTAAGGTTCATGATGCGCCGTTATCAGTTATAGGGAAGCCCATTTTGTCAATGAATTTTTGCCATCTTTTATCGTTGTGCAGATTTCTAAAGCGGGGTTCAGACAAGACCTCGTTCAATCCCACATCGTGTACTTCATATGCCTTATTCAGCCATTTAAAAGCATTTTCGGTATCATCTCTAAAGGAATAACTTTCGGCAATTTGATAGGCCATATCACTTGAATATTTTGCAATAAGTTCTCGCATATAGGCTTCAGATTTTTTCATATCGCCCATTTTGTAATATATATCAGCATAAATTTGCAGACTCCAGCCTTCATCCTCTTCTCTTTTAATAGCTTCCATGGCGGCTTTTACATTGTTTTGTTGCAATAATATGCGTGCGTAGTAATAATGGACGGCATAGCGGTTGGGCTGTAATGCTATACATTTTTTTGAAGCATCCACGGCTTTGTCCAACTGGTCCGCACAATAGTATGCATTCATTAGTTGATAATACGAATCTGGATTAATCGGGTCCAGACTTGCTGAATATTCCTGAAGCCTAACGGCACTTTCCACATTGCCCATAGCCAATGCAAGGGTAGATGTAAGGTTTATTATTTGAGGATTAGACCCGTCCAGTTTTAGGGCTATTGCATTTAATTGTTTGGCTTTTGTAAAATTCCACTCATAACTTAACTCAATATCTGCCAAATATGCATAGGCCAAAGCATTTTCGGGGTCTATCTCCAACACTTTATTTGCTGCTTCCTTGGCCAAAGTATATCCTTGCTTAAACCCTAATGTTCCATTGTTGGCCTGGGTTTCGTACACTCTTGAAAGTAGCAGCCAGGCCGGCACATACTTATTATCTATTTCCAGTGCTTTTTTGGCAAAAGAAACGGATTCAATTAATTTTTGTTCGTCACTGGAAAAATTATAGGCGTGCACTGCCTGCAGATAAAGTCTATAAGCTTCAGGATTGGTTTTTTTGGATTTCGGAAGCGGTTTTGAATCTAACAAATTTAGTTCCAGTGCTTTTACAACGGCTTCGGAAACCTCGTCCTGGATAGCAAATATGTTGTCCAGATTTCTATCATAGGTTTCAGACCATAAGTGCTTGTCTTTTTTTGCTTCAATAAGTTGGGCGGTAATACGAAGTAGGTTTCCAGATTTGCGCACGCTGCCTTCCAAAATATACGTAACGTTTAGTTTTTCTGCAATTTCAGGAATCTGTAATTCTGAATCCTTAAACGAAAAGGTTGAGGTTCGGGAAGTAACTTTCAGATTTTTAATCTGCGATAATAAATTCAGAAGTTCTTCCGTAAGCCCATCCGCAAAATATTCGTTGTCGTTTTTTTTAGAAAAATCCTCAAATGGAAGTACCGCAATGGTTTTGGAATTCATTGCTATGGAAGGGGCGGTAAAAGTATCATTCCTTTTTTTATCGGTTATAATGAACCTGTCAACCACCAAAACAACAAGAATAAGCGCCAAAATACCAATTATAACTTTATTGAGCCTTTTTCCCGTTTTTTTTCGAATGGAAGCAGATTCGGTAACTTTACTAGTTCGCTTTAAGCCAGTGGGCGTAAATTCAAAAATCCAAGTAAGCAATAAATATATTGGAAAACCTATTAAAAGCAGGTAGAAGAGACTTTTGGAAATCCAAAGCGGCATTTCTAGAATGTCCTTTAGCAGTGCTGCAATGCGAATAAGGAGCCATGACACCACTATATATGAAATGGCTCCCTTTATTACATTGCGCCGTTTTAGTTCATTCCAAAAACTTTTCCCCCTCTTCAAAACTCAAAATATTTGGTTAGATATATTGAATCCTAAAGGTAGCGAATTTATTGATTATCAGTATTCATGACTGTATGGATACAATCTGAGGATTTAAATAATGCCTTTAAATAAAACTTAGCTGATTTTATATTTACTTACTCAACTCAGTAAAATAATGGTAGAATTGCGGAATGGTTTCAATGCCCTTTAAATAATTCCAAATACCAAAATGCTCGTTGGGCGAGTGTATGGCGTCACTGTCCAGCCCAAAACCCATCAAAATAGTTTTGCTTTTCAGTTCCTTTTCAAACAAAGCTACAATGGGGATGCTTCCGCCGCTTCGCTGTGGAATTGGCGTTTTTCCAAAAGTTTCCTCATACGCTTTTTCAGCGGCTTTGTAGCCCAAACTATCGATTGGTGTAACATAAGCTTGACCGCCGTGATGCGGCTTCACTTTTACGCGCACACCTTCCGGAGCAATACTTTCAAAATGACTTTTGAAAAGTTCCGTAATCTTTTTCCAATCTTGGTTTGGCACCAAACGCATACTTATTTTCGCAAATGCTTTGCTCGCAATTACCGTTTTTGCACCTTCGCCTATGTAACCGCCCCAAATTCCGTTTACGTCCAATGTGGGGCGAATGCTATTTCGCTCGTTGGTGGAATATCCCTTTTCGCCATACACCGCGTCAATATCCAATGCCTCTTTATAATTTTCAAGATTGAAAGGCGCTTCCGCCATTTTCTCGCGTTCCTTTTTGGAAAGTTTTTCCACATCATCATAAAATCCGGGAATGGTAATGTGGTTGTTTTTATCGTGAAGCGAAGCAATCATTTTTGTCAGCACGTTTATGGGGTTTGCCACCGCACCGCCATACAACCCGCTGTGCAGGTCACGGTTTGGGCCGGTAACTTCCACTTCCACATAACTCAAGCCGCGAAGCCCCGTGGTAATTGACGGCACATCTTTCGCGATCATTCCGGTATCGCTTATTAAAATAACATCATTTGCCAGTTTTTTACGGTTTTTGGTTACAAACCATTCCAAACTGCTACTACCAACCTCCTCTTCGCCCTCAATCATAAATTTCACATTGCAGGGCAATTGGCTTGTAGAAGTCATATATTCCAAAGCCTTTACGTGCATATACATCTGGCCTTTATCATCACAGCTGCCACGGGCAAAAATCGCACCTTCAGGATGTAGTTTTGTTTTTTTGATTACGGGCTCAAACGGCGGACTTTCCCAAAGATCCAATGGATCTGGCGGTTGCACATCGTAATGGCCATAAACGAGAATGGTGGGTAATTTTTTGTCGATTAATTTTTCACCATACACTATAGGATAGCCGGGCGTTTCGCATATCTCAACAGAATCGCAGCCCGCTTTTTTGAGTTGTTTTTTTACGGCTTCCGCAGTTTTTAGTACGTCTTTTTTGTAAGCTGAATCGGCACTGATGGAAGGTATTTTCAACAGTTCGATCAATTCATCCAAAAACCGTTTTTTGTTTTTTTCAATATAAGTTTTAGCACTTTTCATTCTGATATATTATTTTTTCTAAAAGTACTAAAAATGATGTAATTTGGCAGGAAAACCAAGTACTTCCTTTATGATAACCGCCTATTTAAAAATGCCTTTTCACTTTTCGGAAGAAATGCTTTTGATGGATTTAGAAGTTTGTAAAAACTATAATTTCACTTCCCATTTCAACAAAAATGATTATTCGGGCGATTGGACTTCCATCTCCCTGCGTTCCCCAAACGGTGAAATGCATAATATTTTTGCACTTCCAGAGAACGGTGAAAAATATAAAGACACGGAACTGCTTCAAAAATGCACCTATTTTAAAGAAATCATTGATTCTTTTGAATGCGAAAAGGAATCCATCCGGCTTTTAAATCTAAAACCGGACAGCGATATTAAAGAACACACAGATTATAATTTGGGTTATGAAGATGGAATTTTCAGGATTCACATTCCAATTACTACCAATGAAAATGTTCATTTTTTTATCAATTCCGAAGAAATAAAAATGCTTCCAGCAACTTGCTGGTACGGTAATTTCAATTTAAAGCATAGCGTTCGAAACGAAGGAAAGACAGATAGAATCCATTTGGTGATGGACTGTTTGCGAAATGAATGGTCTGATAAATTGTTTGCTAAAAATGGCTATAATTTTGAAGCTGAAAATACCCAGCCCGAATATTCCCGAGAAACAAAAATGCAAATGATTGAACAATTGAAATTAATGGATACCGAAATTTCTAAGGAGATGATACTGCAATTACAAAAGGAACTTTAATGAAGCACGAAACTGAACGCGAATTGATTTTGGACACTATTTTTAGGTTTTTGGAAAAAATAAGCATTGCCTATAGTTTAACTGATATTGAAACAGAAACCTTTTTGCCCGGTATTCAAATTAAAAATGGCACCCTACAAATTGATTTGCAAAAACTGAAATATCCCGGAGATTTATTGCGCGAGGCAGGACATATTGCGGTAACAAAATCAGAAGAGCGAAATATTTTAAACGATAACGTAATGGAAAACAATGCAGAAAAGGCTGGTGATGAAATGGCTGTATTATTATGGTCTTATGCCGCAGCGAAGAAAATAGGTTTGGCTCCCGAAATTGTTTTTCACGAGGACGGTTATAAAGGGGAAGCGATATGGTTGCGGGAACAGTTTGAGGGTAAAAACTATATAGGCTTGCCATTACTCCAATGGATGGGATTGGCAGAAACGGAAGGGGATCATGCCTTTCCAAAAATGAAGGCCTGGCTGCGCGAATAAAAAACCTTGAAAAAATTTCAAAATAAGTTGGCTTTCATTTGTAAGTATTATTTATATTTGCACTCCTTTTACAATATGTCCTAAGTGTTGTTAAGGATTTTGATGCAGGCGTGGTGGAATTGGTAGACACGCTAGACTTAGGACATAGCGAAATAAAAAACGTTAAAATATTAAAATGCGGGCGTGGTGGAATTGGTAGACACGTCAGACTTAGGATCTGATGCCGCGAGGTGTGGGAGTTCGAGTCTCCCCGCCCGTACAAAAGCCGAAGAGAAATCTTCGGCTTTTTCCATTTAAAAAACTCTCGAAAAAAAGGTCGGGTACAACATAGGTACAACATTTTGCTAATTTCAGGGCAACATTTGTATTAATGTCAAATGTTTCAATTTGTTATTAAACCCTATTAATTTTCTAGTAAAATAATAAATTCTGCTAATTAGCAACCTTATTCCTTCGTAAGGGGAGTTTATTATCATACAATATAACCGCAATTTAAACTCGTAAAATACTTCCATCAAAAGACTACGGCATAAAGCCATTTCTTCAGCCAGCGCTTATTTATTCCGTTTCCTTTTGAGCCAAGATTTTATCTTCCGTTTGGTTCCTGCTCAAATATTGTTTAATCTAAAATTTGAGTATTATGACAACAAAAGCGAGTACCACAAAGAAGCGCAGTAGAGCGAAATCTATTGTCAAAAAAGAAGTGAATGGAATGGAAGCATCCGCACTTCAAATTCAGAACCTGGCTATAGGCAAAATAAAGCCCGACCCAGAACAACCAAGAAAAACTTTTAGCGAGGATGCATTACAGCAGCTTGCAGAGAGTATCGATAAGCACGGTGTATTACAACCGATTACGGTAAGGCAACTAAATGAACACTATGTCATCGTGATGGGCGAACGTCGGTATCGTGCAAGTATGCTGGCAGGGAAAAATACCATACCCTGTATTGTGAGGACTTATAAGAACAGTGATGTTCTGGAGGTACAAATCATCGAAAATCTGCAAAGACAGGATGTTGAGCCTACCGAAGAAGCCGAGGCGATTGCCTATCTAAGAGAAAAATATGCGCCTACTGAAATTGCCAAACGATTGGGCAGAACGGATAACTTTATCAGACAACGCTTAAAGCTGGCAGGTTTGATAGAAGGCTTTAAACACTTTGTCCGCAATGGCGAAATGACCATTTCCTTGGGTGTAGGTGTCGCGCTCTTTGTACCTGAAGAACAGCAGATGATGTTGGAAACGATGGGCAAGGATTTCAATGCGCACCAGATAAACAGGATGATTAAAGACCAGACCTATGATTTGGAAAAAGTATCCTTTGATGTAACCGACAAAAAATTAGTACCGAAAGCAGGGTCTTGTGTCGAATGTCCGTTCAACGCAGCCAATCAAGGGAATCTATTTGGGGATGGAAAGATGGTCTGTACAAAATCATCTTGTTACGAATCCAAGAAAAACAAATCGTTCTTAAACCTGATTGAAAAATCAAAGAAAGAAAATGTACTGTTGATTCCTGAAATACGAAAGTATTGGGCAGATGATGAACGTAATCAGCTGGTCATTTCACAGCTAGAGAAAAATGATTTGAATGTCTATTTGCTAGACGATGTTGAAATCATTGAAAAACCGATTCAGCTCACATTGGAAGCCGTAAAAGAAGGATATCAGAATTACGACTACAATGAAGACGAGCTAAAAGAAGAATTTGACGAGGCTACCAAGACCTATAACGAGGAATTGGAAAAGTACAATTCGGCTACAGCGAATGGATTTAGAAATGGCATCGTTTTTCATCCTGAATCTTACCTACACAAAGAAGTATTAGTGAAGGTCATCGAAAAATCAGAAGATGCAAATGAAGTACATTCTGTACCATTATCGAACAGAAAAATGGATGATTGTACACCAGATGAACAAATCATTAAAATCAACGAAAGGGAAATCCGGAAAAAGCAAATCGAGAATAATCGACAGTTTGAAGAAGTTGTCGGGATGATTCGAGAAACTACGTACATAGAGACCAAGAAAACGCTTTCGGTAGATGAAATGGTCGCCTTTTCAATTTCGCTCTACGAAAACAATGTGGACTACTTTAGTCAGCAAAAGTACTTTACAGGATTATTGGGCGATACATCAAAGCTATCCAAAGTTGAAATCGTGGAAAATTTCAAGAAGAAGTTCAAAAAAGAAATTTTTCATAAGCTGATTCGGTATATGCTTACCAAGCAAGTGCATTTCGGCGAAAGTAATCACGTAAATAATTTAACGAACATTTCATTCTACAATGCAATGCAAGGATATTACAAAACTAAGATTGCCGGTATTGAAAAAGAATATGCCGAAAAAAGGGACAAGCGTGAAGAACGTTTGAAAGAGCGCATCATAGTTCTTGAAAAGCAAATTCAGGAATTGAACGATTAGCTTTTGTTGTTTGAAGAAGGGTCGGCATTCGTGCTGGCTCTTCTTTTTTATTTAGATAATTTTTATTTGAAAATGAGGAGCCAAATAGAAAAAATAATCAATCAATAGTAGCGCAAAGGTAAACTCGTAAAATACACCCATCAAAAGACTACGGCATAAAGCCGTTCGCCCACTCACTATTTATTCCGTTTCCTTTTGAGCCGAGATTTTATCTTCCGTTTGGGTTTAGCTTAAATATTGTTTAATCTAAATTCAAATATTATGTATTTACAAAATTTACAACAAGATGAAATCTTCGTTTCCAATGAAATGAAGTCTTTGAGAAGTATAACTCAAATGGAATCCAGAAGAGGGCTTGAAAACGCCATAATTTCCAATGGTAAAATTGTCAATGTAGTCTCGAACAGCTATGGCCACATTCCAAATCAATTGTTCTTCAAGAAAGCTGAAGAAATGCTGACCGATGCACAATTGAACTTCCATAAACGCACCATCAACAAAAATGACAGGTCGTTTATTACCGACTTTATCATCGACGACAAAAGCCAGTTTACGGTCAAGAACCATAAGGACTTGATTCTGCCGATGCTTCGGTTCAAGAATTCCTATGATGGAAGTGAAAAGACTTCGGGTCATTTTGGATTTTATAGAAAAGTATGTTCCAACGGACTGCACGTTTCACAAGCTGAAATCGAGTTTTCCATTAAGCACAGTAAGAACAATACCGACCTCATAATGCCAAGGTTGAGCAACCTATTCGACAGATTTCTGGACAATGAGTTCTACACCATTACCAAGAGATTTGATAAAATGAGGAAATTTAAAATCATCGACACCAAAGAGTTCGTTAGAGCGATTCTTGACAAAACAAAACTCTTTAGATACGAGTGTAGCGATAAGAATAGTGAACCATCAAAAAAATCAAGAGAAGTCCTTGAAATTTTGAACTACGAAGCACTTTTATTAAATGAAGAACCGAATTTATGGCTGGGTTATAATGCATTCAATGCAGTATTGCACCATACATTAAAGAAGAGCTTTTCACAACAGGAAAAGTTAGATAAGAAGCTATTCAATGAAATATATGAAATGGCTTAAGCTATAAAAGGTTTATCCAGTACCTACTTAAACTGGGTTTTTTATTTTAAAAGTATTACAAAATCAAATATTTACCATTTTATTCATATAGTGGTAATAATTAGTTTTCAAATATTCGCCACTTTTTTGTATTTTTGGCAAAGTTTTGATATTAGTATTATGCCAAAAATTATAGAAAATAAGATTATAGAAGTATTTAAGGAGCGTAGTTCCTTCGATAGGGACGAGCTATATCACTTTTATCTGGACTTTGAACCAGACTTGAAAGAAAGTACTTTTAGTTGGCGAATTTATGACCTTAAGAAAAAGGACATCATCAAAACCATTGGGCGAGGATTGTATGTTATATCCTATAAACCCAAGTACAAACCTGTTCTAACGGAAAATGTACTGAAAATAGCCCGTAAAATTACCGAGAGATTCGAGGATATTACATACTGCATTTGGGAAAGCCAATGGCTAAACGAGTTTACCCAACACCAAACATCCAATCAAATGATAGTCGTAGAAGTGGAAAAAGAATTTACAGAGTCACTTTATTATTTTCTAAACGATTCAATACGAATGGATTTTTTCTTGAATCCCGATGAAAAGGAAATCGAATTCTATATTTCTGAAAGTAATGTGCCAGTCGTTATAAAACGACTCGTTACGAGAGCCCCAATAAGTAAAATAAAAGACAAAAAAACAGTTGTTCCCATTGCGACACTTGAAAAAATAATGGTAGACCTATTTGCAGATGAAAATCTGTTCCATTTTTATCAAGGTTCTGAACTCATATACATTTTTGAAAGGATACTAGACCGCTACAGTATTAACCTTACAAAGCTGTTCAGCTACGCAAAAAGACGTAAAAAAGAACAAGAAATCAAGCAATTTATAAGCAAACACATTCCAAATTTTTTAGAGGACATCCAATATGATTGAAAGAAAAAGTTTTACAAAAGAATGGTTGGATAGTTTCCGAGCGGAAAAAGAGCATAAATCCATTAATGTGACCATTCTGGAAAAAATGGTACACGCATTTTCGCTGTTAGAGTATTTAAAATTAGCTGGGCTTGATTTTGTATTCAAAGGTGGGACTTCCCTAGTATTATTGCTTGAAAAAGACAATCGATTTTCAATCGATATTGATATTATTTCCAGCGTAGCCCGTGAAGCGTTAGAAAAAATTCTTGATACAGTAGTGGCCAACTCGCATTTTAAAAGACATATTTTGAACGAGAATCGAAGCTATAAAGAAGGTGTTCCGAAGGCGCATTACACGTTTGAATTCGATTCAGTCTATAACCCGAATGTTCCAGGAACAATTCTGCTGGACATTCTTTTTGACAGTCCGCATTATCCAGAACTTATAGAATCTGCCATAGAAGTATCTTGGCTTTCGGTCACTGGAACTACAACGACGATTACAACACCATCGGTAAATTCCATCTGTGGCGATAAGCTTACTGCTTTTGCACCAGAGACCATTGGTATTCCATATTACAAACAAGACCAGCTTTTTGCAATGGAAATCTGCAAGCAGTTGTTTGATTTAGGTAAACTATTTGAAAACATTACCGATATAAACATAGTGAAGAAAAGCTTTTCCGCTTTCGCGAAAGCTGAACTATCCTATAGAAGTTCTGATGAAAATTTCAACAAAAGAAATCTTACTGAAACAGAGGTACTGTGGGATTCCATAAACACTTGTGCTATAATTTCAAAAAGGGAACGAAATTCCACCGCTGAAACAAAAAAGAAATTTGAAGATTTAAACCGTGGTATTCGCAGTTTTGGTAGTGCATTTCTAATGACGGGACATTTTAGGATAGAAGAAGCAATGGCAGCTTCGGCCAGAGTTGCTTACTTGAATGCAATCCTATTGCAACCAAAAATTATAGAAATTGAATATTATGAGGGACAAGATATAAGCGAGCTTACTATTGAAAAAGCAGATTGGGCATACCTGAATAAATTGAAACGCCAGCCGGATAAGTCCATATTTTATTATTGGTATAAGGCGGTGGRATTATTGTAAGTGTAAATAATAAGAAAAATTGAATTCAAACTTTAATTATTTGCTCATACAGTAAACTATGATAGATAAATACATAAATGCTAACCTCAAATTATTACAAAATTTCAGAACAAACAATTCTGGAATATTAACTACTGGTATTTCTAAAAATCATTCTTTTAATGGTCTTCCGGCAACTATAGAATTCGGTAAAAATATCGTGCTAAAACCAGATGCATTTTTATCAAAAGATTTAAACAATCATAATGATATTAAATTTAGAAAAGGAACAGAAGTAAAAATGAGTTGCTCTTTACTTGATTACTATATATCAGGGTCCGATTTATTGCCGAGCAGTATTAAGTTTCCTAACTTTAATAATCCAGAGACTGATGCTTATAGTCTGAAAAAACAGATTACAGCAAATCTACGCAATTTGTCAAATCAAAGTAAAAAGCATTATAAAAAACATAGATTTTTTCGATTTCTACTTCCTATTGAGAAAGTGTTGTCTTTCCAAGGAGATTTCTACCAGTATGAATTTGCCAAAGTGGATGCAGCCACCAATAACGCTTTGACGATTAACATCGAAATTGAGAATGAAAACTATCATTTCTTCTCAACTCATATAAAGGAACAGCACTATATTGTTATTGATTCTTTGAACAAAGTAATGCTTGAGCGATTTACGCAAGTAGTCAATTCAATTTTTATGACCTATGCTTTTTTGAAGGGAACTTATTATGGTGGTTTAGCCCATATCTTCTCATATAATGATATTGAATTAAGACATCCTATAGGTATTCGAGTATTTGAATCTTCCGAAACTATATCGAAGGGGTATGAAATTCATACCRMRMASCCTTATAAATATATGAATTTTAGAAGTCCTAAATTCATAAAGAATAAGCAGGGGATAACAGAAAGAATAGGAAAGGATACTGCAAGAAATTATATGTTAGAGTTTCCGATGGAAAACTATTCAAAACTATGCGAGTTGATACTTACTAGGGGAAGTGTTTTGCGAAGTTTTATATTAATTATCGATTGTAGTGATTCCCCATTAGAACTTAAAATACCAGCTTTATTTGTTGCACTTGAAAATATTACAAAGGTTGTTGTAAATAAAGGCGAGAATGATAGCGGCGAAATATTTGAAGAAAAAGAAATTAATAAGAAAATTAAACAGATAAGTAAAGAAGCTGCCAAAAAAATCAAAACACTTGAGCAGGACAATAGACCAAAAGGACTTTCATCTATTGAATTGAAAGAAAGAAAAGCAAATTATGAAAGATTGATTACTAAATTACACCAAATTAATAAAGGCAGTAATAACCAAAAGCTTGCAGAGCCTTTCGAGAAGTTTGGCTATCAATTATCTAAAGATGAAGAAAACGCTCTTTACATCCATCGGAATAAGTTTATTCACGGAGATGACTTTTTTATACCAGATGTAGATTTTGATAAGGAATTTAAAGAATTATTTCATTTAAGTTTCTTGGTCTATAAGCTGTGCACAATACTTCTTTTAAAACTTTCGGGCTATTCAGGTTTTATTGTAAACCTTCCTAAAGCATACGCATACATAACTAAACAAAAAACTTCGGGTAGAGGATTAATTAAGATATAATGACACCATCAGAAAAATATGTAGCCACTTTATGTAAAAATTCTTTTTTACCATTTTGGAGTTTCCCAAATCCTTTAGGTAAGAAAGATAAAGAATTATGCGATGTACTTGTTGTATGCGGCAATACAATTATTTTGATTTCTGTAAAAGATATTAAAGTTTCAAACCACAAAGATAAAAGTGTCCAATATACGAGGTGGGTTAAAAAAGCTGTGGACGACTCAATTCAACAGCTTTATGGAGCAGAAAGGTTTTTAAAAAATGTTAACGATATTAAACTAAAAAATCGTGTAACAAAGGTTGCTCTGCCAGATAAAAAATTGAGAATTATTTATAGAATTGCAATTGCATTTGGAAGTGATTATGACTTTCCATTCCCAATGGGAACGAGTAATAGGGGCTTTGTTCACGTATTTGACGAAAAGTCAACTGCAACCATTATTAGCGAACTTGATACGATAACTGATTTTACAAGATATTTAACGGCTAAAGAAAAGTTTCTAACTTCAAATCATATGTTGCTTCCGGAAGAAACTGATTTTTTTGCACTTTATATTCAAACGGGTCTTGAATTTGATTATCCAGTTGATTTAGTAGCTGGTTCTGGAGGACTTTGGGAAGATTATATTAAGTCAGAAGATTACAGGGATTGGAGAAATCGTATTTCACCTAGTTTTATTTGGGACTATATGATAAACCAACTACACGCTTATCACATAAGGGACGAAACAAATAATCAGCAAATACAAGATTTAGAAAATGCAATCAGGATAATAAACCAAGAGGACAGAATACACAGAACTGAACTTGGTTTAGCTCTTGATAATACCATTAAAAAGAAATCTAAAGGTAGAATGCTACTTCCACAGAAAGACGCCAAACATATGTATGTATTTATGCCTCTAACTCAAAAAAATTGGGATGGAAAAGAGAGCGAGCTGGAATTGAGATGTATTGTTGCCCGATACTTAAATCCCTTTGTAGATACAATTATTGGAATAGGCATTGGTTCAAATGGAAAAGATGAGAGTGTTTATGATATCTGCTATCACTATTTTTCCGAAATTACCGATGATTTTATTACTCACGCTAAAGAAATACAACAAGAGCTTGGATACTTTGAAAATCCAATTCAGACAAGTAATTCTTCTTACACAATAGAAGATTTTAATGGATTTGGAATTAATAATTCATAASATTTATTTGGATTAATTTGTTCCAACTAAACGTAAATCATTTATTTAAACGACCATTCAGCCCATTCCCCTGCATTCCGCAAAAAGCTTCATTTCGGTAAATACGCTTCATTATAAAGGTCTTGGACACAACTTCAAATCTTCCGATTTCCATTGCGCTGAACCTGCCATAAAAATGGCAGAATCGCTTCATTCCCAATCTATATCTTTAAAGTCAAGTCCGCTTTAAACCCTACTAAATAAGGATAATTTGTTTTCATAATCCAGTAAGCACATTCCCCTGCATTTCGCGAAAAGCTACATTCCGAGAAAAGAGCTTACCTAAAAAGGTCTTGGACACAATCCCCAATTTTGACTTTCCATTCCGTTAACCCGGTCCGCTTCGCTGGAACTGGACACTTCATTTCCTAGCCAAAATCGTGAATTAAGTCCGCTAAAATTGAGATAAATAATCAATCAATATCTGCGCAAAGGTAAACTCGTAAAATACACCCATCAAAAGACTACGGCATAAAGCCATCGCACCATCCAACGCTTATTTATTCCGTTTCCTTTTGAGCTGTGATTTTAGCTTCCGTTTGGGTAMTGCTCAAATATTGTTTAACWAAAAWTWTARMATTATGAAACAAKTATCTGTAGAACCCAGCATTTCATTAAAAGAAGCGGAAGAACATTATCAATTGAGTAGTGAAAATTACACAATTGATAGTGCAGAGACTCATTTAGCTTATTACAGAGATAAGCATCAGCTGTACTACCGAACACTTTTAAATCATTATTCAAACTAAAACCTCACATTATGGAAAATTTTAATTTTGTACAACTTGATTTTGGATTCGAGTGTGAACCCGAATCTACACAGAAAAAATCATCGAAATCAAACAAAAAGCGAAGTAACGATTTCGTTTTTAATTTTATGGATTGTCTCACCAGTCCCATCATTGTCTTTAAATCTGCTTGGAAAGATACAATACCAAGAGACATACTTAAAAACATAAAATTATCACGACTATTATGTTCAATGCAACAAGAAGAAATGGCATCGCTTACAGAAACTTTAGCATATATGATGCCCAGAACTTATGAAGCACCAATGCCTACCGAATGGGTAAATATTTATACTTGGCTAGGTCTTCAGTATGCAATTCAGTTTAAGAATAGTGGCCAATTGAATGCAATGACTGAAATCGCACCAAGCAAACTTTCAGAATATGAAATGGGACGTTTGAATAGTTTGAGAAGTTGGATTTATGATAAAAGAAGAAAGGCTTTAAAAGATAGATTAAAAATAGCTGAAAAATCAGAAACAAATATATTATCTGAAAATCAAAAAATACTTTTTGAAGAGTGAGCTAACTATTCACCCTTTTATTTAATACGAGTTTCATAAGCCATTCAGCACATTCCCCTGCATTTCGCGAAAAGCTACATTTCGGGAAAAGAGCTTCACTATAAATATCT
Source organism: Aequorivita sp. (assembly GCA_002733915.1). Lineage (GTDB taxonomy): Bacteria > Bacteroidota > Bacteroidia > Flavobacteriales > Flavobacteriaceae > Aequorivita. The sequence continues at coordinate 85,343 of NVXN01000009.1, forward strand.
TGGACACAATCCCCAATTTCGACTTTCCATTCCGTTAACCCTTCCCGATTCTCTGGGAAGGAACACTACATTTCCAAGCCAAAATCGTGAATAGCGTCCGCCAAATCGGAATTCCATTTAATGATTTGGTGTCGCTTCCTACGTTTTTATACTTCACAAAAGCTTTTAGACCTACATCCGCACCCTCGCTGTTATACCCTTTTTTTGCCAGCAAAATACCAACATTTTGAACTTGAACAGACTGCATAAACCGTTCTCGCTGCGCTTCACTTTTTATAAGTCCTTATCAATTCAAAATCTTGAAAATGTATCAGCAACAAAAAAAGGTAACAGCGAGGGCGCTATGGGAAGTAAATCTAAAATGAATCTTATGAAATCTTACAAAAACATCAAAAAGGAAGCGACACCAAAAAAAACAAAAAAGGAAAACGCTCAAGATATAATAAGTAAATCACTTCAAAAAAATATAACAATAAACTGTCTGAATGGTTCAGATAGCATTTTAATTAATCTTTAAATATTTTATTATGAGTACWTTAAAAAAYMAMGTACAGTTAATCGGAAACGTTGGACAAGAGCCAACCATTACAAAYCTTGAAAGCGGWAARAAAGTAGCCCGTTTTTCAYTSGCTACYAATGARYATTACAARRATGCCAAAGGCGAAAAACAAACAGAAACCAATTGGCATACCGTTGTGGCTTGGGGCAAGACTGCCGAAATTATCGAAAAATTTGTAGGTAAAGGCCAGGAAGTAGGTGTTACGGGAAAATTGAAATCCCGAAGCTACGAGGACAAAGAGGGTATCAAGCGATTTGTTACCGAAATCGAAGCAAATGAAATCCTTTTGCTTGGAAGCAAAAATGATAAGTAATCATTGAAATTTTAGAGGGCGTACCTCTCGAAAGTTGCGCCTTTTTTATTAATAACCTTTAAATCTTTTATTATGAAAACTATTAAAAATCACGTTCAGTTAATCGGGAACATTGGGCAAGACCCACAGGTTACGCATCTTGAAAATGGAAAAATTGTGGCGCAGTTCTCAATGGCTACAAATGAAAACTACAAGGATGCAAAAGGCGAAAAACAATCTGAAACCCATTGGCATAGTGTTGTGGCTTGGGGAAAACTCGCTACAATTATTGAAAAATATGCAGTAGTAGGAAAACAAATTGCTATTGAAGGCAAATTGGCACAACGCTCTTATGAAACCAAGGAAGGCGAAAAACGATACTATACCGAAGTTGTAGCAAGGGAAATTCTTTTGCTTGGGTCAAAAAATGGTAAGTAACCATAAAAATTAAAGAGGGCGTTCTCGTCGAAAATTGCGCCCTCTTTTTAATTATCCACTAATAAAAATAGATAACAATGAAAGCACAAGTTAACGAAATCAAAGAAGGATTGCAACATTTTCACGGAACGGAAATGTTCTACCAAATCCCATTATTAAGAACACGTTTTACASANNCGKWCTRAANAYAWMYKRCWWMTNTAKYWGWTWRKWWYTKKYTYATWACNRACWCTTCCGTAATTGCAAAAAGTCTGATGAACAGAAGCGAGTTTATAACCATAGACTTTAAAAGATTGTCCGAGGAAAAACAAGATTTTACAGGATATGAAGCTGAAATTATTTATACAGATGGCAACGACAATATTTTGGAAAAACACGGCTATCGGGTAACTGATTTTCCGCTCGATGAACTGCGGTTATTTTTTGTAAATGATACGCTGATGTTACCAAGCGAATACTAAAATTTAAGCTATGGTATATCTCAATTTTACAGACTTGAGCGAAGAGGCTCAAAACCGACTTTTAGAAAATTCTAAAAAAGATGTGGAACGAAAATTTGGCGATGATATTCGCAAATACGTAAGGGAAAATTATACCTGTTTTGAAACGATGATAGAGGAAGAAGCATTGCGAAATTTATATTCCTATACGTTTATATTCAACATCTAATTTTCTAAACTTAATAATCAAGCACCTCTAAATTTTAGAGGTGTTTTTTCTTTTCAAGTAATTCCAGTTCAATAAAAAACCGTATCTTTATTTCGCTGAAATTCAGCACACATAATTTATATAGCTACCCTATTTTTAACTTTCGCTGATAGCTGTATCCATCTATATTTTACATTGAGGAATTTTCGGATTCCTAAAAGGCAATTGGCTTTTTAGCCAGATTGTATGAAATTTTTGTTCGCCTGTGGCGAACGAAAAGGAATAGCAAGAGGGTAACGGGCAGAGCCACGTTACATATTCCTTTTAGCGTATAATCCATTGATTTTCAAATACTTGAAAACTAATGGATTATATAAATTTCTTCGATTTGCGTCAAATGCCCCCACACAGTCTGTAAACAGGGATGGATTTACGTCAAACACAGAAAAAAGCGAAAGAAAATGGATTCATTCATCACCATCAGGTTCAAAAGGAAAACTGCCAAACGTTTTCAGGAATTTTCAAAAAAGCACTTCAAGACACATACGGAAACGATGGAAGCCATTCTTGATTTTTTCTTCTACAATGAGATATCTCCAAAAGAAAAATTAGGTCCGACAGGACGAACCATCGAAGCCAAGTTACTGAAAAGAATCAATGCAGTAATCGCTATAATGAGGGATGTTGAAAAGACCCAAACCAAGCCTACAGTTGCAATGATTCAATCCCTTTTTGAGACAGAACAGCCAAGTAAAAAACCTTTGATAGTGGAAAAGAAATATGCCGAAGAAAAAAAGGAAGTACGCTTTCGCGAAAAGCAAAACCTTAACAACGAAGTCTAAAATTTTGAGCTATGTACATAACGATAACACCTCAAAATATGGGAGGCAATTATTCCAAAAGTTCGGCTGATTTTGTTGGTTATCTGGAGAAGGAAAACCAAGGACTGGAACAGCAGGATATGGAACATTTTTTTAACCAATACGGCGACGAGATTTCAGCAGAGGAAGTGGTCAAGGAAATTGATAGCAATACGGCAAAACTCGAAAAGCACGAACCACGGTTTTATTCCATTACCGTAAGCCCATCTAAATACGAACTGAAACGGTTGCAGAACCATAGTGAGGATTTGCAAAAATACACCCGTGAAATTATGAAGGATTATGTGGCTTCATTTAATCGCGAAATCAATGGGCGACCCATTACAATCGATGATATAAAATACTATGCTAAAATTGAACACCAAAGAGCCTTTAAAGGAACGGACTTTCAGATAAAAGAAAACCAACCGTATGCCACAAAAATACTTCAACTAAAAACTGAAATCCGAAATGTGCAAGATGGACGAGCAAAAGGGAATGTGAAAAAATTGGAAAAAGAAATTGTGAAACTCGAAAGAGAAGCACCGCACCAACAGAACGGAAAACGAATTGTACAAGGAATGCCAAAAGCGGGAAACCAAAGTCATATCCATATAATTGTGAGCCGTAAGGATGCTTCCAATAAATTCTCTTTGTCCCCAGGAAGTAAATACAAAGCTTCCGATGTTGAATTAAATGGTAAAACGGTAAAACGGGGATTTGATAGAGATGGTTTTTTTACGAAAGCGGAAAAGACTTTTGACAAGGCTTTTGACTATAAAAGGAACTTCGCTGAAACCTATACCGCAAGAAAGGATTTCATCAAGAATCCGAAAATCTATTTTGCTTCACTAATGAAACTGCCCACCAACGAAAAAGCTTTAGCGTTCAAAATAATGGGTAAGAGTGGCATCCCGATGATGCCGAGTATTCCTGTTACACAGGCACAATTGGCGATGAAAATTTTTAATAGGCTACGACGTGGTGCGGAAGTGGCCATAAAATCAAGTTCCATAGGAATCTAAATTAAAATTATGCAAATGGACAATCTCATTTCGGTACTTATTATTATTGGTTTGGCCAGTAGTGTTTTCTATGGAATATTTCGGATAAGCAAATATTCATTTGTCGTTAATTTTCTATTGATTGGCGCTCTTGTATATTATTTAAATGAACAATTCCCATTGGTGCAAATAGCACTTTATTTGGTTTGTCCTCTGACATTAATTAATATAGGAATGTATGTTTTCTTGCATAAAACGGACGTGCCTAAAAGTGGAATTGTCAAATATCAGGTCAACTTTGCCACCACGAAAGGAAACTTTAAACTGGATAACATCAAACGAGGTGCATCCATAATCGGTTCTGCGGGAAGTGGAAAGACCGAAAGTGTAGTCTATGGTTTTTTGAAACACTTCGAAAAAGAAGGGTTTTGCGGAATTATCCACGACTACAAGGATTTTGAGCTTACCGAAATGGCTTATCCACTCTTTAAGGATGGCGATATCCCTTTTAAGGTCATTTCCTTCGATAAAATCATACATAGGGTAAATCCTATTGCACCACGCTATTTAGAGAACGAGGAAAGCGTAAACGAAGTTTCAAGGGTATTGATTGAAAACCTTTTGGAACAAAGGGAATCAGGAACAACTGGAACAACAAAATTCTTCAACGATGCTGCGGAAGGATTGATTGGTGGATTGATTTGGAAATTAAAAACTACTTATCCCCAATTCTGTACTCTTCCACATTTGATTGCTATTTATCAATATCTGGACACAGACAGCCTTATCCAGTTTTTGGAAACCAATACGACATCGAGGGCAATGGCAGATGCTTTTATTAGTGGCAAGGATTCTGAAAGACAGACCGCAGGTGTAAAAAGCACATTGGCAAATGCTCTGAAACGAATTAGCACACAACGTATTTTTATGGCATTGTCTGCGGATGAAGTACCACTAAATATAAATAGTCCAGAAAATCCTTGTGTGATTTCGATAGTGAACAATCCAAAATTTGAAACATCCTATTCGCCAGTCATCGCCACGATTATTCACACTATAACCAAGCAAATGAGTATTCGCAACAGTAAGCCTTCATTTCTCTTGATGGAAGAAGCGCCTACCATTCGATTGTTGAATATGCACCGTATTCCTGCGACACTTCGGAGCTATAATATTTCTACGATTTACGTAATGCAGGACAAAATACAAAACGATATGATGTATGGCGATAAAGCGAGTAAGGCAATTTTAAGTAATCTATCTTATCAATTCTTCGGAAAGGTAAACGACCCAGACACCGCTAAATATTACGAACGCTTTTTTGAAATTATTAAGGATCCGACCAAGAGTATAAGTCGTGGTCATAATCTCGATTTTGATACTCGGGTAACAACCGGAGAAAAGGAGATTCCGAAAATTAGAGCTGATGTGTTTTTCAGATTAAAACAGGGCGAGTTTATCACGTATGCTGATGGGAAAGATAAGAAGGTGCAGTTTAAATTGGCCAACATAAAAAGAGAGTTTCCAAAAGAATTGAAGCAGTTTTGTCAAACTGATTTGGAGTCTAATTTTGAACGGGTTTATGAGGAGGCAAAATCAATATTTAATAAMTAAACTAAAATATATTTTAATCCAAATCAAACAATAATTGATTTGGATCTTTAAGCCGTTTCTGTATATGGAAGCTTCTTAAAAATATTAATTCATCCACTTCCCATTCTTCATCCACGTCATCATTTCTCTCAATAACTTCAGACTTGTATAAATCTATTTTTTTAAATTGCTGTTCACGATTGCCAATCATTATCATTTGAGCGCTTAACAATATAAGTCTTGTTGAAACTTCAATAATCTCTGATTGTAAAGGCATCATATAAGAATGTCCCAAAGGTTCAGGAAATGAAAAGCTTCCGTGGGCTAGTAAATTTCTTATTTTATATACTACCTTGAGGCCTATACCATTAAAATCACAACAGTCGTCAAGAGTGAATGAGATTTTTAGGTTTTGATAGTCGCTATCTCTTTGGTCAATTAATGAGAACAGTAAATTTAAAGATTCACGATACATCGGTATACTTAAAAACCCATTCGAAAAATTTGATTTAATATGAAGTTTAGCAGCATTTATTTTACCTCTATTTTTTTTACAATTTTTGAGATTAGAATCATTGATTAGAGCTTCTAAACCACTATAAACATAAAGGAATACAGTCATATTATCGACTACTCTTTGATGTAATTCTTGTTTTGAATCTTCATATTCAAACGCAGGTCTGCACATCATATATGCACTATCACTCTTTACCCCATCATATACAACGCCTTGAATATTTGAAGCGATCCAAAACCAGTTCCCTATCTGCTCGTGAAGATTGTCCCTATTGAAAAAATATTCTGCAATTCCCTTTATATGGAGATTAATGGGGCGTAATTTGGAATTGTAGTCTTCAAAGGAATCTAATAATACCTTATATTTTTTAATATTTTCTAAAATGAATAATCTATTTAGGTCTAAAACTCTACTTGCTCAATGTGATTGTCATACTCTTCGTTGTGATTTTCATAAATACGAGTCATTCCTTCGTGAATAAAATTGGCATCGTCGTATTTCCCTATCATATAAGCTAACATATTCTTTTTAAGAGTTAGTTCTTTACCTATCATTTTTTCATTCCAATAAATATATATCCAATTTGGAGACGATAAGTTGAAATCAACTTGAGCTATTCTATCAATAAAATCTTGTCTTTCGGTCGCTTCAAATTTATTATATACGGTTGCCAACAATTTATGTCCCACAGGTCTCAACAAAAGACTACCTCCTGATTCATCTTGTCTATATATCGCTTCCTCGTTGATTTCAACATTTTGTTCACCGTCGATGTATTGAATCAATTCGGGAAAAGCTTCGAAGATTGTGTCCCAAAATAAAGCAGCTTTTGCATAGAGAGCATCGAGTACGGCATCGGTAGGCCGTGTAGTGTAAAATGCACTGGTTTTTTTAAATAAAATTTTATTCACTGCATTAATGGTAACCAACGTCGAAAAGGAAGTGTTATCATTTGATGAAATGTTTGCACTTTTTGAATTTGAAATACCATTGGGTTTTGAAAGCTGTGCGTGTTCTGTTACCAATTTTCTAGAAACAATAGCTGCGGCATCGTCCTCATCCAAAATTATAAGTTCCGCTCCCTTTGGTTTTTCTGCATATTTATTCAAAACAGTAAATAATCTTCGAGTTTTATCCAATCTACTGTGTTGGTGGACTACGAAAAGGATAGAAACCTCCAATTCCCCTACCACGTCAGGATTTTCGGTATAGGCTTTTCTTAATCCTAAAAGACGATGTTGTCCATCCAATGCAAAAATTTGTTCGCTACCCATTAAAGTTAAGACCCCAAACTTACTGTTCAAAAATTCTATCGACAATTCATCAATAGTTAATCCTTCAACTTCGAAATTTTGATTTATATCTATTTCTGTCCACTTCGGTTCACCTTGGTGTATTGCCGCTACAATGCTACCTAGAAATCTTTCATTCGTATCTGAAATATAATTTTTCAATGCCTTTATTCTTTGAGTTTTGATTTCTCGTTGAAGAATAGCATTAATATTATCCGTGAAAAGCTCTTCGGATTCTGAAACTGTTATTATCCTGTTATTCCTTACGATGTCGGAGACTTTCATAACAGTCGAATAATAATCCCAGTACCCTAAATTTCCGTGTGTGCAAGCAAGATGTATCATATTAATATAGCTGTCTGGTTAATCTTGCATTTCCCTCTAATGCCTCATTTAAAGGAGGGACTATTTTATTATATAAATTATTTTCAATCGTACGTATTTCTTCATCTGTCCTATCGGATAAATCAAAATAATAAACAAACGTATGATCTGGCCAAAGATTGGTCAATCTCATAGTGTTTAGGGCTACACTTCTATTTCCAATAGCTTTTACATAACGATAAAAGCGTTTAAAAAAATTAAAATTCGTTGTTCCGCTCTGTACCCTTCCAACATACAACAAATGCTTTGAGATAACATCGGCTTGAAAAGGATAATTGGGTTCTAAAAAAAACATATAGATTCCTTTTCCAGTATGAATATAATCTGGCATATTATCTCTAACCGCATTGTCAAATTTTATTTTGACTGGCTGCGGTAAATTGTAATCATTTATTTCAGACCACCAATCTGGATTATGTACAACCATTAATCTATATGGGGGACCAAATGGGTAAGCCAATAAAATCTCCTCGTGCGATAAATAAGGCATATTTTAATTATCTTTAAATTGATTTAAGAAAAACAGTTCTCCCTTATCAACTTCTTGAATATTCGACAATGCCTGACCTTTCTCTATCTTCTCCAAACTTCGTGCAACTTTTATTCCGTCCTTTTCACTRAAACCTAAAAACTTATTTATCGCTTTTGAGTTCGTTTTATCCTTTATATTTAAAAGAAATGACATTTCACACATACTTGAAAAGTCGAAGCCAGGCTGGTTGAATTCTTCTATGCCTTGTGATAATAGTACAACCGAAACCCCTTTTGAACGAATCTCCCTTAAAATCTTTTCTAAAATATCCTGATATTTTTTCTCTTTGAAAATTACGTGTGCTTCATCAATCAACAACACGTATCGCATAGCCCTACAATCGCCTTCGACAGGAGAGCTCTCCATATTCATAAAAGTATTGTAGATGTAATTAATAATCAAGAACAGGGAAGTAAATCGTACCGAATTAGACAAATCCCCAGAAAGCGATAGATAAACATTTTGATTTAGAAATGATTCTGATTTTTGATTTTCCTGAAAAATATTGTACCGGGTAAGTTCATCAATAATTTCAGTAAGCGTGTCTCTCTTTTCTCCTACCAAGTCCAAAAGCTTTTCGTTGATTTCAGCGAAGCTTGGATATTGTCCTTGTTTCTTTGTTTGAAAAGCCTCTAACGTTGCTTCTCGCAACTGTCCTCTTTGCTTTATGCCAATATTTGAATACTTACATATGATGTCAACAAATTTATCGATTCCCATCTGTTTGTTAACTTCATTGATTCCATCAATAAATGATAATGGATTTACAGGAAATTGTGTATTTGGGGCATCGATGTATGTCGCCCTAGTCTTGCTAAAAAATGGCTCATAAAACTTTAGGTCATCATCTTTCAAGCCCTTAAAATCTAAATATATAAAGTTGACTTGATGATTGGATTTCTCACTTATCTGGTTTAAAAGCTCTAATGCGAATTGGGTTTTACCCGTCCCAGAACTTCCGGCAACAGCAATATGATTGTTGTTGTATTTAGTATCATTAAAACCCAATTCAATAGGTTTCTTCTCATTCAAAGTACTTCCAATCTCAATCTTGATCAATTCTTGAAAATAGGAAATATTTAAGGATTGATTGGAATTGGTAACTGCACTTAAATCAACATCCCCAGATTCCAAAAAGTTTATTCCCTTGTCAAGATGTTCAATTAGAAAATCAAAGAAAGTATAGTTATGACTATTGCTGAAGAGATTATCCATCAATACAAGCCCGTGGTCTATATGTAATTTCACATACCTCGGGATGTCGTCGTGAATTTTGTAAACACCATAATGCTGAGAAACCATTGCGATATAAAAATCGCGATGTCTCGCATCAAAAAGTATATGGTCTTTGTATTCTTTACCCTTGGAATCAAAAGAACTAAATTCTTCTGAAGTGAACTTTTTGCCTTGTTGAATAGAGTACCCAAGGGCTATTCTAGCAACAACATTTTCCTTTGTGCCAACAGGGAGTTTGCTAGTAAGCTTTCGAACAATTTCTTGATTTGCTTCGGATGTGCGTATATTAATCTGCATATAATTCGTCGTATGTTTTAATCAAGTCTTTTGGTGGAGATGTCAGAAATTTGGATGCATCAGTACTATAATTATGAATTATATAAGCTTTTATAACCTTGTCCTGAAGTAAATCATATTCGCTTACGGTAAGCTCTTTATGCAAAAGGGGAAACAAAACCACCTGTTTAGACACGTTTGGATAAAATTCATTAATTACATTTCTAGCGTGGTCTCGGTCAAATTTTTGCATAGGAGAATCGATAAACACAGGGAATTCAATATCCGATTCATCAACCAAAGCTTTTAATAGTGCCGAGGCATACATTTGGCGTTCTCCCATTGAAAGAGATCCTTTGTCTATTTTTTCTTTTCGGCTATCGAATAGATTGATATCCACATCATCACCCGATTGGTTTATATCAACAGCTACGGACTTTATAAATCCTTTTTTGTGCATCAGTATATTTAACTCGGACAGGATGTTGCTTTCCAATGATTTCTTTTTCTCTTCTTTAAATGATTTTATAAAGATTTTGAGTTTTCCAATGATATCTTGGGCTTTTTTGTCTTTGTCGCCATATTTTCTTGAATCATCAATTTTCTTACGCAGTTCTTCTTGTCTTTGCTTGAAGGTTTTGATGTCATTTTTCAATCCTCCTATTTTTTCCCTTAAATCATACACCTCATTATCTATTGAAAAGACCCTCTTGTCATTCTTTTCTTTTTCATTTCGTAGTCCAGAGATATATTCATCATCGGCATCTTTTTCAGCATCCCGAACTTTTCTTCTAATAGAATCCAATTGAATTTTTGATTTAGAATATTCGTTATTGATACGCTTAAAAGACTCTTTGAAAGAAAGTCTTAAGCCATTCAATAAAACCTTGAACTCATTGGTTTCTGAATCGCTAAAATCGTGAAGTGTCTTAAACGTGGTTGGAATTTCAGGCACATCTTTAAAAAAATGTTTTCTTACCAACTTACTTATTTGCTCTTCATAGAAATTTCTAATATCGGTTTCAATGACTTTGGGGAAATTCTTTTTTTCAGCTTCAATATCGTCCAGAATCTTTTTTGTCTTTTCACCAACATTTTCCTGTACATATTTGTTTTCACGATAATTCTTTTCATCTGAAAGTTGCTGACTTACCATCATCAAATTTTCTCCCGCTAATCCGAAGGGAATTAAATCGAATAGGTCTTTCAGTTGGTTTTGTAATTCAGAAATCGATTTATTAAGCTCGTATTCTTGTTCTTTAAGCTCATTCAGTTGTTCAACGGTCATATGGTTACCTTCCTGAATCAGCTTTCGCTGTATATCGTTTGAGGCACTTACTTTCTCTATTTTTTCTTCATTCAGGTCTTGAATCTGTTGTTCAACTTCGTCAATTTCTAATTGGGAGTTATCAATATTTGCATTGATTTGATTCAGTTCTGCCTTCTCCTTTGGTTTAGCAGACTTGTTTCGATATTCATCCTGAATAGATTCTAGTTGGTCTTTTAAATCTTCATACTTCTTAATCCCTAAAACTTCCGTATAGGCTTTACTTAATAATCGTCTTTGGTCGGGCGAATTAATTTCTGCAAGGGAAACGATTTTTTCTGCATCAAAGAAGAAGAATTTTGCAATCTCTATCGGTAAAATAAAATCTCGAATAAAAATCTCTTCGCCATCTTGTTTTCCATCAGTTGTGAGGTCTTTGATTAATTCATTCTGAAAATTGTCGATTACGACTTCTACTTTGTCATTAGCACTAGTTACAATATCATAAGACCTAGTAATTTTAATCTCATTGCAAGTGATTTCGGGAATTTTTACATCTTTAAATGTAACAGAAACCGAAAATTTGGTTTCCCCGTTTGCTTTTGCCAGTCTGTTCAGACTATTGGCAATATATTTTGTGTAGCCTCCTTTATCAGCAATTTCCTTTTGATATAAATGGTCAACTTTTTGCATTTGTTTTCCATACAGACACCATACAAGAGACATTAGGAATGTTGTTTTTCCATAACCGTTTTTCCCACTTACAACCACAATATTTTTACTATCGGTTGTCGATAAATCAATTTTGTTTGAGCCTTTATAAATTCTGAAATTATTGAGCTCGATTTCCTTTATGTACATTCTTACTTGTCTTTTTTAAGGAATTCTTCAATTCTGTTCTCAATATCATCTTTTAAGCCTCGTTTCCTGTTTAAAAGCGACTTGTTTTTCTGCAACGTTAGCAGGTCTTGAATAAGGTTGAAGTCTTTTTCGCTATCGTTACAGGATTTTTTCAATAGTTCGACTTCTTTCTCTCTTTTTTCGTTTTGATCTTTCATATCCAAATTAAGATTGTATGCTTCTTGGTAAATTTCAGAAACCTTATAGTCAAATATCAAATCGCGATACCAAATAGTTTGGATGGCCACTAATTCCTGATTTGTTATTAATTCTAAATGAGGTTTGGTTTTCTGTATGGTATGTTGGGCTGCTAGAACTCTTTTAAGAACAGACGCTCGATATTTTGAAGTATAAGTACCCATACCATTGATGGCATCAGTACCATTCCTTCTTTGAGGTAATCTATTCTCAATCAAATTACGTTCATCAACTAACTCGTTGCGAACTTTTAGTAACGGTGTTAGCCAAGTGAGGCCATTCTCTATTAAGGCGGTCATTGACTTATCCTTTTTAACTACTGTACAAACCCAACAGCCAAATCTGCTTTGTCCACAAGATTTATGTTCTTTTGAAGTGACCACGGTAGGACATTCATAATCATCAGCACTAGCATCAGAATAAATTTGAAATAATTCAGAATTGTCTGAACCCCAAGGCGAATCCATCGTGTTTATCAGATACCACACTTCCTCTAACGAAAGACTTCGGATTGGTGCATACATATGAGTATTTGGCTGCGTTGGATGTTTTGAGAGTCGCTTACCTTTAATTTCGTGCTTTTTCATTGACTTGGCACGTTGAGCGCTCTCGGCTGTTCTAGTTCCAATAAGAATAACAGCTTCTCCGAACTGGTCAATTTTCTCTATGAGATGCCGAGCGGTAGGTCTTATTTTTAACCGTTCCGTACACCATCTAAACGCATTATTTGGGGCGGGATAACCCCTGCCGATTAGATTAACCCAGAAAGAATCCTCTAGTCGTGGAATAGTTTGAACGACTTGAATAGGCATATCTTGTTCAACGGCAGCCTTACGGATATCATTCAAAACCCGATTGACATATTCTGTGATAATCGGGTTTTCAACCATAGTGTCGTTGCAAACGACAATTATATCTCTTTTTACAATTCCTGTAAGTTGTTTAATCTGCTCAATGGCTTTCCAAACCAATTGAAGCATTACAGTAGAATCTTTACCTCCACTAAAACCAATAATCCAAGGTCTATTGGTTTCGTCAGCATACATATACTGGTCAATTATTTCATCGATTATAGTATCTACAATTTTTGACATAAAAATAGGTTCCAAAAGAACCCGCTTATTTAATGTTAGCTTTTAGTTTGACTATTGCAACACTCTATTGCAAGTTTTAAAGCTTCAATTTTATATTTTTCGTTCTTGGTTGTTTTTAAAATTTTGTCTGCTAACCAAAGGGAGAGCTAGCTTTTTTTATCTTGATTGAAGATTTTAGATAACTTGATAACATCAGCTTTCTTAAAAAACCTTTCGCCTCTTTCAACTTTACTCAAAACGGCTGTGTCAATGGATAATTTACTTGCTAATTCTCTTAATAAAATTCCCTTTTCTTCCCTGATATGTCTTATATGCTCACCAATCATATCAATTTCTTAAAAGATGCAAGTTGACAAATTTTGGACAATTTAACAAAATTTAATTTGTTGCTAGTAATTGATTGCAATTCTTTTAACAAAGAAATTAACATTAATAACAAAGACAAAGGAAGTAGGTGGTGCAGTAGGTGGTGTAATAGGTGGTGCAATAGATGCAAATAAAGCGTTAAGTAAAAGACAGAGTTAAGTTCTTAAAGTTATTACAAACGACATTAATATTACCTCTAGCGAAATAGATGAAGTTTTAGGTATCAACAAATCGGCCGTTTGCAAACAGATTAAGTCTATTAAATAGTAAGAATTGCTACAACAAAAAAGAGGTCACGAGAAAACATTGACCAGTTATTTTGGAAGATATTTAAAAAGGCCCTTTATCCCTCGGCCCATTATACGTTACCTTCCATTGGCCATCTTCTTGAACCAGTTTAAAAACACCCGGTTTTGGGTCGTAAGAAGTTGAATATTTTACCCAAGCAACCTCGCCAACCATAGCTTCATCCACCACTTTAAAATGAGCTTCTGAATCTTTATCTTCAGTGAACATTGGTTGAATGCTTGAAAGGTTTGCATAACCTTCCGCAGTAGTGTGCTTTTTTAAGGTGGCATCATCGCCGTGATAGAAACTTTCGGCAACAACTTTAGCGGTWWYWNGAASGSGMRNAGAWYSTWSTYKWCKGWMYNNACGWGMAYAACMAMAATAMGRRMNGASSRAATGACTAAATTTTTCATAACGTTACTAATTTGGGTTATTTATATAACTATGCGATATTTTCAATTCAATATTACGTTCGCCATCTTTTTCGTGCAGTTCCAATATTGCCCTGCGGTCATTGGATAATGAAAATTTCGGTAATACATATACAAACCGCAACGTCTCATTTTCTTTTATTTTCGAAGGCAGATGATGTTTAAATAACGGTTCTTGATACAGACGTTGTAACGATTTTCTTTTTCCCTTTTGTCTTGTTTCAATCGAGAGTTTTAAGAAATTCAAGTCATAGTCCAAGGTAGAATTATTCTTAATTTGGATGACAAAGTAAAGTTMWWSMGWATCAAAAACAATGTTCTCAACGCTCAAAACTATACCTTCGGTTCTCTTTTTAATCCTACCTGCAACTTGTTTTCTTTCAAGAAGATATGAGCTGAATTTCTGGTAATAATAATTCCTGTTATCAATACCACTTTCGGCAGAAGCACCCGAAATAGAATCATTCATTATTGGTCTTTCGTTCCCAATACTACTTGACTTCGGAATGAAATAATTGAACTTGGTTAAATTCTTTTTATACCTTACAATATACGAAAAAATTGAACCATCTCTATTGACTATCAGAAGATTGCTTTCTTTTCCAGGCTTTGCTTGAAGCAAACCGAAATACTGTTCTTTTTCTCGGTTATACGTAAATATAAAATTATCCGAACCGGTTACGCCTTGCCGAATGGGCTCTGGAAAAAACAGCGCTACATTTTTAGTGTCATTCGCATAGATTGTATCTATTACGATTGTCTCTTGTGCTGTAACCTGCGCCAAGCAAAATCGAGGTGCAAAAGTAGCAACAGCCATAAATAATGAAGTTATGATATATTTTTTCATAATAGTGAATTTTTGAGAACCCGTTGGGTTCATAGTTTTGGTTTTAGAATAAGCTTATAATTGTTCAACACGGTCACTTTAATGCTTCGGTTTTTTCGTTTGAGTATTTTTGTGATTCCGCCAACTTCGGGAACACTCGGAATATTGATATCGCCTATAACATCGTCCAGAACCTCCGTGGTAATTTCTGACCTAAAATTGTTTTGTACATAGATGCCCTCACTACCATCCTGTAAATCGAAAGCTTTGAGTTTGGTGGGATGGTGCTTGATATTCTCGATTTCTATTAAAGCACGATTTGGCTGAAAACTGATAAATCCAAAAACGAGTGTGTTTTTTGGCATTTGCTTATTGTTAATCATTGCATCCTTGGTAAGTCGCATCCGTAATCGGGAGTTTGCTTTTACTACTTGGTCGCCATCGACGACCACATAGATTGTTTCATCCGTATTACCGATGATTGAAAAATCGTTTGGCTTGGGCGAAGCAGCAAAAAATAATTGATGTTCCAGGCCCAATTCTTTAGCTTCAATCTTTTGTTCTCTTTTTATATCTKNGRAAWYTACTTCTTGAACTTTTTTGGGAGCTGTTCTTCTTTTCCCAAGATTCTGATAGGTCAAATCAGAATATTTGATTTTTCCTGCTAAATAGATGCTATCCACGATACGTTCTTTTTCACGTTCAGGCAAATCTGTACTATAAAAGCCAAGTGAATCAATCAGTTTTTCATCATAGATACTCGGAGCATTGTTTTCACGTACTTCTTTTAAATCATTGATGGCATCCAGTTTAGAATCGTATTCTTTTTGATTTTCTTCCAAATCTGGTATCTGGGTCTGTTCGAGGTTTTCATTTTCACTTTCATGATCGCCCATTACCATAACGGAATAGGAAATTAGAAAGATGAAAATCACAGCCAATACTGCTGCAAAGACAATTTTGTTTTTTTCTACTTTCATAATCGTGGTTTATAGATGCCGATTATCGGCTCAATTTTCATTGTTAAGTTTTTTTAAGGTGTTTTCAAAATAATCGGTTATCAATAATCCGTGTGGATTATTCGGGAAGTTCCGATTGACCATTATGAGGTTTCCAGTTGAAACCAGTTCGTAGGTGTCAATTATGGTACCTCTATTGATTTCAAAAATGGTAGTCGTAGTGAAACTATATGAACCATTATTTTCAAATATCCTTGAATCAATACTCAACACTTTTTGAACCAAGGAGTATTGTAACAATCGATTATAAACACCAT
Source organism: Aequorivita sp. (assembly GCA_002733915.1). Taxonomy (GTDB): domain Bacteria; phylum Bacteroidota; class Bacteroidia; order Flavobacteriales; family Flavobacteriaceae; genus Aequorivita. The sequence goes on from NVXN01000009.1 coordinate 101,620, forward strand.
CCGCTTTCTTTTGGCGATATAGGTTATCCACAGAACTATTCCCTAACCAAAGCGCTTTTTCCAAATTCCGTTCATAGTTGCTCGCATCGATATTGTAGAAATAGCTATGGAACAACTCTAAATGTGCCAAAGCTTCAACCCTGAAATTTTCCTTTTGGGTAACGAGTTTAAGCGGAATTATACTGCCATCTGTATTTATGGCGAAGGCACTATTGAGGGCATTTTTATTGGTTGTAAAAGCTATCCAAACGGAAAATGTACTTGCCAAAAAGGCAAATACTACGACTGCCAAAACGATGAACCTATTTAATTTTAGGATGTTATAAATATTCTTATAAGGTGTTTTCATTCTGATTTTGCTTTAGTTGGAAAATAATCTTAACGTGAAAGACGTGGCTCGCCTGTATAATTTGAATTTCAGGAAAACAATGAAGCCTACTGAACCAAGTTGTACTACAGGAGCAAAAAAACCTTGACCTACATCCGTACCAAAAAGGTTATTCCAAAAGTTTGTGTTGATTTCTGTGTATAGCGCATTAACAAATACATTGACCAAAAAGAAGGCTGGCACGAGCATATATACCGCTGCATATAGTTTAAAAAAATTATAAGCCAATGACCGGAATTTTTCAAACACAGCTAAACTGATGACCAACGGAAAAAATGCCTGCATAATACCCAAAAGGAAGAATCGTTCTGCTAAAAAGAGCGGATAAATAAACAGGTCTAAAATCCATAGGATAATCCCAATGATAAAGGCAAATATTTTGAACCCGTAAAGTGGCGTTACCAAAGCTTCATAAAGCAATGTCATTGCATTTTTTGCAGCATCAATTAGATTTACGTCTTCCTCTATCGGAATGTCCTGCATTTGTAAAGGCAACAAAGCTGGTGCAGTTCCTCGATATTGTGCTTCTATAGAAACCAAGATGCCATCGAAAAAGCCTAACACTTGTGTCGAAAAAATGACCAAAAGGACTATGGCAAAATTCTTCGCCAGCTCTCCAGGACTCAATCCCCAAGTGTAACCGTCCTTATCTGCAACACCTTCATTATACTTTTTAAGGATATTGACCAGAAAAAACAAAACAGCAAGTGTTTTCATTCCGGCAATAGTATATTGCGAGAAGCTGCTGTTCTGTATGGTCTGAAAAACCGTATCTATATATTCCAGTCCAATCCCTAAAATGATGGTTGCAGTCATCCTTAATATTCAGTTTCGCGGTTATTGATTTTATCCTGCATTTTTCTGAAGGAAATAATATCCTTGTATCGTTTCGTTTTGGCTTTTACATTTGAAACCATTTCCTTTGATTCCAGTTCTTTTTGTTTGAGGATTTCAGCACGTTCAGCGTCGCTCATTTTCAGATAATCGCTGGATAGGATTTCATCTATGAAATTCATTGTATCCAAAGAATTTTCTACAATGGCAGTGAATGATTCAGAAACCCTTGCAACTTCTTCGGGCTTGATGTAAGGGCTATCAAGAATGTCCCTTAAATCATCCTGCATCACATCAATGAGTCGCTGATTGTTACGGCCAATCTCACGAACGGCATTCAATTGCCTAACCACATCGTTGACCTTTTCAANRWWYYCTKTNKGSTGWKTTKMWGAAMWTRAMASYSYTNMTAMKSWYYGCNRGWTNNKGCNTTYCNCRGAWKCTAATAGTTGTTTTATTAAACTAATAAAATTGGTATTGTCATAAACTGGCATTCCCTGTGCTTTAATATTTAAGCTGAACAGCAATGCCATTGCGAGTACTAAAATTTTTGTTTTCATATTATTGAGTTTTATTTGTGAATTGAATTATTGCTTTTTTCATATTGTGATGCTCTTCGTAGAGCTTCATTATTTCTTCGTTTTCCTTTCCATCGGTCAAATAAGCTGCGTACACTTCCTTCGGAACTTCAAGGCGAAAAATGTTACTTTCCCTCCCGATTTTTATAAACATTTCAGTGTACTTTCGTGGTCCGGAAAGATTGTTTTTAATAGACTTTAATTGGTTTAAGTCGTGGGTTGAAAGGTTGAGTCTTTTAACCAGTTCGTCATAACCTTTTTCATTGTTTAGGCTATAAATAACTTGTGTGTTTTCTAATATGCTTGCAGAAGTTGAATTGTTAGGAAGCTGATTGATTGATTGCAGAATAATGCCAATCGCACCGTTTTGTTTACGGATTGCTTGATAGTAGAATTCTACGCTTTCCAATACGTTTTCAAACTTTAGTTGCTTGGCAAATTCGTCGAATAGGATGATACCTTTTTCAGCACGATTCTTCCAGATTGTTCTTTGGATGGCTGACTTAATCAGCTTTAACATTACAGACAGTATTTCCTTATTATCCTTGACTTCATCCAGTTCAAAAACAATCAATCGTTTGTCTTCAATTTTATAGGTTTGGTCTTCGCTCACTTCAAACAGAAAGCTATATAGACCATCGCCGACATATTCAGACATTACGTGCAAAAAGCTTGTAACATTGAAGTAGTCGGGATGGATTTTTAAGGTGTTCAGAAGGTCTTTCTGATTCTTTTCTATAAAACAGTAAAACCCTTCCAAAGAATGATTTTCAGAAGTGCTATCGTAATAATTCCGTAATATTTTTTTGATGGAAACCGATTGTGCTTTGGTCACTTTTAAGTCCGATGCAAACAATTCAAACAGGAACACCGATAAATCCTCAAGACGTTCTGGTGTCAGGTCATTTTGGTTACTGATGTAAAATGGGTTGATGCCTAAATTTTTTCCACTCTCATAACGAAGTACGGTATATTGTTCAGGATAGAGCTTTGCAAATTTGGTGTAAGAGCCACCCAAGTCGATAATGACCAGACGAACGCCACTTTCAAAATATTGACGTAAAATATTATTGGCCAAAAAAGATTTACCCTCGCCCGTTGGTGCGAAAATGGCGAAGTTCCGAGCCTTGATTCGCTTCTTACGTTCGTCCCAAACATCTTTTAAAACTGGAATGTTATGTTCCCGGTCATTAAAGATGATTCCGGTCGCATCAGATTTGTAATTTGTATTATTGATGAACAGGCAGAGTGCGTGTTTCAAATCGGTAACATACAAATCGTTATTTGAGAAATTGGATGAGAAACAGCAGTAACTATTCAGTATATAATTTTTGCGTTCTTCACCTCTTGGATAGTAAGGGATAATATCCAGTTCCTTAAACTCGGTCTTGATTTTTGAGGTTATCTTATCGAGCTCTTTAGGTTCTTTCGCCCAATAGACAATATTTAGATGACCACGAATAATCCGTGCAYTATCATCTGCATTAATTTGGTCAAGAATATGCTGAATTTTTCCAAGTACTACTTTGTTCTGTGAACCGAAATTGGAACTTTTGTTAAGTTCCTCGATTTTCTTATCAAGCAACTTGCGCCACTTTTGCTTGTCATCGAGATAGATTATCTGATTGACAATATGATTTTCATTAAGCGTAAGCCCTAAACCATCAATAAACCCTTGATGAAACACAAAATCGTCTGAAGTGAATTTCTCATTGGTTTTGCTACTCTGTACACTTTCGCCAAAGCACAGTTCGCTATTGATGGCAAGGGCATCAAAATAGTTTTCGCCTATATTGACGCTTTTTTTATCTAATAATATATCGGTATCAAAGACTTCGTTGAACCCATTAAAATAGCCACTTGTGAGTTGCTGAATCTCTTCCGCCTTAAGCGGAATAAATTCCATTTTTCTGCTATTGTTTATAAAGGAAACAGAATCGCTTACCGAGTTGACGAAGCTTTTAATGTTGTCGTCCAGTTCCTGTACAATTCCCTTTGAAACCTTTCGGAAAGGATTTACATATTTTGGATTGTTGAGTGCTTTGTTTTTGGTCAAGATGAAGAATAAATAGCATTTGTGTTCAATATGTCCACGACCTTTAAAATGCTCGTGTGTCGCCTTCTCTAAAAAAGTTTTATTGGGAAGTTGTTCAGAGGAATAGGATTTCTTCAAATAGATATCCTGTTTATGAGCCACAGTTCCAACAGGTAAAGATTTCAAAGCCTGAAACCAAGCACCGTGCATATCCTCAAAGTCCTTTTCAGATAAGGAATATATTTCCGGCAGATTACCTTTATAGCATAAGATTACGTTGCCATTATTGGCAAATACGATATTGTCTTGAATATCCGCAATGGGTTGATATGCCGAAAGGTTAATCTTGTTCATAATCGAAGCCTGAATTTCTTTTGTTACTGATGATTTTCGGAAAGACTTTAGCCATCTGAAATAGTTGTGGATTGTTTGTGATTCGGGTCAACGCAACGTAGAGCGCAGCATTAAAAATTAAGACACCTATAATTATCCCGAAACTGAATGAAAAAATGATAATCATTAAAGACCCCAGTATGGACATCATCATTAGTGCAAACAGGGAAATAGGCAGCCCAAAAATGACTGCCTTTTTCCTAATATTTCTATAGACCTCGAATTTCTTCATACAGCTTTAATAATAAAACCCTCGATGAGGGTTCATTAGACTACGATTCCAATTAGATAAGTAAATATTCCAACTACAGCACCCGCAATTAAGACGAATACCAGAACTCTAGTAATACCTTTTTTTAAATCTGCGTTCTCGCCAAAGAAGTGTCCTGCATTAAAAAGGAAACCAACTAAAAATATAACACCGAGTAAAATTGGAAAGATTGTTCTTATAGTATCACCTACATCATTAACGGAATCTTCAATGCCACCAATTTGGGCAAAAAGAGATGTTGAGAGAAGTGAAAGAAATACTGCGAAATAATTTGATTTTTTCATAACTGAAAAGTTTAAAAATTTGTGTTGTTTTCGTTATTGGAAAAATACATATATTTGTTTACAAATAACTGATAATCAAATAATTGTGAATAAAATATTATKTGATTTCGTTTGATTTTAATTGTTATTATTTGGTATCAAATTCTATGATTTTTGGAAGTTGAATTGTTAATAACCCAAAACTTGAAAATGAAAAAAGTGCTCAAAAACGTCAGTTTTGTGATTTTGCTCTTAAAAATGTGTATCATTTTTGGGCAGGAAACGGCATCGAAAAAAATAATAATTATTGATGTTGGACACGGTGGAATTGATTCGGGTGCAATCGGAATAAATGGAATTCAGGAAAAGGATGTCGCAATGAAAATTGCGTTGGAAATTTTGAGACTTAACGAACAGGCTGAAAAACCTCTTGATATTTATTTGACGAGATATAGTGATACGCTAATAACCTTATCGGATAGAACCAAATTGTCTAAAGCTTTGAAAGCTGATTTGTTTGTTTCGTTGCATTGCAATCATTCCCAAAACAAAAAAGCAATTGGCATTGAAGTTTATGCTTCAAGAAAACAGAGCAATTATTCAGAAGAATCGGTTTATCTGGGCTATTTATTTGAGAAGGTTCTGTCTGACCAAATTGGGTATAAAAGTAGAGGCGTGAAATTTGCGAATTTTCAAGTGTTGCGAGAAACTGTTGATTATTGTCCTTCGGTGCTTTTGGAGTTGGGATTTTTGAGTAATGGGGATGAAGAAAACTATCTATCGAATAAAAGTAGTTTGTCAAAGATAGCTTCTGCCATAATCATAAATTTAAAAAATGTAAGCTATGAAAGAAATGTTAATTGAACTGTCAAAAATATTGAAATCAATAATTGTGTTATTGTTTAAGGAAGGTTTAAAAATATTGAAAAAGTCTTAAAGCATCGTTGTGCTTATAATTATTCAATCTGATTTAAGTTTTAGTTCGCTAATTTTTGTACCATCATAGTGAGCTACGAAATTGCTTTTTAGACCTATTATAACCATTAATAAAAAGTCTTCGTTAATGATGTTTTCTTTGAATTGGTTTTTATTCATTCTTAAATCGGGACCTGATGGAGTTGGGTTAGATTCGGGATGTGTATGCCATTCCCCAATATAAATGATAGTACCATTGCTATTCAGAAATTCGTAATCTATAAATAGTTGAGCAGATTTTTTATGCCGATTGAAACTGAACCTACTGGACTTATCAAACGGTGTTGGTATTGATGCTTTTAGAACATAGATTTTATTTCCTACAATCTTGCCCAATAAAATTCCGCCCATTTCCGATTTCTTTCCTGTTTGACGGAAAAACTTGAACACGTTTATCACACCTTCATCAAATATGACGGTTTTTTCCTCTCCGAGATACATCATAATTTATTCTTTATTAAGGTGTATTTTTCAAAGCTTTTGTCCCGAACCTTAACGCCTAAATTTTTGGCGATATTTAAATCTCCAACCCAAGAGATATATGCGCTCTTTTTAGAATCGTTTTCAATAATTGAAAAAATTTCTTGATGAATTGCGGACAAAAAAAGCGATAAATGAGTTGAAGAATATGGCGAAAATGTAGTTTGACAACCACTTTCTTTCAACGTAAATAGTTCACGCTTTTTTTCAAACTCATCAGGGGATATGACTGAAAATTTATATTTAAAGATTTTTTTAAATAAATCTTCAGTATTTGGGACATCATCTGGATGAATGAAAAGTAGTTGGCCGCCTATCAAGTAGGGTTCAACCCATAATATAAAGATTGGTTTTTTTATTTTTTTGTTTCTTATTTGCTCGATAAACCACTTTTCGAGATTCAGTTTTCCAAGGCATAGAAATATATAGTCTTGTTCATTAAAGATTTGATTGTTGCTATTGAAATAATCAAATATAGAAATAGATTCTGTTTCGATTTTTTGTGAAGGCAGCTTGTCTTGAAAAAAACGCTTTAATGCTGATGCTTTATTGACACCTAAATACTTAAATCCTAAAAAATGTCTTTTTATATTCTCTGAATCAAGTTCTTCATTGTCAACAAGAATAAATTCAGGATTATTTAAACTATTCAAAATAGCAGCTAAATTTGAACCTACACTTCCAATTCCTGCCACCAGAAATTTAAATGCCGATTGCGGTATTGAATCAGAAGCTGTTCTTTTGATTAAGCGCTCTTCATTAAGCTTTTCAGAAGAAATTCGAGTTACGTATTTTGAATAGTTTGGTAACATCTTGCTAAAGGCGGCTTGATATTTTGTCAATTTACCACTTCTAAACCCGTTCATTTTAGTATCAATCTCTGGATAATGCCAACCTAGATAATAACTTTCAGATTTGATTACTTTTTTAAAGATTACAATCCTTCCAGTTTCTGTCTTATTAATATAGGATTGGAAGGCACTATAGTTATTTTTACTGATGAAATTGAGAGAATTACCAAATTTAATTGCGAAAGGAGGTTTACTAATTTCAGTTTTTTCGCCGATGTAAAAAGCAGGATGTTCCTTAAAATCAATTTTTGAACCCTCAAAATACTTTTTGTAAGAGTCTATTAAAATTTCATTTTTATTGAAAATTATTCCGCCAGAATAATCATCGGTTTTGTTTYTMKMYTMMRWYCTRYWGMAADKWWTWKCNNCACATYRTSGWMMSAWKWMRKTWYRTYTTCAACTAAAGAATATATCTGACCCTTTAGCAATTTATCTTTAAGATTGGCACTCGTACCCCAGTAGGCAATAAATTCATCCTCAAAATCAGGTTCATTTAATCGCTTGATGCCATCAATTAGTATGTTTTTTGCTTTTTCATATTGAAACTGGATTATACCCGACGGATTAGTCTGGTCAACAACAACAAAATCATCAAATACACATACATCGTTTCGCAAATACGAAGAATGTGGAATATATCCAAGCTTGTCAAAATCATCTTGATTGTAAAAAACTTTGGGAGTATTGAGCGGAAATTGATTTGTAAAGGCAATATATATGGTTAAATCCTCGATTAGCCATACAGCTTCTGAATCATCATAAAGTCCAGTCTTAATTTCCCAGACTTCAACGTAATCAGAAGCTTCCCTAAATTTTGCTTCTGATGGAGTTTGCAGTACTTCAACTGATTCATCAATGGCTTGGGAAAATTCAATAAATGCTTTGGCTCTAATTTCCGAAAATAAATCCTGCATTAAGCACTTGCGGCATTTACGTTAACAACAGCTGGACGAGAATATGATTTTGTGTCATCTGTAGAATTGTCCTCTACGTTTGAACAAGGAAATCTATCCCCTAAATGCTTTTGCCATTTCTTACAACCTTCCTTAGGATTACTGTGCGCAATTGCACTCTCGCCACTATTTATCAGTTTTGATAGTCTATCCATAAAGTGCTGTTCATTATACTTCTGAAGAAGGTCTTCCCCTTTTTTTATAGTGGGCCGTTCACAAGCAAAATCATCATCAAGCTCTTTCTTAATAGCATTTAGCGTATCTAAAAAGGAAATGTCGTCTCTGTTATTAGAAACGAAATGATTTGTTGCTAAAATCGTTAAGATTAATCCGTTTGGCATTTTTGTGGAATAGGACTTATTTTGTTTATCTCGCCACGCTTTTAAATAACGCACGATTCTTTTCAGTTGGTCGTTTGCTTTATTATTAAACCATTTATAAAATGCTCTGGGGTCACTATCTATAAACCCTTCCGATTTGTGTGCAAGTTGGGGAATTGTTTTTTCTCCATCGGTTTCCTTTTCTTTGAAATAAATAGGAAGGTCAATATTATGACCATCTGAATATAGCACTCTTACGCAAGAATTCTTTTTTATAGCACCTTTTGACGTATGATTTTTAACTGCATTGTAAATCCAGGTATGATAAGTTGATACGGATTGTCTATTTTCCAAGTCATCTATAAAGTAAACGCCATCATCTAAATCGTACGGATGTAGGGTTTTTGTATTCCCGTCATCATCTGTTTCGGTGGAAGTTATTGGATTAACAACAGTATTCATCATAAAAGACCCTTGTGCCGAATACTTTGGTTTGGTCTCATTCTGTTTTTCTTCATTAAAAAATTTAGTAATTTTTTCTCTTAAAGCATCCCTGTTTTTTTGAAGTTCACTTTTTTTACCTGAATGCAAATAAATTGCTTCATTGAACTCGATAAATTGATCGTGATTATTTGCCATCTTATATATGTTTTAATTTTTTAGAATTGAAGTCAACACTCATAGTGCCTCCGTTACCTTTAGAAAGACTGTTTTTGGTAAAATATCTTCCTACCAATCTTTTAATTTTTCCATCTTTTTGAAAGTTTAGAATATTAAAGCCCTCGCGAATTGGTATGGAGCTATCACCATTTCCGTGTTGGCGATAATAAAAAAGCAAATTGAAAATGTTATTTTTTTGTAGCACCAAATCCTCAACAATGCTTTCAGATTTTGTTTGAGTGCTTGAAATTTTATTGCCATCCTCATCTTCATCCCAGAAATAGCAGTCCACTTTAATATCTGATGTTGTCTGATAAATGATTAATTTACAATGCTKAAMSNATNCTKWMTTAKWRMWWKYGAAKWKWASTGTYMCRRGATWNGKACCNCTWNTTMWMGSTACWKWKNTTRMTWAAWCMCWYMKTWAASGNAWKYTATGAAGATTACGATTGATTAAACTAAAGATTAAACAGAGCAGAATTACAGACGGATAAAATCTGTAATAGCTAATATCATAATTGGCCAATGTTTTTACTAAAAAATTGATTAAAAATTCTGAAGCCCCATAAAGCAGAATAACTAATAGTAACAATTTTGTTTCACTATAATACTTAAAATTAAAGTCAGGTTTCATAGGCGTAATTCATATGCACAGATAATTCCAATAAACAGACCGATTTTAAGAAATGTTAACAAAAAGTAAAAAATGTTAATATCGTAACTTTCAGTACTGACATTTTGACACTGATATGCAAATTATAAATTGACAGATTTAATTTGTAGCAACATCACTTCCTCTTATCCCCAGCCCGTTTATCAAAAGCAATCAAATTAAACAGCTCACGCATTCTGCTTCTAACGCGGTTCCCATAGCGTTCTTCCAGTTCCTCTGCGTTGAGATTAGTGGTGGCGTGAGTTTTAATTTTCTTTTTGGTTTGTAGATATAATTCGTAACGAGACAAGAGCACTTCGCCCATTACATTCAGATCCTTGCCATAAAATCTTCCGGCTGGTTCAACCCCTAAATCGTCAAAGCAATAGAATTTGGTATTACCAAATTCCTCGATAGTCTTAAATCCCAAATGATTAAAACTAAACGCTACATTCCGGCAGGGAATCATTTCGTATGGTCGTTGCATTGGCACGATATGTCGCAGTAATTTCATTAAAGTTGTCTTTCCGCAACCCACAGGACCTGATAGAAGAATACCCTTGTCTGGGTCGATATCATCTTTCAGACAATTTTCTTTGTCCTTGATGAAATAGTGGCATAGTTTGCGAATGATAACCGAATCTTCATCATAGATTCTAAATTGTTTGCCAAAGAGCAACTTTCCCTTTGCATCCAAGTAAATCAAGATTTTGTCAAAATCGTAGAGAACGCTTTTGCCATCAAACTTTCCGAGCGAATATTCCACGCCGCCTTMGGTAATTTTAGAGGGSTTGTCCATAGTCTTTATTTTTAGTGGTTCGCAAGTTGTCCTTGATTTGGGACTGTTGTTTTTTGTTTGGTTTGTTTTCTTCGGCATATAACTCTGTTCTATCCATCCAGTTCGAGGCCAAAGCACGCCAATCTCTAATTTCTTTTCCATCACTCGTTTGCCAGTTCCGAGTTTCATAATGCTCGAAGAATTTTTTTCCTTCATCAGCATTAAAATCTTTTTTAATAAAAAAATCAATAACGGCCTGCCAGCCATTTGGTTGTTTTATAGTATTTACTTGTTTGGTATTGTTTATAGTAGATACCAATGCTTGTCCACTGGTGGGACGGTGCGAGTCCACAGCTTGTCCATTAGTGGGATGGTGCTGGTACACTACTGGTTCATCATTGGGACGGTACTGTTCCGCAAGTTGTTCTAATATGGGATTGTACTGTCCCGTAACAGGTTCATCACTTGTCCCGATAATGGACATCTTGATTTTACTGCCTTTGTAAGGATTATTGGATGGGAAATAGCATAGGTAAAGCCACGAGTCTAAATCTGTAACGCATCGATGATACGTGGATTTTGAACCTATTTTAGAACAGCGCATTAAATCTCTACGGTTCACATAAAATTCATCTGCAAAGCGGCTACTATTCCATTCTTGGAACAGTGCCATATACAAACTGATATGGGTAGGGTTTAGGCGGTCATCGAAATAGAACTTTTCAAAAGCCGCATTAAGTAGCTTTATGTAGTTCATCTTTTAAGAATTTAGGCCGTGCTGCACACGGTTGGCATCCATAACTTTTTGAATTTCCTCTGCGTCATAGTAGATGATGCCACCAACTTTGTTGTAGGGCAAAGTACCATTGATACGAAGGTTCTGAAGTGTGCCTGGACTGACTTGAAGTAAATCCATAACCTCGGAAGATTTGAGATATTTTTTCAGCTTTCCAGTGGCTTGTTTGGATAATAGTTTTTTGATGTCATCGAGCAATTCCATTTTGAATTCCCGAAGGTCGTCTGTGGTAATAATACTTGTTGGCATAATAGAACGGTTTTAATGGAAAGAGGCTATCGCATCGCTGTCAACTAATTTGATAGCCCCTGACCTGATTTGACTTTCGTTCTACAAAATTGGGTAGGTTTACTGGATTTTATTCCCCAGTACGACCGTACTACGGTCAAAATTTAACGTTTTGAAATTTGGGAAGTTTTGGTGCGTTTTGAGATGGTTTCTGCAAAATTAAAACCTCAAACCATATTAAATTTTATGGAAAACAGATACAGGATTCAATTACCGTAGGTCAACCGTAGTACGGTCTTTTTTTAACGGTTTAAAAAAGAGATGAAAGATTGTATAAGAGGATTACTCTTCGCTTTTATCCATTTCTATAAGTAAGGATGTGGAAAGCTGGTCTAGAAAGAGTGTTCTACTATTTTTCCTGTTTTTGATCTCTTGAAAGGTTTTGTAAATGTCTTTTGGTGTGAAGTCAAATATCTGTTGCAGTTTTTTAGAAACTTGCATTATGCCTTGATTATCCTGCTTTCCTAAACCTTTTGCACATAGCGCATAAAGTAGTTCCACGTAATCCGTATTTGAAAATGGCCATTGAATTTTTTCTATTGGTTTAGTGGTTTTCGGTTTGCCATTTATACCTTTTCGAATTTGAAATTTTTTCTCATCTAAATAAACTACTAACGAATCATAAGCCTTGTACTTACCAAGAAGCATATCTCTTGGTGTGCAAAATTCAGGGTCTTGGAAGTAGAATTTGGATGTTATAATGTGAAATGTTTCAAGGTAATCTCGTGTGTAGTATTCTTTGTCAAAATGGGTAGCCCCAGAATTGATGTAACATCCAAAATCTATATTGATAAGGAAAAATCGATTTAACTTATTGATTTTCTTCTTAATGAATTTTAACTGGTCATCTTTATTTCCTTTTGGAAACTGAACTTCAAAGGAATGGATTTCTGAAAAATAAATTAGGTTTGTAAGCGGAATTTGTTTCGTTTCTTTAAAGAATTTTATTTCTTCCTTGATGGTTTGGAATTCTTTATAGAGGATTTCTTTTTTAAAGGTTGTCAATAAATTACGACAAACTCTTATTGAACGGTTAGCCCTTTCTAAAATATTATCATATTGATTTTTTATTTCATCAAGGTCCTGAAGCAGTATTTTCGAAAGTATTTGAAAATTCATAAGTAGGTACTTTTAATTTAAAAAACATAGTGATTTGATTTAATTGATAAGGTTGAGTTGCTTTTTTCATTGTTCTGAAAACTTTAGTAATAGCCACGGTAATTCATAAAATTTGTTGGTTATTAGTGTATTTTGTAGAACTTTAGTAAGATAATCTTAAACAAGAATTATGAAAGGAAAATTTTCCGTATTTAATTACGGAATGCACCGTATTTTTCTACGGAATTTTTATGATATATTGTAAACACTACGTTTTTAGACTGAATTTGAATTATTTCTTTTTCTTACGAAATCGTTTTAAGAATTCCCGCCTATTTTTCACACTTGTCTTTTTGAAGATATTGGAAGCGTGTTTTGAGACGGTACTTTCAGCAATGAATAAATCTTTAGCAATATTTTTATAGCTTAAATCACTTAAAATGGAAAGAGCAACTTCAATTTCTCTTCTTGTCAAATCTTCATAAAAAATCTTACGTTCGATCGCTTCGACCTTTTGCTTTTTTTTGAGGGCGAACACTTCGTACATTCGGTTATTATTTTCTATAAAGTATAAATACCTATCAACTTCAATGGTGGTTATGGCATAGAAAGCCAAATTCATCACGGTAAAGGTCAACCATTGATAATCTCCAATAACTGTACAAATAGGTAACAATGCAATACTTCCCACACTTATGATAGATAATCTATTACGCCTTAAAATAAAGGCATTCGGATTACTTGGATTCGAAATTCGTCTGTAAAATATGAATAGAAAAACAATGGCAGCTACTGAAATTGGTATGGTAAAGAGAATTCTGGCAGAGTCCAAAGACCCTGTGACAAGATAGGGGACTAAAAATAAAGTGATATAACTAGCAGTTGCAAATATGGCAAGATTCCGAATTGAAGAATTAAATTTCAGAACGACAATATCATACTCCTTGTAGAGATAATATACAATGTAAACGCACAATGTGATTGCCACGCTATATGTTATGATGTATTGAAGTATAAATGGTCCAGGGAAATTATCAGTAGGAAGAAATCCGCCAGTAGCGTTATAGACAACAAATAATAAACCAAGAATTAGAAACCGCTTAAAGTTACTACTCGGTTTCTTTACTGAAAGGTAAAGTGTAAGCAATACTATAACGGTATCCAGTAATAGATAGAAGAACGTTGTCCAATGTATTGAAGTTCCAAACATTTATATTCCTATTCATTGCGCTCAAATTTGTTAGTTTCTAAATTTTTGGTAACATTTTTCCAAGGAAAAATTTGTCCGTTCATAGCAATATAAACATCGGGTTTTAGAAGCTGTAATGAGCTTATTGCATACCCTAAATTAAAGGGTGCATCTGTATCAGCAGATGAACCTAATATGAAAGAACCAACCAAAACAATAGTTTTGTTCAAGTCTTTCTTTCCTATATATTTTGCAGTATCTTCCATTGTGAAAGTGCCGTGAGTAATTAGAATGTTAGTCGCACTAGTTTCTTTTATCTTGCGAACAAGCAATTCCCTATCCTTTTCCGTTATTGCTCTACTGTCTTTTTTAAAGATACTTTCAATTTCATATTCAAAATCTACATTTGCCCTATCGAGAAAATCCCCAATAGATATATTCGTTTTTTTGATTCCCTTATCATCTACATAATCTAACCCTTCAATAGTTCCGCCTGTAGTTAATATTTTAATCATTAAAATAGTTTTTTTAAGTTTTCGCAAAAGTTAGATTTTCCTTTATAAAGTTAGCAGAAGTTTTTGATTATCTAAAATTTGCAAATTTATTTTTATGAATTTAGAATTGTCACCTAAAAATTTATCATACCATTTTTAGTTATTTACTACGTTTTATCTTTTATTTTCATTAAGGGTAGAACAAATCCCATTGAAACCAAAGCAACCAATCCAGCAATGATAAAAGGGTGATAAAACCCACCTGCTACTAACCACGTTCCTACAACAGGACCTAAAATCTGACCTACGCTACCTGTTGAGCTTTGTATGGATATATTTCTACCTGTATTTTCTTTAGATGTCAATGATACTGCTGAT
>NVXN01000010.1:0-83134 GCA_002733915.1 Aequorivita sp.
ATCGATGCCCGCATCAGCACACTGGTTGCCGTCCACATCATTGAACACGCCCGTCTTAACGATCGCGATAACTGGGTTCTGGCAAAGCTCAACAACTGTTGCGTCGTCATTGTTTACCTCAGTTCCTGACTGATCTTCTACATCGTCACCACTTGGCGGTGTTCCAACGGCCGTAGCTTGGTTGGTAACACTTCCTGTATCGATATCATCCTGTGTGATGGTATACGAGGTTGCGGTGTAGGTCCAAGTCTCGGTTACGTCCAGTTCGCCGTCGTTATCCGTATCACCGCCCGCGAACACAATGTTCACTACTGGGTTCGGTGCCTGCAACAAGGGATCGGTTACGGTAATGTTAGATAGGCTCACGTTTCCTTCATTGGTCACCGTGAACGTATAGGTTATCGTATCGATGCCCGCATCAGCACACTGGTTGCCGTCCACATCATTGAACACGCCCGTCTTAACGATCGCGATAACTGGGTTCTGGCAAAGCTCAACAACTGTCTCTCCATCCGCCGAAGTGGAGGTTGGGTGGGAGTCATCGCTTACCGGTGTATTTGATGGGTTCATCGCAAGGCCGTTGACTGCTGCTTGGTTGGTAACCTCGCCGTCGTCAACATCGTCCTGCGTTACTGTATAGGTGGCCGTGTATTCCCAGATCTCATCAAGACCAAGGATGCCATMTGAGCCAGTGTCGCCTGTTGGACCACTGATTGCTGATAGACCTACTAATGGATCGGTAACAACTACATTGTCGATAGACACGTTGCCCGCGTTGGTTACTGTAAAKGTATAGGTGATAACATCGCCTTCCTCTAAATTAACACATCCGTCGTCGTTGTTTCCCAGTAATTGATCGCTCGATTTTACAATTGCAATGTCTGCAGTCTGGCAGATTAAAACTGTAACTGTATTACTGGTAGCATCTCTATGCCCCAAAGCTGTATCACCATCTACGGTTGCAGTATTCAATACTGAACCAAAATCTATATCGGACTGTGTAATCGTATAAGATGCATTATATGTCCAAACTTCACCTACATTTAAGATTCCGTCAATATTAACGTCTCCCATTGCAGGTCCGGCAATTACACCACCAAGCTTAGTATCGTTTACAACAACATCTGTGATATCAACATCACCTTCATTTGTTACTACGAATTTGTAGTCAATTGTATCATCAACTTCAAAATTAATACAATCTCCAGTTGCGCTCACGCTAGATTTCACAATGGAAATTTCAGCATTTTGACATAGATTCACTGTAACAGAGTCAGTATCTGAAACAGGGTACGGAATAGTCACTAATACTTGTCCATTTACCGTGGCAGTATTTTGAACTTGTCCATTTATAATATCTTGTTGTGTTACTACGTAGGAAGCAGTATAAACCCAAGTTTCACCTGCGTCTAAAACTCCTGGATTTGATGTATCTCCACTATCAGGCCCAGGAAGTGGATTGTTAGTTGGGTCAATTAATGGATCTCTTAGTTCAATATTATTTATAGGTGCATTTCCTAATGGATTTGACACATTAAATGTATATGTAAGAGATTGACCGGGTGCTACTGGCGTACATTCTTGTGGATTATTTGGACTTGCTATTTTTTCAAGTATAATAGAACAGTTGTTGATTGTTACCAAGAAGCTGTTCTCTGCAGTACAGTTTGGTGTAGTTCCAGTTTCTGCATATACATAGATGGTCTGGGTAGTTTCAACTATGTACCCAGCGCTCAATGCAGTACCTGTCCCCCCGCTGCCGGTGAAGTAGTTTCCGTGCGTCAAGGCAGGAAGCGTGTAGCTGTCGCAGGCGGTAACATCCGACGGATCGTCTACCAAAGGTGTGTCGTTGATCGTTACCAAGAAGCTGTTCTCAGCGGTACAGTTGGGCGTAGTGCCAGTCTCTGCGTACACGTAAATTGTCTGGGTAGTCTCAACTATGTAACCAGCGCTCAATGCAGTACCTGTCCCCCCGCTGCCGGTGAAGTAGTTTCCGTGCGTCAAGACAGGAAGCGTGTAGCTGTCGCAGGCAGTAACATCCGACGGATCGTCTACTAAAGGTGTGGTGTTAATTACTATATCAGCAGTATCGCTGTTGGAGCAGCCACTACCATTTGTATAACTATAGGTAACAGTTATCGTGCCACTAAGACCCGTTGGGTTGAAGCTTGCCGTACCATTGCCATTATTTGTAACACCTATTCCAGTCCAAGTTCCATTGGAATCCGTAGGAKTTCYMSWWAAWATTNNANTYGRATTTWNTTWRRNTCACNANAASTRRASMGWAWNTYRYMKKCATCGACATTAATTTGATTAGGTTGATTAATTACAATAGTTTCTAAAGTAGTACAAGTACCGTCATTAACAGTTACATTGTAAGTACCGGCAGTTAGACCAGATTGATCTTGAGCTGTTGGATTTAAACCACTTCCACCGTTGCTGGCGGTCCAGGCATAAGTGTATGACCCTGATCCACCTGTAACAGATAAATCAATAGAACCATTATTTCCACCAAAACAAGTGACGTTTACTTTTGTGTAGCTTGAATTTAAATCTGTAGTTGTTAATGTAAGCTTTCGGGATGGTGAAGTACAACCTAAAGTGGGATTAAAATAAAATGCATACCAAACACCCGGAGTCGTAACAGTTGGATTAACAGCCAGCGGATTACTTAAATCTGAGTTAGCAGACCATCTTAATTGTGCACCTGTTGGAGTTGTAGAAGTAACAAAGCTATCAAGTTGTACCTGTGTAGGCGCACAATAGGTTTTTTCAGTTAGAGAAAGCGTAGGGGCATTTGCATAACCCTCAACAGATAATCTTAAACCATCCACTAAAACAACTGATCTTCCAGGGTTTCCAGTTTTGTAGAAAACTTCAACCGATGTAGCACTATTGCCAGATCTAAAAGTAATACATCTATTTTCCCAATATGGGTTTATCTCGGTCCAGCCTCCAGGGTTCTGATTTCCGTTATTACCAGTTGTGGCAAATGATAATCTCGTTGGGAAATCACTCAATGGATGCTGTACTAAATCGTTGTGGGTGTAAGTTAATGGATCAGAAATTTGAACAGCCCCATTTCTTACTCCAAATTGCAAATTGGGCGCATATTCAATTACTCCACCTCCTTGATTGTTACTGTTTACCGTATTATATCGAGGTATTACTGCTATTTCAAAACACACGGTATAAATCGTATTTGGAACAACATTTAAAGTTTGACGAATTGCTTCATTTTGATAAGAAAAAATAGCAAAACCACCTCCATCAAATGTGGAAGGTTCTATAATAGCGGGATATAAAACGTTTGAGTTCGTAGTTGAGTAAGAAATATACTGTCCCTCGGACCAATCAACCGTTCCATCATCGTTCCAGCAAGTATATCTGGCATCGGCTTGGTATTGTCCATTTGTTCCCCCTACAGCGGTGCGGAAAGTTCCCCCGTTAACATCCGTTTTTTCAAAGGAACCGCAAGTAATTAAATTACAAGCTCCAACCGTTCCTCCTCTCTGGGCGTTATTGAAAGCTTCAGCTTTAGACCTTGAACGGAAAGTTGAATTATATTCCTTCGCTTTTCTATCTAAATTAGCGTTATATTGATCCAAATATTCTTGGGAATATGGCAATATTACCTGTTCTCCATCGCTAGAATCTTTTACCTGAGAATAACCTTGGCTACTCAAGCAAACTATTAAAATGAGACCTATTAAGAACCTCTTATCAGAAGCAAATAATTTAGTAATTATTTTAAACATAAGTTAGAATTTTATTTATACCGATATCTTTTGATAATGCAATAATTGAACATTTCACCTCAATTAATGGTCAAATATACAGTGTAAAAACTGTTAAAAAATTACTGACAAACAAGTATTAGCTAAACTGTAAAAATAGTCGGCAAACGACCTAAATTGATAAAAAATGAAAGAAATTTTGTAGGAAAAAGACATACGTGTTAGTACGTATATATGCTGAATATAAGGCTTTTGAGATACATATAGGTAGGAAAAAAAACAACAATCTAACCTWWTNWWWCTKTAKKKAYSMYMWWMANNRWYYCYWATMTTYASAATATTAACTGTATATAAAACCAAACCTACCAATAGAGAAATATTATAGGAAAAATAATAGGTTTATTGCATAAACAGATGTACAGATTGAATTAATTATATTAGCCAAGAGGCCAATTCTATACTTACAAATTTTATCTTTGCAACCAATTTAGATTAAAACAATGTCCTTACAAAAAGAAATAAAACGCCGAAGAACTTTCGGAATCATTAGCCACCCAGATGCCGGAAAAACTACACTTACCGAAAAGCTGTTGCTTTTTGGCGGCGCAATCCAGGAAGCTGGGGCCGTAAAGAGCAATAAAATTAAAAAAGGTGCTACCAGCGACTTTATGGAAATAGAGCGCCAGCGTGGAATTTCCGTGGCAACTTCCGTTTTAGCCTTTGAATATGAAGGCATAAAAATCAATATTCTCGATACACCCGGACACAAGGATTTTGCTGAAGACACATTCCGAACCTTAACTGCGGTTGATAGCGTGATTGTGGTTATTGACGTTGCAAAAGGAGTTGAGGAACAAACCGAGAAACTGGTTGAAGTATGCAGAATGCGCAATATCCCGATGATTGTTTTCATCAATAAAATGGACCGCGAAGGAAAAGATGCTTTTGAGTTGCTCGATGAAATTGAACAAAAACTGAACCTACGCGTAACACCTCTAAGCTTCCCCATCGGAATGGGTTATGACTTTAAAGGAATTTATAATATTTGGGAAAAGAACGTAAATCTTTTCAGCGGTGACAGCCGAAAAAATATTGAAGAAACTATTGAAATTGAAGATGTAAGCAGCCCCGAACTGGAAAAGTTAATTGGCGAAAAAGCTTCAAAGACGCTTCGAGAGGAACTGGAATTGGTTTATGAAGTGTATCCCGATTTTGATCGCGAGGAATATTTGGAAGGAAACTTACAGCCCGTATTTTTCGGTTCCGCTTTGAATAATTTTGGTGTTCGTGAGCTATTGGATTGTTTCGTTGAAATAGCTCCTACCCCACGCCCAAAGGAAAGTGATACACGCTTAGTAAAACCCGATGAAAAAGAATTTTCGGGATTTGTCTTTAAAATCCACGCAAATATGGATCCCAAACATCGCGACCGCTTGGCATTCGTAAAAATCGTTTCGGGAACTTTTGAAAGAAACTCTCCATATCTGCACGTTCGCAACGGTAAAAAATTAAAGTTCAGCAGCCCCAACGCTTTCTTTGCTGAAAAGAAACAGATTGTAGATACTTCATTTCCCGGCGATATTGTAGGACTACACGATACGGGAAACTTTAAGATTGGCGATACGCTGACTGAAGGCGAGGAAATGAGATATAAAGGCATTCCCAGCTTTTCTCCAGAGCACTTTAAATATATCAACAATGCCGACCCAATGAAGAGCAAACAGCTCGAAAAAGGTATCGATCAATTGATGGATGAAGGTGTTGCACAGCTTTTCATTTTGGAATTGAATAACAGAAAAGTAATTGGAACCGTTGGCGCGCTTCAGTTTGAAGTAATACAATATAGGTTAGAACACGAATACGGCGCGAAATGCAGCTATGAAAATCTGAATGTGCACAAAGCCTGCTGGGTGGATCCGAAGGACCCGAAAAGCGAGGAATTTGCCGATTTTAAAAGAGTAAAAGCAAAGTTTTTGGCGAAAGATAAAAGAGGCCAATTGGTGTTTTTTGCAGATTCGGCATTCACACTGCAAATGACGCAATCAAAATATCCAAATGTGAAGTTGCATTTTGTGAGTGAATTTGAAAAGACAAGATAAAAACGCTTTAGGCTTCAGGCTTTAGGCTTTAGGCTTTAGGCTTTAGGCAAAAAACTCATAACTTATAACTAAAKWWAAAAAKMMARYTYAAAAAGCTGGATTTTTTATTATGCTTCGCCGGTTGGGCCGAAGTTTAAAGGAAGCGGCGGTTGCTCGTAATCCTTTATTTCGCCGTGGGCATTTTCAAATCTCTTTACATTGTCGTTCAATGCTTTTAGAAATCTTTTTGCGTGTTGTGGCGTCAAGATAATTCTCGACTTCACTTTGCTCTTTGGAATTCCCGGCATTATGGTTACAAAATCAACCACAAATTCAGAAACGGAATGATTGATAATGGCCAGATTACTATAAATTCCCTGTGCGACGCTTTCATCCAGTTCTATATTTATCTGTCCTTGTTTGGTCTGTTCTTTCTTTTGATCTGCCATTTATTCTTTATAAAAAGAAAAGGTGCGTTTTGGAAAACGCACCTTTTTCAGTATTAATTATAATTTACTTCTTGCTTTACGCGGTTCATTTCCTCGAGCTCTTGTTTCGAGCCTACAATTATAGTATCATATCTACGCATACCGGTTCCGGCTGGTATTTTATGTCCTACAATTACGTTCTCTTTCAAGCCTTCCAACGTATCAACTTTACCGGCTACTGCCGCTTCGTTAAGTACTTTGGTTGTTTCCTGGAAGGAAGCCGCAGAGATGAACGACTTGGTCTGTAACGACGCTCTAGTAATACCTTGAAGTACCGGAGTTGCTGTTGCAGGAACCGCATCGCGCGCTTCCGCTAAGACTTTATCATTTCTTCTCAATAAAGAGTTTTCATCGCGAAGTTCACGTGAAGTAAGGATTTGTCCTTCCTTCAAGTTTTCGGAATCACCGGCGTTTGTTACCACCTTCATTCCAAAAATCTTATCGTTTTCTTCAATGAAATCATCTTTATGAGCCAATTGATCTTCAAGGAAAGTTGTATCTCCCGGATCCTGGATCTGTACCTTACGCATCATTTGGCGAACAACCACCTCGAAGTGCTTGTCATTAATTTTCACCCCTTGCAGACGGTAAACCTCCTGAACTTCGTTCACAAGATATTGTTGTACTGCTGAAGGGCCTTTAATGCGAAGGATATCTTCTGGCGTAATGGAACCATCGGAAAGTGGCATACCTGCACGAACGTAATCGTTTTCCTGAACAAGAATTTGATTTGAAAGTTTCACCAAATACTTTTTCAGTTCCCCCAATTTGGACTCGACGATAATCTCGCGGTTACCACGCTTAATTTTTCCGAAGGAAACTACCCCGTCAATCTCGCTAACAACCGCTGGGTTGGAAGGATTACGCGCTTCAAAAAGTTCGGTAACACGTGGAAGACCTCCAGTAATATCACCCGCTTTCGCAGACTTACGTGGAATTTTCACCAGTACTTTACCAATTTTAATCTTGTCGCCATCGTCCACCATCAAGTGGGCGCCAACTGGCAAGTTATAGCTACGGATAACTTCGTCTTTCTTCCCTAAAATTTGAAGGGTTGGAATACGCTTTTTATCTCTCGATTCTGTAATTACCTTTTCCTGGAAACCGGTTTGTTCATCGATTTCAACCTGATAGGTCAACCCTTGAACGATGTTTTCGTATTTAATTTTTCCAGCAAATTCCGAAATAATTACACCGTTATATGGATCCCAAGAACACACAACATCACCGGCATTTAGGCTATCGCCATCTTTCACATACAGTGTGGAACCGTAAGGAATGTTGTTGGTGCTGAGTGTAATTCCTGTTTTCTTGTCAACAAGTTTAATTTCAGAAGTACGGGAAATAACGATATCTACCGTTTTTCCTTGGTTGTCTTCACCTTTAACGGTTTTAAGATCTTCGATCTCAGCTTTTCCGTCAAATCTAACGACCAATTTATTTTCTTCGGAAATGTTACCCGCAATACCACCCACGTGGAAGGTACGTAGCGTAAGCTGTGTACCGGGCTCCCCGATGGATTGTGCGGCCACAACACCTACTGCTTCACCACGCTGAACCATTTTATTGGTAGCAAGGTTACGACCGTAGCACTGACTACAGATTCCTTGTTTTGCCTCACAGGTTAGGGCGGAACGAACTTCCACGCTTTCCAATGGAGACTTTTCAATGGCCTCTGCAATTTCTTCAGAAATATGATCGCCGGAGGCAACCAACAATTCCTTGGTCAATGGATTTACGATATCGTTAAGCGCGGTACGCCCAACAATTCTATCGCCCAAAGTTTCTACAACTTCTTCGTTTTTCTTTAAAGGTGAAACCTCAATTCCACGAAGGGTGCCACAATCTTCAATATTGATGATAACATCCTGTGAAACATCCACCAAACGACGGGTTAGGTAACCTGCATCCGCTGTTTTAAGAGCGGTATCCGCAAGACCTTTACGCGCACCGTGGGTAGAAATAAAGTACTCAAGAATTGAAAGTCCTTCCTTAAAGTTGGAAAGAATCGGGTTCTCGATAATTTCGCCACCTCCGGAGTTCGATTTTTTAGGTTTTGCCATCAATCCACGCATACCTGTTAACTGACGGATTTGTTCCTTAGAACCCCTCGCACCAGAGTCAAGCATCATATATACAGAGTTGAAACCTTGCTGATCTTCGCGAATACGCTTCATAGAAAGCTCGGTAAGTTCAGCATTGGTCGCAGTCCAAATATCAATTACTTGGTTGTAACGTTCGTTGTTGGTAATTAGACCCATGTTGTAGCTGTTGATAATGCCATCTACTTGTTCGTTGGCGCTATCGATCATGCTTTGTTTTTCAGCAGGGATAATAATATCACCCAAGCTGAAAGACAATCCACCCTCAAAGGCGAATTTATATCCAAGGGTTTTAATTTCATCAAGGAAAGCTGAAGTAACAGGAACTGAAGTAACTTTCAAAATTCTTCCGATAATATCACGAAGTGATTTTTTGGTCAATACCTCATTGATGAAACCAGCTTCTTCGGGAACTTGCTCGTTGAAGATTACTCTTCCCAAAGTTGTGGTGATGATTTGTTTTACCAATTCACCATTTTCATTAAAATCCTTGGTACGTATTTTTATTTCGGCGTTCAAATCTACTTGCCCTTCATTATAGGCAATGATAGCTTCTTCGGCTGAATAAAACGTGAGTCCTTCTCCTTTAACCACAACATCGCCCATGGTTTTTTTCAGTTTGGTCATATAATAAAGACCCAAAACCATATCCTGCGAAGGAACCGCAACCGGAGATCCGTTTGCAGGGTTCAAAATGTTATGTGAAGCGAGCATCAACAACTGTGCTTCCAAAATAGCCTCAGGCCCAAGTGGAAGGTGAACCGCCATCTGGTCACCATCGAAATCCGCGTTGAATGCGGTACATACCAATGGGTGCAGCTGGATTGCCTTACCTTCAATCAATTTAGGCTGGAACGCTTGGATTCCCAAACGGTGAAGCGTTGGAGCACGGTTTAGCAGTACTGGGTGTCCTTTCAAAACATTTTCAAGAATGTCCCAAACTACCGGCTCTTTTTTATCTATAATTTTCTTTGCAGATTTTACTGTTTTTACAATTCCTCTTTCAATCAATTTACGGATTACGAAAGGTTTGTAAAGCTCGGCAGCCATATCTTTTGGAAGACCGCATTCGAACAATTTCAATTCCGGTCCAACGACGATTACCGAACGTGCCGAATAATCAACACGCTTACCAAGCAAGTTTTGACGGAAACGACCTTGTTTTCCTTTCAATGAATCTGAAAGCGATTTCAAAGGACGGTTGCTGTCTGTTTTTACTGCTGAAGATTTACGCGTATTGTCAAACAATGAATCTACCGATTCCTGAAGCATACGTTTTTCGTTACGAAGGATTACTTCTGGAGCTTTTATCTCCATCAATCGCTTCAAACGGTTGTTACGGATGATTACACGACGGTAAAGATCATTCAAATCCGATGTTGCGAAACGACCACCATCAAGCGGAACCAACGGACGTAATTCTGGCGGAATTACGGGGATTACTTTCATAATCATCCATTCGGCCTTGTTCTCGCGGTTTTTGTTTGCATCACGCAGTGCTTCAACAACTTGAAGACGTTTTAGCGCTTCGGTTTTACGTTGTTTTGAAGTTTCGTTGTTTGCTTTATGGCGAAGGTTGTACGAAAGTGTGTTCAAATCGATTCTTTGTAAAAGATCGATCAAGCACTCTGCTCCCATTTTCGCAATAAATTTATTTGGATCGCTTTCTTCCAAATATTGGTTTTCCTGTGGAAGTGAATCTAAAATTGCAAGATATTCCTCTTCTGTAAGGAAATCCATTTTCTTTACATTCTCTCCACCTTCGTATTTTGCAATACCTGGCTGAATTACTACGTAACGTTCGTAGTAAATAATCATATCCAATTTCTTGGAAGGCAACCCAAGAAGGTAACCAATTTTATTTGGAAGGCTACGGAAGTACCAAATATGCGCCACAGGAACTACCAAATTAATATGCCCCACACGGTCACGACGTACTTTCTTCTCTGTTACTTCCACACCACAACGGTCACAAACAATACCTTTGTAGCGAATTCTTTTATATTTACCACAGGCACATTCGTAATCCTTTACCGGACCGAAAATGCGCTCACAGAAAAGTCCGTCACGCTCTGGTTTGTGCGTACGGTAGTTGATTGTTTCGGGCTTTAATACTTCACCACGTGATTCCGCCAAAATGGATTCAGGAGAAGCCAAACCAATAGAAATCTTGTCGAATTTCTGTACTGTGTTTTCTTTATTTCTGTTCATCATGATTTAAAAATAAACTTTGTTGTTGTTTTGAAACCATTTCAAATGATTTCTGAAAGAATCGAGAGATTCCCTCGCTGAAGCGAGGGGATTCTTTATTCTTCTAATCTAATGTCAAGACCCAATCCTTTCAGCTCGTGCATAAGTACGTTGAAAGATTCCGGTAATCCTGGTTCAGGCATGGTTTCACCTTTTACGATTGCTTCGTAGGTTTTCGCCCGCCCGATAACATCATCAGATTTAACAGTCAATATTTCTCTAAGCGTGCTGGATGCACCGTATGCCTCGAGTGCCCAAACCTCCATCTCTCCAAAACGCTGACCACCAAATTGTGCTTTACCACCAAGCGGTTGCTGCGTAATAAGTGAGTATGGACCGATGGAACGCGCGTGCATTTTATCATCTACCATGTGGCCCAGTTTCAGCATATAGATTATACCTACGGTTGCAGGTTGATCAAAACGCTTTCCGGTTCCACCATCAAATAGATAGGTGTGTCCAAATCTTGGAATTCCAGCTTCATCAGTCAATTCATTGATCTGGTCAATTGTTGCACCGTCAAAAATTGGGGTTGCATATTTGCGACCTAATTTTTGTCCAGCCCATCCAAGAACCGTTTCATAAATCTGCCCAATGTTCATACGCGATGGTACCCCAAGTGGGTTCAACACGATATCAACTGGAGTTCCGTCTTCAAGGAAAGGCATATCTTCTTCACGTACAATACGTGCAACTATACCTTTGTTTCCGTGACGTCCCGCCATCTTGTCCCCTACTTTCAGTTTACGCTTTTTAGCGATGTAAACTTTTGCAAGTTTCAAAATTCCGGAAGGAAGCTCATCTCCCACAGAGATTGTAAACTTCTCACGACGCAAGTTACCTTGAAGGTCGTTTTCTTTAATTTTATAGTTGTGCATCAAATCTGCCACCAACACGTTGGTTTCATCATCGGTCGTCCAAGTACCACCAGTTAAGTGGGTGTAATCGTCAACGGCATGAAGCATTTTTAATGTGAACTTTTTACCTTTTGGGAATACTACTTCGCCAAGGTCATTGTTTACACCTTGGGCAGTTTTTCCACCTACAATGGCGAAAAGTTTTTCAACCAATACATCTTGAAGCGCAACAAATTTTGCTTCGTATTTTGCCTCAAGTTCAGCGATATCTTCTTTGTCTTTCGCTCGCTTACGTTTATCTTTTACAGCACGGGCAAACAATTTCTTGTCTATTACCACGCCATTCAAAGACGGTGAAGCTTTAAGCGAAGCATCCTTGACATCACCTGCTTTATCGCCAAAAATGGCACGAAGCAGTTTTTCTTCTGGAGTTGGATCGCTTTCTCCTTTAGGAGTAATTTTTCCGATAAGGATATCACCAGGTTTTACCTCGGCTCCAATTCGGATCATACCGAATTCATCCAAATCTTTTGTGGCTTCTTCCGATACATTGGGAATATCATTTGTCAATTCCTCGTTACCAAGTTTGGTATCTCGAACCTCCAAAGAATATTCATCTATATGGATAGAAGTGAAAATATCTTCACGAACCACTTTTTCAGAAATAACGATTGCATCCTCAAAATTGTAACCTTTCCAAGGCATGAAAGCAACTTTCATGTTTCGTCCCAGTGCAAGTTCTCCTTTTTCGGTAGCATAACCTTGGCAAAGTACCTGTCCTTTTTTCACTCTATCACCTTTGCGAACAATAGGCTTCAAGTTAATGGAAGTACTTTGGTTTGTTTTTCTAAATTTAATTAATTGATATGTTTTTGAATCGCTATCAAAACTTACCATACGCTCTTCCTCGGTACGGTCGTATTTAATGGTAATTTCATTTGCATCAACGTATTCAACCACACCATCTCCTTCAGCATTTATCAATACACGGCTATCGGAGGCAACTTGTCTCTCAAGACCTGTTCCAACGATTGGTGAATCTGCAATCAACAAAGGTACCGCCTGGCGCATCATGTTTGACCCCATCAGTGCACGGTTTGCATCATCGTGTTCCAAGAAAGGAATCAACGATGCAGAAATAGATGCAATCTGGTTTGGCGCAACATCGGCGTAATTTACTACTGTTGGTTCCACAAGTGGGAAGTCACCTTCCATACGTGCAATTACCTTATCTGTATCAATTTCACCCTTATCTGTTAATGGTATATTGGCTTGTGCAATATGTTTTTCTTCCTCTTCTTCAGCAGAAAGATAAACGGGTTCGTGCTTCAAGTCAATTTTTCCATCCGTTACTTTACGATATGGAGTTTCGATGAAACCAAGGTTGTTCACTTTGGCATAAACCGCAAGTGAAGAAATAAGACCAATGTTTGGTCCTTCCGGGGTTTCAATCGGGCACAGCCTTCCGTAGTGTGTATAATGAACGTCACGAACCTCGAAACCTGCCCTTTCACGGGATAGACCACCTGGCCCAAGTGCTGAAAGACGACGCTTGTGCGTAATCTCTGCCAAYGGGTTRGTYTGGTCCATRAAYTGSGAMARCTGGTTGGTMCCRAAGAAKGARTTGATYACKGAYGAMARTGTYTTCGCRTTRATCAAATCRATMGGKGTAAACACCTCGTTGTCACGAACGTTCATACGCTCACGTATGGTACGCGCCATACGGGCAAGACCAACACCAAACTGTTGTGATAATTGCTCCCCTACAGTACGTACACGACGATTACTAAGGTGGTCAATATCATCAATCTCAGCTTTGGAGTTGATAAGCTCGATCAAGTATTTAACAATGGTAATGATATCTTCTTTGGTAAGCACTTGCTTATCMATTGCGATATCAAGACCAAGTTTTTTATTCATTCTGTAACGACCTACTTCACCAAGATTATATCTCTGGTCACTGAAGAAAAGTTTGTGGATGATGCCACGAGCTGTTTCCTCATCGGGCGGTTCAGCGTTACGAAGCTGTCTATAAATATGTTCTACCGCTTCTTTTTCTGAGTTGGTAGGATCCTTTTGCAAAGTGTTATGGATAATTGCGTAATCTGCCTGAAGATTATCCTCTTTATGCAATAATATAGTCTTAGAACCAGAATCAATTACTTCGTCAATATGTTCTTTTTCAAGAACAGTATCACGGTCTAAAATAATCTCGTTACGTTCTATGGAAACAACCTCGCCAGTATCTTCATCTACGAAATCCTCATGCCAAGTTTTTAGCACACGGGCGGCTAGCTTACGACCAATATATTTTTTAAGTCCTGTTTTTGAAGCTTTTACTTCTTCCGCAAGATCAAAAATTTCAAGAATATCCTTATCCCTTTCAAAACCAATGGCACGGAAAAGTGTAGTTACAGGTAACTTTTTCTTACGGTCAATGTACGCGTACATTACGCTGTTGATATCTGTGGCAAACTCAATCCACGAACCTTTAAAAGGGATTACACGGGCAGAGTAAAGTTTGGTTCCATTAGCGTGGAACGACTGGCCAAAGAACACCCCTGGCGAACGGTGAAGTTGCGAAACAACTACACGCTCGGCCCCGTTGATGCAGAAAGTTCCGCTAGGGGTCATGTACGGGATTGTACCTAAGTAAACATCTTGCACGATGGTTTCAAAATCTTCGTGCTCGGCGTCCGTACAGTACAGTTTTAAACGTGCTTTTAAAGGCA
The DNA here is from genome assembly GCA_002733915.1 of Aequorivita sp. GTDB lineage: Bacteria > Bacteroidota > Bacteroidia > Flavobacteriales > Flavobacteriaceae > Aequorivita. The sequence continues at coordinate 14,245 of NVXN01000010.1, forward strand.
CGCTATAGGTAAGACCACGTTCAATACACTCCTGTATGGAATATCTTGGCGGATCTACGAAATAGTCCAAAAACTCTAAAACGAATTGGTTTCGGGTATCGGTAATCGGGAAATTTTCCAAAAAGGTTTTGTACAATCCTTCTTGGCCTCTTTCTTCTGATTTGGTTTCCAACTGGAAAAAATCCTGAAAGGATTTAATCTGAATGTCCAAAAAGTCGGGATATTCCGGCTTATTTTTTACAGAGGAAAAATTCAATCTTTCAGTTTGCGTTGCTGACATCTATGGACGGAATTTTAATTAAAATAAAAATGAAATAATCGTATAAAAAGGCATTCACCATTATATACGCAAAATGGTTTAGGTCTTTCCCGAACTATCGGGAAGACCTAAACCTTAAGGTTTGGAACGTAGGGAGCTTACTTAAGCTCAACCTCTGCTCCAGCTTCTTCTAATTGAGCTTTTAAAGCTTCAGCTTCATCTTTAGCTACACCTTCTTTAATAGGAGATGGAGCATTATCAACTAATTCTTTTGCTTCTTTAAGACCAGCGCCAGTTAATTCCTTAACTAGTTTTACAACTGCAAGTTTAGATGCGCCAGCAGCCTTCAACATTACTGTGAATTCTGATTGCTCTTCAGCGGCTTCTCCACCAGCAGCAGCACCACCAGCAGCAACAGCAACAGCTGCAGCAGCAGGCTCGATGCCATACTCGTCTTTTAATATTGTAGCTAACTCATTAACTTCTTTTACTGTTAGGTTAACCAATTGTTCTGCGAAATCTTTCAAATCTGCCATTTCTATCGTTTTTAAAAAAAATTGTGTTTATATAAATTAATTAGTGCTAAATGAAATTTTATCCTTCTCTCTCGGATAAGGTTTTAACAAGTCCTGCAATTGTGCTACCACCACTCTTAAGAGCTGAGATAACGTTTTTGGCAGGGGATTGTAGCAACCCGATAATTTCTCCAATAAGCTCGTCTTTTGATTTAAGCTCAACCAGACTATCCAATTGGTTATCGCCAACGTAAATTGACTCTTGGATGTAGGCTCCCTTTAAAAGAGGCTTATCAGATTTTTTTCTGAATTCCTTAATTACTTTAGCTGGAGCATTTCCTGTTTCAGAAATCATCAAAGATGTGTTTCCTTTCAGGATATTTGTTAGCTCACCAAAATCTTTATCGGAACTTTCCATTGCTTTTTTAAGCAATGTGTTCTTAACAACTGCCAACTGAACACCCGCTTTGAAGCAAGCCCTACGAAGGTTGGAAGTATTCCCTGCGTCTAGTCCTGAAATATCTGCCAAATAGATATTGGCATTATCAGACAACTGCGCAGTCAACGTTTCAATTACTTGTGATTTTTCTTCTCTTGTCATAATTTCCAGTTTTTACTGCTCAGTAAACCTTTTAGTGTCGATTTCAACACCTGGGCTCATTGTGCTAGACATATAGATACTCTTTATGTAAACACCTTTTGCCGCTTGAGGTTTTAGCTTAACGAGAGTTGTTAATAATTCTCTTGCATTTCCTGCAATTTTTTCGGCATCAAAAGATGCTTTTCCGATTGCTGCGTGTACAATACCGGTTTTGTCAACCTTAAAATCGATCTTACCAGCTTTTACATCAGAAACTGCTTTAGCAACGTCCATTGTTACTGTACCTGTTTTTGGGTTTGGCATAAGGCCACGAGGACCTAATACGCGTCCTAAAGGACCTAATTTACCCATAACGCTTGGCATAGTTACAATTACGTCAACATCTGTCCATCCTCCTTTAATTTTGTCGAGGTACTCATCTAGACCTACGTAGTCTGCTCCTGCTTCTTTAGCCTCGGCCTCCTTATCTGGAGTTACCAATGCTAACACTTTAACGTCTTTACCTGTTCCGTGTGGAAGGGTAACAACGCCCCTAACCATTTGGTTCGCTTTACGTGGATCCACGTTAAGACGAACTGCAAGGTCAACGGAAGCATCAAACTTTACGCTGGTGATTTCTTTTATTAAAGCAGAAGCTTCGGCTACTGAATAGACCTTGTTAGGCTCTATTTTTGAAGCGGCTTCCTTTTGCTTTTTAGTTAATCGTGCCATTTTATAGATTCTTTTTTCAGATTAAAAAGGTGCGTCACCTTTTACTTTAATTCCCATGGAACGTGCAGTACCAGCCACCATTTTCATGGCAGACTCAACGGTAAATGCATTAAGATCGGGCATTTTGTCTTCCGCGATCGTTTTGATTTGGTCCCAAGAGATTGTGGCTACTTTTTTTGCGTGTGGTTCACCGGAGCCCTTTTTTGCCTTAGCAGCTTCAAGTATTTGTACGGCAGCGGGTGGGGTTTTAATAACAAAATCAAATGATTTGTCTTTGTAAACCGTGATCGCTACTGGCAATACTTTTCCCTGCTTATCTTGGGTTCTTGCATTGAATTGCTTACAGAACTCCATGATGTTAACACCGGCAGCACCAAGGGCAGGTCCAACTGGTGGTGATGGGTTAGCAGCACCTCCACGAACTTGCAACTTAACTACTTTACTAACTTCTTTTGCCATTTCTAATTTTTAAATGTGGTCCTTYAAAAGTGGAAGCCTCTGAAAAAACCTATTAAGCGTAACAATTAAACTTTTTCAACTTGCATATAGCTCAATTCCAAAGGTGTTTTTCTTCCGAAAATTTTCACCATTACTTCAAGCTTGCGTTTTTCTTCATTTATCTTTTCTACGGTTCCGTTAAATCCGTTGAACGGTCCGTCTATTACTTTTACAGTTTCGCCTATAGTGTAAGGGATGTTCACACTGTCGTCTTTCACAGAAAGCTCATCAACCTTTCCAAGCATTCTGTTTACCTCAGACTGTCTAAGCGGCACGGGATCACCACCTTTGGTTTCACCCAAAAAACCGATTACTCCGTTTATTGATTTTATAATGTGTGGAATTTCTCCACCCAGATTTGCTTGTATCATTATATAACCGGGAAAGTAAACACGTTCTTTGTTTACTTTTTTTCCGTTACGAATCTGAATTACTTTTTCAGTGGGCACGAGTACCTGATCAATATAATCCTCAAGCTCCAATCGTTTTATCTCAGTTTCGATATACGATTTGATCTTGTTTTCCTGTCCACTAACTGAACGGACTACATACCACTTTTTTGTACTTGTTGTTTCGGTCATTGCTTAGGACTTGATCCAATCAAAATATAAACCCACGACCTTGCTGAAAACGGTATCTANCCCCCAAACTGCCAAGGCTAACAAAACAGAAAACACTGCCACAATAACAGTTAGTTTTTGTGCTTCAGCCCAGGTAGGCCAGGTAACGTGGTTTTTAAGTTCTTTATACGATTCTGTAATATAGTTTACCATTTTGTCGCAGTTTAAAATTTTTTCAAGATGCTTAACTATTTATCATCTTTAGCACGGGTTGAGAGGCTCGAACTCCCGACACCTGGTTTTGGAGACCAGTGCTCTACCAACTGAGCTAAACCCGTTTCTTAGGATTAGCTTCCATTTTATTGGCATACTGCTAAACCCGCTATAAAAGCCAAGGTATCCCGACGTTAATTCGGGACACCCAGCGCTTTTAATTATATAGAAATTAGTCTAAAATTTCAGTTACCTGACCTGCACCAACGGTACGTCCACCTTCACGGATAGCGAAACGAAGACCAACGTTCATTGCGATAGGCTGAAGTAACTCAACATGGATAGTTAAGTTATCACCAGGCATAACCATTTCAACACCGTCAGGAAGCATAATTGTTCCAGTTACGTCAGTTGTACGAACGTAGAACTGTGGACGGTAGTTGTTGTGGAATGGAGTGTGACGTCCACCTTCTTCTTTTTTAAGGATATAAACCTCAGCTTTGAATTTAGCGTGTGGCGTTACAGATCCTTTTTTACAGATAACCATACCACGACGGATATCGTTCTTTTCAATACCTCTTAAAAGGATACCTACGTTATCACCAGCTTCACCTCTATCAAGAATCTTACGGAACATTTCAACCCCAGTAATTGTAGAAGTTAATTTTTCAGCACCCATACCGATAATGTCAACAACATCACCTGTGTTAGCAACACCAGTTTCAATACGCCCTGTTGCAACGGTACCACGACCAGTAATAGAGAATACATCTTCAATAGGCATTAGGAAAGGCTTATCAACATCACGAGTTGGAAGTTCAATCCAATTGTCAACTGCTTCCATCAACTGCATTACTGTATCAACCCACTTTTGCTCACCGTTAAGTGCACCAAGTGCAGAACCAGCAATTACAGGTCCGTTATCACCATCATACTCGTAAAAGTTAAGAAGGTCACGGATTTCCATTTCAACTAGCTCAAGTAATTCTTCATCATCAACCATATCCACTTTGTTCATGAATACAACGATACGTGGGATACCTACCTGGCGACCAAGAAGGATGTGCTCACGAGTCTGCGGCATTGGTCCGTCTGTAGCAGCTACAACTAATATAGCACCGTCCATTTGAGCAGCACCAGTTACCATGTTCTTAACGTAATCCGCGTGACCAGGACAGTCAACGTGCGCATAGTGGCGGTTTGCTGTTTGGTACTCTACGTGTGAAGAGTTGATTGTTATACCTCTCTCTTTTTCCTCTGGAGCGTTATCAATTTGGTCGAATGATCTGGCTTCCGAAAAACCAGCATCAGCCATCACTTTGGTAATAGCTGCGGTTAACGTTGTTTTACCGTGATCTACGTGTCCAATTGTACCAACATTTAAGTGTGGTTTTGACCGATCGAATGTTTCTTTTGCCATTTTGTATTAATTTTAATCTTAGTTATATATTAGTGATCTATTGTATTTTAAATCTGAGCCAATGATGGGAATTGAACCCATGACCTCTTCCTTACCAAGGAAACGCTCTACCCCTGAGCTACACCGGCGTTTTTGGTTTCAGGTTTCCGGTTTCGAGTTTCAGGTTACTCCAACCTGTAACTTGCAACTTTACAACTTGTAACTCATATTGAGCGGGAGACCGGGTTCGAACCGGCGACATTCAGCTTGGAAGGCTGACGCTCTACCAACTGAGCTACTCCCGCATTTTTTTGATCCTACATTTCAGAATCTTGGTTTTCAATATTTCAATTCACGCTTCCGCTAAAAAGTGTGGGGAGAGCAGGATTCGAACCTGCGAAGGTGAAAACCAACAGATTTACAGTCTGTCCTCGTTGGCCGCTTGAGTATCTCCCCGATACGTTAAATAATTATAGGAACGTTTCCTTTTTAAAGAGCCGATAGAGGGACTCGAACCCACGACCTGCTGATTACAAATCAGCTGCTCTAGCCAGCTGAGCTACATCGGCTTTTTGACCTCTTTTTAAGACTATTTTTTAGCCATAAAAAAGTCCGCTATTTCTAACGGACTGCAAATGTAGAGAAATTATTTTTTCTACAAAACTTTTTCTAAAAAATTATATTACAAATATGCTTTTTGTTTTTGTTTTCTTTTTTTAAGCTGCCGCTCCAAAGTCTTTACAACTTCATCTGTAGCCTCTTCAAAGCTTTTGGCTTCTTTTTTTACCATTACATCATCTCCAGGAATACTTAATAGCACTTCGACAATTTTATTTTCTTTCTCACTTGTTTTCTGGACTTTCAAAAACACATCTGCAAAAACAATTTTATCATAAAAATGCTCCAGCTTGTTTAGTTTCTTTTCAACAAATACCAATAATTCATCTTTGGCAGCAAAGTTGGGTGTTTGCACGTTCACTCTCATATTATATTATTTTAAAAGTTAATATACTATGTATTTTTATGCCATAAGCCTATTTGGTTTTTTAATTACGCGGGTGGGAGTTTTTATAGACCTCCTTCAGTTTCGCTATACTGTTTTGTGTATAAACCTGGGTTGAAGCAAGGCTGGAGTGGCCCAGCAATTCTTTTACCGCATTAATGTCAGCGCCTTCGTTCAAAAGATGTGTTGCAAAAGAATGCCTCAAAATATGCGGACTTTTCTTTACTTTTTCGGAAGCTTTACTAAAGTAAGAATTTATAATCCGATAGACAAGAGTTTCATAAATTTTAACCCCTTTTGGGGTAAGAAACAATAAGTGATCGTCCTTTACATTTTCAAGCTCATGACGAAACGGCAAATATTCTTCAATAGTTTTTAACACTGCAGGCAAAAGCGGAATAATGCGTTCCTTATTTCTTTTGCCTAAAACCTTTAGGGTTTTTTGCGCAAAAGAAATATCGCTCAGTTTTATGCGGATCAATTCTGCCCTGCGTATGCCCGTAGCATAAAAAAGCTCTATTATTAAACGGTCGCGCATTCCCTCAAAGCTATTTTCAGAACCAAGTAGTTTCATTACGCTTTCAATTTCACTTTCGGAAAAAGGAACTTGTACTTTTTTTGAAGTCTTCAACGCTTTGTGCTTGGCCAAGGGATTAACTTCTATCTGGCCGGTTTTCAGTAGAAATTTATAGTAGGTTTTTAAAGAGGAAATCTTTCGGTTTACAGTCCGGTTAGAGATGCCTGAATCTACAAGCGCAACAACCCAGCTCCTTATAATTGCGTAATTCACGCTTGCTATATCATCATATTGATACTCTTGCGAGGCAAAAGTTTGAAAATCTTCCAAATCCTTTAAATACGCAGTCATCGTATGTGGCGAATATTTTTTTTCGAGTTGGAGATAATCACTGAAGGCTTGTAAGGGCATTTGTAAGTTGTGAATTGTGAGTTAAAAATAGTGWAATTTTTATTGGCAGTTATACTCACAAAAAAAATCCGCTGGAAAAAATTCCAGCGGATTTATATCTTCAATTTTCAAAATAGAAACACTAAATCTCTTCCTGATCTCTTAGGTTTTGAATGTATTGTGCTTTTTGAATCTGCGCTCTTTTCTTAACAGAAGGCTTCGTAAACTGTTGTCTTGCACGTAGCTGACGCATAGTTCCGGTACGATCAAATTTACGCTTGAAACGCTTCAGCGCTCTGTCGATATTTTCTCCGTCTTTAACTGGTATAATTAACATAGTATCATCACCTCCTTTCTTTAGGACGGCAAAAGTAGAAAAAAGTTTTCAGTTATCAGTATTCAGTTTTCAGTTTTTTTGAAAAAATTACTCTTTATATAAAGAGGCGCGCTTGCTTAAATCCTGGATTAGCTTCTCCTCTTCTTTGCTTTCCAATAAAACGTTGTAGCTCTTCCAAAACGATTCGTTATAGGGCTTGCTCGAAAAAATATCTGCAGACCAATTATTTTGCTGTAATTCCTGATTTATTAATTCTGGATCTTGAATAATGTCGCTAAACAAAATTTCCTGAATCGTATAATAGTATTGCTCGTCTTTGTCAAAGCCCGGTTCGGCTTCAGTTTTTATCCTATCGGAAGACCTGTCGCCGGTGTTTACGAGCTTGGGCGTTTCGTAATAAATGTAGTTCGGATACATCTTTCCCTCGTAATCTTTATAGGTTATTACTAGTTTATGGATGGTCTGTGTATCAAAAAGGCTCTTGCTTCGCTTTTTCTGAACGTCGGACGCAGCGAACAATTCATATTCCACTTTTTTTATGGCGTAATTATCATAATAAATGTAAATCCAGCCTTTTGGCTCAAAGCCTTCGTTATAAATATTAGGTGTGTTGAGACCCACAAAATCGGCTCCTTTTTCAATTTTGATTTTATAGAGTTTTCTTCCATTATCCACAAGAATAGTATCGAGTGCAAACTGATGCTTTTCCAACATATTTTTTCCTAACAAAGCACCCGTAACATTTGAATTGCGTACCAAATTGAGCTTTCCTTTAAAAAGATTCTCCAAACCATTTACGCGGCTGTCATTCCATTTTATGGCCTCAACCACTGATGAAGTTTTCACTGAATTTAGATTTCCAGCTTTGGAATTCATGCTTTTCAGATAGGCGGAGTAGGTAAACAGACTGTCCACGTCCCTTAAGTCATAGCTCTTTCGGGTTTCGTCCACATTTATCTTCAGATTGTCCTTAGCACCGGAGGCATAACTGGAATCGTAGATTGTAATGGCGCTTTCAATAAGCCATTTATACTCCTTTTTATTGCGCTCTTTGTGGCGAAGAAATCCCTTTTGAAGGTAGGCCTGCTCGGGAAGGTTTTTCGGGAGTTTTTCAATGGCTTTCTCAACAATACCATTTCCGGTTGTGGGGCGCGGATCTGCAACAATCACTACTTCATCGAGGGATGCCACGTCTTCTTCCAAGAAAATATCGGAACCGTTTTCAAATTCACTAATAACGACCTTAAAACTTTTATAACCAATTGAAGAAATTACAAGAGTGTCCTGAAGATGTTGTTGCGGCACCTTTAATATGAAATTACCATCGGCATTGGTAATGGAACCGATAGTTGTATTTTCAATATAAACACTGGCGCTTTCAATAGGCTGAAATGTTAAGAAATCGGCAACTTTTCCTTTTAGCTCTGTTTGGGCGAAAGTGGTGGCACCGATGAAGAAAATAAATAATAAGAAAAAATGCTTTATAGTGAAATGCTTCATTTCCAAAATAATTTTTTAAAATAAATAATTTTACTTCGCCGGCTTATATTCCTTCCCTTCAATAATCATTTTAGCAATGATTTCCCGAAGAATCTCTGAAGTTCCGCCACCGATGGGCCCTAGTCTGCTATCGCGCAACAAACGCGCCAAAGGATAATCTTCCATATATCCGTAACCACCCAAAAACTGAAGGCATTCGGTCATTACCTCATCAGCTACTTTGGTAGAAATAAGTTTGCTCATTGTGGCTTCTTTTACTACATATTCACCATCGTTCAAACGTTTTGCGGTAACATAGTTAAATGTCTTGCTAACCTCAATTTCACTTGCAATCTGTGCCACTCGGTGACGCAAGGCTTGAAATTTCGAAATGCTTTTCCCAAAGGCAAAACGATCTTTCATATATTGAATGGTATATTCCAAAGCAAACTCACTTCGTGCGTGCGCATTGATGCCCATAATCAAACGCTCCAGTGCGAAGTGCTGCATTATGTACGGAAATCCTTTATTCTCCTCGCCCATTAAATTTTTAGCGGGAATTTCAACATTGTCAAAAGCTATTTCGCCGGTATCGCTGGCTCGCCAGCCTAATTTGTCAAGCTTTGTTGCGGAAACACCCTTTGCATCGCGATCCACCACAAAAATGCTAATGCCTTTATTGCCAAGTTCGGGGGCTGTTTTGGCCGCTACTATCAAATAATCACTGTAAACACCGTTCGTTATAAATGTCTTTGAACCATTTAAAATATAACGGTCGCCTTGTTTAACCGCTGTACTTCGCATTCCGGAAACATCGCTACCACCAAAAGGTTCGGTGATACAAAGACAGCCTATTTTTTCACCCGTAATACTCGGAGCCAGGTATTTTTCTTTTTGCTTATGATTGCCTTCTACCTTCAAATGTGTCATGGCAAGATATGCAYGTGCCCACATTGCGGCCGCAAAACCGCCACTATTAATTTTTTGAAGTTCTTCTAAAAAAATTACGGTATAAAAAAGGTCTAAATCAAGACCTCCATATTCTTCAGGCTGATAAATACCAAAGTAGCCCATCTCACCAAATTTTTCCCAGATGAAGCGCTCAATATGCCCAGTTTTTTCCCATTTTTCAATGTGTGGCACTACTTCCTTTTGAAGGAAATCTTGAAAACTCTTTCTGAAAAAATCGTGTTCTTCTGTAAAATACATTTTATCCATGCGGTCTTAAAACTAATATTTGTAAGCCTTTCGGCGATTTAGAAAATCTACTCAACGGACAAATATAAATGAATTAGCTGTAACTTTCTTTCCGTCATTCCCTCAATTTTGTCCAGTTCCTGTATACTGGTTAGTTTTTCGCGAAGCCGCCTAAATTCCCAGATTTTTTTGGCCATCTCAAAAGAGATGCCAGGAATTGTCGAAATATCGGAAGCAGAAGCAGTATTCACATTAATCTTTGAAATAGCCTTAGGGGTTTTTACCGTAAATAGATTGAGTGTGCGCTGTACCACGGAAGGTTCCAGTCCGAAAACATTGTATAACTGAATATCATTTGAAAATCCACCCAATTTTTCACGATACGAAATTATCCGCTTGCTAAGTGCTTCGCCTATGCCGCTTACTTGCTGCAACTGTTCTTCTGTAGCTTTATTTAAGTCAATTTTTTGCTCGTAGGGCTTTTCAGCAAAACCTTTTTCGCTTTTATAATTTTTGAAATTGTTTTTTGGTTTTGGATTGGTCACCCAATCCGGAAATTTGAAATAAGGGCTCAATTCATTCAACAACGAATCGGAAACACCGGTAACCTYCTTAAAATCTTTTGCAGAATTAATCCACTTTCCTTCTTTTCTATACTGAAGCAACAGGTCAATTTCCTCATTGGACATTCCTAAAACATAACCTTTATAATCAGTTATAAAATTTGGATTKWWKRRMTMWTWTWWAKKWWYTCNSWWKTSAANNWMWRYAAGCCNNAKGGNWTYYWTKTRMTKTTKNANKRWAACAANTTCARCNWGAWKWAATNTSRWMTKKATYTTMWTCTGAAAAATCCACGAACCAATAAATGCCCAATAGCGTAACAATAAGCAACAATAAAAGCAAAATCCCACTCCGTTGCTGTTTGCTGAACGTAAAGTGGGATTTTAACTCCATATAAAAATGTGTTTGTTTACAAATGCTTTGACATATCTTCAAGCCCATCATCAATGGCCTCGTGTTTGGTACGGATGGCGGTCATGTAGCGCTTGAGTTCTTTTCTAACAACAGGCGTTAACAGAATAACCCCTATAATATTTGGAACTACCATTGCAAATATCATTGCGTCTGAGAAGTTGATTACAGACCCAAGGCTGATAACCGATCCTACCCATATAAAGATACAAAATAACAGTTTATAAATAAGCTCGGTAACTTTACCTCTTCCGAAAAGATAAACCCAGCCCTGCATTCCGTAGTAAGACCATGAAATCATGGTAGAAAAAGCGAATAAAATAACAGCAACGGTTAACACTACCGAAAAATGCGGAATTACACTATCAAAAGCTGTTGCGGTTAGCTCAACACCTTCCTTAACTTCTACACCGTATTGAATAATATTATTGTCGAAATTGGTGATTACAATTACCAAAGCTGTCATAGTACAAATAACAACTGTATCGATAAAAGGTTCCAAAAGCGCTACAATCCCTTCGGAAGCAGGATATTTTGTACGCACTGCGGAGTGTGCAATAGCTGCGGAACCAACCCCAGCTTCGTTTGAAAATGCGCCCCGGCGAATTCCTTGAATCATTACACCTACTAATCCACCGGCAATTCCAAGTCCGCTGAAAGCGCCTTCAAAAATCAAAGCAAAGGCATCGCCTATGTGGTGATAATTGGCAGCTAAAATAATGAGGGCACCTAAAACATAAATTCCCGCCATAAACGGCACTATCTTTTCGGTAACTTTTGCAATCCGTTTGATACCGCCAATAATTACTACGGCAACTATAATTGCCATTGCAATCCCAAACCATATTGCCGCATTGGTTCCCTGCAATTCAAAAAGTTGAACAAATTGTGCCGCTGCTTGGTTTGCCTGGAACATATTTCCGCCCCCAAAGGAACCACCAATTACAAATATTGCGAAAAGTATGGCGAGCACTTTACCGAGTCCGCCCATTCCTTTCTGGCCAAGCCCTTTTTTAAGGTAATACATTGGCCCACCGTAAACGGTCCCGTCAGGTCCCACATCCCGAAATTTTACACCCAGTGTACATTCAGCGAATTTTGATGCCATTCCCAGTAAACCTGCAACAATCATCCAAAAAGTCGCTCCCGGCCCACCGATGGAAAGTGCTACGGCAACCCCAGCGATATTTCCTAAACCAACAGTAGCGGAAAGTGCTGCTGTTAAGGCCTGAAAGTGTGAAACCTCTCCATCTGCACTGTCATCGCGAATGGTTTCTATTAAATTTTCCTGTTCGTTTGGCGTAACATCTCCGTAGAGTGTATCAGCTCCGTGCTTCTCTATGTCTTCATATTTTCCGCGAACTACTCGAATAGCGGTACCGAAACCCGTAAAATTTATTAACTTGAAATAGATGGTAAAATAAAATGCGCCACCAATTAACACTATTAACACCCAGGGTATTTGAAAAGACTCAGAAAATGGTATTTCGTAAAATATTARTTCAACAAACCAACCCGTGTATTTTYGGAAAATTTCATCAACTTTCTCAGAAGCAGTGGTATCCTGCGCAAAAGTGATAATTGGAATTAAAAAAGTAATTAGCGAAAGAAGATATTTCTTCATAGTGGATTTTTAAGATGAAACGTTTTTTGAAATAAAACAGAGCAAGATGCTTAAAAAAAACTACAATTTCAAAAAATTAAAAGGAAATTTGTTAACGCTTTCTTAAACGCCGTATTCCCTTTTTAAGTTTTCTATTTGCTCAGGTCGCCCAATTAATATCAATTTTGAGCTTTTTTGTAACACGAGTGAAGGCTCTGGGTTTACAATGTATTCTCCAGTTGGCGAGCGGTAACCAATGATGGAGCAACCTGTTTTTTTGCGAACATCCAATTCCTTAATAGCCTGCTCCTTGCCATCGGGACACATATTCTCAAATGGTATTTGTTCCACATTAATACTGTCATGTTGCCCTGAAACAGTGAGATTATCCAAAAATTCAACAAGATCTGGCACTACGACCAACGATGCCATATGGTCGCCACCTATTTTATCGGGCATAATTACATTGTCTGCCCCGCCAAGTTTCAGTTTTTTATAACTGGTTTCTTCGCTGGCGCGGCTTATTATTTTAAGATTCTTATTCATCTGCCTCGCTGAAAGGACTATAAATAAATTATCTGCATCATTTGGCGTGGCRCAAATAAGGGTGGAAGCTTTTTTTATTCCAGCTTTTAGCAACACATCGTCTTCTATGGCATTACCGAGAATAAATAGATTTTTTTCATCGGAAAAGCGATCTATAACTTCTTCATCTTTTTCAATAATAACAAAGGGACGCTTATAGGCCAAAAGCTTTTGGACCGCTTGTTTTCCGTTTCTGCCATAACCGCATACAATTATGTGGCCATGCATGGATTCCAATTTTTTTTGCACTTTTTTCTGTCTTAAAATACCTATGTTCTTACTTAAAATATATTCAGTGATTACCGAAATGGCATACCCTACGATAAAGATACTGGAAATGATGAGAAGCGAAACAAAAACTTTTTCACCCGGACTTAAGGGCATTACCTCTCCATAGCCAACGGTTGTTATAGTGATGACAGTCATGTAGAAAGCATCTATCCAACTATAGTCTGAAAAAAAACGAAACCCAATAACTCCTGTCATAAATACTACCAAGAGCAAAAAAAGAGCAACTGCTATTTTAGAATTAAACATTTGCCTCATAGATCAAAGACGGAGGTTCGTTTCGTATTCACTAAGTCTTTCAAACGCAATAAAAATGCCATTGTAAGATAAATGGCAAAACCCGCACCCAGAGTGGCAAAGGAAACATAAATAAAAAAAAGGCGGACACTTTTGGCGCGCATGCCTAATCTATCCGCAAAACGGGAGGAAACATAAAAACCTCTCTTTTCAAGGTAATGACGTAAGGAATAAACGGCTTGTAACATAGCTGCAAATTACACTTTTTCCCTCAAAATTTTTAAATAGAAGAAARGNAAAAAGTCAGTTTCAAACCAATCTACTTCCTCTTGATTTTGCTTGCGAACCGATTATAGCATTACCAATAGCGCAGTGCAGGCATTTATTTTTTTCGCAGTATTCACTTTTTAAGTGCAATAGGGCTTGGCTTTGGCCAGCGTTTGTTGAAATGTTTTTAAGGGAATTGAATTTTTTCACAATGGTGTTTTCTTCAGAAGAAATAGAAACTGCAAGTCTCAATATTTCCTCAGAAACATCCTTCCCGTTTTGCATTCCATAACAAAACTTCAATGGAATTACAGTATTGATTATCAAAAGATCCATTAAGCTCTTTGAAACGCGCTTTTTGCGCTGTAACGATCCTATGCCAAAATTGTAATGCGTGTCCCAATACTCACTGCTGGTTACATTAAATAATTCATAAAATTCATGTACATGCCTTGCCGCAATTACTTTTGAAAATAATTTGGGCTGCTCAAAATAAAGCATGGCAAACTGCGCCAAACGAACCGTGGGAAAGTTTGGCGGACGAAGCCTGAAAAACTTCGGAACGACTACATTTTCATTATTCAATTGAAACTTATACTTTAAATATTCATAACGAGTTTTCAACGTTTTAAAGTACCAGTCTTCCGCTTCGCCTTCTAGCAATCCTGCCTGACCTATTAACAATGCTTCCAAATCTTGCCGTTCATGACTACATTTTTTCACAACGGAAAAATCAATCGATTTTGCAATACTGAAAAAGGAATCGCCGTTCACTTTCAACCCGAAGTTTTTGCAAAGCATTCTAAAAAGCAGACTTTCCCAATGGTTTTGGGTAGCTTTCAGTTCTTTTAAAAGTATTTTTTCCTTTTTCTGTAGCCTTTCAAGATAAAGTCTCTCTAGCCAGTTTTCAATGATGAAATCATCGGTTTCATTAAAATCATTCTCACAATTTATCCATTTGTTTTCTTTGGAAAAAAGTTGTTTGTATTGCCCTAGTGTAGTTTTTGGGACGTGTTCCTTTATAATAAACGTTGGAACCACAGAGCCATCGTTTCTATAAATTTCGGCATCGTGCTCCCAAACAACGTGGAGTATAACGTTATCATAAGCTGAATCGGTTTCATGGCCATGGGCGTACCAATCTGAGGATTTAATATGGATTTCAATATTTCCGGCCCAAAGTTGGCCATTCAATTCTATTTGTGCATTAAAAAAATCCGGCCCGGCATTTAGATTATGGCCCCCTTTATTTTTTATGTGTAAAATTTCGCCATTTGAAGTTTTAAAACTGCCCACATCAAACTTCTGAAATTTCCACACGTAGTGCAGAAAATCCTCTTTCATTGCTAATAAGTTTTAAGGGGAGTCTTAAAATTGTAAAGTAAATATAGTAAAAAATATTATGCCTCGACTTCTTCTTTTTTCAATTTTTCCTGTGTATCAGACTGTTTTTGAACTTTTTCTGAAATAGTATCCACAAAAAGAATACGGTTCCATTTGTAAAGTCTTCGCGAAAGTAATACATATCTAAAAATGCCGACCGCTAAAAAAACCACACATACAGCGAGTGCCACGTAGCCCAGCCATTTTATATTCTCAAAATCCTTTAATTGTAAAATTCCAATTCCGCCAAGCAAAAGATAGAGCGAGGAACGGATATAGGAAAGTAACGTACGTTCATTGGCCAATTTGGTACGCTCCAACGCCAATATTTCATTTGTATTTGCAGGAACTGGCTTAGTGCGAAGAAATCGAAATAACTTTTTGGCCTCGTTTTTCATAATAGCCTAAAATTAACAAAAATCCCGTTCCATTTTAAGTGGAACGGGATTTTATTTATTTTTTAAAACAGAAACTACAAAGCTCTAATTATATCGTGTTTCGTTATTATATTATATTTTCCCTCTCCCAAATCTACCAGCACCGCATTGTTTTCCTTATGTATCAATTTTGAAATTTCTTCAATTGGCGTCGTTATCTTTACAATAGGAAATGGTTTGTGCATTACCTCTTTTATCGGCAGCACCGCCACATTTTTGTCTTCCAAATATTTCCGGAGCAAATCGGTTTCATCCAATGCGCCCACAAAACCTGAAGTATCCTCCACCGGGATTTGCGAAATATTATACTTTTTCATCCGCTCTATGGCGTGGCCGACCAACTCTTCGGTTTTTACGGTAATCAAAGGTTTGTCTGCGTGTTCCTGAATTAAATCGGAAGCGTTTTTAGCTTCATCCTCAACAAAACCGCGCTCGCGCATCCATTCCTCATTGTACATTTTACCCACATAACGGCTACCGTGGTCGTGGAATAGAACTACCACAACATCATCTTTCGTAAATTTATCTTTAAGTTGAAGCAAGCCTTTAATGGCTGCTCCAGCTGAATTCCCCAAAAAGAAACCTTCCATTTTTGCAAGTTTCTGCGTGTAGATTGCCGCATCTTTATCGGTTACCTTTACAAAGCCATCAATCACGCTAAAATCCACATTCTTTGGAAGAATATCTTCGCCAATTCCTTCGGTGATGTAGGGATAGATTTCGTTTTCGTCAAAAACTCCCGTTTCGTGATATTTCTTAAAAACACTTCCGTAGGTATCCACGCCCCAAATTTTCACGTTCGGGTTTTTTTCCTTTAAATATTTTCCAACGCCACTTATCGTCCCGCCGGTTCCGACGCCAACCACAAAATGTGTTACTTTTCCATCGGTTTGTTTCCAGATTTCGGGACCGGTGCTTTCGTAATGTGCTTTTGTATTGCTTAAATTATCGTATTGATTTACGTACCAACTGTTGGGCGTTTCCTCCGCCAATCTTTTGGAAGTAGAGTAATAACTGCGTGGATCTTCGGGTGAAACATTTGTTGGGCACACAATCACTTTGCTTCCCACGGCTTTTAGAATATCAATCTTTTCCTTGCTTTGTTTATCGCTGATTACGCAAACCATTTTATAGCCCTTCACAATTGCTGCAAGTGCAAGGCCCATTCCAGTATTTCCCGAAGTTCCCTCTATTATTGTTCCCCCAGGATTTAGTCTTCCGTCGGCTTCAGCATCTTCAATCATTTTAACTGCCATGCGGTCTTTAACCGAGTTTCCGGGGTTGAAAGTTTCGTATTTGGCCAGCACCAAAGCGGGTATATCCCCAATTATTTTGTTGATTTTTACCATTGGGGTGTTGCCGATAGTTCCTAAGATGTTTTCTGCGTATTCCATAATATTTTTTGAGGCGTCAAAGGTACAATTAATAGATGAAAACAAAATGCATTACTTACCTAAGACCTATTAATATCGAAATGCTTAATGATTTTTGCCAAAAAATAGAGAATTAGAAGATTGACAAGAAAATAGCATAATAAGTATAAGTAAAAGTTAAAGAATATATACTTTAAATACGCTATAAATACACTATATATATACTATATACATACTATAAATATACTATAAAGGAATTAAAGTTGACTCTCTTATATGTTTAAGCAATACTATTAAAAAGCTATTCCACCTATGGATTCTTCCACAGGCTAGTTGCTTATTTAAAGTTAGATAGAATTAGAAATTTTAAAAGTGATTGAGTGCCAATTGATTTTATTACTCAAACCGAATCGCCTTCACAGGAGAAATTTTTGAAATGATAAAAGAAGGTATCAAAAGCATTAAAAGACAAAGTAGAAAAGTACCTGCGTTCAATATTAAAATATAGTCCCAATGCAAATAAACCGGGGCTTCGTTTACGTAATACGTATCTGGGTTTAGTTTGAAAACCTTGCCGTATTTCTGAATGAGCAACAAACCAATTCCAATCACATTTCCCCAAAAAAGACCGACGCCAATCAAATACATTGCGTTATACAAAAAGACTTTCCGAACGCTCCAATCGCTGCTACCTAAGGCTTTCAAAATCCCTATCATTTGGGTTCTTTCTAAAATCAAAACCAAAAGCGCCGTAATCATATTGATGCCCGCCACTAAAATCATAATTCCAATAATCATTATAATATTGAAATCGAAAAGATCAAGCCATTCAAAAATGGACGCATATTTCTGGCGGATGGTCTGCGTGTCCAAAGTGCTTCCCGTTTCGTTGTAAACTTCGCTTCCTATCGGGATTATTTGGTCAAAATCATTTACAAAAACTTCAAATGCGCCAATTTGATCTTCTTCCCATTTGTTCAACCGCTGAATGTGGCGGATGTCTGTAATTATAAATTGTTCATCAAACTGTTGGAAACCGCTGTTATAAATTCCCACTATATCGAAACCACGACTCCGCGGCGTTTTTGAAACTTCGTCGTTCAGAAAAAAAGTGGTCACTTTATCGCCTAATTTCAGATGTAATCGATTCGCCAAATATTCTGAAATCAAGATGTCTTCATTTAAATCACCTTTAAAATCGGGCAATTTTCCTTCGGTTAAATAATCCTTGAAATATTCCCAATCGTAATCTTCACCAACGCCTTTTACAACCACGCCTTCAAAATCTGTTTCGGTACGGATCACGCCACCTTTGGAAGCAGTGACCTGCACGTGTTTTATGCCCTCAACATTTTTAAAGGTTGGATAAAAGTCCTGTTTTTTTGAAATCGGGTTTTGCGAATCGTTGGAGAAATTGGTGTCAAAATTCGTAATAATAATGTCGCCATTAAAGGCAGAAACCTTTTCGCGTATTTTTTTTTGCAGCCCCACGCCTGTGGCAATGGAAATTAGCATCATAATAATACCAAGCGCGATTGCGGTGATTGCAATTTTTATTATCGGTGCCGAAATACTACTTTTATAGTCCTTGGAAGCAATGATGCGCCGAGCGATGAAAAATTCGAAATTCACTATGATTTTATGGGCTTAACTTTTTTCAAAAATACAGTTTTATTGGTTGTTTTGACTATTATTTCCTGCGGAAGTTCTGTTGAAAAGAAAGAACAGAGAGAAGAGAAAAAAGACAGCCAGGAAACAAAAATCAAGATTGAAGACGAACAAATCATCGTTGGCGCGGAGCAATTTCAGCTTTATTCTGAATTGTTAAAGGGTAAAAATGTGGGTGTGGTTGCGAATCAGACTTCATTTTTGGAAATTGAAAAAGAGCATTTAGTAGATTTCCTAATCTCGAAAAAAGTTTCAATAAAAAAAGTTTTTGCCCCGGAACACGGCTTCCGCGGAACCGCAGATGCTGGCGAACATGTCAAGGACGGCGTGGATTCAAAAACCGGAGTTCCCTTAATTTCCCTTTACGGAAACAATAAAAAACCATCGCAGGAACAGTTAAAAGGAATTGATGTAGTGGTTTTTGACATACAGGATGTGGGCGCACGGTTTTACACCTACATTTCTACGCTACATTACGTGATGGAAGCCTGTGCGGAAGCTGGAATTCCTGTTATTGTTTTGGACCGCCCAAACCCCAACGGACACTATATTGACGGCCCAATTTTGGAACCCGAATATCAAAGCTTCGTAGGTATGCACCCTATTCCAGTTGTTCATGGAATGACCATTGGCGAATATGCACAGATGCTCAATGGTGAAGGCTGGTTAATAGATAAAATAAAATGCAAATTGACTGTGGTTGAAATGCAAAACTACACACACCAAACACCGTATGCGCTTCCAATAAAACCTTCACCGAATTTACCGAACGCTCAGTCTATAAATCTCTACCCAAGCCTCTGTTTTTTTGAAGGAACGTTTATAAATGCCGGCCGCGGCACGGATATGCAATTTCAGATTTTTGGGGCACCGAGTTTGCCTGTTTCAAAATATACTTTTGAATACACGCCGCAAGCCAATGAAGGTGCAAAAAACCCAAAATTCAAAGGGCAACTTTGCCACGGAAAAGATCTTCGGAAAGAACCGCGTTTGAGCAAAATAAATTTGGAATGGCTGATTGATGCTTATAATGCCAATGGAAAAAAGAAAGATTTTTTCAATTCATTTTTTGTGAAACTTGCCGGAACTGAGAAACTGCAAAAACAAATAGAACAAGGTTTATCTGCGGAAGAAATTCGGGATTCTTGGAAAGAAGGGCTTTCGGGTTTTCAGAAAATTCGGGAGAAATATTTGCTTTATCCTTGAAAAAAGTCTCAGTCTCAGTCGCAGTTTTCAGTGGCAATAAATAGTTTTAACTTACTGAGAACTGCAACTGTGACTGCCTACTTATTTAAAAGTCGTTTCATTTCCTCAACAATATTAAAAGCTGCTGGGCAAATGGCGACATTTTTCATCGTGAGATTTGAAATCTGCTGAAATTTTTTACGGTCGGTGTGTGGAAACTCGCGACAAGCTTTTGGACGCACGTCGTAAATACTACAATAATTATCAGCTCCCAAAAAAGTGCAAGGCACACTTTGCAAAACATAATCCTTGTCTTCATCGATCCGTAAATATGCATCAATAAATTGTTGCGGTTTCATTCGAAAATGTTTCGAAACTCGCTCAATATCTTTATCGGTAAAAAGTGGTCCCGTGGTTTTGCAGCAATTAGCACACGTAAGACAATCCGTTTTTTGGAATTCTTCCTCGTGCAATTCCTGCATCAACGTGTCGAGATGTTTTGGCGGCTTTTTCTTCAGCTTCGCGAAAAACTTTTTGTTTTCTGCTTCGGCATCTTTTGCTTTTTGGGGAAGGTGTTTTAGAATTTCTTCCATTACTCAGCTTCATAAACTTTTTCACCGTTAATAAATGTGGCGACCACTTTTATATTCGGAAGTTCATTTTCATCAACTTTCATAATATCTTTATCGAGAATGGTGAAATCTGCAAATTTTCCTACCTCTATACTTCCCTTTTCATCTTCTTCAAAATTGGCAAAAGCAGCCCAAATGGTCATTCCTCGTAATGCTTCTTCGCGGGTTAAAGCATCCTTCATTTGAAATCCGTTTTCAGGATAATTTTTCAAATCTTTTCGGGCTACAGCTGCATAAAAAGTGTACATTGGGTTTACCTGTTCCACGGGGAAATCTGTACCCAAAGCAATTCTTCCCGTCTTCTCCAATAATTCCTTATATGCATAGGCTCCTTTTATACGTTCCGCTCCCACTCTATCCTCGGCCCAATACATATCGCTGGTGGCGTGCGTGGGCTGTACGGAAGGAAGGATATTGTTGTTATCATCAAAATAATTGAAATCTTCTGCTGAAATAATCTGCGCATGTTCCACTCTCCAGCGTCTGTCGGTTTTTCCTTCCAATGCTTTTTTATATGCCCGTAACACAGCAATATTTGCGGAATCACCGATGGCGTGCGTATTCATTTGAAACTCGGAAGTTGCAATTTTTTCTGCTAAAAATTTTAAACTGTCGGCATTAGCAATCATGGCGCCATAATGTCCCGGCATATCGCTATACGGCTCGCGCATCGCGGCACCACGGGAACCCAGAGCACCATCGGAATAAACCTTAAAGGAACGCACGTTTAATCTATCGGTTTTGTAAATTCCTTTGCTTAAATAATAATCACGATTTTGGGGACTGTTGCTGACCATTGCGTACATTCTGAGCTTAAATTTTCCTCYTTWTTGANAKCRWMTMWWTYARCTNWMTKWYATTYSTWWCYAANNYTGCAWYGWYRMYWSWTKYCWAWCCATATTGAAGGCAGATTTTTTCGGCTTCCAAAAGTGCTTCGGCTGAAACTTCATTTGTAATTGTGGGGAACGTTTTTCTTATTAATTGCATCGKGGCATCAATAATTATTCCTGTGGGTTCACCATTTTCCAATACTATTTCGCCTCCGGCCATTTTTGTTTTAGAAGTAATTCCGGCAAGTTCTAACGCCTTTGAATTTACTAAAAACGCATGTCCATCAACACGTTGCAAGGCAACAGGTGTATTGGGGAAAAGAGAATCCAGTTCTTTTTTTGTCGGGAAATTTTTATCCTCCCAATCGTTTTGGTCCCAACCGCGACCTATAATATAATTGCTATTTCTCTCTTCCTGGAAAGCAACAACTTTATCCAAAATTTCGTCAAAACTTGTAGTTCCAACCAAATCTACATTTTGCAAACCTAGACCCAAACCATACAAATGCGCGTGAGCATCAATCAAACCTGGAACAACTGTATTGCCTTTGGCATCGTAGGTTTCCTTGATTTTATATTTCAGCTCAAGTTCAGGTTTTAAGCCTATTTCAAGGATTTTTCCGTCTTTTACAACTAAGGCATTTGCGATGCTAAAGTCCTTATCAACTGTATAAATTGTTGCATTCTTAATCAATAAATCTGCAGGAAGTTTCTTGGGCGCACAAGAAGCAATTGATATTGTCAATAAAAGAAATAGTAGTTTTTGCATAATTGGTTCTCTTAGGGTGTAAAAATAGAAAACATCCGCCAAAGACGGATGTTTTCAGAATTTATAATTTCTTTCAGCAAATTACCAGTCAAACTTATAGGTTACGCCTGCCAATCCTTGGATTCCTTGCACGGGATAGTTTAGCCATTTTTCGTAGTTATCACCAAAAAGATTACTTCCCTTTACGAAAGCCGAAAGCCTATCGGTAAATCTGTAGCCGAAACTTAAATTGGCATCCACATATCCATCCAAAGTAACTTCCTCAGCGAAAGTGCTTCCTAAGGGAACGTTGTTTTGAACCAAATCCTTTCGTTCGCCAACATAAAATATGGAGGCTCCTCCGTATAATTTTTCGGTTATATTGAAATCTGAAAATACCGAAGCTTTTAAATCGGGAAGGTTCCAAGCTTCATTTTGCAAATCTGTGCTATAATTATTATAGGTCCCATTTATTCCCAATGAGAATGTATTCGAAACTTCCACTTTCAGCTCTGCAAAAAAAGCGAGTGTATTTACATCATCATAAACCACATTGAAGGAATTTCCGTATTCATATCCTTCAAAATTTGCATTGTAAATCTTTAAAGGATTTAATTGAAAAAGCGCACGGTTTTCATCTTTTCCGTAAGAAGCCCGAACATTATAGGCAACAGAATTAGAGATTTTCCCTTTAATTCCGCCGAAACCTTCGTAGAGTTTTTTAGTGGGAGCAATATTTAAAGTAGGTGAAACAAATGGATTTTCTTCCTTAAAACCATAATATGTATTTTGTTGCAAACCACCTTCTGCCCCCCCGTAAACAATAACGGTTTCATCCAGCAAACGGTATGATGCGTTCAATTTTGGATACAATGAAAATTCAGTATCGCTATTTTCTGAATCCATACTTACATATCCCGCAACTCCCAAAGAAACAGTCAAATCATTATTTACAAAAGTGATGGAAGGCGCAAGCCCGGCGTTTAAATAACTGTACTTTATTTCGGAAGAATTAATATAGTTTCTATCAAAACTTCCGCTTAAATAATCAATATCGCCATCAATTTTAAATGTCAAGTTTTCCAAGGGAAAAGAAAATTCAGGTTTCAGCGTAGCGTTAAATTCCGAAGAAGAAAACGCATCGCCCAAATAGCGGATGTTTAACGCAGCTCTTTCAAAAAAGGAATCATCCAACGCAATACTTCCGCCAGCATAACCACTAAAATACATTTGCAACGGATCAATATCCGCAATCACGTTATCGGGATACGTAACGTAATCTTCCGGCAAACCGTACCAATTATATATTTGGTGTTCAACACCCGCGTCAAGTCTATACGTTGCATCTTTTTGCCTGCTTGTATAGTTTGCATCCAGACTGGTATCGTAATATTTATTGTCCAGCTTCACATCTTTTATATCACCCTGTGAAGAATTATGGCGAAAGAAAAATCCAGCATTATCGGTACGGCTGATTTCAAAATTGCTATAAAATTCGCCTAAAATAGAAGTGTAATTTCCGAAGCCTAAAGTTGCATAATTATCATACAATTTAATAGGTTTTGATTTCTCAACAGTGGTGGCCTTTCCCTTTGCAGGGGTGAAAGTAGATGCCACGGGCACTGAAAAAATACTGTATTTCACCTCTTTTTTAGTGGTTGAAATAGAATCTTTCAATTCTGGAGTCTCCTTTACTTTAAAGGCATCSGAAATTGTGGGCGTATATGGTTTTACAATATTTACAACCTCGGGATCGAGTTCTTTTTCCTGCGAAAAAGCTGAAAAATGAAATAGTAAAAAAGCTGGAATTGAAAATAAAACTATTTGTTTTATGGACATATTTTCAAAGTTTATAATGATAGTTTTGTTGATATTCATCTCTGCGTCCTCCGTGTCTCTGTGGTATAATTTTTCACCACAAAGGCACAGAGAGCACAGAGTTTTTTGACTAATTTCCGGTCTCCACGGAAGAATTCGTTTTTGCCTCAGTGTTTTTAATTACCGCGAGTTCTGCTTTTGCTTCTTCAACTACTTCAGGAAAATCGGTGAAATTTTTTGTCACGCTTTCCAAAATATAAGTTGCTTGATAAGCATCTTTCAAAGCATAAAAATTCTTCGCCATCAGCACCAAACCTTTGGCGCCGTATAATTTGAAGCCTGAATAGTCCTTCGCCAATTTCTGTACGGAAGCGTTCGATGCTTCATAATTTCCTTCTTTATTCTTGAAATACGCGTCGTAATAAAGCGCTTCTGCTGCTAGCACTCCGGTTGCAATTTTTTGCACTTCTGCATAAGCGGTTTTGGCTTTTGCCTCGTTATTGGTTTTCATCGCCGAACGGGCAATAATTACCTGCGCATCACTTTTTATTGAATTGTCTATTTTTGAATTCCGAAGTACTTTTTCGGCGTAATTTACTGCTTCGGAATATTGTTTCAATTCATATGACGCCTTCATACTGTTGGTCTGCGCGAAGATGATGTTCTGCGGAAAATCTGCTTCGGCTTCCAAACGCGTCAAATATTTCAGCGCATTTTGGTAGTCCTTTTTGCCTAAATACAATTCCGAAACACGTGCCAAAGCTTGTTCGGTAAATTCGCTTCGTTCCCGATTCACAACATATTCAAAATATGGAATGGCTTGATCATTTTTCCCATCGGCGAAATAAATTTGCCCCAAATAGAAATGTGCATGTAGCGCGTGCTGTCCGTTTGGAAATTGTTTTAAATAATCCTCAAAACGGCTCTTCGCCTGACTTTGATTGTTTTCCAAATAAGGTTGTTCCGCAGCTAAATATGCCGCATCGTCAAGTTCTGTATCGCCAACTTGTACATAGTCCAAGGTTTTTACCCAGCGCGCATATTCGTCCACATTGCCTTGGTCTATGTAAATAATTTTTGCGGAAGAAACGGCTTGCAAAGCTTCGGGCGTTGATGGAAAATCTTTTGCAACGCGTTTAAAAATAGCCAACGCATCATTGCTYTTTCCGGTATTGTCATAAATCAACGCTTTCTTCAACAATGCTTTGGAAACAAAACTGCTGTTCGGAATATCGCGAATCATTTGATCGTAAGCAGAAATTGCTTCCTGATTTCTATTTTGCGCCACGTAGGTATTGCCCAATTCATATAAAGCATCGTCGCGATACACCGATTTTGGGTACTTTTTTATGAATGCAATAAGCTCCTCAATTTTTTTATCACTTCGGTCCACAAATCCATAACTGATTGCTTTTTGAAATTGCGCATAATCATTATCGCCGCCCAATTCAATTGCGGCGTTGTAATTTTCCATAGCTGGCCAATATTGGCTGGTTACGAAATAGCTATCGCCCAATCGCAGTAATGCGTCCTTTTTTCGGACGGTTTCAGCGGAGGAAGAACCTACATAACTTTTGAAATTTGAAATAGCTTCAGTATAATTTTTAAGTTTGAAATGGTTGTAGGCCAAATTGTATTTCAAATTTTTATATTCCGAAGTGTTCTGCGCACCCGGCATTTGCGCAAACTTTTTATAACCCGCCAACGATTTTTCGAAATTTGAGAGCTGGTAATCGCTCTCAGCCTTCCAATATGTCGCGCGCGCATTAAAACCCTGGTTTTTGGGATATTTCAGACTTTTGTCAAAAAACGAAATCGCTTCGTTGTAATCGGCTTCATTGTACAATTCAATTCCGCGGTAAAAAGCAACTTTTTGATAGGCCGCTTCATCCGCAAAGTTTTTGTTGTTTTCCAGCAAATCCAACGCCTCTTTGTAATTTTTTGAAGTAATATAACTATCAATCAACAGTTTTTTCAATTCATCATTATCGGCATTATTTGGATATTTTTCAATAAAGGAAAGCAAAACTTGTGGTGTGCTTTTGTAGCTGTTTCCTATTTCGTAGCTCAATTTCGCATAATTCAAATAGGCATCTTCCTGAATTTCGGCACTAAAATCCATTTCAGAAGCATTTTTAAATGCGTTCAATGCTTCCTGTTTTTTGTTGAGTTTCAAATAACTTTCCGCTAAATGGTAATACGCGTTTTGTGCAACGGCATTTTTCCCATCAATTATTTTGTTGAACTCACCAATGGCGTTTTCGTAATCGCCCTGTTTATAAAATGCGTAGCCCAGTTGGTAATAATCTGTATTGTTCCATTTGCCGCGCATTCCTTTATATTCTTTCAAATATGGAATTGCCTCAGCGTATTGTCCAAGGTTGAAATAACTTTCTCCAATAATTTTTGAAAGTTGGCTTTTTTCCTGCGGATTGGATTTATCGAACTGCTCCTTCCCCATTTCGATGGCCTTTTCAAAATTGCCGAGCTTGAAATTCATATCGGCTTGGTAATAACTAAGATCTTCGGAATAACGCTCCTCCCCTTTTACCTCTTCAAAATTTTTATTGGCTTCTTCATAATCATCACCCTCGTAAGCAATGAAGCCTAAATAATACTTTGCCTGTGACCCATATTTCTGTGAAGTTGAAACTTTGTTGAAATAGTTTTTCGCCTCGTCATATCGTTTCGCCTTAAAATAGACGTACCCGTTATTGAAATTGAAACGTACCTGCTCGCTACGGCTCAAATTGTTCGTATCAACTTTTTCGTACCATTTTTGGGCGTAGGCATATTTTCCGTTTTCAAAATAATAGTTTGCTACATCTATATACGCTGAATTTCGCTTTAAGCTTGTGGGATATTTCTCCACAAATTCCTCCATTAACTGGTCGGCATTTTGCTGGTTTAACCTAACTGCCGCATTCGCAATGTAATAGGCGCAATCGCTCTGTATGGTTTCGTCATCGTTACTGTTTTTTATTTTGTCGAAAAGACTCTGTGCAGCTAAAAACTGACCATTATTATAGAGTGCCAACGCTTGGTTAAACTCAGCGAGGTCATTTGTAAAGGTCGCTGTTTGCTGCGAAAAAGATGAAAATGAAAGGAATAGAAAAAGCGAAAAGACAAGAAAATTCTTTATCATTATTTACAGTTTTTGTGGCGTAAAGATATTTAACTTTAAATGTAGCTTTCGGCGATACTGTAAATTTTTAAGGTTTTATTAACGAATGTTTTTTTGATGAATTTTCATAGGAATATAACGCTATAAATGGCAATAAATTACATTTCAGATTTTTATGCAAATATTCTTTATTTTTAAGAATTAGAATTTCATTTCAAAGATTTGAATATCAATTGAAAGGTGGCGAAATTTAGGGGAAAATATAGAATTGAATCCATCCGCGCCCAATGGTGGAATTACGGCTGGAACGGCGCCTATTTTATAACCATTTGCACCAAAAACAGGAATCATTATTTTGGGGAAATAACGAATGGGAAAATGGTTTTTTCATCCTTGGGGATTATTGCGGATATTTTGTGGCACGAAATTCCAAATCATTCAAAATTCGTTTCGTTGGGCGAATTCGTGGTTATGCCCAACCATATTCACGGACTTTTATTGATTGATAAACCCGATAACCCGACAGATACAGGACATGCCCCCGTCGTAGATACAGGGCATGCCCTGTATCTACCGGGGAAAACCCGATTCCAAAATATCGGAAAAAACACCATTTCGTCCATCGTAGGTTCGTATAAATCGGCGGTGACGCGCCACGCCAACCGATTGGAAATAGAAAATGGTTGGCAGGCGGGGTTTCACGACCATATTATCCGCAACCACGCGGAATATAACCGAATTGAAAATTATATTATCAAAAACCCACAAAATTGGGATGATGATAAATTCAATAATTAATCCCAGACGTATGGGTTGATTGATTGATTGATTGATTCATAGAGACAAGGCATGCCTTGTCTCTGCCTATTGTTATTGTTTACGTTTGCGATGGTAAAAATCAAAAACGTTTGATTCAAAAAATAACCCCTATTTTTATAAAAATTATTTGTCATGAAAAAATTGTTACCTAAAATCGTAATTACCATTGTTCTGCTGTTTTGTTTTTCTGCAACAGCCCAGCGCAATCCATTTAAAAATCTTTCGGAAAAAGATGGAAAAATAGGCATTGGCACCAGTTTTCCCGACGAACTTTTAACTGTAAAAGGAAAAATACACGCACAGGAAGTTTTGGTAGATTTGGACGGCGCAGTTGCGCCCGACTATGTTTTTGAAAATTATTTCAACGGTTTTTCGGAAATGATGCCTGAATATAAAGTAATTTCTTTGGAAGAATTGGAAGTTTTTTTAAAGGAAAACTACCATTTACCTAACGTTCCTTCCGCCGCAACGATGCAAACTGAAGGAATTTCATTGAAAGAAATGAATTTGATTTTACTTCAAAAAATTGAGGAGCTTACGCTTTATACACTTCAGCAACAAAAGGAAATTGACGCTTTAAAAGAAAAAATTTCAGAAAAATAAATAAGTAGCAACATTCAGTTGCAGTTGGCAGTATTTCAGATTACTTTTGAAATCGAAAACGTAAATCTAAAATCCATATGGCCGATACCGTATTATTTTTAAAAGATGCTTCCATCTATCAAGGTGACAATTTAGTACTTTCTGATGTCTCCGTTTCAGTGGAAAAAGGGGAATTTGTGTACCTAATCGGAAAAACCGGAACCGGAAAAAGTAGTTTTATGAAAACACTATACGGCGATCTTCCTCTTCAGGAAGGTGAAGGTAATATCGTGGGCTATGATTTGGCAACTTTGAAAGAAAAGGATATTCCTTTCTTGCGCAGAAAATTGGGCGTGGTTTTTCAGGATTTTAAACTTTTGAATGATCGCACGGTTCGCGATAACCTCAACTTTGTTTTGACAGCAACCGGTTGGAAAGACAAAGCCGCCATGGAAAGTAAAATAAACGAGGTATTGGACAAGGTTGATATGAAAACCAAAGCTTTCAAGTATCCCTATCAACTTTCTGGGGGCGAGCAACAGCGCGTTGCCATTGCACGAGCACTTTTGAATGATCCCGAACTAATTTTAGCAGATGAGCCCACCGGTAACCTCGATCCCCAAACAAGTGTGGAAGTAATGGAGGTTTTGAGGGAAATTAACAAAAATGGAAATACAATCCTGATGGCAACCCACGATTATGCATTGCTGCTGAAGTATCCTTCCAAAACATTGAAGTGTGATGAAAACCAAATTTTTGAAGTAGTTCAGAAGACGGTTTGAAAATAAGTAGTTCAGTTTTCAGTCGCAGTTTACAGAAACTAAGTTCCTAAGTAGTGATTTTTGTTCCAAATTTTCGGGGTTACGAACGCGGTGGCTCAAAACTTCCAATTTACTTTCAATCATTCAAAATACTTGGATCCCGAAGTTGTAGTTCACATTCTTTTTTGAGCGAAGGATCTATTTTCAAATGAATTTTTCCGTTTGAATTTGGTTTTAAAATTGTGTTTTCAGAAATTACAATTCTTTTTTTGGATGTTAATTTCAAAGAAGAATTATCCGTGAATTTTTGATTTCGCATCACAACTTCAGAAATAGAGGTGAGTTTAAAATCCCACCGACTGAAACGCTGATTTTCAATTTTTACGCGGCCTTTTTCGGCAAACATATCAAAAACCATTTCCACGGCACGTCCCGTGTTTAAAATTCCAGCGCCATACATTCCTGCGTAGGGTTTGTTAACCTCAATATCGTCAATATTCATAGCCGTCATTTTTAAAATACTCTCCACCTCATCTGCCGGCAGACATGGGTAGAGAGAAAACATTAAGCCGATAGTTCCAGTAACCAAAGGTGCGGAAGGCGAGGYASMMWSAMARRSYNATMYNNTGGMAAYWTYGYYKGWYSWTRAYSKKYKGGYSRAWWRKMCAWTACSKNCSGWTKKGSCCAATAGATCCACATCCTTATTTAGCGTTGTTATGGAAATAGGCCATATTTTGGCTTTGCCTTTCAGATCATTACCTTCAAAACCTACTGTTCTCCCAACATGACCTTTAATGTTTTCTGCGTAATACTCACCAGACTCTAACTGTATAATGTTGTCCTCAATATTATCGTATTTGAACATTCCTGAAGAAACTGAAATTACATGATCGTACGAGGCTGGGTAATAATATTTTTGACCAAAAGTGGCACTCCAAGGTTTATTACCTGCGGAAGCTACAATCAAAGTACCCTGCTTGAGCAACTCGTTAATCCCTTCCTGTGTTTTTGGACTTGAATAGGAACTAAGCCAGCTACAGTTAATAACCTTAGCACCAGCATCTGCCAATTCTGTAAAAATGCTCAATGCCTTTGAGCTCCCATACGTGGTTGCGTAAATACTACAATCATAACAAACCCCAGGCACACCATAGCTGTTATCGCCCTGCCCTACGGCTATTGAAGCCACGCTGCTTCCGTGACCCTTAACATCATACGATTTTTTTAATACCGTAATCTTCCCTTTAAATTCAACATTTGTTGTATCAATAATGCCATCAGATATTCCAATAAAAGTATTTCTATCTCCAGTGGTATAATACCAAGCTTTTGGCAATTCTAGAAAATCCAGGTAATCCAAGCTTACTTTAAAACCCTCGCTATCTCCAATGGTACTAGTAAGTCCGTAGTCATTAGGCTCAAATATTTTCCTGTCCTCCTTTGGAATTATTTCACCAGATTCAAAAATATCGGCCACGTTCATCAGCAAATCCTGCAACAGGCTTTTCTTATCTGCTATCACAAAAAAAGTTTTGTTTAGGTTTTCCCTTGTGGCTTTTTTCTGGGTTTTTTTGAATGCTCTAAAATTATATTTCTTAAGCCCAGCCCGAAGTTTGGGGTCTTGCCCGGTATATATAAAATAATCCCCTTTTTTTTCAAACGAAGGGGCAAATGAAGTATCGCGTGCACGCAGATAAAACCAAGATTCTTCCTGCGCGTGAACCGCAAAAATTGATGAAATAAAAATGAAGAGAAGCAATAGATCGCGCACTAAGTTTTTCTTTAAAGATACTTTTTTTTATTAAAAATTTAAATCAATTTTAAAAGCAGCTTCATCAGAATCGCTTATTTAATTTCAACCTAAAAAAGTTTGCTGTATTTTAGCGGCATGTACCAAACCCTTAAAAAAGTAGCACTTTCGGTGGTGCCAAAAAAATTCCTTTTTGAAAATGAGGTGTTTTTTAGGTCGCTATTTGCATTTCACCTCCACGGAAAAAAATATGAATGTACTGTCTGTGGGCGAGGTTTAAAAAAATTTATCACCATTCCGGACGGAGATAAGCTCTGCCCATTCTGTGGCAGCCGTTCGCGAACTCGCAGACTGTATTCTTACCTAACCGAAAATAGTTTACTGAGTGGAAAAGTACTCCATTTTTCACCTTCGCGAAGTGTTTATAGAAATTTAAAGAAAAACCCGAATATTGAATATTTCAGCACCGATTTTGAAGATGAATTTTTGGCAGATTATCGGTACGACATTACCAAAATTCCCGTGGAAAATAATTTTTCCGACTTGATTATCTGTTATCATATTATGGAGCATATTGAAAATGACTTAAAGGCGATGAAGGAGCTTTTCCGTGTTTTAAAACCAAAGGGAACATGTATTATCCAAACACCATTTAAGGAAGGGGAAATTTATGAGGATTTCTCAAAAAAAACGGCGTCAGAAAGATTGGCAGCCTTTGGGCAGGAAGACCACGTGCGCATTTATTCTGTTGAAGGATTGCGGCAACGTTTAAAGGATAGCGGTTTTCAAACTATTGAAATCAAAACTTTTCCAGCAAATGAGCGTTATGGATTTATGGAAGAAACCGTATTAAGCTGCAGAAAATGATTTCCGTATTAATTCCAACCTATAATTACAATGTGCTTTCGCTGGTGGAAAATCTGCAGAAACAGTGTGAAATTGCAACTGTAGCTTATGAAATAATCGTACTGGACGATGCTTCCACCAATAAAAATTTCTTGGAAGAAAATAAAAAAATAAATTCCATAGAAAACTGTAGTTTTCAGGTTTTGGGTGAAAATATTGGCCGAAGCAAAATCAGGAATCTTTTGGCCGAAAAGGCAAAATACGATTGGCTGTTATTTTTGGATGCAGATACTTTTCCTTCTTCTTCAGAATTTATAATGAACTAYCTATCGGCTTTTTCAAAAGGAAGTTCGGTTATTTTCGGCGGAATAAAGTATCCGGAAAATGTTTCGGAAAATTTCAGTTTGCGGCACAAGTACGGGACCGATCGTGAAAGTCTTCCGCTTGCAGAACGTGTAAAAAACCCCTACCGAAGTTTTATAACCATGGGTTTTGCCATTCAAAAAAACATTTTTAAAAACATACAGTTCAATGAAAAACTTGCAGGATATGGGTACGAAGATTCTGTATTTGCCTATCAACTGCAAAAAAATGATATTTCCCTGTTGCACATTGACAATCCGGTAATCCATTTAAATCTGGAAACCAACGCAGATTTCATAAAAAAATCTGAGATGGCACTTCAAAATTTATTGTTTTTTTATAAAAGAGGAGCAATAGATGCAGATACGGTAAAAATCTTAAAAACGTATTTAAAATTAAAGAATCGCAACTTATTGTTTGCGGTAAGAGGGTTTTTCAGTGTTTTCAGAAAACCCATGCTCAAAAATCTGTATTCACCAAAACCTTCACTTTTCTTTTTTGATTTGTACCGCTTGGGGTATCTTAGTTCCATAAAACCAAATGATGCCTAGATTTTCAGTAGTCATATCGGTCTTTAATAAAGAAAAGTACATTGCCGATACTTTGAAAAGTGTCTTGGCCCAGACTTTTACAGATTTTGAATTGGTGATTCTGAACGATGGATCTACGGACAATAGTGAAGCGGAAATATTAAAATTCAACGATCCGCGCATTCGGTATTTTTCAAAGGAAAACAGCGGGGCATCTGCCGCACGAAATTTTACGATACAACAGGCAAATTCAAAATATATAGCATTAATGGATGCGGATGATTATTGGTACCCATTCTATTTGGAAGAGCAAAATAGATTGATAAACCAATTTCCCAATGAATCCGTTTTTGCCACCGCTACCGAAATAAAGCGCAACGGAAAAACTTTCAAAAATAGTTATTCCATTAAGACCTTCGGAACGGATGCTACAATAGTCGATTATTTTGAAGCGAGCCAATTGGATTCAGTGTTGCTGAGCATTTCTACAGTTTTAAAAAAAGAGGTTTTCGAGAATGTGGGTTGGTATGATCCAAAAATAAAAAGTGGTGAGGACACAGATTTTTATGTACGAATAGGTTTAAAATACAAAGTGGTTTTTAGTCCAGAGGTCTGTGCAACATATATAGTACGTAAAAACAGTTTATTTAAAAGTGTAAAAAACTTAGACGAAAAAGCAAATTTTGAGGCTTATGAAGTTTTCGAAAAAAATAATCCCGAGCTTAAAAAATTTCTCGATCTAAACAGGTATTCGCTTTGTATTTTGGCAAAAATGGAAGGCAATAAGGAAGCATTTCAAAAAAATTTCAAAAAAATAAATCTGGAAAACCTAAGTAAAAAACAGCAATTTCTCCTCAAGCAGAACAAAACCATTTTAAAATACCTTTCAAAAACAAAGAACAATCTGGAAAAATTAGGCCTGCGTTTAGGTACTTTTAAATAGTTTAAAATCATTGTACTCCCGAATATAATCGCTTTCCAAAAATCTGCCCGATGAGAGTACTAAACACACTGYTCCAGATGAAAAATTTTCAAGTTCCCGCCATATTCCTGTGGGTATGAGCAATCCCTTATTTGGTTTATTGAGAGTGACAGATTTTTTGTTTTCCCCATCATCCAAAATCACTTCAAAACTACCACTAAGAGGTATCAAAAATTCCTGTTGCTCCTTGTGGGCGTGACCGCCGCGATATGCACCGCTGGGTACATCGTACAAATAATAAACGCGTTTTACGGTGTAAGGCAAAAAACCTTCTTCCACTACCGACAAATTGCCACGCGGATCGGTTATTTTGGGAATTTCAATTAAATCGATATTTTCTATTTTAGTGTAGGGCATGCTGTAAAGTTTGGTTCCATTTATCAGAAATTGCCTGCATCGAAAATTTCTGTACCGAAGGTTTCGTGTTTTCTTTTAAGGTTTTGTAAAGTTCTTCATCCACACATATTCTTTGCAGAGATTCAGCAAATAAAGATAAGTTTCTTTCGGCAACCAACAATCCGTTTTTTTCGTGCTGCACAATTTCCGAAGGACCTGAAATAATATCCAAAGAAATTACGGGAGTTCCCAATGAAAGGGATTCTACCAAAACCATGGGGAAACCTTCATACTTGCTTGTTAGTGTAACACAAT
This sequence comes from Aequorivita sp., assembly GCA_002733915.1. Classification (GTDB taxonomy): domain Bacteria; phylum Bacteroidota; class Bacteroidia; order Flavobacteriales; family Flavobacteriaceae; genus Aequorivita. The sequence continues at coordinate 48,358 of NVXN01000010.1, forward strand.
GGGCATTTCTTATAATTTCGAACGGTTTGTTTTCGAAAGGTAAAAACAAAATTTGCGACGCACAATCTCTGGAAGCCGCCAATATTTGTAGCTTTTCCTTATCTTTCCCATCGCCCAAAATGACCAATTTATAATCCTTTTCCCAAACCTTTGATTGTGAAAAAGCTTTAATCAAAAATGAAAAATCCTTTATGGAATCGTCCATTCTGCCATAAGAAAGAATGTATTTTTTATTTTGAAGGATTTCAGGGAAATTTCCAGCTTCTTCCGCCCAAATAGGATCAAAAGCATTATGGATTGTTACTGAATTATCGATTCCTTCTTTTCTCAAAATTTCCTTTTCAATGTATTTGGAAACCGCAACATTCAAAATATTCTTTTTATAGATTTTTGAAAAAGCCGATGGATTTTCAGTAAGATATTCAGTTTTTTTGGAGCTGTGTACCACGTATATTTTGTTCATTTCACGGTAAATGAATTTGGAATAAAACAACTCGCGGTCAAAATTATTTTTGGGTCGGTGATCTATAACTACATTAAAACTTTCTTTTTTTAGATAATTCCGAAATTTTCGGAAACGCAGCAAACGCTTCACCATAGAATCCTTTTCGGTTTTCAGCTTTCCCAAATTCAGCAATTTTCCGTTGTATGGGTAATCAATTTCATCATTCAAAATAACCAAATGCACTTGGTGACCGTGAGATGCCAGCATTTGTGAAAGCATGGCGCAAGATCGCTCCAAACCACCTTTTGCCAGTGAAATGGAAACAAGGCACACTTTAAATTTCTTTTCGGTGGGCATCGTCAATTATTGTGTATTTTTGGTTGCACAACGCAAATATAACTTTTATGAAGATACTTTTGGTGGGTGAATACAGTAGGTTGCACAATTCCCTAAAAGAAGGGTTGCAGCAATTGGGCCACCAAGTAACGTTGGTTTCAACGGGCGATGATTTTAAAAAATTTCCTTCAGATGTGCTTTTGAAACGGAAATATGATTCGGGAGTTTCAAAGAAATTAAAGGTTTTGCTCTTTAAACTTTATGGCTTTGATGCGACTTCCTTTTCCCTAAAAAACCAATTTTTTCAGCAGCAAGAATATTTCACAAATTTTGATGTTGTACAACTTATCAATGAAAGTCCTTTTGGCATGCTTCCGAAATACGAAAAGGAGATCATTTCATTTCTGGAAAAAAACAATAAAAAAATATTCCTCCTTTCCTGCGGTACCGATTATACGAGTGTAAAATATGCTTTTGAAAAAAAGTTTCGCTACTCCATTTTCACCCCTTTTTTTGAAGGGAAAATTTCTGAGAAACAATTTTTTCCAGCTTTAAAATATTTGGAGCCTGCATATAAAGATTTGCACGAATTTGTATTTGAAAAAGTAGATGGTATAATCGCTTCCGATTTGGATTATGACATTCCCTTACAGAAACATCCAAAGTACAAAGGACTCATTCCAAACCCTATAAATACTGAAAAATTACATTATTTGCCTATATCAGTTTCTGAAAAAATTATCATCTTCCACGGCATCAACCGAGCAAACTATTTCAAAAAGGGAAATGATTATTTTGAAGCGGCTCTTGAAAAAATCAAACAAAAATATGCCGAAAAAGTTTCAATTGAAACCGTAGAAAACGTTCCATATTCCGAATACATTGAAAAATACAATACGGCGCATATAATTTTGGACCAAGTTTTTGCGTATGATCAAGGCTATAACGCACTGGAAGCAATGGCAAAGGGAAAAGTAGTTTTTACTGGTTCCGAAAAGGAATTTTTAGAGCGTTATAATTTAAATGAAGATGAAGTGTGCATCAATGCCTTACCCAATGTGGAAAATATTGTTGAAAAATTTAGCTGGTTAATTGAACATCCTGAAAATATTGAAGAAATAAGCAAAAATGCCCGAAAATTTATTGAACGGGAGCATAATTTTTTGAAAATTTCTAAAGTCTACCTAAATAAGTGGAATGTAAAATAAAACTAATTGATAATTAAATATTTTTTTAAAGTATCAAATTCTCCCTCCCAATCGCGAGTAATATTCTTTTTTAATAATTTTGCTGGTATTCCTCCTATTAATATATACTCTCCAAAATTGGAATAATCCTTATTACACAAAGTATTTGAAGCTATTGTACAGTTATTTGGAGTTTTGGTTTTTTGCATAATGGATACTCGGTTGCTTATAAAATTATAATCACCAAGATGGATGCTACCATTCATTGGATATTTTTCTCCTGTGTCTGAATTTATCATTTGATGAAAATTTGTATCTATCAATTGCGATTCAGAACCAATTCTTGCAAACGTACCAAGCACAATTTTATTTTTACAAATTATCTTTCCACTGGAGGCCAATGAAGCCATATGTCCAAATTCACAATAGGCATTTTTATAAATGTATACGAAATAATCCTTACCGAATTGGATGTGTCCTTTAACGACAAACGTCCCGTCCAAAAATAACTCCGAGGTGCCCTTATTCTTTGTAATTATTTCATACGGTTGCCCAAAACCAACCATCGCTCTTTTTATAGGAGCCTCTATTTTAACTTCTCCTTTTAAAGAAGAAAACTTTACGGGTCCGTAGAAATAAACCGGAAGTTTTCTGGCTACTTCTTTGGGAAACATTTTATAGTTAAAATAGTATGTTTTAATCCAATTAACCGAAGTAAAAAACCTGTATTTTTCACGAAGATTTCTATATAAATTTTTTAAGGACTCTATCATTTTTTTCGTTTAAAAAATTTTCCGAACACCTCTTTTATATCCATTTTCTTATCTAATTGGATGTATGAAAATACAAAAGAAAATATTGCCACTGCTGCTAGACCACTAAATTTTAAGTATGGGTTTTCAAGATAAGTAAGCAAGAAAGATACACCGCATAACAATATGCAAGTCGTGAAAACGGAATAAAATCCTTTTTCAAAATAAAACCCATAACGATATTTTGTTATTAGGCGAATTCCGAAGTAATGAACCATATAATAAACGAGAAAACTAATCCCCAAACCTTCCAATCCTCCATAATGATATCCTATTATGTTTCCTATTAAAAGTAAGGCATTAAAGCCAATACTGGTTTTAATGAAAACTTTTGAATCTCCTTTTGCTATAATAATATAACCCATGGCGAAAGAAACCGCTTTAAAAACCATTCCCAAGATACCCCAATTTACCATGCTTATTATTGGGGTAAATTCTTTGGAATATAAAACAACTATTATCAATGGGGCGGCCAGTAAAAAAACCACTACAATTGGAGTGATAAGAAGGATAGCGATAAACGCTTGCTCAAAAACAGTTTTACGTATTTGCTCARTCTTATCGGAAATTGCAGATAATCTTGGAAAATAATCTGTTCCCATTGCGTTAAAGACAAGGCCCACATAAGAGTTTAATATTAAAAAGCCAGCATTGTAAAATCCCACTTCGGCCAACCCTCCAGTTTGGCTTACGAAAATCTGAATTAAATAAGCCACCAATAACCCCATCATGCTACTCAGGCTAAGCATTACTCCTAAGTAGATCATAGGTCTTCCTTCGGAAAAAGCTTCTTTGTTTGAAAGCTTTACTTTTTCAATTTCAGCATTTCTAGCATAATAGAATGTAAAAACAAAAGCTACAAAAGATGATATTATTATAGCGGGAACAATAGCATCTACCCTATAAAAGTAATAAAGCGGTAGTGTTATTAAGAGTCCAAAAAGATTTCCGTATAAATTGGCTTGTGCTAATTTTTTTAATTTCCGGAGACCTTGTAAAATGGCTAATTGCCCATTGGAAAGTTGCTTGAATAAAAGTGCAATGGAAATCCAAACAAAGGAAAATGTGTATTCTTTATTTTCAAAAGCAAATTCGCTCAACCAAGGCGAAGCTATTATCATTACCAAAGCTCCAAAACAAGCCGAAAACCAAACCAGTCTTTTTAATATCTGGATGGTGCGTGAAACACTTGTGGTGCTTTCGCTGTTATAGTTAAATGAAATATCTTTTACGGCGCTTTTATCAAGTCCAAAATCGGTCATTCCACTTATCAGGCCTAAGGTTGACGTAAAAAGAGAGGCAATTCCGTAACCTGCGGGGCCAATCCAAAGGGCAATAAATTTGGAACGCACTATTGAAACCAGAATATTGAAAACCTGAACCCCGCCAAAAAGCGATGTGGCCTTCATTACCTGTCTATATGAATTTTTAGATTCAAGCATTCCCCCAATTGGTTTTAAAACTATTTAAAATTTATGCAATGTTTCCTTTTAAGGTTAATCCTCTTTCTTTTTGAAATATCTGAACACCRWAAAAGCCACAATGAAAAAATAAAAAATATATCTAATAAGATGTGCAATTACTACTCCTTCAACCCCATAAGGAACAACGAGAATTTGGGCAAGGACATAAAACAGCACCAAAGAAAAAAGTTCTGAAAATATAAAACTCCGCACTAATTTTTTTGCCAAAAATTGGTTCAGAAGCACTAAAGAAGCGAGCCTGATAAAATCACCTATAAGCTGCCATTTAAAGAGCGGTGCCATTTCGGTTAAACCCGGATATAACAATTCAATAATAAGATGCCTAAAAAAATAGACAAGGAGCATGCCCGTGGCAAAAAGAGGCAGGATTGTTTTATAAATAGTAAGAACCTCCTTCTTAAAATTGTGTGCAGAATAGATTCCCGCAAATTTAGGAAGCACATATAAAGTAAATAGCGAACCTGAAAAAACCATATAGTTTTTTGATATAAATGTTATATTCGTCCAAACGCCGGCATCCTTTCCAGACATTTTTTCTTCCAACATACTTCTTATATCTATTTCTACTAGAGGCAATAAAATTGAAGTTACAAAAGACATAGCCGTAAAAGCCAATAATCCTTTCGCCATTGGCGATTTAAACTTTAAATCTTTAAAAATAATATACTCCCGCAAGGTTTTAAAAAAGAAATAAAGCAATATTAAAACTTGAATTATCGGCGTAAGGGCTATCGCAATCAAAACCCCATCTAGATTGTATTGAAACAATAAAATTAAAGTCAGAGTAACGCTTAGCAGGTAACTGACTAAATCTATTTTAGCAAACTTTTTATAGTCTGAAAGTCCATGGATAACGCCATTAAAAATGCGTTGTATTGCAATAAAAGGAATAACAACCGCCGTTAATTTTATCAAGTACGAAAAATTTTCAGTTGCGAATAGATATTGACTTAATTGCCCGGAAAAGAAAAACAATAAAATTCCACTCGCCAATACACCAACAACGGTAAAAACAAAAGTTGTAGAAAATAATTTTTGAAGTTGCTCCTTGTCCGTTTTATATTCTGCAACATATTTTACGATACCACTAAAGCTTCCCAGAGAAGATATTGACATCAATAATTGCGACAAACTTCTAAGCTGTCCAATTTTATAAAGTCCTACAGCACCTACATAATCATAGAGAAGACGTTGCACAACCGCAGAAATTAGAAGCCGGATACTTACCACGACCGCATTGAGCGATGTCATTTTCAAAAGCAAATTACCGCGTATAAAGGATGGTATTTTCACCTAATATTTATTTAAAACCGATATTATAGTCTCAACTTCAGCGTTAGAAAGTATTGGGCTTATGGGAATGCTCACTACTTGCTCATGCATTTTTTCGGTAACAGGAAAACTTAAATTTTTAAATTCAGAAAGCGCCTCCTGTCTGTGTGGCGGAATGGGGTAATGGATTAAATGGCCAATTCCATTGCGGTCCAAGTAATCTATAAATTCATTTCTAWTTTCAACGCGAACCACAAAAAGATGAAAAATGTGGTTTTCACTTCCATCGTAATGCGGAAGAATTATTTTATCATTTTTTATTTCTGAAATATACTTTTTGGCAATCTTTCTTCTTATTTCATTATCAGAATCCAGTGTAGGCAACTTAATATTTAAGAAGGCAGCCTGTATTTCGTCAAGCCGAGAATTTAAACCTACAATCTCGTTTACATATTTTGTGGAAGCCCCATAATTCCGAAGTTTTGTAATTACAGCAGCCAGTTCGTCATCGTTGGTTGTTACCGCTCCCCCATCTCCCAGGGCACCCAAATTTTTTGTTGGATAAAAACTGAAACCCGCCGCATCGCCAATATTTCCAGCTAATTTCCCATCATTATTTTTTGCGCCGTGGGCTTGCGCGGCATCTTCAATTACCAATAAATTATTTTCATTTGAAATTTTCAAAATAGCATCCATCGGTGCCAATTGGCCATACAGATGGACAGGCATAATGGCTTTTGTTTTAGGGGAAATAGCATTTTTTAAAGCTTGAATATTGAAGTTATAAGTGTCAAAATCTGCTTCTACCAAAACAGGTTTTAAGCCTGCTTGCTTTATGGCCAAAATTGTAGCGATATACGTATTTGAAGCTACCAAAACTTCATCACTTTCTTTCAGTTTCCCGAGGATTTTATAGGCTTCCAGTATCAACCGCAAAGCGTCCAAACCGTTGCCGACACCAATGCAGTGTTTTGTTCCGCAATAGCGCGCAAAATTTGCCTCAAACAACTTTACCTGATTTCCCAAAATATAATAGCCCGAATCCAGAAATTGTTTGAAACCGTCTTGAAACTGTCTTTCAAAACGCGCATTTATGGCGTGTAAATCTAAAAATGGAATCATATAAAAACAGTTTCTAATTTTTTATAATTTTCGGTCTTTACTTCATAAAAACACTGGGCAATGCTTCGTGCCCCAAAACATTCCTTCCAGTACAGCAGGCCTTCGTTAATATTTTTTCCCTGATTTTCATTTGAAGTTCCAAAGTCAAAAAAACGTTTGTCTTTAAACCGTTTTGAAATTAAATATTCAAAAAGGAAATCCAAAGTACCCAAACTTTGTTTGTCTTCATTTGCCGAAATATACTGCACGTGTGACACGGTATCGGTTTCAAAAATGGTTGCTCCGCCTACAATTATATTATTATTATAAACGTTGAACTGGATGATATTTTTAGGAAATTTTTTTGCCAGTTCGATTATTTCACCCAATGAATGTACAGGCAGCGCTTGATGGCGAAGGGCTAAATTGGGAATCAATATTTTTTCCCAAAACGGTTCAAAATCATTTTCCTCCACGATTCGCAATTCATTTTTTTCGGCCTTCTTCACTCCTTCCATTCGGTTCGGAGCAATCTTTAACGGATTTTGGTTGTCAATTACGCTTAAAACATCGGTACGCAACCTTGCTGCATCAGTTATAAATAGAAGATAATCCATTTCGTCGGCAGGGAGAATGTTATAGATTTTTGGCAACATCTTAATTTGAAGTTTCTCAATTCCCGCTTCATATAAAAATTGAAGAATGCCACTAAAAATTGCCGCGGCCTCCTTTAATTTTGTTTTCTTCTGTAATACCAGACCTCCATAGGTTAAGCCTTGGTGGGAATACACGATGTTTTCTGAAATATTTGCTGGAAGCACCGCAATTACTTTTCCCTTTTTMWWWRYCNWASAMSSWAWMSWCNNNCGTAAAYYYRTCRSCRWGRNTNAWKCCRTWWRWWSYYKMKGWARYAARRRAGNWKGCRTYKKTGGAAGTCTGCAGAAATGTTTGCCACAAAAGTTTATCTTTCGGCGTGTATTTTTTGACTGAAAATGTATTGCTTTCCAAATGGGTTCTATTTTAAAAAAGGCTGTTGGTATAAGAATGTAAAGCTRAAATTTATTTTTAGTTTTACAGTCCCACAAATAATTAATTAAAACCATCAAATTGTACAAATATTCTACAAGAGGATTAAAATTTTCTGTGCTTGATGGGGTACTGCTGTTAATTTATGTTGCTGTATTTATATATTTCATATTTCAGCCTGCCATTTATTCGCCCGATACGAACACCTATYTCAGGTTACATTTTTATAGGTTTCCTGGCTATGGACTTTTTTTGAGGAGTTTTGATCTTTTTTTCGGCAGCTTTTTTGAAACCGCTGTGGTTGCTTTTCAGCTGTTGCTAGGTTTTTTGGCAATTGCCAAGCTTCTAAAAACATGCAAACAACTTCTGATACTTAAAAACTGGGAGTATTTTGTGTTGTTCATACTGCTTATTTTCCCATATTTTCCGCCACTTTTGGTGGGAAACAATCTGACTTCGGAAGGACTCTCCTATCCTTTTTACCTGTTTTTGATAGCTTATAGCTTAGATTTTTTATTTAACAACCAGCCCAAAAAATTAGTTCACCTTTCTATTGCATTTATATTATTGTGCCTTACGCGCGGTCAGTTTATAATAGTTGCGCCCATTCTAGGGGTTTTGTACATTTTAAAAGAGCGAAAAAATCTTCTTAAAAGACCCAATCTATTTTTTGGGATACTTCTTTTTATTTTGCCAATTATCACTCAAACCTTAGACAAGACATATCATAAAGCCGTTCACGGTTTCTTTGTTACCACGCCCTTCAGCTATGTAAATGCACTCACTTTGCCACTTTATGTTTCAGATGAAGAAGATGCTTCTTTGATGAAAACTGAGAATGAAAAAATAGTTTTTTCAAGAACCTATAAAAAAATTGACAGCTTAGGTCTTTTGAGTTCAAAGGTAGAAGGCGACGCCACTGAAAAATACATGCTTTTTCACAATAATTTTCCGTGGATTTGCAACAGATCTTTTCACGTTCCCACGATGAACTATTTTGAAAGCAAGACCAATAAATTGAGTGAAAATGTAATTATGGCCGAAAAAGCCGCAAAGGATATGCTTCCCGTTTTGGTGAAAGATAATTTCGAAAAATACATATCTATTTATTTTGAAGGTATTTTYCACGGTTTTAAGGGAATCTTGCCGGCAGTGCTCGCATTGCTTCTTTTTCTTTATAGCACAATAATTACTTTTAAAAAATGGTCTATAAATAATGGTTTCTTGCTATTTGGTTCCACACTTATAGTTTCAAATGCAATGATCGTAGCATTTGCTTCGCATTCCATTATGCGCTATTTATTTTATAATTACTTTTTTGCCATTTTAATCGGTATTATTTTATTCCGAAAAATAACTTCAAAAATATGAACGTAGAACTTTCTGTTGTAATGCCGTGCCTAAACGAAGCTGAAACACTTGCCGTTTGCATAAAAAAGGCGCAGGGGTTTTTTGAACGTGAAAATATTTCGGGTGAAGTAGTCATAGCAGATAACGGAAGCACGGATGGCTCGCAACAAATTGCTGCAGATTTAAATGCAGTAGTAGTAAATGTTCCGCAAAAAGGCTACGGTAGCGCCTTGCGCGGTGGTATTGAAGCAGCAAATGGAAAGTATATCATTATGGGCGATGCCGATGATAGTTATGATTTTGAAAATTTGATGCCTTATATTCTGAAACTTCGGGATGGCTATGATTTGGTAATGGGCAACCGTTTTAAGGGCGGAATAAAGAAAGGAGCCATGCCTTTTCTACATAAATATCTCGGAAATCCGGTACTTTCCTTCATTGGCAGATTGTTCTTTAAAAGTAAAATTGGTGATTTTCACTGCGGTTTACGCGGGTTCAGTAAAGAAGCGTATTACAAAATGGAACTTAAAACTTCGGGAATGGAGTTTGCAAGTGAAATGATCGTAAAGGCAAGTCTTAAAAATCTTAAAATTGCGGAAGTACCGACCATCCTTTCACCCGATGGTCGCTCCCGACCACCACATTTGAATACATGGCGTGACGGTTGGAGGCATTTACGGTTTTTGGTGCTCTACAGCCCCAATTGGTTATTTATGGTTCCCGGTTTGTTGTTAATGCTTTTTGGGCTGATTACTTCGGCGTTTTTAATTATGGGTCCCGTTTCCATCGGTAATGTTAACTTTGATGTCCACACACTACTCTTCACCTCCGGTTTTATACTTATTGGCTTTCAGTTTATACTTTTCTATGGGCTAACAAAAGTTTTTACGGTAGAAAACGAACTGCTTCCAAAGTCAAAAAAATACGATCGCCTTTTAAATTTTATAAATTTGGAAAAAGGTTTGATAGCTGGTTTTGTTTTGGTTATTGCGGGAATAGTATTAAGCTTTTTGGCATATTCAGATTGGCAGGCCATTGGCTACGGAAATATTGAAAGCAATGCAATTTTAAGAAGAATTATTCCAGCAATCACGCTTATGTTATTGGGCGTTCAGATAATATTGTTCAGTTTATTTTTTAGCATTTTAGGGCTGAAAAAATAGTTTTTATTCTTCTTTAGTTTCTACAACAATGATATTGGTAAAAGCGTATTTCGGCGTTAATACCTTGGTTTCCATACTGTCCATTTTTTGCAGCGCCTCCAATGTTCTATTTTTAAATGAAGTTAAAATGTAAACTTTTCCACTATCCTTCAATTCCTTGGAAATAGCTGAAATAGTATCAACCTCCTTAAAAGGTATTTTGTGTTTTCTTAAATAAAAATCAGTAGAAGGCTGGTCTCTTTGATTGTATTTTACAACTGGATAATTATTATGGACAGCAGCTAAATAATTCATCGTACTGTCCTGTTTGTAAAAACTTCCCAAGTAAAAATTTCTGTATAAATCCTGGGCTTCCATATTATTCTCAACCATATTTTTTGAAATAATGGTATCATTTTTATCCATTTCGTTAAGAAAAACAACAATGCAATAAACCGAAACAATTGCTTGTAAAATTCGTGTTTGATAAACCTTCAAAATATCAATGAATTTCACAATCAGTAGAGTCAATATGATAGAAAAAATGGGTGCCAATGGAACAAAAACTCTGGGAAATGGAGCTTTTTGATGTAAAAAGGAAAAAACAAAAGGTACAACGAAAAGAGCCGTCAAAAACACAAAATAATATCTCTCTTTCATGGAACTCTTCCTATAAAAAATATATAAGCCCGGAAGCAATAACAGCAGTAAAAAATATCTACTCGAGAAAAAATCAAAAACCGCAATCCCCATCACATGGAAAGAATAAAGGAAGCCAAATGCGTCTCTATTGGAATATTTGTTGAACATTATATCTTCCAATATTGGTAAATACAATAAAAACGCTAAAACAGCTCCAATGGCAACCGCAACCATTACTTTAAAATATTGCTGTGATATATTTTCTCTTTTTCGGTAATAATACAACCAACTACAGAAAAGAAGAAATCCAAAAGCCACAAGTACGTAAAGATTTGAAGGTATGGTGTACAAAAGCAGCAAGCTGGAAATTAACACCATAAAAATGGAAAAGTTTTTTCTTTCTGAAATATAACTCCACGAAAAATAGACTAATATCACAATAAAAAGTGCACTCATATTATAGCCCCTAAGTTGCAATGCAAAATTCATATACGGAATAGTAGTAAAAAGAATGGCATACAAAAGAAAGCTGCTCTTAGAGCCAAAAAAACGTTTTAAAATGCGAACAGATAAAAATGCGGTTAACAATGAAATAATTAATTGAAATCCACGAAAAATATAAGTATGTGCCTCAAGGGAAAAAATATCACGATAACCAAATGCCCTGGAAATAAGTTGTGTTGTGAAATTGTAAAAAATATGGTTGTTGGGTGCAGGATAATAAAAAAGGGTGGTAGAAAAATCCTTTAACACAAATTCCTCCAGCGAATAAACCTCATCATACCAAAGGTCGTAATCAATATAATGATAGCACCAAATAGCCATGGGACCAAAGCCCACAATGGTAAGTAGATAAATTATAGTTTTCGCTTTCATTAAAATTTGCAATCAAAAATAAGTAATTTAATGCTTTCAGAACCTCTATATGAATGCCAGACAATAATTGAAATTTAAAAAAATAGATGCATATATTTGCCATCAAACTTATTTCATGCAAAAAGCGCTTTCTATAATTGTTCCGGCATATAACGAAGAACATACCATTCTTGAAATTTTAGAAATACTCTATAAATTGGAACTGCCGAACAATCTGAAAAAAGAAATTGTAATTGTCGACGATTGTTCCAAAGACAATACATTAAAAATCATCAAGGATTTTGTTCAAAATCATCTGGAATGTAACGTCCAGTTTTTTTCGTTTGAAAAAAACCAAGGCAAGGGCGCTGCGTTAAATAAAGGCATACAAATGGCTACAGGTGATTTTATTATTATTCAGGATGCCGATTTGGAATATGACCCAAATGAATATTCCCTTTTGTTGAAACCAATTTTGGAAAATAAGGCCGATGTGGTGTATGGCTCACGATTTATGGGTGGAAACCCACACAGAATTTTATTTTTTTGGCACACTATAGGCAATAAGTTTCTTACTTTTTTGAGTAACATGTTTACTAATTTGAATCTAACCGATATGGAAACCTGCTACAAACTATTTAGGGCAGATATTCTGAAAAGTTTGGATTTAAAGGAAAAAAGGTTTGGTTTTGAACCTGAAGTAACGGCAAAAATTTCACGCGTAAAAAAAATACGTATCTATGAGGTAGGCATTTCATACTACGGTCGAACTTACGAAGAAGGAAAAAAAATAAACTGGAAAGACGGGCTCTGGGCACTTTGGTGCATTTTTAAATAYNNTGKAYYWWYYNGMTRRNATSWYTMAMAYWTYAYWWRCMWTKKWYNGAYTYYRTWTTTTCAAAGACATAATTTCCGGAACCATCTACATATTTATAAACGCCAGGTTCGGTACCACCGGTTAAGCAGATGTAGCTTTCATCTGCCTGCAAATTTTGAAGATATTTTTCGTTTCCGGATAAATAGGTAAAAAGAATTCTAAAAACATTCACCGGCGTTTTTAATTTGGAATCGTATTCTGGCACTTCGCTTTTTGGCCAATGAATTGTAAGGTTCGTACTAAAAATAGATTTTTTTATGGCTATATTTTCGGTTTTTGTATCGCCTTCCCCAGTATAATTTAGGCCTACAAACCCACCGTGATCCGCCATTAATATTATAAGCGCCTGTGGATCCTTATCCAATATTTCAATGATAAGATTTTTCATCAATTCGTTGGACTCTTTTAATCTTTCAATCCATTTTTCACGCTCCACAGCCGCGCCTTGCGAGCTACCGGCCGTAGTATTTATATGGGCAGGTTTAAGTATTTGTATAAAAAAGAATTTGGGAGTTTGTATAGAATCGGAAAGGTATCGTTTCAACGGTTCCAAAACGGGCTGTGCTTCACCCAAACCTTTATTCAGAAAAGGAACTTTATGATATGGAATACTGCTATGATCATACCCCATTTTTGGCCTGTTATTTAGAAAATAATAAGTTTCCGACAGAAAATAGGTTTCATATCCATTGCTTTTGAAAGCGTTGAGAACGGGATTCTCAGAAATAATAATTTCCCGGGCATTCTCTACTTCCTGTTTATCCAAATTAAAATCGTAGTAGTGGTGCTTCATCATAAAAGCACTACTGTTTGAAGCCAAAGTCGATTTATAATTGGTGCGAAAATCTGGATAGGTTTTAAAATTGGTGGTTTCTAAAAAGGTTTCAAATGCATTGTTTCCAACATTGTAAAAGTCATCATTCAAGGTAGAAAAACTCACGTAACCATCGGGTTGAATAAAGTATACGTTGGGTTTCTTTTTAAAAATCACATTTTCAATATCGTCCGGCTGTTGCTTCCATGCGTCGGAATATGTTAGTTTTTGGAATATTATCTGTGAAACCGAAAAAAGCCCTATCAGAGCCATGAGCAATTCGAGCACAATTAACTTCTTTAAATGTCGATAAAGAAATATTGCGAACAATAGCGAAACAATAAAAATTCCAACTATTATTTTACGTTCAATAGGTACAAAAACAAAAGTTTTCAGAATGAATAAAAACGTGAAGAGATTTAAAAAGGGTAATACATATTTTTGATATGGCTTAAAAACGGATACCTTGGAAAGCCTGTGGAATATCAAAAAGGCCAAAGCGGGCAACAAGATAAATACCCCTGTAAAATATAATAGGTGTTCCCAGGATTTTGACATATCAAAATTTCTGGAATAGTAAAACAGCACAGGGTAAAGACCAGCCGAAATACCTGCCAAAACCGGATACTCCTTGTTGTTATTGAGAAAGGTTTTTAACACTTTACCTTGTTTCTTTATCTTATGAAAGTTTCTTGAAAATTACATTTCCCGCCTCGTCCAAATACTCATATACGCCTTGGGGAGCGCCAAAATTGATTATTATGTAACTTCCATTTTCCTGTAAATTTTCAAGGTATGAATTTTCTTCGCTTAAATAAGCGGTCAGAATTCTAAAAAGGTTAACCGAAGTTTTTAATTCCTTATCAAATTCCGGCGCTTCGCCATTCGGCCAATGAATGGAAAGAATCGTGCTAAAAATGGAATTCACAAAATCGCGGTTCGTATTTTTTGTATAGGATTTACTCGTATCTGTCATGCCAACAAATCCGCCATGATCCGCCATAATTACAATCAATGCTTCCGGATCTTTTTCCAGAATAGACTTTGTAAGTTGGGTCAGTTTTTTATTTGCTTCCGCCAAACTTTCCATATAATGTTGGCGCTCTCCCTCCACCCCTTTGGAATCTTCTAAAGTATTTGTAATATGACCGGGGTTGAAAATTTCAATAAAAAAGAAATTGGGGCCATCCGCATAAGTTTCCAAATAGTTATTGAAAGGTTTTATTACATCTTTTGGCTCTCCAATGCCGGTAGTGACAAAATCAATTTCTTTAGTTGAAAAATTACAGAAATCGTACCCCAGCTTTGGTTTATTGGTCAAAAAGTAAGGCTGTTCCGTCAGAAAAAAAGTGCGGTAGTCATTATTCTTTAAAATGCGCAGCACGCTATTATCTGAAATTATAACATTGCGCGCATCAATGGTTTCGGTAAAATCGGAACCGTTGTTATAATAATGGTGCTTCATCATAAATACGGCACTATTAGTGGGCAGTGTGGCCGCATAATTACTTCGGAAATCGGGATAGTCTGTAAAATTATTTTCCTTCAAATAATTTTCAAATTCGCTATTCGGAATATTGTAAAAACCCTTTTTAAACTCCGAAAAATTTGCGTACCCATCAGGCTGAATAAAATAAATATTAGGTTTTTTCTTAAATACAGCTTCCTCGATTGCATCGGGCTGCGCCATCCATTCCTTGGAATAATTCAGTTGCTTTATAACTACCGGCGTTAAAGTGAAAACGCCTATCACAGCAAGTATAAGCTGAAAGCCAATGATTTTCTTGAAAAACTTCCGAAGCAGAATGGCAAGCAGAATTGCAATTCCCAAAATAATAATGGTTCGCAACCAGCTAAAACCAGCATACAAGGCTACATTTAGATAAGAAAAAAAGAAGAAAATGTTTAGAAAAGGTAAAATAAACGGTTGCAGTTTTTTAAATAAAAGTATCCTTGAAATCTTATGCGCCACAAAAAAGATAACAATGGGAAGCAATAAAAATACAGAGACAAAATACCCTAGGTGTCCCCAGGAATTGATCATTTTATAATTGTTTGTGTAATAAAACAATAACGGGTAAAGACCCGCCGCCACGGCCGTAAGTACAGGATAGGCATTCCCGTTGTTCAAAAAACCCGAGATAAGTCCCTGTTTTTTTTTAGCCTGCATGATTTTTATTTTTCAAAAGGTA
Source organism: Aequorivita sp. (assembly GCA_002733915.1). Classification (GTDB taxonomy): domain Bacteria; phylum Bacteroidota; class Bacteroidia; order Flavobacteriales; family Flavobacteriaceae; genus Aequorivita. The sequence continues at coordinate 63,893 of NVXN01000010.1, forward strand.
CAACACGCGCTTGGTGCCCTTGACCGTTTCCTTTTTCTCAAGGGTGAAGTATTTAAGATAGCCTTTCTCAAATTCCGTCTCGTTGTAAAAATCAAAATGGTTTATGAATTCACGCTTGCGCACCAATAGTGACTGCGCCCAGGAATCGTCCCGGGTTGGGAATTCAATAATAAGATTTTTGGAAAATGAAGCAAAAAATTCAGCCGATTTTTCAAAAGGAACATTTCCCGAAAGTGTAATATGATGTATTAAAGCCAAAGCCATGGTAACATCTGGCGCATAATCTGCCAAACGCTGCATTAACGAACTGCGCTCCGTATTGTTGAAACCGATGCCCGGTGCGGGCTGTAGCACATCGCATACAAAGGGCAGCATATTGGTTTCCTTGTTTTGCTGAAGCTGTTTGTAGTTATAATCTACCGCATTGCTGTCAATATCAGTCACAATTATATGGGGCACACTGTCAATAACAGTGCGTCCAAAGGTTCCGTCATTTCCGCCCACGTCAATCAGTTTTTGCGGTGCCAATGGTTTTATCCATTCTTTTATGAGCGTTTTTTTTGCTTCAAACGCAGTTTCGTCATAATTGGTTTTATCGTAATAATTGCCCCATTCACTAGCTTCTTTTAACGTTAAGCCTTTTATGTAATCATAAAGGCTTTCCAAAATATTTTCCTGGGCCTTTTTGGAAAGAGTTGCTATCTTGGTTTCAGCTTTATAATCCTCGCTGTGCTTGCTTTCCATTTTGGCGAGCAAGTGTATATTTGGATATACAACCGAACTAAGTTTGGTACGCGTGGGCAATAAAGACGAAATCAATTTTACAGGAATACCGTCAATGTGCGTTTGCATCATTTTAAAGATTTCGGTGCCGTGATATTTTGCCAAAACCAAAGGTCCAAAAAAGTGGGTAATGAATTGTTTATATGCGCGCCAAGGAGTGCCTTCCTCATAAAAATCGAAGGAAAGCGTATCGATAAAAATAGGTTTTCCTTTGTGAAATGTTACGTTATAAGCAGAGGCATCCTTCAAAATAAATCCTTTTGAAAGTGCGTATTTCTGAATTTTTAAGGTGTGGAGCGCGGCGTGCTTGTATTGCTCAAAACTCCATTCGTACGGATTTGTAATAAATGGAATTTCTTCCGGGGTAATAATTATTTCGTCAGAAGAAACAGCAGTTTCCTCATGGGGAATGAGCAAGCCTTTTGAAATAAGATTTTTAAAAAAACCGCTTTCTTTCAGTTTGTTGTATTGCGGAAAATATATAGGTTTGATAGCCCTTTGCAGGGTTTTTCCGTCGTAAAAAATATACCCCGAAGGATCGCGAAATGAAGCTTGGTGTGCGTCAGTTTTTTTTGTCATGTGTATCGGTGTCTTGCTCTTCAACGTCAATTGAATCGTAAGTATCCTTTTCCTCTTTTACCAATCCGAAAAAAGATTTCACCTTATACATAACATTTTTTGAAAAAAGCAAAATGCCAGCTGCTGCTGCCACTACCGCCTGTACTATCATGGCTCCCAGCCCTGGATCGAAATAAAGAAAATTCATACCTATTATTTTTCTGTGTTTGCCTTTCGGCGACAACAAATWAACTAAAAATCGCCAAGTTTATTGAGTTGCTTGGCGATTTTCTTTTTTCTACAATTTATTACGCTTGCGGTCCACTTCCTTCAAATATATTTTTCGAAGTCTTAAATGGTTTGGTGTTACCTCAACGTATTCGTCTTTTTGTATGTATTCCAACGCTTCTTCCAGTGAAAATTTGATAGCTGGAATAATACGTGCTTTATCGTCAGCTCCCGAAGAACGTACGTTTGAAAGTTTTTTGGTTTTTGTGATGTTCACTGCCATATCATCCTGACGTGAGTTTTCGCCAATAACCTGTCCTTCGTAAATATCTTCGTTAGGATTTACGAAGAAACGCCCACGATCCTGTAATTTATCAATGGAATATGGAATGGCCTGCCCAGTTTCCATAGATACCAAACTTCCGTTTTGTCTTTCGGGAATACCGCCTTTCAAAGATTGATATTCCAAGAAACGGTGCGTCATAATCGCTTCCCCAGCGGTTGCAGTAAGCAATTGGTTTCGAAGCCCGATAATTCCTCGGGATGGAATGATGAATTTACAGATCATTCGTTCCCCTTTTCCTTCCATGCTCAGCATTTCCCCTTTACGGATGGTTACCATATTAATGGCAGTTCCACTTACCGTTTCGGGCAAATCGATAGTCATTTCCTCAACTGGCTCACATTTTACGCCGTCAATTTCTTTAATGATTACTTGTGGCTGTCCAATCTGAAGCTCATAACCCTCGCGGCGCATGGTTTCAATCAAAACCGAAAGGTGCAATACCCCACGGCCAAAAACCATAAATTTATCGGCGCTGTCCGTTGGTTGCATGCGCAATGCAAGGTTTTTTTCCAATTCCTTTTCCAGTCGTTCCTTAATATGGCGAGAAGTAACAAACTTACCGTCTTTCCCAAAGAAAGGCGAATCATTGATGGTGAAAAGCATACTCATTGTAGGCTCATCAATGGCAATGGTTTTAAGTGCTTCTGGATTTTCGGCATCGGCAACGGTATCGCCAATTTCAAATCCTTCAAGGCCTACCAAGGCACAAATATCGCCTGCATGTACTTCGGTAACTTTTTTACGGCCCAAGCCTTCAAAAGTGTGAAGTTCTTTTATTTTTGATTTTACTTTAGTGCCATCGCGTTTTACCAAAGCTATCTGCATTCCTTCCTTTAAAACTCCTCTTTGCAAACGCCCTATGGCAATACGCCCTGTAAAGGAAGAAAAGTCTAATGAGGTAATCAACATCTGTACGGTACCTTCCTCAACTTTTGGCGATGGAATGTGCTCCAAAACCATATCAAGCAACGGCTCGATATTATCGGTTTGGTTTTTCCAATCATCGCTCATCCAGTTTTGCTTTGCAGAACCGTAAACAGTGGGAAAATCAAGCTGCCACTCTTCTGCGCCCAATTCAAACATCAAATCAAAAACTKWTTCKTGMACYWMATCTGGRGTACAGTTTTCYTTATCMACTTTATTTAYWACMACAMWWGGMKTYAAKCCWARWKMKAWWGCYTTTYSKARWACAAAACGWGTTTGYGGCATTGGWCCTTCAAAAGCATCWACYAAAAGAAGAACACCATCGGCCATGTTCAATACACGCTCCACTTCGCCACCAAAATCGGCGTGACCAGGGGTATCGATAATGTTTATTTTAGTGTCTTTATAAACTACGGAAACGTTTTTTGAAGTAATGGTAATTCCTCGTTCACGCTCCAAATCGTTATTATCCAAGATAAGTTCGCCAGTGTTTTCGTTTTCACGAAAAAGGCTACAGTGGTGCATAATTTTATCAACCAAGGTGGTTTTACCGTGGTCAACGTGTGCAATAATGGCGATGTTTTTAATTTTCATAGCAATGCTCCTTTTTTTAAGAGGGTGCAAAAGTAGTGTTTCTAAGTGGATTAGAAATAAAAGTTGTGATTTTATTTTGGTTGAAAAAATTGAGATTTTAATGTAAAAAAAGGATATATTTATGTTAAATATTTATTGATGAAGACAAAATTATTATTCACATTATCAATCTTCTTTGCTGTTTCTGGGTTTGCACAACGGTTTGGCCAACAACAAGTTATTTCTACGGAAACTATAAAACCTTATTTATCCATTCCTTTTGATATAGATAATGATGGGGCTATTGATATTTTAACTGCTTCTGGTGAAACCTATAATTTAAGCTGGTATAGGAATGTTGATGGTCTGGGAAATTTCGGCCCGGAAATTATTATTGATGGAACCAGCGTCTATTATCTTTCAGTTGAATTTGTTGATTTAGATACTGATGGAGATAAAGATATTCTTTACTTAAGAAATAATCCTCGACAGGTGGTATGGGTTGAAAATCTGGATGGAGCAGGGAACTTCGGGAATGCTCAACTATTATTAGAACAAGATTTTATTTCTTCAGTCGTTACTTTAGACATGGACAATGATGGGGATCAAGATTTACTTATGGCAGTGACTAATACTATTAGTGAAAACGGAATCGTTTGGTATGAAAATCTCGATGGACAAGGTACTTTTGGCGAAGAAAACATGTTGATTCAAAACAATTATGAGTTTGTAAAATTAGCTCTTAAAGATATTGACAACGATGGATTATTGGACATTTTGACCACGGAATTTGTGTATAGTCAAGGTAAGATTTTTTGGTATAAAAATATGGGCAATGCTACCTTTGGCCCAATGCAGATTATTTACCAATTCGTTTGGGTCCAATCCGGTGGTACAAACATTGTGGAGTTTCCATATGCTGATATCAATACCGATGGGAAAAAAGATGTTATTATAACTTCTGTGGATGACAATTCCTTTATAAATACATATTGGCTCGAAAATTTAGACAATCAAGGAAACTTTGGAGACCTCCAATTCTTGATTGATAACGGAGACCAATATCTTTTTTATGATCTTGACAATGATAACGACAATGACATGTTATTATGGAATAGATATTCAGATAAGATTTCTTGGAAAATAAATGAAGACGGACAAGGAACATTCGGAACGCCTAACATTATAAATGCAGCGGCTGATTTTGCAAGTGATGCGAAAGCAGCAGATTTTGATGGCGACGGTYRGCTCGATATTGTTTCGGCATCTGCCGGTAATAACAAATTGATTTGGTATAAAAACAACACCTTGGGCATTTCAGAAAATGAAATTCCCAACTACAGGATTTATCCAAATCCAACTAGCGGGGTATTTTATATAGAATCAAAGCACCTTATTTCGCAAATTTCTGTTTTTAATCTTTTAGGACAAAACATTGAAAAAAAGCAAAGCACCAATCAAATAGATCTCTCCAAAGCAGAAGCTGGCGTTTATCTTTTAAAAATTGAAGACGAAAATGGCAATTCACAAACCCATAAAATTGTGAAGGAGTAATTATTAGAAATATCCACTAGATTTTCAAAGTTGAGCGAAAGAAGCTTTTAACTACCTTTGCTTTAAAATAAGCTTTTACGATGCAACTGAATAAAATCCCAAAAATAAAACATACAACTTCCAACAATTTTTTTCTTCTCGCTGGTCCCTGCGCCATTGAAGGTGAAGAAATGGCCATGCAGATTGCTGAAAAGATTGTGAAAATTACCGATAAGTTAGAAATTCCTTACATCTTTAAAGGAAGTTTCAAAAAAGCAAACCGAAGCCGGATTGATAGTTTTACAGGAATTGGCGATGAAAAGGCATTAAAAATTCTTCGTAAAGTTTCCGAAACTTTTGACGTTCCCACAGTTACTGATATTCACGAAGTAAGCGATGCTGAAATGGCAGCAGAGTATGTGGATGTTTTGCAAATACCTGCATTTCTGGTGCGCCAAACCGATTTGGTAGTTGCCGCGGCAGAAACTGGGAAAGTGGTAAATCTGAAAAAAGGACAATTTATGAGTCCCGAAAGCATGAAACATGCTGTTACTAAAGTAACGGATTGTAATAACCAACAAGTACTGATTACGGATCGCGGAACTATGTTTGGCTATCAAGATATGATTGTGGATTTCCGCGGCATTCCTACAATGAAACAATACGCTCCCGTTGTATTGGATGTTACCCACAGTTTACAGCAACCCAATCAAAGTGTAGGCGTAACAGGTGGAAGACCCGAAATGATTTCTACCATTGCCCGCGCAGGAATTGCAACTGGCGCTGATGGAATTTTCATTGAAACCCACTTCGACCCAGCGAACGCAAAAAGCGATGGCGCCAATATGCTAAATTTAAACCTACTTGAGAAGTTATTGAAGGATCTTGTAGCCATAAGAAAAACCATCAATCAATTATAGCTGTATAAAAATTTATATAATTAAAGCGCCCTGCCATCACAAGATAGCAGGGCGCTTTGGCTAATAACAAAACTCTATAAAATAAGCATCGTTACTTTTTAAAAAAGGACTGTACCCAATTGGGGCACAGTCCTTAACCTCATTACTTATAAAACTCCCCAATTAAATAAGTATTCAAATATCGTACTAAATCTGCTAACAATCAACAGGGATTCCCCCCCTTTTTACACAGGATTTTCCCTGTTTTTATCATTAAACCCAGATTAATAAAAGAAAAGCTGCTTCTGAAAAGAAACAGCTTCTACCCTCATATCTAAAATTAACTCCCCAATTAATTTGATAGTGTAAAGATGCGAAGAAGAACAACACCAGTCAAGAGGAAAAACCCTGAATTTGTAGGGGGATTTCCCCCTTTTTTTCTGTAGGTTTTTTCTTATATTACTAAAACTAAATCAATCAACTCAAAATATTATCAATTTTATTTGGTTTGAAAAAATATTTACATTTACTTTGTTTTTCAAAGTACTTTATTATGGATGAGAAGGATTATTTAAAAGACATCAGTGAAATTAAAAATCTCATGAACCGTTCCTCCCGGTTTATTTCACTTAGCGGGCTTTCCGGAATTTTTGCTGGCATTTATGCAATGGCAGGCGCAGCGATTGGTTATATATATCTTTTCCCAAAACCTGGCGAATACCTTACCCTTCACAGTTGGAACTTTAGACTTCTGCTTGCGCTATTAGCTTCTGTAGCACTTCTCAGCATCGTTACAGCCTATTTGCTTRYTWYTSKWRKMKCAAAAAAAAACAACGAAAAAATATGGGACACCACCACTCGCCGGTTGTTGCTTAACTTTTTAATACCATTGGTTACCGGTGGAATCTATATCATTATAAAACTCAACAGTCAACACTATGGCCTTACAGCTTCATTGATGCTTATCTTCTATGGGCTAGCACTTGTAAACGCTTCAAAATATACCATTGGAAATGTAAAATATCTGGGGTACGCCCAGATAATTATAGGATTGATTTGCGCAGCACTCCCCGGTTATGGATTGTGGTTCTGGCTTCTGGGCTTCGGGCTTTTCCATATTATTTACGGAAGTATAATGTATTTAAAAGAAAGAAAAGACTAAGCGTGGGCATAATTGACAACATAAATAAATTATTCGACCATCGCATCCGGCTGGGTATTATGAGCATTCTTGTAGTAAATGAAGATGCAGATTTTAACCGGCTGAAAGAATTATTGGATGTTACCGATGGAAACTTGGCCAGCCATATAAAAGCTTTGGAACAGGCCGAATATATATTGGTTGAAAAAAGTTTTGTGGGCAGAAAACCAAATACCAATTACATTATCACCAAACTTGGAAAAGCAGCATTCACAAAACATATTGACGCTTTGGAAAAACTGATTCAAAAACCAAAAAGCTAAAATATATTTTTTTACAAACCTACTTTGAAAAACAAAGTACTTTAAACTTGACTAACTCTTAAAAAACAAATTATGGAAACACACAAAATTGAATTTGGAAACAGTAAAAACAAAAGATTGATCGGCATTTTGATAGTTGTTGCAATCATATTGCTAATTCCTTTAATAGCGATGCAATTTACCGATGAAGTAAATTGGGATCTATTTGATTTTATAGTCATGGGTGGGCTTTTGTTGGGCACGGGACTAAGCTGCGAAATCGTCCTGAGAATGGTAAAAAATACTACCCACCGCATTATCATCTGCGGTATAATTTTAATTATGCTCTTTCTGGTCTGGGCCGAACTTGCCGTCGGTATTTTCGGGACACCTATTGCGGGCTCATAAACATTTATAAACTTAAAATTCTTAAAATCATGGAACAGAAAAAAGGTAGATTCAGCAATTGGATGCGCAACTCGATCACCGCAAGAATGCTGGTGGTAGGATTTTTATTATTGGTATTATTGATTCCGTTAGAATTTGTAAAATCACTTATTGACGAAAGAGCCAACAGGCAAGAGGAAGTGGTTCGCGAAATAAATGAAAAATGGGGAAATGAAGTGCTGCTCTCCGGCCCCATTTTAAAAATTCCCTATAAAGTTATTTCCGAGGAAAAAATTTTCAATGAAAAAAACAGTTCCTATTACACAAAGACAAAGGAAAAAATTGAAAACGTTTATTTCTTTCCTGACAAACTGGATATTGTTTCACAAGTGGAAACGAAGCCGCTAAACAGGAGTATTTATGAATCGGTTGTTTATTCTGCAGCCATTGATGTAAGAGGGAAATTTCCTAAAATAGATTTTTCAGATACTGATATTTCCGAGGAAAATATTCTTTGGGAAAAAGCTACGGTTCTTATCAAAACTTCAAATTTGAAGGGAATAAAGATGACGCCAATAGTAAATTTAGCTTCGGAAATGCTCTCCATGATGCCGCAGTATTCCACGGAATATCTAAATACCATTCAAAGCAATTATATTCCCAACGCAAAAGAAATTTTTGCGGAGCCTCTTGCTTTTTCATTTGATTTAAAAATAAACGGCAGCGAAAGCCTAAAGTTTTTACCTATTGGAAAAGAAACGGATGCCACCATGAGATCAAACTGGCACTCCCCCAGTTTTGACGGTAATTTTTTACCCGAAGACACCGATAAGGAGATCAGCCAAGATGGATTTACCGCCAATTGGCGAATACTCCAAATAAACCGACAGTTTGAGCAGTCATTTTTTGGCCATTTGCCCGATCTTTCTGCTTCGGTATTTGGCACCAAACTTATAATTCCGGTGGACGAATACCAAAAGAGCGAGCGCACTGCCAAATATGGATTTATGGTTATTGGATTGACGTTGCTAGTTTTTCTATTAATCCAGTTAGTGAGCAAAATTTACATCCACCCATTTCAATATGTAATGATTGGTTTAGCGCTCGTAATGTTTTATACTTTATTAATATCAATTTCAGAGCACAGCAACTTTTTTAAGGCGTATGCTATCGCAGCATTCTCAGTACTTGCGCTTATAACGGTTTATTCCCGCGCCATTTTGAAAGGGTTCAAGTTTCCATTGCTTATCTGCGGTTCTTTGGCCTCCCTTTACGGCTTTATATATGTAATAATCCAATTGGAAAACTATGCGCTTTTGGTGGGTAGTATCGGCCTGTTTTTAATATTGGCGATAATTATGTTCGCTTCACGAACAATTGATTGGAACAATGAATGATTATTTTCTGATAGGGCGCAGTTATGTCCTTGACTGCGCTCTATCGGACATTCCTTTTTTTACCTTTTTTATTATATGAAAAACTATTTAATCGCTTTTACAGTGCTTTTGTTTGGTGAGATCGCCATTGCGTATTTCCAATTCCATCCATTTATCAGAGGTTTTGTGGGAGACGTATTAGTGATACTTCTTCTCTATTCATTTTTAAAAATTTTTATACAAAACAACAATCATAAAACCGCTGTGTTTGTGCTGGCTTTCGCCTACTTTGTGGAATTGCTTCAGCTGTTTGGGCTTCCGGAAAAACTCAATATAAAGTCCGAAATAATGCTGATAATACTAGGCTCCGTTTTTGACTTATGGGACTTAGCAGCCTACACGATTGGCTTCTTTCTCATTCTATTAATCGAAAAACTTTCCAATAAAAATGAAGACATTAAAAACCATTCTCTTTAGTCGATTCAATGTGCTTTTTCCACTATTTGTGTTAGTGGTTTTAAGTATTTTTCTGCTTACAATTCGTTTAAAAATAACACATTCCTTTTTCTATCTTTTTTTGGCCTGGAATCTCTTCTTGGCAATGATCCCTTTTTTAATATCCAGCTATTTGATTTCAGCAAAACTTTTAAAAAAACCTGTTTTGTATTTAGTATTGACGGTTTGGCTATTGTTTCTGCCAAATGCTCCCTATTTGCTAACCGATTTTATCCATCTCCGCTTGAGTCCATTGGAATGGATTGGTTATGATAGTTTGATGCTTACGGTTTTTTCAGTTACAGGACTTTGTTTTTATATAGTTTCAGTTAAAGAAATGAAACAATTTCTTTTTGCATTTTTCAATCAAAAAACAGTTTTAGTATTTCTAGCAGTCCTTCCCTTTTTGGTGAGTTTTGGAATGTATCTAGGACGGGTATTGCGTTGGAATTCCTGGGACATTCTTCACAACCCAGTCTCCCTTTTTGTTGATGTTTTTGAAATAATTACAGACCCTGTGGCAAATTATTCGGCTTGGACATTTACTCTTTCTTTAGGGCTGGTTATAAAATTTGCCTCTTGGTTTTTTGAAAATTTTATTTTTGATTATCTGCAAGATTGAGAATTTTGTAATTGTAATATTTATCCTATTTTGCGGCACAATTAACAGTGTCTTTATGTTTTTACGAGTCATATTTTTACTTACCCTTTTTATTTCATTTCATTCTCTTCATTCCCAAGAACGCCAAACAGCCATATTTGGGCGTCTCCTCCCAAATGATATTTCTTTAAAAGTTTATGAAAAGGATTCTACGGCAGCAGCCGTTGTTTTATATGAACAAGGTTATTATTACTATGATGCCGTTGGTGACTATATTAAATTAATAAAAGAAGTACACAGAAAAATAAAAGTTTTTGATTCAAAAAAATTTGAGGGAGGCACTGTTGATATTCCATTGTTTTTCTCAGATGAAACAAGTGAAAAATTAGCTGGATATAGCGGATGGACCCATAATGGAAAAGCTAAATCAAAAGTTGATGCTGATGCTGTGTTTATAACTTCCGATCCTGAAATTGGCAAAGTTTTTAGGATGGTTTTTCCAAATGTGAAGGATGGTAGCATCATTGAATATGTTTATAAAATTGAATCTCCATTTCTTTTTAATTTTTACGGATGGGAATTTCAAGGAGAACTTCCAAAAATTTACAGTGAATTTTTATTTAAAATACCTATAGCTTTTCAATTTAACAATGTACTTTATGGCAATCAAAAACTTTACTTAAACAAATCCGAGGTTGTCGGTGATTGTTTACAAACAACTTACAATACTGAAATTATTAGATGTCCGATGACCTTATATGCTATGAAGGACGTTCCCGCTTTTAAAATGGAAGATTATATGCTTTCACCAAAAAATTATATTGCTCGGGTAGAATTTGAACCTAAAGAAATTCATACTGCTTCTGGTTGGAGTAAAACGAAAAAATTTTCAACGGAATGGAAAGATGTCGATAAGCTTCTAAAAAAAGGAGATATTGGAGATCAGCTAAATAAAACAAGTTATTTTAAAAAACGTCTACCAGATTCAATTCTTTCAAAAACCGATATGCCTGATAAGGCAAAAGCAATTTACAGTTTCATTAAAGACCATTATACTTGGGATGGCAGCTATTATAGTTCAGAAACAGAGGTAAAAGATGCTTTTGATGAAAGAAAAGGAAGTGTCCCAGAAATTAATCTTTCCCTTATTAATGCTTTGGAAGCTGCAGGCCTTGATGCAAAATTGATGTTACTTTCAACAAGACAAAATGGACTGCCCACAGAACTTTACCCAGTACTCACCAAATTCAATTACACTGTAGCTGTACTTACAATTGAAAATAAAACCTATTTACTGGACGCCACAGACAAACAAGCTCCTTTTGGAGTCATTCCCTTTCGGGCGCTCAATATGCAAGGTCGCGTAATGGATTTTAAAAACGGAAGCTATTGGATGCCCATTGAACCCTTTGAAAAAAATATCCATTACGTAAATGCGCAAATAACTGCAGCGGCCGACGGTACTTTTTCAGGAAAAGTAAGCCAGGCAAATTATGGATACATAGCATTGGAAAAAAGAAATACCATTGAAGATGAAACCCTGCAGGGGTACATAAAAGATAAACTAAATGAAAAAGCGGGAATAGAAATTACGGATTATCAAGTAGATGACATTGAAAAAATTGAACAACCCCTTAAGGAAAGTTACGCTATATCCATTGATCCAGAAATAGTAGGCGATAAAGTAATCCTGAATCCTTTCTTCCATAAAACCTATATTACTGAAAATCCTTTTAAAATGGAAGCGCGCAGCTACCCCATGGATTTCGGTTTTCCGTTTACGAATACATATTTAATTTCAATAGATTTGGGTGAAGTATATGAAATTGAACAACTTCCTAAAAGCAGAAGCATAAAACTTCCTAATGAAGATGGCGAATGCTCAGTCACCTACGTTTCAGAGGGCAGCCAACTAAATATACGTTTTAATATGAAGCTTAATGCCTATCGGTTTCCCTCAGATGCATACCATTCCTTAAAAGAATATTTTGGCACTATGGTAACCATGCTGAAAGAAGAATCAATCGTTTTAAATAAAATATAGAATGACAGTAAAACAGTTAAATTTAATTTGCCTTTTATTTCTTGTATCGCTTTGCTATTCGCAACAACAACCCCCACACACCTTTGGGGAACCCCTACCAGAAGAATTCGCCCTGACCAGCTATTCCTTAGACCCAGAAGCCAATGGCGTAGTGCTTTATGAAAGGGGAAACTACACAGTAGATGCTGCCGATGGTTACATCAGGCTAATCAAGGAAGTTCATAGAAAAATCAAGGTATTGCACGCCAAAAATTTTGAATTTGATCATGTGGAAATTCCATACTATCGTGAAAACAATGTAAAGGAAAATATTAAAAATCTTWRMKYYRKSAMWSRKRRWSKTYWAKYASAAGWGTWYGYRMRTRWTAAAGCAATCTTTGATACCGATGAAAATCAATACTGGTCGCTCAAGAAATTCACTTTTCCCAATGTACAGGACGGTAGTATTCTGGAATATACCTATCGCATAGAAACTCCATATATGCAACATATGGGTGTATGGGCATTTATGAATGGTTTACCAACCGTTTATTCAGAGCTGCACACAGAAATACCAGGAAATTACACCTATAACAGAACGCTTTATGGAGACAGAAAACTGGACGTGAACCATGCCGAAATAAAACGGGATTGTTTTCACTTGCCGGGCTTCAAGGTACCCGGAGATTGCGAATCGGCTACCTATATTATGAAAGCCATTCCCGCCTTTAAGGAAGAGAAGCACATGCTTTCTGAAAGCAATTATATTCCCGCAATGAAATTTGAGCTTCGGGACATAGTTCGTTTGGATAAAAGTAAAACCGCATTCTCAAAAAGCTGGGATGATGTGGACCGCCAATTTAGATACGATAAGGATTTGGGGCGCCAATTAAAATACACCAGTTTTTTTTCGGAACAACTTACCGTCTCAATAAGCTCGATTTCAGATGAATTGGAACGCGCAAAAGCGGTCTATTATTTTATCCAGCAAAAAATGTCTTGGAACAAACAATACAGAATACTCAGCGACATTCGTGTAAAAGAAGCTTTTGAAAAAGGAGTTGGCAACAGTTCCGAAATTAATTTAACTCTTATAAACGCCCTGCAAGCAGTAGGTCTAGACGCAAAAATAATGCTGTTGGCAACACGCGACGAAGCTAAACCAACCAAACAGTACCCAGTTCTTACAGATTTTAACTATGCCGTGGCATTTCTTAATATCAACAATACTAAATACATATTGGATGCTACAGATAAATATACTTCGTTTGGGGTACTTCCCTTTCGCGATTTAAATGGAGAAGGTCGTGTACTTGATTTTAAAAAAGGTAGTTATTGGGAACCTATAGCTCCTATCGCCAAAAATATGCACTATATAAATATGCAACTTACTGCCGATAACAGTGGGATGTTTTCCGGCAAGGTAAGTGAAATTTCCACGGGCTACATAGCAGTATCCAAAAGAAGGGACAACGCCGATTTTTCCAAAGAGGAAATAATAAAAAGAAAACAGAATAGCAATGAATTATTGGACATTTCAAATCTTCAAGTAGAAAACGAACAAGACTTGGAACAACCCTATAAGGAAACTTTTGACATCACCATACACCAGCAGCCGGTAGGCGATATATTGTTTGTGTATCCATTCTTGACAAAACCCTATTTTTCCGAAAACCCTTTTTCAAAAGAAACCCGCATCTATCCTATTGATTTTGGTTTCCCTGTAATAAATAATTATTTGGTCTCTATAGATGTCCGGGACGCCTACGAAATTGTTAAGGCCCCAGAGAACAAAATCCTGAAACTTCCCAATAATGATGGAGAGCTTTCAGTAGTTTATGACGTTGCGGGGAGTAAAGTTAACATACGACTGAGCGCCAAATTGAATAATACTAGTTTTTCAAAAGAAGCATATCCCGCTTTGCGCCAATTTTTTGAAACCCTTATAAAAGTTCAAGCAGAGGAACCAATCCAATTAAAACGAACTTAATATCAACTCTAAACATTCTATATGAAAAAAATTTACTTAATAGTGGTATTGATCACTCAAGTATCATTTAGCCAAGTGATTACGCTAAAACATAACATTGGCAATAACATTGTAGATCAAATTCAAAATTTTAGCTGCGGAAATGGTGGAAATGATTGGGCGAGAGTATTCGAATTGGCTGATTTTGGTATCGCTGGTGATTTTGAAATTGATATCGCAAACGTTGGTATTCAAAGTACCATTGCAATCCCGGGTCCCTCAATTGTAGTTAATATCTATACAATTGATGAGGATTTTCCCGCTTCATTTTCAGAAAGCAATATACTGGGCTCTAGCGATCCCATTGTTGTAGGAACTCTGGCGAATGTTATATTGCCCTTAACGTTCAGCACTCCTGTTATCGTCCCTGCAGGGCAGGATAGAATTTTGGTAGAAGTTCATCAAGAATTTGACGGAAAGGTCCTTTTTTTGGGTGGCACCTCAGATACTTATGATTATTCTTGGTACAAAATAGATACTCCCGCGTGTAGCAATACTCCCTATGTTTACAAAAGTAATTATGACCTAAACAGACCCGATCTTAATTACTATATAACTGTCTCGGGAACCCAAACCCTTTCAGTGGAAAATTTTAATGAAGACAGCATCACCCTTACGCCAAATCCGGTCATCAATACAATTTCTATTGAAAAATCACCCAATCTTGATATTTCCCAAATAACCATATTCAATATAAATGGACAAGCTGTTATGAAAACCGATTTTAATGATTCAGTAGATATTTCGCACCTCCCAGCCGGTTTCTACATACTTATAATGGAAACCGAGCAAGGAAATCTGACAAAAAAAATAATAAAGACATAACCATTCCCTATTTACTTAAAACCTACAAAAACAAAAAACATGAAGGGACTATTATTTTCACTGCTTATTCTAACTTTAGCAAATGCCGCTCAATCACAGATTTTGCAGGAGGGCTTTCATGTACCGGGCACATTTCCTACCGCTGCCGCTTTTGGTGATGTGAACAGCGATGGACAAATAGATTTTTTGCAAACATATAACGCCTTTACGGGTCAAAGTCCCTTAAATGCAACGAAGGTATGGATCAATAATGGAGACTCTACCTTTACATTATTCGGTGAATTCGGTACTGCCGTCAATGAAGACATCAAACTTGCCGATATGGATAATGACGGAGATTTAGATGCAGTTACATCAAGCAGGATATTTCTTAATGACGGAACTGGGACTTTTACAATAGGGCAATATTTAGGCAATGACGTGTGGGCCGTAGAAGTTGCAGATTTTAATGAGGATGGGTTTATGGATGTGTTTTGTGCTGTTTACAACTTACAAGCTGAAGACAAATTATATTTAAGCCAGGGCAGCGCACAATCGTTAATATTAACCCAAATGCCATGGACTACTGGCAGTTATTCCAGCGAAGCTACCGTCGTTGACATTAACCAAGACAACCATATGGACATTATAATCTTAAAGGGCAATTCACCGCTTCAGGCAAGACGTGAAAATGAAATATGGACGGGAAATGGCGATGGCACTTTTTTTAAAAGTCCCCAAATGCTACCGCAAGTAGCCACGTGGAAAGTAGATAGTGGAGATTACAATGGCGATGGCACTATAGATCTTGTAGTTGTGGAAGCCGATAACCTTGTTAGGGGCTATTTAAACAATGGCACTTCCCTTTTCCAAAACTTTACCACCCTATACTCGGCAGAACCAGCCTCAGATGTTGATTTGGTTGATATAGATGTTGATGGCGACCTAGACCTAGTAATAGCCAAATTTGCCTTTGGCACAGAAACCTATAGCAGTGTTGTGCTATTTAATGATGGCAATGGAAATTTTACGGAAGGGTCTGAAGAATTTTCAATTAGCGACACCTTTGATATTGAAGCTTTTGATATTGATAACGATAATGACAAAGATTTATTCACCATCAATGTAAATGATGCAGACAGCGTTTTTTGGATCAATCAAACTGACCCTGTTCTAGCTATAAACGAAAATGAATTTTCCAATATCGCCTTATTTCCAAATCCTGCAAAAAACTTTATCAATTTAAAGTTCCATAACACTACTGTTTCAAGCGTTACGCTTTTTAGCACTCTGGGCAACCTCCAGCAGCACTACAGTATAGATTCTGATAACTTTCATCTCAATATTGAAAACCTTACTCCTGGAGTGTATTATTTAAAAATAGCGCTGGAGGATGGAAAATTTCGAATGACCAGCTTTATCAAAAAATAAATCTTGTATTTGAAAGAGGAAAGTTAATGGGCACGATTCTTTTCCTGAATGCGCCTTATAACTGCAGTAGCGGTGCGCCGCGAGACAAAACGCGGAAGTTTGGAAAGCAGTTTGTTAATATTGCCTGGAATGGCAACAATTTTACCTTTTTGCATGGCTTCATATCCGTATTTAGCAACGGCTTTAGGGCAAGCTATGTTAAAACTGATTTTATTTTCGGAAGAAGACTTGCCTATGCCATTTGAAACTACATCTTGAAAACAAGTTTTGGTCTGTCCCGGGCAAAGTACTGTTACAGTAACTCCAGAGCCTTTAAGCTCATTTGCTATCGCTTCGGAAAAAGAGAGTATATAAGCCTTGGAAGCATAATATAAAGACATTAACGGCCCAGGCTGAAAAGCCGCAAGTGATGACAAATTAAGAATTTTCCCTTTGCCTCGAGCTACCATTCCCTTTAAGACAAGCTTGGTCAAATGCGTTGTTGTAACCACGTGCAGATTGAGCATTTCGGCCTCTCGCTTCCAATCTGTATCTTGAAAGCTACCGAAAATTCCAAAACCTGCATTGTTGATGAGAACGTCAATAGGAACATCTTCAATCGCTTCAAAAATTTCAGGTGCCACATTACACGTGCTCAAATCTTTAGCAATTAATTTTACTTCAGAAGAAAATTGTGTTTCTATTTCTTTTTTTGCCTTTTCTAACCCTTGGATATCAACATCCACTAAAAAAAGATCATAACCATCTTGAGCTAGTAGCATGGCAAGTTCAAAACCGAGTCCTGAAGCGGCCCCAGTTACAAGGGCTGTTTGTTTTATTTTTTCAGTAAGTTTCAATTGCAAGGTTGTTAACAAAAAGTTAATTTGTTAATCGGCAATTTCCACATAATCCTTTAAATATGCAAATCTAGAAGTGAGTTTTCCGTCTGCAGTAGTTATTTTTGCACGTTCCAAGATGCCATCTCTATCGCCATTAAAAAAGGCTGGGATAACATGCTCTAAAAACATATCGCCAAAACCTTCGCTGGCATCCTTGGGCAGTTCACAAGGCAAATTATCTACTGCCATTACGGTTATTGCGCCGGGAGCATCAAAAGCCGTTTCCGTTTCGGTTTGGGGGTTGTATCCGTAAAATGGATCGGCAATGGTAGATGCGCGCAAGGTGCTAGCTATGGGTCCATCCACATCACAAGAAATATCCGCTACGACGTTTATTTTAAAATCAGGATGTTTGGCATCTTCGCGAGTGAACAGATACGGGGCACCATTGCCATAAAAATGTCCTGAGATAAACATATCGCTCACTTTGGCATACTTCATAAAATCACTTTCATAATCAGAAGGGTCGTTATAAAACTCTTCCTTATCAAATGCTCCGCCGTCTTTGCGCTTGTTGTATTCAGTAACGTCAATTAAACAATAAACCGGTTCTTCAAAATCTTTGGAAAGGTAATCGGTATCAGTAACCTCGCGAATTTTCAGGTGATCGAGAATCTCTTTTGCACCTCTTGTAACTTTTCCTGTTCCAGAGAGAATAATTTTTATATTTGGAAGTGTAATTTTATCCAGTTCCGTTTTTACGGCTTCAAGGTCTGGAAGGGTTTCAACTTTTGGGAGCGCAAACAGCCTATCACGCAAACCTAAACCTCTAAACCCATTATAGGCGCCCACCAATCCAGCATAATACCCAAACCCGATCAATCTATGTTTGTCTGCATTTACGATGGTTTCGTGATCAAACATTTCAATATTTTTAGCGAGCATCGCCTTTAGCAATTTGCGATTGTAAGGTTGTTTTTTGATGGTGTGGCTGAAGTAGAAATACTTTTTATTCGGAATCAAAGCATCTACGGGCACTTCCTTTACGCCCAGCATCACATCTGCTGCTGACACATCTTCCAACACTTTAAAACCTGCATCGCGGTACGCATCATCTGGAAAGATACGAACATCTGAGGCTTCCACGATGATCTGTGCATCGGGAAACTTCTGTATGACTTCTTGGCACTTTTCCGGCGAAAAAACCACCCGACGATCTGGCGGAGTTTTGCGTTCTTTGATGATGGCAAAGGTTATGGGCATTTGGTATGTTTTTTGAATGAATAATTGCGGTGGCAAAGATAGGTTTTTCATGTATCTTTGGCAGCTGTATGCTGTAAGCTATATGCTATAAGCATTCAAAAATTGGTAATTGTTTATTGACAATTGTTCATTGAAAAAAGGGGCCGACTGGTTTTGACAGCGGGTCTAATTGTATTGTAAGCATGTCGAGCGCTGGGACACAGCTCGTAAATCTCAGGTTTCACACTTTTTAAACGGCGAGAATAACTACGCYYTAGCTGCATAAYCYGAATTATAGTAMGRTWWGCNCTMKKCCYACWAGGTRGGMAAGCWKKAWGTCKCYYGAARGCCTTGRTTWACGGCGTTCKMYNTMGMKRSNTNTCGKGAWWGNARACMTMGYRAWMGYWRGGCTCTGATGCGATTGCGAAACTTAAATGGAGCTAAGGAGTGCGTTGGTAGTTTTCGACCGGCAATCTCTCGAAAATCAAAACGAAAACTAAGCATGTAGAAAGCAATATGGTTGCGCGTTTGGACGAGGGTTCGAATCCCTCCGGCTCCACCATTAACTGAGAAAGCCGCGCCGGAAGGTGTGGCTTTTTTATTTTATGGAATTGCTAAGCTTGCTTGAAACTTTGGAATAAAGTCTTGGCACTCCGCCTTGTTATGTTTTTAGCAATTGTCAACGAAAGAAAAGAATAAAAAAACCGTAAAACTAAATTTACRSYTWYKWRSTYAYTSSRGATTATGWG
>NVXN01000010.1:83139-114294 GCA_002733915.1 Aequorivita sp.
TWAKSSKCCWATGCAAACGCCACTGTCCTACCATAGTCTTTGGCAACACGTGATATTCCGTCTGTAGCCGTAGAAATTATGTGCAAGGTTTCTGCAAAGGCCGCTTTACCGGTTCCATTTTCATAACATTCGCCCAATAATTCTGAAGGAGTAAATGTCTTGCTGTATAYTCCGGTGGCTGTGTTCAAAGTATAGCCAGAGGCACTGTCTATAACCATTCCCCGTGCAGAGGCTATTGCCACACTTCCACAGGTTCCTTTAACCACACCAAAGCTGAACTCAGCGAAATTGGTGGGGTGTACCGCCCTAAAGGTAAGCTCCAGTTCGGCCTCTTCGCCAGCGGGTTTGTATTTTACAAATCCACAACAGTTGGAGGAAGCTGGTTCGCCATTCACATTCACGGTGTAAATATCGCCTTCGCACTGGCCGTTGTCTATGCGCATAATAACATTGAAGGCATCCGCATTGGAAGAAGTGGGATTCTCCAGTAAAATATCGGGCGCATTCTCACTAAAACTTGCATCATCATGCCGTGGCGTTTTAAAGGTTGCCTTTGGAAGATTTTGCAGAAGATTACCCGCTTTGTCAAACAACTCCAGTTTAAACTCATAGAGACCATCACCTTCCAGATTTGTGGAATCAAACGTTATTGTATCCATATTATAAGTCTGTTGGTGCCAATGTGGATGCGAATCTGCCGCTATATTGAAAGGTGCCATTTCTGGCAATTCCGGCGGTATAATGTACAGGTTGTCATTGGGCCCTTTGGTAAAAGGACCCAGCTTTACCTTGTCAGCGCCCCATTGTTCATCGCCATTAGAATCAGTATAAACGTAATCATACCCTTTATAGAATGTTGCTCCTTTAGGCTCCAGTGGCTCATAGGAAGAGAGGGGAGATAGATCGGTAAGGGATATTTTTCTATAGCTCCAGCGATAATAGTACATATTGGAATTTGGCAGATCGCTACCAAAGCCCATTCTAAATGTAGGGTTTCCTCCAAACGGTCTTTTATAATCATCGACTGTGGTAACCAAAAAACTATCTCCTGCAGCGCCGGCATCGGTTAGCCCAACCCGGTCATATACCACAGATTGCATAGGTGGTGGCAGCAGTTGATGCGTCTGTTTTATATGTGAAACGCTAGTA
This sequence comes from Aequorivita sp., assembly GCA_002733915.1. Lineage (GTDB taxonomy): Bacteria > Bacteroidota > Bacteroidia > Flavobacteriales > Flavobacteriaceae > Aequorivita. Next base: position 84,289 of record NVXN01000010.1, read on the forward strand.
TGGCCCACAGACCGCAACCACACATTTTGTCCCGGTAGATGGCAATCGCAACAGCAATCACCCGCAACCATATTATGGGTAAGGTGGATGTTTATATCGGTGCCGCAAGGATAGTTCCAATGCGTATTGCAAGGAATAGGTGGTTTGTAAACTGTAGTCCACACCCCATTTATCATATATTCTACCCAAATATAAATATCGGGTTTATCGCCTAAGCAATTATAGTAAATACTCTTTTCAAATCTGCCACTCGCGTTGGTTTCAACCACAGCCAATTCCTTACAACGGTAAAAATAAGGCCACCACCAAGGCCAAAAACAAAACCACGGGTGAAACAATGTATAGTTTTTTGCAATTGTTTCCCGAATATTATTAAGGTTGCCAGAAGCGAGTTGTTGTCTAATTTCAGAACTCAATTCGGGTAATTTGGAAAGCGTCTCCTTACGCAGTTCTGTATAAGATTGCGTTTTAAAAATATTCTCCTCGTTTGCCCCTTCCATCATCGGAAAGCGCTCAATACGCTGAAAAGGCGCTGGGTCTGGTATAAGAATCGGAAATTTAAAAATGGGTTTTAAAATGGCATCCGGCACCTTGGCGATTATGTGATCCGGTATCCTATGGATCCAATACCAAATAGGGTCTATTTCACAAATATGTACACGCGCCCTACAAACAGGTCGATCTACCCAGCTGTTTCCTAGGTTGAACCATTTTGAAACCTTTCCGTTAACGCGACATTTGCACTTAAGCCAAAAGCGGGACAATACCTCAGGAATTGGTAAAATAGTAATTTCTTGGTTAGCGTTCAATGTCATTATGGGCTCATAAGCCTTATAGCTTTGCAACTCTTGCGTAGTTTTAACGTGTGTAATTTTTTTGTCGGAAGCTGGTGCAATAAAAAGCCTGAGCTGTTGAGGATTTATTTTCATTTCACGGCTATGCGCTGGCAATTTGTCTARATTAAATTCGAGGATATTGTCTTTCGCATATTGCCATTGGAGCAATATTCCCCGGCAATGAAAAAGAAAGCCGATAAGCGGAAAATCTCTTTCTGGGGGTTGTTCAAAATCGATATGGATCTTGAAGTTTCTGTGTGGGTAGTCAGGATTCTTTGCCATGATTACATATTTATAGGTTAGTGCCTACTCTGTTTCCATTTGGATTTTGGGCATACTCCATTAACTGTTATAGTTTGCTGACGTAACCAACAAACCTTACAATCATTTCAGAGGGAAGTTTTTTGATATATACTTTAAATTACAAGCAAATTGATTTAATCAGAGGAGAGAAAAATTCATCGCTTTTAAATACCATAAAAGGAAAACAATAAAGTTAATACTCCCGCATTAATTGAAATAGTACAAAAGCGACAGCTTATTTTAATAAATTTAGGCATGAACCCTCTATTGCGATAGATCTTTTTACATTTTTAATACAAAGGGGAGATGGATAGTTATTTTCAAAAAGCGCTGTCGGGGAGGCGCCAGCAATTTTTTTGAAATCCCGAATCATGTGCATCTGGTCATAATAATCACAATCCAGTGCAATACTGGTCCAACATTTGCTGGGGTTTATCAGTTTTGTTTGTATGGCACGATGGAAGCGCAGTAAACGGCAAAACACCTTGGGTGTTGTTCCCACCTGTTTTATGAAATTTCGTTCAAAATTGCGAAGACTCATCTTGGCCATTGCTGCATACTCTTCTATCGAGATTGCACAATTAGACTGCACTATTGCATTGCAAACCAGGGCTACGCTTTTTTTGGTACTACTTAATTTTCTTTGAACTACATAACTCTTTAAAAATTCATCGGTAAGTGCGGCCATTTCATGTATAGTCTGTGCCTGCTGCAACTGTTCACAATACGGTAAAATTTCCTTGCCAAAAACAGCCTGCGCATCCACAATTTTATCTTTGAATTCTTTTAAAGGCAGTTCAAACAGGCTATGAAAGCCATTAGGGGTAAACTGTATCTTGAAAATGGAATACTCGCCCTTAAATTTCCAATTTTCATTAAACTGGGTAAAAAGCCCTTTTAACCAAATACGCGTGAATACCTGATCTATGGATGGAGTGTAGCCAATTGCCAAATTTTTAGGAAACGCGCCAAGAAAAAAAAGTAGGCACATTTCGGGACCGGAATAACAGGGCCAACTTAGCTCTGTCTCATTAGTATTAAAGTTCAAAAGGGTATAATTGCGCACAAAAGGTACCAAGAAAATGCTGGGCGGTATGWKTRMGANKTWGNRRYMYMRWRYAMTTTKGNMAASYATTANWSGGATTNNNRWYAAGWMYCATYKYCWTTWGNNATAGTGCAACTATGGCAGATGGTTTCTATTAATTATATGAAAAGGACAGATAATACCCTATGCAGAAGCTATTTCGTATCGATAAAGCAAGGTGTCTGTCTGTCCTTTTCTTGAGATTATTTAGACCAAATACCTTCATAAGTTGCTTTATTAGCAGCTTCGTAACCCACAACACAATGGGTAAGATAGCCTTTGGAAAGCATATTGGTATATTCAGTTTGGTATTGTGAGCCAGAGAGATGGTGTTTTTCCCACCACGTATTATAATCGGGTGCATTTTTATACCATATTCCGCTCAATTGTGGTTTTCCTCCTTTTACATAAGCGTCCAAATACACGAGTTTGAACTTTTTCTTTTCGGTATAATCCTTAAAGTAATTTTTAAAGGCTTGCAGGTCCATTTCGGGCCGTAAGTAAAAACCACCAGTACTTTTCTTTTCCCAAAGAGCTGCAACATAAGTTTTGGAGCCTACGAAAACACAGGAAACATTTACCGGCACCCAACCTGCCTTATGATGTTTTTCAAAATTAGACTCATGCCAGGCAAGTGGCTGACCATGATAGGCCATCCATTTTACAGAATTATCTTTTTTCCATACTGCTGCATACCACAACTTGCCTTTTAACAGATAGGAGTTTATATTTATAAGCCTATATCCTGCTTCGTTCCATTTGTCAAATTCAGCTTGGTATTTTTTGCCATCCATATCGTGCCGTGCTACCCAGGCCACATTTTTTGAAGGGCGGAAAATAACGTTGAAATAGGTGTTTCCGTTTACATCAAAACCATCAACCCATACGGGATAATAGCCACATGTCCAAATCTTGTCAAACTCTGTTTGATAATTAGCATGAGATACCCCATGTTTTGCCACTTCACCCCAATTGGTTGGATATTCACAATAGGGATGTTCCATTGCTACAAAACAAGCCTTACTTTTTTGTCCTGGAATACCTTGGGTATTTAGCTTAGACCAATTGATATTGGATTTCGGAGTTTTATAATTATCCTTTCCTATTGCATAGCCCRTGTTGAACAGTAATGGCCTAAAAGCACCGCTGTCTGGTTCGCTATCGTTTTTATATGTCTTTATATGTATGTGTAGGTGCGGGCCAGTGGAGTTGCCCGCATTGCCAGCTTTTCCCAGAACGGCACCTTTTTTAACGGTTGCGCCCTTTTTTAGTAAGTCATTGGTTAATGAACCTTTCTGCATGTGGGCATATAGAGCAACCACATTGCCATGGCGTATGTAGAAATGATTGCCGGAGCCACCATAATCAAAAGAACCCCAAAGCTCATCTTTTTGCTTTTTCATTCCGGCCTCTGACCCATCGGGCTTCCAATTGTTGGGAATGTTGTTTTCAAAATGTAGCACGGTGCCATCTGCCATTGCCCTTATGGGCTTGCCCCAGATACGATGGTCTTCATTTTTACTCCCGTCCTTGCCAGGCAGCACCCCTCGCCAAGCCTTATCATCATAAGCATCCACAACCAGATCATAAGCAAACACCTGGCTGCCGCCGCCGTGCATGGAATAGCCGGAAACATATTCCTCATCGCCAAAATCATTCTTACTAAAAGGAAGTGACAGTGCGTGCTCATAGGGCTTTAGACTTTTGGTAATGGAGAGCCCTCCACTATAGTTTTTAAATTTAAAGCTCAATTTTACACTAGTCGGAAACGGAGCCTCCAGAAAAACCACGTCGCCATTCTCATGATATTCACGACTATTCTGCCAATTGGCGGAATGGGCAGGCTCAATAACAAGTTTATCTGTGGGCAGATACACCTCCTTTTTTACGATAGTATTGCCCTTTTTATATTCCAAAATTACTTCGTCAAGATCAACCGTTTCGGTGCCTTTGTTATAGATTTTAACCCAGATGGAAAGTTGCGCCAATTGCTTTTCTTGGCTCGTAAATCCTGGGGTTGGATGAAAAAGCACTACACCGTCCTCGGTGGGTTCCATGGCAAACTCAATGTTTTTGGGGGCATTGGCGCCTCTTTTAAAAACCTCAGCATTAACTTTTTTGGGATCAAACCGAAGAGGCTTCTCCTCCGCAAACTTAAAGTGCCTCACTTGGGCCACAGTGCCTACCTTTTTTATCGTACTGGCAGAAACTTTTCCCCGCTTAGTAATGGTGGGACGTACAGGGGTTTTTACAGTTGTTTTGGGCGTGCTCTTTACCATCCTTTTTTTAGAGGTGGCAGCATTTGTCAAGGGCGTCTTTTTTTTAGAAGCCCCAACTCTAATGATTTTTTTTGCAGTCATTTTACTCAATTTTTGAAGTTGGACAATCCTTAAATTATTCAATTGGGAAATGTAGTACCTGATAACAGGTATTGCTTAAAATTGAGGAGAGCGGTAATAACTATCCAAAGTTGGATAATTTGTAGGGTAAATTTAGTAAATAATTGAATATCAATTACTTTTATTTGTTAATTTTTGTAGGAATTATTTTTAATGGCTTATATATACTTCGGGTGTGTTTTAAAATATTGACAATTTATAGCGGCACCTATGTTTCTTTTATGCTCTTCTTGCAATTTGTTTGTTTCATCTCTTGAATTTTGTGTTTGATTTTCGGTAAACCACGAACACTTTTATAAGCAGCTTAATAGTTATCGCGTACTAGCCAACTTCGACTAGAGTTTAATTAACAAGAAAAATTCCCCTTCCAAGATCATCTCTTTGCGTTTTAAAATATTTAACAACTGCCGTTAAACTACATTTAAAAAATTTTATAGCTTGTTTTGCATAGGTATCTTAGTTGCATACTAACAAAAAAACTACTTATCATGATACGATGGATTATTATTTTTCTAGTAATTGCTATTATCGCTGCCATTTTTGGATTTGGTGGAATAGCTGAAGGTGCAGCGGACATTGCCCAGATAATTTTTTACATTTTCTTGGTGCTATTGATATTGGGACTATTGTCACGCCTTTTTAGAAGATAAATTGAACTATTAATAAACAAAAAAACAGCTATGAGAATTGAAGCCTATTTATCATTCAGAGGTCAATGTCAAGAGGCCTTTAACTATTATCAAGAAATTTTTGGAGGTGAAATAGTAAATATTGAGACTTATGAGAACAAAGCTATTGACATACCCGAAAATTACAGAACCCAATGGCAGCATGCGGAGTTAAGAGGAAAAAATTTTACAATACTTGGATACGATGCCGCCCCAGATACTCCATTAACCGATGGAACTAATATGCACTTAGGTGTGGATATGGATAATGAGGGGGGCGCCAAGTTTGCATTTGCCGAATTATCAAAAGGGGGAAAGGTACACACCTCTTTTCAAAAAACCTCGTGGGGGGMAYMKWACSGSRGWYKTANCCGAMMMATMCRRWRTKAAKNNTRSRTSRTWAMCKYYAAASWATWRKAYTKYWYGASNCYYRTASSKARGKYSTTTGAATATAAATGATTCAGACGCNTTTTTTTATATTAAAAAGGATTGTCTTGATGCTATCATCTTTGCCCAAACAGGAATGACCCCCTAAAACAACATGCTTATATGCCCCCTGGCTTCGTCTAAGATCACGCGATTCTTTAAAAATGCAAAACCCTTTATGGTCTTGGTTGAAAAAATTCTGGTGCATTAAATTCGGCCTCAAATTCTTGTTGAATTGCTTCCTTTGGAGCCGTTAATTTTATGATAGCACATAGGGTTATGATTTTTTATTATTCAAATGATTTATATATTCCAAACGCTGTTATGCTAAAAATAATATGGGCAATAAATAGCTGTAAATAAAACATTTTAAAACTAATGTTTGGTTTTTTGGGATGTAAATAAAATATTGCCATCCATCCCCCAATTCCCAATACTCCCATCAAGCTTCCAACCACCAATCCCCATAAGAGTGTTTTATTGTAAGGGGTTATTATCCAAAGCCATTCAAGTATACATATAAACACCAGTCCAAAACAAAAGTGGATTACCCACCCAATATATATTGGAGACTTGGGAAATTGCGGATAGTTATCTACAAGCCATTGTAATAAAATATACTCCCTTACTTCATACTTACTGAACCAATTGACAATAATACTGAATAGCGTCATGGTTATTATTGAAACTACCCATGCAATTATAAATTCTAACATATGCTCAATATATACTAACTGTTTTTACTAAATTTAAATATAATTCTATTTTCATCACCAAATCTCATAGTGATTTTTTTAGTGTACGCTCCTAGTGAAAATCAGAAAGAAAATGAAGAAGAGGAGAAACCAAAACAAATACTTCATACTTCGGTAAGATAATGCGGTTTTATAAGAGATAAGCCGTAGCCTTTATATCCATACGCCCCTTTTCCAAGCCACTGGTTAGCTTTTCACTAACACTTTTCGTTAAAAATGTGTCGATTTTAAAACAGGAGCGTTAAAACATTGATAAAGTAGTTTTTTGTGTGGGGGATGATTTTTAATTTAGTTCAAAACAAAAAAACTTATTACTATGAAAGACTTAAAAGAATTATTTGAACATCAATTAAAGGATCTTTACAGTGCTGAAGATCAATTAACTAATGCATTGCCTAAAATGGTAAAGAATGCGAAGGACGCAAAACTTAAAAAAGCCTTTGAGGACCATTTGGAAGAAACAAAGCAACACAAGGAGCGCCTAAAGGAAATTTGTGATGACCTGGACATTGACCCCAGCGGGGAGACCTGTAAGGCGATGAAAGGATTGATAAAGGAAGCCGAGGATTTTCTCGATGAGGTGAAGGACGATGATGTAAAGAATGCCGGAATGATAGCCGAAGCGCAACGAGTGGAGCACTATGAGATTTCGGGCTACGGAACGGCAGTGCGCTATGCCAAGGAGTTGGGTCATGACGCTATTGCAAAGAAACTTCAGAAGACATTGGACGAGGAGTACAATGCCGACAAAAAACTGAATGATCTGGCAGAAAAACGATTAAACGATAAGGCCAAATAACCTTATTTGAAGGTACATATAAAAGTCCGTGTAATACGGACTTTTTTTTTAACTAATCTAATCAAACAACAACTATTATGGAAAAATTATTAAACCTTACATGGTCCAGTGCCGGCCGGATAGTAATAAGCTGCTTAGGGATCTATATATTGGTGATTGCTTTTACGCGCTTCTTCGGAAAACGGAGCTTCAGTAAAATGTCGAGTTTTGACTTTGCCATGACAGTAGCAGTGGGGTCGCTAATTGCAACTACGGTTCTGTCCAGTACTGTGTCATTGGCTGAGGGAGCGCTAGGGCTACTGGCTATTTATTTCTTTCAACTGTCGGCAGCATTCTTTAGACGTTATAAGCCGTTTCAAAATGCTATAGACAATACTCCCTTATTGTTAATGGAACATAAGGATATATTATATGATAACTTAAGGAAAGCCAGGGTAACCGAGGGGGATTTACGAGCCAAACTGCGGGAAGCCAATGTAAGTAACTATTCCGAGATAGAGGCCGTAGTTTTTGAAACAACGGGTGATATTACCGTATTGCATAGTGAGGATATGAACCAGAATCTAAAGGCATGGCTCTTAACGGATGTGGACCGATAAATATGGAAGAACAAATTATTGGGTTTATTGCCGGAATACTTACCACAGTAGCCGTGCTGCCCCAGCTTATGAAGTCTTGGAAAACTAAGAAGGTAATGGATATTTCGCCTTTTATGTTTGTTTTATTATTGCGTGGGATTGGTCTATGGGTAGTGTATGGCATTATTAAAAATGACTACCCTATAATCCTCACCAATGGAATTTCATTTTTGCTGAACTCATCCATGTTACTGCTTATGTTGCTTTATAAATCAAAAGATTAACACAATTGCTTTCGGATGGATTAAACCTGTTAAAATAGCTTTAAATAGCCGCTAAGGAAATATTAAAACAATGGGTTTTATAGGCTCGATTTAATAATTTTCATAAAAAAAGTTATGGAACCATCAATACAATCACAAGGACACGATGCTATATCCCGTGATTTTAAAAACTTCATTTTAGAAGAAAATCATCCCTGCATTATGGCAAATACGGTTTTCCAAATGGAAAAGTACCAATTAAACGTTTATGAGAGTTTGGGGAGCAAAAAAACTGCGAACGCCTTAATGGCCGACCTAAAAAACTATATAGCCCATTACGATTTTGAGAGTAAGGATTTTGAGTCATTTATTGCCGTATTTCCAGAGGCGGAGGTAGTAAGTGAGATAGAATTTGAAAATCTTTTATGGCGTCAATTACAGTTTATGCATGAAATAGATACAACGCCATGGGACTCGACGGTAAGTGAAGATCCCAATAATCCAAACTTTAGTTTCAGTCTGGGAGGAAAAGCTTTTTATGTAGTAGGCCTTCATCCCCTAGCATCGCGCATGGCACGCCGCTCCCCTTACCCTACCTTAGTATTCAATCTACATTCCCAATTTGAAAAGTTACGCGAGATGGGCGTTTACTATAAAGTGCGCGATAAGATAAGGGAGCGTGATGCTGCTCTGCAAGGAAGCATTAACCCAGTATTGCAGGATTTTGGGGAGGAAAGTGAAGCACGCCAATACAGTGGCCGACAGGTAGGGCAAACCTGGAAGTGCCCCTTTCACCATAAATAATTTAACCAACCCCGTAGTATGGAGCCCATAAGTAGCTTTGAATTTATATTAAATACCGTAATTGCAATGATAGCTGGAATCTGTGTAGGGATAGAACGGCAGATGAAAAATAAGAATGCAGGACTCAAGACCAACGCATTGGTAGCTGTGGGAGCCGCTATATTTATTGGAATCTCATTTCAATATATTGATTTGCCTAATGTGGATTTAACCCGAATTACAGGTCAAATTATTGTGGGCGTGGGTTTTTTGGGCGCAGGCGTTATAGTAAAACGGAAAAGAGAAATATCGGGCCTAGCCACCGCGGCCGCTATTTGGTGCAGTGCGGCGCTGGGGTGTTTGGCAGCCTTAAGTATGTATGTAGAACTGACAGCAAGTACACTTATAATAGTTATTGTAAATTTGGTGTTGGGCTATTACAACAAGAAGATTTATAAAAAGAACCATAAAGATCACATCAAAAAATAAGGAAAATATGATAAAGGAAATTGCCCCCCAAACAGGGGCTGCGTTTACTTTAAAAAAAGGTGAAAAACTACGGGTAATTGATCCACACGGAATGCAGGTAAGCGATATGGTACTTTTTAATGAGCACGATATACGTGAAAAGATATCATCTGGTAAAACCTTGGATTTTGAGGAAAGCATACTTATTAGTGCCGGAAACCATCTATGGAGCAACCGTAGCCGTAAGATGATGAAGATACTGGAGGACACCAATGGTAGAAATGATTTTTTGTTGGCGCCCTGCAGTCCCGAAACCTTTCAGATAATGTATGATAATCCTGAATACCACCCCAGCTGTTTTGAAAACCTTTATACAAATTTGAAACCGTTCAATATTTTTCCCGATGACATTCCCACAGCCTTTAATATTTTTATGAATGTACAGTTTGACATTAATGGCAAGCTCTCGGTCTTGCCCCCTATGAGCCAGCCAAATGATTTTGTACTCTTTGAGGCTCAAATGGATTTAATAGTTGGTCTTACAGCCTGCTCGGCCGAAGATAGCAATGGGGGCACATTTAAGCCGATTCAGTATGAAATTATTATAAATTAAAGCACCGTGTGCTATATATAACCGAACGACTAATAAAACTATTCAGACAGAGCGACTTCACTATTCTACTGCAAAAAACTTTTGCCTCAACCCTCATTAGAATTCAAAATTTCAATCGTCTTTTTCATATCAATTCCCTTTTCTAGTACAGCTTTAAATAAATCACCCTTTTGGGAGATTCGTTGCGGCATATTCTTAAGAGTAAAACTGGAAAGATCCAAACCTGGTTTTACCTCCTTCCACAATAGGGGTGCGGAAACAGTACCCCCGGGCTTTGGTCGTACACAATAGGGAGCTGCCAAGGTTTGTCCCCGTCTATTTTGTAAAAAATCAAGATATATTTTATTTTTTCTAAGCTTTACCACACGCTCCATACTGGTGAGTTTTGGTAATTTTTCGTGGATGTAATAGCACAATAATTTGGTGAAGTCACGCGCCTGCTCATAATTATATCTTTCTCCCAATGGAATATAGATATGCATGCCACTCGATCCAGAAGTTTTGCACAACCCCTTAATTTTCGCCAAATCCAATACTTCTTTAGCTGCTAATGCAACTTCTATTACCTGTTCAAAATTATTTTTATCAGAAGGATCAATGTCTATTACCGTGTAGGTGGGTTTTTCCAAATTCTTAATTGTGGAATTCCACGGATTGATTTCGATGCAGCCTAGATTTGCCATATAAAGTAAAGTGGCCTCATTTTGGCAAAGCAGATAGTCAATTTCTTTTTTGGMWKATTCGGAATAAATTTTAATTGATTCCACCCAGTCGGGCAATGACTCGTTGTCTTTTTGGTAAAAACCTTTTTTTTGAATACCGTTAGGATGACGGTGAAGGTTTTGTGGACGATCCTTTAAATATGGCAAAATGGTTTCAGAAATATTTAAGTAATAGTCAATCAAATCATATTTGGTAAATCCTGATGCTGGCCAATACACTTTTTCTAGATTAGTAACCGGAACAGATATACCATCTATCTCCAATGAAGAAGCTCCGTCAGAAGTACTTGTGGAAGTAGTCTTTTTTGACTGTGGCCTTATTTCCTCCAAATCCTTATCCTTCCGCAAACCTTTAAATACAGGGTGTCGCATGATTCCGTTTTTTGTCCATTCGGAGAATTTCACTTCACAGATTAATTGTGGCGTTACCCAGTGGGGGTTTCTTCCCTTTAAGGTAATTTTTTTTTCAAAAGGATTGGCATCCGTTTCAATGGCCCTAAGCTTCTCTAATATTTCTTTTTGTTCCGCATTGGAATAGCCGGTACCGCAATTACCCACATAGATAAGCTTCTTCCCATGGAACATTCCCAAAATAAGCGAACCAAAAAGAGCTCCGCCAGTGACAGACTCGGTATAGCCACAAATAATAGCTTCTTCGGTATTGGTGCTTTTAATTTTTAGCCAATTTGAAGTACGGTAGCCAGGAGTGTAAGTTGAATCGGCTTTTTTCGCAATTACCCCTTCCATCCCCGCATCTATTGCGCGTTTGTAGAGTGTAGGGCCCATTGCCTTGATATGGTCACAAAAAACTACGTTATCTAAATCCTTCAATATTTCTGGCAAAAGGCTTTTGCGTTCCAGCAGACTAAGTCCCAAAGTATCGTGGCCGTTTAGGTGGAGCAAGTCGAACACATAATATTTCAATTGATCTTTGGATGTGCCAGAATCGTAATTTTGAAGTTTTTGAAAATCGGAGTTTCCTTTTTTATTTACAAGCACCACTTCCCCATCGAGGATACAATCGTTGGATACATTTTCCAATTCCTGTTTGATGGAAGCAAATTTTTTATTGTAGGAAATGCCATTGCGGGAATATAGTTCCACATCGCCATCCTGAATATTGGCCAACACACGGTAGCCGTCCCATTTCAACTCAAAAACCCAATCGGGGTCCTTAAATATTTTTTTTCCCGTGCTGGCCAGCATTGGTTTAATATAGGTTTTGGGATTTAGGGGTTTTAATTTTCCGGGTTTAGCTACTTTTTTTTTTTGATGCGAAAATCTCGGCATCATAATGTAGATCGGTTGAAAAGGGATCCTTTTTTTTGATTAGTAACCATTGGTTCTTTTCAATATCCCTTTTCATTTTCACCAGGGCGAAAGCTCCTTTTATTTTTTTTCCGTAGAATTCAATTTTCAGGTCGCCATTTTTTAATTGTTTAACTGGATCTTCATCCTCCAGAACTTGATAGGTACCCTCGTCCCAAATGTCCATCACCCCAGCACCATAATTTCCTTTTGGAATCACGCCGTGGAACGTGAGGTATTTTACCGGATGATCTTCGGTCATAATGGCCAATCGTTTATCTGAGGGATTCATGGAAGGACCTTTTGGTACTGCCCAACTTTTCAGTACGCCCTCCATTTCAAGACGTAGGTCGTAATGCAAATGGCTTGCCTGATGCCTTTGTATCACAAAGCGATAAGCATTATTATTGTCCAGTTCGCCTTTTGGTTCTGGTGTTTTGTTGAATTGGCGTTTTTTTATGTAATCCTGCAGTGCCACAATTAGGAAGCTTTACTTTTTTTCTTTTTCTTTTCAAGACTGGCCTTAAGTTTTGCCATAAGATCGTTGGCGGCAGTGGGGGTGGTATCTACTTTTTTAGTACGCGTTTTCTTTCCAGATGCTTTGTTTTTGATTATTTTCATCAACTGTTTATTGTAAACATCTTTATATTTTTCAAGTTTGAAGTCGGTGGTGTAATTTTCAATAAGTGAAAGCGCCATATCCACTTCTTTTTTAGAAACTTTGGCAGTGGGTAATTTCAAATCTTCGGGATCCCTGATTTCATCGGCAAAGCGGATAACGTGAACTACCAGGGCATTTTTATAGACCCCTATAAGACTTAAGTTTTCCTTTTGGCGCATAACAAAAGTAGCAACGCCCAGTTTCTTTGTTTTTTTAAGGGCTTCGCGTAAAAGGTTATAGCTTTTTCCACCTTCCTTTTGTGGTTCCAAAAAATAAGGCTTTTTAAAAAGAAGATCGGAAACTTCGGCTTCCTCTACAAATTCTTCTATATCTATTGTTTTGCTCTTTTTCATATTTGCCTTTTCAAAATCTTCTTTCTCCAGCACAATATAAGCATCGTCCTTTTTAAAGCCTTTCACGATGTCCTTCCATGCTACTTCTTTTCCTGTTTCCTCGTTGACGCGTTTATACCGTATTCGGGCATTATCGTGTACATCCAGCATATCCAGATCAAGTTTTCTGTCTTCGGAAGCAYYSWASATNWTYATNSSWRKKSAMWCYMARYMWWARYTTMKWKAACCATTCCAAATTGATYTCAYATTGTCCTTTTTCATTAAAGTTAAAATGAAAGTTTCGAAAGAAATAGTACTTCACGATACTTTAACAGTTATGTGCTATTGCATCACCTCTTTCTGTGTACTGCTATGCTGTTTGAAAGGTTTAGTATATTATTGTACAAATCTGCACGAATACTGATGGTAATTACAATACGTCCCATCCGCTTTTTCCACTTATGAAAAAGGAAAGCATACTTTAGCCATAAAACCAGCTGCTACTGGTGGTCTTTTCTTTTCTGACTGCCGTTTTTTACATCTTCCATTAAAAGCTTCCTATTTAAAAGCTCGAGTAATAATGACGAAATGGTGCATATGGATTAAAAAAAGAACTTTTTAGGATATTTATATCTATTGAACACTTTTATTTTTGTTTCCCACCCTTATTGAATCCACTAACCTACCCAACCATAGTACCTATATATGCTAAGGAGAAAAAGAGCCAGCTTTAGCCTATCTTCTGTTAAACCTATAAAATATAGCATTCTATTTATCACAGGTCTTTCCCTGCTTTTGGCAATAGTGTCACTTTTGTGTTATTCAGTTGTTTAGGATGCTATCCATTCGGAATGTAAGAGGAACCAGCGACATACCACGAGATAGGGTTTACAAATCTCTATTTTAAAACTGCAATACCTTAGATTCCATCTATTGTTTTATCTTTACTTTTACAAATCTTTAAAACCGTTTTTATTATGGGTGTAGGAAATTTATTTGTTGCCACCGTTGTCTTGATTTTGATATTGTTAATAATCAGTTATATTCAGGGAAAAAAATAAAGGATTAGGTCCGAAGAGGGACGAGTGACGAATTCATGGAATAATTACAGCGCTATTAAAAGAAAAGCTGAAACGAAAAGTTGGGTGTAATACCCAAGGAAATTTCCTCAACCTTATTTACTAAAGCTTGGTTGTTTTCATCGGCTATCAAAGTGTAGCGGACGTTTAAAATGTTCTGGGTATTCAAAAGATTTAATAGCGCAAAGTTTAGCTTGGCATCAATGGAAGATGATAGTTTCCAAAGGTATTCGGCCGAGAAGTCAGTTCTAAAATAATCCGGCAATCTTTCATTATTGGGCAGGTCGTACTGAATGGTTGTAACGCCCCCTTCTACAGAAGTTTCTGCATTTTTCAATGGAACGGTATAAGGTCTTCCGCTGTGCCAATTCACTCCCAAAGCAAGCTTGAAGGCATGCCACGAATAGCTGCCTGCCACGTTTGCAGCATGCTGAATATCCAAATTATTGGGAAACGAAGAGGGCATTAAGCTTTTAAACTCATAATCATTCTTACTGTAAATATAGCTGGCCCAAAGGCTGAGCGATTTTGTTTTTTGGTTGATTRSAAWMTNYGCYSYTKWTAYYRYAWANNMMMCTWATNNTWWTGNAAWKWGAAWTTGGTTCTGAAAACCTTGATTAGCAATATTTATGTCTTCAACAATTTTGTAAAAAACTTCGGTGTTTATAAACAGACCACGTTTGTTATAAACTACCCCTGCAGAGGCTTGCTTGCTTTTAATAACGGGAGTATGTTGTCCATCGGCCAAGACCCATCGACGTTTTTCGAGGCCCAAAAAATCACTTTCAAAATCAATACGTTGGGTTGTGCTTTGACTCTTGAACTCGCCCAAAACCTCAACCGCAAAGCCGTTCCCCAATTTTTGATGAAAATTCATTCTGGGCTCAAAGCGAAACCCTTCAAATTTGACAAAATAATTCCCACGTAAACCAGCTGAGAGATAAGTTTTTTGGTTTCTGGAAAGATAATTCAATCCCGCAAAAACCACGTGGGTTCGCAGTACATCCTTTTCATAATCGCGAAAGCGGGGCAAATTTACATCCTGGGTGTTTGCAATACCTATTTCTGAAAACTGATAGCCAGTTTGTAGTTTTAGCTTTTCCGAAAGTTTGAGAGCAGCGTCCAGCTTCACGCCCGTTTCCAGCACTTCGTTTTGTTGCTTTTGTTCCTGGGTGGTAAAAATATCTTTATTGATAGCGTCCAGCAAATAATAGGTTCCGTATACTAAAGCACTGGTTTCAAATTTATCATTCCAGGAGCGATCCCAAGAAATACCACCTAGCAGGCTGCGCTGTTCCAATTTACTTGTTTTAGACAGGGAAGTGGTTTCCAAGGTTTCGGTAAAATCCAAGGAATTATCTATGGTCAAAAAGTTGATGTGTAGCATGTCTTTCTCTGAAACCTCCCAGAGCAATTTGGTGCCTACATCGTAAAAACTGAAATCCTYKKYGGTAYTTANNSCMAKANWRTTTKGNGCTRTTTKCAWCATWGKTNWMTTKCSSTATNYTKMWWRAYCMGKYWKGWANKWKTTTKTMTNWMYKKKSGATTCCCAAAGGTGGTTAATGGATTTTCGCGCAGCTAGCTGTATGCTTGTTTTTGTAGATATGGGAAGTTCCAAAAACCCGTTTCCGTTTATAAGATTGAAGCCTAGTCCCGCTTCGGTTTTTGCGGAAAGGGAATTTTTCGAACGCATATCCAGCACGCCCGAGACCCCCTCGCCATAACGGATGTTGGTTCCATTTTTATAGAGGGTCACTTTTTTTGTAAGGTCAGGATTAAAAGCGGAAATTAGGCCAAAGAAGTGCCCACTTTGATACATTTTAATATCATCCCAAAGCATCAGGTTTTCATCGTGCGTGCCACCGCGGATGTTGATGTTGGAAATAGTTTCATCAACACTCTCAACACCCGGGAGCGCCTGCGCAATCTGCAGTACATCATTCTCCACTTGTCCTGGTAACAGACCGAAATGCTGGGTGGAAAGCAAAATGGATCCGTCTAGGTTTTTATCTATTCCTTTGGTAAAAATGTTTTGCACCATAACAGGCTCAAGCTCCGAAACTGAAGGAATAAGAAGCAAAGCGGCACAGTCTGCAGCTAAATCTAAGGTGCTTTTTTTGATTGGGGCATACCCCACATAGGTAACTGTAAAATTTGTTGTTTTGTTTGGTTTTGGGACATAAAAAAAACCTTCAGCGTTTGAGACTGTTTTGAAAGTATTATTCTCTGAAATAATAGTTGCTCCTTCAAGCGGCAATTGGGTCTCAAAGTCGATTATCCTTCCGCAAAGGTTGCCTTCATTTTCCTTGGAAGTAATTGTTATATAACGTTCGTTGATACGGTTGTAAAGAAAGGGCGTATTCTCCCGAAGGTAGGATAGCACGTTTTCCATAGGCATGTCCTGTTCGGAAATCGTTTTTAAGGTAATGCCCTCAACTTCTTTCCCAACATAGGAAAAGCGGACATTATATTGCTTTTCCAAAGTTTCCAAATAGGCCACAAGGCTAGTCTTTTCGGTTTCCTGCGCCATGGTTTTTGTTCCAAAGACACAGAACACCAAAAGGAAAACCAAGATTCGGTAGCTACTTGCTATTTTTGGCATCAATGGTTACTGCTCCGTTTTTATTTATTTTATAATTCAGCTGCAGGGGTTCACATATTGACTTTAGTGCGAGTTCAAGGTTTTTGTGGGTAAAGGTGCCGGTATATCTTTTGGCGGTATCAATATTTTCTACGGAAACTTTTACGGGATATTGCCTTTCCAGTTCTTTTATCACCCTTTGCAGGGGCGCATTTTCAAAACTGCTTTCCCTGTTGATCCATACTGGCGAAGGATTTTCGGTAGTACCACTACTTACTAGTTTTCCGTTTTCTACTTCCACTTTTTCACCGGCCGCCAATTTTATAAATGTTTCGTTGAAGGCCACGCTTACCAAACCTTCATAACAGGCAACCGCAAAAAACCCATCCCGTGCGGAAACGTTGAACTGTGTGCCCAACACGGTTACGGTTCCTTCAGGAGTATTTACACTAAATTTATTTCCTTTTGTTACTTTAAAATAGGCTTCCCCTTCCAAGGAAAGCATTCTTGTTTTTTCCCAATCCCTTTTGTTATAAGTAATCTGGGAGTCTGCATTAATCATAACTTCAGAATCATCGGGCAGCAAAAATGTTTCAGTTTGTGCAATATCGGTTGTGATGGAAGTGTCCAAAGTGGTAGTATAATAATACCCCGCCAGCAGCAATACGAATGCTGCAGCCACTTTCCATACCACTGAAAAAACATTCGGCTTTTGTAATTGACGAACCGGTTTTATCTTTTTTGAAATAGCTTCGAAGTTTTCTTCCTTATTCATTTCAGAAACCCCAAAACCTGAACTGGCATCGGCAATCTGAAGATAGGAAGCGTATTTTGGATCTGCCTTTAACTGTTCCAGCTCTTCTGCAGTAGCTTCATTGTTCAGCCATTTGTGCAATAATTGGTCTYTTTCCATTTTCATTATGTTCAAAGGTATAACAGCCATAACGGGCGTTACCCTACCTTAAGATATATTATATATTTCCAATTTCATCCCGAAGCGTTGCCAAAGCCTTGCTCATTCGCTTTTCCACGGCTTTAACCGATATATTTAAAATTTCGGCAATTTCAGCGTATTTTTTTCCTTCAATACGGTTTAAAAGAAAGGCGGTGCGTTGCGCTTCGGTAAGATTTTCAATTGAACTCTTGAGCTTTTCGTGAAATTGCGCTTCCTCCATTATAAACTCCGGAGACTGAAAATTTGTTTTTGTGGGCTTTGTTTTGGCGTATTTCAAAACAACTTTTTTGTGCGCCACTTCATTTAAAAACGCATTGTTGCAAACGGTGTATAAAAAAGACTTTGCCTTTTCCTGGGTTACCTTTGCGCAATTTTGCCACAGTTTTATAAAGGCTTCCTGCACCAGGTCGTCCGCCTGCGCTCCATCGCCACRTTTATAATAGATGAAGCGCCAGACCGGTTTGCCGTGGGCTTCGTAAAGACGATTGAATATACTCTCGTTACAAACGTTTTCGGGTTCTTTCATACATGAGATTGATGGTTTTCAAATATATTTAAAAATATTTCCACTTGTAGGGTAGGGTAGTTTTTTCTTTATTTGTTATTATGGTATAACACGTTAACTTTCGGAATGTGAATAAAATGCATTTTTTCAAATTTTTCGCGGTGCTCTTTTTGGGCTTATCGCTCTTATCTTGCCAAAAAGAGGAGGAAGAGCATATTGATGAAACCCAAGAGGAAACTATAACCGCCAGTTCGCCACTCACTACCTTGCTGTTGCGCACTTCCCAAAATCCGGGAACCTATGATGATATAATTGATGGCAATGGTTGCGCTTCCGTGGTGCTTCCGATAACGGTAGTTGCAAATGGGCAACAGGTAACTGTCAATACCCCAGAGGATGTCTTATTGATTGTACAAATATTTAACCAGTTTCCCAATGATACCGATACGTTACAAATAAACTTTCCTATTACTTTGGAGTTATTTGATTTCACGCAAGTTACCGTAAACAGCCAAGCAGAGCTGGACGCCCTCGCGGCTTCATGTGGCGCCAATGAAGTGGAAATAGGGTGTTTGGATATTGTATATCCTATTTCTTTTTTCACCTATAACGCAGACCAACAGCAAACGGGTACCGTTACAATTAATAATGATATTGAACTCTACAGCTTTCTGCAAAATTTGGGACCAGACGATTTTATAAGTTTAGATTTCCCAATTTCCGTGGTGCTCGAAGATGGTTCCACAACAGAAGTGAGCAGCAATACGGCATTACAAACTTTAATTACGGACTGTGTGGCCAATGGCGGTGGAGACCCGATAGATATTTCGCAGTTTGAGGAAGATCTTACCACGGGGGTTTGGTACGTAGCGTATTTTTTTGATGATTATGACGAAACCGACAATTATGCCGGATATGAATTTACCTTCGCTCTGGACGAAACGGCACAAGCGGTAAAAGCAGGTGTAATTACAGCTGGAACGTGGGCGCTTGTTGATGATTTTAAAATTGACCTTTTCTTCGGAACAGTTGCCCCACTGCATGAACTTGATGAAGACTGGGAAATACTGGAGGCAACCGCCGAAATTATTACCCTAAAACACATAAGCGGTGATGGTAGTACAGACTTTTTGACCTTTAGCCGAAATCCAAATACGGGCGGCAACAACACCGAGTTGAACCTTTTTATTGAAAACCTGATTACGGGAAACTGGTATGTAAACTTACTGGAAGAGAACGGCACAGATAATACTTCAAACTTTGATGCGTACGAATTTACATTCTTAGGAAATGGTTCGGCCACAGCTGTAAGCAGCGGCAATACTATTAATGGTTTTTGGACCGCCGAGATAAATAACGGCAATMNNGMTTTMMTMWYSRRTTYTSMNGWCMRNATAYAANNANTGRTGAKYKYRRWGSWTTGRWYGASGWTTKGMRASWKNNNTTGRAARYMAYTCAGACTATAATTCGACTTTCAGATGTAAGTGGTAGCGGAACAGATTTTCTAACATTTGGTCGCGAACCAAACGGCGGTGGCGGTGGCCCAGACCCCCAAGAACTTCGGGATATTTTGGTAGCTGGCACTTGGTATGTGGAAAAATATCTTAATGATGGTGAAGATGAGACATATGATTTTAATGGTTATAATTTTAACTTTTACAACAATGAAACTGTTGTCGCTTCAAACGGTTCAGAATATGTTTACGGCATCTGGATAATAACGGTAACCGGAACGGAGCTCAATTTTGAATTTGATATGGACAGCCCCATAAATGGAGCTGATGACCAAGACTATAAAGCACTACAATATACTCCAACTTCCGTAACCTTTATAACCCGAAACAGCCAAGGGGAAATTGAAGACACTTTGATATTTAAAAAGAATTAAAGAACTCAATAACAATATTTTGTACAAATACTAATCTAAAACAATTCTAATACTATGAAATTGATACTAAAAGGAATACTCATAATATTTATCTACACCGGTCTTGCCATGTCTTGTGATAAGGACGATGATAACAATGAGCCGCAGAATACTACAATACAGCAAACCCAAAACACCGTCCAAAGCGGCTCATGGAAAATAACGTATTACTTAGATTCTGATCAAAATGAAACAAACCATTTTACCGGTTATACGTTTACTTTTAATGAAAACGGCTCACTGGTAGCGATAAACGGAAGTACTACAATTACTGGAACTTGGTCAGTAACAGATAGCAATTCCAATGATGACGATGGCGGCTCCAGTGATACCGACTTCAATATTTTCTTTGCTTCGCCACCAGACTTCGAAGAACTTTCAGATGATTGGGACATAATCTCGGTAACCAATTCAAAAATTCAATTAACAGATGTGAGCGGTGGCAATGGCGGCACCGATTTCCTCACCTTTGAAAAAATATAGTTGTTTGTTTAATTTCCCCGCGAATGAGCCACGGTTTTCCGTGGCTTTTTTGTTTGGATACATTTTGGGAACAAGGGTTCATTTCAAAAAAATTACTTCACTAAGTAGGGTTTTCTCTGTTTTAAATGTTCTAATACTATATAGGAAAAAACACAAACGCTTTATGAAACAATACTGCTTCCTCTTTTTTTCTGCCTTGTTGGTAAACTGCACCACCAGCACTTATGACGATATTGTAGCGATTGACGAACAAGACCCCATAGAGGTTGTAACCTTTCAAGAAGTGGCCTTTGTCTTTGAAAATGTATGTACCGCCTGCCACAGCAATCCGCCCCAAAATGGTGCGCCTATGCCTTTGACCAATTATTCGGAAATAAAAAATGCTGTTGAAACCAGGGACCTAATAGACCGAATAAGCAGGAACGAAGGCGAGCAAGGGTTAATGCCCTTGGGCGGGCCACGATTGCCCCAACAACAAATAGACTTAATAATACAGTGGAACCAAGATGGACTGCTGGAAAACTAGATTTTATAAAATAATTCTACATATGAAAACCATAATCGTTTTATTGATTTTTTGTTTCGCCTTTGTGGTAACTGCATTTGGCCAAGAAAAATTTGCGACCAAAACCGGAGAAATAAACTTTGAGGCCTCCGTTCCTTCTTTTGAAGAAGTTAAGGCTGAAAACAACAATGTAAGCGCAGTTTTGGAAACTGGCACTGGAAATTTTGCCGCACTTGCGCTAATGAAAGGATTTCGTTTTAAAGTGGCATTAATGGAAGAACATTTTAATGAAAATTATATAGAATCCTCCAAATATCCCAAAGCTACCTTTAAAGGCAAGATTCAAGATTTTGACTATTCCGAATTATCGGGAGAGAAAGAATATGTTATAAACGGAACTTTCAACCTTCACGGTACTGACAAGACCATGGAAGTGCCCGCAGTGATTTCAAAAAAAGGTGAAGATTTATGGGTTACTGCCCAATTTGTACTAAAACCAGAAGAATTCAACATTAAAATTCCATCCATCGTAAGCAAAAAGATTGCTGATGAGGTAAACGTTTCCACAGTATTTAAACTTCAGAAGCAATAATAAGAAAACAAATGAAAAAGAAAAGATTATTCCTGATTTTGATATTGTTGGTTGTAATCGGTGGCTTTATGGTTTATAACTATATGTACCAAGACCATCGGGACATTCAATCGGAAACTTCACAAATGGAAATTACAGCACCTTATTTGTTGGAACGTTTTAAAACAGAGGATGGCGCTAGTTTGCTCAACAAAACCATAACCGTAACCGGAACTATAACTTCAATAGAAGAAGGCGCAGTTACTCTTAACGAAAGTGTATATGCAAGTTTTTCCGAGGAAATCCCGGAACTGAGAGCAAATAACAAAGTAGCAATCAAAGGCAGATGTATTGGGTATGACGAGCTTTTTGAAATCGTAAAACTGGATCAATGCAGCATGATAAAATAGCTTTAATGATGAAAAAAATTATTTTTTTACTGTTCCTTCTTCCGCTGAGTCTTTTTTCACAAGAAGATTTACTGAACGATCTGGAAAACGAAGCAGAAGTTGACAAAACGATAATTGCCGCTTTTAAGGGCCTGAAAGTGGTAAATTTTGAATCTACCAAACTTGCCAGTAAAAAGGACTTTTACTTTGTAGTTGCGCATCGATTCGGGTCGGTAAAAAATGGTTTTGACGATTTCTTCGGCCTAGACAATGCAGTAACCCAGTTAAAGTTTATTTATGGATTTACCGATTGGCTTAATATAGGAATTGCCCGAAGCTCTTTTCAAAAAAAATACGGAATTCACGCCAAGTACCAATTAATACCCCAGGAAAGGGATGGGTTTCCCGTAACGATCGTGGGCTATAATTTGGCAACAATCAATAGTTCATTGGAAAAGGATCAGTATGCAAATCTTGAATTTGCAGATCGGCTAACCTATACATCACAACTTTTGGTGTCGCGAAAATTCAATGAATCGTTTTCATTTTTACTGGCCCCAACTTTTATCCATGAAAACTTGGCAACCCGCAATCGGGAGGTTTTGACAGATGGAACCACGTTAAATTACGACGAAGACCATAACCAATTTGCGTTGGGCCTGGGCGGACGCTATAAAATATCAACCCGCGTAAGCATTAATGCAGATTATGGGCTCCATTTAAACAGAAACGAAAATTCCAATTTTAGAAACCCATTGTCAGTGGGCGTAGATATAGAAACAGGTGGGCACGTGTTCCAAATGCACTTTACGAATGCCCAAGCTATGTTTGAAGAAGGATATATTATACAAGGCCAAGGGGATTGGAGTGATGGCGATTTCTTTTTTGGGTTTAACATAAGCCGGGTTTTTTAAGAATACAGATGCAACAAAATATTAAAACAGTAATACCAATTATTTATTAACCTTAAAACTAAATATTATGAAAAAATTCAACCTTTTACTTTTTGCAGTATTAACTGCCTCCATGGCAACTTCTCAAACAACTTTTGACCTCGACTGGTTTGTAGGCGTACCCAGTCAAAACGTAAGTATTACTATCGAAACTGGTGACACCGTGCGGTGGACTTGGACAGATGAGGTTCCACATTCCGTGACAAGTGAATCTGGCAGTCAAGAAGATTTTGACAGTGGTATACTTACGGGAAGTGGCTCGCAGTTTTCTTACACATTTACGGAAATGGGTGTAAATGATTATAAATGTGAGGTGCATTCAGGTATGGTCGGAACTATAACCGTAGAACAAACTGCTTCCCTGGAAGACAAGTTTCGAAAAAATATTTCCTTTTATCCCAATCCTGCCAACAATAGAGTAACTGTTACTTCCCTTTATAAATTGGACAGCTACAAAATCTACAGTGTTTTGGGAAAATTGGTTACGCAAGAAGCCGCTACCGGTAACATCACCGAAATAGATATGTCAAAATTAGAAAGTGGGATCTATTTTATAAATGCAACTTCAGGCGAACTAAATTCTACTTTTAAAGTTATAAAGCAATAGAAAAAAATACATTTTTTAAATAAAGACTGCTTTTTTAGGCAGTCTTTATTATATTACCACGTTTTGAAATTTCCAGCAATTAAAATAAAAGTGTTTTTTAGATAGAATAAAGTACTATGAGTCGTGGATTTGTTAAAGAAGGCGATCAAGAAGAAACACCTATAATACCTCCGCGCGCTGCATTGCCAGAAGGTGTTACCAACTACGTAACCCCCACGGGAATGAAACTTTTACAGAACGAGCGCGAGCAATTGGAGAAAGCGTGCGCTACTCTCCCCACCACTCATGAGCAGCAACGCCGGGTTGAGCTGGCGGTATTAAATGGTAAATTGGATTTACTGAACGAACGCATTGCCTCTGCGCGTATTCTTGATCCTGCCACACAGCCCCAAAATGAAGTGCGCTTTGGCGCTACGGTAAGTTATAAAATTTCTACATCTACTTCTCCTCAAACATTTCAGATAGTTGGTGTTGACGAAGCCGATGTTAAGAAGCGAAAAATTGCATTTATTGCTCCTATTGCCGTGGCCCTCACCGGCCATAAGGCTGGAGAAGTAATTCCTTTTAATATAGCGGGGGGAACCCAAAAGTTGGAGATTTTAAATATTAAGTATTAATTTATTATTTGTTGGTTTTAAATCTTTTGCCTTCAATTTCAACAAACAGTTTCTTATCTAGAAAAGTATTCTTTCAATAAATATTTAAATTTTCAGATTAGTGTGTATTTTTTAACATTTAATACAAATAAATATGCTTTTTATCGATTATTTAATGTATTTCGTCTATTTGTGTTGAAATATATTTATTTTTATTGGCTAACCACACATTGATAAATATTATGAAAACAAAATTACTCATTCTTTTTTTAGGCATAATTTTCATCTCCAGTTGTTCTAGGGATAACGAAAATGACAATCTTTTAATCAATCAACCTAATGATATGGTGGCTTCAAGAGAGCAACCTACGAGTGACGGTTATTGCATTCAAGTTGATCTTATGGCAGGACAACATTACGATTCTGGAAATGTAGAGGTTGCAATCTACGGAGATAACTTATTGGTCACCTATAGCATGGAAGGGGACTGGATACTTAACGCATCACACCTTTTTGTAGGAGATTGTTCCCAACGGCCATCCAATAAATCCGGAAATCCACGTATTGGACATTTCCCTTACTCGGCAAGCCATCCGAACGGAACTACAACCTATACTTACAGTATTCCTTTATCCGATTTACCAAACTGTCTATGTATTGCAGCGCATGCGGAAGTAAATGGCCCAACAGGTTCAGAAACAGGCTGGGCAGTAGGTCTACCTTATGGTGGCAATAGCTGGGCTATGTATTTTGAATACTGTTTAGATGACTGTGGCCTCTAATTAAACTATCAAAAACTAATTTAAATGAAGTCCGATTTAAAAAAATCGGACTTCGTTCGTTTTAAAACATACCGTCAAAAACGTTATCAATATTTAATTTGTCGTTCATAAATATTTCTATTTAGTATATTGCAACAATTAAAAAAACACTCAAATGAAACTGTTCCGACTATTTTTTATTCTTCTATCCTTTCCTCTTTTTGCACAACAAGGCGGCATGTGGATTCCTTCGCTCTTAGAAGGGATGAACGCATCCGAAATGACAAATCTCGGCATGAAAATGACCGCCAAGGACATTTATGACGTAAACAACGCAAGTCTAAAAGATGCAGTACCACATTTTAATGGAGGCTGTACTTCTGAAGTAATCAGCAACAAGGGGCTTTTGCTTACAAATCACCACTGTGGATATTCACAGATTCAAAGCCATTCCTCTTTGGAAAATGATTATTTAGAAAACGGTTTTTGGGCGATGAGTCAAAAAGAAGAACTTCCCAACCCAGGGGTTACCGCTAGTTTTATGGTTCGGATTGAAGATGTAACTACCCAAGTAATGACCGGAATTACCCCGGAGATGGGCGAAGCGGATAAACAGAAAAAAATAGAAGAGAATATTGCCGAAGTAGTGCGTACTTCACCCAAAGAGTCTTGGCAGGAAAACCGCGTACGTACCTTTTACGAAGGCAACCAATACATGCTTTTTGTGGTAGAAACCTTTAAGGATGTTCGTCTGGTGGGTGCGCCCCCCTCCTCAATAGGGAAATTTGGTAGCGATACCGACAACTGGATCTGGCCACGACACACAGGCGATTTTTCACTTTTCAGAATATATGCAGACAAGAACAACCGTCCGGCGGAATATTCTGAAGACAATGTACCCTATACCCCCAAACACTTCTTGCCAATTTCCTTAGATGGTGTGGAAGAAAACGATTTCACCTTGGTTTTTGGCTATCCCGGCACTACGGATGAGTATTTACCTTCCATTGCCATAGAACAGGTTATAAATACAGTAAACCCCGCCCGTATCGCCATTCGCGATGCCGCTTTGGCCATTCAGGATAAATATATGCGCGCAGATCAACAGATAAAAATTCAATATGCTTCCAAATTTGCCCGCATTGCCAATTACTGGAAAAAGTGGAAAGGGGAAACTCTTGGATTGACAAAAAGCAATGCAGTAGGCATTAAAAAACAACAGGAAAAGAATCTTACCGAACAAATTAACAAAAAAGAAAAGCAACAGGAGTACGGACAGCTTTTGCCAAAATTTGAACAATACTATACCGAAATTGAGCCTTATGCCTTGGCTAGGGAGTACTTTTTAGAGACCGTAATACGCAATGTAGAATTGCTACGAATGGCATACCAAACCTATCAATTGAAACAGGTGTATGAAAACCGCGGAGCACAATCTTTTGAAGACCGAAGAAACAATCTTATCGCAGGCGCAGAAAGCCATTATAAGGATTACAGCAAGCAAGTGGACCAAGAGGTTTTTGAAGCTTTGATTGCACTGTATGCAAAAAATGTACCTGCCCAGTTTTTGCCTTCTTCCTTTAATAATATAAATGCCACAATGCTAACCAAAGATGTTTACAGCAATTCTGCATTTGTAGATTATGAATCCTTAAAAAAATTATTGGAAGGAGATGCTGAAACAGTTATCGCGAAGTTAAACAACGATGCAGGTTTTAAAGTGGCACAGGAAATGGCCAATGCGTATTTTGATAAAGCAGCCCCAAAATATGAAGAACTGGAACTCAATATCTCTGGCCTTCACCGTGATTATATGAAGGCTTTGCTGGAATTGAGTCCGAAAGATGCACGCATTTTTCCAAATGCTAACAGAACCCTTCGTGTAACTTATGGAAAAGTAGCTGGCTACTCTCCTGCTGATGCCATATACTATGAACCCGTTACACATTTGGAAGGCGTAATGCAAAAATACGTTCCGGGTGATTATGAATTTGATGTTCCCCAAAAGTTGATTGATCTTTACAAAACAAAAGATTATGGACAGTATGGCGAAAACGGTAAGATGCCTGTTAACTTCATTGGTACTAATCACACTACGGGAGGAAACTCTGGTAGTCCCGCCATTGATGCCCATGGAAATCTAATAGGCTTAAACTTTGACCGCGTATGGGAAGGAACCATGAGCGATTATTATTACGATCCTGCCCTATCCCGCAACATTATGGTTGATATTCGTTATGTACTTTTTATAGTAGATAAATACGCTGGCGCAACCAACTTGATTAAGGAGTTGAAGTTGGTACATCCGAAGAAAGAAAAAGCTAAAAACAAGAAAAAGTAAAAACATTAAGAGCTGTACCCCCCTTGAGAAAGGCAATACTGTTAATAATAATTCTATCTTCAAAATTTATTAAAAACACAGTTCATATAAGAAAAATCAATTAATGTCCAAGTTGGCCATGGCTTTAGCGCACCATATAATAGCGTTGATGATGTAGTTGCTACAGGTTTTTTGGCACGGATTACATTTCCCTTAAAAAGTTAAAATATATTTAATAAAAACCTCGAATTCATGAATAATTTTAAAAAAATATTCGTGAATTCGTGGTTTATTTATAATTTCACTTTAAGCCTCTCGCCTTCAGCATAGGCCCAATTTTAGGAGCACTGCCGCGCCAATTTTTATACATTTCTTCCATGTTCATGGTATTTCCTCTAGACAATACCATATCACGGAAACGCTGTCCATTCTTTCGTGTCATCCCTCCATTGCTCTCAAACCAATTGTAGGCATCGTGGTGCAGCATCTCTGTCCACGAATAGGAATAATAACCCGCAGCATATCCTCCCGCAAAAATATGGGAGAAATAGGTGGAGCGATATCTTGGAGGAACCGCATGAACTACGGCGAGTTTAGTTCTTTGTAAAGCTTCTTTTTCAAAAGCATCTACATCATCTATCTTTTTATCAGATGAAATAGTATGCCACTGCATATCTAAATTTGATGCAGCCAAATTTTCCGTTAAACTATACCCTTGATTAAATGTGCCCGAGTTCTTAATTTTGTCAATTAGCGCCTGTGGAATCTGCTCCCCTGTTTTATAGTGAAGGGCATAATTTTTCAAAACTTCAGGATATAACGCCCAGTTTTCATTGAACTGCGAGGGAAACTCCACGAAATCACGCGCCACTGCAGTCCCTGAAAGGGAAGGATATTTTTGGTCTGCAAAGAACCCATGCAGCGCATGGCCAAACTCATGGAACATAGTTTCCACCTCATCATAGGTCAACAAAGCAGGTTCGCCACTTGCTGGTTTTGGATAATTACACACATTATAGATAACGGGTTTTTTGTTATACAGTTTAGACTGGGTTACAAAATTGTCCATCCATGCACCCCCACTCTTACTGGGGCGTGCAAAATAATCTGTATAAAAAAGGCCCAATGGTTCGCCATCTTCTTCAAAAAGTTCATAGACTTTTACATCTTCGTGATAAGTGGGAATATCGGTTCTGGGTTTATAAGTAATGCCGTAAAGTTTATTTGCCGCATAGAATACCCCTTTTTCCAATACGTTGTTAATTTCAAAATAAGGCTTTATTTGATTTTCATCAAGATCGTATTTTTGCTTTCGAACCATTTCGGCGTAATAATTCCAGTCCCAAGGTTCTAATATGAAATTTTGTCCTTTTGCTTTAATCATTTTCTGAATTTCAGCAGCTTCAGCTTCTGCTTTTGCAGTAGCTGCTGGAATTAGGCCGCTAAAAAAATCATTTACTTTTTCAGGAGTTTTTGCCATGGTTTTTTGTAGACTCCACTCCGCAAAATTGTTATAGCCAAGAAGTTTCGCTTTTTGTGCCCGTACTTCCACCAATTCCTTTATTATTTCACTTGTGTTGTTTGCGCCTTGGTCTGCTCTATGCCACGCAGCCTTAAAAAGCTTTTCGCGGCTTGCCCTATTTTCCATGGATTGCAGCAAAGGTTGTTGGGTAGTATTCTGTAACGGAATGGTCCACCCATTTCCGTCTTTGTTTTCTTTGGCCTTTACGAAATCTTCATCAACTCCGGCTAATTCTGCTTTATCCGTAAAAGTAACTCCTCCGGCATTGTTAGCATCCAAAAGGGTTCTTCCAAACTTTGTAGTTAGTGTAGCAATTTTTTCGTTGTATTGCTTAAGCTTTTCTTTGTCTTGCGAAGAGAGATTGGCGCCCGCTATTTCAAAATCCTCATAATATTCTTTCAAAAGTTTTAAAGATTCAGCATCGAGATTTAGATTTTCTTTTTTATCGTGAAGTGTTTTAAAACGCTTGAACAGTTTATCATTCAAATAAATCATATCATTTTGGGCGGCAAATTTTGGAGCCATTTCTTCCTCCACTGCCTGCAGCGTCTCATTGGTATTTGCTCCTGCAAGTGCATAAAATATCTGGGAAGATTTATTTAAAAATTCACCACTTTTTTCAAGGGCAAGTACGGTGTTTTCAAAAGTGGGTTCATCTTCCGAATTGGCAATAGCTTCTACGGCCTTCCTTTGTTGTTCTATTCCATCAAGCATTGCCGGCTTAAAATGTTCATCCTTTATTTTGGAAAAATCGGGTGCACCATAGGGTAAGGTACTTTTTGAAAGTAACGGATTTTCAATCTTACTCATTTGTTCTTCAGTTTGATTTGGGTCTTCTTTTTCTTTGGAATTTTTACAAGCCACCACCATAAGAGCTAACGCAAATAAAGGAATTGCATTTTTCATTTTATTGAATTTTAATACGAAACGTAAAGATACATAATTGGTAAGATGTAAATAGGGAAGTACCTATAATCAAAAACCCCCTCAGCAAAAGCTGAAGGGGTTTTCTTTTTTGGTTGGTTATTTGGTGATTATTCTTTTATCAAGCGCTTCACAGTGCTTGCGTTGTCACCAATAATCTGTACCATGTAAACTCCAGCGGCAAGYGATGAAACATCTACTGCTCTTTCACCTTGCATAGTGCGAAGGTCTGTTTGGTTTACTAGTTTTCCGTTTATGTCATAGATCATCATCTTCTCTAGGGAGATGTTGGTCTTGTTGACAAGGTTCACAACGCTGCTCGCTGGATTT
>NVXN01000011.1 GCA_002733915.1 Aequorivita sp.
CCCACTTTGTCCATAGAACTTATTGGTGAGTGGGTAAAGAAAGTCCAGGTTTAGAACTTCTTTTAGCCGTCGGTAAAAATTTTCTTTTGAAACCCTGTCACTTAGCTTAAAGCTTGTGAAGAGTTTTTCCTGATAGTTTTTCTTGCCTTGCATAGGCATGAAATTAATAAACTTCTCAATTTTATATAAGCCTTTTGCTATATTTGAAGAGGTGGTTGTGCAACAGGCACAATGTATAACCGCAATTACGGCGGATTCGACTACGTCCGGCACGAGCACGAAGTGCGAACTGGCGTTAGCAAAGTCCTCGCAAATTTGCTATCTTCGGTTTTGCTGGCGCCAGTTCGCTTTTCGCTCTTCGCTTTTCGTTAAAATGTAACAAATCGCTAACCCATTCGTCATACAACTAACAACCATCCAAAAACAATTCTGTGGAAAATATTCTCACCATAAATAATCTAACCAAGAAATTTGGCTCACTAACTGCCGTGGATAATCTTTCCTTTTCAATTGAAAAAGGCAATGTTTACGGTATCCTCGGCCCAAACGGCAGTGGTAAAAGTACCACACTGGGCATCGTGCTAAATGTGGTAAACAAAACCACTGGCGACTTTAAATGGTTTGATGGCAACATAGATACACACAACGCTTTAAAGAAAGTAGGCGCCATCATTGAACGCCCCAACTTTTACCCGTATATGACCGCTGTGCAAAACCTGCAACTGGTGTGTAAAATAAAGGAAGTTTCGGAAGAAAAGATTTCTGAAAAACTAGAGCTTGTAGGACTTTTGGACAGAAAGGACAGCAAGTTCAGCACCTTTTCCCTGGGGATGAAACAGCGTTTGGCAATCGCTTCGGCCTTGCTGAACGATCCAGAAATATTGATTCTCGACGAGCCCACTAACGGACTTGATCCGCAGGGAATCCACCAAATTCGTGAAATTATAAAAGTGATTGCTTCACAGGGAACGACTATTTTGTTAGCCTCGCATTTGCTGGATGAAGTTGAAAAGGTTTGTACCCACGTGGTCATTCTTCGGAAAGGGGTGAGCCTCTATTCTGGCAGCGTGGACGGGATGAATGCCAGTCACGGCTTTTTAACGATGCAGAGCAACAATATGGAAGCGCTTCAAAATGCTTTGGAAGGAAATTCTGCCTTTGGCACCGTAAAGCGCGAAGGTGATTATTTAATCGCTTACCTCAACGCCCCGATGGATGCTTCGGAAGTGAACAAGCTTCTTTTTGAAAAAGGCATTACCCTTAGCCACCTTGTGAAACGCAAGGAAAGCCTTGAAGAACAATTCCTCGAACTTACCACACAAAACTAACCGCAATGCTACGATTATTAAATATAGAACTTCAAAAACTGCGCTATAACCGTTCGGCAAAGGTTATTTCCATAATTTATTTTGTACTAATCACTTTTATCGCTCTAATTGCGTCCATTGAGTTTAACTTTGGTGATTTTCACTTTCGGGTTGCCGATCAGGGAATTTTCAACTTTCCGTATATCTGGCATTTCAATACCTATGTGGCAGCAATTTTGAAATTGTTTTTGGCAATAGTGATTGTTTCCATGATGAGCAATGAATACAGTTATAGAACGTTGAAACAAAACCTTATTGACGGCCTGAGCAAAAAGGAATTTGTACTTTCAAAGTTTTTGACGGTGTTGCTTTTCGCCCTAATATCAACAGTTTTTATTTTTGGTGTCTCGTTGATTTTGGGGCTTTTCTTTTCAGATTACAATGAAATAGGAATTATTTTCAGCGATATGGAATACATAGGCGCCTATTTTATAAAATTGGTAGCCTTTTTCTCCTTCTGTCTATTTCTGGGGGTTTTGGTGAAACGTTCCGCCTTCGCACTTGGCTTTCTGATTGTTTGGCAAATTGTAGAATGGTTATGTTACGGTTTGATGAAATGGCAGTTTTTTAAAGACACGGAAATTGCTGACAATGTTGCGCAATTTTTTCCGCTGAATGCAATGGCAAATCTTATCAAGGAACCTATGAGCCGCTTGGGCGCCATACAATCTGCCGCCAATCAATTGGGTGAAAATTTCACAAAAGACTATCAGGTTACTTGGCTCAATGTGTTGATTGTTCTTATTTGGACTTCACTTTTTATTTATTGGTCTTACGCCATTCTAAAGAAAAGAGATCTGTAGTGAGTTGATATGTTTATGGAGTTATGACTTCATTTTTTCCTATATTTAACGGACAATCCATAAAACTCATTTTTGAAGTATATTTTTTCCATAATCTGCTTATTTTTCTTCACTGGAGTTTTTTCTCAGGATATTTCACTTTTTCRGCAGTTTAATGGGCAATATGACTATACGGCCTTCGGCAATACATTAAATATTGAAGAAAACGGCCAAGGCGGACAATGCTTTATTCTCACCAGCAGCAGCGCCGATTTTCAACTGCAACCTAATCAAGAAATTGTTGCTGCCTATATGTATTGGGCGGGCTCGGGACCGGGAGACTTCAATGTTACGCTAAACCAAGTTCCCATAAATGCCGAACGCACTTTCAATGTAACTTTTAATAGTGGCGGACAAGATTACATTTATTTTGCGGCTTTTGCAGATGTTACGCAACAAATTCAATCCACTGGTAACGGCAACTATACATTATCGGACTTAGATCTCACACTTATAATCCCTGCTTATTGCAGTCCGCCCGGTTCGGGCACCAACTTCGGGGGGTGGGCGGTTACAGTGGTTTACGAGGATGCTACTCTTTCCAACAATCAAGTAAATGTTTTTGATGGCTTGGAGAGTGTATCCAACCAAAACCCTACCTTGGATATTACATTGGACAATCTCATGGTCCTCGATACGCAGGGTGCCAAAATTGGTTTTCTGGCTTGGGAGGGCGACCGTGGACTTGCCGTTAATGAAACCCTTCGCATCAATGGAAATATTCTTAGCAATCTTCCGCTAAATCCTCCCGACAACGCCTTTAATGGCACCAACAGTTTTACCGGAAGTGATACCCTATATAATATGGATATTGACTTCTATCCGATTTCAAACTATATAAATCCGGGAGATACTTCAGCGACCATCAGACTCACCAGTGGACAGGATTTTGTAATGGTAAACAATATTATTACCGTCTTAAATACCGAACTGCCCGACGCTACTATCTCCATTGACAATATTATAGGAGCTATGGAATGCGGCGACGGGGAATTGACCATTGATTACACCGTTTACAATCTCAACAGTACCGATGTTTTACCTGCGGGAACGCCTATTGCTTTTTATGCAGATGAAACCTTAGTAGCTCAAAGTGCTACTGTGGGAGTGATACCCATTGATGGACAGGAAAGTGGAACTGTAACTTTTACGGTTCCCAACAATATTGAAGCAGATTTTATTCTTAAAACTATCGTGGATGATACCGGAAATGGCAGCGGAATAGTCGATGAAATAAATGAAGAAAACAACGAAGACGAAACACCTATCCATTTATTACTAAATCCAGTAATTACGGGACTTCGTAATCTGAAAACTTGTGATGTTATTGGCGAAGAATTTTTTGATTTAACCGAATCTACTTCACAAATTGACCCAATTTATGAATTGAGTTTTCATCTTTCTGAGGCAGATGCGCAGAACAATGTAAACCCAATTTCAAATCCCGAAAACTTTCAGAATACAGAAAACCCCCAGACCATTTACATCCGAGTTTCAAATCCAGATTGTTTTCTAGTTGATAGTTTTACTGTAGAGGTTGTTCCGTGCCCTTTGCCCGACGCCACAATTGAACTTCCTGAAATTTCTGCCTGTCGCGATCGCGCTTTATTGCTTCCGTTTACAGTTTATAATTTGGAAGCAACGGCACCGCTGCCTGCCAGTACTTCCATAGCATTTTATACGGACGGACTTTTGTTGGGGCTTTCGCAAACCCGACAAAGTATTCCAATTGGTAGTAGTGAAAATGGCGAAGTAGAAGTTCTTTTGCCAGACAGTTTACCAAATACTTTTACAATCATAGCTGTTGTGGACGATGATGGAAACGGAAATGGCGCGGTTGAAGAACTTCGGGAGAACAACAACAGTTTTGAGCAGACCATTTCCTTTGAAAGCATCCCTCCCATTTCCAACTTGCCAAATCTTTTGGAATGTGATAAAGGTTTTGATACGGCTATTTTTGACTTAACACAACAGGACGATTTGATAAGCACGGGGAACGATGATGTAATATTGTATTTTACAACTATGGAAAATGCTTTGGAGAATACTAATCCCATTAGCAATCCAACACAATATCAAAACGGCACTGATCCACAATCAATTTATGTACGGCTCGAAAACGAAATCTGCTTTGCCACAGCTTCTTTTTTATTGACTACGGAAAACTGTGCTCCTTTTATTCCACAAGGTTTCTCGCCCAACGGTGATGGTATCAACGATACTTTTGAAATAAGCAATCTGCTGAACATTTACGAAAACTTTGAACTTAACATTTACTCTCGCGAGGGTAACCTGATACACACTGCCCATAACGCTGATGGCTTTTGGGATGGTGTGGCTACAAAAGGACTGCTTTTTACAGGAAGTATTGTTCCGGTGGGTACATATTATTATGTTTTGGTTTTGAACGACCCCAAATATCCCGAAGCCTTTATAGGTTGGGTTTATGTGAATTATTAATAAAGAAAGAGCGCTTTTGCGCCCTTTCGATCAAAAAACCAAACCACATCACAAATTCATAGCTCAGGTTTATTTACTGCTCTTTACCAACCTTATGAACTCTGCTCGGTATCCGTCGGCATCGGTTCCCTTACCAGCCTCTGCTAAGACAATTACATCTTCTCTTTTTTTTGTGTTTATAAATTCAGATTTGCGCAGCTGCATTCCGAAAAGTGCTACCGCTGCCGAAAACTTTAAGTCATCCGAAGCACTATCTATGGAAATGTTTTCATCTTTCACTGTTTTCTCAATCAATTTACTTACGTCACCATCGGGTTCTTTGTAGCGAAATTTCACTGTAAGCATTTCATCTTTATAATTTAGATTGGTTTGTTTTGTGTATTTCAAATTATCAATAGCCTTCAAATATTTGCTTTTTACACCCACGGGAATTATTTCATACAGCGCGGTAACGGTGTGTCCGCTGCCCAATTCACCTGCGTCTTTGGTGTCGTCCTTAAAATCTTCATCGTTCAATAAACGGTTTTCATATCCAATCAATCTATAAGCCTGTACTTTTGAGGGATTGAACTCCACTTGAATTTTTACATCTTTTGCGATGGTATAAAGAGTTCCGAAGAATTCCGTGCCCAACACTTTTTGCGCTTCCTGCATGCTGTCTATATAAGCGTGGTTTCCGTTGCCTTTATCGGCTAGAGTTTCAAGTTTGCTGTCTTTGTAATTACCCATTCCTAAACCTAAACAAGTAAGGAATACACCGCTTTTACGTTTTTCCTCAATTAGGTTCTCCATGGAGCGATCGCTGGAAGCACCAACGTTAAAGTCGCCATCAGTGGCTAGAATGACGCGATTGTTTCCTTTTTTGCTGAAGTTTTCAGTTGCAACTTTGTAAGCCAATTCAATTCCTGCGCCACCCGCTGTTGAGCCACCCGCGCTAAGATTTTCAATGGCATTTCGAATTAATTGTTTTTCTGCTCCAGAAGTGGGCGGCAATACCAATCCTGCAGCACCTGCGTAGACTACGATTGAAACTTTGTCTTTTTCACGTAATTTATCTACCAAAACATTTAAAGCAGCTTTCAGCAATGGCAGTTTGTTGGTATCATTCATAGAACCAGAAACATCTAATAAAAACACCAAGTTTGAGGGCGGAACATTTTCTAGGGAAATATCTTTTCCTTTTAAACCAATCCGCACCAACTTGGCATCTTGGTTCCACGGTGAGTTTACCATATCTGCAGTAATTGAAAACGGATTTTTGCCTGTGGGCTGCGGATAGTTATAGGCGAAGTAATTTACCATTTCTTCAATCTTCACGGCATCTTCCGGCACTTTCTGGCCATTATTTAGCATTCGGCGTATATTGCTATATCCTGCTTTGTCCACATCTATTGAAAAAGTAGAAAGCGGTGCTGTACCTACACTTTTAAATATATTTTCTTCAATGCGGCCGTAGGATTCGTTTTCGGAAACAAAGTTTGAATTGGACGTCATTCCTCGTATAACCACAGATGGAGCCTGCCCAACCTTGCCATTTATTCGAACGCCAGTGGCTTTGCCTTGAAGCATTTTATCGACTGACCTGTTATTTTTTGAAGTTATGGAATACCCCGAGGATTTTTTCTCTCTTCCTCCTCCGTATCCTGTAACTACAACCTCATCCAAGGTAGCACTTGGCTTTAATGTTACATTAATTTCTCCAGCTTTTTTTATCTTAACTTCTTCGGTTTCAAACCCTACATAGGAGAAAACCAATTTCTGCCCTATTTGTGCTGAAATACTGTACTTGCCATTAAAATCCGTTTGTGTTCCTGTGGAAGTTCCTTTGATAATAACATTTGCTCCAGGCAAAACAAGACTTGTATCATCGGTTACTGTACCGCTGATGGAAACTATCTGTGCGTGGAGCTGAAAGCTCAGTAATGCTACTGTAAACAATGTGAAAAGTGTTTTCATAATATGTGGTTTTAGTGTTAAACTTGAAGTAAAACTACCGCACATTACAGTACTACAAAACGAGAAATGAGGGAACGCAAGCTTTGGGTGAGGGAAAAAATATAACGATTTTACTACCAGCTCCCGCCACCGCCACCGCCAAAACCACCGCCCGATGAACCGCCACCACCAGAACTACTGCTGGATGGAGAACTTACCATGGTAGCCTTAGCCGTAGAAATGGAATCTGAAAATGATTGTGAAAAATTGTGCATTGTAATGGCACCGGTTGATGAAGTGTACCAACTGGGCGGTTGCAGATCCAGTGCCTCAAACTTCTTAGTCCATTGATTGAATAGTCCAAAAGCAAGGGCATACCCCATAGTGGTCTCAAAATAAGACGGACTGTCTCGCAATAGCATTTTTAACTTGTTTTCCTCAGCTATCTTTATAAAGTTTTTGAAACCTTTTAACTCGGAAAGCATTTTATTGCCTTTTGTATTTTTCTTTACTAAATGAACTGTCATAAATAAAAGAAATACAGTGACTGGAATTACTGCCAAAGCGGCAAAAAGCCCCCATATAATTAAGAAAAAACCAAATAGAAAAACCCCAAGAAGCAATGTGACAATTATAGTTCGGGTCTGCATTTTCTTTGCTTCGGCCTCGTAATATATTTGAGCTTTGGCTTTCAGAAGGGTTTTGGCACTTGCCATTTTCGTATAAAATGAATCCTTTAGACTACTTATCAACACTTCCTGTTTCGAGGAAACTGTTGAGCTGCCAAAAAGCCCGTCAAAAATTTTCCGTTCATAATCGGGCGCACCGTCGGGCAAGGGTTTAAGTTTGGTTAATTTGGTGTCGTCCTTACCAAACCAGCCCTTTTTTGGTATTTGCTCCATAGTGATAATTCCTCGCGAACCCCAATATGGAATCAAGGCAATAAGGTCTTGTGTATCTTCGGTATCGTCAATTAAAAAACCAGCCATTGCGGGATCTATGCCGCTGGGCGGAAAGTAACTGGTAGTTGCCACTACCCTATCGTCTTTGCCATATTTATTCTATACCCAATAAAACAGCACCAACAAAACGGCGAGTATCAAAGTCCAGCCATAATTTGTCCAAAAAGGCCACCAAGGTTTAATTTCCTTCACAGAACCCATTGGAAGATTGAGCAGTACCGTTACATTTTGACCTGAATATGATTTAAAACGCGGAAGGCTCTTTGCCTTAAAAACTCCATTCTCGTAATTAATATCATACTCCGTGGTTTCATTTGTTTCACCACTAAAACCTGTATAGATAAAAATATTGTCTAAACCTACATCAAGATTCTCCGGTGGATGGATGTTAAAGTCTATCTTTTCAAAAACGGTTTGCCACATGTCAGATTTTATGTTCCAGTAGAACCGAATCTGCGAATCACCAAAAAGAAAAGCGTTGTAAACCCTGTACTTTATTTCGTAATGCTGCGGACCAATAATGGTTTTATCCTTATCGCCAATTTTTATTTGAAGGTTGTCACTAATTTTCTGTACAAAATCGAAATCAGCTTCATACTTATGATTGGGCACTTCAATATTTCTAATCTTTATTTTACGCTTTTCCTGAATGCTATCTTCGGTAAATAAATCATAATTTGTGCGGATGGTTCTGAAGATACCGTGCTTGTGGGCCGTGAAAGTAATGTCATAATTTTCCACGACATCAAAATAGCCTTCCTCGCTGATATAAATATCAACCACGCATTTGTTGACAATAAAATCCTGCGCTGATGTTTTCAGAAAAAATAGCATCCCAAAAAAAAGCAGGAATAGTTTTTTATCCAACAACAGATTATTAATCTTGGTGTTTATTGCCACAATGCTATTCATTTCAAATAATCTAACAATCCATCACGCTACCCAAAACTCACCTTCACATTTTCACGACTGGCCTCTTCCGTTTCAAAATAATCAAAATGCTGGTAATTGAGCATTCCGGCAAACAATACACCCGGAAAACTCTCGCCATAAGTATTGTTCTCGCGTACGGTACCATTGTAATATCTTCGGCTGCGCTCTAGGTTCTCCTCTATTTCGTTAAGCTTTTGCTGCAGGTCCAAAAAGTTAATATTTGCTTTTAAATCTGGATATGCTTCCCCCAAGGCAAATATACTGCGCAGACTTTGCTGCAGTTGGTTTTCAGCCTTTATCTGTGCGTTTATATCGTCTGAAGGCACTGCCATCGCGGCATTTCTAGCTTCAATTACGCTTTCTAAGGTTGATTTTTCGTGGGCTGCGTATCCCTTGACCGTTTCCACTAGATTCGGAATCAAATCATAGCGGCGTTTAAGGGCAACATCTATATTGCTCCAAGCGTCTTTTACCATATTTCTGTTTTTTACAAAACGGTTATAGACTATAACAAGAAGGATAGCCACGACAGCAAGAATGCCAATAACAAGTAAAATAATATTCATAATAGCGGTTTTTTAAAATTGCTTATTATTTAAAAATGAACATCTAAGATACTATAAAGTTAGAGGTTATACGCTATTTGTTAAAAGTTAATTGTTATTTGGAATTTGGAATTTGGAATTTGTTGTTTGTTATTTGTTCTATTATGGAATTGTTCAACTTTGAAATGGATGCCGAGCGCAACCTGTTGTCCAAGGATGGTATCGTAAATTATTTCGGGAGCATTTTTTCCGAAGAAGAAGCCAATCGATATTTGGAAATATTTCTGAAAAAAATCGACTGGAAAAACGACGAGGTTTTCATTTTCGGAAAGAGGATAGTAACCAAGCGAAAAGTTGCGTGGTTCGGCGAAAAGGAATTTGAATATACCTATTCAAAAATCACCAAAAAAGCCCAATTGTGGACGCCGGAATTGCTTCAACTTAAAAAAGAAATTGAAGCCAAAAGTGGCGAAACCTTCAACAGTTGCCTTATGAATCTGTACCCTTCCGGCGAAGAGGGAATGGGCTGGCACAGCGACGCCGAAAAGGACTTGAAAGACAACAGCTCCATCGCCTCGGTGAGTTTTGGCGCCGAGCGGAAATTCGTCTTTAAGCATAAGGAAACCAAGGAAACAATTTCCCTAAAGCTACAAAACGGCAGCCTGTTGCTTATGAAAGGAAGCACCCAAAAACATTGGCTACATCGTTTACCACCGAGCAAAAAAATAATTTCTCCCCGAATAAATCTTACGTTCAGGACTATTGCCGAATAGGGCAAACTGATTATGGAAACAATAAAATCCCTTCAAAATATTGAATTTGAATCGCTTTATACCGCCTTCAATGAGGCTTTTAAGGATTATGAAACGTAATGGAGCAATGATGCTTTTAAGGCCATGCTGGACAGAAGGAGTTTCGTGCCCGAGCTGTCCTTTGGAGCCTTTGAAAATGAAAAGTTGGTAGCGTTCACCCTCAATGGGATTGGGAATTTCCAAAACAGGAAAACCACCTGGGTTCCTGCGTCCCGCCCATAAATTTAAAGATAGCAACATTTCCGCAACAGTTTAGTGCTTATTATCTTTACTGAATATGGAAAATACGGTTCCTAACAACAAGCAATATTATTCAGGACTTAGTGGCCTGCAGTTGCCCATTCCCAAATACTTATTCCCCCCTCCCTATGAAAATGTGAGTAGATTGACCTATTATGCGACCTTCTTTAATAGCATTGAAATCAACAGTTCATTTTACAAGATCCCCAGACCTGAAACCGTAGCCAAATGGGCTGCTTCGGTACCTGAACATTTTCGGTTCACTTTTAAATTTTGGAAGGGCATCACCCATA
Organism: Aequorivita sp.; assembly: GCA_002733915.1. Lineage (GTDB taxonomy): Bacteria > Bacteroidota > Bacteroidia > Flavobacteriales > Flavobacteriaceae > Aequorivita. Next base: position 10,390 of record NVXN01000011.1, read on the forward strand.
GCAAAGGCTTGGATTTTAATGAGGATGATGTGRWKWNATKYANTGGAKTMMWWWAAWTNANTKAGWRWMWSRAAAGGATGTTTGCTCATCCAATTTCCCCCCAGTATAGGCAGCGCATACACAATTCAATTAGAAAGAATTTTAAGCTGTATAAAAGAAACGGATCCTGACCACGGTTGGAAAGTAGCGGTAGAGTTTCGAAATAAATCTTGGTACCAAGAGGATGTTTATGACTTATTGAATTATTACAAGGCCGCCCTGGTGATTCAGGATATTCCGAAATCCGCAACCCCCTTGCTGGATCATAAATCCGATTTTATGTATTTCCGGTTTCATGGGCCGGCAGGAAATTATCGCGAGAGCTATTCCACAGATTTTTTAGAGGAGTACGCAAATATCGTAAGGGAGTGGCTCGAGGAGAGAAAAGCCGTCTATTTATATTTTAATAATACAATGGGCGACGCCTTCAATAATTTAAAAACCTTAAACGATTTTATCCACAACTAGATCTATAATTTTTCAAACTTCATATCCCATTCTTCTGGAATAACCGCATCCAACTCAGCATAATTGCTAGAAGCCCTCGCTAGGGAAAAAGTTAGAGAAATAGAGTATTCCTAATCCCAAATCGCTAATTTCTAAACGCTTATCCTTCCCATATTTACTCAGTTTTTTAAAAAAAAATAAATATCAATCCAATTGGAGTTTTTCTATATTTGCCCCCTAAAAATTCCAAATAAAGATTCCCCATAATAATGAAAAGACTTGCCCTACTGCTTATATTTCTTATTCCCCTGCTATCCCATTCCCAAACAGAAAAACCCGAACCCAAATTTCCAAATGTAGGTAATACCTATGTTACGTTTAACATTCTTACACCTTTCGATCCTTACACTCCCCGATATAGAGTAGGGTTGATTCAATCTTTAAACAAATCCTGGAGCATAGGGTTAGATGTGGGCTATGGGAATGAAGCAATAACCATTTCAAATGAGGGTGCAGGTCCGGGAGAGGATTACAGACTGTATGAAATACGTTCCGAAATTTACCACATTTTAAACCCCACCCGTCGGGTAAACCATTATCTGTCCGGCGAAGTTTTTTATATCAACCACAGCGAAACCTTTCTGGATAACTCATACGAAACTGAACAAGATGAGATAATTGAATATGAAAGTGTAGATTATCACAGAAAAAAATATGGACTTCACATAAAATATGGTGTCTTCATTCCCTTCGGGGAACATGTAGGGATGAATTTTTACGTCGGGGCGGGCGTTCGCGTTCGGCACAATGAGTTTAGTAATGTAGTTGTCAGTGAAGGATGGGATGATAATGAATATTTATTTGATATCGGCCCCCGCAAGGAAGGAACCCAAACTGCTCCCAACTTTGCCTTGGGGATAAAGTTTTTTTGTAAGCTTTAATAGCTCTGATTTCAAAATTCCCCGCTGACGCAAACGTCCCGCCCGTGTCATCCGTATTGCTAATTCTATAAACATTGACGCACAAGCGAGATGCTAGCGCACTAAAAATCCTAAGTGTTTAAGTCTGACGAATACCTATTAAATAAACTTAGATGCAATGCTTTTTTGGCAGTCTTTAAAAGTTGTTCCACTTCAGTAACAGGGGTATTTTGTATTTGGGCTATTTCTTCCAGTTCCAGATGCTGGTTTGTATACAATTCAAAAACATTTCGCGACGCCAAGGGTAAATTATGCAACACTAGGTTGATGTGATTTTGAATTGCTTCCTCACTAATATCTTCATCTATTTTTTCAACCAAATCCTTCTCATTGTCTTCTATAAAAACTTCATTCAAGTTATAATCATTATGGTTATACGACATATCATCCAGTTCTTCAATCATCAGTAAATCGCCACCGCCGTCTGTACTGTATTTTTCCTGCATTTCATCCCACTCAGGTTTGGAATACGCATCAATATTTTTAAGGAAAAAATCATCATACTCCTCATCTACGATAGTTTCTTCCAACAGTTCATTGGTTTTTTTGAACAACCACAGATAGAAATATTTTTCCTGTTCAACCTCTTCAATATTATCGTAGATTTCAATAAATAATTGATCGATAAAGTCATCCGCTTTATACTTGCCTATGGAAAAGTTTCCTTTTTTTATGGCACTATTCAATCTTTCATTTATGTACTGCCTTATGCGGGGCATTATTTTTAATACCAATTCATTAAAAGACGCTTGTTTGCCTTCTTTTTTTAGTTGAATAAGATCCGGAAAGGTATTGGTTACGAATAAACGGAACTCTTTTTTACTTTGGTAATAGGAAGCATTAGGTTTCATAATTTCTGTTCATAAATTTTGAATACTAAAGATAGTATCATATCGTTCGAGATAAAATGACATATATCAGTAATATTGATGCGTGCGGAATAAAGGCTAAACAAAATATTAGTTTAACAGTCCCTTGGCGCGCATTTATAAAGCCTGACCTTTTAAGCAGAGCATTTGCAATGCAATTCCATCTCCCTGCTACTTCAAGTTTACCACCCAATTCCCTATTAATTCCAGTATCACAGCAAAAAGTGCCCTTCGAAGAGCCTGCCCCAAACTTGCTTCGGGAGGGATTTAGGAGGGATGTAATTATAGGGCAAGTACAATCCCACAATTACACATTTCAACAACTAAACAATTAAACATTTTCACATCAACCATATCAATTGTTGATATGACAGGAAAATTACTGCACACCTTAATAATTAATGGAACAAAGACTTCTTTAAATTTATCAACTTTAAAAAGTGGGGTTTACATTTGTGAAATTAAATCCGATACCAAAACAGAGATCAGAAAGATTATAAAAAAATAACCTCCTGTCCTGAGCAGCCCCCTGAGCCTGACGAAGGGTCAAAAGGTCAAAGCATTTCGTATCTTTATAAAAACTTTAAGCAAATGCGAATCCATTCAATAATATGCTCTCTACTCCTTTTTATTTCCTGCAAAAATGAAATCAAAACTCTAAATGCCCRAAAAATTATAGATAAAACCATTGAAAATGCAGGCGGCGAAAACTATGAGGTTGCCACCATAAATTTTACTTTCCGCAATATTAAATACAGCAGCAAAAGAAAAAAGGGCAATTTTGAACTAAGCCGAACTTTTACCGATTCCATAGGTGAAGTAACCGATGTGTTGAATAATTATGAATTTACCCGTTTTGTAAATGCCCAAAAAATTGACCTGCCCGATTCTACGGCAACAAAGTATTCAAATTCGGTAAATTCCGTACATTATTTTGTACAACTGCCCTACGGACTAAACGACCCCGCAGTTAAAAAGGAACTTGTAGGCGATGCTGAAATAGAGGGTGAAAAATATTATGAAATACAGGTAACTTTTGGCGAAAATGGTGGTGGAACAGATCACGAAGATGTTTATATGTATTGGATAAGCCAGCAGAATTTCACCGTAGATTATTTCGCCTATAAATTCTACACAGGCGAAGGTGGCATCCGTTTCCGCAAAGCCTACAATCCAAGAATGATAAACGGAATACGGTTTGTTGATTACGAAAATTACAAATTGGAACCTTGGAAATTGGTTGATTTAAAAACGGTTGATGAATTATATGAAGCAGGAAAATTGGAGTTGCTCTCAAAAATTGAAACGGAAGCTATCTCAGTGGAGATTAACCAAGAACAGAACTAAATTCCTAATTCAAAACAATTTGAGCAGAACCTTTAAAATACAAAAGGTATCCAAGGAMGGCACAAAGTTCACGGAATTTTCTTTGTGGACTTTGTGAAAAAACTTTGTGCCCTCTGTGGTAAAAATATCTAAGTCAAAATTATTAATAGCTTTCGGTATCCACAAAGAAGATAGCATTCGCCAAAAACAATTTTCCGTTCTGCCAAAAGGAGCGGAAACTAACATCATCAACCATATAAACCACGCTGCCCCTGCCCTTTTTCGCTTCCGCAAAAACAATGGAATTTTTTAAAGCAGCTTTTACTGTTTCCCCGGAAAAACCCGAAACACTTTCGGGTTCGTTTATATACCCCACATTATATCCAACATTTAAAAATTTATAGGAATCGCTGCCTAGTTTTAAACTGTAATAAGTATCTCCATAGCCAAATGCCAAAGGATGGGTATTGTCCAATTTCACTTTATAGATACTTCCCGTTATGAAATCTTTTGTGCTTTCCAGTTCGCGTTGGGCGTAAGGTATCATATTGCCAATGGAATCGGCTTCCGTTTTAGGTTTTTCAGAATTATTTTTCTTCAAATCAAAACCATCCTTGCCTTCAAAAATGCTAACGGCATTGGSAATTRTWWTMRTTTTCCCACCGTTGCTTATCCACTCCTCCACGGCTTTAAAAGACGCTTCGTTTAAAATAGACTTGTAATACCCATCCGGTAATATCAACACATCATAATCTGACCATTGAATATTTCCAATATCGCCAGTATTTATTGAAGTGATTGGGTATTTTAATTGGGTTTCAAAAAAGTGCCAAAGTGCGCCGTAGCTCAATGAAGAAGTACCTTCCCCCTGCAACATTGCTATTTTCTTATTTTTTATTAAATGCACATATTGTGAACCGAAGTCGGTCAAGTTGTCTGCGAAACTCGTGGGCGAAGCATACAACTGCCGTCCCATTTCATTCGCAATTTCAATAAGCGTTTTGTCAAAATCTGCATTGGATTTATTGTCGCTACGTGTAATTATCAAACTCCCACGCCCAAAGGTATTACCCCCAAAACTAAGTTCATTTTCTGAAAAGCGCACTTTTATACCTTCCTTCAACAATGCAGACAAAAATTCCGCATCCTGTAAACTGTTCCACTTAGCGATATATCCCGCTGCTGATGGCATAGTTATATTTGAAACCTTATTGGCTGGAGCCGATGCATTGGCAGGAACTAAATTGGTACTTGCCACAGTTTCCAAACCATAGGCATACGGTAAGCTCCAAGCAGTAATATCATAAGTAATGGGCGTTGATAAGGCAGCACTGGGCTCAAAAAGTACCTGAACCATTTTGCCTTTAGGTTGATTGGTGCTCACAACCAGTGCGCCTTGGGCATTCATGGCACCATTTTTCTTTTCGTTAAAATTAAAACCTTTTACGGTACCTCCAGTGGCATAGCCATATTTAATTTCGTGCTTGTCCAATAATGCCGCTAGCGCTTGTAAATTATCGGGATTACCTTTAAGTACAAAGCTTTTGTATTTTAAATCATCATTTTGGAAGAATTTCTTAAACTCAGAATTGAGGGAAGCGGCTTTTTGAGAAGCTACCTCAATAGTTGATAGCCCTGCAGTAGTATGGTGCGCCACACGATCTACAAGGGTAAGTTCAACGTCCTCATCATTAATGATTCCCAAGCCAGCCATTCCGTGACCAGCCTGCTCATAAGTCATCCCGATGGCACCCATAAATAAAGGATAAGTATCGCCATAACTGGGATATAACAAATCAAAACTCTCACGGGTAAAGAAAAGCCAGCCGTTTTCATCAAAATATTTGGCATTGTTCTTCCCAATTTTGTTTTGGAATTCACGCTGCCACGGAGTGATTATTTCGTGAAAAGGTTCGGCCGCTGGTGCAAAGTAATACGGTTCATTGATTCCCTGCTCGTGAAAATCAACATGTATCTGCGGCATCCATTGATTGTAAATTTTTAAGCGTTGCTGGGTTTCCACTTGGCTTGCCCACATCCAATCTCGGTTAAGATCAAAAAGATAATGGTTTGGCCGGCCGCCGGGCCAAGGCTCATTGTGCTCTATTGCATCCCGGGATGAATTATAAGGTGAAGCTTTCACTTGATTGTACCAGTTTACATAGCGATCGCGACCGTCAGGATTTACACCCGGATCCATAATTACCACAACATTTTTAAGCCAATCTGTATGTTCAGTAATAAGTTTATATGCTGTATTCATCGCGGCTTCGCTGCTACTGGCTTCGTTGCCATGAACATTATAACTTAGCCAAACAATTGTTTTATCGGGGTTTGCACTCCCCGAAAGAATGCCAATATTCTTTAAATTGTCGGTGCGTATTTGTTCAAGATTTGCAAGATTTTCTTCGGAAGAAATTACGGCGTAAGTTAGCCTTCTGCGCTCGTTGGTTTTCCCATAATCAAAATATTTTACCATTCCACTATTTGCCGCTACGTGTTCAAAATAGGAAACAACATCGGCGTGACGGGAGAATTGGGTGCCAATTTCATACCCCAAAAACTCCGAAGGGGATTGCAGTTGGGCAAAAATGAAAACAGGCGTTAAATATAGAAGAAAAGCTAGCTTACGAACCATTTGATGTATTTTAATTGAGGGTCAAAGATAGTTAAATTCCAACAACGAAATTCCAAATTCCAATGGGCACATGTGGGTATTTGGTGCTTGAAATTTAGAACTTGAAAACCATATTAACGTATCTTTAGACCTACACTCAATTTAAAACGGTTATTTTTGTTTGAATTTTTTCAGAAACCCTATGCCAACCCACTCCATTCCGTACAAAGACACAGGTTAYTTTTCAAAATTGATCTGCGATTATCTCGCTGAAGATGAAGGCCTAAATCCTTTTTACAACCGTTTTCCAAACGTGGAGAATTTTAAGCATCAGCTTATAGAAAAACAGAAAAATTTTTCCGATGAAAAAAGGCATTTGCTGTCGAAACGGATCATGTTTCAGTATGGCGATAATTCTATTTCGCAATCTACCTTGAGCAATATAGATTTATTAAGGGAGCACAATACGTTTACAATCACCACGGGACATCAACTCAATCTTTTTACTGGGCCTTTATATTTTCTTTATAAAATATTTTCTGCAATAAACCTTGCTSAACAACTGAACAAGACATACCCCAATAACCATTTTGTACCTATTTATTGGATGGCGACGGAAGACCACGATTTTGAGGAAATAAATTACTTCAATCTTTTCGGAAAAAAGGTGAAATGGGACAGAGATGCTTCCGGCGCGGTTGGCGAACTTTCCACCGAAGGATTGAAGGAAGTGAAGCAACAATTGAAAAAGGAGTTCGGCGAAAGCGAAAATGCTAAAAAGTTGATTTCCTATTTCTCCGATGCATATTCAAAACACGATAATTTGGCTGATGCCACGCGGTTTTTGGCCAATTGTCTGTTTTATCATCACGGTTTGGTGATTGTTGACGGCAACGATGCAGCGCTGAAAAAATGTTTTATTCCCTATGCCGAAAAGGAACTGACCGAAAACCTCAGCTTTAAAAAAGTTTCGGAAACCACTGAAAAACTTACCAGTTTGGGTTTTTCGGAACAAGTGCATCCTCGTGAAATAAATATGTTTTATTTAAAGGAAAACCTTCGCGAACGCATCATCGAAAAAAACAGCCGCTTTTATGTAAATGAAACAGACACCTCCTTTTCCAAAGAAGAAATCTTAAAGGAACTGCACGAAAACCCAGAGCGTTTTTCTCCAAATGCATTGTTGCGCCCATTGTACCAGGAAGTTATTTTACCGAATCTGAGTTACATTGGCGGCGGTGGCGAGCTCGCATATTGGTTTCAGTTGAAAGATTATTTTAATAAAGTTGAAGTGCCATTCCCAATTTTATTACTTCGTAATTCAGTGCTTTTAGTTCCGAAAATGCTTTCTGAAAAACTGCAAAAACTGAAAGTTTCTATTGAAGATTTATTTCTTCCGCAGCACACATTGATGAAAAAACATACAAAGGAAATCTCAAAAATAGAAATCGATTTTTCACAGCAGAAAAAATTTCTACATCAACAATTCACAGATTTATACGAATTGGCTAAACAAACCGATGCGTCCTTTTTGGGAGCCGTGGGTGCACAGGAAAAGAAACAGTTGAATGGATTGGACAATCTTGAAAAGCGATTATTGAAAGCGCAAAAAAGAAAACTTTCCGATGAACTTGATCGATTAAAAAATATTCAAAATCAATTATTCCCTAACAAAAGTTTACAGGAACGGCAGCTTAATTTCTCTGAGTTTTACTTGGAATATGGCGAAAGCTTGCTGGATCTATTGAAAGAAAACCTGGAGCCGTTAGATGCAAATTTTACTGTTTTAGAGTTATAATTTTTCTGTTGAAAACCCATAAAAAAATTCCCGACAACCATTTAACCAACTTATATATTTAAAGTATTTTTGCCTATGCAAAACAACGTCCTCATTTTAGATTTTGGTTCGCAGTACACCCAATTGATCGCGAGACGCGTACGGGAACTGAACATTTACTGCGAAATTCACCCTTACCATCATATACCTGAAAGCCTAGACCCGTTTAAGGCCGTAATACTATCTGGCAGTCCATTTTCCGTTCGTGCGGAAGATGCGCCACATCCTGATCTTTCACAAATTCGTGGCCACAAACCGCTTTTGGCGGTCTGTTACGGCGCTCAGTATTTGGCACATTTTAACGGTGGAAGTGTGGAACCTTCAAACATTCGTGAGTACGGAAGGGCTAAACTTTCCATGATAAAATCGGGTGAGGATTTCTTTAAGGATATTCCCGAAAACACAAACGTGTGGATGAGCCATAGCGATACCATCGCGCAACTTCCCGAAAACGGAGTGCGCTTGGCAAGCACTGCTGATGTATTGAATGCCGCTTACCGAATTGAAGGGGAAGAAACCTACGCAATCCAATTTCACCCAGAAGTTTATCATACAACCCATGGCAAGCAATTGCTTGAGAACTTTTTGGTGAATATAGCTGGCGTTGAACAAAGCTGGACTCCCGCTGCCTTTGTGGAAACTACGGTCGAAACTTTAAAAGAACAGATTGGCGCCGGAAAAGTTGTACTTGGTTTGAGCGGTGGTGTAGATAGTACGGTTGCAGCAATTCTTTTGAATAAAGCCATTGGCAAAAATCTATTTTGCATTTTTGTAAACAACGGTTTGCTCCGCAAGGATGAATTTGAAAACGTGCTCCACCAATACAAAGATATGGGGCTAAACGTAAAAGGAGTGGATGCTTCGAAACGTTTTTTGGAAGCTTTGAGAAACGAAAGTGATCCCGAAAGAAAACGAAAAGCTATTGGCAATGCATTTATCGAAGTTTTTGATGACGAAGCCCATAAACTAACCGGTGTTGACTGGCTGGCACAGGGAACTATTTATCCCGATGTAATTGAAAGTGTTTCAGTAAACGGCCCTTCGGTAACCATAAAAAGCCACCACAATGTTGGTGGATTACCAGACTTTATGAAGCTAAAAATCGTGGAACCTTTGCGCATGCTTTTTAAAGATGAAGTGAGGCGTGTTGGTAAAGAAATGGGCATTGACCCTGAATTGTTGGGCAGGCATCCATTCCCTGGACCCGGACTTGCAATCAGAATTTTGGGAGATATTACCGCAGAAAAAGTTCGTATCTTACAAGAGGTTGACGCAATATTTATAAATGGATTAAAGAAGTGGGATCTTTATGATAAAGTGTGGCAGGCCGGAGCAATCCTATTGCCAGTAAACAGTGTGGGGGTTATGGGTGATGAAAGAACCTATGAAAAAGTAGTTGCTTTACGTGCCGTAGAATCCACCGATGGGATGACCGCAGATTGGGTAAACCTTCCATATGAATTTTTGCAGGAAGTGAGCAACCATATAATAAACCGAGTGAAAGGCGTTAATAGAGTAGTCTATGACATCAGCTCAAAACCGCCAGCAACCATCGAGTGGGAATAAAAAAATGAAATCGAGACTATGTTTGGCAAATCTAAAAAATTGATTATCTCTATGTTGAAGTGTTTAATATACGTTTCGGTAACCCTGCTTTTTATGGTAAGTTGTGGTTCTGCGGCCCAACAACAATACAAAAGCCACGCTGTGCAAAAGGGCGAGACCGTTTATAGCATTGCAAAAAAGTATAATATATCCGAAGAAACCATTTATAACCTCAACCCCGATTCCAGAAATGAATTGAAGGTTAATAGTGTGCTTATCATTCCTTCCAGCAGCGTGATAAGCTCGGGAACAAACAACAACAATTACCGCGACCATAAAGTAAAAAAGAAGGAAACACTCTATGGAATTGCGCAACTCTACAACATAAGTGTTGACGATATAAAAAAACTAAATAAGGAATTGTATTCCCGTGGCCTCAGAAAAGGTGAGCGATTGTTGATTCCCGCCGCTTCCAATAATACTGGCAATACTAATACAAATATTGGAAACACTTTACCTGGCACCCAACAATATACCGTTAAGGCGAAGGAAACTAAATTCGGGATCGCCAGAAAATTTGGCATTTCCATTGCTGAACTTGAAGATTTAAATCCAGATTTAGGCGAAAGCTTAAAAGTGGGCACAATCCTAATCATTCCAGATAAAACCGTAATCGAAAATGCTGAAATTGACGAAGAAAATTTTAAGTATTACGAAGTAAAACCAAAAGAAGGCTATTATAGGCTAAAAGTAAAATTTGGGCTTTCCGAAGAAGAAATAATAGCGCTTAACCCATATGCAAAAGATGGTTTGAAAGATGGCATGATTCTTAAATTGCCAAAAGAAGAAACCTCAATTTCGCAGGAAAATATTTCGGTCATCGATCTAGAAAAAAGAATTGAAAGCAAAAAAATGAAAACGGTAGCATTGATGCTCCCTTTCCGTTTAATGCGCAATGTTAATGACTCTACCAGCAATGACCAAGATTTATTAAAAAAAGATCCAACCCTTCGGGTGGCTTTGGATTTTTATAGTGGCGCTTTGCTGGCAGCAGAGTTTGCAAAAGATAACGGCATTTCGGTAACATTAAACGTGTATGATACCGAAAAAAGCGACAGCAAAGTAGCTTCCATTATTTCAAGAAATGAGTTTAAAAATGTAGATGCCGTAATTGGCCCGCTTCTTCAAAAAAATGTGGAAAAGGCTTCAGCTATGCTGAAAGATGAAAAAATCCCAGTCTTTTCACCTTTGAGCAATAGAGAGATGGCGATGAATGACAATCTGTTTCAAACTCTGCCCACAGACGCCGTGCTTCAAAAAAAGATGATTCGTTTTATAAAAGAGCACAGCAATGGAAAAAATATCATCATTATTTCAGATTCAAAAAATGCGAAACCGCGCGAAATGATACAAGCTGCAATACCTGAAGCTAAAACGGTATCGCCCAGAGGTGGCGGATACATTCAAGCAAGTGACATAACTGCGGTGGCTTCCGAGGGGATGGAAAATTGGGTAATTCTTGAATCCGAAAACCCGGTATTGGTAAGTAGTGCAGTAAATGTACTTTCCGCAATGCCCGATAATTATAAAATGCGCTTATTCACATTGAACAAAAATGATGCATATGAATGGCACGAGGTTTCCAGTATGCGATTGGCAAAGCTGAACTTCACTTTCCCATCCGTAAACAAAAATATTAACCCCGAAGACCGCATCCCTTTCTTAATAAGTTACAAAAACAAATACGGCGTACTTCCCAACAGATATGCCATTCGGGGCTTTGACGTAACCTATGATGTATTGCTGCGATTGGCTGCTGAAAAAGATATTTACGATGCCATACTGCCCGAAAGCGAAACGGTTTATATTGAAAATAAATTCCGTTACGAGAAATCGAACACCGAAGGCTACTGCAACGAAGCTGCCTATATTTTAAAATATAACGACGAACTTAAATTTGATGTTGTAGAATGAGCACCGCCAAAGTAAACTATCTCGGAAATCTTCGCACCGAAAATGAGCATCTAAAATCGGGTGACAAGTTCATCACGGATGCCCCAACGGACAATAACGGAAAAGGCGAAGCTTTTTCGCCTACCGATACTGTGGCCACGGGTTTGGCAAACTGCATGCTTACGGTTATGGGTATCAAGGCCCGCGATATGCAAGTAAACATGGACGGCACTACCGCGATGGTTACCAAAACAATGGCTGCAGAGCCACGGCGCATTTCGAAAATTGAAGTTGTTCTGGATTTTCCTACGGGCATAGAGAAAAAAGCACGTAAAATATTGGAGAATACCGCTAGAACCTGCCCGGTGCTTTATAGCCTTCATCCCGATATTGAAAAAATAATTTCCTTTAATTGGGGATGAAGTAATAGCAATTGCCAGTGCAACTGCAATGCCCCATGAATTTTAGGTATTGTTTTTGATATTCCATAAATTATGAAACTACTCATAATCTTCATATTTTTCTTTCTTTTTGTTCCACAGCTTAATACCGAAAAAATCTTKTGGAATGAAAACCAAAAACTCAGTTGGAATGACTTCCGCGGAAAGCCAATTCCTAGCGCAAGTTTTGTAGCCAGCACCAATACTGGTATCAGTTTTCAATACTCATATTCCATACAAAACGGGGATATAAATGTGGAATATTCCGTGGAGAGTTTTTTTAGCCCAGAAGGTTCGTGGTACATGCCCCAAAGAGTGAACGCCCATATTTTAAGACACGAACAGGCCCATTTTGATATTTCGGAACTGCACGCCCGCATACTCCGTAAAAACCTTCAAGGAAAAAAATTCACTAAAAGAATAAAGTCAGAAATAGAAGGTATTTACAAACAGGTAGAGCAAAAAAGACGCGCAATGCAAAACAAATTTGATGCTGAAAGCGATCATTCCCGCAATGAAGAGAAAGAAATTTTCTGGCAAAAATATATTGCCCAACAATTAGCTACATACGATGCTTGGAAATAAGCCCGACCCCAACCACTTGGTGGAATTGGCAAACTACAAAATGCCCTTCGGCAAGTACGAAGGCTATTATCTTGCAAATATTCCCGAATATTACTTTGTATGGTTTAAACAAAAAGGTTTCCCCGAGGGAAAACTTGGCAGAATGATGGCCGAAATGTATGAACTGAAATTGAACGGTTTGGAAGGATTGGTGCAAAAATTAATAAAAAAATGAAGAAGCTTTTCAGCTACATTTGGCCCACTACACGGCGTTTTTCTTCAACAATTAATGGAACTTTGGAAATTACTTACGTGAACGGTAAAAAAGTTTTGGATACCGAAAATGCAAACTACTCCTACGGTTCGCTTCAAAAAATATTGGAAATTGGACTGACCAAAATTGATTTAAATACAGTAGAAAATATTTTACTTTTGGGAATGGGCGGCGGAAGTATCATTCATTCGCTTCGTAAAACATTTGATTACCACAAAAATATAACTGCTGTTGAAATTGATCCCGAAATTATAAGACTTGCAAAAGAAGAATTTGGAATATCTGCTTCCAAAAACCTTCAAATTAAAGAAGATGATGCGTTTCATTATGTAAAAACCTGTAGGGAAAAATTTCAATTGATAATTATAGATCTCTTTATAGACACCAAGGTACCTCACATCTTTTATGGAACAGAATTTTGTAAAAATGTTTCAAAATTACTTTGTAAAAGTGGGTGGTTAACTTTTAATATCGGGGTAAACTTGAAAAACGAGTCGGGAACCGCTAAAAAAATTATCTCAAATTTTGGGAACGATTTTGAGCTTCAAGTTTATAAAAAAATAAACGGAACCAATACACTACTAATCGGTCAAAAACAGCCAGCTCAATAGTTTGATTTGGAGGTGCCACATTTTAAACTTTATCCCTTTCCTTTCCATTATAAAAATGTACCTTTGCATCCCGTATAGTTATTTCAGCAAAGGTATTCATGAGCACTACAAAATACATCTTCGTTACGGGCGGGGTTTCATCATCTTTAGGAAAAGGAATTATCGCGGCATCGCTAGCTAAGTTACTGCAAGCCAGAGGCTACCGTGTGACCATCCAAAAATTGGATCCATACATAAATGTGGATCCTGGAACGCTGAATCCATACGAACACGGCGAGTGCTACGTAACCGATGATGGTGCCGAAACCGATCTTGATTTGGGTCACTACGAGCGTTTTTTGAATGTAAATACTTCACAAGCAAATAACGTTACCACGGGTCGTATTTATCAAAGCGTAATCGAAAAAGAACGTCGTGGTGAATTTTTAGGTAAAACTGTTCAGGTTATTCCACACATTACCAACGAAATTAAGGAGCGCGTCCAGTTGCTTGGAAACACGGGCGAGTATGATATAATTATTACCGAAATAGGCGGTACCGTAGGCGATATTGAATCATTACCGTACATTGAAGCGGTGCGTCAAATGAAGTGGGAAATGGGTGATGACAATGCACTTGTTATTCACTTAACGCTTGTACCCTACCTTTCCGCCGCTGGCGAATTAAAAACCAAACCAACGCAACACTCCGTAAAAACTTTGATGGAAAGTGGAATTCGTGCAGACATTTTGGTATGCAGAACCGAACACGAACTTTCACATGATTTACGAAGAAAGTTGGCACTTTTCTGTAATGTGAAAGAAGAGGCGGTTATCCAATCTATTGATGCTTCCACCATTTACGATGTGCCAAATATGATGCTTGAGGAAGGTTTGGACACGGTTACCCTTCAGAAATTAAATCTGAAAGATTCCAAAAAGCCAGACTTAAAACAATGGAATAAATTTCTGCAAAGACACAAAAATCCAAAGGGCGAAGTGCACATTGGTCTTATTGGAAAATACGTAGAATTACAGGATAGCTACAAATCAATTTTGGAAGCCTTCATCCACGCGGGTGCTGAGAACGAAGTAAAAGTGAAGGTAGAATACATCCATTCTGAACATATAAATGCAAAAACTATTGGCAAGAAACTTTCCAAACTTGACGGAATTTTAGTCGCGCCCGGTTTTGGTGAACGCGGGGTTGAGGGTAAAGTTGCAGCCGTAAAGTATGCTCGCGAAAACAACCTTCCATTTTTGGGAATCTGTTTGGGAATGCAAATGGGAGTTATTGAGTTTGCCAGAAATGTGCTAAAACTGAAAGATGCCAACAGTACCGAAATGGATTCGCAAACCAAAAATCCGGTAATCAGCATTATGGAAGATCAGAAAAACATTACCAACATGGGCGGCACGATGCGTTTGGGAGCTTGGAAATGTGATCTGAAAAAAGGAAGTATCGTAAGCAAGGTTTACAAATCAAAAACGATAGAGGAACGCCACCGCCACAGATATGAGTTCAATAACAAATATCGTGAGCAGTTTGAAACAGCAGGACTAGTTCCTACTGGAATAAATCCTGATACTGGACTAGTAGAAATTGTAGAAATACCCGAACATCCTTGGTTTGTCGGGGTCCAATATCATCCAGAATACAAAAGTACGGTAGCCAATCCACATCCACTTTTTGTGGCTTTTGTAAAGGCAGTTCACCAACACGCTTCAAAAAAGAAATAAGACAATTTGACGCAATAAAAGAAAAGGCGGGATTATTGCCCTGCCAAAAAGAATTAACGTTAATATGCTTTTGATTGATTTCAAAAGAAGAAATAAAAGATGGAACAAAAAAAATTCGACCTTAACTCACTCATAGGCTTTTTATTAATCGGTGGAATCCTAATCTGGATGCTTTATATAAACAAACCCACCGAGGAAGAAATTCAGGCAGAAAAAGCCAAAACCGAAGCCGCTGCCAAAAAAGAAACTGAAGCATCAAAAACCACAGAGGAAGTTACCCTTGCACAAGCCACTTCAGATTCTATGACTATAAAGGGGGATTCCCTGGGTTTTGAAAAGTTGAAAAACAAGCTGGGCTCCTTTGCATATTCCGCAACACTTCCTTCTGCAACTGAAGGTACAACCGTTTTGGAAAATGATGTGCTTTATTTGGAAGTGAGCAATAAAGGAGGCTACATAACCGAAGCCCTTCTTAAGAAATTTACCAAATATGATTCGGTTCCTGTTTATTTGATAAAAGATGGAACAGCTTCCCTAAATCTTCAGTTTGCATCTGAAAATAGAACCTTAAACTCCCAAGACCTATATTTTGAACCTACTTTAAGTAAGAATGGCGAAGATCAAGTGCTTTCCATGAAACTTAAAACTTCAGAAAATGGTTTTATTGAATACCGCTACACCTTGCACCCGGGCGAATATATGATGGACTTCAGCATCAATAGCCAAGGACTGGATGGTATTATCAACACTTCGCAACCTATGTATTTGGATTGGCAGTTGAAGGGGTATCGTCACGCCAAAAGTATTTCATACGAAAACCGCTATTCGCGCTTAACCTATGAATACGATGATGAAAAGCATTCAAAATTATCACCTACCGGTGAAGATGAGGAATTGGAAAAAGATGTTACTTGGATGAATTTCCGCCAGCATTTCTTCAGTTCAATGTTACTTACAGACACTCCATTTAAAGAAGTAAAACTTACCTCTGTAGATTTGGTAGAAGATGAAGAAGTAGATACAACGTTTACAAAACAATACGGTGCAAAAATGCTTTTGGAGCCAAAAAATGGTGCCTTGTCTTATGACATGAATATGTACTACGGCCCATCGGACTATCAGATTTTCAAAGAATACGACCGTAATCTGGATGAAGCCATGCCGTTGGGCTGGGGGATTTTTGGAATGATAAATAAATATATTATTATCCCTTTATTTGGCTTTTTGAGTGATTTCCTTCCTGCGGGAATCGCAATTATTGTTTTGACAATTCTTATAAAACTTTTGCTTTCCCCGGTGCAGTACAAACAGTATTTAGCACAGGCAAAAATGAAGGTTTTGAAACCAGAGCTCGACGAAATCAAAGAAAAATACAAAGGCAACAGTTTAAAAATACAACAGGAAACCATGAAGGTACAAAACTCTGCCGGCGCCAGTCCGCTAAAGGGTTGCTTACCAGCTTTGCTACAAATTCCAGTGTTTTATGCGCTTTTTACATTCTTCCCATCAGCTTTTGATTTAAGACAGAAAAGCTTTCTTTGGGCTGATGACCTTTCAAGTTACGATACAATTGCGGAGTTGCCGTTCCACATTCCATTTTATGGAGATCACGTAAGCCTATTCCCTATTTTAGCTTCCATTGCCATCTTTGTTTATATGATGATGACCATGGGCGCAAATATGCAGCAGCAGCAACAGCCGGGGATGCCAAACATGAAATTCCTTATGTACCTTTCGCCCCTGTTTATGTTGGTATTCTTCAACAACTACGCGAGTGGACTTTCGCTTTATTACTTTGTATCAAACCTCATTACCATAGGTATTATGCTTGTAATCAAAAACTTCATTATTGATGAAGACAAAGTACACGCTAAGATTCAGGTGAAAAAAGCCACCCCAAAGAAACAGAACAAATTTCAGCGCAAAATGGCCGAGATGATGGAACAGGCAGAGCAACAGAAAAAAGCCGGAAAACGATAGTTTTTAAAATTAGATTTAAAACGATTTAAAAAATAGATTTTAAATTTAAACGTTTGCTTTTTAAGTAAATGAACGATGAAAAAAACTGCTTTAATCTTCTTCTTCGGAATAATACTCTGCTCCCATTCTGCTTTTTCACAAAGTGAAATTAACCAAATGGACGCCCAGGGAAAGCGTCATGGCGTTTGGAAAAAAATGTATGAAGGCACCAACCAGCTTCGCTATGAAGGAATCTTTGAACACGGAAAGGAGGTTGGCGAGTTCAAGTTTTATTGTGAAGACTGTAAAGGGCAACCCACGGTCATAAAAAGTTTTAAAGGGAAGAATGGTCTTGCCCACGTACAATACTTCACCATAAAAGGGAAACTTGTTAGCGAAGGGGAAATGCAGGGTAAAGACCGCATTGGCGAATGGGTTTATTATCACGAGAACACGAAAAATGTTATGACCCGTGAGCAGTATGTAAACGGTAAACTGGAAGGAAAAGTAATAACATATTACCCCAACGGGATAGTTACACAGGAAACCAGCTATAAAAACGGCATAAAGGAAGGCGAAGACGTTTATTATTCTCCCGAGGGTGTGATATTAAAAAAACTCCTTTATAAGGAAGACCAACTACAGGGGCCAGCTTTATATTATGATGCCTACGGCAATGTGGTAATTGAAGGGTTTTACAAAGAAGATAGAAAACACGGCCTTTGGAAATACTACAAAAACGGAGAAGTGATTTTGGAGGAAACATACCCGAAAAAAGATAAATAGTACGCGGAGTAAGTTTGAAAACAATCTCTCGACAGTTATAGTCACAAGTCTATAATTTTTACATACTTAAATTTTTATGAAAAAACGAGTAGTCGTCKGTCTTAGCGGAGGCGTAGATTCCAGCGTTGCAGCCTATCTTTTRAARGARCARGGMTATGAWGTKATTGGWCTRTTTATGAAGAATTGGCATGACGATTCRGTRACAATYTCTRAYGAWTGYCCTTGGYTRGARGAYAGYAAYGATGCWATGYTWGTMGCWSARAAATTAGGCATTCCYTTTCAAACGGTAGACTTAAGCGAACAATATAAAGAACGTATTGTTGACTATATGTTCCGAGAGTACCAAATGGGCCGTACGCCAAATCCAGATGTACTTTGCAACCGGGAAATAAAATTTGATGTGTTTATGAAAATTGCCCTAGGTCTTGGCGCTGACTTTGTTGCAACGGGTCACTATTGCCGCAAAGGCATTATCGAGAAGGATGGTAAGGAAACCTATCAATTGCTTTCGGGCAAGGACCCAAACAAGGACCAGTCCTACTTTCTGTGCCAACTTTCTCAGGAACAGCTTACAAAAACGCTTTTCCCTATTGGGGAATTGTTGAAACCGGAAGTGAGGAAAATTGCTTCGGAACAAAATTTAATTACTGCTGAAAAGCGTGATTCCCAAGGCTTGTGTTTTATCGGAAAAGTGAGGCTGCCAGAATTTCTTCAACAGAAATTGGCTCCAAAGGACGGCATTATTGTAGAGGTGCCTTCAGATTTCGAGGAATACAAATTGGAAACCCCGAATTTTACTTCCGAAGAAGAAGAACTACAATATCTTGCCTCAAAACATACCTATTCTTTGTCGGATGGTAAAAAGATTGGTGTGCACCAGGGAGCGCACTATTTTACAAATGGACAACGAAAAGGATTGGCCGTTGGGGGAACAAAAGAACCTTTGTTTGTTATTGCTACAGATGTAAACGAAAATGTAATTTACACTGGACAAGGAAAAGAGCATCCAGGGCTTTACCGTCGTGGACTTTTTGTAAAAAAAGAAGAAGTCCACTGGATCCGCGAAGACCTCAAGCTTTCCGAAAACCAAAAAATGGAGGTCATGGCGCGTATCCGTTATAGACAGCCTTTGGAAAAAGCCATAATACACGCCACAGTTTCGGGACTTTATGTTATATTTGAAAACCCGCAATCCGCCATAACCGAAGGCCAATTTGTTGCSKSRYACYKCSGNMMSGRATTATNNYRSRSAKCGGYSWRAWCNMWTMRRMMRWKMWTMKSWTGMMAAWRYYTKMYCWAKKRYKWSTTATTCTTATTTCTACACTAGGTTTTGCCCAAACTGAGGAAGCCCTTGTCTTTTTAGAGGCAAAGGATCCAGCAGTAGTTTCTTTGGCTTTGGCCAACCCTATCACCATTATGACCCAAGCGGCTATTGATAGAAAGAATGCACAAGGAATTGTAATTGATGAACGCGATGTACCCCTGAATGAAGCTCAAAAGGCACTCATAGAAGCCGCTACGGGAATTACAGTTATGGCAAAGTCTAAATGGATGAATGCCTTATATGTGCGCGGGACCGAGAATAATATAAATGCACTTTTGAATCTATCTTTTGTGGAAGATATAGAATTTGCCGATAAATCTTTGAACAGACCCTCAGCCGGAAAACAATTCACCCAAGACAAGTTTGAATTTGAACAAGCAGAACGCCCCATTTACAATTATGGCAATGCGGCAAACCAAACTGAAATGATAAACGTGGATTATCTTCACGAAAACGATTATATTGGAGAAGATATAATAGTAGCATTTATGGACAATGGTTACCCCAATGTGTTGACCAACCCCGCCTATGCTACATTACGAAATGAAGGAAGACTATTGGGATATTATGATTTTGTCGCCCGCGTAGAAAGTCCCACTGGAACCGGAAGTCACGGTGCATCTACATTTAGCGATGCAGCTGCCTTTTTGAACGGTCAATTTGTAGGAACTGCTCCCGGAGCATCGTACTATCTATTTGTGACTGAAGATGATAATAACGAATCTCCCGCCGAAGAAGCCTATTGGGTAGAAGCATTAGAACGTGCTGATAGTTTGGGAGTTTATGTAACTAATACTTCTCTGGGATATCAAGATTTTGACAACTCAGCATATGACCACTCTTATGCAGACCTTGATGGACAAACCACTATTGGTGCGCGTGGCGCCAATCTAGCTTTTGACAAAGGCATGATCACAGTAACTTCAGCTGGCAATGACGGGCAGCCTTGGAATTTTGGTTACGTAGGTACGCCGGGCGATGCCCCAGGTGCCTTTACAATCGGTGCGGTAGATCCCAACGGAAACTATGCTGGTTTTAGCTCCCATGGACCAACGGTTGATGGTAGAGTAAAACCAGACGTTATGGCTCAAGGTGAAGATGCCGCCATTGTAACAGCTAATGGAAATTTGAGCTATGCAAATGGAACTTCTTTTTCATCCCCAATTACAGCCGGTGCTGTTGCTTCTCTCTGGCAAGCCGTTCCACATTTAAAGAATGATGTAGTAATGCAGGCAATCCGTGAATCTGCCTCAATGTATAATAACCCTACCGATAATATGGGCTATGGAATTCCAAATTTTGGAGATGCATTGGAGGCGTTATTGCTTTTAAGTGTTGAAGACCAATTACAGGAAAATAACTTTGCACTATATCCTAACCCAGTAACTACGCAAATAAGCATTTCTTTTCCAAAAAATGCTGAAAATGCAGATTTTACACTTTACAATGTTTTGGGCAAAAAGATTCTTCAAACCAAAATTACCACACTTAATAATAGTGTAGATGTTTCGGGACTTTCCTCTGGAATGTATATAGCTTCAATCACTTCAAACAATAAAACAACAAGCTATAAAATTATTAAGCAGTAGTGCAAAACCGTATTACCGAACTTTTTAATATTGAATACCCAATTATCCAAGCTGGAATGATTTGGAACAGCGGCTGGCGTTTGGCCTCAGCTGTTTCAAATACCGGCGGCTTGGGGCTTTTGGGCGCAGGCTCAATGTATCCGGAAATTCTTCGCGAGCATATTCTGAAATGTAAAAAAGCGACTGATAAACCTTTCGGCGTAAATGTGCCGATGCTCTACCCAGATATTGATAAAATAATCGATATCATTATTGAAGAGGGTGTAAAAATTGTTTTCACCTCAGCCGGAAATCCAAAAACCTATACTTCAAAACTTAAAGAGCAAGGAATTACTGTTGTACACGTTGTAAGTAGCGTAAAATTTGCTTTAAAAGCACAGGAAGTGGGTGTTGATGCAGTAGTTGCCGAAGGTTTTGAAGCTGGCGGCCATAATGGGCGTGAGGAAACCACAACTTTCACATTAATTCCAATGGTTAAAGAGCAGTTGGAAATTCCGTTGATTGCCGCTGGCGGAATAGCAACCGGTAGAGGCATGCTTGCAGCAATGGTTCTGGGCGCAGATGGTGTGCAAGTGGGTAGCCGCTTTGTAGCTTCGGAAGAGGCCTCATCACATCGTGCGTTTAAGCAAATGGTTGTCGATGCCAAAGAAGGCGACACACAACTTACTTTAAAAGAGTTGGCGCCCGTACGCATGCTGAAGAACAAGTTTTTTGAAAGCGTAATGCAACTTTACACCACAAATCCTTCTAAGGAAGACCTTGTAAAACATTTGGGTCGCGCCCGTGCCAAACGCGGAATGTTTGAAGGCGATATGGAAGAAGGCGAACTGGAAATAGGTCAAATTGCTGGCTTAATTCACGATATAAAACCTGCAGCCCAAATTCTTAAAGATATGGTTGCCGAATTTGAAAAAGCAAAGAAAGAAATAATCAATTTATAAATTTTATAATATCAACTTTTAATAAATAAAAAACCCTTCCACTTAAATTTGGAAGGGTTTTCTTTTTAATTAAAACCAAATGTTTATTCCTTGATAAGCCTTTTGGTGGTCTGTCCGTTTTCACCTTGAATAATTACAAGATAAGTAGCGGCGGCCATTTCAGAAATATCAATTGTTTTCTCGGTTCCCATACTTTTAAGATCGATTGATTTTACCATTCTTCCTCTTAAATCAAAAATACTTAGTTTTTCAAGAGATAGGCTTTGTGGATTTCCGATCGTTACGGTATGCTGGGCTGGATTTGGATACATTTGTAAACTTCCAATATCAGCATTGTTGTCGCCAGCGCCCAAGACACTTTCAACGGTTAGCTCAAATGTACAAGTAGATACATTTCCGTATTCATCTTCCGCAGTTAGTGTAATGGTATAAACACCATCAGATAACGGTGTGCCTGCTGCAGGATCTTGTGTAGTTAAAGTAACGGGGTCGGTACAGTTGTCAATTGCTGTTGCTTCTCCTGTTGCGAAATAATCTGGAACAATGTAAAATAAATTACCAGCTCCCGGATCAACCGTTTGATCTGCAGGACAAGTAAGTACTGGCGCTAATAAGTCCACAACCGTAACCACTGCAGTGCAAGTGCTTAAGTTTCCATTTACATCACTTGTAAATACTTGAACCGTTACAGGGGTGCCAATATCGGCACAGCTAAATTCAGTAATATCTACCGCCACAGTTGCAATTCCGCAATTATCAGTATTACTTGTTATTACATCGTTTGGATCTAGTATAGCTGTTCCATCAGCCCCAAGTTCCAAAGTAAAATCTTGACAGACAAGCTCGGGATTGGTGTTGTCTTCAACCGTTACGATAGCCGTACAGGTACTAATGTTTCCATTAACATCTGTTACTGTAAGTACCACTGTGTTCTCGCCAATGTTTGAACAATCAAAAGTATCAATATCCAAACTATAGGTGTCTATTCCACAGGCATCGGTACTTCCACCGTCAATATCTGTTCCAGCAATAGTTACAGTTCCGGTAACGGGATCCAATTCAACTGTAATGTTTTGGCAAACTGAAACAGGAGGAGTAATATCCTCTACAGTTACGATTGCTGTACAGGTATTGGAATTTCCATTAACGTCTGTAACGGTTAATACTACTGGGTTATCACCCACATCGCTACAGTCAAAAGAACTTGGGCTAACCGATATACTTGCAATTCCACAATTATCAGTAGATCCTCCATCAACATCGTCCGCAGTTATTGATGCATTTCCTGAAGCATCCAATTGAATTGTAATATTTTGGCAAACCATGGTTGGCGCTTCATTATCAACAACCGTAATGGTAAAGCTACAAACTGCTGTATTTCCGCTACCGTCTGTTGCAGTAAACTCAACTGTATTAACCCCTACCGGAAAAGCACTTCCACTTGTAAGACCACCAGTTTGGGAAACAGTAACACTACAATTATCCTGACCTAAGGCCATTGGAAAGCTTACAACTGCACTACACATTCCCAAATCTGTATTTGCAGTAATATTTGCAGAACAAACTATTGTTGGTGGGAGTTCATCTTCCACATTGACCACAGCTACGCAAATGCTTGAATTTCCATTTATATCAGTTACCGTTAAGGTTACGTTATTAGGACCGATATCTGCACAAGTGAAATCTGTAACATCAATCGAAGTACTTGCAATTCCACAGGCATCGGTACTGCCCCCATCTACGTCTCCTGCAGTAATGGAAACATTTCCAGTAGCATCCAACTGAACGGTTATGTTTTGGCAAACTGCCGCTGGAGCTACATTGTCTTCCACAGTAACAACTGCGGTACAGGTACTTGAATTTCCATTGACATCAGTTACAGTAAAGGTAACATTGTTTGCACCTACATTTGCGCAAGTGAAAGTACTTGGAGAAACACTTAAGGAAGCGATTCCACAATTATCAGTACTTCCGCCGTCAACATCAGAAGGAATTATCGAAGCATTTCCAGAAGCATCCAACAGAACGGTAATGTTTTGACAAACAGCCGCTGGAGCTTCGATGTCATTAATAGTTACATCAAAAGAACAAGTTTGTACTGGGTTAATTCCATCATCATATTCAAAAGTGTTTGTAGTTGTTCCTACGGGAAAAATATCGCCACTAGCAAGACCTGCTGTTTGGGTAATGGTTCCTGCACCACCACTATCAGGGCAAAATACGTGATCGTTAAGAAGTGGACTCCAACTCCGAATCCCATCAATTACAATAGTTTTGATGCCGGGAAAATTAAAAGAAACTGGAACTGGCGTAGCGTCTGGTATAGCCAATGGCCCTACAATACCTAGTGAGATACCGCCTGTATCAAAAGCTTCTATGGTTGCCGTATCGGAAAAACCATTATATGCACTCAAGTTGAAATCAACAGTTCCTACCGTTACGTCATATTCCAGAGTCATAATACCATCAGTACTATTTGCAATAATTGTACGGTTCACTTGCCCATAATAACCTGCATCATTCCATTGAAAAAGACCCGTAGAAGTTGAATATACACAACCTTCTTGTACAAGACCTGGCCCTTGACCATTCACTACTGTATTTTCATCCAAGCTAGAAATTCCTGAAAGAACATCCGCACTTCCTGCTGGGGGTACATAAGTTTCAAAATCTTCTGTGATACAGGAACTACCACCGCAACCAGTGGGAGATTCAACAGTATAAGTTATAACAGCACCACAAACTCCCGGATCGTTGTCTTGGGTAATATTGCCAGGGCAAGTAAAGGGACCTCCACCGCCTCCGCCGCCTATAACATTTACTATGGCAGAACAGGTTGAAGTTGCACCGTTATCATTGGTTACCTCAACAGCAACTGTATTCAAGCCTGTGTCAGAACAGGTAAAACTCACCGTGGCTGCTAACGGGCTTCCAGCCAATACTGTATATCCTCCGCAATCAACAGAAACACTGAACAATAAATCTTCTGCGTTTACGGTTGCGTTTCCGCTACCGTCAAGCGTAACGTCCAATACTGGCGCATTTACTTCATAATCGTAATCTATACCCCAACTGTTTATCGTACCAGCATCTGGGCTCACAACGTCAGAAACCGTAAGCTCCCATAATCCCATAGTGCTTTCCCCATCAAATACTGACAGTGGGTTGTTGGGTATGAAAGAACCGTTTATTGTAGGCACTGATCCTGCACATTCATTTTCCACAGCAGTGGCAGCTTCATCATCTAAAACAGCAACAATATTATCTCCGGAACACCCAAATCCACTTGTTGTTCTTCCAGGCCTATCAATTATTGTAGCCATGGTTCCCGATGGTGATTTTATTGTAACAATTACGTCACCAACCCAAGTWYSGSAYMYMWYSWKRTYKRMAWCCNWWAWCTKTRMKGSKKAMRTNKYTSAGKGNACMTKYAYMKWYANWKTAACACCAGTAGGATTATTATCAGGAATCGGAGCTCCGGGAGTGCTTGTTTGAGTCCCAGTCATTGGTATAGTTCCAGAGCCCATACATATAATTTCCGGAGGGTCATTGGTTACATTGATATCATCTGTTAAAGTAGTTGGTACTCCAGTACAGAAATCGTTCACTATATACGTTACGGTCACCAAACCTGGGCCACCAACGCTTGGATCGAAAGTAAAAGTCATTCCATTGCCATCATCAGTTACCCCGGAACCACTATAAGCACCCCCAGTTGGATTACCGCCTGAAAGGCCTGTTTGAATTCCATCAGAAAGGCATACTTCATCAATAACATCCAAACTTGAAAAAGATGGTGGCAAATCAAAAGCTTCTGTCCCATCAGTTTTACTTCCCGAAGAACCTTGAATGGCACTATAGCCGAGACCTCTTCTTGCAAAAGCTTCCCAAATAGCACACTGATTAGCCCCACCGTACATTGCCATATCTGCAGCTAAAATAGCGTCACGGCCATCTACAAAACCAGGCTGGCTTGGTTGTAATTTTAAGCCTTCGGTAACCAACGCCAAAGAAATGTTATTTCCCCCAGTACCATTGTAAAAATCTGTATCAAATCCATGGATAGCTATAAGCTCCCATGTCATTTCCCACAACATTTCTGCCCAAACGGAGCCAACCCCGTGTGGCGCTACTTCTGTCTTAATATCATCGTAGGTATGTGGGTTTACTCCAAAATTAGTACTGTACGGCCAAGTTCTTATACCTGGTCCGCCAGGGCCTTCGCCAATCAACCAAGTTCCAACACCTCTTGAGTCTGGTCCTGTATCTCCACTTTCCATGGTAAGCATTAAGCCATAATAATCGCTCCAACCTTCTCCCATTTGTTCTGCTCCACCTAATGTGCTCAACCTATTTGAAATTCCATGACCGTATTCATGGATAATTACCATATTATCCAAATCACCATCCCTAGAATTACAAACATACATTTGCATACGTGGTCTAGATCCGTCTGCAGGAGTTCCAAAATTAGCATTACAAGTTCCTGATCCATCCTGGGCTTCAGCGTTTACAGGATCATTTCCCAACCCACCGTTTCCGTAATTGTTCTGTTGAAAATTTCCGCTAGCTTCATCAAAACCATATTGATACGTTACATCGTGTATAATGTTCGTCCAATAAAACAAGTTAGTAATTGCGGCATTTTCGGATTGGTCACCCGCACTATAAGTAGTGTTTAGGGGAAAATCAAAAATCAAATTTCCCCCAGGGCTAAAAGCATATTTACCGTCTGGATTATTATTTGCGTTATCATCATCATACGCATCCACATTATTTCCGCGGGTATTGGTAAATTCTGGGGTGTCATCTCCATTTGTATCATGCCATCCAAAAGGTGAAGCCGTTAAATTCTCTGGATTTGTCACCAATGTACGGGTTCCGTAATTTGGGTTTTCTACGGGCATTGCGTACACTCTATAACTTGCTGCGGGAGGTGCAAAACTTTCTGAAACAATAGCATTATTTTTTACTGGCTCATTCATTGGGCCAATGAATGGGGTCGACGGCGTAGCAGAAGTGTGGACATGGTCTTCGTGATCTCCCAAAATATTACAGGAAATTGTCCAATTATCCTTGTCTATTATTTTTCCGGTTGAAGCATCAACGCGAAAATTCCACCAATCCGAAGAATTTTTTTCGGCTACGGAAAGCTCCCAAACCAAATAGGTTCCAATACCTTCCCGATAATAATACATTAATTTGGCAGGAATTTTCTCTGAAGATATGCCTGCTTTATTAAAGACAGTAGCTTTATTTTTACCTCCAATGCTTTTTACTTCTTGAAGATTTGTAATTGTGTAACCCATTTGGCTTGCAACAGAAGTTACTGCCTGTCTAGCTGAAATTCCTTGCGAACTACTCTTAACGGTTGCTTGTACGTCTTTTAAGAACTTATTGTGCTCCATTAAAACCTTTCCGTTTTTGTCAATGTGCACGCTGGATTCGGTTCCATAAACTTCCAAACCGTTAATAGCTTGCCTTATATATACGTGGCGAATACCACTGATACTGCTCACATGCTGCTTTGTGATAACATATACAGAACTGGGCTGTTTGATAAGTTTTTCTAGTGAAATGGATGACGGCTCAGCAGCTATCCTTTGGTTTTCTTTTTCTTTTTGTGGGTTTTTCTGTTGTGCAGATAGCTGAATAGTCACTATGCACAACACCATCAAGAGTAGTGTTGATCTTTTCATTGTTGAAACTTGGTTTAGTTAGTTGTATAAATGTATACTAAAATCGTGTAAACCAAATACATGTCATCAAAAAAAATAAAAAAATCTTTGAGCCAAACACAATCCCAAAAAAAAGCCTCCCAAAATGGGAGGCTTTGTCTTAAAAAAATTGTGTGTATTAAATCACTTTTACGTTTACCGCGTTCAATCCTTTTTTGCCTTCTTGAAGATCAAATTCTACTTCGTCACCTTCACGAACTTCGTCGATAAGGCCTGAAATGTGTACAAAATGTTCTTTGTTGGTTCCTTCTTCAGTGATAAAACCAAAACCTTTGGTGTCGTTGAAGAATTTTACTGTTCCTTTGTTCATTGTATTTAATTAAAATATTTATAATAAGTGGCAAAGATAATCTTATAATTGACAATTATTGGTTTTTAACAATGTTTATTTCAAAAACCTAAAATTTTAGATACTTTATAGAAATTTAATATTTATTCTAAATATTCTGTAACCACCTAATTGTTTTGACATTTACTTAGTTGCGATTTTCCGCTTTTTGGCTGAAATTTTATTTTGAAGCCACTCTGGATAAACTGAGCTGTCTTCTGCTTCAAAGATTTTTATGGTTTGATTGTCATCTGTTTTTAAAAGTTCTGCCTGTTTCTTATTTAAAATCTCGCCCGCAGTCTGCAATCCGGAATAGCCAGCACCCGCCACTCCGTGGCTCACAATACTAGCGCCACATAAATAAAGATTTTTTATTTCACTTTTTGCCCTATAGGCGAAAGGCCCAATTTGGCTAAACTTTTTTTCTGTGCCATACACGCTTCCCTTGGTTGTATTTATATAATATTCGTTTGTTATGGGCGTACCCAATTCTTTGTGAACAATGTGTTCCCGAACATTTGGCAGTACTTTTTCCAAGGTTTTAATCATCTTTTCGGTAAGCAGCTCTTTAAATTGAAGGTATTTTTGGGAACGCGGTTCTTTCTCGTACTTGTATTCTTCAAATATTTTATAATCTAAATAGGTAATGGCTTCAATACTGTGGTGCCTACCGTCAAAACTGGAAGGATCTTTTAAGGTAGTGCAGCTTATAAACATTCCTTCAAATGCGGCATCTGTAGTTACGTCTGGAATCATCATTCGTTCATAAACTACATCCATATCTTCATTTGGCATTAACCAAATATTTCCCGAATCCATTCCTGCGGCCCTTAAATCCATAGCGACCGTAAGAAAGAGCATTAGTGAAGTGCAGGAATAGGTTGTTTTGCTCAATTTTTTTTTGAGCTTTCTGCTTAGATTTTCTTCACCTATAAGCTTTTGATATGTAATGTTTGGGTCTGCATTTGAAATTATACGTTTGGCAAACAACTTCTCCCCGCTTTTCAATTCAACGCCCACAGCCGTTTTCTTTCTTTCGCCCTCCAGAAGTATTTTCTTTACTGATTGTTTTGTTCTCACTTCGCTACCGTGCTTTTTTACAGCATTGGTCATAGCCTTTACAATTGCAGCACCACCCCCGCAAGGATAAAAACCTCCATTAAAATAATGGTCCATAACTGCACAATGTAGTGGAAAACTGGCTTTGGCCGGAGCAAGCCCGTGGTCACCAAACTGAATGTTGAGAATTTTTTTAAGAAGCGGATCTTTAATATGCCAATCAATAACCCGTTTTAGGCTGAAGAGTGCATACTTGCCCATATTCTTGGTGCGAAAGGGAATAGTGAGGTGCTGCCAAAATCCTTCTACGTCTGGGAGTAATTGCAATTCCGCACTTACATTTCTGACAAGTTTTAAATACTTTTTAATATTCTTTTCTTCTCTTGGAAATTTTTTAATAAGCGCGGCTATCAAATCATCAAAATTTCCAGGAAAATCGAAACGCTCCCCACCTATATAAGCATGCTCATAAGCTGAGGGGTTCATTCTGAAAAAGGTAAGTTCATCAGCAATTCCCAATGCTTCGTATAATTGGGCCGTAGATTGTCCTTTTTCCAAAAGGCCCACATAATGCACACCGGGCGTAAAACGATGTCCGTTTAAATAAAAACTGTGGCACCAGCCGCCAGGGACATCGTGCTGCTCCAAAACCAAAACTTTCTGGCCGGCACGCGATAAAAAAATAGCTGCGGAAAGCCCACCAACACCGCTACCGATTATGATTGTATCAAAATGGTGTTTCGTAGAATTTGGAAAAGTATTATTCAATCGAATAGCTTTGTTTATTTTTTTTTAATTGAATTTAAACAAAGCTAWTGWKYWKATTRANAAWASSASTRMMATAWATTTTGAAATTTTTAAAATACTACAAATCGATTGCGATTTGATTTTTCAGGATATCCTCAAACGTTTCCCTTTTACGGATTAAATGTGCTTTCCCTTTATACCAAAACACTTCTGCTGGGCGGTAACGGGAATTGTAATTGCTCGCCATGGTAAAGCAATACGCCCCTGCGTTGTGGAAAGAAAGGATATCACCTTCGTGAACCTCGGGAATTCTTCTATTGTTTGCAAACGTATCAGTTTCACAGATATAGCCCGTTACGGTGTAAAAACGATCCCTGCCATGGGGACGGGAAATGTTTGAAATTTCATGCTGTGAACCATAGAGCATCGGGCGGATTAAATGATTGAATCCACTGTCCACCTGGGCAAAAACRGTAGAAGTTGTTTGTTTTATAACATTCACTTTCACTAAAAACTGTCCAGCTTCGCTTACCAAAAACTTGCCCGGTTCAAAAGCCAATGTCAGCTTTTTTCCATATTTTTTGCAAAAGTCGTTAAAACGCTTTGTCAGTTTTTTTCCGAGCTCTTCAACGTTTGTTTCAATATCGCCTTCTTTATAGGGAACTTTAAAGCCGCTTCCAAAGTCAATGAATTCAAGATTGTCAAAATTTTCCGCAGCATTGAAAAGTATTTCGGAAGCGTAAAGAAAAACATCGATATCCAAAATATCGCTACCCGTGTGCATATGGATACCATTGATGTTCATTCCAGTATTTTCCACAATTCTTTTAAGCAAAGGCATTTGATGGATTGAAATTCCAAACTTACTATCAATATGACCTACAGAAATATTAGTATTTCCACCGGCCATTACATGAGGATTGATACGAATACAGACGGGGGTTTTGGGGTGTTTTGTCCCAAATTGCTCCAAAATCGAAAGGTTATCAATATTTATCTGTACCCCAAGCTTCGCCGCCTTTTCTATTTCTTCCATAGAAATTCCGTTGGGTGTGTAAATTATATCCTCTGGTTTTGCGCCAGCTTCCAAACCCAGCATCACTTCTTGAATGGAAACGGTGTCCAAGCCACTGCCCATGTTGATGAGCAACTTTAAAACTGAAATATTTGAAAGTGCTTTCACGGCATAATTTATCCTTAACTTCTCCACCTTATCAAAAGCGCTGGTCAAACGTTTATACTGCTTTTCTATTTTAGCGGCGTCATAAACATAAACAGGGCTTCCGAATTCTTGGGCAATTGCCAAAAGGTCTTGGTTTTTCATGGTTTTAAGAATAAATTTTAAAAAATTAAGGCGCAAAAATAGCGAGGAAACCCGAATTACTTCATTAATAATCACTTAAATTTTCAGATTTGTGAAATCTACAAAATTTCTGACATGCAAAGCTTCAAAAAACATTAGTCCATTCCTGCAACATTTGTTATTTTTGCCTTCCATAAACAAGTACAAAACCGCTACTATGAATTTACACGAATATCAGGGAAAAGAAATTTTAAACAGCTTTGGCGTTGAAATACAGCGCGGTATCGTGGCTACCACTCCAAAAGAGGCAGTGGACGCCGCCAAAAAACTTACCGAGGAAACCGGAACGGGCTGGCACGTTATTAAGGCTCAAGTTCACGCCGGGGGCCGGGGTAAGGGCGGAGGTGTAAAACTTGCAAAGAATCTTCAGGAAGTTGAGGATATCGCTGGAAAAATCATAGGGATGGATCTTGTTACTCCGCAAACTTCTGCGGAAGGAAAAAGAGTGCACCAAGTTTTGGTAGCCGAAGATGTATACTATCCCGGCGATAGCGAGCCCGAAGAGTATTATATAAGCGTGCTGTTAAACCGTTCCACTGGTAGAAATATGATAATGTATTCTACTGAAGGTGGAATGGACATTGAAACAGTTGCCGAGGAGACTCCCCATTTAATTTTTACCGAGGAAATTGACCCAGCTGTTGGTCTTTTAGGCTTTCAGGCAAGAAGGGTTGCTTTCAACCTTGGTTTGAGCGGAAAGGCTTTTAAGGAAATGACAAAGTTTGTTACTGCWYTWTAYAMAGCYTAYRWWRAATCKGAYKCWTCYYTWTTTGAAATWAAYCCRGTWTTAAAAACWAGYGAYRATAAAATAATRGCWGTWGATGCRAAAGTWASWATWGAYGATAACGCTCTTTTCCGTCATAAGGATTATATGGAAATGCGCGACAAACGCGAGGAAAACCCCGTAGAAGTTGAAGCAAAGGAAAAAGGTTTGAACTATGTTGACCTTGACGGAAACGTTGGCTGTATGGTAAATGGTGCCGGACTTGCAATGGCAACAATGGACCTTATTAAGCAAGCTGGCGGTGAACCTGCAAACTTCCTTGATGTTGGTGGAACTGCAGATGCAGAGCGTGTTGAGGCAGCTTTCAAATTAATATTGAAAGACCCAAGCGTAAAAGCAATCTTGATAAATATTTTTGGCGGAATAGTACGTTGCGACCGAGTGGCGCAAGGTGTTATTGATGCCTATAAAAATATGGGAACCATCAACATTCCAATCATTGTACGTTTGCAGGGAACCAATGCAGATATTGCAAAAAAACTAATTGACGATAGCGGACTGGATGTACAGAGTGCTATTGAATTTCAAGAGGCGGCCGATAAGGTAAAAGCTGTTCTTTCATAAACACAATTAATAATTATAAAAGCCCTTCGCATTTGCAAGGGCTTTTTTTTGAAATAAAGAGTATGGAAAGGAACCCCAAATCCCTTCTTAGTGATTTAATAAATATGGTAATGGCCGACGGAAAAATCAAACCTTCCGAAATAGATTTTATCCAAAAGTTGGCCATACGTATGGATATTTCGGATAGGGAATTGGTCGATCTATTTGAGAACCCTCAACCCTCACGACCCGTTTTCAGTGAAGTGGAGCGTATCACGCATTTCTACAAATTGATCTTGATGATGAATATAGACAATGAAGCCCACGAATCTGAAATTGTGGCATTGAAAAATTTTGGGCTAAAAATGGGCATTCGCCCCGTTGTTGCCGATCAAATCCTTAAAAAGTTAGAGCAGTCTGAAGACAAGATTATTCCTGCAGATGAGCTTTTAAAGATTTTTAAAATCTATTACAACTAGCCCGCTATCATTTTATCAATCGTTAAAACATCCCACTCAGAATCAAATGAGTTTTTAGCCTGCTCCAATAGCGTTGTCATTTCTTCCTTGATTACTTTGTGGTAATTGTCCTCTGCGGCAGGTTGTTTTTGAAGATAGACCATCATCCACAACAATTTCTCAACCATCACCGGATCATGCTTACAATAGGTGCGCAGTGAAGCCATCACGTTATACATCAATTCCTTAAAGGTAACGACCGCCACTCTAAGGGTTGCATTTTCTTTATGTATAATAATTCCATTATCATTTTTTTGCATCCGTAGGGCAAATAAATCGGTTAAATAATCAATGGCATTAATTGCGGTTCCTGGGTCATTGACTCCCGGTGACATTGCTTTAACGGCTATTTCGGTAATTTGCTTAAATGCCAAAATATAATTGTCCTCAACCAATTCGCCACGGGCAAAGCTAATATTGGAAATGATTGAATTCACAACTTTTTCATCCAATTGCTTTTCAGATTTTAAAAAAATTGAATTCTTCAGCACGAACAGCCCTTTAGGTATTGTTATGTAAATCTTGGTTTCTTGGTCATCGCAAATCTTCAAAATATTTTTTATGGATATATTCTGGAAATAACCGCTTCTTCCCGCTTTATACTCATACCAATTATCCGTATTGGGAAACTTTTTAGTTTGTCCTTTTTCAGATTCAATTAAGCCTTGGAGCCTTCTTTCCGCATATTCAAAAATAACATCCAAAATATTGTTTATCTGAATGCTCTGGGAAATATTATGGATGAAATAGATAAAAGCAACCAAGCAGACTATGGTAAAAACAATACCCAAAAGCAMYGRMWANNNCGGAAKASYMWAWWKNNATMCNCAMTRKGNTCAAYNTSARMATMNAAYANNAAYATATTATAAAGAATCGTTGAGAGATAAATACCCAATATGATCTGGTGTCGTCTATCACTTATTAAGCCTGGAAGTAGTCGCGGGGAATAATTATTTGATGCCTGGCTGAGYWNCWGYMTKNCMAWYKAAAAACTAAAAACCATCAACGAAATAAGCCCACCCAAACAAGCACTTAGCACAGTGAGGGCCGTATCTCCATCTTCTACCATTAAAATGGGGAACTCGTCCATAATTTTTCGGGAGATTCCGTGTTGCTCCAAAAAAATCATTAAAAGGGCAACAAAGAAACCGGAAATCGCGAAAAGCGTAGGATAAAAAGCAATTTTACTTTCAATAGTATTGAAGAAATCAAAAATGCGGATAAAAAGTTTTTTCATACTGGGTAGTTAGTAATTTTTAAAAGTACTGAAACCCCTAGTTAAAAATCTTAAAAATGAATTAAATCTTCTGGAGCATTAAATGCAAGGTGTCAAAAAGTCACCAAAACATGCTCATTTTCAGTCAACTTGTCCGTTGTATTTTGTTGGAATTATTATTGACTAATAAATTCAAAAATAAGTCAAAACTTAAACAATATATAGTTATGAAAACAGTTAATAAAARCAGTATTTGGTTTCCGGGACTATTGGATAATCTGCTTTTTGACAACAAGTTAGATGTCTTTAATAATAATTATGAAACATTTAGCATTCCAGCAGTAAATATTATTGAAAATTTCCCGAATTTTGTAGTCGAATTGGCCGTTCCAGGTTTGAAAAAGGAAGATTTTACCATTGAGGTTGAGGAAGATACCTTAAAAATAGCTTCAAAAAAGGGAGAAGAAAAAGAAGAAAGCAACGATTCCCAGTTTAGAAGAAGGGAATTTAATTATCAAACTTTTGAACGTTCTTTTAAACTTCCTGAAAATATTAAAGTGGAAGATATTCAAGCCAATTATGAAAATGGAATCCTTAGGGTTACGCTTCCAACGATGGTAGAAAAGAAAGCATTGAAGAAAATGGTTGAGATTTCATAATTGAAATTTAATTTGGTTAGTTAGTTGAAAATGACCGCGTGCTACTCAATCGGTGCGCGGTTTTTTTATGGGGTTAATTGGGGCCTCTCCTTCTTCGTCCTCCAGTACTATTTTGCTCCCTTTTTAAATTCCGCTCCGCTTGCCTTTTCTTTTCGGGCTTTATTGTTTCTACCGCTTTTTCACGACCATCTTTTTGATAAGCCTTCGGCAGGCCATCACTATCCTTTACGGAATCTTTCAAGGTTTTAAGTTCTGCTGGGGTAAGGTCTCGCCATTGCCCAAGGGGCAAGTTGCCCAATTCCAAATTCATAATACGGGTTCGCTGCAAGGCCGCAACTTCATACCCTAAATATTCACACATTCTTCTAATTTGTCTATTTAAGCCCTGCACCAAAATAATCCGAAACTCAAACCTGCTTATCCGCTCAACTTTACATCGCTTGGTTACGGTATCCAAAATAGGAATCCCGGACCCCATACGTTTTATAAATTCATCCGTAACGGGTCTATCTACCTTTACAATATATTCCTTTTCGTGTTTATTACCGGCACGTAATATTTTATTTACAATATCACCTTCATTAGTAAGCAACAGCAAGCCTTCACTTGGTTTGTCCAACCTTCCTACGGGAAAAATACGTTCGGGATGGTTTACAAAATCAATTACGTTATCGTCAAAGCGGGTATCGGTAGTACAGGTAATACCCACGGGTTTATTCAGCATAATAAACACTTCGGCTGTATTTTCCTTTATAAGTTTTCCATCTACGCGTACCTCATCATCGGGCATTACGCGATCGCCAAGTCCGCTTTTTTCACCGTTAACGGTTACGCGCCCTTTTTCAATTAAAGTATCGGCTTCGCGGCGCGAACAGTAGCCGCTGTCGCTAATTGCCTTGTTCAATCGTACGGAATCTGGGTGGTGCATTTTTTATTTTTCAACAAAGATACCACTATTGCAGCGCATACCGAAAAGGTTAAAATTGATTTAAACGTCCTTTCCAACTTTTTAAAAAATTGTAGTTTCAACAAAAATTTCACCAATGGCAATACTCGGCTCAATAATAAAAACCGCAATCGATCTTCGGGGAGCGATCGTTTCTGAAAAATCTCCAGTGGAATCGCAACGGGAAGTCCTAAAAAACCTACTCGAAAAAGCAAAGGATACCGCCTTTGGAAAATACTACGGCTTTTCAAAAATTCTAGAAGCAGCCGATATTGAAAAAGAATTTGCCACAAAAGTTCCTTATTTCGATTACCATCAAATGGAGTCGGAATGGTGGAGCAAAACCCAAGAAGGTTTGGAAGACATTAGCTGGCCGGGAACACCAACTTATTTTGCCCGAAGTAGTGGAACCACGGGAAAAACATCAAAACGCATTCCTGTTACAGATGAAATGATTGAGGCTATCCGAACCACAGGAATAAAACAGGTAGGGGCGCTCACAAACTTTGATATCCCTTCTGATTTTTACGAAAAGGAAATCATGATGCTCGGTAGCAGCACCAATTTAGAGGAACAGGACCAATTTTTGGAGGGCGAAATAAGTGGTATCAGCGCCAGTAACATTCCGTTTTGGTTTCGTGGTTATTACAAACCGGGAGAGGAAATTGCACAAATGGAAGACTGGGACCAAAAGGTGGAAACCATTGCAAAAAATGCCCGTAATTGGGATATCGGCGCGCTAAGCGGCATTCCTTCGTGGATGGAATTGATGATGAAAAAGGTAATTGAATACCATGATGCGGCCAACATACACGAGATTTGGCCAAATTTACAGGCATATACTTCAGGGGGCGTAGCATTTCAACCGTATGAAAAAAGTTTTAATCAATTGCTGGCGCACCCCATTATTGTTATTGATACGTATCTGGCCTCGGAAGGGTTTTTGGCATTTCAGAACAGGCCCGATACTACTTCCATGAAATTGGTGACCGATAACGGAATCTATTTTGAGTTTGTTCCTTTTAAACCAGAGTATATTAACGAGGATGGTTCTCTTTCGCAGGATGCCCCTGCCCTAACCCTTGCCGATGTTAAAACCGATACCGATTATGTTTTGATTATCAGTACCGTTTCCGGCGCTTGGCGCTATTTGATTGGCGATACCATTGCGTTTACAGACGTGGATAAGGCTGAAATAAAAATTACGGGACGCACCAAATTCTTTTTGAACGTGGTTGGTTCGCAGCTTTCCGTAAATAAAATGGAGGTCGCCTTGCGCGAAATGGAAGAAAAATTCGATATAAAAATCCCTGAGTTTACCTTAGCAGCAGTCAAAATAGATGGCGAATTTTACCACCATTGGTATTTGGGTACGGAAACTGAAATCAATGCTGAAGAAATTGCCAATGCCCTTGACCAAGCGCTAAAGGAAGCCAATAAAAACTACGCGGTAGCGCGATCCAAAGCACTTAAAGGGGTAAAAGTAACTACGATAAATCCGGAAATTTTCCACGAATGGAATGCAAAAAACAAAAAGAAGGGCGGACAGGTAAAAATGGAAAAAGTGATGGATGAGGAAAAATTTGCAGATTGGGAAACCTTTGTAAAAAGTCAGATTGAGTAGTGAGTAGTAAGAAATTCCAAATCTTTTCACGCTAAGCAGCTTGTTTTGAGCGAAGTTGAATGCCAGTTAAACTATTAAACACCTCAACAATTCAACAATTAAACTACCCCTCTTCCCCAACAATCTCAGGCTCTTCTTCTACTTTGTTTTTATTAATAAGTTCCATCACTTCCTCGGGAGAAATATACAGATTGCGGATACGCTGCTTGTATTTTTCTGAAAGATTGGCGTTGTCGAGTATAAAATTCTTTGTCTTTAAAATATAATCTCCCATGCCGTGCGCAATAGCGTAGGTATCTGCCGCCCGTTCCACTTCCTTGATATGTGCTGCGGAAAAAAGGTATTTTATTCCGAAGATGAGCATACCAAAATTTGTACGCTCCCGATAATCCATCACGTGGCCCAACTCGTGGCCTAGCCAACCTATCTGTACCTCAGAGGGAATATCTTTCATGGTGAAATGTTCACCTTCAATCTGGATATTTCTGCTAATCAGAATTACATACTCCCGATTCTCCTTCGCCTTAAAGAAACTAGTAAAGCGCGGTTGCGCCTGCATGGTAGATTTTTTTATATCGTCTTTAAATTTAAATTCAATAGCGGTGTCATACAATTCTGGATAAAAAGTAAGCGCCTCAATGGCTTCTTTTTTTATTTCTTCGGGAATAATCTTATTGTCCAAATTGATATTTTGCGCTGTAACCATAGAGCAGGCAAAGTACAAAATAGCTTTTAAGACGGACGTTAAAGGCATTGTAAAATTAGGATTTAGGAATTAGCGAAGAGCGAATAGGGATTAGGGATTAGGGATTAGGGATTAGGGATTAGGGATTAGAAAATATTTCATTTTAATTAATTATTGCTTATTGTTCATTGTTCAATGTTTATTGTTCATTGATCATTGAATTTAAACTTCTTCCAGTTGTTTCTGAAACGTTTTAATCTTATCCCGAAGCTTGGCGGCCATCATAAAGTCTAGGTCTTTGGCGGCTTTTTCCATCGCTTTACGGGTGTCACGGATTTTCTTTTCTATCTGTGCCTTGGTCAAATATTCCACTTCTGATTCCGCGGCAAGCGTTTCAGCAGTCTCAAATGTGTAGGCAGCCTGTTTGGACTTTGTCAAGGAGTTTTCAAACGATTTTTTAATGGCCGTGGGGGTTATGCCGTGCTTCTGATTGTATTCAATCTGTTTTTGGCGCCTGTATTCCGTACCGTCTATGGTTTCTTGCATGCTTTTTGTTATTTTATCGGCATACATAATTGCTTTTCCATTTAGGTTCCGTGCTGCCCTACCCACCGTTTGGGTCAACGAGCGGTTGCTTCTTAGGAATCCTTCCTTGTCTGCATCCAGAATCGCTACCAAGGAAACTTCAGGTAAATCCAGTCCTTCCCTTAAAAGGTTTACTCCTACCAACACATCAAAAAGACCAAGACGCAAATCCTGCATAATTTCCACGCGTTCYAARGTATCCACATCRCTRTGKATATAMCGRSWRCGRATYTGYASYCKAKYTAAATATTTRGTYAMNTKCTTSMKCYAWGSRYYTNGTYNNGSTTGWTANNAGMACYYNNGTTSGWYKYYMKYKASMYRSANNATTRNGMTKTSYTYNNCAWTWAATNWYSAAYTWKKTTYMRKYTRRKKYKTANTNMAAYYSKTKKKTSYWSYWSWCYTKWKGGGCGGATAATCTGTTCCACATACACGCCGCCGCTTTTTTCAAGTTCGTAATCTGCCGGCGTGGCGCTTACGTAGATTACTTGGTTTTGCAGGGCTTCAAATTCCTCAAATTTTAGCGGACGGTTATCCATCGCGGCGGGCAATCTAAAGCCATATTCCACAAGATTTTCCTTTCGGGAACGATCGCCGCCGTACATTGCGCCTACCTGCGGGATGGTTACGTGGCTCTCATCCACCACCATCAAATAATCCCTGGGAAAGTAATCCAGCAAACAGAACGGGCGCGTGCCGGGCAGTCGCTGGTCCAAGTAGCGCGAATAGTTTTCAATGCCGCTGCAATAGCCGAGTTCGCGTATCATTTCAAGATCGAAATTGGTTCGTTCGTCCAGACGTTTTGCCTCCAGATGTTTTCCTATTTCGCCAAAATATTCCACCTGTTTTACCAAATCGTCCTGAATCTGGCGGATGGCGCCCTGCAGCACGTCTGGCGAGGTAACGAACATATTTGCAGGGTAAATATTCAGTCGGTCGTATTTGGCTTTTATGTTGTTGTTCAAGGGGTCAAAGACTTCTATTTCCTCAATTTCATCTCCGAAAAAGTGGATTCTAAAAGCATCATCCGCATAACCGGGGTACACATCTACCGTATCTCCTTTTATGCGGAAACGGCCGTGATTGAATTCCGCTTCGGTTCTTGAGTAAAGACTTTGAACCAAACGGTGCAACAATTTGGTGCGGGAGATGATCTGCCCTTTTTCCAAATTGATTACATTTTTCTGAAATTCCGCAGGATTCCCGATACCGTAGAGGCAGGAAACCGAGGAAACCACCAGCACATCCCTCCTTCCCGAAAGCAGGGACGAGGTGGTGCTAAGGCGCATTTTTTCAATCTCTTCGTTTATGGAAAGATCTTTTTCTATATAGGTGCCGCTGCTGGGGATAAACGCTTCGGGCTGGTAATAATCGTAATAGGAAACAAAGTACTCCACCGCGTTTTCGGGGAAGAGGTTTTTAAACTCTGTGTATAGCTGTGCCGCGAGGGTTTTGTTGTGCGCCAACACCAGGGTTGGCTTTTGCACTTGCTGCACCACATTTGCCACGGTAAAGGTTTTCCCGGAACCGGTTACGCCGAGGAGGGTTTGGTATTTTTCGTCTGCGTTTAGGCCGTTTACCAAGGCTCTTATTGCCTCGGGCTGGTCGCCGGAGGGGGTGTATTCTGTAGCTAATTTAAAATTCATTTGTTCTTTTTCATTGCTTTACAAAAGTAGTGAAATAGAACGTGAGTAGTGAGTGGTGAGTGGTGAGAAGTTTTGATGGTAGGCTTTTCTTTGAGTGAGAAAAATGGAAACGCCCGCTGGAGCGGGCGTCTTTTTATATTTTGTAGCCTTTTATGAGTTTGTATTCTGATGATTGGATACCATATTGTGATTTTACTGCGTCCTTGATGGTTTGGGAGCGGCTTGAAAGGGTACTGTACTCATTGAGGCGCATGTCCTGAAGGGGTTTTAATGTGCTGTATGCCGTTGTTACTTGCGTGTTTGCGGCTGTTAGGGCTTCTAACTGCAGGGTTAGATTTTCTGTGGTGATGCTTGTGTTTGTGGGGGCGTATGCTGCGCCATAACTGTTAAGAATTGTAATAATATCTGCAAAATACTGGGTCTGGCTACCGTAGGAACGGTGTGATTGAGATACAAATTCGCCTTCTTCGTCTCTTTTTAATTTGGCGGTTTTTTCTCCTCTTATATTGTTTACAAGGGTGGTTATTTCTGCAGCCTGTTCAGACTTTTTGCCAAACTTTGCCTTAACGTAAGAGAGGATGGGTGACATTGTTTTGAACAATGATGTTTCGCTTTTCATAAATAGGTACTGACGGTTATCTACCGCGAGGGAGAACTGAGAGTGTGCGGCGGCAACTTGTGCGTTGACGTCTTCTATAGCCGTAATTAAGGTATTGTATGCTGCCACTGAAGTTTCTGGGGTTAGTGGTACATACCCTGCAAAGGTTGCAAGGTTTGTGGAGAGTTGTTCTGCGTTATAAAGACGCGCTCCGAAGGTGTTTTCTGTGCGGGATGCCATAGGTTTTGGATTTTAGATTTAAGACAATTAATTATTAAAATAAATTTWAAATGCTTTCGTGAAATTTCAAAATTAATTTGAGTTAAATTTTTAAGGATTTGTGCTTTATGATACTGGTGCTGAGGGATTAGCGATGAGGAATAAGGGAAATGATATTGGCTTTGAGGGAAGAAATATTGGCTATGAGGGAAATAATATTGGCTTTGAGGGAAAAAATATTGGCTTTGAGGGAAAAAATATTGGCTATGAGGGAAATGATATTGGCTGTGAGGGAAAATATTTTGGCTGTGAGGGAAATGATATTGGCTTTGAGGGAAAATATATTGGCTTTGAGGGAAAATATATTGGCTGTGAGGGAAATGATATTGGCTTTGAGGGAAATGATTTTGGCTTTGAGGGAAATGATATTGGCTTTGAGTAAAACAATATTGGCTTTGAGGAACGTGTTGTGTTTCTTGTTTCTTGTTTCTTGTTTAATTGGGGGATTGGTTCATTGGGTTTTTACCACAAAGGGCACGGAGAAGGCACAAAGGGCACTATGAAAGGGGGTGTGATGATTGGATGGTGTATGGAAAATATAAAGAACCCAACTTATGTGGCCCCTTCTTGGCTGTTTAGGCCCCTGCCGGTGTCTGTTGGGTTCTTCTTTATTGTTTAGTGCTTTGACTGTACCATTAAGCTCGAGGTGAGGCTTTGACCCTTCGACAAGCTGAGGACTGGCGAAGCTGAGTATGACAGGGGTGTGCCTTGCCTCTGGTATGATTCGGAACTGGGATTGAGCAGGTTTGGGGGGCACACGTTGCAAATGTGCGCTAGTGGGGGGGCCACTGGTCGGTATCTAAAAAGCAAACGGCAAAGCACCGTGGAGCCTGTCTTTAGAACCCTCAAGGAGTTTATGGGGCTTCGCAAGGTCAATACCATTGGCATAAAACAGGCCAACAAATGCATGCATCTCTCGGCGATGGCCTACAACCTCAAGAAATACCTCAAGTTTATCCAAAAACGCGCAAAGAGCGGGGCGGAAAGCCTTGTTCTGTGTTTTTTGCCAAAAACAGTGCTCCAGAATGTAGCATGGCATTTTTTAAAGGCACCAAATCTGGTTCCTACTCAAGCCTGACCAAAAAAACAAAGCCGCTTAAAACGGCTTATATTGGTTCGGACTTAAAAAATTAAGGGGTTGTGCAACGGTTACCGGTGTTATCTCTTGTTATTTTTCGGACAGTTGGTTAATTGGATAAACTAATTTTTTATTTTTAATATAGTTTTCTGCCTTTAAATCATTAATTGATATGATTAGTTCCGTATTCTTATAAGAATCCAGCTTAATGGTTTTAATATGGTTATTATATTTTAAAATCAATGGACTTTCAATTGTTTCAATAGTAAATTCCCAATTTTCCTCAAATGGCGGAACTAAACACATTAATTTATTATTTTGAAATACGGACAAATCATAAGCTGTTTCGAAATTCTTACTGATTTTAATTATAATATTTTGTTCGTTTACTTTCTCTTTTGAAATCCGTGTGACTAATTTTTCGATAGGATTTTCGTCCGTAAGATTTAGAACCAAGTTTTGCGCATCATATTCATAAAAACCATAACTCTGATGTATCACGGCAGAAACTCGAACTCCTAGGCATATTCCCTTTCCGTTCCACGATGTCCCAATCTTTTTTGTACTATCAGGATAGCTAACTTTTTCGATTGTTTCCAATAAAACTCTGTTTTCTGGTAATAGTTTAATTATATTTCCATCAAGTGTTTCCAGAATTTTAATTTCAGCGGGATTTTGACCGAAGTTGTATTGGCTACAAATCAGTCCGATTACTAAAATTAAATTCCCAAGGTTTTTTTTCATAATAAGAGATAACGGTTAGTATAAAAGAAGTAGGGCTGAAAATAAGCGACTACTTTTCGGATTGTCCTCAAGCCAAATCTTTTGCATTTTGTTTTATATTTTTGTTCTAAAGCCAAATCAAAAGATTTGGTGACCTCACAAATATGCCTGAACATTGGGTTTAGCACTTACTTGCCCTATTTTTTTTATATAGTGTTAGCTGTAGGTTTTACTTTTCCATTCACCTATTTTGGTTATTATCTTTATTAATAAAGCAATTCCCACAATTCCAAGTCCAATAGTTAATTCGAGATTCAGAATCATATATGTTCCTTTATCAACATTATTACTGCCCCAACCTCCAGGGGTATTATCTGCCCAATTAGCCCAATTTAAAAAACCTAAATAAACAGATAAACACACTGTTCCAATTATTAGTGCGAAATTCAATATCCACCAATCTTTGTCAAATTTTTTGTTTATCCATTTAATAACTCTTAAAAGTGATATTGGAATTAAAAAACCATTTAGTAAAATCGTCAGAGCTGCAATTCCAGAAGACCAAATGGGTCTCAATATCAAATTTGGAAGAATCCCAATTCCTATTATGGTTAAGAATATATAAATCAGATATTTAAAATTTTCGTTCATTTTTTGATTAAGTTTTCCAACTTACAGCTAACATGTTTATATACGCATGTTTCTAAAATCTTATTGCTGCTATCCCGCACATGTACGCAACAGCATGCCTCCCCAAATATAAAGCTTATTTCCCAATCACCTGCATCAAGGTTTCCACCTTAGTTTTCAACACCTTATTCTCCTCTACCGCAATACGTTAATGTAAAGGCAGCGTGGGGTTTCTGCGGTAAAGTGTGGCGGCAGCGGGAATGGATGTGCAGTAATTATGGCAGGCCTGCCATAAATGCGTCTAGGGCGGTAATTGCAGCGCTAAGCACTGC
This sequence comes from Aequorivita sp., assembly GCA_002733915.1. GTDB lineage: Bacteria > Bacteroidota > Bacteroidia > Flavobacteriales > Flavobacteriaceae > Aequorivita. Next base: position 54,287 of record NVXN01000011.1, read on the forward strand.
GGGGTCTAAGACTTCATTGAGTCTGTTTTCTGTTAAACTTGCCATAGCTAAAAATTTAATTGGTTACTATGGTGGCAATTTGGTAAAATATAAATACCAGTCAACGGGGGAAATCCCCCATTTTTCATGGGGGATTTCCCCCTATTTCGTCAACAATAAAAAAAAGCCCCAAAGGGGGCTTTTCATATGGTATTATGCTATTGTGCCTACAGTGCATCCGCACCCGCAGAAGCCACGGTATGGTCATTTTCCACACTACTTCCGCTTACGCCAACAGCTCCAATAATATCGCCTTTTTTATTTTTAAGCAACACACCACCTGGAAAGGAAATGAGTCCGCCATTGGAGTGCTCAATATTGTAGAGAGATTCGCCGGGTTGCGAGAGCTTACCTATTTCGCCAGTGGGCATATCAAAAAATCTGGCTGTTTTTGCTTTCTTAAGGGCAATATCGGCAGAGCCCAACCACGCGCCATCCATACGTGCAAAGGCTACTTGGTTTGCGCCGCCATCAACTATGCATATGTTCATCTTGGTATCTATATCTACCGCTTTCTTTTTTGCTGCGGCTATTACTTTTTCTGCTTGCTCTAATGTAATGTTCATTGTTTTCTAATTTTGATTAATCACCAATATAAGCAGCAGCATTTTTAAAAATAGTGAAGTTTGTGTTAAGATTGGTTATTCGCGATGATCAAGCGGAATAGCTTCAAGCAAAAAAATTAAGGATTTWTCTGCCTTTTTAGAATGGAATGCTCTTCGCCAAAAAGAATATTATTTTCCTTTTGCTTCAATCCACTTTGCCAAATATTTAGTGCTCTGCAACGTGTGGTGCTGAAGAATTTGCCCCATAWMATNCTGTNNGYKAKGTTTNNNTKCAAGRNNCNCCMAKAKYGMTWNTMTTTKNTTYYTAAMAACNNNTTCKKAAAATATTTTTTTTTGAAAACGATTTTCAATGATGTTGAACCCGTTTTGTTGGGCTTTGTTCCAAAGGTCTTGCCGGGAATATAATTGAACTGAGGCATCGATGAATTTCTCTTTTGAAGTAGAAATCGTTCCGCCAAAAGGTAGCTCGCCGCACATTCCTTCCGCCCCGATTTCCGTGGTTACCGAGGGCAAGCCAAAGCGCATGGCATCCAAAAGTTTTCCCTTTAAACCGGCACCAAACCGTAGGGGAGCCAATAGCACGCGATAGGTTTTCATCACAATCTCTAAATCATCTGCCCACCCCTTAATGAGAAAACCTTCTTTTATATTATTTAGCTGAAGCACTTGTTGCGGGGCATAGGCTCCGTAAATATGCAATTCGGCATCGGGAAGCTGTTGTCTTATTTCCGGCCAAAGTTTTTTCAGTTGCAGCACCGAATCTACATTGGGCGCATGCAGCAAATTGCCGATGGCGAGAAAATTTTGCCGCTCCTCAAAAGCGGGAGTGCTTTCTGAAACTGCTGTAACCAAAAAGGGCAAATAATAAAGTATTTCCGAAGCAATCTTAAACCTGTTTTGTAACAGTTCCATTTCATATTCTGAAATAATAAGTGACAGATCGCATCTCAGGATGCTGGCCAGTTCGCGTTTGGCGATTTCCGAAAAAAGGTTCGCTTCTGAAACGGGCTTGCCGTCCTTAATTGCTTCTTGTCTCGCTTTCCGCAAAAAGTGAAGATCTTCGGTGTCGAGAATTTTTAAGGCTTTCGGGCAGTTTTCGGAAACCCGCCAGCCGAATTGTTCCTCGGTTATGTAGCGGTCAAAAACGACGATTTCGGGGTTCAATTTTTTTATAAATTCATCAAAGGAAACATCGTTCAACTTAATATTTTGTATTGAAATATGCTGCCTTTGAAGGTCTGCAGTCTTTTCGGAAACGGCAGCTGTACTGGCAAAGGTGATTTGGTACTTTTCTTCCTTGAATAATTCCATCAATTGCATCATCCTACTACCCGCAGCAGTGGTGCTGGGCTCGGGAAAGGTGTGTCCGATTATTAAAAGTTGTTTCAAGTTTTTGGTTTCGAATTACAGGTTTCGGAATAAAAAAATTTATCGGTTGGTTAAAATCCGTAAAGCTCACACATCATTCCGAGATTAAAGAAAGCCGTAAGTGCTCCGAGAAAAAGCATTGCACTTACAAAAAGCGTGGCCAATATTACGATTTTATTTTTTGAGTGGTAATTTATATAATTGAGCGCCACTTGAAATAACAGTGCAATTGCCTGGGCAGACAACATACGCTGGGCACAGACAATGACGGGTTCTTTATAGTACAAAAAATAAGTTGCTAGCATCAACACTATATAAAGTACGGTTATCCCGAAAAGTACCGTTTTTGGAAATTTGAAGCGTTGGGAGTTTCTCATAACTGCGGGTTTCCTTCAAAGATAACAATTCAGCAATATATTTGTGAACTGTTACAATTTTGAATTATCTACCCAACGTATGATTCGTCATTTAAAACAAAAACCCTTCGACCACCCTTCGACTTCGCTCAGGACAAGCTGCTCAGGGTGACAGATTAGATTACTTCGGCGTATAGGTCAAAGTCTTCGGCAGCAGTTATCTTTACTGTGAAAAATTCGCCAGTGCGCAGATAGCCTTCCTCGGCATTGATCAACACTTCGTTATCTACATCGGGACTGTCAAATTCTGTTCTTCCCACAAAATAACCACCTTCCTTTCTGTCAATAACAACCTTAAATTCCTTACCAATTTTCATTTGGTTCAATTCCCAAGAAATTTGTGATTGTATTTCCATAATCTGGTTTGCGCGATCCATTTTTACATCTTCTGGCACATCGTCCTCCAGATTATAGGCATGGGTGTTTTCTTCATGGGAATAAGTAAAACAGCCCAAACGCTCAAAACGCATGTCCTTTACCCATTGCTTTAGGGTTTGGAAATCTTCCTCGGTTTCGCCTGGATAGCCTACAATAAGCGTTGTGCGTATTGCCATGCCGGGAACGGCTGCCCGAAATTCCTCCAATAATTTTGTAGTTTTCGCTTTGGTGGTTCCGCGACGCATGGATTTCAAAATTGGATCGGCAATGTGCTGCAATGGAATGTCTATATAATTACAGATTTTAGGCTCGTTGCGCATTACTTCCAAAACGTCCATCGGGAAACCCGTTGGGAAAGCGTAGTGCAAACGTATCCATTCTATGCCTTCTACCTTTACTAGCTTTTGAAGCAGTTCTGCAAGGTTTCTTTTTTTGTATAGATCTAGTCCGTAATAGGTTAAATCCTGCGCAATTAAAATAAGTTCCTTTACCCCTTTTGCCGCAAGTTTTTCGGCTTCTGTTACCAAATCCTCCATCGGGGTGCTACGGTGTTTTCCGCGCATAATGGGGATTGCGCAAAACGAGCACGGACGGTCGCAACCTTCGGCTATTTTAAAATATGCGTAGTTTTTTGGGGTTGTTGTAATTCGTTCCCCAATCAATTCGTGTTTATAATCGGCACCCAAAGCTTTCAGCAATCTGGGAAGCTCGGTAGTTCCAAAATACTCATCCACATTTGGAATTTCCTTTTGAAGGTCCGGCTTGTATCTTTCGGAAAGACAGCCCGTAACAAAAACCTTATCTACCAAGCCTTCTTCCTTTTTCTGAACAAACTCAAGAATGGTATTGATACTTTCCTCCTTTGCATTGGCAATAAAACCGCAGGTGTTTATCACCACGATATTGCCTTCCTCCTCATGAACAACTTCTTTATTGCTGGCGCGCAACTGCCCCATCAGCACCTCGCTGTCATACACATTTTTGGAGCAACCAAGGGTAACTACGTTTATCTTGTTCTTTTTTAAGGTTTTGGTACGCATACTTCAATTATATTTTTTATTCAGAACATCTCATTTGCTATAGAGTCCTGAATTTTTAAAAGTGCGCAAAGATACCACGAAAAATCTGAAACAAATGCCAAATTCCAATTACTGCCAACTGAGACTGAACACTGCGACTTTTTAAGTAACTTTACGCATCTAAAAATACTTTTAAAATGAAAAAAATCATCTTCTTACTGGCCTTTCTTTGCGCCGGAATTGTGTTTGCCCAAAAAACAATGACACCTGAACTTTTATGGCAGGTAAAAAAAGTGAGTGCTATAGGTATTTCCCCTGACGGAAAAGAACTTTTTTATAAAGTAGCAACTCCAAATGTGGAAGAGAATAGTTTTGATTCCAAATTTTACAAAATGCCAATTAGTGGAGGAAATTTTACTGAAATCTCTAAAGAGGAAGCAAAGGTTACCGACAAGAATCTTTCGCCAAACGGACAGTATATGCTGATTGATAAACCAGTACAGATAAAGGAAGTTACAGGAAAGGATATTTACAGCGACCTCCCAAAAAGTGATGCCTATGTTTATACTTCCTTAGATTATAGGCATTGGGACACTTGGAACGATGGAACTTATAATCACGTTTTTTATAAGGATGTGAACACCGGCGCCGAAACCGATATTACGCCGGGCCAGCCTTATTATACACCACAAAAACCATTTGGTGGTGATGAAGACTATATTTGGGGCCCAAAAGGTGAAAACATTTATTATGTAAGTAAAAAGAAAGCGGGCACTGATTATGCCCTAAGCACCAATACAGATATTTATAAATACAACCTTGCCAGCAAACAGACAGAAAATATTACCGAAGAAAACAAAGGCTATGATACCCAACCGGCCTTTTCAACAGAAGGTGCGCTAGCTTATCTTCAAATGAAAACGGATGGTTATGAAGCCGATAAGAATGATATTATCGTTTTGGAAAATGGCGTAAAACAAAACCTTACTTCTCAATGGGATGGAACGGTTAACGGATTTCTTTGGGCAAATAATAATAAAGACATTTATTTCACGGCTCCAGTAGATGGAACACAACAAATTTTTAAAGTTGATTATCCCGGAAAGACACGAAAAATGGCGGTTGTTGAACAACTTTCAAAAGGGCAATTTGACGTTACGGGTATTGTTGCAGAAAAGAACGGACAACTGATTGTTACCCGAACAGATATGAACCACGCTTCGGAAATATTCTCTTTTGATTTGAAGAGCAAAACCTTTAAGCAACTTACGCAAGTAAATAACGAATTCTACGGAAAACTTGATTTGCCAACAGTTGAAAAGAGAATGGTAACAACTAAAGACGGCAAGCAAATGTTGGTTTGGGTTATTCTTCCTCCCAACTTTGACAAAAACAAAAAATACCCAACGCTACTTTATGCACAGGGTGGGCCACAATCGGCACTTTCACAGTTTTACTCTACACGATGGAATTTTCAATTGATGGCTTCCCAGGGTTACATTATTGTAGCACCAAACCGCCGCGGAATGCCGGGTCACGGCGTGGAATGGAACGAAGCTATAAGTGGCGATTGGGGTGGCGGTGCTATGCAGGATTACCTAGATGCCATTGACGATATTTCTAAAGAACCCTATGTGGACAAAGACCGATTGGGCGCTATTGGAGCTAGTTTTGGTGGTTATTCCGTGTTTTGGTTGGCAGGAAATCACAATGGACGTTTCAAAACCTTTATTGCCCACGACGGTGTTTTTGATACCCGAGCAATGTACGGAACCACTGAGGAATTATTTTTTGTGAACTACGATATGGGCGGTGCTTATTGGGAAAAAGACAATGCGAAGGCACAAAAAGCCTTTAATGAATTCAATCCTACAACCTATGTTGATAAATGGGATACTCCTATTATGATCGTGCAGGGCGGAAAAGATTATCGTGTGCCTATCGAACAAGGACTGGGTGCTTTTCAGGCAGCACAGTTAAAGGGAATAAAAAGCAAACTGGTTTATTTTCCTGAAGAAAACCACTGGGTCTTGCAGCCACAGAACGCGCTCGTTTGGCAACGAGAGTTTTTTAATTGGCTGAAGGAAACACTCTAATAAGAGAGAAGAGAAGAAAAGAGAAAAGATTAAAGACTTTGGCCACGAATTTAAGAATAAAAAATATTCATGAATTCGTGGCTTATTTTTTTTCAAAGAAATTACTTAAAGAAAGAATCTACAAACTCAAATTTGTTAAATACCTGAAGATCTTCCATTCCCTCGCCTACGCCAATATACTTCACAGGAATCTGGAATTGATCACTAATCCCGATCACCACGCCTCCCTTGGCAGTTCCATCTAGTTTTGTGACGGCAAGAGATGTAACTTCGGTTGCGGCGGTAAACTGCTTGGCTTGTTCAAAAGCATTTTGTCCTGTAGAACCATCCAACACCAAAAGCACATCGTGCGGCGCATCGGGAACTACCTTTTGCATTACACGTTTCACCTTTGTAAGCTCGTTCATTAAGTTCACTTTGTTGTGAAGTCGGCCAGCAGTATCAATGATAACCACATCTGCATTTTGGTTTACAGCACTTTGCAAAGTATCAAACGCAACGCTGGCAGGATCGCTGCCCATGCTTTGCTTTACGATTGTAACATCAGTTCTATCTGCCCAAATTTGAAGCTGGTCAATTGCCGCAGCCCGGAAAGTATCCGCAGCACCCAAAACTACTTTCTTTCCAGCTTTTTTAAATTGATAGGCAAGTTTACCAATAGTAGTTGTTTTCCCCACGCCATTTACACCCACAACCATAATAACATAAGGCTTTTTGTGTACGGGGATTTCAAAATCTGTGGCGTTTCCAKAATCTATTTCGCTTAAAAGACCTGCTATYTCCTCACGGAGAATTTTATTCAACTCATCGGTTCCCACATATTTATCCTTGGCAACACGAGCTTCAATTCTATCAATTACTTTAAGGGTTGTGTTTACGCCAACATCGCTGGAGACCAAAACCTCTTCAAGGTTGTCCAAAACATCGTCATCAACTTTGCTTTTTCCGGCAACTGCTTTGCTCAGCTTGTCAAAAAAAGTAGTTTTTGTTTTTTCAAGACCTTTATCGAGTGTTTCCTTTTTCTCTTTGGAAAATATTTTCTTAAATAAACTCATATTTCAATTATCGGTTGTCAGTTGTCGGTTTTCAGCTTTGAAAAGTAAATAGTATTATTTTTCAAAAAGGCAAAAATACGAAAAGCCACCTTCGTAAAAAAGTGGCTTTTCCTCAATATTTTAAGCTGGTTATTTTTTGTTCAACCAGTCGTTTACCATCTCTGGAGCCATAATAGACTCAGAAAATGTATATGCTCCTGTCTTTGGCGACTTAACCATTTTTATTGCTTTGGTTAAACGCTTTGAACCTGTTTGTAACGATGCTACTGATTTCTTTGCCATGACTYAWATTATTTAATCTCTTTATGAACCGTCATTTTCTTAAGAATTGGGTTAAATTTCTTCAACTCCATTCTATCCGGTGTGTTCTTTTTATTTTTGGTCGTGATGTAACGTGAAGTTCCTGGTTGTCCAGACTCCTTGTGCTCTGTGCACTCCAAAATCACTTGTACTCTATTTCCTTTTTTAGCCATTGTAACAGACTTTATTGATTATTGCAATTATTTAGTTAAAAAGCCTTTTTCGCGGGCTTCTTTCATAACCGCAGAAATACCTTTTTTATTAATGTCTTTTATAGCAGAAGCTGAAACACGAAGGGTTACCCACTTATCTTCCTCTGGAATATAAAAACGCTTTTTGAGCAAGTTTACATCAAACTTACGTTTGGTTTTGTTCATTGCGTGCGATACGTTATTCCCAACCATCGCTTTCTTTCCGGTAAGTTCACAAACTCTTGACATTCCTTAACCTTTTTAAGTTATTTTTAAAACAGGGTGCAAATTTAAGTAATTCTTTTGTGATGTACAACAAAAGAAAATTAGTTTTTCGAAATTTCTTTAAGGAGCATCTCAAAGACTTTATTTGTTGTCTTTTTAATCACACGGTAACGGTCATTTCCAAAGTTGAATTTTTCTGACACAACGCCATCGGGAGTAGCAATAGCAATGCATACCGTACCTACTTCATCTATGCCATCACCTTTTGTAGGGCCTGCAATCCCTGTAGTGGCAATGGCATAATCAGTCGCAAAAAGTTTGTTGCAATTAAGCGCCATACTTTCGGCCACCTCAATGCTAACAACGGAAAATTCTTCTATTATGGAAGATGGAACCCCGAGTATTTTAGTTTTTAATTCAGTTTTATATGGGATAATACTTCCCAGAAAAAAGGAAGAAGCGCCCGGCTCGGCCGTTATATTTTCTGCAATTGCTCCTCCAGTACAGCTTTCTGCCAAACTTAAGGTTTGTTTTTTTTGAGTTAAAATATGTGCAATCCTACCAATTATACTGGTTTCATCCTCATATCCAATTGCAATATCCGACAGCATTTCATGCAGAGTGTCCATTTGTGAATCAACACTTTCTTTCAAGGCACTTTCATCATTTCCCGTGGAGGAAAGCCGCAAACGAACTCTTCCCAAGGAGGGCAAATAAGCCAATTTTATTTTCTCGGGTAAATTATTTTCCCAATCGGCTATTCTTTCGGCAATGGTGCTTTCACCCAAACCATAAGTTAAAAGGGTTTTGTGGAAAATATGCGGTCTATTGAAACGTTTTATCACCCGAGGCAAAACTTCCTCTTGTAACAAATGCTTCATTTCATAAGGCACGCCGGGGAGTGACACAAAAACCACTTCTTCTTCCTCCATCCACATGCCGGGAGCGGTGCCGTGCTGATTGGTCAAAATGGTCGCTTTTGAAGGAACCATCGCTTGTTGAAAATTTGCAGGCAATGGCTTATTGAGTTGGTATTTATTGAAAAGATGTTTTACGTTTTCAACAACTTTTGGGTCTTCAACCAAAGTATCGTGAAAAAAGTCGCAAAAAGTCTGTTTAGTAATATCGTCTTTAGTGGGGCCCAGCCCTCCGGTAACAATAATTAGATCAGCATGTTTTTTGGCATCTTCAAAAGCCTGAAGAATATGGGTGCGCTCATCCTGTACCGAAGTAATTTGATAGACCTTCACCCCTATCTTATTTAGTTCTTTTGAAATGTATGCCGAATTGGTATCAACAATCTGGCCAATGAGAATCTCATCGCCTATGGTAATAATTTCTGCGAGCATGTTATAATTTGAAGTCTTCTCTCAGTTCGTCAAACACTTTGTTCAAGGTTGTAAGTACGTTATCCAAATGTGGAAGTACCGAGGCTTTACTTTTTGATGTCTTTGACCACGCTTCGATACTTGTAATATCCTTCAGCGCATCTATACCGAACATTTCAATGTTTGGCTTCATTTTATGGGCAAACTGATATGCCAATTCCCTGTTTTCATTCTCAATGGCTTCTTCCATGGACTGTAAATCTGGGGGAATTTCATCTAGAAATGTTTGTGCCAGAATCCGTAAAAAATCTTGATCCCCATCAGCGATTTCACTCAGATTCTCCTTTGCATAATTTTTGGTCATCTCACTTAACTTTTATAGAAAACATTTCTGTTTCCTCTATGTATCCCGTCAATATATCATCGGCATTAACGCTACCAACGCCTGCGGGAGTTCCGGTAAAGATAATGTCCCCGATTTTCAGCGTAAAATATTTTGAAATATATTCGATTAAAGCATCGATTTTCCACATCATCAGCATAGAATTACCATTTTGAACAGTTTTTCCATTCTTTTTTAAGCTAAAATCTATGTTATTTACATCTGTAAAACGTTCTTTTTCAATGAAATTTCCAATAACTGCGGAACCGTCAAACGCTTTTGCCTTTTCCCACGGCAACCCTTTCTCCTTTAATTCTGTCTGTAAATCACGTGCCGTAAAATCTATCCCCAAGCCTATTTCATCATAGTATTTATGGGCGAATTTTTGGTCAATGTGTTTACCGATCCTATTAATTCGAACCAGTAATTCCACTTCGTGATGCACGTCATTTGAAAACTCTGGAATAAAAAACGGTTGCTTCTTTAATAATATTGCAGTATCTGGCTTTAAAAAAATAACCGGGTCTGTTGGTTTTGCGTTGTCCAGTTCTTTTATGTGGTCTGCATAATTTCGACCAATACAGATTATCTTCATTTTAAATTTAGAATTTTGTATTTAACTTCTGAAGTCTGATTCTGGTCAATACTTTCTTGGTATAAAGTGGAAAATCCGCATTTAACAACCAACCAAAGTAGCCGGAATCTTTTTCCAAAATTTCAGTAACCAAGCTTCCTTTATATTTTCCGAAAGAAAAGACCTCAACACCTTCTTCATTATAACTTATGAAGCCTGCAAAATCTGCATGGTCACGGTGCGAACTGAAATCTGCAAGAAAATTTACATCATTCTCCAAATCAGGATATTTGTCAAGCTGTGCCTTTAAAACTTCGTAGGTTGCGTTTGTATCAGCAGCGGCACTGTGCGCATCGGTTAAATCTTTGTTGCAATAAAACTTATAGGCCGCTTCCAAGGTTCGCTTTTCCATTTTATGAAAAATGGTCTGCACATCTACCGAAAGTGCCTTTTTCATATCAAAATCAACTTCGGCACGGAGCAATTCTTCGGCCAGCAATGGAATGTCAAAACGGTTTGAATTAAAACCACCCAAATCACTATCTTTTATAAGTGCATATATTTTTGACGCCAATTCCTTAAAGGTTGGTTCGTTTGCGACCATTTCATCAGTAATTCCGTGGATGGCGGAAGATTCTGCGGGAATGGGCATTTCAGGGTTTACGCGCCAAGTGTGGCTTTCCTTGTTWSMAWWWKRKMMYMMTYTTMWKNATTRNCTRKWYCTRNCAAWWMWGYMWRWYSYSAMRTNTKAKNNTCCRKTKKWWTNAAKATYKNAAGMAAYAGATTGGTTTTTTTAAATTGAGTTCCATTGTTTTGTTTTGTTGCGCAAAGATACTTTTAATTGAAGTTTTGAAGACGCATAAAAAAGGAAAAGGGAGGTTTTGAAATCAAAACCTCCCTTTTTTCAAAATACCTATGTTTTAAATTTCTCGATTAACGTCCCAAGCTTCCAAATATTCGGCAACTCGCTTAACAAATTGTCCGCCCAAAGCACCGTTCACCACCCTGTGGTCGTAACTGTGCGAAAGGAACATTTTATGGCGAATACCAATAAAATCACCCTCTGGAGTTTCAATAACCGCAGGTACTTTGCGGATGGCACCCAAAGCCAAAATACCCACTTGTGGCTGGTTGATTATAGGCGTTCCCATAATACTACCAAAGGTTCCCACATTTGTAACCGTATAGGTTCCTCCCTGTATCTCGTCTGGTTTTAATTTGTTTTCGCGCGCACGGTTTGCAAGGTCGTTTACCGCTTTGCTCATTCCAACTAGATTTAATCTATCGGCGTTTTTAATTACCGGAACAATTAGATTTCCGTCGGGCAGCGCCGCAGCCATTCCTAAGTTTATATTTTTACGCTTAATAATATTATTCCCGTCAACGGAAATATTCATCATGGGGAAGTCTTTCAAAGCCTTTGCAACGGCTTCCATAAATATTGGGGTGAAAGTAAGATTCTCCCCTTCGCGTTTCGCAAAGGTGTTCTTTACTTTATTTCTCCAGTTCCAAACGTTGGTAACATCACACTCCACAAAAGACTGCACGTGTGCTGAAGTTTGAGTACTTTCAACCATGTGGTGCGCAATGAGTTTGCCCATTCGGGTCATTTCAACAATTTCGTCCTCACCACTAACTGAAACCGGAGCTTTAGGTTTTGCAGGTTMYKTWGTTWKTNNCKWTTCNGGAKWKWTNARYSTYYAMWAMWRTKTGTKGNMTKSSKTGWWYCTGWTKTTGAAGAGGAACGGTTTTCAACATATTCCAAAATATCGTTCTTGGTTACGCGCCCGTCTTTCCCCGTACCCGAAATTCCGTCAAGTTCAGCTTGCGAAATACCTTCGGCAGCTGCAATGTTTTTAACCAAAGGCGAATAAAACCGATCTCCGGTATTTTCGATTGGGGCTAGAGTAGTTTGCTTGGCGGTTTCTACTTGCTTTTCAACTTCCTTCACAACTTCCGGCGAAGGATCGTTTTCGGCAGTCGCTTTCTCAGTTCCGTTGCTTCCGGCGGTTTCAATTATGGCAATGGTCTGGCCCACTTGAACCACATCATCAACGTTGAAAAGTTTTTCAACCAGAACCCCGTCTACCTCGCTGGGCACTTCGCTATCCACTTTATCAGTAGCGATTTCAAGAACGGCCTCATCAGCCTCGATGGTATCGCCCACTTCCTTTAGCCAGTTAGTCAAGGTTGCCTCTGCAACACTCTCACCCATTTTGGGCAGTTTCAATTCAAATTTTGCCATAATACTTTTTCAATGTCGAATTTTGTAAGCACAAATGCGCTTGTTTTAAAAACCTTGCAAAATTAGTTAAAATTTGTTCGTTGTTGGTTTCAAATTTCTTAAAAAACGACCACGCCGCCCTTTTCGTCGCTTTGGTCGCTCCCAATTATAAAGTTGCAGTCTGCAGGACGTATGCGGAAAAGATTGTTTTTGTTTTTCAATTGTTTCATCAATTTGAAAATTTCCGCATAGGAAATATACTCAGCATCAAAAACTAGCAGACTGTTTTCTAAGGAAACCAAGGGATGCATATTTTTTGAAACCATTTGGAAAATAGTGGCTGTACTCTCAGAGAGTTTTTCCAGTAATTCAATATTTTCGGTGAAGAAGTAATTTCGATCCAAAGTAGGAAGTGGTTCCACTTTTTTATCGAAAGAAATTTTATGTGCAGCTTTGGCCAAGGCAACTCCGGCAGACACGGAACTTCCCAATAGAAAGTTTTTATTGAAATGTTTTTGGTAAAAAATCTGCATTGCCCCGTAAAAGCGCTCAAAGTATGCGTCATCCTTTTTGGTGCTTTCCCCTTTATAGTGCAGTACGGTAGTGTTTCCCAGGTAATGATTTTTATAACCGGCATTTGTTATTTTGTACGAAAAATCTATGTCCTCGCCATACATAAAATAATCCTCGTCAAATCCGCCCACTTCATTGTAAATACTTTTTTTCAAAATCATAAAAGCACCTACCAGTACTTCTACTTCGCCTTTTTCACTATCGATAATATGATTTGCATAATATTTCTGGGTAAAACCGGTGAGTTTCATCAAAGAGACTTTTGGAGTTGGAAGATTTCTTTTGCTTTCGGGTAGGAAATTCCCTGTTCCATCCATTAAATAAACGCCCAGGGCACCAATCTTTTCGACACTCTCATAATACTCAATGGTTTTTCTAAAAGTATCTTCGGAAACAGCAGTATCTGGGTTCAGAATACATAGGTATTCACCTTTTGCAACAGCCACAGCCTGATTATTTGCCTTGCTGAAACCTACATTTTCCTTGTTTTCAATCAAGACTACATTTGGAAAAAGGGTTTTGACCATTTGGCAGCTATCGTCTTTTGAATCATTGTCGATTACAATGATTTCGGCATCCCAATGCTGGATGGCTTTTTGAACGGAACGAATGCACTGCTCCAAAAAAAAGCGCACATTATAATTAAGTATAACAACAGATAGTTTCAAAACTTATGTGCTTTTTAATGAAGATTCAAAAGGAATACGGTGCAGGATGCTTCGGCCCAGCGTAACCTCATCTGCATATTCAAGCTCATCGCCCACTGAAATGCCACGGGCAATGGTGGTGGTGGTTATATGGTATGGCTCAATCTGTTTATAGATATAAAAATTAGTAGTGTCGCCTTCCATGGTAGAACTGAGCGCAAAAATAAGTTCGCGCACGTTTCCGGCTTTTACTTTCTCAACTAAAGATGGAATGGTCAAATCGCCAGGGCCAATGCCATCCATCGGGGAAATTTTTCCGCCCAACACGTGGTAGTGGCCACGGTATTGACTGGTATTTTCAATGGCCATTACATCGCGTATGTCTTCGACCACACACACCAATTGTTCATCGCGGCGCGGATTGGCACATATTTCACAAAGCTTGGTATCGCTAATATTGTGGCAATTTGCGCAAAAGTTTATTTCCTCGCGCATTTTCAGCAAACTAGCGGTTAAGTTTTGAGTTTGTTCTTTAGATTGTTTTAGTAAGTGAAGCACCAATCGCAGGGCGGTACGTTTACCAATTCCGGGGAGTTGGGACATTTCGTTTACTGCGTTTTCAAGAAGTTTTGAAGAAAATTCCATAGCCTGATTCGTGCTGCCAATATAAAAAAAATGCTTCAGAAAAAGCGGCTTTTCCTGAAGCATTCCTAATATTAAAATAGGCTCTTAGTTTATAAGAAGTTTTTTGGTTGCCGTTCCTTCCTCACTGTTAACACGAACAAAATATGTACCGGCAGAAAGCGATGAAACATCAACCGAATGCTTATTTGAAATCAAAGCTTCTGCTTCATAGATAAGTAGTTTACCAGAAATATCAAAGACTCTTAACTCAGCATTTAGGGATTTTGGCAATGCAATTGTAAACGACTCCCTTGCAGGATTTGGGTAAATACTTACTGAAACTTCAGAAATAGTTTCATTAACACCTGCTGTTCCATCTACCAAAGGCGATACCCATAGGCCCCTTCCATAGGTTGCTGCGTACAGCATGTTTGTTGTATTGTTTATATCCAATTCATTTATGATAACATTTGGCAATAAGTTACTGTATGGTTGCCAATCTGTAAATGTATTGTCAATATAGTAGATACCATAATCCATTCCTAGGTACAGGCCATCTTTACCATTATTATCCCAGATAAGCGCCAAGGCACTAAAGTTGGGAAGGTTCTTTTTATAATCTATCCACGTATCGCCTCCATCTTCGGAAACCATAACGCGGCTGTTTCCGGTAATTGCGACTGCAATTTTATAGGGATTTGTAGGGTGAATCGCTATTGAGTTTATTGTTCCTCCGGGAAAAGCTGATTGTACCCAATCCGTAGCTCCAGCATCTTCGGTTCTAAAGAGAAAAGGGCCTCTTGAAACATACATTACTTGATTGTTGGTAGGTGAAATTTTCATGTTGTCAAGATTTCCAATAAGGTCTTGGGAAATGCTTGTCCAACTGCCACCCAAATTTGAAGATTTATAAACACGGTTATAACCTACATACACAGTATTTACAAGGATTGGATCTTGTTCAAAGGGTGTTACCCAGTTTCCAGAGCCACTTCCGGGCTCATTGATACCGATATAAGAATTACCGCCATTTTGGCTTCTATACAGCTGACCGTTCTGGCTGGTTCCATAAAAAATATTAGGATTTGTTTTATCTATGAAAGATTCCATACCATCAGCGCCCAACCAATCTTTCCATTGGGTTGCCTGTGTATAAAAAGAAGTTCCATTGTCCTGTGCACCTCCTGATACAATAACATCTGCTGTTTGTGAAACCCCAATTTTATAAAATTGCCTAATTCCCAAACCTTGTGTCAGGTCTTCATAATAATTAGCATTCACTGCACCAGTATTCTCAGCCTTATAAACACCCCCGTCAGTAATAGCATACAAGGTAGTTCCATAATATTGAAGATCATCTACATCTGCGTGACAATAACCAATATTTTGTGAAGCGGCATTTGCTGGAATCCAGTCTGAAGTACAGCTAAAAGTGGTTCCACCATTGCTAGATCGCCAAGTAAGTATACCTGCAATATGTACCTCATTTACATTGGTAGGATTAACTGCTATACCCATATCTCGTGGAGCCTGACCACTATTATCATTTCCACTGGTGCTGTATCCAAAAAAGTTTAGGCTTCCATGGTTTATTTTTGTAAAACTATCTCCACTATTGCTGGAGGTGTAAAATCCACCAAATCTACTTCCTGTTGCTTCAAGCACATACACTGTGTTTGGATCATTTGCCGAAACGCCAATCATTTTAGGGCCCGTGGCAAAACCTCCAATGGTTGTAAAAGTAGCACCTCCATCAGTAGATTTGTGAAAGCCACTTCCTGAAGCATATACCACTGACAGGTCTCCCGGCTTAAACTCTACGTCATATCCTCTTGTATCTGCAACCGGCTCATTCCAAGTTGCGCCACTGTCTGTCGATCTATAAATACCTACATTTTCCGCGGTCGCAAAAATAATATTGTTGTTGGAGGGGTTTATTAAGATTTTATTTACAATACTGTTTCCAATAGTACCTAATAAGTTCCAAGTTGCGCCGGCATCTGTGGATTTAAAAATCCTTCCGTTAGTTGAACCAAAAAAGTAGGTGTCAGAATCTAATGGATCAATCGCAACACTATAAACAGAGAGATTAGAAAAATAATCACACAGCGGCGTCCAAGTTTGTGCTCCATCTATAGTTCTCCATACCCCTCCAGTGTTTGCGCCTATTATCATGTGGTTTTCATTTCCTTCCTCTATGGCAAGACCTGTAATTCTGCCCACGCCAGGATTCCAACCCGAAGTGGCGTTCCAATCTGTGGGACCAAGTTCCTGCCAGTTGTCGTTAAGAACCGATCTGCTTGCGGCAGTAGCATTTAAATAAGCATTCCATTGTTCTAGTTCGGTTAGGCGTTCTTCAACACTTGGAAGATACCCATTCTCATTCATCATTCGCAGGGCGTTGTATTCCCATCTTTTGAATTGTTTATAACCAGTACCTCGTCCCTTGTCTCGATTTGCAAAGTAAGCTTCGGCACTGTCAATAATCTCTTGTACCTTATAGGTACCCGCATCAATCATTTGAAGATATTCTTGTGCCTGAACGACAAAAGAACCAAAAAATAATGTAAAAAATAGAAGTAATTTAAAACGCATCTTTTTAATTTTAAGGAAGTTATGTTATTATATATGCAAAGTTTTCAAATGTATTAAAAATAAAAATGTTGAAGAACCCAATCTTTGTATTTTTACCAAAAAAAATACGCTAAACCATTGAAGTCTTAAATTTTATGCAATCCTTACACATACTGTTACTTATTCTTGGTTATTTTTTGGTTCTAATTCTAATTTCCTATTTCACAAATAGGGGTGGCAGTAACGCTGATTTTTTTAAGGCAGGAAAACAATCGCCGTGGTATTTGGTCGCTTTTGGAATGATTGGCGCCTCTCTAAGCGGGGTTACTTTTATCTCAGTTCCGGGCTGGGTGGAGGCTTCAAAGTTTAGCTACTTTCAAGTGGTTCTAGGTTATACTGTAGGCTATGCGGTGATTGGAACCGTACTTCTTCCACTTTATTATCGTTTAAACTTAACATCAATTTATACCTATTTGGAAGGCAGATTTGGGAATGCCTCATRCAAAACTGGCGCTTCCTTTTTCCTCCTTTCGAGAGTTGTGGGGGCAAGTTTTCGACTTTATTTAGTGGCGGTTGTGCTACAAAGTTTGATTTTTGACACAATGAACATCCCCTTTTGGGTAACTGTAACAATCACTATTCTCTTGATTTGGCTATACACTTTCAAAAGCGGAATAAAAACAATTGTTTGGACAGATACGCTGCAAACCCTTTTTATGCTTGTAGCCGTTGGGGTTTCGGTATATTATGTTTCTACAGATTTAGGGCTTTCGGGAAGTCAACTTTTCACTTTCATTGCCAATAGCGACATGAGCCAGATTTTCTTTTTTGATGATTGGAAATCTGCCGATCATTTTGTGAAACAATTCATTAGTGGAGCATTTATAGCAATTGTAATGACAGGGCTGGACCAAGATATGATGCAGAAAAACCTTACCTGCAGAAATCTAAAGGATGCCCAGAAAAACATGTTTTGGTTTACCATTGTCCTGACCATCGTGAATTTTGTGTTTTTGGTACTTGGGTTGCTACTGACTGTTTACGCAGCACAAAACGGAATTGACGCTCACAAAGACCAACTGTACCCCACATTAGCTATGCAGAACGAATTTGGGATTGGGGTTGCGGTTCTTTTTATTTTAGGATTGATTGCAGCGGCCTACAGTAGTGCTGATAGTGCATTAACTGCTTTAACTACTTCATTCAGTATTGATATTCTGGAAATTGAAAAAAAATATGAAGAGGCAAAACAAATACGCGTTCGCAAGCTAATTCACATCTTGGTTTCACTTTTGCTGATTGCCGTTATTATTATTTTTAAATATGTAATTGCTAATGATTCTGTAATTGCAAAGCTTTTCGTTTTTGCAGGATACACTTATGGTCCACTTTTGGGACTATATGCTTACGGACTTTTCACAAAATGGCAAGTGAAAGATAAACTGGTTCCTATAGTGGCAGTTTTAACGCCTTTTTTGGGATATGCGATAAGTGCATTGAGCGCCACATATTTAAATTTTGAGTTTGGATTTTTTATACTTATTTTGAACGGAGCGCTAACATTTCTCGGTCTAATATTGATTCGTACCCAAAAGAACTAAGGTACAGGCAATCTCAATTTCAATATTGTTCTTTTTGAGAATATCATAAAACTCAGGGTTTTCCGTACCGGGATTAAAAATGACGCGGTTCGGCTTTAACGAAACAATATACCCATAATATTCCTCTTGGCGTTTGGGATYTAAATAGAGTGTCACGGTGTCAATGTCCTTAAATTGTTCCTTTTCTGTGGAAATCTCGACACCGGCAACAATACCCTTTTTTAAACCCACAGCTTCCACAGTGTGTCCATAACTTACCAATCGGTTTATTGCAAGGTTAGAATAACGTCCAGGATTCAAGCTAGCGCCAAGTACTAAGGTTTTCTTCATTTTGAATGTTTTGTTATGAAAATACAATACTCTGCCGTAAGAATTCATAAATGTTCGTTAAAATGGTAAACAGCATGAAACATTACTAAAATATGGGCGTCTATATAGTAGTTAGAATTTCATTCTTTACTGCAGCAGATTTTTACGTTGATGGTTAGTGTTAATAATTGCAGTAAAGATTCAAACCCGGGGCACTTGTTTCGGGTTTGTTTTTTTAAAAATTCTCCACTTTAGGTGTAACAGAAAAAAATATTTATCGTCTTTTATGTATAAGTACGGTAACACTTGCAAAGTTAGTATGTTATGCAAGGTAATATCTATTGCAATATATCGATCTTTTTTTAATTCATAAATCATTAACATCAATCAATCACACAAATGAAAAACATCTTATTGCTAATCGCATTCATCACATTCGGCACGCTACATGCTTCTGTTGACCCTTCAGAAAAACCGGGCAATATTTATGGTAGTGTTACAGACAAAATCCTAAACGAACCGCTTCCCTACGTAGCCGTAGTGGTAAAAAATTTAAACGGTGAAATTATCACAGGGGCAGTAACTGACGATGCCGGTAAATTTGAAATCCACAAAATACCGGAAGGCAAGAGCCAAGTAATTATCCAGTATATAGGATATAAAGTTTTTACAACTGAAATTAATATTACTAAGGGAAATAAAGATATTTATTTGGGAAATATATTGCTCGAAGAAGATATAGCTTCTCTTGACGAGGTAAATATTGTGGCCGAAAGATCAACCATTGAACAACGTTTGGACAAAAAGGTGATAAATGTAGGCAAAGATCTTTCTACCGCTGGTCCCACGGCTTCCGATATCATGAACAACCTACCAACCGTAAGCGTTGATCAGCAAACAGGAGAACTCTCGTTAAGAGGTAGCGAAAACGTACGTGTAATGGTAGATGGCAAGCTCTCAAACATTCCAGTAGCACAATTGCTAAAGCAAATTCCGTCTTCATCCATTAAACAAATTGAACTCATTACCAACCCTTCGGCAAAGTACAATCCTGAAGGTATGAGCGGTATCATCAATATTATTCTGCATAAAAACGTGAATGTAGGATTCAATGGTAACGCTTCCGTAGGCCTTACTTACAAGGAAAACGCAAAATTCAATGCGGGTTTGGATATGAATTACAGAAACGGAAAATTTAACATCTATACCAATCTTAGCAACAATGTTTCAAAAAACGAAAACGATGGGTTAATTACGCGATCACTTAACAATTCAAGGGAAGTAATCCATTTTTTGGACAACAGCAAATCCAACCTTTTTAAAGTGGGTGTGGATTATTATTTAAATGACAAAAACACACTTTCCTTCTTTACCAACCAAAATTTATACGATGGCCTGGGAGTGGGAAGTTCTTCAGTTTTTTATTTAGATCAACCCTCCCTCAATCAGCAACAAATATTCTATTTTGACAATGAAAATACTTCGTCCCAATATAATTTTGATTATAAACTGAACTTTGAAAAGACCGATCACACGCTAGAGCTTGAAGCAGATTATAATATTTTCTCAAATGAGACCTTGGGCCAATATGTGTTCAACGGGGCTTCACCTATAGAAAATTTTGCAGATAATGACGAGACAGACC
Organism: Aequorivita sp.; assembly: GCA_002733915.1. GTDB lineage: Bacteria > Bacteroidota > Bacteroidia > Flavobacteriales > Flavobacteriaceae > Aequorivita. The sequence continues at coordinate 74,421 of NVXN01000011.1, forward strand.
GTAATCAACTCACTGTAAATCTTGATTACGTGAACCCCCTATCCGAAAGCGTAAAAATTGAAGCTGGTGCCGAAGCGAGACTGTTTGAAACAAATATCGATTATGCATCCAATGGCAAAAGCTATAATGCCAACGGCGAATTGGTGCCTACTCCCTCGACCCTTTTTGAATACGTACGCGATATTTATTCGCTGTATGCCACTTTTGGAAAAACTTACGAAAAGTGGTCCTATCAACTTGGAGCACGTGTTGAAGACGTTAGTGTAAAAGCTGACACCAACAAGATACGTGCTTTCACCAACGATTATTTTCAGGTATATCCTAGCGCTTTTGTCACCTATTCACCGAATGAGAAAAACCAATATCAGCTGAGTTACAGTCGCAGAGTAGATCGTCCCGGACTCGATCAGGTTAACCCTATTCGGGAATTCAGCACGCCATTGATTTCTTCCTTCGGAAACATCAATTTGAAACCACAGTTTACAAATTCAATAGAGGTCAACTATACCCGAAATTTAGAAAAGGGAAGTATCACGGGAGGAATTTTTTACCGATTGGTAGATAATGAAATAAACCGCGCCATACTTATTGATCGCACCAACTTGGACAGATCCATTCTCACATTCCAAAATTTTAACAGCACGGATTTATACGGAATTGAAGTTTCGTCAAATTACAAACCGACGAAATGGTGGAGCTTCAATACAAGTTTTGAACTTTACAAACGCACCCAAAAGGGAATTAACGAAGCATTTGAAAACCCGGCCGAAACTCCCACTTTGGATGACATTATAACACAAGTGGTGGAGGTAGACAATATAGCTTGGAATGTAAGAATGTCGAATAATTTTTCGATCACCAAAGATCTTACATTTTCCGCCTTCGGACTTTATCGCTCAAAAAACAAGGGTATTCAGTTTGAATCCGACCCCCTATATTTTGTCAATTTGGGAGCGCGTTATACTTTATGGGAAGGCCGCGGGACCTTTAGTGTAAACTACAATGATGTATTGGATTCCATGAAATTTGCCTTCAGCGGCAACACGCCCTATCCTCAGAGTGGTGAGTTTAAAAACGAGAGTAATACTATTTACGTTGGCTTATCCTATAGGTTTGGAGGAAGTAATTACCGTGCAAAAAGCCGAAAAAACAGAGACGACAACACATCATCTGGAGGCGGTGGAATTTTTTAGACCGTTATTCTTTTGTTAAAAAGTGATATGGGGTGAAACTATGCACGATTACATCTCGTCTATTACAACACACTACCTGAAATTTCATTTTATAATTTATTTGAATTAGCCTTTAACGAATTATACCATTTTTAGGTAAAATAAAAGCCTTTCAATTTCTGAAAGGCTTTTTATATTTTCTGCAGAAGTAATTTTACCATCTAATAATAGCACTGCCCCAAGTAAAGCCACTTCCAAAGGCTGCCAAGACCACCAAATCGCCTTCCTTAATTTTTCCTTCTTCCCACGCTTCCGTGAGTGCGATTGGAATGGATGCAGCGGTAGTGTTACCATATTTTTGAATGTTATTGAAAACTTGATCGTCGGTAAGCTTCAATTTGTGCTGAATAAATTGAGAAATACGAAGATTTGCTTGATGCGGAATCAACATATCAATATCTTCAACCTTCAAATTATTTGCTTCCAATCCTTCCAGAATTACCTCAGTAAAACGGACAATGGCGTGTTTAAAAACGAACTGACCGTTCAACACTGGATAATAAGGTATGTTTTCTTGTGGATTTTCAGCAATAATTTCTGGCACCCAATGACTAGTACTTGGGCCCTGCAATGAAAGCTCGTTTTTATGTTGCCCTTCACTATGCAAATGTGTGGAAAGAATACCACCTTTTCTAGTTTCATTCCTTGAAACTACCGCTGCACCGGCGCCATCACCAAAAATCACGGAAACATTTCTTCCGCGCGTAGTCATATCCAGCCCGCCACTGTGATTTTCGCTGCCAATTACCAAAATATTTTTATACATTCCCGTTTTCACAAATTGATCGGCCACGGAAAGTGCATACACAAAACCACTACACTGGTTGCGGACATCCAATGCGGGAATAGTTCGCATTCCCATCATTTCTTGTACTTCTACCCCACCGCCGGGAAAATACATATCGGGACTTAGCGTGGCAAAAACAATCATATCAATATCAGTAGGTTTAAGTTTGGCGCGTTTCAAAGCGATGGTTGATGCTTTTACTGCCATTACCGAAGTAGAGTTGCCATCGCCCTTTTTTATATGTCTTCTTTCTTTTATGCCCGTACGTTCCTGGATCCAAGCATCATTGGTATCCATTAATTTTGAAAGATCGTCATTGGTAACCACGTTTTCAGGTACGTAATATCCCAAACCGGTAATTTTTGAATTGTACATTTATTTCAGTTTAAAATAATTTGGAAAGATAACTATATACCGCTTTTTAAGGAAACAAATCGCGGTTTATATAGTATGCATGCATAGCAATTGTAATATCTCCTTTTTTGAATATCTTTAAAACTTAAATTTTTAAGATTATGAAAAAACTCATCGCAATTGCCATCCTTCTTCATCTATCAGGAAGTTTTGTTGCACAGGAAAAACTCACCTATCAAAAACCTCCAAAGGAAATTCTGGAACTTGTGGAGGCGCCCTTAGCACCTTCGGTTTGGATTGATAGCAACGGTGAAAATGTAGTTCTTTTTTATCGCGATGCCTATAAATCTATTGCCGAACTATCTGAAGCTGAATTGCGGTTGGGCGGACTTCGCATAAACCCCAAAACCAACATCGGCAGTAGAACCCGGTTTTATAACAATATAAAAGTGAAAAAGGCTTCCGAAAAAGACGCTCGGCAAGTATCCGGAATACCCAACAATCCACGGCTTTCAAACTTAACCATTTCACCTAACCAAAAAATGGTTGCCTTTTTGAATACGGTGGAAGATGGTGTACAGCTCTGGCTTGCGGATATTGAAAATGGTACCGCCAAACAACTCAGCAATCTAAAAGTGAACGCCAATATGGGCAATCCAATTAATTGGTTTAAAGACGGCAGCGCCGTGTTGGTAAATGTAATTCCGCCGGATAGAAAGGAATTGATAAATACAGATGAAGCCGTTCCCGATGGCCCGACCATCACCGTAAGCGACGGTGAAAAGGCCCAAAACAGAACCTATCAGGATTTGCTGAGCAGTCCCCATGACGAATATAATTTTGAACAATTGGCCCTTTCGGAGATAAAAAAGATTTCGGTGGAAGGAAAAGTTTCTGATTTTCTTCCAACAGCTATGTATGACGAATTGGATTTTTCACCCGATGGCAATTATGTAATGGTGAATACAATCAAAAGACCCTTTTCCTATATCGTGCCTTATAGTCGTTTTCCATTTGAAACCAATATTTATAATAACGAAGGCAAACTGATTCAAAAAGTAAACGATGTACCGCTAAACGAAGTAGAGCCCAAGGGATTTATGGCGACCCGAATGGGCAAAAGAAGAATGGAATGGCGCGCTGATAAACCCGCAACCCTTTATTGGGCCGAGGCAATGGATAAAGGCGATCCGGAAGTAAAGGTAGATTATCGCGATGCGGTGTACGAACTGCCAGCTCCCTTCAACGGACAGGAAAAACTGCTTTTAAAAACCAAAAACCGTTACTCTGGAATTATTTGGGGAAATGACAATCTGGCCATTGCGACAGATTATTGGTGGAACAACCGAAATACAAAATCGTATCTCTTCAATCCTTCAAATGCTTCGGAGACGCCAAAGATTATTTTTGATAGAAATTATCAGGACAGGTATAACGACCCCGGCAATTTTGTAACCACCCGAAACGATTTTGACGAAAGGGTCCTCGAAATGGTTGATGGCAACGCCTTTCTCATGGGCGATGGTTTTTCGGAGGAAGGACAATTTCCATTTATAGATGAATTCAACTTAAAGACCCAAAAAACAAAACGCATCTATAAATCTGAATACACCGATAAGCTGGAAAATCTGAATTCGGCAATCGATATGAAGAAAGGGAAGATTTTGGTACGGATAGAATCGCAGAACGAATATCCCAATTATTATTTCAGAAATATTAAAAAGAAGAACGATTTAACGCCAGTAACTTCTTTTGAAAATCCTTTTAAAAGCATTCAGAATGTCCACAAAGAGGTAATTACCTACAAGCGGGATGACGGGTTGGAACTTGAAGGAACTTTGTATCTGCCCATTGGTTACGATATGCAGAAGAAAGAAAAAATGCCAATGCTTCTTTGGGCATATCCGCGAGAATTCAAGGACAAAAACAGCGCCTCGCAAAACACCACAAACCCCAATGAATTTATTTATCCGTACTACGGCTCGCCTATTTATTGGGTAACCCAGGGTTATGTGGTTTTGGACGATGCGGCCTTTCCCATTGTGGGTGAAGGTGACGAAGAACCCAACGATACTTTTAGGACCCAATTGGTGGGCAATGCCAAAGCTGCGATTGACGCCGTTGATAAAATGGGTTATATTGACAGAAATCGCGTTGGTGTTGGCGGGCATTCCTACGGTGCATTCATGGTTGCGAATCTTTTAAGCCATTCCAATCTTTTTGCAGCTGGAATTGCCCGAAGTGGTGCATATAACAGAACGCTAACGCCCTTCGGTTTCCAAAGTGAAGAGCGGAGTTATTGGGATTCTCCCAAAACTTATAATACAATGTCGCCATTTATGCACGCTGATAAAATGAAGACACCACTGTTGCTCATCCACGGGGAAGCAGATAATAATTCTGGAACCTATCCGCTACAAAGTGAGCGTTACTTTAATGCCCTAAAGGGTTTGGGTGCTACGGCAAGATTGGTTATGCTACCAAAGGAAAGCCATGGGTATAGCGCAAAGGAAAGTATACTGCATATGTTGTGGGAACAGGATCAATGGCTTGATAAATATTTAAAGAACAAAAACGAAAAACCGGTGAATGTTTCCGAAGAAATAAAACAGTAGCATAGAAAACAAAAAAAGGGCGCAAAAGATGCACCCTTCTTAAACAACCTAACCAATTAAATAATAGAATATTTTTACTTTTTCATAGCAATTTAATATTCGATTATTCTTTGTAAAGATACTATTCTTTGTTTAGTGAAATTGTTAAAGGATTAAACAAAGTTTTGTTAAAGTTTAAATGTATTTATTAAAATTATTTATAGAAACTTTTGCGCCCAAATCGTTCATCAAATTATAAAGTCCAAAAAATGTGCGGTTTATATAGAGAAAATGTTTGGAGCCGCGATTACCGTTCATCTTTCTTATTTCAGTGTCTTTGGAGTATCTATTGCTCAATTCGGCAATCTTTCCGAAGAATTCTTCATCCGCAAAATCAAAGGTTTCACTGTGGAAAGGTTGGGTGAAAAGACTTAGCATTTCGTGAAATAGTTCTGAAAAGAATTTTGTCTCCTCTGGGGAATCTTCCTCTTTCAGAATTTCCAAAGCATACATTTTCTCTAAAAAAACTTCCGGATTGTTTATATTCTCCGGTTTTGCCAATTCAAAATAAGGGACAWAAAATTCTTCAGGAACGGTTTTAACACAACCAAAATCTATTGCAATCAAGTTTGCATTTTCCTCTACTAAAAAATTTCCGGGGTGCGGATCAGCGTGCACCCGCTTCAATTGGTGCATTTGGAACATATAAAAATCCCACAGTGTCTGCCCTACTTTATCAGCTTTTACTTTATCGGTATTTGTTTTAGTGAATTCAGAAAGATGCTGGCCCGACATCCAATCCATTGTAATAATACGCTCTCCGGAAAGTTCTTCGTAATACATGCTTCAGATATTTCCTTACTTTGTTCCACTTCCAATAAATAGTCGGTTTCTTCCAATAATTTATCTTCTACTTCCCTAAAATATTTGTCGCTGTCGTTTCCTTTAATATTGAACATTTTCATTGCCACCGGTTTTACCATTGCCAAATCACTACTGATACTTTCTGCAACGCCTGGATACTGGATTTTTACGGCTAAATTTTTACCATCTTTTGTGGCTTTGTGAACCTGCCCTATACTTGCCGCAGCCACAGATTCCGCATTGAATGTATCGTAAAGGCTTTCGGGTGTATCGCCAAAATATTTTTTAAAAGTCTTGCGAACTAAAGGTGCTGAAAGTGGCGGCACTTGAAATTGCGCCAATGAAAATTTTTCCACATAGGCCTTGGGCATAATGTTTTTTTCCATACTCAGCATTTGCGCAACTTTTAGTGCGCTGCCTTTAAGGTTTTTTAGGCCGTCATAAATATCCTCGGCATTGCTTTCATTCAGTTCGTCTTTTGTGGTTTCAGAATTAACCAGCTTTTTTCCGTAATACTTCAAGTAATTGCCACCAACTTTCACGCCGGTGGTCATCAATTTTGAAGCACGTTGAATTTTATTCGTGGGGATTTTATCTATTGTCTTCATTAGGCCATTTTTTCTTTCCATAAAAATTTTCCGAAATCCAGCACGCTTTCCAAAGGTTGGGCGTCAAAAACATCAAAAATGGCGCGGACCGATTTTTCAATGGCAACATCTGTATTTTCAAAATTTGCAGAGTTATCATCCATCCAGTATTTTAACAGAAAAAGCGTTTGCAGCCACGCACCTTCAGAAAAAACGGTTACCGATTGTTTCAGAATTTTCAACTTTTTATCTTCATTGCTTTCCCGAATTAAAACTGCCGCAAAATGCTTTATATTCTGTCGAAGCCCTTTTAACTGGCTCAAATTCTTCATTATATTTTGATGTTCGCGTAATGTGAACAGCACATAGCTTCGGTTTATGGTGAGAAGTTCGAAGAACGTGTAAAAAAAGGTGAGCATTTTTTCTTTATTAGTATAGGCATCATACCCTTCATCCTGGTTTGCCAAGCGGATGGTTTCTTCATAAAAAGCATTCCAAATTGCCATTTGCAGTCCTTCAAAAGAACCGAAATGTTCATAAAATTGAGCCTCGGTAAAATTGTTCTCTTTACAAAATTTGAAAACACTAAGCGGTGCTTTTTCTTTAGTTAAAACCCACTCCATATATGCATTAGTAATCTTGCCTGCATTAACGCTTTTCTTTGAAGTTGCTTTGTTTGTTTTAGCTGATTTTTCTGTTGCAGTTGCCATGGTATATTCTTAATTTATATTAGTTAGATAGTGTAGGTCGTTATTTAAATACAAAGATAACTCTTGTTCAATGTTTTTGTCGTTTAGTTAAACAAAATATTCTGTTAAAGTTTAGCCGAAAATTTATATTTATTTGAAGTGACAACGTGTCAGAATTTTAAGGCTTGGTATTTTATTTGACTAATTAAAAATGAATTAATAGAATTACTAAACTAAATTATAAGAAATATGAGCAAAGGAACTATTAATGTATCTGTGGACAATATCTTCCCGCTGATCAAAAAGTTTTTATACAGCGACCACGAAATTTTTCTTCGTGAATTAATTTCGAACGCGACGGATGCTACCTTAAAAATGAAACATTTAGCCAACATTGGCGAAGCTGAAGGCGTGGAATACGGCAACCCAATGATTGAAGTGAAGCTCGATAAGAAGAAAAAGGAGCTTCGCATAATCGACCAAGGAATTGGAATGACGAAGGAAGAGGTTGAAAAATACATCAACGAAATCGCTTTTTCTGGTGCCGAGGAATTCATTGAAAAATACAAGGACAAAAACGGAAAGGATGCCGGCATTATTGGGCATTTCGGTCTTGGATTTTATTCAGCGTTTATGGTTGCCAAAAAGGTGGAAATTATCACCAAAAGTTACAAAGACGAGCCAGCGGTACACTGGAGCTGCGATGGCTCGCCAGAATTTACCATTGAAAAAGCCGACAAAAAGGAAAGAGGAACTGAGATTATACTTCACATTGCCGACGATTCTACCGAATTTTTGGAAGAAAGCCGCATCCGTGAGTTACTGGTGAAATATAACAAGTTTATGCCAATTCCGATTAAATTCGGAACGCGCACCGAAACCCTTCCAAAACCCGAAGACGCAAAAGAAGACGACAAAGCGCCAACAAAAGAAGTTGACAATATTATCAACAATCCAAACCCGGCGTGGACCAAGCAACCTACTGAATTGGAAGACAAGGATTATAATTCCTTTTACAGGGAATTGTACCCAATGCAGTTTGAGGAGCCACTTTTCCACATTCACCTGAACGTTGACTACCCGTTCAATCTTACCGGAATACTTTATTTCCCGAAGATGACGAACGATATGAGCATTCAAAAGGATAAAATCCAGCTCTATCAAAATCAGGTTTTCGTAACCGATAATGTGGAAGGAATCGTGCCAGAATTCTTGACGATGCTCCGAGGAGTAATTGACAGTCCGGACATTCCGCTGAACGTTTCGCGAAGTTATTTGCAGACCGATGGCGCTGTAAAAAAGATTTCGAGCTACATAACCCGAAAAGTCGCAGATAAGTTGAAAAGTCTTTTCAACAATGACCGCGATGGCTTTGAAAAGAAATGGAATGACATTAAAATTGTGATCGAATACGGAATGCTGACCGAAGATAAATTCTTTGAAAAAGCACAGGATTTTGCCCTGTATCCAACGGTTGACGACAAATATTTCACCTTTTCGGAATTCAAGGAAAAAATAAAAGACGTGCAGACCGATAAGGACGACAATTTAGTACTTCTTTATGCTTCCAACAAAGAAGAACAGCACAGCTACATAGAAGCCGCCAAAGAGAAAGGATATGAAGTATTGCTTTTGGATTCACCAATAGTTGCGCATTTACTTCAAAAAGTGGAAAGCAAGGAGGAGAAAATTTCCTTTGTACGCGTGGATAGCGATCACGTGGAAAACCTCATCAAAAAAGATGATGCACAGATTTCAAAACTTTCCGACAAAGAAAAGGAAACGCTGAAAACCTTTTTGGACGGCGTTATTCCGAAGGAAAAATTCAGTGTACAATTAGAGGCTTTGGATAGCAATGCCAATCCATTCATAATTACCGAACCCGAGTTTATGCGTAGAATGAAAGATATGCAGAAAACTGGAGGCGGCGGAATGTTCGGAATGGGAGGATTACCTGAAATGTATAATTTAATTGTGAACACCAATCACCAATTGGTTAGCGAAATCTTAAATACAAAAACCGATAAGAAAAAAGAGCGTTTGGTAAACCAAGCCCTCGATTTGGCAAGATTGAGCAAAAATTTACTCAAAGGAGAAGAACTTACGGCGTTCATAAAGCGCAGTTATGAGATGATTAAATAAAATTAATCAAATAAAAATATAAAAGGCCATTGCAAAATATACTGCAGTGGCTTTTTTTATTGATATTTCAGCATTATATTAAAGAGATTTTTATATACACAATATTTAACATAAAAACTTAAACATAATATCATTTATTTCGGAATTTTAACATACTTTTAATGGTCTAACTATAAAATCATTCCGATTATGAAAAAAATTACAATGTTCTTAATTTTTGGGCTTTGCACACTAATTGTTGCAAATGCTCAGGAAGAAAGAGTAGCAACGGCGCTTGGTAATGCACGAGTGTCCGCAACGCAAAACATGCAGTCGCGTGCTTTGACCACAATTTATGAAACTGACAATTTAGGAGCCAATGGTGCTGAAATAACCGCAACCGCAAATGGCCCTAGTACTTCAATGGCAGATGCTATTGTTATGGCAGGCAGCAACAGAATACTACAAAAGGTAACGGTAAATGTTTTTAATTTAGCTTCTGCCGCTCCATATGATTTAACACTAAGCATATATACAGACTGTACCACTAATGGTGCAACAGGTGCTTGTGGTAGTGGACCCGGCACTTTAGTAGCAGCATCAACAGTTACACAAACGGTAACGCCAGGCCCTTTGGGCTTTATCTATTCCGTTGTTTTTACACTCCCCAATGTTAACCTCTATTCTGAAATAGACAATACCATTTCAGTTGCCCTCAAGGCAAGTAGAAATGATGTTTTTTGGATATTGAACGAAAATCCTGTAATTGGATCACAACCAGCTGGAGAACCACCCCTGAGTGTAGTTCAAAGGTGCGGAAGTATAGTGGCTAACAATGGCTGCACTAGAAACTTTGGCTTGATAAATAATTTTTCAATGAAGTTGGAGGCAGAAGCTGCTCCGCCAAACGATTTATGTGCTAATGCTATAACTATTACTGGTGATGGAACAATAAGTGGCACCACCGTTTTTGCAAGCACTGATTCTGGAAATCCATTTTGTGGCACTAGTATCACTTCTCCAGGAGTTTGGTATAAATTCACTGATAATTCAATCACCGGCTCTGCAGTTACCTTGAGTTTATGTGGAGGAGCAGCCTTTGATACTAAAATTAGCGTTTACAATGGTTCTTGTGGAGCTTTTACTTGTGTAGCAGGAAACGATGATTTCTGTGGTCTTCAAAGTCAAGTATCGTTTAATACTGATGGTTCTTCAACATATTATATATTAGTTCATAGTTTTGGAGGAGCCACAGGTCCTTTTGATCTTAATATTTCTGGATTTCCTGCAGTGGTTATAGGCGACCCACCAATTATAGCATGTCCGGCTAATATTGTCGTAAATAACGATTCCGGTGTTTGTGGAGCTGCTGTAAACTTTGCGGGAGTAGCTTTTGATACTGAAGACGGCAACATATCTGGAGATATAATTGCCACCCCGGCTAGTGGAAGTTTATTTGCTGTGGGAGACACTACGGTTACACTTTCGGTAACTGACAGCGATGGCAATACTTCAACCTGTCAATTCATGGTAACCGTTGTAGACAACGAAGCCCCTAATGTAATTTGCCAAGATATTACAGTTGAATTGGATGAAGATGGGTTATACGAGCTAGATCCACTTGAAATAGATAATGGCTCTTCAGACAATTGTAGTATTGTAACGTATGAGTTTGGCACTTCGGGACCTGCCGGTTCTGGAAATCTTCAGACTATTTTTGTGGGCACAAACGGAGGTAGCCCAGGCGGTGCTGTCTATTTTGATGTAACAGTCGGGCCAAGTGATATTGCTCTTACTGCAATTGACGTAAATACTACTACTGCCGCCGGCGATCCTTTTACTATAAATGTCTATGCGTTTGAAGGAACTTATGTTGGCAATACCGGTAATCCCGCTCCATGGGGATCTCCAGTTGCATCAGGATCTGGAGTTACAGCAGGAACCGATGTTCCTTCTACGGCAACTTTAGGCTCTTCAGTTACTTTACAATCTGGAACAACATATGCTATGGCAATTGTGATGGACGCAACTCATGCGCATCGATACACAAATGGTAACGGATCAAATCAAAATTTTTCAAATGCCGATGTTTCCATGTCGTTGGGGGCTGCAAGTAAYATTCCGTTTAGCGGAACCGCTTTTAGTCCACGTGTATTTAATGGAGGACTAACCTATGATATTATTCCCGATGCTTTTGGTGGAACTTTCGACTGTTCAATGGTTGGTGCAAACACGATTTACTTAATGGTTACCGATGCAAGTGGAAATTCCTCTACGTGTGCAGCTACAGTTACAGTTGAAGATAATACCGCACCAGCTATCACTTGTATTGGTGAGCCAGCTACAGTAACTGATATAGTTGCTGATAGCCCAGCACTGCCAATTACCGACAATAACCCAGCGGGAGTATCGACCATTATAACCGTGGCGAACGATTTTGACATTACCGATCTTAATGTAAACTTAGACATCACCCATACTTGGGTAGGTGACTTAATTGTTACACTACAGTCTCCTGCAGGTACAACTGCAGTGATTGTAGACAGAATGGGATATACCGGAACAGGGTTTGGTTGTAGCAGCAACAACCTTTTGATCACGCTTGACGATGAAGCAGCAAGTCCGATTGAAGACGAATGCCAGCCTGGTCCTCCTGCCGCTTCAGGTTCATTTACTCCTAACAATCCATTGTCAGCATTTGACGGAGAGAGCACGTTGGGAGACTGGACGCTAACTGTATCAGATAACGCCGGTGGAGATACAGGAACCCTTAATGCTTGGGGCATTGAATATTCCTATGATGTATCTGCAACACCACTTGATGTAATACTTGATGCAAATGGAATGGCAAGCATTGATCCTATGGACTTATTGATAAACATAGATGAGGCTTGTGGATATACTATTACAGTAGGAGGAACCGGTGGTGGAGGCATGGGTTCATTATCAACATTATTTACCTCTAACAACGGAGGAGCAGCCGGATGGACAGTTATGTATGATCTTACCGTAGGCCCAAATGATATTGAAATTACAGACCTTGAGGTTAATACTTCTAGCACCTCTGCAATCAATCTTGATTTTTATACCTTGGTTGGTAGCTATGTTGGAAATGAACTTAATCCCGGAGCGTGGGGATCTCCTGTAACTACAGGAACTGGAACGGGTGCAGGTACAGATGTACCAAGCAGCGTAACCTTAGCTTCACCTGTAACTTTAAATGCTAATACTACATATGGCATTGCAATTATCATGGATGCAGTACCACGCTATACTAATGGAGATGGCACCAATGAAGCATACTCAAATGCAGACCTTTCTTTAACCCTTGGTGCGGCAGTAAGCGGCGCATTTAGTGGATCGGTTTTTTCTCCACGTGTTTGGAATGGAACCATCAACTATACCGTAGGGGGAGGCTCTGGACTTGACTTTACCTGTGCCGATCTTGGTGAAAACCAGATTGAGGTTACTGTTACCGATGACAGCGGAAACGCATCCACCTGTATTGCAACCGTTAACGTTATTGACAATACTGCACCCGTACTTGTATGCCAGGACGCCACTATCGAGCTTGGCCCCGATGGCACTGCAACTGTTGACCCCATGGCGTTATTGGCTACATTACCAACAACCTATGAGGTAATGGTTATTGGTAGTGATAATGGGTCAATAGGTGAAGGTTTTACAGATTTTACCGTAAGTGTAACAGAAGCAGCGACCGTATCTTTTGATTGGGATTATACTTCTAACGATGATCCAGGTTTTGATAGTTTCGGCTATCTCTTGAATGGCACCTATACTCAATTGACTAATCCAGCACAGGGTAACCAATCTGGCAGTGCCTCTGTAGCTGTTGCACCAGGCGATGTTTTCGGATTCCGTTCGCAAACCGATGACAATCTTCTTGGCAATAATGAAACAGTGATAAGTAATTTTATGCCAGGCTTTGAAGGACAATTTGATCCAGCGAACTGGAACCTTACCCTTACTAACTCTGATGGTGATGCCTTTTTTGTTGAGATACCTGGAGGCCCCCTCTCATATGATGCCTGTGGTATTACCGTACTTGCGGTAGAYGTACCAACAGTTAGTTGTGCTGATATAGGAACGCCTATAACTGTCACGGYATTTGCAAGTGATGCTAGTGGTAATATTGCAGCTTGTACTGCAGTGATAACCGTAGTTGATCTTTTGGCACCAGAACTTACCTGCCCTGCCGATCAAACCGTTGATCCGGGAGCAGGCAACCTGTTCTACATCTTGCCTGATTATTTCGCCACTGGCGAGGCAACAGCTGATGACAACTGTACAGACCCTGTGACTATCACAACCCAAGACCCTGCTCCTGGAACAGCACTTCCTGATGGAACTTATACCATTACGATGACGGCCACCGATGAGTACGGAAACACAGCTACCTGTGACTTTGAGCTTACAGTGGATACTGTTCTTGGTGTGGATACCAACTCACTGGATGCCGGACTGGCACTATATCCAAATCCAGCGAGCAGCGTTGTGAACCTTGTCAACAAGACCAACATCTCCCTAGAGAAGATGATGATCTATGACATAAACGGAAAACTAGTAAACCAAACGGACCTTCGCACTATGCAAGGTGAAAGAGCAGTAGATGTTTCATCACTTGCCGCTGGAGTTTACATGGTACAGATTATTGGTGACAACGCAAGCACTGTGAAGCGCTTGATTAAAGAATAATTTTCTTCATAAATAATTTAAACTTGAAAGCCTTCTTATGGAAACATAAGGAGGTTTTTCTATTTTGAAATATTCTGGCGCCATGCAATAGTCAAAAAAAGAGTACTTTTAAAATCTAAAAAAATTAACTTTATGTTACCGTGGCATCAATATTTAATGGGAGTGCTTTATATACTCGCAGGAATGAATCACTTTAGAAAACCAAAATTATACGAACGCATTATGCCTCCCTATATTCCTGCACATACTACGGCGGTTATGTTAAGCGGTGTCGCAGAAATGGTTTTGGGCTTTATGATATTGAATAAAAATACACAGGAAGAAGCTGCCTGGGGAATTATTGCAATGCTTTTCGCTTTTATACCTGTACACATCTATATGCTCCAAAATGAAAAAGCAGCAATGAATTTACCTAAATGGCTGCTCATTTTGAGGCTTCCATTGCAATTTGGGCTAATGTATTGGGCATATATATACACCTAATGGAAGAGGCTGTGATTAACTAAAAACATTATTTAAAACTTCGGCCAAACGTATTCCACCCTTTTGAAGTTGAAATCGCAAAACATCCATATATTCATACATATACCCGTAACCTAGTTTTTCGCCACTTTCGGTATTTCCATAAATATTTTCGCAAAGCGCACGACTTTCATACATCCAATCCAAAACAGAACCTTTTTTTATAGCTTCAACTTGTGGTTTAGTGAGCACATCAGTATTTACAGCAAGTTCGGTATAGGACATATCGTAAAAATCTAACATTTTGGAATCCCAAACCGTATGGAGATTGGTTCCATCGCTAAACCAGCGTACCTGAAAATCATTACCTCCTTTATCATCTTCCAAACCAATGTGCAAGGGTTGGTGTAGATCGCCCATAAAATGGACTAGCATTTTTAGATAGAAAATCTTTTCTTCTTTTGGGGAATTATTGTTTTTTAAAACAGAAATGCATTTTTCAATTCCCTGAATAATATCACCTTTTTCATTATGGTGATGGGCTTCATACTTTTCGCCGAAAGGGAAATTAACATAGTGCCACGGTTTGTACCCATCATATTGCCGGTCACTTTTAATATCATCAGCATAATTCGACACAAATGCGAGGGAATGACCATTCAGCAATTTCGAAATTTCCTTTTCTGTTTTTTTGTTTAAATATCTTTCGGCTATTTCACCTACAACCCTATGTCCGGTTTTTCCCCAGTCTTCTGCAGCAATAATACCGTTTGAAAATAAGCAGGTAAAAAGCACAATCATTATTTTTTTCATTATTGATAGTTTTAACATTGAAATAAATCGTCAATTTCGGCAAAGATAACATCCCTAATTTCAAAACTGATTTAAAACTTTTCAAATACTAAAAAAATAACAACTCATTATAAATAATTACATTTATATAAGCTTGAAATAWTMATATWAAANATARAWGMWWTNATAAANNAGWWWWSAMWGTTRRWWCATWANCTNAYKWARTRRYCNAAGTAAAATATACAATACATGAAAAATACGCTTGTACTCTTTTTTTTCTTCTTCGGAATAATAGCAACGGCCCAAAACAAAAAATATAATTCTGAAGATTTAAGCATCACTCCCCTAATTGATGGCACCTTAATGGTTCCGGAAAAAACCGAAAAACCACCTCTTGCAATAATAATAGGCGGTAGCGGTCCGACTGATAGGAATGGCAATCAGCAAATGGTGGTAAACAATTCCATAAAATTTTTAGCCGAAGGTTTATATGATAACAATATTGCATCGTTCAGATATGACAAAAGAATTGTAAAGCAAATGAAAATGCGTACTTTGAATGAAAAAAACATCCGGTTTGATGACTTTATTTATGATGCTACTGCCGTACTCAACTTTTTTAAGAAAGATGAACGCTTTTCAAAAGTCTACATCATCGGCCACAGTCAAGGCTCACTTGTTGGGATGGTGGCTGCGCAGCAAGCCGCAGATGGCTTTATTTCCATTGCGGGTGCAGGACAGGAAATTGATGATGTAATTATAGACCAACTTGCCAACCAAGCCCCAGGGCTAGTAGATAATGCCCGCACATCTTTTGACGATTTAAGAGCAAATGGTGTTGCCCTAAATTACAGTCCTGGCTTAGCTTCAATTTTTAGGAAAGAAATTCAGCCTTTCATATTCACTTGGATGCAGTATGATCCCAAGGTTGAAATTACAAAACTCAACATTCCAGTCTTGATCGTTAATGGTGATAAGGATATTCAAGTACAGGTTTCTGAAGCAGAATTATTAAAAAACGCAAAGCCCGATGCAACGTATGTAATCATTGAAAACATGAATCATGTTTTAAAAGAAATTAAAGGGAATGATCTTGAGAATAGCAAGTCTTACAATATTTATAATCTGCCCGTAGCTCCTAAATTAATTTCAATTATTAGTGATYTTATCAAAAAATAATACAAATTAAAAAATAATTGTATTTTGCGTCAAAACCATCGAAATGCAGGATACAACTACTGAAATAATAAGGGACACCACTCCCCTTTTTACCAACGATACTATTGTTTTTGGAATATTGATGATAGCCCTGGGCTTCATTTTTTACACCTCTTCCCGCGAAGAAGGATTTTGGAAAAAATTCTATGGAGTCGTCCCTGCACTTTTTATGGCTTATTTTCTTCCTGCATTGCTGACTACAGCAGGAATTATTTCGCCAGATTGGACTACTATAACAGAAACTGGTGAAGCATCTAAAGGAAGCACTAGTTTATATTATATGTCCAGCCGGTATTTATTACCCGCCGCGCTTGTGCTAATGACGCTGAGCATCGATTTAAAAGGCGTTCTCAACTTAGGGCCCAAAGCCTTGATAATGTTTTTTGCAGGAACGATAGGGATTGTACTTGGTGGACCGTTGGCAGTTTTGATAGTCGGAAGTATCCATCCCGAGGCTGTGGGCGGTGAAGGTGCCGATGCCGTATGGCGGGGACTCTCTACACTTGCAGGAAGCTGGATTGGCGGAGGTGCCAACCAAACGGCAATGCTTGAAATCTACGGTTACAACCAAAAATTGTATGGCGGGATGGTATTTGTGGATATTGTAGTAGCAAACATTTGGATGGCTATTATTCTTTTTGGAATTGGGAAATCTGCAAGAATTGATAGATGGTTGAAAGCAGATACTTCAGCAATAGAAAGTTTGAAGGACAAGGTTTCAGATTATGCCAAAAGCGTAGATAGAAACCCCACTTTGACCGATTTGATGATTTTGGCAGCCATTGCTTTTGGAACGGTAAGTTTTGCACATTTTGGAGCCGATTGGTTAAGTGCCTATTTTACATCAGTAGTAGATAGTATTCCAAAAGGAATAACACGAAATATATTTACTTTTTTGGATTCCAGTTTCTTTTGGATGATAACCATAACCACAATTATTGGAGTGCTACTTTCTTTTACAAAACTAAGAGCTTATGAAGGTGCGGGCGCTAGCAAGTTTGGCAGTGTATTTATTTACATTTTGGTAGCGAGTATAGGAATGAAAATGGACTTGACGCTTATTTTCGACAATATGTGGCTTATTGTTATAGGTCTGGTTTGGATGGCCGTACACGCAGGCATTATGATTTTGGTAGCAAAAATGATTCGCGCACCCTATTTCTTTTTGGCCGTGGGAAGCCAAGCAAACGTTGGTGGAGCGGCTTCGGCACCTATTGTTGCTTCTGCATTTCACCCTTCACTGGCAACCGTTGGGGTTCTTTTGGCGGTGTTTGGCTATGCCATTGGTACCGTAGCTGCGATTTTATGTACGGTTTTGATGCAATTGGCTTCAGGTGCATAAAAATTCTAAAAAAAATATCATCTTTGCACCTTCAAAAATCACAATTGCTATTGGCTTAGGTTTGTCCTTTAAAAAATATAAGATGCGCTATTTTCTTTCCATTACTATTATATTCCTTACGTTGCTAAGTTGTTCCACAGATACGGAAACTATGAATCTTACTGGAACAGTGAAAGGACTTAAAAAGGGMACATTACTACTACAGAAATTTGAGGACACGATATTGGTTACAGTAGATTCTGTAATTGTTGACGGAAATTCAAGTTTCTCTTTTTCTSAAAAAGTGGAAAGTCCTGAAATTTATTATTTATATGTAAGGCTTAAAGATGGTAGTCTTCGGGACGACCGAATTACATTTTTTGCTGAAAATGGAGAATTGAATATCGAAACGAAATTGGAAAATTTTGGCAGTGCCGCAACAGTAAAAGGCTCCGCAAACGATAGTATTTTAAAGGAATATGACAAACTGAAGCAACGGTACGTGGCAAAAAATCTTGAATATATTGAACAACGTTTCAAAAAAGGAAAGAAAAATAACGATTCATCAGAAATAGATTTAAACAGAAAACAACAAGCGCTTATATCGAGTAAATATTTAACTACAATCAATTTTGCGCTAAACAATAAAGATTATGAAGTAGCGCCCTACTTGATTTTGAGCGAGGCCTATAATTCAAATATCAAATACTTGGATACWSKWWATAANTTCANTRKCRMCRRAAWNTNAAWASMCTNMCARMTANRRKAARRARTNTKGASTNMKYWWMTTKTAAAGCGTAAAAAGGAAGATACTATACTATAATGCGTTTATCTTATCTATAAGCTTTCTGCCGCGTTCCTCAAGTTCAGTATTTACTGCTTTAAAATGTTTCTTTTTATCTTCCACATCCTTTTGGTTTACTTTTGTAATTAGCTCATCAAAAGTTACAATTGCTTCATCAATAATTGCTTCAGCCTTTTTGTTGTCTTTATCTGGATTGGTTAGCTCCCAAATGTAAACTGCTTCAATAATATCACCCAAGACATAGTTAATATCTTTTTTTAAATCTCTTACGTTTGCCATAATTTTCCCGCTAAGGCGGTATTTTTTAATTAATTGTGAATTTTTATAATTTCGGCAAAGGTACGAACAATTAAGGAATGTACACTTCTAAAAATGATGCTGAATTGGTACTGAATTTGATCTCTGGCAATTGTGCAGGAATCAGGACAGTCTCTCCCATTTTAATTTCTTCTGAAAAATCCTCAGCTTCAATTACTGCGTTTCCTTCTATGCACATATATACGGTAAAAGAAGGGATATTTTTAAGGTTTCGGATGTAATTTTTAGAGAGCACGAGTTTATTTACGGTAAAAAAATCTGTTGTACTGATAAGAGTGGGTGAATTTATTACTGCGGAATAAGCAATTTTGGAGTTTGATTGGTTAAACTTAATTGCCCCTAAAGCTAAATCAGTATGCAATGCACGCATTTGGCCATTAGTATCGGGCCTATCCCAATCGTAAATACGATAGGTGATATCTGAAGTTTGTTGAATTTCAGCCAAAAGTACTCCTGCTCCTATGGCATGAACGGTTCCAGGCTTTAAAACAAAAGCGTCATCTTTATTTATTGGTATGGTATTCAAGATTTCGGTAATTTTGCCTTCAGAGAGATAATGAATATACTGCTTTTGGTTAATCTCTTTATTGAATCCCACTATAAGCTTGCTGTCGTTTTCCACATTCAAGATATACCACATTTCAGTTTTTCCGAAGGAATTGTGCCTTTCTTTAGCTAACAAATCGTCAGGATGAACTTGAACGGAAAGATCTTCACGAGCATCAATAAACTTGAATAGTAATGGAAATTGATTCCCAAATTCTTGATATACTTTTTCTCCCACCAGTTTTTCTTTATAATTTTTCAATATCCAATTAAGCGTATGTCCTTTTAAGGATCCATTTGCAATTTCAGAAATACTATTTTCTACCCCCGAAATTTCCCAACTTTCTCCCACATTTCCTTTGGCAGTTTTGTGGAATAGCTTTTGTAATTTATTTCCTCCCCACACTTTTTCTTTCAGTATAGGGGAGAATCTTAAAGGATATAATGAAGGTAATGTAATCATTGATTACCGTTATAGAAAACAAAGTTACGTGGCGTTTCATAGAGTTTCACTGAAATACCATATTTTGAATCAATTCGCATCCTGATTTTGTTCCAGATCACAACAGCTATATTTTCTACGGTGGGATTAAGATCTTTAAATTCGGGAACTTCTATGTTTAAATTTTTGTGATCAAAGGAATCTTCAACTTCTTCTTTAATAATATTACTTAAAATTTTAAGATCAATCAAAAAGCCTGTCTCTTGGTCAATTTCCCCAGAAATTCCAACTTCCAACTCATAATTATGACCGTGATAATGGGGATTACTACATTTCCCAAACACTTCAAGGTTTTTAGCATCGTCCCATTCTTTTCTGAAAAGTCTGTGGGCGGCGTTAAAATGTGCTTTTCTATAGACGGTAAGGCTCATATAAGTAAGTGTTGGTAAAATTTATCAAAAATAATTTTAAACCATGCAGTATAATTTTCTGGGTTGACTTGAATATCTTTTTTTACTTCTTCCAAGCCAATCCATTTCCACGCTGCTACTTCGTCTGGATTGATAGCGGGAGTTCCATCAAAGCTTCCCACAAGAATATGGTCCAGTTCGTGCTCTGTGAGACCATTGTCAAAAGGTGCCTTATAAATGAAGGAAGTTGTTTCCTTTAAACCTGTGACAAAACCCATCTCTTCATAAAGTCTTCTTCTTCCAGCATCCAGCGAAGATTCGCCATCTCGCTGATGGCTGCAGCAAGTGTTGGTCCAAAGCCCTGGAGAATGATATTTATGAACAGCACGTTGTTGTAACATCAGTTCCTTTTTTGAATTAAAAATAAAAACTGAAAATGCCCGGTGTAGAACCCCTTTTTCATGGGCTTCCTGTTTGGGCATTAACCCAATTTTCTCATCCTTTTCATTAACGAGGATTACCTTTTCTTCTTCCATTAATAGCCCTTTGGGTTCAAAAGTACGAAAAGGGAAAACGTTTTAAAAGCAAAAAGCGCCCAATAGCAAGATTGAACGCTTCTTATTATTTAATTTGGTTAATCTAATTCTTTATTATGAACATGGAGCGTCTATTAAGCTGATGTTCTTCGGCAGTACAAGGCACTCCATTTGTACAATTGTTAACTAGTTGTGATTCTCCATATCCTTTGGCAGTAAGTCTACTGGCGTCAATGCCTTTGCCTACTAACCACTTAAGTGTAGATTGTGCGCGACGCTCTGAAAGAGCCATATTGTAACTGTCATTACCACGTGAATCTGTGTGCGATTCAATATGAATAATTAACTCTGGGTATTCTCTCATGGCCGCTAGAATTTTAGCCAGTTCTATTTCAGCATCGCGACGGATGTTTGATTTATCAAAATCGAAATAGATTGGTTGTAAGTTCAATTTACAGCCTAAATCGTTCGGAGGGCATGGGCCAATTCTTTCCAGTGGAAGGGGTACATCCACAGTACCGGAGAGCATTGGAGTTTCAATCATTTTCTCATAAGGGTTGTATCCTTCTTTTACTCCCCTTACTGTATACTGTGTTCCGCAATCACCAACAAAACTATAGGTTCCGTCATTTTTAGCTGTGGTTTGACTTACCAATTGATTGTTTTCATCAAGTAAGCTCACTTGTGTTCCAGGCAACGGGTCTTTCGTTTCTTTGTCAAAAACTTTACCTTGTATGGTAATTGAACAAATTTCTTTTACCAAATAAATATCGTCATCAATACTACCCCTATCTCCCCCTCTATTTGAGGCTACGTAACCGATGCGATCGTCTTCATTAATGATAAAGCCGAAATCATCTTGGGCACTATTTGTGGGAGCGCCTAAATTTGTTATTGTTCCAGGTTTTCCTTCATTATCAAGTGGAGTTACGAATATATCATAACCTCCAAGGCCTGAGCGCCCATCGCTGGAAAAGTAAAGATTATTAGCATCACTTATAAAAGGAAAAGACTCTCTAGCTTCTGTATTTATTGCAGGTCCTAAGTTTACAGGGGGTCCGTACTTATCGTTGCCCAAGATATCAACATACCAAAGGTCAGACATACCAGCTGTACCTGGCATATCGGAAGAAAAATACAATTTTTTTCCATCTGGGCTTAATGCGGGGTGTGCCACAGAATATTCTTTACTGTTAAACGGAAGCTCAACAATATTTGTCCAATTATGATCTCCGGTTTTTGTGGCTTTATAAAGCGACAATCTCAAGGTCTTAAACTTCTTATTAGATTTATCAAGACCCTTTTTTCCTTCCAAATAAGTATTTCTGGTGAAATAAATGGTTTTTCCATCTTTAGAGAAAGTAGCTGTAGATTCATTGTAGGCGGTATTTATATCGCCTCCTAACTTCATAGGATTGCTCAATTCACCTTTAGGTGCTCTATCAGCTATAAAAAGATCTAAATATGGTTCTTGGTTCCATTCATTTATTTTGGCACCGGTTGAGTTTCCTGCTGAAGTAAATACTATTTTATCCTTTCCGTAAAACGTTGCGCCAAAATCTGAATTTGATGAATTGACCGAAACTTTATCAATAACAAAATCCCTTTCTTTAAAAACAGTGCTTTTCAAATAATTAGTATCGTCCTCATAGGTTTTTATCACCAGTCCACTGCCTCCTTTGGCAATGTAATCTTTTAAAAGTGCATCAGATTCAGCATATTTTCCTAAGCTCTTTAATGATTGCGCTGCACGGTAATAATACTCCGGTTCGGTTTGATCTGGAAATTGGTTTACAAGTTTATCATACCACTTTGCAGCATTTGTGTAATCACTGTTAAAATAATATGTGTCACCCAGGTTCTTAAATATTTCAGCAGATTCATATCCGTCTTCAACTACCTTTAAATATATTTCGCGGGCATCTATAAAGGCAAACTTATCAAACTCTTTGTTTGCTTTTTTAATATCCTTTCTTTGTGAAAAGGCGTTACCGGTGGTAAAGACCACCAATGCGATAATAAATATGTTACGTACTATTGTATTCATAGTCTTTATTTTTAGAAGAATCTTGGTGTTAGCACTCGTTCTGGTCTGTTAAATAATTCAAAGCGAAGCATAACTTCATAAGAACCATCACTATAGGCTTCAATATCTGTTGTTTGATAATCATAGGCAAATCCTATGAAAATATTGTCTGTAGCTTGAAAACCAACCAATCCACTCATGGCAGCACTCCATCTATATGCCGCTCCAAGAGTAACCTTATCATATAACAAGAAGTTAGCAGAAACATCTGCCTGTAAAGGCGAACCACTTACCATTTTGAAAAGAGTCGCTGGCTTAAACTTTAAGTTGTCACTAATATCAAATACATATCCTGCAATCAAGAAGTAGTGCATACGCTCAGCAGCAGTTGTTTCAACTTGCGTATTTTCAATACTGCCCGTGTCAAAATGTTTGGTGGTCAAAAAATTCGGAACAGAAAGTCCTGCATAAAATTTTTCAGTATTATAATATATCCCGGCTCCTATTTGTGGTTGCAGCTTATTGTCTACATTGTTTTCTTGAAAATATGGGTCGTTACCATCTAAAATGTTTAATTTATTAAWWTYRWSRWMMAAANNNAWWTYGWGACCMGYYWTAAGACCGAAAGATACTTTACCGGTTTCAGAGGTGTTGATACTATAAGAATAATCTATATTAAAATTGGTTTCCACTGCTGGTCCAATTCTATCATTCACAATAGATAGACCAAGCCCCATATTATTGGCAATGGGTGAATTTACAGTGAAAGTTCCCGTATTCGGGGCGCCGTCACCAAAGTTTACCCATTGGGTTCGGTATAGCAAACCAAAACTTAAGGCTTCACGATTTCCGGCATATGCAGGGTTCACCACCTGCGTGTTGTACATATATTGCGTGTACTGTGGATCCTGCTGCGCTTTACTTGAAAACGTGCCAAGTAAAATCAAAATTATTAGCGTTAGATAACTGTGTTTCATAGTTATGTATTTTTAATCCTGGGAGGGAATTTCCTCCCAGGAATTTTTTTGATTTTTCTATCTGTTAATATATAAGTATCCTGTATAGTCGGCCTTACCAGGGTTATCTGCCGGGAAGGTAAGAATATAGAAGTATGTACCGGTAGGCAGTTCTTCATTCTGTTGAACTGTTACACGTCCTTCAGAAATACCCCTGAACACATTCTGTTTACCATCTGAGCCGCCGTAACCGTCAGTTTCAAAGACGAGTACACCCCATCGGTTGAATATCTTCACGTTATTGTTGGGCCAGTTCTCAATTCCAACTATTTGGAAATAATCGTTAAGTCCATCTCCGTTCGGGGTAATACCGTTGAATATTTCAAAGGTTGTATCCAATACGAAAGGAAGTGTTACAACTGTTGGATCATCAGGTTCACCATCACCGTTATTATCGGTATTGGTTAAATCTGTTGGATCATCAGACTCATCTTCAACGATAGTTCCTTCACTATCTTCTCCAGTTACGGTAGCTTGGTTCACTACTTCACCATTTCCTATATCTTGATCGTTGATAGTATAGGTTGCTGTAAATGTAGTACTGTCTACCTCACCTGGCTCCAATTCTGCAATTGGTCCTCCGAAGATTTCAATACCGGGTAATGGATCCGTAATAACAATATTGTACAAAGTCACATCTCCAGTATTGGTTACGGTAAATGTATATGATATCGTTTCTCCAACATTTGCCGAACCATTTCCATCTTCATCGTTGAAAACACCTGTTTTCTCAAGTGAAATCGAAGGGTTTGAAACTACGTTACAAATATCTACTATGGTTGGGTCATCTTCTGTATAACTATTATTGTCAGACAAATCTGTTACCACATCCCCGTTAGGAGCAATACCTTCTGCAGTAGCTTGGTTTTCCACAAGGCCTGCATCAACATCAGCTTGAGTGATTGTATATACAGCGGTAAAGGTTGTTGTATCCTCTTCTCCTGCGATCAAATCAATCGGTCCACCAACAACAGTCACTAATGGATCTGTTATTATTATGTTGGTCAATGCAACATTTCCTGTATTCTTAACACTGAAGGTGTAGAGAATAGTTTCACCAAGATCTGCGCAGCCATCACCATTTTCATCATTTGGAACTCCCACTTTTATCAATGCTATTGCAGGGTTCTGGCAAAGTTCAGTAATAGTTGGATCATCCTCAACCTCACTATTATCATCAGATAGATCACTTACTGAATTTCCTGAAGGATCACTACCCGTTACGGTAGCTTGGTTTTCAACAAATCCATTATCTATGTCAGCTTGAGTAATGGTATAACTTGCGGTAAAGGATGTAACATCTGTTGTACCTGGAGCCAATGTTATTGGCCCTCCAATTACACTTACCAATGGATCGGTTACGTTTATATTTGATAATGTAACATTTCCAAGGTTGAATACTGTGAAGCTGTAATCAATCGATTCACCTACATCTGCACAACCATTTCCATTTGTATCATTAACAACTCCAGTTTTAATAAGAGCTATTACTGGGTTTTGGCACAAATCAATTACTGTAGGATCATCCTCAAGTATACTACTTTCATCAGAAAGGTCTGTTACAACAGTAGCATCAGGAGCAGTACCTTCCGCTGTTGCTTGGTTAATTACTTCGCCAGCGTCTATATCAACCTGTGTAATTGCATAATTTCCTGTATATACCCAAGTTTCAGCAACGTCAAGTTCTCCATCGCCATCTGTATCACCAGTTGGACCAGTGATTGTTGCGATTAATGGATCAGTTACAGTTACATTACTTAAACTCACATTGCCTTCATTGGTAACAGTGAAAGTATAGCTGATAGTCTCATCCTCATCAGCACAATCATTCTGGTTTTCATCATTGAAGATTCCAGTTTTTACGATTGCGATTTTAGGGTTTTGACACAATTCTACAATTGTTGGATCATCTTCAAGAACACTGCTTTCATCCGAAAGATCGGAAACAGGGTTATCCATTGGATCATTTGCTTTTGCTGTAGCTTGATTAACTACTTCTCCAGCATCAATATCATTTTGTGTAATTGAATAGCTGCCTGTGTAAATCCAAATTTCAGTAACATCGAGTTCTCCGTCTCCATCAGTGTCACCACTATCCGGTCCTGCTATTGGACCGCCCAATAATGGATCTATAACTTCTACAGAACTTAAGCTCACATTGCCTTCATTAGTAACCGTGAACGTATAACTGATAGTCTCATCCACATCTGCACAGTCATTCTGGTTCTCATCATTGAAGATTCCAGTTTTCACGATTGCAATAGCTGGATCTTGACACAATTCAACAATTGTTGGATCATCTTCAAGAACACTGCTCTCGTCAGATAGATCGCTCACCATTGTTGCATCGGGAGCTGTTCCTTCTGCAGTAGCTTGGTTCTTCACTAACCCAAGATCAATATCGTTCTGTGTAATAGTATAATTACCGGTAAATATCCAAGTTTCTGTAACGTCAAGTTCTCCATCGCTATCTGTATCACCAGTTGGTCCAGTGATTGTTGCGATTAATGGATCAGTTACGGTTACATTACTTAAGCTCACGTTACCTTCGTTGGTAACTGTGAAAGTGTAAGTAATAGTTTCATCAACGTCTGCACAATCATTTTGGTTCTCATCATTAAATATTCCCGTTTTAACGATTGCAATGGCTGGATTTTGGCACAACTCAATTACAGTTACATCATCAGTAGTAGTAGTTGATCCAGAGAGATCACTTACTGTGCTTTGATCAGGAGCAGTACCTGTTGCCGTAGCTTGGTTGGTAACACTTCCTGTATCGATATCATCCTGTGTGATGGTATACGAGGTTGCGGTGTAGGTCCAAGTCTCGGTTACGTCCAGTTCG
>NVXN01000003.1 GCA_002733915.1 Aequorivita sp.
TATAGATATATTGAATTAAAGGATCAAAGACATAATCCTTATTAATTAACAGACGTCTTAAAAAATCTTGATCTTCAGAAAACGAAAGAGTATAATTATAATTTAAATTACTATTTATTTCATAAACCCTAATAATTGAACTTGCGTGTGGAATGACCATATAATTTAGATAGTTATTAAATCTAAAATATTGTCTTTTGGGAAAGGGTTTAATAACCCTAAATAATTCTTGCTGTTTATTGGTTACTCCTATTGCAGATGACAACAAAGCAATATTGGGATGACTCTCCATAAACTGATATTGATAATCTAATTTTTCAGGATAGTACCAATCATCTGCATCAAGCATACACATATATTTTAGGTTTAATTCTTTAACTATCTCTAAGCCTTTCTGCCTAGCATATGGCCTTCCCTTATTTTTGCTAAAATGACAAATATGGAACCTATTATCATTCATGTATTTATTCAAAATTTTGCTTGTGTTATCTGTGGAACCATCATTAACTATTATAGCTACCCAATCATTAAAGGTTTGGGACAATAACGATTCAATAGATTTTTCAATGGATTTTTCCCCATTATAAACAGGAATTATTACTCCAATTCTTTTCATATTAATTCCATTATTAAGGTAAACAGCAAACTTCCATAAATTACATAAATCAACTTTTGTTTATTATTAGAAATTTGGGACTTTATTTCACTTATAAACGGTACTGTTACTATAATGGGCATCAGAAACCAAGACAGGTATGCAATCCGATTTGTATATGGGGCATAAATTAATAATATCCAAATCCCATTCGCAATAACATAAGTTCTGAACAGTTGTCTGTAAAGTTTATTTTCTAAACCCTTCTTGATAATTGCCCAATAGCCAATAAATATAGCTACTGCGCTATACAATACAAAATCGATCCTAAACCCGGTTTCATATTTTAAACTTTCCGCTTCTTTGGAAAAATAAATAACTGCTCTTTTATCCTGTATAATGGAATCGCCAGAAAAAATCAATTCCACTAAATTTTCCAAAAAACCCCTAAATAAGATGCTGATAGGGATCGTAACCAACCAAAACAACAATGCTTTCCTTTCTGATTTTATAAAAAATCCTGAACCCAAAAAAGCCAAAAACGGTAATAACATCGCTTTATGAAAAGTGATCGATAACAGCATGAGGGCATACATAATCCATTTTTTATCAAAATACTTGAGTGAAAACAAAAAAATGGAACTCGCCAAACCATTTCGCAATCCGTTTATTCCAAATGACCAAAAGGACATAGAAACCACAAAGGCTATAAGCACATAAATTGCATGTTCCCTAAACCATTTCTTAAAGGTCAAATATGGCAAGTACACATAAATAAATGCGCTTATCAAATAGAACAACTGAACCGATGCAAAGGAAGCAATCAATTTCATATACACATAGAAACCCATATCTTTTGTAAATTCGGTTCTATTACCAAATTTGATCTCCTGAAAAGTACGGGTATATGCCCTAGTATCACCAAAATATTCAAAGGCACCTAACGGATCCCTCAGTCCTATAAACAAAATTGCAATTGCCAATACTATAATAGTAAAAACATTTAGGGCAATCCGGCCATTAAAATCGATTGATTTGGCCATAAGTCGCGGTAAAAAGAACGCGATTAAAACCACGCACAGTGCAACGTAATATGCCGTTGTATAATCTACTACAGGAATCATTCCATGAGTTGCTTTAAGTTAGCTATATAATGTTGCCAACTGCATTTTTGTAATACCCGTTGTCTTGCCAACACCGATTGTTCTTTTAAAATAGGGGGATTTTCAATTAATATTGCTATAATGCCGGTTAATTCCATTTTATCATCTTGAGCTATCAACCAACCCCCGTTTTCAGGTTCTATTGCATCGGGGATGCCTCCTGTGTGAGTACCTATAACAGGTATGCCGCAAGATTGTGCCTCTAAAAATACCAAACCAAAACCTTCTACTTGAGTTGAATATTGAGCCTGACGAGTAGCCAATATAAATAAATCGGAACTATTGTAAAAGGCTGGTAAATCTGAATCTTGTACAAATCCATGAAAATGAACCTGAGGAGCGATGACACTATTTTGCACTAGTTTTTTTAAAGGTTCCAAAAAAGGACCAATACCTGCAATATGCCATTCCAGCTTTTCACGATATTGCTTTGGAAGTTGGCACAAGGTTTCCAAAATAAAATCGTGCCCTTTGAACTGTAAAATCCTAGAAACAGTGCAAATCCTCAACTTATCAATATCCTTTTTTACCTTTAAAGGTTTAAAATAATCAGTATTCACTCCCAGTGGCAAGTCTACTGCTTTAGCTGCGGGATTAATTTGGTGTACCAGATTTTTGGTATAATTACTATTTGCGATTACTTTCCTTGATTTGCCTAAAACCCATTTAGCATATACGGGTAACCATAGGTGTTTTCTAAAAGTGCTCTTCCCAGATAAAAGTTCTGCGCCGTGGGCTAAGGTATATACATTTTTAAATCCTGCAAAAAGAGCGAGTGCCGCGTCGGGATGCCAAGTACCACAAATAACATCTGTTTGTTTTTTATGCTTCCATTTTCTTAAAAATTGAAATGCCTTAAGTTCAGATAAAATTCTTTTTCGGGACAGGTAATGGATTTTAATCCCCGAGTTGTCACCATAAGGTTGGGAAACGTGATTTTTTTCTATGGTAAGCACCTCAACAGTATCATAACTATTTTTAATGTTTAAGATAATTTCATGGCAGAGCCGGGCTATGCCTCCTGTGGAAGGCGGGAAATCATAGGAAATTATTAATAGTTTAGCGTTCAAAGTTGCGCATTTTTTATTGTTGTAGCGTGAAGCAATTGCCCTTCCCGTTTACCTTTTAGATAAGCGCTCCAAATAGATTTTGACTTATAAACTCTTAAATAAGACAATACAAGTTTTAAAAGATATAGCTTCGCTGTGATTTGATAAAACCAGGGCAAGTGGCGTTTTATAATTAGACTTCTATTCCGAGCGAGAGAAAAAATATATTTATCAATTTCGGGGACACGGCACCCCCCGGTTTCAGCGGCTAAATGAAAAACGTGCGCGTTATAATTAAACCAAATTTTATACCCTGCTTTTTGGACCCGTAAACAAAAATCTGTTTCTTCATACAAGGCCGCGCCTTTGGTTAATTGTTCGTCAATACCGCCAACTTCAAAATAAACAGCTTTTTTGACGGAGAAATTACCACCCCCGGCATGATAGACCTCTCTTTTTTCCTTTTGATGAAAACCTCTTTCAGGCGTTGCTGTTAAAAATGAAAAATAACCGGTATTGCAATCTGTATTGGGTTTGTTTTTTTCAGTTATTCCCCCCGCACAAACTGCAACATTATCTAATATAAGACTTTTAAAATGTTCCTTTAAAAGCTGGTTACTACAGGAAATATCATCATCCACAAACAGTAAATATTCATATTTGGCCAACTTCGCTCCATAATTTCGTGCTTCGGGCAGCCCTTTGAAATGAGTGATATGATGGTATTTTATATACTCATGTTTTTTTGAAACTGCTATAACGGCCATATCTTCCTTAACAGATTGATCAATGATAAGAATTTCAAAATCCTTATTGTAATCCTGAACAATTAAATCTTTTAAAGTGTTTAAAAGATAATCTGTACGATTGAGGGTAGGGATAATGATGGAAAAGCCTTGCATTATAGACTATTAAAAACTTTAATRAATGATTTTGTTTGAGAGGAAGCTAAATACCTTTTACAATATTCAAAATTTATATTTTTATTAAAATTATTTTGTGCAAATGTTTGTTTCAATATTTCAATATTTTTAAAATCATCTTCACCCAGGAAAATTCCTAGGTTAGCTTTTTCCAATTCGTTTTTAGCTTCGCTTATTTCGGGAACCAGAGCTATAACTCTTTTTTTTAGTGCAATATAATCTACCAGCTTTGCAAAATTATTCCACCAATGAGCTGATGTGCCGCTAAGTATTAAAGTATATTTAGATTTTACAATTAATTCATATAGTCTATTCTGTGGCATATGATCGTGAAAAATAATATTACTCTCTAGTTTATTTTTTTTTACATAGGGAAATGCTTGTGCTTTATTTATGTTAAGATTACCTATTATTTTAATCTTTGGGGCATTCATAATATTCTTAATCGCTTCTTTGTAAATTTTGAAAAAATATCCTTCGTATTCCTTTAGATACTCTCCTACAAAAATGATCTCATTATTTTCTTCCTTACTTTCAGTAGGTAAATATTCATCATCTAAACCTGTTGGGATAAAAGTGATTTTGTGATTATACTTTCCCTCGTATTGGTCGTTAAAAATCAACTCATAGGCTGATGATAAAACAGTTATATGATCAGCATACTTAAAGGTATTATCTTGGATTTCTTTCTGTAGTTTATATACTTTAAAAACTTCGGAATACATTCTTTTAGCGTAAGTAATAGGATCTCTAAAATCTGCCACCCATTTCACGTCAGTTGCTTTTTTTAAGGCTATGCCTATTTGATTGGTTGTAAAAGGTAAACAAGTTGTATACACATACTGGATGTTTTCCTCTTTTATAAGCTGTTTTGCTTTTTTAATAGCAGATCTTTTCCAAGTCCAAAACCGGTCAGGTTTTTTTAAATAATGCTCCAGTAAAAAAGTATAAACCCGGCTGAAAAGCGATTGTTTTTTATTATTCCCATTATATTCTGAATCATTAGTGTTACTAGCCTGATAATGTCCTTTGCTTTTAAGTGTTTTATAAGTTCTATCTTTTCCTGTGAGCCACATATATATGCCTCTTAAACTTGGCTCAATGTATTTGGTGCGATGAATTGGAATTCCTTCCAGTTCATTGAAAAGAGCAGGATCTTCGTTATAGGTATAATTGGTATCTACTGTTAAAACAATGGGCTCCCATCCTTCCTTTTTTAAATACTTCACAAGTTTATGTGCCCTAAAAACAGCAGCATGGGACTCTGGTGCAAAAAAGGGAGTTATTATGAGGATTTTTTTATTCATAAAGCGAATATAAAGTTTTAACGTAGGGGGTCACGCCATATTCTTGAACTTTTATAAGTGCATTCGTCGCGAATTTACTGTAATCACTAGCTATTAACAGCTCAACTTTTGCAGCTAAAGCCTGTTCACTTAGCGATTGATAAATAAATCCTTCTTTTTTGTCTGTAATAATTTTTTGAATTCCTCCTGAATTTGGTATAATAACGGGCAATCCACTTGCCATAGCTTCAATACACACGATGCCAAAGGGCTCATAAGGAGCGCTGTGTATATATGCATAACAATGTGGCATAATGTTATGAACATCCTTTCTATTTCCTAAAATTAAAATGGAATTACTAATGTCTAAATCTTCACTCAGCTGCTCCAATTTATTTCGATTTTTTCCATCACCACATATTACCATACCTACATCCAGACCCTTATCTCTTAGTACTTTAATTGCTTTAATGCTTATATCTATGCGTTTATTGACACCTTCACCCATAGAACCAACGGTAATAAATGTATATTTTGGGAGCGTAGTACTTATTTCTAAATATATAACCAATCTTTTATTTTGTATAGGCTTAAACTTTGACAAGTCTACACAATTATACATCACTTTAAGTTTTGAAGATTTTATTTTGTGAGTTTTAACAACCCATTCTTTAAGTTCATCGCTACAGACTATAATTTTATTAAAGAAAAATTGGGTAAAAAAATTAGCTAGCCGCATTTTTAAAGAATTCATATAAATGTCTCCGTGTTCGAAGCCANRKKCGYCYMTTYMYKKKKAATCTAAATGCTGCGGTGTTTACAAGTAACCGAGACCATGTTAAATGTGTTTCAACAACATCCGGTTTGAGAAAAGCTAGTTTATCTTTTACAATACTGTAGGCCTTTAGGAATTCATTATTATTAAAGTACATTTCCAAATGAAGTTCAATAACATCAACTTTAAGCCTGCTAGTCTCAGGATGAAATTCGTTATTGCCAAAAAGAACTAAGATATAATGTTTATCGTGATGATGCTGAGCAATTAGTTCTTCTATTATAGTAATTAAATGGGTTTGTGCACCTCCCATTTTAAGTTCATCTATGCTATGTACAATACTTTTCATTTTATTTTAATTTGTTCAATACAAGTTGCTTTTCTTCCTTATTTGAGACAAACCAAATAATAACCATATAGACGACAGCATAAATCAAACCTTTAACCAAAAGACTTATCCAACCACCACCAAAAAGTTTAAAAACAAAAAAGCAGAGGACTAAGCTGAAAAAAAAAGCTGCAAAGATAAATACTGAATGATTAAAGAATAGTTTAACATTCATTTCGATTTTAATTTTATAAAATATATTCATAACAATCCATTGCAAAAGGAATAAGGGTACAAATAAGCCCCAAATCATCCCCAAAGCACCGTAGTTATATGATAGTATGCCGCCCAAAATCAGCCCTATAATAGTGCTGATTAGGAAAGACAGCGTTTTAAAGCGAAGTAATTTTTTAGCTTCTAAAATAGCATGGGCATACCCCTGCGATATAGGCATTATATAAACGATCATTATTAATAAGGCTATTAGCCAAGCATCATTATACGTTCTGCCTACCCAAAGCAATATAAATTCATTTCCTATCAATATGAATCCTCCCAATAAAAATAGTAAGATCATTAACGAAGGACGCCCTACGCGTATCATTTGTTGTGTCAGAAATTCAGAGCTGGCATTTTCTTGAATATGTTTAACTGCATTGGGCAATAATAACCTATTAATTACATTTCCAAAAGTTGTAAAATAAATACCCAACATAACTCCCACAGCAAATACAGCCACAGTTACCGTAGTTGTGGTAGTACCCAAAATAACCTGACCTGTGCGCCATTGAAATTGGTACACCAAACCAAAGATGAAAATCCAAATGGAGTAGCTGAATATTTCCTTTAAATAATTCCATTCAAACTGATGAAGCTTAATGCTAACTTTTAATTTTACAAGTACATAATAAAGAGAAGCCGCTATAAATAAAAAATTCATAACAGAATCAAGAATCACTATGCCCAAAGCATCAGCCCCGTAATATAATATCACAACAACCAACACGGCACGTACCATATACTTTAAGATACTTATCACCCTAGGAAAGATAAATGCTTCATAGCCAGTACAAATTCCTGTAATTGCCGCACCCGGTAATGTAAAGGCAATGTTTAAAATTAAAATAAGCAACATCAATTTTGCCTTACCCAGCTGTATAAGGGTTAAGGTATCCCCGAATAAATTTTCAACATTCCAATATAATACACCACCTAGAATTGCTATTAAAATTCCAATTACAATATATATTATGAAGCTTATAGCAAGAAAGTTTTCCTCTCCTTTTTTATCCTTATTTGCTCTGTAAAAAGCCGTATATCTAATTATTGCATTGTTCAATCCTAAATCCAAAACGGATAAATAGCCTACAAAAGCACCAATTAAACTATATAGGCCGTATTCTTCATCACCGAGCATTCTAATTACATAGGGGGTAAGCATTATACCCACTACGATTGTAATTCCTATATTCAGATATGAAAGCAAAACAGCAAGTTTTAGTTGCTTCATTATTTATAAATTTCTAGAATATTTAATATGTTATTTTTAAGTGTTTACTCTCATTATATTAACAACACCTCTTTAATGACGCAATAAAAAAAGACCCTTCATCTTTAAAGAGTATTCAAAAAATGATTGGGTAGCATTCAAAAATTGGGGAAAATATCGGGCAAAGGTAAAGAAACTAGGATGAAAGTGCAGATACTTTCAGTTTTAAATAATTCTAAATGTGAATAAATAATATGTTTTCTCTTTTTCGTTAGAGGGCTGGCATGGATATTCGCCCCAATAATTATTGGGATGCACCTGTTCCTCCTTTGAGATTTGGGGATTTTTTAGTTCTATTCTGAGGATTAAGCGTCTTTTTGTTTTTGTGCCGGCTAACTTCTTCCAGCTCACTACGAAGCTTTGCCAACAAATACATCGGTGTTTTTGTTTTACTACTTACCCGGCGAATAATCTGTTTTTTGATTTTAGGATCTATGTATCGGGAGAACCAATCTTTCAAACCAAGTTTCTTCAGTAAATAAAATATTTTTTGGCTTTTAAAGGATCTTCCTTCATTCAGATGAGGAAAGGAAAAAAAGGGAAATCTTGAAATAGCTAAAAATTGCGCTACTTTCTCCAACTCTTTAGCGGTATTTTCCGTCAGGCCTTCTAAGGAAATTACTAAAACGTCCCTAAAAAAGTTCTTATAAATCTGTATCGGTTTTTGGTAACAACTCATATTCAAATAACTGTACCACGGTAATTTTCCTTGTTTATATAACTCAAGTTCCCTTTTCATAACAGCGGTAAATGATTTACGTTCCCTCCCAAGCCCCAAGTTCATAGTGTAATGAGAAAAAGCCCGCTCCAAGGGATCTCGTGTCAATATTATAATTTTTGCCGAGGGATTGTATTCTTTTATTCTTTTCGCGGAATTTGGTTCATGCAAATACGATGTACTGGCATCTACTAAATACTTTTGATGAGTGGCTAGCGAATACAATTTACTGTAAAGTTCTGGTTCAAATATTTGAGCACTGTGTAAAGGCTTGGGGAAGGTGTTTTTAAAATAGCCAGAAATCGTAAAAAAACGCGATCGATCTAAAAATTCCTTAGGAAGAGGATCGGAAAAATAATGTGGCTCCTTTATAGGCGGCCCATAGATGTCTTGATGTGAATTTAACATCTCCGAAAAAGAAGTCGTACCACATCGCATAGCCCCTACAATAAAGAGATTCACCTTTTTCAATTTTTAAAATCCCATTTTTAGTTGAAGTTTTAATAAGAGTAAATTAAAGTTTCCCTTTAAAAGATAACGTTCCACCCTATATAAATTCAATCTGGTAGCTCCAATAAGATGGTTACTGGCCGCTTTCAAACACGCTAAATTCAGATTGGAATTATTGTTAAGGCACAAAGCAAGTGGGATAAATTTGCTTAACCGAAATTCAATATATTTAATTTCCCAATCTTCCAATTCATGTTTCCATGCGTAAGCTCTATTTTTCTTGGCGCGCTCAAATACATTTCTATGAGCTATATTTTCTTTCTGCAATATAAAATTCTTCGCTACCGCCACCTTCTCAATTGATGCCTCAAGAGTTATATAAACAAGCGCTCTCTTTGTAGCTTGTATTTCATTTCTTAGCAAGGATTCATAGGTAACATTATAAATAGAACAAGTTTCGAGTTTATTTATTTTTTTTAAGTAGGACATATAATTGCTACAGCACATTTCAATATCATTCCAACCCATACTTGAATTCCCTTTTAAAAAAATTTTCGGGGAATGAAGTAAAGAATTGATACAACCCCGCGGATCTCTTTGAATAAATAAAATCTTGGGATTTGGAAACAACGATCGAATTTCCCCTACAAAATCTACCAAACCCCCATCCTTGATTAGAACATTTTTATAGTCAGAACGCTTCCTATTCTCCAAAATTAACGATGTAACTGCCATAATTGCTTCCAAATGGTTATTGCATAATCTTAAGGCGGTCATTAAGTTTTCTCTTGATACCTCAAAAAACTTAAATTTTGGATCTTCAAGTATTAAATGGGTTAAATTCTTGGGATCAAATTTTTTATAAATTTTGTAATGTGATAAAATAATTCTAAAATAATTWSNTKCWKSWARRMTRRTTRAATCCTTACAATTTTCTGCCAGAACTTTGGAGAAATAAGTACTTCCCGATCTTGAAAAGT
This sequence comes from Aequorivita sp., assembly GCA_002733915.1. Taxonomy (GTDB): domain Bacteria; phylum Bacteroidota; class Bacteroidia; order Flavobacteriales; family Flavobacteriaceae; genus Aequorivita. The sequence continues at coordinate 9,817 of NVXN01000003.1, forward strand.
AAAGAAGAAATATAAAATTATAATTTTTAAAATTATTCACTCGGAAAATGTAATAATCAAACTTATTAAATCAAGTTACTCTTTAATTATCGGAAAAGAATTATATAAAGTACGAGGCATATCGACTGCAACCATATACGATAATAATGACAATCCTTGGAATAATTTAGCCTCTCTCACGATGCTTCTCTTTTAGATAACGGATAATCCATCTGCCGCACTACATCTTGAATTATTTCCACATCAATTTCTAAATATTCTGCAGCCTCATACACGGTAATGGGACTATTTTTCTTCTTCTTTTTAATCTTTCTGATTTTTCGTAGGATACCGTTGCAGGTTTCCTTTGTCTTTCCGGTAAGTACTGCCAAATCCTTGGCATAAATACATTGTCTTATCATAGCTTTTAAATTTAATACAATAAAATACCTCCTACTCCTTTGGAAGTGAGAAAGGTTATTTTCTCTGTATCAAATCAAAGCTTTTATAACTTTAATTTTCAACCTTCCGCGGAGCAACTACCGCGTAACTTTTTCATAATAAAAGGTTAAAGATTAATATTTGGTTAAAAAAATAGACTAATGTCTAATACAATATTATTAAATTCTGCTGGCTAATAGGGCGTTTATTCCATCACATTATCAACAGAGTTATCAACAAAACACTTAGTACCAATATAGTAAACAAAACATCACAACACAAAAAAATGTTTATTACATTATTGATTATAAACAGGGCCTTGGATAATCAACCCCTCCTAGCACCGTAGGCCCATGGTACTTGCACTATACCCCCACCATGCTTGCACTTTACCGCACCTAGCCTACTGTAGAAAAAAAGATATAAAGTGGATTAAAAGAAAAATGATAGATTTAACACGATTAACAAATAGTAAGGAAATTAAAAAGATTCCTTCAAAATCTAGGATTATTAGAGTGAAATGAAATAGAATCTTCGCTACGACAGCATTTAAATAAGAACGAAAATTTCAACGTGAAACCCCCAAATTATATTAAAAACTATTCCAAAAAAGAAATCTACAATGTTCTGAAAAACCAGTATTTGCAAGACTTTCAAAAGCATCGTACTCTTGCTCTATGGCAAAACAAAAAGGCCCATTAAAAATTGTAGGTTCCCTTGAGGACATCAATTTTTACAAACTGAAGAAAGGATACGCAGTCCGCATGAAGGGCGGTGTGGACAAAGACCGTATCCTCAACGAAGCTCGCTTCGTAAGAACCCGTGAAAACATGTCTGAATTTGGCCATTGTGCCACCGCAGGCAAGTATTTACGAAAAGCAGCGGCAGGAATGTCCCTGTCAGCTAAAGACGGAACCGTTGTGGCAAGGCTCACGAAGGTTCTTACTCAAATTAAGAATTTGGACGGAATTTCCGATCGTGGTAAACGACGAGTTGAAATCGGTATTCAAACCCCCGAAGGTTTAGCTAAACTGAACGGATTTGACTTCAACATCGAAGCTCCGGCATTCCAAATGCTTAAGACTGCTTTTACATTGGATGTGGTTACTGGTGAAATCCAGATTCCGGAATTACAACCTGCCAAAGATCTTACTTTCCCCAATGCCGCAACCCATTTAAATTTAATGGGTGCATTTCTAAAAATTGATTTTGCCACAGGCAATATCAATATATCGGAAAGTCCCATTACAACACTCCCTGTTAACTTAACTGAAAGCGCAGTTACCTTAACACCTACGGGAGTACCTACGGGTACAGGAGTATCATTATTCTTGTTGGCAATTCAATTTGCTCAAGAAATTAATGGTGTTCAATATCCATTGGAAGACCGCTCTTTTAATACGCTAAGCATTATAGCTACTGCAAATTAAAAAAAAGCAAAAAAGGTCCAGTTTTTCAGCCTGCATTTTCTTAAAAAAGACAAACTAGAAAATATAAGGCATATGAGAAGTTGGACCTTAAGTATTAAATATAACAATCACCAAATCCAAAATTAACAAATCCCGAATCCCAAATTAACAAATCCCAAATAAACAAATCCCTAATCCCAAATCCCAAATTAACGAATCCAATTTTATCCCTATTTGTAAGAATTTATCTGAATTTTATATAAATTGTTGAATGATTCTAAAACATATACTATGAAAAAGATTTTTACTTTACTTACCATTGCATTTTCCGTCCCATTTGTTTGGGCGCAATCCGGCTCACAAGAATTTACGGCTTCAGGCGATTTCACTGTTCCTCCTGGGGTAACATCCATAACTATTGAAGTAATCGGCGGCGGCGGAGGCGGCGGGACAAACGGATCAGGCGGCGGAGGCGGCGGGGGTTATGCCATGGGTACTTTTACCGTGGTTCCTGCTGATGTAATACCAGTTACTATTGGCGCCGGTGGCGAAAGTGGTACAGCTGGGGAAACAACTAGTGTTGGAGCATTTATAGAAGCAACTGGCGGTGAGCCGGGAACATGGGTTGCCAATCCTGATCTTGGTGGTGGCGGAGCCGGAGGCGTTGGTTCTGGAGGTACATTAAACTACACCGGTGGTACGGGTGGCGGTGGTTATTGGACTTATTTTGGCGGTGGCGGTGGCGGTGCCGCTGGGTCTGATGGCGATGGTGCCAATGGCGGCGATACCATTCCCTGGGCTGGAAATTGCCAAACACCTGGAGGAAGTGGTGGTGACAGTGGCGGAATTCCCGGGGGTAATGGAGGAAAGGGCGCTGGTTTTGTTGATTCATCTTGTAATGTTACCGACCCTGCTGCCAATGGCAGTGCCTATGGCGGTGGCGGTGGCGGCGGAAATGGAATTGGCAGCGAACCTGGCTCGGGCCATAGCGGCTATGCTTTAATTTCATGGGGAACTGATCCCTGTACCACTCCTACTGACCAAACAGCAATAGATATTCAATTGACTTCCGCTATTTTGGATTGGACCGAAAACGGTACTGCAACTACTTGGAATTTAGAATGGGGCATCGCCGGTTTTACCCAAGGAACAGGAACTACAATAGTAGTGGAGGAAAAACCATATCTATTGGAAGGTTTAAGTCCAGATACATCCTATGACTATTACGTACAATCCGATTGCGGGGGAACCGGAAGCAGTAGCTGGGCTGGGCCGTATACGTTTCAGACCGATGTATTGGGAACGGCGGATTATGCAATTGATGGATTTACATTTCATCCAAATCCTATAAAAGAAGTATTGCAGCTGGCCGCATACAAAGAAATTCAAAATGTGGTTATTTACAATGTAATGGGCCAAGAAGTATTGAAACAGGACATTGGGTCAACAAAGGCACAAGTAAATGTATCTAACTTATCGGCCGGACATTACTTTATGAAGGTAGTATCGGAAGGACAAATGGGAATTTATAAAGTTATTAAGAAATGAGGCTTAGCTGGTGAATAAATAAGTATGTGAATTTCTGTGTCGTAAGTCATTAATCCTAATGCTTAAAGCCTAATGCTTATAGCTTATAGCCAATTTATACAATCATCCCCGCAGCAACAGTCTCATGTGTAGCATCGTCAATTAAAACAAAACTACCCGTAATTCGGTTATCGCGGTATTCATCAACCATTAATGGTCTTGTTGTCCGAATGCTGATTCGGGCAATGTCGTTCATTTTTAATTCCTTGTCCTCTTCTTCGCGAGCGTAAGTGTTTATGTCAATTTTATACACCACCTCTTTTATCATGGCTTTTTGCTCGTTGGAAGTATGGACAATAGTATATTTCGCGCGAGGTCTTGCTGGTGAATTGTTAAACCAACAAAGCATAGCGTCAAATTCCTGTAATGCTTTTGGTTGATTATTTTCCTTAACAATCATATCGCCACGGCTGATGTCTATGTCGTCTTCCAAGGTAATAGCGACAGACATAGGTGCAAATACTTCTTCCAAAGTGCCGTCCATAGTGTCAATACTTTTAATTTTGGAAGTAAAGCCGGAAGGCAATACTACTACATCGTCACCAGGCCTAAAGATTCCACTGGCCACACGGCCCGCATACCCTCGGTAATCTATAAAACCTTCCCGTTGTGGGCGTAAAACTGTTTGTACCGGAAACCGAGCATCAATTTTATTGATGTCGCTACTAATGTGCATGGTTTCTAAAGTATATAACAATGGAGCACCTTTATACCAATCCATTTTAGTGGAACGGTTTACCACATTATCACCATTTAAAGCGCTAATAGGAAGAAACTGGATATCCTTTACATATAATTTTGAGGAAAACTCCTCAAACTGGTTGACGATGTTTTCATATACTTCTTCTGAATAATCCACTAAATCCATTTTATTGATACAAACGATAATATGTGGAATCTGCAAGAGGGAAGCGATAAAAGCGTGGCGCTTGGTCTGTTCTATTACACCATGGCGCGCATCAATCAATATCAATGCTGCATTTGCCGTGGAAGCACCCGTAACCATATTTCGTGTATATTGAATATGCCCCGGAGTATCCGCAATAATGAATTTTCGTTTTGGGGTGGTGAAATATCTGTATGCAACATCAATGGTTATCCCCTGCTCCCGCTCATCGCGAAGTCCATCTGTAAACAAAGCAAGGTCAACACCCTCGTGGCCTTTTTTACGACTGGTATTTTCTATAGCTTCCAGTTGGTCTTCAAAAATTGCCTTGCTGTCATATAACAATCTTCCTATCAATGTGCTTTTGCCATCATCCACACTTCCTGCCGTGGTGAATCTTAATAATTGGTTTTTGTCTATTTCCATTATAATGCTTTAGGCCGTAAGCTATAGGCTTTAGGCTATTTTACTTTTTTAACTTTTTACTTAAATTATAAAGTTTTCTCTTAATATCATTTATTGACTTTGAAAGTTTTTCTTCAGATTCAGTAGAAATAATGGACAAGTCTTTTGCCAGAATGAAAAAATATTCCAGTTCATGGGCAGATCCTAATGCTATCTGTACAAATCTATTGAAATCCTTGTCTGAATCCCTTCCGCAACCTTCACAAAAATTAGAAGGAATAGAATATGCAGCCCTTTGCATTTGCGTTGTTAATTGAAACTTTTCCGAATCAGGAAACCCAGAAGTAATTTTATAAACTTCCAAAACAAGCTCGTGACTTAAAACCCAAACATCATATTTCCTAAAATCCCTCATAAATTAATGCTTTAAGCCCTAAGCTATAGGCTTTAGGCTTTGAGTCCTTTGCTTGTTATCTTTTATATTAAGTTTACGTCTTTGCAACCTAATTTTATTTTATTTACTCCTTTTGAACATTCTTAATTTTCACTTTATTAAATCGCATATAGCTTATGGCCTACAGCCTAAAGCCTAAAGCCTACAGCCTACAGCTAAAAATAACCCTGCCGCTTCCTGTCCTCCATAGCCGTCTCGCTACGCTTATCATCACTTCGGTTGCCACGCTCAGTTTGCTTCATTGCTGCTACTTCTGCAACAATTTTTTCCAAAGTATCTGCTTCAGACTCAATTCCGCCAGTGATTGTAATATCTCCCAGAGTTCTAAAGCGAATTTTCTTCGTTTCAATTTTTTCGTTGTCTTCCAACTTTATATGTTTAGATACAGGAATCCACGAATCATTTCGCCAAACCACCTCGCGTTGATGCGCCAAATACAAAGAAGGAATTTTTATATTCTCACGTTTTATATAGTTCCAAACATCCATTTCGGTCCAATTGCTTATAGGAAATGCACGGAAATGCTCACCTTGAAAATGTTTTCCGTTAAGTAAATTCCAGAGCTCCGGCCGTTGGTTCTTTGGGTCCCATTGCCCGAAATCGTCACGGTGAGAAAAGAAACGTTCCTTGGCACGGGCTTTCTCCTCATCGCGCCTACCGCCGCCAATGGCGCAATCTATTTTGTTGCTTTCTATGGCATCGAGCAAAGTTGTAATTTGAAGCGCGTTGCGTGTTGCATTTTTTCCCTTTTCCTCGGCAACCCTCCCTGCATCAATAGATTCTTGAACGGAGCCAACAATCAATTGCACTCCCAATTCCTTTATTAAATCATCCCTAAACTGAATGGTTTCGTGGAAATTGTGCCCTGTATCCACGTGCAACAACGGAAATGGAATCTTTGAAGGGTAAAATGCCTTCTTTGCCAAATAAGTCACAAGAATAGAGTCCTTTCCGCCTGAAAATAATATCACGGGATTTTGAAACTGTGCCCAGACTTCCCGAAGAATATAAATGGCTTCAGATTCCAGTTCGTCAAGATAGTTTAGATAGTACTTGCTCATATTTTGTTTGTTAACTCGTTAATTTGGGATTCGTTAATTTGTCAATTCGAGTTTCTCAGTTTGGGAGTTTGTTCATTTTTCATCATTCCTATTTTGAAGATACCTGATATATCCATTTATCAATTGTATGCATTTTTCAGTTTTTGAACGAATTTCATTTAAAGTTTCCAAGTTTATATAATCACAATCTTTTGCTTGAATGCAATGATCCAAAATTTCAGCAACCGAACCTCTTGAAAAACGTAAAAAATTGATATTCTCTTTGTAATGATACCTCCCCCAGCCTTCAGCTATATTTGCAGTTGAAGAACGTGAAGCACGCAAAATGTATGAATACAACTCAAATTTTTCAGTTTTTGGCAACTTTTCCAAAATATAAGTTTTCAAATCATAACAAGCTTGCCAACAATGCAGCTTTTCAAAATTTTCTGCCATAGTCCATCGTTTATAATGCTATCACTCTAATTCAAAACAAACCCCAAATCCCAAATTCCAAATTCCAAATTCCAAAATCCAAAATCCAAAATCCAAATCCCAAATTCCTAATTAACGAATCCCGAATCCCGAATTAACGAATCCCGAATCCCGAATCCCGAATTAACGAATCCCGAATCCCGAATCCCGAATTAACGAATCCCGAATCCCGAATTAACGATTCCCTTTATATTTTTTTTGCAATAAATTTCATAATCATCGCCACCGCTTCTTCTACAGAAATCACAATTGTATTTATTTCCACATCTGGAGCCATGGGGGTTTCATAGGGTGCGTTTACACCAGTAAAATTCTTGATTTCACCAGTCCTCGCTTTTTCATATAACCCTTTTACATCCCTACGTTCACATTCCTCTATCGGGGTGTTAACAAATACCTCCACGAAGTTTTCATAACCCACAATACGCTTTACATTTTCGCGGTCATCCCTATAAGGTGAAACGAAAGAGGCCAAAACTACCAAACCAGCGTCTATCATTAAGTTGGCTACTTCAGCAATCCGGCGGATGTTTTCGGTTCGGTCTTCTGGGGAAAAACTAAGATTGCTGTTCAAACCCTTTCGTACATTATCGCCGTCCAATAAATACGTATGCACCCCTTTTTCAAATAAAGCTTTTTCAAGGGTGTTTGCAATTGTTGATTTTCCGGAGCCGGAAAGCCCGGTAAACCAAATCAACAAGGGGTTGTGCTTTTTTAAATCACTTCGTTGCGGTTGCGCGATACTAAAATTATGGGGAACAATGTTTTTTTCCATAAAAATCTATTTTCTATTTGGCAACCCATAATTGGTACGATACCAAACACGTTCGTGAAGATAATATAAAAACATTTTTGTCAAAAGTTCCGAAAGACCAATCTTAACTCCTGTTAAAGGATTGCCTGTAATTAACCAAGAAAGCAACATCGTATCCAGCGTTCCTACCCCGCGCCACGTAAAGGTTTTTATAACATGGCGTTTGCGACTTTCGCGTATAATGCCTTTTTCTGAAAGGTTAATGCTAAACCAAACCCGTTCGTGGAGATAGTAGAGTATCATTTTGGTTATTACCTCCGCAAACCCAATTTTGAGTCCAGTCAGCGGATTTCCGGTAATGAGCCAAGACAACAATATAGTGTCCAGTGTACCAACCATACGCCATGTGATGGTTTTGGCTATGTGTCTTTTTCGGGATTGGTCTTTCATCTTACACTTCTACCAAAAAGTAATTGTTTAGCAAATTGGGTTTATTGTACTTCATGGGTTTTTCGGTAGATTGGTCAATCACTGATACTCCAACAGCATTACAGATTGCTTGTCCCGCAGCCGTATCCCATTCCATAGTTGGGGCAAACCGGGGATAAAGCTGTGCAAGCCCTTCAGCTACCAAACAAAATTTCAGGGAGCTTCCCTTGGAAACTATTTCAACTTTATTTTCTTTTTCTATTGTTGCTATATAATTTTTAGTTTCTTCATTTAAATGCGAACGACTGCCTACAATTTTAACTTCGGAAGAGGCTATGCTTGGACGGATGGTTTTGGCATTTTCAAAAATTTCATCAATCGAATCTTCTTCTGAAAAAACAGTTATTTTTTTTGAAGCCTTCCCATCCGCAGAAGTAAAATAAAGTTCTTTTGAAACGGGAACGTAAATTACCCCAAGTACGGGATTACCGTTTTCAACCAAAGCAATGTTTACCGTAAACTCCCCATTTCGCTTTATAAATTCCTTGGTGCCGTCTAATGGGTCTACAATCCAGCAACGGTTCCATTCTTTCCTTTTGGAATAATCCAACTGCCGATTTTCTTCGCTTATAATGGGTATTTGGGTATGCTTTAAAAAACCGTTTATTACTTCATTTGCATTTTTATCGGCCTGGGTTAGCGGGGAGTCATCGCTTTTGTGCTCCACATCAAAGTTAGTGTTATAGACTTTTAGGATTTCGATACCAGCCTTTAAAGCGGCTTTTATCGCAACAGCTAATAGTGATTGCATATTTAGTTTTTTAAGGCTAGAAAGGTACAATTTTGAATTTAAAGAGGCTGTTTGGAATGATTGAAATACTTATCAAATACTTGCTGCCACCGCAAAATCTTTTGTATTTTTAAAGAAAAATATACTAATGGGAAATACAACTGACGGATTCGGAAAAAAGCGTGACCACAACCAATATGGCGAGGTGGAAAAGGATAAGGACGAAATTAAAAAAGATACCAAATTGCCAAAACCGCCTAACCGAGCTGAGAATGGTAATACTGAAAATAAAAAGTCTTCAAAATAACCGCCACTCTTAATGTTGTCAACCTATATCCACGACGTACAGGATTCACTTTAACCTGTATAGTTATTAGGACGGGTCAAGGACGGGTCAAACTCTAGGATCACCCGTATATAAGTCATACCAAAGCCATAGCAAAGCCATACCAAAGCCATAGCAAAGTCATTAAAACGTAAGAAAAACGTCATTTTTTCCTACAAAAAATTAGTACGCCTATTTTTCCTATTAAACATGAGGTGACTAGGCACCTATCTGAGTTAAAAAAAGGCTAAACTATCTTTTAAAATTGAATGCTATAAACAGGTTAATTATCTTTGAGGGAAACCTTAAAAAACAATATAATGAGCTACTTAAACCTCGATAAAAAGAAAACTACCACAACTGCAAAAGAACTAAATGTACTACTCGCAGATTACCATTTGTACTACCAAAAACTCAGAAATTTTCACTGGAATGTAATTGGGCATAATTTCTTTGATCTTCACATCAAGTTTGAAGAAATGTACGACGATGCAAAGTTGAAAATTGATGAAATTGCAGAAAGAATATTGACACTACGTTTTCAACCTACCAGCAACTTTACCGACTATTTGAAAATGAGTAACATTAAAGAATCTCCTTCTGACACAAAAGATATAAAGATGGTTGAAATTCTTCTGGATGATCACGGGAAATTACTAAAACAAATGCGTACCGTTGTTGAAAAAGCTGATGCCGCTGGCGATGAAGGTACTATTGATTTGATTGGTGGCTTTATAGGCCACATCGAAAAAGTAAGTTGGATGCTAGACGCTTGGACAATGAAAGCTGGCGAGACCCACCCAGGGGCATAAACTAAATATAAAACTAAGTGTGGGAAACATAGATAGATTTATTTGTGTTTCCCACATTTTTTTTGAAATATGGCTAAAAATCAAAGCCAAGCCCAAAAGTAAGACGGGTGCCTTCAGTAGAATTAAATAGACTGAGGTTTGCATTCAAACCACCGGAACCGTTAATCCAAAAGCCACCTCCTCGCGAATTGTGCCATTTTTCTGAATCGGAATCGGGCAACCAAACCCTTCCTAGGTCTGCACCGCCATATATTCCAATTTGAAAAGGCAATAGCCCAATTTTAAATTTCGGAAAACTATACCGCAAATCTGCGCTCCCTACCAAAAATGACTTACCGGTAAAACGATGTTCTCTATAACCCCGTAAGCCATTGTCGCCCCCCAAACTTGCAGCTTGATAGAATAGATAATTTTCTCCAATGTTTATTTGATAATTTACATTGGTTCTAAGCACTAAGGTTCTGTTTTTGACCAAAGTATTGTAAAAGCCTAAACGTGTTTTTAAAAAGCCAAATACATCGTCCATATCTTCCAAATTGTCGGTAACACCCACGTTAAGGTCAAACATCATCCCGATGGTTGGATTGAGTGGATCATCAAAACTGCGGTAATTATAGATTCCTTCCACGGTTCCGAAATAGCTTGTCTCTCCTTTATTTTGAACTGTTGCTTCGGAAATAAAATTGGTGGGGGAATTGCCTACTTCATAAGCATCAAAAGTAGTTTGCAGCTTGAAGAAGCTACCAAAATTACTATTGCGAAGTAAACCCACATTGGCAGATATTTGCTGTACTTCTATTCTATTGTAATCATATCCTTTATCATCTTGTAAATTTTCAGTCTCGTTTCCAAAGCCGAAGAAATTCATTCTATAATTGGGGCTTGTATACCGGGCGCCAAAGCTGAGGTTTAAATCGTCCTTAATATTTGCAAATTCTCCAGAATAAGATATTTCATAACTGTTTATATCTGTAAAGTATGCTGCATTAATTATATGTTTTTGTGAAAAGGGATTCCGTTGAAAATTATCGACCCTGTACGCATACTGTAGGGCTGCTCGAAATCCGTCATCGGGATTGTACCCAATTGCTGAAACCAACCCCTGTGAACGATCTATCTGTTTGCGATAATTGTAGGTATTTAAATTATACACATCAGTAAAACGAAGACTTCCGCCATTTTTTTCTTCAATGGTATTAGGCATACTTTCAGAATCGTAAACTTTTAACCTTCTACCTTGTTTTAAACTAAAAATGTCTTCATCCCTTCCGCCAATTAACCTTAGAAAAATTAAATCATCATCCTCTCCATCGACAATAAATTTATCATTGCCGTTGAGGCCGTATATCCATATTTCTTTAGTATCATTTCTTGAAAATGTTCTATCAATTAAAGTATCTGATTTTATACCGTTAATTGTAGTAAAACTTCTCACATTTGTTCTGCCATCAGCAAGTCTTGTAACTTCAAATAAATCGTCATAATCTGTCCCAACAATGGTCTGTAAGGTGGAGAGATAGGTATAATACTTATCGGCAATGGCAACCAGATTTTGTTTGCGTTCCTTTAATTTTTGTTTTATATCTTCCAAAGATTCATTCTGTACCTCTGGCGGAATATTATTGAAAGCTTTCTCAATGATAGCATCGGTTATGCTGTCTTGAATTGATTTGGCCAAATATTTCCATTGTTCGCGACCCGAATTTTTTAATAATGCCCTGTCCAGAATTACCCCTTCTTTATTAAACCAAACTAGGTCATTCAAATTTCCGCCATATACATGGGTTTGCAGCGACCCATTAAAAATTGAGCGGGTATAATCAAAAATATTTCCTTCAAAACTGGAAAATGCGTTGTCGCGGTTGTTAGGTATGGGAACGTAAACATTTTTTTTATATCGGTTGTAGAATTCTGCCCATTGCCAGTGGTTTGGCTCACGGTCCCAATCGCCAATTAACATATCGAACAATCTGGATTTTATATAATTTTCTTCATCAACTTGAACGTTTCCTGTCTTTCGAAGTTTGATCAGTATATCATCGGTTGTTTCTACATCATCGGGATACTTAAAGAGTCCTTCCCCTTCAATTTTTTCGGAAGGTTCAATAGAAATTAGGTACAGATCATTTCCGAAGCTATCATTGTAACCCTCCAAGCTTTTTTGCTTGGGAACGTAATACAATTGAGGGGTTGTATAAAAAATATTTATGGCCCGCGCCATATCCGGAATTGCCATGATAGCATATGGATGCGAAGCGGTATAAAAATTGGCATTTTGCCCTTTTACGGAAGGGACATCAGACTTTTCAGTATCTGTAGGTTTGTCTTCAGTATCTTCAAAAATGAGTTTTCTTGAAACCTGCAAGGCGTTTTTGCCCATTGCGCGCATACGATATTGGTTGCCATTTTTGTCTTCCATTAAAAGTGAATTGTAATCCATTCCCTTATTTTCCTGAATCACTTTTAACCCTCCATACAAAGTATCTAAAGAAGCAACTTGAGCGGTAACTGGCGTTGAGTATGCTTCTTTGTATTTTGCGCCCCAAACCGTTTTAAAAAATAATGCATCATTAATACTGTCTTGCTTAAAGATGGGGACTGTATATTGTTGCGGAAATATCTCTGGTAATTCAGAAATATCTTTTTTTACCGGTGCGGGAACAACTTCTTTTTGGAAGATCATTTTCGGCTGAAAGTTTTCACCTTTTACAAAATAACGCACCCAAGAGGAACCATCTTCAAACACATCCAGCACAGCAAAACCTTGCATGCCAGTGCTAAAGAAACCATCTTTCCCTAAGGCTGCATATGATTCTTTTGCGCCACCCCCAGAAACTATTTGTTTTAGACCATCTTTTTCTATATACTGYMWRTWWTSRTCKWRRSYYGNTASMWMMAMYANATYGMWKMTYRYYWYKTRMSAGMKCYKGMWKCMWRWTSWTTRAASYATYNATMRMRYYCWYWGYRCCNANCCTGMACCRAMWMCCCACCCTGGGAACGTACCTGCACTACCAAAGAGGAAAGAAGGGGCATAGGGATTTTTTTTTGAAAAGGATATAAATGTTTTTCGAGCGCAAAATAACCACCGTGATTCCCATTGGTAAACATCGGGTGGTGCATGGCGAAAACAATTGTTTTATTTTGGTTTTTTTCTAATTCTAAAGCTAGCTCAATAAAAAACTTTTCACGGGTTTTTATATCGCAGTTTTCATTGATGGTGGGGTGTGCGTTCCAATCTTCCAGATACCATTGCGTATCTATAATGAGCAACTGAATGTTTTTAGAAACCGCTACACTTTCCAACGGACACCCATTGCTGGGCCTAAAGGCATCCTGTTCTGGAAATAGTGCTTCCACGTAGTTTTCTTCACGGGCAACACCCATTACTCCATTATTGTACCACTCGTGATTACCGGGAATAAAGATTGTTTGCCCTTTGAAGTCGCGAACTGCTTGGTATTGGGCGTCAATCATATTTTCTGACTCCTTGCGCCTTGGGTGTTCTTCAGGATACATTCCTATGGGATAAATATTATCTCCCAAGTAAATGGTATAGTTGCCTTCCGTTTTTTCTTTTTTAAGATAATTATTGAAGGTAGCCAGCGCATCACTCATTCCGCCCATTGGTGAAAGACCCGCATCGCCAACCAAGTAAAAAGTTTTTTCTATTTTTTTTTGGGAAGGGTACAATGGTGCTGCATCCTTATCCTTAAACTGCGGTGCATACGTCGCACAGGAGGAAATGAAAAACACCGTAAAAAATAAAAAATAGAACTTTTTAAAAATCATAAATTGTTACATTGAAAAAGCAATACCGAAGGTAAAGCGCAATCCTTCCTCACCTGCAAAAAGATTGAAGGTACCACTTAAGAGGTCGGCGGTATTAACCCAAAAGCCTCCACCATAGGAGCTGTGCAATACCTCTGAGGTATCATTGGGCACCCAGACCCTCCCCACATCATAACCTCCAAAAATACCTAGCTGTATGGGCAAAAGTGCAGTCTTGAATTTATTGAAACTATATCTAAGGTCTGCTCCGGCAACCGCGGCACTTCGTCCTGTAAAACGTTCATTACGATATGCCCTCAGCCCCATATCACTTCCTAATTGGGCACCTTGATAAAACTCAAAGTTGTTGCCAATATTGAAGTGTCCTCGAACGTCTGTTTTTAGCACCAGTTTTCTGTTGCGCGTCAAGGCATTGTAAAACACTATTTGTGATTTTACATAACCAAATATTTTTTCGCTATCATCAATATTTTGGGTTCCTCCGGCCACTAAGGAGAAATTCATTCCGCGGGTGGGGTTCACCCTTTTGTCATAACTTTCGTATTGATAACTTCCTTCTGCGGAAACGAAATACTTGGTTTCGTCAAGTTCAGTGGGAGGGGGAACAACTTCTGTTATATACCTATCATTGGTGCCTTCTACTTCAATACCTTCAAATAGGGCCTTGAATTGAAATGTACTTCCGTAAGGGGAATCTTTGGTTACACCAATAGAACCTCCGTAACCACCAATACGAACACGATTGTAATCCATTCCTAAATCAAACTCATAATTTGGGTTGATGGTTTCATTTCCAAAGCCGAAAAAGTTTTCAGAAAAATTGGGATTCTTAAAATAACCTCCCAATAAAAAATTCCAACTTCCGAAGATATTTGCAAACTCGCCTTCGTAATTTATATCAAAGCTATTTGTGGCAAAATAATAACCTGCACTTATGCGGTGTTGTTGCGAAAATGGATTTCTTTGGAATCCGTTAAAGGTTAACACATATGATGGGCCTATTTTAAAGCCATCGTCAGGATTGTACCCTACCGTTGGTAGAAACAGATTTATGCTTTGTTTTTGTTTCTTGTAATCGTAAGTGTTAAAATCATAATTATCGGTGAACTTAAAAGTAGCGCCACCTTTTTCTTCTATAGTATTTTTCTTGCTTTTCTGGTCGTAAATTTTCACTTTTCGACCATTGGCAATTTTATAGGTGTCATTGTTTTGCCCTCCTATGATTCTTAAAAATATAGGGCGATCGCCTTTTCCCTTTACTTCAAAAACATCATCATCATCCAGTCCATATACCCAAATTGAATTAGTTTCATTTGCATCAAAAGTTCTATCAACCATTAAATCACCCTTTTTTCCATCTTTGATACGGTACGTCTTTATATTGGTTTTTCCCTCTGGCAAACGGGTTATCTCAAAGTAATCATCTTTATCGGTTCCGGTAATTGTTTGAAGTTTTGCAAGATATTCATAATACTCTTCCGCAATTTCAACTAGATTGTTGCGCCTTCCTTTCAGTTTTTTTATTATTTCGGAAGCAGTTTCATCCTGTACTTCTTTTGGAAGATCTTTAAATGCCGCCTCAATTACTTCATCTGTAATACTTTGCTGCACTATAGCTGCTTCTTCAAGCCACGCTTGCCTTCCATTGTTTTGAATTAAGGCATGGTCCAGTTTTATTCCGGCAGCATTGAACCATTTAGGATGTTTCAACTCCTCGCCGTAAACCTGAAATTGGCGTGAGGTATTAAAAACAGTCCGTGCCAAATCAAACAGCCCACCGTCAAAATAGGAATAGACTTGATCGCGATCGCGAGGGATGGGTTCAAAAGTCACCGTGCCGTCTTCATTGTCGTGTTGTGTAAACCGCCACTGATCGTTATGACGATCCCAATCACCCACCAGCATGTCAAAAACCCGTGCACGTATGTAAGCCTTTTCGTTTAGTTTATATTTTTCATCCTCGCGCAGTTTTGCCAATAAATCGTCGGTACTTTCCATATCATCTGGAAAATTGAAAATGGGTCCGGTGAAAGTTTCATCGGGTCTTTCCACGATCATATAAAGGGCGTCGCCATATTCGGCATTGAAATTTCCTAGCGCCTTTTGCTTGGGAACATAAAAAAGCTTTGGTTTGGTATGCAATATATCTGCTGCTTCAGCCAATTTAGGTATTGTAAAGGCTCCGTAGGGATGTGCAGCCGTATAGAAGTCGAGAATTAAGTCTTCGGGGATGGTATTCAGGAAATCATTTTCTATTTCCTTATCTTTTATAATAACAGTTTGTAGAAATTGTACGGCGCTCTTTTTTAACGCACGCATATTATAGGTTCTTCCCTCCTTATCTTCCAAACGCAAAGAGCGGGTCTGGTGACCTCCCCCGGCACGGATTACCTTTAGGCCACCGTACAGTGTATCGAGCAGCACAGTTTTAGCAGTTACTTCTGTTCCGTATAATTCCCGGTAGTGTTCGCCCCACAAAGCTTTGTAAAAACCAGTTTTATCTACCATTTCATCTGTATATACCTGTGATTTTACAGTTGGGGGGAAGTTTTCATGCAGGGTTGAAAAATCGTACGTTTCAATCGGCGGAAAGATTTCCTTTTGAAACATCATTTCATAATTACCATTGTCTTCAGATTTAAAAAACTCCACTTGTGAAGCACCGTCTTTCCCCACCTCCAGCTTTGCGAAACCTTCGTGCCCATATACAAATTGTCCATACTGCCCAAGTGCGGCGGCAGTAGCAGCAGAACCGGCACCAGATACAATTTGTTTTACAGTGCCGTCATCATTGTATTGTAAAGACTTATCGTGACCCGAAACAAATACAAGACGATCCAAATCTTTGGTGAGCACCTTTAGACGACTCATCAAAGCGTTATATCGCTTGTTATATCGGTCTTGCTTAGAGATTGCGCCTTGGATTTTCACCTGTTTTATTAAGGTGCTGAAAAAATCTTTGTGAATTGCGGGATATTTACCACCGTGTTCACCATACGTAATCAAGGGGTGGTACATTGCAAAAACAATTGTTTTTGTAGCGTTCTTCTTTAATTCGCCTTCTATTTCAATAAACAATTTTTCGCGGGTTTTGATATCACACTTATCGTTCATTTTAGAATTGTTGTCCCAATCTTCCAAAAACCATTGTGTATCCAGGGCAATAAGATGTACATTTTCATTAATATCAATACTTTCCAAGGGGCAGCCGTTATTTGGCTGCAATACGTCGGCATCGTTAAAACGCGCTTTTAAAAAATCTTCTTCCAGCTCTAGGCCGTCCACCCCTGCCTTCCAGTCACGATTTCCGGGAAGCACAATTACCTTTCCTTTAAAACCTTTCAGAGCGTCAATCTGCAATTGCATGGAATTTTCGGCTTGCTTTTTCGCCACTTCATCCTTCGGTGGCATTCCTGATGGATAGAAACTATTTCCCAAAAACAAGACATAGCTATCTTCCGTATTGTTTTCGGCAATATATTTTTTTAAGGATTGAAGTGATTTTGAAAGCGCGTTGCCAGAATTTCCGGCATTCCCGATAAGGTAAAAGGTTTTATCTATCTTATCTTCCAAAAGATTTGGGGATGTATTGTTAGTTGAGTTTCTAAATTGGGGTTCGTAGGTTGCACAAGCAGAAAGGAGCGCGGTGGCAACAAAAGTTATAAAGATGTTAATTTTAATSAWWTNATRKWWMYRNTGMGTTRMWKWKNNGNNAYTTTGGAWRMYNNTRAAWRWTNNTCKTAWRMGCAATATTGTTGAAGCCGCAGATAATTTTATCTTCAAACTGTTTAAAGACAAGCTTCCGAGTACTTATGTTTATCATAATTATACCCACTCAAAACGTGTTTATAAAAGTATAAATGAAATTATTGAAAACTCCCAAATTGATGTTAAAGATGCTACTATACTGCGATTGGCGGCGTTGCTTCATGACACAGGATATATTGTGGGGCGCGAAAACCACGAAGAGGAAAGTGTGAAAATCGCAAAAAAATTTCTTAGGGAAAATGACGTTGAAGATGCTATAATTGAAGGTGTTGAAAAGTGCATATTAGCCACCAAGTTTAAAGATACCGTTCCAAATGACGATCTGGAAAAAGCAATCCGCGATGCGGATTCTTCACATTTTGGAAAAGACTATTTTGAGGAAGCCAGTGAGTTTTTAAGACAAGAATATCTATTTCAAAATGTTCACAACTATACGTCAAAGGAATGGTTGGATGAGAATATTAAAGTGTTGGTAGAGGATCATCAATTCTATACCGAATATGCTCTAAAAAAATGGCAGCCCGTTAAAGAAGAAAACCTCGCAGACCTTCTGAACGACCGAAAAAAACATAAAGCTAAGATCCAGAAAGAGCGCGTAAAGGCAAAGCTGAAGGCAAAATACAAAAATGATAGCCCCGAACGCGGTATTCAGACTTTCTATAGAACTTCCCTCAGAAACCATATGAAATTGAGCGATATTGCAGATACCAAGGCAAACATTATGCTTTCAGTAAATGCGATTATTATTTCATTGGTACTTTCAAATCTTATTTCAAAATTAGACAACAACAATTACTTAATAATCCCTACTGCTATTTTTATTCTTTTTAGCGCCATTACAATGATTTTAGCGGTAATCGCAACCCGACCCAACGTGACGCGAGGGGAATTTACAAAAGAAGACGTGGCCAATAAAAGTGTAAATCTTACCTTTTTTGGAAATTTCCACAAAATGGAGCTCGACCAATACGAATGGGCAATTGAAGAACTTTTGAAAGACAGAAACTACGTATATAAATCACTTACAAAAGATTTATATTTCTTAGGAAAGGTTCTT
This sequence comes from Aequorivita sp., assembly GCA_002733915.1. Lineage (GTDB taxonomy): Bacteria > Bacteroidota > Bacteroidia > Flavobacteriales > Flavobacteriaceae > Aequorivita. The sequence goes on from NVXN01000003.1 coordinate 28,237, forward strand.
GACAGAAAATACAGAATTTTAAGACTTACCTATACTATTTTTGTGGCAGGAACCATCATTTCCTTGATTGCCTTTGCGGTTTTCTTTTATTTGGAAATGTAACTACTCTTCAATGTGTGAGATGAGATCCTCGTAGGTATAATATTCCTTGATCTTATCATTGTTTTTGCTGTAAAGTACTTTTACGCGTATAGCTTTCAAGCCCGTTACGCCCTGTAGATCTTCAAGTTCCAATATCTCAACTTGCTCATCGAGCATCTTTTGATTTTGCAGAAAGTAAATGTATTTTAGATATTCTTCTTCATCTTCTTTTTGGGAATAGATTATAGCTATTTTACCGGGTTGGGTGACGCGCTCTTCCGTGCCCTTTATATTTGCCTTATCAACTCGCTTTTTAACTACTTCATAGCGCGCGTTGTAGGTGCCATCTACATCAAAACGCTTTTCATCCATTCGGAAACGCAATGACAAAGACCCGTTGAAAACCAGAATCATGGACGCTACATCTAACCTAATAGGCAAGGAATCCTTGAAGCGATAAAAACTGTTCTCCATCTCGCAAGTAACCTGTAACTGCCATAGTTTTAGGTTTTTCAGATATATTTTATTGAAAGATTTTTCCTTGGTAATAGCTTCCCCTATATATAAGTTATGCTCTACCCCATCAGTTTTAAACCGCTCAAAATAATGTGGATACATTCTTTGGGCTTCTTGTTGCTTCTTGTCCAAAAGCGCTGCGAGCCTTTTATTGGTCTGCATTACAGATTCATCATAATCCTTTCGGAATTTATACACAAACCCCGTATTCATATCAATCATCTTATAATATTCGTCTACCCAATCTCTGTGCGTATCATTTCTTTGCCTGATGTGCTTGAATAGCGGAATGATCTCAGAAGATATAAAATTCATGATCTTTCGTTCGGTATCTACTTGCAGGTTCTCTTTGATTTCTTGTGAAAAACTTGCAATGGCGAACTTCATCTGTTCAAAAATAGGCAGGGAACTTTGATTTGATAATTTTCTCAACAGCTCATCAATATAGGTCAGTTGGAGGATCAAATCCTGCTTGGTCGCTTCATTTCGTGCTTCGGATGAACCTTTGATATCGGTTTGTCCATATAACGGATAGATGTCCTCAAAAACGATTTCTTTAAAAAAAGTTGGACTGCCTTCATTGATTGAGTGTAAATATCTACTTGCCTCTTGTCGGAATTTCCAGTGCACGCTACTGTGAATTGCTGTACATTCCTCCTGGATTATGAGTTCCAATTCATTATCAAGATTTTCTTTGGAACGCACTACAGAGTCAATTAAGAAAGGCATGATATCACGCAATTTATTTGCGTTTATAGTATTTAAATCGTTCGCGTTGGGTGAAACCAGTTCCAAAACTCCCAAAATCTTATCGTCGGAAACAATGGAAGCGAATATGGCGCTTTTCATTCCCTGATCTAGCATTTTTTTATAAAGCAGATTTTCTGGATACATTGCATGGTAGCGCTCAGCATCTGTTACGCAATAAAACTCTTTTTGTTTGAAAAGCTTGTAGTAAGAAGCACTGCAGAGTGCATCTTTGCTTAGCTGTGATTTTTTATTATTAAGAATAAAACTGGGAATCTCTTTAAATAAAATTCTTTCAAAAGTTTCTGATTCCTCGTTGTAATCAGTAAAACCTATCATCAAATCCTTCAAGTCGAAGATAGAACGAAAAATACGGCTGAATTCTGTATTCTCAAATCCACCGTTTTTTTCCAAACGCAAAAGGTTTGACTTAAAGTCTGAAATTGAAACACTTAATGATACATCTGTAAGCGAAGCAATGACAAAGCCATTGAAAATCCAACTTTTAGGCGGAAACTTTTCTTTCCAGACAGAAATATCCTCAAAGCTTTCCAAAAGCTCATTAATMKCTTCNNTTCCRTMWYKKCTTTTGCCTGCTCGGTTTTCTTAATCTCCACAAAATCTGCATTATATAGCAATCTATAATGCTTCAGCATTCCCCTTTCATCGGGAATGTTATAATAATAAGAGCGCCTAAAATCAACCTTTTTACCATAATAAGAACTCAGTATAATACTGCAGCCCATGATGTAAAATTGGTCTTCATCAAAATTGATGATATCCAGGGAAAAATCTGGTCCGGCAGCTTCAATGATATTTTTATAACGCTGACTGCTCTTAAAGGCTACATCCTGAAATGGAATGGTAGCAAATTTTATTTCGTTGCTTCCCAAAACCGATGGAAACAACGGGTTTAAAACAGTATCTATTTGTTCTTTATATTTAGGAAGCAACTTAAAATCACTTATTCCAGAGGATAATTTTGGGAACTTTTCTTCTATTGAAAGAATTGATTCAGCAAGTTTTTTTTCTGCATCAGTTTGGGGCGTACTTTCCCTGTAGGCATCAAAAACCTTTTTAAAACCTATGTTTATTTTTAGCGGGAAATCCCTATTTACAGTATTCATTAAAAGTTATTTATGGGATAAAAATACGGCTTCTAAATGCGCAAATATGTTAATAAATAATAAAAAATTAGCACATTTCACACAATCAAAGAATAAACAGCTATTTTTGCCCAAATCTTAAAAAAAGACGTATTTATGAGACTTATTATTGCTACACTACTTGCACTTTCTATAATATCCTGCAATAAAGATACCAATACCTATAAACTGGAAGGAGAAGCCGTCGGTTTTCCAGAAGGAGCTAAAATATATGTGTATGGATTGGAAAACAAACAGCCCAAGGCCATAGACACATTAACGGTTACTCAGGGTAAATTTTCCGCAAGCTACCCCAAAAGTGAGGGTGCAACCTTAAATTTCTTAAGATTTGATGATGTTAATGGCTCCGTGCTGTATTTTCCCGAAAACGAAGATATGGTTGCGACTATCTATGCAGATAGTCTTCAGGCCTCACGTATTAAAGGAGGTAAACAAAATGAAGCTTATGGAAACTTTGTGGACAGGATGATTGTTTTCAATAACCAAAAGCAAGAAAGCATGAATCGCTTCCGTGAAGCCAGACAGAATAATGACACTGCTGCAATTACAAAACTCCAGAGCGAAAACCTTAATTTGGTTGGTGAGGAAACCGAATATAAAAAGCAATATTTAAAAGATAATAACAACTCCCTTTTTTCTATAATGCTCATATCAGAAATGGTAAATAAGAAGGAGATTACACCCCAAGAAGCCTCGCAGTATATTGAAAACCTAAACGATAAAATTAAATCTTCTGAACTTACAGAAGATTTAAAAGCCAGCCTTGAAGCCCTAAAAAAAGCCGAAGTGGGAAGTCCAGCACCAGACTTCAGTGCACCTACACCAAGTGGTGAAATGATGTCTTTAAAAGATGCCATGGGAAAATACACTATAATTGATTTTTGGGCATCGTGGTGTAAACCATGCCGTCTTGAAAATCCTAATGTTGTAAAGGTGTATAACAAATACCACGATAAAGGCCTAAATATTATAAGTGTTTCCTTAGACAAAGCTGAGCAGAAAGACAGATGGATTCAAGCCATAAAAGATGACAATATGGATTGGTACCATGTTTCCAACCTACAGTTTTGGCAGGATCCAATTGCGCAACAATACAGCGTCCGATCCATACCCGCAACATTTTTGCTGGATGAAAACGGAGTTATTATTGACAAAGATCTTCGCGGTGAAGCTTTGGAAGCAAAACTGGCTACCCTTTTTGAGGAATAGCAATTAAAATTTAAAAAATAAAAAGCCTCGGTTCCGAAAATGGACCGAGGCTTTTTTTATCGAAGTATTACTTTTCTAATTCAGTAAAAAACTAACGTTTACGGTTGTTCTAATTTCTATTTCTCCAAGTGCGATTGTTTGGTCACCACCGTTAGAGGAAGAATCCATCATTGCCATTTTATACATTGGCTGTGGCCCGTAAGAATTATTATACTCACTTATAGAAACGGCTTTTCCAACAGTTTGGCTGAGAACAGAAGCATATTCCTTTGCCTTCATCTGGGCATTCTCGACAGCCTTTTTACGGGCTTCGCTTTTTAAGGCATCTTCTTTTGATGAGAAAAAATTTACTCCGTCAATTCTATTAATTCCCGTATCTAATAAACCCTTCATTACAGGTTCGTATTTTTTTAAATCACGAATTTTTACCGAAAGTGATTGATTGGCAGCAAAGGTATATGTCTTACTATTATGGTCGTAGTTCTTGCTGAGGTTCATATATTCCGTTTTTACATCTTTATCAGCAATGTCCATTTTCTTCAGAAATTTCAATACTTCATTTATTGTGGCATCGTTTTGCTCTTTTAAAGTTTTGGTATTTTCGCCCGTAGTTTCAACACGAATATTTATTGTTACTTCATCGGGCACAACGCGAACAATCCCTTCGCCGGTAACGTCTATGGTGGGTGGTGGTAAAGTGTTTTGAGCCATTGCGGTAGTTGTGGTAATTACTAGGATTAAAAGTGTCTGTAAGGTTCTCATTCGTTTCTATTATTATTTATTAAAATTCTCTTTTCTCTTTTCTCTTTTCTCTGTTCTATTTTCTCTTTTCTTTTCAACTTTATATTTTCCCCAATTTGTGAAGAACAAACAGAAGGATCAACGGAATGGCCAACAATACAACAATCCACAAACTGGTTTGAAATAAATAGGGGGCAAAAATAAGTGTTAGCACATAACCGCCAATTGCCCCACCTATGTGGGCGTCGTGGCCAATGTTCCCCAATCGTTTCTTCATTCCGTAGATAGAGTACAACAAATATGCCATCCCAAAAAGCCAAGCCGGGATTGGGATTGGGATAAAAAAAAGATAAAGTCCCATATCGGGGAAAAACAAAATAGCTGAATATAATATGCCCATTACCGCACCACTCGCTCCTATTGCGCTGTAATGATATTCGTCTTTGTGAAAATAAAATGAAAGTAGGTTACCAATMACCAAACTTGCCACATAAATTATTATAAAATACGTAACACCAACACTCATTATAACCACAGGCGCAAAAAAGTATAGCGTAAGCATATTAAACAGCAGATGTGAAAAATCTGCGTGTAAGAAAGCAGAGCTAAACATCCTTATCTGCTCGCCGCGGCGTATTCCAGCAATATTAAATTTATATTTTTCGAAAAAGGAAAAATCATTGAAGCCTTTCATTGAAATGATTACGTTGGCGGCAATGATTACGATTGTTGCGATGTGTAAGTTTTGCATTTGAAAAATGAAGTTGTATGGTTATTAATTTATAATGAATTTTGATTTCTAATTCTTGTAATAAAATTAGTTAGTTTTGCGGTAATAACAACTATGCAAAGATTGCTTTATATACTGGCTTATCCAATTCTTTGGCTTCTTTCTATTATGCCGATGCGCATTTTGTACATAAAATCTACCGCGCTATATTTTTTAGCTTATTACATTATTGGCTATCGCAAAAAAGTAGTGAAAGACAATTTAGCTTTGGTTTTTCCTGAAAAAACACAAAAAGAAAGGGATCGTATTGCCCAGCAATTCTTCAAACATTTATGTGATATCATTTTTGAAACCATAAAAGCCTTTACCATTTCTGAAAAAGAAATCCGAAAGCGTTTTGTGGTAACTAATGCTGAAATACTAGATTCATATTATCAAAAAGACCGAAGCATCCTACTAATGGCCGGACATTACGGCAATTGGGAATGGAGCGGGATTCTGAATAAGTTGATGCAGCATCAGGCGCACGCGGTATACAAACCATTGGGCAGCAAACAATTTGATGCTTTGGTAAAAAAAACACGGGAACACTTTGGCGGAATCATCGTAAGCAACAAAAAAATTGTGCCCGTTCTTTTCAGAAAGTGGAAAAAAGGAATTAAAACCCTAACCTATATCCTCTCCGACCAAACCCCTAAAAAAGGCGCATTCAAACACCGCGACACTTTTATGGGAATTGACGTGCCTATGTTTACGGGGACTGAGGAATTAGCAAAAAAACTAGATTTTGCAGTACTTTACCTAAAAGTTGAAAAAGTGAAGCGAGGTTACTACACCGCCACTTTTGTGCCTTTGGTTGAAAAACCCAAAAACTATCCAGATTTTCAAATTACCCGAATGTTTTTTGATGCTTTGGAAACCCAGATTCGCGAAAAACCGGAATATTATTTATGGTCGCATAAACGGTGGAAGCTGAGGAATTTTTGAGAATTTTGAAAAAAAAGTATTAATTCTTTAATATATTTACTCATAACAGCAGCATGATTGTTATGATATATCGCATTAGCCACATATTTGATAAACGACCAGAGTTGATTAAATAAATCAAAATATAATGCTCAAATTTTATTAAGAAATGCAACCACTATCTGAATAGAAAAATCTTTTTAACTAAGCTTAAATGTTAATTAAATAAATTATGAAAAATTATATTTTTCTCGTAGCAATCCTTTTAATTGTAGCTTGTAGTAGTAATGATGATAGTGGTAGTGAAAATGATACCACAGCCCCAGTAATTACAGTTTTAGGAGATACAAATGTTACCATTATCCAAAATACAAGTTATACAGATTCTGGGGCAACTGCAATGGATAATGTAGATGGAGATTTAACTTCTAATATTGTAACTTCTGGGACAGTAAATATTAACTCAATAGGTTCTTATACTATAACTTACAGTGTTTCAGATGCAGCCGGTAATTCCGCTTCAGCGACAAGATTTATTACTGTTATTGAGGATGATGGCAATCCGGTTTATTTAGATGATAATGGAGTTACCATTAAAGCAAAAGTATGGGCAAATGTAGGTGATACTGGAGAAATAGATGGTATTACGTATACTGTTGTAGATGAGGCAATACTAAGAGACTTGGTGGCAAATGAAGAAGATGTAACTAAATTAGCAACAACTAAAGTTACGGATATGAGTTATCTGTTTTTTAAAGGGCCAGACATTGATTCTTATTTTAATCAACCTATAGGAAATTGGGATGTGAGCAATGTTACAAATATGAAAGATATGTTTACGTTAAACATCCGTTTTAATCAAGATATCAAGGATTGGGACGTGAGTGCTGTAACCGATATGAATGGGATGTTTTTTGTCGCTAAGGCTTTTAATCAGCCTATTGAGGGATGGGATGTGAGTAATGTGACTGATATGCATGCCATGTTTTGGGCGAACTACGCTTTTAATCAACCAATTGGAGGTTGGGATGTAAGTAATGTCAGAGATATGAGTAATATGTTTGATGAAGCTGTTGTTTTCAATCAACCTATTGGAGATTGGGATGTAAGTAATGTGACTGATATGTCCGGGATGTTCAGTTTTACTGATGTTTTTAATCAACCAATTGAAAGCTGGGATGTGAGTAATGTGACTGATATGTCCCGTATGTTTTCTTCTGCTGAAGTTTTTAATCAACCTATTGGAGGATGGGATGTGAGTAATGTGACTAACATGAATGAGATGTTTCGTGGAGCTTCCGTTTTTAACCAACCCATTGGAAACTGGAATGTGAGTAATGTGACAGATATGGGAGCACTATTTCGAGAAGCTATTGTTTTTAATCAACCTATCGGAAATTGGGATGTGAGTAATGCGACTACTACTGCAGAAATGTTTCGAAATGCTTTTTCTTTCAACCAACCCATAGGAGATTGGGATGTTAGCAACGTAGTTTGGATGTACTATATGTTTTATAGAGCTGAATCATTTAATCAGGCTATTGGAGATTGGAATGTGGATAATGTGTCGGGCATGCACAACATGTTTACTGGAGCTATTGTTTTTAACCAATCTATTGGAAATTGGAATGTAAGCAATGTAACTATTATGAGTGAAATGTTTGCCGCAGCTTGGGCTTTTAATCAACCTATCGGAGATTGGGATGTGAGTAATGTGAATAATATGAGTCATATGTTTGATACAGCTAGTGTTTTTAATCAAGATTTAAGTTCTTGGGAAGTAGATAATGTAATATTCTGTAATGATTTTAGTCTATTAACTCCTGAATGGATATTACCCAAACCTAATTTCACTAATTGTACACCTTAATTTTTTTTAAAATTCTTTTAATATTTAAAATATTGAATTAAAAACGTGTGGTATCATTCTAATATAAAAAACTACAATTACTCTTAATTATTTCGTTTTCAAAAATTACAACCCACCAATTCCCTCAATCTCTCCAATAATCCTATCAGCCAAAGCATCCGCCTCTTCCTGGCTTTTCGCTTCGGTATAAATCCGGATAATCGGTTCCGTATTTGATTTTCTAAGATGCACCCAATTTTCCGCAAAGTCTATTTTTACACCGTCAATGGTGTTTATTTCCTGTGAAGTATATTTTGCCTCCATCGCTTTTAAAATGGCGTCAACATCCAACTGTGGGGTTAATTCAATCTTCTTTTTGCTCATAAAATAAGCTGTGTATTTTTTCCGGAGTTCACTTACAGCAATTTTTTGTTCAGCCAAAAAACTTAAAAACAAAGCAATCCCCACCAAACTATCGCGGCCGTAATGTAATTCCGGATATATAATTCCACCATTGCCCTCGCCTCCTATAACCGCATTGGTTTCTTTCATTTTTTCAACTACATTCACTTCACCCACTGCGCTGGCACTATATGTTCCGCCGTGTTTTTCGGTAACATCGCGCAAAGCTCGGGAAGATGACATATTTGAAACCGTATTTCCGGGCGTGTTTTGTAAAACATAATCGGCAACCGCAACGAGCGTATATTCCTCGCCAAACATTTCACCTTTTTGATCTACAAAAGCAAGCCTATCCACATCGGGATCTACCACGATTCCAAAATCAGCGTGGTTTTTTACGACACTTTCCATCAAATCGCCCAAATGCTCTTTTAAAGGTTCGGGATTGTGCGGAAATTGTCCGTTTGGCGTACAATGCAATTTTACTGGTTCTACGCCCAAAGCTTCCAAAAGCAACGGCACCGCAATTCCTCCAGTAGAATTTACAGCATCTACAACCACTTTAAATTTGCAGCGTTTTATAGCTTCTGCTTTTACCAAAGGAAGGTTCAATATTTCATCAATGTGCAAATCGATATAGGCATCATTTTTATGGATTTCACCAAGATTATCCACTTCAGCAAACTCAATTGTTCCATTTTCTGCTATATCGAGAATTTGCTGCCCGGCTTTGGCATTTAAAAATTCGCCTTTATTATTTAGCAATTTAAGGGCATTCCACTGTTTTGGATTATGGCTTGCCGTTAAAATTATCCCGCCATCGGCGTGTTCCAAAGCAACTGCCACTTCAACGGTTGGCGTTGTGGAAAGGTTTAAATCTATCACCGTAATTCCCATCCCTACCAACGTATTCATCACCAATTGCTGGATCATTTCGCCAGAAATTCTGGCATCGCGACCCACGACAACTTTGTAGTTTTCTTTATTGCGTTGTTGTTTTACCCAACTTCCGTAGGCTGCGGCATATTTTACGGCATCAATTGGAGTTAGGTTTTCGCCCTGCATTCCGCCAATGGTTCCGCGGATTCCTGATATAGACTTGATTAATGTCATTTCCTAAATTTATTTTTCAATTTTAAAAAATATAGCTCGAAATACGTATAAGACAAATGAGCTATAAATAGTGTGCCTGCGAAGGTAAGCAGGTGCAATAAAATTATGGTTAAAGTTTCATTAAGGTTTTGGAGTAATTCCAATTTCAAGAACAAAAATACAACAGCATTTAAAACAATGGCGTGAAACATGTAGATTCCGTAAGAAATACTGCCGAAATGGTGCAGGATTTTATTATTTACTTCTATTCCTCGATTGTTGAAAGCCAATGAGTGAATGAAAAAACCGAAAAGCAGACAAGTGAACAGAGACCGAAGCCACAAGGGTTCAATCATAAAAAAATCGGTTACAAAATAAAGTAATGTAGGAACACAAATTATAAGAGGGATTGCCGCAAAACCTTTCAAAAATTCAAGCTTTTTCTTTTCTTCCAAAATTGCAATCACTCCGCCGGAGAAAAGGTAGAAAAACACAAAAGTATATTGCCGAAGTACATCAAAAATATCAGACCAATAAAGAATGAAATAGCCAAGCAGCAACAGGCTCAAAACCCGCAATACCCATTCAACATTTATGAAGAATAGCAAAGGCGCAATTACCAAATAAAACTGTTCCTCGATTCCAATAGACCACAAAATTTCAAGTATGCCGCCGGGTTCATAGATTTTCGAAAATACATTCGGAAGAAAGAAAACGTTATAAAAAAAAGCTTCTTTCCAAGTGTAATTTATTTCAAAAGGAATATTCAGAAAAGGCAAAAGCACGTTGTAAAAAAATAGTCCAAAGCCCAAAATGAGGTAATAGAGTGGAAAAATCCGCAGAATCCTTCGAATATAAAAATCCTTTATCGAGAAAGCATCCCTGATTTTTGCACGATAAATAAGGCGAATAATCAAAAAACCGCTCAGCACAAAAAACATATAAACCGCTTCCAAACCGCGGTGAAAGATAGGAAGCCTATCAAAATAAGGCAATCCCTGGTTGGCGGAAAGTTGGGGCAAGTGAAAGAGTAACACAAAGGATGCGAGAAAAAACCGCAGTGGGTCCAAATTTGGTAATCGGTTCAATTTTCAGTTTTTACAGTCCAAAAATACATATATTTATTGAATGAATTTTTTGGCCCACATCTACCTTTCCGGCAATGACGAAGACGTTATAATCGGTAATTTTATTGCCGACGGCATCAAAGGAAAACGTTATTTAAAGTTTCCCCCTGCTATTGCAAAAGGCATTTTGCTGCACCGTGCCATTGATACTTTTACCGACGCCCACCCCACAGTACACCAAAGTACAGCGCGGCTTCACAAAAATTACAGCCATTACAGCGGGGTTATTGTGGACATACTTTACGATCACTTTTTGGCAAAAAACTGGGATAAATATTCAAATGAACCCTTGGATGAATATGTGCAAAATTTTTATGGATTGCTTCGGAAAAACTTCACTATTCTTCCCGCGAGAATCCAAAAAATGATGCCTTATATGATTGCCGACAATTGGCTTTTAAGCTACGCCACCGTTGAGGGAATTAGTAAAATTTTGGCACAAATGAACGTTCGTACCAAAGGCGTTTCAAAAATGAATCTCGCCGTGGCAGAACTTGAAGAATATTATGAGGAATTTGAAGCCGAATTCACTTCCTTTTTTGAAGAACTGATTGTTTTTTCCCAAGAAACACTTGACAGCCTATGAAGCCAACCCACCTTTTATGGATTGCCTTTCTGTTTTTCGCCTGCAAGGAAAAACCGAAAGCTCAAGCAAGTATTGAAAAACCAAAAACTGAAAAAGCAGCCGTAATTGCAGACAGCGCCATGGTAGTTTCTGCACGTGCGGAAGCTTCAAAAATTGGAGCCAATATACTTAAAATGGGCGGAAATGCCTTTGATGCAATGATCGCTACACAAATGGCACTCGCCCTAACCTATCCCAATGCGGGTAATCTTGGTGGTGGTGGATTTATGGTTTACAGAAGTCAATATGGTGAAATTGGCTCTCTCGATTTTCGCGAGAAAGCTCCGTTGGCGGCCACGAGAGATATGTATTTGGACAAAGAGGGCAATGTGATTGCAGAAAAAAGTACGGATGGTGCCCTTGCCGTAGGCGTTCCGGGAAGTATTGCGGGGATATTTGCAGTACACGAAAAGTTTGGAACCCTTCCAATGGAAATTTTACTAAAACCAGTTATAGACCTTGCAAATAATGGATATGTAATAACTGCAAAGCAAAAAGCACGTTTTGAGGAATTTAAAGAAGAATTTGAAAAAACAAACGGTGAATCTTCAATATTTACTGAAATTTACGAACAAGGGGATACTTTAAAAAATATAGCACTCGCAAACACACTTTCACGAATTGCGAAAAATGGTCGCTCAGAGTTTTACGCAGGTGATACTGGGGAAAAAATGATCGATTTTCTGAAGAAAAAAGGAGGCATCATTACACAGGAAGATTTAGACGCATATGAGGCAATTTGGCGGGAACCTATAGTTTTTAAGTACAAAGATGTTAAGCTCATTTCCATGGCACCACCCTCTAGCGGAGGCGTTTGTTTGTCACAAATTTTAAAAATGATTGAGCCGTATCCTGTTTCAGAATATGGGCACAATTCCACAAAATATATACAGCTTTTGGTCGAAGCCGAAAAAAGGGCCTATGCAGACAGAAGTGAATACTTGGGCGACCCCAATTTTGTAGATATTCCTGTGGATTCGCTGTTGTCAGAAAATTATCTTTTAAAACGAATGGAAAATTTTTCATTAGAAAGAGCTACTCCTTCGGAAGAAATTAAACCAGGAAAAATAGGTGGTGCCGAAAGTATGGAAACCACCCATTTTTCAATAGTAGATAAATTTGGAAATGCTGTTTCAGTTACTACCACACTTAATGCTTCGTACGGCTCAAAGCTCTATATTTCGGACCTCGGCTTCTTTTTGAATAACGAAATGGACGATTTTAGCGCCAAGCCGGGTGTTCCAAATATGTTTGGGCTTATAGGCGGAGATGCTAATGCCATCGCTCCACAAAAAAGAATGTTAAGCTCAATGACCCCAACCATCGTAGAAAAAGACGGAAAATTATTAATGGTTTTAGGTACTCCGGGCGGTTCTACAATTATTACTTCGGTGCTACAAACATTTCTAAATGTATATGAATTTAATATGAATATGCAGCAAGCAGTGGATGCTCCCCGCTTTCACCACCAGTGGTTGCCGGACATGATTTTATTTGAAGAAGAGGGATTTTCTAATGAAACAATACATAATCTGGAAGCAAAAGGATATTCTTCTTCTACAGAGATACTGCCACAAATAGGCTACATAGATGCAATATTGGTCTTGCCCAATGGAAAACTTGAAGGTGGATCAGACAGAAGGGGTGACGATACGGCTATCGGCTACTAAATATTTTATTTACACCTTTAAACGAAATCTTGTGCATTATATCGAATGGTGTATATTTGGGCAGTAAAAAAGGTTAGATTTGAGGGAATTAACATGGATTTTTTAGAAATTTAGACTGATTTTTTTTGATTAAGCTATTCTATTTACGCTACTGCGAGGCTTATATTTTCATTTAAAAAAACATCACCGTAAAGAATTAAATTCTTTTTACAGATAAATTTCGTATTAAAAAAATCCACTTAAATGTTTTAGCCTCATTTGTGGCTTTTTTATGTATGATTAATAAATCTTTGCTTAAGGATTGGTACTCCACTATTGCGTTTGTGATAAGTGGTATAATCTGCATAGTATTAATTTTTCTGCTCTACAACAAATATCAAGACACAAGGGGTTTTGAAGAAACTTTAAAAAGAACATCCACTATATTCATTGGCATCAGTGGGTTTTTATCGGCAATTTTAATGGTTTTTTTAGCTGCTTCTGCAATGAGGCAAAAGTTATATAAAACCAAGATAATCCATAAAATAAGCAAGACAACCCAAAAAATGCACAACTTCCGCAATATTGCTGAAATTTTGTTTCATTCAAATATTTGGCTTCCGGGACTGAAGGATTATATGGAAAAAGATTATGCTGATCTTACCTATTTTGAGGTTAAGGAGTTTTACAAGGGAAAATCAAAACTGGCTATTGAATTTTTGCAGGAAACGCATCATTTCGGTGAAACCGAAAACCTTTATTTGGAGTTGAAATCGCTGTTAATGACCAATCCAAAAGAAAAACACATTCCTGACACCCTTAATTACCCTATCTTTTATGACAATAGCATCATCGAAAAATGGTTAGAACATAAATGCGGTTCAGGGCTGTGGTATGTTTTCGGATATAAATTCGGAAATTATAAGGAGTCTTTAAATTTGGAAGCCGTTTTTGAACGTCATAGGGAAAAAATTTTAACGCTTGCCAATACCATAAATCCGGATATGTTTGAAGATTCTTCCTTTAACGAAGTTTTCTTTTCGAAACTGTGGGAACATTTAACGAAAGATGTACTGCCAAAGCTCTCCCAATTCCAAAGCTACATAGATAGAAAAACTCCGCAGCTTATCTATTATTTATAYATTGTCTTTTTGCTACTCACAATCTTTGGCGTGTTGCTTCCAATTACCTATCTAATGCTCAGTTTTTCAGTAGTTACACTCATAATTGGCTTTTCGATTGTAATAAGCACTATATTTTATGTTGCAGTTACATTTCATATTTTTCTTTCTAAGGAAGTAAACCGTTAATACAACGTCCCTATTTTCATATCAAAAATTAACACCTCGGTGATACCATGCATTCTTTATTTTTCCAATCTATTGAGTACCTTTGCAAGCTATGTCGAAAAATGAGGATTTTATTGAAGTTTTGGGCGCCCGCGTCCACAATTTAAAGAACATTGACGTTCGAATTCCAAGAGAAAAGTTAGTTGTAATTACGGGACTTTCCGGCAGCGGAAAATCATCTTTGGCTTTTGATACCATTTATGCCGAAGGCCAGCGCCGTTATATAGAAACATTTTCTGCCTACGCCCGTCAATTTTTAGGAAGTTTAGAAAGACCTGATGTAGATAAAATTGAAGGGCTTTCCCCAGTAATTGCCATTGAGCARAAAACCACCAGTAAAAGCCCACGTTCCACAGTTGGCACCATTACTGAAATTTATGATTTCCTTCGTCTGTTTTATGCGCGCGCAAGTGATGCATACAGCTACAACACAGGCGAAAAAATGGTCAGCTACAGTGATGCGCAAATAAAACAACTCATACTCGAAGATTTTACCGATAAAAAGGTAAGTATTTTGGCTCCCGTAATCCGTTCCCGTAAAGGGCATTACCGTGAGCTTTTTGAGCAGATCGCCAAGCAAGGTTTCCTAAAAGTACGTGTGGACGGCGAAGTGCGCGATATTGTAAAGGGAATGAAGGTGGACCGTTACAAAACCCATGATATTGAAATAGTAATTGATCGCTTAAAGGTTTCCGGAGAAAGTGATAATGACAAACGTCTCTCCGAAACCATTAATACCGCCATGTMCMAMRKANATSAWKTAYTRAWGKTSYTGNKWCMAYGRYAYTAATGAGACCCGCTATTTCAGCCGTTCATTGATGTGTCCGTCTTCAGGAATTTCCTATCCCAACCCCGAGCCGAACAATTTTTCCTTCAATTCCCCAAAAGGGATGTGTCCCAATTGTAAAGGGCTTGGGAAGCTTTATGAGGTGAACCTTAACAAGTTGGTGCCAAACCCCAAACTCTCCATAAAGCAAGGTGCTTTGGCAGCGCATGGCCCCCAAAAGAACAATTGGGTTTTTAAGCAACTTGAACTGATTGCGGAACGTTTCAAATTTAAATTGAGCGATCCGTTTGAAAGCATTCCCCAAGAGGCCAAGGACGTTATCTTTTTCGGCGGAAATGAAAAGTTTGATGTTGCTTCAAAAGAGCTTGGTATTACCCGAAGCTACAAAATAGATTTTGAAGGGGTTGCTACATTTATCCAAAATACTTTTGACGCAAACGAAACCACTTCACTGAAACGTTGGGCAAAGGAATATATGGACAAAATCTCCTGTCCGGAATGCAACGGAACCCGGCTCCGAAAAGAATCTCTTTACTTCAAAGTAAACGAAAAGAATATTGCCGAACTCGCCAATATGGACGTAGTTGAACTTGCGGAATGGTTTGCAAATCTGGAAAAAAACCTTTCGGAAACGCAGCTTAAAATCGCGTCGGAAATTATAAAGGAAGTACGCTCTAGGCTTCAGTTTTTGGTTGATGTGGGCTTGACCTATTTGGCTTTGGACCGAAGTTCAAAATCGCTTTCAGGTGGTGAGGCACAACGTATTCGGTTGGCAACGCAAATAGGCTCGCAATTGGTGGGGGTGCTCTATATTTTGGATGAGCCCAGTATTGGCCTTCACCAGCGCGATAACGAACGACTGATCTATTCATTAAAGCAATTAAAAGATATTGGCAATTCCGTTATTGTTGTGGAGCACGACAAAGATATGATTGAAAGCGCCGATTATGTGATAGACATTGGTCCAGCAGCGGGAAGGCACGGCGGCGAAATAGTATCGCAAGGCACGCCCGAGGAAATAGAAAAACACAATACCCTAACGGCAGATTATTTAAACGGAAAAAAAGAAATTGAAATACCTAAGAAACGCCGAAAAGGAAACGGAAAGAAACTGATTTTAAAAGGTGCAACAGGCAACAATCTTAAAAATATTACCGTTGAATTTCCATTGGGAAAAATGATTGGAATAACGGGCGTTTCCGGCAGTGGAAAGAGTACGCTCATCAACGAGACCCTTTACCCTATTCTAAACGCACATTTTTTCAACGGGGTAAAAAAACCGATGCCTTATAAAAAAATTGAAGGGCTCGAAAATATTGATAAGGTTATCGATATAAACCAATCACCGATTGGCAGGACGCCGCGAAGCAATCCAGCTACTTACACAGGCGTTTTTTCTGAAATACGCAATCTGTTTGCAAAAACTCCCGAAGCGATGATCCGGGGTTACAAACCCGGACGTTTTAGTTTTAACGTAGCAGGTGGGCGTTGTGAGACCTGCAAAGGAGCTGGTTTACGTGTTATTGAAATGAATTTTCTACCCGATGTTTATGTGGAATGTGAAACTTGCCAAGGCAAACGTTTCAACCGCGAAACGTTGGAGATTCGCTACAAAGGAAAATCCATTTATGACGTCTTGGAAATGACAATTAACGAAGCTGATGGTTTCTTTGAAAATATTCCGAAAATCCATCGAAAAATAAAAACCATAAAAGATGTTGGCTTGGGATATATAACCCTGGGGCAACAATCTACCACACTTTCCGGCGGTGAGGCACAACGTATTAAACTTGCTACAGAACTCTCAAAACGCGATACTGGTAACACCTTTTATATTCTTGACGAACCCACAACAGGCCTTCATTTTGAGGACATTCGCGTGTTGATGGTTGTGTTGAATAAATTGGTAGGCAAAGGAAACACCGTATTGATAATTGAGCACAATCTAGACGTAATCAAAACCGTTGATTATATTATAGACATAGGCCCTGAAGGCGGAAAACAAGGTGGAAAGGTAATGGCCTTGGGAACCCCCGAAGAAGTAGCCAAGGACAAAAAAAGCTATACCGCACAATTTCTTAAAAAAGAATTACATTGAGCCCTAAAAAGAAATTTGAAATTTAAAGTATATAAAAATAAAACTGCAAGAAATACTGAATACTAAATAAATGAGAGACGAACAAATACCTAAAAACTGGAATCAAGTAAAAACAAACGACTCTTGGGCCATCTTTAAAATCATGGGAGAATTTGTGGGCGGATATGAAAAAATGAGTCGTATTGGGCCTTGTGTTTCTATTTTTGGATCTGCCCGCACAAAACCAGACCACAAATATTATAAACTGGCAGAAAACATTGCCAAAAAAATTACTGAAAATGGTTACGGCGTCATAACCGGCGGTGGACCAGGAATCATGGAAGCTGGTAACAAAGGAGCACATTTAGCCGGAGGAACTTCCGTTGGGTTAAACATTACCCTTCCCTTTGAGCAGCACGACAACCCTTATATTGACAGCGATAAAAGTATCGATTTTGACTACTTCTTCGTAAGAAAGGTTATGTTTGTAAAATACTCCCAAGGTTTTGTTGTAATGCCCGGCGGCTTTGGAACCTTGGATGAATTTTTTGAAGCCTTAACCCTCATACAAACACATAAAATTGATAAATTCCCTCTAATACTTGTTGGAACGGAATTTTGGGGAGGTCTTTTTGAATGGATAAAAACAACCCTTCTGGAAGCCAATAACAACGTAAGTGCAGAAGATTTGGATTTGGTGCATTTAGTTGATACCGAAGATGAAGTGCTTCAAATATTAAATGATTTTTACAACGAGTACAACTTAAGTCCGAACTTCTAATTTTTTAAAATTACTGAATGCTTAAAAATATAGTGACATTGGCTTTTTTAATTGTTTCGCTCTGCGTTAGTGCGCAAGGAACCATTAAGACAATGTTTTACAACTTACTTGAATTCCCCTCTGCACAGCCCAACAATCGTGAACAGATTTTAATGGAAATACTTGACGAATATGAACCAGATCTTTTTATGATTTGTGAGCTTGAAAGTGAGTATGGCGCCGATTTAATTTTGAATACTTCCCTAAACGATGAAGGTATTAATTATGTAAGGGCTCCTTTTGAACCCAGCCAATCTGGCGATCCAGACCATCAACAAATTTTGTTTTACAGAAAAGGTATGTTTTCTTTGGAAGCAGCCGAAGTTATTCCCACGCAAGTGCGCGATATAAACCATTATACCCTTAAGCTCAGTACCGCAGATCAACAATCAGACCCTGTGGTAATTGAAGTTTTTGTGACGCACCTTAAATCGAGCCAAGGAAGCGGTAACCAAACATTACGGTTAGATATGGTGAACCAGTTTACCAATAGATTGGAAACCTTGGACCCTAACTCATTTGTGATTTTCAGCGGGGATTTCAACTTTTATACGGCAAGCGAACCTGGATACCAAGAATTATTGGATCCCACAAACGCCATTGTAATGATTGACCCCATTGACCGTCCGGGCTCTTGGAACAATAACATTAATTTTCAGGACATACATTCGCAAAGTACGCGAATAAGTTCAGGTCCCTTTGGTGCAGGAGCTGGCGGCGGACTTGATGACAGGTTCGATTTTATTACCGTTTCAGAAAACATGCTCAGCGACCCGAAACTAAAATACATAGATAATACTTATAAGTCATTTGGAAACAACGGCAATTGTTATGACAACAGTATAAATAGTACAGACTGCACCGGAGATTTTAGTCAAGAACTGCGTGAAAATCTTTATAATATGAGTGACCACCTCCCTATTGTGATGAATCTGGAAACAAATAAAGAAATTGTATTAAACACGAATGATTATTTGATTGAAAGTTTTATTGCTTTAGAAAACACCCTTGTATCAGAAAATCTTAATATTCGCTTAAATTCCAATTTTTCTGAAAATATTTCGTTTGAAATCTACAATATCCTTGGACAAAAACTTTTAGAGTTTACATCAGAAAATTCCACCTATCTTTCTGTAGATGTAAGTAAGTTTTCCAATGGTATTTACTATTTAAAATGCAACCTTCCAACCTCACGCACCTTTAAATTTCTAAAATCTTTTTGATACCAAAAAGCATACTATATCTTCTTTTACTTTGTTTGGCAATCCAAACACGGGCGCAGCATGTTATAAATATTGACGCSACGCTCAACCCTTCGCAGAAAACACTATCGATCCAACAGCAAATAACCTATAAAAACACTTCAGCAGATACATTAAGAGAAATATATTTATTTGATTGGGCCAATAGCTTCTCTACCAAAACCAGTCCCTTGGGAAAACGCTTTGCAGAGAATTATGACAGCTCTTTTCATTTTGAAAAAAATGAAGATCGCGGAAAAACTACTATTGGAAAAATATACGATGCCCGTGGTATTCCCTTACAGTGGCAACGTGGTGAAGAAGTAGATATAGTAAGAATTATCCCCGGCGCGTCCTTACTGCCGGGAGGTAGTTATACCTTCAGTATACTATATACCATAAAAGCGCCGGACAGCAAGTTTACACGGTACGGCATAGATAAGCAAGGTAATTACATGCTTCGGTATTGGTATCTTTCTCCTGCGGTTTATGAGGGAGAATGGCAGGTGTATAGCAATAAAAATACGGACGACCTATTTTTGACGCCATCAGAGTTTTCAGTAACACTTCATCTTCCTAAAAATTATTCGGTTACTTCAGATTTAAATGTGGTGGAGGAAAAGGTTTCTCAAAATATAAAATCAACTACTCTTTTTGGTGAAAATAGGACGAGTGCAACTTTTTACCTGGAAAAAAATTCAACCTTCGAAACTATTGAAACCGACAAACTACAGATTGTAACCAATCTTCAAAACAGTAAGGTTAATCCACCTGTACAAGCTTTGATGATTGACCGTATCGTGCATTTTTTGGCCGAAAGGCTTGGGGCTTATCCTTTCGAAAAAATGGTTGTCAGCGAAACCGATTATAAAACCAATCCCGTTTACGGCCTAAACCAACTGCCACGTTTCATAAGTCCTTTTCCCGATGGTTTTGAGTATGATATGGAACAGCTTAAAACCATTACAAGACGCTATATTGATAATACTTTAATAATGGATTCCCGCAATGATTATTGGCTTCAGGATGCATTGCAGATTTATTTGATGATGGAATATGTAGATACTTACTATCCTAAAATGAAGATAATAGGTAATCTTAGCAATTGGTGGATCATCCGTTGGGCGCATGCGGCGGAGCTGGAATTCAATGATCAATACCCTATTCTGTATTTGAATATGGCGCGAAATAATATTCACCAAGCGCTGACCACGCCAAAGGATTCCCTTTTAAAATTCAATATGAACATCGCCAATGGCTATTATGGCGCTACAGGTTTGCGTTATTTAAAAGATTATTTGGGCGACGATATTTTGAACAGCAGTATAAGAGAGTTTTATGCTAAAGAAAAATTGAATCCCATTAAATCAGCTGATTTTGAAAGCTTTCTTTCAGAAAAAACTGAACTTCCCATTAATTGGTTCTTTGATGATTTTGCCGATACCCGCACTACAATTGATTTCAAAATAAAAAGAGTAGAAAAGCAAGGTGATTCCCTAAAGGTCTTCATAAAGAATAATAGAAAAAACCGATTACCAATATCGCTTTACGGCCTTAACAAAGATGAAATTGTCTATAAAACCTGGACAAAACCTGTAGATAGCATAAGTACAGTAACCATTCCTGCAAAAAACATTCGAAAATTAGCCCTCAACTATGAAGGCAGGATTCCAGAATACAACAGAAGAAACAACTTTAAAACAGTCGATGGTCTTTTGAACAAACCGTTGCAATTCCGGCTTTTTCAAGATGTGGAAGATCCAAATTACACCCAATTTTTCTTTATGCCCATCTTTGAATATAATTTGTATGATGGCGTTTCTGCAGGGTTACGGCTTTACAACAAAACAGTACTTCCCAAGGCGGTTATTTATAGTTTGGAGCCCCAATTTGGGTTCCGTTCAAAAACCCTTGTGGGAAGTGCCTCCATCAGTTATACACAAACTTTGGACCAAGAAAATCTGTACGCAATGCGCTATGGTTTCTCTGGAAATTATTACTCGTATGATCGCGGTCTTTTTTACAAACGCTTTACACCCTACATCACTTTCGCTTTCAGAAATGAAGATTTAAGAGACAATGAAAAACAATTCATTAACCTTCGGAATGTGAACGTTTACAGAGATGAAAACCCCAATGATCCAGACCAAGAGCCTAATTACAGCGTTTTCAATATGCAGTATGTATATTCAAACCCCAACCTTATCAATTACTTTAGAGGAGTTGCAGATTATGAAATTTCTTCAAAATTCAGCAAACTTTCCGTTGATCTAGAATATCGTAAGCTCTTCTTGAGCAACCGCCAATTGAACCTCCGTTTTTTTGCGGGCGTATTCCTCTTTAATGACACACGAGAAAATGAAGACTTTTTCAGTTTTGCACTGGACCGCCCCAACGATTATCTCTTTGATTACAATTATTACGGGAGAAGTGAGGATTCTGGTCTTTTCAGCCAGCAGCTAATCATTGCCGAAGGAGGTTTTAAATCACAATTGGAGCCGGCCTATGCCAATAGCTGGATAACTACGGTCAATGCCAGTACTAATATTTGGAGGTGGATCTACGCCTACGGTGATGTAGGGCTAGTAGGGAATAAGGACCGGGGCGTGAATGCGGTTTTCGACAGCGGAATTCGCGTAAGCTTGGTAGCAGATTATTTCGAAATTTATTTCCCAATCTAYTCAAACCTAGGTTTTGAGCCAAATCTGCCGCATTATGATGAAAAAGTAAGGTTCATTATTACTTTAAGCCCAAAAACCCTGCTTGGCTTGTTTACCAGAAGGTGGTATTAATGTTTAACTTTAAACAACAATCTCCAAAATGCAACTATTAAACAATTGGCGAATCATTTTTTTACTCTGCCTTACCCTTGGTTTGGCCCCTTTCTTTCCTGAACCACACATTTGGGGAAAACTGAAATGGATTGCAGGCGGTGCCGAAGGAATGCAGGGTGCCGATTGGTTTGATGTTTTGCTGCACGGTTTTCCATTTATTTTGTTGCTTAGATTGTTGATAATTAGGATAATTCCTTCCAAAATGGATTAATCAAAATAATCTATGGGGCTCCAAAAACTGCCTGTGGATAACTAAGCGTTGCGAAACACCCCCAATTTCGCTATTTTTGCAAAACTAAAACCCATTGAAATGCAGACAGACCCAAAGACCAACGGCGAGATTTCTTTTGACGATTTCAAAGAAACAGTTTTAAAAGATTATAAAATAGCTGTGACCAGCCGTGAATGTAGTCTGTTGGGCCGTCGCGAAGTACTTACAGGAAAAGCAAAGTTTGGAATCTTTGGAGATGGGAAGGAAGTACCGCAACTAGCTTGGGCAAAGGCATTTCAAAATGGTGATTGGCGCAGTGGTTATTACCGCGACCAAACCTTTATGATGGCTATTGGCAAACTCACCATCGAACAGTTTTTTGCAGGGCTTTATGCCCACACCGATATAAAAGCTGACCCGATGAGTGCCGGAAGGCAGATGGGCGGTCACTTCGCAACCCACAGTCTTAACGAAGACGGCAGTTGGAAAAACCTTACCCAGCAAAAAAATAGCAGCGCAGATATTTCTCCCACAGCGGGCCAAATGCCCCGTTTATTGGGTTTGGCACAGGCTTCCAAAATTTTTAGAAATGTAAAGGGTATTGAAAACAAAACCAATTTCTCGATTAACGGTAACGAAATTGCCTGGGGAACCATCGGGAATGCCAGCACCAGTGAAGGTCTTTTCTGGGAAACTATTAATGCTGCCGGTGTATTGCAAGTACCTATGGTCATGAGTGTTTGGGACGATGAGTACGGTATTTCCGTCCACGCAAAATATCAAACTACCAAGGAAAATATTTCAGAAATTTTAAAAGGATTCCAACGCACCGAAGAAGAAGATGGCTATGAAATTATCCGCGTAAAAGGTTGGGATTATCCAGAACTTATCGAGGTTTACAACCGTGCCTCAAAAATTGCCCGAGAAGAACACGTTCCTGTTTTAATCCACGTACAGCAGCTTACACAGCCGCAAGGCCACAGCACAAGCGGTTCACATGAACGCTACAAAAGCAAGGAACGTCTGGATTGGGAGGCAAAGTACGATTGTAATGTAAAAATGCGTGAATGGATTATCTCCAGTGACATTGCCACGGAAGAGCAACTTTCTGAAATTGAAAAGGAGATCAAGAAAAAAGTGCGCGATGGCAAAAAAGCCGCATGGGAAGCTTTCCTTGCCCCCCAAAAAAAGGAGCAGGAAGAAGCAGTTCTATTGTTGGGAAATCTAGCTGAGAATAGCGCAAATAAAAATTTCATTGAAAAAATAAAGAACGAACTGGTTTCCGAAAAAGAGCCGTTACGTAGAAATATTCTTGCATCCGCACGGAAAGCACTTCGCTATGTGGTTGGAGAAGATTCTTCCGAAAAGAAACRWSWANCNAGKAKTKKAKMGGGAATTATTATGAAATAATCCAGCCCAAATACAGCGCCCACCTTTATAGCGAGGCTAAAGAAAATGCCAAGACCATAAAAGAAGTACTTCCCTCCTACGCCTCTGATGCCGAGGAAGTGGATGGAAGGGTAATCATTAGAGATAACTTTGATGCTATTTTCAGCAAACATCCGGAGGTATTGATCTTTGGTGAAGATAGTGGAGAAATTGGCGATGTAAACCAAGGCCTCGAAGGAATGCAGGAAAAATATGGTAAGCTACGGGTAGCCGATGCAGGAATTCGCGAAGCCACCATTCTCGGTCAGGGAATCGGTATGGCTATGCGAGGGCTCCGTCCTATAGCAGAGATACAGTATTTGGATTACATTTTATATTGCCTTCAAATTATGAGTGACGATTTGGTTACCGTACGATATAGAACAAATGGAACCCAAAAAGCTCCATTAATAGTACGTACCCGTGGCCACAGGCTGGAAGGTATTTGGCACAGTGGTTCACAAATGGGCGGCTTGATACATTTATTGCGCGGAATGTATATTCTCGTACCTCGCAATATGACCAAGGCCGCAGGTTTTTACAATACCTTATTGGAAACCGACGAACCCGCTTTGGTAATAGAATGCTTAAACGGTTACCGTTTAAAGGAAAAAATGCCTTCCAACCTTGGGGAGTTCAAGACCCCAATAGGCGTTGTGGAAACAATTAAGGAAGGAACCGACATTACATTGGTTTCCTACGGAAGTACATTACGACTTGTAGAAGAAGCCACAAAGGAACTGCAACAGACAGGTATAGATGCTGAAATTATTGACGTGCAATCCTTATTGCCTTTGGATATCAACCATGATATGGTAAAGAGCATAGCCAAGACCAGCCGACTCCTGGTAATTGACGAGGACGTGCCGGGCGGCGCTTCGGCATACATTTTAAACCATATTATTGAAGTACAGGGCGGGTATAAATATATGGACAGCAAGCCACAAACGCTTTCTGCAAAAGACCACCGTCCACCTTATGGCNASTGATRKYGNTTATWWCWKCNAGCSTKCSRTMNAWGRYAWKWMWGRNAMAGKTCTATGAAATTATGCACGAGGCGAACCCTTCTTCTTTTCCGAAGTTAAGATAACGCTAAAGTCCTGTTTTTCTTCAGCTATGCAACGTATATTATAGCGTAATTTAAAAACATACCGCTATGAGAAAGATTTTTACGCTACTGCTAAGTATTATTTTTACAACCTTCGTTAATTCGCAAGATGTAAACGATAATGTACGTTTTATCCCCCAATCACAAGTGCCCCAATCCGTATTGGATCGTCAAGAAGAGTTATTTCCAACAAATTTTATTTCTGAATGGCAAGTGCAAGAAATGGATGGGATGCAGGATGCGCAAAACATACGCTACATTGCCAAATTTGAAGAAGACGGTCGTCCGGGCTTTTCAGCTTCCTACCTTCCCAATGGCATCTTGATTTTCAATTCCGAATTTATGCCCAGCGAAATTATTCCTGCAGAGGTTAGGCTGAAAGTAGATAGTGATTATAAAGATTATACTATTCGCCATGCAGACTTTATAACCTTTTACAATCCAAAACGGGAAATATATATGATAAAACTCTTAGATGACATCAACGTTAGGTATGCGTTTTATAATACTGCAGGCAATAAAATTCCTAAAGATTCCCTTCCTGAGGAGATTGTATTATTGATGAATTGAAAACTAATTAATAGATATTATGAATAGCTTCATTACAATTCACTGTGAACCTATAGAATGCTACACTTTACCGAATATTCAATAGTTTAAACTATTATTTGCGTTTTATTCAATAAATATTTGGAAGTCTCACATTAATTACTTTAAATTAGCAATTCAATTACAAACAAAAACAAGTTTATGTATTTCATCAGTTTAAATAATAATAACGAGCTGCCGTAACAAAAACTTGTCGCGATATATAGCCCGTCAGGTTTTTTACCTGGCGGGCTTTTTTTTTACGTAAAACTAACCATTTAAATTATAGAAATTATGTGTGGAATTGTATGTGCATTCAAATTAAAAGAGCCCGCAGAGGCCCTCAGACTTCAGGTATTGTCAATGGCAAAATGTATCCGGCATCGCGGCCCAGACTGGAGCGGAATTTTCAGTAACGAAAAAGCTATTATGGCCCACGAGCGCCTTGCGATAGTTGATCCCACTTCCGGGAAGCAACCGCTTTTCAGTAGTGATGGCAATCTGGTTTTGGCCGCCAATGGCGAAATCTATAACCATATGGCGCTCCGCAAGCAATTCAAAGATTATGAATTCCAGACCAAAAGCGACTGCGAGGTAATTCTTCCTTTATATAAAGAGAAAGGCGCCAGCTTTTTAGATGAAATGAACGGCATCTTCGGCTTTGCGCTTTACGATATTGAAAACGACAACTATTTTATTGCCCGCGACCATATGGGTATTATTCCTCTTTATATGGGTTGGGACCAAAACGGAACCTTTTATATAGCTTCCGAATTAAAGGCTTTGGAAGGCGTTTGCACCAAAATTGAACTCTTTCCTCCCGGCCATTATCTAGACAGCCGCGAAGGCGAGCTGAAACGCTGGTATTCCCGCGATTGGATGGACTATGAAAACGTTAAAGACAATGCTACCGAAATTGCCAAACTCCGCAAGGCCTTGGAAGCTGCCGTGCACCGTCAGTTAATGAGCGACGTACCCTATGGCGTCCTCCTTTCAGGCGGATTGGACTCCTCAATTACCTCGGCCATTGCAAAAAAATATGCCGATAAACGTATCGAAAGCGAAGATACCGAAGGCGCCTGGTGGCCACAACTCCATAGTTTTGCAATAGGTCTTGAGGGTAGCCCCGACCTTGCAGCCGCACAAAAAGTGGCAGATCATTTAAAGACCGTTCACCACGAAATAAAATTTACCATCCAAGAAGGCATAGACGCCATACGCGATGTAATTTATCATCTTGAAACGTATGATATTACCACCATCCGTGCCAGCACGCCCATGTACCTTATGGCACGCGCCATAAAGGCTATGGGTATAAAAATGGTGCTTAGCGGCGAAGGTGCCGATGAAATATTTGGTGGTTATCTATATTTTCACAAAGCACCAACTGCAAAAGATTTTCATGATGAAAATGTGCGCAAGTTAGACAAACTCCACATGTACGATTGCCTCCGAGCTAACAAGAGTCTTGCCAGTTGGGGCATTGAAGGGCGTGTGCCATTTCTCGATAAGGAATTTATGGATGTTGCCATGMGMATYAAYCCACARGATAARATGATAAATGGYGARCGCATGGAAAARTGGGTTKTRCGMAAAGCTTTTGAAGAYATGYTWCCMGAAAGCGTRGCKTGGCGMCAAAAAGAACAGTTTAGYGATGGYGTRGGYTAYAGYTGGATMGATACTTTAAAAGAAATKGTWAATGARCAGGTAACTGATGAGAAGCTTGCCAACGCCAAATACAAGTTCCCCATCCAAACCCCCACCAGCAAGGAAGAGTTTTACTACCGAAGCATCTTTGCAGAACATTTCCCCAGTGACACCGCTGCCCTAAGTGTGCCCAGTGTACCCTCAGTAGCATGTAGCAGCCCCATTGCTTTGGAGTGGGATGCTAGCTTTAAGAATATGAACGACCCAAGTGGAAGGGCTGTGAAGAATGTACATGCAGATGCTTATGCCAAATAAAAAAAGAATATTTAAAACCTTTTAATTTAAAACAAAAAAGCTATGAGCACACAAGATCAAAAAAATCAGAACAAGAAAAACGGTCTTACATCTAAAACCTCGGATCCTAAATCTACTATTAAAAAAGATGACAAAAGTATTGGTAAAGGCAATCAAGTCGGTACTAACGAAGGTCACTAAGAGTGGGATCAAACTCATTTAAAACAAGCGCCAGTAAAATTATTTGCTGGCGCTTTTATTTATTTCAAATTTATAAAATTTCATCATACTTTTCCGTTATTAATCAAAGTACGTTTTATAATATTTCAATATAATTCACTTCCATTTTTATAATTTTTTTAAGGCAAAAACCGCTACAGCTTTTGTAACTTTTCATTAAAACAATGAATTTACAGAAACTCAAAATAACAAAAGACTACATACATCCGCTACACTCAAAAAAAGATCTAGACCTATTTATGGAGCGCGTAGGCGATGCTGAAATTGTAATTTTGGGCGAGGCTTCCCACGGTACCCACGAATATTATACTTGGCGATCACAAATTTCCCAAAGGCTTATAAGCGAAAAAAACTTTAATTGCATAGCCGTTGAGGGTGATTGGCCAGATTGTATGGCAATAAACAACTATATAAAAGATTACTCCGGGAGTCCGGATTCCGTCGAAGAAGTACTTTCCAATTTTAAAAGATGGCCAACTTGGATGTGGGCCAATTGGGAGGTTGCTGCCCTTGCCACATGGCTCACTGAGCACAACGACCAAAAACAAACTGCAGAAAAAGTGGGTTTTTACGGATTGGATGTTTACAGTCTGTGGGATTCACTTAAAACCATGATAGATTATTTGGAAGCAGAAGATCCAGAGGCAGCATCCATAGCCAAAGATGCATACCGCTGTTTCGAGCCCTATGAAAGTGATGATTCCTATGCTTCGGCCGTTTTTCACAATCGCGCCAATTGCCGGGAACAGGTAATTCATTTACTTTCAGAAATTCGACGTAAGACACCACAATATAATACACAACCCGAAGCGGGATTAAATGCTGAAATAAATTCCTTGGTTATAGCCAATGCCGAAAAATATTACAAAGCCATGTCAGACTTTAACCATTCCTCGTGGAATGTACGTGATCGGCATATGATACAAGTTCTGGAAAAGATAAAGTCTCACGGCAACAAAAAGATTATTGTTTGGGCACATAACACTCATGTGGGTGATGCCCGTGCCACCGACATGGCAGAAAATAATATGATAAATATAGGTCAATTGGCGCGTGAGCAATATGGAGATGAAAGTGTGGTTTTATTGGGATTCGGCAGTTATAGCGGAAGTGTAATTGCGGGCAGTGCTTGGGGCGCTCCTATGCAGAAAATGGATGTTCCTGAATCACCTACCGGAACGGTTGAAGCTATATTAAATAATAATACAGAAGGAACCAACCTTTTGGTCTGGCCACAAGAAAACATTTCGCTGGAAAAAATAGGCCATCGCGCCATAGGAGTGGTTTACCACCCAGAAAACGAAAGGGGAAATTATGTACCAACCCAACTTCGTAACCGTTATGATGCCTTTATCTTTATACCCCACACAACTGCCCTACATCCATTTATAAAAAGATCCCGAAGCGGAGATATGCCAGACACTTACCCCTTTGGTATTTAATAAAGAAGATTAAATATCAAAGTGCGAACTTTGTTTTCTTAATTTTTGGGGTTTTATGGATTTTTAATCCAAGACACCTATTGACAACAAACGGATTTATTCGTTATCTTTAAAAATAACTAATAATTTTCATCATGAGCATGTTCCACTATTATGATTTCAAAGAGTCAGAAGTCTTCATCTTTGATAACTTTCTTGTTAACCAGGTCAAGGAAGGAGTTACGGTTATCCCTGCCCATAATGACAAACTGCGCAAAGTGATAGACAAACATTTTGCAAACAAAAAAATGGTCTACATCTCAAACAGAGTCTTTAACTACGCCGTAGACCCCCTCACCTATCTAGATACCTCAAAAATCCACAACCTTGTGGCCATGGGCATAGTGGCGAAAACTGATTTGGCAAAATCAAATGCCAAATTGGAAAGCATGTTCTACAAAAAGAAATTTGAAATCTTTGAAACCCTAAGCGAAGCCATGGCCTGGGTGCAAAAAGAATTGGCAAACAGCGAACTCACCCAAGAAAAGTGATTACGGCAACCACTTCTTATCAAAATTAGGCTTGCGTTTTTCGAGAAAAGCATCACGCCCCTCTTTGGCTTCGTCCGTCATATAGGCAAGCCGCGTAGCTTCCCCCGCAAAAACTTGTTGGCCTACCATTCCGTCGTCAGTTAAATTCATTGCAAACTTTAGCATTTTAATGGAAGTTGGACTCTTCGCAAGGATTTCCTGCGCCCATTCATAAGCAGTATCTTCCAATTTATCGTGCGGAATCACAGCATTCACCATCCCCATCTCAAAAGCTTCCTGCGCAGAGTAATTTCTTCCGAGAAAAAAGATTTCACGCGCCCGCTTCTGCCCTACCATCTTTGCCAAATAGGCACTTCCATAGCCGCCGTCAAAACTGGTTACATCGGCATCGGTTTGTTTAAAGATTGCGTGTTCTTTACTTGCTAAAGTTAAATCGCAAACCACGTGCAGGCTGTGCCCGCCCCCTACGGCCCATCCCGGTACCACACAGATAACAGCCTTCGGCATAAAGCGAATCAAACGTTGTACATCTAGAATATTTAAACGATGGTAACCATCATCGCCTACATAGCCTTGATGTCCACGGGCTTTTTGATCGCCACCGCTACAAAAACTATAAACACCATCTTTACTAGAAGGTCCTTCCGCAGAAAGCAACACCACGCCAATGGAGGTATCTTCCTGGGCATCGTGAAAAGCATCAAGCAATTCCGCCGTGGTTTTTGGACGAAACGCATTGCGAATATCGGGACGGTTAAAGGCGATTCGAGCAACGCCGTTAGCTTTTTTATAGGTAATATCGATATATTCTTTGGCTGTTTTCCAGTTGGGTGAAGGCATAATTATTATTTTTGTTTTCAAAGATAATAATTCCCGCGAAGGAGGAATATCATTAATACAACTTCAAACATTATGCGCAACGTATTTTTTCTAATTGCAATCCTTTTCACTGTAACCCTAACCGCACAAGAAGCTTACAAATTCACTACAATTGTAGATTTAGAAGCAACTCCAGTCATAAGTCAGGGAATTACCGGAACCTGCTGGAGCTTTAGCAGCACTTCGTTTTTGGAAAGTGAAATAATTCGCCTTACGGGGAAAAAAATAGATCTAAGCGAAATGTACCAAGTGCGAAACACCTACCCCTTAAAAGCTGAAAACTTTATTATGCGCCAAGGAAAAACGCAATTTAGCGAAGGAGGTTTGGCCCACGATGTAATGAATGCTGTTCAAAGAAATGGTTTGGTGCCTGAAATGGTCTTTAACGGTTTGGATAATGGGGAAACCACCCACAATCACGCCGAAATGGTTGCCGTGCTGGAAGCAATGTTGAAAACCTATGTTGACAATCCCGGCCGAAAACTAAGCCCAAAATGGCGCGCCGCAATAGAAAGTGTACTTGATGTTTATTTGGGAAAAAACGTAACCAACTTCACTTATGAAGGGAAACAATACACGCCACAAACCTTTTTGGCAATGACCAAAATCCAGCCTACAGATTACGTGAACCTAACCAGTTTTACCCACGCTCCTTTCTATTCAAAATTTATCTTGAACATACCAGACAACTGGAGCAACGGAAGTTTTTACAATATTCCAATGGATGAAATGATGGCAGCTATTGATAATGCTTTGGAAAATGGCTTTACCGTTGAATTGGACTGTGATGTGAGCGAAAAAACATTTTCCTCAAAAGACGGCGTAGCGGTTATTCCTGAAACTACCGAGAATAATATAAAAGCTCTACAAGGTATCTATTCAGAAAAGAAAATCACACAAGAATACCGCCAGCAAGAGTTTGAAAACTATAATACCACAGACGATCATTTAATGCACGTAACAGGCATGCTCCGCGACCAAAACGGAACAAAATATTACAAAGTAAAAAACAGTTGGGGAACAGACGAAACCCGCGTAGCCAACGGTGGATATGTATATTTTAGCGAGGCCTATATGCGCTTAAAGGCAATAAGCATTACGGTTCACCAAGATGCAGTACCTAAAAATACCGCCAAAAACTTGAGTTTATAATAACAATTCTTTCGCAACGTTTTGAATTTAGATTGGGTTTAAACTTGGCCTAACTTTTGTTACCTTTGTCGTGATGAAAAAATTGCTATTTATTCTTTTTCTGTTTCCGCTGATTGCCTCGGCACAGTTGGATTTTGAGTCCAATAAACTAAAATTGGACTTTGTAAACTTACCAGAAGTTGAAAGTTTAATGAGCACTTCACTATTAACTTCAAATTCAGATTTTTCGAAAWARAYTWCAMACNANCNYMCKKCATTTAAAATGAATAAAAACAATTATCGGGAACCGGTAAGTATGTATGATGCGATGGCAGCTAGTGAAAACTACGTGAAATCTGACATTCAAATTTCTTTGGATCCTAAAGAATATGGCGTATTTGGCAACAGCAGTTACAGCGCCGACGGTGCAACCAAAGTTAAGAACATTGCCTATAAAGACGCTTCCCGTGGTTTCCTTTTTGCAGACTCCTGTCCTCCTTACGGTGTTTGTCCACGTTGCGCTCCTTACCGCATAAACGGTTATTAAAATTTACAAGAGTTCTATTCCGTCTTCCTTAATTATAATCTGCTTGTCTTTGTAAAGTGTGCCAATTGCCTTTTTGAAGCTTTTCTTGCTCATCCCCAACATATTTTTAATAGTGTGCGGGTCTGATTTGTCGTGAAGCGGCAAAAAACCGCCAGCAGCTTCCAGCTCTTCCCTTATAAAGTTTGCGTTTGGTTCAATGCTTTTATATCCTGGGGTTTGCAGAACGATATCAATTTTATTGTCGGGACGAATTTTTTTTATGAAAGCCTTCATTTTATCCCCAGTGCGAATATCTTCAAAGATATCTTCAATATAAATCAATCCTTTGTGTAATCCGTTAACGATAACATTTGCTCCTTTTTCCGTCAAGTGAGTTACCAAAATATCCACTTCCTGAAAAGGTTCGACGGTCAGGTTTTCGTTCTGAAGAAAATGGTTCGTTTTGCTGCTTCCTACTAAGCGGTTGGTCTTTTCATCAATATATAAATAGACAATGTACCAATTGCCCTTTTTCATTGGGCGAGCCTGCTCCTTAAACGGTACAAAGAGCTGCTTTTCCAAGCCCCAATCCATAAAGGCGCCATACTCGGTAACATCGCTGCAATGCAAATAACCAAACGTATTTAGTTGCAGAAAAGGATCCAGCGTAGTGGCAATAGGGCGCTCTTCATTATCAAGATATATAAAAACTGATATCTCATCGCCTATTTCATATTCCTCGGGCTTATACTTATGTGGCAAGAGTACCACATTCTCCTCACCATCACCCAAATATAGACCCGGTTCGGTTTCCCGAAGAATCTCCAAAGTATTGTATTCACCTAATTTTATCATAGCTGCAAAGGTACTGTATTCTTGACAAAAAAAGTGCTCAACACGTATATACAAATCAAACTTAAAATGTAAATTCACGTTGAAAATGGAAAAAATTGCTCCACATAATCTTCCGCCTGGTTTGCAGTTAAAGAAAAAACTGGAAACAGATATCGGCATGGTTTATTTCTATAACGGCATTGTCATTTTTGAAGCGAAAGAAGGTGTAGTGCTTTCCTATAAGACCGGTTTTTCTATTTTACTAAAAGGCCTTAACTATTTAGGAACAAAGCCTTGGGTCTATATTTCCAATCGCGTACACTCTTATTCCATTAAGCCTATGGATTACAAATATTTGAATAAAGTACCCACATTGCGTGCCGTGGGAGTGGTAAATTATAACGAAGTGGGACACACCAATGCCGAACTGGAGGCTAAGTTCTGTAAAAAACCTTTTCAGATGTTTGATAACCTTTTAGAAGCTGCTATTTGGGGAAAAGGATATTTATGAAATAAACTTGAAATATTCCAAAAGCACTTTATCATTTACAGTCGAAGGTGTGAAAATTTCCAGCAAAGCAGGTTTTTCCTTTATACTGAAGAAATTTTCCAGCGTTATCTTTAAGTCTTCTTTTGAGTGAATTCTTTCGTATTTAAAACCATACATTTCCGAAAGCTGTTTTGCGCTTAGATTGTGTTTTGTTTCAAAATAAGTATCAAAGAGCTGTGTATCCTTTTCGCCCGGCAGGATTCTGAAAATACCTCCACCGCTATTGTTCACCACTATTATTTTGAAATTTTTTGGGATATAATTATTCCAAAGCGCATTGCTGTCATAGAAAAAACTAAGATCGCCTGTTATGAAAACCGTAGGCAATTTTGAAGCGTATGCCGCACCAACTGCAGTACTCGTGCTTCCGTCTATTCCGCTGGTGCCTCTATTGCAGAAAACTTCGGCAGAAGGTAGAATCTCAAAAAGTTGGGCATAACGAATCGTTGCGCTGTTGCTCAGTTGCAACTGAATATTTTGTGGAAGGTTGTGGAATATTTCACAAAAAACAATAAAATCCGAATAGGGAATTTCACTTTCGTATGCTTGGTGCCGTTGCAATCTGTGTTGTTTTGTTGCAAGCCAATGTTTTTGGTAATCACTTTCAACCGAGATTGTCTTCGGAAGAAATTTCAGAAAGAAATTATTAACTGTTGTTTTAAAATGGTGCGTCAACACAAAATAAGTATCAAAAGCTTTTTGGGCATCTACGTGCCAGTGCTGTTTTGGCGGAAAACTACGCAGAAATGCCTTGATCTTTTTTGACACCACCATTCCACCGAAGGTGAGCAGAATATCTGGCTGCAATTTTTTAAAGCCTTCGTCCGTTAAGGGCGCGATAAGTTGGTCTATGGCCGTGATGAGATTTTCATTATGAAGGTTGGAAGTGGTTTCGGTCAGTACCAAAACACTTTCATCTTTGGCCAGTTGTTCCACAAAACTACGTTCCACACTCTTTGGAGGTAAAACGCCCACCAAAATCATTTTGCGTCCGCTTGAGTTCCATTTGGATAAAAAAGGTTCCAAATTTTCTTCTAAATTTTCTTTATCCAAACGTGGCGCTACATTTTGCGGCCAGACCATTTGGTTTTCCGAAGTGTGGTATAAAGGTTCAGAAAAGGGAATATTTATATGGACGGGGCCATTCAGCTCGATGGCGGTATTTAAGGCAACATTTATTTCGGTTTCATTTTTAATCTGAAAGTCGTCACCCTCTTTGCAATTGGCGCTGTAAAGAATGTGGTTTTCAAAAACATTTTCCTGCCTGATGGTCTGCCCATCACCAATATCTATATAGTTTTTAGGCCTATCTGCCGAAATGACAACTAATGGAATATCGCTGTAAAACGCTTCGGCGACGGCGGGATAATAATTGAGCAAAGCCGAGCCAGAGGTACAAACAACGGCAACAGGTTTTTGTAGCTGTTGCGCAATTCCCAATGCGAAAAAGGCGGCGCATCGCTCATCTACTATGCTAAAACATTTGAAATCTGGATGTTCCCCAAAACTAATGGTAAGTGGGGCATTGCGCGATCCGGGAGAAATAACTATATGGTCTATACCCTTGTCCAAACATAATTGAACAAGCGTTTGTGAGAGAATCTTATTTGAGAATTTCATGCTTCGCAAAGGTACAAAGACGCCGAAAATTATGACAGCATAGGCTGCAATACTTGAAGCATGGTCTGCATTTTATTTTGTGTTTCCTGCCATTCGTCAATCGGTTGCGAACCAATAGTAATGCCGCCRCCCACAAAGATACGGGCAGTTTTATTTTCAATTTTCATACAACGCAGATTTACCATTAGTGAGGCTGTTGCTCCATTTTCTTGTATAGGGCCTAAAAATCCAGTATAAAATTCGCGGTCGTAACCTTCATTTTCCTTGATAAATTCCTTGGCAAACTTTTGTGGTGTACCGCAAACGGCGGGTGTAGGATGAAGGGCAGCAGCTATTGTAGTCAAGGTAGCTTTTCCGTTTTTTAGAATTCCAGTAATATCTGTTCGCAAATGCAATAATGAGCCAGCTCTATGGGTATGTGGATTTGAAACTTTCAAAACCGAAGTTACGCGTTGCAAACTATTGGTTATAGCATCCGTTACCAATTGCTGTTCGTCAAGCTCCTTTGGCCCCCAAACCACCGGTACTTTGCCTGTAAAAGGCTGTGTGCCCGCCAATGCCATTGTTTTAAAGGAATCCTTTTTCACCTGTACCAAGATCTCTGGTGTAGCGCCACACCACATCCCAGTTTGGGGGTGGTACCAAATGTATCTAAAAGCGGTAGGGTAAGTTGAAAATAAACGGTTTAAAAGTAATTCTACAGAAAAGTTATTTAATTGAAATTCCTTAAAGCGTGAAAGAACTATTTTATTAGCTTTTCTTCTTTTAATGTTTTCAATTGTTTTTCTTACCGTTTCTGTATATTCTTTTTGTCCCGCGGAGTTTTCCGCAATTGCTAACTTTGTCAATTCAACATCGGTTTTGACCAATTCTGCACTAATTTTTTCAGAAGCATTTTCAGGAATAAATAGCGCATTGCCAATATATTCAAAAGGGGAAAAAACAAAGCCATTTTGGGTCATTTCAGTGAGTGTAAAAAGCTCTTGGCTTTTTTGGAACAAAACGGAAACCTCATCTTCTTGTGGTAAGGAGTACACCACGAAGGGTAAATTATGGTTTAATTGTTTTGAAATTTTTTCGGTCAGTAGGTGAAAGTCCATTATGGTTTTTTTGGTAAGGTAAGGGTTGTGAGTTTTACCAGTGAGACAAGGGCGCCGTTTTCATTCTTTATCTTAATCTGCCAAAGCTGTGTGGTTCTTCCTTTGTGTACTATACTCGCGTGGGCATATACATAACCATCGCTGACGCTTTTTACGTGGTTGGCGGCAATTTCAATCCCTCGGATTACCACATCTTTTGCATTTAAAAACATAAAAGCTGCAGCACTGCCCACGCTTTCCGCCAAAGCCACAGAGGCACCGCCGTGCAAAACTCCATCTGGTTGATGTACCCGTGTGGTAACAGGCATTCTGGCTACTAAAAAATTATCGCCTACTTCGGTGAATTCTATCCCCAAGGTTTCCATTAGGGTATTTTGGCACATTTTGTTACAAGCTGCCAAAATTTCATCGTTGGTATACTTCATTGTATTGGTTTACATTTGTAAAAATACAAAATTGAAGTTAACCATATGAGTACCCAAAAAGAAGCTACCTACAAAACTACGAATACCTATCATACACTCAACAATTTCACGGAAAAAACCAAATACGTATGGGTTGTTTTTCATGGAATGGGCTATTTGAGCAAATATTTCATTAATTATTTTTCAGAATTGARCRYTSAWRWMNANYRCATCNNSGSMYMYYAAKCSCSYYSRRAATANTRTSANNNAGSAAAMKMTNYYKRWWCACGKGGGAGCCTCTTGGCTTACGCGCGAGAATACACAGATGGAAACCCAAAATATTCTGAACTATATTGATGAAGTTTATAGCAAGGAAAGGGTTGGAAAAACAACTACTCTAATTGTCCTAGGTTATTCCCAAGGCGTTTCCATAGCAACACGATGGGTGGCAAGCCGAAAGATTCAATGCAATAAATTGATTCTGCATTCGGGCGGTATTCCAAATGAACTAGAACCTGAAGATTTTGAGTTTTTGAGTATCAAAACAGAAGTGATCTATCTTTATGGTAATAAGGATCAATACATTACCGAAGCACGGGAGACAGAAGAAAAGCTTAAGGGAAGCAAGCTTTTTCAAAACCGATTGAAAATTGAGGTTTTTGAAGGTGTACACGAGGTAAACAGAGAATCTCTACTAAAGATTTCAAAATAATTTGCTGTTTATTGTGTATTTCATCGAATAATTTTGTGTTTTAACTTCTTTTGGCTTTCTTTTACTACGCTTTAACACTCAAATAGCCCCAAACTATGAAAAAGGCAACACTAACCTACATATGCATGTTTATAGCGTCATTAGTTGTGGCGCAAGTGAGCAGACAGGAAAAGCAAGTTCTTTTAGATCTTTATACCGCTACCAATGGTTTGGAATGGAACAAACAATGGAACGTAGAGCAACCCGTGGAATCCTGGTATGGAGTCACAGTTGAAAACAATAAGGTAATTGGCATCAATTTATTGTTCAATAATTTAAACGGTACGTTGCCTGTATCTTTGGGACAGCTAAAAAATTTAAAAAAGTTGGAATTGTCATTCAATCCTATTTCAGGAACCATCCCTGCGGAATTGGGCAATCTGGTACAATTAGAAGTTTTAGCAATAAACGGTACTGCCATTAGCGGAAACATTCCGGAGTCCTTGGGCAAGCTTTCAAATTTGAAGCAGTTGCATTTAAGCAGTAATCAACTAATTGGAACTGTGCCCGAAAGCTTAGGAAACCTTAGACAGATTGAGGTCTTTAATGTATTTGATAACTATCTGTACGGACCACTACCAAAAGAATTGGCAAGCTGTCCAAATTTAAAGCAACTGATGGCAGCAGAAAATAATTTTAATAATTCCAGTGATTTTTCAGTAATATTGCTGTTAAATTCAGGAGCAAAAATAGATTTACTCAATAACTCCCCACAAATTGAGCCCGTACAGTCCATTATAGCTGTGGAACGGGAAGAAAATGAAGATTAACACTATTCTATTTCCTCATTTCCAAGCGGCCTGTAATGGGCCGCTTATTTTTTCTAACCACGGTAAAAAACATATTTTATCGATAAAAAACATTGTGTTTTTGAAAAATATTAGTAGATTGCCCCGGTCTTTGATTCAAGTGGCCCCCACCCACTCCAAAGACCATAAAGCTTAATATTTGGTTAAAAAAAGAGCTTTTAAATTGGAGCGGCCTTTTTGAGGTCGCTCTTTTTTTAATATAGCGTGACATTTTGGATAATATCAAAAGTATGGGGAGAAAATTAAATGTCATATCTAATAAAGATGAAGACTTATAAATCTAATTACTATATTTCCAAAATAAAACACTAATCTTAAAATTTCAATTTTGAGAATCATTAAAAGTATTTTCCTTTTCCTCTTTATCGCAATGGCCAGTAATGTTTTGTCAGCCCAAGAATATCAGGTGCCGAAAAACATCACTTTGGAAAGTGAAACGGATTTCAAAAATTATGAAACTGAAGTGGTAAATGCAATAACCTGGCTGGAAAATACCCCCATAAATCAAAATCCCGCGCAACGGAAAGATGTAAACTCATTTTTATTGCAATGGATGACAGGAACCCCAACAATATCCATAGAGTTGGGAGAATTCCAAACAGGGCTTACGGCTGATAATTCGGATTTATTGGTAATGTATTTGGCAGGTTGGAGCAAATTTGCCATAGAAAATCCTACCGAAAAGGAAAATAAGTTACTGTGCAACCTAGCGGGAGTAAAAAGTGTGCTAAACCTATATTCCAAAAATGTTGGCAAGGGAATCCAGAAAAATAAAAAACTCGAAAAACTGCTGAAAATGGATGAAAGCGAATTGAAGGTTTATGTTCAAAAAGAGATTAATTAAAAACTTTCCTTTAATTAAAAAAAAACCGCAACCTGATATGGTTGCGGTTTTACTTTTAACTATTTAAAGAAAATTATTTCACTTCTTCAATATCTATCCTTCGACTTCGCTCAGGACAGGCTACTTGACTTCTTCAAAATCTACGTCCTCAACGTCGCTGTTCTCAGCTCCGCCGCCTGTACTTCCCTGCTCCGCTCCTGCGCCGGCATCACCGGTTGGGGCGCCTTGCTGCTCTGCTTGGGCTTTGTACATTTCTTCTGAAGCAACTTTCCAAGCTTCGTTAATCTTATCTAAAGCAGGCTGAATGTTGCTTACTTCTTTGGTCTCGTACGCTTTTTTCAGTTCTTCCAAAGCTTCCTCAATTGGCTTCTTCTTATCGTCAGATAGTTTATCGCCAAACTCTTTCAACTGTTTTTCAGTCTGGAAGATCATTGCGTCAGCTTCGTTCAGTTTTTCAACTTTTTCCTTTGCAGCCTTATCGCTTTCGGCATTTGCCTCGGCATCAGCCTTCATCTTTTTGATTTCCTCTTCGGTAAGTCCTGAAGAAGCTTCAATACGGATATCCTGCTTTTTACCGGTAGCTTTATCCTCAGCGCTCACTTTAATGATACCGTTGGCATCAATATCAAACGTTACTTCAATTTGTGGCACGCCGCGTTGCGCTGGTGGAATACCGTCCAAATGGAAACGACCGATAGTTTTATTGTCGTTCGCCATTGGGCGCTCCCCTTGCAATACGTGGATTTCAACACTTGGCTGGTTATCGGCCGCAGTAGAGAATACCTGACTTTTCTTGGTAGGAATGGTAGTGTTGGCCTCAATCAATTTGGTCATTACACCGCCCATTGTTTCAATACCCAGTGAAAGTGGGGTTACGTCCAAAAGAAGTACATCTTTCACATCTCCGGTCAATACACCACCTTGAATTGCAGCACCTACGGCCACAACCTCGTCTGGGTTTACTCCTTTACTAGGTTTTTTTCCGAAGAATTTCTCCACGGCTTCCTGAACTGCAGGAATACGGGTGGAACCACCTACTAATATTACTTCGTCAATATCGCTTTTGCTCAATCCGGCAGCTTTTAGTGCTTTTTCGCAAGGCGCGATGGTTCTTTTTACAAGATCTTCAATCAATTGCTCAAACTTTGCACGTGTCAACGTTTTTACCAAGTGTTTTGGTCCGCTGGCAGTAGCTGTAATATAAGGCAAGTTGATTTCGGTTTGCGTTGAGGAAGACAACTCAATTTTTGCCTTTTCAGCAGCTTCTTTCAAACGTTGAAGGGCCATTGGGTCTTTTTTCAAATCAAAATCTTCTTCTTTTTTAAACTCCTCAGCCAACCAATTAATGATTTTTTGGTCAACATCGTCACCACCCAAGTGGGTATCACCATCGGTAGCCAATACTTCAAAAACGCCATCGCCCAATTCAAGGATACTAACGTCGTGTGTACCACCACCAAAGTCAAAAACCACAATTTTTTGGTCGGTTCCTTTTTTGTCAAGTCCATAAGCTAGAGCAGCCGCGGTTGGCTCGTTGATAATCCTTTCAACTTTAAGTCCAGCAATTTCTCCCGCTTCCTTGGTTGCGTGACGCTGACTGTCGTTAAAATATGCAGGAACAGTAATTACCGCGCGGGTAACGTCCTGACCTAAATAATCTTCAGCAGTTTTCTTCATTTTCTGAAGAATCATCGCGCTCAATTCCTGTGGGGTGTACATACGTCCGTCAATATCTACACGGGCAGTATCGTTATCTCCTTTTACCACTTTGTAAGCTGCGTGTTCCGCTTCGCTTTTTGATTCGGAATATTTGTTCCCCATAAATCGTTTTATGGAGCTAATGGTTTTTGTAGGGTTTGTAACCGCCTGACGTTTTGCAGGGTCACCTACTTTAATTTCGCCACCTTCCACAAATGCAATTACGGAGGGCGTTGTTCTTTTTCCTTCGGCGTTAGGAATAACCGTTGGCTCGCTACCTTCCATTACGGCAACGCAGGAGTTGGTTGTACCTAAGTCGATTCCAATTATTTTACTCATATTATTAGTGTTATATATTTAAACTTCGATTTTTAATTACGACTTCTATAAGTCAAGGAATGTGCCAAGGGAAAGTTTATGCCAAGCTGTCAGTTTTATGAGAATTTTCGTAAAAAAAAAGGAATCCACCAATAATGAGNAAAAAAAGGCACAAGAATTAATAGAAATTAAAAAATAATATTAAATTTTTGAATATCAATTCTATAAAAGGTAACTTTAAGAAAAAACCAATCAAGAAAGTAAAAAATGAGTAGTAAGAAAGAAAAATTTGCCAGTTTCGGCATCGCAACAAAAGGCATCGTTTATTTCATTACTGGAGCACTTACCGCAATGGCTGCTTTTGGCTATGGCGGAAAAAAATCAGGCTCAGGAACCGTTATAGATTTTATAGCCAAACAATCCTTCGGACAAATATTATTGATTCTTTTGGCCATCGGCCTATTGGGATATGTATTTTGGCGCTGGTATCAAGCATTTACCAATCCCAAGAAAATGGAAAACAATACGAAGGGGACGGTAAAGCGAATCGCGTATTTTATTAGTGGTATATTATATGGCGCCTTGGCAGTTAAAGCCATTAGTACCGTAATAGGTTCCAATAACGGCGGGAAATCTTTTACCACAAAAGTATTTGAATCTGATTATGCCACCGCAGTTGCCATAATCATTGGTCTTGGATTAGCCGGAAAGGCATTGTATGAATTATATAATGCGTATTCCGGAAAATTCAAAAAAGATGTTGAGAGTGCCGGAATTCCACAAAAAGCCGAAAACCTTATTTTGAAAGCCGGAAAAGTTGGGCATACCTCCCGAGGTATCGTAGCAGGTATATTGGGGTTTCTATTTTTAAAAACGGGATTTGCCGGTAACGCCAATAAACTGAGCAAGACTGATGCCTTTGGGTTTATAGAAAATGAATTCGGAAACATAGTTATGGGCCTCATTGCATTGGGCTTAGTGGCATATGGCGTGTTTATGATAATCAAGGCCAAGTACAGCAGTTTAAGTGTTAAATAAACACCCGCTTGAATTTATAATTGAATATTTTATGTGGAATCTAAACAATAAAAAAGCCGTCATTACCGGTGGCACCAAAGGAATAGGAAGAGCAACCGTTTTGGAATTTCTTTCGCTTGGTGCGGAAGTTATTTTCACCGCCCGAAGCAAAGACGGTGTAGCCAATTTTGAAAAAGAACTTCAAATAGAAGGCAATAAAGCCTATGGAATTGTGGGCGACGTGTCAGAAAAGGAATGTCTCGAAGCTATTTTTTCAGAAGTTGAAAAACGCTGGGGATTATTGGATATTTTAGTTAACAATGCCGGAATCAACATCAGAAAAGCTGCAGTGGAATATTCCGAAGAAGAATACCAAAAAATAATTGGCATCAACCTGACCGCTCCATTTCTTTTAAGCCGAAAATTGTATCCCTTTCTGAAAAAATCTGGAAACGCTTCTATTATAAATGTTTCCTCGGTTTCCGGGGTTATGGATACCAAAACCGGTTCGCCCTACGGAATTTCCAAAGCCGGATTGATCATGCAAACAAAAAATCTCGCTACCGAATGGGCAAAGGACGGCATCCGC
This sequence comes from Aequorivita sp., assembly GCA_002733915.1. Taxonomy (GTDB): domain Bacteria; phylum Bacteroidota; class Bacteroidia; order Flavobacteriales; family Flavobacteriaceae; genus Aequorivita. The sequence goes on from NVXN01000003.1 coordinate 70,803, forward strand.
GTAAATGCAATGTCGCCGTGGTTTACCGAAACACCGTTAACGAGCGACATTTTAAAATTGAAAGAACGCATCGAACCTGTTCTAAAACACACGCCCATGGGCCGAATCGCCCAAGCAGACGAAATGGCCAGCGTCATTGCTTTTTTCGCAATGGATAAATCTTCTTATGTAACTGGACAAAATTTGGTTGTAGATGGCGGAATAACAAGTACCGCTATTTAAACCGTAAGCCCAAAAGTTTTTTTTTTGAAATTTGGGATTTTTTATTTGGTATTTATAGACAATAACTCCCCCCACTGTGTAGTATAGCGCGGACTCCTTTCCTTTTTTATGAGTTCCCATTCACGCAAGCGTGTTCCCACCAAACCTGAAGAAATGGTTGCTTTTCCAAATTTGCGGTTGATGGCATCAAAAGTTTTGATAAGCTTTTCATTGTTCAGTTTTGAAGGTTGGTGAAACAGATTGCCCTGCACATAATCCTGCGGAATGATTCCTGTGAGGTTCACCCCTACTTTTTTGTAACGATAGCCAGGTTTGTAAATTTCTACCAATGCCTTTCGCGCAGCGGAAATAAGTTTGAAGGTATCGTTCGTGGGAATGTCCAAGGTCACCGTGCGGCTATTTGAATATTGCTCATCCACGTTGCTGTGGTAATTGGTAATGATGAAGACTTGAATATGGGTGGCGCAGGATTTTTGGGCACGCAGGATTTCGCTCACTTCGCTAATATAATATGCACAGGCCTCCTCAATACGCCCTAAATCGGGCAACTTTATGCCAAAGGATTTTGCAGTGCCAATTCCCTTTTTGGGAGGTGGCTGCGTTACAAACTCATTGCAAAGTTCGCCTTTTAGCTCGCGCCAGGTACGCTCCCCCACCACTGTCATTTCCTTTCGCACCCATTGCAGTGGTAGTTCGGTAAACTGAAAAGCATTAAAAACTCCTATGTTTTTCAAGCGTTCGGCGTGTTTTCTGCCAATACCCCATACATCTCCAATCTTGCACCACTTGAGTGCTTCAAGTCTTTTTTCTTTGGAATCGATTACAAAAACGTGATTGTTTTCCAATTTCTTTTTTGAAATTCGATTTGCCAGTTTTGCAAGTACTTTTGTTGACGCAATACCCACACCTACCGGTAATCCCGTATTCTTTAAAATAGTATCTTTTATTAAATGTCCATATTCATTAAGTGAAAAGTTATCCATTCCGGAAAGATCTACAAATGCCTCGTCGATACTATAAACTTCAACATTTGGCGAGAATTTTCCTAGAATGTTCATCACCCGCTGCGACATTTCGCCATAAAGGGTATAATTTGAAGAAAAAAAGTTCACTTTATGGGCAATCAATTGTTCCTTGATCTTGAAGACGGGCTCAAACATAGGAATGTCCGTGATCGCTTTGGCTTCATGGTTTGCGGCAATCACACAACCATCATTATTGCTTAAAACCACAACGGGTTTTCCCAAAAGATCGGGTCTAAAAACCTGCWCGCAGCAGGCATAAAAGCTATTGCAGTCCACCAAAGCAATCATCGGGCGTAATGGATTATGTAAGTGATAATTCCCCAAACGGTGAATTCTTCTTCCATAAAACCAAAAGGAATACGGCGTATTTTAAACTCTCCATCCTGCACCACCAATGCCAGGGCGCCAAAACTTGGCGATAACGAACGGTCAATAATCAATACATCTTTATTGACAATATTGTGTTCTTTAAAGGCATTTCCATCAACCCGTACAAAAAAAGTAGCGTCGCGATTCACTACAAGTTCTTGGTTCAAGTCAATGGTCGGTTCCAAATAATGTGTAGCGGGGCTTGTAAAACCAGTTTGTTTTGACACGCCCGGCTCGTGCCTGCTTTTTACTTTTGTAAGCTTTCCTGAAGTGAAGATTTCCATAGTTCAAAAATAGGAATATTTCCTTTTTTATGGAATATTTCCAATATAAATTATAAACAATTCCTTACTTCCCTTTAGCAAGATCCCTTAAAATTTCTTAGGTTTGAATTAAGAATAAATTTATGGAAAGTATCAGCGTTTTTGACATGTTGAAAATAGGAGTTGGCCCGTCCAGCTCCCACACTTTGGGCCCGTGGCGTGCCGCCCTGCGATGGATTGGCGAACTGAAAGAAAAAAACCAGTTTGATGGAGTAGCCCAAATTTCAGTGGACCTGTACGGTTCGCTTTCACTCACAGGAAAAGGCCACGCAACGGATCTTGCGGTAATGCTAGGACTTTCAGGCTTTGATCCGGTAACTTTTCCTATTGAAAATATTGAAAAGGAAATTGATTTTATCAATTCTGAAAATAAGTTGAAGCTTAACGGCGAAAAGGAAGTACCTTTCTTTCCGAAACAAAACATAATCTTCAATCGAAAGTTTTTGGAATTTCATCCAAACGGAATGACTTTTCGTGCTACGCTGAATGATGGTTCCAAAAAATCTTCTTCCTTCTATTCTATCGGGGGCGGTTTTACAGTAAAAAAAGAGCGAAAACGCAAAAAGATAAAATTAGCAAAATTTGCGAAATTCCCCTTCCCTATTGAAAAAGGAGTTGAGCTTTTGGCGTACTGCAAAACTGAAGGCAAAAGCATTTCAGAACTAGTTCTAGAAAATGAAAAATCCCTTAGAAGCGAAGCAGAAATAAACGACGGGCTCAAGAAAATATGGGGCGTAATGCTAGATTCCATGTATGTTGGCGCACACACCAAAGGTACATTGCCGGGCGGACTGAACGTTACGCGCAGAGCTTTTGAGATGAACAAAAACCTAATTGGCGACCATAAATACACAAATGCCGAGGAATGGATTGCAGCAATTAGAAATACAGAAGTTAAATTTCGGCAAATCCTGAAATGGGTTTCGTGTTTTGCCCTCGCAGTAAATGAAGTAAATGCTTCATTGGGCCGTGTGGTTACTGCACCCACCAACGGAAGTGCGGGGGTGATTCCTGCCGTGATGATGTATTATATGGTTATTGAAAACCACGATGCCAATTTTGAGGATGTTCGTAAATTTTTGCTCACAGCAGGTGAAATCGGTAGTATTTTCAAAAAAGGTTCTACCATTTCCGCTGCTATGGGTGGTTGTCAAGCAGAGATTGGGGTGTCGTCCTCCATGGCCGCAGGAGCTTTGTGCGAATTAATGGGCGGGACACCGGAACAAYGCTTGATGGCCAGTGAAATTGCAATGGAACATCATCTAGGCATGACCTGCGACCCTATTGCTGGTTTGGTGCAAATTCCTTGTATAGAGCGCAATGCGATGGGCGCCATCAAAGCCATCAATGCTTGTGAAATGGCTCTGGATAGCGATCCTTCCAAAGCAAAAGTACCGCTCGATAAAGTAATCACCACGATGTGGGAAACCGCAAAGGATATGACTTCAAAATACAAGGAAACCAGCGAGGGTGGCTTGGCTGTGCAGGTAAATATTAGCGATTGCTGATATTATTCAATTTTACAGCTCCCAATGCGCAAGGAATCTATAAGGTGTAATATTTTCCAGCTTTCATCGGTATACACAAGAGTGAAAGAGTTAGCCCCACAATGACTGAACTTGCCATCAAGATAATACTCATAGGGACTCCACGCATGGGCTATATTTCCATCGCTATTTACAATGTAATCAGTCAATTTTTCATCCCAAACTCGTTCTTTTCCCGTGGTTGCAGCATAAGTCAGCAATTCGGACGCCCGAACATACATTAAAACATTTTCTTGTTCGGTATTCACGTATGCGCGATTCATAGTCATATTGGGATGCATGACCGATTTCATTTTTAGCGTGTCGCCGGAGCGGTACCCATCCATAAAAATATTAATGATTATTTTAGCATTTTCTGAGGAAAGGGATTCCTGTCCAAAACTTTGAACTGCCAGTAAAATGGAAAAAAGAAAGAATACAGATTTCATATTCAAAAAATAATTGGTTACTTATCAAAAATAGTACTTTTACACTCTAATATATAGATATTTTAGAAATATGTCAACAGCCAAAAAAGAGTACAAACGTATTACCACCAAAACTTTGGTGGACATGAAAAAGAAAGGCGAAAAAATCTCGATGCTTACGGCATATGATTTTACAATGGCCAAGATCGTGGACAGCGCCGGAATAGATGTTATTCTGGTGGGCGATTCGGCTTCAAATGTAATGGCTGGCCATGAAACAACTTTGCCCATTACTTTAGATCAAATGATTTATCATGCAGCTTCAGTGGTACGTGCCATAGAGCGCAGTTTGGTTGTTGTTGATTTACCTTTTGGAAGTTACCAAAGTGATCCAAAAGAGGCGTTGCGCTCAGCAATAAGAATCATGAAAGAAAGTGGCGGTCACGCTGTGAAGCTTGAAGGCGGAAAGGAAATAAAGGAATCCATAAAACGAATTCTAAATGCCGGAATTCCCGTGATGGGCCATTTGGGTTTAACCCCCCAATCCATCTATAAATTTGGAACTTATACCGTGCGCGCAAAGGAAGAGGAAGAAGCTGAAAAACTGATTTCTGATGCGCTTTTGCTTGAAAAGGCAGGTTGTTTTGCTGTAGTTTTGGAAAAGGTACCTGCAAAATTGGCCCAAGAAGTAGCCGAAAAAATTAGCATTCCAGTCATCGGGATTGGAGCTGGAAATGGTGTCGACGGACAGGTTTTGGTAACTCACGATATGCTGGGGATGACGCATGAATTCAACCCACGTTTCTTAAGAAGATACCTCGATTTATACACTGAAATGAAAAAAGCTTTCAGCCAATATAGTGCTGACGTAAAGAGTGGTGACTTTCCAAATGATAGTGAACAGTATTAACCCACTAAATGTTGGGGTAATCATATTTTAGTTTGAAACAGTAATAGAGAAGCCAAAAAAAATCTACAATCCAACAATCTAGTATACATAGTACTAAAGATAATCTTCAAATTCTGTTTGAAGACAATCATTTAATTGTTGTTAACAAACGCCCGGGTGATATTGTACAGGGTGACAAAACGGGCGACGTCCCTCTTTCAGAGGTCGTAAAGGACTATATTGCCGAAAAATACAACAAGCCCGGAGCTGTGTATCTTGGGGTTGTTCACCGCTTAGACCGTCCCACGAGCGGTGTTTTGGTTTTTGCAAAAACTTCAAAAGCATTGGCACGTTTAAATAAAATGTTTTCCAAACGAGAAACCGAAAAAATATATTGGGCAATTGTGAAAAATCCTCCCCCAAAAATGGCGGATACGCTTACACATTTCTTAAAAAGAAATCCAAAACAGAACAAATCATACCCTCACATCAACGAAGTTCCGGGCAGCAAAAAAGCGATCCTCCATTATAAACTTCTGAAAAAACTTGACAATTATTATTTATTGGAAGTTATATTGGAAACTGGCAGGCATCATCAAATTCGGGCACAGCTATCGGCTATTGGGTGTACCATTAAAGGAGATTTGAAATATGGGTTTGACAGAAGTAATACAGATGGAAGCATTCACCTTCATGCAAAAACGCTTAGATTAACCCATCCTGTGCAAAAAGAAGAAATTTGTATTGATGCGCCCCTTCCAAATGATGCAGTCTGGAATGCTTGTAATTAAAGATGAATTAGATTTTTTTTAAGAGCAAATATTACCAACCCTACCCTGTTTTTTATTTTAAACCGTTTAAATAATTCTTGACGGTATCCATCAATAGTTTTTGGACTTAAATCCATTATATTGGCTATTTCCTTATAAGTCATTTCAGAACAGGCCAATTTTATAAAAGTAAGCTCGTTTTCTTTAAAATCAAGAATTCTTCCTTCCTCATCGGGCGTTAGGGAATGCAGTAATGTTTCAGATACTTTTTCAGAATGGTAATACCCTTTTTCTATTAATTCACAAAGGGCTGTGTGCAGTGTATTTGGATTTATATCCTTTAACAGATATCCCTTCGCTCCTCTGCGCAACATTCTTAGAATGGCCTGCTCTTCATCTTCCATAGAAAGTATTAGCACACCTATACTGGGGTGATGTTGCATTAACCATTCAGCTGTTTCAAAACCATCCATGACGGGCATATTGATGTCCAGCAGTATGATTTCAGGCTTTTCGGAACTTCCTTCCATTATTTTTTGAAGTTGTTGCCCATTTTTAGCATAAAAAAGCACTTTGAAATCTGAAAACGAATTGATAAGTTTTCCCAAAGAGGTGGCAAAGAGCCAGTGATCATCAACAATGGCAACTGTATGTTTTGTGTTTTCGCTCATTAGATATTTTTGTATGGATAACTTAAATATAGTTGAGTGCCTTCTCCTTTTTTAGATGTTATGGTGTATTCAGCACTTATAAGTGCTGCGCGGCTCTTCATTGTTTCTATTCCTGAATTGTCACTTTTCGCCAAAGTGTCGAAGCCAATACCATCGTCCATTGCTGAAATATCCAAGGTTTTTTCTTTATATTCTAAATGTACAAATAATTTTGAAGCTCGTGCGTGTTTTAGCACGTTAGAAAGAAATTCCTGCAGAATACGGAAAAGGATAATTTCGCTCGCGCTATTTATAGGAATTATGTCGCCTGTTATTTTTAGTGAGGCATCTAGGTAGCCAAGTCGCTTAAATCGGTCAAGTTCTACCTTTAGGGATGCAAGCAGGCCGTTTTTTAGGACTACATCATTGTTGAGCACTTTAGAGAGAGAACGTATTTCTTGAACAGATTCTTGCACTATGCCCTTTGTTTCCTGAATTTGTTCGTGATAAGTAACTGGAATGGAATTCATCAAAACATTTAATTGAATATTTGCCACAGAAAGTAATTGGCCCACATTATCATGCAATTCCCAAGCAATATTTTTTAAGGTTTGTTCTTGTATCTCTATTTGTGAATCTGCCAATTCGCGCTGGTATCGCTTCTCTGCTTCATAACGTTCCTTTAAAAATTTATTTTTTCGACGCTGAAAAGCAACAAAAAACACAATTGCAAATACTGCAAAAAACAACAATACGGCAATAAAATAAACTATTAAAAGTTTTTCTTGGGGAAGTAAGGGTCCTTTTTCCGTAAGCATATTAAAAATCCAGCTATATAGATGGAATACAGTAAGTAGTTAGTCCCAAAGATAACCCGTCTATACAAAATGACAAAGTCAGGATCTATAGAATTACTGTAATAAGAACTATAAAGGAATAATGGGGTGGTACAAAGGTGGAAAATCAAAGCTCCCACCGAAACATAAAAAGGCAAGCTCTTTTGCACCAGTAGTATTTGGTCACTTTTCAGCAATTCCAAATAGTAAAAAGCAATGCTTAAAAACACGAACAAAGTGCCTAAAATATTGGAGATAGGTAAAAACTTTAGAAAGAACTCTTTTGTAAATATAATTTCTAAAATACTTACAACAAAAAATATAATTAAAACGAAATTTAAAATCTTTATTGACTTTTTGGTCGATAAATACCACTTAAAATAATTAATATAGAATAAGTAACTTATTATGGAATAAATATTCGCCCACCAATAATTGCTTTCGAATGACGTTTCTTGCAAAAAACTTAAAAATCCTGTTTTTATAAAATACGCATACCAACTAAAAAGTTCAGAAAATACAGTTATACCTAAAAACCACACCAGATATAAAGTAGGTTTGGTTTTATTTTTCTGATAATAAAATATTCCGGTAAGAAATGCTAAAATTTCGAAAAWGTTTATTAGTAGTCCGGCTATCACAGATTTAATAATTTTTTGGGGGAAATCCTGAAATACCCTTATTCAAAGGCTCCAAATTATAATTGTTCGGTGATCCCGCAGTTATGCCAGTTGTTGGTGCTAAAAATACAGTTGCTTTGTCATTAGTAGCATTATCATAAGCAGCAAAATAAATCCGAACGCCAGGCTGCGCGCCCATCCCCGATCCTGCATTTATATAATCTAAAAACTGTTGAAGTTCAGCAACGCTGAATAAAAACTCACGTGCATCTGGTGAGCCCTGTGCCCGTTCAATATCTACGGCACGTGTTGCTACCCAGTTATCTTGTAATTGTTTTGCTTCGGCTACGGTAATACAATTTGATGGTTTTGACATNATTGAGATTATTTTTTGGTTATAGAAGAAACGAATGTAGCAAAAACATTCAAAAAAGCGCACTCACGTCTAAATAAACAGGAAAAATCCTATATAAATGGAGGAATTTTCCTATAAAAAAATAAGGGTTTTTCCTTGAACACAATGGGTAAAACACTTCTAAAAAATAGTTAAAACACTGTTGTATAAAGAGTTAATAGTGAGTATATTTAATGATGCTTAAGAAGCATAGATTTTTAGCATCAAGGAAAGCAAAGAAAGTAATATGAAAAAAAACAAATATTTAGACGAACTCACCATTACCAAAACCCAAAAAAAAGACGGTGACAATATTAAAAAGGATGTTATGAAAATTCAGTCGTGGCTGTCTCTTTACGCAATTCAGCATCCCGAAAGCGGAACGGTCACGGGTATCGATGGTGATTTTGGACCGGCAACCGAAAAAKNCMGKNCAAKRRKYWYSAWRRNNCCAWTSWRKYWGWGYWMAAYSGSSTTGKYASTCYRCMNACYYKYWRMWWMMMTCTCTCAAGGAATGAAAGATGCTTTTGAGAAACCATTGCAATCAAGTTCGCTGAGAAATGCTGTTGTGGAAGCGGCCGAAAATCATTTAAAAAATTCACCTTTTGAATTGGAAATAAAAGGACAGCAAAACAGTGGCCCTTGGGTGCGGGCATATATGGACGGTCACGACGGTTCGCCTTGGTATTGGTGCATGGGGTTTGCACAAACAATTTTAGATCAGGCTGCAAGTGCCCTTGGAAAAGATTTTCGCAGTTTGATGCCCCTCACCTATAGTTGTGATACTGTTGGAACTACAGGTTTAACTAAAGGCTTATTGACGCGCTATCAAAGTATTCGTAATAATCCTTTGGTAATGAAACCTGGGGATTTTTTCTTATTGCAAAAATCGAGATACGATTGGACCCATACCGGCATTATCATCTCTGTAAGCAATGACGTAATTGAAACCATAGAAGGCAACACCAACCAGGCAGGTTCACGAAACGGAATTGCGGTTTTGAAAAGAACCCGTAATTTCAGAAAATCGAAACTGGATGTCTTCTCAATCGGGCCATTGGTATAGCTCATCATTTTTCCAGAAAAGAAATTATTTTATATAATTACTTTTAAATTATAAACTTATAAATTTTTCGATGCAAGAGACTGAAGAAAAAAAATCTTGGATAACAAAGTTGATTGATGTTGTGCATCATCTTTTCAAATCTTTCAAAAACTTTTTTAAGTCTTCTATTTTAAGCCTTTTGGTCATTTTGATCATTCTTTTATTGTTGACCCAAATGGATCAAGCCTTCACTATGATGGTTGATTTGATAGAGCGCAAATGGATATCATTATTTTTGGCATTCTTTTTTATCAATGGCCTGGCTGTTGCGCTTTCCCATTATCCTATTTATACCTATTACGCTGCAGATTTAAACAACAGTGGCGATTATACCAAATGGAACGCAAAACACCCCCTAAACTGGTGGATTTTTAAAAAATTTACGGTTTATACTTTTACCACAGATAAAAGTTCAGGCTACAAACCGGATAATTGGGCTAATTATTTTCGCTATTCCACGGGAATCTTAATACACATTGTTTGGATCCACTTCATTATAAGCAGTTTTAAGCCAAACTTTATTTTTGAGGATTTTCCTTTTGATAAAGTGAAGATCATTATCTACGTGCTCCTTCTTGTTCCCTTTATACTTTATATCTATTTGAAAGAAAAAATTAGCAAATATGAAAGCGAAAAAACTACCGAAGAACTTCCTGAAATACTTATAAAATTATACAGAAAATTAGCCCTTTGGTATTTAATCATAGCAATTTTATGCGTGGTCCTGCTGCTCAACACACTTACGTGGGGAAATTTCAGTCCCGGGGGTTTTATACTGTTATTGTTGACGAGCTATGCGTGCATGTTCAATTATATTTTTTTCAGATTGTTGCGTTCCAAATTCAGTTTGATTTTAAATACTTTAACTAGCGCCAAATATCTTCCCGTAAGAATATTTTTTGAGAGAATTCACTTTTTGGAAAAATCAGAGAACTATCTGTTAATGTTTTATTTGAACTTTTTAGTGGCTGCAATTTTTCTTTTTGTTCTTACATTGGCCAGCATTCTTGGATGGCCCCTGATGAATGGTGTTCCCATTTTACTCGCTTTCTTCTACTTTTATTATTTTATAATGGCTAGTTTGGGCAAGTACTTTTTCGTAGCCCGAAAGAAGGAATTACTAAACACGAAAAGCTACCGCGCCTTTTTGGCAATTAGCTTAATATTATTCGTGCTGGTAATTATTACAAACTGCACCAATACCGAAGTAACAACCCACGAACTGGATCTAGTTGAAAATACAAAGACCGAAATACCCGAAACTGTATTTTTGGATAGTCTAAAAGCAAAAAAGGACAACACACTTTTCTTTATAGCTTCACACGGCGGCGGCTTAAAAGCAAACGTTTGGACACTGAATGTGCTGAACAAATTACAAACAAATACTGAGGGAAAACTTTTGAAGCAAAGTATTGCTTTTTCAGGTGCATCCGGCGGTTCGTTAGGCCTGGCATTATATACGGGGCTTTTTAAAGAAAATGGCCTGGATACCATTCAAATTAAAAAGAAAATAGATTCCCTTGCAAAACAAAATTACACTTCTTTGGATTTAACCTTAACTTTTGGACTGGACACCTACCGCAAACTGTGGCCATTCAGCCAACGTATAGGCCTTCGCGACCGTCCATACTACGCAATGGTAAAATATCAAAACACTATCCAAAACACTCCTTCAAAACACCTTTCTGAAATTTCCTTTCGCGATTTCTGGAAAGAAGCCTTTTTGAAAGATGGTTACTTTCCTTCATTAATTATGAATACTGCGGGCCAAAAGGGAAATCGTGGCATTCTCTGGTCAGTGAAGCAAAAAGATTTTAACGCTATTTTTCCTTATGCAGAAAACCTTGCCGATTTGGCAGGTAATAAAACCATCCCATATTACCAAGCTGTTTCAACCACAAACCGATTTCCTATTTTTAGCCCCGCTGCAAAGATAAAGGGCCACGGCCACTTTATAGATGCGGGAGCTATTGACAACAGCGGGCTTTTGGGTTGTTTGGATTTGCACAATTACTTGCTGCGCAATCAAGTATTGGGCAATAAACAGATTGCATATGTTGAAATAATAAACAGTAAAAGTCTGTACACAAATTATTTGATTGAAAAATTCAAAAAAGAAAACAAAATCCTGCACATCCACAAAAACGAAAATGAGTCCGATAATATCGTCGTTGATTTGGAAACGGGACTCAATCTGGACAAAATCCCAAATTATCTCAGCGATTATTTGACGAACTGGGAAGACTCCGCCGAGGGAAACCTGCGATATTTTAAAATTTTTATGCCGCACAAAGTCTCCATTGATGATGTGGAAGCTTTTTTTAAAGGATCAATTACAAACGAAAGTACTCGCTTCAAACTTGAACTTTTTCTTGAAAAAGAAAATGATCTCATCCTTTCCTTAACTGAAAAACCGAACAAATCCTTTTTTGATCCGTGGGAGTTTTACGAACCAACACTTTCGAGGCATTTAAGTGAAAGTAGTCTGAATTACATTGATGCCATTTTGAAGCATCCACTGCTCGAAGAACAGTTTTCAGAAATTGAAACCCTTATAAAAACAAAGAAAGTTGAGAAAAATACCAATCCAAAAATTACTTTTTAATAGACAGATTTTTCTTGCAAGGTATTCATAGCATAAATTGCAAAACTGCCAAGCCAATGGCCACCTTCATAAGTATCGCCCACTAAATTTGGGTAGGAATAGGCTATGTGTTCATTGGCAATGTTTTCTAAGTGTTYGTATTGTGGATAATGTTTTGCCAAACCATACWAGACCCAAGCCCTACTGAAGTTTAAACCATCTAAATGCACTAACTTTCCATCGGTTCGATCACTTACCTCTCCTACTTTTAAGTGATAAYTTTTATTGACCAATTGCGCCATGAATTTGTCAAGCCAAGAAATAAATTCTTCCGAAGAAAGCACACGGCGCATTATATCAATTTCTTGCAGGCAGGGTGAGAGAAAATCGTATCCGCTGGGTTCCCAGGTTATTGGGCAGTTTACATCGTCTATATAAAAATCTCGGGCACGCTCTTCAATCAATTTTTTCAGCTGTAGGTCGCCTACCGTTTCGGCATAGTCATATGCGAATGCCAATCCGAAAGCAGTATTGGTATGTTCCCCTACACGGATGGGGTAATTCAGCTTCGGAAGAAATTCTTTATATCGAAGGACAATAATATCTGTTAGCGGTTTAAGGTTTTGCTCCAGCTCCTTTGCCAGCGGGTCGTGCCAATTGTGTAGTTCTTCGGAAAGTTTTAGAAGCCAAGCCCAACCGTAGGTTCTTTCAAAGGATTTATTGATGGGCTTTTCAAAAAAGGCAACCTCTGTAGCTACATTTTCTGCTGTGATTTTTTCTTTCAGCAATTTTCTAGCTTCCTGAGCCTTGTCCATTGCTGGAAACTGTCTCAGCAATGTAACTATTGACCAATATCCATGAACGGCACTATGCCAATCAAAACAGCCGTAGAATATAGGATGTACAGCGATTGGTTCTACCAAATCTGCTTTGCTTTCTAATGTCTCGCCAGGTTTATACGGATATTTCGTTCCCACACAGTGTAGGGGAAGTTCTAGGAGTTTATTAGCTTCCGTCACAGTAAATGTTGGTTTAGGAAATTCTTGATTGGCGGGATCTTCGTCCTTAAAAACTTCTGGGCTTTGATCTTGATTTTTACAGCTAAAAAACATAATTATGAAGAATAAAGGTATATATAGTTTTTTCATAAAACTGTAAAATTTGTATAAAGATAAAAAATACAAAGCCACGCATTCAGGAATAATTTTTTATTCGTGAATGCGTGGCCAATAAATTTTTAATAATAACTTTTATAGTTTCACATCATCAAGCTTTACTTCCTCACCGTTTTTATCAAGCAGTTTTACTTCGTCAAAACCCATATCCTTAAATTGTGCAAACTGGGTTGCGGCATCGCCAACAACCAAGTAAGCCATTTTAGAAGCATCCAGATATTTATTGGCAAGCGCTTTATGTTGTTCCAGCGTCATTTTTTGCACTATAGCTTCCTCTTTTTCAATGTAATTTGCCGGAAGGTTATATTCGTTGATTTCTTGTAACATTCCCAAAAGTGAACCCTGTGTCTCAAAACGACGGGCGTTARRKTYTMTWWKTKMAKTCTKNCKYMMWKKCAWGAWSKWCRNNAGRWAKRMYWKMYWTGTATTTTGAAATTTCATCCCTAAAAATCTCTACAGATTCTCCTGTGGTATTGGTTCTAACGCTTGAAGAAGCTGTAAATGTTCCAGGAATTTTACTTCCGCTGAAACCGGTTCGTGCACCATAAGTATAGCCTTTTTCTTCACGCAAGATTAAATTCACATTTCCTGAAAAAGAGCCACCCAATTTATAGTTCATCACTTCCGCTGGGTAAAAATCGGCATCGGTTCTTGGCAATGCTATATAACCAACATTTATTACAGATTGCTTAGCGTTTGGAATATCTACAAAATAAAGGGAGGCTTTATCTCTATTATTTGAAATTGGATATTCAGGAATGGTTACTTCCTTTGCAGCCCAGCGCTCTTCCAGACCTTTTAAATCTTTCAAAACTGCATCTTTGTCAATTTTTCCAACTACTTGGAATGAACTTATGGAAGGCGAAAAATTCTTGTTGTAATATTCCTTTAAATCGTTCATGGTAATTGCCTTTACAGACGCTACGGTTCCAATAGCAGGATAACTGAAAATATGGTCTTCTCCGTAAAGAATTTTATTGTAGACCCGATTTGCAACTACATTTGGGTTTGCATCGGAACGTTCTATTTGGTTAATGGTTTTGGTTTTAATACGGCCCAATTCCTCTTCATCCCAACGCGGTTCTAAGAGGATTTCGGTTACCAAATCCATTGTTTTATCGAAATTACGGGTCAAGGTATTGCCTCTAATTACGATAGATTCATCCGTAGTGTACATATTGATGCTTGCACCCAAAAGGTCAATGGCTTCCTCCAACTCTTCAGGGGTTTTATTGGCTGTACCTTCCATTAAAATATCGCTCATTAAATTGGCAACCCCGTTCTTTTTCATATCATCCAATAAATGGCCGCCTTCAATTACCAAACTGAAGTTAACGGTTGGAATTTCGTTCTGCTCAATTCCAGAAACTTTTATCCCGTTTTCAAGCGTTGCATTCCAAATTTCAGGAATAGACAATTCAGGGGCTGTGCCTTGAACCGGTGGGGTGGAACGGTCAAAGCTGGAAGGTGTTTTTACAATTTCCGTATCTGCATTTTCAACGGTTTTAGTTACATTTTCTTTAATCTCCTCTTCTACCACATTTGCTTTTTCTGAATTTTCAGCGATAAGCTCCAACTGCCCTTTTGGAACAAAACTGGTCATTACGTAGGGTTTATCTTTTATATATTTATTGTAAACACGAACCACATCTTCCTTGGTCACTTTTTTTATGTTTTCAATATCTTCTGTAATAAAACCTGGGTCGTTGGTAAACACATTATATCGTGCCAATTGGAATGATTTACCCAACACGCTACTGATTCCGTTGTAAAATTGGGTTTCGAGACCCGCTTTAATTCTTTCAATATCACGATCCGTCACTCCTTCTTTTTCAAAAAGGATAAAAGCCTCATTTATACCACTTTCAATGGAATCTAGATCAACTCCATTGTTTGCTGTGATCGAGATTTGAAAATCGCCCGCCAATTCACTTGAGTTATTGTACGCTGTAGTTCTTGCGGTAAGATCTTTTTCTTTCACCAAAACTTTATACAGTGGCGCTTTTTTTCCTTGTGAAAGTATTTCACCCAAAAAATCCAGCGCATACGCATCTTCAGTATATTGTTGCACCGTTGGCCAAACCATATTTAGTTGGGGGGCTGTGGCAAAGTTATCTTCATGATAAAGCCTTTTTGTCTCCGCTAGAGTCACGGGTTGTGGCTTTAAAGGCTCCACTTCTTGGCGACGCTTTATTTCACCAAAATATTTTTCAATCATTTTTTTAGCTTCCTCGGTTTCAAAATCTCCCGCTAAAACCAAAGTTGCATTATTAGGACCGTAAAAGCGATCATAAAACTCCTTTACGTCTTCCACGGTTGCATTTTGGAGGTCTTCAAGTTCTCCAATTACCTGCCAATTGTAAGGATGTCCTTCGGGATATAAATTTTTGTCAACTACCCAACTGGTGTGACCATAAGGATTATTGTCAACCCTTTGGCGCTTTTCGTTCTGTACTACCTCTTGTTGGTTATAAAAGGCAGATTCTGTTACTGTATTTATTAAATAACCCATGCGATCGCTTTCCAGCCACATTACGGTTTCCATTGCATTTTTGGGAACCACTTCATAATAAATTGTGCCATCTTTCCAAGTTCCGCCGTTAAGTGTTCCTCCGGCATCTTGGATTGTTTTAAAAAACTGGTCTTGCGGTACATTTTCAGATTCTTGAAAAAGCATGTGCTCAAACAAGTGGGCAAATCCGGTACGTCCCGTTTTTTCACGGTTGGAACCTACGCCGTATTGTATGGCGAGTGAAACAATCGGGTCGCTTTTGTCTTGATGAAGAATTACATCTAGGCCATTATCTAATTCGTACTTTTCAAATTCTAAGGAAAGTTTGGCGCTTTCATCGGTGCGTGCCTCTTGTTTTGATTTACAGGAAAAAGCTATCAATGTTGTCATAACTATCGCCACAACACTGATTTTAAGGGAGTTTTTAAACATAATTGAGTATCTTTTTAAGAAAGTTTTAAAGATACTATGTGAAGCGTGTTTAAATCTTAAAAATAAGTTAAAACGAGACGGTGGTTAATAATTTCGAAATATTATCCAAACCACCCATCCCTATCCAAACTTCTATATTGTATTGCTTCGGAAATGTGATTGCCATTTATTTCTTCGGAAGCTTCCAAATCGGCAATGGTTCTTGCAACTTTTAGAATACGATCATACGCACGGGCCGAAAGATTTAAACGTTCCATGGCGGTTTTTAAAAGTTGCAATGAAGCTTCGTCAAGTTTACAAAACTGACGAATCTGCTTCACTCCCATTTGGGCGTTGTAATGTACTTTTTCAAATTCCAAAAAGCGTTCCGCTTGAATTTTGCGGGCATTGGTAACCCGCTCCCTAATTACAATGCTGGATTCGCCACGGCGTTCGTCACTTAGTTTTTCAAACGGAACTGGCGTTACTTCTATGTGGATGTCTATCCTGTCCAAAAGCGGACCAGAAATTTTACTTAAATAACGCTGCATTTCTGCAGGTGAAGACATTACAGGCGCATCAGGATCATTAAAATATCCTCCCGGACTTGGGTTCATGCTCGCCACGAGCATAAAACTGGAGGGATAGGTAACTGTGAATTTTGCACGGGAAATTGTTACATCGCGATCTTCCAAGGGTTGGCGCATTACTTCCAACACACCGCGCTTAAATTCGGGTAATTCATCCAAAAACAACACGCCGTTGTGCGCCAAACTTATTTCACCCGGCTGCGGATATTGTCCGCCACCAACCAGGGCAACATCTGAAATTGTATGATGCGGACTGCGGAAAGGACGCGAAGTCATAATGCCGCCTTTTTCCATAGTGCGTCCGGCGACACTGTGTATTTTGGTGGTTTCGAGACTTTCTTGTAAAGTCATGGGTGGAAGAATGCTGGGCAAACGTTTAGCAAGCATCGTTTTTCCCGAGCCGGGCGGACCAATCAAAATAATATTATGGCCACCTGCTGCGGCAATTTCCATACAGCGTTTAATGGATTCTTGCCCTTTTACATCGGCAAAATCGTGTTCGGGATGTTCTAAGTGCTCGTAAAATTCGGCCACCATATCCACCTCGGTTTTTTCGAGGGGAATGTTCTCGTTGAAAAAATCGATTACTTCTTTTATATTCTCAATTCCATAAACTTCAATTCCTTCAACGATAGCAGCTTCTTTTGCGTTTTGTTTCGGAAGTATAAACCCTTTAAAGCCTTCTTCCTTTGCTTTCAGTGCGATTGGTAACGCGCCTCTAATAGGTTGCAAATTTCCATCAAGGGAAAGTTCGCCCATAATAATATATTCCGAAAGTGGATTTCGCTCTTCAATCTGTTCCGTGGCAACGAGAATACCCATCGCCAACGTAAGGTCATATGCAGAGCCTTCCTTCCGAAGATCTGCCGGAGACATGTTGAGAATCAATTTCTTTCCGGGAATTTTGTAACCGTTGTTTTGCAGGGCAGCAGCAATACGAAAATTGCTTTCGCGAATGGCATTATCAGGTAGGCCAACCAAATGATACCCTATTCCGTTATCAACGTTTACTTCTACAGTAATAGTAGTTGCCTCCACGCCAAATACGGCGCTTCCATAAACTTTTGTAAGCATAATTCAGTAAGTATAAACGGGGAGTTTACAACTGAAAGATATAAAAAATGTGGGAAGTTTGAAATTTGAAGTGCGAAGTTTGTAGCTATTTTTTCATGAATTTTTTCAACAAATTAGCGGTTGATCGGTTTTCGATCGTAGAGGAGTCTTTACTTTCAATAGCTCTTAGCGTTCCTTTTGCCACGGTTTTACCTAATTCCACTCCCCATTGGTCGTAACTGAAAATATTCCAAATAATGCCTTGAACGAAAAGTTTGTGTTCGTAAAGTGCAATAAGGCTTCCTAGATTTTTGGGCGACAATTTTTTTATCAGAATAGTATTGGTGGGTTTGTATCCGTCAAAGGATTTAAAAGAATTTTCAATATTTTTATGGTGGGTTCCCTCCCAAAATGCTTCAGTTTGCGCAAAAAAATTAGCCATTAAAATATTATGGTTTTCTTTATTGCCGTGTAAAGACTGACTAAAACCAATAAAATCGGTTGGAATCAATTTGGTGCCTTGGTGCAAAAGCTGAAAATAAGCGTGCTGCGANTTGCTGNCCACATTTCCCCAAACAATCGTCCCGGTTTGGTAATCTATTTTTTCGCCATTTCGGTCCACGCTTTTGCCGTTGCTTTCCATTACCGCCTGTTGCAGGTAAGGTACAAGTTTGTGAAGGTATTGTGAATATGCCACAACAGCTTCACTTTCCGCTTTAAAAAAATTATTGTACCAAATTGAAAGTAAAGCAAGTATCACGGGAATATTTCCTGCAAAATCTTCATTTTTAAAATGGTTATCCATTTCATAAGCGCCTTTCAGCATCGCTTCAAAATTCTTAAAACCAATAGCACAACAAATAGAAAGTCCCACCGAACTCCAAAGTGAAAATCTGCCACCAACCCAATCCTGCATCGGGAAAATATGTGTTTCTGAAATACCAAATTCTTTTGCACCCTCAATATTTGCCGAAACTGCCACAAAATGTTTAGATATAGCTATCTGTGAAGCATTCTTTAAAAACCAATTTCTTACAACCGAAGCATTTACAATGGTTTCCTGGGTTGTAAAACTTTTTGAAACAATGATAAAAAGAGTTGTTTCCGGGTTTAATTCACTTAAAATTTCGGCAACGGCATCGCCATCAATATTTGCGATAAAATGCGTTTTTAAATGATTTCTATAAAAATGAAGCGCTTCCGTAACCATCTCTGGCCCTAAATGGCTGCCGCCAATGCCTATATTTACAACATCTGTAATCGGYTTTCCAGTGAAACCTTTATGCGAACCCGATACTATTCCTTCCGAAAAAAGTTCCATTTTTTGAAGCGTGGCTTTTACTACGGGCTTCATATTTTCAAAATCACGTAAAGCAGTGTGCAGCACGGCACGATCTTCGGTTTCGTTAATCTTTTTTCCCGAAAATTGTTGGTATATGGCCTCTTTAAGTTTTACTTCATCAGCAAGTTTCAATAATTGGGAAATGGTTTCTTTTGTAATTCGATTTTTTGAATAATCAACGTAAAAATTCTGCCATTCAATTTTAAAATCATTGGCGCGGTCGGCATCCTTTTCAAAAATATCCTGCAACTGTTGCCCGCTCATTTTTTGAAAATGATTTTCAAGTGCTTGCCAAGCTTTAGTTTTTGTAGGATTTATAGCGGGTAAAAACATTTTGATTTACGATTTTTGAATTCTTTTTTTATAGTAACCAATCAAACCATCAATAGGACGTTGAACGATATTCCCCAGTTCTAGATTGTGCTCTATAAAACATTCCTTTATAATTTCTTCAGAAAAATGTGAGATGGAACCAATAAAATGAACGGGTACCTCGTGCGCTTTCTCATAACAAAGTATACGGCATTCCATAAAATTTGAAATGCCTTCTTTTATCAGCGCGTAAAAGTATGGGTTTATTTCTTTCTGTGTAAATATGAATTGGGCAAAAGACGCCAAATATGCGTTTGGATTTGGCTTTTTGTACAGATTCATTTTTATTTCATCGGCTTCCAGATTGAAACGGTTCTCAAATTCTGAAGCAATCTCCTTCGGCATTCGATGGTAATAATAATCGCGGATCAATCTTTTTCCGAAGTAATTTCCACTTGCTTCGTCCATCAAAATAAAGCCCAAAGCGGGGATCGGCGCTTGGATGTCAGTTCCATCAAAATAACAACTGTTGCTGCCTGTACCCAAAATGCACACAATTCCCGGTTCAGTTGTAGCCGCAAAAACTGCCGCAACCAAATCTTCGGAAACGGTTACTTTTGCATTTGTAAATAATGTTTCCAAAACTTCCGTCAAAATATTTCGCAATGTGGGCGTGCCACAACCAGCCCCATAAAAATCAAGAGCTTCAGCACTTTGGAAAACATTTTTTAAATCTTCATTTGAGGCAATGCGAAGCAATAATTCCTCTTTTGGAACAACCGTTGGGTTCAGACCTAAAGTAGCTGTTTTGAAAACTAGATTGCCGGAATTATCCAACAAAACCCAATCACATTTTGTAGAGCCTCCATCGGTTATTAAAATCATAATTTATAAAGTTGCAACGTGCGCGGCCAGATCAACCAATTTTGCAGAATAGCCATATTCGTTATCGTACCAAGCCACTAACTTAAAGAAATTATCATTAAGCGCAATGCCGGCATTGGCGTCAAAAGTACATATATGCGGGTCGGAGACAAAATCCTGCGAAACCACTGGGTCTTCTGTATAATTCACGATACCGTGATACTCATTTTCAGAAGCATTCTTGAAAAGTGCTTTTATTTCTTCGTATGTAGTTGCTTTTTTAGTTCTAACAGTTAAATCAACCACCGAAACATCTGTAGTCGGAACACGAAAAGCCATTCCAGTCAATTTTCCCTTTAACTCTGGAATAACTTTAGTTACCGCAACTGCTGCACCCGTAGTTGTTGGAATAATATTGCTCAATGCGCTTCTGCCCATTCGGTAATTTTTCTTTGAAGGCTGATCCACGGTGGATTGTGAGGCTGTTACAGAATGTACCGTTGTCATTAAAGCTTCAACAATTCCATATTCGTCATTTATTATTTTTGCCATCGGCGCAAGACAGTTTGTGGTGCATGAGGCATTTGAAATAATTGTATCCGAAGATTTTACCTCTGTATGGTTGACGCCCATAATAAACATAGGTGCCGTTTTGGAAGGTGCAGAGATTATCACTTTTTTTGCTCCCGCTTTTAAGTGTGATGAGGCAGCATCTACTTCCTTGAAAATTCCTGTACAATCAATGATTATTTCTGCGTTTACATCGTTCCATTTCAGGTCTGCTGGATTTTTTTCTGAAGTAACCCTTATTTTGTTTCCATCAACTATTAAGTTTCCATTTTTTTCTTCAATAGTGCCGGGATATTTTCCGTGCACGGAGTCATATTTCAATAAATATGCTAAATGATTTACTTCCAACAAATCATTTACCGCAACTATTTCAATATCTTTTCTTTGAGATGCTATTCTGAAAGCTAAACGTCCAATTCGACCAAAGCCGTTAATTCCTATTTTCGTCTTCATTTATTAATTTTATTTTTCTTTAATTTTTAAATTGAAATGATATCTGCCACGCGAATCAAAACTTCATCTATTTCATTACTTCCCTTTATTGCTTCTGAAAAAGGAACTGAAACTACTTTATTGTGAACGATACCAATCATCACATTAGTTTCACCGCGCAAAAGTGCATCAATAGCGCCTACACCCAGACGGCTTGCGAGCACACGATCATAACAACTTGGGGAGCCGCCCCGTTGTATATGGCCGAGTACGGTAACCCTAACTTCATATTCTTTTAAATTTTCTTCGATATACTGGGCAAGGCCAAAAATGTTTTTACCAATTTGGTCTCCTTCGGAAACCACAACAATACTTGAAGTTTTTCCAGATTTTTTACTTCTGCTTAGTGATTCAACCAAACGTTCACGGCCCATATTCTGTTCGGGTATCAAAATCTCCTCGGCTCCAGCCCCTATTCCTGCGTTCAAGGCAATGTCGCCTGCATCGCGGCCCATTACTTCTACCAAAAAAAGGCGATTGTGTGAGTTTGCCGTGTCTCGAATTTTATCAATGGCTTCCACCACAGTATTTAGTGCTGTATCATAACCAATTGTGTAATCGGTGCCATTTATATCATTATCTATGGTTCCCGGAAGACCCACAATCGGGAAATTAAATTCCTTAATAAAAATGGAGGCGCCTGCAAAAGTACCATCACCACCAATAACGACCAAGGCATCTATATTTTCATTTTGTAGATTATTGAAAGCTTTTTTTCTACCTTCTTCTGTTCGGAACTCCTTTGATCGTGCAGATTTTAGAAAGGTTCCACCGCGGTTGATAATATTCTTTACTGTACGGGCATTAAGTTCTTTAAAATCACCTTCTATCAAACCTTGCAAACCGCGATAAATGCCTACACATTCAAGATTGTAATAAGCGCAAGCTCTTACAACCGCACGGATTGCAGCATTCATTCCCGGGGCATCTCCCCCACTGGTTAAAACCCCTATTTTTTTTGGTCTATTCATAAATGGAAAGTTACTATTATTGTTTACAATTCAAAATGATTTCCATCAGAAAAAAAATACGTGTAAGTACGTATTGTGGAAATTTATTTCCTGTCCTATATTTGAATTATAGAATTAGTGGATAATGCACAAAGCAATATTTTTTGTGGGGATAGAAAATATTCTTGGTGCACTTTAAAGTTTACTAAGTTAGGTTTGTTAAAGACTCCCGGCCAGTGGTCGGGAGTCTTGTATTATTAGGCTTTCCAAATTATCTTCAAAATCTTCTTTGAATCTTTAGTTACTTTAAAACGGTCGTCCATCCGGTGACCGATTACCCAAACTATTTTTTCGTCACATAAAAGCAGCCATATATTTTCCTTTTCATTGAGAGCTATTTTTTCGTCTTTGAAAAATTTGCTGAGCTTTTTTTTCCCTGTCATTCCGAAAGGCTGAAAGCTATCCCCTCTCTCCCACTTTCTTAGTTTTAATGGAAAGTTTAGTTTTTCTGAAGCAACGTAAATCAAGTTTTTTTCGGTTTCGCCAATATACTTTGAGGGTTCGATTTTTAAATTTATCGGCGTGGTTATTCCTTCTTCGTAAATTAAAAATTCATTATTGGTTTTTTCTGTATCGATTTCCGTTAGTACTAATTCGTCTCGGTTCTTTAAAAGTCGATGCGTTTTTGAAAAAACCTGTTTCCCCGTTTGTGCGTCCAGCAAGTTGGAAACATCTTTCCATTCCGTAAACCCAAAGTCGTACAACAATTGATATAGCAAAGCATCAGTATGTGGCAGTTCCAGAAGTTTTGGAATATTTATTTTATATGAATTTTCAGCTTCTGTTACAGCAAGTTTGTAGACCAAAGCCATATAATCATCAATGAGGCTTTGCGAAGCTTGTAGGTTTTGCTGGGTTTTTTGAAAATTTTTCAGAATAGCTTCGTTGGTTTCCTTAAATTTCGGCAGCATTTCCAATCGCAACTTATTCCGAAGATAATCTGTTTTTTTATTGCTGCTATCCTCTCGCCATTTCAAGCTGTTTTCATTAGCGAATTTTAAAATTTCTTTTCTTGAAAAATTTAAAAGTGGTCTAATGATTTTATTATTCTGCTTTGGAATTCCTGTAAGTCCATTTAAACCCGTACCGCGCGAAAGGTTGATAAAAAATGTTTCCAGATCATCATCCAAATGGTGGGCCGTCAAGAGATAATCATACTTAAAATCCTTTAAAATTTCAGCAAACCAAGCGTAGCGCAGTTCGCGGGCTGCCATTTGGGTTGAAATTTTATGCTCTTGGGCAAATCTTTTGGTGTCAAAAGTTTCAGCATACACAGGAATTTCAAGTTGTTTTGCCAAACCGATTACGAACATCTCATCATCATCGCTCTCCTTTCCGCGGAGTGAAAAATTACAGTGTGCCAATGCAATCTCTAAACCCGATCTTTTCATCAAATGTGTTAAAACCACACTGTCCAAGCCGCCACTGCAGGCGATGAGCAGTTTTTTTTCTTTTAAAAAAGAAAAATGAAWTTCAATATTTTTTATGAATTGGGCTAACAATCTGATTGTAATTTAAAAGAAATTAATAATTATACCCGCAATAACGGCAATTCCAAAGCTTAGCATTGTCCCTATTAGCACATATTCCGTTTTTAATGTTTCATTGTTTCCGTAACGTAAAATAGATTTTGCGGCAATGAGAAAGCCTACTGCTGAATATTGTGAAACTAAAATAAATGTAAGTGTTAAAATACGCTCTAAAACGCCTATGACCTTTCCTGCATTGGGCATTTCATTGTCGCTACTAACTTGAATTTCAGTAGAGCTGAACACTTCTCTTATAAATATATTTGCTGGTTTTAAACAGACCAAATACCCCGTAACTATTAGCAAGTACCTAAAATTTATGGAGACCTCGATTGAAGGAGTTATAGCGTGCCATTTATCAAACAAAAAAACTACCAAGGTAAGTATTGCCAAATGTGCAGTCTGGTCTATAAAAAAAGCATAGCGCCCAAAGTAACTATTGTTATTAAKGTGGCGCTTAAACCCGTCTAATAAGAAATGGCTTATGGCGATTATTGCCGCAAACAAAACAAAATTTATTTGCAACGAAAATAACCACGCCAATGCAAAGCACGCCAAACCGTGCCAATATAAAAAGGAACTTTTAAAACCAATTGTATTTTTCTGGTTTGCCAATTTATCTGTTTGGAAAAAGTAATCCAAACAAAGGTGTGCGATGAATTGAAGTAGCAATAATTCCTTTAATCCCATAAGCTTCTATTTTGAAATTACCATTTTATAATAATTTACCGCTTCTTCAATAGCATTCCAGCCAACGCTTGTAGAGTGCTGATTTACAGCAGACTGGCCAATGCCTAGGCGCTTGGCTATTTCATCTTCTTGGTTGTTCATTAATTTTAAGTACAAAACTTCACATTGTCGTGCGGTTGCTTTGCTCAATAAAACATCCAGCAATGCAAGTAAAGGTTGGAAATTTTTATTAAAATCTTCATTTTTTGATGCAAAAAACAGGGTGTTTTTTATAACGATGCGTTCTTTGTTGTAGGTTGTCTCCCCACTTATTTCCCGACCTGAAAGGTAAATGGCCTCGCCATCAATTATACCTTCTTCCGGTTTGTAACGGCTTAGTTTTCCATATCCTATTGCTAGCCTTATTCCGTGGGTTTTGAACTGTTTTATCCTGTTATCTTCGCTTTTATAAGTTTTCATTTGGATGGGAATTGCCTTTACAAAGCTTTTTATGGCAAGGGCCACTTGTAGCCCTTGAGAGGCATTCGGAACCACACATTCCAGATAGTCACCTTTTATAATGCGACCAAACACATTAAATTCCTTCTTCAAGTTTTGGAGCAAAATGTTTAGATATTCTTCCACCAATTTGCGGTCTTGGATATGCAAACCTGTTGATGAAACAATATCTCCAGATATTACTGAGTAGTTCATTTTTTAATATTTATTCAAATGTACACTTTTATTAGCTTAAACACTAATAAATATGTTTTATTAGCTTAAAAACTAATAAAAAGGGTTTATAAGTTTAGGAACTTATAAAATAGGATGTAATACCTCACGCATAGCTTTTGCCTTAAGTAAACATTCTTCGTATTCCTTTTCGGGCACGGAATTTATTGTAATGGCCCCACCAACGGAAAAACTTACATATTTAGTGGAAGAATTATAGAGAATACTTCTAATAACAACATTAAAGTCAAAATCTCCCGTGGGCGTGAAATAGCCGATAGTCCCGCTGTATAGCCCACGCTTGGCATCTTCTGTTTCTTCTATAATCTGCATTGCAGAAATTTTTGGTGCACCCGTCATGCTGCCCATTGGGAAGGTGTTTCTTAAAATTTCAACGCTGGAGGTATTTTGCGAAACACTACAGGTAACCGTAGAAATCATTTGATGCACTTGTTCAAAAGTATAAATGGCGCAAAGTTCCTCAACGGAAACACTTCCTTTTTCGGCAATGCGGGAGAGATCGTTTCGCACCAAATCTGTAATCATTATGTTTTCGCTGCGCTCTTTTGGGTCTTTTGCCAATTGCTGCGCCATTTCTATATCCTTTTTCTTGTTTTTCAAACGCTTGGCCGTTCCTTTTATAGGCTGCGAAATAACAGTAGTTCCAGTTTTTTTTAAATAGCGCTCGGGGGAAGCTGAAAGGGCAAAAATATTGTTTAGCTTTAAAAAAACTGAAAATGGAGGCTTGGAAATTCTATTGAGCTGAATAAATGCTTCCAATGGGTTAATTTCAGCATCTTCGGCATAAAATTCCTGACAGATGTTTACTTCATATATATCTCCCCGTTTTATGTGCTCAAGCACCTCTTCCACTTTCTCAAGGTAGTTGTCTTTAGAGGTCCGGATGCTTATTTTTATATTTTTCTGATGGACAGGTTCTTCGGAGTGTTGATTAATTTCAGAAATAGTCAGGAAATCATTATCAATTTCATCTGCGACCATATTCAAATAATGCATCTCCACACTATTTTCAGTAAAAAGGAAAATTTTTTTTGGTTGAAAATAATATAGGTCGGGAAAACCCAAGCCATCAAAATTATTTGAATTCAACTTTTCTACATCGTTTTTAAGGTCATAGGTCATATAGCCAAAAATCCAATCTGCCGTCGAGTGTTGATAATCCTTTAATTTATCAAAAGCATTGTGAGCATCAGTTTTTATGGCGGTAAAAGCATCCACTGCCAGAATTGCCTGATAGGTGGCATGTTTTTGTGAATAATTGTTGCTGTCCATCCAAACAACCTCATCAAACTGTTGTGCCCAAAGCAGTAAACTTGTTTTAAGATTTTCGTTTAAAGAAAAAGAAAGTTTCTTTATGGTTCGCATTATTGCTCAATTTGATGCACAAAATTTTGAATAACATCTGTAAAACCCAAGAGTAACACTTCATTGGAAATTGAATTTGATTCTTCCGAAAAGTTTTCTGAATATGAAGGAAAACTAAAGCTTTCAACAATGGTAGCGCCAAATCTGGGAAGTACATTTTTTGTGTATTCCAAAGCAGAAGCAGCGCCGCGTTTTCCGTTTGAAGTGCTCATTAGAAGGATTTTCTTTTCTTTGAGAAACTGACGGTCCAGTCTGGAAAGCCAATCAATGGTATTCTTAAAGTAAGCTGAAACTGTTCCGTTATGTTCGTTGACAGAAATAACCAGTGCATCGGCTTCTTTTATTTTATTATAAATCATTTTTAAATTTACTGAATACCCCTTTTCTCGTTCCATATCTTCTCCATACATAGGAAGATCGTAATCTGTTAATTTAATTAGTTCAACCTCATGCCCCATTATTTGTGACGATGCAAAACGAACGAGTTTATGGTTGATGGATTTGCTGCTGTTACTCCCAGCTAGGAATAAAATTTTTTTCATCTGTCAAAGTTATTGAAAACAAAGGTGTAAAAAAACCCGCGTCATAAAAATGACGCGGGTCTTAAAAAAAATTATTTTAAGCTTATTGCTTTACAATGCGTTTAACAATACTATTGTTTTCTGCATTTATTTTTACAAAATACATTCCTGTTGCAAGACTTTCCAAAGAGAAATTAGTTTCAATTCCCGCTGTGGTTAGGTCTATTGTTTTAATAATTCTACCTTTTACATCTGTAATAACTGCGTTATTAAGTTGTGTTGTAGTTTTATTCAACAAGGTAAGTGTACCAGTTGTAGGATTAGGATATAACAATATGTTATTTGAAAAATCATTATCTCCAACTCCTAAAATCTCATCAACAGTAACTGTAAAAGTACAGGTATCTTCATTACCAGCGCTATCGGTAGCAGTCATAGTCATAGTTGTAACACCAGGACCAACCATAGTACCAGCTGCAGGATCTTGAGTAATTACTGGATCTGGGCAGTTATCAGTTGCAGATGCATCACCAGTATAATCTGGCAAAGTAAATTGTTCTCCCAGTGGAACTTGGACTATAACATTTGCTGGGCAAGTGATAACGGGGTTTTCAGTTTCCGCGATAACCTCAGTAAGTGTACGCTCTCCCGCACATCCGGGGGTTCCTAGGTTTATATCACTATTTGGTGTGCCGAAATCTGCGGTTTCGCAAGTTCCGGTCCAATCAGCCGCTGCATTGGTATCACCCACTCTTCTGAAAGATCCTGAAGCGCAGTCAGTAGTTAAGGATGCTCCTGTTCCTGTCCAATCAAGATCAGCAGCTGTAATATTAAAGCCACCAATGGTAACATTGAATCCGTTGATTTCAGCAGCACTGAAATTCCAGAATACAGAATCTACAACATTTCCTACAGGATCGATTATAAGAATCCAACCTGTTCCACTGTTATCCCAAAATAAGTTATTTCCCCAATAGCCAGTACCACCGTCATCATTCCAATCCATAACAGAGTTTGCTGCCATATTTCCTAAAGTCTTAACAATCGGATTTACAGTATTTATATCTAGATACGGAGTTTCACTTACAGCAACTCTATAGCCAGTATAATCTGTTGCAACTCCTACGTTTTGAATTTCAAATCTATCCGGAGTTTCTAGGTTAATTTCTGAAATTACGAGTTGAGATAGTGGCCCAGGAGCACTTTCCTGTGCATATACACTAGTTGAGCCAGAAGGTGTAAATGTGTATGAAGTGCCTTCAAAAAGGAAATTACCTCCCGTGGGGGCATCAAACCATCGTATTATATTAGAAGGATCATTTAAGGTGGCTGTAACAGTTACGGCCTCTCCAACACAAAAATCGGTTACACCGGTAGTGGTTGGGCCAGGTGGTACTGCAAGTACTTCGATAGTATCTGTTGCAGAAGATGCAATAGAACAAGGTCCGCCGGGAACATCATAGGTTATTGTATGTACACCAACTCCTGCAGCTGCTGGGTCAAAAGTGAAAGTAGATCCGTCACCATTATCAGTTACGCCAGGGCCACTGTAGGTACCTCCGTTGGGAGCTCCACCGCTTAGATCTGTCAAGACTTCTGAAGAGGCACATACTTCCTCCAGTACAGATAAAGAAGCTGTTTGTGAAGGAGTATCAAAAGCTTGTGTACCGTCACTTCTGCTGCCCGAGGATCCTTGCGTAGCGCTGAAACCTAATCCCCTTTTTGCAAATGCATCCCAAAGAAGGCACTCATTAGCGCCACCATACAATGCTTGATCTGCAGCAAAAATTGCATCACGGCCATCAACAAAACCAGGGCTACAAGGTTGTAATTTCATACCCTCAGTAACCAATGCCAACGCCTGAATATTTCCAGCATCTTGGCTTACATCACCAGTAAAATTATAAATATCTGGATCAAATCCGTGCTCATCAATCAATGCCCAAGTTACTTCCCAAAGCATTTCAGCCCATACAGAGCCCACACCGTGTGGTACGGCAGCAGTCTTTATAAAATCATACGTTTGTGGATTTACACCCATGTCAGTACTGTAAGGATAATCACGAATACCTCCACCTCCTTGGCCTTGACCAAAAAGATATGTCCCTACTGCTCTAGCGTCAGTGCCTAAATCGCCAGTCTCTATAGTCAATAACACACCAAAGAAATCACTCCAGCCTTCTCCCATCTGTTCTTGGTTCTGCAAACAACTAGAGGCATTAGGGCCTCCTGTTAAACGGTTTGAAATACCATGACCGTATTCATGAAGAATTACTAGGTTATCAAAATCTCCATCTTTATCTCCGCAAATGTACATTTGCATTCTTGGATTACTTCCATCACCAGGTGTCGAGAAATTTGCGTTACAAGTTCCTGATCCATCTTGCGCTTCGGCATTTACAGAGTCACTTCCAGCGCCACCGTTTCCGTAGTTGTTTTCTTGGAAATTACCCCCAACTTCGTCAAAACCATATTGATACATAATATCATGAAAAATATTGTTCATGTAAAATAAGTTGGTAATGGCGGCATCTTCATATTGGTTACCACTTGTATATATTTGACTGAAAGGATATCCTATAAAATCTAAATTTGCTCCAGCATCTGGTTGATAACCTGGATTATTGCCATCTTCATAGGCGTTTACATTATTACCGCGCGTTACAGTATATTCTGCACCAGCAGCGCCATTAGTGTCGTGCCATCCAAAAGGAGAAGCTGTAGCATTAGCAGGTTGACTCTCTATTGTGCGGCTACCATAATATGGGCTTTCAAGTGGCAATGCAATTACTTCATAACACTCATTACATCCAGCGGCATCTCCAATCAATTCATTGTAATTTGGAATGTCATAAAGATTTGTGTTAAAATTTAATTCCTTCACATCATTGCTATGGTCATGGTGCATGGTACAACTAACCGTCCAGTTAGCTCTATTAACAATAGCTCCTGTTGCAGCATCAACTCTTAAACTCCACCAGTTTTCTTGGCTTTTTTCTTCTATTGAAATATCCCAAGTTAAAACCAAATCTCCAGTTTCAGTAATTGCGTACATCAACCTTGCAGGTATAGGACTTAATGAAATTCCCCCGTCATTAAGTAATGTCTTTCTGTCAACCCCATGGGCACTTTCCAAAATTGATAACGACCCGTTAACTGAATAGCCCAATTGTACTGCAGCGGCCTGTACGGCTTGTGCTGCCGTAAGCGCTGGTGAAGTTGAACCTTTTAGTTTTTGGGCAGTATTCTTTATAAATTTACTATTCTGCGATATGACCTCTCCATTAGATAGAAAATGGATACTAGATTCCGTGCCAAAAATTTCAACACCATTCAATAACTGTCTATAGTATACGTGCTGAATTCCACTAATGCTACTAACAGTTTCACTCGTAATTTGCCACTGGACATCCTGTGGCAATAGTTCGTTCTGCTCTACAAAATGCCCCAACTGTTGGTTGATTCCTTTTGAAAAGTTTTGTGCGATCAATGTGCTCGAAAATGAACACACCAGTGCCAGGAATAAAATCCGGGTAACTTTTTTCATTTTTTGATTTGTTTAGATTAATACTCGTTTTAAGTCGGTTAAGTTTTTGTAAAGCTATTAAAAAATAGTTTTTTCACAAGGTTTTCTTAAAATTCAAAAGAAATTTAACATAGTTAATACATAAGTCTGTAGTTTCATATTAACTCTACCTCTAAATCAATTATAAATTTTAATTAATAATTTCTGTACATTTACTGAAAAATCAACCATCTATGGAACAACCTAACGATCTCATTATTGAGATGCAGAATGGGAGCGAAAAAGCCTTTTCACGCTTATATACAATGTATAGCGAAGCTATCCAAGGAATAATTTATAGTATCGTTTTAGATGAAGAAACCGCAGAAGAACTTTTACAGGATGTTTTTATAAAAGTTTGGAACAACGCTGGTTCATATTCTATAGATAAAGGTCGTTTTTTTACTTGGCTTTTGAATATTGCACGTAACACGGCAATAGATGAAACACGCTCAAAAGCATTTAAAAATTCTAGAAAAAACCTAAGTACCACAAATTTCGTAGATATATTATCATCCTCAGATAGTCTAAATAAAAAAACCAATGCCATCGGCATACAAAAGTTCGTGAACGCGCTTAAGCCAGCTTGTGTAAAAATAATAGACCTTTTATATTTTAAAGGATTTACTCAGGCCGAAGCATCAAAGACATTAGAAATACCATTAGGAACACTTAAAACACGAAACCGAACCTGTATCAATGAATTACGGGCAATGGTTCTAGGATAAAATATTATGGATCCCGAAGAAATTATAGCATCAGGCCAATTGGAAATGTATGTATGCGGCGCATTGCCTCCAGCCGAGGAGCAAATTGTACAACAAGCCGTTAATACTTTTCCCGAAGTACGACGAGAGCTCGAACTTATCGAGGAATCACTCTTGCTTTTAGCCGAAACTGTTTCCCCACCAGTTCAGGCCATGACCTGGACAGCAATTTTGAATTCAATCAGCAATAAAAACCTTAATGAAAAAGATAATGTAAGATCATTGAACTGGCCAGCTATTACGGGTTGGGCAGCGGCAATATTATTTATGGGCGGCATCATGTGGATGTTGAAACAAAACAGTGATTTAAATAAACATATTCAAATTACAACCACTGAAAATACAATTCTACGTGAAGAAAAAGCAAATACCGAAACCCAACTAGCTGAAAACAATGAAGTGCTCGAGGTTTTAAGATCAAAAGATTATCAAGCATATACTTTGCCCGGCAATCAGGCCGTAGCACCTGAAGCGTTTGCCAAAGTGTACTTGAATAAAAAAGAGAGCATTGCATATATAGACGCCAAAGGACTCCCTACACCGCCCCGCGGAAAAGTCTATCAAGTGTGGTCACTTAAAATGGAACCACTCACCCCAACCAGTGTAGGTTTGATCTCAGCTGAAAGTGAAATGGGAGAAGGTATCTATAAGTTTGTAAATTTCCCAGAACCAGAAGCATTTGGTATAACCTTAGAGCCTGAAGGCGGAAGTGAAACACCAACTATGTCCCAACTCTATATATTGGGAATGATAACTATTTAATACAACTAAAATATACTTAAAAGCCCTGTGTAGAATATAGGGCTTTTTTATTTTAAGTAGCGGAGAAAATAGAGTGGATGAGCAAAAAACAAAGAAACATTTCCATTAAAAAAGCGTCCGCCAATGGCGGACGCTTCAACTAACAAAAAAACTCTGAAAAACCGGTTTAACCGGTTTTATAAAATCTATCAATCTCTTGATAGATAACCAACCTCATAATATTTACGTAAAAACCTCAACCATGGTTTTTAAATACTTATAATTTTTTTATTTCCTTTGCTTTCACAGGACCCAGTTCGTAGCTGGCCCCTAGCAATTCCTCTTTTAAAGAAGCTACCCTTTCTTCCATTCCATTTGCCTTATAAACCATTGCGGAATGAAACAAAGCCTTTGGTTCTTCAGTTTTGCCATCTACATACTGTTCAATAGTTTTAAGAGCTGCCTTTTTGTGTCCAACCTTCAATTGGGCATATGCCAACAATTGGTATGTTTCTGGAGTGGCGCGGTTGTTAATTTCCATAGCTGCTAACTTTAAGGCCTTTTCTGGATCGGTTTCCGCGTATAGATTAATTAAATACGTATTGTACATTGCACCATAATCAGGGTTCTCCGCAGTTTTCAGAAATAATTTGTTTTGCTTTTCTGCCTCGGAAAAATTTCCTTCGTAGGTTGCTATTTCAGCTTTTAATAGATGATAATCCGGTGCTTTGTGGTTTACCATTATTGAATCTAAAATCCTATTCGCTTCTTTTGCATTCTTCTCTGAAGAATATACCAGCCACGCAATTTGCTTTTTGGCATAATGATTATCCGGTTCTATTTCTAAAGTCTTTAAATAGCTATTATAAGAATCCTTCAACCGACCCGCATGACCGTAAAAATCGCCAATATTACTGTAACTCCACACCTTTAGGGCTTTGTCATTACGCTCTTCGGCAATTTGCCTTGCCTGTTCCATATATTTTATTGCGGCATCCAGATTTCCGTTGTGATCACTCCATTTTGCCAACCGAATCAAATAGTTGAAATCTTTCGGATCTTTTATTTTTCCCAAAAGTGGATCGGCTCTTTCGTACTCTCCCAGTTCCATCGCCACGTCAAAAAGCATCATTTCTGTTTGCTTTTTATTATCTGGGTATGCATAAGCGCTATCAAGCAAAACCTGTGCTTCTTTAAAACGATGTTGCGAAATATAATTGTGGGCCAGACTCCGCAAATAAGTATCTTTATTGCGAGCGGCAATATCATGGGATTTTTTTATTAATTTTTCTGAAATTTTTAATTGGGAAATATCGCCCGTACTACCAAAAAGTGCTGCGTGAATTCCAGATAAACGATTCATCTCCATCAAATGTGTGGAATCGTTATTGAACTTTTCCTGCCAAAATTCATAATCTTTTTCTATCGCTTCTTTTGAAGGAATGTTTGTGGTAATTAGATATTTATTGTAATCATTGCTATCGGTGATTTTTTCAGCCTTTTCCTGACATCCAAAAAAAACAGCAATGAAAAGTATTGTGATGATTTTTTTCATAATTGATATTTTAAGTTGGTTTACCTTTTTAAAAATCTCTTAAAGCAAAAAAGAGAACACAGACGGTTCTCTTTTCTGATTCTAAGTTAGGTCTATTAAAATGGCCCCGCCAAATATGGGAAGCTACTTGAAAAAGCCACATCGTTTGATGGCACACCATCGCTGGTCAAGCCTGGATTCTGAGAGCCGTCAGGACCGCCAAAGATTAATAGTAATGATACGTCTATCACATCATCGCTCAAAGTTCTACCAGTCAATATTTCGGTACCGTTAAAGTATGTGGTAATTCCTGTTTTTGCTACCCACAGTACATCATTGGAAAGTACTGTTGTAAAAGTAGTGGCGTCAAGACCTAATGCGTTTTCAGTATATCCAGGATTTAAAGCCAATAATTTAGTTTCAAATTTATCCTGAAATGCAGCCTGCATTTCTGAAGGTACGGTTACATTAAAAGTGTCTTTAAAACCATCTGTTCCAAAAANNRTGYTANNWTWMMKKKRYKAYCCATWTGGTCTTCCTGCATATAGGTTCCGCTGAAGTCAAATACTTGTCCGCAAGGCGCACATTCTGGCCCACCGCAATCTACTCCTGTTTCTTCACCGTTCATAATTCCATCGGTACAAGTTTCCTGCGTTATTACGTTATCGTCGTCATCTTTACACTGCACAAACAAAAGGGATGTTGAAATTGCAGCAAAAAGGGTTATATATTTTAATGTTTTCATCTTTTTTAAATTTTTTAAGGTTAGCAATTTTTATTGTTTTCTTTTGGTTTCCACCCACACATTATAGATAGGTGTGTTGGGAGCAAATGGATTTACACCAGCTACGCCTCCAGGAAGCATGGATTTGGGAACCTCAACCACCACGCTTAATACGTTTGAGCCTGCAAAGGTGTCGGTACCCGGATTGTCAAAACTGGTTGCTGTACCCGCTAAAATTTCATTGTATTGATTGAAATCNAAAATAGAAAGGATCCTCGCGTGGTCCCGCAAAAAACTTCATACCATCTATTTCAGCTGTTTGGACATCATCCTTGGTAGAAATTTTTACGCTTCTGCGGGTTGAAGTTGCAATTGTACTTTGCAAACCTTGCATTGCTGGTGCGGTTGGTCCAAAGAAATACATAGAGTCGCCACGTCTAATAGCTTGAATAACCAAATCTTCCTTAAGATCGTTATTATTGTCAATATTAATTTCAATTAAAACTGACTCGTCAAACTCAGCCTGCTCTGTGGGTTGCCCTGGAGCCAAGAGCCCTTGAACGTTTGTAGCAAAAACAAGGTTTCCGCTATTTTCACCCTGAAAGGCATAAAAGTCTGTTATATCCGCATTGGTTCCTGCTACTGCTGGAGCGTCAATATGATCTGCGGATATTAAAAATATCGATAGTACGGCTACGCCTATTCCACCGATTACTGCAAAAATTTTTGATTTTTTCATCTTTTTTGTTGGTTTATATTATTTATTTTTACTTGTTCGCTTATACTTACGTTTAAATGTAACAGCATGGTTTTTATAAGTGCGTTAATCTTTTGTTAACGTAAAAAAACACTAATTTTGACTGCCCGAAAATAGTCAATTATTTACACGATGAACCCCTCCGCACCAGATTGGATCTTAAAATTTCTAAATCTTTTTGATAAGAACGATCTCTTGGCACCTTATAGTGATGAACATGAATTTTATGACGCTTTAAAGCAAACCGGTTTTATATATGGAATTTCGGTTGCTGCCCTACCTAAAAAATCATACGGTAAATTAAAACTTACCAAGGAAGAACTTACAAAAATAAACCTCTTCCACGCTTTGCTGTTTCAATTTTATAAAGAAAATAAAACCGCAGAGAATAAGGAAGCTGTAGCTAGTATTTTGTCATTCTACAAACATTTGGAAAAGAAGAAAACTGGTTTTTTTCAAAAATTTTCACTCACTCAAAGTCCAGTCAATAATTTGGAGCATATTCTATCTACACGTTTGCAGGAAGCAAACACTCTCCTTAAAAAGAATACCGTTTCATTACTTACCTATGCCCTTCTCTATTTAGACGTTTTAGCATACAAGCAATGGCTTTCAGAGCCAAATTCTGCAAAAAAATATTACAAACAACTGGAAGCATTTGTGTTAACTGGCTGTTTTTATACTTTGAAATCCAAAAAGAAAAAATCTAAATACGATAAACTTTTGATTGAACTTTTTGAAACTTCTTCACAATATATAATTGATGATACGGATGGGGGAGCTGCCACATTTTTAGAAAGTCTAAATTATTTGAAAAACACCAAAGTTTCCTTGGAGAAAAGTTATTTGTTAGATCTTTGCTGCCTTACTGTTTGGGAAGATTTGAAAATGGACGAAGTAGAACATCAATTTTTGCAGCAGTTGTTGGTTACCCTTACTTTTTCAGAAGAAAAATTGCAACATAATCTTGCTGCTCTTCAAGATTTTTCAAAAAAATATACTGAAAAGATCCTGCTTTTTGAATATGCACACCCCGTAAAACTATTCTACAAACAATCTGCTTCTACAGTAAAATTGTTGATTATCCGCAATAAAGACCGTTTGGCGCGCGAGCTTGAAGAAAGTGGCGAATTGATGGTGCTTTTGGGACAATCTACCCTGCGCGATCTTTCTGCAGAGGAAAAAGCCAAAGTAAAAGAGCAGTTATTGGATATTTGTAAAACCATCCCATCGCTTACTATTTTTCTATTGCCAGGCGGCACGGTTCTTTTACCGCTTTTAGTGAAATTTATTCCAAAGCTATTACCTTCTTCCTTTCAGGAAAATAGAATTGAAATTGACAGAAAGAAAAAATAACTCTACTCTAGCCAAAGTTTAAAATCCTTAACACGTTCCCTGGCTACGATTACTTCCTGATCTTTATAGTTGTTTAACTTCAATTGAAGACGTGAATTTGTGTATGCTATTATATCTTTTATTGAATTGATATTTATGTAAAACTTTCGGCTTATCCGGAAAAATATTTCAGGTGAAAGTTCTTGTTCAAGCTGTTCCAAAGAAGTTTCCAAAAGATAATCGCGACCGTCAACCGTATGGGCATATGTAGCCTTGTTTTCGGAATAAAAACACTCAATTTCATCTACCGAAATCATTTTAATGTGCTGCCCTATCTTTGTGGTAAATCGTTTTTTATACTCACGCTCCACAGGGTTTACGAGCAGTTTTTTAATATCCTCAAAATTGAGCTGTAGGTTTTTAGGACTTGGCTTGAAAGATTTATACTTATTAACGGCAGCCTGAAGTTCCTCTTCGTCAATTGGTTTTAATAGATAGTCAATACTATTCAGTTTGAATGCCTGCAAGGCATATTCATCAAAAGCCGTGGTGAAAATTATAGCACTGTTCACTTCCACCGTATCAAAAATTTCAAAAGAAAGTCCGTCGCTTAGTTGAATATCGAGAAATATCAAATCGGGATGTTCGTTGTTATGAAACCAAGTTATAGCTTCTGCAACACTATGCAACATTTGGTTTACGTTTACATCCTGCTTTTCGAGCATTCGCTGAAGGTAACGGGCAGAAGGTTTTTCGTCTTCAATGATTAGTACGTTCATTGTATTGGTTGATGGTTACTGGGTTATTTTAAAGATCTTCCTCCAAAAATTGCTTTATCTTCTTTTCTTCCCAACGCTTTAAAAAATTATTGTTCACATTCATTACGAAGAACACATACAGTGCATGAGACACCAAACCGATGCCCCAAAAAATGGTGGTTACATAATTGCCCCAGTGAGCAAAATCTATTTCCTTTCCATTGAACACATTGGCAGAAACCAGTATTATTACAATATTTACAATAATATATACCGTTAAATGGCCATAAAATCCCTTTAAGGTTTCTACTTTTTTCTTTGCCCGTAAATGGGCCAAACTTTTTCTGGTTTCCATTTTAGTAGTTTTTATCTTCTCTCATGAATTTTTTTAATTGTTTCTCCTCCCAGTTTTTTATGAAGGAAAATTTATATTGAAAGACTTTGGCGGCATGAAACAATAATCCAATACCCCAAAATAGGGGTACTATTAAAATATTCCAGTCTATCCACTGCACAAAATCTTTATTAGCTGAGTCAATTTGATAAAACTCCAATACCTTCCCTCACACAATAAATAAAGCAATATTTACAATGATATAAACCAACAGATGTTTATAAAATCCTTTCAGTGCCTCAACCCTTCTTTGGGCTTTTCTTAATTTTATATTTTCAGAATATTCCATGCTAGTTCCCATTATTTTTTGTGTTTTTTTCTTCCTCTTCCATAAACTGTTTCATTTTTCTTTCTTCCCACTCCTTTCCCACAAATGGCGCCCATCTAAATGTTTTAATTGCCTGAAAAAAGATTCCGATTCCCCAACCAAAGGCTGCCCAAAGAAACCAAGGATATCTCAATTCATTAGTGTAATAGTTTATCCCAGCTAGCATTGCAATGAAGATTATGTAAAACATCAAGCTGCTATAGAATTTCTTAATTTCGGCCACACGCCGTTTTGCCTTAAAATACTTGCTGTCTTTGTTTTCTGGTTTCATAATAGTTGTTTTAAATTATAGTATAAAGGTAATGGAGCTATAACTTAATATAAAATAGAATCTTCTGAACTGTATTATTCATAGGATGAACCGTAAATCATTCATCTTTATCCATCAACTCACGTATTTTGCGCTCCTCCCAATCTTTTCCGAAGAATGGATTGTAATTAAACGTTTCCGAAGCATGACTGGTAACGCCAATGCCCCACCCAACTATGGGAAAGAGCGCCCAAGGAAAGCCTGCTCGTGAAATGTAGTTTAAATATATAAAAACGGGAACCATCATAACATACAATGCAAGATGTATATAAAACCCTTTAAGCTTATCAACACGCTTTTTGGCTAGCTTGTATTTTTTCTCTGAAATAAAAATATCTTGAGTATTCATGATTTTAATGTTTTCGTTTAAAATTGGTATTGCAACACTAAATTCTTTTCGGTTTTCTTGAATGATTACTGCGCGCTTTGTCAAGAGCGCATATCTGTCGCGAATGTTTCGCAATCCCACCCCAGTGCTTTCCTTTAAAACTTGCTTCGGCTGAATATTATTTGTTATAACCAAAGTTCCGTTTTCTTCTGTTATGTTTATGTGAAGTTTTCTTGACGGCATAACTTGGTTGTGCTTTACGGCGTTTTCCAGCAAAAGCTGAAGTGACAAAGGCACTACTTTAGCTTGCGGATCATTTAGTTTTGATGGTTTGGTAAAAACAATACTATCCTCAAATCTTACCGCCAAAAGCGACATATAAAGTTCCGCAAATTTCAATTCCTCTTCCAGCGTAACCAAATCCTTATTTTTTTGCTCTAAAACATAGCGATATACTTTGGAAAGCGAAGTAGTAAAACGGGTGGCGGCTTCAGGATTTTCTTCAATCAGGCTGGTAAGTACGTTTAAACTGTTGAAAAGAAAGTGCGGGTCCAATTGGTTTTTAAGGGCATCAAATTTTGCCGAGGCTGTTCCGGCAATTATTTTCTGCTCCTTTACTATAGTTTGCTGCTTGTTTCGGTAATAGTAGACCACATAAAATATAGTGGTGACCACAACCGAAATAATAAAGGATATATAGTAATACTGAATCTTTTCAGTAGCAATAAATTCTGAAAAGCTTCTTCCTTCTATAAAAACTTCCGTTATAATCCTTATAAGGAAAAGTGCCAAAAGGGTTACCAAAATTCCACCCAAAAGTCCTTTTAAAAGATTTTTTATCTTAAAAACTTCATTTGGAAATACCTTCAGCAAAAAATCAAAATAATAGGCATTCACCATATAGAGAATCACGGCATAAAGTTGATTATACATAAAAGCTATGAGAATATCCCTTCCATTATCATATTGATAACCATTGGCGTACTGAATCAAACCGAGGATTATAAAAACCAGGGTGCCTACAAAAAAGGCCTTGCCAAAATCTTTTAAAATGCGCATCAAAATAGTAGTTTGGTAGCCACAAATTCACAAATAATTATTTTAAAAAATATTTGTGAATTTGTGGTAAAAATTTTAATTACAGCTTTCTGCATGTATTTGCTTTGCCCGCTCTTCGCCGTATGTTGGGTAAAATTCACCTGCTGGTTTAAAGGTAGCAAAAAGTTCAATGGCCCGCTGAATGTCTTTACAATAGGGCTCAATGGATTGCCCAAAATATTTTGCACCGCCCATATCCCATTCGGCTTTTGCCAAAATTATACGTGGATTGTTAGGCGCGAGCGCCAAAGCCTTACTGTATAGTTCTGAAGCTTTTGGGGAGTAGGTCATTCCGTATTGTTGACCGTCAAAAACAATCCAAGCCGTATATAATTGTGCCTGTAAAACCAGTAAGTCTGGATTCTCTTTTGAAATTGCAGTCGCATCGTTAATGAAATCCTGTGCTTTATCCAATTGCGCTTTCAGCTTGGTTGCGTCTTTTTCAGTGAAGCTATTGATTACATTAATTTGAGCTACATAGTAAGGAGGCAACCAGTTATCAGGTTCTGCTGCCGCGATTCTTTCAAAAACATTTGCGGCTTCCCACGATTTGTTCTCCTGCCAAAGCTGAAAGGCTTTACGCATTCCCTGTTGGTATTTGGTTGGGTGGGCAGCTGCATTTACTGCAGAATCTGTTTGCCCCTGCATAATGAGGGCCGTGWAAAAAATCATTAAATAAGTGACTACGTTTTGCATGGTTTCTAATTTTTTAGTTAGTATTAATTGTTGTTCAAATTTCCCCTAAAAAACTTAGCTTTTAAAAATTGAAATTCTGAACTGTTGAATTTTACAGATGAATTGTGATTACTATAGATTATCTAGCTGGTTGTCCTTGCCGTCATCGCTAATGGTCCAGAAAAAGCCCACAAAAAAGAACTGATCTGCAGCGGGAAGTAACTCTCGGCGGGCAAAGTTTCCATTTATATCGGGAGTTTTGGCATATTGATACCCATTCACGTTTTTAAAAGCAAAAACATTGTTTATTGAAGCATAGAGAATTTTTTGTTGTGAAATTAAATACGCCCAATTCAAACTTAAACTGTTATATCCCTTGGTTTTTTTCTGAAGAAATCCAGGCTCGTTCAAATCGGTGTAAGTTCTGCCGCTACCGTATTGATAGCTGAAACCTATCTGGCTTTTCCAATCATTTATCCAGTATTTCGCAACCACGGAAAGGTTGTGCGTATTTGCAAAACTCGGAGTGGCCTCAAAAGGATAATTCTTATATTTCCGTTGGGTATCCAAGTAGGAATAGCTTACCCAGTAATCTATATTTTTAAGTGTTTCATTGTCGCGCCAAAACAAATCAAGTCCTTGCGCAAAGCCATCGCCATTGTTTTTAAATGTTGTATTTATGTCTGGAAATTCATCATTATAAGTTACAAGATTGGTGTATTGCTTTCTATAGACTTCAGCACGAAAAATCCTATTATTGGCTGAGTATTGATAGTTCATAATATAATGTTGGGTATGCTGGGCTTCCAGATTGTTTGTGAATTTGAGCACTTCACTATCCGGTTGCTGAAAGAAATCGCCATAGGCCAAAGAAAGCTGGCTGCTCTTTCCAGTTTTGTACGCAAAAGAAATTCTGGGTGAAACCGTAAACTCTTTAAATAATTCACTGTACTCCCCACGAACGCCCAGTTTTAAGGCAAGTTTCCGTGAAAAAATAATATCGGCCTCTGYMAWYGCTGCGGAAATATTATTGTTGAAACCTAACTTTGCATCAACATTGGGGTCGTCATAATCTTCATTGAAGTCGGTCAAAAATTGTTCAACTCCAAAATTTAATTTAAACCGATTGCTAAAACGTTTTTTCAACTTCAGTTTAAGATGTGCTGAATTCTCAGTATCTTTTATATTTGCTTCATCAATTCCAACTTTAGTTTTTCCGTAAGTGTAACTTCCACCACCAAAAATGGTCCAACCTTTATTTAGCATTTCACTGTAACTTGCGTTGGTGTAAAAGTTTTGGTTGTTTAGCTTAAAGCGTGTTCCTTCGGGCTGGTTTATGTCTTCTTGGGTAAGTTCAAAATCCGAAGTATCAAAAGCTCCANTNWRRWTYTTMWKMRACYRTMGSYKMWCTTTTRSCGAWAANNRCMKYTTYWMMYSMMGCTGTTTCAAAAGGTTTTTGCCAATCATTCCTGTCTGGCAAAATTGCTATGTAGGGTCCTAAATTTATATAAGAAGCATTAACACTCAACGAGCTCTTTTCCCACTTTTCAGTATGGCCAAGACCACCACCTACGCTCATAATGGCGATATCAGTCTTTTCTTGCGAAGGTTCATCAATTGTATTTAATAATAAAACGGAAGACAGTGCCTGCCCATATTCGGCAGAATAACCGCCCGTGGAAAAGGTAATTCCATCAAACAGAAAAGGACTGTAACGCCCGCGTGTAGGAACATTGTTTGCAGTAGGTGAATAGGGCGTAAACACACGAATGCCGTCGATAAAAATCTGGGTTTCACCAGCATCACCCCCGCGTACAAAGAGGCGACCGTCCTCAGCGACAGTCG
The DNA here is from genome assembly GCA_002733915.1 of Aequorivita sp. GTDB lineage: Bacteria > Bacteroidota > Bacteroidia > Flavobacteriales > Flavobacteriaceae > Aequorivita. Next base: position 112,871 of record NVXN01000003.1, read on the forward strand.
TGGTTCCGGGAAGGGTTTGTAGCGCCCCCACAAAATCGCCCAAAGCACTTGCGGTTGTAACAATGTCCAAAGGTTTTAAAACGGAGATTTTGCCGTTATCACCTGCGGAAAAAGATCCGGCGGAAATAGTTACAGTTTCCAGTGAATTAACGTCTTCGCGAAGCGTTATTTTGAGGTGCGTCATCGTTGAAACATCATCAATGATTTTTGTGGGCTCAAAAGAAACATAAGAAATAGTCAAGGTTTGTGTTCCGGTTTCGGAAGTTTCAAATGAAAATTTTCCGCTTTCATCTGAAGTACTTCCATCGTAAGTGCCTTCCAAATAAACATTGGCTCCAAAAACTGGAACTCCCTTATTGTCCATAACCGTTCCTGAAATGGTGGTTTGCGCCAATAGAAAGCTTGGAAAAATAACTAGTAAAAAAGTGATAACTGAAATCTTCATAAAATGGTTGGTTTTATTTTCAGTTCAAAGATGAAATATTGGCTACTCTTTTCAGAAATTAAAATGCTGAACTGTAAAAATGAAATGCTCAACTGTAATTTTGAGCTTTACATTTTTTTTAGAAGTATTTATTTAAGATCATTCCACAAATTCTAAAATATCTCCAGGCTGACATTCCAAAACTTCGCAAATAGCTTCCAGAGTGCTAAAGCGTACCGCCTTTGCTTTTCCGGTTTTTAAGATGGAAAGGTTAGAAAGCGTGAGCCCAACTTTTTCAGAAAGTTCGTTTAATGACATTTTTCGCTTGGCCATCATTACGTCCAAGTTTACAACTATTGGCATAATTAGATTGTTAGTTCATTTTCGTTTTGTATTTCTACTCCTCTTTTAAAGACCAATGCGATGATGTAAATGACACCCGCAAAAAACAAAAACGGTTCTGCCCCCCAATCAATTTGTAAAATTAACCCTTGTTTCATAATACGACTGCCGTAGTTTTCAGCTATTATAGCAACTACGCCAATACTGAGCGCGTAATAGCTCATATTTATTATTGCCGAGGCTGTTTTTTGGTTAAAGGGATAATTTATATCAAATTTCATAAAAAGTTTTATCACTAAATAAGCAAGATAAGTTTTCAAAGCCGACAACGCTATCAAAAAACTGGCTATGCCAAGATAATATTCCACGTTAAAATTGTAAACATTTAGCAAATCCAGCCCCATATAAGTATCCGCTGCACCATTTGAATTTATAAAAAGGGTCACAAAAAGAGAGACGAGCAAAGCTCCTGTTTTTATGCATAAACCAATGAATATTATCCAGAATATAATATTCATCACTTTCATTATAATATTTGTTTTCATTTTTGGTTGATTTTAAAATTACTTTGCGAAAATAGATAATTATTTATTGATAAACAATAAATATATTTTATTTATCAACAATTATTTTTAACAAGCCAATTTTTCTAAATACAATCATCTATTTTTTTTGGGGTCTTACGGTTTTTACTGAAAAATTCAACAAAGCTTTTTTAGGAAAGAAGAAAGGGAAAATTGTATCTTCGGAAGAAAAGAAATAGAAATGGACGATTCAACAAAAGTGGATGCCTTCTTTAAAAATCAAACCAAGTGGAAGCAAGAGCTGCAGAAACTCCGCGAAATTATATTGCAAACCGAATTAAAGGAAGAAATAAAATGGGGGAAACCCACCTACACTTTAGACGGAAAAATGGTAGTGGGAATGGCCGATTTCAAAAATCATCTGGCCCTCTGGTTTCACCAGGGTGTTTTTTTGAAAGACAAACACCAAAAACTTATCAATGCGCAAGAAGGTGTTACCAAAGCATTGCGCCAATGGCGCTTTGAAGAGAATGATAAAATTGAACCAGAAATTGTTTTGGAATATATAGAAGAAGCCATTGCCAACTGCAAAGCTGGAAAGGAATTGAAACCCGTGAGAAAAAAAAGTATTTCAATCCCGTCTTTACTTGAAGATGCTTTCAAGAAGGATGCTTCATTGAAAAATCATTTTCAAAAACTCACTCCTGGCAAACAGCGCGAATATGCCGAACATATTGGGCAAGCAAAGCGTGAAGCTACCCAACAGAGTAGATTAGAAAAGTGTATTCCTATGATAAAAAATGGCGTTGGTCTTCATGATAAATATAAAAACTGCTGATGGCCTTACAACCAAATTTTGAGAGATACACTACACGACAATTGTGGTTTTATGCGCGACGCGCCTTTTGGATATTAATAGCCTGGGTCATCATTTCAAATGTTATGTTCTTTTATGAATTCATCACATTGAAGAGCAACGGTGTGTTGAGTTCAAGCTACGATTTTTATTCAGCAGTCATGGCCAATCTCATTGTCGCAATCTCTGCAGGGCTCATAGGTGGCATTGTAACCGTAAATTTAATGGAACGCTGGCTTAGACGTCTGGTGTTTTGGAAAGCCCTGCTTTATTTAATAATCGCTTACACCGTCACCGCTTTTTTGGTAGGTGCCATTGGTGCATTATATATAACGAGTGAAGACTTGGGAGTTCCATTCTATACTTTGGAAGTGCTTCAGCAAACAGTTTCCTTTTTTGGTACGTGGCTTTTTATAAAGAATTATATCATTTGGCTATTCATAGTTCTCGTTACGCTTATCGTTTTGATGGTAAACGACAAATACGGTCCTGGAGTGTTTCCGGATTATTTAATAGGAAGATATTTTAGGCCCAAACACGAACGACGTATTTTCATGTTTGCCGATATTAAAAATGCTACGGGAATCGCCGAAAATTTGGGTGAAGAGAAATACTTTAATTTTTTGAAAGATTTTTTTAGGCATATTGCTCCTGCCATAGTACAAACTCGTGGCGAAGTTTATCAATACGTTGGTGACGAAGTGGTTGTGTCCTGGAAAATGAAATGGGGCCTAAAACGCGGAAATACTATACAATGCTACTATAGCATGAAAAAAATAATTAAATATAAAGCCCCAAAATATTTAAAAAAATACGGTGTCGTTCCCGAATTCAAAGTTGGTCTTCACTACGGCACGGTAATGGTTGGTGAAATTGGACAGATAAAACGTGACATTGCATTTTCTGGAGATGTGTTAAACACTACTTCACGTATTCAGGCCATGTGCAAAGAACTGGACGTAGAAATTTTGGCTTCAAAACCATTTGCCGATATTGCCTATAAATTACCTAAAGGCGTTACCAAAAAAGAAATGGGGAAAGAAAAGCTACGCGGTAAAAGTGAGGAGATTGCATTGGTCACCTATGAAAAATTATAATACTACAAGACTATAAAATTTACAATTATGAAAACAGACAACTACACAAAAATCATTTTAACAATCATCGCTGTTTGCCTTACCATAAATGTGATGAGAGACTTTGAATTTATTCCATCCGCTCACGCAAATGAGACCGAAACTCTACCCAATAAAACTTTTACGGAGATAATGGACGTACGTTTAGTTGATATTAACACTTATGATGAACTAAACGTAAACCTTAAAAGTGTAGACACTTATGATGAAGTAAAAGTAAATCTCAAAAAAATTGAAACCTCCGATGAGCTGGATGTTAACATTGATGAAATCGGTGGTGGGTGGGTTTCAAATGGTGGACCTATCACGGTAAAGGTTCAATAAACCACTTGGTTGCATGTTTAAAATAATTAAACAACCAATAACCATTAATTTTTTTTAAATGGACGGATAATCAACCGCGCAGCGCGGTCATAGTTAATGTAACTATATGTCCAATTAAAAAATGTTACTACCCTATTTCTAAAACCCACCAAAAACCAAAGATGAACGAACATCCATAAAAACCATGCGATGGCACCACCAAAGTGCAGCTTGCCCAAATCCACAACCGCCTTGTTTCTGCCAACGGTGGCCATTGTACCTTTATCAAAATATTCAAAAGGCTCCATTTCTTCATCTCTTAGCATTTTTCTGAAATTTTTCCCCAGTTGTTTTCCTTGTTGAATTGCAGGTTGTGCAACCTGTGGATGTCCTTTGGGGTATTCTTCAGATTCCATTAAGGCAATATCTCCAAGCGCATAAATATTTTCAAAACCTTGTACCCTATTGTACCTATCCACCCTATAACGGTTAGCCTTTTCAACAAGGGCTTGCCCGTCAATTCCATTTACCAATGCGCCTGTTACACCAGCGGCCCAAATAAATGTGGCAGTTTCAAATTTTTTTCCATCTTTTGTGGTAACCGTTTTTCCATCATAATCGCTTATAAAAGTTTTCAAATGAATCTGAACACCAAGTTTTTCCAGAAATTTTTGTGCCTTTTCCGAAGCTTTTTTGCTCATTGGTGGCAGTACTCTTTCTAGCCCCTCAATAAGGTGCACGTTCATTTCTTCCTCTTCCAGCTCGGGATAATCGTTCTCAAGAATTCCTTTTCTAAATTCTGCCAAAGCTCCCGCAAGCTCTACGCCAGTAGGTCCTGCGCCTGCAATCACAAAATTCAGCAGTCGCTTTCTTTCCCTTTTATCAGTAGTTATATCTGCCTTTTCAATATTCTGAAGCATCAAGCTGCGAATGTTTAGCGCTTGCGGTACTGTTTTCATGGGCATACTGTTTTCTGCAATATTCTCATTTCCGAAGAAATTGGTGCGGGTGCCCGTGGCAATTACCAAGTAATCATAATTTAAACTTCCAATAGAAGTTAAGATACTGTTGTTAACCGCATCTATTTGTTCCACTTCAGCCATTCTGAAGTGAAAATCACGATTTTCCCTGAAAATTTTTCGAAGTGGATATGCTATGGAATCTGGTTCCAAACCTGCCGTGGAAACTTGATATAGCAACGGTTGAAAAGTATGGTAGTTATGCTTATCAAAAAGTACGATCTGTATTTTCTCCTTTTGAAGTTTTTTTATGAAGGAAATACCCGCAAATCCGCCGCCTATTACGACTATTCGGGCCACACCGGTTTCGGGAATATTCATCTGTTGATTTTATACCCTAAATTTAGGCATTGTAGAGCGAGTTTGTTTAATTTTTATGATTTTTGTAACAAACCTCTTTTCAGAAATACTAATCAAGAAACTAACAAACTACCATTGAACAAAGAACTGGAACATAGTTTTGTGACCCAACTAGAGGAGAATCAGAACATTGTACACAAAATCTGTAGGTTATACACCAACGACAGTGACGCTCATAACGATCTGTTTCAGGAAATAACCATTCAGCTTTGGCGCGCATACCCAAAATTTAGGGGCGATTCCAAATTTAGTACTTGGATGTACCGCGTGGCGCTTAATACGGCAATAACGCTTTATAGAAAATCAAAACGCAGCATAAAAACACAGGATTTTGAAGGGGTTAGTTTTAAAATTTCCTCAGAACCTTATGATGATACAACCGAACAACAATTGAAGCTTATGTATAGTGCCGTGAAGGATCTGAACGATATTGACAAAGCATTGGTTTTTCTCTATTTGGAAGACAAAAACTATAGGGAGATTTCTGAAACCTTAGGTATAACTGAAGTAAATGCACGCGTTAAAATGAACAGGATAAAAGAAAAATTACGAACCATTTTAAATCCGTAACCCACAATGGATGAACTGGAACTATTAAAAAAACAATGGCAGAGCAGAGAGCARGAGCTCCCGAAGCTTACCTATGAGGATATTTACAAAATGTTGTTGAAGAAATCTTCTTCAATTGTAAAATGGATATTTTATATAAGCATTGCCGAGATTCTTTTTTGGACGCTTCTTTCCTTTATGGTGCCGGAATCGAGTACCAAATTTAGTGACGATATTGGTCTTCACAATATTTTGGTGGGCGTAAACGTACTAAACTATACCGTATTTGGTTTTTTTATAATTCTTTTTTACAGAAACTATCGCAAAATTTCAACTACCGATTCTATAAGAGACTTGATGAAAAATATTCTGCGTACTCGGAAAACCGTCAAATATTTTGTGATTTACAATGTAACAGCTTCAATTTTGCTCATAATAGGAATTAATTTTTACTACTATTTCAATCANRGATAWWRYMKWYMWSWWTATGACGGAAGATTATGGTATCACGAACATTTCACAACAAAGGTTTATGAAAATGTTTTTTGTGATTCAAATACTTTTCGGAATTGTAATGATTGGTTTTGTTCTGTTGTTTTACAGAATAGTTTATGGCATTCTTTTAAGAAGGTTGTACAAAAATTATAGAGAATTAAAGAAGATAGAAGGGTAAAAAAGTTACTACACATTTTCTTAATACCGCCATTGTCGCTCTTTGTTGAGCTCTTCTTCGCTTTGTATTTCAGAAGCGGGTATCACCTTTAAAAATGATGGGTGCTGCTCAATTGCATATTCCAGCTTTTCCACGATTTCTTCCATGGTTTCGTTATCGTAATCAATATCAAGAGGTGGTTTGATTTCCATGGATTGAAGAATGCCCCTTTTCTTTATTCGAAGCCCCTTCTTATCAAAAGACCTTCTGAAACCATCAATAACAATGGGAACTACTACAGGTTTGTTCTTTTTTATAATATGTGCGGTACCTCTTCGTATAGGTTTCCAAGGTTTGGTAGTGCCCTGGGGAAAAGTAATTACCCAACCATCATTAAGTGCTTTGGTAATATTGCTTACATCGCTCATCTTCACCTGCTTGTTTACTTCTTTTCCTCTTTCACGCCAAGTGCGTTCAATACTTACGGAACCAGCATAGGCAAGAATCTTTGGCAACAAACCATCTTTCATGGTTTCCTTTGCTGCAACAAAATAGATATTCAGTTTCGGATTCCAGAGGTAGCCAACATTTTTAATGCTATCCTCTCGGCCGTGCAAGCTAGCATTAAAAACATGTAGCATGGCCGCAACATCTGCAAAATAAGTTTGATGATTGCTTACAAAAAGTACATTTCTATCTGGAAGCTCTCTAAGAATCTCGCTTCCTTCAATTTTCAACTCATTAAAACCTTTGAACCTTCGGTGAGTTAATATTCCGGCTATGCGTATTAGCCAGAGTTTTAAAAAAAGTATATGCCCAAAAGGGTTTTTTTTGAAGAGACTCATTTTTCAATAATCAGTGGTCAGCATTCAGTTTGTGTAATAAATGTAGCCATAGATTGGAAATTTATGACAGCCCCCAACCACCGGCTAAGCAAAGACAAATATACTAAAATAAGCCATTACAGTACCTTTTTAAGCAATTCGCGCACTTCGTTGAGCATCATAGCCGTAGCTCCCCATACTATATGTCCGTTTAGTTTGAATGCCGGCACTTCGATGCTTTTGGCGTAGGATGTGGACAGGGTTTGTGTGGTTATATTCAAATCGTCCATAAAGTCGCGGAGGGTTACTTCTATTAGTGCTTCCACTTCTTCTTCCTGTGGAATAAATTTTGGGGATTGTGCGGTTATTCCCAAAAAGGGCTGTACAAAAAAATTGCTGGGCGGTATATAGATTTCAGTTAGTTCTTTTAGTACAGAAATTTCATTCCGCGAAACTCCTACTTCTTCTTCGGTTTCGCGCAAGGCTGCATCCTGTAGGGAAATATCTTCCTCTTCAAGTTTGCCACCGGGAAAACCAACCTGTGCGGAGTGAACACCTTTATATGTTTTCCGAAGAATTAAAATCAACCGCGTTTCAAAATCTTCCGAAGGATAAAAAAGAGACATCACCCCTGCCCTTTTTGCTGTGTTTTTTCCGCGGGCAACGCGTTTCAGTTCCTGCAAACGCTCCATAGGCGCCATTTTAAATTGGACCGTTTCGCCTGGAAGTTCCATTTTTGTTACTTTTACAATCCGTTTTTCAAAATCGCGAAAATCCATTTATGAAGAAGTTGTTTGTTTATTACCTGGGAATTGTTCTGTTCTTTGGAAGCTGTGAAGATAAGAAAAAGCAGTCCGAAACTGATGTTGAAGTTCAAAAGGAAAATAAAAATGATAGTGAGCAAAATATAAAAATTGATTCGGCAGAGACAGACTATCCTGAAATTACGAACGATAACGTGGTTTCATTTTTAACCGAATACGGACAGGAAAACCCCGAAACAAAGGTTTTGGTAACTACCCGCTTTGGGGATATTGAATTAGAACTTTACGAAGACACGCCGCTGCACCGTGCAAATTTTATCTATTTGGTGAAGCAGCACTATTTTGACGAAACCTTTTTTCATCGCGTGGTTCCAAATTTTATAATTCAAGCTGGCAATAGTGATTTGGTTTCAACGCAGAAGAAACGCGCGGAGCTAGGAAAGGAATACTTGCTTCCCGCGGAAATCATTCCGGGCCGAATTCACGAATACGGAACGGTTTCGGGCGCCAAGGAATACCGCGAAAACCCCGATAACAGAACAGCTCCGTATGAATTTTTTATATTCCTCGGGCCCAAATCTTCAACTACACATTTAAATGGTAAATACACAATCTTTGGGAAAGTGACCAAGGGAATGGACGTAGTTGAAGAAATTTCAAAGGTGAAAGCGGACGATGGTGATTGGCCGTTGAACAATATTTATATTAGTACAAAGGTGATTGAGTGAGAAATCCCAAATTTCAAGCATCAAATTCCAAATAAATTTTAAATAGAATTTTATACTTTTTATAACTTGAATAATTATTTATCAACTTTCCAACTTATCCTTCCTATAAATACATGGTAACGAAAGATTGAAATAAACCGCGAACAAACGAACTATAATTACAATTGATCCAGAAATGATAACTATAAAATCTTCGGAAATTGGGGTGAAATGTAAGAGAAAGTATGCTAAAGCTCCCAAAATACAGGCCGTGGCGTAAATTTCTTTTCTGAAGATAATGGGAATTTCATTACAAAGAATATCGCGAAGTACACCGCCAAAACAGGCAGTCATTGTTCCTAAGGCGATACAAATTATAGGATGAAAACCTGCCGCAATTCCCTTTTCCACGCCAACTATTGTATAGAGCGCAATCCCAATGGTGTCAAATAAAAACAATGATCGGCGAATGTAGCCAAGTCTTTTCCTGAAAATAACGGCAAATATTGTGGAGCCTAGAATTACGTATACATAGGTAAGGTTGCGCATCCAAGCCACGTTTGCATCAATAAGAATATCTCGCAATGTTCCACCGCCAACAGCAGTTACAAAAGCAATTATCAAAATTCCAAAAGGGTCCAAGCGCTTGTTGAGGGCTGTAAGTACCCCAGAAATGGCAAACGCAATGGTCCCTAGAATGTCTATAAGCAATATCAACTTCACATATTCTGGGTAAAATGGTTATAATCGCGTAAAACGGTATCTATGTATTTTTTATCATACAAATCTGATGACGTTTCCAAAACGCTTTCTAATTTCTTCCGAAGTGTATGTAGTGTTTTGAAATCATTTGATTTTAGTGCGATAAGGTACGTTTCCTTTATAAGTCTAGCATCTTTATCGGTAAGCTTCGTTACGTTTAAAAATCTTGGTTGATAATCGTCCGCAATTTCCTCTAAAATAGTGTGGTTTATTTTCACTTTATTTTTAGTGCTTATTACTACAGTGCCGGCAGCGTGATCTCCTACTCTTTGCCGTTTGTCAGAAAAAATTATAGAAAGCAAACCAATGGAACCCAAAAAGATCCAAATATCTACCAAACGTAGCATCCACAAAATCATATAATCGCTCCACCGTGCCGGGCTTCCGTCTGCTCTTACTACACGCGTTTTCAAAGCCATTTTGCCGACTGTCCTTCCGTTGAAAAGTATATGCATATATAACGAATAGAACATTACTGGCAAAAGCAGCAATTGCTGCATCCCAAAAACTGTCCAATGATCGCTGAAGGCCATATTCATTGCTTCAGTGGCCAATTCTACAATATAGAAATACACAAAAAATAGAAAGAGATCTATTAAAAAAGCTAAGATACGCTCTCCCACACTTACTATTTTATAATCCAAATTAACGTTTTGTGTGGTATTGATTTCTAAGTTTGCCATGTAAAAGCAAGTGGTTATATTTATCAAAAATTTTAGAAGAWRMRCGAAGCAGCATTCGTCAAGCAAAATAAGGAAAAATGGATTGCATTTGAAAAAGCAATCACATTTAATTCAAAAATAAGTCCTGACCAGCTTGCCGACCATTACATCCACTTGACCAATGACCTTGCTTATGCACAGACCTACTATCCAGAAAGTAAAACGCTCCAATATTTGAATTCTCTTGCTTCCCAAGCGCACCAAAAGATTTATAAAAACAAAAGAGAAACCAAAAATAGAATTGTCAGTTTTTGGATGGACGAGTTTCCGTTGTTTTTTATACAGCACCAACGAATGCTACTTTTCTCCTTTTTATTATTTGCAACGGCAACGGCAATCGGGGCAATTTCGGCATTGAATGATGATTCATTTGTACGGTTGATTCTTGGTGATAGTTACGTAAACGAAACATTAAACAATATTGACAAAGGCGATCCGACCGCCATTTACAAAAGCGGGAGCGAGATTGGCACTTTTTTGGGAATTACTATTAACAACATTCGCGTTGCCTTTTTGTCGTATGCTTTCGGAGTAATTACTTCTTTAGGTACTGCTTACATACTATTCAGTAATGGAGTGATGCTCGGGGCATTTTTCACTTTTTTCTATAACCGCGATTTGCTTTTTGAAGCTTCAAAAAGCATTTGGCTGCACGGAACCATTGAGATTTCGGTGATCGTTATTGCAGGCTGCGCGGGAATGGTGATGGGCAATAGTATTCTTTTCCCAAAAACATATTCAAGAAAAGTTTCATTTCTGAAGGGCGCAAAAGACGGACTTAAAATCGTAGTCAGCACTATTCCATTTTTCATCATCGCCGGTTTTATTGAAGGGTTCATAACACGTTACAGCAATATGCCGGTTTGGTTGGCAATGACCATTATTTTTAGTTCCTTGACACTTATTATTTTTTATTACGCTATTTATCCAATTATCCTCAACAAAAAGTATGCAATACAAACATATACCGCTTAAACGACAACGTGATGTAGGCGAAATGATAACCACCTACTTCGAGTTTTTTAAGCAAAACTTTAAGCCTTTTTTAAATATTTTTATCAGCTATAACGGGCTTTTTATTCTCGGTTTTTTGGGTGTAAGCTATCTTTTGGTCACAGGTTTTGTTGGCACTTTTGTAAATACCCCTGTTTATGGAATAAATACCGATAATTCCAGCTATCAATTTTATTTTATTGGTGGCATACTCGGTTTTTTAATTCTTTTCATTATCACGGCGATCCTAAACTATAGTCTGGCTGCGGCGTATATGATTCAGTACGAACAAAACAGCGGAGAGCAGGTAGAAAAGAGTAAAGTTTGGGATCTTGTAAAACAAAACCTCGGAAAAATAATCCTCTTCATCATTTTAATGATCTTTATGTACCTTGTTGTGATGGCGATTGGGTTAATTATTTCATTCATCCCACTCCTAGGAACACTTGCATATTATTTACTAATTCTGGCTTATACTAGTTGGATGGGTTTATCATTTATGGCAATGATAAACGATAAAAAGGAAGTAACAGAGGCTTTCGGAGAAGGTTGGAAACTGCTGAAAAAATACTTTTGGAAAAGCGTACTCTCTAATCTCGTCATTGGAATGCTTCTCGGCATTTTAATGATGGTCGTTTTAATGATTCCTGGCATTTTGATAGGTATTTACACCTTCCATTCCTTAGACACTGGTGTAGATTTGGCCAATTCTGTCGTTGCAAACGTGGTCTGGACTTTAGCGCTCTCAATAGTGTTGATGCTTTACACTCTCAACCAATCCATGCTGCAGTTTGTGAACGGAATACTGTATTATTCCCTTCACGAAGAAACTTATAACGAAGCTACCCGCGAACGCATTGAAAACATTGGCGCTGGTGAATAGATTTTTTTTCATATTATTTTTTCTTTGGAATAGTCTCACCGCAACAACAGCAAAAACGGATAGTGTTACCGTTAACGTGGATAGTAGTAAAGTGGCGGTAAAACAATTTTCAGAAAACCTGAGTGAAAAATACACTGGAAAAGAGTTTGATTATGATATCATGGAAGGCGAGGCTGAAAATTTTTTGGGACGTGCCATTAACTGGTTTTTGAATAAAATGGGCAATCTTTTTGGGGTTCAGATTTCCCCTGAAATGTACCAGGTCATAAAATTTATTATTTATGCAGCGCTCATCATTTTTGCCATTTATATTTTGGTGAAGTTGCTCGTGGGCGATAACGCTTCATCCTTTTTCAGTAGAAAAAGCAAAATGGTTGCTCCGCTGAACATTCAGGAAGAACATATTGAAAATGTAGATTTGGACAGTTACATCAAAAACGCCTTAATGGAAGAAAATTACCGTTTGGCCATACGGTATATGTATTTGAAATCCTTAAAATTGCTTTCTTTAAACAATATTATAGATTGGCATTTTGAAAAAACAAACAGCGACTACTATTGCGAAATTGAAAACGCAGCTTTAAAGGAAAACTTTAAAAAAACATCCTATTTATACGATAATATTTGGTATGGCGAGTATGCGCTGGACAAAGCGGGTTTCGAAAATGCCCAAAAAGATTTTGAACGACTGAACCAAAACTTAAAAAATGTTGGATAAACGTTCAAAAAGAGTCCTGTGGATTTTTGGTATAGCGCTGCTTGGCATCGTGATTACAGAACTTGTTCGGCCAAAACCAATCGATTGGCGGCCAAGCTATACATCTGTAGATAAAATTCCCTTTGGTGGGTTTGTGATTTTTGAAGAAGCCGCGACCCTATTCAAAAATGTGGAGGTAAAAAAGATAGACGAAGACCCGTATGAATTTTTGACTGACAGCAGCTATACACAGAATTCCGCATATATTTTTTTTAACGATGAACTTTTTTTTGATGAAAGACAGGCCGATGAAATTTTAAAATACGTTGAGAATGGCAATACCGTGTTTATTTCTTCACGCAGTATGGGGTATATTCTGCGTGATACTTTACACATAAATACTGCCGCTAACTATAGTATTCTTGAAGAAGAATTGCACCCCAAATTTTTCTCTCCATCCTTAAAGCAAGATTCACTTCCGTCTTTTAAAAAAGGAGTTTTTAAAGCATCATTTGTAAAAATTGACACCTTGAAAACTACTGCATTGGGCTATTATGAGAATACTGAAAATGATTTGGGAGATTTGAATTATGTGAAAATTAACTTCGGTAAAGGGCAGTTTTTATTGCACAACTTGCCCGAAGCATTTTCAAACTATTACCTGCTAAAAGGCAACGAACAATATGCCGCAAATGTACTTTCCTATATTGATGCCGACACAATTTATTGGGATGAATATTTAAAATCAGGCCGAAAAGTAGTAACCTCGCCCATGCGGTTTGTGTTAGATCAAGCGCCGCTCACTTGGGCATATTATGTTTTGATTGGCGGATTGTTAATTTTTGTACTTTTCAAAGGGAAACGCGAACAGCGTATTGTGGAAGTAATGGAACCTTTGGAAAATACTTCGGTGGAATTCACCAAAACCATTGGCGATCTCTATTTTCAGAATAAGGATTATAGCAACATCATTGCGAAAAAAATCACCTATTTTATGGAAAACCTTCGCTCAAAATATTATTTGAACACCAATGACATTACAGAGGATTTCATCAAAAAACTGGCCCTGAAAAGCGGAAATACGTTGGAAAAGACCCAGAAATTGATGCACGTAATAAAACATTTAAAAGAAAAATCAGTCCACAGCGAAGCCGATTTGCTGGAACTGAACAAACAAATAGAAGCCTTTAGACTATAAAATTATGGAAGAAACACAGGAAAATCCGTTGGAATTCAACGCGCGAATTGATTNANWSMATYTSCANGWWSYKGYWGRMMWRMWAAAARTCGNANNNGRAWMKGWAWTNMGTTNNYCAAYANYSWTWKGSTNGWMRTKMTAATTATTTCAATACTTACGGACGGCCATTCGTTGATTGAAGGCGTGCCGGGCGTTGCGAAAACGTTGACTGCAAAATTGTTGGCAAAAACCTTGGCGGTAGATTTCAGCCGAATCCAGTTTACACCAGACCTGATGCCGAGCGATATTTTGGGAACCTCTATCTTCAACGTAAAAACGAGTGAGTTTGAATTTAAACAAGGTCCCGTTTTTTCAAATATCGTTTTGATTGACGAAATAAACCGCGCTCCTGCAAAAACCCAGGCGGCACTTTTCGAAATTATGGAAGAGCGCCAAGTAACTATGGACGGTACTGAATATAAAATGCAACCTCCATTTTTGGTTTTCGCGACACAAAACCCTGTGGAGCAAGAAGGAACTTACGCCCTACCCGAAGCGCAATTGGACCGTTTTCTTTTCAAAATAAATGTGCCGTATCCAAGTTTGGAAGAGGAAATACACATTCTTGAAAACGAGCACAACCGGAAAGACGCTTTCGTTTTGGATAGCGTGACACAAGTGCTAAACGCAAAACAAATCGCTGAATACCAACATACCATTAAGAAAATAATCATTGAAAGCAATCTGCTGAAATACATCGCTGCAATTGTGGACAATACGCGAACCAACGCCAACTTATTTTTGGGGGCTTCGCCACGTGCATCGTTGGCAATTATGAATGCTTCCAAGGCTTTGGCAGCTATGAACGGGCGCGATTTTGTAACGCCAGATGATATTAAGAAAATAGCCCCTTCGGTTTTACGACATAGAATTATGCTAACGCCAGAGCGTGAAATGGAAGGAATAACAGCAGATAAAGTAGTACAGCAGATTATAGAGACTATTGAAATTCCACGTTAGGGATTGGAGATTCGGGATTTGGAATTCGTTCAGAAATTTCCCAAAACCTGAAACCTAAAACCTGAAACCTGAAACCTGCAACTTGAAACAAATTTTAAAGTGAAAAAATTCCTAAAGAGCTTATATCTAACAAAACGATTCTTCATCGTGCTGTTTTCACTTGCGCTGCTATTTGTGGTTTCGTACTTCTTTCATGAACTGTTTGGAGTGGTGAAGCTTTTGTTTTATTTGTTGTTGGTGCTTCTTGCTTTTGATGTTTTGTTGCTGTATCGGAATAAGATTGGAGTTCAAGCGGAACGGCTTTTACCTGAAAAGCTTTCCAACGGCGATGATAATTCCATTGAAATTAAGGTTGTAAATAGGTTTCATTTTAAAACTTGCTTGAAGATTATTGACGAATTGCCCATTCAGTGGCAGATTCGTAATTTTAAGATTGAAGCGCTTTTAAATGCTTCCGAAGAAAAGAAATTCACCTATCAAGTTCGGCCAACGGAGCGCGGCGAATATCACTTCGGAAATTTGAATATCTTTTCCTCTACGGTTTTGGGATTGATTGCCCGGAAACAACAGTTTTCCGCAGAAGCGATGGTGCCTAATTATCCTTCGTTTCTTCAGCTTAAAAAATATGATTTCATTGCCTTTACCAATAGACTGAAACTTTTCGGACTTAAGAAAATCCGAAGAATTGGCCATACCATGGAGTTTGAGCAAATAAAGGATTACACCTCGGGCGACGATGTGCGGAACATAAATTGGAAAGCCACCGCAAAACGAAACAGCTTGATGGTGAACCAATTTCAGGACGAGAAATCGCAGCCGGTTTATTCGGTAATCGATAAAGGAAGGGTGATGAAAATGCCTTTCAACCAATTGAGTTTGCTGGATTATGCAATTAATGCTACGCTTGTTATTTCAAACATAGTCTTAAAAAAACACGATAAAGCNRKAMTNTTKANCNKKWTTCYCSAAWARTKKMAGAYMRWGNTTATSRYRYWAYKRCGAAGTGCGCAAATGCACCTTATATTGGAAACACTTTACAATGTGGAAACCGATTTCTCGGAAAGTGATTTTTCGCGATTGTATGTTGATGTGAAGCGACATATCAAGCAACGAAGCTTGCTTTTGCTTTTCACAAATTTTGAAACGATGGATGCGCTGCACCGTCAGTTGCCATATTTGCAGGCAATTAATAAAACGCATCTTTTGGTGGTTATATTTTTTGAAAATACGGAACTGAAATCCTTTATGCACAAAAAAGCAACCACCACCCATCAAGTTTTTGAGAAGACGATTGCTGAAAAATTCATTTATGAAAAGAAGCTAATCGTAAACGAGTTACATAAATACGGCATCCAATCCATTCTTACCGCGCCGGAAAACCTTACGGTGAATACCATCAATAAGTATTTGGAAATAAAGGCGAGAGGGTTTCTTTAAATTTTCACTATAAATTATATTGATTAAATATGTAAATTCGCATAAATATAATTTACAATGACAATCACCCAACTTAAATACGTTTTGGCCGTGGCCGAACAGCAGAATTTCACAAAAGCTGCCGAAAAAACATTTGTTACGCAACCCACGCTAAGTATGCAGATTCAAAAACTGGAGGAGGAATTGGAAATCCAGATTTTTGACCGAAGCAAAAAACCCATTGAACTTACGGGCGTCGGTAARAAAATTGTGGAGCAGGCTCGAAACATCGTCAATGAGTCTGAACGCATGCAAGATGTTGTGGATCAGGAAAAAGGCTTTATTGGCGGGAGTTTCAAACTCGGCATCATTCCTACGGTCATGCCAACTTTGTTACCCATGTTTCTGAAAAGTTTTTCAAAGCGTTACCCAAAGGTGCAATTGAAAATCGAAGAGTTGAATACCGATGAAATCATTGCAAAAATTAACGATGGCTACTTAGATGCTGCCATTGCTGCAACGCCTTTGGGTCAGAAAAAAATTAAAGAAAGGCCTATCTATTACGAACCCTTTGTTGGTTACATTCCGGAAAACCATCGTTTGGCCTCTAAAGAAAAACTAGAAACCATTGATCTTGACATTGAGGATATATTATTGCTGGAAGACGGGCATTGTTTCCGCGACGGAATAATAAATCTGTGCAAAGCCTCTAAAAACAACAGTCACGATAAGTTTCAGTTGGAAAGYGGRAGTTTTGAAACYYTWATAAAAYTWWCRSAYGAAGGTTTRGGAATGACRCTMCTGCCCTATTTACATACGTTGGACATTTTGCCATCCCAAACCAAGAATTTAAGATATTTTAAGGAACCTTCGCCTGCGCGCGAAGTGAGCTTGATCTACAGTAAAAGTGAGTTGAAAATGCAAATTATCAATGCGCTGCACGATATTATTTCTGGCGTAATCCGCGGGGCAATTGCTTTTCAGGACGTGAAAATCATCAGTCCTACTAAAAAATAGTCGGCTTTCAGTTATAAGTTATTAATGAAAACAACTTTATAGCCCTTAACGCTTAATCAATAACTAAAAAATCCCGCTTTTACTAGCGGGATTTTTTTTATGGGTTTAAATAAATTAGACATTGATTTAACTGGGGGTTCTGCTTGATAAGCGAGTCAATCCAGACTTTTAGTTCTTCTACTTCGTAGGGTAGCAATCTGGTTAACGCTTTTTTCAACTCCTTGCAAAACAAATTGACGTCAAAACTTACTTTTGAAAGTACAGCTTTGGTGTAATCAAACATTGCTCTTGCCATAGCTAATTGAGGTTTAGTTAAAAAATTAAGTAGGTAGATTTTTACAATAGGCAGAAGAAATTTTGTATTAATGCGTTTTAAATATAACTAATTTTTTTCAATTAAATTCTGTTTGAAGTCTAATTCATTCTGTTAAAAAATTGTTAACCAACCCTCAAGACCTTACAAATCCCTAAAAGATTGGTGTTTGCATTATTTAACTTTCAGGGTCCATTCAAATTCAAAAGTAGAAACAACATCCCCAGCCGCGTCCTTTCCTTCAGATTTCATCCAAATCGTTTGACCTTCACCCGTAGAAATGGTTTTATCAATTGCTTGATTTATTAATGCGCCATCAGTGCAGGTGAAGAGAATTCTACCTCTAGCTTTTTTAGTGAAAGTAGCTCTATTATTCACCACGAGCATTGAAANTTTTTTATTGCTCTCCTTTATTTTCGCCATAACCATAGCTCCGGTAATGAGCTCTGCAGCCATCCCCTGCACCGCCCAAAANRASGKATTTAAACGGGTTTTGATTTATCCATCGGTGTTTTACCGTGGTTATACAAGTTGTTTCTGAAATTGATTTTACACGTACGCCGGTAAAGTATGCGGAAGGCAATTTAAATARTAAAAAAGTATTGATTTTACTTGGGCTCAGTTTCATTTAAGTATAAATATATCACGAAGATATTCAATATATTCATTACTTTCTATTTGTTAAAAATATGTTAATTTTAGTACTATGCGTAACATAATACCTTCTTTTAGACATATATTTGCATAAGAAAATAACAAGCAATGGAAACTACAATTTCAGAAAATCAAAAAAACGTAAGTGCATTTATTCACTTATCTACCTTTTTAAAATACTTTTTCCCGTTTGCGAATTTTATCGCGCCATTATTGATTTGGACTTTTAATAAAGAAAAGGCATTTGTGGACGAACATGGAAAGCAGGCAATCAATTTTCAATTGAGTGTTTTGGTATATACCATATTAATAGGCTTGATATGCCTTCCCTTCTTTATCATTTTTGCAACAGATTTTATTTCACTGATTGAAAACATTGATCACAGCGCAGGAGAGTTTTCAGTTAACAATATTCAAAATCTTTCAGGATACATACTGTTATTTGGATTGGCAGCTTTGCTGCTATTGGGGCTTTTCATTTTTGAGCTTTATGCAGTAATCAATGCCTCCATCCACGCTTCACGCGGAAAACTTTATAATTATCCACTTAGTATACCATTTATAAAAACCAATCTAAACCCAATTCAAAATGAGCACATTAGTTAGTTACCTATTAGCCGCCATTTTACAGTTTATAGGTGTAAGCATGCCCAAGGAACAGGARACTGTTAGTGTATTGACTCATCAACAATGCGAAGAAACCACAAGTGTGCTCCCCTATTCATTCATCAACAATAGCGAACAAGAATTAAAAACAAGCAAAGTACAATTATGAAAATCGAAAACACAAAAGCACAGATGCGAAAAGGGGTTTTGGAGTTCTGTATCCTTTCCGTTCTAAAAGACGGTGAGGCATATACTTCAGACATTCTTGAAACCCTAAAAGACGCAAAAATGCTTGTCGTGGAAGGCACGATCTATCCGCTGCTCACAAGGCTAAAAAATGCGGGGCTGCTTTCTTACCGCTGGGAAGAGTCTACCAGCGGACCGCCACGCAAGTATTATGAACTTACCGAAACCGGTAAATTATTTTTAACCGAATTGAACGATACCTGGGCTGAACTGCAACAGGCCGTGAACAAAGTAACCAGCGAAAAAAACACAAAATGAACAAGACAGTAAATATAAATTTGGCAGGCACTTCCTTTCACATAGACGAAGATGCCTTTGGGAAACTTTCGCGCTATCTGGACGCCATCCGCAAATCCTTAAAAGGAGCTGACGGTAGCGAAGAAATAATGCAGGACATTGAAGCCCGCATAGGCGAACTTTTTTCCGAAAAAAATGAAAGCCCAACGCAAGTTGTTACACTGAAAATGCTTGACGAAGTAATTGCCGTAATGGGCCAGCCAGAAGATTATGAAGTTGATGACGAGATTTTTGAAGATGTACCACCTTCGTCAAAAACCTATACAAAATCAAGGGCTACGGCTTCACACAAACAGCTTTTTCGTGATGTTGACAACAAATATATTTCTGGGGTTTCCTCGGGAATTGGACACTACATTGGTATAGATGCCATTTGGATCCGTCTTTTGTGGATACTTTTGGTTGTGGCCGGAATGGGGTCACCAATAGTTGTATATATACTACTTTGGATATTGGTTCCACCGGCACTCACTACTTCAGAAAAACTTAAAATGACCGGCGAACCCGTCAATATTTCCAACATTGAAAGAAAATTCAAAGAAGGCTTTGACAATGTTACTGACCGTGTAAAAAACGTAGATTATGACAAATACGGCAACARAGTGAAAAGTGGCGCATCCAGTTTTTTTGATAGCTTGGGAATCTTAATAATGACACTTTTTAAAGTTTTTGTAAAATTTATCGGCGTACTGATAATTATTGTTTCCCTTTCCACAATAATTGGTTTGGTTGTAGGCTTTTTCACCTTTGGATCGATAGATTTTTGGGGCAATTCAGAATTGAGCGAGTATATCGCGCTGGTCGATACAACCAATGTACCTCTGTGGCTGATTGCTCTGCTATCCCTGTTTGCCGTAGGCATTCCATTTTTTGTATTGTTCATCTTAGGATTAAAACTTTTAATTAGCAATCTGAAATCGATGAGCTCTACCGTAAAAATCCTACTGATTGTAGTTTGGGCATTGTCGGTAATTGGTTTGGCTGTTTTGGGAATAAAACAGGCAACAGAACAAGCTTACGATGGCAACTTCATTGAAGAGCAGACCCTTGCTGTTCGCACAGGAGATACCCTGAGAATCGCGATGCGCGCCGATAAACAATATAGTTATGAAGTGAGTCGTGAAAACGGCCTTGAATTGAAATATACCGAAGATGACAAAAGAATAATTTATTCAAGCGATATTCTATTGAATATTGAATCCACAAAAGATTCCATAGGAAAAATTGTAATTGAAAAAACAGCAGAGGGCAACAATCACCTCGACGCAAAAAAGCGTGCAGAAGCTATTGAATATAAGTATTCCTTTGAAAATAATAGCTTATTGCTGGATGGGTTCTTTATTACCGATACAAAAAATAAATACCGCGACCAGCAAATTGAAATAACGGTTTATGTACCCGAAGGCACGGTAATTTATTCTGAAGAGAATGCAAATTCCTATTATGGCTATAATTCAGATTTTGATGAGTTAAGCAATTGGGATAACGAAGCGCACTATTACAGAATTTTAAAAAGCGCGGTGCAATGCCTGGATTGCAAAGAGAAAGATGAAATGGTTGATGAAATGGATTCCACAGAAATCTTCCATTCCGATAAAACTATTGACAGTATAAATAAAAACTGGGAGGAAGAAGTAAAAGAAGATTTCAATAATAAAAATACCGCATCCACAAATACCAGTGAAACCATAACAATTACCATAGATTAATAACCAAAAACCAATCGATATGAAAACAACAAATTTTATAATCGCAATGGGGGCAGCACTTATTTTGAGTGCCTGTAACCTCAATATTACCACTGGAGAAAACGGCAACGGAAAGGTTGTAACCGAAGAACGCGAAGTAACCGCAGATTTTACGGAAGTACGTGGCAGTGCCGGGCTTGACGTTTATCTTACCCAAGGTAATGAAAACAAAATTGTAGTGGAAGCTGACGAAAATTTGCTTCAGTATATTGAAACCGATGTGGAAGATGGAAAACTGCACATTACCACTTCTGAGAATATTGGGCGTTCCAATGCCAAAAAAGTTTACGTTACATTCAAAGAGCTCAATACTGTGGAAGCCAGTAGCGGCGCCGATGTTACCGGAAATTCTGTAATAAAAAGCCAGAATTTGAGCCTTAAAAGCAGCAGCGGTGCCGATTTGGAAGTAGAAGTCTTTGCGCAGGAATTAATCGCTAAAACCAGTAGCGGTGCCGATTTAAAAATTTCCGGCAAAGCGTCATCTCTCAATGCGGACGCCTCAAGCGGTAGTGAATTAAATGCTAAAGAGCTTTTAGTGCTAAATTGTAATGCGGAAGCATCCAGTGGTGCCGAAGTAACCGTAAACGTTCAGGAAAAACTTGAAACCCATGTAAGCAGCGGTGGAGATATAAATTATTACGGAAACCCTGTTTCCGTAAATTCAAATAAAAGCCATTCGGGCAGTGTGCATAAAATGTAAAGCTATCGACATTATTTCATTTTTAAAACKMNNCTTGMRWYKCMAAMMMKNCMTAWYRRWKWRCTMNNACTTWGWTAGGTCTTTTATCATTTATAAAAATTTTAAGAGGTTTTCTCTACTTAAATTACAACATTAGAAAAAACAAAAAATTATGAAAAAGATATTGATTTTATTAGCAGTAGTAGTAATTGCATCATCCTGCAGTTCTGATGATGATTCTGGCGATGCAAACACCAATGAATTTGAACAAATAGAAACCACCCTTCCTCAAGGCGAATGGGAAATCAGTAATTACTTTGATGGCCAATCTGACCATACAATAGATTTTGAAAGCTTTGTTTTCGATTTCAAGGAAGATGGTTCAGTAGTAGCACAAAATGATCTTTTGACCGAAAGTGGAACTTGGGCTTATGATAATTCTTCAAGTAGTGAGGAATTGGTGCTTCAGTTTGGGCAAATGACTCCGTTTAACCAACTTAATGATGATTGGGAAATCGTTTCAGTTAGTAATTCAACCATAGAACTTTCGGACGTTAGTGGTGGAAATGGCGATATTGAGCTATTGACATTTACGAAACTGTAAACAGGAGATTTAAAAAATAAAAAAAGCCGCAATTATAGCGGCTTTTTTATATAAAGAAGATTGTTATGCCGTTACTTCCTTTTCAATTGTAGCAAGATAACGTTCCGCATCAAGTGCAGCCATACAGCCGGTTCCAGCCGCAGTAACCGCTTGGCGGTATTCTTTGTCCTGCACGTCCCCACTGGCAAAAACACCCGGTTTATTGGTTTTGGTTGATTTTCCTTTAGTTATCAAATAACCAGTATCGTCCATTTCAAGTTGTCCTTTAAAAATATCGGTATTTGGTTTGTGACCAATAGCAATAAACAATCCCGTGATTGCTATTTCTTTCTTTTCACCTGTTTGGTTATTTACCATTCGTAAACCTTCCACTACCTGCCCGCCCAAAACTTCATCTACTTCGGTGTTATAGAGTACTTCAAGATTTTTAGTATTGTTAACGCGATGCTGCATCGCCTTGGACGCCCGCATATAATCCTTTCTTACCAGCATGGTTACTTTATTGCAGATGTTTGCAAGATAGGTGGCTTCCTCAGCAGCGGTATCCCCTGCTCCCACTATTGCCACATCCTGTCCTTTATAGAAAAAACCGTCACAAACGGCACAGGCAGAAACACCCCCGCCGCGCAATCTTTGTTCGCTTGGTAAGCCTAAATATTTGGCAGTTGCACCAGTGGAAATTATTACGGTTTCGGCTTCAATTTTTGTGGAATTATCAACAGTAATTTTGTGCATACCACCTACTTCATCACTAAATTCTACAGCGGTAACCATGCCAATTCTTACCTCTGTTCCAAATCGCTCTGCTTGTTGCTGTAATTGCACCATCATTGTTGGGCCATCAATTCCATCTGGATAACCTGGAAAATTGTCTACTTCAGTTGTAGTAGTAAGTTGTCCGCCGGGCTCCATTCCTGTGTACATTACAGGTTTTAAATCGGCACGTGCAGCGTAAATGGCAGCAGTATATCCTGCTGGTCCTGAGCCAATAATCAGGCATTTTATTCTTTCAATAGTTTCGCTCATGATTGTGTTCTTCTGTATTTTTTAAATGGTAAAAATAACAACTTTCAGAGGAATGAAAACCCAAAAGTTATGAAGAATTGTTATTTTATTATCATTATACGCTATTACAGTATTAATATTTTTAAGGTTTAAATCAAAATATAAAATCTTCAAAGAAATCTTTTATTTTTCTATTTCTATAYGGATGGTTGATTGGTGAATTTTAAAATACAAAACAATTTGTCAAACTTTTAAATTTCTTTATTTTTGCCGTTCAATTTTCGGAATTTGGCACTTCGGCGGGCCTCAGTTTAAACTGCACCACACGAAGTTCTCAAAAAAAAATCACCATTGCTTAAAAAAAAGCAATGAAAAATTACATCAATCGGGATGTGGCGCAGTCTGGTAGCGTATACGTCTGGGGGGCGTAGGGTCGCAGGTTCAAATCCTGTCATCCCGACCAAGTCAAAACCATTTGACACCAAAACCCTGTAAATTCTATGATTTACAGGGTTTTATCTTTTTTAGGTCATAAGAGAAAATGCTTAGGTTTGATATAAAATCATTATAAATGATATCTAATCGCGAATCGCAAGTTCTTAATCACCCGCACTTCGTCCGTTACTTTAGTATCCTTCAACTCTTCTTTGCAAGAACGCACTTTTTGGAGAGCGCAACTAAATTAGTTTGAATTAAATCGCCCAATCAAGGTACAGGGCTATTTATCTATCAAAATTTACTGTGTAAACTGCTTACTTTTATTGGCTGTTGCCTTTTTAATTTTACTGCGGAAGATTTCAATGAGTACAGGTCCTATGGATAGGATGATAATTCCAAAGATTACGGTTTCAAAATTATTTTTAACAAACGGGAGATTTCCGAAAAAGTAGCCTAAAAGAACCAAACTTAAAACCCAAATAAAGGCGCCCATCACATTGTAACGCACAAATTTAGCATAGGCCATTGCTCCAATTCCGGCAACAAATGGCGCAAAAGTTCTGATGATTGGCAGAAAACGGGCTATAATTATAGTTTTTGCTCCATGGTGTTCATAAAATTCATTGGTCTTCAAAATATATTTTGGATGTACAAGAAGTTTATTTCTTATTTTCCAGTGTAGTACTTTAAGGCCCATGTTTTTACCAATATAATAATTCAACCCATCACCAAGAATTGCCGCTATAATCAATGATAATAGAATAATAGCAAGATTTAATTCGGTGGTTTGCCCAATATCATTTTGTACTCCTGCGCAAAAAGCACCTGCAGTAAAAAGTAATACGTCTCCCGGCAAAAAAGCCATAAACACAAGCCCGGTTTCCATAAAAACAATTAAAAATAGTATAACGTAAATCCAGAAGCCGTAATCAAAAACCAATTGAAATAGATGTTGATCTAAATTTAGTGCAAATTCTAACAGAGTATTTAGTAATTCCATAGTCAGGATGTGATAAAAATGTTTGGGCCCCTGCCCCTATTGTAATATTTCACATTTTAGGATTGCCACTTGCAAGCCAAAATCCATAAATACACTTATGATGTTTGGCTTGATTGGCAGGCTGCCTTTGAATGAAATGATTATGCGGCCTTTCTATTTATCTGTAAGCTGAAGATTTTCTGCTGAATCAACGCTTGCCATTTTTCTATTCGCTTCATCTCAAAGTTTTCGGCAAACTCATCACTCATATCATAAAAGTTAAGCRTAAGAGGCTCTTTTTCCGTGTAAAAGGAGATTTCCAGATCCAAGGACTGTAATTCAGTTTCCGTTTTCTTTTCCTTTTTATAATCCCTTGATTTCTTTATTATCTGACAGCTCTTAATTCCTTGGAGGTTTATTTTCAAATAGGGAGATTTCAAGGAATTTTCACTTAAAAACAGTAGGGTGTTTTGGACGTCGTCTATTCCTATAAAGTGGTTGCTCCATTGTTCTTTTATGCTGAATAGCAGGTTTTCTTTTTTTACGGCATTGTTAATCTGTTTTTTTATTTTATTGGAATTATTTCTTGCAATAATTAAGGTGGTAATTATGATAATTGCGGACATTGATATTTTCATCATTATTATTTTTAAAGTTTAAACTGAAATGGTTGTATGGAGCTATACTCCCAGAGATTGGGGGGACAGCTATAAAAAAATAATATAGATGTATTTATGTATAAAAATGAAAGGGAAAGATAATCGTTCGGGAAGTCAGCCTCAAGGGGATGCTTTTTCCTATTTCAAAATACGTAAGCTTATGGTTATAGCTTACAGCTATAAAAAGCTGCAAAGAAGTATTCGAAGGGCTGTAGGGCACCTTAAAAGTTCTGACAGACCCATTGGTGTGCTGGGGTTTAAAATAACCGTCAACTATTAAGGCGTTGTGGTTAGCTTCGTTGGGCGAAACGGAAATTTCTGAGGGGCTCTCCTCAATGGAAGACAATCCACTGCTATGTATTGGAGCGACAAAGGATAGCCAGATAAAAAGGCTGAAAATAAATATTCTAAAGCCCAACATTGTGTGATAATTATGGGGATAAATGTATAACAATTGCTTGTTAATAAATTCACAAATAATATAGAAAAAAAACTTCCCTGAGCCACATTATTTCAAACCCATTTCCTACTACATTTGCGCTGCGCTAAAGAGTATACTATGGAATTAATTATTGGTTATATTGGGTTTATTATTGCGGCTTATTCAGTGATTGCCAACGATGTTATCCAAACGCTTGGCACTTTTATTTCTTCCAACTTTAAAGTAAAATGGTGGTGGCTCTGGCTTTTTGCCATTGGCATTTTATCGGTCACCCTGTTGTACGGGTGGTATCTCCATGAGGGCGATGTGTCTTATGGCAGATTGAGCAATATTCCGTTTCCGGAAAAATTGCACTGGTGGTATCTTTTAGCTCCCATCGCTTTATTGGCCATAACGCGTTTAGGGGTGCCCGTTAGTACCACCTTTATGATTTTAAGTGTGTTTTCAACAGGGCAGGTTATTGAGAAAATGATCTTGAAATCTGTCTATGGCTATGCCCTTGCATTTGTATTTGCTATCATTGTATATGTAGTAGTTTCAAAACAATTGGAAACCAATCAATCCTTGGCAAAACTGGATAAGCACAGAAAAAAACATTATTGGTTGGTGGCCCAATGGTTCTCTACGGGCTTTTTATGGTCGCAATGGCTTATCCAGGATTTTGCGAATATTTATGTTTTTTTGCCCAGAAAACTTTCCCTGGAGCAAGTACTGGTTTCATTAGGCTGTATCCTTCTTATAATGGCGTACATCTTTAGAAAAAGAGGCGGTAAGATTCAGGAGATAGTCAACCAAAAATCGAATACCAAGAACATTCGTTCTGCCACAATTATCGATCTAATTTATGGTATCTTCTTATTTGTATTTGGCAACCTCAACTCTATACCTATGAGCACCACTTGGGTCTTTATTGGTATTCTTGCCGGTAGGGAATTGGCAATAACCTATTTGTTGAACAAGAAAAAGATAAAATACACCTACATCATCATTGCCAAGGACTTCGGGAAAGTAAATATAGGGCTTGCAATAAG
This sequence comes from Aequorivita sp., assembly GCA_002733915.1. Classification (GTDB taxonomy): domain Bacteria; phylum Bacteroidota; class Bacteroidia; order Flavobacteriales; family Flavobacteriaceae; genus Aequorivita. The sequence goes on from NVXN01000003.1 coordinate 139,719, forward strand.
CGTAGTTATTGCATTATTGATTCAGTATTTAAAATAACCATACTCACAATAATCTTGCAGGCAAAGCCTTATATAGTTTTAAATTAAAGTATTGAGCAAACATTTAGACTGTTTTTAACCTTCAAATTAAAGACTTTCCTATCTTGAAACAGCTTATAGTCAAAGCTACATGCAGCAAAAGTTTCATTATTTCCAAACTGATCATAACAACCTCTTTCTTATATTCTTTTGTTAATGAATTATCCTGGGCACTGCATATACCCATATTAAAAAGTAATGCTATAAACTGTATGGGCAATTGGATACTAATTCTCATTTATTAATGATTTTAGATTGTGTCTCTTATTTATTCTTTAAAACTTCAATCCTATCTTTATAGTAACTGTCCCCACTCATTTCAAAAGCTTTAGTCACAAAATTTATAGCGGTGGCGTTATCTCCATTTCTTTCATAATAATCAGCCATAGAATTATACGAGCTTGGGCTATTTGGATAAAATTCTATACCACATTCAAAGAACATTTTCGATTTTTCAGGTTGTTCCATATCTAAACTCATGTATCCGAGCATATTCAATAAATCTTCAGGATATGGCGGTACAGAATAATTAAAATATTTTTTTAGTTTATTAGCTCGATAGCGTATGATTTCGGATAATTCTTCCTTTGATGTTTCAGGTGAATTGAATTTATCAGTATTCTCCATTTGGTACCATTTAAAAACTGAAATCAAACCGTCCATGAGGGATGGAAATGGAATGGTACCATGGATATCTTTTGGATAGAATTTCCATTCCAGAGCCAATCCGTTTTGTTTGTTTTGCGCTACTAGTTCTGAAAAAGAAATATTAGATCGTGGAAATAGGGTAAAGTCTGATGTATCCTGCATTACATTATCAATTGTAATCTTTGGATCTTGCATATTTAATTGCCCGTTTAAAGACATAAATAAAGATTTGTCTTGATAATTATTATTTGCGAGTTTGTCTTTTGCCTCTTTCAATAACTTTTGGTTATCCCAATCAAGACTTGGATCGATTGCTATATAATTAGAAAATAATTCTGGATGATTTACGAGTGAATAAAGCGTAAATAAACCACCATAAGAATGCCCTATTAAAGTTCTAAAACTAGTTACCGGATATTTATTTTCAACAAAAGGAATCAGTTCGGCCTCCAAAAATTTACTAAAATTGACAGCGGCTCCGTTTTCTTGTTCAAAAGGCCTTCCGAACATCTCAGTTACTTTTGAAGTCGTCAAGTCACGCATTCTATTGATATCGTTTGAAATACCAACAATAACCATTTCGGGAGTAAAGCCACCACTATAATAGTTTTGCACATCATTAACTGTTGGGAGAAATACTTCACCATCTAAAACAAAAACTACAGGGAATTTTTCGTTTTTATTGGGGTCATAGGTAGCAGGAAGTTGCACATAGATTTTTCTGTATTCCTTTAGAGTTTTTGAATATATGCTATCCAAAGCACCAATTTGTTGCAAAAATTGACCATTTTGATTCGTTTGTCCGTATGAAGATTTTAGACAGAAAAAGCTTACGCCAATTACTAATAATACGAGTGTTCTATTCATCATTTAATTTATTATTCAACAAGTTTGTATATTATGCTATTTGGTTAGGAAATAATTTATTTAAGGAAAACGGAATTAAACAGTAATATACAAGGTCCTCAAAACATTTACCAGGTCTTAATTTCGTAATACATTTTCTTTTAAATACAAACTTAACTAAAAATTTAGTTTAAACTAATGAATTAGTTATAATTTTTGGGTAGTGGCGGCTATTGGCAATCCATTTAGCTAAAGGATGTCCCTGTAGCTTTAGACAAAGAGTCCATGTGTTGGACTATAAACAAGTCAATTCCAGATACTAATTCCTATTACGATTCCTAAGGATCAAAACGTGAACCAACGATGACTCTTAAAACTTTACGATTTTGAACCTACAACTATTCCGAAAATTCCCTCTTTTACCGAACTTTCGGTAAAAACAAATATTGAAGCTTTATTGATAAAGCATAAATAGTGTATAGATAAAGTATGGATAGTGTATTAAAGAAACATTATGAGGTCAGAAAGAGCATTAAAATCATTTATACTTTTTTTTAAGTTAAATAAAACCGAAAATTTTAGGCCTCTTTAATTATTGCATGTGATAAATATCATTTTATAAAAACCAGACCAGAGCTAATTTTGCGCCCATAAGAAAATGAGTGATGCAAAACAGTTTAATTTCAAAATACAACGTTCCAGGACCGCGTTATACCAGTTACCCCACAGTTCCATATTGGAAAAACGATGATTTTTCTTTAAACCAATGGAAAAAAGGAGTAATTAAAAGTTTTTCTGAAAGTAATTCTGAAGAAGGTATAAGCCTCTATATTCACCTTCCTTTCTGTGAAAGCCTTTGCACTTTTTGTGGCTGCAACAAGCGTATCACAAAAAACCACAATGTGGAGACACCATACCTTGAATCTGTTTTAAAGGAATGGCGACTTTATTTGAAATTATTTACGGAAAGACCCATAATTAAAGAATTGCACCTTGGCGGTGGTACGCCTACTTTTTTTTCCGCGGAAAATCTAAAATTGCTCATTAAAAGAATTTTTCGAGATGCAACCATAGCCCCAAATTCATCTTTCAGCTTTGAAGGACACCCAAACAATACTTCCGAAGAACATTTGCAGACGCTTTTTGATTGTGGGTTTACACGTGTAAGCTATGGTGTTCAGGATTACAATCCAACCGTCCAAATGGCAATCCACAGGTTGCAGCCATTTGTGAATGTAAAACGCGTAACCGAAACGGCCCGCGAAATTGGCTACACATCAGTCGGGCACGACATTATTTTTGGACTTCCCTTTCAGAAAAAGGAACACGTTATCCACACCATTGAGAAAACAAAGGAGTTAATGCCAGATCGCATTGCTTTTTACAGCTACGCGCACGTTCCGTGGATAAAGGGCAATGGCCAACGCGGGTTTAAAGAAGAAGATCTCCCCAGTGCCATTGAAAAGCGTGATATGTACGAAACCGGCAAACGTATGCTTGAAGAAGCGGGATATATAGAAATTGGAATGGACCACTTCGCCCTTAAAACAGATAGCCTCTATAAAGCGGTTGAAGAAAAGACCCTCCACCGAAATTTTATGGGGTACACTGACAGCAAAACCCAATTGATGTTGGGACTGGGCGTTTCGGCCATTGGCGATAGCTGGTACTGTTTTGGGCAAAATGTGAAAAACGTAGAAGAATATCAAGATTTGGTAGCTCAACATATCATTCCTGTGTATCGCGGACATATTTTGAACTCAGAAGATCTCATCATCCGCAAACATATCCTGAATTTGATGTGCAAACTAGAAACATCTTGGGAGGATATATCACTTCAATTTGAGGAACTGTCCTTAGCGCTCGAAAAACTCAAAGAAATGGAAGATGATGGTTTAGTGGATATAGGTGAAAAAAAACTTCAAATTACTGAAAAAGGGCGACCTTACGTACGCAACATCTGCATGGCATTTGATGTGCTTCTGCAACGCAGTAAGCCGGAAACACAATTGTTTTCAATGACTATCTAAATTATTTTCTCAATTTTTTACAGAATCTTTTAAATACTGACATACGTCATATTTGTTTTTAAAGCAAAATAAGATATTTGTATCTGAAATAAATTTATAGTATGTTTAATTCAACAAATGCCTTCTTAATTATTCTGCTTTTTACTTTCCTTAAAAGTTATTCACAGTTTACGGTAGATGCAGAGCTTCGCCCACGTTTTGAATATCGCCACGGCTACAAAAATCTTTTTCCTGATAATACAGAGCCTGCTGCTTTTGTTTCGCAACGCACAAGGTTGAACTTCGGTTACAAGACCGAAAAGCTTCATTTTTATTTAAGTCCTCAGGATGTAAGGGTTTGGGGCGATGTTCCGCAGCTAAATTTAGCAGACGAAAACGGATTTTCGTTGCATCAAGCTTGGGCAGATGTTGTAATGGTTCCAGACCTTTCCTTAAAAATTGGGCGTCAGGAAATTGTTTACGACGACCAGCGTTTTTTCGGAAATGTAGGCTGGGCGCAACAAGGAAGAAGCCACGATGCCGTTATTTTAAAATTTGAACCCAGCTTTTTGAAGCTACATTTCGGAGCTGCATACAACCAAGATGGAGAAGCATTGACTGGAAATATCCTTAAAACAAATACCTATAAAAGCCTACAATATGTTTGGCTTCACAAGGATTGGGAAAAATTATCAGCAAGTTTTCTCTTTTTGAACAATGGTCTGCAATACATCGACGAAACCGACGAATCAAAAAACGATACGCGCTATAGTCAAACCGCAGGACTTCATTTAAACGCGAATTTGAGTAAATTCAACTTTGCTTCAAATCTCTACTATCAATTCGGGAATGACCTGGCAGATAATGATTTAAGCGCCTACCTTCTTTCATTGGAAGCGAATTATTCTGCTTTGGAAAATCTACGCATTGGCATAGGTGCCGAACTGCAAAGCGGAAATAATTATGGCGCCCCTGCCAATGGAGAAAACAAAGCCTTTAACCCACTTTATGGAACCAATCACAAGTTTAATGGGTTTATGGATTATTTCTATGTAGGCAATCATATTAACAATGTGGGCTTAGTAGATTTTTATGGAAATGTAAAATATGCCTTCACTAAAAAATCAAACGTTTATTTGGCGCTTCATCAATTTTTCGCTGCCGCGGAAATAGATGACAATACGTCAAAAGATTTGGGTTTTGAAGTAGATTTAGTAACTTCGTTCAAAACGAGCAATTTTACAGGTATTCAGGCAGGATATTCACACTTTTTTACTTCAAAAGGAATTGAAATCCTGAAAAATAATTTTGATGGAAATACAAATAATTGGGCATGGGTAATGGTGACAATAGACCCTGCTTTATTTACTTGGAAAAAACCAGAAATTGAAAATAATAACCAATAAAACGACCACTTTTTAAAAACCGAACCTATGAAATTAGTTATCAAACAAAAGTTAATTACCAATATGCTGCTGGGTCTTGGCGCGGTTGCATTTCTTTCGGGCTGTGTAAATGACCAGTCAGAGAAAAAATACAACGATACTGTAGAAATTCCTGTAAATCAAGAAATGATTGCGGAACTTACTTCTCCACCAAATGTGCCTACTCCCGTAGGAAAACGAATGGCCAAAAAACTAATCGTGGACTTGGAAATCCAAGAACGTGAGGGTGAAATGACTAATGGCGTTAAATATGTTTATTGGACTTTTGGCGGAACCGTTCCGGGAAGTTTCATCCGAACCCGTGTGGGCGACGAGGTAGAATTTCACTTAAAGAATCACCCAGACAACAAACTTCCGCACAACATTGACCTTCACGCCGTGAACGGTCCCGGTGGTGGTGCGGAATCCTCATTTGTAGCTCCCGGCCATGAAAAAGTTTTCTCCTTTAAGGTGCTTAACCCAGGTCTTTACGTGTACCACTGTGCTACCGCGCCTGTGGGAATGCACATTGCCAACGGCATGTACGGGCTTATTTTAGTAGAGCCGGAAGGTGGTTTGCCTCCAGTGGACAAAGAATATTACATCATGCAAGGTGATTTCTATACCGAAGGCAAATATGGCGATCGTGGCTTACAGGCCTTCGATATGCAGAAAGCCATTGATGAAAAAGCAGATTATGTAGTCTTTAATGGAAGTGTTGGAGCTATGACTGGCGACAATGCCATTACCGCAAAAGTGGGTGAAAAAGTACGTCTCTTTGTTGGAAACGGTGGTCCAAACTTAGTCTCCTCATTCCACGTTATTGGTGAAATTTTTGACAAAGTTCACGTGGAAGGCGGTGATATGATCAATGAAAATGTACAAACAACATTAATTCCTGCAGGTGGTGCAGCAATTGTGGAGTTTCGTGTAGATGTTCCCGGAACCTTTATACTTGTAGACCACTCTATTTTCAGAGCGTTCAATAAAGGTGCTTTGGCAATGCTAAAAGTAGAAGGCGAAGAAGACAAGCGCATCTATTCTGGTGAAATCCGCGATGATATTTATCTGCCTGAAGGTGGAGCAATACAGTCTATGCCCAACGGTACAAGAAAAGAACCAAAAGAAGAGGTGAAAGCTTTAAGCCTTGAAGAACGTATGACCTTTGGAAAGGATCAATATTTAGCTACTTGCGCAGCCTGTCATCAAGCTGATGGAAAAGGGATTGAGAACGCTTTTCCTCCTTTGGCAAAATCTGATTACTTAAATGCTGATGTGGACAGAGCTATTGATATTGTATTACACGGCAAGACCGGTGAAATAACCGTGAACGGCAAAAAATACAATAGTGTAATGACAGCCCAAGCGCTTAGCGATGAAGAAGTAGCAAATGTACTTACATATGTCTATAACAGTTGGGGCAACTCTAAAAAAGAAGTTACCCCAGCAATGGTACAAGCCGTTAGAAATAAATAATAAAAATTGTTGAAATTGAAATTTTATAGCCCTGCCCTTTTCTTAGTCTTTTCATTATTATTTTGCGAGCTCGCAGCCCAAAATGATAATATGGCTTTAGTAAAGGGCGGGGTTTATCTTCCTCTTTATGGCGCCGAGGACCAAACTGTAACGGTTGATCCTTTTCTAATGGATATATATCCTGTAACCAATGCCGAATATTTAAAATTCGTGGAAGAATACCCACAATGGAAAAAAAACAATGTCAAAACTTTATTTGCGGACAAAAGTTATTTAACAAACTGGAAGGATGATAAAACCTATCAAGGCCTTTCAAATGCCCCCGTAACAAATGTTTCCTGGTTTGCAGCCAAAAAGTATTGTGAGTGTCAAGGCAAACGGCTACCCACAATAGACGAATGGGAGTTTGCGGCCATGGCCAATGAAAAAGTACAGGATGCACGAAGAATAGAAACCTATAACCAGTTCATCCTAAGCTGGTATGAAACCCCAAAAACCTTCAATAATCCTATTGGGAAAAATTTTAAAAATTATTGGGGAATTTACGATCTTCACGGTTTGGTGTGGGAATGGACTTTAGATTTTAATTCGGTATTAATATCGGGAGAATCCCGAAAAGACGTTGACAAAGACTCCAATCTCTTCTGCGGAAGCGCAGCAATAGGAGCTTCAGATTTAATGAATTATGCTGCATTTATGCGCTATGCCTTTCGGGGAAGTATGAAGGCTCGCTATTCTTCACAAAACTTAGGTTTTCGATGTGCGAAGGATGTTGAAAATTAAAAATTAGAAACATGAAAAAATTTAGATATTTGGTAATAGCATTTGCTTTGGGGAGCTTGTTTTCCTGCAATAGTAATTCAGAAAAAAATACAGACACCTCTGATTCTGCAAAAGTGAAAAAAGCCGAAAGTGAAACCATTCTGGAAATGTCTATTTATAATCTTCCCTCCCATTGGACCACTCAAAATGGAGAAGAAATTGAACTGAAAGACCTTCAAGGAAAAGTAGTTGTTATGGTTATGATTTACACAACCTGTAAAGCTGCTTGTCCACGTTTGGTTGCAGATATGCGCAATATTGAAAAACAAGTGCCCGAGGAAAAAAAGGACGATGTACAATATGTTTTTGTAAGCATTGATCCAGAAACCGATACCCCTGAAAGGCTAAAAGCTTTTAGTAAAGAAAATGAAATGGAGGATGATAAATGGCTCTTTCTTCGCGGAACTGAAGCAGATACCCGCGAATTTGCAGCTGTGTTGGCAGTTAATTATAAAGAAATCTCTCCGATGGATTTTTCACATTCAAATATTATAAGTGTTTTTGACCATCGGGGTGAAATGGTGCATCAGCAAGAAGGCTTAGGTGTTGACAATAAAGAAACGGTGCAAGCCATCATTGAATTGGCCAAATAAGAAGATAATATTTGAAAAACAGAAAAAAATAAATATTAATATTTTGAAATTCTAACCTTTTCTTTCGGGATTGTCATTCTTCTTTTTTCGATTATGAACCATGTTTTTTCGCTTTTTGCTACGTTTCACATAAAAAATTAGCCCAGCGATAAGAGCAAAGCAAACAACTATTGAAATTATAGTTGCTGCTACGCCACCACTAAAATCAACTAGTGGAATAGAGTTTATAATTTTCATAATGTATCAATTTTAAATGTTTTCATCTTTAGGGGTAGTTATCTCTTCATCATTCTTTTTTTTACCGCCCATAACAAAGTTGATAACAATGGCGGAAAGCACAACACATAAAACTGCAAAGAAAATGATGAGGGCCGTACCCATACCCCAATTTGCCAAGGGAATCATTGTAGTTGTCATAATTTCAATATTTTAATGGTTAAAAATTGTTTTATCTTCTGAAGTCACGGTGTGACAGTTGTAATGGTCGTCTACACTTTCGGTCATGGGTTTTGGTGAAATATACGGAATGCCCAGGCCCATACCACGAACTATAAAAAGACAGCCTATAATTGCTACAAATATGGGAATTGCACGACGGATGCGCTGGCGTACCTGCCCGTTTAAAAAATTTCCAAGATAAATTGCGGACGTCATCAATGGAATGGTTCCCAAACCGAAGATAGCCATATACAAACTTCCCTGAAGCGCATTGCCAGAAGCAATAGCGCCAAATACCGCCATATAGACCAAGCCACAAGGCAGAAAACCATTTAAAAAACCAATGGTCAAAAAAGTATCGTGGGTTTTCTTTTTAAGCTCTTTGCCTAAAGCAGATTTCACTTTTGAAATGATTCTATAAATAGGCTTTGAAAAATTATATCTATTGAATATTTTCTGCGGAATGAAAATAACCGCAAGCATCAAAATACCTATAAAAATAGAAAGTTGCTGCTGAAAGCCGAAAAGATTCAAACTTTTACCTACCAAACCAAAAATCAATCCTATAATACTGTATGCGAGTATTCTTCCGAAATGATATAGTGAAATCTGTCCAACTTTTTTCAGATTATTACTTCTGTCTACGGGCAATAGAAAAGCAATAGGCCCGCACATTCCCACGCAGTGGAAACTTCCCAATAACCCTAATATGAGTGCGGTGTATAACATTCAAGGTTTGATTAATAAATTATTTCGTTTTTGTATAAATAATCTTTTCCTTCATAACTCCATTGAACAATAGTGTTCCATCGACCGGCAACCAGACGTTCATCGTCTATTACTAAGCTGTTGGATGAAAGCTTTAAAGGCTCTTGAAAATCAAGATTTTTATTGGAGGGTCTATAAAGAAACACAGTACCTGTAATCTTGGTATAATCAAGGTTTTCGGGAAAAGTTAGCATCCAGCCTTTCTCAGTTTTTTTGCCTATAATGTTAGCCTCTAAGGAATTTGAATTTGCTCTGTCATCGATTTCTTTTTGAAATACTAATTCCTTTTTATAATATTCTTCCGTTACCAAATCGTAATCGTACTTTTTATCGGTACTTATTTTTATAACAAAAAATAAAATGAAGCCTATAAAAAATATCATTCCAATCACTAGTCCTGTTCCCCAATTTATTTTCATAACCTACTTTTTAATTTTTATTAATTATAATTTCTTGGCCCAAGAAAGGTAACGCTGGTAGTCTCTATTAAGGCTCCATTGCTATACACTTCTATGACCACCCTGTTTTTATCGCCCGTTAAGGCAGCGTTATTAATTTCTATAAAAAGGGTTCCTTCGGCCAATCCCTGTGCTGGAACAACCAGTTCACCTTGTTTCACGGTATGAATCGTTCCTTTATGCGACTTAAGTTTAAAGTGAATATTTTCAATATCCCTCGTAGTTTTGTTAAGCAATTTATAGGTGAAAACATTACTGATCATGTTATTCTCTTTATGCTCATACAATTGTCCCGGAAGACGCAGCACATTTGCCTCTACATCGCTCCTCAAAAATAAAAGACCCGTTAAAACCCCTATAAATATCACCAAAACTGCGGTATACCCCTTTAAGCGTGGCGTAAATTTGAATTTTGCTTTTTTTTCAATATTCTCCTCACTTGCGTAACGAATCAATCCTTTTGGCAGATTTACTGCTTCCATAATGCTATCGCACGCGTCTATACAAGCGGTACAGTTAACGCACTCCAACTGCGTACCGTTACGGATGTCAATACCCGTGGGACAAACATGTACACATTGAAAACAATCTATACAGTCGCCTTTGCCAGTAGCTTCACGATCTTCATTCTTTTTGAATTTGGCACGCCCCACTTCTTTTTCGCCACGTATGTGGTCGTATGCCACAACTATGGATTTATTGTCCAGCAATACTCCTTGTAACCTCCCGTAAGGGCAGGCTATAATACAGACTTGTTCGCGGAACCATGCAAATATGAAATAGAACACGCCAGTGAATATCAGCAAGGAAATTAAGGTGCTGATGTGCCCCAATGGCCCCTCAATAACATATTGTATGAGGCGGTCACTTCCTATTAAATACGCAAGGAATATATTTGCAATCAAAAATGAGATTACAAAGAATATACACCACTTTAATACGCGCTTTCTAATTTTTTCAGCATTCCAAGTTTGTTTGCCTAAGCGTATCTGTGCTCCCCTATCCCCATCAATCCAATATTCAATCCTTCGGAAAACCATTTCCATAAAAATAGTCTGCGGACAAATCCATCCACAAAAGATTCTTCCAAAAGCCGCAGTGAAAAATATGATGAAAACTACCCCAATCACCATCATTATAACGAACAAATAAAAGTCCTGGGGCCAAAACKSAAAKCNCGAAAATATTGAAACGACGCTCCAAAACATTAAAGAGCAGGAACTGGTTTCCATTAATTTTTACAAACGGTGCGGCAAATAGAAATGCAAGCAAAAAATAGCTTACATATTTTCTATATCGGTATAATTTTCCGGAAGGTTTTTTGGGATAAACCCAAGCTCTTTTACCTTCTTCGTTAATTGTACCGATGCTATCTCTAAACCGTTCGTTTTCGGGAGTATCCAAGGTTTATAAAGTTAGGGTTATCTATAAATGTTATTTGCCTTCTGCTTGTAAATCGTCAACGACTGGCTCATTGTTCATTTCCATTTTAATTGTGGTGGAATCTATAACCTTTACCTCAACATTGTCAACAGGAGCGTTTTCATCTACCCAAACATCTCCTTCTGGTTCTTTACCATCCACAGGATTGGTGCCGTGAAGCGTGAGCACATAACTAGCCACTTGGGCCATCTCACTAGGTTTTAGGTCTGTTTTCCAGGCAATCATCCCTTTTCCGGCACGACCTCCTTCACTTATGGTGTGGAAAACATTCTTGATACCACCGCCCAATATCCAATAATCATCAGTTAGGTTTGGACCAATGCCTCCGCCACCGCTATCTTTATGGCAGGCTATACAGTTTGCGACAAAAATACTCTTTCCGGCTTCAATATCGCTAGCATCGGTGAGCAGTTCCACAGTATTGGCATCAATAAGGTCTTTATTGTTCTTTTTATATTCTTCAACCTCTGCTTTAGCCTGTGCTATTTCTATTTCATATTCCTCTCTTTGATTTGTACCGTCAAAAATGTGATAGCGCACCAAATACACAACTGCGAAGACTATAGTTGCATAGAACATATATACCCACCAAGGTGGAAGTTTGTTGTCCAATTCCCGGATGCCGTCATAATTGTGATCCAAAACAATTTCCTGCTCTTTTTCGACAGGTTTGGCACCTAGCATTTCATTGTACTTTCTTTTAAACCATCCGAAACGGTTTTGTTCCCTTAGCTTTTCAGCAGCTAGGTAGCGCTCTTTCGCTTCTGGATTCAGCCCACCGAAGAGAATACGCTGTAAAGCTGCAGCGATAGTTTCTAAAGCTATGGCGAAAAAAAGCAACATTGCCAAAACAGCCCAAATGATCGGGTATTTTATTATGGCCCACTGTTCACCGGAATCAATGGTAAGCTCTAAGAGAAAGAAGGCTAGTATCGCAAAACCGATAACCCTTAAAAATGATGCTGTGGTTTTCATAGTATTTTTTCGTTTTGGTGGTTAGTATCGTCTTCCAATGGAATATTGCTCACTTCTTTGATATGTTCTTTTTTGGCGGTAATTACCCAATAAAAAAGCACCACAAAAAATACGAAGAATATCAATAAAGAAATCATTGGATATATTTGAACGTTATCTATGTTCTCGAGGTTTCCTTTTACAAATTTCAACATAACTATTCGTTTTTGGCCGAAACATCTTCGGTGGTTTGTACTTTAATATCTGTACCCAATCGTTGCAAATAAGCTATAACCGCTACAATTTCACGATCTTTCATTTCAATAAAATCCTCTCCATTCTCCTCTGCATATTTTTTACTTGCTTCATACGTACTTACAAAGTCGGGATCGCTGTAAAGGTTTTTCTCAATTTGGGTTCCTTGCTCATCCATCCATTCTTGCGCACGGGCTATTTCCTCTTCTGTATAGGGCACTCCCAAACTAACCATGGCGCGCATTTTTGTCTCGGTATCTGATTTATCCAATTCTGAATTTATCAACCATTTATAGGAAGGCATTATAGAACCTGATGAAGTACTCTGTGGGTCGTACATATGGTTTAAGTGCCAGTTATCGGAATATTTTCCTCCCACTCTGTGCAAGTCAGGCCCTGTACGTTTACTTCCCCAAAGGAATGGATGGTCATACACATATTCTCCAGATTTTGAATACTCGCCATAGCGTTCCACTTCACTCCTAAAAGGACGAATCATCTGAGAGTGGCAGCCCACGCAGCCTTCACGAATGTATATATCGCGTCCTTCCAATTCCAAAGGTGTATAAGGTTTCACACTTGAAATTACGGGAACGTAATCGTCCACCATTAAGGATGGAATAATCTGCACAGCCCCTCCAATTAGAATTGCAATAGTWGCATAAAKRGTMARYTTSAYAGGTCTTCKYTCYAACCAAGTRTGGTAACCTTCCYYWSWMGTKYGCYTTTTRGTKACWSGYKKYAAWGGWGCWRCTTCSGCWARYTCRTCKGTWACYTTWCTWCCYYKRCGYGCAGTCNNNATCACNNMKTWAWAAMRCKYWWTAAANGCTCCRRTAATAWAYAARCTACCWCCWATGGCGCGCATCCAATACATAGGGATGATTTCCGTAACTGTTTCTAGGAAATTTCCATAGGTTAAAGTTCCATCTGGATTAAACTGGTTCCACATAGATGCTTGCATAAAACCTGCAACGTACATAGGCAGTGCATACATTATGATGCCTAAAGTTCCTATCCAAAAATGTGCATTCGCTAATTTAATGGAATACAGTTTTGTTTTGAATAGGCGCGGTACCAACCAATAAATCATACCAAAGGTCAAAAATCCGTTCCAAGCGAGTGCGCCAACATGAACGTGTGCAATAATCCAGTCGCTAAAGTGCGCTATCGCGTTTACGTTTTTAAGCGAAAGCATGGGGCCCTCAAAAGTTGCCATACCATAGCCGGTAATAGCCACAACCATAAATTTTAATACTGGATCTACTCGAACTTTATCCCAAGCGCCACGTAATGTTAAAAGTCCGTTGATCATCCCACCCCAAGATGGTGCTATAAGCATTACCGAAAAGGCCACTCCTAAATTTTGAGCCCATTCTGGCAACGCCGTGTAAAGTAAGTGGTGAGGCCCCGCCCAGATATAAATAAATATCAAGGACCAAAAGTGAACTATAGAAAGCCTATAGGAATATACGGGTCTGTTGGCCGCTTTTGGCACAAAATAATACATTAACCCAAGGAAAGGCGTAGTTAGGAAAAAAGCAACCGCATTATGCCCATACCACCATTGTACCAAAGCATCCTGAACGCCAGAATACGCCGAATAACTTTTAAGCGCAGATACGGGAAGTTCCATGCTATTTACTATGTGCAAAACAGCTACTGTAACAAAGGTTGCCAAATAGAACCAGATGGCCACATATAAGTGGCGCTGACGTCTTTTAACCATTGTCATAATTAAGTTTAGACCAAAAGCCACCCATATTACCGCAATGGCAATATCAAAGGGCCACTCCAGTTCGGCATATTCCTTTGAGGTTGTGTAACCCAATGGAAGCGTAATAGCAGCACCAACAATTATGGCCTGCCAGCCCCAAAAGTTCAAGTTACTTAAAAAATCACTCCACATTCGTGCTTTCAGCAAGCGTTGGGTGGAGTAATAGACTCCCGCAAAAATGGCATTACCCACAAAAGCGAAAATTACCGCATTCGTGTGCAAGGGTCTTAAACGCCCAAAACTGAGCCAGGAAACACCATCAGTCATGTTTGGGAACAAAAACATATAGGCTAGCAGCAAGCCTATGCTCATACCAATGATACCCCAAAAAATGGTTGCATTGATGAATTTTTTGACAATCTTGTTGTCATAGTAAAACTGTTCTGTTTGCATAGTGTTAATAGAATTATTTTTCTGGATTGGTTTTATTTTCTTTTGAAGTATTCTTAGGGTTTGAAGGGCCTTCCTTTACCAGTTCATCGTCAAAAAGCATACGTACGGAAGGAGTGTAGGTATCATCATACTGACCTTTYTTTACTGAAAAAATAAACAGTGCAAAAAAAATGAGCGCTACAAAAACACTGATTGCCAAGAGCATATAGATTATGGTCATACCTGATAATTATTTTTCAAAAATATTATTGCAAACGTCCTTAAAATATGACATTTGTCAATTTTACTTATTTATATCCGTTCTTAATTTCTTTCCCACATATTGGGTCGCCAAGGTTGTAAAAACCACTATACTTATAGAGCTTAAAGGCATTAATATGGCTGCAACTACGGGTTGTAAATGTCCTGTAACCGCAAATGCCAAACCTATTAAATTATAAAACAGCGAAAACACAAAAGCCCATTTTATGATGTTCACTCCATTCTTTGACAGGTTTAGAAAATCCCCAATTTTTTTGAATTGGGAAGCGTCCAAAATACCATCGCAGGCTGGTGAAAATACATTTGTATTTTCTGAGATCACAAAACCTACATTGCTCTGTTTTAATGCTCCTGCATCGTTCAATCCATCGCCAATCATCAATACCTGTTTTCCGCTTTGTTGAAGGGTTTTTATGAAATTAAGCTTATCATCCGGTTTTTGATTGAAAAACAGTTTAGTTCCTTTTGGCAGTAATGCTTCCAAACGTTTGCGTTCGCCTTCGTTGTCGCCTGAAAGCACTATTACTTCTTTATCCGTTCCAAGCTGTTCAAAAATTTCGGCAACCCCTTTTCGGTATTCACTATTGAATATGTAGCATCCTTTGTAAACCTGATTGGCACTCACGTGGACAGTAGTTCTGTTTTTAACTTCGGAAATCATCCCATCATCATTTCCAACAAAATCATACGAACCTACTTTTATGGAATTATTATTAGAAGTGGCGGAAATCCCCTTCCCTACTTCTTCTTCAAATTCATCCAAGGTTTGAATATTATTTTTGTCAAGAATATTATAAAGCGAACGACTCAAAGGATGGCTTGATGCCCTAAGTGTACTCGTGAGCAATTGTTTTTCTTCCTGCGAAAGCGCAACGCCTTCATAGGTGATCATATTTTTTTGGTTGGTTGTGAGGGTTCCCGTTTTGTCAAAAACCACGGTRTCCAGCTTTGCCATTTGTTCAATAACCGAAGCTTCCTTTAAATACAATTTCTCCCTTCCGAAGATTCGCAAAACATTTCCTAAAGTGAACGGCGCAGCTAACGCAATGGCGCACGGACAGGCAACAATCAAAACCGAAGTAAACACATTAAACGCTTTGGAGGGATCGACCACAAGCCAAAAAATGGTAGCAATAAAGGCTATTGAAAGCAAAACGACAGTAAAGCGTTTGCTGATGCTGTCAGTTATTGATTCAAAAACGCCGGTTTTATCCTTGCTAAAAACATCGTTGCTCCACAGTTGCGTCAAGTAACTCTGGGCGACAGGTTTTAAAACTTCAACTTCCAAAATCCCAGCTTGCTGTTTTCCACCTGCAAAGAGTTTATCACCACTTTGCTTGCTAATGGGTTCCGCTTCACCGGTAACAAAACTGTAATCAATAAGCGCGTTCCCTTTGATTAAAATAGCATCCACGGGAATAATTTCGTTGTTGCGAATCAATAAGCGATCGCCTTTCTGTACGGTATAAACTTCGGCCTGTTCTTCAGTTACGTTGCCTTCAGCGTTTCTGAAAAGTCTGGTAACGGCTATTGGAAAGTATGATTTGTAATCGCGTTCAAAGGAAAGGTAGCTGTAGGTTTTTTGTTGAAAAAATTTCCCCAATAACAAAAAGAATACAAGGCCCGAGAGACTGTCAAAAAAGCCGGTGCCCAAATCGAAAACAATATCTATCGTACTCCGTATAAAAAGCACAGCGATTCCCAACGCTATGGGAACGTCTATGTTTAAGATTTTGGAACGAAGGCCTTTGTATGCTGAAGTGAAATACCCTCTTCCCGAGTAAAAAACAACGGGCAGTGAGAATGCAAACATCAACCAGCGGAAAAAGGGTTTAAACTGGTCCAGYCAAAATTCAGAATGTTCAAAATATTCTGGGAATGAGAGGAACATAATATTTCCAAAGGCAAAGCCTGCGATGCCCAGTTTATAAATGAGGCTTCGGTTTACGCTTTTTTCCTTTTTCTCAGAATCGTCCAGCGAAATGTAGGGTTCGTAACCTATTCGGCTTAAAAGAATCACTAGATTCTTCAGTGAATTTTCTTCAGCAGAAAAGGTGATCCGTACCGTTTTTTCGGGAAAGTTTACTTGTGAAGATTTAACCGCTGGGTTAAGTTTATTGAGGTTTTCAAGAATCCAAATGCAACTGCTGCAATGGATGGAAGGTATTAAAAAAGAAACAATCTGCGTATTGCCATCGTTAAATTCCAGCAATTTTTCAACGATTGCCTTGTTGTCGAGAAAATCATACTTTCCTGAAATTTCCGTTGGAGAAATTCCAGGGTTTTTTTCAAGGTCGTAATAATAACTTAAATCGTTATCGTGCAGAATTTCAAACACAGTCTTACACCCATGACAACAGAAGGATTTTTCCTCATGCTTAATTTCAACGTCCAAACACGCATCGCCGCAATGGAAACAGTTTACCATCAATCTAAAATTTGCTCGTTATACCTTTTGCAAAGGTTGCAACAGATTTAATTTTGCCAAATGATATTTATCAACTTTGATTCTATTTATGAAAATGGATTGTTTCCCATTTCGTGCTTTATGGAGTAAGATATAAATTTTTAAGGTTTTTTAAAAATAAAACTCCCACCGCAACTGGAAATGTGCAACTTAAAATTGCGATCAGTAAGTAATATTCCGAAAAAAAAGGAAGCCCCAACCAAAGTGCGAAAGCTTTGTAAAAAATGAGCAGCTCTGTGCTTGCGAATGCAAAAAGAAAGAGTCTTAGAAAACTATTGGGCAACGTAATTAATTTAAAGTATTTCAGAAACGCTAGCATTGTTGTGATAACGATGCCTAAGAAAACCAAATGTAGATAWCCAATTACAAAATCCTTTAGTTGATAAGCTAAATCTGCAACATATGGAAATGCGGAAAAGAGCTGCATTATAAGTTTAGAAACCATTAATATTCCTGCCATTTTCAGAAAAAAAAAGGCATTTGTACCTAATGCAGTTTTTAAAACGGAAAAATGGGTTTTCAGTAAAAAATACAACTCATAGAAGGCTAAAAGCTGTGCCACTGCTCCAGCCAGCCCCAAAATATAAATAGCTGTGGGTGGAACAAACCAAAGAAAGGAAAGAAAGACTGTGAATAGTACACCAGCGTTCAAAAGAAGGAAAAATGACTTTAGTTTTTCAGTATTAAATTGAATTCCTTTTTCTTCTAAAACATAAAACAGTACCCCCAAAAGAGCAATTATAAACCATCCGTTATACTGGAAATGAAGGTAAAAATAAATGGAAGATTTGTACCAAATAGACTCTGGGCCCAAGGTTGCCATCACACCCCCGATTGCCCAAGGACCAATACTTGAAATAACCAAATACCACAACGCAGTTTTTATAAGCTTCCAAGAAAACCGTTTCTTAAAATGCTGCGAAATATATTTCATCGCAAACCAGGCAAACCAATAGGAAGCAAACAGAAACAGTGTAGAGAAAATAATGGAATACAACGCATACCCTTGAATGGGAAAGGTTATAAGCATTCCCACTATGCACAGGTTTGTAAACACAAAAATACGTTGGTAGAGCTTCGGTTTTTGTGCTTCGGAAAGAAAAATTTTGTAGATCAAAGTTGTCAACCCTAAATAAATCCAGCCAAGAAGCGCCGTATGCGAATGTGCATGTAATATGTATTTATAATTAAGCGGAAGGGGGGTGACAAAAAAAAGGCGTAGCAACACTCCCATAAGCGCCACCAGGAGAAAATAGAAAAGCGCAAAGGCTATGTGTTTTCTTAAATTCATCAAGATTCAAAATTAAAAAAACAGTTCGGATTGTGGCTACAAACATTCAAAGTTGCCATAATACCGAACTGTTCAAAAAACCAATCAAATAAAAAAGTCTAAGATTTGGGGCTGTGGATACTTTTAAAAACAGATTAGCCTTTCTTTAATTTCTTTTCCAAGTTCAAGGCTTTTGGGAAAAGAATATTGTTTTCCAAATGAACATGCTGGTGCAAATCCTGCTCAAACTCATCAAGCTTGGCATAAAAAGCACGATACGTATTGCAAGCACCTTGTGGGGGCGTGAAGTTATTGCTCAATTTTGCAATTTGACNNNGCRMKMTTTCGCNNCRGNCCNYMWTCAKSCKSRGNCNKTCCMKSMYYYWWATGSKRYYKYMAANCAGKWCCAMWAWSGATRRCKKSRRTMTNMGYCRSCKTYGCGTTCAGCCTTTACAATTTTTTTAATAAAAGGAAAAAGAATTAATTCTTCCTTTTTCATATGTGAAGCCAACTCCTGCACCACTTGTTTTACCAAAGCCTCAATCTGTCCAAGCTCGGTATAATGATGGCCGTGAACGTGGTTTACACGCTGGGCATACTGTAAAAGCAACGGACTATTTTCTTCGACGTATGTATGGTGAATGTTGATAATATGGTCAGTAAGAAAATCCAGTTTCCAACTGTTGTAATCCTTGGTCCTATCCTGGATGGCATCAAGGTCCAGAAGTTCCGCTTCCAACATAGCTGGATCAATTTTTGCTTTTTCACAGGCTTTTTTAATGCTAATGCCCCCACCACAGTAAAAATCAATGCCGTGTTTTTTAAAGATATGGGCTGCTTTTATATTGTCTGTAACCACATCGGCTACAGTTTTTTCTTGAAGTGTTGTCATAATATTTACTTTTTTGAATTGAATGGAACAAATTTCCACATAAAATGACAACCAAAATATGACCTATATCATAAAAGGATATTTTTATCTTAATAAAGGATTTGTAAAAGAAATTCTTAATTTTCCCAGAAAGGGTCAGGATATTCAGGCCGGGATAGATTTTCTGAATGGATTTCCGAAATTTTTTCAAGTTGGCTGGCGGTAGCCACTTTTTGGATTTCATTAAAAAGGATGCGTTCCTCAAAGCGAATGTGTGCATCGAGCTCCTCCTCCAATTGACTTAGGGATTTTTCAGGATTTTCGTTTTCCTTAAAAAGGTTTTCTATTCGCCTGTGTTCTTTTAAGGCTCGATGTATCAATTTATTATCTTCTTTCAAAACCGTAAAAACATACTTTTCCTCAGCTTCAAAATGTGGCTTAATTTCTTTCTCAAAAAACCAAGAAGCATATTTTTGAAGTCTTTCTGGATCAATATTTTTACTGAAACCTTTGCGCAGTTTCCAACTGAAAAGCAGCCCAAAATGATGCTGACGGCTTAAAGGTTGTAATGCTCTGTGACGTTTTATAGGCTTTTTCTTTTCCATTTCTGAACATATTTTAATCCTGTATTTGCGCGCATGTAATTAATCTTAAACTTTCAAAAACGTTTCGCCTTCTTCTAAATTTGCGGCGAGCTCCATTACCAACGTATTTTCACACATCTTTTTTAAACCGTTCCGCACGACCATAAATTGATCGTGAACAGGACAGGGATGTTCCGAAGAGCATTCCCGAAGTCCCAAGCCACAACCTTTAAAAATATTATCTCCATCAATTGTTGCTACTATTTCAGCCAGTTTTAAAGTGGAGTCTTTTTCAAGATAAAATCCGCCATTGGGCCCTTTTTTTGAAAGAAGTATACCAGCACGGGCAAGCTGCTGGCAAACTTTGGCTGTAAATGGTTCTGGAGAATCTATAGCTTTGGATATTTCCGTAATATTTGGACGCAAATCTTTTTGAGATTGCTTAGCTATAAATAGAACGGCACGAATACCATATTCACAAGCTTTTGAAAACATATAGATTTATTTTCTTTAAAAGTAAGTAATAACAATATTATTCAAGGACAAATCTGTCTTAAAAAAACAGCTCCTTTTATCCACTTTAAAAAAGTAACCTTATAACTTTAGCTATGAAAACGCTTTCGCGCCTCGCGCTTCAAGGCTTCCCGGTGATCGGGATGCGCAATGGAAATAAGTGCCTTCGCCCGCTGTTCAATTCCTTTTCCAAAAAGATTAACCACTCCATATTCGGTAACCACATAATGAACGTGTGCCCTGGTGGTAGTAACGCTGGCTCCTTCCTTTAAAAACGGGGTAATTTTTGAAATGCCTTTATTGGTGACTGAAGGCATAGCAATAATAGGCTTTCCTCCTTCTGAAAGTGAAGCGCCTCGTATAAAATCCATCTGCCCACCCACACCGGAATATTGATACATCCCAATACTGTCCGCACAAACCTGTCCGGTCAAATCAATTTCAATGGCGCTATTGATAGCAGTTACCTTTGGGTTTTTACGAATGATAGCAGTATCGTTTGTATAGCCTGCTTCTTTAAAATGCACTATTGGGTTGTCATCAATAAAATCGTATAATTTTTGGGTACCCATCGCAAAGCAAGTAACTATTTTGCCAGTTTTGATTTCTTTATCTTCCCCAGTGATAATTCCCTTTTCTACCAAAGGAAGTATTCCGTCGCTGAACATTTCGGTGTGAATTCCCAATCGTTTATGGTTACCCAAATTATGAAGCACGGCATTTGGAATATTGCCGATGCCCATTTGTAACGTTGCGCCATCTTCCACCAATCCAGCAACATGCCTTCCTATTGTAGCTTCAATATCGGTTGGTGTTCCCAATATTGATGCGTGAATAGGTTCATCAATTTCTACGGCAAAATCTATATTTTTTATATGAATAATGCCATCGCCATGGGTTCGCGGAACGTTTGGGTTGATAAGGGCTACAACGTGTTTTGCTGTTTGTATGGCAGGCAAGGTAACATCAACTGAAACACCCAATGAGCAATAACCATGTTTGTCTGGGGTAGACACTTGAATGAAAGCCACATCCAAAGGCAGGATGTTTCTTCTGAAAAGCCAGTGGATTTCACTCAGAAAAACTGGAATATAATCGCCGTGAATAGTATTAACACCTTTCCGAACGTTATCACCCACAAAACAGCTTGAAAGCTTAAAAGCTTCGTTGTATGGAGCTTGTGTATATTTAGCCTCACCGTGGGTGTGGATTTGGATTATTTCTACATTTTTGAGTTCGCGATAGCGTTCACACAAGGTGTCTATCAACAAATTGGGCGTCATTGCGGCTCCCTGAAAAAATACGCGATTATTAGATTTTACTATAGATATGGCTTCTTGGGCTGAAACGATTTGCATAATTTTTAAGTTTTATGCAAAGGTTGGGAATCTTATCTGCTTCTAAAATGATTTTAGTCAGATTTTTTGGAAATTGAACTTTTGAGCCACGACGGTTGGAGCCACGACGTTTGAAATTACGACTGTTGGAAGCACAACGGTTTGAAACCCGAGTGATAGTAATTATTCTTTTTGTCGTGGGTCGTGTAGTGAAGCGGTCGTGGGTCAAATCGTCGTTTTGATTCCTTTTACACTTTTACATTCAGGGTTTCCAAAATATCATTAATTATTGAAACTCCTTTATCGTTATTGTACCACACCTGTAGCATTTCCTTAAAAGCATCGTCAATTTTGCCGTGATGTTCCTTGTAATCGGCAACCAATTTTGTCGCAGCCCTGGAACGTGGACCCCAAGTTTGAAGTACGTTGAAAGCTTCATCAAGGATAATAACCACGGGGATGGAGCGCGAACCATTGGTCAAAAATTCATCCATTAATTCCGGATTTTCATCGCGAAGCACAATCTTCAACTCGATGTTTTCCGAAAGTTGTGCAATCTTGTTTAGAAACGGAAGCGTTTGCGCCGCATCCCCGCACCACGGTTCGCTGATTACCAGCCACGTCTGTTTTTCAGAAATATTTTTGAAAACCTCCATGCTCTCTTCGGGAATTTCAGCGGTTTTGTCCAATCGCTTGGTACGGCTAAAGTTCAATTTTGTATAGTCAATCTTTTCTTGGGTTTCTTCGCCAGTAGTACGGCCTTCCACAACCAATTGTTTGAAAAGCAAGTTGTATTCGGAATAATCCATTGCTTTTTTTACGGAGTTTTCTATTAAATTTTTCATCTTATTTTTTTACTTTTTAATAATCCTCATTAAAATATCCGCCACGGTTTTCCTTTCGTTTCAGGGATTGCTGGATGATCAAATGCGCCACATTTACCATATTCCGAAGCTCTGAGAGCGCCGTATTCAATTTGTGTTTTTGGTACAGGGCTTCCATTTCAAAATACAAAATCTCCAACTGTGCTGAAGCTTTTTCTAAATCGCTATTGTTCCGAACCACACCTGCGTATCGTCGCATCAACCGTTGCAACTGCTCCGTTTTTTGCTGAAGAATTTCAGAACCTTTCAACAAAACCGTGCCTTCATCATTCCATTCCGGAATGGCTTTGGTCGTGTGGGAAGGCTTATGTTTACAGAGATACTGAAAAATGCGGTCCGCATAAACCAAAGCTTCCAGTAACGAATTGGATGCCAGTCGGTTGGCGCCATGCAAGCCTGTATATGAACATTCGCCACAGGCAAAAAGATTTTTCACCGAAGTCTTTCCATCCATATCCACAACCACTCCGCCACACAAATAATGCGATGCGGGAACCACGGGAATCCAATCATTTGCCACATTGATGTTTCGTTTCAAACAGGTTTCGTAAATAGTTGGGAAGTGTTTTTTGAAATCGTCAATATCCAAATGCGTACAATCCAGAAAAACACAATCGTCGCCCGATTTTTTCATTTCGGAATCTATGGCGCGCGAAACGATATCGCGGGAAGCCAATTCGCCCCGTTCGTCATATTTCAACATAAACCGTTCGCCGCTTTTATTCCGAAGAAATGCCCCAAAGCCACGCACCGCTTCAGAAATCAAAAAGGAAGCGCCGTTGTTTCCGTCGTAAAGTGCTGTGGGGTGAAACTGGATAAACTCCATATTTTGGATGCGCGCCTTTGCGCGATAGGCCATCGCAATGCCATCGCCCGTGGCAACGGCGGGATTGGTTGTGTGCCCGTAAACACGTCCCATTCCCCCGGAAGCCAGCGTGGTGCAGTCAGCCTTTATCGTAAAAATATTCCCGGAAATCTGGTCCAAAACATAGGCGCCGTAACACGAAAGGTTCTCAGTTTTGTTTTCAGAAAAATGGTGTTCCGTAATCAAATCTATCGCAAAATGATGCGGCAGCAAAGTTATATTCGGCAGTTGATTGACGCGTTCCAAAAGCGTGCGCTCAATCTCGTTTCCCGTCGTATCTTTATGGTGTATTACCCTAAATTTTGAATGGCCTCCTTCCCTACCCAAAGTAAGTTCGCCATCGGCATCAGTGTCAAAATTGGCGCCCCATTCCATAAGTTCCTTCAATCGTTGTGGACCGTCCTTTATAACCATTTTCACAACGGCTTTATCACAAAGTCCATCGCCCGCAATGAGCGTGTCTTCAATGTGTTTTTGAAAGGAATCTTCCTTTAAATCGAAAACCGCTGCCACGCCGCCCTGTGCATATTTGGTATTCGATTCGGATTCGTTGGATTTTGTAACAACCGTTATTTTTTTCTTTGGAAATTGTTCAGCAAGTTTCACCGCAAGTGTTAAACCCGCAGCTCCGGACCCGATAATCAAAAAATTGGTTTCCAGCATTATTTCGATAATTCCAGCATTCGCTCAATTGGCAGAATGGCTTTTTTACGGATTTTTTCGGAAACTTCTATCTGCGGATCTTCATTCAGCAAACAATTATAAAGTTTCTGCAGGGTGTTCATTTTCATAAACGCACATTCACTGCAAGCGCAGCTGTTGTCTTCTTCCGCAGGGGCGGGAATCAATACGGCTTGCGGTACTTCCTCTTGCATTTTATGGAGAATTCCAGCTTCGGTGGCAACGATGAATTTTTCCGAAGGATGCTTTTTCACATAATCAATCATTCCCGCCGTAGAACCGATATAAGTTGCGGTCTCCAAAATATGGCTCTCACTTTCGGGGTGCGCAATAATTTTTGAACCCGGGTGCTCTTTGTAAAGTTTTAGCATTTTATCCATCGAAAATGCTTCGTGCACAATGCAGGCACCGTCCCAAAGTAGCATTTTCCGTCCGGTTTCTTTCTGAATATATTTCCCTAGATTTTTATCGGGGGCGAAAATAATGGGAACATCCTTCGGGACGGAATTCACTATTTTTTCTGCGTTGGAAGAAGTGCAAATAATATCGCTCAAGGCTTTCACTTCCGCAGAACAATTCACATACGTTATTACAACGTGCTTTGTATGTGCTTCTACCAATTTTCGGAAAGCATCCGGCGGACACGAATCTGCCAGCGAACAGCCTGCCATCAAATCTGGTAACAAAACTTTTTTGTTGGGGTTTAAAATCTTCGCGGTTTCCGCCATAAAATGCACGCCAGCAAAAACGATCATTTCGGCATCGGTTACGGCAGCTTTTTGTGATAGCCCCAAACTGTCGCCCACATAATCCGCCACTTCCTGTATTTCGGGCACTTGGTAATAATGCGCGAGGATCACGGCGTTTTTCTGTTTTTTCAGCTCGGTTATTTTTTGATGTAAATCCATCGGAAATCAAGTTTTAATTTTTTGAAGTAATGCTTTGAAAATGGGATATGAAACGATAATTAGCGAAACGAAAATTCCAATTCCAAAAATGAAGAATGAAATGTAATACGGTACGAGCAAATCCTGCATTTCAGAAAACAATCCGCTTTTTGAAACGTACATCCAATAGCTTCTTTTTCCGCCGGCAAGCAACAGTGAAAT
Source organism: Aequorivita sp. (assembly GCA_002733915.1). Classification (GTDB taxonomy): domain Bacteria; phylum Bacteroidota; class Bacteroidia; order Flavobacteriales; family Flavobacteriaceae; genus Aequorivita. Next base: position 164,940 of record NVXN01000003.1, read on the forward strand.
CCAAAAAAGAAACAGCGAGATATTAAATGAAAAAAAGCCGCGTCGCACCCATTTTCTATCCGTTTTAAATTGAGGATAAATTTGGTGCACGATAAAAAATAAGGCTGAAAAAAGTATCGTTGTGTTAATACCAATGGTTGTTCCCATGGAGTGCGCCACCGTAATATGTGTCCCGTGCGTAAAGAAATTGATGGCCGGAATGGNAAAAAAGAAGCGCGAGAATTATATTCAGAAAAATCCACAGATCCGTGGAAAGTAAAAACCGATACGCCATTGGGTGGTTCTCTTTTTCTACCTTTAAAACGGAGTGTTTCCAGTTATAAATTATCGAAGCCAAAACAACCCATTCGGTCATACTTATCGCGTAAGCTACATAGCGAATCCAAGGTTGCGTCGGTAATAAATAAGTATGGTGCGCCCAGCCGAACATTAAATTGGTCAGCCCTAAAAAATAAAAGAAAAAAGCGGTTTTATTGGTTGCTACGTTGCTATCCTTCTTTATTTTGGACATCAAATAGATAGAGATTCCGTAGACCAGCATATTCCAAGAACCCGTGAACGAACCGGTGGATTTCCATTGTACCGCAAAATCCTTTACAAAATTCAATCTAAAAAAATCGAACAGCCAAAAGTGGGCTTCCATCAAATGGTAACACATAAAAGCGATGCCCGTGCCCCACATCCAAAAATAGACGGGCCAGCCTTTTACATTTTTATAGATTGTTTTAAAATAATTGATTCCGAAGAAAACCCACCCAATCAAAATTGGGACAATCAAAACTGGCGTAAAAGCGAAATATTCCCTTCCTTCGGTATAATCGAATGCAAACGAAAAGTAAATAGCAATGCCCGTTAAGAGGAAAATGATGAAATGAATTTTTACTAATAAAGGCGAAAAAAGCTTAAACTTTTCAACATAAAGGAGGAAAAAATAAATACTACCCGTTGCACATAAAACAATCCACGAAATAACCGAAGTAACGTGAAAAGGGCGCATTTTTGAAAAAGGTATTTGTTCCTTCAAAAATTCGGGCATCAAATATTGAAACGAGGCAGTCATCCCAAAGAACATTCCCAAAAACAGGGGAATCATGGCGAAAAGCAGAAAATATATTGGGACTTTACTCTTCATTTCGGTACTTTAGTTTTACCCAGCCTGAAGCTTGAATTTCGGCGTCGTAGTTGGGATAGATTCCTGTTTCATCCACTTTTTTCATATATTCAACTAGCGCATCTTTTTCTTCTTCAGAAAAATTGAATTGTGGCATACTTTTTACCCCGCTATTCAAAAAAGCTTTTATATAAACTGGACCTTTGCCTTCCACAGAATAAATATTGGTCAAATCTGGGCCAAGATAACCGCCCAAACCATAGAGCTGATGACAGGACCAGCAACGATTATTTTGAAATAATTGCTGGCCTTTTATTGCCATAGGGGATAATTTTTCGACAGCCACATAGCCATCGGTGTTGTAAACCACATAGTTGTAAAAACCATAAACAGCAAGCAAAATCGCAATTACAAAAATGTAAGGTCTTGAATCAGTAGACATTTCGAAATATCATAATTGCCAATAAAAATACCCTTTCGTACTAGCTCCAAATATGATATTTATCAGTTTTTAAGATAAATGTATCTTTTAATTTCGCCTATGCCTAAAAGAGAAATGATTTCGATTTTATTATCAACAAATTATGATCAACAAACAACTGCTCAACCCAAATAGTATTGTAATAATCGGTGCTTCCAACGATACCAAAAAACCTGGGGGCAATATGCTAAAAAATATAATTTCTGGTGGTTTCAGAGGAAGTTTGTTTGCCGTAAACCCAAAAGAGGAAAAAGTTCAGGGCACAAAAAGTTATTCTGAAGTAAAGGAAATTCCCCAAACCGATTTGGCCATTCTTGCCATTTCCGCAAAGTATTGCCCCGAAACCGTAAAAATTTTAGCCGAAGAAAAAAACACTAAGGCTTTTATAATCATTTCTGCAGGTTTTGGCGAGGCGGACGAAGCCGGAAAAGCTTGGGGACAACAAATAAAAACAACGGTAGATAGCGTAAACGGCTGCCTTATTGGCCCCAACTGCATTGGCGTAATCACTGAAAACTACAAAGGCGTTTTCACAGCTCCGGTGCCACAGTTCAATCCAAAAGGTTGCGACCTTATTTCCGGTTCGGGCGCTACGGCAGTTTTTATTATGGAAGCGGGAATGGCGCTTGGCGTTTCCTTTGCAAACGTATTTTCTGTGGGGAATGCAGCACAGACGAACGTTGAGGACATTTTGGAATATATGGATGACCATTTCAATGCCGAAAAAGACCCGTTAATAAAACTGTTGTATCTCGAAACCATTTCCAACCCGCCAAAGCTGCTTAAACACGCTTCCTCACTCATAAAAAAAGGTGCTAAAATAGCCGCAATTAAAGCGGGAAGTACCGCCGAGGGCAGCCGCGCCGCAACTTCGCACACGGGTGCCATTGCCAGTAGCGATATGACGGTGCGCGCGCTGTTCAACAAAGCCGGGATTGTGTATTGCAGCAGCCGCGAGGAACTGCTGAGCGTGGCTTCCATTTTCAACTACAAAAAACTGGAGGGGAAAAACATTGCCATCATTACACACGCTGGAGGGTCGGCGGTGATGCTAGCCGATGAAATTTCAAAAGGCGGCCTAAAAGTTCCCGAAATATCCGGGCCCGATGCCGAAAAACTGAAAACTTTCTTATACCCTGGCTCTTCCGTAGCCAACCCAATCGATTTTTTGGCCACAGGCACTGCCGAACAATTGGGGATTATCATCGATTACTGTGAACATAAATTTGATAAAATCGATGCAATGGCCGTAGTTTTTGGCAGTCCGGGACTTTTTGATGTGGAAAATGTTTACAACGTTTTGAGCGTGAAATTGGAGATTTGCAACAAACCCATTTTCCCCGTTTTACCCTCTGTGGTGAACGCACAGCGCGAGATTCAATCGTTTTTAAAAAAAGGCCACATCAACTTTCCCGATGAAGTGGTTTTGGGGAAAGCACTTTCGCAAGTTTTTAAAACCCCAGAGCCTATTTCGGAAGAAATTTCATTGCCGAAAATTGACGTTGAAAAAATACGAAGCGTTATTGATACTGCTTCCAAAGGTTATTTAAATGCATCGGAAACTGAAAAATTGCTGGACGTTGCGGGAATTCCGCGCGTTGGGGAAATCGTGGAAAATTCAAAGGAAAAACTACTCTCAGCGATGGGTTTCATGGATTTTCCCGTGGTAATGAAGGTTGTTGGTCCGCTTCACAAAAGTGATGCGAAAGGGGTGGTGCTGAATATTACTTCCAAAGAAGAAGTTTCGGAAACCTTTGATTTGCTGATGAAAATAAATTCCGTAACGGCGGTAATGGTACAGCCACAATTGGCAGGGTTGGAACTGTTTGTTGGTGTAAAAAAAGAACCCGGTTTTAACCATACCATTCTTTGTGGTTTGGGCGGAATTTTCATTGAAGTTTTGAACGATGTGACTGCTGGATTGAGCCCTATCTCAAAGAGTGAAGCACATAAAATGGTGCAATCGCTTCGCGGTTACAAACTCATTCAAGGCGCCAGAGGCCAAGAAGGAGTTAACGAAGACCAATTTGTGGAAATTATCCAAAGGCTTTCCGCTTTGGTGGAAGCCGCCCCAGAAATTACTGAAATGGACCTCAATCCCTTGATTGGCACCCGGAAAAATATTGTTGCTGTTGATGCGCGAATGCGACTAAGATGACTGAAAAATATTTGAAAGATCAAAAGTTATATTATAAAACATTTCCTAAAAGGAAAAATGTTTTATTCGATGCTGATAAAGTAGCTATAAAACGTTATTTTTTGTGGGTTGTCTCAAGTTATTGAAATAATATCACGTTATAATAACAGGTATCAATATCATATAAAAACCCAATTAAAAATCCTTCCGCTTAGCAATTCTCCAAATAAAGAAAGTAGGCACTAAAGCCCATAAGGCCAACAATACAGAAGAGAGCGTCAAACCTAAACTGGTTCCAAAAAATTTCTGAAAAACGGCACCGGTATATCCCAAAAGGGCAGAAATATCAAGTTTTAAAAGTATCAAAACCCGCGAAAGATCTACTGGGTTTAACATGGTTGCGATAAGTGAAAATTTATCCAACGGATAATCTTCAAAATATWNATRGCGAYATYWMMWRGRTKCYRKCNNAGATWACSKNNCSATWNAACMWSSAYWSKMKKAKSRMNGTWMYYWRRRYYTYYRATTYKAWWMYCGWKKGAWWKTRYTMKNACWWWNAGCYWWAKCASWAAAAATWRRNAGKYMWAWWTGCASMKKTTNACWANNGTNAATNATGWMWRRYCSSATAYRMYKMTGCTATTAAAAACTCCGTAAAAAACGAAAGGCATTCCCAAACCAACTACCAAACTCATAGATAATGAGGTAGCAACCCCAAAATACTGCCCCAAAAAGATGGAGCTTCTCTTTACTGGCTGCGCCAAGAGCAGTTCTGTGAATTCTCTTGAATTGTAATAATACATCACGCCAAAAATAGTGCCGATTAGCGGCACCAAAATAATGATAACGTTCATCAGCGTTATCACTGCTTTTGAAAGATCGTTGTTCAAAAATAGAAGTACAACGCCAAGCAATAAATAGAACAGAAAATAGACGTAGCTCCAGCGGCTTCGCATTAAATCATAAAAACTGTATTTTAATATTTTAAGCATAACTTGAAGATAAAATGGAGGCTATGGCGTGTTCAAAATCGGGTTGTTCGGTCTTTGCTTTCAAATCTAGAATACTACCCTTGAAATAAATTTTTCCTTCTAAAAGAAAAACAATCTCGTCGGCAATTTCTTCTACAAAACTTAAGATGTGTGAGGTTACCAAAATAGTCTTGCCTTTTTCCCTTTCGGAAAAAATTAAATTCTTTAACCGTAAATGTGAAATTGGATCAAGCCCGCTCGTGGGCTCATCTAGGATTATCAAAGGACTGTCAAACATAAATGTCAGTACCAAATTCACCTTTTGTTTCGTGCCGCCGGAAAGGTTTGCAAGTCTTTTGTTGAGAAAAGGTTGCAGTTTGAAAAGCTCAATCAACTCTTCGTCTTTCGTAGCTTTTGAATCACGCAGATCTTTGATCATGGCAAGGAGTTCGCTTACTTTTAGGTTTCCGGGAAAGTTGGCTATTTGCGGCAAATAATCAATCTCGTTTCGGTACTTGAAATTGKTTTTCAACGGTTTCCCATCGATGAAAATTTGTCCGGAATCTGGCAAAACCATTCCCAAAACACATTTAATAAGGGTAGTTTTTCCCGAACCGTTTGGACCCAATACTGAGAAAATTCCGCCACGGTCAATGGTGAGGTCGATGCCCTTGAGCACTTCGTTCTTGCCAAATTTTTTATATAAATTCTTAACTTCTATCATGTTTTATGGGCTTCATTTTTGGGTTTTCGTCTACCAAATTATCGGGGGTAAAAACGGGGGAAACTTTTTCTGAAAAATCTATAATGTCTATAAATAGGCTTCGCAGCAGAATGATGGTTTCCGGAGTACGGTTTACGATATAGGAAAACAGTTTTACGGGACGGTACGGTACATCGCCAATGCCATTTTTATCCAAATCGTAGCCCGTATAATTGCTCCAAAAATTATGGCTAAACTTATTGTCGTTCAGGTTGCTATTGTATGAAATATCGAAGGAATTATACAGGAAATTATTATTCTCAAAAATGTTGGTGTAGCAAGCACCGCGTACTTTTATTGCCCAACCATTGCTTATGAAATTATTGTTTTTATAAGCRATACGGTTGCTGCCTTCAATGTTTATTCCCACGGTGTTCTCTTTAAAAACATTGTTTGTTATTTTGGCATCGTTAATTTCTTTCAAAAGAAGTCCGAAAGCAGCAGTTCCCCAATTTTCCATAAAGACATTATTATTCATTTCAATAAATTTCGAAAACATGACTGCCACTCCTGCCCCATTGTTCTCAAAAGTATTGTATTCATAAATATCGTTGTTGCTGAACATAAAGTGCAGCCCGTACCGCAGGTTGTTCCGGCTAAGATTGTGGCTGATTATTATATTGTCTGAAAATTCCAGATAGATTCCGTCGCGAACGTTCTGAACGTTATTTCCACGAACCTCAACATTCTTGCAGTACCAAAGCTGTATGCCGTTGCCGGAATTGTATTCGTTCACGGCATCGCCTTTTATGGTGTTATTCAGCACTTTTCCGTTATTGGCCTTTTCTAGATATATTCCAAAGAAAAGTTTTTCGAGTTCCAGATTTTGGATCAAAAAACCATCTTTTTTTATTACTCTAACCGCAGCGTAATCTGAAGTATAGCTAGTGCCCACGTTTATAATCTTAAAACCATCAACAGTAACGTTGTCTGCTACAATTTTGATGATTTCGCCTTTGTCAATACCATCAATAATGGGAAGGTTTTCTCCGAGCAAAATAAGACTTTTGTCTATGGTTATATTAAATTCTGGGTATATTCCTTTTTTTACCAAAACCGTATCTCCTTCCGAAGCCTGATTTATTCCTTCCTGAATTGTTTTTATTATACAGTTCTGGCAAACAGTTATTGTTTTTGTCCAGCCTTGAGCTAAATAAAAAACAAAGAAAATAAAAGTGAATATTTGAAGTGTACGTTTCAATTTTAAGATAAGACTACTAATTAAAAATGGGTTTGGTTACTCGGGATGTTTACTGGAGATTTTACATTATTGTTTTAAATGCTTCTGAATTTTTTCCCAAGAAAATACTTCGCCAGTAAATTTTTGTTTTGCGTTTTCTGCAGATTTTTCATTTTCAAAAGCAGAAAGATTTGCACCCATTGGGCTGGAAATTTGTTCACTCACAAGATAGGAAGCCATTGTAGCGTCCATCAACTGTCCTGGTTGGTTAAAATCGGCAACTAAATAGAGCGCAATTTCTGCATCATTTTTATTATCCTGTAAGGAATGGACCATACACTCAATGGCATCATATTTAAAGACTTTTCCTTTAGTCGTCACAAGCTGTGCCGCGTGTTGACGGTCCACAATGGTCATATTACAATAGTGGCAGGCGTCGGTTCCATATTCTATATGCTGTGGACTTACGTTGCACGATACAAGCAACACGGTAATTATATTTAACAAGAAAAAAAGTTTCATTATGCAGTTACAGTTTTTAAGGTTGAATTTTTCTTAATTTTTTTATATTCTTTCTTTCCAACAAAGAAAGCTATGACCGTTAACATCATACCCACAAACATCATATATGCGCCTGTTGCCGGCCATGAATCTACATCAAAGTTAAGCATCTTTTGATAGCCTATGAGAGGTGGTTTATAAGTCATAGGGGTACCGTCTGCATTTAACAATTTCATAATGGCTTTTGGGTCTAGATTGGTACCATAGTCAATGAGCCAAGCGTTAAAATCATACATTCCAAGTATTCCCAACACTGACATTAAAATGAACCACCCCAGAAACCATTTGTAATTTACTTTTTCGAAGAAACCAAGCAAGCCAATAAGTACACCAATCGCAACCATAATAGCGATAACTGTAGGAAACACCTCAAACTCCCACATATCTTCAGGCTGTGGTATGGTCTTCATACCAATGTAATGGTTTAGCCCGTCAATATTTTTTATGTCAAATTCCTGAACGCCTTTTATCCCTTCAATATAAATATCCATTCCAAGCGGATCTGGATATTGCGGTGCGCCCAACATAATATTCCACAATGGAAATTTAAACAGACCCAATAGTAACAAAGAGCCAATTATCATTAATATTCCTGCTTTTCTCATTTTGTTGGATTTTAAATCTTAAACATCAGTACGGTTGGTTTTTCTGTTTAAGTGTTTGTGCAGATAGCTGATTTAATATTTAGGTAAAAGGCAAAATCTTAGGTTTTTTTAAAAGACGGGGGGAAATCAACGAACCCCCCGTCTTTCTTTTGAAAATACCATCTTCACTAATCCAGTATTTTCACAACTAAAAACTTCTTTATTAATCTTCTCCTAAAGACCATTTAAGCTCTGTATTGGAACCTGCTGGGCTTACGCGAACATAGCCTTGCATTTCTTGGTGCAGCGCAGAACAGAAATCAGTACAATAAAATGGCCATACTCCGGGCTGTTTAGGTTCCCAAACAAAGGTTTCGGTCTGGCCTGGCATAATTAGCAATTCAGAAGTATTTGCCCCAATCATACTCACACCGTGGGGCACGTCGTAATCTTGCTCGTGATTTGTGACATGGAAATACACTTTGTCGCCCACTTTTATACCTTCAATATTATCTGGATTGAAGTGACTTCGAATCATAGTCATATAAATATGAACTTCGTTTCCATTGCGCTCTACCCTTGCATCGCCATCAGAAAGTGTGGCATATTTGTGCTTGTTCTCGGCAAGTTTAAATATTTGTCTAGAATTTTTTGCAACAATATCTGCTGGAATACCGGCAGCGTAGTGTGGCTCACCAATTGTTGGGAAATCCAGCAAAAGTTCCATCTTATCGCCGCTAATATCATACAGCTGGGCCGATTGGGTAACCTCTGGTCCTGTTGGTAAGTAGCGGTCTTTCGTAATCTTGTTCATAGACACAAAATACTTTCCAAAAGGCTTGCGTGAGTTTCCACCAGGGATCATACCGTGCCCAACGGAATAGTATGCTGGCTGACGATCTACAACTTCCCAAGTTCCTACTTTCCATTTTACAACTTCAGAAGAAATRAAGAAGGTWGTATAWGCRTTYCCTTTWCCATCAAACTCKGTRTGCAATGGGCCTAAKCCWGSTTGKTYKACMRYSCCKGCAAGYACATCTTCAAAYTTYAARATWGGAATWCCRTAAGCYTCYCCATCAAATTTYTYGKYTTCRATWGCAKCWARCATTTTKGTAAAMGAGTGSAYTGTWARRTYRGCMGAMAGTTTTCCGTTWCCWACAATRTAYTCTCCMGTAGGATCTACGTCACAACCGTGTGGTGATTTAGGGGTAGGAAGAAAGTAAACAGCTCCGGGAACATCCAATGGATTAACTGTAAGTACTTCATCCATCATAGTAGAGGTGGCAGTATGTGTTTCATCATGGTAAACATTGTGCGCATATTTTGCTGGAACTTTTGTTCCGCCGCCATTGTTTACGTATTCTTCTATTTTCTTCCAGTTTACGGCTGCAATGAAGTCTTTATCGTTTTGTGAAGCGTTTACTTCCAACAGAGTGTTTGCCTCTTCAGTGTTATAGGTTGTAAAGAAGAACCATCCGTGTGATTTATCGCGTCCAGGGTGCGAAAGGTCGTAATCAAACCCAGGCATCATCAATTGGAATTTAATGCCCATTCGGCCGGTTTCTTGATCTACACTAATAAATGAAAGGGCGCCTTTAAAGTTTCCTTTATATTCCTTAATCGGCATATCTCGCTGTGGCACGGGCACTGAAAAACGTGTTCCCGCAACTACATATTCCGTGTTTTCAGTAATGAAAGAAGAACTGTGGTTACCGGCACTGTTTGGAATTTCAATTATCTCGGCAGTTTCAAAAGTAGTTAGATCAACACGTGCAATACGTGGTGTGTTATTACCATTTATGAAAACCCAACGTCCGTCCAATTCACCATTCGTTTGTGAAATGTCTGGGTGGTGACTATCATCCCAAGGCACAAAACCGAATGAAGTTTCTAACATTGGTTTGGTTTCCTCATTATACCCCCAAGCTTTTTCAGCATCTYGGGAGAAGACAGGAATCACTTTGAACAAACGCCCTGATGGTAAGCCATAAACAGAAAGCTGCCCACTAAAACCTCCAGAAATAAAGGCGTAAAATTCATCATGCTCCCCGGGAGCTACATACACTTTTTCAGCGGCATTGGTAGCTAAACCACCTTGCCCCTTGTTTCCTTTTTTGTTTCCACCATTGTTACAGCTTACCAAACCGGCAACCATAATAAGTGAAACCAAGATATTAATTGTTTTTCTCATTGTTTTTAATTTATATTATTCAATCGATTAGTTTGCTNGTAATATCACTTTATCAACCACGTGTACAATACCGTTACCGGCTGGCACGCTTGCTATAATCTTAGCGCCGCCCACAAATACATCATCTCCTTTTACCTCCACGGGAATGTTTTCATTGCTTGCCTGTCCCAATTTTTTAAATTTCTTCAAAAAATCTTTGGAATAATTACCCGGCGTAACATGGTTTTTTAAAATGTAGGCCAGTTTATCTTTGTTTTCTGGCTTTAAAAGATCTTCCACAGTTCCCGCTGGCAAGGCATCAAAGGCTGCATTGGTAGGAGCAAAAACCATTAAGGGCCCTGCATTCACCAAAGCGTTTTCCAATTCTGCTGCTTGTACTGCGGCCACAAGTGTACTGTGGTCTGGAGAACCTATTGCAATTTGGAGTACATTAGGTTTTGATTCGTCATTCTCAATAAATGCCTGGCCTTGTTTTTCTGAAGTGGAGCTAGGCGTTGCAGCACTGTCCGAAACAGTTGCATTACCTTCGGCAGATTCATTTTTACAGGCTGCTAAAACAAGGATCGCAGCTGAAAAAAATAGCAGTTTAATAAAGGTTTTCATATTGGTTTTGGTTTTAGCCCTTGCAGGATCTAAGACCCTGCAAGGGGTTGGTTATTTAAGTATATGTTAAAGCGTCCTAAAATATTCCAATACTTGTCTGGCTTCCTCTTCGGTGAGTCCCTGATTTGCCATCGGTGAACCATTAAACTCTTTTAAAAGTTCGTGCGCCAGCGGATCTTTTTGGGTCATTTCCTCTGGGTTTAAGATCATATTCATAATCCACTCTGGAGTTCGTCTTTTTAAAATTCCAGTTGGTGCCGGACCAATAAACTTTTTGTCGGGCTTGTGGCAAGCCATACATTTTGTTTTATAAACTTCCATTCCTTTGGCTGCCATTGCCTGGTCTATTTCCGGTGAAAGCTCTACATTTTTAATTGGGCCAATACCCTTATTGGTTAAATCAACCATCTCTGAAGGTTTTTCCGTTGAGGCTGGTTCTTCTTTAGGGGTTTCGGTAGCTGCCGGCTTTTGGCCAATCTGGATGCTATCATTCTTTTTTTCTTCTTTTCCGCCACAGCTTAACAAGGTTAAGATTGCTATCGCGGCTAGGGATTTCATTATAATTTTCATAGTAGTTAAGATTAATTTACGTGACAAATTTAGTGGTGAACCGTTTCATAAAATATGATTTTTATCATATACGGATATTTTTATCTTTTATTTTTTGTCTCTAATTCCTAGCCCAATAAAACTTATGAAAGGGACAAAGATTTTGATTTTCAATCCCTTTAATTATGATTAAAATCATTTTAAATATTGATTATAAAAATTATTTTTGAAGAAAATCAATAAGATGAAAAACATACTCTTACCCACAGATTTTTCAAAAAACTCAAGGAATGCGATTAGGTATGCTCTGAAATTTTTTGAAGCTGAAAAGTGTACGTTTCATATTCTCAATTCGCAAAAAACTTCGGGCTATATAACTGCCGATGTTCTTTATGGCGCTCCTGGCGCATCGGTTTATGAAGGCATTTTGAACGATAATAAAAAGGAGCTGGAAAAAATGGTACAATATTGTGAATCAATTTCTGAAGGAGAGGAATTCACCTTTGTTCCAAAAATTGATTTTGACAATATTGTGGATGCTGTAAACCAAGCTGTAGCGTTAAACAATATTGATTTAATAATAATGGGATCCAACGGTGCAACAGGTGCTGCAGAAGTTATTTTTGGAAGTAACACCTTGAAAATTATACGAAACGTTGATTGTCCCGTGATTGTAATTCCTGAAGGTTTTGTTTTTGAAAAAATTAATTCTGTTTTGCTATCGCTAAATTATCAATATGATTTAGCAAACAAATCGCTCAATATCATTTCGGAAATAGTAAAGAAACACAACGCCTCCTTAAAAATTCTTGAAATAGAGGAAGAAAGTATTGAGCTGTCCTCTCAAAGGAACCATACTGAAGAGGTTTTCAAAGAAATTGGTTTTGAACGGTTTTCTATTAAAAATATACCTGCCTCAATGGCCATTAATGCCTTTGAGCAGTTAATTCCCGTTCAACTTCACGCCATGATAGTGGAGCGCAAAAATTTTATTGATCGTTTTATATTTGGCTCAGAAACCTCAAAAATCAATTATGGGTCACTTGTGCCACTCTTGGTACTTCACGAGTGAACTAATTTGCAATTAGAAGGTTATTCCTTTTTAGCGTTTTCACAATTGTTTTTACATAATCACGAATGGTGGATGCAGCTCCCGGCGGATTGACAATGTCTATCTTGCCTCGCCAGATTAGATCACGCTCCTTGCCGGGGCAAAGACAGTACAATGAAGTTTCGGTATTATAAACTGGATAGTCTTCACTCTGCTCATTACCGTACACAGGTCTATTTTCCTTGTAATAATCACTGAATGATTCGAAGGATTTTGTAAGGTTTCTATAAGATTGAGCTATTGTGACCTTCCTTTCCTGTCCCGTAACTTTTGAAAAAAGCACAGCATCAAAACCTGCAGTTAAAAGTTCATTTTCAATATTTTTCAAATTTTCTTCGGTTTGATTGTTTTCAAAAAAGGTACTTTCAAAATAATCAACACTTTTTACGGCAATTACATCTTCTGTTTCCAAGGCTTGTTGTAGGCTGTACTCAAATTGCCGCTGAAGCCCCCCATCTGGCGTTAAACCAACCACCAACACTTTATTTGCCTGAAAATTTGGAGTTTCTGTATCTCTATATTCATCAACCAAACGGCTACTGGAACAACCGAATAATGTACAAACAACAATGGGAAAAATGAGGCGCATTTTCATCTTGGAGGTATTTAATTGATTAAAATTAATATGTGGTATGTAAATATACGGTTCTCTGTTTCAATCTCCTAAGTTAGAAACAAAGTGTCCCATTTTCAAAAATTTTAATTATGATTATAATCATAATTAGGTTACCGAAAAAATGCTTTTTTTGATATATAAATAGAACATTATTAAAAAAACAAGGAAAAAATATACTAATATGAAAAAAACAATCTTAACACTAGGGCTCATTTCCGCTTTATTTTCAAATTGTAAAGAACCTGATCATAAGGCGCCCATATCCGAAGAAAGAGAAACTATTGGGGGGTTAGATGAACACGATATTAATAATGAACAGCACACCTTCGAAAATTCCTGGGTAAATGAAATAACCCTAGATAATGGCAAAAAATGGAGCGCAAACACTGAAACAACAGAAGGTGTGGCCAAAATGATTGAGTTGATTAAAACCAATGAAACCACTTCCGTGGAAGACTTTCACCTACTTGCAAAAAAGCTTAATGAACTAAAAAACGTTGTAATTAAAGAATGTACTATGAAAGGTGCATCACACGATAACCTTCACATTTTTGTACATCCGCTAATTGAAAAAATTGAGATTTTAAGTAAGGTATCGACTATAGCGGATGGCAACAAAGTTTTATCAAGTATTAAAATTAATCTGGAGCAGTATTACAATTATTTTAATTAGTCTTTTTTAGCAAATAAAATTTGCGTTATTATTGTTTAAATACCAGATGACACAAATATCTAAATTAAACCACTCTTAATGAACGCATTTACAGTTTAGAGTTATAAAAACTTGATCGCAATTAAAAAATTTCTGCCACAAGATCAAAGTTTATTTCAATCTTCTCATCAATTACAATTAGACCGAACATCTTTTTAGGAGGTTCAAGATTAAAATCCCTAATGTCCAATTTTAATTTACCCACATAACGATTTATAGGTGAAGAGAAAAAGTCTATGGGAAAAGAATATTCTTTTTTTGTTCCTGCAATGGTAATTTTGACGCGAGCTGTGCCCTTTTTATATTCATTTAAAGTTATTTCGGTCAATTCAAGAGTAATAATCGGATACTCTTTGGTTTTAAGCAGAGAATGAAAATCTTTATTTATAGCGCTATTGCCACAATCAAAACCCTTATTTTTTAAAGAAAGGATCGCATCCTTGAATCTGATTTCATTTTCTTTTTTGGAGTAGGTTACTAGTTTAAACTCACCCAAATATAAGGTATTAAAATTACAGTTAAACTCGCTTATGTTAGTATCCCCTTTTATAAAAAGTTCACTACTAGCAAGAATTTGAACGGTTTTTGTCTTAAAATCATTTTGTGTCCAACCTTTTAGGCTGAGTATAAAAACCAAACAGCAAAGTATAAAAGGATTCATGGCTTTATAATTTAAAAAGGTGGAGAAGTTTTATTTCTCCACCTTACTTTTTAATTACATTGTATTTTTAAAAACTTATCACGGCTTCAACTACAACTCCGTCAAACTTACCTCCGTTTCTTAAATCGTTAGAAGGGAAGCCTTCATATTTCTGGTTTACATATTCTAGTTTAGCCAGGATATTTTTGGTCATAAACCAGCCTGCTGCCAGATTAAATCTTGTAATATCAATATCGGTTCCGCCCATCATTTCTCCTTCTACATAGTTATAACGTCCACCAATATATACATTCTCTTCATTACCAAAACGGTAGAGCACCTCAGCAGCATACTGGTTGAAAGTTCTGTCATCAAGTTCGGCATTTGCTTTTCCAGAGGCTTTTTCAAAGGTTCCAAAGAATTCAAGGCCACCATATTTAACAAAAGGATTTATCATAAAAGCGGTAAGCTCATTTCTAAAACCAGGGGCAAACCTACCAGAGGTAAAATTTGATGAAGTTGAAGCCTCTTCGTTTTCCAACACTAGGTAATATCTTGAACCTGCTCTATCTGCGTGGTACAAATATGCATTGCCACTTTTATTGGTGTGGTATACAGAACCAGTCAGTCTAAAGCGCAAATCATCATTTAGTTGCTTATCGTAACCTAACTTAGCTATGAACGATGGGTCGGTTGTATCTGGGTTACCTACAGATTGGTTTAATTTACCGTTTGTAACACCCACCATACCTAAGAAACCACTGTTAAAATAATAAACCTCTCCTCCTACTTCGGTAGTAAAAGCGTCCATTATAAGATTTCCAACAAATGGGTTATAAATAGCCTGTGCATTATCACTTCTTCGAAAATGGGCATCCCCATAGTTATTTTCCATATGCCCAATTTTAATCCGAACATTTTTCATTAAATCTTCCATAAAACCTTCACTTATAAAGTTCAGCTTATCAATCTGGATATAGCCGCCTTTTACATAAGGTTCAGGGTGGTGGCGAGAAGACAAATAGGTTCGTAAGTGCATCCTTACTCCATCATATAGATGAACGTCAAGGTCTAAGTTTGCTGTTGGTAAATTAAAATTATCCCCTATTTCAATAAGTGCAAGCGGATTTCCATCTCCATCTAAAGGTACACCTGTACTTTCATGGTTTAAAGCTTGAAACTGAATGGTTGATGCCCCACCTATGCGGACATTTACTCCATTAAATGTGGAGGCGGTGTCTTTTGGAGCTTCAAATTGATTAATACCTCTTTGGTCGGGATATCTAAAATTGTCCAAGTCTCGTGTTAATGATACTTGTGCAAATGTTTGGAGGCCGAAAAGCATCAATAATACGGTACAAAAATAAGTGGCTAGTGTTTTCATTTTAATTATTTTAAGGGTGAATATTTTGTTTTAAAATTTATTTTTATTGTTTTATGAAATTTGACTCAAATTTTACATCGATGGCATCACCTGTGGTAATTGTTCCAAATACTGCTGTTGGAGGTTCTACACCATAGTCTGTCATTTTAAGGATTTTTTTTCCTGAAAGTATAATTTTAGAATCTACAACCTTTACATCGAATGTGATATCTACAGAATTAGTAGTGCCAGCTATTGTAAGACTCCCATTGGTTGTGACCTTACAGCTATTATTTGATGTGCAGTTAATAGCATTAACCTTTTTTAGCTTATACACTATTTGTTTGTGTTTTTCAGTATTTAAAGCTTTATAAGTGTTTTTGTCCATACTGGACTTTCCACTTTTTAAACTTTCAGCTTTAACACTAAAATCAAGTTGATCAATCCTTACAAGTTTACCATCTTCAAAAACTACCACAATTTTACCTTGTTGATTTTCCGCAGTTATATCCCAATCATGGATATTTGATGTGCCATCTATTATTAAGGAAGAAGAAGCATTACTTAATTGATACGTTTGTGCCAAAGAAGTTTGTAGGGCTAAAGCAGTTAATAAAAGGGTTCCAAATGCTAGTTTTAATTTTTTGTAAGTTCTCATAATATATACTCTTTAATTTTTTGTAAAGATAAAATCGATTAAAGAGTGTAAATATGACCATCGTCATCAAATGGTCTGTATATGACCAATGTCAGAAAACTGTGTGTTTTTAATTAATGGCTGTTAATGTGAACTTTTTCTATATGTAAAGAGTGTTTTATCAATACCAGCGATTGATAGACAATAGAAAAAATAATTTATAATGAAGCAATCTAGATGATGAACGGATAGCCTTGAAGCTATAAAAATTATACGCTATTATTTTATTTTTTTTAATATGATTCTACAAGAATTTCTTTAATCTCATATAATTTAGGAATAGTCACTTTCCAACCATAAGTATCATGTAACTTTACCCTAAAAGCATCCTGCGCTGTCGGCTCGCCGTGAATAAGGAATGTTTCTTCTGGGATGTTTTTAATGTTGTTGGTCCAATCCAAAAGCCCTTGTTGGTCTGCGTGGGCAGAAAGGCTTTCAATATGATGTATTTCAGCTTTTACGGGATAATATTTTCCGAAGAATTTCAACTCATACGCTCCTTCCAAAAGTTGGCGGCCACGAGTGCCTTCAGCTTGATAACCAACTAATAAAATGGTGGTGTTTGTTTTGTCGATCATTTGTTTCAAATAGGTCAAAACCCTTCCACCTGTTACCATTCCGCTACCGGCAATAACCACTTTTGGTTGCGGATTATCAATAGTTTCCCAAGTTTCTTTATAGGAAGTAATAATGTTCATTCTGTTATTCATTGCGTTGAAATCCTTCAACGGCAGTTTGTGCCAATCCGGAAAATTTTGAAATACCGAAAGCACGTTATTACCCATCGGGCTATCAATAAAAATTGGGATGTTTGGAATTTTATTTTCGTTGTACAATTTCCAAAGTAAAAACATAAGCGTCTGCAAACGTTCTACCGCAAAGGAAGGAATAATCAAATTTCCGCGATTGTGAATGGTTTTGTTGATGAGTTCCACCAGTTTTTCCGAAACGCTTTCCTGTGGATGAAGCTTATTGCCATAGGTACTTTCAATAAAAAGATAGTCTGCCCATTTTGGTTTTTCGGGTGGGAAAAGCAGCAAATCGTGTTCTCTTCCAATATCTCCTGAAAACAAAAAGGTTTTTCCAAAGATTTCTAGTTCTATAAAAGTGGCGCCAAGAATGTGGCCATTATACCGAAACCGATATTTTATATTTTCTGAAAGTTCAATCCACTTGTCTTTTCCTTCTGCATGAAAAAACCCTAATGTAGTCTCAGCTTCTTCAACGCTATAAAAAGGTTCGGCAGGTTTGTGTTTGGAATAGCCTTCTTCATTGGCCTTCTCAGCTTCTTCTTCATGAATTTTTGCACTGTCCAGTAATATTATTTTCGTAATTGCAAGCGTTGGTGCTGTACCTATTATTTTTCCACGAAACCCTTGCTTTACCAAGCGCGGTAAATAACCTGTGTGATCTAAATGCCCGTGCGTCAACAAAACAACATCTATTTCTGAAACATCGATGGGTAAATATTCCCAGTTTTTTTCGCGCAGTTCTTTAACACCTTGAAACATTCCACAATCAATTAAAATATTTTGTTCCGTGGTTTCAATCAAAAATTTGGAACCAGTTACGGTTCCCGCTGCGCCGAGGAAATGTATTTTAATTTTTTGCATGATCAGTCGTTTTTGCACAAAAGCTTAATCTCCTCTAAAATCCGTTCTATCCGCTTTTGTGAAATTCCCAAATGGTCCAAATAGAAATGATCATTTATCAATTGTTTGCAAAGCACCACGTCCCGACTGAGCAGAAACTGCTTCTCGCGTTGGTTTAAAAGTGTGGAAACTGTAATAGGATAAAGGTTCAAACGGTCAATGCGATCCTTTATTCCATTATCTTTTGGTAGATCCCAACTTAAAAGATAAAGCCCTACGCAGGCACCATATTTCATTGCGTCTTCAGTAAAACGGGTATTGGTAACTACCCAACCCTCATTGGGTTTTTCCCCTTGGTTTCTATCCCCGTAAAAATTAAGGATATCGCGATAGCGCGAGTGTATATACAATGGCACTTTCACATCACAATTTCGGCCTTCATCACTGTGGAATTTACATTCCGCCACTACATATTGGCCATTTTTATGCGCTATTACATCTATCTCGTGGGTTACGCACTTTCCCTGCAAAAATTGCCCAGTCTTTACCTCATAACCGCTATAAAAAAGGATTGCCCCAATAAATTTTTCAAAAGGAAAACCTGTGGGGCCGAGCTCATAGATTGCTTTCTTCAACTTATATTTTGAAGCGTAGCCTTTTTTCTTTTTTTTGAGAAGTGCAAAGGCGCGATTGTAAATTTCTTTGGTAGAAATGCCTTGGTAAAGCTCATCGCGGACATTATTTGCAATTTCGTAAACCAATGCTTCGTCCGCACCACTTTTCCGTAGCGAAGTTTTTAATTTTTCAATTGAAAACTTCGCCTTTTGGCCAGAATGTTTTAGGATTTCGATATCCGAGAGGTTTTTTGCCATTTTGATTAATTTCTTAAATCGTGCATTGCCAAAAGTGGCACATTAGTGTGCTTGCCGAGTTCTTTGACCATCKGGTTTGAAAACACACTTCCAAAGAAATTGTGCTTTTTGTTTACAATGGCAATCATCTCGCTCTGTCGGCTTTGTACAAAACAGCGTACACCATCATTGATTTCAATGTCATAGAGAGTATGATGGGTGAAACTGGCAGCTTCCAATATTTTTTCCAGCAAAGCTTTATTTTCCAGTTGTGCTTTTGAAAGGTATTTCCCTTTTTGAATATGCAAAATACGGATTGGGGAGTTGGTACAGCGGGAGATTTCAACCAATGTAGCGAACTCCTTTTCTTTGTAATGGGTTCTAAAACTTGTGGGGAATACAATTTCATTGGGGTCCTTGAACAACACATTGGAAGGAATGGCAAGCACTGGGCAATTTCGTATTTTTTCCATCGCATTTACAGCATTGCTTCCCAAAATCACGGTTTTATTGTCCGTTTCACCCTGGGTCCCCATAATTACCAATTCTATGTCTTGCTTTTCCACAGTTTTTTTCAGTACATCGAAAAAAGACCCAAATTCATTCGTATAATGAAAAGTATGATTGTCATTTTCCTCATAAAAACCCATTTGAACCTTCAGCTTTTCCATATCTTTTTTCGAAGCTTCCTGAACTTTTTTAAGATCTTTTTCAGTAGGCTCCGGACTCAATAAGTTCTCTTTTGAATACCCCGAAAGGTAATAAGTGTGCATTATGAAAAACTCCACATATTCCCTTTTATAGAGCTCCATAGCATATTTTATTGCATTCCAGGCATTTTTTGAAAAATCTGTGGGAATCAATATTCTTTTTTTCATTTTTTAGAAATTTTATTTTTTAATAGGAATTACCAATGTAGGTATGTGTGTATGCTTTCCTACCCTACTAACTACTGGCTCCCGGAAAAGCTGCTTTAAAAAAGCATGTTTATGATAAACCAGGGCCAATAAATCCATTGTATTATTGTCTATAAAAGCGTGCAACGTTTTAGAAATACTTTCCCCTTTCGAGATGAAATGAAACTGTGTATTATATTCAGTAAGATCATTTTGGTATTTCTCCAGGTTTTGTTGTTGGTTTGTGTCCAATTCACTTTTACTGCCCACGTGTACCAAATGTAAAGTTGAATTGTACTGCCGTACCAACCGAACTATTGGTCGCAGCTTTGAAAGTTGGTAAAAATCATTATAATCTGTGGCGAAGGCAATGTTTGAAGGGATTACGAAATCCACCTCCCGGGGAACAATGAGCAGCGGACAACCTTCCAAAGACTTGGTTATCTTCTCGGTTGTGCTTCCTACGAGTACATCCTCGGCACCCGTGCGGCCCTTGCTTCCCATTACCACAAGATCTATCCCTTCGGTAGAAACTAATTTATTAACAGTTTTTGATAAAGTCGCAGGCGTGGAAATAACTTCAAAATTGTGTGCAACTTTAGAGGAGTCGAGCTTGATTTTATGGACCAGCTGCTCCCCATCCTCATTAGATTGACGGTAGAGTTTTTCAATTATATTGTCGGAACGGCCAATATCCACACGGCTTGTTAGCTTGCCTACTTCTTCACCAAAGGAATGTAGAATTGTTATTTGCAGTGCTTCATCACTAAATAGTTTTGTAACATAAAACAAAGCCGCATATGCATTTTTTGAGAAATCGGTTGGAACAAGAATTTTTTTCATTTTCAATATTTTTAAAAGTTTATCTCGGTAGATTTTGAAGTACTAAAAAAGGAATATCTATTTTGAGCCCTATCTTTTCAATGGTAGACTGGTAGAGTATGTTTTCCAAATAGGAATGGCGCGTATTTACCATTACCAGCATATCTATAGGATTTTCAATGATGAAGGTATTGATGGCTTTTGTAACATTTGTTCCAGTAACTTGATGAAAATTGATTTGGTTATCACAGAAAGAGGCTTCCAGAAATTTCTTGTTGTCCTGCTGCCGCAAGGAGAGTGACGGAAATTTTGAAACGTAAAGGAAATCCATTTTCGAAACAAAACATTTCGCAATACTGCTCACTAGTTTTAGCTCACGGCGTTTGTAAGGCAATTGATAATCTGTTGGGAACAATAAGTTTTTTGGATGCACATCATCGTAAACAGCCGGAATAGCGAGCACTGGGCATTTTACATATTTTATTACCTGAAGCGTATTGCTTCCGAAAGTTATTTTTTTATCGGCAGTTTCACCTTTGGTACCCATAACCACCACGTCTATGTTTTCTTTTTCTGTCCAATCATTTACCGAATCTACCAACAGGCCAAACTCTGCAATGGTGTAAATAGTATGTTTTGGGTTTGGTGAAAATCCGAAGATTTGTTTCCGTGTTTCCTCCAGATTATCCTGCGCTTTTTGAAGTGCCTTTTGTTGTAATTCTTCAAAAACCGCATCGGTTAAACGGGCTTTATCTTCATATACCGAATCGGAAAAAGCATGGAGCAAGTAAATTTCAGAGTGCTCATATTTAAAGAGCTCTGTAGCATACTTAATAGCATTCATTGAGTTTTCTGAGAAATCGGTAGGGATCAGTATTTTTCGCATGGCAGAATGTTTTAAACAATTAAGTAAAGATAACTATTACAGCACAGTTAAAATATGACAAATATCAATCAACAGCCTGATTTTTAAGGAATAATTAAGAGCAGGCCAGCTATTTATTTCGTACTTTAAAACTAAAACGTTATGCATTTTTCTGCTATCACATACCTTGTAGTAACCACCTTTGTTTTGATAACGGTTGCAATCTTTGCCGCCATGGATTTTCCGTTTAGCTGGGTTTTTTACTTAACTGTATTTGGACAAGCTTTTTTAGTATTCTCAGTCTTTAAGGTTTTAAATGATAATTATACCTCCAATAAAACTTTTGAAGATTTTTATGAGGATTATCCAATTGGTAAAGAAGAATGATTTTGTTCTGCCCCATTTAAATAGTAACTAATTTCACCTAAAGTTAGGCTATAMACMCKWWYSMYKKMGCRCCMRAWMAGGYWSWYCWGYWKTMKMMYTARCRSRTYKKWGKGAAGGCCGCAATAACAATCTTTGAATAAGATTGAGGTTTTTGGCAACTATGGAAACTAGGCTAATTTCCCAGGTATTTACAAAATCCTGGATGCCAATTTCTAAGTCTTTGTTTTCCACAAAATGGAAACTGTGCTTTTTTTCCTTGAAAAAGTAATGCAAAAACCCTTTGTTGTCCGTTTGGGATGCAGTAAGATCTGAATTTTGAGCTTTGATGTGAAGCACCCGAAGTGGTGATTTGTGTAAATCCAGTGTCTCGGAAAGGGAAGTGATGACCCTATTTCGTAAAAGGCAATTATAATCCGTTAAAAATGCAATGTTGTTTATACCATTGAACCTCGCATTTTCTGGAATTACCAATATTGGGCATTTTACCTTAGTGATCACATCACATGTATTACTGCCCATATTACTCCTATTGGTTTTTGAGGTTCCTCTTGTGCCCATCAAAATATAGTCTATTTCCTTTTCTTCAACGTACTTTCTTATGGCTTCAACCAACAGCACGCTTTCGTAAAGGGGATAAAATTTGTGGTTTGGATTTTTTGAGAACAATTCACACTTTTTTATTTCTTCCTTCAACAGTGCCGAAGGTGTTTGTAAAGTTTGTTTGCCCCCAGAGGCTTCAAAGAACCCATCGGGTTCCAATTCTTTGTAAAATGAATTTTTCAGCGAAATATGAAGAATATAAAAATTCACTGAAATATCGGCAAAATAGTCCAGCGCATACCGAATGGCATTGTGTGAATTTTCAGAAAAATCTGTCGGGATCAGTATATTCATCATTGTATCATAATCTTCCCGACAAAAATATTTGTATAGGCCGGCACAGAAAATGATAAAAATCAGTTTTGGGGAAATTGTTTTTCAAACACTACCAAATGCAACACGCCGAGTATTTTTTAAAAGATTACTGAATGTCGCGCAGACTTTCCAAATCTAAAATACGAATATCGCGACCATCAATCTCAATAATTCCATCCTTTTTAAAATCAGAAAGTGTACGGATTAGGCTTTCGGTGGCGATTCCTGCAGTGGTAGCAAGATCATTTCGAGAAATACGTAGGGCGGCATTTGGTTTTTTGTCCATAATCTCCACGAATTGAAGAATGGTACTGGCCGTCTTTTTCCGAACGGAGCTGTAAGCCATTTTAACTAATTGCTGCTTTATTTCGGAAAGATTATCGGTTAAAAGATTCATCAATTCCAAGGAAACATCTTGGCTTTTTTTCAGAATATCCTTCACATAGGTTTTTGAAATTCCTACAACTTCAGTTTCTTCCACAGCTGTAGCAGTTTCATTATAGGGAATGTTATCGTCAAAAGAAGTGAATCCCAAAAAGTCATCGGCCTTGTAAAGACCTGTTATAAGCTCTTTAGCGTTGGCGTCCATCGTATGTGTTTTCACAACCCCTTTTAAGATTAAAAACATACTGTTTGAGTGGTCGCCTTTTTGATAAACGGTTTCTCCTTTTTTATAATTAGATACTTCACCTTCATCACAAAAAAAGTTTTTCAACTGGTTCAGGTTCTGTGGGTTTTCCTCGCCCCCATCGGCCTCCTCAACATTATTTTTTTTACGCATTGCCAATATACTGGCTTTTGCCAATCGGCTTTCTACGGCACTTAACAATTCCTCCTCGTCAAATGGTTTTGTAAGGTAATCATCAGCTCCCATATCCATGCCCTTGCGAATTTCCTTGTGCTCTGTTTTTGCAGAAAGAAATATAAATGGGATATGTTTTGTGCGTTCTTCAGAAGCTACGGCTTCCAGTACGCCATAACCGTCTATTTCTGGCATCATAATATCACAGATAATAATATTGGGAGGGGTCTTTTTAGCTTTTTCAATGCCCACTTTACCGTTTGGGGCCGTAAAAACATTGTAACCGGAAAGTTCCAAAAGTTCTGCAGTGTTTTCTCTTAGTGCGATATCGTCTTCAATAAGAAGTATTGTCTTCATTTAATTTGTATGATTTTTGGTAGGAAAGGAAATTGTAAATATGCTGCCCTTACTCTGTTCACTTTCAAAAGTAATGGTACCGCCTAAATTTTCCAAATGGCTTTTTACTATGTTCAGACCAATGCCCGTACCTTGATCCAACAGTGCATTTTCCGCCCGGAAATATCTATTAAAAATATATTTCTGTTCCTTTTGCGGAATACCCATACCTTCGTCAATTATTTGTATGCAAATATTTTCTTTTTCGGGTATTACTACTACATCAATAGTGGTGTATTCTGGAGAGTATTTTATGGCGTTATTTATAAGGTTTGTAAGGGAAAGCTCTAGTATTTTCTCATCAAAATCTACTATTATTTCATCAATATTGCTCGGATAATTTATTTTTTGCCCGTCCTTTAAAAGCATGTTTGCGTTATAAATAACCTCATTAACTACTTTACTGAGTKGAMRRWMTTSAMMTWWMYMRMYRSYKKYMYCASRSKMWWRASSMKCAATGRAWRAMAWAWMAYWCAAGATATTGTTCAAATACTTTACTTTGCTTTGAATGGTTTTCAAATGCTTTTCACGCTTGTCCTGCTGCTCCGTCTCGGTATACTTTCCTGCAAGTGTCGCCGAGGTTAAAATCCCGCTTAATGGTGTCTTAAATTCATGCGATACTAGCGATAGAAACTTTGTTTTAAGTTCATTGAGCTCACGCTCCTTCCGAAGCGATTCTTTTATTTTATATTCTGCCTCTTTGCGTTTTGCAACTTCTTCCTTTAATTCTTTTATGGTCTGTTTAAGTTCCTTGGTACGCTCATCTATTTTTTGCTCCAAGGATAAGTTAAGCTGAATAATTTCTTTTTCTTGATTTTTGCGTACCGAAATGTCAGTAACCAAAGCCATTACATATTTACTGCCATAAACTTCAAAAGGGTTCAATCCGGCTTCAACAGGAAAAACACTGCCGTCCTTGTGGCGCCCATACAAATCGCGCCCATGGCCCATTTGCCGCGGATTACTTTTTTGCAAAAATTCATTAACCTGTCTAGGATGGGTGCTTCTGTATTCCCTGGGTATTAAAATACTCAGGTTCTCGCCCAAAAGTTCTTCGGGCGTATAGCCAAACATTCTGCTCGCGGCATCGTTTGAAGTTACAATCTCCTGCCTTTCGTTAACGATAACAATACCTTCCGAAATGGCCTCGGAAAGAATCCTGAAAATATTGCCCTCTTTTTCTTCAAAAACCTTCATTCCCCAAAAGTAAGGATTTTAGACAGTTTTTCTGAACTGATGAATGTCATAAAATTTCAATAGAAATCTATTTAGTTTTACAACCATAAAATAAACTTAAATTATGGGAACCGTGGACAAACCCCAGCTCGTATTTTACCAAAAAATGGGCGAGCTTTTTTATTCCATAGCCGCTGCCGACAAAATAGTTAGAAAGGCAGAATATGAGGCTTTGAAAAAAATTGTAATCGAGCAATGGAAAAATCTGGACGATTACGAAGATCCTTTTCATACCGATGCCGCTTATCAAATAGAAGTGGTTTTTGATTGGTTTGATTACGAACAGTTGGATGCAAATGACTGTTTTGAAAGTTTTGCAGACTATAAAAAAGAGCATCCCAAACTTTTTACCCAAGAAAGAAAACAGCTCATTTGGAAAACCGCAAACGCCATCGCCAATTCCTTTTCAGGAAAAAACAAAAGTGAAGTAATTATGCTTGCGAAACTAAAAAACCTATTGAAAGATTAAATTGTTTTAAAAATGATTTTTCTTCATAAAATTTGTTTGTTTAATTTTATGAACCTAAACCCCCATACCATGAAAATTCTTCTGACAGTCATAGTAGTACTTACCCTTATAGGTTGTAAAAATGATCCAAAAAACGCAGATGTTCAAAGTGATCCTGAAGACAATCCGGAAGAAATTGTAGATTCCATCCAAGTTTCCGACAGAAATCTGGAAGCCCAACAAAAAACACTAATCATAAAAAGGCAAGAACTACTTGAAAAAAATGATGCCAAGGCAGAACTGGAAAATCTGCTAATCTCAAAATCATTTTTAAAAGAAGGCGATTGGTACACTTTGGATTTTAAATACCCTTATCTAAACGAAAAAATCAAGCCACAATTTGAAAACTTCAATGAATACATCAGCAAATATTACCTGGATGCCAAAGGAGTTGAAAAACAGATTCTGGAAGAAAAACGACTTTGCGACTCCTTGGGAATTCCAAAACAAAATGAATTGCGCATGGTAGATTATAAAATCTACAACCTTAACGATAGGCTCATAAGCGTACTTTTTTATAAAGAGAATCATTACACCGGTGCAGCACACGCAGCATACACTTTTGACTGTTTGAATTTTGATCTGGAACGAGCTATTTTTATGAACTATGAAGATTTTTTCAACAATGGCTCTGAGGAAGAATTACGCGAAATACTAAATACGCTTTTAAAGGAAAAAATAAATTCTGGCGAAATGTATTACGACTGTTGGGCAATTTCTGCCGACGATTTTTTTGACGCAAAAAACAACTTTGTAATAAATGATGATGTAGTAGAGTTCTATTTTGACGACTGCGTAATCTGCCCATCCTATACGGGAACTTATTCCATCAAAATTCCATTACAATCCTTGATGCCCGTTTTAAGAAAATACAAAAAAAATCCTTTGATTTTGTGAGAGAAAAGAATAGCAATCAAGCAAACTGAAACCGATACCCGACATCCGATAACCGATAACCGATAACCCACAAAATGAAAAGCAATTTTAAAGACATAATCAATTCCGATACTCCCGTATTGGTTGACTTTTTTGCAGATTGGTGCGGCCCCTGCAAAATGCTTGCTCCCATCCTAAAGCAAGTGAAAGACGAACTGGGCGATACCGTAAAAATTGTAAAAATTGACGTTGACAAAAACCAGCCCTTAGCTGCGCAATTTCAAGTGCGCGGGGTACCAACGATGATTCTCTTCAAAAACGGCAAACAACTTTGGCGGCAAAGTGGTGTACTGCAGAAAAATGAATTGGTTTCCATCATCAATCAACATAAAAATTGATGCAACTGAGCCGTTTCATAGACCACACCCTTTTAAAAGCCTCTGCGACTCCCAAAGACATTGTAAAGCTCTGCAATGAAGCAAAAAAATACAACTTTTACGCGGTTTGCGTAAACAGCTGTTACGTTTCCTTAGCTGCAACTGAATTGAAGAACAGCGACGTAAAAGTAGCTTCTGTAGTGGGTTTTCCGTTGGGTGCAAGCAGCCAAAACGCCAAGGTTTGCGAGGCCGAACAAGCTGTAATAGACGGAGCCGATGAAATTGATATGGTACTGAACATCGGTTTTTTAAAAACCGAATTGTATAAGCAAGTTCAAGATGAAATTGCCGCCGTGAAGAAAGCCATTGGCAACCGACCCTTAAAAGTGATTTTGGAAACCTGCTATTTAACCGAGTCCGAAATACGGAGGGCTTGCCAGATTGCCAAACAGGCAGGCGCTGATTTTGTAAAGACCTCAACAGGCTTCGGAACAGGCGGCGCAACTGAAAGTGCAGTAAAAATAATGGTTGATGAGGTGGGCGATAGTTTAAAAATAAAGGCCTCTGGCGGAATAAAAGATGCCGCTACCGCCAAAAAATATATAGCAATGGGCGTTAGCAGAATTGGAACTTCTTCGGGAATTGAAATTGTAACCGACACTAAAAAAGACACAGATGAGCACACATATTGAAGCAAAAAAAGGAGAGATTGCAGAATCAGTCTTACTTCCCGGCGACCCAATGCGCGCCAAATGGATTGCGGAAACGTTTCTAGAAAATGCCAAATGTTACAATGACGTGCGCGGCATGTTGGGCTATACCGGAACTTTTAAAGGAAAACCAATTTCAGTTCAGGGCACGGGCATGGGCATTCCTTCGGCTTTAATTTACTGCCACGAACTTATTAACGATTACGGCGTAAAGAATTTGATACGCGTTGGTTCTGCGGGAAGCTACCAAAAGGATATAAATATTCGTGATATCGTGATTGCCATGGCAGCATCTTCCACTTCAGGCATTAACAATACCCGTTTTGTAAACTGTGACTACTCGCCCACTGCCGATTTTGATTTGTTTATGAAAGCAGCGCTTTACGCAAAGAATAATAACATTTCCATAAAAGCAGGCAATGTGCTTTCAAGTGATCAGTTTTATGAAGATGACTTTAACAGTTATAAACAGTGGGCAGATTTTGGTGTGCTTTGCGTGGAAATGGAAGCTGCGGGACTTTACACCATAGCAGCTAAATTTAATGTGAAAGCATTGGCTATTTTGACCATTTCAGATTCATTGGTAACCGGTGAAAGAACAACCGCTGATGAACGTGAGGGTAGCTTTTCAAAAATGATTGAAATTGCCCTTAATACAGTGGTGTAAAATGAAAAAAGCAGAAACCCATCTACGAAATTCCTGCTCTTTCATCGTTAATTGATGTCTCCAGCAATTAACTAAACTTTAAAGGTCATAACCGGCAAGTCGGAATGGTTTACAACGTCCTCGCCTATACTTCCTGAGAAAAAGTGTGCCAAACCTTGACGACCTTGCGTTGGCAGTGCAATAATATCAGCATTGCTTACTTGGCTGTAGCCAAAAATCCCTGCTTCCACGGAATATTCGTTGTACTGAATTACGCTGTTCAGAGTTTCCAGCGGATTGGACTCTCCGGCATTTTTCAGAAAATCAAGGATTCTTTTTTCAATTTCGCGGGTACTGCGGAAATCGCCGGCAAGATTTACATAGAGCATTTGCATTTTGATTCCTAGTGCGTCAAACATTTTCTGCGCGCGCTTGTAGGGACCTACTGAGTTTTCCAAAAAATCGCACGCAAAAACCCCGAATTCAGGATTGAAATTTTCATGGCGATGCTTTATCACCAAGACAGGAATTTCTGATGTACGCACTACTTTTTCAGTGTTACTCCCCACAAAAACCTCTTTTAAACCTGAGCTTCCGTGAGAGCCCATTATAATTAAATCTGCTCCAAAATCTCGGGCTACATCATTCAATTCACTGAAAATTTTATAATTGTGGACCGCGTCTGTAACTTTAACGCCTTCCAAATAATCTTTGTCGAGAAATTCCGCAAAACGCTTTTCCGCAAGTTTCATATAATACATTGCTTCAAAAACCTCCTTGCTTTCGTCGCGTGTAACCACAGCCTCACTAAGGCCCATCATATGTATTGCTATTACTTCGGCATTTTGTTTTTTTGCAATATTTGCGGCCACTTCCATAGCATATTCGGAATGACGGGAAAAATCTACGGGAACTACTATTTTTTTCATCTTAATTGGATTTAATGGGTTGTGAATTTTGCCTTTCGCTTTTTAAGCTGCTTTTCCAAATCGGAAATTGTTTCTTTAGCAGCCGCCTCAAAGGTTGCTTCTTTTGATGTTGCAAAGATTTTTGGTCCCGGAAGACTCAGTTCCATTTCACAAATATTGCCCTTGCCGTACACGTTGTTTTCCATCTTAAAACTTACCTCAGCTCTAATGAGCCATTCATATTTATCGGCAAGTTTTTGGAGTTTCTTTTCTACGTATTCGTTCATAGCCTCGCTGGTAGGCATTTTCACATATTGAATGTTTATAGTCATGATTTTTTCAATTGGTTTCTATTTTTCAAATATACCCCACAATTAGCAGTTTTAAAATGACCACGGTCATATTTCAACATAACCTGTACCTCAATACCTGATTATAAGTGAATATTGTCAATTGTCAACACCCAGTTTTTTTAAAATTTTTTCCATCAAGCACCATTTTGTAAAAGATGATTGCAATAAGTTGGCGCCCACAAACCCTGTGAACCACAACCAGTTAATATTTACATACACAGCCAAAAGAAGGCTGATCAAAATAAAAGTCCCGGCAATTGCCCTAATATATCTGTTAATCATAATAATTTAATTTAAGTTTCTATAAAGTTTATTAATTAGTGATTAGTGATTATTGATTAGTGAAAATTAAATAACAGATAACCCTTAACTGTTATTTGTTTAATTGCTAATTGCTTAAATGCTCCGTTCTATCGGTACCACAACCGCATGGATTGGGTTGTTGGTTTCCAACGTTTCATTGAATTGAACCACTAAGCTGAAAAACAAATCAATCTTTTCATCCTCTGTAAAGGAGAAAAACATACTGCTGTCCGCCCCTCCTTTTTCTGATGGAAACCAACTGGAATTCATCATAAAGGAGGACGCGTTTTTATAGCCCTCAATATCGGAACCGCTGTAGCTCTCAATATTGGCTTTTTTGAAAAGTTGTAGCACGTCTTTCTGAAATTCGTCCACAACGGTTACTATCAATAGTTTCATCGGATTTATTTTTTATTGATTATTGTTATTTTTTATTTTCTGTCGAAATTATTTTTCGCGCGAATTACGATTAACGACTCACAGCTTTATTCTTTCTCCTCCTCAACTACCTCAACAGGTTCCTCGTCTATTGATTCAAAATTCTTTCGCTCAATCATATAATAAACCAACGGAACAACAAGCAACGTTAGCACAGTGGAAACAATCGTTCCACCCATAAGTGAAATTGCAAGCCCTTGGAAAATTGGATCGAATAGTATTACAAATGCTCCAATAACCACCGTTCCCGCAGTTAATAAAATGGGAGTTGTTCGCACAGCGCCTGCTTCAATTACGGCTTGTTTTAACGGAATTCCCTCTGCGGTTCGCAGGTTTATAAAGTCAATTAAAAGCACCGAGTTTCGCACCATAATGCCCGCCAAGGCAATCATTCCAATGAAGGATGTTGCGGTAAAAAACGCGCCCATAATCCAGTGGCCGAGCACAATTCCAATCAACGATAACGGAATGGCAACCATCATTACTATAGGCGCCTTAAAGTTTTGGAACCACCCAACGATCAAGATGTAAATGATGATGATTACGCCCAAAAAGGCAATTCCCAAATCGCGGAATACTTCCAGTGTAATTTGCCATTCCCCATCCCATTTTACGGTAAAATCATCTTCGTGTTCGGGTTGCTGCAAATACAGTTCATTCATTTTATAACCTGCTGGCAGTTCTATATTGTTAAGCTTATCTGTCATTCCCAAAATGGCGTAAACCGGACTTTCAAGCTCGCCCGCCATATCTGCCAAGACATAAACCACCCGCTTTTGGTTTTTACGGTAAATGCTTTTTGCACGGGTGCTTTCCTGCACCGTTACCAAATCGCCCACCGAAACCATATTGCCCTGTTTTGAAGCAATCTTCAACTGTGAAATATCCTGGATGGTAGATTTTTCCTTTTCATCCAAAGCGAGTAATATTCCCACTTGATTGGAAGCGTTTTCAGCATATAGATTGGTTACGGGCCTGTCTGAAAGTGCCATATTCATTGTGTAAACAATCTGTTGTGGTGCTACGCCGTAGCGCATTGCCTTTTCTTTATCCATGATGAATTCGTATTCTATTTGGTCTGCTTCCACCATCCAATCCACATCTACCACATCTTGGGTTTCGTTCAATATGTTTTCAACTTTTTTAGCAACTTCTATTTGTTGGTCATAATCAGGGCCATAGATTTCAGCTACGATTGTTGATAATACTGGAGGTCCTGGTGGCACTTCCACTATTTTCACATTTGCGCCAAACTTCCTTCCAATTTCCTGAATATGCGGCCTAAGCTGTTTTGCAATGTCGTGGCTCTGTTCGCTGCGGTCTTCCTTGCCTACCAAATTCACCTGAATATCGGCCATATTACTACCACCGCGAAGGTCGTAGTGACGCACCAAACCGTTAAAGGTTATTGGTGCCGAAGTACCCACATAATTTTGATAATTCACTACCAAGGGTTGTGTTGAAAGGTATTGTCCAATTTCACGCGCAACAACAGCGGTGCGTTCCAAAGTTGTGCCTTCAGGCATATCGATCACTACTTGCATTTCATTCTTATTGTCGAAAGGAAGCATTTTCACGGCAACCGATTTGGTAAAGAACATCATTATAGATCCTAAAAGCATCACGACGGTAATCCCCAAAAACAACCAACGCGTCTTTTTGTTTTCGATTAAAGGAGTTTCAAGTTTTGAATAAATCCTGTAGATGAAAGTACTTTCCAAAGGTTTTTCCACTTTCGGGGCCTTTCCCTTTTTCTCCTTTTCACGAAGAAAAATATAACCTAAATAGGGTGTGATTGTAAGTGCCACAAATAATGATAAAATCATTGCAATGGAAGCCCCAATCGGCATTGGCGACATATATGGTCCCATTAGTCCAGAAACAAAGGCCATTGGTAATACAGAAGCGATTACTGTAAACGTTGCCAAAATGGTTGGGTTTCCTACTTCATTAATAGCATAAATGGCGGCCTGCTTAAACGGCAAGCGTTTCATTTTGAAATGCCGATGCATATTTTCCGCAATAATTATGGAGTCATCCACCACAATTCCCGTTACGAATACCAATGCGAAAAGTGTGATTCTGTTCAGCGTATAATCGAGTAAGTAGTAACTCAAAAGCGTTAGTGCAAACGTAATTGGCACCGAAAGAAAAACCACCAAACCACCGCGCCAGCCCATTGCGAGCATTACCACCAAGGTAACGGCAATGATGGCGCCAATGAGGTGCATCAACAGTTCCGATACTTTGTGGGAAGCTGTTTCCCCATAGTTACGGGTGATTTCTACATGAACATCATCGGGAATCAGATTGCTTCGCAAATGATCTACTTTATCGATAATCACATCCGCAATTTTCATCGCATCTGCGCCTTTTCTTTTTGCTACGGAAATGGTGACCGCGGGATATTCCGAAGGATAATTTGAGATATTTTCACTCGCGCCACCAAAGCCAAAGGAAACATATTGCCTTGGGATTTCGGGCCCGTCAAAAATAGCTGCCACTTGCTTCAGATAGATGGGCTGATTCTGCTGTACCCCAACCACCAAGTTTTCAACATCGGTTGCGGATTTTAGGAAATTTCCCGTCGTAACCAAAAACTCCGTATCGTTTTTATCAAAACTGCCCGAGCTCATTTGCTGGTTGTTGGCCTTTATCATTTCGGCAACGCCCAAAAAGTCGAGTCCGCTTGCAGCCAGCTTGTCCTTATCCAAAACAACACGTAACTGTCTGTTTCTACCCCCTATTTTTTGAGTGGCGGAAACTTGCTTTACTTTTTCAATTTCCTGTGTAAGCTCGTCTGAAATTTGTTTCAGTTGAAAATCGTCATAATTCTCGCTCCAAAGTGTGATTCCAAGCATCGGAACATCATCAATAGCGCGGGGTTTTACAAGCGGCATGGTAACGCCTGGAGGCATTTGGTCCATATGCTTGTTCATTTCGTTATAAAGCTTTACGAAGGAACGCTCTATATCTTCCCCCACATAAAACTGAACGATTACCATTGCCCCTTCTTTTGAAGAGGTGGAATAAACATATTCAACCCCCGGAATATTGGAAACCAGTTTCTCCAAAGGTTTTACAACCCTTGATTCTACCTCGGTTGGTGAAGCGCCGGGATAACCTACAAAGATGTCGGCCATTGCCACATCAATCTGTGGTTCTTCCTCGCGCGGTATTAAAAACGAGCTCCACACGCCTACGACCATAAACACGATCATTAACAGCACCGTAAGCTTCGAGCCTATAAATAACTTGGCAATTTTGCCTGCTAATCCGTCCTTCATGACTATTGTTTAATGGTTATTTTCGCTCCGTTGAATAACTTTCCTTCGGAGGAAATAATATAATTTTCATCTGCTGCCAAACCTGAAAGTACTTCCACCTTATCGCCGAACGTTCTTCCCAATCGCAACCAACGCAGTAAAGCGGTATTGCTTTGGCTCACGGTGTAAATCCCGGTTAATTGTCCGCGTTTTACTAAGGCTTCCTGTGGCACCAAAATTGTGGTAACATCTGCTTTCCTTTCTATAGGAAACTGAACCGTGGCGTACATASCCGAAAGAATGCTTGCATCGGTTTTATCCAAGACTACTTTTACCAAATACTGCCCGCCCGTRTTTTTTGCGGAAGAGCTTACTTCAGTAACTGTTCCGGGAATTATTTTATCTGAAGATTTTACGATTACCTGTACTTCAGTGCCAGATTTTATTTTAGAAATCTCGCTCTCTGGAACCGAAGCGGTGACTTCAAAATTGCCAGGGCCTTCCACTGAAATAAGAGGAACACCCGGATTTGCCATATCGCCAGCTTCAATGAATTTATTGGTAACCACTCCGTTAAAGGGCGCACGAAGATTTACATACGCAAACTGCGACTGCACTTCGTTCTTCATCTGTTTTGCGCCTTCCAATCTGGCTTTTGCCATTTCGTAACGCGCGCGTTGATCGTCGAGTTCCTTTTGGCTCGCGCTATTTTCCGCAAAGAGGTTTTGAAAACGTTGGTAATCTTTTTCAGCATTGTTGAAAGCAGCTTGGGCTTCGGTAATGCCTGCGCTGGTCTGTGCCTGCTTGGCGGAAAGATCTGAATTGTTGATGCTCACCAACAATTGTCCCTTTATAACTTTTTCACCTACATTTACGTGAACTTTATCCACAAAACCCATCATTCGCGTACTAAGTGTGGCGCTGTTGGCGGCTTCTATCTTTCCGCTTGCGGTTAAAAACGGGGTGTTGTTTTCTGCCGCTGCCGAGTTTACTGTTACGGGAACAGCGGGGGTACTATCAGTATGCTTTTCTTCGGAAGAATTGCCACAGCTGGAAAGCCCCAAAACCCCTAAAAAAAGTAAACTTGTGTATAATAGTTTCATATTTATATTTTTTAAATCCTGTTTGATATTATTTATTTTCATTTTTCGATATCGATTTCGGTTTCGGTTTCAATTCTTCGTTAAAAATTGAAGGTATGCCAAAGCATAATTATGCTGAAAAACAGTATTAAAATATTCCAACWGTTTCTGTGAATATTGGGTTTCTGCACTCAATAAATCGGTTGTTCTTTCAAGACCTTCCTTAAATCTGTTGGTACGAATGCGAAGCGCTTCTTTTGATTGTTCAAGCGCCAACTCGGTCAGGTTTAAATTGTTTTTTGCATCTAGCAACATACGTTTTGCCTTATTCAGCTCTAATTGGCTTTCGGCTTTATATTGTTCCAATTCCAGATTGGCCTTATTGAATTCGGCTTTGCTCTTTTGGGTTTTTCCGAAGCGTTTGGAGCCCTCAAAAAGATTCCACGTCAAGGCCGCTCCAAACAGATAGCCATTGGCATCGGCCTGAAAAATCTGGTCGTCGTAAAGTTCGTAGCTTCCAAAAGCGTTCAGCCTTGGCAGAAAAGTCATTTTATCGGCTTTGTAATTTTGTTTGTAGGCTTCGGCGACAAATTCCATTGCTTGAATGTCTGCTCTTGAATTGGAAAGAGTTTCGGCAGCATTCAATTCCGAAGCAACCGTCAACGAATCCGTTGGTTTTAAAACACCGGAAACCTCTTCATTCATTAACACCGCAAGATATTCCGAAGCATTGATCACATTACTTTTTGCGTATTGCAATTGGTTCTCTACTTCAGTAACCCGCACTTGCACCGCCAACACATCGCTCTGCTGCAAATAGCCCTGTTTAAAACTATTGTTCGCCAACCGAAGGTTTTCATTTGCTGCCTTCAAGGCGTTTTCCAAAACCGAAACACTTTTATAGGCCAACTGCAATTGCATATAGGCCTTTTCGGTTWCGAGGGAAAGGTAATCACTCGTGCGCGCCAACTGCATTTGGGTAGCTTCCCATTTTGCTTTTGCGGCTTTGCGTTGAAAAATGCCATCCACATTTATAAGTGGCTGTTGCACTTCAAACTTTGTTGCGAACAGATTGATCTGTGAAGGATTA
The DNA here is from genome assembly GCA_002733915.1 of Aequorivita sp. GTDB lineage: Bacteria > Bacteroidota > Bacteroidia > Flavobacteriales > Flavobacteriaceae > Aequorivita. The sequence continues at coordinate 200,526 of NVXN01000003.1, forward strand.
TTCAATTTATTCGGATCAAAATCGGCTTGGGTAACTATTTCCTGGTTCAACTTAAAACCAAAGGCCATCAACGGATTGGTGGTTGCCATTCCTGTATGCGACGCAGTTATATTAGGTAGGAAAACCGCATTGGTTTGGTTGTAATCGCCTTTGGCGGCAAGCACCTGCTGTTCGCCTATCTTCAGTTTGTTGTTTTGTTGAACCACCTTTTCCAGCACTTCTGCCTTGGAAATGGGGATGGTTTGCTGCGCAAATAGTAGCGTGGGCAACATCGCTATTAGTGTAGTTATATTTTTAATCTTCATTGTAACATTTAATTTGATGCAAACATACTTCAGAAATCCAGACAAGTCAGTAACTAATGTTACCAAAGAAAAAGCACCCACTCGGGGTGCTTTTTACCATCCAGATAGATCTGCACTTTTTAGGAACAAACCAACCACGAAAAGTTCCTAAATACTTTTAATGACCTTGGTCAATTTTTCTTGAACCTCTTTGGCTATGCCTGCCAAAGAATCATTTTGTACCGCCATCATGGAAGCCTCTGGATTTACCGCCGAAACTTCTATAATACCCGGTTCGCGTTCCTGGACTATTACGTTGCACGGAAGCATGGTTCCTATTTTATTTTCCGCCTGTAATGCCTGATGCGCCATTTTCGGATTGCAGGCACCCAGAATGGTATAATTATAAAAGTCTGCATCCAATTTCTTTTTTAAGGTGGCCTTTATATCTATTTCGGTCAACACACCGAAACCTTCTTCTTTTAAAGCTGCCGTTGTTTTTTCAATGGCCTCTTGAAAAGTTGCGTTTTTTAATGTTGTACTAATGTAGTAGCTCATAATTTTTAGATTATTTAATTTACTTGAACAATCTGAACCAAAGGTAAGATTGCAAAATGGAAAGTTCTGTAACAAAGATTACATAAGGGAAATTTATGAAATACGAATTACGAAGTACGAAGTAAGAAGTTTACCTAAAATAGTAAACCGTCTCACAATTCACCACTCACCACTCACGGCTCACCACTCACGTCTCACGTCTCACGTCTCACTTCTCACGTCTCACTTCTCACGTCTCACATCTCACGTCTCAATTTGCCGGCGTAATCATTATATGAGATCTATGCGTACCCGCATCCATTAACCAAGGCATCCCAGGGGCTTGTGGTTTTGTGGGTAGGCCCGTGCTTTCGCCTGTCATATAGGGTTTGTAGATTACGTAGCGTATCTTGCTTTTAAGAAGTTCGCCAGTCTCGGCGCTATAGTCGTTTTCTTCTCCTGCCAAAATATATACCATGGAAGGTTCAGCAGGCATTTGTAGCGTGCCGGCTTCTATTTCCTGCTTTCGGGCTTCCTGCTTTTCTTCATTTGATTTTCCTTCAGCTGTCAAGGCCCTGCCACGTGCCATAAAGGGTTCCAGCTCGGCGGCGTAACAGGCCACGCTTATCCCAGCCTTGTTGGGGTCGTCTGCCAGGCATACCATGCCGTTGTTACCCTCGCGCAAGGTTACGAGTTTGCCTTCTTCGTTATAACCCAAGACTGTGGCATCCTCGCGGTACATTTCTGGGGCTGCCAGAACAGCGGTCTTAATCTGTATGTCCTTTGGGAGGATCTTGTTTTGGGCAAAAGCCGAGAACGCCATTGCCAAAACCAAGAGAGTCATTAGTTTTTTCATAGTCCATAGATTTTAAAAGTGAAGGTTTAAGATACGGAATTTTGGGGGATTATGGAATCGGGTTGCCCTTGGAAATTATATGCCCATTGGTTTTAAAAGAAACTATGGCTTTGGCATGGCCTATTTATTTTTTTATACGGGTGATGGTTATTCGTGAATCGTGATCGTGTTACCTGTTCTAAAATAACTATACAGGTTAATAAAACTATGCTGTTAAATGCCCTATTTGCAAACACTTAGCAAACGGGTGCCAGGTATTAGATGGAAGTGTAAGCGTTATTTACAGTAGCCCTAGCGCTGTAAGGCCGCATGTTTGCTGTTTATTTTAGGACTATTTTTTTTGTAGCTACTCCCTTGTCTGTAATAATCTTTATTAAATAAATCCCAGGGGAATTGCTGCTTAGATCAATTTCGTTTTTATCGGTGGTTTTTACACAAACGCCATTCACATTATAAATTTCAATTTTTTGTAAGGCATTGCTTTTAATCATTAAAACCCCTGAAGTTGGATTTGGATACACAGCAATTTCATCTGCTATATTTTCTGCTACACCTAAAAAATCATCTATCATTTGTGCATATACAGCATCTCCTAAGTTATTTACTAGAACGTTTTGCCCTGAGTTGTAGATAAATTCCTCATCAAATCTACCTGCATATAATAACTCCCCGTTGCTATAATCTATATAATTTGTAAAATGAGAACCTGTAAATTCCGTAACCCAGCGCACTTGTTGGTACTTATCCATTCGTACTATAAACCCTGTGGTGTTATTAAGGGTTACCGTTCCAGGTGCTATCCCCAAGGTACCACCATCTAGACACCACCCTGATACATATGCAATATCATATTCATTAAAAGTTATGGAGTAAAGCCTAAGGTCATAAGGTGCAGGATAGGTATGTTCGGAAATAACGGAACCGTCACTGTTATAAAACCCAACCAATCCTTCGGGATCCATACCCACGGTAGTGCCACACACACCCATAATACCCGAGTCACTGATAGCTAATGATGTACAACTTGAATAACCATAATTGTCCTCGACCAGCACTAGCTGCATCCAATTCTGAATTCCATCAAGCTCATAGGAAATAAGTAAGGCAGCATTATCGGTAAGTCCGTTACTGGGCATAGGCACCCCGTCAAAAAACACCTCGCCCTCCCCTAGTGCCAAAACAACAAGCTCATTGGTTTGGGGGTTAATTTCTATATCAAGCCCATAAGCAAAGGTATTGTGCGGAAGTCCCCCAGCACGTTTGGCCCAGAGAATAGTTCCATCGGGTTGGTATTTTGCTAAAAGATAGTCGGTGGTAGTACCACTAGAAGGATTTGTTAAGGTAATGCTACCCCCTAGTGTTATCGTTTGGCGGAAATACCCCGTTGTATACACATTGCCATCCACATCTGTGGTAATACCACGAAAGGAGCTGCCTACAGTACCCGAGTCGTGCCATAGATAGTCCCCATCCCCATTAACTTTAATCAGCACCGCTTCCCCACCATATTGGCCAATAGAATTTATGCCACTTAAAACCATCCCGTTATATCTAAAGCTGCTACCCGTTGCTCTAATGCTTAGGTAGATATCCCCAAAAGGGTCAATATGCAAATCTTGCGCCTCATCATAATAAATGGCATCATTTGCACCCAGCGGTCGCATCCAAACCAATTGTTTGTTAGGGTCCAGTTTGGCAAAAAATGCATCCCCGTCACCATTTGAAGCATAGGTTACTCCCTCATACTCAAAAAAGTGCTCGGTGGTATAGCCTAAAATAAAAGTGTTTCCCATAGCATCCTTTGCTATTTTTATACCGTATTCATAGCCATCTCCGCTTACTGGGGTTGCCCAGTTAAATTCCTGGGCCTGCACACTTACTAGCTGAATCATTAAAACAAGATAAATAAGCGCCTTGGTTTTTATGCTGATTGGTTTTTTCATTTGGGGTATGGTTTATGCTATGTATGGTTAGCTTGTTTGTTTTAAAACCCAATAATATTTTCAACAATGCCTATAAGCGTTATGGTTAAATTCCCAAAACTTAAAAAGGCTTTATTTCCATTGAGTAAAAGGCCAAATATAATGATATTTGGTAATTATGAAAGTGGGATATACGTTTTACCAATAACAGCGCTTTGAAGTCCAATCCCTATCGATAAGCCTTAACAAAATCGTGCTTTCTTCTTGGGATATTCTTTTGGCTTTTAACTCCGCAGCAATTTGGGAATAGTGCAGACTTCCACTACCCACCTTGGCTACATAGCTTGCTACAAGCTCCTTTCTTGAAAAACTCCTTTGTTTTTTTTTAATTAATTATATCTTGGCCTCAGTTAAGAAACTATTTTGCCAGGCGATGCAATCGTTTGAGAGCGGAACTTTATAGATTAAACTTTTCTTTTGCGACTTTCCAATTTTTATTTAATACGGGCTTATTAACACTAGTTTCACCATTAGAAAGTTCACCAGAAAAGTGACAGTATTTCTCTGGGAAATCGGGATTTTTATATTTATTCCACATTTTGAAGGCTTCATAATCCATGGGCTTTTCAATATTAAAGGGTATTTCCTTTCCAGTTCTAATGCAATAACCTGTAGTGTTTGTACTACTTGAAGTAATTTTATCTCCCCGAGTTGGAATGTTTTTCTTATATACTTTTTGATAATTCTTATTATTGAAGAATTCAGAAAGCTTATCTATTTCAATTTCTGATCTTACATATTTAGTTGAACTTAAAATATTCTTTTTTTCATAAACTGGTACTTTTTTAAACAGTAACTCGGCTTGGTCTACAACCGTTGAAAAATACTGCCAAGCCTCTTCATCTAAATTATTTGCACTAGTAAATGCAGCTAAACCTTTTTTTTCCATCAATACTCCAGCCTCGATGTTATTGTTCTGCGAAAAACCATACAGATTCATGGAAGTTAGTATTGCTCTAGACTCATTTGCATAATATTTAGCGTGAAGTCTTTTTTCATATAATATTTCAATATTTGGGAATTGCTTAAAGAAGTCGAAATCTTCCTGCTTCATACTTTTAGACATATCCTCTTCATTCTTGCCGAACAAAACTGTGATTTTAATTCTATCATTACGAAGTTTTGTAAGCAAGGAAGATTTATATCTGTCGTGCAGATTTATGTATGGAGAAATTAATATAATATCACCTTGGGCTGTTTCAAAAATTCTTTCGAGCTCGGCGTTAAGGTCGTTTCCTTTTAAAAATCTTGCCATTATTATATTTTTTATAAATAAACTTAGTTAGTAACTTTCAAAGTGCCATGCGATGCAATCGCGCGGGAGCGGGGGCCAGCTGGGCTTAATCCAAAATAAACGGATGCTTATATAATCTTAATATTGGCCATTCTAAAATATTTTCAGAGGTAAAGTCCTTCATGCAATCTTTTATCATCTGTTGAGTAGCAGAGCCAAGTAAAAGGTTACAGCATAAAACAAAAGAGGGCGAATTACTGTTTCTTCTTAAAACTTCGACAATATCTGCTCTTGTCTCTTCACTAAATGACTTTCCTCTATGTCTAGCAATTTGGTAATAATTTACTTTAGCCACATCCTTACTTTCTCCTTCATCTGCCTTTTGATAATATCTTTCGGCTAATTCCTTAACTGGTTCCCATTCAGTCTTACCTTCAATTCCTAAATGAATTAATTCCAACAGCTCCCTGTTATTAGAAGAAAATATACCTATTCTATTTTCCAATATTTTCTCGGTTTCTCTTAGCAATATTCTATCGATCTTTTCTCCAGTTCCAAAGGATTTAATTTTTAAGTTTAAGCTATCCGAAAGCCCACTTTTCTTGAAACTATCTATATCTCTTTTTAATTGCTGACACCATTCGAAAAAAGCGTTTGCTAATTGTGAATCCATATTCCACCGGTCTGCAAAATTTTCTTTTTCATCATCGGGTCTTGCATAGTCGACAGGATTTGGTATCATCCATTTACCATTTGAATAATCCAGTATATTATCTTTGTTTAAATAACCATTTTTAATTAAAAATTCATTTCGATTCAAAGCATAATTTACAAATTCATCAATTATCTCAATTATATTACTTTCTACATTATAAACTTGTGCGGTAATGGTTGTTATAATTATAGAAATTGGTTTAAAATCTTTATTAACAAAATGGACATCTCTATGTCGTTTCATTATTTGAATTGCTCGTTGTAGTGAGGTTCTAAATAACTGTTTAGGAACATCTTCCTTTCCTTCATACAATTCCCTATTAGCATTGAAAATAGCACTTCTTTGTGTTTCAATAAAGCTAGGGGAATAAACATTTTTTGATTTAAACCATAAATAATATCCTTTGGGATTACTGCTAGACCAGCTATAAATATTTTCCTCTTGGTGCGTAATGTCGATATTATATAATGTTCCTGTATCAGACTTAAAAGCTGGCAAAATATCAATATGAAACCCCGGTCTACCAATTTCACTTGCATATGTTATTGTCCAACACCTTCTACCTTCCCTCTCTAACATTCTTTCATAATCACTATCTTCTTTTAATCTATCTCCAATGTCATTTTTAAGAATTCTGGGAGATTTTGATTCACTATATTTTGTTAATTCACACACTTGGTCAATATCATAATTTCCCTCTTTATCTTTATGATATGGTCTTACTACTGTACCCAGCCTAAAAGAGCCTTGCAAGTATACGTCCGGTGAATAGCCAGACTTATATGCTCCATTGTCAAGCCAATTTTTAACTGCACTAAATCGTTCTTGAGCTTTTTTATAATCTGTTGGCGAGATATCTAAATATTGCGCTATTTGTAGTAATGTTTGATTAACCATAACTTTATTTATAATTAATAAAAATGTCTTTTTAAAATCTTTGTTCTTTTGTATTGATATTCAATTGCCGCTAATTCTGCAAAATTTGAAATTAACTTTTTGTTACATTCATCCATTTCCAAGTGACTCCCCTCTGTTAGTTCCACATCTATCCTATCATAAATAAAATTCTCTTCTTCTCTTCTATCTATTCCTTTATGTAATAAGCTCATGTAATTAGCAACCAATTGAGATTGACTTTGCATAAATAATTCAATTAGTCTTTTTCTTTTGTTCTTCCTCATCCAGTAATATAATCCCCATTTTTTTCTAGAATTAATATCCGTGAAATTTTTATGACCAGTACCAATGGAAAATATTTCTAAATCAGAGATATCAACATTGAATGCCTTAACAGCCTCTAAAAAAGCTACTAAAGTTGGATTATTGGCCATAACGCCTCCATCAACTTTATTTATAAATGATTTTTTTATATTATTTAAATCAACATACTCATTTGAATAGGGATTAAAGTAAGTAGGTGCAGCGGCTGTCGCCATAGCCGCTTGGAAAGCTGGTATGTGAAAATCTCGGGTAAATGATTCGTGATACGGTGTTTTTAAAACACTTGGATTCCCTTTCACTAGATCATAAATAGGTATACAAACATCGGTTTTACAATCCTTGAGTCTAGGGTCAACACCCTTGTTATACTCTTTAAATTTATTTTGAATTAGTTTTTCTAAAAAACCACTTCTATGCGAAGCAAAAAATAATTGACTAAAAAAACTTTTTTTGTTACCAAAAATACTTTCTGCATTATTTAAGTATAACTCATATATTTCTTTTGCTGGAATTCCAAAAGAAAGAGCTAAAGCTACTATACCTCCTGTTGATGTTCCAGTTATTAAATTAAAGTGTTGATATATCTTTGATTTTCCATCCTTTCTTTTCTCAAGTTCAGCTTCAATTAACATTAATAAATAAGCCGGAAAAACACCTTTTATTCCTCCCCCATCAATGGATAATATTTTGAATTTTTTAGTACTCAACTATTAGTTTCTTTTTAATTAACTTCTCTCCACAATAGCAATCTCCTCCTCGGTCAATCCATATAAATCATAAATCATTTCATCTATCTCTCTTTCCGTTTGGCTTATTTGGTTTTGTAGGTCTTGGGCTTTTTTCTTGTTGTCCTGAAAAAGTTCCAGCCACTCAAACTCATCTTTTTTGGTAAGTGGTGTACCCCCTACTTTTTTAATAGCTTTGTTGAGTTCTTTTATAAAATCTGCAAAGTCTAACGCGTGCCAGTTTTCGAGTTTGCGGGTTAGTTTTTCTATTTCTACGCTATTAGAAAAGAAAGTACTAAAGCGTGAAAGCATAATATTTAAATCAGTATTTTTCTTTTGTAAATCTTGAGATAATTGAATAAAATGATTCTGCCTATCAATAGTTATTCTCTTGATGTATGTATTGCGCAAATTTGGTGCTGAAAAAAGTAGATAACCTCCTGACATTCTTAAGCCATCAAAGAAGCATTCAAACATATAATTATATAATTTTGAATTAATCCAGCATTGTACATATTCTGGTAAATAATCTTCACTAAATGAGTGAATACAGTTAGTATTTATAGATGAATATTCTCCTTTATTATCATAAAAAGCTTCACATTTTAATCCAATTTTTGCAATAATAATTTTAGGCGATGAGTATAAATTATGCCTATTTTCAGAAATGCTCTCTGATTCTTTGGGTAAAAAAGGTTTTAATAATTTTCTACCCTTATCTATTAATTCAGAAATTCCCCAAGTTGTACAATAAGGGTCTATTGTTCCAGTATTAATTAATTTATAACCGTGACCATCTTCAGTAATAAGTTTAGAATAATCATCAGCCTCACTTGCTGTAGAAGTTGCATTAATCTTACCTGCATTTTCTAAACTTTCGGATTGATTAATAATTTTTTCAGTAATTATTAATTTATCGTTTAATAAAAAACCTAAAATATAATCCTCTAAAACATTTAGTTTATTTGAATCAAATTTGGCTTCAATTATTTGTTTTGAAACTTCATCAAAACCTCCTGTTGTTACTTTATAGTCTTCTCTCTCTTTTTTCTTTAAAAATGAAATAACAGGATAAGTACTCGCATCTTCAAATACTCGCTTGTCAGAATAATCAATTAAGCCTAATATTTCATATCGATTAACTAATATTTCTCTTAATGCCTTTCCATAGCTGGCTGACAAGAATCTGTTTGGTGTTATGTAAGATAGAATACCATTTTGATTAATTATGTCTAATCCCTTTTCAAAGAAATAAATATATAAATCTACTGTTCCTTTAGCTGTCTCATAATTAGATTTTAAAAAAGAATATTGGTCTTTAGAAAGTCCCTTCTTTAGTTCATTTGCATTAACATAAGGCGGATTCCCAATCACTACATCAAAGCCACCATTTGCAAATATTTGAGGAAATTGTTCCTGCCAATTAAAGGCTTTATCGCCCGCAACGGCTTTGCTATCAATTAATGAGTTGCCACATTTTATGTTATTGCTTAAATCGTTTAATTTTCGGCGGGGCTGTGCGGTTCGCAACCAAAGGGATAGTTTGGCTATCTCTACAGATTCTTCGTTAAGGTCAACCCCATAAATGTTATTCTCTAAAATGGTGTTCTCTATATCGCTTAATATTAAGCCACCGCCCAAGACTTTTGCTTTTAGTTCATCAATGTATCGGTGTTCCTTAATAAGAAAATCTAAAGCTTGGTTTAAAAATGCACCAGAGCCACAAGCAGGGTCACAAATAGTGATTTGCAATAACCACTCACGGTAGCTGTCCAGCACCTCTAACAACAGCTTTTTTGTGTTTTGGTGTGTGCCTCTTTTTACCTCGAAATAGACTTCTTCCTTAAAGCCCAGTGCTTCTTTTTTCTCTTGGCAGAGTTTACCAACTGTATTTTCTACTATGTATTTGGTAATGTATTTGGGCGTGTAGAAAACCCCATCCTTTTTGCGTTTACTTTTTTGCTTATCAAACTCACCACCTTCAATTTCGGCATTTACGCTTTCAATCTCGTTAAGTGAGTTTTCAAAGATATGGCCTAAAATATTGACATCTACCTGACTACTAAAATCATATTTAGCCAGTTTGTAAGTGTGCTTGTACAACAAGTCATCGTCTATTTCCAAATTATCAAGAATAGTATCCGGTTTAAACAAACCACCGTTGTAGGCATAGATTTCAGCTCGTGAGCTTGTGCCCTTTCTGCCTTCATCCAGAAAATGAAAATATTGTTTAAAGAGGTTGTACAATGGACGCTCATCGCCAAAATCAATATCGGCTTTCCACTTGTCCAGAATTTGGATGGTTGAGTTTGGTGGCAACAAGTCTCTATCTTCCGCAAAGAAAATAAACAGGAAACGGTCTATGAGCTTTTGGGATTTCTTGAATAGGGATAGTTTTACATTTTTTTCAAGGGATTTTAGTTCGTTACTATTGTCTTCATCAAAGGATTGCTTCGTCGTGCCTCCTCGCAATGACATCTCTGTTTTAATACGTTTGGCATTTCGTCTTACAAGATCCCTAAAAAGTTCGCGTTTAAAAACAGAATAGTCACTGTAAAACTGCTTGGTTATTTTTTCCTCTTCAATTAGTGAGGCTTCTTTTATGGTTAGCGGTAAATGGTTAAGAATGTTGTCTTTTTGTAAGCATAGGTACATTAAGGCAAATTCTTCTGGGGCTAATTGAAACAGATTAAACTCCAAAAACTCCGTAGCATCATTAATATAGAACCGCAACTTCTCAAAATTGGAAGTGATTACATAAACACAGCCTTTTTGGTTGGCTTTATAATCAAACGCCTGTTTGCGGATGCTTTCTAAATCTTTGGTATTGGTTCCTTTTAATTCAATAACCCCAACAGCTTTGGCATCCTTTAAGATTGCGCCATCTGCCTTCCCCGCTCCTTTTTGATTTTTAAATTCGGTAGTAATATTGAAATCTGGCTTGGGATTAAGCGTATAATCCAACACATTTACAAATAATTCATCTAGAAACTTTGCCTGATATTGCTCTTCCTTTGAGTTTTTTATATTTTCTTGGATGGTTGCATTGTGGAAATACTTCGTGTATTTTTTGTAGGTCCTTTCTATTATTGCTCTATCTTGTTGAGCGAGGTATGTTTTTAATACAGATGTTTGAAATAATGCCATTTATTAATTATTGGTTTTTTTTTGACGTTTGCCTGTGGGTTGTTGTTCTTCAAATATAAAACAATCCTAATCCATCCCACTACGGGAAACCGCATTGGCCACAAATTTTCTGGGGAGAGGATCAAATATATCAAAACCACAGAAAAGTTTAACAATAAAAAATGCTTTCTCGATAAAATGCCAGGAGGGTAATACTAAAATAACAAATTCCAAATAACAAATTCCAAATTCCAAAGAATTGTCTTCCAAGATTTTTCCTTTTTTTAATTCAAAAAATATTTTTAATTTGGTATTAAATTCTCCCCGCTAACTTTTAAATATTTTTGATATGGATTCAAAAAGAAAAAAAATTAGGAAGGATTGGAAGAAGAAAATCGTTCTTAAGGAAGAAGACGTAATGGAAATGTTTGGGTTTAGTAAATCCACCATTGCAAGGTTACGCAGAACGGGACAAATTCCGTATTCCAAATTGGGAGGTTCTTATTTTTATCAAGAAAAGGAACTTAAAAAGATGCTTAGAGCCAATTTAATTAAGCCCTGATAGTTTAAGACTCCAAATCCCAAAAATTACCTACAAAAAATGGCGAGGATCAATAATCCCCGCCATTTTTATTTAACCAGGCCCCACGCTTAGATAATAACGGCCGTTCCTATATAGGAGCTTATAGCCGCTACTTTTCTATCTGCAGAAACCATACTTGCCCATACCTGTACCTCCTCGCCATTAAAATAAGTTGGCATAGTAAGCTGTACGGTGGCCTCACTGCGAAGGGCAGCAGGATCAAAAACCTGGAACAATTCCTGCACGGGAGAATATGCCACTACCAGCACAAAGTCATCTGCTGCTGCCGAGCCCTGCCCGCTGTTGTCCGTCCAGTTAAGCTCCAAGATCCTTCCGGCCCGTGCCACTACGGTGCCGCTCTCCATCCCCCTTAGCCCTCCTTTGGTAAGGAGCACCCTGGGAAAATCCAATGCAAAGCTACCGCCGGGTACCTCAACAATCGCGTTGGTAAGGTTGTAGCTCATGGCTAGGTTAAAACGTGATTTTGATTGGTACACGTTACCAAAATACACACCCACCACATCTTGGATGGGGGTTAAGAACCTCATGACCATGGCAAACTTATCACGTTGTTCCAGTTGCCTTGCGGTGCCCGAGCCCTTAGGTCGTTTTCTGGGGGCCTTGCGCAACAAGTCCTCGCCGCGCCATTGGTACCCCACTACTCTGCCTACTCTGCCGGAGAAACCTCCGAAAATTCCATCAGGTATTTTACCCATAATTTTTAAATTTAAATTAGACAATCAGTTAAGAATTTCCAGCTAAACTAAAACGCAATTTCCTGTGAACCAAACCCCTGAACGTATTGACTGCATTTGAGCAGTATTGCTTTAAATAAGCTGTTTTAGGGATGCATTTTTAAAATTTAGAACGGCTGTAAGCCCCTTTTTAACCCCGAGATTTACAAATGAAATAATATGACTTGCTGAGGCAATATTGAGCAAGTTTTGGAAAGGTTTAAAAACTTGTTTGTTGTGAATGCAAAGTTTTAAAACATTTTTTACCACTAGCGTCCCATTTTAATAACATTTTGCACCAAATGATTCCCAATGACCTCTTTTGTAAACATTTGACCGATTTTGACCAAAATCCCAACGGTTGCAATTTTAGTTTTACAAGTGCTTTGTTCGAGTGTTGTTCGAACGTTGTTCGTATTTTGTTCGAATAGAGGGTCCTTTCTTCGAACAATCTTCGAACAAAGGACGAACAAGGACCGAATAACGTCATTGCAAAGGAGCGACCCAAGGAGCGACTGCCTGTACTGAGCTTGTAGAAGTGAAGCAAATCGAAGATTCAACGTAGTTAATTTGCCTAGGTGTAGTCAAGCTCATCCCCCCTTTGAAGGGGGTTAGGGGGATGTTACAAGCAGCCTCAAAAGATTGCCACGGCCTATCGGCCTCGCAATGACGATTTTGCACATCATTGGAAACGTCATTGCAAAGGAGCGACCCAAGGAGCGACTGCCTGTACTGAGCTTGTCGAAGTGAAGCAAATCGAAGATTCAACCCAGTTAATTTGCCTAGGTGTAGTCAAGCTCATCCCCCCTTTGAAGGGGGTTAGGGGGATGTTACAAGCAGTCTCAAAAGATTGCCACGGCCTATCGGCCTCGCAATGACGGCAAGGGGAGATTGCTTCGCTGCGCTCGCAATGACCCTTCGACTTCGCTCAGGGCACGCTGTTTGCTCATTGGTCATATGAAATACAAAAAAACCCACAAGTCCTAAACGAATTTGTGGGTGTAAATTGAGGGGTTAGCTAGTTACAATCGCTGGTATTCCTCATCTGCGATTTTTATCCTGTCCTGGCCTAAAATAATCACGGTTTCTTCCCCGCCATTAAAGTAGTTCAATACAAAATCGCTACCATCAAAGTAAACWWCMMSYTCTCCCGTTTCAGTATTTTCGGTCTCGGTATCGGGCAAATCAGATACAATCTCGCAATCTGCGTTATACTCAATGTTAGTATTAATGGTGCTGTCTGTTATGCTATATTCAAACAAAGCCTCATATTCCCCCAATTGAAATTCATAGCTGCCGCTCATGGAGGTTTTATTAACTACAATATCTGGGCAATCTGTACTATAATGTTCCACATACTCGCCTACGGGAACATCATTCTGAAACACTACCATTTCCCACGTGCCAGCAAAGTTATAAACCCCTTCTAGCAAAGCCTCATTACTGGCCGTACACCCCTTACTATCGGTTACGGTTAACRCATAGGTGCCAGCCCAACCAATAAATACATTCCCTTGGGTACCGTCACTCCACTCATATTCATAGGGCGGCGTACCGCCGGTAGCCGTGGCGGTGGCCATGTTTTCCTCAATTTYTATTGATTCTATTCGGAGCCCGCTATTCTCACAGGAATTTTCTGGATCTGAAGCCTCATCAGTATCGTCGGAACAGCCGGCCATTATAAGGGCAGTAAACATACATACTATAGAAAATTTAATCTTGAACATGGTATTCTTTTTTATCTCTTACAAACAAACAGGATTTTTTAGGCAAAGTCAATACCCCTTTTTGGGGATATTATTTGCTTTTTTTACTAAGGTTGTGCTTCAAACCACAGGTTTTTTTAGCCCATAATTTTGAAATTATGTTACTAAAAAGTGTAATTCTGTTAGGTTTTTTGCTAAAGGATTTCTATTTTTTTACCGGAAAATCGATTCTTAATAGAATTCCGATTTTACATTGTTACCTATAGATAGCACCAAAAATCATGTCCCAAAATTTTAAAGAGGTAGTAAACTTCTGGCAATCAGAATACTCGAATAAAATAAAAAACTATAAGGAATACACCACAAAAGAGCAGCTGCATAGATTTGCTACCTTTTTCACCATGGGCGAATCGTATTATTATGTGCTAAACATGCACAACCTGGAGCTTGATTTTATTTCCGATTCAGTGACTGATTTTACGGGCATAGCGCCGGGAGATGTTAATATGTTGCAACTTTTGCAACAGGCCTTGCCCGAAGAGATTGAACTTATACAGAAGAAAGAACGCATAATCAAGGACTTTTTTGTGAACTTTTTAAGACCTGATGAACTGTTGGATTATAAAATACTATATCCCTACAAAATGGTGGACCATAAAGGAAAGCACCGTACTATGATTATGCAGTGTACCACCCTAACATTATCGGAAAATAATGATGTGGAGCATGTATTTACAGTGCATACCGATATTACACATTTAAGAACCACAAAGACTGACACGCTCTCCTTCATTCACCTGCACGGTGGCAAATCATATTATAATCTACCCTTGGACAAGGAAGTTTTTAGTCCCCCTAAAAAAATAGATGATACTGCATTTACCAGCTTGTTTACCCCTCGCGAAAAAGAGGTTATTACTGCCATTGCACAAGGGCATAACACAAAAGAGATTGCCGAAAATCTTCACCTTTCCCCAAATACCGTAAAAACCCACCGGAAAAATATACTTGCCAAAAGTGACTGCACCAACTTTGCCCAACTTATTTCAAAAAGTCTGTTGTACAACGTGATCGAGCTAGATCTATAACTACATATTTAACAGTTCCACGGCAGTGGGTTGTGACAAGCCTAACGTTTCACAATTCCCCAATTCCACAATTCACGATTCACCATTCACCATTCACCATTCACGAATCACGATTCACCATTCACGATTCACGAATCCCGATTAAACAATTACACATTCTCAACACTCAATACTCAATACTCAAAAAAAACTGATGACATTTCCTGCCGTGCTTCGATGGTATAAAAAAGTAATTACTTAAAACGCATCGCATGAAAACACTATTGATACTTTTTTCCCTTTTACTTTCCTTTTCCCTTACAACCAACGCACAAGACGGCACCTATGACCCCTCACTTAATCAAGGTTCAGGTTTTTCCGGCTTTGTGTATGCCATAAAAGTTCTGCCGAACCAAAAAATAATGGCTGGTGGTGAGTTTAGCCTCTACAATAACACGCCCGTCTCCAATCTTGTTCGCTTAAACAATGATGGCACGCTGGACAACACCTTTGCTACCGGTACCGGATTTAATAATGATATATACGCCTTGGCGGTACAACCCGATGGAAAAATAATTGTGGCGGGTCAATTTACCGATTACAATGGCCAGCCAGTCCAGAGTGTAGTAAGGTTGCTCGCTGACGGAACTTTGGATACCGACTTTAATACCGCCAATGCCGCGGATGATAGTATATATGGGGTTTTGCTGCAGCCCGATGGAAAGATAATTCTTTACGGCTATTTTGAGGAATACAATTCCCAACCCTACAAAGGCATTGTGCGCCTAAATACAGATGGCACCATTGATGCTTCCTTTAATACTGGCACAGGCACCGATAATGAGGTGTTGGTGGGGGTTCTGCAAGACGATGGCAAGGTGGTGATAGGAGGTTATTTTACCCATTATGACGGCACGGAACGAAACCGCATTGCTCGTCTTAACACAGACGGTTCCTTAGATGCTTCCTTTGATATCGGAACCGGCGCCGATGAGGAAATCCGGGCGATCGGCCTACAATCGGACGGAAAGCTATTGATAGGTGGGTTCCTAAATATCTTTAACGGCACCCCAGTGCCACGCATTGCTCGGCTAGAACCGAATGGCAGCCTAGATGTTTCCTTCAACCCGGGAAGCGGCACCCAAGGCATAATTTATGATTTCCTGATGCTTGAAGGCGATTACAGTTTTGCCACCGGGGTTTTCCCATCGTATGATGGAACTGAACACAGTGGCATCGTTCGTTTAGCACCCGATGGAAGTCTGGACAGTTCCTTTAATCCAGGCGAAGGCCTATTAGGTTCAATGCAGATTGGAATTACCAATGCCCTGCAAGCGGACGGAAAGTTGATTACCGGCGGACTTTTTACCGAGTATGATACCCATTCCGTAGGCAGTTTTGTTCGAATCACCAATAGTATACTCAGCAACCAGGCGGTTCCCATAACCGAACAGGATATTATGCTATATCCAATTCCCGTATCGGACTTGTTGCAAATTGAAAATCCGTCCCATCTGCCACTGCAATCAATAACTGTATATGACATAACTGGGAGAAAAGTTTTTAATAGCTCCCTAGACCGAATTGCATCCGCCAGCATTGATCTTTCAGCGTTAACGGCCGGCAACTATTTGTGCATAATTACAGATGGAGATAACATTTGGAATAAGCAGTTCGTTAAAGATTGATAAAAACCTGAGAGGAAAAAACCATAGGTTTACGGCCCGTCAACTATACGGTATTATCGCCCCCATTGTTATGAGGTAAAGAGTGAAATCCGTCCCGGTTGTGGTAGTTTCAGTAAGCGCCATCGGGTATTATTTCCCTATGGTTTTACAGCATAAATGTATCAAAGCTTCAACCTTCTAACATACAGCCTAAAGCTTAAAGCCTACGATTCACGAATCACAACTCACAATTCACAATTCACCATTCACCATTCACCATTCACCATTCACCATTCACAATTCACCATTCACAATTCACCATTCACCATTCACTATTCACGATTCACGATTCCCGATTCCCGATTATAACCTTTCCTTAACTGTCAGAAAAAAACAGAATCTTTATTTTAGAAGATAAAAGTTATAACTATGGAAAAACTGAAAATGAAAGAGAAACACAAACTGGGGCTAGGTGGCGTGGCCATTGGTACAGGCTTTGAAAATATTACAGAGGAACAGGCCCAAAACATTCTGCAACAGGCCTGGGATTTGGGCATTCGCTATTACGATACCTCCCCTTGGTACGGGCTTACCAAAAGCGAGCGCCGGTTTGGGGATTTTCTAAGCAAACAGAATAGATCTGAATTTTTGTTTTCTACCAAAGTGGGGCGACTTTTCAAGGAAGTACCCAAGGAAGAGGTACCGCCAACCATGTGGGAAAATCCGCTGGCTTTTGATTATTATCACGACTATTCTGCAGATGCCACAAAGAAATCAATAGAAGATAGTCTAAAAAGAACGGGGCTTGATGCCATTGACATTGTATATGTACACGACCTTTCTGAGGACCAAGTGGGCGATCGCTACGAGTATCATATGGAAATAGCCAAAAAAGGAGCGTTCAAGGTGCTTTCCGATTACCGCTCTCAAGGCATCATAAAAGCTTGGGGAATGGGGGTTAACAAAATACGCCCTATCTTGGATTGTATGGAAGCTGCCGATCCCGATATTTGCCTGTCTGCCACCCAATACTCCATACTGGAACACGAGGAGGCTGTAGATCGCTTGTTGCCCGAAGTAAAAAAACATGGAGTAAAACTAGTGTCAGGCGCAGGCTACAATTCTGGTTATATAGCGGGCAGGGAGCGTTATAACTACAAGCCTACCATACCGAAGGGAATGGCAGAAAAACGTGAAAAAATTGCAGCCATTGCCAAAAAGCACGATATTGATATAATAACCGCCGCAATGCATTTTGTTTTGGCGGCTGACGAGTTTGCGTCCATTATTCCCGGGGCAAGCAAAATAGAACAGGTGCAGGATAATGTAAAAGCCTTAAATATAAAAATCCCGGCAGCGTTTTGGAATGAATTGAAAGACAAAAAGCTTATTTATGAAAAAGCCCAGACTCCGCTTTAAGCATATTTATAAAATTGGATTGAGGTAATAATTCACAAGCACCTATTAAAACAAATAATTATGGAAAACAGAAAAGATCCCACAAGACCAGAGCAACGTCCCATTGATCCTGAAAAAAACAATGCCAATCAGGAAAAAGAATATAGGAAGGATAAAAGGGAGGGAAAGATAGATGATTCCGAGGAATAAGATTAAACTTCCCTATAAGGGGGATATTTCCAACCACCTTTGCATTAAAAACCGTCTCACCCCTTTTAAAYAWMKWGTYCNNTGARMRRARWMYKKYMYYKKDGRWSWKYNNTGWVMNNNRMWDBHYSHBKDWRSWKYDMVKBDNYSTWNYSMMWBYKRNNANNMWKWMMKVRTKMCTTGWTWAATAATATTAAAAACAAGATGGCTACACTTGGGTTTTTATATATTCCCATCAACAAAAGAATAAAAAGCGAGAAAAAATTAAACTCATGAAGGCAACTGCCGTGACGGACAAAGAAGAACTGATAGGAGAACTTGCAGACGGGCAACGTACCGTAAAGAGTCTTCCAAATGGCGGTTTTTTGTTTTTGGAGCACGATGTGCCTTTTCTTCTCATTTATAGGAAACGCCCCCACGACAAAGCAACTTTACGGCTAGCACGAACAGGAGCCAGCTACCTGATTATTGGGGAAGATAATTTTGAGTATTCCCGTGAAATTATAAGTCAACTTACCGAAAGGATGAGCGCCCGTTTTGGTAGTTTTTTTCTTATGGAAATATACAGTGGGCCTGAAAGCAGTACCGAATTCGTGATTCGTGGACCTTCGCACAAACTGCCGGTTTCCTTGGACGTACTTCGCAAGGCACTTGAAAAAATTCAAGGTACAACCTATGGCGAAAAGTTAGATGCTAGGATAGAGCAAACCAAACAACGGCAGCAAAAAAACGAGTCTGCCTTAATGAGTATAGAAGAGATAAAAGACTGCGGTGGAACCCTAATAGGTTTAGAAGTACCCCCCGTATTTCGTGATGGCGAGGGTGAGGTATATCCACTTTATTTTAGACAATTCCAAGAGAGCGTGGCTAAGGCTATTCAGCAATCGGTTTTTGAATTTATACGGGTACAGACTTCCAGTAAATTGGCCAGTTATTACGCTTTGGGAAAACGGAAAATCCATAAGGAAGTGTTTAGAATGGACCGTGAGCTTACACAGATAGAAAACAGCTATCAATTTTTACTGTTGGTGGCGCCCGTAAACATACAGAGTATTCGAAACAGTTTTTTTGAAAGTAATTTTAAAAAGGTAGAAGAATATCACTATCGCCTCCTCCCCATTGATCCGGATATTCTCAAAAGGAAACTATACAACCTAGAAATAGACCAAATAGATGATCCCGCGCTCTCTTACCTTTTCCACGAAAAGCGGGAAGAATTGGATCAACAGCTAACTATGCTGAAGGAACGGGGCTCTAAAAACTTTTTTTACAGCAGTGTGAGGCTCTATAAAGGGCTGGATAAAAACATAGTAACCGAAGCAGAATTAATACTTCAAAACATACCCGAAGACATTCAAAATAAAAATGCAGAATTATTGGATGCAAAAGCATTTGCTAAAATGGCGGAAGCTGAATTTGAGTTCTTTAAGCAACAAGATGCCAATTTTCAATCTAAAGTCCATATACGCAAGGATGTGAATGTTATGATGGTAAGTAATGGAGAACTCTATCTGCCGGCCGATTATACATTAACGCATCAGGAGGCACAGGCATTGATACAGCATGAAATAGGCACCCACGCCCTTACCCACTACAACGGCAAGCAACAGCCCTTAAGTCAGTTAGGCGTAGGCTTTGCAGATTACGACCCCTTACAGGAAGGCATTGCCGTACTTTCTGAATATTTAATAGGGAGTCTTTCCGCCAATCGTCTGCGGATGTTGGCTGGACGTGTAGTGGCTGGAGCGGCACTTATGGAGAATGCGGAGTTTAAAGAAGTCTTCAATCTGCTCTATAGTACCCATAATTTTTCAAAAGAAAACGCTTTTAATATTACTTCCAGAATGTTTCAGGGTGGTGGATTTTTAAAGGATATTATTTACTTAAAAGGCCTGGTTCAACTGCGTGAGTATCTTATGGAAGGGGGGAATTTGGAATTTCTGCTGGCAGGAAAATTTGCGCTGAAGCACGTACCGATGATTACAGATTTATCTGCCCGGGGATTACTGCAGGCCCCAAAATTAAAACCAAGATACCTGCAACAAAAAGATTTTGAACAACGAATAGATAAACTTAAACAAGGGGTTTCCCTCTCTAAACTTATATAAATATGAAAATATGTTTTGTAATCAGTGATATTAAAACCGAGGCTTGCGGGACTTCGGTGGTCATATTGAAAAAAGCGCACGAGCGTGGCCATACCGTGTATGTAATGAGCGTTGGCGACTTTATTTTTCAACGTGATAAAAACATAATGTTGCGCTGTAAAAGAATACCCGCTTCGGTAAAAGGGGAAACGGTAGAAGAATTCTGGGAACAAGTGCAGGACGACAAACTAAAAGCTAAGGCTGTACCAAGTACAGATATGGACGTAGTGTTTTTAAGAAACAATCCTACAGAGGAAACTTCAGACAGACATTGGGCCGAGCATAGCGGAATTGCCTTTGCGAGAATGATACAACAAAGTGGCGTGTTGGTACTTAATGATGCATTTGCCATGAGCCACGCCTTTATCGACAAACTTTATTTTGAAGAACTGCCTTCTGAAATAAAACCGGACAGTCTAATCACCAGGAATAAGGAAGACCTGTTAAAGTTCTGGGAAAGAATGGGTAAAAAAATGGTGCTAAAACCATTGGAAGGTTCTGGCGGTCAAGATGTGTATTTGATTGATGAGGACAAGAAAAACCTCAATCAGATAGTAGATACCATTAGCGCCAAAGGCTATATAATTGCCCAAGAGTTTCTTCCTGAAGTGAGTAAGGGCGATGTAAGAGTTATTCTTATGAACGGAAAAATACTGGAAGAAGATGGGGAAAAAGCCATTATTAGAAGAGTAAATAATGAYRGTNTCASNGTYYARWAKCAACCTTGCCCTGGGCGCTAAGGCAAAAAAGGCCAAACTTACCCCTGAAATAGAAAAAATTGTTTCACTAACGGCGCCAAAATTAATTAGAGACGGACTCTTTTTTGTGGGTCTTGATATTGTGAATGATAAATTAATAGAGATAAACGTTTTAAGTCCGGGAGGTTTGGACTATTGCGAAGATATTAAACTTCCTGCCTTTACAGATACCGTTGTAGCGGCTATTGAGCGTAAAATAGAGTATAAAAAATATTATAAAAATAGCTTGACCAATAAAGAGTTGGCTACCATGGATTAATTACTACTGTATACCTTGTAATATAAAATTTTTAATATGTAATGCACATCGTGTAATGAATAATGATAAAAAGACAAATATTGAAATACCTAGGGTTATCGGAACCTACAGTTGTGGACTTGATGGCCCCTTGTTATTTATAACCGCAGGAATACATGGAAATGAACCCAGTGGCCTAAGGGCACTTCAGAAAGTATTTGAAATATTGGAAGCTGAAAAACCAAAGATAAAAGGCAGGGTAATTGGCGTATCTGGAAATAGAGCAGCCCTGCAGCAAGGGGTACGCTTTATTGATGAAGACCTTAACCGAACCTGGACCGTTGAAAATATTAAGAATAAAATTATAGACAGTCACGAAAAGAAAGAAATGTTTGAGATTATTGAAATTCTCAATCAATATCCCGAAGAAGTATTTACCAAGCGGTATTTTCTAGACTGTCATACTACTTCCTCTGCCAGTGCGCCCTACATATCGGTGCAAGAGGTAAACGACAATGATGTGTGGGCGCATCAATTTCCTACCCACATAATACGTGGGTTTTCCGATATCGTATTGGGTTGTATAGATCATTATGAAAGTAGAATTGGTTTAACAGGCTTTGTATTTGAAGGAGGCCAACACGAAAGCAAAGTGGCGGAAATGAACCATGAGGGGATTATTTGGTTAGCCCTTCTAAATGCTTGTGAATTGGACCTAGAAAAACTTAGCCACTATCCCGAAGCAGCCGCCATGCTCCTTGATAACAAAAAGAAACAAAAGACTTTTGAAATAAGCTACAGACATGGCTTAACACCCGAGGATGAATTTAGGATGGAAGCCGGCTACAGTAATTTTCAGCCTATAGAAAAAGGCGAGCTTTTAGCATATCAAAACGGGAAACCCGTTTACAGTAAATGGGATGCATATATTTTTATGCCCTTATACCAAAAGCAAGGAAACGATGGTTTTTTTGTGGCGACTGAAGCAAACAGTGAGCCGTCAATGCAAAGCAGCGACCTAAGGAGCGACTGAAGCAAATAGAAGATTGAACGCAGTTAATCTGTCCGGAGGAAATGCCCATAACCATGGTATCACCTGTACCCAAAGAGATTGCTTCGCTGCGCTCGCAATGACGCCTGTAGTTCCTTAATGACCATGCCCGCCACCAGCATCTTCCTGTAAGAGCACAAATGCACCTTTGATTAAAAACTTAGTTTCAGGTTTAAATTTCTCAGATTTCTCAATCGCCGTGAAGCCATTGTAAGTCGCTCCAATTTCTACTTCCACGGGAAGAATTTCCAATTCTTCTGCATTCTCGTTTTCAATCTTTAAAATGTAGTTTTTACCTTCCATTTCCACCACGGCGTTTTCCGGAAGCGCCCATTGGTCTGTGGTGCCCGTAACAATCTGTGCCTCCACAAACATGCCGGCGGTAAAGTTGTGCTCGTCCTTTTCGTCTATGTGCCCGTGCACCATGGCAATGCGGGTATTGGGGTCAATGGAAGTCCCAACCAAATGCACTTCACCGTTGAATATTTCTTTAGAAGCCTCTGGTACCGTAAAAAGTATTTCCTGTCCTTTTTTAAGCTGTAGGAGATCTTTTTCAAAAACCTTTAATTCCAAGTGAATATGGTCGGTGTTCATAATTTCCATAATCTTATCGGCCGGCGAGACGTAGGTGCCCGTATTCACAAATACCTGGGTCACGTTGCCGTCAATGGGGCTGTAGATATTTACTGCTGACATAATATTGCCAGCCTGCACCGATGCAGGATTTATGTTTAGCATTTCAAGGTTTTTCTTCAAACTGTTATAGCGAGCCAAGTTTGATCTGTAMTCGCTTTCGGCCTTTAGAAAGCTTTTTTGGGAAGTGATTTTTTCATCAAACATAATTTTCTGCCGTTCGTACTCCGATTTTAAATAGGAAAGTTGCTCGGCAGTCTCCAAATAATTCTGTTGCATGGTTATAAACTCAGGATTTTCAAGGGTTACCAACCGTTGTCCTTTGGAAACTTTATTGCCCACCAATAATGGGGTATTTTTGATATATCCTCCCGCAAAGGCACTTATCACCGCCTTATTCTGTGGCGGCACGTCAATCATACCGCTGGTTTGAACCGTTTGGGCAAAAGGTTTTTCGGAAAGTTGCCCCACCTCCATTTTTGCGTTTTCAAACTGTGCTTTTGAAAGATGGATAATTCCTGAATTGTTTTTTTCCGACGTCATTTCAACAGGAGCTTCTTCTGATTTTGAATTGTTGCAGGCTGCCAAAACCAAAACGGAAAGCAACAAAAGTGATTTTATATAACTCATAACGAATGTTTTTATAATATTAAATAATTGAGGGCGATGACCGCCTGATTGTAATTGTTGAGATTTTCGAGATATTGGAGCTCAATCTCATAAGCGTTTTCAAGGCTTTGTATGTATTGAAAAAAATCTATTTCTCCATTTTTGAAACCGCTATTTGCTGCTTTTAGKRYKKMCTYKNARARARTYWTTSSCKSWTTCWYWTRWTRKYSRAKGGNTTCMMCRTWMKTTGAAWKCTSRKTNAGMWWTTGAKYNTTTCRMKAMSWRWGATKKRYWWWWTRWTCWTNAGCYWRWYRMWKSCKMRCWKMARMAGCAATTTTGGAAGCTTTGATTCTTGAAGCATTTCCGCTGAAAAGCAATGGAATTTTAAGCCCAACTTGATAGGCATGGAGATTTTGGCTCAAGCCCGAATTGCTTCCCAAAGAATACGAAAGACTGATATCGGGAAGCAAAAGCTGTTTTTCCAGACTGCGTTTTGCCTCAAAAAAATCGGTCCTGTTATTATAGTAATCTATTGCTGGATGTGCTTCCATAGTAGCCAGCGAAAGTTCTAATTTCTCCAAGGGTTGTTGCGAAATGACCAAACTGTCATTTGATTGAACAGCTGCCTTTAAGCGTTCCATTGCAATCTGCACCTCTTCCCTACTCTGCCTGTAATTGGTTTCCAACTGCCGCTGTTTGGCGCGGGCGGTTATTTTTTCCAAGTAATTGGTTTCCCCCAGTTCAAAACGCCGGTGGGCAGCGCGGGCAAAGTTTTGATAAAGACTGTCCAGACTATAATAGACGCGTTCTTTATTTTTCTCAAACTGAAATTGATAATATGCTGCGGCAACTAAAGCTTCCGTTTTGCGCTTTTGAAGTTCAAATTGGCTGCTCTGCATTTCAAACTGCCGCTGGTTTACATTTTTTTCAGCGAAGTAAACCGTGGGAAAAAGAAAGCCCTGCTGCACGCCAAATACTTCAAGCGGTTCATTGTTGGGTGCCAAATTATTTTCGTCATATTCATAAAAAACCGTTGTTTTATCAAAATTGAAAGCACTACCTATCAAGGCATTTGCTTCCGCTTTCTGAAGTGAAGCAGCTTTCAATCCCGAATTGTTTTCCAAAGCCACTTGCTGTAAATCATTTAAGGTTTTAGGGCTTTGCTGAGCCAGTCCTGAAAAACTTAGCATAAAAATTATTACTGCAACAGGTAGCTTGTTTCCTTTTCTTTTTAAACGGATTGATTTCTTGTCGGAATCAAAAATGGAATACAGCACCGGCAAAACAATCAAGGTTAAAAGCGTGGCAGTAACCAAACCGCCAATAACCACAGTAGCCAAGGGTCTTTGTACTTCCGCCCCTGCATTAGTAGAAATCGCCATTGGCAAAAAACCAAGTGCGGCTGCGGCAGCAGTAAGCAAAACAGCCCGCAAACGATTTTTTGCACCTAAAATGATGCGTTCTTTTTTATCTGTCATTCCTTCTTTTTTTAATTCTTTAAAGTGTTCTATTAAAACAATTCCGTTGAGGACAGCGATTCCGAAAAGGGCTATAAAACCAACCCCTGCCGATATACTGAATGGCATATCGCGTAACCAGAGCAACAATATCCCGCCAACCGCTGCCAAAGGAATGGCCGAATAGATCATTAAGGCTTCCTTTATGGAATTGAATGCGAAATAAAGTAGGAAGAAAATCAACAACAAGGCTACGGGAACTGCTAACATCAGTCTGGTTTTAGCGCTTTGTAGATTTTCGAATTGCCCCCCATAATCTATGGAATAACCTACGGGAAGTTGTATGTTTTCATCAATCAATTTTTGAACATCGTCCACCACGCTTTGTAGATCGCGGCTACGAACATTTATACCCACGACAATGCGACGTTTGGTATCATCCCTTGATATTTTTGCCGCGCCCTTTGTGTATTTTATATCTGCAAGCTCGCGCAACGGAACTTTTTCACCAGAAGGGGTATCTACATATAGATTTTGAAGGCTTGAAAGGTCGCGACGGTTATTTTCATCCAAACGGACCACAAGATCAAAACGTTTTTCACCCTCAAAAATGCTTCCCAAAGATTTGCCGGCAAACCCCATGGCTATCATCTCATTTAAATCTTCAATGTTGAGTCCATAACGGGCGATTTTTGTCCGGTCAAAATTTACATTCATCTCTGGCAGGCCTACTACCTTTTCCACGGTAATATCATCGGCGCCTTCCACATTTTCAACAAGACTTTTAATTTCGTTTGCTTTACGATTTAATACGTCGAGATCTTCCCCAAAAATCTTGATGGCAATATCTGCACGAACACCTGTAATCAGTTCATTGAAGCGCATTTCTATGGGTTGGGTAAATTCCACCTCCACCCCAGGGATTACTGCCAAGGCATCCTTAAATTTATTGGCAAGTTCATTTTTGCTAGTGGCCGACACCCACTCGTCTTTGGGTTTAAGGGTAACTATTATATCGCTCTCTTCCATAGACATAGGGTCTGTGGGCACTTCGGCGGCTCCAATACGGCTGACTACCTGATCTACTTCGGGGAAGTTTTCAATCAGAATTTCTTCAATCTGCGTTGTAATTGCTATGGTATTTTTGAGAGAAGTACCGGTTTTAAGTACCGGTTGGATTACAAAATCGCCTTCGTCCAAAGTTGGTACAAATTCGCCTCCCATGGTTGTAAAAAGATATACAGTTGCTGCCAAAATAAGTATTGCCATTCCTAAGACTAGCTTTTTAGCACTCAATGCCCAACGAATACTTGGCTCGTAAAAACGGTTCAGGAAAGCCATAATTTGAACTGAAATATTTCTTTTTGAAGTTTCCGTAGGTTTTAAAAATAGAGATGCAGCTACGGGAACGTATGTAAAACAAAGCACCATGGCTCCAATAAGTGCAAAACTGAATGTAAGCGCCATAGGTCTAAACATTTTGCCTTCTACCCCGCTAAGCGAAAGGATTGGGATGAAAACAATTAAAATAATGAGCTGTCCGAAAATGGCGGAATTCATCATTTTCGAAGCACTTTTTACGGTGAGCTTATCTTTTGCCAATTGCTTTTCTTCCGAAGAAAAAGTGTTCAGTTTGGTTGCGTTCTTACTTATCTGAAATGCTACAAATTCAACAATAATTACCGCTCCGTCAATTATTATCCCAAAGTCAATTGCCCCAAGGCTCATCAAATTTGCATCTACGCCCACAAGATACATCAGCGAGAGTGTGAAAAGTAAGGATAGTGGAATCACAGATGCAACGACAAGGCCAGACCTGAGATTTCCTAATAAGAGCACCACTACAAAGATTACAATAAGCACCCCAAGAATGAGATTTTCCGCTATGGTAAAAGTGGTTTTGCCAATGAGAACGCTACGGTCCAAAACGGGGTTGATATAAACCCCTTCTGGCAGCGATTCGGAAATATTAGCAACGCGCTCCTTAACGGCTTTAATTACTTGGTTTGAGTTGCCGTCCTTCAGCATCATTACTTGTCCGAGGATTTTTTCGCCTTCACCGTTTCCGGTAATCGCGCCAAAACGAGGGGCGCTTCCGAATTGCACTTTTGCGATATCCTTCATATAAATAGGGAAGCCATTTTCATTTTTTACCACGATATTCCCTATATCTTGCAAGGAAGCCGCCAAGCCTTCTCCGCGGATGAAATAAGCTTGATTTTCCCTTTCAATATAACCGCCGCCCGAAATACTATTGTTTTTTTCCAATGCTGTGAACACCTCTTGGGCAGTGATATTCATTGCATTTAGCTTGTTTGTATTTATAGCAACCTCATATTGTTTTAAATGTCCGCCCCAAGTGTTCACTTCTACTACCCCAGGAATTCCGGAGAGCTGCCGTTTCACGATCCAATCTTGGATTGTACGTAATTCTGTGATGGAATAGGTATCCTTAAACTCAGGTTTTACATCGAGAATATATTGGTATATTTCTCCCAATCCTGTGGTTATAGGCCCCATTTGCGGGGTGCCAAAACCTTCGGGAATATTCTCGGTGGCTGCCTGGATTTTTTCGGCTATGAGTTGGCGTGGCAAATACGTGCCCAGATTTTCCTCAAAAACGATGGTAACCACTGACAGGCCAAATTTTGAAACCGAGCGAATTTCCTTTACTCCTGGTAAATTTGCCATTTCCAGTTCTACGGGATAGGTAATAAATTGCTCCATATCCTGGGTGGAAAGATTGCGCGAAGTTGTAATAACCTGTACTTGATTGTTGGTCACATCGGGTACGGCGCCTATGGATAGCTGTGTGAGCGAATACACCCCAAAGCCTATAAGCAGTAACGTAAAGAGCCCGATGAGCAATTTGTTTTTTATACTGAATTGAATGATTCTTGTTAACATAACTAAATTATACGTTTGTATTCTTCAACTTAAAATTGTTGAAAAACGAAATAAAAAAATGATTTTGACCGCTGTGAAAACGGGACATTGTGACCGTAGATGAAATTGGAAATAATTATTTCCGAGAAAGGTCTGTTTAGTTATGCAAACTTAGGTGGCTGAAAAATAGCGAATTTTTCAAGAGAAGAATATAAATTTTGATAGTGGAAGACGTGTGGTTGCAATGCATTTATTTCCACTTTTACAATAGAAATTTCAAAGGGAACTAGCCACACATCGGTTAACGCGTGGTGACAGGAAATATGCTGAAAAGGGAGTTCTTGATGCTCCTGATCATCCTCATTATGATTTTGTTGATGTTCCT
The DNA here is from genome assembly GCA_002733915.1 of Aequorivita sp. GTDB lineage: Bacteria > Bacteroidota > Bacteroidia > Flavobacteriales > Flavobacteriaceae > Aequorivita. Next base: position 228,732 of record NVXN01000003.1, read on the forward strand.
TTTTTAGGGAACCGTAATGTTTTTTCACAAAAGTGAAGAAGTCATCTCCATAATTTTCAGAATGGTATTCAGCGTGCTTTACAAAACGTCCAAGCAGCAAAACATCAGCCATACCAAGGCCTACGCTTTGGAAAACGACAAGTAAGGAAAACGATATGGCGAAAATTGTTTTCAATTAGATTCAAAAATATGTATTCTTTTTCATATAATTTATGAGGAGCGTCAGTTTAGTATCCAGCTTTTCGGGTTCCGCCATGAGCTCCAGCCACTATGAGCAATACTTTAATGCTCAAAAAGATAAATTTAAAAAATTGTATGATGGGGTTCATCATCACAAAGCGTTTGAATTTTGATATTCTTTTAATCATGAGTATAGATTTTATTCTGGAATTAAATACCAAAAAGGTTTCATTTTGGCTTGGTAAATAAATGTATAATGCAATGCAAGTTTGAGCCAGTGGCCCGCAAGACCTATTTCACCAAAAGTCTTACCTAACTTTCTTCCCATGGTGTCCGGGTATTTTTTATAATCTAGAACAATTGGGAAAGTGGTTATACTTACCCCATTGCCCTTTGTCATTCCGAAGCCCGCAGAGGCAATACACGCTGCGCCCATATTGCCCATAAAGCCCTTGTGATTTAATAAGACCATGACCGGAATCATATAGTATGAAATAATTAGAATAGTCAAAAATGATTCTAATTATTAAAAAAATCAGTAACTTTTGTTACACAGCAAATTATATCTATTGAATTTTTCTATTCRTCGGTAAGAAATTATAACTTCGTATAAACTCCATTAGATCATGATTGTCCACGACTTCAGCAACGAAAAATCCATTCTCAACCAGTTTATCTTGGAAATGCGTGATGTGTCYMTMYARMARGNTTCMANTGMRWTWNNCSGCAWWAATWYTGNGCNNATTRKKKWMAKCCWCWRTYWTKWSMTKAKYAAAACCTTGCAGTATAAAAAGGAAATTGTTAAAACCCCTTTGGGGGAAAAGGAAATGAACGTACCTGAAACGGACTTAGTGGTCTGCTCCATTTTAAGAGCCGCTCTGCCGCTCCACACAGGTGTTATAAGTTTTTTTGACAAGGCTGAAAATGCTTACATTTCAGCATATAGGCACCATCCGGAGGGCGGTTATGATTTTGAAGTTATTGTAAATTATCTGGCATCCCCATCCATTGAAGGTAAAACATTACTGTTAACGGATCCGATGCTTGCCACAGGCAAAACTTTGGAAAACGTGCTTAAAGCTTTTAAAACCCACGGCACACCTAAGCAAATTCACATTCTTTCAATTATCGGCGCCAAGCCCGGAATAGCATATATTAAAGATATTTTTCCAGAAAACACCCACCTTTGGATTGCCGCAGTGGATGAAAAACTAAACAGCCGGGGTTACATTATCCCGGGATTGGGCGATGCTGGCGATTTGGCTTTTGGTGTNAAACTGTGATTATTTAAAATCCTCTACATCATCACTTAAATCAAATACATTCTTTTTATTTAGCGCTTTTTCAAGAATACTGTATCCTGCCGCACTGCGGTATCCGCCAGCACAGTGTACTACGATGGGTTTATCTGTAGGAATTTCTTTTGCTTTTTCACGCAATTGGTTTAATGGAATTGCAATAGCATTTTTAAAAAATTTACCTTCTGCTACTTCACTATCGTTGCGAATATCAACAATTGTATATTTTTCAGTATTCTTTTTAAAATCTTCCAGGTTCAAACTATCCGATTTTTCATGTGCGTCATCGTCAATAGTAATAACTGACAATACATTTGTTTCATACCCAATTTTTGCGGTACGTTCAAGAATTTCTTCTGCGTTTTCAATTGAATCTACTACTATATGAAATTTTTCCTCGGGTTTTACAATGGAACCCAACCAGGTTTCAAATTTTGATGTTTCCGAGACCGCCATTATATTAATACTGCCTGGCAGATGATTCTTTTTAAATACTTCTTCGCCTCTAATATCAACTATTAAATCATTGTTTTTGGGTTCATGTACGGCTATTTTGAAATCAATCTTACCTAGAGCGGAACGCAAGTTTTTTGCACCATTTTTATTAATATCTACGTTGTAACCAAAGTAATGTGGAATAAAGGGTTGGGAATCCAACAGGTTGTTTACAAATTGTTCCTCGGTTTGCTTTTTAAATGCCCAATTGCCAATGCGCTCGTTGCCCAACGTACTTGACGAAGCATCCTCGCTCATTCCCTTTCCGCAGAGAGAGCCTGCGCCGTGGGCGGGATAAACATATGCAGTATCGGGCAAATCGGTAAATTTATTTTGAATGGTATCATACATCATCTTTGCAAGTTCTTCGCGTTTAGCTTTCATATGTCCTGCTTTTTCGCGTAAATCGGGACGGCCAACATCTCCCACAAAGAGCGTGTCGCCCGTAAACAGTGCGGTTTTGTTTTCTTCCGTGGCAACAATGGTCACGCTATCGGGGGAATGACCCGGGGTGTTTATGGCCCTAAAAATGGTATTGCCCATTTTTACCTCATCGCCATCATCAAAAGCATGGTGGGGATAATCGGCCCCCGTTTTCTCACTGCAGTACAATTTTGCACCCGTCTCTTTGTGAATTTGAAGGTGTGAGCTCACAAAATCGGCATGTGGGTGTGTTTCAAAAACGGCAACTATCTTAGCACCATTTTCTTCGGCATATTTATAGTATTGCATTGGGTTTCTTTCAGGATCTACCAGAGCCATTTTGCCAKSKMWSNAYWWTRSCRWATSAMMWRTSTKAAASRGRCNSKKATYCARATTNGWWWRNATTWTCANAWTSCNTATAWTTTYNTWCAAWKKMNNAWWARRAMTAKNCSAAAKWCTKTMRKMAGAAGCTWNNAATTCTAACAAAAATTTAAATCTTATCTCCTTTTAAGTCTGAAAAATAGCTCATTTCCCGCCCGAGGAGCAACAGAATTATACGCAATCTCCATTTTTTCAATCTTGAATTTTTTTGAAAAAAGCTTTTTATATTCCACTTTATTTCCACCAAAAGGCGGTTTGTCGTCATTTAAAGGAATATTGAAAAGAAGTCCCACCAATCTCCCTTCCGGTTTAAGTAGTTGATGCATCTTATTAGCATAAGCTTCGCGAAGTGAGGGGGCTAATGCACAAAAAAAGGTCTGTTCCAAAATAAGATCGAAGGAATCCTCGAGTTCAAAAAAGTCTGCATGCAAAAGATTTTCCTTCGGAAATGATGGCACGCGCTTGGCTAAATTCATTAACGGAATAGAAGAAATATCAACCACAAAAACATTCTTAAATCCCTTTTTGAAAAGATATTCCGCTTCATAGGAATTGCCGCCGCCGGGGATCAAAATCTTTAAATTTTTATCTGAAAGTTGGTTGATGTATTCCTTTATTGGCGTAGAAACGTAGCCAATATCCCAGCCTGTTTCACCACTTAGGTATTTGTGGTTCCAAAAAGTTTCGTAAAAATTCATGTGCTAGTTTTCAAATCGAAAGCTCCAAATGCCACGTACTTCATTTTCGCCGTAACCGGTAGCTTTATCCGTTGGGTATAATTCCTCAATTTTGGACAAAGTGAGCGTTTCAAGTTCCTTACCAGGAGTGCCGTGGCATTTCAAACACATGGAATTGGTAATGATTGGGTAATAAAATTCTGTGTCCTTGCCCATTTCCACAATAATGGGATTTAATTCGCCGCCCGTAGCTACTTGTTTTTTGAAGTTTTCAAGATATTGTAGCTCTGCTGCATTGGCCTTGTTTTGTGGGTTTCTCGGTTTATCCGTAACGCGCTTAATATATGCTTTATGGACGGTAGCCATACTGTCCGTTATAGGCAGAGCTTGGACATTACAAAAGTCTAGGGCTACAATTACCCCGTTTTTTTGGATTTGGCCCATAAGGTTTTTACCCAATTCGGCTTTGGTGGTTTGGGCTATTTGCATGCCGCGCTCCTTTACAGAAGGTTGAGCATTTGTATTTTGGTTTTTACCCATCCCTTTACCATTGCCCATTCCGCGACGCATTTTACCTTTCATTTGGGGTCGATTGCCGTGCATTTGCTTGTAGTGGGCGTCAAACCATTCGGGCTCTTCTATATGGTTATCAAACATATAATCTGCAATTTGCACAATAGTTTCCTCTGGGTAGAATTGATAGGGCATCAAACCAAATTTCTTGACAGCGCCCGGCATTTTTGATTTTTCTTCGGAAGGATTCTTGGCCCACGCCACCATTGCCTCAATAAATTCTTCTTTTGAAGTTTCATCAGTTATATAGTGCATCTTCACGGCTATCATTGGTGGGGCTATCATTGCTTCTTCAGCGGTTTTTGGATTGTGGCAGGCATAACAATTGTTTTCCATCAGCTTCTTGCCGGGATGCTCTTGATTTATTTCGGTTGCGGTGTTCTCAATATTTTCAGCAATCGCCAAATATTCCTTGCGAGGATTGGTATTGCAGGCACTTAATAAGCTGATCAAAAATAATGTGGCTAAAAGTTTCATATTTTGAGTATAAAGTTGTGGACACTTCAAAAATAAAGGGAAAACACACTATTGACAGTAACAAAAGTTACATTCCAAACCCATTCGAGGATAGCGCGCTAAATTTGAAATTTTAAAGCGAAACTATTTTAATACTATTTCTGTAAAGTTCAATTTTTCCCATAGATTCCAGTTTTTTCAACAAGCGCGAAACCACTACGCGGGAGGTGTGAAGCTCATAGGCAATTTCCTGATGTGTGGAATTAATCAAGGGGTCATTGGTGACTTTTTTTTTGTTCTGAAGGTATTTCACTAAGCGCTCATCCATTTTTAAAAATGCAATGCTATCAATGGTCTCAAGCATTTCAGTAAGGCGTTCGTGATAACTTTGGAAAACAAAATTGCGCCAACTTTTATATTTCCCTGTCCATTCCTCCATTTTTTGGATGGGAATCATAATCAAGGTTGTGTCAAGTTCTGCAATAGCACGAATTTCACTTTTTGTCTGCCCAAGACAGCAAGTTAAGGTCATGGCACAGGTATCGCCCCGTTCCAAAAAATATAGCAACAGTTCATCGCCGTTATCATCTTCCCTTAAAATTTTTATCGCTCCAGAAATAAGCAAGGGCATGGAGCGAACGTAATCGCCAATCTCTATTAATTTTYCACCTTCTTTTACCTCTTTGAATGTACCAACCTCATTTATTTCAGCAATAAGGGCCTCTTCAAAAATATTGTTGAAATTTTCTTTTAAATCCGTGAGCATGGAAGAATTTTTTGGTTGGTTTCTAAAGAACTAAAATACCAAATATAAATCAGTTTTCCTTACCTTCCTTCTTTTCCTGTCGCTCCAATTTTCTGAAATATCCGCGGAAAAGAAAATTGTGTTTTAAGGCTTCCATATTTTCATTCAATTTCTCGGCAGCTTCTTTTATGTTGATCATTGTAGAATCAATATTTTTTACCAAAACCGCATTTTGGGTAATATAATTCAAGGTGCCATTTCCCGATTTAATTTCGATGATGTAATCATCCATATTTTTGGTTATTTCATTAATATCGTCGCTGGATTTTTCAAGCTTAGCAAAAACACTTTTTATTTGATTTGCTGCAACGGTATCACTCAAAAGTACCGCCGCGGCGCTTTCATCATAATTAACTTTTGAAATAATTTTATTGATTTGTAAAATTGTAGCCGAAGTTCCCGCAGTGGTTTTTTTGAGCTCTACCACCGTCTGTCTTAAGTCCTGTGCCAATAAAGTATCTGTAACCAAGGCGCCCAAGGTACCTTTGCCTTCTAGAATTTTATTAGTTATTTTCAACAAATCTGCTGTCAATAAAGCGGCATTTTCATTGGTAGTATTTAGTGTTGAAAGCATATCATCAGCGCCAATTTTACTGAATGATTGAATGGTATCGCCCGCAATTACAGGTTGTGTATTTTGAGCTTTTCCAGGAATAATATTCACAACCATACTTCCTACCAACCCATCTGAACCAATGGAGGCGATGGCGTCCTTTTTTATAAATCTTGAGGTCTTGGCCTCCACCTTCATTTGAACGGTGATGGTTCCTTCCTCAATCATTTCAATCTTGCTCACCGTGCCCACGTTTATTCCGGAATAGCGCACGTTGTTGCCCAAGGTTAGCCCATTTACATTACCGAAAGTTGCATAGAGTTCAATATTTTTACTGAACAGGTGCTGTTGGTTACCTATAAAGTAAAGCGCGGCAACGAGCAGAATTGTGCCTACGACGACAAAAACGCCGACCCGTACTTTTTGTGAAGTTGTTTTTCCCATAACATTAGTTTTTAAAGAATGCTTGAATTTGCGGATCTTTTGAATTTGAAAGTTCCGCAAATGTTCCTTCGGCATAATTGATTCCATCCACCAACAAAATCATCCGGTTCGATATTACCCGCGCACAGTCCACATCGTGGGTAATTATAAGCGAAGAGGTATGATATTTTAGTTGAATGGTCCGCATTAGCTGTATAATTTCCTTGGCCGTAATTGGGTCCAAGCCTGTTGTTGGCTCGTCATACATAATAATTTGGGGCTTTAGGATGAGCGCTCTGGCCAAGGCCACCCGCCGCTGCATTCCGCCGGAAAGTTCGGAGGGCATTAAATCTATGGCATTTGCCAGGCCCACATTTTCCAGTGCTTCCTTTACCAGGGTTTCGGTGTCCTGAAAATTTTGTATTTTATCCTTATGGCGCCGCAGCGGAAATTCCAAATTTTCCCGAACGGTCATGCTATCGTACAATGCGCTGCCCTGGAACAGAAAGCCTATTTCGGTACGAAGCACATCCAGCTCCTTTTGCCCCATTGCGGTAATATCCTGATCCTTTATTTTAATACTTCCGCTATCTGGCTGAAGAAGACCGACCAAGCATTTTACCATTACCGATTTTCCCGAACCCGATTTCCCCATCACCACTAAGTTTTCACCATCATAAAGTTTGAGGTTAAAACCTTTCAATACGTGATTGTCTCCAAAACTTTTATGGAGGTTTTTCAATTCCAAAACGGGTTTTATGTTTTTCGCAGAATCCATTTATACTTCAATAAATATGTCGGTAACAAAAACGGCAATAAAATCTATTACAAACAGCAGCATAGAGGTATATACAACGGCCGCATTTGATGCCTCCCCTACCCCCACGGTTCCCGTGGAACAGTTATAACCCTTATAACAACCCACGAGGCCTATGGCAAAACCAAAGAAGAAGGATTTTATGGTGGCCGGAATTATATCGCTAAAGCTGAGAGCATTAAAAACCTGATTAAAATACAGCATATATGAAACCTCACCTTTTAAATTTTCAACTATGGCCGAGCCAAAAAGGGCTACCGCATCGCCCATAATAATTAGCAAGGGTAACATTAAGGTTGTGGCCGCAATACGGGTAACCACTAGGTATTTAAATGGATTTGTGCCCGAAACTTCCATAGCGTCTATTTGTTCGGTAACGCGCATAGAGCCAAGTTCCGCCCCTATACCCGAGCCGATGCGGCCCGCACAGATTAGGGCGATTATTACGGGTCCTATTTCACGGACGATGGAAATACTGACCATTGAAGGCATCCACGATTGTGCACCAAATTGCATTAAGGTTGGCCGTGATTGCAGGGTAAAAACCAGGCCCAGAATAAATCCGGTAACTCCCACCAAAAAAAAGGAACGGTTGCCCATGTTATAGCATTGGCGCAGAAGTTCTTTAAATTCAAAAGGAGATGTGAATGCTTCCCGAAAAAATCTTGCCGCAAAAAAGGCCATATCGCCTATTTCAGCAAAGAAGGACTTGGTACGGATTAATATGGGATTAGCTATATTCATTCTTAAACACGGAAAACCCAAATATACCACAGGCCCATACCCTAAAAAATGACATAAATCATTAACCTACTGACGATGAGATTAAAGCCTTCGGGGGTTTCAACCCGAAACCAAGCGATAAATCACGATAATAACTGCAATGCCAAATATTGCAGAGTAAATAAGCTTGTTGTATTTGGCCAACCAATTGGGGAGAAAAATATCGAAATTGTCCCTTGTTGAATCGGAATATTTTCGGGCCAGAACCGTGAGCGGACAAAACATTTTGAAGGCCAGCAAAACCAATGCTTCAATAATAACCAAACCGATGCAAATCCACACCCAACTATCAATTTTATCTGTGATGGCGGCATATAAAAGATAGAAAATCACCACATTGAAAAAAAGCCAAATAACCGTATGTACGATTTTTATAAAGAGAAGTTTTCTACTATTTGAAGTCGACATTTCCTCAATTTAATTTTTTCAAATTATACTGAACATCCTGTAAATAAAACTTTCCGTAAACAAAATCGCCATCGGGAAAATGATAAACGGCATCCCCCACAWCAGGTAAATTATAACCATTGATTTTGCCATATTTATGTACCGGTGTGGAAAAAGGAATGGTCTGTTTTGAATTTACATCCATTCTATCGTCCGAAACAAAATTTATTAATTGCCCTTTTGCGTTGAAATACAATATTGCCGAAATGGGAGCTCCAATATTGGAATAAGTTGCTTTTACCGTATGTGCATCAATGGTTTCCCATTCAATTTTAGCATCAATCAAGGCTGCTGGCGCAAATAGGCACATATCGTTAAAAAAGGTTACGGTTTCGGTTTTGTACATTTCGGGGTCGTTAATATTTACTACCGGAAAAATGGAAAGCAATTTTATATCCATAGAAGCCTTTCTATCTTTATATCGATGATAGCCTTGGGTGGGCAAGCCTTTGAAATTGGCCTTCATAAAAAACAAGCGCGTGGGGTCTTCAAAATAATTATACTGTTCCGAAGTGAACGCAAACCAATCCTTTCCCTTTTCGCGCATTTCCCCTTTAAAAATAGCTTTCGCATTACTGATTTTTGCCTTGCCGATAACATCTACATACTTCAAATAATTTTGAACCGGAATGGGAAGCTGGGCAATATCATTTTCAGAAATTATTTCTTCGGAAATGCCAACCTTTTCAAAAGATTGGAAAACATCTTTTTTAAATTTTCTTTCAAAATTCCAGCCAGCTATTGCCAATAGAGCTACAATAATAATGATCAAATTGGCGAAAGTGCCAAATTTGACGTCCTGCCAATTCACAAAAATCAAAACCTGAGATACTACTACAGCGGCTATGGCCACCCAAAACCAAAAGTTACTTTTCATGAGAAATAAAACTCCCGCAACTGCAAAAGCTAAAAAAACCGTGAGCCATAAAAGACCTTCCGGTTTTGAAAATTTTTGTGAAAGCTGCGGAATTTCAGCAAAACCAAATGCTTTGAAGAAGCCCATCAAGTGAATAAGCCCATGAAGCAACAGAAAAATGGCAAATGCAATTTTCATTTAAAATACTTTTCGTGATTTCAGTCTAAAATTCCCAAACTAAGCCGATTCCAAATGAGATATAATTCAGTTTTAATTCCGTAGAAATATTTTCAATAGTTACATCTCTAAAAAGTGAACGGTAGCGTAGCATTGGGCGCAGCGCGAGATTTGCAGCAAATTCATAATCTACTCCAGCGGCCACTTGCCATCCAAATCCGTGTCCAGTATCAGCGTTAAAAGTGCTACTGTTATTTTCTATTTCTATGTGATTATAAATCGCTCCAGCACGTGCTAAGTAAGAAAATGAAGAAGTGCCTATGGGATGTATCATCTGAAAACCGAAGGTATATCCTGTTTCCTTGAGGGTAACATCTTCCTTTAGCAAATTATCTTCACCTTTAAACTCGTTTAAGCCCCAACCTACATAAGCAACCAAATAAGGCAAGATTTTATATGCACCTGTAAGTTCGAAACCAAAACCTACCTTGGCATCGGTATTACCCACATCACTCGTAGGAAAATTGAGGCCTGGTCTAAATTCCACTGACCATTTTTCTTGCGCTTTCAAGTTAAAAGCGAATAACAAAATTGTCATTGAAACCAAAAAATTGAACTTTTTCATATCAGTAAAGTTTAATTAAAAATATTAATTAAAAGTACTGTAGCAGAAAGACTTAAAAAATGACGAAAATCAGTCCAGCCCTGTTTATGAACAACTTAAAACTATTCATAAAGTAAAAACAGATTATTTTGAAATTTGTTGGCGTTTCCACCATTTTACAATTTCATACCACAGGGCACTCATTAGGCCTACACCCACGCTGATGCCAATTAGGTTTATGTCAAGCCTCTCAAATTCAAAGAATTTAGTAAACGGCGGCACAAACAGAAGCGATAAAGTAATTGCAATAGTAATACCTATGATAATCGGCACCAAGTTGTTTTTATATTGAAAAGTGGTAAAAATGGAATAAATAAATGATCGGTTTACGAATGTTAAAGCAATATTTGCAGTTATAAGTGTGGTAAAGACCATAGTTCGCGTCACGGCTTCATTTGCATTGCTTTGTATGGCAATTTGATAGACAGTAAGCACACCCACGGTAATTGCCAACCCTTGGATTATACTGGTGAAAAGTTCGCTCCAATTAAAAAAGGTGCTGGAAAAAGGCCGTGGTTTTTGAAGCATGGAATCCTTTTCCAGCGGTTCGTTTTCATAAACTATCGAACAAGTCGGGCCCATAATTAACTCCAACAAAATTACGTGTACAGGCGTAAAAATATTTGGGTACACCCATCCCAAAACCAGCGGAATAAATACGGTAAGTATGATTGGTATGTGTATGGAAATGATATATTGAATGGCTTTTTTAAGGTTGGAATAAATTTTTCTGCCCATTGCCACAGCATCCACCATTTTGGAAAGATCATCATCAGCCAGTATCAGAGAGGCTGATTGTTTGGCGATTTCAGTTCCTTTCGTTCCCATTGCCACGCCAATATTTGCAGCTTTCAAAGCGGGTCCGTCATTGACGCCATCACCTGTCATTGCTACTATATGCCCCTGTGCCTTTAAGGCTTTTATTATTTTTAGTTTTGCTTCGGGAAACATTCGGGCAAAAATATTTTTCTCTGAAGTGATTTTTTGTAATTCAGAAGGGTTTAAAGCAACTAGTTCATCACCGGACACAACTTTTTCTGAGCCTTTAAAGCTTACTTTTTTCGCAATGGCAGCAGTGGTTTCTGCAATATCGCCAGTGATTATTTTTACGGCAATTCCTGCATTATAAAAATCGTTAAACACCTTAGATATATTCTCCTTCGGAGGGTCGTAAAAAGCGACCAATCCCTTAAATTCAAAACTGAAATCCTGCTGTTTTTTTGGCCAGTTGGTTCCATCAAATTTCGAAATTCCAACCCCCAAAACCCGATAGCCGTGGGCCGCCAAATCAGTTGTTTTCTTTTTTAAAGTTTCCTTTTCATTTTCGCTTAAATTGGAAACGGCAATCAAAGCTTCGGGCGCGCCTTTGGCGGCTATGATTCGATAGCCCTCCGTATTTTCAAAAATATGGGTCATCATGGGTGGCTTGCCCCCCAGAGGATATTCGTGGACCATTTTGAAATTGGGCCTTTCATCATTTTCAACAATCCTTTCATAAAAACTATGTAGCGATTGCTCCATGGTATCAAATGGAATGGGCTCACTGGCCCACATTGCAGTAATAATAAGTTCTTTCTCACTGGGAGTTAATGTTTCTGCAACCGAATTGGTTTGGTCAGTTTCCAAGGTATAAACCTTATCAAGGCGCATTCTATTCTCCGTAATTGTTCCCGTTTTGTCAACACAAATCACCGTAGCGCTACCTAAGGCCTCAACGGTTTTCATCTGTTTTACAATAACACCCAGATTCATTAACCGCCATGCACCTATGGCCATAAAAGTGGTAAAGGCAACTGGGATTTCCTCGGGCAAAATGCTCATAGCGAGAGTAAGTGCCTTTAAAAGACTATCTAAAATATCTTGGGAATTGTAATAATTGATGCCCCAAACCAAAAGAAAGACAATCGCTCCCACGATTACCATCTTTTTTACAAAATTGTTTATTTGGAGTTCGAGTGTCGATTTTTCGGAAGTGATGTCTTCTATGCTTTTACCTATTTTTCCCACCTTGGTTTGATTGCCTATAGCACATATTTCAGCAATAGCAAGTCCTCCAGCTACTTGGGTACCCATAAAAATTTGATTATCCTTAGAGAAGGAATCTTTTTCGACAGAAAAGGATTCGCCAGTTAAAATAGCCTCATTGACTGAAAAATCGTTTGAATGCACAATCCTGCCATCGGCAACAATCGTAGAGCCCTCATCAACCATTAAAAAATCGCCAACCACTACATTTTGGCTTTTTATTTCAACTATTTCTCCATTTCGAATAACCTTGCAATGGGGTTGTGAAAGTTCCTTGAGTTTTTCGAGCGCATTATGGGTTTTGGCGTCCTGATAGAGTGAGATGGCTGCGACCAGAAGAATCGCAACGGCAAGAAAAATTCCATCACCAGTATTGCCGGTAAAAAAATAAAGCGTGGCAGCGACCAGCAGTAAAATCACCATAGGTTCTTTTACCAAACCCYTTAGAGCCTCTATAAAATGGTTTTTCTTTTTTGATTCAAGAATGTTGCTGCCGAACTTTTTCCGCGAAGCCAAGACTTCGGAATCTGTTAGACCTTGAATGTTAAAATTCTCTATTGCCATAGACGAAATAAAAAATCATTAAAGTTTCAATCTGTTAAAATAAGCACAATGCCACAAATATTCTATGATAAATATCAATGAAAAATTTGTTGCAGGCTTACTTATTCCATTTAAATTGAGATTCGTCCATTCATATTGCTACATTTTTTTAAATAATGGTTAACCTTGCAATACCAAAATCATAGCACAAATGGAGCTTATGGAAATTATAGGTTATTTTGGCGCCCTATTGGTGGGTGTTGTTTTAGGTTTGATAGGTGGCGGAGGTTCAATTTTAACAGTGCCGGTATTGGTGTATCTTTTTTCTCTAAGTCCTGTTGTCGCAACGGGCTATTCGTTATTTGTGGTAGGTACTGCTGCCCTCGTGGGTGCCATTCGCAATATGAAAAAAAAGCTCGTCGATTTTAAAACAGCACTTATTTTTGCTGCTCCTGCTTTTATTGCTGTCTATTTAACCAGAAGGTTCGTTCTCCCTGCGATACCTGAACATCTTTTTGAATGGAATGATTTTAAATTTACGAAAGATATTGCAATAATGCTTTTTTTTGCAATTGTTATGCTGGCCGCCTCCATTACAATGATTAGCAATAAAAGACCCGAGCCAGAAGTGGGTGCTAAAGTTTCCTACAATTATCCATTTATTATGCTGCAAGGAGTTTTTCTTGGTTTTGTAACCGGCATGGTGGGAGCTGGTGGAGGATTTTTAATTATACCCGCTTTGGTTTTATTGGCAAAATTACCAATGAAAAAAGCTGTAGCAACCTCATTGCTAATTATTGCTATAAACTCATTGATAGGTTTTACGGGAGATATTGCCACTTTGGATATTGAGTGGATGTTTCTTTTAACTTTTACCGCAATCTCTATTGTTGGAATATTTATAGGAATTAAACTGAATGCTTTCGTTGATGGAAAAAAACTTAAAAAAGGGTTCGGTTGGTTTGTGTTGTTGATGGGTATCTACATAATTATCAAAGAGTTTACCAACTGATTTCTTTCTTTTTTATAATGGTATATTGCCGTGTTTTCTATTGGGTCTTGATACATCTTTCGTTTCAAGCATTGCAAAAGCTTTCAGCAATTTTCTGCGTGTTTCCCGTGGTTGGATTACCTCATCAATAAACCCACGTTGCGCGGCTTTAAACGGATTTGCAAACTTTTCGGCATATTCCGCTTCCTTTTCCGAAAGTTTCAGCTCCGGATTTGCAGCTTCGGCAATTTCTTTTCTGAAAATAATCTCGCTAGCGCCCTTCGCTCCCATTACGGCAATCTCGGCGGTTGGCCAAGCATAATTCATATCTGCACCAATGTGCTTGCTGTTCATCACATCATAGGCACCACCATATGCTTTTCTGGTAATTACAGTAACACGCGGTACTGTTGTTTCGCTTAAGGCGTAAAGTAATTTGGCCCCGTTTAGAATAATTCCGTTCCATTCTTGGTCCGTACCCGGAAGAAAGCCAGGCACATCGACTAATACCAAAAGCGGAATGTTAAAACAATCGCAGAAACGAGTAAAACGGGCACCTTTTTTTGAACTGTCAACGTCCAACACACCTGCCAAACTCATGGGCTGGTTTGCAACAATGCCAATACTTCTACCTCCAAGCCGTGCAAAACCCACTATAATATTATCTGCATAATCTYTATGCACTTCAAAAAAAGAATCTGCATCAATTATTCCCTTGATTACCTCGTGCATATCGTAAGGCTTATTGGCAGAATGTGGAACAATAGTTTCCAATTCATTCCGAAACTCATCCGCGGTCTCAAAAGGTAATTTCTCGGCAACACATTTATTGTTCTGTGGAAGGTAACTGAGCAGGGTTTTTATTTGCTCCAAACATACTATATCATTGGCAGCCGTAAAATGCGTAACGCCACTTTTGGTGGCGTGGGTACGCGCGCCGCCCAATTCTTCGGAAGTAACGTTTTCATTGGTAACGGTTTTCACCACATTTGGCCCCGTAACGAACATATAGCTGCTGTCCTGCACCATCAAAGTGAAATCGGTCATCGCCGGCGAATATACCGCGCCACCTGCACAAGGCCCCATAATTGCCGAAATCTGTGGAATCACGCCCGAAGCCTGTACGTTTCTGTAAAAAATATCGGCATATCCGCCCAGTGAGCGAACGCCTTCCTGAATTCTTGCCCCGCCGGAATCGTTCAAACCAATAATGGGCGCGCCCACGCGAACAGCGTGGTCCATCACCTTGCAGATTTTTTCTGCGTGGGTTTCAGAAAGTGCGCCGCCAAAAACAGTAAAATCCTGCGCAAAAACATATACCAAACGACCGTTGATTGTACCATAGCCTGTAACCACCCCATCGCCGTAATACACTTCGTTTTGCATATCAAAATCGGTGGTTCTGTGGGTTACGAGGATGCCCATTTCCTCAAAAGAGCCTTCGTCGAGAAGATACTCCACGCGTTCGCGGGCGGTGAGTTTTTTCTTTTCGTGTTGTTTTGAAATTCTCTTTTCGCCACCTCCTTTTTTGGCTTCAGCAATTAGTTCTTGCAATTTTTTATTATTATCGCTCATATAATTGAATTCTTTTTCTCCGAGTTCTCTGTGTCTTTGTGGTTAATATTTCACCACGGAGGCACTGAGGGCACAGAGGTTTTACTTCGGCATACGAAGCATTTCTGAATCTTTTAAAAATTGTTTTAAAGCAAAAAGTGCTGCCACCTTTGCCTCTTCTTCATTTATAGCTTTTAGCTTTTCTTCGGAATAGTATTTCTTTACAAAATTGGTGTCGAA
The DNA here is from genome assembly GCA_002733915.1 of Aequorivita sp. Lineage (GTDB taxonomy): Bacteria > Bacteroidota > Bacteroidia > Flavobacteriales > Flavobacteriaceae > Aequorivita. The sequence continues at coordinate 244,093 of NVXN01000003.1, forward strand.
ATTTCCACTGCGAAAAGCCACATGTTCAAAGACAAATTTTCCAAAAGGCAGCGTAGTGCTCACCCCTTCAATATCGTATTCTGAAATGGCTTCCAGCATGCGTTGCATGGCTTCGTTTCTATTTTTACCATAGGTTATCAATTTTGAAAGCATGGGGTCATATTGGATGGGCACCTGCATTCCTTCGGTAAACCCGTCATCCACGCGAATATTTTTTCCGCTTGGCGGACGGTACACTTCCAGTTTCCCTACGCTTGGCATAAAGTTGTTCAGCGGATCTTCTGCATATACACGCAGCTCAAATGCATGTCCTGTGATTTTAAGATCTTCCTGTGCAAAAGAAAGTTTTTCATTATTGGCAACGTTTATTTGTTGTTCCACTAGATCAAGACCGGTAATTAATTCCGTTACGGGATGCTCCACCTGAAGGCGAGTATTCATTTCGAGAAAATAGAAATTGTGCTTATCGTCCAAAAGAAACTCCACCGTTCCAGCACCCACATAATCGCAGGCTTTTGCCACTTTTACAGCTGCCTCGCCCATTTGTTTGCGTAACTCTGGAGTCAAAACTGAAGACGGCGCTTCTTCCACCACTTTTTGGTGGCGACGCTGAATGCTACATTCGCGCTCAAAAAGATAGACGGTATTTCCAAAGTTATCTGCCAAAACCTGAATTTCAATATGCCGTGGCGAAGTCACAAACTTTTCAATAAAAACCGAGCCGTCGCCAAAAGCATTTTCAGCTTCGCTGATTGCTCGCTTCATTTGGTCTTCAAATTCATTTGCATTTTCAACAATTCGCATTCCCTTTCCGCCGCCGCCCGCGGAAGCTTTTATGAGAATTGGGAAACCGATTTCAGCGGCAATTTTCTTTGCTCCGGAAATATCGGTAATGGCCTCATCGGTACCGGGAACCATTGGGATGTCGTACTTTTTTACGGCATCCTTTGCAGCAAGTTTGCTTCCCATCACGCGGATTGCGTGCGATTTCGGCCCGATAAAAATCATTCCACTTTTTTCGACACTTTCACCGAATTCAGCGTTTTCACTCAGAAATCCATAACCTGGGTGGATGGCGTCTACCTCCAATTCCATTGCAACTTTTACAATTTTGTTCCCCAATAAATACGATTCATTTGAAGGCGGCGGACCAATGCATACTGCTTCATCGGCAAACTTTACGTGTGGTGCATTCCTGTCTGCTTCAGAATAAATGGCAACMGTWKYWATYCCCATMTYMYKSGCNGKTCNTCATWATWCGCAAYGCAATTTCSCCWCKATTKGCAAYYARWATYTTYTTMATNATNCWTCTYARWTTYRMKYWAAAKWWKKYMTWTNTCSAYWKYWWMYMMWWTANCARYRTKWRYARAWYWRWTWWYGMMGWMAMRYRRYGMYKTRANSRRTGKTKKCYWTKKTYAYWKMTTMYWRRRYMYWKWRGNWWTYATSWTTTWTAAMTTCATCACCTTTAGAAACGTTTACTTCCAAAATAATACCCGGCATAGGAGCATGGATTTCGTCCTCCACCGAAGCATTGCCAAGGGAAAGTCCCATTTCCTTAATAAGCTGGTCCAAGGGAGTGGCAATGTTTACTTCGTAAGTGTTTCCGTTTATTTTCACACTATATTTTTTGTCAACAAAATCACTTTTTAAAAGCTCAATTGCGAAAGATTTATTATTGTGAAGTAGGTGAATTTTTTGTGCCGAAAGTTCTGCTTGGTCAATTTTTTCAATATCCTTGGCACTCAATTGGAATTCATAATTTTCATCAACACTTATGCGATAGCTTTCCATAAAATTAGAAATTTTGGTTAAAGATAAGGTTTGTTAGAGGTTTCGGCAAAAAGGAATTGGGAATCCTTTTAGAAAATTCCTTTCAACTTTTGGTATCTTTAGCTAAAATCGATTACTATGAAAAGATATTTATTTTTATTTACCGCATTTGTTGTTTTTGCTTCCTGCGCCCAGCAGAAAAAGAAAGATGATGTAGCGCTAAAAACCGAACCGCAGTCTTATAAAATTGAAGAAGTGGTAAAAAACCTTTCAATTCCTTGGGGAATGACGTGGCTGCCAAATGGCAGTATGCTTATTACCGAAAAAGATGGACGGTTAATTCATTTTAAAAATGGTGAAAAAAAAGAAATAGCTAATGTCCCCGAGGTATACAACAGCGGGCAAGGCGGATTGATGGATATTGAATTGCATCCTAATTACAGTGAAAATGGATGGATTTATATGACCTTTGCTTCGGAAGAAGGTCCAGGAAAAGGGGGGCACACAGCTTTGATGCGTTGCAAGTTGGAAGGCACTTCGCTAACAAACATAGAAACCCTTTACAAAGCGGAGCCCAATACTACGGCCGGACAGCACTTCGGTTCACGGATTGAGTTTGACAATGATGGCTTTGTATATTTCTCTATTGGGGAACGTGGCGAACGCGAAGTAAATCCACAGGACATAACCCGTGATGGCGGAAAAATCTATAGATTGAATGAGGATGGCAGCATCCCAACTGACAATCCTTTTTACAATAAACCGAATGCCAAAAAAGCTATTTACACATACGGAAATCGAAATCCACAAGGAATGGCGAAGCATCCAGAAACTGGAAAGATCTGGATGCACGAGCACGGCCCAAAAGGTGGTGACGAAATAAATATCGTAAAAAAGGGTGCAAATTATGGATGGCCAATCGTTACTTATGGCATCAATTACAGCGGTACGGAAATTACCGATCAAACCACAAAACCAGGGATTGAGCCGCCCATTTATTATTGGGTACCTTCAATTGCACCTTCTGGGATGGCTTTTGTAACAAGTGATAAATACCCGCAATGGAAAGGAAAACTATTGGTCGGCTCTTTGAAGTTTGCCTATGTGGAATTGCTCACTTTGGAAGGTGAAAAAGTTATAAACCGTGAAAAAATCGCACAGGATATCGGTCGTGTACGAAATGTAAAAATGGGTCCTGATGGATTAATTTATATAGCTGTTGAAGGACAAGGAATATTCAGTTTGATTCCTGAATAATTTTAGCTACAAATTCACGAATATTTTAATGAATCATTCGTGAATTCGTGGCTTATTTAATTTTACTACTTAGCTCCTTTTTTTCTTTTTCTATAAAAATCAAAAGCAAACCAACCGATTACGGCGATTACGAAATACATTAAATAAGAAACCGGTTTTCCGCTACCGCCAACGGTGGTGAAAAGTCTTTCCCAACGCACCTTTTTATTCATGCCATCCCAACTCATCCAAACGAATACGGGCTTGCCTACTACGTGGTTGAAAGGTACAAATCCCCAAGTACGAGCGTCCTCACTGTTGTTACGGTTATCGCCCATCATCCAATAATAATCCATTTTAAAGGTATAATCAGTAATTGGTTGATCGTTTAATAAAACTTGAGTTCCAGATTGGATTATTTTATTGTCAATACCTATTTCGCTTCCCTCATATACTTCTATAATTCGTTTGTACAGTGGTAACGTTTCGGGCGTAATGGAAACGGTGGCGCCTTTTTTGGGAATGTATAAAGGTCCAAAGTAATCGTTGTTCCAAGGATAGTTTTGATTATTCGGAAATATTCCTTCGTCCCAAACTCCCTTTTCACCACGGAAACGCGAAATATTGACAACATTTGGATTGTTCTTCAACATGTTTAAGGACTCTTCCGAAATACCACCAAAACGATATGTGTTATTTCCAAAACCATAACGATCGGTAATATCATAACGATTGTAAAGCATTTCAGGGTTTAGCGGGCTATTAACCTGCACATCATAACTAAACTGAAGCTTTGCTCTATCGGGCAGTTCATTTTGTTTTCCGTTGATAAAAACGTAACCATCGCGAACCTCCAAAGAATCTCCCGGAAGACCCACACAGCGCTTTACGTAATTGGACTTTTTATCGATTGGTTTGTAGTAATATTTACCRTCTCCATATTGCTGAAAGGCATTTACCGTATCTACGGGCCAGTTGAAAACTACAATATCATTCCGCTTTATATCCTGGAATCCCGGAAATCTAAAGTATGGAATCTGTGGTTTGGACAGGTATGATTTCGTTTTAATTACGGGAATGGTATCGTGTACCATTGGAAAAGAAATGGGCGTCATTGGCGTGCGCGCTCCATAATGGAATTTGCTCACAAACAGGAAATCACCAACTAAAAGGGTCTTTTCCAAAGAAGAAGTGGGGATGGTAAACGGCTGCATAAAATAGGTATGCACAATGGTGGCGGCAACTACCGCAAAAAGTATGGAACTCACCCACTCTCCCGTGGAAGTACGCGGTTTCAAGCTTCTATCTTTTATGTGGGTTACTTTTTGGGTGTAATTGATGTAATAAATATAGAGACCCAAAGTCAGCAAAACCAAAACCGTATCGGTTGTGGAATTACGGCCGAAACTGCGCAAGGTTTCCACCCAGACCACTGGAAACATAATTAAATTTACGATGGGCACAAAAAGCAAAATGGTCCACCACCAGGGGCGGTTGATAATCTTCATCAAAACCACGGCATTGTAAACCGGTACGGCTGCTTCCCAAGCTTTTCTACCTGCTGTTTGGTACAACTTCCACGTGCCAGCAAAATGGATTACCTGAACTATCAAAAAAAATATAAACCAACCTGTCCAACTCATCGTTTATTATTTATTATTGTTTTTTATTCTTTATTAAAAGCTGTTAATTCGTTAATTTGGGATTCGGCAATCTACAATCGTCAATCGTTAATTTTTATTCCTAACACGTCTTTCATTGTAAAAATACCTTTTTTATCCTTTAAAAACTCCGCTGCCAAAATAGCCCCCAAAGCAAATCCTTCACGACTGTGCGCTTCGTGTTTCAATGAAATGGTATCGATGGAGGAATCATAGGAAACTATATGTGTTCCTTTTACATCTTCTTCCCGTTTTGCTGTAATATTTAAAGTATTTTCTTCGGAAGTATTTAGCTTCCAATCCTTTTTATCGCTGTGTTTCAAAATTCCCTCGGCAATGGTAATGGCCGTGCCGCTGGGAGCATCCTTCTTTTGAAGGTGATGTATTTCTTCCACTGAAACGTTATATTCTTTCCACGGCGCTATCAACTTTGCGGCATACTCATTTATGCTGAAAAAAAGATTTACCCCAACGCTGAAGTTGGACGCATAGATGAAGCTTCCGTTACGGTTTTCACACAACTTTACCATTTCATCATATTTATCAAGCCAGCCCGTTGTACCGGAAACAATTGGTGTTCCAGCTTCCAATGCTTTTGAAATATTCTTAATAGCCACTTCTGGGGATGAAAAATCAATGGCGATATCTGCGTCTTCAAATTTCCCTTCAGAAGTTTCACTCATGCTTTTAAAAACGATGGAATGACCTTTTTCCAAAGCCAATTTTTCAATTGTCTTGCCCATTTTTCCATAACCGAGAAGTGCTATTTTCATTGAAAATTCATTTAAGTCGATAAGTCAGCGATATTCCGTACTGCGGTTGTGCGTTAAATTGATTGTAATCAAAATTGGGTTGCAGCGAAAGATCTTCACTTACTTCGTATTGCCGTAAATGTGCATCCACATTGGCATCAACTACATTCAGCAAATAAAAAGCAACGGTAACAATAATGCTGATGCTCTTGTTTTTTTGTGCAGATTTTTGGGCATTTATCAATCGGTCGTCAGAAATTCCTTGAAATTCATCATCGTCATAGCCCGCAAGTCTTCGTTTGTAAGCATCCCGGAAACGATCGTATTCATCATCTTGCTGTTTATAGAAGTAAACTCCAGCCGCCATCCCTGCATAAATAATAGGGATTTTCCAGTATTTTTTATTGTAAACCTGCCCCAGACCCGGAACCACCGCGGAGTAAAATGCAGCTTTTGCAGGAGCCAACGGATTGTATTCCTCTTTTGGTAAAATTGAATCATTCACCACCATTACTCTTTCTTCTTTCTTTACTTTTAAGGAATCAGTAGTTTGCGCAAACAGTCCTGTGGCGAAGATTAAAAAAAAAATATTTAGGAAATTATTTTTCACTTTTGATTAGCTTCAAAATACGTTCGAAGTCTTCTTTGTTTTTGAAGGGAACAACTAGTTGTCCTTTACCGGATTTTGCGACTTTTACTTCAACTGAAGTCTCAAAAAGATCGGTCAATTCCTTCTTTGCCTTTTTGGCAAATGGCGGCGCAGTGGCTTTTTGTGGCTTAGTTTTTTTTTCAGGATTTTTATAACCTCGCACCAGTGCTTCGGTATCGCGAACTGATAGGCTTTGGCTCAAAATCTTTTCGTAAATATCGAGTTGGTCATTTAAATCATCAACATTTATAAGCGCACGGCCGTGGCCCATGCTTATGAAGCCGTCGCGCATTCCAGTTTGAATGATTGGATCCAATTTTAGCAAACGCAAATAGTTTGCAATGGTAGAACGGTTCTTCCCCACCCTGTCACTCAATTCTTCTTGGGTCACGTTAATTTCTTCAATCAAGCGTTGGTATGAAAGTGCAATTTCAATTGGGTCTAAATCTTGGCGCTGGATGTTTTCCACCAAAGCCATTTCCAAGGATTCTTGATCATTGGCAATACGAATATACGCGGGAATAGTTTCCAGCCCAACCAATTTTGAAGCTCGGAAACGACGTTCCCCACCTACCAATTGGTATTTATTGAAATCGAGTTTACGAACGGTAATCGGTTGTATAACTCCCAATTCCTTAATGGATGAAGCCAACTCACGAAGTGATTCTTCGTTAAAACTGGTTCGTGGCTGAAAAGGGTTTACTTCAATACTGCCCAATTCCAGCTCTACAATGCTGCCCACAACCTTGTCGGCATTTTTGTCTGCAACAGATTTTATATCATTGGATGGATCTTTCAGCAATGCTGAAAGTCCGCGGCCCAAGGCTTGTTTTTTGGTCGCTTTCGCCATTTATTCTTTTTCGTTTTTCTGAATTAATTCGTGCGCCAGGCTTAAATAATTGTCGGCTCCTTTACTCGCGGCATCGTAACTGATGATGCTTTCACCGTAACTGGGCGCTTCACTTAAACGCACATTTCGCTGAATGATTGTTTCAAAAACCATTTCGTCAAAATGCTTTTTCACCTCATCTACTACTTGGTTTGAAAGGCGAAGTCGCTGATCATACATCGTCAACAACAATCCTTCAATATCAAGGTTTTCGTTATGTATTTTTTGAACGCTTTTTATGGTATTCAAAAGTTTTCCAAGACCTTCCAAGGCGAAATATTCACACTGAATAGGAATGATAACCGAATCAGCCGCCGTTAGGGCATTCAAAGTAAGCAATCCCAAAGATGGCGCGCAATCTATGAGAATATAGTCATAATCTGCCTTTAAGCCTTCTATGGCCTTTCTCAGCATATACTCGCGGTTTTCCACATCTACCAATTCAATTTCGATAGCCACTAAATCTATGTGGGAAGGTATTAAATCTAAATTTGGAGAATTTGTTGAAACGATTGCTTCCTTTGCCGTTGCGCTGTGCTCAAGCAATTGATAGGTTCCCATTTCAACAGTTTCAACGTCTATGCCCAAACCCGAGGTGGCATTGGCCTGTGGATCTGCATCTATGAGTAAAACCTTTTTCTCCAAAACGCCCAGTGAGGCCGCTAAATTTACCGAGGTCGTGGTCTTTCCCACGCCTCCTTTTTGGTTTGCAATTGCAATTATTTTACCCATTAATTTGCTTGAAATTTTAGCAGTTAAAAGTACAATTATTTATGTGGATAGAAAATCATTTTTGTTAACAGGAAGTAAACAATGACCCTGCGGGAAAATCCCAAATTTTGAAATCCCAAATTCCAAATAAATATCAATCTTTAAAAATCAAGATTCAACTGTCTTGGAATTTGGTGCTTGGGTTTTGTTATTTAGATTTTTTTTCGCGTATCATCGCCTCCAGCATATCCCACATTTGTTGGGGAACTTCTTCCAAAAGATTCATTTGCCCAGCGCCTTTTAGCCATTCGCCGCCATCTATAACTATTACTTCGCCGTTTATGTACGCTGAAAAATCGGAAACGAGATATGCGGCGAGATTAGCGAGTTCTTGGTGTTCGCCCACACGCTTTACGGGAACTTTTTTTGCGGGATCAAATTTCTCCTTCAAATCGCCCGGTAGCAATCTGTCCCAAGCGCCTTTTGTCGGGAATGGCCCGGGAGCGATGGCATTAAAACGGATTCCGTATTTTGCCCATTCTACCGCCAAGGAGCGCGTCATAGCCAATACACCAGCTTTTGCAGTAGCACTCGGCACAACGTATGCTGACCCCGTGAAGGCATATGTTGTAACAATATTCAAAACAGTTTTATTGGTTTCTTTTTTATCAATCCAATGTTTTCCGAAGGCAAGGGTGCAGTTTTTTGTTCCTTTTAAAACGATGTCAATTATAGTGTCAAAAGCGTTTGCGGAAAGTCGTTCCGTTGGTGAAATGAAGTTTCCTGCGGCATTGTTCAAAAGAACGTCAACTTTTCCAAATTCTTTTACCGAAGCTTCCACCATTGCTTCAACTTCTTCATAATTTCTCACGTCACACTGCACAGGCAATACTTTTCCACCGGTTGCGGTTTCCAATTCTTCTTTTACCGTTTGTAGTTTTTCAAGGTTTCGGGAAGTGATAACCACGTTTGCGCCGAGTTCCAAAAAGTAGGTTGTCATTGCTTTTCCAAGGCCGCTTCCACCGCCGGTTACTACTATTGTTTTCCCTTTTAGCGCGTCGTCGCGAAGCATTTTTGAAGTGTAATCCATGAATTTTTGTGTTTGCTTGTAAAGATAAGCAGTAATATTAGGAATGAATAATTAGTTGGAAAGATTTAATGGTCAAGAAACATTTCGGTTTAATTGCGAAAAATAAACCCGAAAGTTAATAAAGCCCTAAAAGACGGCTTTTTAAGGGTTAAAGGTTGTGAAATTACACGGTTTTCCCAATTACAACCAATATATTTAGAATATGGAAAAAATATTAGTAGCAGGTGCGCATGGCACCACGGGTAAAAAGATAATTTCAATTTTAAAGGAATCTAAAAAATTCAAGCCGGTGGCGATGGTTCGAAAGGAAGAGCAGGTTTCACAATTTCAGAATGAAGGTGTGGAAACCATTTTGGCAGATCTTGAAAAAGATGTCAGTCAAACCACCAACGGCATTGACAAGGTAATTTTTGCAGCTGGTTCAGGCGGAAAAAAAGTAAAGGAAGTTGATCAGGAGGGTGCCAAAAAGCTGATGGATGCCGCAAAAGCAAAAAGCGTGAAAAAATTTGTTATGCTAAGTTCCATGGGTGCTGATAAACCCGAGGAAGCTGACGAAATTCAAGAATATTTAAAGGCAAAACACAATGCTGATGAATATCTAAAACAATTGGGAATTCTATATAGCATAGTGCGCCCAGGATCACTAACCAATAACGACGGAAAAGGAAAAATTGAACTGGACAACAAACTGAACAAGCGCGGAGAAATACCACGTAGAGACGTTGCAGAAACACTCGTTGGCGCGTTAGATGATGCTGTTGCAAGAAACAAAACTTTTGAAATTTTGGAAGGCGAGGTTTATATAAAGGCTGCGCTGGAAAAGATTTAATATTCTATTCTGATTATAAAAAAAAGCACCTTTTAAAAGGTGCTTTTTTATTCAGCTTTCCAAAGCAATTTTTGGGCTGTACCGTGATCTCCCAATTGGTAAACGCTTAAAGAGGCAGCCTGAAATTTGATTGGTTTAAAAACATTTTCAGCCAAGCTGTCCAAAAGTTTGGTCTGTGCTACTCCAAGACTTATGTGCGGATCAAAATTTCCAAAACTGTGCTTGTCAATAAACTCTGGAACATAAGTTACAGTAGATTCACTGATAGAGCTTCCATCCGGGTTTGTATAAAGGAAACTTGCGAGCCGTTTTTCACAGTATAAGGTTGAATAAGTTCGATGATTTTTTCGTGAAGTTTCATTAAAAAATTGCTCTTTTCAACAGCAACCATTGCGAAACTTTCCTCTTTGTCTTCGTAATAAAAAAGGCTTTTCGCGTTTAAGGAATCGTTTTTAATTGTTTCAAAAAGCCCTTCAAATATATTATCTACTTCTAATGCGTTAGTAACACTCGTTAAATCTTCCTCTTTTATGAAACACTGCAGAAGCGTGATATGCGGCACATGGTTTTCATCGAGCTGTATGGTTTCGGGATTGTTTTGATTTATAAATGAGTTTAGCTGAAGGGATTGTGCATACATTTCTTCCGAAGGAATCAAAAGCACATCTATAGCGATTATATTTTGCTTTTTTGGAGCACACGAAAAAATACCCAAACAAACGCCAATAGCAATTACAAATTTTTTCATCCGTAAAAATCTTTACTCTACAATCATTTTTATGGTTTGCGTTGAAATACCGTTGTCCAATTTCAACAAATAAATTCCATTGGAAAGATTATGGTTCCAAGTTAATTCCATACTTGGGCGTGCCCATGTTTTTTGCATCAGTCTTTGACCGGTTATGCTGAAAACCGTCGCCGTTAAATTTTGTATTGAAGTATTGCTTGGAATTACAATGTTGATATTTTTTTGAACTGGGTTTTGAGCTAGAATAAATTGATTTGAAAACTGATTTTCGCCTACAGAAAGTACCCCATCCCTAATTTCATCCAAAGCGAATTGAGCACTTTCAGCCGTTACGGTAACGTGTGGTTCATTATCATTTGGAATGTAAAAATTCACAAAAGGGGAATCATTCAAATTTGGTGTTGCAAACCAATCTGGATTGTCTATCGCCAAAGAACTCATAGTTGGAATGAAAGAATATAAGTCCTGCTGAAGTGCATTTATGAAATCAATAAGCACTTGGTTGCCACCGCCATCGCCAAGCGCATCGCTTATACTTCCCGTTCCGCCCGGAGCGCTGTCCACTCCTGCTGTATTGTTTGGCGATTGTGCGGTTGTTTGATATGTATTAATAGGAAAACCAAAAAAGTTTACGGTAACATCTGTAACGGTATTGCTTTGATTTGCGGCTGGCGTAAAGTTCAGTGCCACATCTACATCGGTAGTGGCATCTATTTCAAGGTTGGTATTAACAATTGTTATTCCTGGGCTACCCGTGGTGGTTCCATTGCCTGCACCGTTGATCATGGTAACGTTTCTTACATTGCCGGGAAAGCCAAGGGCATCCAACTCTGCCTGAAATTCATTTCTAAAACCTGGGGCGCCCAAAGGCAATACTTTTGTTGGGTCTTGTTCATAATCGGAACCCGCAAGCAAGTGCCCTAATAAATGGTCTGTAAGCATTTCTTTAGCTGCAGGAGAGTTCAGCAACTGATCAACAACTTGTTGGGCGGTGGCATCACCTACTTGAATTGCAAAGTAATTTATTAAATATTGAAGGCTGATAGGAATGTTTGCCCCGCGATGTGGCGCATCAAAAGAAATATATAGACGCGTTTCAGAATCCAAACTGTTATCTTCCATATATGACAGGGCGTAGCGAGCAATAAGACCTCCCATACTTGGGCCTAATACTACCAGTTCGTTATCGCCCACTTTATCTGCGTTTAATTGCTGAATCATTGCTATCAAAACCATTGCGTTTCGCTGAATGTAATCGCCGCCGCCGTCAATATCTTTTCCTCCCGTATTGTAAAGGGGAGCGTTGAGAATTACGATGTCAAAACCTTCATCGCGAAGGATGTCTGCCATGTTTTGTCCATCAAAACTTAAGCTTGCATAAAGACCGGGAATATCTCTGGAATCGCCAGGATCAAAACCATCTAGGACTATAATTGGTTTGTCCAGCACGCCATCTACATTGTCTAAATAGATTTCATATTCGCCTTGGCCGAAATAGGCTTGGGTTTCGTCATAACCTTGATATGCTATGTTTGCGGTGATTGTTTCAACCGCCATGCTTTCGGGATAAATTGCGTTTTGGGGGATATTTTGGAAACGTATTTGGGCGAAGGTTAATTGGGCAGTGAAAATTAATGATAAGATGTAAAGTTTTTTCATTGGTCACTATTTTGTTTTAGCTGAGTAAGTTAATGAAATTTTAAAGATATTTTTCTTTCATTTAAATGCCTTTCAAAATTAAAACCTCATAAACCACCGCATCAACTTCAATCGAAAAGGAGTATGCGGGTAATAACGGATGGAGGGATCGAGCCAGGTAGGTTTGTCCATCACACTTTTATAATGGGTAAAAGTTTTAAAACCTGCTTCGCCATGGTAGTTGCCAATACCGCTGTGGCCAACGCCGCCAAAGGGCAGGTTTGAATTGCTGATGTGCATCACGGTTTCATTAATGGCACCACCACCAAAGGAGATTTCCTTTAAAATTTTCTTCTTTATTGAAGTGTTTTTTGTAAAGAGWTAACAAGACAATGGTTTGGGTAGGCTGTTTACTTTGTCAATGGCTTCTTCTATAGTTTCGTAGGTAATCACAGGAAGGATGGGACCGAAAATTTCTTCTTGCATWACGGCGTCTTCCATCGTTACATTTTGCATTATTGTGGGCTGGATGTAGCGGGYTTCTTTATTGTTTTCTCCCCCAAAATATATTTTCTCTGGTACGAGCATTTTGTTAAGACGCTCAAAATTATCGTTGTTTATGATTTGGAGGTAATTATCGTTTTCAAAAGCAAAATGCTGATTTATGATTTCCTCCTTTGTCTGTTCCAGAAATTTTTGTTCGATGCTTTTATGAACCAAAACATAATCAGGTGCAATGCAAGTTTGTCCTGCATTTAAAAATTTTCCCCAAACCAATCGCTTCACCGAAACTTTTAGGTTGCAACTTTCAGTAATGATGGCGGGACTTTTACCACCCAATTCCAGTGTGACTGGCGTTAAATTTTCGGCGGCGGCTTTGTAAACTATCTTGCCTACTTTGGTACTACCGGTAAAAAATATTTTGTCGAATTTCTGCTTCAAAAGTTCTTGGGTCTCTTCTACTCCACCTTCAACTACCGTGAAAAAAGCTGGATCGAAATTCTCCTTTACAATTTTTGCCATTGCGGCTGCGGTGTGTGTCGGCAGTTCACTAGGTTTTAGTATTACAGTATTTCCAGCAGTAATTGCTGCAATAACCGGGGCGAAGGAAAGTTGGTAGGGATAGTTCCATGCGCCAATGACCAAACAGACGCCCAAAGGTTCTGGAATGATGTAACTGGAAGCGGGGAAATTGAGGATGCCTGTAGAAACGGGTTTAGTACGCGCCCAATTAAATATATTGCTGCGGGCTTCTTTAATGTCTTTGTAGAGTAGCGAAAGCTCAGTGGTGTAATTATCAAACTCTGACTTTTTGAAATCTTTATAAATGGCTTCGTGCAGAAGTGGTTCGTTTTCTTCTAATACTGTTTGAAGTTTTTTTAATTGCGCTTTTCTAAAGGGAAGGTTTTTTGTTGCGTGGGTGTTGAAAAAAACCCGTTGTTTCTTGACTATTTGTTCCATGGAATCAATTTTCACTAAAAATACTTTTAATGAAATTGAATGGTGTTAAAAAAAGAAGAAAAATGCTACTTCTCCCTATTCAAAATCTTGTATTCTTCATAACAACCACTGATGGCGTCGAGAATTTGAAGGTCGTTTGCGGTACGTATAAAATCTTTGGAATAGCTGCACTTGTTCAGTATTTCATCAATATCTGCACGTTCCAGCTGGAGCACGGCCATCAAGGTTTCACGGTCAAACTTACTTTGAAGGAGATTTCGGATTTCATCATCTTCCTTCATTTGCCGGAGCTTCCGCATCTGTTTCGGTCGTTTTCCAAAAACATTATAGAGAAAATCTGCTGGATTAAAGATAGAGCTCAGTACTTTACTAACGGCACCGGGCTGGTTGCTTCCGCCTTCATAACCCGTGTTTAAACCTGAAATACGGTATCGGTAATTATCGTAAATGGGGATTAGTTTTGCATCAATCTCTACATAGCCCGTTAGTTGAACCGGCTTTACCACTACTTCTTCGAGGGCGATGCCCAGTTCGGTCATTTTCACCTTTATATCGCCAAACTTCAACCAGTCATTGGTAACGCGAACCCGCAGGGATTTAAAGCCCAGATATGAAAAATATAGCGTGTCATTTACCGCAGCCTYGATTGCAAATTCACCCTTTTCATTAGTAGTTGTGCCTTTTACTTGATTAAGGTTTACAATGTTTACATTTTCCAAGACATTATCGTTGGCATCGTTCATTACGGTACCCTTTATGACATTTTCGTTTTGGGCAAAGGAATTTGCAACGGTTACCATTAGGGCAAAAAGTAGGAGTATTCTTTTCATACAATGTTTCAATATACGGAAAAATTTCACTGGGGCGAAACCTTTCTTTCGATTTCAATTTTAGCTTTCAATTTTTCCTTGACCCCGCCAAACCATTCGTCATTTAGGATGCTGAGGACAATACTGTCCCTTCTACCCGTTGGCGCCGCACAGTTATTACGCAAGATGCCTTCAACAGTACAACCTATGCTTTTCATCGCAGCAATGCTACGCTGGTTTATAGCATCTGCACGAAACTCAACACGGTCTAGATATAAAGTTTCAAAGGCAAATTCAAGCATCAACATTTTGCATTGTTTGTTTATTCCGGTTCCCTGAAATTCCTTGCCGTACCAAGTATACCCTAATTGTACGGTGTTGTGGTTTTTCTGAAAATCATAAAAACGGGTGCTGCCCGCAATTTGCTGGGTACGTTTGTCAAAAACGATGAAAGGGTATGCCGTTTCTTGCTTCCTACCGAGTATGGCAGAATCAATATAGGCCTTTAGATTATCAGAACCACTGGCCGGTTGCAGGGAGTACTTCCAAAGCTCTGGTTGTTCTTCAGAAAAGTGAAGCAGCAACTCAAAGTCTTTATGGTGCAGGGGTCTCAGCCGCACACGGTCGTTTTCCAGTATGTATTCCTGCAGAAAGTTGAAGGTTTGCATAAGCTTAAAAAAACGGGCCTCGATTAAAAGGCCCGTAAATATACTTATATAGACGTTAAAGTGGTACTAAAGTTTAATAATTGGTTATTATCCTTTTCTTCGGCGTCTTCCGCCCGTGCCCTTTGCTTCTGGACGCGGTGCACCCCTTCGGCTCTTGCCTTTGAATTTTGGCTTGTCACCTCCATCAAAACCGCCACTACGTTTTTTAAAACCGCCTTTTCTTCCGCCGCCGTCGCCACGATCATTTCTATCACCTCTTCTTCTACCGCGATCGCGTCCGCCACCACCACTTCTACCTTTGCTGCGTCCTGTATCTTTGGATATTTCAATGTTGATCTGTCTTCCGTCAAGTTTAAAATCCTTAAAAATACCCATCACCAATTCTTGGTGGGTAGTATCTGTGTTGAAAAAGGAGAAACTATCTTTTACGTCAACTTTGTAAACATCGTCTTTCCCAAGTTGTAGCAAATCGCGAAGGAAATCCTTAAGGCTCATCCAATCAAAATCATCTTTGTTACCGATATTTATGAAATACCGCGTACTGTCTTTTGCATCTTCGTCAGAAAAGTTGCGCTCTTCGGAAATGTTTAGGTCCTTACTGTTTTTATAGTAATTCAAGAAACGTGTAAACTCTACGGAGAATACTTTTTTAATAAGTTCTTCCTTCGAAAAATCTGCCAATACCTCGTTGATATTTGGAAGGTATGAATTTATTTCAGGGTTAATCTCGGTATCCTTGATGCTATTGGCCAAATGAAACATTTGCACTTCGCAGATTTCCATACCTGAAGGTATTTCCTTTGCAACGAATTGTTTCTGGATAATTTTTTCGATGCTTTTTATTTTTCGAACTTCACTTTTTGAAACAATAACGATGGAAACACCTGTTTTACCGGCACGACCCGTACGGCCGCTTCGGTGGGTGTAGGTTTCTATTTCATCTGGAAGTTGGTAATTTATTACGTGTGTAATATCATCAACGTCAATACCACGGGCAGCAACATCGGTTGCTACAAGCATTTGGATTTGACGGTTTCTGAAAGATTTCATTACCAAGTCGCGTTGGTTCTGACTTAAATCTCCGTGTATTGCAGCTGCATTGTAGCCATCTTCAATTAATTGTTCCGCCACTTTTTGGGTGTCGCGTTTTGTTCGACAAAAAACTACCGAAAAAATATCGGGGTTGGCATCTGCCAAACGCTTTAAGGCATTGTAACGATCGCGTGCATTTACCAAATAATATTCATGTGAAACTTGGTCAGACCCCACGTTTTTTGTCCCTACGGTAATTTCCACAGGCGTGTGCATAAACTTTTTGGCGATGGTGGATACCTCTTTGGGCATCGTTGCGCTAAAAAGCCAAGTGCTTTTGTCTTTTGGTGAATGTGAAAGAATTTCGGTGATGTCTTCGTAAAAGCCCATGTTGAGCATTTCATCTGCCTCATCGAGCACGCAGTATTCAATTTTTGAAATATCTACAAGACCCCGACCAATCATATCTTTCATTCTACCAGGGGTTGCAACAATAATCTGAGAACCTTTTTTAATCTGGCGGGCTTGGTCTGTAATACTTGCACCACCATAAATGGCGGTAACGTTTAGGCCTGGCAAATACTTGCCGTAAGCTATCATTTCATTTGTAATCTGAAGACAAAGTTCGCGCGTTGGCGAAAGAATAAGCCCTTGTRTRKWRYRSCKGKKSAYRWMAAWTYTTWSCAANYWTTRKWAWWYMWWWTKYTKYKGWTWWKYYMKTTYMTGNWSWRRKMYRGGSAWWYMRTGKCRRTTKCWCRSTMTARWARGAKTNGGNNTRMKTTTGSWWGTAMTTYMGAARGGNNNRWTTMWWRRYCSAWRTYKRMKWTRKYWWYKASMARAYKKYMKKCYRWGSYKMGTNCWWWRWATSCNNYYATTTTTTATAATAAAGTTTTTATATGCGTGCTAATGGGAAGCTACTGGACATATAAAAAACGGACAGCTTCACTATAACACTCCTCACCCTGAGGATTTTTCTTTGAAATCAAAAGTATATAAACCTGTGATTTTTCAAGGGCGCAAAAGTAACTTAAAGTTTTCAGTATTCAGTTACAGTTGGCAGTTTTTTTTGATATATTGAAAACTGGCACTACATACTGCAACTTATTTAGAAAGATAATCTATCAATTGCCGCATTGCTTTTCCGCGGTGGCCAATTTCACTTTTTTGCTGAAGTGTCATTTCTGCAAAGGTTTTATTGAAACCTTTCGGTTGGAAAATTGGGTCGTAGCCAAAGCCTGAGTCGCCTCGGAGTTCTTTAATTATTTCGCCTTCGCAAATGCCCAGAAACATAATTTCTTCGTGTTCCATATTCAGTGCAATGGCTGTTTTGAAACGGGCGCTTCTATCCTCTTTGCCTTCAAGATTTTTCAGCAGTTTTTTAATATTTGCAGCAGAATCGTGTGAAACGCCAGCATAGCGGGCGCTGTAAACTCCCGGTTCTCCATTTAATGATTGTACTTCCAGACCGGTATCATCGGCAAAACAGTTTAAATTGTAATTGGCACGCACGTAATTTGCTTTTAAAATGGCGTTGCCTTCTATTGTATCTGCCGTTTCGGCAATGTCTTCTTGGCAGCCTATATCGTCCAGGCTTAACAATTCAATATGTTTCGGAAGCATTGTTTTTACTTCGGTGAACTTGTTTTTATTGTGGGTGGCGAAGACGAGTTTCATTTTTTAGTGTTGAGTATTTAGATTTGAGATGCGAGATTTTATTTTTTCTGAAATTTGCAGAAGTGTTTCAAAATCACAACTTTCGATGAAAATAACAACCTCTTCTTTTTCATATTTAAATTTGAGTTGTTGCCTATCGTAATAATGATATTTAGGACCTGCAAAAAGTATAAAATTAATTGCCGTGATAAAAAAATTTGTTGATTTTATCTTCGCTTCTATTTCACTTATAAGGTCAAAATGATAAAACCGATTTGTATTGAATTTTGAATTATCTACCACATTAAATCCATCTCTTCTAAATTCAATTTCAAATAATGGATGAGTTCGCAAAATCATCTTTTCAGCAATCATTGCTCGAGTTTTCAAGATAATACCGTTCAATTATCTCTTCTGAAGCCTTAATAGTTTTTTTCATCCATTCCATTTCAATCTTGAATTTTTCTGTATCGGAAAGCTGCCAATTTATTTTGCTCTGCTTCATTTTTGAAACCACGCTCTGCAAAATAATTGCCGCGGAAACTGAAATGTTTAAGCTTTCGGTAAAGCCATACATCGGAATTTTCAGAAAGCCATCGGCTGCATTCATTACCGTATCGCTCAAGCCATCGCTTTCTTTCCCGAAGAAAAAGGCGCTCTTTTTTGAAACGTCAAACTCATGGAGCATGGTAGAATTGTCGTGGGGCGTGGTAGCTATAATTTGATAGCCTGATTTTTTTAAATTTTTGATACAATTGGTAATGGAGCTATACCTATTCAAACTTACCCATTTCTGCGCGCCCATCGCAATTTCCTTATCCACACGTTTTCCCAAGCGTWCTTCCACAACGTGCAGATCCTGAATCCCAAAAACATCGCAGGTACGCATTACCGCGCTGGTGTTGTGGAGCTGGTATACATCTTCAGTAGCTACGGTAAAATGGCGGGTTCGCTCAGACAGCACTTTTTTAAACAAGGCAGTCCTTCGTTCGGTGAGATAGGTTTGTAAATATTGAAACAATGCTAAATCCAAAGTGGAAAAAATTTTTGGTTGAAAAAAATATCGGATTTCGATTTCGATTTCGCTAAGATAAAAGTTATTGATTTAATAGTTTCTTTCTAAAAACCACAATTTTAAATAACTTAGTAATTCAATAATCAATTATGAAAATAGCAGTATTGACAGGCGCAGGTGTAAGTGCGGAAAGTGGCATAAAAACTTTTAGGGATAGCGATGGGCTTTGGGAAGGCCACGATGTAATGGAGGTTGCCTCGCCAGAAGGTTTTGCCCAAAATCCCGAAGTAGTGTTAGACTTTTACAACCAACGCCGAAAACAGTTGTTAAGCGTACAACCCAATACGGCACATTATGCTCTGGCAGACTTGGAAGATAAACATAATGTTACCATAATTACCCAAAATGTGGACGATTTACACGAGCGAGCTGGAAGTAAAAATGTCATCCATTTGCATGGCGAACTTTTAAAGGTGCGTTCCACTTTTGATGAAGATTTAATTTTAGATTGGAAAGAAGATTTGTATCTGGGTGATGTATGCGAAAACAACCACCAACTTCGACCACACATTGTTTGGTTTGGTGAAATGGTGCCGATGATTGAAGTTGCTGCAGAAGTTGTTGAAAAAGCAGATGCCATTATAATTGTGGGAACCTCCATGCAAGTTTATCCTGCAGCTGGTTTGATTCAATATGCCAAACCAGATGCTCAGATCTATTTTGTGGATCCAAAACCATCCATTTCAGAAAGTAAAAAAATTATGGTTTTTGCTGAAAAAGCATCTATAGGTGTTCCAAAAGTAGTTGAACTTCTAAATTAAAAATTATGTTGCCTGAAGATTTAAAGCAAAAATTGATGGAGGTTGATAGCAGTAAAACCAAGCGCGTGGAAATTGCTATGTGGGTAACAAAAAAAACCCATTATGTTCGCGAAACACTGCAATGGTGTTTTGCTGAGGATAGTGAACTTTTGGTTCAATCCGCTTGGGTGCTGGAAATTATTTGTGAATACAAGGCAAAAAATTTCTTTAAATACATGCATTTGTTTTTTGAAAAACTCCCGACCATTAAAAATGATTCCGCCTTGCGCTCTTGTGCAAAAATTTGTGAAATGCTTTGCCATTATCATTTTATGAAAAGCTGCGGGGTATTTTATGAAGTATTAAACAAAAATGAACGAAAAATTATAACAGAGTGCTGTTTTGATTGGCTCATTACAGATCAAAAAGTAGCTTGCCAAGCTCCTGCAATGCAATGTCTTTATTATTTGGGATGGGATAACGACAAAAAATGGATTTATCCAGAATTGCGAAATATTCTCATTACAAATGCCCCACACAAAAGTGCTGGGTACCAAGCCAGGGCGCGGAAAATCTTAAAAAAGATTTCATAGCATCTTTCTTCAGTGTTAAAATAACCATAAGTGGTTTTTTAAGCCACTTGATTTTTTTAGCTTTATGTAAATTTATAAAACAACCATTATGAAAATTAAAGTCTTAATTGTGCTTACAATCTTAGGTTTAGCTTTTTTTTCCTGTAAAAATTCGACCAAGGAAGATGGGGAACCCATCATCCCGACCGATACGAAAGCTACCATGGAATACAATGAAAATAGGCTGGATACAATTCCCGAAAACCGCGAGTTAACACGTGTTTTTAAAGGAAGTGGTGGGGAGCCTTTTTGGAGTGTAACTTTGGATGCAGATAAAATTCATTTTGAATCGGCCGTTGAGAGCTTAAAATCTTTTTCTGCGTCTATAGCAACCCCTGAAATTACAGGCAAAACCACTACCTTCACTTCAAATCCAGATAAGGGGACTATAAAAGTGATGCTTATAGAAGAAAAGTGTATTGGGGACATGAACGGAAAAGAAATGACCCACCAAGTAAAAGTTTCCATAAAATTGAATAACGGATCAGATTTTCAAAACTTTAAAGGCTGTGGCTCCTATGTTCAAAATTGATTCAATAAATTATTCTATTCAATTCCCACAAAAGAAAAATCGTAAAGCAAAATTGGGTTTTGCATAGTAAAATTGGATCAAAATGAAAAAGCGCCATAGAAAATTATTTTATCGCGCTTTTTAATTTTTTTTCAAGCTGTATCCCGTGGTTGGTGCTTTTCTTTTCTTTCCTTCTCTTGGTAATTTATATCTTTCCCGTGTGTAGCACTCTTATTGATTGCTTGTTCTTTTTTGCTCTGTTTTTCCTGTTCAAGGTTTTTTTCTTTCTTTTCCATAACTTTTATTTTTATGATGAAATGATAAGGTACAGAATCTATCGCTGCCAATCAAAAAATTAAAACAGAATTAACACCTAGCACTCCACACCTTCAAGCAGCCATTCTTCCAATTTTACATCTTCATCCTTACTATGAAGCACTGCAATATCGCCAGTAGATTCAAATATTACGGCACGCACCTGTGAGAGTTCCAAAACATTTGCTTCGCGAAGTTTAGAGCGTAAATCGGTTTCAGTGACTCTTGCCTTTTTTAAGTTTTCGTAAAGTATGTGCTGCCCATCCATTAAGAGCAGGGGTTCGTTGTCAATTAATGTTTGTACAATTTTAAACCGTCTAACCATTGCCACTGAAATTTGGAGTATATACACTGCCGCCAAACCTACCACTCCCTGAACCAAACTGACCGATTTTGATAAAACCGTAGTGGCAATTATAGAGCCAATGGCCACCGTCATAGCAAAATCAAAACTGCTCATTTTTGAAAAGCTGCGTTTGCCCGCCAATCTTGTAAATATGATTGTGGCGGCATAAATTCCTATGGCCGTAAGAATAATTGCAACAATAGATGTGGTAGATGCTTCAAACCATTTTATCATTTCAGTCGATTTAGTTATTAATTCATTTATCTGTTAAATTTATAATATTCCAAAAAGGGGTGCGGTGTTTTATTGATGGAATGGACAATCGCTTCCATCCCCATAACGCTGAAGGTAATGCCATTTCCGCCAAAACCCAAAATGTAATGCTCGTTTTTATCTGGATCCGGTTTGCCAAAATATGGTAATCCGTCTTTTGTTTCCCCAAAGGTGCCCGCCCAAGAATAATCTGCCACGAAAGGAACGTCCGGAAAGCATTTTTGAAAACGTTTAGTAAGCTCCTTTTCCTTTCGCGAGAGCATGGCATCACGACGGGTGGCATTTTTAAAATCCCGATCGCCGCCGCCCATTACAATACGGCCATCATCTGTGCTTCTAAAATAAAGATAGGGTGAATCAGTATTCCAATAAATTCTTTTAGCAAATGGTTTTGGAATTTTTTCAAAAGCTTCAGAAGCCAAGGCGAAGGTACTCTTTAAGGCAACTATATTTTCCTTAACCGTTTCGGTACTTTCATAGCCTGTGCAGTGCACCACATCTTCCGCTTCGATGCTAAAACCGTTTTTTGTTTTGGCAATTAATTTTTCATTTTGGGCCTTTATGCTGTCTATTTCTGTTCGATCGTATATCTGTAGCCCGTTTTTAAGGTTAAATTTTAATAGGTCATTTGCCAGTTTATAAACGTCCATTACTGCACCCGATTTTGATTCAATAGCTGCATAGGCTTTAAGGCCCAGCGTATCTAGTTCATCTTTTGTTAACCATTTCACCTTAAAACCATGCTGTTGCCTTGCTTTAAATTCATCTTTCAGAAAAGAGATATCTTTTTTTGAAGAGGCAAAATACAAACTGTATTTTTGCTGAAAACCACAATCGGAACCGATTTCTTTCACAATCTCCTTTAAATCGCTAATTGCTTTTTCACAATTTTGATAACTGGAGACGGCACATGTAAGACCTACTTTTTTAATCAATGTGTGCAAAGGAACGTCTATTTCATATTGAAGCATGGAAGTACTTGCAGCCGTACTACCGTTACAAACATCGCGACGGTCCACCATAATCACTTTTTTACCCTCCTTCATAAGTTTATGGGCAATCAAAGCTCCCGTAATTCCTGCGCCGATGATTAGAACTTTCGAAGAAATTGATTGTTTCAATGAAGAATAGCTTTGGGGTAAGGAATTTTTGATAAGCCAAAAAGGCTCGTTGGAGCGTACTTCCATATTTTTTTATTGAAATTTAAGCAATCTGCATCAGGAATGCTTTCTCTTTAATATTTATTTATAATATCTCCGGCAATCGTTAAAAAGTTCTCAATTGTGATAATGATAAGATGCTCTCGCCCTTATGAAAAGTATCTTTAATTTGAATTTTAAAAAAAGAAAAGATATGAAAACAACTNATGAAAAAGCAAAAGAACACAATCACGAAAAGCTTGTAGACAATCTACAAGAACTCTTGGAGAAAAATTATGATGCCGAAAAAGGATTTACAAAGGCAATGAAAGATGCAGAAAATTCAAGATTGAAAACTTTTCTTCAACAACAAGCTGCGCAAAGAGGGCGCTTTACCAATGAGCTATCGCAGGAGATTATAAATCTCAACGAAAAACCAAAAGATAGCGGAAGTTTTACCGGCGATCTTCATCGCACATGGATTGACATTAAAAGCGCCGTATCAGGAAATGATGACGAAGCGGTTTTGGAAGAATGCATAAGAGGTGAAAAAGCAAGTTGGGAAGAATATGAGGATAAGCTGAAAAATTATAATTTTCCACCGAAAATTTCAAATCTGTTACAAAAGCAAGCATCCGAAATTCATACAACATTAAATCGTGTTAAAACGCTTGAAGATCTTGCAGACGATTAATTCCTTTTTTCAAGTTTAAAAAAAAAGTCCTGGAATATAAATTTCCAGGACTTTTTCAATTTAACTAATGTTTGTTTAATTTTTAACAAACTTCTTACTAATCACTATTCTATTTCCGTCTAAAATCGTAAGGTTATAAATTCCTTCACTTAAGTTATCCACTTTCACAGTGTTATCAATGTTTAATACATCATTTGTAAGTATCCTCCCAAGCATATCTGTTATAGCTACGGAATATTGGCTTAAATCTATATTATTTGCACTAATATACAGTCTATCGTTTACAGGGTTTGGATAGATTGAGAAAGATGCATCACTAAACTCATTTACTCCTAAGGGTGCAGATGGAAGCTCCAAAAGGTCACCACCAAGGGGACTTGCCACAAATAAACCGAACTGGGGACCGTTTGAATTTTGTGAAGGATCCAAAAATCCAGATGCCAATACGGTCAATGCTGCGCCATCAAGCCCCAAAGTTGCTAAAGGAGCTTGGTAAGCAGCTACCCCCACCGTGCCACTTGCATCTCTTATTTCAACCACATAATCTGAGGTAGGCAATTCAAGGTATCCTTGAAATTCAGTATAACTTATATCATCCACAATGGTCCCTGCGCCTACGCCAGTCTCAACCACATCCACAGTTGGAGCATCTGTAGAACCGTGATGTACCAATATATCCACATTTGCTGGGTTTGAAGCCATTTCACGGGCCATTGGATAAACCTGCAAAGTCAATGGAGGTGCAGGGTTGTAACCTGTTGGACTAACAATTCCGTCTGCCACGACAATGTATTTTTCATCGGCCGTAAGTGTTACGGGCACTGTTAATAACACATCGCCTACATCGGTACTATTTCCGGGTGCGATGCCAATATTAATTTCTACACCTGCTGGAAGATCAAGAAAAGGTGTTGCTGTTCTAAAAGCAAAATCATCCAACGCTAAATCAGTGTTTATATAAACATCCACTTCTGCTGCAGCCGCATCGGCTGAGTTGTGTATCACTTGTACACGAGCTGTTTGTGCAATTGAAGCAATTGAAAATAATGCAATTGCAAAGATTGGTAATAATTTTTTCATAATACATAGAGTTTTTAGTTCGGAGTAAAACTAAGAATTAATTATTTTGTTTAATCTTTTTTTATAAAAGTTTAACAAAAAATCTTTATTCATTGAAATACAATGTATTATAAAAAACAAAAAAGCCCCAAAAGTACGATTGGGGCTTTTCAATTAAATATTATTAAAAACTTAAACTATACGGATGTCTGCATTTTTTATTGCTGCAAAACCACCCGCAACATCCACAACATTATGAATACCTCTATTTTTTAAAATTGAAGCCGCGATCACAGAACGATATCCGCCGGCACAATGCAAATAGAATTTATCTTTCACAGGAAACTCCTTTAAATATTCATTTAAAAATGTGAGAGGGGTATGTTTGGCGGTTGGAAGATGTGCCGTGGAATATTCGCCGTCATTTCGAACATCAAAAACTGGGGCATTGTTTTCTAGCTCTTTCTTCAAAGTCTCCGCATCAACAGATTCTAAAGTATCTATTTCTTTTCCGGCAGCTTTCCAAGCTTCTATTCCGCCTTGCAAATAGCCCAGAGCTCTATCAAAACCTACACGTGAAAGCCTGGTAATGGCTTCTTCTTCCCTTCCTGAAGGAACTACCAATAAAATTTTTTGTTCCACATCTGCCAATAGAGCACCTACCCACGGAGCAAAACCACCATCCAATCCTATAAATATTGATCTTGGAATATGCCCCTCTATAAAATTTTTTTGGTTACGAACATCCAGTACCACCGCGCCGGTTTCATTCGCAACTGCTTCAAATGTAGAAGCACTCAAGGGCGTGGTTCCCTGAGCTATTACTTCGTCAAAAGCGGTGTACCCCTCCCTGTTCATTTTAACATTCATGGGAAAATAAATGGGAGGTGGCGCCAACCCCTCAGTTACTTCCTCTATAAATTCTTCCCGGGTCATATCGGCCCGAAGGGCATAATTCATTTTCTTTTGGTTACCAAGCGTATCCACAGTTTCTTTCATCATATTTTTTCCGCAAGCGGAACCTGCGCCGTGGGCAGGGTAAACTATTACATCATCCGCCAGGGGCATTATTTTATTGCGGAGACTATCGTAAAGAATACCCGCAAGATCTTCTTGAGTAACTTCATTTGCTTTCTGCGCTAGATCTGGACGGCCCACATCTCCTAAAAAAAGGGTGTCGCCACTAAAAATTGCATAATCCTTTCCGCTTTCATCCTTAAGTAAGTAGGTGGTGCTTTCCATGGTATGGCCGGGAGTGTGTAAAGCTGTTATGGTAACATTCCCCACGTGGAAAGTTTCACCATCTTTTGCCAAGATTGTTTCAAAAGACGGATCGGCATTGGGTCCATAAACAATGGAAGCGTCCGTTTGTTGTGCAAGCGAAATATGGCCGCTCACAAAATCTGCATGGAAGTGTGTCTCAAAAATATATTTAATTCTGGCTCCGTCGTTTTTGGCACGATCCAAATATGGCTTTGTTTCGCGCAGAGGATCTATAATAGCGGCTTCACCATTACTTTCAATATAATATGCGCCTTGCGATAGGCAGCCTGTATAAATCTGTTCAACTTTCATAGTATGTCCATTTTCGGCAAAGATAGGTATTGTATTTTCTAAATTTTATCATGAAATATTCAATCTTACATTTTTCACATAAATTTTGCATTAAGACTTTTAACTTATTTTATCTTTACCCAATAACCTAAAATAGATACTCCAGATGAAAAAAATGGCTTTTATTCTATTATCAATCGTTTTGGTAGCTTGCAGCACCGAAAAAAACCAAGAACAAGTAGTTCGCGACTTGGCAAAAAAAGATATAATTGAAAAGCTTCAGCTCCCTGAAGGCACAAAATTTACCGATGAAAATATTGAAGTAATAGAAACTGAGACCGGAGAAGGATCTTTTGGGGTAAGTTATTTGGTTAAAATAACCGTTAAATCACAAGATCGGGAAGGTAATGAGGTTACAAAAACTTATACGTTCAATTATAAGAAAACGGGTGATGGCGGCTTGTCTGAGCAGGATTATGAACTTGTTTCTTTTGAATAACAATAGCTCAATTTTTATGAAAGTATTATTTTTCGCGATTTTTTCATCCATCGTATTCTCGTGCAATTCTGCCCAAAATGCAACTGCTCAGAAAAAAGACAATGTAGCGTATGCCAAAACCATAACCGCCGAAGACCTTCAAAAGCATTTATATGTTTATGCAGGTGATGCCATGGAAGGACGTATGACGGGAACCAAGGGGCAAAAATTAGCTGCCGAATACATCCGTAATTTCTATATGGATGAAGGAATAGAATCTCCCATTGAAAAGAACAATTATTATCAAAATATTCCCCAAAGTTATTTTGAAGGAAGAAAAGATCCAAAATCTTCCGAAAACGTAGTAGCTTTTATTAAAGGTTCAGAAAAACCCGACGAAATTATTGTAATCTCTGCCCATTTAGATCACGTTGGGATGGATAGCAAAGGCAATGTTTTCAACGGTGCAGATGATGATGGAAGCGGAACGGTTGCAATTTTGGAAATAGCCCAGGCCTTTCAAAAAGCTGTTAAAGATGGCAATGGACCCAAACGCTCCATCCTTTTTCTTCACGTAACGGGAGAGGAAATTGGTCTGTATGGTTCCAGATATTATACTGAAAACCCTCTGTTTCCTTTGGAAAATACAGTTTGTAACTTGAATATAGATATGATTGGAAGAATTGATCCAGAAAAAAAAGATAGCCCAAACTATATTTATCTCATAGGAAGCAATAAACTGAGCCAGGAGCTGCAGGATGTCTCTTCTGAAGTAAATGAAAAATATACCCAACTAGAGCTAGATTATAAATATGATGACCCCAACGATCCCAACCGTTTCTATTACCGAAGCGATCACTATAATTTTGCGAAGAACAATGTTCCTATTATTTTTTATTTTAATGGAGTGCACGAAGATTACCATAAAATTACCGACACTCCAGATAAAATAGAATATGATTTAATGGAGAAACGCGCCCGGCTAATTTTTTATACCGCCTGGGAGATAGCCAATCGCGAAAAAAGAATTATAGCAGATAAACTTTAGCTACGGCTGAATTTTATCTGTTCAAACCTTGGCTGTTAACCCAACGCACGTATTCAGCTTTATTTACATTGTGTTGGGCTAAACTTTTTGCGAATTTGTGATATCCAAAATTATTCACATCTGCAACAAAGTAATAATATTCGTGTTTTTCTGGGTTTAATACAGCATCTATTGAAGATATATCGGGCATTGTTATTGGGCCCGGCGGAATTCCAGCGTATTTGTATGTATTATATGGAGAATCAATTTCCAAATCTTTATAAAGTACCCTTTTAATAATTTGATTGTAATCATCGGTGGTGCGCTTTATTGCGTAAATAACCGTTGGATCTGCTTGAAGCAACATTCCCACTTTCAATCTATTCAAATACACTCCCGCTACCCTTGGTCGTTCATCTACTTTTGCGGTTTCCTTCTGAATAATGGAAGCCAAGGCCATTACTTGTTCGGGGGAAAGATTTAATTTTTTGGCCTTTTGCATTCTGGACTCGTTCCAGAATCGTTCGTATTCAGATTTCATTCGGTCGCGAAAGGTTTCCGCGGAACTGTTCCAATAAAACTCATAGGTATTCGGAATATACAATGAAAGCGCTGTTTCCTCATTTAAACCTACTTCTTTCAAAAATTCTGGATCGCGCATTGCCGCCAATAACGAAAGGCTATCTGCTTCAATTTGATTTGAAATATGACCAGCCAAATCCTGTAAACGCTCTTGATTATTGAATTTAACATTAATCGGAATATTTTTACTTCGCAAAGTATTTACAATATCATTATTGGTCATTCCCTTTTTTAGAATGAAATGCCCTGGTTTGATATTTGAGCTGTATTTTTTCTGATTTGCTATGGTTATAAAAGATTCAGTATCCCTCAAAAGCGGCTCCAGTTCTTCAGCCACATCATCTATCGTGGCATTGGTAGAAATATAAACGTGAGCTTCTTTATTGTTGAAAGCTGTATTTCCAGAAAAGGCAGTGTTGTAAACATACCAAGCAAATGCGCCCATCCCAACGGCACCGAGCAAAACAATGATTATCAATATTTTTTTTATGTACATTTTAATTTAGGAATTAGGGATTTGGAATTTGGAATTTGGAATTTGGAATTTGGAATTAATTGATAAAAGTATTCAGATTTGTATTTTCCTTCAGAAAAAACCCAGTCTTTTTTAATGCCGCTTTTTTCAAAACCAGCTTTTTCAAAAAGTTTGATGCTTCCTTCGTTTTCGGTTGTTATTCCAGCAAATATTTGGTGTACGTTCAAATGTTTAAAAGCATAATCGCAGGTTAGTTTTAATGCTTCCGAAGCATGCCCTTTTCTTTTTTCTTTTTCAGAAAAAATAACGATCCCAACCCCTACCCTTTTGTTTTTGGGGTCAAACTCGAAAAGATCTATAAAGCCCACAGCCGCTTCGTCGTCATTTTTGCAAATCACTAATCGTAATTGCTTTACATCATAAATATCGCGATGGCTGTTTTCAAGGTATTGTTTCAAAATATATTTGGAATAGGGTGTGGTGGTATTGCTTACTTCCCAAAGGGTTTCATCATTCTCCAGATTATATAGAAAATCCAAATCGGAAGGTTCCAAGGCACGTAAAAAAATATGTTCTCCTTTTAATGTAATCATTTCCAGATTCCTTTAAAAACTTGCGTTGCCGGCCCTTCCAAATACACATTTTTATAGCCATTGCCAATTTTATCAAAACGAACCTGTAACTGGCCGCCCGTGGTTTTCAGCAGTACTTTATTTTCAGTAGTTCTGCCGGTTTCAAACATTGCGATTGCAACGGCAGTTACGCCTGTGCCACAGGAAAGAGTTTCATTTTCCACCCCGCGTTCATATGTTCGGACTGAAAAAATGGCAGCATCATCTTGTTCCACAAAATTCACATTTGCACCTTCATTTCCGTAGATTTTATTCCGAATGTTTCTGCCGCAAGTAAACACATCAAAATCCTGTAAATTAGAGACCATTTCCACATGATGCGGTGATCCAGTGTTCAAAAAAATATATTCTTCAGAAATATTTACATTTTCAACGTTATTCATTTTTAAAGAAACCCAATCATTTTTCACCGTTGCCTCATGCATTCCATCAACAGCTTCAAAAGTTACTTCTTCTGAAATAATTCCCAAGTACTTTGCAAAATGCGAAATGCACCTTCCGCCATTCCCGCACATGGAACTAAGATTTCCATCACTGTTATAGTAAACCATTTTAAAATCTGCCGAAGGATGCTTTTCCAGCAATAGCAGCCCATCAGCTCCCACTCCAAAACGACGGTCACAGATTTTTGCCACAAGGCCTGTGTTTTTTTTGGGAAAAAATTCTTCGCGATTATCGATGATCACAAAGTCGTTTCCCGTGCCTTGATATTTGTAAAAGGTAAATTCCATAACTGCGCAAAGATATAAAAAGCCATTGCGAGTACCATTGCCGTTTTGACGTTAAATGCAAGTTAAAACAGTGTTTTTGGCATACTATTTTCAAGCTATACTTGTTAAATTTGTTGAAGTAATTAAAATTATCTCTTCAAAAAAAGGGTTTCTTCCTTTGTTCTTTCCAGGATCGGAAACTCTTAAAACAGAGAAAAATGGAAAACTTGAAAAAAGAGTTTTTGAATTTTTTTAAAGCATTATTAATTAAAATTTTTAAAAAATGAAGCAAACGATCCGTTTATTTCTAGTAGCATTATTTGCCGGAGCCATTACACTTGGGGGTTACAAACTTTTTGAGACAAAAAACCACATTTCTTTCCAGCCCGAGCAAAGTACAAATTTTATTCCCACTAACCTTTCTGCTGCAGCTGCCGAAATGAATACTGATTTTACCGATGCTGCGGAAAAAACAGTACATGCAGTAGTGCATGTTAAAAACATGAGTGTTAGCACACAACCCACCAATATTTTTGAATACTTTCAAGGTGGCGGTCAACCCCGGGCCCGTGTAGGCAGCGGAAGCGGTGTAATCATTTCACCCGATGGATATATTGTTACAAACAACCATGTAATTGCCAACGCTACAAATCTTGAGGTTACCTTAAACAACAACAAAACCTATACGGCAAAATTGATTGGCACCGATCCAAACACCGACATTGCCCTAGTAAAAATTGATGGCGATGAAGAGTTTCCCTTTATTCCTTTTGGCGATTCAAACAATATAAAAATTGGCGAGTGGGTGCTTGCCGTTGGGAACCCTTTCAACTTAACCTCAACGGTTACCGCTGGAATAATTAGCGCAAAAGCCCGTGATTTAAACCAGTTTGACGGCAACCCACAATCCTTTATTCAAACAGACGCTGCCGTAAACCGTGGAAACAGCGGTGGTGCCTTGGTCAACACCCGTGGCGAATTGATTGGCATAAATACCGCCATTACTTCGGAAACGGGAAGTTATGTGGGGTATTCCTTCGCTGTTCCTTCAAACAATGCGCGCAAAGTGATTGAGGATATTTTGGAATACGGAAACGTGCAGCGTGGTATTTTAGGAATACAGGTAGGAAATATCAATCCACAAATTGTTGAAAAATATGGCATCAACGACACTGAAGGTGTTTTTGTAGGCGGCATTGAAAAAGGTAGCGGCGCAGATAAAGCTGGAATAAAAGAAGGCGATATTATAAAACAATTGGATGGTTATAAAGTTTCAAAATTTGCGGATCTCTCAGGGTATTTGGGTTCAAAAAGACCAAATGACGTGGTGGAAGTAACCATTCTTCGCAATGGCCGGGAAAGAAAGGTACCTGTAACGTTGGTAAAATTGGAAACTTTTTCCATTGACGATCTGGGGTTAGAGGTGAAAAACACTTCTTCTGAAGAATTAAAGGAACGGGGCCTTAAAAATGGTGTTACGGTTACACGCGCCCTTACGCCAGAAATAGCACAATACAAATTAGAAGGAATCATAATTACCAAAATTAATGACGAGACCGTTAATGACATTGATGATGTAAAGCGAATTATGACACAGCGTGATTATCGCTCACCAATCAAAATGACCTTTATGGATACTGCCGGCAACATAAATTCATTTATTTTCAGATAAAACAGTATTGCAAATCCCTTAGAACACCGCTGAAAACCAAAACCCTCAGCGGTGTTTTTATTTTATAATTTTATTTCCCCAAGCCGATGGAAATAAGTACTTTTGCACCAAATTTTAAACCCTTTAAAAATCCTTCCTTATGAGTTTTGATGACGTTTATGAAAAAGAACTTTCTTTTCAAACAGATCGCCGGAAAGCAGCTGTAGAATTTATAAAAATTATTAGCGACCTTTGGTACGATAAGTCCATTGAATTGGTACTTTTCCGCAACCAACTTATAGACCGCAACGTGAGTGAAATTTTAAACCTTCACGAATATGCGGGCGAATTTGTTCAAAAGCCAATCTCAATTTTTGACTCTGTTGAAATTGCACAGGCTATCAAAACGTTAGACCTTCCACCGGCAAAACTGGACATCGGCAAGCTTACTTATGAGTTTCATTTGGAAGATGACAAATACTCAAACGCCCTTTCCTTTGTTTCCGATAAATTAAAGGATGCCAAGGAAACCAAGAACATTGTTCCAAAAGACGTGGTGCTTTATGGCTTTGGAAGAATTGGCCGCTTGCTGGCCCGAGAGCTTATGACCCGTACGGGGAAGGGTAATCAATTACGCCTTCGTGCTATTGTAGTGCGCGGAAAAATGGATCAAACCGTTTTGGACAAAAGAGCATCCTTATTACAGKMTGMWNCWGKMYWCSKTGRYWWNNTCCYGSWMCRRTSCGTACCGATCTTGAAAACAGTGCTTTGATTATTAATGGAACAACAGTTCACATCATTTCTGCAAACAATCCAGAGGATATCGATTACACACAATACGGAATTGAAGATGCGTTGGTAATTGACAACACGGGTGCTTTCCGCGATGATAAGGAATTGAGTCGTCATCTAAAATCCAAAGGAGCTTCAAAAGTATTGCTTACCGCTCCCGGAAAAGGCGTACCCAATATCGTGCACGGTGTAAACCAAAACGATTATGACCCAAATAAAGTTGATATTTTTTCAGCAGCATCTTGTACTACCAATGCCATTACCCCTATTTTAAAAGCCGTGGAGGATTCTTTTGGAGTAGTTCGTGGGCATTTGGAGACTATCCACGCCTATACAAACGACCAGAATTTGGTAGACAATATGCACAGCAAATACCGTCGTGGCCGTGCCGCAGCATTAAACATGGTAATTACCGAAACTGGAGCCGGAAGCGCTGTGGCAAAAGCGTTGCCAGTTCTTGCCGGTAAACTTACCAGCAACGCCATTCGCGTGCCTGTTCCCAACGGCTCGTTAGTAGTTCTGAATCTTGAATTGGCCACCCCAACTACTTTGGACGGCATTAATTCAACAATGAAAAAATACGCCTTGGAGGGCGATTTGGTAGAGCAAATAAAATACTCATTGAGCAATGAATTGGTATCCAGTGATATCGTTGGTTCTTCCGCGCCCGCTATTTATGACAGTAACGCAACCATCACCACCGAAGATGGTAAAAACGTAGTGCTGTATGTGTGGTATGATAACGAATATGGCTACAGCCATCAGGTTATTCGCTTGGCTAAGTATATTGCGCAAGTTAGAAGATATACTTATTATTAATAGTAAATAGCTATAAATACAAAATCCCGCTATGTTTGTAGCGGGATTTTTTTTTAAAATTTTGATGTTTTCCGTTAACGTCTCCGGTTATGAGTAGTTGCGTGGTTTAGCGGTTAACTTTGCAAGTATACACCAAACTGACACGAGCAACGCGAACTGGCGCCAGCAATTTTCGGCAGAAAATTCCGCCGCAGTGAACTATAGCCGATGTTAGCAAATGTTATTTTTCCAGTGTTACTTTTTTATCAAAGCATTCATTTAGTAATTCGAGTTCTTTTTTAAAATATTCCGAATCTTGTTTTGTTTGAATATCACTAATTTTTCTCGATGGAGTACATTGGCTATAATCTAATAGTGTTTTCCCGTCGATTCTATGATAATTTCCGTAAATTAAATATTTTCCTTTTGCATAGGGCATATCAGAGCAAGATGTGACATAATAACCAGTTACAATTTCCCCTTTTCTAACATTTCCATTAAATACATTGATAATTTCAAATTCATAGCAATCATCTGTAAGTGCTTTTAATTCACCTATGAAAATCACATCGCTATAGTTTATAACTTCAATTGTCTGTTGCTCGTCCCATTCGTTCCAAATTAGTTCACAAATACAGGCAGAAGCATCATGAACAAAAACAATAAACAAAATGCAAGCAAGGATTCGTTTCATAATATTTGCTAACGGTCTCGGCTATGAGTAGTTGCGTGGTTTAGCGGTTAACTTTGCAGGTATACACCAAATTGAAAATCCGCAAGGATTTTCAGAAGTAAGCGAGAACAAGCAATTACTTATAGCCATTGTGCCTGTTGCACAACCACCTCTTCAAATATAGCAAAAGGCTTGTATAAAATTGAGAAGTTTATTAATTTCATGCCTATGCAAGGCAAGAAAAACTAT
>NVXN01000012.1 GCA_002733915.1 Aequorivita sp.
AATCGGAATACAAGGGGAACACAATGTAAAGAACGCCATGGCTGCCAGTACGGTAGCTACATTATTGAGAATAAGAAAACAGACCATACGTGAAAGTTTGGAAGGATTTCAAGGTGTAGAGCACAGATTGGAAAAAGTTTTGAAGATAAACAATGTGATGTATATCAACGATTCCAAAGCCACCAACGTAAATGCTACATTTTTTGCACTGGATAGTATGGAAAACCCAACCGTGTGGATTGTGGGTGGTGTGGACAAGGGCAACGATTACAGCGAATTGCTGCCTTTGGTAAACGAAAAAGTAAAGGCGATTATCTGCTTGGGAGTTGATAATGAAAAAATAATCAATGCCTTCGGAAATGTTGTGGATACAATAATTGAAACCGATTCCATGGCGATGGCGGTGCAGGTTGCCTACAAATTGGCTGAAAGAAATAACACCGTTTTGCTTTCCCCGGCCTGTGCAAGTTTTGATTTATTTGAAAACTACGAAGATCGGGGCAGACAATTTAAGGATGCGGTGCGAAATCTATAATATTTAAGAAACAAGTGAAAAACATTTTCAATTACATACAGGGTGATAAAGCAATCTGGGGAATTGTAGGCCTTTTGGCGCTATTTTCCTTTTTGCCGGTTTACAGTTCCAGTAGCAATCTGGCCTATTTGTACGGAGATGGAAGCACGTTGCCTTATTTGCTCCGTCATTTTTCACATTTGGTTTTAGGCTTTGGAATTCTTTATGGGGTCCACAAAATACCCTATCATTATTTTCGCGGGCTTTCCATTATAGCCATGCCTGTTATTATCCTTCTGTTGATTATCACAATGGCGGAAGGCACCACGATTGACGGTGCAAACGCAAGTAGGTGGATACGTCTGCCGTTTGTGGGCATAACATTTCAAACTTCAACATTGGCTGGAGTGGTTTTGATGACTTATGTAGCGCGCTATCTTTCGCGTATAAAAGGGAAAACGGTAACTTTTAAAGAAACAATACTACCGCTATGGGTGCCTGTATTTATAGTACTTGCATTAATACTTCCTGCTAATTTTTCTACCACCGCAATCTTTTTTTCAATGATTGTAATGCTGGTTTTCGTAGGAGGATATCCGTTGAAGTATTTAGGGATAATCCTAGGTGCGGGGTTAATTTTCCTCACGCTCTTTGTGCTTACTGCGAAAGCTTTTCCGGGTGTTTTTCCAAACCGAGTGGATACTTGGATAAGTCGTGTTGAAAACTTCAGTGATGATACAGATACAGAGGCCGACTATCAAATAGAAAAAGCAAAAATTGCTATCGCCTCGGGCGGTGTGGCGGGATTGGGACCAGGCAAAAGCGTTCAGAAAAACTTTTTGCCGCAGTCTTCCTCAGATTTTATTTATGCAATAATCGTGGAAGAATTTGGCCTTTTGGGCGGCATGTTTTTGATGGTTATGTACCTGTTTCTGCTTTTCAGAATTGTCGTTGTAGCGCACAAATCGACTTCCATTTTTGGAAAATTGTTGGTTATTGGCGTGGGATTGCCCATTGTTTTTAGGGCAATGATCAACATGGCTGTTGCTGTCGAATTGTTTCCGGTAACGGGACAAAACTTACCCTTAATAAGTAGTGGGGGAACGTCAATTTGGATGACATGCTTGGCGCTGGGCATGATTTTAAGTGTAAGTGCAAAACGAGAAGTGGTTGCAAAAGAAGAAACAGAAGAAAACCCATTAGATATTTTAAGCGAAACTATTTAGAAATACGAAATACGAAATACGAAATACGAAATACGAAATACGAAATACGAAATACGAAATACGAAATACGAAATACGAAATACGAAATACGAAATACGAAATTCAATAAATAAAAATCTTTTGAAACCAAGAAAATTCATCATTAGCGGCGGCGGCACCGGAGGTCATATTTACCCGGCGGTTGCCATTGCGAACGAGTTAAAAACCCGTTTTCCCGATGCTGAATTTTTGTTTGTTGGCGCAGAAGATAGAATGGAAATGGAAAAAGTACCCCAAGCGGGATATGAAATAAAAGGACTTTGGATTTCGGGGCTTCAACGCCGTTTGTCGTTGCAGAATTTGGCGTTTCCGTTGAAACTTGTTTCCAGTCTTGCAAAATCTTTTAAAATTTTGAAAAACTTTAAGCCAGATATTGCAATCGGTACGGGCGGTTATGCCAGTGCTCCCTTGTTGAGAATGGCCGCTTTAAAAGGCGTTCCCTGCTTAATTCAAGAACAGAATAGTCATGCCGGAATCACCAATAAGTGGTTGAGCGGAAAAGTGCAAAAAATTTGCGTTGCCTATGAGGGGATGGATAAATTTTTTCCTTCGGAAAAAATAAAACTTACCGGCAATCCCGTACGGCAGGATTTGCTGGATATTTCATTAAAAAGGGAAGAAGCAATGACTTTTTTCAATTTAAAAAAAAACTCAAAAACATTGCTGGTTTTGGGTGGAAGTTTGGGAGCAAAAAGAATAAACCAATTGATTGAAAAATCTCTTCCTTTTTTGAAAAAACAAAATCTGCAAGTAATCTGGCAGTGCGGAAAATATTATGGAGAAATCTATAAAAGTAAAGCCAGTGAAGCGGTTCAAGTCCATACTTTTTTAAACCGAATGGATTTGGCATACGCCGCGGCAGATTTCATCATTTCGCGGGCGGGGGCACTTTCGGTTTCGGAGCTGTGTTTGGTAGGCAAACCAGTGGTATTTATTCCGTCGCCCAACGTAGCCGAAGATCACCAAACCAAAAATGCAATGGCAATTTCACAAAAAAACGCCGCATTATTGATAAAGGAAAATGAGCTTGACGCCAATTTCGAAAAAGAATTTTCAGCATTGTTGGCTTCCGAAGAAAAACAAAAAGCCCTTTCTGAAAACATAAAAAAACTTGCAAAACCAAACGCAGCAAAAGAGATAGTTGAAGAGATTGAGAAATTATTAAAAATGAGAAACGTTTAATTGTTTAAAAGCATTTAAACAATTAAACAAATACACAATCACACATTTTGAACAACCTAAAAAACATACAAACTTTTTACTTCGTAGGCATCGGCGGCATTGGGATGAGTGCGCTTGCGCGTTACTTTAAAATGCAGGGGAAAGCTGTTTTTGGTTATGATAGAACTTCGACCGATCTGACGGATGAATTGGTCGCCGAAGGAATACCTGTGACTTTTACGGATGAAATTTCTGAAATCCAAAAAGAAGTGCTTTCCAAGGAAAATGTTTTGGTTGTTTATACGCCAGCGATTCCAAAAGGCAATAAAATTTTAAACTACTTCTTTTCGGAAGAATTTACGATCCTTAAACGTGCCCAACTTTTAGGAGAAGTTTCAAAAAATACACTTTGTGTGGCGGTTGCTGGAACCCACGGAAAAACCACAACTTCAGCCATTTTAGGGCATTTATTAGCGGAATGTAATATGCCCGTCACAGCTTTTTTGGGTGGGATCGCGGAAAACTACAATTCAAATTTTATTTACAAAGGCAGTGAAGTAACTGTTGTTGAAGCTGATGAATTTGACCGTTCTTTTCTGCAGCTTCGGCCCGATATAGCTTGTGTAACCTCAATGGATGCGGACCATTTGGATATTTATGGAGACGCCACTGAAATAGAAACAGCTTTCAGAACTTTTTCAAAATTGGTTCAAAATGAACAAAATATTTTCATAGCAAAAAATCTTCCACTAGACGGAATGACTGTTGCCGTAGAAGAACCCGCAGATTACGAAGCTCAAAACGTAAAAATTGAAAACGGCGCATACCTTTTCAATTTAAAAACCCCGAAGGAAACGTTGGAAAACTTAACCTTCCACCTTCCGGGGCACCACAATCTTACAAATGCCATTATGGCTTTGGGTATGGCGATTTTAGCAGGCTCCCCAACCGATCGTTTGCCCAAAGCATTGGCATCTTTTAAAGGAGTGAAGCGCCGCTTTTCCTATAAAATAAAAACGGAAGAATTGATTCTGATAGACGATTATGCACACCATCCCACAGAAATTGATGCGCTGTATCAAGCAGTAGTTGAAATGTACCCAAACGATCACAAACAGATTGTTTTTCAGCCCCATCTTTTCAGCAGAACTCGTGATTTTGCAGAAGGTTTTGCGAAAAGTTTATCGCAGTTTGACGAAGTTGTGCTGCTGGATATTTATCCAGCCCGGGAAGAACCTATTGAAGGTATTACTTCGGAATGGCTTTTAAAGCAAATAATAGCAAAAAACAAAAGACTGGTTTTTAAATCTGCTTTGCCAGAGGTATTGTTGAAATCAAAATGCAGGATAAAACTGCTCGTTGGGGCAGGAGATATAGGTGCTGAAGTGAATAAGTTAACCAAAATATTGAAAAATGAAACGGAGTATTGAAATCATCAAATTTATCATTTTGCTTGGCATTATGGCGTTTCTTTTCAGCTTTACCAAAAAACGTAATGATTCGCGAAAAATAAAAAAACTGGACGTAGAGTTTGTCGATGAAAACAGCCCGTTTATAACCTACAATACAGTTAATAAATTGTTGATACAAAATCATGATAAGGTTACGAGCATAGACAAAGAAACTTTAGTTTTGAAGAAGATGGAGCAAAGATTGCGGGAAAACCCTATGGTTCGTGATGCTCAGGTCTATATCTCGGTTGACGGTACTTTGGGGGCAAAAATTGAGCAGCGCAAACCTGTCGGCAGGGTGTCTGCTTCGCCGGATTATTATTTAGATGCAGATGGAAAGAAGATGCCGTTGTCTGACGTTTATTCAGCTAGGGTACCAATAATTACCGGAAGTTCAAAAAATAACTTCAATGAAGTTACACCGCTACTTCTTAAAATTGAAGCAGATGAGTTTATGAAGCGTAGTGTAGTGGGCTTAAACCGAAAAACGGACGGCGATATTGAATTGAAACTTCGGAAAGTAGATTTTAAAGTGCTTTTCGGAAAACCCGAAAACATCGACAAGAAGTTTCAAAACTTTAAAGCGTTTTATAAAAAAACAAAACAAGATAGTACTCTTTATGGGTACGGTACGGTAAGCCTGAAATTTGAGAATCAGGTAATCGCCACAAAAAAGTAAGGCCATGGAAAATGATAATATTGCTGTAGGATTGGATATAGGAACTACCAAAATCGTTGCGATGATTGGTAGAAAGAACGATTATGGCAAAATGGAGGTATTGGGAATAGGAAAGGCCAAAAGCCTTGGTGTACACCGGGGCGTGGTAAATAATATTACACAAACCATTCAGTCCATCCAGCAAGCGGTACAAGATGCTGAAACTTCTTCTGGGATGAAGATAAAAGAAGTAGTGGTGGGTATTGCGGGACAACATATTAGAAGCCTTCAGCACAGTGATTACATTACACGCCCCAATGGCGAGGATGTGATTAGTGAAGCAGATATTGATAGGCTTTGCAATCAAGTACACAAATTGGTGATGCTTCCCGGAGAGGAAATATTGCACGTGTTACCACAGGATTTTAAAGTTGATGGTCAAGCCGAAATAAAGGAACCAATTGGAATGTACGGCGCTCGTTTGGAAGCAAATTTCCACGTGGTTGTGGGGCAGGTCTCTTCCATCAGAAATGTGGGTAGATGCATAAAAAGTGCTGGATTGGAACTATCTGCCATTACATTGGAGCCATTAGCTTCAGCAAAAGCGGTTTTAAGTCAAGAAGAAAAAGAAGCCGGAGTTGCCTTGATTGATATAGGAGGTGGAACTACGGATTTGGCGATTTTCAAAGATGGCATCATTCGCCATACCGCAGTAATTCCTTTTGGTGGAAATGTGATTACCGAAGACATAAAAGAAGGTTGTTCCATTATTGAAAAACAGGCAGAACTGCTAAAAATAAAATTTGGTTCAGCTTGGCCCGGTGAGAATAAAGACAACGAAATTGTATCAATCCCCGGGCTTCGCGGAAGGGAACCAAAAGAAATCAGTTTAAAAAACCTTTCAAAAATAATCCACGCACGTGTTATCGAAATTATCGAGCAAGTGTATATGGAAATTAAAAATTACGGCCACGAGGAACAAAAAAAGAAACTTATTGCAGGAATCGTACTTACCGGAGGCGGGGCACAGCTTCAGCATATAAAACAACTTGTTGAATACATTACCGGAATGGATACGCGTATTGGCTATCCAAACGAGCATTTGGCTGGCGATAGCGATGCCGAGACTACAAGCCCGATGTATGCAACAGCGGTAGGTTTGGTGCTCAACAGTTTGGAAAGCAAAGAAAAATCTTCATTGATGAAACGTTTCTCACACGAAATTGAGTCGGAAGTAAGAGAAGAAAAAGCTGATGCTGCGGAAACTGAAAAAGAAATCAAAGAAGAAAAGGTAAAGGAAAAGGAACAAAAAACCACAAAACGGTTTTTTGATAAATGGGCGGAGAAGTTTAAGGAGTTTTTAGACAATGCCGAATAATAAAAAATTGAATAAAGAAAGGACCACAAATAGAAAAAATATGAGCAGTAAAACAGAATTTGATAACATTTCATTCGACCTGCCGAAAAACCAATCAAACGTGATAAAAGTGATTGGTGTAGGAGGCGGAGGGAGTAACGCCATTAACCATATGTTCAGCCAGGGCATAAAGGGAGTTGATTTTGTAATTTGCAATACAGATTCCCAAGCATTGGAAAACAGTCCGGTGCCTATCAAAATCCAGCTTGGAGTGTCCTTGACCGAAGGTTTGGGAGCAGGTGCAAACCCTAAAGTTGGTGAGCAGTCTGCCGTAGAAAGTATGGAAGAAATCCGCAGCATGCTTACCACCAACACCAAAATGATTTTCATTACTGCGGGAATGGGTGGTGGTACCGGTACCGGAGCTGCACCAATTATTGCTAAAATGGCCAAGGATATGGATATC
Source organism: Aequorivita sp. (assembly GCA_002733915.1). Classification (GTDB taxonomy): domain Bacteria; phylum Bacteroidota; class Bacteroidia; order Flavobacteriales; family Flavobacteriaceae; genus Aequorivita. Next base: position 6,873 of record NVXN01000012.1, read on the forward strand.
CTTACCGTGGGAATTGTGACCATTCCATTTCAGTTTGAGGGAAAAACCAGAAACGACCAAGCACAGATAGGTGTTGAGAAATTACGTCAAAACGTGGACTCTTTGGTGGTTATCAATAACAATAAATTGCGTGAAGTTTACGGAAACCTTGGTTTCAAGGCAGGTTTCTCAAAAGCCGATGAAGTTTTGGCCACCGCTGCTCGTGGTATTGCCGAGGTTATCACGCATCACTATACTCAAAACATTGACCTTCGCGATGCWAAAACMGTWCTTGCYAAYAGCGGTACTGCTATTATGGGAAGYGCMACYGCTTCTGGCGCYAACAGRGCYAARGAAGCCATHRKTAMARCWTYRKAYTYKYYMWWRYTVAABSWYARYMAAATAAAAGGWGCCAAAAAYGTCTTGCTCCTCATTGTTTCTGGTACTGACGAAATTACTATTGACGAAATTGGCGAAATCAGTGATCATATTCAAGATGAGGCTGGCCATAGCGCAAATATCATTATGGGAGTGGGCGAAGAGGAAAACTTAGAAGGTTCTATTTCTATCACTGTTATCGCCACGGGGTTCAATGTAGAACAACAAAACGAAATAGTAAATACTGAAACGAAAAAAATAATCCACACACTTGAGGATGAGCAAAGAGCTGAACAAAATCTTACGCCAAAAGCAACAGCTAGTTCTGTTAAGTTGCCAGAGCAACCCTTAAACACTCCTCCTAAAGCTGAACACGTCGTTGTAAAGCATACGCTTTTTGACGATGCTGAGGTGGAAGAGAAATTGCCATTTGAAGGTTACATTAAAACTTCAGAATTATTGAAAAATATAAATGTTTCCTATGAAGAAATTAAAGCAAAAAATATAGAGGAATTCAATCAGGTAGAAGTCAATAAAATTAATGTGAACGAATTTGTGATTCTTGAAGCTCCTAAAGAAAATAAGAATGCCATCAATACTTCTTCCAAAGAAAAGGACGACCAAATACTCATGTTTGATCTCCCCATAAACACTACTTCAAAAAAGTCTTCAGAAAAGGAACAAAAAGAAGAAACAATTTTCTTTGACCTAGCCAATATTGAGGTAAAAGACCATGTGGAGATTATTCCGGTTACCGAAGTTTCCGGTGAGGGCATAAAGCGTTACAGTTTGGATGATTATCAAGAAGTAGRAAATAGGCTCAATAGTGCAAAACCATCTAAATTGACAGCAGAAGAGGTTGAGGATGACGACGCAGAAATTGTTTTTGAAAAAAGAACTGTTTCTGAGCCAAACGCAACTGAAACTGAGGTGAAAGAAGAGGAAGAWBHKRKSWRTKYACSSWTWTCSMMNATWWKGAKTKANCGYMNCCGAAGAGCGCAAACGTAAAATGAAAGAATTTAATTACAAATTCAAAAACAGCCCTTCACGTATTGATGAGATTGAAAAGCAACCGGCCTACAAACGTATGGGCATTGACCTGAATGAAACCAAGAATGAACCTAACATATCACGAACCTCGGTAAATACAGAGGATGATGACATTTCCTTGCGAAAAAACAATTCATTTTTGCACGATAATGTGGACTAGGTGATAAATTTTCGCTTAAAGCAGGGGCCCAAATTTCTTTATTGAGTTTGGGCCTTTTTTACAATAAAAAGGTTTCTATAAAACAAAGCATTGCTGTTTTAAATTTCGGCTTAATTGAGTATCTTCGCACTCAATTAAAAATACAGCAATGAGCTTACAGGAAAAGGTAATGGAAGCAATGAAGACCGCAATGAAAGCGAAAGATACTCAATCTTTGGAAGCATTGCGGGCCGTTAAATCTGCTTTGTTATTAGCACAAACGGAAACAGGTTCAAAGGTAGATTTAAGCGAAACTGAGGAGATAAAACTACTTCAGAAGCAGGTAAAACAACGAAAGGATAGTGCGGCAATTTACAGGGAGCAAGGGAGAGAAGATCTCGCCGAACCAGAATTGGCCCAAGCACAAGTTATTGAGCAGTTTTTGCCCGCGCAATTAACCGAAGCAGAAGTTAGCAAGATTGTTGATGAAATTATTATTGAAACTGGAGCTTCATCCATGGCAGATATGGGAAGGGTTATGGGCTTAGCCAGCGCAAAACTTGCTGGCAAAGCAGATGGTAAAACCATTTCTACTGTTGTAAAATCTAGATTGTTATAAAATAGTTTAAAAGGCCGCGTGGCGCAACTGAATAGCGCATCAGATTTCGGCTCTGAGGGTTGGGGGTTTGAATCCCTCCGCGGTCACGAATAAATAGAAACGGAGAAAAAGTCTTGAACAAGCTCAGACTTTTTCTCCGTTTCTATTTTCAAAGAAGAACTTTGAGTAATCGCGAAGTTTTTAGATAATTCCCAATGGAAAAAACCTAATTCCCAAACTTTAAAAATGTGTTAATTAATACACCTTTAATAGTCATAGCCTCTAACTATATTTAACTTCAAATATTAAACTTAAATTTCAAAATTATGTTTACTATTATAAATGGGCTTCCAAAAGATACTTTGGGAATACTAATTTCAGGGAAAACCACAAAAGAGGATTATGAAAGATTGAACCCATTACTGGAAACACATAAAAAAAAACATGAAAAAGTTAAGATGTTAGTTGAAGTAAAAGACTTTAACTATTCAGCTGGAGCTTTGTGGGAAGACCTCAAGTTTTCCTTCAATTATTTGGGCTCCATATCCGCTATTGCAATTGTTACCGAAAAAGAGTGGCTGGAAGAATCCATGGAAGCTTTTGGAAAGATATGGCCCAACTTAAACGTTGAGGGTTTTGAATTTGAGGAACATAAGAAAGCACTGGATTGGCTCAAAAAACAAAAAGTTTAATGGGTGCCTTTGTTTAAATAGATTCAATAGGTACTTTAAACCCCGAATTGTTTTAAATGATGGTCCAAATGTTTGTATTGCATTTGCCCCCATTGCTGCGGTGTAAATTTTCCAAAAACAGGGTGTGGCTCCCATTGGGTTTCATTTTTCTTCTCATGAAACTTGTCTATCAATTTTGTGAGTTCGTATTTTTCTGTTTCAAAATCCTTGCTGTCTGTAATTCTAAAAGCCTTTGCAGTAGGTAAATTCTGTTTCCAAGGTTTGTCATTGTACAACATTTTCTTAAACAGGAAGGCGAGTGGAAAAAATTGTTTTTTCACATTGCCCTTCCCCAATGAAACCTTTAATGGCTGTTGGCAATGGTGCAACATTTGGGCAACGTCCATTTTTCCCCATCTGCCTCCACTTTCTTGGGTAAGATTGTTCAACCTTTCCTTTATTTCTGAATATGCGTTGTTTTCAAAAAGTGATTTCATCATTTTGTAGTTTTAAACAATAAATGTATTTAAAATTGGGGAGTAAAAAGATTGTTTTCAAATCTTTATGCTGTTTAAGCATTCGTCATTATCTTTAATGAAAAGCTTAAAGTATGGAAGAAAACAATTCCTTTTCCATAAAAAACTGGAACGAAGACGACCGTCCGCGTGAAAAATTGCTGCTCAAAGGCCGCACAGCACTTAGCGATGCTGAGCTAATTGCCATCCTAATTGGATCCGGCAGCCGCAATGAGAGCGCAGTTTCCCTAAGCCAGCGTATCTTGGCTTCAGCGGGCAATAATTTAAATGAACTCGGAAGGCTAACCATCCCTGAATTGATGAAATATAAAGGAATAGGAGAAGCAAAAGCAATCAGCATTGCTGCTGCAATGGAACTTGGGCGGAGAAGGAGGGCTGAAGAAGCTCTAGAACGAAAAAAAATAACTTCAAGTACTTCCGTTTTTGAATATGTCCAGCCCATTATTGGCGAACTTCCACACGAAGAGTTTTGGATTCTGTATCTAAACAATTCAAACAAAATTATTAAAAGCGCACAGCTCAGCAAAGGTGGAATTACCGGTACTGTGGTAGATGTTCGATTGGCGTTTAAAGAAGCTTTGCAGTTGGGTGCTGTGGGTATTATTTTGGCACATAACCACCCTTCTGGTACTTTAAAGCCCAGTCAGGCAGATATTCAGCTTACCAGAAAACTAAAAACAGCTGGGGAAAGTCTTGACATAAAAGTGCTGGACCACCTTATAATTACCGAAAAAGCGTACTTTAGCTTTGCTGATGAAAATATGCTGTAACCTTTTATGTTGTTAATCTACACCCAAAAACTCACTCCGCGAATTTCCTATATTTTTAAGCATATTTGTTTGCGTATTTTGGGGATTGAAGCGGTTTTTACGTCGGGGATTGAAGAATTTATCGCCCACGCGGGCCCCAAGATTTCATATGGAAAAAAACCTTTGGGTAACGAGCTTTTTTTTCATAGCTATGGACTTTTAGAGCAACAGGGGCTTGAAGCTATTGATGTCGCAGTAAAAAAATGGGGCGATACGTATGGTTTTTTTTCGGTTTCAAACAATAGCGGGCTTCCATTTGATATTTTTTCTGCGAGTTTTTTTATGATTACGCGCTATGAAGAGTACTTACCCCATGTAAAAGACGATGTTGGCCGTTTTATGGCTTCGGAAAGTTTGGCATATAAGGAAGGCTTTCTTCACCAACCCATCGTGGATATCTGGGCACATCTTTTTAAGAAAAAACTGCTAGAAACTTTCCCAGAAATGAAATTTCCTGAAAAAGAGATCGTCATTCACCCCATTATTGAAGCATCCCAACCCTACGCCTATAAACAAAAGGGAGTTTTTAGATCCGTTATGGGCTATTTTAATAGTTTGGTAAAAGGGCAATTTCGAAATATCTTAAACCGCACACAGGTTATTTTAGGCTTAAAACGCGACCCTTTTGACAGCTTTAAATGGATAATAAACAAAGCTACTAGAAGTAATTTTAAGCTATCCGTTTTTTTTCTCTTAGGAAATGCAGTTTCTTTTAATGAGAGCATGAACACACACCGGCAAAAGTTTAAAATGCTAATTAAGTTTGTGGCAGATTATAACGAAGTGGGTCTTATTTTTTCATTCAATTCTCTGAATAATTATGAAATGTTGAAAACCGAAAAGAAGCGCATGGAAGAAATAACCAACCGCGCGCTAAAAGTGACCATGAATTCTGATTTTTTAGTAAACCTTCCAGATATTTACAGACATCTGGTGGAGCTTGAGGTAAAGAATGATTTTACGATGGTCTTTCGTGACACCGTTGGCTTTAGGGCCGGAACCTGTACCCCTTTTCTTTTTTATGATTTGGATTATGAAATAAAAACCCCTTTGGTAGTGCATCCTATCGCAATGACAACCATGGCTTTTCAAAAAAAATATGCTTCAGATATTGAAAAAAATGTAAATAATGCCATTGAAGAGGTGGACAAGGTAAAAGGTACATTTACCATGATCTTTTCAAACAAAGATTTTTCTTCCGAAGAAAATAACAGGGTTTGGAGAAAGATTTTTGCTGAAAAATTACAGAAGTATGCAGAGCAATGAAATAACTGACGTTTTTTTTGATTTGGACCATACCCTGTGGGATTTTGATCGAAATTCTGGCTTGGCGTTTGAAAGGGTCTTCAAAAAGCACAAAATTAACTTGCCATTGACTGATTTTCTAAAAGTATATGAACCTATAAACTTTGCATACTGGAAAAAATATCGAGAAAATGTTGTAACAAAAGAAGAGCTGCGCAGAGGAAGGCTTACCGAGACCTTTCAATACTTTAAAACAAAACTCCCATTGGCCACCATAGATTCGCTTGCGCACTGCTATATTGAAGAACTGCCTATAGACAATCATCTCTTTTTGGGTACAATTGAAATTCTCGAATACCTTTCTGGCAACTATAAACTACATATTATTACAAATGGTTTTGAGGAAGTACAGCATCTTAAACTTCAAAACAGCGGCATTAAAAAATTCTTTAAAACTGTAACCACATCCGAAGAGGTAGGGTTAAAGAAGCCCCATCCTGTTATATTTAAAACCGCCCTTGCAAAAGCTTCAGTCGCCCCAAGAAATAGTGTTATGATTGGAGACAGTTTGGAAGCAGATATTATAGGGGCGCATAATGTGGGAATGCATACCTTGTTATTTAATTATAGAAATGAAATTGTTGCCACGCCCCATTTTGCCATAACCGAGCTTTCAGAAATTAAAAAACATTTGTAGTAATAATCCTTCATTTTGGACGTTAAAAATTAGTAAACTATCCCCATTTATGAATAAAACCATATCCCATTCCATCTATATGGTTTGTGCTTGCTTGTTATTTTCAGCCTGTATAAAAGATACCGATTTTGATCAGGCCGAAGAAATAGCACTGACCCCAATTGTAGAACTAGACCTGATTTATTTTAATCTTCACGCAGACCAGTTTTATGATACTATAAATTCTACCCCTGTATTAACTGTTACGGATACTACAGAAATTAAATTTTTAGATGACAGCTCCCTTCAGGAAAGTCTTAAGCGCGCAGAGTTTTATTTTAGATTCACAAATAGTATCCCCCGGACTTTTCAAGTAGATTTTCAGTTTTTAAGTGAAACGAATGATACAACATATGTTGCAGGAACATCGGTTATTGGGGGAATGCCCGCCGCGCCTGTAATTACTGAATATATTGAAAATGTGGAGGAAGACGATATTCTGCGATTGACACAAGCCAACAAGGTTGTGGTTTCCGTAACCATACCATCATCCAATGAGAACCTGGAAGGCACATTAAATTTAAAATCCAAGACTACCTACTTTTTGGAATACTAATACAATGAGATACTTATTTACCTTTATACTATCCCTCTTGGGCTTTTTTGCTATTTCCCAAAACAAGCAGATTCTTTATGGTTTTGATGACGTGCCCCAATCCTTGATGCTCAATCCTGGAAGCAAAGTTACTCAGCAGAAACATTATGGAATTCCGCTTTTGTCCCAAATTCATTTTAATGGCGGCTCCTCGGGCGTATCGGTTTATGATATTTTTAAAGATGGAAATGATAATATCAACGACCGTATTACACAAAAGCTATTTGAAATGAAGAATACAGATTTCTTTACTGCAACGCAACAATTGGAGCTTCTAAATTTTGGTTGKYKYGCSAANNGAMTGAAATTTATTTTTCAGGCGGAATTTATCAAGAGTTTGACTTTATTTCCTATTTCCCAAAAGATCTTGCCATATTGGCTTGGGAAGGAAATAGGGATTATTTGGATTACCAATTTGATTTGGGAGAAATTAGTACCACCGGCGATTTTTTGACGGTTTACCACTTTGGCCTAAACAAGCAAATAACCAATAAACTAACAGTAGGCGCTCGTTTAAAAGTATATTCTAGCATGTTCAGTTATCGGAGCGTCAACAATTCTGGAACTTTTACAACCCGATTGGGTGATGAAAGTTCAGAAAACATTTATGAACATACGGTTGAAAATGCTGATGTATCTGTAGAAACTTCTGGTTACGCTTCTTTGCGCGATTTGGATGGCGCTTCGCAGGTAACTAATGAAATATTGGGCAGGGCCTTTTTTGGAGGAAACATTGGGGTAGGGCTTGATCTAGGGTTTAATTACGACATAAACGATTCTTGGACTCTTACAGGGAGTGCCCAGGACGTTGGCGCTATTTTTCATTCAAAAGATGTAGAGAGTTATCGCGCCCATGGAACTTATACATTAGATGGAATAAACCTAATTTTTCCGCCATTGAGCGAGGGAGACTCCACGTTTCCCTATTATGACGACCTTGAGGATGAGATAGAGCGTGAAATTCCCATAGACACTCTTACCAATTCATATACCCAGTTCCGGCCCGTAAAAATTAATGCGGGTATAAGTTACGGCTTTGGTAGGTTTAGTGCTTCTGGGGAGTGTGATTGTTTAAATAGGGGCGGAGGCACACTTCATAAACAAAATGTAGGGTTGCAATTCTATTCAATCTTTAGACCTAAAGGACCGCAAATGGCTGGCACACTTTTTTATCATAGAAGAATTACAAACTATCTTTCAGCAAAAGCAACATATACGGTAGATTCCTATTCCTTTTCAAATGTAGGTTTAGGTGTTTCCGCAGCTATTGGCAATGTCAATTTTTATCTCGCGGCAGACAATCTTATAAGGTATGGCAACTTGGCAAAAGCAAAAAGTGTATCTTTACAGTTAGGCTTTAACATAATAATTGACGAGGAATGAAACGTATTTTACTACTTGCATTTGCCATTTTTTTGACTATCAGCGCTGGAGCGCAGCAAACTAATTTGAGTGAGTATAGTTATATTGTTGTTCCTGAGCAATTTGATTTTTTAAATGAAAAGGATAAATTTCAGCTCAACTCCATGTCAAAGTTCTATTTTGAAAAAAGCGGTTTCAATGCTTATATGGCAGATGAGGCTCCAAATGCGAACCGATGTGACGGACTTTATGCAAATGTGGAAAAGTTAAAGAGTATTTTAGGTACCAAACTTCAAATTGTTTTAAAGGATTGCAACAATCAAGAAATCTATAGAAGCCAAGAAGGGAAAAGCAAGTATAAGGAATATGATAAGACTTATCAAGATGCGCTTCGCAAGGCATTTAATAGTGTAGAAATGCTAGGTGTAAATCAAAAAGATGTAATTCTTATAGACGATAATAGAAATACAAGAATAGCTTCTAACCAAAAAAATCAAAATGCGGCGCAGGAAGAACTTCCTATTTCAAAAGTTTCAAGAATTTCAGGAAATTTACTTCCCGATGCAAAATTCTCAAATTATACCCAGGACGGAAAAACATTTCTGTTAAGAAAAACTACAGAAGGTTATGCCTTGTATGAAGAGTCTTCAAGTGCTGATGATGGACTTTTATTGAAAGGAAAAATCATTGTGATGAATGAAGTGGTAAAATATATGGACACTTCTGGAAAAGTTTGGACCGCTGCTTTTGATGCATCTGGAAATTTATCAATTAAGGACGATTCCACAACAAGCATTTATCATTCTGTAAATTAAAAGTCGTATTTGTCCTTCCAGAGCTGCTTTAAATAATTTTTCAAGGTATTTTCTTTAGGATTGTTTCCCGGCTTGTAAAAAGTGGTTCCTTTTATTTCTTCGGGCAAAAACTCATGCGGAACAAAATTGCCCTCGTAATTGTGGGCATATTCATATTCCTTTCCGTAGCCCAATTGCTTCATTAACTTAGTGGGCGCGTTTCTAATAGATAAAGGAACTGATAGGTCGCCCGTTTGCCGAACTGTGTGTTGTGCTTCACCTATCGCTTTATAGGAAGCGTTGCTTTTGGGCGAAGTGGCCAAGTAGATGGCACATTGGCTTAATATAATACGCGCTTCCGGATAGCCAATGGTATTTACCGCCTGAAAGGTACTGGTAGCTAGTAAAAGTGCATTTGGATTTGCCATGCCAATATCCTCGGAAGCTAAAATCACCATTCTTCGGGCAATGAACTTGATATCTTCACCGCCTTCAATCATTCGTGCTAGCCAATATACTGCTGCGTTCGGATCGCTGCCTCGAATGGATTTTATAAATGCCGAAATAATATCGTAATGCTGCTCTCCGGTTTTGTCATAAAGCACAGTATTTTTCTGCGCCTTTTGCATCACAAGCTCGTTGGTTATGATAATTTTACCTTCTTTTTCTGAAAGAACTACCAACTCTAAAATATTTAAAAGCTTTCGGGCATCACCTCCAGAAAGCCTTATGATTGCTTCTGTTTCCTTTAAGGTTATTTTTTTTTGTGAAAGAATTTCGTCTTCGCTTAAAGCTCTTTTAAGCAATGCTTCTAAATCCTCACGACTAAAAGGTTCCAGAACATATACCTGACAGCGTGATAGCAATGCAGGGATTACTTCAAAACTTGGATTTTCGGTGGTAGCTCCAATTAATGTAATCCAGCCCTTTTCTACAGCACCCAAAAGCGAATCCTGCTGCGATTTACTGAAACGATGAATTTCGTCAATAAATAAAATTGGATTTTTTGTAGAAAATAGTGTATCGCTTTTTTTAGCTTTTTCGATCACTTCCCGAACTGCGGCAACACCGCTATCCACAGCACTTAGGGTATAAAACGGTCTGCCACTTTCATTTGCAATTATATTTGCAAGTGTAGTTTTTCCAGTTCCTGGTGGTCCCCAAAAAATCATGGAGGGAATCATTCCAGTACCTAATTGTGATGTAAGTGAACCTTTGGGCCCTACTAAATGCTGCTGGCTTAAATAGCTCTCGAGGGTTGTTGGGCGGATCCGTTCGGCGAGGGGTGCGTTCATAATTTTCAAAATTACAATTTTAATAAATCGGTTTCACTGACAATTTATCATAATTTTGGTTTTGGGAGTGTTTTTTGTAATCACACATTTATGTCAAAATCAACCCAATTAAAGTTCAGTCCCGAAATTTTTGGTTATCCTTTACTTTTTGTAATGGTGCTTTGGATTGTGTATTGGGTTGAAGCGCGTTTTAATATAAATTTTAACCCATACGGTATTTTCCCAAGAAAGTTGGATGGCCTTTGGGGTGTCCTTTTTAGCCCTTTTATCCATGGTAGTTTAAAGCATCTTTTTAATAACTCGGTTCCGCTTTTTGTTTTGACGGCTGCCCTCTTTTATTTCTACAGGGAAATTCGCTGGAAGGTTTTAATTCTCGGCTTGTTAATTACAGGTATAGCTACCTGGGTTATTGGGCGCCCATCACTTCACATAGGTGCAAGTGGGGTTGTGTACCTGCTTGCCTCTTTTTTATTTTTTAAAGGTATTTTTTCAAAGCAGTATCAGCTTACAGCATTGGCATTGGCAGTAGTGTTTCTTTACGGAGGAATGCTCTGGTATGTTTTCCCCGTAAATCCAGAAATATCTTGGGAAGGGCATCTGTCTGGTTTCTTTGTAGGTCTTGTTTTTGCTTTTTTATTTAAAGGAAACCCTATTGAGCGAAAAAAATACGAGTGGGAGCGGGAAGATTACAACCCCGATAACGATCCTTTTTTGCAACAATTTGATGAAAATGGAAACTTTATCGAAATTTCAAAAGAGTCCATGGAGGATGCTTTAGGGCATCCAAATAAGCTTTCGGATACCGTTGAAAGAAAGAATACAGTTAAAATAATATATACATTAAGAAAAAACAGTAAGGACAAATCTGACTAATGCTACAAGCGTCTTTGCCTAGTAACTTCATATAAAAACGCGCCACAGGCAACGGAAACATTCAAAGAATTTATTTCACCGAGCAGGGGTAGAGAAGCCCTTTCATCTACARGGCCAAGTACAGATTTTGATATGCCTTTCCCTTCTGAGCCCATAATGATGGCCAATGGTTTTTTTAAATCTAAAGAATAAATTTCTGTATTCGTTTTTTCGGAGGCTGCTATGGTCGTAATTCCTGAACCTTGCAAATAAAAAATTGCATCTTTAATATGCTCTACTTTACAAATTGGAATTTTAAAAATTGCTCCGGCTGAAGTCTTAACAGTATCACCGGAAACAGGAGCCCCTCCTGATTTTTGAATTATAACTGCGTCAACTCCCGTGCATTCTGCCGTGCGCAAGATTGCACCAAAATTTCTAACATCTGTTATTTGGTCAAGGATGAGGAAAAGTGGAGTTTTTTGAGTCTCTAAAACCTTTTCAACAATTGTTTCCAGTGATTGAAAAGCTATTGGCGATGTAAGTGCTACAATGCCCTGATGATTTCCCCTAGTGAGTCTATTCAGTTTTTCAAATGGAACTATATTTATAGATACATCTGCCTTTTCAAGATCTTTTACAAGACTCTCAATTTTATCATTCTCTGCTCCCTTTTGGATATAAACCTTATCAAAAACAATGTTTGAAGCCAATGCTTCTTTTATTGGGTAAATGCCAAAGATGGTATTTGTTTTGTCTTGCATAATTAATTGCTTATTTCTTAAGAATTCGCAACAAAGGTAATTAGAATATTCTTGCTTTTAAGTTTTTAATTATATGCAAAAAAAAACACCCCTTAAGATAAGGGGTGTTTTGCAAATTATAGGTTATCTAAAATTTAATTTTTAACTCCTATTAAAGCTCTACCACCTGAAACAACATCAGCTTCTCCCTGAATTGCAAGGCGGAAGAAACGTCTTGTGTCGTCTATAGAATTATCTACAGCCGTAACACCAAACATGGTTTCACGCGTATTTGCCGGGATAGTAACTGTATTTTCAAAAGTATAATTTTCAGGTGCAGTAGGCAAAGTATCCACAGGTATTGTTATTACAGTGAATGTTCTATCTGAACTTGATAAATCTGAAACAAATACCTTAACACTATCTGTTTTACTACCTCCTTCTGGAACACTTATGTTCTTGTTAGGGGTTACAAAACCAACTACGGTTTTTCGATCGGTGTTATAGTCATCATAAGTTTCACAAGAAACAGCGATGATGGCTATTGTAAGTATAACAATTAATATATTAACTCTTTTCATTTTGATACAATTTAAAATTATTAATACCCAGGATTTTGTGTCAGGTTTGGATTTAAGTCCGTTGCAGATTGTGGAATGGGCAATTGAAATTTATTACTTCCTGCAGGTAATGTTAATTGATCTGAAGGAGTACCGGTTCCATCAGCAAGATCTCCAAAGCTTTCACGTTCTACAGCCTGTCCCCATCTCTTAATGTCAAAGAATCGTTGGCATTCAAATGCAAATTCTAGTCTTCTTTCCAAACGGATAGCATCGCGTAAAGCTGTACCTGTTTCTCCACTTGGTGGGGTAGTATATCTTTTCGATCTCACTTTATCCAATGCTGTTCTGGCAGGACCTTCTTGACCTAAATTGTAGTATGCTTCTGCAGCATTTAAAGATGCTTCTGCAGCTCTAAATATTTTTAAATCTACTAAACCATTAGTTTGTCCAGGTCTTCCGAACAATTTTTTGATAGCATTAAAGTCTAGGTTATCCGCGTTGTTACTTGCTTGTAATGTATAAGCGTCTTTACGAATATCATCATCTTCAAATAATTGATACAGTTCGTAAGAAACAACATATTCTGGGATAAGATTTGTAAGGCCTCCTTGGCTCCAAGTTACACCGATGTTAAATCCAAGAATGGATAATTCATTTTCTATGTAAAAAAGTACTCCAGCTCTACTTGTATCTTCCCATACATCCACAACATCTGTGCGAGGGGCTACCGGGGTGCTTACACCGTTAGCTACATTTATAGCATTTTGCCATTGGCCCATGTAAAGATATACACGTGATAATAAAACTCTTACAGCATCTTTTCCCATTCTACCTGGTCCATTGGTCTCATTTATGTCAGCTAATGCTTCTGATAAATCTTGTGCAATTTTATCATAGGTTGCGCCAACGGTTTCTCTTGCAGGTTCAATTAGCGGATCAGGCTCAGTAACATAGGCAATACCTAAACTTCCGTTTGCGTCACCTGATTGAGTAGGTATTTTTGCAAAGAAAGTTGCAAGGTCTAAATGTGCAAGAGCTCTTAAAGCTTTGGCCTCAGCAACCACGTTTGCTTTGTTTTCACCTTCATAATCTTCACTATTAGAAATTAGCAAGTTTGCGCGGTTTATCAATTGATAGGCTCTTTGGTACAAGCCGCCCATTGGTTCATCAGCGGCACCGTACTGCCAGTTATGTAGTGTTCTTCTGGTATTTCTTCCACGTTGTGCGAAAGTAACATTATCTGAAAGTACATCTGGAGCATCGTACATTCCTCCAGCATCACTTCCACCATATAGTGGTCCGAATGTTAGTGCTCTGTAGATCCCACGAGTGGCATTTTCAAAATCTTCTGCCGTAACATAGGCATTTTCTGTACCGAACTCATCGAAAGGTACTTGATCCAGTTCTTCATCACAGGAAGTTAAGCCCCCTACGAATAATGCCAAAACTGTTATTTTATAAATTATGTTTTTCATTTTACTTTTTTTTTAGAATTAGAAACTTACGTCCAAACCTACTTGGAAAGATTTTGTGTTTGGATAGCTATATAGAGTAGCCTCACCAGGTGCTACTACATCTGCAAAAGAAATAGTTTCACCAGATGAAAGACCTACCTCAGGATCTCCCCAGAATTTTGTGAAAGTCAATAAGTTTTGGCCTTGTGCATAAATTCTTAAAGAGCTAATTGGAGTTTTTTCCAAATATTTATTTGGGAAACTGTATGACAACGTAATGTTTCGCATACGTATATAATCTCCTTTTTCTAACCAACGGTCAGAATTTCCAGTAACAGTTGCGTCATCTGCAGCATAAATTGGACTTGGTAATACCCCTGTATCACCAGGTTGTTGCCAGTAGTTGAAAGCTCCAACTGATTGATTGTCAGAGATTGCAAGACCGTCAGATTCACGATCGCTTCTCACAAAGTTATTGATCCAGTTTCCAGCTTTGAATACGAAATCTGTACGTAATCCAAATCCTTTATAGGTAATGTTAGAGAAGAAACCTCCTTCTTTGTCTGCAATTGTAGATTTTCCTTGGAAAACACGATTGTCGTTTTCGTCAGTAGGTAAGTCTGAAGCAAAATATGTGTTGCCATCGGCTCCGTAGAACAGGGATCTTCCTGTAGCTGGATCAACACCTGCATAGCGAATTAAGAAATGCTCATTAATTTTTCTACCCTCGCTATATCGTATATTGAAAGCATTAGGAGTCACGTCTTCACCGTCAGGTAATTGTACTATCTCAGTATCCAAGAATATAATGTTACCTCCTAAAGTCCAAGTGAAATCTGGAGAACGGAATATGTCCGCTTTTAAAGAGATTTCTAGACCTTTATTTTGAATTTCACCAAGGTTACCGGCAATACCTTCTACGCCATCCGGGTCAATAATACCGGCTTCCCACGCTGTTGGAATGTCGAAAAGTAGATCTGTAGTATTTCTGATGAAATAATCAGATACTAAACTAAGACGTTTATTGAACATGTTTAGCTCTAAACCTACGTTATAGGTCTCGGTAGTTTCCCACTGAATTTCAGGGTTTGCTACTCGTGCAGGGATAGTTGCTGAACCACCTGGATAAGAGTCAAAAGTTACAGTACCTTGCGATGCGTAACGTGGAATACCATCTCGGTTACCTACAGTACCGTAAGCAGCTCTAATTTTAAGATCGTTTACAGCATCAATAGAAAAGAAATCTTCTTTTGCAATGTTCCAACCAAGACTTCCACTGTAGAAAGTACCGTATTGTACATCTTTACCAAAGTTAGAAGAACCGTCACGGCGCACAGACCCAGATAATAGATATTTTTCTTTGTAGTCATAATCTGCAAAAGCACCATAGGAAACAAGAGTTAATCTGCTTCTATTGGTAAATCCGTTTGTTAGCACTGCAGCATTAGCTTGGGTAGTTAATAAAGCAGATGGGAAACCGATGCTTCTTACAAATGCTCTGTTAAACTCATTCATGTTATATTCATAAAGACCCAACACGTTTAAGTTGTGGTTATTCTTGTTAAGATTGTAAACCAAACGATTACTTATGGTCAAATCCAGTCTGTGTTGTTGGTCGTCAAACTTATTTCCTGGGTTATCAGGGTCTCCAATAAGAGCATCCAAGATACCACCTGGCTTAGAATAACTTTCTCTTCGAGTAGCTCCCCAGTTTACAGCAACATTAAAGCCGTAACTCCAGTTTTTACTAAAGGTAACCACAGCATCAACACTACCGATTGTACGGTTTTCAATATCTTCACTAGGCTCTGATAATAAAGCTCCACGAACTGGGAAACCAGTGTGTGTTGGGTTGTATACTGGATTTCCATTCTCGTCAACTACAGTATTTCCGTCCTCATCTAAAAGAAATTCTGTCTCATAACCATTATAATCCAACATTCCGCGGAATGGGTTTTGTGAGTTGTTTCTATCACGTGGCTCATCACTCATAGAGCGTGAATAACCTACGTTTACACCGACTGAAAGCCACTCTTTAGCGTCAAAGTTTACGTTAAGGCGTGTTCCTAATCTTTCAAAACCATCAATATTATCAATGATACCAGTATTTCTGTCGTTTGATACTGAAAAATAATAATCCATTTTTTCTGCACCCCCTGAAATAGAAAGACTGTTATTTTGAATAATACCGTCTTTTAATATAAGCTCTTGCCAGTCTACTTCTCTGTCCAATAGGGTTTGACGCTCTGGTGAACCAGGTTGTGTTGTAACACCAGGAAGGGTAGCTGCACCGGTTACACCTAATGCATAAAGCTCTGCCTCATACTGCATTTTTTCAGCAGCGGACATCATTGTGTAATTTTGTTCAATAATTGAGGTGGTTCCGTATCTTGAACTGAAACGGATTACTGCATCTTTATTTCTGTTACCAGTTTTAGTTGTAATTACAACTACTCCATTCGCACCACGTGAACCATAACGTGCAGTAGTAGCTGCATCCTTAAGAATTGTTATATTCTCAATATCCTCGTTTGGTATGTTTGCTAAGTCTTCTTCTCTAATAGGTGCTCCATCCACAATATATAAAGGTGAAGATGCTCCAGCAGTTAAAGACCCTGTACCACGAATACGAACAAAAGCTCCTTGACCCGGCTTACCGTTGGCAGCAGTTACCTGTACCCCGGCGGCCTTACCTTGCAGCATGTTGTCAATACTGGTAGTCGGCGCCATTTGTGCCAGTTCCGAAGCGGAAATTGATACAACAGCTGATGTCTGTACTGTTTGGTTTCGTGTAGAATATCCCGTAACTACTACCTCTTCCAAAGATGCACCGGGCACCAATGTTACATCAATAGTGTTTTGAGCGCCTACTTTCACTTCCTTGGTGTCGAAACCTACATAACTAAAGGTAAGTGTTTGGCCCACATTGGCAGAGATGGTATAGTTTCCATCAAAATCTGACTGTGTTCCAGTACTTGTTCCTTTAATAATAACGTTTGCACCAGGCAATGGCAGACCTGTATCGTCTGTCACCGTACCTGTAATAGTTTTTTGCTGTGCGAAGGTAAGCTGCACAACTAACGCTAATAATAGCGTTAAAATTCCACTAAACTTTGTTCTCATTTTTATAAATTATTTGAATTAGCCAACGGCAAAAATCATAATAAAAAGTTAATTACACAAGTATTTGCTCCCAATTTTTATGTTTTATTTGGCGAAATAGTGTGGGTTGGCGGAATGTTTGTTAAAATTTTGAAGAAATGCTGATATGTATTTTTGTATTTGAAAAACTGAAACTTCCATTTTGTGAGTTTCCATTTGCCACATTAAAACGGAATAATCCTGCCTTGGTGCTTAAGCCAAGACCCAGTCCAAAACTGTAGAGGTTCTGTTTTAATGAGGCGGTCTCATTCTCAAAATACGCCGCATCTATGATGGAGTGTATGAATACCCCCTCATTAAATAGATAGCGGTACTCCGTATTTATTACCGAAAATAGCGAAGCGTCAATACTGTTTTCATTAAACCCCCGAATACTGTTAATTCCGCCAAAGCGGAACAATTCATTTATCAAATAACTGTCACTGAAAAGAACACTTGTGCTATTTTGAACAAAAATGGAATTTTTATAATTTAAATTGAAAATGTTGCTAATTCTGGATTCTACGCTAAATTGATCTTCAGAATTCCCTTCTCTTTTGCGAGACCCAATGCCCATGTCTAAAAATATTGCCGTCTTCACCGGAAAAAGTTTTCGATTTTGTGGTTTTATATAGGTGCCTCCCGCAATAAAAAACTTTGATTTAAAATCTTGCACGGGCACGCCCGCTATTGCTTCATCCAATAAATTGCTGGATTCGTAGCCTTTGTAACCAACGTAAACTGTAGATTTTGGGTCTATTTGGTAGGTAGTGCGTATTTGCTGCTCCGTGGTAATAAAGGTACTGTCTCTTTTAAAAATCTTTAGTTCTCCGCTTAGTCCAAATGGTGTTCCCAAAATGTAAGGCAGGGTGAGTCGTGTTCTGAAGTTTACCTGCTCTTCGCCATCGGCTTTATAATTTATTAAAAGTTGCTCGCCATAATTTAAGTTGTTGTTCAATTCTAAATTAAGATATCCGTTAAAAGTCAATTTTTGGGTTTCCTCATCGGTGGCGAAACCCAAAATACCGTCAAATAAATTATTGTTCTGCTTTTCCAAATAAAAATATACTGCCGTTGAGTCTTTTCGGAACAAAGCTTCGGGGGGTTTTATGGTGGAGACAAAGCCTAGGCTGTTTAGGTTTTCGTTTTGGGCTACTAATTTCTTTTGATTAAAAACACGCCCTTTACGAACGCCCGCATAATATTTCAAAAATGATTTTGGAAACTTTTCATAACCCTTCACAACTATCGAATCTACGGTTCTAATAGCTCCGTTGTCCACGAGTAAATTTGCGCCCAAGACGCCGTTTTCACCTTTTTCAAGTTGGGTGAGCTTTACGCGTGCAAAAGCATTCCCTTTTTGGTTGCGAATTGCGGTAAGCATTCCGAGTGCGCGGGGAATAGTTTCAAAAGGAAGTTTAAAATAGGTTTCCGTAATTTCGGAAGAGATTCGCTGAAGTTCTTTTTTGGTAAAATCTTCTTCTGAATAGAAAACCTTTATTTCGCTGTACTTTTTTCCGAGAAAGAAATCTGCAACATAGCTGCTGTCGTTTTCTTTTTTAAGCTGAAGCAATTCACTTTCAATAAACCCCATGCGCTGAAGCTTAAGATAAAGCGTGTCGGTTTCATTTTTTATTGAATTGAAATCTTCAAAAGTTGTTTGCATTTGAAGCGAGTCTTTAATGCCTTCGGAAATTGGTTTTTCTGTTTTTAGGGAAAGGGTGAGTTCCTGTGCATTTATTCCGAAGAAAAAACAGGTATACATATTAAGGTATAGAAAAATATACAGGAATCTTTTCAAAAAGGTGATATTTGCTGTGTAAAACTAACGCTTCAAGTTGCCATTTCATATCTAAATCTAGAAAATAATGAAAGTATGCTGAAAATTAATTCAGTATGGTTTGATTAGTAAAAAAAATATTCTACATTTGCATCCCCTAAAAATAGGGGTGTTTTATTTTTAAACAGTAATAATACATATTTTATATGCCAACAATTTCACAATTAGTACGTAAAGGAAGAACCAAAATAACCAAGAAGAGTAAATCGGTTGCTTTGGATTCGTGCCCACAACGTCGTGGTGTTTGTACGCGTGTATATACTACTACGCCAAAGAAGCCTAACTCTGCAATGCGKMRAKWTKCAMRKSKANMSRCWTAMAMANNTGGTRMGKAAGTAAACGCATACATCCCGGGCGAAGGACACAATCTCCAAGAGCACTCGATAGTATTGGTTAGAGGTGGAAGGGTAAAGGATTTGCCGGGAGTTAGATATCACATTGTTCGTGGAGCTTTAGACACCGCAGGTGTTGCAGGCCGCACGCAACGTAGATCTAAGTACGGAGCAAAACGCCCAAAGAAGTAAAAATGAAAACGGGTCAAGAATAGATTGAAAAATTGATTCTTAGCCATTAACAAACAACAAATGAGAAAAAGACAGGCCAAAAAAAGACCACTTTTACCAGATCCAAGGTTTAACGACCAGTTGGTTACGCGTTTCGTAAACAACATGATGTGGGATGGAAAAAAGAGTGTGGCTTTCAAAGTTTTCTACGATGCTATTGACATTGTGGATGAAAAGAAACAAGACGAAGAAAAAACTGCGTTGGAGCTTTGGAAAGATGCACTTTCCAATATTATGCCCCACGTAGAGGTGCGTAGCCGTAGAGTTGGTGGGGCAACCTTCCAGATTCCTATGCAAATACGCCCAGACCGTAAAATTGCAACCGCAATGAAATGGTTAATTACCTATTCAAGAAAAAGAAACGAGAAATCCATGGCCGCTAAATTGGCTGGCGAAATTCTTGCAGCTGCCAAAGAAGAAGGCGCTGCGGTGAAAAAACGTATGGATACTCACAAAATGGCAGAAGCTAACAAAGCATTCTCACATTTCAGATTCTAAAAAATGGCACAAAGAGATTTAAAATACACAAGAAATATCGGGATTGCCGCGCATATTGATGCCGGTAAAACCACAACTACAGAGCGTATCCTTTTTTACACGGGGGTAAGCCATAAAATTGGTGAGGTTCACGATGGAGCTGCAACCATGGACTGGATGGAGCAAGAGCAGGAGCGTGGTATTACTATTACTTCGGCTGCTACCACTTGTACTTGGAAGTTCCCAATGGAGAACGCGCAACCGCTTCCTGAAACTAAAGATTACCATTTCAACATTATTGACACTCCCGGCCACGTGGATTTTACCGTAGAGGTAAACCGCTCGCTGCGTGTTCTTGATGGTTTGGTATTCCTTTTCAGTGCGGTTGATGGCGTTGAACCACAATCTGAGACAAACTGGAGGCTTGCAGACAACTATAAAGTTCCACGTATTGGTTTCGTTAACAAAATGGACCGTCAGGGAGCAAACTTTATGGCTGTATGTCAGCAAGTAAAAGATATGTTGAAGTCTAATGCAGTGCCAATTGTATTGAATATTGGCGACGAGGCAGACTTTAAAGGAATTGTTGACCTTGTAAAGAACCGTGCCGTAATATGGCACGATGATTCATTCGGTTCAACATTTGATGTTGTTGAAATTCCTGAAGAATTAAAAGCTGAAGCAAAAGTTTTGCGTGGTAAACTTATTGAAGAAGTTGCTGCTTATGACGAAAACTTGCTTGAAAAATATATGGAGGATGAAGATTCCATCACCGAAGAAGAAGTGCACGCTGCACTTCGCGCTGCGGTAATGGATATGTCTATCATTCCAATGATTTGTGGTTCTTCTTTTAAAAATAAAGGAGTTCAGTTTCTTTTAGATGCTGTTTGCCGTTATTTGCCAGCTCCAACTGACAAAGAAGGTATTATTGGTGTTAACCCAGATACTGAAAAAGAAGAAATCCGTAAGCCAGATGTTACTGCTCCTTTTGCAGCATTGGCATTTAAAATTGCTACAGATCCTTTCGTAGGTCGTTTGGCATTCTTCCGTGTTTATTCCGGTAGATTGGATGCAGGTTCTTATATCCTGAACAACCGTTCAGGCAAAAAAGAGCGTATTTCCCGTATCTATCAAATGCACTCCAACAAGCAAAATGCTATCGATTATATCGAGGCTGGAGATATTGGAGCGGCAGTAGGATTTAAGGATATAAAGACTGGTGATACCATGTCTGACGAAAAACACCCAATTGTTTTGGAAAGTATGGACTTCCCAGATCCTGTAATCGGTATCGCGGTAGAGCCAAAAACCAAAGCGGATGTTGATAAATTGGGTATGGCTTTGTCAAAACTTGCTGAAGAAGACCCAACATTCCAAGTACGTACGGATGAAGCTTCCGGGCAGACTATTATTTCTGGAATGGGAGAGCTTCACTTAGATATTATTGTAGACCGTTTGCGTCGCGAATTCAAAGTAGAAGTAAACCAAGGTCAACCTCAGGTTGAGTACAAGGAAGCTGTTACAAGAGCTGCAGATCACAGAGAGGTTTATAAGAAACAATCTGGTGGTCGTGGTAAATTTGCTGACATTGTATTTACACTTGAACCAGCCGAAGAAGGAAAAATCGGTCTTGAGTTCGTTAACGAAGTAAAAGGTGGTAACGTTCCAAAGGAATTTATTCCAGCTGTTGAAAAAGGTTTCAAACAAGCAATGGTCAATGGGCCGCTTGCAGGTTTTGAGGTTGACAGTATGAAAGTTACTTTAAAGGACGGATCTTTCCACCCTGTGGATTCTGATGCACTGTCTTTTGAATTGGCTGCAAAAATTGGTTTCAAAGAAGTTGCCAAAAAAGCAGGAGCTGTAATTCTAGAACCTATCATGAAACTTGAGGTGCTTACACCTGAAGAAAACATGGGGGATATAGTTGGTGACCTTAACCGTCGTCGTGGTACAATCAGTAACATGAGCGATCGTGCAGGAGCTAAAGTAATTAAAGGCGAAGTGCCACTTTCTGAAATGTTCGGTTATGTAACAACATTAAGAACATTGTCTTCAGGACGCGCAACTTCAACTATGGAATTTTCACATTATGCTGAAACACCTTCTAACATTTCAGAAAGTGTAATAGCAGCAGCAAGAGGAACCGCTAACGTATAATAATTTCAGCAATGAGTCAAAAAATAAGAATWAARYTAAARTCWTACGATCAYARWTTRGTGGACAAATCTGCTGAAAAAATCGTCAAGACCGTAAAGAGTACCGGAGCTGTAGTTACAGGGCCAATTCCTTTACCAACACATAAAAAAATCTTTACAGTATTGCGTTCTCCGCACGTAAACAAGAAGAGTAGAGAGCAATTCCAACTAAGCTCTTACAAAAGACTTTTGGATATCTACAGTTCTTCTTCAAAAACGATTGACGCTCTAATGAAATTGGAGTTGCCAAGCGGAGTAGAAGTGGAAATCAAAGTTTAGTTATAAAACTTTGATTTACATCCCGATCTCACTTCGGGATCTTGTAAAGATTAAAAATGTCCTCAACGATGGTTGGGGAAAAACGGAAACAAAATAACATTCGGGATCGAATTTATTTTGATCCCGTTTCTTTTGAAAAGAATTTCGCGAGTAATCGCAATTCAAATAAATAATAGTAATAATCAATAAATACATAAATATGTCTGGGTTAATTGGAAGAAAGATAGGGATGACCAGCATCTTTGACGACAACGGAAAGAACATTCCGTGTACCGTTATAGAATGTGGCCCCTGTGTTGTTACCCAAGTCAGAACCAAAGAGGTTGACGGGTACGAAGCTCTTCAACTTGGTTTCGATGACAAGAAGACTGTTACAAAAGCTGCCGAAGGGCATGCCNAAAAAGCAGGAACCGTTGCAAAACGCAAAGTCGCCGAATTCAAGGGATTTGAAGATAGTTACAAATTAGGCGACACAATTACGGTGGAGCATTTTATCGAAGGTGAATTCGTGGATATAGCGGGTACATCTAAAGGTAAAGGTTTCCAAGGGGTTGTAAAGCGTCACGGTTTTGGCGGTGTTGGCCAGTCCACACACGGTCAGCATAACCGTTTGCGCGCGCCAGGTTCCATTGGAGCTGCATCTTATCCTGCGAGAGTATTCAAAGGAATGCGTATGGCAGGCCAAATGGGGAACGAAAGAGTAAAAGTAGAAAATTTAAGAGTTTTGAAAGTAGTTCCTGAAAAGAACCTACTTGTGGTAAAAGGAGCAGTTCCTGGCCATAAAAACGCTTATGTAATGATCGAGAAATAATGAAGGTAGCTGTATTAGACATAAACGGAAAAGACACAGGCCGGAAAGTTGAACTTTCTGCAGATGTGTTTGGAATAGAGCCTAACAATCACGCGGTTTATCTTGATGTGAAACAATACCTTGCCAATCAAAGGCAAGGAACTCACAAAGCAAAAGAGCGCGCTGAGATCGCAGGTTCTACCAGAAAGATAAAGAAACAAAAAGGAACAGGTACTGCCCGTGCGGGTAGCATCAAGTCTGGTGTATTTAAAGGTGGTGGTAGAATGTTTGGGCCACGTCCGCGTAACTACTCCTTCAAATTGAACAAAAACCTGAAGCGTTTGGCACGTAAATCTGCCCTATCGATGAAGGCAAATGATAAAGCCATTTTTGTAATGGAAGACCTAAATTTTGATGCTCCAAAAACCAAGAATTTTACTGCGGTTTTGAACAGCTTAGGGCTTAATGACAAAAAATCTTTATTTGTGTTGGGAGACTTAAATAATAATGTATATTTGTCGTCTCGCAATTTGAAAGGTACTGAAGTTATAACTAACTCACAATTAAGTACTTACAAAATTATGAATGCAAATAGTGTAGTGCTATTTGAAGGTTCTTTGGAAGGAATTGAAACAAACYKRAGNRAATMGNRRCANRGMYKWACWTNWTAWKTMAMCSKATNNRRYWACGGMARMAKSTWCNANRGATSSCGNNMGGWSRMAAAKGYWTTKGGYTKTGTAGTGAACCCAAAGGCGAATAAGGTAGAAATCAAGAAGGCGGTTGAGGCTGCTTACGGAGTTTCTGTTGAAAAAGTTCGCACAATGAATGTCCGCCCTGATAGGAAGACCCGTTATACAAAAACAGGTGTCCAAACTGGTAAAACGAATGCTTATAAAAAAGCAATCGTACAGGTGGCGGAAGGTGATACAATAGATTTTTACAGTAACATCTAAGGAGACTTAGATTTAAAAAGACACAAATGTCAGTAAGAAAATTAAAACCAATCACCCCAGGTCAGCGTTTTAGGGTTGTTAATGGTTTTGACGCCATTACAACCGATAAGCCGGAGAAGTCGTTACTTGCTCCGAACAAAAGATCTGGTGGTAGAAACAGTCAAGGAAAAATGACCATGCGCTACATAGGTGGTGGTCATAAGAAGAAATATCGAATTATCGATTTTAAACGCGACAAGGCGGGAATTCCTGCTACAGTTGCCAGTATTCAATACGATCCAAACCGTACTGCGTTTATCGCGCTTTTGAACTATCAAGATGGCGAAAAGCGATATGTAATTGCGCAGAACGGACTACAGGTTGGGCAGAACATCCTTTCTGGTGAAGCAGTAGCTCCAGAGATTGGAAACGCAATGCCACTTTCGGCTATTCCATTAGGTACTATTATTTCCTGCATCGAGCTTCGTCCCGGTCAAGGAGCCATTATGGCGCGCAGTGCTGGTGCTTTCGCGCAGCTTATGGCCCGTGATGGAAAATATGCTACCGTAAAACTTCCTTCAGGTGAAACCCGATTGATTTTGGTTGAGTGTATGGCTACCATCGGTGCCGTTTCRAACWSCGASCACMRMYTGYNGKTMKCTNGGTAARGCYGGTRSNAAGCNGMTGGCKSGGTRKWMGWCCNACNGTWCNNGWSSWGTWGYSATGAACCCRGTWGATCACCCRMWSGGTGGTGGTGAGGGYCGNNNCKCYKSWGGWSGTCATCCRSKKTCKMSAWRRGGYWTCCCKRCCAARGGYKMSARAACCCGTRCTAANAANCGMAMSSAMRWMATRAWNNTMCRTCKTMGNAANYRAAKARAGRRATAMGWYANTGSCAMGWTCKYTRAAAAAAGGWCCKNNTNTCGWTCWTYAYMWACTRRASAAGRWMGWWSMRSMRRWKGWWRAGGRCRAKMNGMARACCGKTNTNAARACYTGGTCGCGTNGCTYCNATGATCMNNCYSCAGATKNNGTYGGYCWRACCATCGCTGTACACAACGGGCGCCAATTTGTTCCTGTGTATGTTACAGAAAACATGGTAGGGCATAAACTAGGAGAATTTTCACCTACAAGATCATTCCGTGGTCACGCAGGTGCTAAAAACAAAGGTAAAAAATAATAGGCCATGGGAGTTCGTAAAAGAGAAAGAGCAGAAGCAATCAAGGAAGCCAAAAAGACAACGTACATGGCTAAATTGAACAATTGCCCCACTTCACCAAGAAAAATGCGCTTAATGGCGGATTTGGTAAGAGGTGAGAAAATAGACAAAGCACTTAACATTTTGAAGTTCAGTTCAAAGGAATCTTCACGCAAATTGGAGAAACTACTTTTGTCTGCCATCAACAACTGGCAACAAAAAAACGAGGACGCTTCAGTAGAGGATGCAGATCTTTTTGTTAAGGAAATCCGTGTGGATGGTGGAACAATGTTGAAAAGACTTCGTCCTGCGCCACAAGGCCGTGCACACAGAATTAGAAAGCGCTCCAACCACGTAACACTGGTATTGGCAGCTAACGATAACACACAAAGCAAGTAATTAAATGGGACAGAAGACAAATCCAATCGGGAATCGCTTAGGTATCATTAGAGGTTGGGAATCCAACTGGTACGGAGGCAACGACTACGGCGATAAAATTGCCGAAGACGACAAGATTAGAAAATACATTCACGCCCGTTTGAGCAAAGCTAGTGTGAGTAGAGTAATTATTGAGCGTACGCTTAAGCTTGTAACCGTTACTATAACCACTGCCCGTCCCGGTATCATTATCGGTAAAGGTGGCCAGGAAGTAGACAAGCTAAAAGAAGAGCTTAAAAAAATTACAGATAAAGAGGTACAGATCAACATCCACGAGATCAAAAGACCTGAGCTTGATGCATATTTGGTAGCTGCGAGTATCGCACGTCAAATTGAGAGCCGTATTTCATACCGTCGCGCAATCAAAATGGCGATTGCAGCAACGATGCGTATGAATGCCGAAGGTATTAAAGTACAGATCTCCGGACGTTTGAATGGTGCTGAAATGGCACGTTCAGAATCTTACAAAGAAGGTCGTATCCCATTATCAACTTTTAGAGCCGATATTGACTACGCTTTAGTTGAGGCACACACTACTTATGGTAGATTGGGTGTTAAAGTATGGATTATGAAAGGCGAAGTATATGGAAAGAGAGAGCTTTCCCCACTAGTAGGTTTATCTACAGGTAAAAAGAGTGGTGGTAAAGGTACTCCAGGRCGCGGTGGCAACAAAGCACGTCGCAGAAAGTAATTTTTTAAATAGAAAAAAATGTTACAACCTAAAAGAACAAAGTACCGTAAACAAATGAAAGGCCGTATGAAGGGCAATGCCGAACGTGGCAACCAGCTGGCATACGGAACCTTCGGTATAAAATCGTTGGAATCAGAATTTCTTACAGCAAGACAGATTGAAGCTGCACGTATCGCCGCTACCCGTTTTATGAAAAGAGAAGGTTCTATCTGGATTATGATTTTTCCAGATAAGCCAATCACCAAAAAACCTCTCGAGGTACGTATGGGTAAAGGTAAAGGTGCCGTAGAATATTACGCTGCTGTAGTAAAACCGGGAAGAATGCTTTTTGAAGTATCTGGTGTTCCAGTTGAAACAGCAAAAGAAGCCTTGCGCCTTGCGGCACAAAAGCTTCCGGTAAAAACTAAATTTGTAATGTCTCGGGATTTCCAAGCATAATTTTTTAAAGATGAAACAATCAGAAATTAAAAAAGCATCAACGGCTGAACTTCAAGAAGCATACGCAGATTCAAAAAAGGCGTATACAGACCTTAAAATGGCGCACACCATTTCACCGTTGGAAAATCCAATTCAACTAAGATCCCAAAGAAGGGTGATAGCAAGAATAGCGACTGAACTAACTAATAGAGAAGTGCAATAATTGTACAGCTGAAAGATGGAAGAAATTAAAAGAAACTTAAGAAAAGAACGTATAGGTGTTGTAACCAGCAACAAAATGGACAAGTCCATTGTAGTAGCCGAGGTGAAAAAAGTAAAACACCCTATGTACGGAAAGTTCGTGCTTAAAACGAAAAAATACGTTGCGCACGACGAGACAAACAATTGCAACGAAGGCGATACTGTAAAGATCATGGAAACAAGACCTTTAAGTAAGACCAAATGTTGGAGATTAGTAGAAATAATTGAAAGAGCGAAGTAATTATGTTACAACAAGAATCAAGACTCAAAGTCGCAGATAATACCGGTGCTAAAGAAGTTCTTTGCATACGCGTATTGGGCGGAACTAAAAGAAGGTATGCTTCCATTGGTGACAAGATTGTAGTTTCTGTAAAAGAAGCAACACCAAACGGAAACATTAAAAAAGGAGCAGTTTCTACAGCAGTTGTAGTTCGTACCGTAAAGGAAATAAGAAGACCTGACGGTTCTTACATCCGTTTCGACGATAACGCTTGTGTACTTTTGAACCCACAGGGTGAAATGAGAGGAACACGTGTTTTCGGCCCGGTAGCAAGAGAGCTTCGTGACAAACAATTTATGAAAATAGTATCATTGGCACCAGAGGTGCTTTAATATGAAAACTAAAATGGCAAAGCTTAAAATAAAATCAGGCGATACAGTAGTAGTTACTGCCGGTGAGCACAAAGGCTCAGAAGGCAAGGTAATGAAGGTATTCCTTGACAAAAACAAAGCAATCGTAGAAGGAGTGAACATGGTTTCAAAACATGAGAAGCCAAGCGCGAAAAACCCACAGGGTGGAATCGCCAAAAAAGAAGCTCCTATCCATATTTCAAACCTTTCACTGGTTGATCCAAAATCTGGAAAAGCAACACGTGTAGGGTACAAAATGGAGAATGGCAAAAAAGTACGATTTTCAAAACAATCGAATCAAGCAATATAGTTATGGCATATTCACCAAGACTTAAAGAAGAGTACAAAAGTAGAGTGATCAATGCACTCACTGACGAATTTGGCTACAAAAACGTCATGCAGGTACCAAAATTGGAGCGTATTGTTGTTTCCCGAGGAGTGGGTGCAGCAGTTGCTGATAAAAAACTTATTGACTATTCGGTTGATGAGTTTACAAAGATAACCGGGCAAAAAGCAGTAGCTACTATGTCCAAGAAAGACGTTGCAAACTTCAAACTTCGTAAAGGCATGCCAATTGGTGTGAAAGTTACGTTGCGCGGAGAGCGTATGTACGAATTTTTGGATAGGTTGATTACTTCTGCATTGCCACGGGTACGTGACTTTAACGGAATTAAAGCAACCGGTTTTGACGGAAGAGGAAACTACTCTTTGGGAATTACCGAGCAGATTATCTTCCCAGAAATCGACATCGATAAAGTGAAGAAAATTGAAGGAATGAATGTTACTTTCATCACTTCTGCCAATACCGATAAAGAAGCGAAATCATTATTACAAGAATTGGGATTACCCTTTAAAAAGAACTAAGAGATGGCTAAAGAATCAATGAAGGCCCGCGAGGTTAAGAGACAAAAAACGGTATTGAAATACGCTGCCAAACGCAAAGCTCTAAAAGAAGCTGGCGATTGGGAAGGCCTACAAAAACTACCTAAAAATGCCTCACCTGTACGTTTGCACAATCGCTGTAAACTTACCGGAAGACCAAGAGGGTATATGAGAACTTTTGGAATTTCACGTGTTATGTTCCGTGAAATGGCAAATTCAGGGTTAATTCCGGGAGTGCGCAAAGCCTCTTGGTAAGAACAGGTTTTTCTGTTCAAAAGAAAAAGTATAAACTGGTTGAAGGTTTGGAATAGTCCAAAAACCACTTCCGCAAATTCAAATAAATGAATACAGATCCAATTTCAGATTATCTAACTCGTGTTAGAAATGCTGCAAAAGCCGGACATCGCGTTGTAGAGATTCCAGCATCAAACCTTAAAAAGGAGATTACAAAAATCCTTTTTGATCAAGGATATATTCTAAGCTACAAATTTGATGACGAAAGTACCGCACAAGGTATCATCAAAATTGCGTTGAAATACGACAAGCTTACAAAAGAATCAGTGATCAAGAAAATTCAAAGAATAAGTAAACCAGGTTTACGTAAATACGCAAGTTCAACAGAACTTCCTCGTATTTTGAACGGTTTGGGTATTGCAATTGTTTCTACTTCTTCGGGAGTAATGACAGGCAAGCAAGCCAAAGCTCAAAATGTAGGGGGTGAAGTATTGTGTTACGTTTACTAAAAAATAGACAAAGAAATGTCAAGAATAGGTAAAAACCCGGTAGCAATCCCACAAGGAGTTACAGTTGATGTGAAAGACAACGTAATTACCGTAAAAGGAAAATTAGGCGAGTTAACTCAGGAATATGCTGATGTAACTATAAAAGTTGAAGACGGAAACGTATTGGTAGAGCGCCCTTCCGAATCTAAGGATCACGTTGCAAAGCATGGTCTTTATAGAGCTTTAATCAATAATATGATTGAAGGCGTAAGCAAAGGATGGACCAAGGAATTGGAGCTTGTAGGTGTAGGTTACCGCGCCAGCAGCCAAGGACAAAAATTAGATTTGGCATTAGGATTTTCACACAATATTATTTTGGACATCGCGCCAGAAGTAAAAGTGGAAACCGTATCTGATAAAGGTAAAAACCCAATCGTAAAATTAACGTCTCACGACAAGCAATTGGTAGGACAAGTAGCGGCAAAAATCCGTGGCTTCCGTAAACCAGAGCCTTACAAAGGAAAAGGTATCAAGTTTGTTGGTGAACAATTAAGAAGAAAAGCAGGTAAATCTGCATAACAAATAGAGTTATGGCATTATCAAAGTACGAAAGAAGAGAGCGCTTGCGCATGCGAATCAGAAAAACGGTTGAGGGGACTGAAAGTCGCCCACGTTTGGCTGTTTTCCGCAGCAATAAGGAAATATACGCTCAAATTATTGACGATGTAAATGGAAAGACCATTACCGCTGCATCTTCAAGAGATAAAGACATTGACGCTTCAAAAGTAAACAAAGTTGAAGCTGCAAAATTGGTAGGAAAAGCAATCGCAGAAAAAGCTGTTAAAGCAGGTGTTGAAACCATCGCTTTTGACAGAGGCGGTTACCTATACCACGGAAGAGTAAAATCATTAGCTGAAGGTGCACGTGAAGGTGGCCTTAAATTCTAAGTAGTATTATGTATCAAGATTATAAAAACGTAGAATTAGTAAAACCAGGAGGTCTTGAATTAAAAGACCGTTTGGTAGGTGTACAACGTGTAACCAAGGTGACCAAAGGTGGTCGTGCCTTCGGATTTTCAGCTATTGTAGTTGTTGGGGACGAAAAAGGAGTGGTAGGCCACGGTCTTGGGAAATCCAAGGATGTAGCTAGCGCAATAGCAAAAGCTATTGAGGATGCCAAGAAAAACTTGGTTCGCATTCCACTTAACAAAGTGACACTTCCACACGAACAAAAAGGAAAATACGGCGGAGCCCGTGTTAACCTTCTTCCAGCTGCGCCCGGTACCGGAGTAATTGCTGGAGGTGCCGTACGTGCCGTATTGGAAGCAGTAGGAGTTCACGATGTATTGTCAAAATCTCAAGGATCTTCCAACCCACATAACGTGGTAAAGGCAACTTTTGATGCTCTTTTGCAACTGCGAAGTGCACAAACAGTAGCTGACCAAAGAGGAATTTCACTTGAAAAAGTATTCAAAGGATAAATATCAGAGCGATGGCAAAAATTAGAGTAACAAAGGTAAAAAGCGTTATAAAACGCCCAAAAAACCAAAAGAGAATCATGGAATCTTTGGGGCTTCACAAGATGAACCAAACCGTTGAACATGAAGATACGCCAAACATTCTTGGTATGATCAATAAAGTTAACCACTTGGTTTCTGTTGAAACCAAATAAGAAAACACGATAATGGATTTAAGTAACTTACAACCGGCTCCAGGGTCGGTAAAAAATCAAGGCAAGCGAGTAGGTCGCGGACAAGGTTCCGGTAAAGGTGGTACTGCCACCCGCGGACACAAAGGAGCAAAATCACGTTCGGGATATTCCAAGAAAGTTGGATTTGAAGGTGGACAAATGCCCCTACAACGTCGTGTTCCTAAGTTTGGTTTTACAAACATCAACCGTAAAGAGTATAAAGGAATCAATATTGATACCCTTCAACAATTGGTTGACGACAAAAAGATAAACGATACCGTTGACTTTGAAACCCTTGTTGGTTTGGGTCTTGCTGGTAAGAACGAAATGGTGAAGATTTTAGGAAGAGGCGAAATAAAGGCAAAATTAAAGGTATCCGCTCACAAGTTCACTGCCTCGGCAAAAGAAGCTATTGAAGCTGCCGGAGGTGAAGTAGTAACATTGTRACAACAGCTAAGGATGAAATTTATCGATACCTTAAAAAATGTTTGGAAAATAGAAGAATTGCGTAACCGCATTATTCTAACCTTGGGAATGCTATTGGTGTACCGTTTTGGAGCGCAAGTAGTACTTCCGGGGATTGATGCAGATATGCTTGCGCAGTTTGCAGGTAAGTTTGATTCAGGCGGTATAGGCGGATTGCTTAATGCATTTACAGGAGGGGCTTTTGCCAATGCWWCMRTTTTTGCSTTRGGWATTATGCCATACATTTCTGCGTCTATTGTTGTACAATTGATGCAGATTGCAGTGCCTTACCTTCAAAAATTACAGAAAGAAGGTGAAAGTGGCCGAAAGAAAATTAATCAAATTACACGTTGGTTAACTATTGGTATCTGTTTGGTACAGGCGCCAAGTTACCTTGCAGGACTTCCGGCAATGGGAGTTCCCGCGGAAGCTTTTGTAATGGGCCAAAGTGTAATGTTCTATGTTTCATCAGTTATCATCCTTGTAACTGGTACAATCTTTGCAATGTGGCTGGGTGAAAAAATTACTGATAAAGGAATCGGAAATGGTATCTCCATCTTAATTATGGTTGGAATCATTGCACGTTTGCCTCAGTCTTTTGCTCAAGAATTTGTTTCAAGAGTAATGGA
Source organism: Aequorivita sp. (assembly GCA_002733915.1). Classification (GTDB taxonomy): domain Bacteria; phylum Bacteroidota; class Bacteroidia; order Flavobacteriales; family Flavobacteriaceae; genus Aequorivita. Next base: position 38,905 of record NVXN01000012.1, read on the forward strand.
ATCAAATGGTGGTTTAATAATGATACTTATTGAATTGGTTATCTGGTTCGTAATTATCCTGCTTTCCATTATGCTGGTAATGGCAGTTCGAAAGATACCTGTCCAATACGCACGAAGAACAGCAAGTGGCAGTTACGAAAAGAATATTTTCGGCGCCCGTCAGTTCATTCCTTTAAAGTTGAATGCATCCGGGGTAATGCCAATCATCTTTGCCCAGGCAATTATGTTTGTGCCTTCTGCGGTAGCTAGTCTTTCTGAAAGTGATTTTTCGCAGAGTATTCAAGCAACGTTCAGTGATATCTTTGGATTTTGGTACAACTTGGTTTTTGCGGTATTGATTATTATATTCACATATTTCTATACTGCTATCACGGTTCCAACCAATAAAATGGCAGATGATCTTAAGCGAAGTGGTGGATTTATTCCTGGCATTAAGCCAGGCACACAAACCGCTGAATATTTAGACCGAATCATGTCCCAAATAACCTTACCAGGTTCTGTGTTTTTGGCCTTGATTGCTATTTTTCCAGCATTCGTGGTAAAATTGATGGGTATTCAACAAGGATGGGCATTATTCTACGGTGGTACATCGCTCCTTATTATGGTGGGTGTAGCTATCGACACAATGCAACAAGTAAACTCGTACTTATTGAACCGTCATTATGATGGCTTAATGAAAAGCGGCAAAAATAGAAAAGCAGTAGCATAATTATGGCAAAACAAAGCGCAATAGAACAAGATGGAAGTATAGTGGAAGCACTATCAAACGCAATGTTCCGTGTGGAACTGGAAAACGGTCACATTGTAACCGCACACATTTCCGGTAAAATGCGAATGCACTACATAAAATTGTTGCCAGGTGACAAAGTGAAGCTGGAAATGAGCCCATACGATTTAACTAAAGCAAGAATAACATACAGATATTAATACAACGGACCTCACGGTTCATTGAACACTAAATAAACAATAGACAGATGAAAGTAAGAGCATCCGTAAAGAAAAGAAGTGCCGACTGCAAGATTGTTCGCAGAAAGGGCAGATTATATGTAATTAACAAAAAGAACCCAAAGTTCAAACAAAGACAAGGATAAGTTATGGCAAGAATCGCAGGTGTAGATATCCCGAAGCACAAAAGGGGTGTAATCGCGTTAACGTATATCTTCGGAATCGGTAAAAGCCGTGCCCAAGATATTCTGAACAAAGCCGGAGTTGACGAAGACAAAAAAGTAAGCGAATGGAACGATGATGAAATCGGTGCTATTCGTGATGCTGTAGGGTCTTTCAAAATCGAAGGTGAATTACGTAGTGAAGTTCAATTAAGCATCAAACGCTTAATGGATATTGGTTGTTACAGAGGTATTCGTCACAGATCGGGTCTTCCACTAAGAGGGCAACGTACTAAGAATAACTCTCGTACAAGAAAAGGAAAACGTAAAACTGTTGCTAACAAGAAAAAAGCAACTAAATAAAACCTAGAGTTATGGCAAAGACAACGTCTAAGACTACAAAAACAGTTAAAAAACGCAAGGTTAATGTTGAATCTGTTGGTGAGGCACACATTACTGCTTCCTTCAACAATATTATCGTTTCGTTGACAAATAAGAACGGAGATGTTATCTCTTGGTCCTCAGCCGGTAAAATGGGTTTCCGTGGATCTAAGAAAAACACTCCTTATGCAGCTCAGTTGGCATCAGAAGATTGCGCAAAAGTTGCACATGACGCCGGATTGCGTAAAGTAAAAGTTTACGTAAAAGGGCCAGGAAACGGTAGAGAATCTGCAATACGTTCCATCCACAATGCAGGAATTGAGGTAACCGAAATCATCGACGTTACTCCAATGCCGCATAACGGATGCCGTCCTCCTAAAAGAAGAAGAGTTTAATTAATTATAAATATCAATCTGAAGGAATAAAGAACTAAAGGATTAACGTAAGACCTTAATTTAGTTTTCCTTCACAACCTTAAATTAGAAATGGCAAGATATACTGGTCCAAAAACTAAAATCGCCCGTAAGTTCGGGGAAGCAATCTTCGGAGATGATAAGTCCTTCGAAAAAAGAAACTACCCTCCTGGGCAGCACGGTAACGCACGTCGTCGTGGTAAAAAATCTGAATATGCAATCCAATTGATGGAGAAGCAAAAAGCAAAATATACCTATGGTATTTTGGAGCGTCAATTCAGAAATATGTTCAAAAAAGCAACCGCTGCACCTGGTATTACAGGTCAAGTATTGTTACAATTGGCAGAATCACGTTTGGATAATGTGGTTTACCGTATGGGGATATCTCCAAGCCGTGCCGGTGCTAGACAATTGGTTTCTCACCGTCACATCACCGTTAATGGTGAAAAAGTAAACATTCCATCTTACCAGCTTAAGCCAGGCGATGTAGTGGCCGTTAGAGAGAAATCAAAATCTCTTAGCGCAATCAACGATTCTTTGGCAAATGCTAATCACGTGTACGAATGGATCACTTGGAACAACGACAAAAAGGAAGGAACTTTCGTTTCTGTTCCTGAGCGTATCCAAATCCCAGAAAACATCAACGAGCAGTTTATCGTTGAATTATATTCTAAATAATAAAATAATCATATTGGTATTTGGCCAAAGGGTTTAGAGTGTTCTTCAAACTTTTAAACCGCGCAACTAGATAACAATTAAAACGAAGAAAAAAAATGGCAGTATTTAGTTTTCAAAAGCCTGATAAAGTTATAATGGTTAATTCCACCGATTTCGAGGGGAAATTTGAATTTCGTCCTTTGGAACCTGGTTACGGACTTACCGTTGGTAACGCATTAAGACGCGTATTACTTTCCTCATTGGAAGGATTCGCCATTACTTCGGTTCGCATCGAAGGCGTGGATCACGAATTTTCAACCATTGCTGGAGTAGTGGAAGATGTTACCGAAATTATTTTGAACTTGAAACAAGTTCGTTTCAAAAGACAGATTGATGAAATAGATAACGAAACCGTTACTATTTCCGTTTCTGGCAACGAGCAGTTGAAGGCAGGTGATTTCCAAAAATTCATTTCAGGATTCCAAGTATTGAACCCAGAATTGGTTCTTTGCAATATGGACAAAAAAGTGAACCTTAATTTCGAAATTACTATTGAGAAAGGTCGCGGTTATGTTCCAGCTGAAGAGAACAAAAAAGCGAACGCTCCTTTGGGAACCATCTTTACAGATTCTATCTACACTCCAATTAAAAATGTGAAGTACAGCATTGAAAACTTCCGTGTAGAGCAAAAAACAGATTACGAAAAATTGGTTTTCGAGATCGTAACAGACGGATCAATCCACCCAAAAGATGCCTTGACCGAAGCTGCAAAAACTTTGATCCACCACTTTATGCTGTTCAGTGATGAGCGCATTACCTTGGAGGCAGATGAGATTGCACAAACTGAAACCTATGATGAAGAATCCCTTCACATGCGTCAGTTGCTTAAAACAAAATTGGTAGATATGGATCTTTCGGTTCGTGCACTAAACTGTTTGAAAGCTGCAGAAGTTGATACCTTGGGCGACCTAGTATCTTACAATAAAAATGACTTGATGAAGTTCCGTAACTTCGGTAAAAAATCGCTTACAGAGCTTGAGGAGCTTGTAAACGTTAAAGGCCTAAACTTCGGGATGGATCTTGCAAAATATAAATTAGATAAAGATTAGTTAATACGTCATATTTTGCTCCCCAAGGTGGGTCGCAGCAAGATGATGATTAAAACCAAAATGTCATGAGACACGGAAAAAAAATAAATCACTTAGGTAGAAAAACTGCCCACAGACATTCAATGTTGGCCAATATGGCTTGCTCACTTGTAGAGCACAAACGTATCAACACTACTGTTGCAAAAGCAAAAGCGTTGAAGCAGTTTGTTGAGCCATTGGTAACAAAGTCTAAAGAAGACACCACACACAACCGTCGTTTGGTTTTTGCAAAATTGCGTCAAAAAGAAGCAGTTGCAGAGCTTTTCAGAACTGTTGCGCCAAAAGTAGGTGATCGTCCGGGAGGTTACACCCGAATCATTAAATTGGGTAACCGTCTAGGTGATAACGCTGATATGGCAATGATAGAGCTTGTTGATTTCAACGAACTTTACAATGCCGGTAAAGCAACCAAGAAAAAATCTACTCGTAGAAGTCGTCGTGGAAGCGGCTCTTCTTCAGCTGCTGCTCCTGCTGCAAAAGCCGCTCCAGCAAAAGCCGAGAAAGAAGCTAAAAAAGAAGAGGAATAAATATCCTTCACTACATACACAAATATTAAAAAGGGGTAAACATAGTTGTTTATCCCTTTTTTCATTCCTCTAATCGAAAAAGCGTAAATTCTAATGAAATTTACTATGTGAAAAACTTTTTGAATTACTTTATGAACTATATTTAATTTACTTTTAAAAATTTGTAAACCAATATCTTAAGGCTATGAGAATAAAACTACTACTACCAGTATTTCTGTTATTTCTATTGGTTGCAAATGCGCAGAGCGTTTACAATTTCGAGACAGAAAATAGTACTTACGTAAATTTAACGGGAAGCACTTCCTTAAATAATGGCGCCGTTTGGGACGACCCCGGCTTTACCATTCCGCTTGGTTTCAGTTTTAATATAGCTACTTATACTTTTGATACTATATATATACTTGGATGGAGTACAGGAGGTTTAGTGTCTAGTAATCCTGTAGACGGAGATATTATCCCTATTTTTAACCCGATAGCACAAGATATAATAGATTTGGGATTTGACTCAGGAATCTCTGAATCGAATATTTCATATAAAACTGAAGGAGCAGCGGGAAGTAGAATTTTAAAATTGGAATGGAACAATGTCGGTTTTTTTGAGGACTCAACAGGTGATGATTTTATGAATTTGCAACTTTGGTTGTATGAAGGAAGTAATACGATAGAGTATCACTACGGAGCCAGTTCAATAAACAATCCACTAGAGTCTTTTGAAAACGAAACCGGACCGCTAATAAGTATGGGTACTTCTTATAACAGTTCTAATGACATATTAGAAGATAACGGTTATTTTCTTTCTGAAGATCCTATAGATCCTACCATAATTATCTTGCCGGCAGGAAGTCCAGTTGTGTTATCAGCTCTAGATGGAATGATGCCTAGTGGTACTGTATATCGATTTTTACAACAACCACTGTCAGTAGAAGATTTCTCAAAAAATGATTTCCAAATTTATCCGAACCCCGCTTCACATTTCTTAACTATTAAATCGAAGGTAGACAACTATAATTTCAATATTTATAATTCATTGGGACAACATGTAAATGCTACTTTGTCTGAAAATAAAATAGACATTTCAAACCTTTCCAGCGGAATCTATTTCCTAAAAATAGAAACTGAAACAGGTTCAGCAACTAAAAAGTTTATAAAGCAATAATATTGTCTTTATTTCATACTTTTTATGTAGTAACCCACAAAGGGATAAGCGTTTTCGTTTATCCCTTTTTTTATACTATTTTTGCAAAGATTTTGAAAACCTTCAAAGCATGAAATATCAAACAAGAAAAAAAGCACTTMYWTWATTSSCKRNATGGRMMYKTKTKKTAMSSAWAAKCKGTYSGAARYNAAGAAGGCTCTGCCTTTGGGGAAGTTTGTTTCAATACTGGAATGACAGGATACCAAGAAATTTTTACTGATCCTTCTTACTTCGGACAGATTATGGTTACCACAAATGCCCATATAGGGAATTATGGTACTAATAGTGACGAAAATGAATCTGATAGTGTAAAGATCGCTGGTCTGGTTGTACGAAATTTTAGTTATAACTATTCCCGTGCCGCGGCCGATAGTTCTTTGGAAGAATTTATAAACAGAAATAATCTACTGGCAATAAGCGATGTTGATACCCGTGCCCTGGTTAGCTATATTCGCGATAATGGTGCAATGAACGCTGTTATTTCTACCGATGTTGACAATATTGAAGGTTTAAAGAAACAGTTGGCAGAGGTGCCCGATATGAACGGTTTGGAGCTCGCCTCAAAAGTTTCTACTAAAGAACCTTATTTCTACGGAGATGAAAATGCCAAATTTAAAATCTCAGCATTGGATCTGGGCATTAAGAAAAATATTCTCCGAAGACTTGCTGAAAGGGACTGCTACATAAAAGTTTTCCCATATAATTCTTCCTTTACGGAAATGGCGCAATTCAATCCAGATGGTTATTTTATTGCCAACGGGCCTGGCGATCCTGAGCCTTTGCACGGTGCTATAGAAGTTGTAAAAACGATTTTGGAAAAAGAGTTTCCTCTCTTTGGAATCTGTTTAGGACATCAAATTTTAGCCTTGGCAAATGGAATTTCCACTTATAAAATGCACCACGGCCACCGTGGAATAAACCATCCGATTATTAACTTAATTACGGGCAAAGGGGAAATCACTTCACAAAACCATGGATTTGCAATAAACAGGGAAGCTGCTGAGGCAAACCCTGATATTGAGATTACGCATATGCACTTAAACGATCATACCGCAAGCGGAATCCGAGTGAAAAATAAACCCGCATTTTCAGTTCAATATCACCCCGAGGCAAGTCCTGGACCGCACGATGCTACGTATCTTTTTGATGAATTTATAGAAAGCATAAAAAAATATAAACTTCAAACCGCATAATATAAAGACCCCGAAGGTTTCAAAACCATTTGGGGTCTTTTTGATTAAACAAAAACCAATTACCATAAACCATTAACTTTCAACAATGAGCATCATAATCGACATCATCGCTAGACAAATATTCGATTCCCGTGGAAATCCAACTATTGAAGTTGACGTAATTACTGAAAACGGTTTTGTGGGCCGTGCCGCAGTTCCTTCGGGAGCTTCCACTGGCGAGCACGAAGCTGTGGAACTTCGCGATGGCGGAAAAGCTTATATGGGCAAAGGTGTTATGAAGGCCGTTGAAAATGTACAAGGCAAAATTGCCGGTACGCTTTTAGGAATTTCCGTTTTTGAACAGGAGCTGATTGACAAAACAATGATTGATTTGGACGGCACGAAAAATAAATCCAAACTTGGCGCCAACGCAATTTTGGGAGTTTCGTTAGCTTGTGCAAAAGCTGCCGCAGCCGAATTGGGAATGCCTTTGTACCGTTACGTTGGCGGGGTAAGTGCCAAAACGCTTCCCGTGCCTATGATGAACATTATCAATGGTGGTTCGCACAGTGATGCGCCTATCGCATTTCAGGAATTTATGGTTATGCCCGTTAAGGCTAAAAACTTCACACACGCGATGCAAATGGGTTCCGAAATTTTCCACAACCTTAAAAAAGTGTTGCACGACCGTGGATTGAGTACGGCAGTTGGTGACGAAGGTGGTTTTGCCCCAACCTTGGAGGGAACGGAAGATGCTTTGGATACCATTGCAAAAGCAACTAAAAAAGCGGGTTATAAATTAGGTGATGACGTTATGATTGCCTTGGATTGCGCTTCTGCTGAATTTTATATTAAGAAAAAATACGATTACACAAAATTTGAAGGGGAAAAAGGAAAAGTGCGCACATCAAAAGAGCAGGCAGATTATTTAGCTGAATTATGCGAAAAATATCCCATCATTTCTATTGAGGACGGAATGGACGAAAACGATTGGGAAGGTTGGAAATACTTGACCGAAAAAGTAGGCGATAAAGTTCAATTGGTTGGTGATGATCTTTTCGTAACCAATGTAGAAAGGCTTTCAAAAGGTATTTCAGAAAAAATAGCCAATTCAATTTTGATAAAAGTGAATCAGATTGGCACCTTGACCGAAACCATAGCAGCTGTAAATATGGCCCACAATGCAGGATATACATCTGTTATGAGCCACCGAAGCGGCGAAACTGAAGATAATACTATTGCTGATTTGGCGGTGGCTTTAAATTGCGGCCAAATAAAAACTGGTTCCGCTTCACGAAGTGATAGAATGGCAAAGTACAATCAGTTGCTAAGAATAGAGGAGCAATTGGGTGAAGTGGCTTATTTTCCCCAGCAAAATGCCTTCAAAATATAACTTTTAATAGTTTGTTTGAAAACCTCGCTAATGGCGGGGTTTTTTAATTTTCAAAAATCCATTAAGCATCGATGATTTAAGGATTTTTTAACCTAAGATTACTTCGAAATGTTAAAAAAATAGCTTTAGATTTTGTAATTTAGCATTTCTGAATAAATAAAAAACACACAATATTTTATGGCAAAGATGGCGACCCTCGAAATAGATGGAAAAAAATACGAGTTCCCCATTGTGGAAGGGACTGAAAATGAATTAGGAATAGATATAAAAAGTCTTCGTAGCGATACCAATGGGGTTGTTACTTTAGACCCTGGGTATAAAAATACAGGCTCTTGTGAGAGTGCCATAACCTTTCTGGACGGTGAAAAGGGAATTCTCCGCTATAGGGGATATTNCCWNTWSAKRWWMTTGNCNTGAMRMWRMCMGMWYTTYGSWAKYTKGNCKMTYTKSYTMKTKWKSGGSAGTTGCCCACAGAGGAACAACTTGAAAAATTCCATAATGATATAAAAGCACAATCGCACGTGGATGAAGATGTGAAAAAAATATTGGATGGCTTTCCAAAGTCTGCACACCCCATGGGCGTGCTATCCTCATTAACTTCTGCTTTGGTTGCATTCAATCCATCATCGGTAAATGTAGATAGTGAGGAAGATATGTATAAAGCCATAGTGAAAATCTTGGCAAAATTCCCCGTACTAACTGCGTGGACTTACAGAAAACGTTTGGGTTTACCGCTTGATTATGGGGATGACTCGTTGCGCTATGTGGATAATTTTGTAAAAATGATGTTCAAAAAGCCAAGTGGTGAATACACATCAAAGCCTACTGTTGTTGATGCATTAAACAAACTATTGATTCTACATGCAGACCACGAACAGAATTGCTCTACCTCAACGGTACGTATTGTAGGTTCATCGCACGCAGGTCTTTTTGTTTCTATTTCTGCAGGTATAGCGGCACTGTGGGGGCCACTTCACGGAGGTGCTAACCAAGCGGTTATTGAAATGCTGGAAGCTATTAAGGAAGATGGTGGCGATACCAAGAAATTTATGGCAAAAGCAAAAGATAAGGATGATCCGTTCCGTCTTATGGGCTTTGGCCACAGAGTGTATAAAAACTTTGACCCTCGTGCAAAAATCATCAAAAAAGCTGCCGATGATGTTCTAGAAGATTTAGGAATTGAAGATCCCGTTCTGGACATTGCAAAGGCTCTTGAAAAAGAAGCGCTTGAAGATCCATATTTTGTGGAAAGAAAATTATATCCTAACGTAGATTTCTATTCGGGTATCATATACCGTGCCTTGGGTATTCCGGTAGAGATGTTCACTCCTATGTTTGCCCTTGGGCGTCTTCCGGGCTGGATAGCTCAGTGGAGAGAAATGAGGCTACAAAAAGAGCCGATTGGCCGTCCAAGACAGATTTATGTGGGTGCTAATCTTCGTTCATTTGTGCCTATTGAAAAACGATAAATTCTTATTTTTAATACATTTAAAAGCACTTCCGTATCGAGGTGCTTTTTCTATATTTGCGATATGATCAATTTAAACATTAACGACGAAACTTCAAGACTACGTGCTGTGGTGCTAGGTCGCGCAGACAGCAATGGGCCCGTTCCCAAGTTGGAAAATGCCTACGATCCCAAATCGGCAGAGCATATTAAGGCTGGTACTTATCCTAAGGATGAAGATATGGTAAAGGAAATGGAGGCCGTGGCCGAAGTTTTTAAAAAGTATGATGTAAAAGTGTACAGGCCACAATCCATCAAGGATTATAACCAAATTTTCTCGCGTGATATCGCCTTTGTAATTGAAGACAAATTTATCATCGCAAATATTTTGGAAGATCGTTCCATGGAAATTGAGGCCATAGAGCATGTAATCAATCAGATTGACCCTTCTAAAATTATTGAATTTCCAGAGAATGCTCATATTGAAGGTGGCGATGTGATGCCGTGGGGCGATTATATTTTTGTAGGCGCCTATTATGGTGAGGACTATCCCAGTTTTATAACTGCACGTACCAATCTGAACGCTGTAAAACATCTACAAAAATTGTTTCCACATAAGAAGGTAAAATCTTTCAACCTTAAAAAAAGCAATACTGTCGCAGATGAAAATGCATTGCATTTAGATTGCTGTTTTCAGCCATTAGGTAGGGGCAAGGCCATTATACACAAGGAAGGGTTTTTGATTGAAGAGGAGTATAATTGGCTTATAGATTTCTTCGGAAAGGAAAACTGCTTCCACATTACAAAACGCGAAATGTACGATATGAACAGCAATGTATTCTCAATTTCGCCCGATGTGGTCATTTCAGAGAAAAACTTCACGAGATTGAATAACTGGCTGCGTGAGCAAGGTTTTACGGTAGAAGAAGTTCCTTACGCTGAAATATCAAAACAGGAAGGTTTGTTGCGTTGCACTACCATGCCATTAGTGCGTGATTAACTCAAAACCTAATTATTAAGGATTTGCATTTTTGGATTGTAATAGTGTACAATTTGTAAGGGTTTGTAACTAATTGTTATTCGCGTTAAATAACGCTTTAAGGGCTTATTTAACAAAAAAACCTTACGCTCTTTCACAAAAAATTAGTAAACTTGGCGTAACAAAATTTTAACACTTTGAAAAGATTCAATTCCCTTCCCTTTTTATTGCTGTTTTTAACAGCTTTTTCAACCCTTATAGCCCAACAAAAAAACATAAGCCTTGAAGAAATTTGGGGCGGAGCTTTTAAAACCCAAGGCCTAGACGCATTACATTCCATGAACAACGGAAAAGAATATGCGGTGCTCAATTATGACCGACAGAACAAAGCTTCTACCGTTGATGTTTATGWCTACAAAAGTGGCCAGAAAGTACGAACCTTATTGAACAGTGCAGATTTAAAAGGCATAAATCATGTAATATCTTACGATTTCAGCAAGGACGAATCAAAGATTCTCTTTACTACTGAACTACAGCAAATTTATCGTCGTTCCTCCTTAGGAACCTATTACGTATACGATATTGCTTCAAAACAGTTCAGTTTGGTTTCCACACAAAAAATTCAAGAGCCTACTTTTAGCAATGRTGGTAGTAAGGTAGCTTACGGATATCAAAACAATCTATATATAAAGGATTTGAAATCTGGAGAAACTAAACAGATTACCACAGACGGTAAAAAGAACAGTATTATAAATGGGATTACCGATTGGGTTTATGAGGAAGAATTCGCGTTTGTGCGGGCATTTGAGTGGAGTAAAGATGGTGATAGGCTGGCGTATATAAAATTTGATGAAACCGAGGTGCCACAGTTCAATATGGATCTTTACGGCAACGAACTCTACCCTTCTGCAGACACCTTCAAATATCCAAAAGCTGGAGAGGCAAACTCCAAGGTTTCATTGCATATATACGATCTTAGCACTGGCAATACTTCTGAAGTAAACCTTTCCCAATACAATAACTACTACATTCCACGATTACTGTGGACACAAGACAATAAATTGCTGAGCGTGCAGCTTACCAACCGCCACCAGAACGTGATTGATTTGGTTTTTGTGGATGCTTCAAACAACACGTCAAAATTAATTTTAGCAGAAAAAGATGACGCTTACGTAGATGTTACCGACAACCTTACTTTTTTAAACAACAACAATTTTTTCTGGACTAGTGAACGGGATGGTTGGAACCACATATATCAATATGATAAAGAGGGAAAGCTTCTAAACCAAGTAACCAAAGGCCCGTGGGAAGTAACTGCCTATTATGGTTTTGACCAGAATACGGGCCGTGTGTATTACCAAAGTACCGAGAACGGAAGCATTAATCGCGATGTGTACTCCATACTTCCTTCCGGCAAAAACAAAGTACGCCTAACACAACAAACAGGAACCAACGATGCCGACTTCAGTGCAGATTATACCTATTTTATAAACACATTTTCAGACGCAACAACACCTTATGTTTTCACGCTTCGCGAGGCTAAGACTGGCAAACTGCTTCGCGAAATAAAAAACAATAGCGATTTAAAAAATCGTCTGGCTTCTTATAAAATTTCACCTAAAGAGTATTCAACTATAAACATTAATGGTGAAGATTTGAATATGTATATGATAAAACCATTGGATTTTGATGAAAGCAAACAATACCCATTGTTTTTGTATCAATATTCAGGCCCTGGCTCACAGAATGTTTCCAATAGTTGGATGTCCTCTAACGATTATTGGCATGAAATGCTTGCCAATGAATATGGAATTATCATAGCCTGCGTGGACGGTCGCGGAACTGGCTTTAAAGGAAGAGATTTCAAAAAAATGACCCAAAAGGAATTGGGCAAATATGAAGTTGAAGACCAAACGGCTGTTGCCAAAAAATTGAGCGAGCTACCCTATATTGATGCTTCGCGCACAGGTATTTGGGGCTGGAGCTATGGTGGTTTTATGTCTTCAAATTGTCTTTTCCAAGCACCCGATACCTTTGAAATGGCAATTGCTGTTGCCCCAGTAACTAGTTGGAGATTTTATGACAGTATCTATACAGAGCGCTATATGCAAACCCCGCAGGAAAATGCTTCAGGCTACGATAATAACTCTCCCCTTTCACACGTAGATAAGCTGAAAGGAAAGTTTTTATTAGTGCACGGAAGTGCCGATGATAACGTACACGTACAAAATACAATGCGTTTAATAGAAGCTTTGGTGCAAGCCAATAAGCAGTTTGACTGGAGAATCTATCCAGATAAAAACCATGGAATTTATGGTGGAAATACCCGCTTGCATCTTTATACTTTAATGACCAATTATATCAAAAACAATTTATAAAAATCAACACTAACTAATAATTAATCTTATGTCAGAAGCACTTCAATATCAAAAGCAAAAAGAACTATTTGGACACCCAGTAGGTCTTTATATTTTGTTCTTTACCGAAATGTGGGAACGTTTCTCCTATTATGGAATGCGGGCCATTTTGGTACTTTATTTGGTTGCAGAGGCTACCAGTGATAATCCAGGATTAGGGTGGACAAATGCCGAAGCGCTTTCATTATACGGAACTTACACCATGCTTGTTTACGTTGCTTCCATTCCAGGAGGATGGATTGCCGATAAATTTATGGGCCAGAAGCAATCCGTACTTGTAGGTGGTATTCTTTYRRTRGMAGRRNATGKKRKYCTTTYANANTRGAMKWNNAWTGWKKRYMKYKKRYRYWGGWMTKSKAWWGMYWNATAKYKSRWSTAKGKWTGSTRRWSYSWAWWAWWNCARSTRWSRTTGGTGGTCTGTATAAAACAGGTGACATTAGAAGGGATAAGGGTTTTACAATCTTTTATATTGGTATTAATATAGGTGCTTTCTTATCCAGTTTAATTGTAGGATATGTTGGGGAAGTTTATGGTTGGCACTACGGTTTTGGTCTAGCGGCGATAGGTATGGCTTTAGGACTTATTCAATATTTGGTAGGACAGAAGCATTTGAAGTACGTAGGTAACAACACCAACAAATCTATCGATCCCGAAGAAAAAGCAGCTATGAAGAGACCGCTTTCTAAAGTTGAAAAAGATAGAATGATAGTTCTTTTCATTTCTTTTATATTGGTTATAGTATTTTGGGGAGCTTTTGAACAAGCGGGAGGTTTGATGAATATTTACGCTTCTGAAAAAACTGATCGTATGTTAATGGGGTGGGAAGTGCCAGCATCTTGGTTTCAGTCCCTTAACGCCATGTTTATAATTATTTTGGGAACTTCCGTAGCTGCCTATTGGGCGCATAGAAAATTGAAAGGAAAAGTTTCCACTTCACTTTTTAAAATGTGTATAGGCTTGATAATAATGGGTATGGGCTTCTTCTTCATGACTGCTGCAGCCGCACAGTTTAACAGTGATGGTGCATCAGCTATGTATTGGTTGGTATTAGCTTATCTGTTCCATACCGTGGGAGAATTATGTTTATCGCCAGTTGCGCTTTCTTATATTACTAAATTAGCTCCTTTGAAATATGCTTCCTTGATGATGGGGGTTTATTTCGCCATGACAGGTTTTGGAAACAAAGTAGCTGGACTTTTGGGAGAATCTGCTTCTGATTTAGGTGAATACACTGTGTTTACGGGAATTGCGGTATTCTGTGTTGCCTTTGGATTATTAGTTTTATTGATAAGAAAGAAACTAGAAAAACTTACACACGGCGCTGAGGATAATGAGCGTGAACTTCACGACAACGAGCCTTTTGAACTTGCAGATCCAGAAATCAACAAGGCAAACTAATTTTTCAGCAACATAACCAAAACATTTACCGATGAACACCGATATAGAAAATCTGTTTAAAGACAAAGTTTTAGGGCATCCCGCAGGATTGTTTATACTCTTTTTTACTGAAATGTGGGAGCGTTTTTCCTTTTATGGAATGCGAATCCTTTTGGTGCTGTTCCTTACAGCTCCAATTTTAAGCGACAACCCGGGCTGGGAATGGCCGCGTGAGCATGCGCTTGCACTGATAGGTACCTATGCATCACTTTTGTATCTAACGCCTATTATTGGTGGCTGGATTGCAGATAAGATTACAGGTTACCGAATGGCAGTGGTTTTGGGTTGCATTATTATGACCCTGGGCCACGCTTCTATGGCGCTGGAAACTACTGCTTCCTTTTACTTGGGTCTTGCACTTCTGGTTATAGGAACAGGTTTTTTTAAGCCCAATATTACTTCCATCATTTCTGAAATGTACAAAGGCAAGGAGTCCAAAAAAGACGGTGCTTATACAATCTTCTATATGGGTGTAAATGCCGGAGCTTTCTTTGGAATGATGCTGTGCGGTTATTTAGCTGAAAATTATGGCTGGTCTTGGGGCTTTGGACTTGCGGGTATTTTTATGTTTTTAGGGATGCTACAGTTCCTTTTGGCGAAAAATCTATTCGGAAGTGTAGGCGCCAAACCTACCAAAATTCACGAAGTTGAAATTCCACAGAATATAAACGAAGAAAATCCTGAATTGCAAAATGACCAAGCAGAAGAAGCGCCTATCAAGTTAAACCCATTCACAATGTTTGACAAAATCTTGATAGTTCTTTCATCTGTGGGTGGTTTGCTCTATCTTTTTAACGACCCTTTGGAGAAGATTGGAGGTACATCCTTAGTTCCTTTTGAAGTAGGCGGGTTGAGCGGAACCAATTTTGTAGTTTTAACGGCATTGTTCTTATTTTTAATATTATTGATTACCCGTATTGTAAGATACTTGCCTATAGTTCGCGATAGAATTATCGCAGTTTCTATATTTGGTCTTTTCACAGTTTTCTTCTTTTCGTTCTTCGAGCAATCGTTAGGGTCCATGACCCTGTTCGCAAGAGATTATACCGATAGAACATTGGTAGGCGATTCAGCTATGATTTTTAAAATTGTGGATGCACTTTTAACTACTGTTCCTTTAATAATAATTACTTGGGTAATCTATTTGCTATTTAAGAAAACATTCACCAGAATTGGCGCTTCAAACATAGTACTGGCAATTGCTTTTATTGGGGTTTGGGGATTGGTACTTTACCGTTTATACGATAAGTTTTCACAGGAGGGCAACGAAGTGGATGCTACTTGGTTTGGTATTTTAAATTCCTTTTTCATTATTACCCTCGCACCACTTTTTTCCAGAT
Source organism: Aequorivita sp. (assembly GCA_002733915.1). Taxonomy (GTDB): domain Bacteria; phylum Bacteroidota; class Bacteroidia; order Flavobacteriales; family Flavobacteriaceae; genus Aequorivita. Next base: position 54,517 of record NVXN01000012.1, read on the forward strand.
GGTGGGAGAGCAAATACAATCCAAGTGCGGGTATGAAATACGGTATTGGTTTGATATTACTGGGTCTAGGATTTGCGGTTCTTTCTTACGGCGCGTCAGATATTCCTTCAGGGGCAATGACAGCTTCTGTGAGTATGATATTTCTAATCTTGGCTTATTTGCTGCACACTATGGGAGAACTATGTATTTCACCAGTAGGACTTTCATATTTAAGTAAACTTGTTCCTGCAAGAATGATTGGGTTTATGTTCGGGGTGTGGTACCTTGCCATTGCCGTAGGCCAAAAGGCTGCAAATACAATGGGCGGGATGATTGATAAGATTTCTGCGGAGTATTCCTTAGGAACCTTCTTTTTAATTTTTGCATTAATACCAATTGGCGTTGGGGTTATTGCGATGATTCTTAACCCAATTCTAAAAAAATTAATGCACGGTATTCGTTAAAACACAATACTTTATAATATAAAAGCGTTCCTTTTTATGGAACGCTTTTTGTTTCAAATATTTAAAATCACTAAAGCATTTATAATGAAATATTTATTACTTTTTTTTCTTATTGTTTCCGCAGCTACGGTCCATTCACAGGATAAAATCAATTGGATGACCATGAACGAAGCGCTTGCTGCGCAAAAGAAAGAACCCAAAAAGATTTTTATGGACGTTTATACCACGTGGTGTGGTCCTTGTAAAATGCTTGATAAAAATACTTTCAGTGATGCGGACGTAATTGAATATTTGAACAAAAACTATTATGCGGTTAAATTTAACGCAGAAGGGACTGAAGAGGTAACTTTTAATGACTTTACCTATACAAATCCTAATTATGATCCCGCCAGAAAAGGTAGAAATTCACAGCACTTATTTGCGCACGCATTAAAGGTTAACGCCTATCCAAGTGTTGTTTTTTTCACGGAAGAAGGCAAGTTAATCCAAGCGGTACCAGGTTACAGAACGCCTCCCCAACTTGAGATTTTTCTAAAAATGATACATACGGACGATTATCTGAAAATAACTACTACCGAAGCTTGGGAAGAGTATCAGAAGAATTTTAAACCCACATTTTAGTATAGCCACTTCGGTTTCATATTCGGGCTATTCTATTGGGAAAGCTCCTTGTTTTGCAGTATGGCGGAACGGGAGCTTTTTTAGTTTGCAGGTTTTTTCCCAGCGTTTTACATAGGAATAATAGTTACTGCCATCGGCAATAATTTGTACAGGCTTTAAGCTATCGATTAGTCGGTGGAGGTTTATTTTTGGACTGCTAGTCAGCAGAATTGTATGCACATTCGTTGTGTTGGGAATGACCCCCAAACTATCTAAAATGAAAAAATTTTTATTATTATACTTAAAGAATCCCGGAATCTTTTTTTCCGAATAGGAATTAGTATTTATGGCAATTTTATAGGATTTAAGAGGGTATGTTTCAGAAGTATTTGAAATACTATCACTTTTAAAAACCGTAAGGTGCTTTCCGTTTTTATAAGCGATTAATGTCTGTTTACTCTTTTGAAATATCACCAATTGATTTCCAGAATACCGGAATTCATCATAAATATAGATTGAAATTAATACTGAAATTGCCAATAAGGAAATTACCAGCCTATGATAGTTCATCTTTTTAAGAAGTAGTGCAATGGCAATAACTAGTAAATAGGTTCCCAAGACTTTTAATACAGAAAAATGGATTTCCTTAAAGAGAAATTCGTCTTGGACTGCTACCCAATGAATAAAGCCATTAAGACCTTCAATCAAAAAATTATAGCTGTCTGCCAACCAATTTGGCAAGCTGTCAAAACTCGCCAATAGAACAATCAATATTCCGCCGCACATCAAGATTGTTAAAAAGGGCAGCACCACTATATTGGTGAGCAAAAACAATCCGGGAAATTGGTGGAAATAGTATAAACTTAACGGTAAAACCCCAATTTGTGCACAAATAGTAACGGATACGATTCCCCAAGTTTTCCGGACAATCCAATATTTTGAATAGCCTACTTTATAAAAGAGAGGTTGTAACCAAAGGATAAAGAAAACTGCAAGATAGCTAAGTTGAAAACCAATCTGGAATAACCAGAGTGGATTGATGATCAATAGCGTAAAAAATGAAAGGAATAAGGTGTTTATGGAATTTGTCTCTCGGTCAAAAAATTTGGCAATTGCAAAGAAGCTGAACATTGTTACCGCCCGCGTAACTGAAGGTGATAATCCCGATAACAATGCAAAACCCCATAAGAGAATAACAATGAATATAGCTTGAAAGAAAACACCATATTTCCATCTTAAAAAGGGTTTAAAAAGAAATGCGAGAATAATATATAAAATGCCCACGTGAAGCCCCGAAACGGCCAGAATATGCACGGCTCCCGCAGCGGCGTATTCGTTGTACAGATTTTTGTCAATGTCTTTCTTTTCGCCCAAGACAAGCGCTTGTATAATGGCGCGTTCGTCCGTTTTTAGGTTGGTGTTTTGAAGTTTTGTAATTATATGCGCACGTATGTTTTGCGCAATACCCATCAAAGTTTTGGAAGCTTTTTGTGTTTTTAGAATAGCGGAGGATGAAAGGCGTAGCTGTCCATAAACCCCTAATGATTTCATATATTTTGAGTAATCAAACTGGTGCGGGTTCAGTGGTTTTTGAATTTCGGTAATTGGGGCATATACAAGTAATATTTTATCGGGCGAAAAAGATTGTCTTATAGATTTTTTTGAAATAWYCAKWAKCAATNNTTTCCMNNNGCARGTYTNTTSYTKAKTKMNCTKANCKKTWGNCMMARTRMWKYMGRTNGAATTTTTCGGGTTTTAAGCTCTGGTTTATTTTCAACTGTACAAAATCTGCTTTGTTTTCTGAAATAAAGTGCGAATAATGGTTGGGTTGAAATTCTGGTTGCTGCATCTGATATGTGAAATAACCAATGGTGAAAAAGCAGAGATAGGCAGCTATTCCGAAGTAAGGTTGCTGAACCAATTGCTTTTTTGCCCAAAACCAAAGACCCGCAACTATTGCTAGGATTATGAAAAGATAAGAGAGAAAAAAAGAATTAGAGGGGAGGTAATGTGCAGTGAGAATCCCCAGCACGAGGAAAGCCGAAAACTTTACTATTGCAAAGTTGATGAATTTCATGCCCCAAACTTTTAAGCGTTCTACTTAAAATTTATTGGGGAGAATGGAAATAAAATTAAAAAATATATTTTGGAAAAGCAAAGTTGCTGAAACCGAAAAATTAAATGACCCGCCGCACTTCCACAAATGTCTTTTTCCAATAGTCCTCATCGAGTGAGGAAATAATAACACCGGCCCGGGTCGTGGAGTGGATAAACTTTACTTCACCGCGTTTTGCCTCAACTACCAAACCTACGTGGTTTATGGTGTTTCTGCTGCTGGTTTTAAAGAAAACGAGATCGCCTTCCTCGATATCCTTAAAAGAAATAAGTATCCCCTTTTTAGCCATATCTCGCGATATGCGCGGCAGTGTTATGTTTTCCTTTTGGAAGGCAGTATATACCAAGCCGGAACAGTCCATCCCGGCATCTGTAGTGCCGCCAAATTTATAACGGGTACCCTGAAAGGTTTTGGCGTAGTTTATAATTCCCTTCTTAATTTCTTTTGGAGATTCTTCAGAGGCTTCCGAAGTGTTTTCATCATCTCTTTTTGCGACAATTTTATTGTTTCTGTGCGGACTTACCTTTCGAGTATTTTTCGTTTTTGTTTCGTTTTTTCCTATAATAGCCTCAGGAATCTTGCCAGTGTTTTTGGTGCTTCCACAGGATATGAGGAATAAAGCAAAAAAAGAAAGAAAAAGTAGTTTGCGCATCGATTGGGAATAGTAATGAATGCTTAAAAGTATAAAAATTAATTCAATTTCTTTTTACGGCGCAATAAATAAGTTTGGCTGTACTTTCGCTTGCGCCCCTTCCACCAAGCGCTTTTTCAAGATCGTAATAATCCAAAAACATAGCAGCACGGTTGTAAGGATCCAGAATTTTGGTCAGTTCTTCTTTCAGTCTTTTTTTGTTAAAGTCGGCTTGGATAAGTTCGGTAACGACCGTTTTGTTGAGGATTAAATTTACCAGTGAAATGTATTCCAACTTAATAACCCGTTTGGCAATTTCATAGCTAATCCTGCTACCTTTATAGCAAACCACTTGTGGTACTTTGAAAAGAGCGGTTTCAAGTGTAGCTGTGCCCGAGGTAACCAAGGCAGCTTCTGAAATACTTAAAAGATCGTAGGTTTTATTAGCTACAAAATGCACGTTTTTAGTACTGAGAAAACTTTCGTAAAATGATTTTTCCTGACTTGGGGCACCGGCAATAACAAATTGATAATCTTTAAAATCTTTCGCTACCGAAATCATTATTTCCAGCATTTTCTTTATTTCCTGTTTTCTGCTGCCGGGAAGCAATGCTACCACTGGTCGATCATCTAAACCGTTTTCTTTTTTGAAGATTTCGGGATCAACTTGGTGTCTGTTGTAAATGGCGTCAATTAGTGGGTGACCCACAAAATGAACGGGAAATTCGTGTTTTTTTTCATAAAAATCCTTTTCAAAGGGAAGGATAACATACATCTCATCTACATCGCGCTTTATATCTTTTATTCGCCCTTCCTTCCATGCCCAAATTTGGGGTGAAATGTAATAATGCGTTTTATAGCGTTTCTTCCGCGCCCATTTCATAATTCGAAAGTTGAAGCCGGGATAGTCTATAAAAATAATTACATCGGGATTGAAGCGCTCAATATCCTTTTTGCAGAATTTGATATTTTTAAAAATAGTTCGAAGGTTTAGTACTACCTCTGCAAAGCCCATAAAGGCGAGTTCCCGATAATGTTTTACCTCGGTGCCGCCAACCTCCCGCATCAAATCACCGCCCCAAAAGCGAAAATCCGCTTCGGAATCTTCTTTTTTTAAGGCTTTCATTAAATTGGCCCCGTGCAAATCTCCGGAAGCTTCGCCTGCTATGAGGTAATATTTCATTTAATTGTTTTCTGGTTTCATCTTCGACAAGCTGAGGGTGACAAACTAGTCTTTACTCTTTATTCTTTTTTCTTTATTCTATTTTAATACATTCTGTATCAATATATCAAAAAATTCCGTCAATGTCATCCCTGCTTCTCGGGCTTGTTTAGGGACGATGCTTTCTGTGGAAAGACCCGGATTTGTGTTTATTTCCAGAAAAAATGGTTTTCCTTTCTCAATAATAAATTCACTGCGGGTGATTCCCTTCATATTTAGTAATTTATATATGCGAACAGCTTCTTTTTTTACCATTTCCGTTTCTTCTTCTGAAATTCTTGCGGGGGTTATTTCCTGCGACTTCCCAAGGTATTTTGCTTCATAGTCAAAGAATTCATTTTCAGAAACAATTTCGGTTACGGGCAGGGCGATTATTTCTTCGCCTCTATTATAAACTCCCACCGAAACTTCAACTCCCACGAGAGCTGTTTCAATAATGATTTCGGTGTCTTCGGTAAATGCTTTTTCTATTGCGGGCATCATTCCTTCCATATCGTTCACTTTGCTAATGCCGAAACTGGAGCCAGAGCGATTTGGCTTTACAAAACAGGGCAAGCCGGTTTTTTTTACTATTTCTTCAACGTTAATCTCCCCGCCTTCATTTATGTAATAGGAATTTGCGGCGCGGATGCCAAAATTTTTCAATACCGAAAGACAGTCGCGTTTGTTGAAGCTCAGCGCGGCCTGATAATAATCTGTGCTGGTATGTGGAATTTTTAACAACTCCCAATAGGCCTGCAGATAACCATCTTCACCGGGCGTGCCGTGGGTGGTGTTGAAAATGGCATCGGGATGGATGGTTTCGGTACCATTGTCAAAACTGAAATCGGCTTTGTTTACGGGATGTTTGGAACCGTTTTTTGCTACAAAGTACCAGCCTTCTTCCAAAATATGGACGGGATACACCTCATATTTATTTTTATCAAGGGCGTTGCAAACCACGCCGCCGCTGTTTATCGAAATCTCGAACTCGCTGGAATAGCCGCCCATAGCAACGGCAATATGTTTTTTACCCATAACAAATCATTAAAAGCTGCGTTAAATATCTGGTAAAACAAAAATATCACTTATCCATAGAAAGATACTAACTTTGGGTTTTATATTTTTGTGCATTAACAAACAAACGTATGACTTTTTTCCAGTTCGTATTTTCCAAGGTATTTTTAAAGCAGCTGCTATTGGCAATTGTAGCCTTGCTAGTCATGGCTTTTTTGATATTATGGTGGTTGCGCTTTAGCACAAACCACAATGAAACGATAGAGGTGCCCAACCTTGCAAAACTATCTTTGGACAAAGTGGAGGAGACCTTGGACGAAATGGACCTTCGGTATGAAATCTTGGATTCGGCAAATTACAATCCCGATTACCCAAAGTATTCCGTAATCGAACAAATTCCGAAACCTGGTAAATTTGTAAAGGAAGACCGAAAATTATATTTAACACTGAACCCTTCGGGCTACCGTAAAATTGAAGTGCCCGATGTGTTGGGGCGTACACGCCGGCAGGCAGAACCTACGTTATTGGCCATGGGTTTTAAAATAGGAAAGATAAGTTACCGTCCGCATATTAGCGACAACGTTTTGGAAATGCGATACAAAGGCGAAAAGCTTGAGGTGGGCACACCGCTGCAGAAAACTTCAGTGATAGATTTAATCGTTGGGGATGAATCGCTCAATAGAATTCAAACTGAAGACGATCCTTCCGAAGAAAACCCAGAGGCTCCCACTGAAAATGAAGAAGAGAACAATGGCGAATTTTAACGAAGAAGAAATAGAGGATACTGATGGCAGTGATGATCTTTATGAACATTACCGTTTTAAGGCAGACAAAGGACAGGGTGCGCTTAGGGTAGATAAATACCTGATGAACCTCATTGAAAAGGCCACGCGAAACAAAATACAGAAAGCCGCCACCGCTGGAAATATTCACGTTAACGGGCTTCCTGTTAAAAGCAATTACAAAGTGAAAGGCAATGATGTGGTCACGGTGCTTTTTGAGCATCCGCCATATGAATTTCTATTGGTACCCGAAAATATTCCATTGGATATTGTCTATGAAGATGACGCAGTACTTGTAGTGAACAAACCCGCGGGAATGGTTGTACATCCTGGGCATGGCAATTACAGTGGAACACTTATAAACGCTTTAACGTATCATTTTGAAAATCTTCCAAATAATTCGAGTAACAGGCCAGGATTGGTACATAGAATAGATAAAGACACCAGCGGATTATTGGTAGTTGCAAAAACGGAGGAAGCAATGGCGCATCTTGCCAAACAGTTTTTTGATAAAAGCACGGAGCGGGAATATGTGGCCCTTGTTTGGGGAAATGTGGAAGAAGAGGAAGGTACCATTGAAGGAAATATCGGCCGCCATCCCAAAAACCGTTTGCAAAATACCGTTTACGAAAACGATGAAGAAGAAAAGGGAAAGCCAGCTGTTACCCATTATAAAGTATTGGAGCGTTTGGGTTATGTGACTCTTGTTTCTTGTAAGTTGGAAACTGGACGTACGCACCAAATCAGGGTGCATATGAAATATATAGGCCACACCCTTTTTAACGATGAACGTTACGGTGGCGAAAAAATATTAAAAGGAACTACTTTCACTAAATACAAGCAGTTTGTTGAAAATTGCTTTAAAGTGCTGCCGCGTCAGGCATTGCACGCCCGAACTTTAGGGTTTGTGCATCCAACTACCGGAGAATTTATGCGTTTTGAATGCGCAATTCCCGAAGATATGGAGGGGTGTTTGGATAAGTGGAGAAACTATTCGCAACATGTGATTGAATGAAGGTCCAAATTGCAAATTCCAAGTACCGACTAAATATCAAAACAGAATCCTCAAAACTTAACGTCCAAACTCAGCCCATAAATCTGCAAGCATTTCCCAAGGGATTTGTCCACGCTTTTTGGTTTCAGAGGCAAATTTCGTTAGCATTTTTTCCATTTGTGGCGATCCTCCCATTCCCATAGCATTCCCGATTTCTTGAACTATCTGTTTTTGGAAAGCCGTAGGGTTGCCATTTGCCCAAGCTTTTCCGTATTTTACCCAATAATCTGCGGTGGCATAATGTGGTGCTTCTACTTCTTCACTTGTTTTTGTGAAATGAACTTTTAGGGGATGTTTTATTTTTTCACGGTAGGTAATTAACGTATTCCCTTCCTCAAAATCTGCAAAGGATTGTCTTAAAGTTTTATCTTCCCAACGCACCTCCATATAACCTTCTGCAGGACGGTAAATAGAAGTGTAAACAGTTCCAAAACCATCTTTATATTGTCTGTTGAAAAGCGGTTTTTGCAAAAATTTATTCGCTAAATTTTCCGCATTGGTATTTACGCAGCCTAAAGTATTTTGTAAAAACTTTTCCCGTTCCACCGTTTTGGAGAAAGCGGCATGTTCCGGCCAGTCAACAGTCCCTTGATGATTGGTTGAAATTTTTAAATCTGTAATTTTTGGTTTATGGTCCGGTGCCAATTGAAGCATTCTGCTATTACCGTGCTTATCCAATAACATAATATTATAAGCCATATGCGAAGGGATGCGTTGCAATTCTTCCATCGCTTCTTTAATGGTTGAACAGAACTCCAACACGTAACGAAGAATAAACGGAATGCCAAAACCTTTGCCAACCACTTTTCTGCCACCAAAAGTTAAGGAAGCAACCAAACCGTCAGAATTCATTCCATCAACAACGCCCCAAAGGCAATCACCCACAGCAATAACATGCTTTCCGTTCCRAGCACTATTGAGTAGAGTGCCTTCACACAAGCTTGGATGATAATCGTAATTACGAACCAATTGCGATGGGCTTGCGAGTACCGCCTGCGAACAGCCTGAAATATAAGCTGGGGGTTGGTAGCCAGTAAGAAATCTGTGTGCGGTTTTATCATCACCCGCAAGTTCGCAAAGCTTTTTATAAGTAGGAATAAACTTGGGCATATATTCCTTTAGTTGTTGCTGAGCAACTTTAAGGGAGGGAGCGTTTACCGCACCTTTTGAAACAAACCAAGCTTTATAGGCAGGCCAATGAGTATTGAATAGCTGTTGCCACTTTTCACTTGGCAGATTTTCCGAAATGGAATTGAAATTTAACTGGAGCAATTTTTTTTGAGAAAGGTAATAGAAATTATAAGTATCCATTACCTTTTTTCATACACCTATTAACAAAAATCAGTTTTTATCAATTTTTTATCCACTTCGCTGTTGCTGTATCTTTTCCGTTTGAAATGCTTACAAAGTACAACCCATCGCTCAAATGTTTCAGGTTATAGCTGCTTGAAGTTTCTAAATTGCCTTCTTCAGAAAAGACCACTTTTCCGTCCATACTGTAAACTTTCAGGTTAGCATTTACAATAGCCTGCGGTAGCTTAAAACTTAATACACCTTCCGAAGGATTTGGGAAAATACTTATTACGGAGCTGGCACTAAAATCTGTAACACCTACAATTTCTTCTATTTCAACAAAACCTTCTCGGGTGTTATTGCCTTTGTAGCCGTTACGTTTAATACGATCTGGGTTGTAGGGAACATTAAGGTTATATACACTTACAAATGTGGAGTCAACACCGGCACCAAAAGTTAGGGTGTAGCTATTGGCTGTAAGGTCTAGCATACCGTCGTTATCCACATCACCCAATACTGCTCCGTTTAAAAAGGTAAAACCGCGAGGGCGTAGTGGGAAGCCATCTATTTCACCGCTTCCATCCATATTGTAGGCGTGAATATAACCATAACCGGCAGCATCAGTAATAACGCTTGGAAATACAACATCCAAAGCTCCATCATCATTAACATCTGCAAGGGAGATAACCCCTTCGGTACCGCCGTATTTTTCTATTGGGAAGTTGGGCAGATTTGATCCATCTGGATCGAGGCCATAAATAACGGGAAGTTCTTCACCTTGGGTTCCACTTGTGTTGCGGTCTGACATAAAGATTTCGAAATCTCCGTCACTATTTACATCCCACACGGTAGCAGGAGAGTAGGTCCACTCGCTAGTTGCAATAGGCCAGCCTGCTTTATAAGAACCATCGTGTTCCATAACGTAGAAGCCGGGGGCGTCGCCGTGGTTGCTTCCTATTATTTCAAGGTCGCCATCATTATCTAGGTCTGCAAGCATAGGAGATTGATAGGAATATTTCACATTGGGGTCAACAACAGGGAAGTTGGGGAATAGCTGCCCTTGGTTGTCAAAGATATACATGCCTGCGGAAGAGGCTGCTATTACCACATCATTGTTGCCGTCATTGTCAACATCTGCAATTGAAGGGGTAAAGGCCGGAGTGGCGGCTAATTCAACTGGCCAGTTGGCGTTGATTGGGGTGCCGTCCATTTTAATGGCGTGAACAAAGCCTTGGGCGCTCCCTACGCGTTCGCCGGTAATAATATCCAACATTCCATCGCCATCCAAATCTGCTAATGCTGGAGCGTTAATCATCCAATGATCGTCAAAGTTTAATGGCCAGCCGGGGAGGTCTGCTCCCGTGGGATCGAGAAGATAAACGCGACCCGCGTTGGGAACACCCCCTGTGTTTAGGACAATTTCTGGGGTGCCATCGTTGTTTAAATCTGCAACCGAAGGCGGAAGTAGGATGGTACCGCTTACAGTTTTTTGAAAAAGTATAGTGCCGTTCCCTTCAAGGGCATAAAGGGTGTTCCAGATACCGTAGAGTATTTCGTCTATACCATCATTATCAATATCTGCCAAGGTGGTTCCGCGACTGNTTTTGAAATTGGGATGCGCAGGTTCGCCAAAGCGCCAGAGTTGGTCAAAAATTTGAGTTTGTTCTGTATTGTTATAATCCTGGGGTAGTGTAACCGTTTCTACGGAAATGGTGCCGTCTTCATTTAAAGATGCTTTTTTGCCTTGTTGCTGGGCGGTTGCCGTAATAGCCATGCCAAGCAATAGGCTGGATAGGAGGGTAGTTGTTCTTTTCATCTGAATGTTTTTTTAGTAGTTCTCTTCAATAAAATTATATAAAAATATTGGTTTTCACGGAAAAGTTTGGTTGGGGCTGTGAGCTAAGTAGACATAGGCACAACTAAGAAGGGTCGGAAACTGGATTGTATTCTCTAAAAAAGATTTTTTTGTTTTATATATATTAATATATTGTGCCAGTGAAACAAGGGTCGGGGGTTCTTGTTTTTTATAGCTAAGTCTTAACCAAATTTTTATATGAAACACCTACTACTCACCCTAACTTTACTTACTTCTTTTTTTGCAAGTGCGCAAATAGTTAATATACCAGATGCCAATTTTAAAAATGCATTGCTAAACCATAACCCGGTTATTGATACTAATGGGGATGGGGAGATACAGGTAAATGAGGCTATGGCAACATTTGAGATAGATGTAACAGCAAGGGGAGTTCAAAGCATATCAGGTATTGAAGCTTTTGTAAATTTGCATACCCTTGTTTGTTATTTTAATCAAATAACTGCGGTAGATCTTTCAAATAATATATTATTGCGGAATTTAGATTTAAGCTCCAATCGTTTGACAAACATAGATCTTTCCAACAATCTTTTTTTGCTTGATTTGTCGTTGACCGACAATGAATTTACTACGCTCGATATTTCTTTCCTGACTGAATTGGATCATATAGCTTGTGCTTATAATGAGCTGACAACATTGGATGTTACAAATAACAATGCGTTAACATCAATTCAAGTTTATAATAATATGATTGCCGAACTTGATATTTCTAATCAACCTGACTTAAGGCAATTAGGTATTGATAATAATCAATTTACTACTATTGACCTTTCCCAAAGTCCTAATTTATTGTGGTTTGATTGCAGTGATAATAATATTTCCAATCTAGATTTTTCATCCAATCCTATCTTGTTTGATATTAAGTGCAGTAATAATTTATTATCATCTCTAGATGTTACAAATAATCCGAATTTAGGTTATTTGACATGTGAAGGAAATGCAATAAGTTCCTTGGACGTAACGCAAAATCCTGAAATAAAATTTTTATTATGCGAAGATAACCTACTAACATCCTTGGACGTTTCGCAAAACTTAAATATGGAACTTTTCCATTTCTCTAATAACCAAATATCTGAGATAGATGTGACCAATAATATTAAACTGAGACAATTTATGGGCTCAAATAATCCTGTTTCGTCAATAGATTTTACCAATAATCCAGACTTGTTAGTTATACGCTGTGATAATATGAACTTAACAAGCTTAGACTTATCCCAGAACCCATTAATTTATTTTATAGTTTTGGATAATAACCATTTAACTGAGTTGGACATAAATAATAATCCGTTGATTGAGCAACTTTATCTAAGGAACAACAATATTACTGCTATCGATCTTTCACAAAAAGAAGACTTGCGTCGTTTAGCGGTCAATCAGAATCCTTTGAATTTACTTGATGTAACAGAAAATCCAAATTTAGAGGGTATTGATTTCTCTAACACCAATCTTTATGCTATGGATTTGAGCCAAAACCCACAGCTTTGTGCTGTTGAAGGCAACGATATACATAGACTGCACCATGTAAATATAAAAAATGGCAATAATATTGAATTGACCAACCCAAACTGTTATAATGGCGAACAAATAGATTCTGGGCTCAATCTGGCCAACAATCAAAACCTATTGTATGTATGCGTGGATAATGTAAATTTTGCTGAAGCCAATTTTACAAATGTTTCCCCTACCGCTACATTTATTGAAGACTGCGCTCTGGGAGTAAATAATTTCAAACAAACTTCCATTCATCTTTATCCAAATCCCGCCCATACTATTTTGAAAATTCAGGCCGGGAGTTCTATTTCCTCCATTGAGATTGTGAGCTTACTTGGACAGACCTTACTTACTTCCAAAGGGAACAGTAATCGTGAACAAATTGATATTTCTAGACTTGCTGCGGGAAATTATTTTGTGCAAGTTATTGCTGGGGGTGAGCGTCAGGTTTTGCGGATAATAAAAAAATAAACCACCTACCCGTTAACTAAAGTTGACATCCCTTTTGGCTAGGGCGGGGATCACCCTCCCCAGGTGCTTCACAATCATTCTTTCCTTTTGAAGTGAAGGGGGGGTGCTTATATCATTCTTAACAAAAAGTTAAAATTGCTCTTTTCGGTAACGTTGACGCAGTTTAAAAGACGAATCAGTCTATATTTACCTGCCGATAAATTTTAGTGCATACTGCCACATATTTATCGAGATATTACTAATAAAAAAATTTCTTTTACTAATGAAAAAACTTATTCTTTCCTTTTTACTTGCTGCCTTTGTATTGCCTCTTCAGGCCAATGAGGGTATGTGGTTTTTAATGCATATTGAACGTTTGAATTATCGCGATATGCAAAAAATGGGGCTACAGCTTACGCCCGAAGAAATTTACAGTATCAACAATTCCAGCCTTAAGGATGCAATAGTCCAATTTAATCGTGGTTGTACTGCTGAAATTATTTCAGGAAGTGGTTTGGTACTTACCAACCATCACTGCGGCTATAGCCAAATTGCAGAACTTTCCACAGCTGAAAATGATTACTTAACCAATGGGTTTTGGGCAGGGAACTATATCGAGGAATTAAAGCCAAAAAAACTTTCCGTTCGCTTTTTTGTACGTATGGACGATGTTTCAAAACGTATTTTGACTTTGCTTAACGGGAAGATGACAGAGGCAGAGCGCGAAGCAACCATAAACAAGGAAATTGCCAAGATTGAGCAGGAAAACAACGAGGGCGGTAAATATACAGTTTCGGTAAAATCTTTTTATCAGGGTAATGAGTTTTACTACTTCGTTTACCAAGATTATAATGATGTGCGTTTGGTAGGAACACCACCGGCAAACATCGGAAAATTCGGTGGCGACACCGACAATTGGGAATGGCCACGCCACACGGGCGATTTTTCACTTTTCAGGGTTTATGCCGATAAAGATGGAAATCCTGCGGAATATTCGCCCAATAATGTACCGTTGAAACCAAAATACCACTTAACCACAAGTCTTAAAGGATTTGAGGAAAATGATTTTGCAATGATTATGGGCTATCCGGGAAGAACAAACCGTTGGATGCCTGCAGGCGGAATTCAGCAAAATGTGGAATACGCTTATCCTGCTTGGGTGGAAGCTTCAAAAACGTCCATGGATGTTATGAAGAAATATATGGACAAGGATCAGCAAGTAAAACTTGACTATGCCTCAAGTTATGCCTCTATTGCCAATTATTGGAAAAATCGCCAGGGAATGATAGATGCGCTTACGCAACATAAAACTGCGGAAAGCAAACGAAAGGACGAAAAAGCTTTCCAGAAATGGGCTGCCAAAAAAGGTAATGAAAAGTATGCGGATGTGATACCCGTTATCAATAACTACTATAAAAATACCAATAAGGCTAGTGCACACGACAATTACTTGGGCTTGTTGTTGCGTACTCGTATGGCAACCATTCCATACCGATTGGGCAATGCACTGGATTATTATTTACAACAAAACGAAGCAAAACAAGCTGAGGTTAAGCCACAGCTAGAGGCGGAGATTAATGACCTTTATGAGGGTATCTATATGCCTTTAGAAAAAGATGTGCTTGCCGCCCAGTTGAAGCTTTATTCCACCAAAGCTGAAAATATTGCACCTATGGTAGCGCGCATTGCAACTGCCAATAATAAAAGTGAAGCGGGTTGGAACAACTATTTAAACACCGCCTTTGAGAACAGTATTTTCCAATCAAAGGAAAAGGTAGAAGCCTTTATGGCAAATCCCGACGCTGAAGTTTTACGGAATGATCCTTTGTTCCAACTTTCTACAGATTTACTGAAGCGCTACCGCTATGAGTCTGAAGAAGAAAAGCAATTGAACAATGATTTTGAGCGTTCCTACCGCCTGATGGTACAAGGTATGCGAGAGATGAATCCAGATGCCAAATACTATCCCGATGCAAACAGCACCCTGCGTTTAACGTACGGAAAGGTGATTGCGTTACCAGCAGACAAGCGAAATGATGCAGTAAAAAATTATTACACAACTTTAAAGGGAACCATTGCAAAATACCAACCGGGCGATGATGAATTTGATATGCCGCAAAAATTGATAGACTTATATGAGAAAAAAGATTTTGGTCAATATGCTGATGATGACGGCTATTTGCCAGTAAACTTTTTAACAGATAACGATATTACCGGCGGAAACTCAGGTTCGCCTGTATTGAACGGCAAAGGAGAATTAATTGGTTTGGCTTTTGATGGAAACATTGAAGCGATGGCGGGCGACGTTATTTTTGACGATCAACTGCAACGCACCATCAATGTAGATATACGCTATGTACTGTTTTTAATAGACAAGTTTGCAGGAGCGAGCCACATTATTGATGAATTGACGATAGTGAAATAAATTTAATGTAGCGAATATGGCTACTTTCAAAAACCCGCAGTTCAACGCTATGTGAACTGTGGGTTTTTAGTTTTAAGGATTTTTAATTTTCGAGATAAAAATTCTATTTATCACATACATTAGAAACGAAACTTTTTATAAATGAAGTATCTACAAACAATAGGGCTTTTGGCAGTTTTGATCTTTTTCACAAGTTGTGAGAAAGAATATATGAAATACACTAAAAAGCCAGAATATATTACAAATCCAAAGCCGGGGTACAAAACCTATTTTGAAGCTTATGATAAGGCGCTTGCGCTGTGGGATATTGATTATGACGAACTCTATATTCCTACCTCATACGGAACTGCTCACGTGGTAGTAAGTGGCCCAAGAAATGGTGAGCCTTTGGTTCTGCTACACGGGATGAATGCGAGCTCTACCATGTGGTATCCGAATGCAAAAGCGTTTTCTAAGAACTACCGTATTTTTGCGATTGATTTAATTATAGAGCCAGGGAAATCATTTAAAACAGCCATTTTTGATGATTTGGGTGATATTACTGCCTGGTATGAAGAAATATTTAAGGAGTTGAAACTAGAATCCTATCATTTAATAGGGGCATCCCGTGGAGGTTGGATAGCGGTAAATTTGGCATTGCACAATCAAGAAAAGATAAAAAGCATGGTACTGTTAAGTCCTGCGCAGACTTTTATTTGGATTAGGCCCAGTGTAGGGTTGCTAAAAAATATAGTAAATCTATTTTCTTCTCCTGAAAAACAAGTAGCGAGTTACTTGGAAACACTTTCCACCAAACCTGGAAATATACATAAGAACTATTTGGAGCAGTATTATATGAATACTAAAAAAGACTCTATAAATACTTTTATGATAGATATGATGCCATTTGCCAATAAGGAACTACAGACTTTGCGAATGCCCGTGTTGGTTTTAATAGGTGACAACGATATGATAAATAATGAAAAAACAATTAAGTTGACTAATGAAGTTTTGCCTAATGGCAAGGGGGAAATTGTCTCAAATGCTGGGCATTTTTTATCTATCGATCAAGCAACAGCCGTTAATAAAAAAATATTGGATTTTTTAGAAAGTACTAATAATGCTAAGTGACCCATATAAATTGGCTTTAAAAAATTAATACAAAGAAAGGCCAAGGCCAAAAGTAGTTTGATTGTGGTTGTAATCTATCATACTTTCACCATAGCCTGTAAATACTTGCGCGTGTATTTTTAGATTTTTAATCACTCTGTAAGAATAATCCAATCTTGCACTCCCATGATTGTTTGAACCATCTCTTAGCGAATGGCGTGTTGCGAATTGAAAATCGTGTCTTCCTTGGGCGTAACTAAAACTTAATTCTGCACGGCCCATATATTCCTCAATATCTGGATTATCGTCATTTTCTTCATCTTCTGGCAGACGAATCCAAGGTTTTAAAACTATCTGGAGCTGGTCGATTTCCCATCCTGCCTGAAAAATTATTCTGTTCCAGCTTCGGCTTAGCGGATTGGAGCGGCCATTGCTTTCGTGGTTTAACCCAACTCCCATAAAAACTCCTTTAAAAATTCCAATTTTGTAGCGCGTACCAAACAGTATAAACGCCTCGGGCTGATAGTTAGTTTCACGGAAAGGTCTAGAAAGTTCGTTGTTATATAATTGCCAGCGCGAACTTTGTGTATAAGCACCCCAAACATCGCCACCTATCTCTTTTCCTAGAATGTTGTGTATCATTTTTGTTTTAAAACTTATTTGAAATTTCAATTCAGAAGCATTGTATTTAATGGGCTCAGAGACCCTATTGTTTGGATTACTACTGCTGGGAGCTTTATTTACATTAGTACTATAATTTGCGAAGAGAATATAAACCGGCTTGTAGGGCAACAACCTAAAATCTACCTTTTTGGAACGGGCTATGGAGTCTAACTGCCAAGTTTCTGTTAGTGATGGATATTGGGTTTTGTTTTGTGCAAAAGAACCTGGTATATAAGCTAAAGAAAGTACTAGTATAAGATACGCTTTGAAATTCATTTTTAATTATTTGTATAGTAAAGATAGAAGTAGAAATTTAAAGAAAATTAAAATCCTTGAATATATATCCTTATAAAATAGCATACAAATTAATATGGTTTTAAACCAACTTACTTATTTTTGCTGAACCTAAAATTGATAAAAACATATGGCATCAGGAATTTTTGCAATACTGGATGATATAGCTGCACTGTTGGACGATGTGGCAATGATGAGCAAAGTGGCAGCCAAAAAAACGGCTGGCATTTTGGGTGATGACCTAGCGGTCAATGCCGAAAAGGCCTCCGGTTTTGCCTCTTCCCGTGAAATTCCTGTGCTCTGGGCAATTACCAAAGGCTCTTTTTTAAATAAATTGATTATTCTGCCTATTGCTTTTTTGCTAAGTGCCTTTCTACCGTGGGCAGTGACCATCATCTTAATTTTAGGAGGTTTATATTTAGCTTATGAAGGGGCTGAGAAAATATATGAGTTCTTTTCTCCCCACACCCACGTGAAGGAGTCTTTTGTGGAGGAGGGGCTAACGGAGAGCGARATTTTAGCCATAGAAAAGGAGCGCGTCAAATCTGCTATTGTAACCGACTTTATCCTATCACTTGAAATTGTGATTATAGCCTTGGGCACTGTTGTAAAAGAACCCCTTGGCACCCAGATTATGGTGGTGAGCGTTATTGCAATTCTTGCCACGGTTGGAGTTTACGGTATTGTTGCACTTATTGTACGTATGGATGAAGCGGGTTTTAAACTGATAAAACGTAGTAAGACAGAAACTAGTTTTTCACGTAAGCTGGGAAATTTTTTAGTACAAGCTCTTCCAAAAGTTATTAAAGGTCTAAGTATTATTGGTACCATTGCCTTGATTTTAGTTTCGGGAGGCATTTTTGTCCACAATGTAGATTTCTTCCATCATTTATTACCCTCATTGCCTTCCTTTCTTTTGGAATTTGCCGTTGGGCTTATTGTGGGGTTTATCTCTTTTGGAGTTGTAGTTGTCTTCAAAAAAATCTGGCGCATGGTAAAAGGGAAAAGTGCATCTGTTTAACAATTAATTTCTTAGCTATTCGGTAGCGATAAATTGATTAATATCATTTTATTTCCTACAAATACAATCCTATATTTGCCGCCGAAAAAGTATTAACCTTTAAAAATTATTATGAATAAATTTTACACTTTATTGTTTACATTACTTATTGCTGCCACTTCGTCTGCGCAGGTTTTGAACGAAACTTTTGATGATAATAGTGGTTTTGTTACTTCAACCCCTTTCTTTTCTGACGGTGCTGGAGATTTCTTCGGTCTTGCCGTTGTTGAGGATTTTAACGGAGAACCGCTACCAACCCAGCTTAAGGCCTACACAGGTTTTACAGGTGGTTTTTTAACAGGCATGGATCTAGATGGGGAAGGTGCTACCTTGCCAATAACAGTTGACTGGACAGGAATTGACATAGATGGATTTACCGATCTTACTTACAGCGGTGAATTTGCTGAATTTTTTGATTCTCCCGGAGATATTGATGATGCCGATTATATTTTGGTGCAATATCAAATAGACGGAGGTGGTTACCAAAACCTTATTGCTTTTGAAGGAGCCGATTTTACCGGTGGCGGGGGAACTGCCAACGGAAACTTTAGAGAAGATACCGATTTTGATGGTGAGGGTGACGGAAATGTTTTAACAGATGCGGCACAAGTTTTTACCAAAGCTATAACAGGGACAGGGGCAGTACTTGACCTTCGTTTAACTGTTTCTGTGGATTCTGGTGATGAAGACTTTGCCGTTGACTCATTTTTGATTACAGGAACAGCCCCTGATACTACTCCTCCCGTAATTACTTGTCCAGCAGTTATTGAACAGGACAACGATGCGGGTATTTGTGGCGCTATTGTAACTTTTGATCCTGCAACTGCCACTGATGATACTGATCCTAATCCAGTAGTGGTTCAGACTTCAGGCCTTGCTAGTGGATCGGAGTTTCCAGTGGGAGTTACCACTATAGAATTTACAGCTACAGATGCTTCAGGTAATTCCAGCACTTGCACCTTTACAGTTACTGTAATAGATGCAGAAATTCCAGAAATAGTATGCCCTCCTACACAAACTGTAATGGCAGATTCCAACGATATGTATGAGCTTCCAGATTACGTGGGCGATGGTTTGGTTACAATTACTGACAACTGTGCTACTACTTTCACCACACTTCAAATTCCTGCTGCGGGAACGATGGTGGGCGTAGGTACTACCAATGTAATCATTGAGGCCACAGACGATGCCGGAAACACTGCGGGCTGCAATTTTGACGTTGTGGTCGAACCATTTTTGAGTGTGAATGACATTGCACTTTCTCAAATTGTATTATATCCGAACCCAGCAAAATCAACAGTTAGTATTAATGCAACTGTTGAAAGCATAATTGTTTATAATGTAGCTGGACAAAAGCTAATGGAAACTAGCAGCAATAGTTTTGATGTTTCTGAATTAGCTAATGGTATTTATTTAGTGAAAATTACCACTGCCGAAGGCACTGCGGTTAAGCAGTTGAGCGTTCAGTAAGCTATTATATCGAATAATATAGAAAAACCATCCGTTACTTACGGGTGGTTTTTTGTTTTATATAGATTTTATTGAACAATAAAATGTAAAAAAAGTTTACGCAAATGCCTTCAATTTTACGACATTTGAATTCCGATAAATCTCAAGGTTGAAAAAAAGACTGTTTGCCATAGCATTTCTGTTAGTACTGTTTGCTCCGGCGGCAACCATGTTTCTATACCTTCATTTTGAGAAAGCTAGTTTAAAACGGGAAATTAAGTGGAAAATGATAGCGGGAATGAACAAAGAGGAATTGGTACTTCTGAAATTTTCAAAAAATGAAATCGAAACCAAACTGCGGTGGGAACATTCCAAGGAATTTGAGTACGAGGGACAGATGTATGATGTTGTTTCCAAGGAAACAAAAGGAGATACCATTTACTATAGATGCTGGTTGGATCACGAGGAAACTGCCCTTAACAAAAAGTTGCAACAGCTGGTTACCCAGACTTTTGATAAAGATAAGGACAAGCAAAGAACCCAAAAGCAACTAAATAACTACTTTCAATCCTTTTTCTGTTCAAAATTTTTTGATTGGCAGGCCACTTCCTTGGAAAGCTTTCAAAAGATTTATCAGCCTATAGCATATAAGGGCAATTTTAGTTCCATACGTTTAAGTCCTCCCACGCCACCTCCCCAAGTATAGTTAGTACCCAATACTTTATCATTAGCGCTTTCAATACACATTGAAACTGCATTCTATTGTGTTATTTATTGACACGTGAACAATTAAACAAATCAATTTTTAAAATGAAAAAACTATACATGCTATGGTTATTGTTGGCTATTGTGGGAACTTCCTACGGACAAACCATCACCATAACAGATGCGCAGAACAACGAACCGGTGGAGTTGGTTACCCTTAGCGCAAATTCAAAATTATATGTTACCACAAATGCAAAAGGCAAGGCTGATGTTTCAGCATTTAAGWATGCCGAAAAAATTGAAATACGCAGTCTTGGCTATAAAACGGTGGTAAAGAGTTATAGCGAGCTGGAGGCAGAGGGGTTTTCCCTTTCGCTTGAAATTTCAAACTTAAATCTTGACGAGGTAGTTATCTCTGGATCTCGATGGCGGCAGAGCAGTGATGATGTTCCGTCAAAAATAATTTCTATTTCATCGAAAGATGTAGCCCTTCAAAATCCACAGACAGCCGCCGATTTACTGAGTATTTCTGGGAAAGTATTTGTTCAGAAAAGTCAGCAAGGTGGAGGCAGCCCCATGATTCGTGGTTTTGCAACAAGCCGTTTGTTGTATTCTGTTGATGGCGTTAGGATGAACACGGCAATTTTCCGTTCTGGAAATCTTCAAAATGTAATCAATCTCGATCCGTTTGCCATTGAGGGTACAGAGGTGCTTTTCGGGCCTGGATCTGTAATTTACGGTAGCGACGCCATTGGTGGGGTAATGAGCTTTCAAACCTTGACGCCACGACTTTCATTAACCGAGCTGCCATTAGTAACAGGAAAGGCCAATGTGCGCTATTCTTCTG
The DNA here is from genome assembly GCA_002733915.1 of Aequorivita sp. Lineage (GTDB taxonomy): Bacteria > Bacteroidota > Bacteroidia > Flavobacteriales > Flavobacteriaceae > Aequorivita. The sequence goes on from NVXN01000012.1 coordinate 76,000, forward strand.
CCAACAATGAAAAAACAGGACATTTTGATGTGAATCTGGGTTTCAAGAATTGGGCATTTGTCACTAGTATCACATCGTGGGATTATGACCATTTGCGCCAAGGAAGCCACGGGCCCGAAGAGTATATTAAGGATTATTATGTACAACGACAGGACAGCGTGGACGTCGTGATCTCGCAGGATGATAAACTGTTGCAGATTCCCTCGGCCTATTCGCAAATAAATATGATGCAGAAAATTCGCTTTCAACCAAATGAGCGTTGGGACTTTCAGTACGGATTTCATTATTCGGAAACTTCACCTTACGGAAGGTATGACAGGCATACGCGTGTTCGCAATGGCACTGCCCGTTATGCCGAATGGGATTATGGACCGCAGATTTGGATGATGAACAATTTAMWYWYAAATCATTCTGCAAAYAATTCGGTTTTTGACCAATTGAGCCTTCGCTTGGCACACCAATGGTTTGAGGAGAGCAGAATAGACCGATCCTTTAACAGTAATGAGCGCAATACCCAAAGCGAAGAAGTGGGGGCTTACTCTGCAAACCTTGATTTTATAAAGAGTTCGGGAGAGCGAAATACTCTTTTTTACGGAGTGGAATATGTGCTGAACGATGTAAATTCCAAAGGAGAAGTAACAGATATTTCAACAGAAGTTTCTGTGATGGGGCCGGCTCGGTATCCAAAATCTACTTGGCAGTCAATGGCTGTTTATGTAACCGATGAGTTTAAAGTAGCCGATAATTTCACATTAAGTGCTGGAGCACGCTACAACTATGTGTTGCTAGACTCTGAATTTGATACTACCTTTTATCCATTTCCCTTCACGGAAGCTAATTTGAAGAACGGCGCGCTTACCGGGAGCATTGGTGGGGTATATCGTCCAGACGATTCGTGGGTAATAAGTGCCAACTTGGGAAGCGCGTTTAGAGCACCAAATGTAGATGACGTGGGAAAGGTTTTTGATTCAGAACCTGGTAGCGTTGTTGTTCCCAATCCAGATTTAAAACCTGAATACGCTTATAATGCTGATTTGGGTATTGCGAAAGTTTTTGGAGATGTTGTAAAATTAGATGTTACGGGGTACTACACTTCCCTAAAGGATGCTTTGGTGCGCAGGGATTTCAAACTAAATGGGCAGGACAGTATAATCTATCAAGGCGAACTGAGCCAAGTGCAAGCAATTCAAAATGCAGCCGTGGCGCACGTATATGGAGTGCAGGCTGGAATTGAAGTGAAATTGCCCAAAGGATTTGGTTTTTCAACCGATGTGAACTTTCAGAAAGGTGAAGAGGAATTAGACAATGGAGAAACCAGTACTTCACGTCACGCTTCACCATTTTTCGGTGTTTCGCGCTTAAATTATAAAGCGAATAAGTTGCGTATGGAGCTGAACGTGAACTATCAAGGGAAATATGATTTTGACGAGTTGCCCGAGGGAGAAAAGGAGAAGACGGAAATTTATGCGCTTGATAAAAATGGAGATCCGTATGCCCCCGCTTGGTACACCCTTAATTTTAAGGCTCTTTATAAGTTAACGGATACCTTTGATGTGAGTGGCGGGATTGAAAATCTTACCGATCAGCGTTATCGAACCTATAGTTCGGGAATTTCGGGAGCTGGAAGAAATTTTATTCTTTCAATTACGGCACATTTTTAGTTTAATTTCCAAAAGTTGGGGACGAAAAAATATGTGGGTTTGTATTCACATTTTTTATATATTTGGATCAAGCCTTATGGCTTATTTCTCCCCACTTAATTTGAGAAAACCCGCACTGTTATGGTGCGGGTTTTTAAATTAATAGTAAATTTAATAGGAGTGATTTAAAAAGCCGATGTAAGGATATTTTTTTGGAATTTTTGAGTAATATTGAATTCCCACAAAAGAGAAAATAGATTTCACCTTATCATTTTCCCTACAAAACAGAATAATTTCCTTGTTGTTCTCCCTTGCCTTTTCCGAAGCAATATAAAGCATATAAGCCCCTGCCTGGTCAAATTTTTCCAGGGCATCCAGATCAATGATTAACGATTGGGTTTTGTCCAGTGCGGCTTCAATTTTAAACTGAACCTCCGACAGGTTGCCACTGTATAACCTGCCTTCCAAACTTAAAAAACGGTTGGTTAAAAAACTATGCAATGTCATGCTAAGTGATTAAAATTAATGATCACATAGGTTTGCGTAGGAATTTAAGGGCGATTGCGATTTAGGACAGAAATTTTGATTTGTGAATTTACAAAATGATTTTCAATTGGAAGGGGTGAATGTTGTGCGAAGATAGCTACCTAATACATTTTTTAATTCTATTTATCCAAATGATTATAAGTAATCGTAATCCACTTCTTTTTAATAGTTTTGCAACCTCAAAATTTTGATATGATTTCAATAGATGGTCTAGCCGTAGAATTTAGTGGCGAAACGCTTTTTAGCGATGTTTCTTTTGTGGTGAACGAAAATGACAAAATAGCGTTGATGGGAAAAAACGGTGCCGGAAAAAGCACAATGATGAAGATTATAGCCGGGGTGCAAAAGCCCACCCGTGGAAACGTTCGCGCTCCAAAGGATGCCGTTATTGCATATCTGCCCCAGCATCTATTGACCGATGACAGTTGTACCGTTTTTGAGGAAGCTTCCAAGGCCTTTAAGCAGATTTTTGAAATGCGGGACGAAATGGAAAAATTAAATAAAGAGTTGGAAAGTCGTACCGATTATGAAAGTGATGCCTATATGAACATCATTACCAAAGTGGCTGAATTGGGTGAAAAATATTATGCTTTGGAAGAAATAAATTACGAAGCCGAAGTAGAAAAGGCGTTGCGTGGCTTGGGCTTTAAAAGAAGTGATTTGCACCGCCCCACTTCAGAATTCAGTGGCGGATGGCGTATGCGTATTGAGCTTGCCAAACTGCTGCTTCAAAAGCCCGATCTCATTTTGCTGGACGAGCCCACCAACCACGTAGATATTGAATCTGTAATCTGGTTGGAAGATTTTCTTTTAAACAAGGCCAAAGCAGTTATCGTTATTTCACACGACAGAAAGTTTATCGACAATATTACTAACCGGACCATTGAAGTTACAATGGGGCGCATTTACGATTATAAGGCCAACTACAGCCATTATTTGCAATTGCGTGCCGATAGGAGGGCGCACCAGATAAAGGCGTACGAGGAGCAACAAAAATTTATAGCCGAGACCCAACAATTTATTGAGCGTTTTAAGGGTACGTATTCCAAAACCAATCAAGTGAATAGCCGCGAGCGGATGCTGGAAAAGCTTCAGATTATAGAGATTGACGAAATAGATACTTCGGCTTTGGCACTTCGTTTTCCACCTGCCCAGCGCAGTGGGGATTATCCTGTAATTGTGGAGGGAATGACCAAAAAATACGGCGACCAGGTGGTTTTTAAAGATGCCAATATGAGCATATCCCGTGGCCAAAAAGTGAGTTTTGTGGGAAGAAACGGTGAAGGAAAATCTACCATGATAAAAGCCATTATGGGTGAAATAGATTTTGAAGGAACCTGTGCCTTGGGGCATAATGCCAAGGTAGGCTATTTTGCACAGAACCAGGCCGCACTTTTAGACAAGGAACTCACCGTTTTTCAAACTGTCGATGAGGTTGCAAAAGGTGAAATACGCACACAAATAAAAAATATCCTTGGCCGCTTTATGTTCAGCGGTGATGATATCGATAAAAAAGTGGGGCTGCTTTCTGGTGGGGAAAGAACCCGTTTGGCGATGGTGAAGTTATTGCTGGAGCCTGTAAATGTGCTCATTCTCGATGAGCCTACAAACCATTTGGATTTAAAATCGAAAGATGTTTTAAAAGAAGCCCTGCTTCAGTTTGATGGCACCTTGATTTTAGTTTCCCACGATCGCGATTTCCTACAGGGACTTTCAGAAAAAGTTTTTGAATTCAAGGACAAGCGCGTAATCGAACATTTTGAAACCATAGACGATTTCCTTCAAAGAAATAGAATTGAGAATTTGAAGGAGATTGATTTGAAGGTTTAAAGGAAGTTTATATTATAAAATAGTGCACAATTTTATTAATATTGTGATCTTAATTTTTATACTTTTATGAAAAATACATTACTCTGCTTCTTTTTTTTATTTTCAATTACACTTTATTCCCAGGACTGGAGTTGGGGTTTTAAAGCTACAGGGGATAATCAGCAATACATGGCAGTAGATATGGCCGTAGATACCGAGGGAAATATGGTAGTAGCTGGATATTTTCAGGAGAATTTAATATTAGGACAATTCCCTTTGTACACTCCCGACGATTATTTCGCTGACCTATATCTTTTTAAAATAAATTCCAATAAAGAAATTGTATGGGCAAAAACTTTTGAAACCGACTGGTGTTATGGAGATGATATTTCGGTACTTGTAGATGATGATGAATTTATTTACATAACAGGCCAAATAGATCAAAAAATTTTTGTCGCTAAATTTGATTCTGAAGGCAATCAATTATGGTATAATGATTTCGAAGGACAACAATCCGGTTACGGAATGTCAATAGCATTGGACCAATTTGATAATGTGTATGTTTCTGGAGGCGCTGGTTGGAATTTTTTTATGACAAAATTGGATTATGATGGGGAAGTAATATGGATTCGAGATATTCCATTTAATAGTTCTGATGCTGTCCATATAACAGACATTAATGTTGATAGGCTTGGGAATATTTATTTTATCGGAGTTTTTAATTTCGAAACTCTCATATTGGATAATTTTGTACTCGAACATAATGGAAGTTGGGGGCAAGACACTTTATGGGGAAAGATGGATACAGATGGAAACTTTATATGGATAAAATCTTCAGACGGTAGGACGAATGCAAATCCACAAATCGCATTAACTTCAGATGGGTATCTTTACTTAAGCGGGTCGCTTTATTCCGGAATTACTTTTGACGGTATATACATTGAGGGCATCTGCTGTCAAGAACCAAAGCCATACATTGCAAAATATGATATTGAAGGCAATGTAATATGGGCTCAGGGGGCTTTTACCACATATGAAGAAAATGGTGTACCGGTCGATATTAAGGTGAATTATGCGGGAAATCTATATTTGACAGGCAGCTATTTCACTTGTTATGGATGTACAGAATCGGATATTTATTTAGAAGAATATGCTGCTGATGGCACCCATATTTGGCGAAAGGAATTTGTAATGAATAACAGTGAATCAACCAGGGCTATTGATTTAGACAATCAGGGATATGCATATTACGTGGGCTATAACAGTTCGGAAAATTTTATCGATGAAAATTTACCATATTTTCCAAATACTCTAGGGATAGCTCAATTAAATACATTGGCCTCTACCTATAAAAAAACACCACGACCACAAATTGAAAGAATGCATACGGTCTGTGAATTAGGTGTAAATGTTACATTAAACGCAATAGGGGACAATATAAAATGGTACAGCGACCCAAATCTGAATAACTTAGTTTTTCAAGGTAATTCTTATACATTTCAAACAAATGAATCTTTAAAACTCTATGTTACCCAAACCGTAAATAATATAACTAGTTGGCCAAAAGAGGTGATTGTGAACATATCAGAATTAGACAGTGCTGAATTAAGTTTTGACGATCCAATCCTTACGGCCACTTACAACCCACTTTTTGCTTATCAGTGGTTTTATTTGGATGAACCCATTGCAAATGCCACCGATAATTTTATTGAAATAACTTCGGGAACGGATTATATGGATTATGGGGTTTTAATTAAGCAGCAAAATTGCCAAATAGCGCTTGGAAGAGCTGTTTTATCCACTTTTTCTTTTGAAGCCAAGGCTGATTTTGTATTATATCCTAATCCAACTTCGGGAATTATAAATATTGCATCAATTCTCTCCATTGGTAGTGTGGATGTATTCAATGAGTTAGGTCAATTAGTTTCCTCAATAAAGAATTCGTCCATGATAGATATTTCAACTTTAAATAGCGGGTTGTATTTTTTAAAGATTATGGATTCAAATGGACACATTGAAATTAAAAAAGTGATAAAAGAATAAAGAAGTTTAATTTCTTATCTTGTTTYYYTNNAMTTYKWSTTATTACAGAGTCTTTCCGAAAAAGTTTTTGAATTTAACGATTAGCGCGTTATTGTGCATTTTGAAACCATAGACGATTTCTTTCAAAGAAATAGAATTGAGAATTTGAAAGAGATAGATTTGAAGGTTTAGTCGTTTGTTTAAAAGCTTAGTTTTCAATTTTTAGAGGTGTTTTTATTATTTATTACCTTTAGAAATAAAAACTATGAAAAAACCAGACTTTTCCAATTTAAAAGCACTCTATATCAATTGTACTCTAAAACAGTCCCCGCGCATGAGCCATACCCAGGGCTTGATGGATGTTTCGCAAAAAATAATGAAAGCTGAAGGGGTTTCTTTTGAAAACATTCGCTTCGTGGACTATGCTGTTGCGTATGGCGTATATCCAGATATGACCGAGCACGGCGCCAAGGAAGATGTCTGGCCAGAAATCTGGAAGAAGATAGATACTGCTGATATATTAATAATTGGTACGCCCATTTGGCTTGGTGAAAAATCTTCTGTTGCCAGCAAATTGATTGAAAGGCTTTACGCTATGAGCAGCCTTCAAAATGAAAAGGGGCAGTATTATTTCTATGGAAAAGTAGGTGGTTGCATTATTACCGGAAATGAGGACGGCATAAAACACTGTGCGATGGGCATTTTGTATTCCTTACAACACTTAGGTTATAGCATTCCTCCACAAGCAGATAGCGGCTGGGTAGGAGAGGCTGGTCCTGGACCCAGTTATCGAGACGAAGAAAGTGGTGCCAAAAAAAATGATTTCACTAATAGGAATACTACTTTTATGACCTATAATTTACTCCATTTGGCAAAAACGCTAAAAGAGCAGGGCGGGTATCCAAAATATGGTAATTCCCGGCAAGAATGGGATGACGGCACCCGTTGGAATTTTGAAAATCCTGAGTATCGTTAAAGTGTCTTAAACGAGTTAGGCATAATCCTTGTTTTGTTTATTTCAAAAATAAAATATTATGAAGTGTCCATTTACCATTCGCAAACCCACACAAGATGATTATTGGGGCATTCCATATTACACATTGTCAAATAATATATACAGATGAAGAAATATGTTTTTTTACCAGCAATCCTTTTTTGCTTGACACTGGGGAGCGTAAGCGCGCAGAACAAACCAGATAAGCAATTAGGAATCGTCAAATCAGAACAGAACCCAACCGAAGTGCTTTTGAATTCTAAGAATTTCGAGTTTATTGCAAATACAGCTTTACCCCTAGGACAGCCTTCAAAAAATTTGGTCGGCAGTAATTATTCAGTAACATTTACACCTGAAAAAATCATTAGCAATATGCCTTTTTATGGGCGTTCGTATGCCACAATAATTGGGAAAGACAAAGGCTTGCGGTTTAAAGGTGCTCCCGCGGAATTTACTATTGAAAATCGTGATGATAGTCTTTTGGCACGTACAGTTGTTGTAAATGAGGAAGACACCTATTCTATCTTATTGGTTGTAGGGCATGCGGGATTTGCTACTATGACCATTTCTACCAACGATCGTCAAACCATAGATTTTCAAGGTGAAATAGTGAGCATTCGTGACTAATAAACAATTTTAAAATCCAACTAATGAGTCTATTTAATAAAATATTGGGAAACGCAAGCGAGGTTTCCGCAGAAAAACTGAACGAAAAATACGGACGTCTTTTAATTGAGGGCGAAGTGGTAGAACTTGGGTTCTCGCTTTTCCGCGATGTGTTTATGTTTACCAATAAACGGTTAATTTTGATAGATGTCCAAGGTTTAACGGGAAGTAAGGCAGAGTACAAATGCCTTCCCTACAAACACATATCGCGATTCTCTTTGGAAACTGCGGGCACTTTTGACCTGGACGCCGAATTGAAAATTTGGATTAGCAGTGAAGACTTGCCCACGGTGAGCAAAAAATTCAATAAGAGCATAGACATTTACGAAGTACAGAAATATTTGGCGGCGAAGGTTTTATAAAACCAATTCAGTAAAAAGTCTTTCCAAGGTTTTTTCTAGATTATCACTAAAGCCATTATGGGGACGGGAAGTTTGAAGTGAAGAACTGCGCTGTGCAGTAAGCCAGCGAAATCTGTCGGGTTTTTCCCATTGGGCCACAGGGCCGCCGTCTTTGGAGCCGGAACATATTTTTTCAAAAGCCTTTAAATTGTTTTCAATCTCTTCAACTTCCAATTCACAGGAAAAGAGTTTTAGCTTTTCGGTGTCAATTTGGTGTTTGCAATTCAAATAGTTGGCTCCTTTGCAGAAAAGGATTATCCCAACATTCAGGAATTCCTCTCGCTCCACGCGGGGTACCAAACGTATTACCGCATATTCATACAAGTGTTTGCCGGGCATCCTGAATCTGTTTTACAAAGTTGTTTGCATTGTTTCTTCTCATTACCAAAAACTGGTAATATACGTCCCTGATTTCTTCCGAAGTCATTTCAATACCTTCCCAATCTAGCCAATCTGCGGGAATAAGATTAGTTATTTCCCGTAATTTTTTATCTGGCAAAAGCGCAATCATTTCTTTATTAACTTCTTCAATCAACGCAGCTTGTGGCAAAAGCACGTGATCTTTTATATATGGAAAGGGCGTTATGGCCGCTTTTTGCCAATTGCTCCAAGAATGATGAAAATAAAAAGTAGCGCCGTGATCTATCAGCCAAAGTTCCTTATGCCAAATAAGCATATTGGTATTTTTTAAGGTTCTGTCAATATTTGTGGTAAAAGCATCTAACCATACAATTTTGGAAGCCAATGTTTCATCGACCTGTGTTACTACGGGGTCAAATGTTAAAGCTCCCGAAAGAAAATGCAGTGCCAGATTAAGTCCGCGGCTGCCCTTTAATAGATCCTGTATTTCCTCGTCGCCTTCACTTCTGYCAAAAGCTTCGTCTAAGTTTGCGAAAACAAGTTCCGGAATTTTTAAGCCTAAAGTTCGCGCAATTTCACCACCTAATAGTTCCGCAATCAATGCTTTTACACCGTGTCCTGCACCGCGAAATTTTAAAACGTATTTAAAATCATCATCCGCTTCGGCCAAGGCTGGCAGCGAACCGCCTTCACGCAAAGGGGTGATGTAGCGTGTAACGTTTACGGTGCGGAGCTCTATTTTATTGGTTGCCATTGCCTGCAAAATTAAGTTTATTTATGAATATGTCGGTACTATTCTGTAGAGATGTTTTTTTATGCCTTAAAAATAGAATCCAATATTTTTKTKWRWTTTKARAWWMNTAKWTTRMTKWWRTNTSAAAMCWWAAACTAAAAGTTATTGGATTTAACCATTGAAAACATTTTGCTTGTGGGGTCGTTACTGCTTTTTATAAGCATAATAGCAGGTAAAACTTCTTATAAATTTGGTGTTCCCACTTTAGTACTTTTCCTGGGAATAGGAATGCTTGCCGGTGAAGATGGTATAGGCGGCATCAGTTTTGACGATCCGCAAATCGCTCAGTTGGTGGGTATTATTTCATTGAATTTTATTCTTTTTTCGGGGGGTCTGGACACTGATTGGAAAGCTGTAAAACCAATAATGAAAGAAGGTTTTGCACTTTCAACTTTGGGGGTTTTGCTTACCGCTGTCGGCTTGGGAACCTTTGTTTATTACATTACCGATTTTACCATTTATGAAAGTTTGCTGTTGGGAAGTATAGTGTCATCAACAGATGCCGCTGCGGTGTTTTCCATTTTGCGTTCCAAAAATCTTGCGCTCCGAACCAATTTGCGCCCCACCTTAGAAATGGAAAGTGGGAGTAACGACCCCATGGCCTATGTGCTAACAATCGCTTTTTTAGGTTTGGTAATCAATCAGGATAAAGGATTGGTGTCTATGATTCCACTGTTTTTTCAACAAATGATTATAGGAACTATCGCCGGGTTTGGCTTTGGAAAGTTGAGCAAGATTATAATCAATAAAATCARCTTGGATTTTGAGGGTTTATATCCCGTACTCGTTATTGCACTAATGTTTATAACCTTTTCCGTAACCGATTTTGTGGGCGGCAATGGTTTTTTGGCCATTTATATTTGTGCGGTCTTTTTGGGAAACCAGTACTTAATCCACAAAAAGACTATTCTTAAAATGTATGATGGGTTGGCGTGGTTGATGCAGATTGTACTTTTCTTGACGTTAGGGCTTTTAGTATTTCCATCACAGATTGTTCCTGTAATTGGTATCGGACTCTTAATATCGTTGTTTTTGATTTTTGTGGCACGTCCCGCAGCAGTTTTTATAAGTTTGATTCCTTTTAAGATGAAATTGCGGAGACGTTTCTATATTTCATGGGTGGGTTTACGCGGGGCAGTGCCGATCGTGTTTGCAACCTACCCATTATTGGCGGGAATCGATAAGGCGAATATGATTTTTAATATTGTATTTTTTATTTCGCTGACCTCCATTCTAATTCAGGGAACTACGCTTTCGGTAGTCGCGAAATGGTTAAGGGTGAGTATTCCCAGTGAAGAGAAAAAAATATCTCCCTCTGAAAAATTTCTTGAGGAACATCCCAAAACCGAAATGCGAGAAATTGGTATTGCAAAGGGGAATACGATTGTCGGCAAAAAGATTGTTGATATTGAATTCCCAAAAACCGCAATTATCGCAATGATAAAAAGAGACGATAAATACATAACTCCCAACGGAAACACGGTCATTAATGCAGATGATGTGCTTATCGTGCTTTCCGATACAGAAAAGGGAATCAAAAAAGTTTTCAAGGCATTGAATATCCAAGAATTTTCAGCTGCCTAAATTTGAATAAGGGGCTTTGTAAATACTTTTTGCATCGTATTTTCTAGCTTCCTCAGCGGCCTCCAATTCTATTTCAAAATAATTTAAATTGAAATGGGGCAGAATTTCGCTTTTAAATTTATTGGGAAAAGAAGGGTATTCCAAAAATAAATTGTTTCCGAGCAGAAATTTTTCTGCAGTTTTTTTATGCGCTTCAATCATTACGAATAGATAATTTTCCAATGATTTAAACTGCTTTTCTTCGTCCAAAAAATAATTTTGCAGCAAATTGGTAGGATGATAAAACCATTCCACAAACCCATTTCCAGATTTTAAAAGACTTTGAACAACTTCCTCCGTTCTTCTGTCAATAAAAATCCAAGGAATTTCTGGAAATGCTTTTTGAAAAAGTTCGATAAAGAAAATATTCCAAGAAGTAAGCTTAAAAACAACTTGTTCCTCTTCATCCAGCGGCTGCAAATAGGCTTTAATTATGGTTTTTAAATTATTTATAAGCGTTTTTTCCTCCAAATCATAAAATACCGCAGAAAGCAACAGCCCGTTTATAGCTTCGGTTTCAGCAACAACCCTTGTCTTTTTTGAGGCCTTCAGCATATTTGCTAAAAGTGTGGAACCGCAGTGCGAAATGTGGAAAATAAAACCTTTAAGCTGTAATGAACCTTTGCTTTCCAAAACAGTTACAGAGTTTAAATCTAGTTCTTTTCTAATGGAATTTGTAGAGCTGACCTTTGAGACGCCATCGTTAAAAAATGGATATTCAAAGACTTCTGCCGGCAACATTCGGCAAACCACTAATGGGTTTTTACGTATTTCGGTGTAAATTGGAAAAGATGCGGTTTTCAGCACAATTATTTGGAATTTAAAAATGTGAAGCTACAAAATGTGAAGCAAAGCGTTTTAAAAATTATTTTGACAGGAAAAGTTTTCAATTAACTTTGAAAACATATTCATTCAAACATTTAAAATTCAGATATGGGTAAGCGTTTATTTATTTATTTATTTCTGTTTTGCGTTTTACAAAACGTTTTTTCCCAAGATATCTCCATAGGAAATCGCGACAAGGTTTATTCTGAAATACTTCAGCAAGACCGTGAGTTTTCAGTTTATTTTCCACCGTCATACAATACGGCTATAAACCAAAAATATCCTGTGCTCTACATTTTGGACGGCGATTATAACTTTCAGTACTTAGCGGGCTTTTTAGAATTGCAGGGAGGCATAAGTGAAGTTATCCCAGAAATGATATTAGTGGCAATTTCAGGAAAAGGAACCGCCGAATACCGGAAAAACTGTAAGCCAACAATAGAGGGCGTGGAAGATAGCGGCAATGCCGGGGAAATGGTAAGTTTTATTGAAAAGGAATTGATTCCATATGTAAACAAAAACTACAAAACGGCAGATTATAAAATTCTTGGCGGCCATTCCGTCGGGGGTATTTTTGTTATCAATACAGCCATAAATCATCCCGATCTTTTCAATGATTATATCGCCATAAGTCCCGCGCTTTGGTGGGGCGAAAATGCGATGGAGGATGTAATGGAAAAAACTTGGGGCAAAACCAAAAGTACTACTGCTAGTGTTTATATTTCACTCGCCAATGAACAGGGGATGGGCGTAAATGAATTTTTGAAAAAAGTGCCAAAAAGCATTGTGGAAAAAAACATACAATTTAAGGAGTTTCCCAATGAAATTCACAACTCTGTTGGGCTTCCCACCTATAAATGGGCATTGGGCGATATTTTCAAAAATTGGTATGTAAAGGAAGAGTATTTCAGTTCTGCCGACGCTTTAAAAAACCATTATTCCGAAGTGCAGAAACAATACGGCAGCATTTTCAACATTCCCTATACCATTGTGGGAAATACACATTATATGCTTCAAAAAAATGAAAAGGAACGTGTAAAAGTGCAAGCTGCTTTAAAGGAGCTTAATCCCAATGCCTTGGTTCTTTTTAATACTTACAGAGCCGGAAAACTTGTGGCAAACAAAGAGTTGGAAGAGGCCGAAAAATTAGTTAATGATGCTTTGGCTGTTAATCCCGGCAACTTTGACTCATATAACGTTTTGGCCAAAATTAAGTTGGCAAAGGGCAATACTGCTGAAGCAAATGAAGCCATTGAAAAAGCAATAAACTTGACAAACAAGCAGCAAGCAAGACAATGGCAGATAAACGAATTGCTGGAGACAAAAGCCGAAATCGATAAAAGGCCGTAGTTTTAATTATAATAAAGAACTATGAAAAAACTATTTACAATAACACGAATTATAGTAGCATTATTTCTATTTGTAATATTTTTCTCCTGCGAGGAAGAAAAGGAAATAAGCTCGTATCATCCCAACCATTGGGAAGATCATTACGTTGACGGTAAAACTGTGGGAAATATAAATATAAACGATTCGCTGCAAAAAGGGACTACATATTTGAGCATTTATTCACACATTTATAGTTTTTCATTGGAAAAATCACACAACCTTACGGCAATGGTAAGTTTGCGCAATGTGAGCCAAACCGATACGATTTATATTTCAAAAGCTGATTATTATGGTACCCAAGGGCAACTGATTCGCCATTATTTTAAGAAACCCATCTATTTAAAACCATTGGAAACCGTTGAAATCGTTATAGACGAAACGGATGAGCACGGAGGCAGCGGCGCCAATTTTATTTTTGAATGGACTACAAAAGCAACAACTCCCGAACCCATTTTTGAAGCAGTTATGACTTCGCTGCGGGGTTCGCAGGGATTGAGTTTTACAACACAGGGCAGAAGGATTGAGTGAAATATGAATTACGAGCGACGAATTACGAGAATGACGAAAGTGGAAATTAGAAATACGAAGTAAGAATCCCGAATCCCAAATCAACCAAAACAATTTTGAATTCTGAATTCAAAATTGTTTTCGTTATTTTTGAAGCAAAGAAGAATTTAATGAAAATAGTTATATCCCCAGCAAAAACGCTGGATTTTGAATCAAAACTTCCCACTGCCCGCGCCACCCAGCCCAAGTTTTTGGAGGAAGCCGAAATGATAAACAACAAGCTGGAGCGTAAAAGCAAAAAAGCGATAGGTAAGTTGATGGACATCAGCGATAAATTGGCCGAACTCAATTACCAACGTTATAAGGAATTCCAGACTCCTTTCACAAAACAAAATGCCCGACCAGCAGTCTATGCCTTTGCTGGCGATGTTTACGCGGGTTTGGACGCTTATACCATTCCTTCGGAAAAGATTGATCTGTTGCAGGATTCCCTCCGAATCCTTTCGGGAATGTACGGAATGTTGCGTCCGTTGGATTTGATTCAGCCCTATCGGTTGGAAATGGGCACCAAACTTCCTATGAATCGTAAAAAAGATTTGTATGCTTTTTGGAAAAAAACACTTACCGAAACTTTGAATAACGAATTGGAAGAAGGCGAGCTTTTCTTAAATCTTGCCAGCGTTGAATATTTCAATGCCATTGATGAAAAGAAATTGAAAGTGCCCGTTATCTCGCCAGTTTTTAAGGATTTCAAAAATGACAAACTTAAAATAATTTCGTTCTTCGCCAAAAAAGCACGTGGCAGTATGAGCCGTTTTGCGATTGATAAGAATGTAAAAACCTTGGATGAATTGAAAGCGTTTAATTATGATGGTTATGGTTTCAGTGAAGAATATACTGAAAAGGAGAGTGAGCCTGTTTTTATTCGATAAATCTAAAATCTAAGTGTCCAGAAATCTAATAATCTAGATATCTAAAATTTGTTCCACCACAYCCACCCATACCCGCCATTTATTCCCGAAAATGCAACCAAACTGATAGTGGGAACCCTTCCGCCACCACGTTTCACAACCGGGGAATTGAAAGAGGGCGATGTGGATTTTTGTTACGGCAGCCGCGACGGACAATTATGGTTGATTTTGGATAAAATATTCGGCTTGGATCTAAAATTTGAAACCACAGCCGAAGCAATTAAGCAACGCGAACATTTTTTAATAAAAAGAGGTATCGGAATCTGCGATATGGTGGCTTCTGCCAGAAGAGAAAAAATTGATGCTTCAGATATTGGAATGTTGGAAGTGGAACTGCGCGATTTGGTTGTCGTGCTTCAGCAAAATCCTAAAATTGATACGTTGCTTTTCACGGGTGGAAATAGCAAAAACGGCCCGGAATATTTCTTCCGAAGAAAATTGAAAGAGTACAATATTTCCCTGAAGTTGGTTTCAAATAAGGTGCCTCGAATCCATACATTTCAACTTCCGGAAAATGGCAGAACTGTAAAAACAGTTTCATTAATAGCACCATCAGGAGCAGCTAATAGAGCTGTTGGCAGCCTTTCAGCCTATAAAAAAATGAAAGATGAATTCCCCGAAAAAACTACGATAGATTTTCGGGTGGAACAATACCGTCCATTTTTTTAAACATTAAACTTGAAACAGGAATAACAATCTGTTAATAAACAACTTACGGCCAATTAATCGCTGGGCCTATTGCTGGGCTTTATTTGCAGCTAGAAAAAAATCCCCAATATTTCATAAATTCTGTTGCCTTATTATTTGGCAATTACTACAATTTAGATTATTTTTAACGACATTTTAACTTTTAATTTAAAYTAWCAMYWKAWRAAGAAAATTACATTATTACTCTTGCTGGTTTTTTTTGCCGCAGGAACTACTTTTGCCCAATGTATTGTGACGACACCGTATTTGACGGTGAACTCCAATAATAGTGGCAACGTTCAGACTATTTCTACCTGTAGTTATGGGGGGGATTACAATACTGTAAATGCCCTTATCATTGGAGCAAACTATCGCTTTACTTCTGCTGCGGGTTATGTGACAATTACAGATACAAGTAACAATGTACTGGGATTTGGTCCAACTCCAGTGACAATCAATAACATTTCAGTTGCCTCTATCAGGTTGCACAACACTACTAGTGCTGCTCCTGCTTGTGGAACTGATACTTCTTGTCACACTACAACCATCCAACGACTTATTCCGCCGCCGGCCAATGATCTTTGTGTGAATGCTATCAATATAGGTTCTGACGGAACTATTGCTGGAACAACATTAGGGGCCACTGTAGATAGCGCAGGAACTTGTAACGGCGTTACTAACACTGTTGCTGGGGTATGGTATTCCTTTACCGATGTTACGGGAGTAGGTTCAACAGTAACCATAAATACGTGTTCTGCCATTGGATATGACACCAAACTTTCAGTATATACAGGAAGCTGTGGAGCCTTTACTTGCGTTACTGCTAATGATGATGCAGGTGCCGCCTGTGGTATCAGCAGTGTAAGGAGTGAAGTAACCTTTACTACTGATGGTTCTTCTACCTATTACGTGTTGGTACATGGATTTAGCACCACTGGGAATTTTGAATTAAATGTATCTGGTTTGCCAACATTAGGCGATCCGCCAGTTATTGCTTGTCCATCTAATATTACTGCAAACAATGCGCCTGGCCAATGTTCAGCGGTTGTAAACTTTACTGGAGTAGCTTTTGATACCGAAGATGGAAACATCTCTGGCGATATTGTTGCCACCCCTCCAAGCGGAAGTGATTTTCCTGTAGGTGATACTACTGTAACCCTTTCGGTAACTGATAGCGATGGAAATACTTCGACTTGTAATTTTATCGTTACTGTAATAGATAATGAATTACCAGTAGCAGTATGCCAAGACATAACTGTAGAGCTCGATCCTGTTACAGGAGTTGCGAATATTACGGCTGCCGATGTGGATAATGGTTCGTCAGACAATTGTGGAATAGCTTCAATGACTCTTGATGTTTCTTCTTTTGACTGTTCCATGACAGGCGCTAACACTGTTGTTATGACTGTTACAGATGATTCTGGAAACATATCTACTTGTACTTCTACGGTTACTGTTGAGGACAACACCGCTCCTGAAATATTCTGTGTAGGTGGTTTTGGTACTTTTACAGAATCAGAAGATTTTGAAGCTGGCTTACCATCTGGCTGGTCAACTGTAGTTAATACAGGTACTTGCGATTGGATCAATAGTGGAGATATGCCTACCGGCGATGATTTCCCAACATTGGCAATGCTTTTTGATGATGATGACTGTGGTCTTGGTGCACCGGCAAGTAACGTAACGCTACTTTCGGCTGTGTATGATTTAACTGGAGCTTCAAACGTATCCCTTGGCTATGATGTTGCTTTCCAGGAGTCTGGAACGCAAACTTTTACGGTTGAGGTTTTTGATGGTACAGCTTGGCAACAAGTTGCCCTTTACGAAGATGATCTGGATCCAGACATCCAGACAGAAACTATCGATGCTTCTGCATATGCCAATGCTGATTTCCAAGTTCGTTGGACGTATGACGACAATGGCGGCGAATGGGGCTGGGGAGCTGGCGTTGACAACTTCCTGTTGAGCTATGATGCTTCCTCAGGAGGAGGTCTTGATGTTTTCCTAGATGCTAACGGTATGGCGAGTATAGACCCTATGGATTTGCTTGTAAACGTAAATGAAGCTTGTGGATATACCATTACTGCAGGTGGAGTAGGTGGCGGAACTATGGGATCGCTTTCTACTTTGTTTACTTCAAACAACGGTGGATCACCTGGTTGGGCTGTTATGTACGACCTTACCGTAGGTCCAAATGACATCGAGGTTACTGATATTGATGTGAACATTGACGGTACCTCTACCTTCAACCTTGATATGTATACCTTAGTAGGTACCTATGTTGGTAACGAGACAAATGCTGCTGCATGGGGTTCTCCCGCGGCTTCTGGAACCGGAACTGGCCTTGGAATAGACCAGCCGAGTAACGCAGTGCTTTCCACCCCGGTAGTTTTGAGTGCGAACACCACTTATGGTATCGCTATAGTGACCGACTCTGGTCAAAACTATACCAATGGTGATGGATCCAACCAAAACTTCTCGAATGCTGACCTATCATTGTCTTTAGGTACTGCCGTTGCAGGATTGTTTACTGGATCTGTGTTCTCTCCACGTGTTTGGAATGGTACTATAAACTATACCACAACTGGAGGTTCAGGCCTTGATTTTACTTGTGCAGATCTTGGTGAGAACCAAGTAGAAGTTACTGTTACTGACAATAGTGGAAATGAATCTACTTGTATCGCAACAGTTAACGTGATAGACCTTATTGCGCCTGTTATTACTTGTGGGCCTCCTGTGATTACTGAAACTGAAGAAGTGGACTTTGAAGGAAGCTCTATACCTAATGGATGGACTACTCAGATTAATGCTGGTTCTCAGGACTGGACTTTTGGTTCCGGTGATATGCCAACAGGCACTGACTTCCCTTCTAATGCAGCCATCTTTGATGACGACGCTGCAGGTAACGGTGCAGTGAACAATGCTACGCTTATCTCTCCAGTATATGATATAAGCGGTGCTTCTACTGCTTCATTATCGTTTGATTATGCAATGCAAGAGTTCCTTGGCGATGGTACACTTACCGTTGAGGTATATGACGGAGCTGCATGGCAAGAGATCTTGTTTGTAGATGTGAGTACCAACCCAACCAATACAGGCGCCATTGATTTGGCGGCTTACTTAAACGCTAACTTCCAAGTTCGTTATATTTATGATGATGAAGGCGGCTGGGGCTGGGGTGCCGGTGTTGATAACTTCGAACTTACCTATTCTATCGTTCCGACGAGCAACGTTGTAGAAATCGAATTGGGTCCTGATGGTACTACTTCTGTAGATCCATACAGTCWTGTATCCAATATAGATGAGGCTTGCGGTATTGCTACAATCGCTGTAGATGTGCCAACAGTTAGTTGTGCTGATATAGGAGGTACGTTTATGATAACTGTATTCGTTAGTGATACTAGCGGCAACAYTGCTTCTTGTATTGCAGAGGTAAGTGTGGTAGACAGACTTGCACCAGAACTTACCTGCCCAGCTGATCAAACCGTTGATCCGGGAGCAGGCAACCTGTTCTACATCTTGCCTGATTATTTCGCCACTGGCGAGGCAACAGCTGATGACAACTGTACAGACCCT
>NVXN01000001.1 GCA_002733915.1 Aequorivita sp.
TCACCGGTGAACTTATAGAACACGTCAGGAGCGGGGTTCCCGCCAGAATCCGTGGCCGTTAGCGTCTCGCCAACTACGCTATCGCCGCAGGAAAGATCAATAGCACCTGCACAATCGTCATAAGTTAATACAGGACCACCGCAAGAAGCCGTACCTACTCCAGTAATAGTAGTGGTAAAAGCACCGAAATCTCCAGCAGCAAAACCAGTAGTAATAAAATAATATTCAGTACCAGCGGTAAGGCTAACATCCAAAATTTGTGAAGTTCCAACTCCTCCCGGTCCATCATCGTCAGCAGCTACAAAATTTGTAGTTGGATCTAAAGGATCAAAACAATTTTCATATAAAAATATAAAACCATCCCAAGCGCCACCATCTTGATCACTATCAATTGTGTAAAGTCCTGTTACATCTACTGTAAATGGACCATATACATCATAAGAAACCGGGCCTAATCCTGAACAGCAAGTACCATCAGCAAAAGGTCTATCCCAAATTTCTGAACTAGTGGAATCATCAGGGGTTACATCAGTTAAGTTACAGTCACTCGCAATAGAGCAACCACCTCCACCTCCACCTGTACCTTGGATTGCAACCAATCCCAATTCAGCACAGTCAGAATTTACAGAGCCCAATGTTGTAGCCACTCCAGTTGTGGTGTCGACAGAGGCAAAAAAGTTTACTCCACCACCAACGTAAGCTGCCATGTATAAGGTATTTGAATCTGGATCAAAATCTGCATCTTGTGCAAAATTGATATTGATTCCCAGTGCACCTATTAAAGTTGCAGTACCAGTAGTTAAATCTACTGAATAAAGACTATCCAGCCCTATATCTGCCATAAATGCATTTCCATTATTGTCAATCGCCAACCAAATTGGTAACCAGCCAGTAATAGTGCTGCTTCCCACAAGTGTTGCTACGGCGGTAGTAAGATCAATGGTATAAATAGAGCCTACTTCGCCTTGTCCTGCTAATATATACATAGATCCGTCAGCTTCATTCCAAGCCATCCCCCTTAGAGTTTCAGTGGGAAGTAATCCGGTAATAGGACCTACTGTAGTTTCGGCTCCAGTACCTGGATCTAAAGTCAACAGGGTTGAGGTTGTACCGTTAAAAGCATATAATGTTCCTGTCCCGTCAAAATCGCCTCCATAAATAGAACTACTATTTGGTGCAATAGGTGTAAGATTATAAGGACCAGGCAAAGGGAATGTTCCAAAGTCAAGTCCACATGATGCTCTAAGGTTAGCCGCATATACGGTGGGGTCGCCACCGCCACCGCCAGCGCCTTCTTCAATCGTTAATGAATCAATACCAATATAATCTGAATTATTTCCAGCAGGTCCTGCGTCTGTAACCCAATATCTGAAAGCTACTCTTGTGTCAGTTGGCCCAGCAAGTCCGGAAACAGTTACGGTAAATTCAGTCCATACATCTGGATAAACCCCTGTTACCAAGGTAGGATTGATCTCTAACAATAATTCTGTATAAGAACCTACGCTAGAAGGGCCCGATGGATCAACATTAGAACCGTCTGGGTCTATTCTCACTTCCA
The DNA here is from genome assembly GCA_002733915.1 of Aequorivita sp. Lineage (GTDB taxonomy): Bacteria > Bacteroidota > Bacteroidia > Flavobacteriales > Flavobacteriaceae > Aequorivita. The sequence goes on from NVXN01000001.1 coordinate 1,559, forward strand.
ATCTATCTGGAAAAGTACTGGCCGTAGTGGTGCGGGTCCAGAAGGTAATTTCATCACCATTTTCCAACGAAAGCACAGGGGTTATCAAGAAATTGTTAATAACGCTTCCGGCTGTGTTATTGAAATTAGCACCAATGTATGATGTGGGTCCCCCAGCGTGTGCTGGAAACACTAGATCATTTCCTTGAAACCAATCGGTCAATCCAGGGGCATCACTAACGTTTATTAGACTATAACCATCTCCAGGCAAGGTTGTTATGTCATCAAACCCTTCTTCTAAAAGTGTTGCTTGCGGTGATCTATTCCCTTGATTTTGATCTCTAAAATGAGCTCCTAAAATCTCTCTCTCCCTTTGTGTAAAATGCTGGGAATCCAATCCAGTTTTATTCCCATTTCTTTGAAGACGTGCCAAAAGTTCTTCCAAGGAAGCTCTTGGCTGTTGTTGGTTTTCAACACCTGCACTTCGTGCTCCATAGGCAGAAGGACTGGGTTGAATAAATTGTGCTTCCGTCGTAGATAAAACACCACAGAAAGCTAAAATTAATAGTGTAAATTTTTTCATAAATAATAATTTAGTTAATACAGCCTAAAAGTATCTAAAAAAATGTTAATGTCCAATATTTATTCAAATACTTTCCAATCATTCCATATAWAAAAAATCCTTTTTTATCTTTCTGATAAAAAAGGATCTTATATTCCTATTTTTTGTTACAAATTTATTCTTTTCCCACAAAAGTTTCCATTACTGCGTCACTAACCCCCATGTTTGAAAAACCACCATCATTGTATAGATTTTGAAGTGTTACCCGCTTTGTCAAATCGCTAAACATAGCTACTGTGTAATTGGCACAATCCAAGGCCGTTGCATTGCCGAGCGGAGACATTTTATCTGCGTAGCTAATAAAGCCATCAAAACCTTTTACACCTTGTCCCGCTGTAGTTGGGGTGGGTGATTGCGAAATAGTATTAACGCGAACCTTTTTATCTCTTCCGAAGAAATATCCAAAACTGCGCGCAATACTTTCCAAATACGCTTTGTTGTCTGCCATATCATTATAATCTGGAAAAACACGCTGTGAGGCCATATAAGTAAGGGCTATAATACTCCCCCATTCATTCATTGCATCTTTCTGGTAAAGTACTTGCATAGTTTTATGGAAAGAAACTGCGGAAATATCCCAGCCTTTATGTGTAAAATCGTAGTTCTGGCTGGTATAGTGATTGCCTTTGCGAACATTTACAGACATTCCAATGGAGTGAAGCACAAAATCCAGTTTGCCCCCTAGAATTTCGGTTGCCTTTGCCACCAAATTCTCTAAATCGTCGATACTGGTAGCATCCGCTGGAATAATTTCAGAATTTGTTTTTTCGGCAAGTTCTTTTATTTGTCCCATTCGTAGCGCAATGGGCGCATTGGTAAGTACAAATTTTCCCCCTTCTTCGTGAACGCGTTCTGCGGTTTTCCAAGCAATTGAATTCTCGTCCAGCGCCCCAAAGATGATTCCGCGTTTTCCTTTAAGTAAATTATAAGACATGTTTTAATTTATTTTATGGTTGAATAGATTTTCAGTTTCAATCTTAATTTTGAAAAGTAAAGATACGTTTTAATTCAATAATTCCTTTGCATTGGCTATAGCAGCTTGAGAAAGATTTTTTCCGCCAAGCATTTGTGCAATTTCAACAACGCGCTCTTCTTCATTCAAAAGTTTCAAGTGGGTGGCCGTAATTTCGTTTTTATCTTCTTTGTACACTTTTATATGATGGTCGCCTTTTGCGGCTATTTGAGGCAAGTGCGTTATGCTCAATAGCTGCATTGTTTTGCTCATTTGGTGCATAATACCTGCCATCTTGTTGGCAATCTCACCTGAAACACCTGTGTCAATCTCATCAAAAACGATGGTGGGCAGTTTTTTATAGTCTGCCAAAACTGCTTTAATGGCTAACATAATGCGGCTCATTTCGCCCCCGGATGCCACCTTCTTCAATGGTCCAAACGCCAAACCTTTATTGGCAGTAAATAGCAATTGTAACGTATCAGTTCCATTATTTTTAAATTCTTCTGAAGAGATAAGCTCAAAATGAAATTGCGCATTGGGCAGACCCAATGGAAAAAGCGTTTCCTCAAGCTTTTTCTTAAGTGTGGGTATTGCCTCCATTCTTTTTATATGAAGTTGTTCAGCGGTTTTTAAAGCAATTTCGCGCAACTGAAGTTTTTGCTTTTCAAATTTTTCTATCTGCTCGTCCAAACCCAATGTAGTGTTTACTTTTTCTTCGAGCTTCTCTTCTATTTCAATTAATTCAGAAACTGAGGAAACACTATGTTTCTGCTGTAGTTTATATAGCGTTTGAAGTTTTTCGTTTATCTGAAAAAGCATTTCAGGATCGGCTTCTATATTTTCCGCGGCAATGTTTATTTCAGCTGCAATGTCTTCCACTTCAATAATTGCACTATTCAACCGCTGCCAGAAATCCTCAAATTTTTTTGAAAACTCCTTTATTTTTCCCAATAAAATCCGTGCTTCCTTGGCGGTTTGCAAACTTCCTATTTGCTCTTCATCCAAAAGTTGGTTTGCATTGGCTAGCGCTTCCTGAATTGCTTCAGCATTATTAAGTGTTTCGTATGCTTCTTCCAACTCTTGCTGGTTTAGCTTTTTTAAGTTGGCTTGTTGCAATTCATTATAGAGAAAAGTGCTGTAATCCAGTTCTTTGGAAGCAGTATCCTTTTGAAGTTTTAATTTTGAAAGTGTTTCTGAGACTTTTTTATAATCTTCAAATTGTGACTTATACATCTTTAAAAGTTCGGCATTTCCAGCCAAGGCGTCAATCACTTCCATTTGAAAAGTTTCGGAAACGATTTCCAAAGTTTCATGCTGACTGTGCACATCCACTAAATAAGGCGCAAGTGCCTGCAACTGCACCAAAGCAACGGGCGTATCATTTACAAATGCACGTGATTTTCCGCCGGGCAATATTTCGCGACGTATTATGGTATTAGGCTCATAATCAAGATCGTTTTCTTGAAAAATATTTTGAAGCTCGTAGTTCTTTATTGAAAAATGTCCTTCAATTATACACTTTTTTGAAGGATCCTTTACGCTGCTCAAATCTGCGCGTTTTCCCAAGACAAGCGCCAAAGCTCCTAAAATGATGGATTTTCCAGCACCTGTTTCACCAGTAATAATAGTGAGGCCTTCGCTTAAATCAACGCGAATATCTTCAATAAGCGCATAGTTTTTAATGGCGAGGCTGGTTATCACAATGAAATTTTAATTTATGGATGTTAGTATTTTCAAAATTCAAGGTCAGAATTTTGAAAGTATAAATTTAAAAGAAAGTAATTAACTGGTCTAGAGTTGTTGAAAGAAAATTAAAACTTGATTTCAGACCAATTACTTCGTTTTGTTGGTGCAAGTCTGTTTAGGTTTTCAATTAATCTTGTGATATCAACCTGTGGCCCACCGCTAAAAATAGCCTGTATTTCGTCACTTTTAGCATCAAAGAAAGTTCGGACCAAGAAAGAGTTAGGACGACGGTCATTGATACCTTTCAGAATATTAATGGCATCGGCAATCTCCTGCTTCGCCTTTTTCTGGTCTGAGGCCATAATATCAAGCCCTTCACGGTGGTATTGGTACATCACATCGTGGAATTCTTTGTAAACGGAAGATAACAGCGCATCATTATAGCGAAATCTGGACTGGTTCCCATCCGTGGCTTTCCAGCCTTGAAAGTTACTGGAGGCAGCAGTATTTGTAATTTGCTTCGCAACTTCAAAATAAGGCGTTCCGCCATTAGGTGAAAAGGTATCCGCGTCCAACCCGATAATGGTATAAACATGAAAGGCTATAATAGAAACAAGGTTTGAACCAAATGTGTTGATATTAAAGTTCAATGGCTCATATTCCTTATAATTGAATTGTACCTGCCTATCGAAATAATTATAAACAGGGCTATCGTAAGTAGATTCAAAAACGGGACGGGAAGACTGTATTTGCAATGTGCCAGTAAAGGAGTCGCCATCATAATCGCTTACAACCAATGTCATGTTGCAATCTATGCGTTCTTGGYTTTTGTATTCCTTATCGGTCYATTTTGTATTGTTTACAAACTCCCGCAATTGTGTTTCCAGCGTTCGGAAAATTTGTAGATTGGGCTGGCCGGTCTGTTCGGCATCTATGGAAACGGTGCAATTAAGTTCTTGAGTCTGTGCAGAAAACACAGTAATAGCACATAATAAGAAAAGTAAAATTTTACGCATTTGTCTGTTCTATAATATATTCTAAAATATCTTTAGCTACTTCTTTTTTTGTTTTAACAGGAAAAGGAAGCGATTTATTGTCTTTGGTGATCAAAGTAATTTTATTGGTGTCGGTCTGAAAGCCTGCGCCTTTGTCACGAAGCGAATTTAACACAATTAAATCTAAATTCTTTTTTTTCAGTTTCAATTTTGCATTTTCTTCCTCGTTTTCAGTTTCTAGCGCAAAACCTACCAAAAATTGATTTTTCTTTATTTCGCCAAGCGAAGCAAGAATATCCTTGGTTTTTGTAAGTTGAAGCGTTAACCCTTGATCTTTCTTTTTAATTTTTTCCGAAGCAACTTCCGAAGGGCGATAATCGGCAACAGCGGCGCTTAAAATGGCCATGTTACATTTGTCGAAATATTCGTGCGCAGCATTGTACATTTCTTCCGCAGAAGTAACGCGAATTATTTTTACGAAATCATCTTTAATTTTTAATGCCGTTGGGCCGGAAATTAAAACAACCTCAGCACCAAGCTTGATGGCTTCTTGGGCAATTGCATACCCCATTTTTCCGCTGGAATGGTTCCCAATAAAGCGAACGGGGTCAATAGCTTCATAAGTTGGGCCGGCTGTAATTAATATTTTTTTTCCTCGTAGGGGAAGTTTTTTTAAGATATCTTTTTCCAAAAAGGAAACTATTTCCTCTGGTTCCGCCATTCTGCCCTGCCCTACCAAACCGCTGGCCAATTCGCCAAAAGCCGCGGGGATTTGAATATTTCCGAAGGTTTCTAACTTCTTAAAGGTTTCTGCAGTTGATGGGTGTTGGTACATATCCAAATCCATTGCGGGGGCATAATACACGGGGCATTTTGCCGAAAGATAGCAAGCAAGTAAAAGGTTATCGCAGGCGCCATTGGCCATTTTGGAAAGTGTATTGGCAGTGGCAGGGGCTATCAAAAAGAAATCGGCCCACAAAGCCAATTCTACATGGTTATTCCATTTGGGCTCTTTAAAGCTGTTCTCTTCTTTTTTATCAGTAAATGAAGAAAACACTTCGTTTTTTGAAAGCGTTGCGAGGGTAAGTGGAGTAACAAATTCCTTTGCTGAATCTGTCATTACAACTTTTACGTTGGCTCCTTTTTTTATAAGTAATCTAACTAAAAAAGCTGTTTTGTACGCGGCAATCCCGCCGGTAACGCCAAGCAAGATATTTTTCCCGTTCAAAACAGCCATTTTGTATGTTTTTAAAAGTTATAAAAATAACTTTTATTATTCTACTACTTCGTCTTTGGTATTGCGGTAGTAGATTTTGTTTTCAAGCCATTCCTGTACTGCCAAAGCGTGTGGTTTTGGAAGTCTTTCATAGAACTTAGAAACTTCTATCTGCTCTTTGTTTTCGAAAATTTCTTCCAAACTGTCATTATAAGTAGMMRWYTYRYSWWGTKNTMWCAAGTAGTTCTTTTTTAATATCACCGTTTATTTGTGAAGCACGTTTCGAAATAATGGAAATAGCCTCATAAATATTATTCGTTGGCTCGTCAATTTTATTCTTGTCAAGCGTTACGGTATTGATTGGCGCATCTGAATTTTTAATATCCATAGTAAAAAATAATTAAATAGTGGGTTCTGTTTCTAAAGGTTCAATTCTACTCTCTATATCCTGATAATTTTCCAATGCTTCGGGAGCGAGGTCTGAATCCTTATAATATTTCATAAAATTATTGTAGTAAACTTTTGCCTCGCGCAGACGTTCCTGCACCAAAACGGGAATACTGTTTATAGCCAATTTATAAGCGGCTACAAATCTTCCGTAAAAGGCATCCTTTCTGTAAATTGAGCCCGGATTATCTGTTATAAAATTGTCGAAAGCACCAATGGCCGCTTTATAATCCTCTACCCGCAAATATTGCTTTGCGACCTCATATTCCTYTTTTTCCAATTTATTTCGCAATTCAGCAACCAAAGTATTTGCCTCGGTGCGCTTGTCTGAGTTTGGATATTGGTTTATAAATTCCTGCAATTTTTCAAGCCCTTTATAGGTATCTTTTTGATCCAAAGAATATCTAGGCGAAAGCTGATAAAAACTTTTTGCAGATTTAAAAGCAGCTATTTCAACACTATCACTCTGTGGATAGGCTTGGGTAAATCTTTCAAATTGATACCCTGAAAGATAGTAATCTTCCAAGTTGTAATATGTATTTGCGTAGATGAACATCAATTTTTCACCCTGTGGCTTTCCTCTGTATGCTGGCACCAATTGCTCCATCAATTTAAGGCCTTTTCTGTATTTTCCAATTCTGTAAAGTGAATCGGCAAAGGTGTATTTTTTCCCCATATCATCCTTTCGCAAAACTCGCTGATACTGGCTACAAGACGAAAGAAGTATGGTTAAACAAAGTATAATAAAAAGTGGTAATCGCATGGGCTTAAAAAACATCGTGCAAAAATAGGGAATTAAACATGATTGGACAAACTTATTCTTTGGCTAAAATATTGCGCTGAAGGCTATTATTTATAAGCCTTTTGAAATATTTAACGCATAAATTAGAAAGAAATGTTTCAGAAATTTTTAATGAATGAATCAATTTTGCCCCTCAAACCATCGCTAACTCCCACTAATGGAAGGCGTACCGTATCGCCACAAATATCTAAATTCTTAAATACTGCTTTAATACCAGCGGGATTCCCTTCGGCAAAAATATAATCGATTGCAGGTGCTATCTTATAATGTATTTCATAAGCTTCATCAACTTTTCTTTCCAAACCAAGTTTTACCATTTTTGAAAATTCCTTCGGAAAACCTTCTCCGATAACCGAAATCACTCCCGCTCCACCGGCAAGTACCATTGGCAGGGTAATCATATCATCCCCAGAAATAACAAGGAAATCTTTTGGGCAACCAGAAATCAGTTTCATTGCTTGTACAATATCGCCGGCCGCTTCTTTAATCGCAACAATTTTTTCGAAATCATTTGCCAAACGGATTACCGTTTCCGGAAGAACATTCGAAGCCGTTCTGCCCGGAACATTATAAAGAATAATGGGCAGCGGAGCAGCTTTTGCAATTGCCGCAAAATGTTGGTAAATACCCTCCTGCGTAGGCTTGTTATAAAATGGTGAAACTGAAAGAATTGCAGTAAATGCAGAAAGATCGCGCGTTTTCATTTCAGCAATTACCTCTTGCGTATTATTGCCGCCAATGCCCAAAACCAACGGCAGGCGCCCCTTGTTTGCAGAAACAATAGTATCGATAACCAACTGCTTTTCTTCTTTTGAAAGCGTCGCACTTTCAGCAGTGGTTCCCAAAACTACCAAATAGTCAATTCCGTTTTCAATGTTGAAATCCACAACATTCTTAAGCCCCTCCACATCTACGGAAAAGTCACTTTTAAAAGGGGTGATCAATGCTACGCCAGTTCCAACTAATTCTTTCATATCAATCTATTTTTTTTAAGATTTTTAAATATTTTTTCACTTCGCTTTTAAAAGCTTCTGGTTTTTGAAGGTCAACGGTTAAAAGCAAATCAAAAAGTCGCTCATCGGCTCCCTTGAAACCTATTTTGAATTTTGCTTTGCTCTGCGCTACCATTGCTCCCAAAAACTTGTGCTTTCCTTTGTAATACCCTATAAGCACATCAAAAGGAAAGTCTAGAAACTCCCGTGCGTTTTGGTTATGTATCTCTCCGCGCCAAGTGAATTCCTTATTGGTTATTTGGTTTTGCCGAAGCGACGGTATCTTTCTTCGCGTTTCGGCAAATGTGAAAAGCTTAACGTCCTTTCGCTGCAGACCGAGTTCTTTCCCGAACTCATAAAGCATTTCAAAATCGTCAAAAAAAGCTTCGTCAACCACAAAGCCCAAATACTTTAAAGGTTCGTTGCGCTTTGAAAAATCACGTTCCGTCAGGTTTTTTTCAATGTGCTTTTTTAAGGAATGTCGCTTTACTTTTTTCAACATGGAATGCCCAATTCTTATGTGGCAAAAATAGCTATTTTCAGCGCTTTTCTGCTTTCAATTATGAAATCATTTGCAAAAAATCGTCTTCGGAAATGATGGCGACACCCAAACTTTCGGCCTTGGCTTTCTTGCTCGGCCCCATATTATCCCCAGCTACCACATAATTGGTTTTGGACGAAATGGAACTGGAAACCTTGCCGCCGTTGTCCTCGATAAGTTTTTTCAATTCGTCGCGGGAAACCTTTGTGAAGACGCCGGAAACAACGAAGGTATTTCCATTTAAAGTATTGGTTTGGTTGGCCAGCTTTTCTGCGGAAATCTCTAATTGCACGCCATAACTTTTTAGCCGTTCAATAATAGTGATATTTTCTTCGGAGGCGAAAAATGAAACCACGCTTTGGGCGATTCGTTCGCCTATTTCGTCAACAGTTACAAGCTCTTCTTCAGAAGCGTTTTTTAAGGCATCTATTGTTTTGTAATGCTTCGCAAGCTTTTTGGCCACGGTTTCGCCTACGTATCTTATTCCCAAGGCAAAAAGGACTCTTTCAAAGGGAATCTCTTTGGAAGCTTCAATTCCATTAATCATATTTTCAGCGCTTTTCTGCGCCATTCGTTCCAAGGGAATGATCTGTTCTTCTTTTAGTAGATACAAATCGGCGTAATTATTAATCAAACCGTTGTTTACCAAAAGCGCGACGGTTTCGCCGCCCAAACCTTCAATATCCATTGCCTTGCGGGAAATGAAATGCTGGATTCGGCCAATATTTTGTGGAGGGCACCCTTCGGTATTGGGGCAATAGTGCTGTGCTTCGCCCTCGTTTCTGACCAAAGTTGTTCCGCATTCGGGGCATTGGGTTATGTAATTTGTTGGCGAAGAATTTGGGTCGCGCTGTGTAAAATCTACCCCGATAATCTTCGGAATTATTTCACCGCCCTTTTCCACAAAAACGGTATCGCCCTCGCGGATGTCGAGCTTTGCAATCTGGTCTGCGTTGTGCAGGGAGGCGCGTTTTACGATGGTTCCCGCCAATTCCACAGGCTCCAAGTTTGCAACTGGCGTGATGGCGCCCGTTCTACCTACCTGATAAGTGATTTGATTTAAAACCGTGGAAACCTGTTCTGCCTTAAATTTATAGGCCATCGCCCAGCGCGGCGATTTTGCGGTGTAGCCAAGCTCTTCCTGCTGTTGCAGGTTGTTTACCTTTACTACTACCCCATCGGTTTCGTAGGGAAGTTCGTGGCGGTGAATGTCCCAATAATTCACGAACTCCAACACCTCTTCCAGATTTTTGGCGAGTTTGGCGGCTTCGGGAACTTTAAAGCCCCACTGCCTTGCTTTTTCGAGGCTTTCAAATTGGGTTTTTATGGGAAGCCGTTCGCCTTTCAAACTGTATAAAAGACATTCCAACGGACGTTTGGCAACTTCGGAGCTATCCTGCAATTTTAAACTGCCCGAAGCAGTGTTCCTTGGGTTTCGGTAGGGTTCTTCACCAGCTTCAACCCTTTCGGCGTTCATCTTTGTGAAACCTTCAAAGGGCAAAACTATTTCGCCCCGAATATCGAAGAGTGGCGGATAATCGCCTTTCAATTGTAAGGGCACCGAACGTATGGTCTTTACGTTTGCGGTAACGTCATCGCCCTGAAAGCCGTCGCCACGGGTTACGGCTTTTTTCAGTTTGCCATTTTCATACGTTAGGCTTATGGATGCCCCGTCGTATTTAAGCTCACAGGTAAATTCTACTTTGCCGTCAACCATTTTTTCGATGCGTTTTTCCCAATCTTCCAGGTCTTCCTTTGAGTAGGAATTATCCAAAGAGAACATCCTATAGGTATGCGGGACGGTTTCAAAATTTTTGGTTATTTCACCACCCACTCTTAAAGTTGGCGAATTGGGATCGTGAAATTCCGGATGTGCCTTTTCCATCTCTTGAAGTTGCTTTAGTTTTTGATCAAACTCAAAGTCGGAAATTGTAGGTGTATCGAGTACGTAATAGTTATAGTTATGCTCGCGGAGCTCGTTGCGGAGGGTTGTGATTTGCTGTTCAATATTCATAAAAACAAATATAAAATTTTAAACCTCACAGCTTTTTAAAAACTATGAGGTTTGTTACTGAAATTTTCAACAAAATATTAGCAATTAATCATCGATAAAAATTTTACGAACCAGCGCAGCACAAAGTCCGCCACCAATTGGGGCGACAATAAATAACCATAATTGCTGCAAAGCCATACCTCCTGAAAATAAAGCCGGTCCCAAACTACGAGCCGGATTAACGGAAGTGCCCGTAATTGGGATTATGACCATATGTATCAACGCCAAGGACACACCTATTGCAAGCCCCGCCATCATTGGTGCAGTGTGCCTTTCTGAAGTTGTTCCGAAGATAACCATCAAAAACAAAAAGGTGAAAACAAATTCAGCGATAAGCGCCGAAGTCATATTGTATTCGCCTCCATATCCAGCGCCCCATCCGTTAGAGCCCAAACCCCATTCTGGCATAACAAAACCAGCGCTTCCTGTAGCTAGTAAGTACAGAAGCCCTGCGGCAGCAATAGCGCCTATACATTGGGCAATTACGTAGCCAACCGTATCTTTGGCGGAAAGCTTTCCGGCAGCAAGCATAGCTATTGAAATAGCGGGGTTGATATGACATCCAGAAATTGGGCCAATGGTATAAACCATGACCAAAACGGCAAAGCCAAAGGCCAGGGCAATTCCTAAAACGCCAATACCAACTGGGCCAGATTGTGTTACGCTGGCTATAGTAGCTGCACCGCAACCAAATAAAACTAATGCGAAAGTGCCGAGAGCTTCGGCAAAATACTTTTTTGATGCATTCATAATCAATTATTTAAGAGGTTAGATAGCTTAAATTTAAGAAAATGAATGTAGTAAAATTGATTTGTTAAAAATGAAGGAAAATATGTTAATAACGTATTATGTCCTGTCAGAATTCAGCCACTTTGGCAATTGTGGCATCTTGAATTCCTCCATTTTTTTTAGGAGATGATTTGGGTTGGAATCCACCAAAAGGAGGTTGTAGTATTCCATGGAAAGAAAACCTTTACGCACCATGGTTTCGAGCATTTTAATAAGATCATTGTAAAAACCATTAACGTTCAGCAGACCGATGGGTTTTTGGTGCAGCCCCAACTGAAGCCAGGTAATAATTTCAAAAAGTTCTTCCAAAGTGCCCATACCGCCTGGGAGTGCTATAAAGCCATCGCTCTCCTCATGCATCTTTAGCTTGCGCTCGTGCATATTTTCTGTAGTAATAAGTTCGGTAAGCCCTAAATGGACCACTTCTTTTTTTTTTAAGAAATTTGGGATGATGCCGATAACATTTCCATTATTGTCCAGAACGCTCTTGGCGATGGTGCCCATTACGCCTATTTTGGCAGCGCCGTAAACCAATGTGATGTTTCGCTCGGCAAAGATTTCGCCCAGTCTTATAGCGGTATCGGTTATTGCGAGATCGTTGCCATCGCTACTGCCGCAGAAAACGCATATTTTATCTAGCTGGTTCATTTAGGTTGCATTTTATCATCCTATCTTTTCCAAAGATGTCTTTTTTTACTTGCATGTTTTTAAATCCTTGGCCTTCTAAAAGCGTGGTCAATTCAAAAGCAAGATACTCATTAATCTCGAAAAATAGTTTGCCGTTTTGGTTTAAATGGTATTTTGCCAAGGAGGCAATTTTTTCATAAAAAAGAAATGGGTCTTCATTACTGACGTACAGTGCGGAAGGCGGTTCATATTTTAAAACGTTTTGCTGCATCTGTTTTTTTTCCAATTCGCGGACGTAGGGCGGGTTTGAGATTATGACGTCATATTTCTTTGGAAGTGTTTTCGTTTTTAAAATATCCAATTGGATAAAGTCAACTTCTACTTTATTTATTTCAGCGTTTTGTTGTGCAATTTTTAAGGCTTCTTCTGAAATGTCCAACGCCGAGACTTTTGCATTGGGAAGATTTTTGGCGAGTGAAATTGCGATGCAACCGCTGCCGGTGCCGATATCGAGAAATTGTTGATTGTTGATTGTTGATTGTTGATTGCTGAATTCTTTATATATCCATTCTACCAATTCCTCTGTTTCCGAACGGGGAATTAGGGTGTGTTTATTTACTTTAAAAGTCAAGCCGTAAAATTCGGTTTCGCCCATTATGTATTGAAGGGGTTCGTGATTTTGTAGACGAAGAATTGCTTTCTGAAATTTTTCGGTTTCCGTTTCTGAAACGATTTTTTCAGGGTTTAAAGCGATTTCAATACGGGACAGTTTTAGATATTCTTCAGAAAGAATGTTGAAAAACGATAGTATTTCTTCCGAAGGATATAACCCTTTGAGTGATTCCGCGAAGTGAGTTTTTAATTTTTTTAAAGTCAAAACTACAGTGTTTTCAGCATATGCACCGGGCAGGAATAATGGCCCGTATCGCCCAAGGCGCTATCTATATATTCAAATCCTGCTTGTTTATAAAGTTTCTGGGCGTGGGTCATATACTCCATGGTTTCCAGATATATTTTTTCAAAACCAAATTCGCGGGCTYTTGCCAAACAGAATTCCATCATCTGTGCGCCCACTCCCCTTCCGCGAGCCTGGGGCAGGAAATACATTTTTTGGAGTTCGCAGACGTTGCCTGCGTAGTTGTCTAATTTGGCAACCCCTGCACCGCCTATTATTTTATTGTTCTCTTCTACCACAAAATAAACAGCCTTCGGTTTTTGATAGGTTTCAAACATACAATCCAGTGATTTATCGGCATATGCAGTACCTACTTTTGGCACGTTGAAATCTTCCAATACGTTGCGTATTACCTTGGCTATTTGCGGATTGTCCTTCTTTTCAATAAGACGGATAATTGGTGCGGTCATTCTAATTAAATCCTTGTATTTTTACGCKKWKWWKWTRYRMKWWAAATATATGTTGCGGTGCATACAACTGGCCAAAAACGGGCTGGGAACCACTTATCCAAACCCTTTGGTAGGCAGCGTGGTTGTTCACAATGATAAAATTATTGGAGAAGGCTGGCATTACAAAGCGGGGCTGGCGCACGCCGAAGTAAATGCCATAGCAAGTGTAAGCGAAACGAGTTTATTGAAAGAGGCAACCATTTACGTGAGTTTAGAGCCTTGCAGTCATTATGGAAAAACCCCACCCTGCGCACATTTGATTATTGAAAGCGGTATAAAAAAAGTGGTTGTTGGCAGCCTGGACCCAAACCCGAAAGTAGCTGGACGTGGCATTAAGAGATTAATGGATGCCGGATGCGAGGTTATTGTGGGCGTTTTGGAAAAGAAATGTAACGAATTAAACAAACGTTTTTTTACATTTCATCAAAAGAGAAGACCGTATATTTTTTTGAAATGGGCGCAGACAGCTGATGGTTTTATCGCACCAAAAGAAGAAGTTCGGAACCAAACCAAACCCGTTTGGATTACCAATGAATTTTCACGGCAATTAGTCCATAAAATGCGTTCAGAAGAGCAGGCCATCTTGGTGGGCACCACTACTGTTTTACACGACAACCCATGCTTAACGGTTCGGGAGTGGGCTGGAGAAAATCCGACGCGGATTGTGATTGACAGAAGTTTAAGGATTCCAAAGGATTTTTCGGTTTTTGATGCAAGCGCCCAGACCATTATTTTCAATGAAAAGGAAACGGGAACTTCGGAGAATATAGAATTTGAAAAGATTGACTTTTCTGAACCGCTTCCCCAGCAAATTTGCGAGGCGCTTTTGCGAAGAAATATTCAATCTGTAATTATTGAAGGCGGCGCAAAAACACTCCAAACCTTTATTGATGCAAATCTGTGGGACGAAGCTTTTGTATTTAAAGGAATAAGCAATTTTGAACAAGGCGTGAAAGGGCCAGATTTTAAGGGAGTTTTTATTTCTGAGGAAAAAATAATGGAAGATACATTGCAAATTTTTAAAAACCCCAACTCTTGATACCACTGGCGCTCAGCATTCTTTCGTCCACAATGATTTTTGTGGTTTTTAAACTTTTTTCAAGGTTTAAAATCAATACCCTGCACGCCTTAGTTGTAAATTATATAGTTGCCTGTTTTTGTGGTATAATTTTTCAAGAAAGTGAGATGAATATCTCTGAAATACCCCATTTTACTTGGTTTCCTTTTGCTTTGGGGCTAGGGGCAATGTTTATAATGGTATTTAATTTAATGGCCATAACCACACAGCGCAGTGGACTCTCGGTTGTATCAGTTGCTACAAAAATGAGCGTTGTTATCCCTATTGTTTTTGGGTTGCTGTATTATAAAGAAAGTCTTGGCATCTTTAAAGTTTTAGGAATTATTTTAGCATTGGCAGCGGTTTATCTAGCTTCCATAAAAAAACAGGACGGTTTAAAAATTAAACCTGCCAATTTTATCTTTCCTATTTTGGTTTTTTTGGGAAGTGGAATAATCGATACGACCATTAAATATTTGGAGGGCGAATATATTGCCGAAAATGACACCCCCATTTTTTCGGCAACCATTTTTGCAATGGCAGCCTTGTTGGGAATTTTAATTATGATTTTTCAGGCAATACAGGGAAAATTCACATTTCATCTAAAAAATATTTTAGGAGGATTTGCTTTGGGAATTCCCAACTATTTTTCCATTTACTTTTTGATAAAAGCGCTGCGGAGCGGTATACTGGAAAGTTCCGGAATATTTACCGTAAATAATGTAGCCATAGTTATGATATCAACATTGTTGGGCATATTGTTGTTCAAAGAAAAATTATTGACGAAAAATTGGATTGGCATTGTACTNGCTATAGTTGGGATTCTGTTTATTGCTTTTGAAAAACTGTAAGGTTTAAAAAATTGGAATTTGAAAAAGACACATATAAAACCATTTTAAAAGCGTCGGAAGAGGTTCTCTTTAAGGATAAGGGAAGTAAATTTTTCGGGTATGCTTTTCCGGTTTCTTCTGAAGAAGGTGTAAAGGAACATCTTGAAAATTTAAAAAAGCAACATCACRCCGCAAGACATTTTTGTTATGCTTGGCAGTTAGGAAAAAGCTACGAAAGCTATCGCGCCAATGATGACGGTGAACCATCAAACAGTGCAGGAATGCCCATTTATGGACAATTGCAGTCATTCGATGTAACCAATGCTTTGGTTGTGGTAGTTCGTTATTTTGGCGGGACTAAACTGGGTGTGGGTGGATTGATACAAGCTTACAAAACAACTGCTCAAATGGCTTTGGAAACTTGTAAAATTGTGGAAAGGACTATTAATGAAACCTTCCTTTTAAAATTTGAATATCCGGAAATGAACACCGTTATGCGGATTATCAAAGATGAAGATTTGAACCTAGTAAATCAAAAAATGGAATTGAGTTGTGAGTTTGAAATTGCGGTTCGAAAAAAAGATGCGGAACGCATTTTTGAATTATTTGAAAACACATACAAAGTGGCAATAAAACGCTTGGAAAATTAACTATTCTTCTCTCAACTTTTCCATTAAATAATCCGGTGCCTTCATCAACTTTTTGGTAGTACTGTTCACAAAAACCAAAACTGTAGTCGCGGTAACCAAAAGTTGTTTGGACTCATTATAAATTTCATAATAAAATTCAATTTTTACATTGGGCATTTGCTTCAAAGTTGTCTTTACTGTCAGTAAATCATCATAAAAAGCAGGCTGCTTATAATCAATGCTAAGATGGACAACAGGCAAGTGTACATTGTTGGCTTCCATCCATTTATAGGAAAAACCGAGCTCTCGCAACCATTCTGTCCTGCCCTGCTCTAAGTATTGTGCGTAATTGCCGTAGTAAACCACCCCCATTTGGTCTGTTTCGCCGTAACGCACTCTAACATGTGTAAGTGTATTCTTCAAAATTTTGTGTCGATTAAAGAAAGTTTTTTTGTAGTTTTATCGAAAGGGAAGTATGAGAAAAAAAAACTAAAAATTCAACCCTAATGTAGTTTTTTTTATAACTTTTTTGTTCACATATTTGCACTGTTAGGAAATAGCTCGGAAACTCTCCATCCCCTATTTTTTAGCCACACCTTTTAAAAAACAAARRMWCANARYKTTKMRMTATRWKCMRMAYTRMGGMWNTCRRKYNGSRWCRRYYKTTTSGCTKTYAYNNCGAAGATAACATCACTTCGCAAGCATACAAAACTTGGTTCGAACCCATTAAAGCAGTAAAGCTTACAGATAATGCGCTTAGCATTCAAGTTCCGAGCAAGTTTTTTTATGAATGGCTTGAGGAACACTATGTTAAAATTTTGAAAGTTGCTCTTACAAAAGAACTGGGCGCTACTGCAAAATTGGTTTACATCATCAAGATGGAAAACACTTACGGCAACAAACAGCCCTTTACTGAAAAAATTCCTAGTGCCAACAGAAGCAACCTTCAATCTCAAGAGGTTGATGTACCATTGAAAAATAAAAGTCCGGAGCTTAAAAATCCTTTTGTTATTCCAGGCATTCGCAATGTAAAAATTGAGTCGCAACTAAACCCAAATTATAATTTTGAAAGTTTTCTTGAAGGTGAATCAAACCGCTTGGCGCGTTCCGCTGGTTTAGCTGTGGCCAACAAACCCGGTGGAACTTCCTTTAACCCCTTGCTTATTTTTGGCGGTGTTGGTTTGGGAAAAACCCACTTGGGCCATGCAATTGGTGTTGATATAAAGGATAAATATCCAGAAAAAACCGTGCTGTATATTTCTGCGGAAAAGTTTACGCAGCAGTATATTGAATCTGTCAAAAAGAACAACCGCAACGATTTTATTCACTTCTATCAAATTATAGATGTATTGATTGTTGATGACATTCAACTGCTTTCCGGCAAGGCTGGAACGCAGGATGTTTTCTTCCATATTTTCAACCATTTGCATCAAAATGGCAAGCAGGTTATTTTAACCAGCGACAAGGCGCCTGTAGACATGATAGATATTGAGCAACGCTTGCTCTCTCGTTTCAAATGGGGTCTTTCAGCAGAATTGAACCACCCTGATTACGATACCCGTGTGGCAATCATCAAAAACAAACTATATCGCGACGGAGTAGAAATGCCTGAAGATATTGTGGAGTTTTTGGCGAATAACATCAAAACAAATATTCGCGAATTGGAAGGTGCCATCATTTCATTAATAGCACACTCCTCTTTTAATAAAAAAGAAATTACAATAGATCTTGCCCGCAAGATTGTTGATAATTACGTAAAACATACCAAAAGGGAAGTTTCTATAGATTACATCCAAAAAGTGGTGAGTGATTATTTCCAGATGGATGTAGATACCCTTCAGTCAAAGACTCGAAAGCGCCATATTGTTCAAGCGAGACAATTGGCTATGTTTTTTGCGAAAAAATTCACTAAGGCATCGCTTGCTTCCATAGGTTCACAAATTGGGCAGCGCGATCATGCTACTGTGCTTCACGCTTGCAAAACGGTTGATAATCTTTCAACGACCGATAAGCAATTCCGCAAATACGTGGAAGACCTTAACAAAAAGTTGACGCTTTAGTCATTCCCGATTTCTTAATTTTACAGGAAATTAATCCGAGACTTTATCAATAATGCAAACTAAAATCTTAATGGTCTGCCTGGGCAATATTTGCCGTTCGCCTTTGGCAGAGGGAATCTTAAAGTCTAAAATCGATTCTTCTAAAGTAATTGTAGACTCTGCGGGAACCGGGCATTGGCACATTGGCGATGAACCCGACAAACGAAGTATTGCAGTAGGTAAAAAATACAATATAGACATTACCAACCAACGGGGAAGACAGTTCAGCATAGATGATTTTGAAAATTTTGACATGATTTATGTAATGGATAATTCAAATAAAGAAGACGTATTGGCCCTGGCGCAAAGCGATTCGCATAAAGAAAAAGTAAAATTGATTCTCGATGAAATTTTTCCGGGTGAAAACGTGGATGTGCCCGACCCATATTTTGGTGGAAATGCGGGTTTTGATAAGGTTTATGAGATGCTGGATAAAGCCTGCGATGAAATAGCAAAGCGGCTTTAACAAATATATCCGGCTGATTTTCTTATTTTAGTGCTTTACTTAAAAGAATCATTATGAAAAAATTACTCCTCTTTTCCCTCATTCTCTTTAGTTCTTTTTTTGCATTTGCACAAGATGTGGAAATAGAATTTTTCAAAGGAAATTTTTCAGACCCGCTAAGCTTGCAACACGCAAATGACGACCGCCTTTTTATTGTAGAACAGGGCGGAAGAATTAAGATAATACAAGCAGATGGCACGGTAAACCCTACTCCTTTTTTAAATATTTCTGGGCAAATATCTAATGGCGGGGAACAGGGATTATTGGGGCTCGCATTCCATCCTGATTATGCAAACAACGGCTATTTCTATATAAATTACACCAAAACCAATGGAGATACCCAAGTTTCCAGGTTTTCAGTAGATCCAGGAAACCCCGATTTAGCTGATGAAAATTCAGAATTACCAATTATAGGTTATGCTCAACCCTTTTCAAACCACAATGGAGGGAACTTAGCTTTTGGACCTGATGGCTATTTATACATTTCATCCGGCGACGGTGGCAGTGGTGGCGATCCAGGCAATCGTGCACAAAACACCCTTTTGCTTTTGGGAAAATTGCTTCGTTTGGATGTGGACAACCCAAGTGGAAACAATAATTACGGTATCCCCCCGGATAATCCTTTTGTGGGTAATCCCGATGGACTCGATGAAATTTGGGCTTATGGTTTACGAAATCCGTGGCGCTTTTCTTTTGATTTTACTGAAAATAATATTTGGATTGGTGATGTAGGACAAGGCGAGGTTGAAGAAATAGATCGTGAATCAGCTGCTGAAGGCGGAATAAACTACGGTTGGAGGTGTTATGAGGGGTCAATGCCTTATAATACCACAGATTGCCCTCCTGCTNNTSAAMTKNCGYYTYYSWTWGCWGMWTMYNNWYWWSSVSDTNWSNTNNNCBKKWARWWRYWSHRWWRCMKSNGSWYNTSBWNAKMKWRSNWKCARDTTMTDCMRMHHTTKYMKRMHTBTMWTYWYTYRYWGAKYATWKCARTSRNNGTWAAWMRKCACMRTWSAYKCWNGCWKGTAACTTGGCGGAATATGGGAACTTCTCTGGAAACTGGGTTTCCTTTGGGGAAGATGTAAACAAAGAGTTATACATTGTGGATATTGGCGGTGATATTTACAAAATCAAGGGTGGTGAAATTGCCAGTACCGAAGATTTCTCCATAAAAAACGTACTAAGCGTACTGCCAAATCCCGCTTCACAAGATGTTATTTTCAGCTTAAAAAATGATATGCTTCAAACAATCCAGCTTTTTGATGTAAGAGGCAGCTTGGTCTATTCCGAGGAAAATATTTCCAGCAGTGAAAAAACAATTTCCATTGAAAATTTAAACACCGGAATTTATTTTGCGAAAGTCATTTCCGACAAAGGACAATCTGCAGTAAAAAAACTCATTGTCCAATAAACCCTACATGACCACAAGAAAAGGAAATTTATATTTAATTCCCTGCCCAATGGGAGATGTACCCCCCATGGCCGTGCTCCCCATTTCCGTAAAAGAAACGATTGAAAATATTGATCACTATATTGTTGAGCACGAAAAAAATGCTCGCCGTTTTATAAAAAGTATTGTTCCCGAAAAACAGCAATCCACTTTAAAAATTCTGGAAATAAACAAATTTACCCAACCGCAAGAAATACCTTCCATGCTAAATGCTTGTATGGATGGTTATAATATGGGTGTAATTAGCGATGCGGGCTGTCCGGGAATTGCCGATCCGGGTGCCCAGGCAGTGCATTATGCACACGAGCTGGGAATAAAAGTAGTTCCGCTTGTGGGGCCTTCTTCAATATTAATGGCTATGATGGCAAGTGGGTTTAACGGACAGAATTTCGCCTTTAATGGCTATTTGCCCATTGATAAAAATAAAAGGAAATCGGAACTTAAACGTTTGGAAAAGATTTCAAAAGATTTTGGCCAATCGCAATTATTTATTGAAACCCCCTACCGCAATAACCAAATGCTAAAGAGTGTGATCGAAAATTTGAACCCTCAAACAAGAGTTTGTGTAGCTTGTGACATTACCTTGCCTTCAGAATATATTAAAACGGCTCCCGTGAATTTATGGAAAAAAATAAAGGTGGATCTTCATAAAAGACCCACCTTATTCATTATTCAAGGATAAACTTTTAGATTACCCTAGGTTTTTTATTTGGTACTATGTGCGAAGTGTCGTACCCTGAAAATTTACGTAAGTAATACCGAATAGAAGCACCATTGGCATCTTCAAAACGATTTTCACCAGCACTTCTAAGGAACTTCTTTACATTTCCCGCACCTGCTAAATGCGCGGCTGCCAAAATTCCTGATTCCGTTACTTTCACCCCCCCAATGGTTTTTCCTGCATAACGTTTTATATCGTTGCGAAGCACCCACTTATTTAGAGAGGTATATGCTAAAAATGCGGCTTCTTGCTGGCGCGTATCATACAAAAAGTTATCTGTATTCTTAAAACCAATCATTCTTAGGGTTGCGCGTGAAAATTGATATTTTCCCATGTAACCATAATCATTGACGATGTTGTAATTTCCTCTTGATTCTTTAAAACCAAGGGCTTCTTTAAATCCTACATAGGATTTTCCCAAAAACAAATAAAATTTTGGGGTCWCAGGAGCTATTATTGGAATAAGCTCAGCTTCTGTGGGAACGTTATAATTTAACTCTAATCCTTCCGTGCTAAACATGGAAAAATCGTAGCTATCTTTTGAAATGAAACCTGTCCCTACTATTACGGTAACAACAAGTAATACTGCAATTAGATATATTCTTTTTTTCATTAAGTTTAAAATTCAGGCATAATAGTTACACCTTCGTTTCAGCGCGCAAAGATACAGCTTTTTTTAAAAATCTGATTTTTAGGCTGTTAAATATATATTAAATAAAAAAGCCAGGCTTGTCAACCTGGCTTTTTTCAATAATTATAATGTCGCCCTGGCATTGTTGTCGGGGAGTATTTCAGATACATCGTAATCTACGAAGCGCTTCATATACTTTGTGATAGGTACACGGTTTGCATCTTCAAAAACGATTTCTCCATTACTGTCCAGAAATTTTATAACATTTCCGGCGCCTCCCAAATGTGCTGCGGCCAAAAGGCCCGATTCAGTTATCTTTACACCATTGATAGATTGGCCATCGAATTTATCAATATACTCCCGAAGCACCCATTTGTTTTTGGAAATTAAAGCCTCAAAAGCTTTTTCCTGCAACAAAGGGGAGTTTAAAAATCGGGATGTATTGTAAATTCCAACCCAATTAAGGGTAGAACGACCAAACTGGTATTTGCCTAAATAACCCAATCTGTTCACAGCTTTGTAATTGCCACTGCTTTCGCTAAAGCCGAGGTCATAACAGAAACCAAGGAACGACTTCCCAAGAAAGGGAACACTATCTTGAGAATTCAAATTCACTTCATATTCATAAGGAACATAGGCTACGTCCCCTATGATATTTGTAGCGAATATGGAACTGCTGTAATCTTCTCTTTCTGAAGAGAAAGCTGTTGCAACAAATATTGCAACAGTCAGCAGCACAGACAATTTCATAAAACGTTTAGTCATGTTTTACTTAGTTTTAAAAGTTATAATTATTGCGTCACCGCTTTGTGCGGGACGAAATAAAATTTTTAAAAAATAAACACAGCTTACAGCTAATGAGTGTTCACCGCGCAGTATGAAATTATTGTGCCAAAGAACGTTTTACTATCATTTTTTAATTGACAGTCAATGATTTATGTAATATGAAGATAAAACAAATTAGACAAATAGGTATTTGCTTAACACTCTTTAACCCTGTTTCTTAAGTATTTTTAACAACTTTAAAAAAACAAAGAATTTTAAGTTTATAAATAAGGCTTGAAAAAATGTTTTAAAAAAATAGGTAACACCAAGAAGAAAATAAAAAAGCCCCTCTAAAAGAGGGGCTTTAAGTTTTGGGTGGAAGACCGGGTTCGAACCGGCGACCTCTTGAACCACAATCAAGCGCTCTAACCAACTGAGCTACAACCACCATGAATATGTATTAAAACACAACTTCGCTAAGCGGACGCAAATATAAATCAATTCTAACGGTTGCGCAATACTCTTTTTAAAGAAAATTAAATTAAATCGAAAATTGAATCTACAGCAGGATAACGTTCCGTTGTAAAACCTTCACCATAATCAACGCCTATCAATCTACCTAAATCTTGTGCTCTATAGGTAATACTATCGCGGAAGTTAGTTGAAGAGATAGGTGTTTCCGGTTCAGCTGCTTCTTTTTGGTGAAACTGGCTCTTGTATGCAAAAACAGCTTCCAGCTTTTTCTCCAAATATCCCGTTACATCAACAACAAAATGAGGTTGAATGTTTTTCCACTGGATGTAATGATAAACATATTTTGGCCTCCAAGCTTTTTGGTGATTTCCTTCATAAATACTTTCAATTTTTTGCAACCCGCTTAAAAAACACGCATCACTGGCCATTTTACTCGCTTTAGGATGGTCTATGTGTCTATCATCAATAGCATTGCAAAGAATTATTTCTGGTTGGTACTTTCTGATTATTTTAATGACTTCCAACTGTGATGCAGCATTATTTACCAGAAAACCATCAGAAAACTCAAGATTATGGCGAAACTTTACTCCTAGAATTTCTGCAGCATTTTGAGCTTCTTCATCACGTATTTCAGCAGTTCCGCGCGTTCCAAGTTCGCCTCGCGTAAGGTCTAAAATACCCACTTTCTTTCCGCTGGCAATTTCTTTTGCCAATGTTGCCGAACAGCCCAATTCTACATCATCTGGATGCGCGCCTATGGCAAGTATATCAATTTTCATAATTTTACTTTAAACTTTTTGCATTTTTGAAACTTTTTGAAAAGCCTCTTTCAAATCGGCAATTATATCTTCCGTTTCCTCAATTCCCACAGAAAAACGCAGCAAACCGTCACTTATATTTTGACGTTTTCGCTCTTCAGCAGAAAGTAACGCATGCGAAGTTTTTGCAGGCGAAAGAATGGTAGATTCAACTCCAGCCAAACTCATTGATGGTTTTATCATTTTCAAAATTTTTAAAAATTCGCCAACATTTAATGATTCATCTATTTCAAAAGAAAGCATTCCCGTGTAGCCCTTCATTTGCTTTTTTGCAAGATCGTGATCGGGATGGTTTTTCAAACCTGGATAGTAAACCTTTTCAACCAAAGGTTGTTTTTCGAGCCATTTCGCCATTTTTTTTGCATTCTTGTTTTGGGCTTTAACGCGAAGAACCATTGTTTTCATACTGCGTTCTAACAGCCAAACTGTATAGTCGCTTAGGCTTCCGCCTAAGTTTTTGGCAAGGTTCCAAATCTTTTTCATATGCTCATCCGATGCAGCTACCGCTCCTGCACATATATCACTGTGGCCACCCATGTATTTTGTGGCGCTGTGAATCATAATATCAATTCCAAAATCAGCCGGGGTTTGATTTACTGGGGAAGCAAAAGTATTGTCAATCATTGTTACTATAGAGTGCTTTTTTGCCAATCTTGAAATCATTTCCAAATCTGTAATCCGCATCAAAGGATTTGAAGGAGTTTCTACAAAAATTACTTTRKTWTKMWTCTGRRWTTTTTCAGAAAAATCAGCTTCAGAAAAGCCTTCGGCAAAAGAATACTCTATTCCGAATTTATGAAGCTCTTCAACAACAAAATTATAGGTTCCACCGTACAAAGTCTGCGGAAGTACTACGTGATCACCCTTGTGCAAAAAAGCCAGCATTGTAGTGCTCACTGCCGCCATTCCGCTTCCGAAAATTAGCGCGGATTCACACTTCTCTAGCATCGCTATTTTTTTACAAAGCGCTTCTTGATTTGGTGTGTTAAAATAACGTGGGTATCGCTTTACATCCACATCTTCATAAGCATAGCTGCTTGACATGTACAATGGTGAAATGGCGCCTTTAAACTGTTTGTCTTCCACTTCGCCAACGTGTGTACAGATTGTGTTGATGCCTAATTTTCCTGATTTCATAAGGGGTTTTTTTGGAAGCACTAAGGTATAAATTATAATTAAGACGACAGGCTTTTTCACTGCCCTACCACTTCTTTTTTTCTATCTTTATAAAAAATTTCCCTTTTAAATTATTAGAATGAAATTACTGCTCACACATATAAAAGAATTGCTTCAAGTCCGTGAAAACTGCCCCGAAAAACTAAGCGGAAAAGAAATGAACGAACTTCCAACTTTAAAAAACGCTTGGGTTTTTATAAACCATGGTGTAATTGAAGATTATGGAAGCATGGACAAAATGGGGCCACACCAAGGTTTTAAAACTTTGGATTGTACCGGAAAAACAGTATTGCCTGCATGGTGCGACAGCCACTCCCACATTGTGTACGCAGGAAATCGGGAACAGGAATTTGTAGACCGCATTAACGGGCTTAGCTACCAAGAAATCGCTGAAAAAGGTGGCGGAATCGTAAACAGTGCAAAAAAACTGCAAGAAACTTCGGAAGAGGATTTATATCATCAATCTGCAGCGCGACTTGAAGAAGTGATGCGCCTCGGCACTGGAGCGATTGAAATAAAAAGTGGCTACGGACTTACAACTGATGCTGAATTGAAAATGCTACGCGTTGCCAAAAAACTCTCGGAAGAATATCCAATCACCATTAAAACCACATTTTTGGGTGCTCACGCCATCCCGACGGAATACAAAGGTAATAAAGATGGTTATCTGGATTTGTTGTGCAACGAAATGCTTCCAAAAATAGCCGAAGAAAAGCTCGCTGACTACGTAGACATTTTCTGTGAAGAAGGTTATTTTTCAGTCGCCGATATGGAACGAATTCTTTTCGAAGGAAAAAAATACAATTTAATTCCAAAAGTTCACGTAAACCAATTTAACAGTATCGGCGGAATTGCGGCCGCAGTAAGACACAACGCTTTAAGTGTGGACCACTTGGAAGTTTTAACCGATGAAGATTTGGAAGCATTAAAAAACAGTGAAACAATGCCCGTGGCACTTCCCTCCTGCTCTTACTTTTTGAGTATTCCATATACGCCGGGCAGAAAAATTATTGATGCAGCTTTGCCTTTAGCGCTAGCCACAGATTACAACCCCGGTTCCACCCCAAGTGGAAATATGAATTTTGTGGTTGCAACCGCTTGTATAAAAATGCGTTTAACACCTGAAGAAGCAATCAATGCTGCGACCGTAAACGGAGCTTACGCAATGGGCTTAAGCCGAACACACGGTAGTATTACCAAAGGAAAAACTGCCAATCTTATTATTACAAAACCAATTCCTTCATATGGCTATTTACCTTACGCATTCGGAAGTAATTTGATTGATTCTGTAATTATTAATGGCAAGGAAGTACAATGAGTTTTGTGAAAATTTATTCCGAAAAAGAAGTTGCTTCGCTTATAAAAATACGGGTTGGAGAAACCAAGTTTGGCGAAAAAGTAAACTTTGTTGAAACGCTCGAAGATTTAAAAAATCATTCAGCAAAATATGTGCTGTTGGGAATTCCCGAAGATATTGGCGTTCGTGCAAATTATGGAAACCCTGGAACTGCAAAAGCTTGGGAAGCCACTTTGGGAAATATTTTGAATATTCAGCACAACCATTTAACGAATGCTGAAAACGTGATTCTTTTGGGCGAAATTGATTGTGAAATCCAAATGAATCAAGCCGCAACTATTTCTAAGGAAGAAAGCCATTATGCCGAAGAACTAGGCGAATTGGTTACCCAAATTGACCATAAAGTATCTGAAGTTATAAAAGTAATTGTGGAAGCCGGTAAGTTTCCAATAATTATAGGTGGCGGGCATAACAACAGTTTCGGAAATTTAAAAGGTTCTTCGGAAGCAATAAAAAAACCAATTAACTGTATCAATTTTGATGCGCATTCCGATTTTCGAGTCTTGGAACATCGCCATAGCGGCAACGGATTTTCATATGCCTTTGCGGATGGTTTTTTGGAGAAATATTTCATCTTTGGGTTACATAGAAATTATACCTCCCAATCCGTTTTTAATCAAATGGAAAAACATTTCGAAAAAATAAAGTTTAATTTATTTGAAGATATTTCCGTAAAAAAAATAGTATCATTTTCAGAAGCATTAAAAGAAGCAGAAAACTTCTGCTGCTATGAAAATTTTGGAATTGAGCTCGATATGGATGCTATTGAAATGATGGGAAGCAGCGCCATTTCGCCCAGCGGATTTACATTGACCGAAGCCCGACAATTTGTTTCTTATTTTTCAAAAATTGACAATGCTAAATATCTTCACATTTGTGAAGGATCGCCATCTGCGGGTAATTTTGCGAACCAAGCGGGAAAGGCGATTGCTTATTTGGTGAGCGATGCATTATCTTAAATATTTGCAAATTAAATCTATACACACTTCATTCTTAGTATCTTCATAAAAAAATTCCCTATGAAAAAAACTGTATTTATTTTACTAATTTCAATCTCATTTGTTGCCTGCAAAAACACTTCAGAAAAAACCGAAACTGAAGCAACAATCGATACACCATTGGAAAAAATTGACGGCGGAAAAGCCGCTACAGAAGAAGGTTTTAAAATCAATCCCGTGGAGCATGCAAGTATGGTATTAAATTGGGATGGAACCATAATTTATGTAGATCCAGTGGGCGGAGAAGAGGTCTATAACAATTATTCCGAAGCCGATATGATTTTGGTTACGGATATTCATGGTGACCACCTAGACATCCCAACCTTGGAAGCAATTGTGACTGAAAAAACAGTTCTGTTTGCTCCAAAAGCGGTTTTTGATAAATTGCCCGAAAACCTTCAAAATAAAACCAAAATATTGAACAATGGTGATGTGACCAACGATTTTGAAATGAAAATTGAGGCAATCCCAATGTACAATCTTCGGCCCGAGGCTTTAAAATTTCACGAAAAAGGCAGGGGAAATGGCTACCTTCTTGAGAGGGATGAAAAGCGTGTTTATATTTCTGGCGATACCGAAGATATTCCAGAAATGCGAAACCTACAGAATATTGATATCGCCTTTATCTGTATGAATCTTCCTTATACTATGACGGTTGAAAAAGCTGCAGATGCCGTTTTGGCTTTTAAACCTAAAACTGTTTATCCCTATCATTATCGAGGGACTGAAGGCTTTAGTGATGTTGAAAAATTTAAATCCATAGTAGAAGCTGGTAAACCTGATATTAAGGTTACACAATTGGATTGGTATCCCAAGAAATAATTACGATATTTACTTACTTTGAATTTTAAGATTCATTTTTATAAATCCAATATGCTAAATTTCTATTGATGAAAAACTACAAAAGTTGCCCAAATCTTATTGCATTGACCTTTCTTTTTTCAATTTTCCTTTTCAGTTGTAAAAATAATTCCAAAGAAAAAATAGTTGAAGAAGAAACCGGAAAAATGGAGTATCCGGCGGAGTGGATGTACAACCAGCGTGCATATCCCAATAACTATATTAACAAAGAAGCTTATAAAGAAGCAGTGCTCCACTCCAAAGAGATTCTCGCAAATCGTTCACCAGAACAGGCGGGAGAATGGACATTTGTCGGACCATTAAATACTGGAGGCCGGGTTACCGATGTCGCAATTTCACCAGATAATGACAACCATCTTTATGTGGCAACTGCCACTGGCGGAATTTTTAGAAGTTACGATGCCGGGGCAAGTTGGACACCTATTTTCGACGAAGTAACAAAACCTTCCATTGGTGATATTGCCATTGCGCCCTCAAATTCGCAAATAATTTATGCCGGAACGGGTGAAGCCAACGGAAGCGCCACAGACGGAGCTTATTTTGGCGATGGAGTATACAGAACTGATAATGGCGGTGATACTTGGACGAATATTGGTTTACCTGAAAGTAATCACATAGGTCGAATTGTAATTGACCCAACAAATCCAGACCGTGTTTTTGCTGCAGCTACAGGGGAATTGTATGGTAAAAATGTTGAAAGAGGAATTTATAGGACTACGAATGGCGGAACAAACTGGGAAAAGGTATTATTTGTAACTGATTCAACTGCGGCAATTGATGTTGCTATGAATGTTTCGAATACAAACATAATTTATGCGGCCATGTGGGAGCGCACCCGCAAACCTTGGCAGCGGGATTATGGCGGAGTTACTTCTGCAATCCACCGCTCCACGGACGGAGGCACAACATGGACCCAATTGGGTACCGCAAATGGGCTTCCCGCTCCAAATGCACAGACGGGGCGTATTGGTATTGCTGTTTCGGAATCTGATCCCGCTACGGTTTACGCACGTTATACAACCAATGAAATTACCAATGAATTTGATGGCCTTTATAAATCAACTGACAATGGCAACAATTGGACACTTGTTACTTCTGCAGCAGCATTGAGCGGTATTGATGCTAACTTTGGATGGTATTTCGGAAATGTGCGAGTTAATCCCACCAATTCTTCCGAAGTGTATGTTATAGGTTTTGAACTCGCAAAATCTACCAACAGCGGTTCTTCGTGGAGTACCTTGCCTGGAATGCACGTAGATCATCATGCACTGGATTTTTCACGTACCAATAGTAATTTTATGCTCGCCGGAAATGACGGCGGTGCTTACATTTCCAATAATGGAGGAAATAGTTGGACCAAATTTTTAAACCTTCCCATAACCCAATTCTATAATATTGAAGTAGATTATTCGCAGCCTGAAAGGCTTTACGGTGGCACACAGGATAACAATACAATTAGAACCCTTACCGGCGGCGCAAGCGACTGGAATTCAATTATTGGCGGTGATGGTTTTCACGTAAATGTTGATCCAAATGATAACAGTTATGTTTATGGAGAATCCCAATATGGAAATCTTCGGCGTTCAACAAATGGTGGCAGCTCTTTTCAAAATGGAACTAATGGCATCAGTGGCAGCGATCGTACCAATTGGAATACGCCGGTAATTCTTTCGCCCTTTGATTCCTCAATAATGTATTATGGTTCCAATAGGCTTTATACCTCTACACGTGCGGTTTCTTGGACACCTATTAGCCCAGATTTGACAGATGGACTGCACCCTAGCGGTTCCTTGGCTTTTGGAACACTAACCGCAATTGCTGCATCCTACAATAATCTTGATGTTATTTATACAGGAAGCGATGACGGAAATGTAAACGTAACCTTTGATGGCGGAGCAACTTGGACTGACGTAAGCGTTGGCCTTCCCGATCAATATATTACTTCCATCGCTATGGTTCCAAGCGATGATATGGTTGCTTACGTAACCGTTTCAGGATTTAAGTATTTGGATTATACCCCAAGGGTTTTTAAAACTACGGACGGCGGACAAAATTGGACGGACATTTCTTCCAATCTCCCAAATATTCCGGTGAATGATATTATCATATATTCAGCAGAAAACATTCTATTTGTCGCAACAGATTTAAACGTTTGGTATTCCAAAGACGACGGTGCAAACTGGACAATTTTAGGAAACAACCTTCCGCTTACGGTTGTAATGGACTTAAAATTTCATGAACCCACCCAAACCCTTTATGCAGGAACTTTCGGAAGAGCGATGCACAGTTACGATGTGAGTGATATTTTAGGTGTGAAAGAAAATAGTTTAAGTGAAAATGCAATCAAAGTATTTCCAAATCCTGCAACTTCGGAGTTCACAATTTCACAGAATCTTTCTTCGGAAGGGACCATACAGCTTTTTGATATTTCGGGAAAAAAGATAAAAGAATTATTCCGCGGAAATTTCGCTTCAAATAAAAACATTAAAGTAAAAACCGATGGACTTACTGCCGGAATTTATTTAGTAAAAGTGAATAATGGGAAGCAATCCGTTACGAAGAAACTGGTAATCAATAAATAATGTCCGGTTGAGCGCAGTCGGGACCAAATTTACAGTTCTCGACTGTGCTCGAACGGACATATTACTGCTTCTCACAAACCACCCCCCAAATTGAGAGTGTATTTTTAGAAGTATTTATCTTTACATTTTCTTCATCGATAACCTTAAAATCTGCAGCACCTGCGTATGTTTTGTCAAATATAGCTGCAAGTGAAAACCTCGGGTTTTTAAAGTTTAAAATCTTCCAATTTCCATCAGCCGTGTAAGTTCCTTTTTTAGAAATTATCACAGGCTTTTCTGTACTTTCGGGCTGAGGTATACTCTTAAAATCAAATTTGAAAGTATTGTTTTTAAAAAGTTGAAGTGAAATTGAAGCCACTCCATTACCCAAACTTTTATAAGAAACCACTTCACTTCTCCCCAAAACTATTTCTTTCGATTCGTTGGAAGCTTCCACTCCTTTTTTCTTTGCACCGCAAGAGGAAAGCGCCACTATCAATCCAATTAAAATGATGTTTTTCCACATAAATTAGCGTATCAATTTTTTGTATTTGATTCGTTTCGGCATCAAATCGCCACCAAGACGTTTCTTTTTATTTTCTTCATAATCGCTGAAACCGCCCTCAAAGTAATAAACTTGGCTGTTTCCTTCAAAAGAGAGAATATGTGTACAGATTCTATCCAAAAACCAACGGTCGTGACTGATCACTACCGCACAGCCCGCAAAGTTTTCGAGACCTTCCTCCAAAGCGCGAAGTGTATTTACATCCAAATCATTCGTTGGCTCATCCAATAATAGCACGTTACCTTCTTCTTTCAAAGTCATTGCCAAATGCAATCTATTACGTTCCCCACCGGAAAGCATCGAAACTTTTTTGTTTTGTTCACTTCCGCTGAAATTAAATCGGCTCAAATACGCACGTGAATTTATTTGCCTGCCACCCATCATAATCAATTCCTGGCTATCGCTGAAATTTTCCCAAATGGTTTTGTCTGGATTTATATTGGAATGCGCTTGGTCTACGTAAGCAATTTTTGCAGTTTCGCCCACTTCAAATGTGCCTTTATCTGGAGTTTCTTCGCCCATTATCATTTTGAAAATGGTGGTTTTACCGGCCCCATTTGGGCCGATAATCCCAACAATTCCCGCTTGGGGAAGCTTGAAATTTAAATCCTCATAAAGCAGTTTATCGCCGAAAGCTTTTGAAACTCCCTTCGCCTCAATAACATTTGTTCCCAAACGAGGTCCGTTCGGGATGTATATTTCCAGCTTTTCGTCCAATTGTTTTTGGTCCTGGCTTAAAAGTTTATCATAATTCTGAAGACGCGCTTTCTGTTTTGTTTGTCGGCCTTTCGCACCCTGGCGAACCCATTCCAACTCTCGTTCTAAGGTTTTTTGACGTTTTCCAGCAGTTTTCTGTTCCTGCGCCAAACGCTTCGATTTTTGATCTAGCCAAGAAGAATAGTTTCCTTTCCACGGAATACCTTCTCCGCGATCCAGTTCCAAAATCCAACCTGCAACATTGTCCAAGAAATATCTATCGTGGGTAACGGCAATTACAGTTCCTTTATACTCAGCAAGATGATGTTCGAGCCAATGCACGCTTTCGGCGTCCAAATGGTTGGTTGGCTCATCGAGCAATAGCACATCGGGTTCTTTTAGCAACAGACGGCAAAGCGCGACCCTTCTTCTTTCACCACCGGAAAGAACGCCAATCAATTTATCGGGGTCTGGAGTACGAAGTGCATCCATTGCAATTTCAAGTTTTGTATCAAGTTCCCAAGCATTTGTGGCATCAATTTTATCTTGGAGTTTCGCTTGTTTGTCCATCAACTCATCCATTTTTGCTGGATTCTCGTAAACTTCTGGCAAGCCGAACATATCATTAATTTTATTGTACTCGTCAAGAACATCAACTACTTCCTGTACGCCTTCCTTTACAACTTCAAGCACGGTTTTAGATTCGTCCAATTTTGGTTCTTGTTCAAGATAGCCAACGGTATAACCGGGAGCGAAAACCACATCACCTTGATAGTTTTTTTCTTCGCCGGCGATGATTCGAAGCAAGGTAGATTTACCGCTTCCGTTTAGACCGAGGATACCAATTTTGGCACCGTAAAAGAAGCTTAAGTATATATTTTTAAGTACAGGGGTCTGGGCACTTTGATAGGTTTTGGTCAGACCAGACATTGAGAAAATTACTTTTTTATCGTCAGACATTTTTGTTGGTTAATTTTTTGTTTTTGAATTTGTTAATTAGTT
This sequence comes from Aequorivita sp., assembly GCA_002733915.1. Lineage (GTDB taxonomy): Bacteria > Bacteroidota > Bacteroidia > Flavobacteriales > Flavobacteriaceae > Aequorivita. The sequence continues at coordinate 33,859 of NVXN01000001.1, forward strand.
TTAATGAAGATTCAATAATCTTAGAACGATAAGCATCTGCCCCGTATGGTATGCGGTATGCTCAATTACAAGCAGAATTTCGCGAAGTAAAGTTTGTTCATCCTTTCCGTTTTTTACTGGATGTGTCAGTTTGTTTTTCTTATTTAAAAGAAATTTTTTCAATCGTTCACGATCAGTTTGATATTCTGCTTTAATGTCTTTCCAATCTTCTTCACTTTTACATATTTTTTCTTTCGGCCAATAAAAATCAGGCCATTTGGGAGAAGTGTAATCGTCAGAACAAGTGAATTTTACAATATCTTTTTGCGTAAATGTTACGTGAAAGAATAATTCATAAAAGGAATACGGAAGATTGGCGGGACGGGTATTTATGTCTTCAAATGAAATTTTATTCAATATTTTCGTAACAGGCATGAAAGCTTCTCCACCATCGAGGTGTTTGGCAAGCCGTTCACGTATGTGATTTTCTTCAGACATTAATTTTGTGAGTTTGTTAATTCGTGAGTTCTTAAGTTAGAATAGAAGATATTTTTTGAGAAACAGACACCCAAAACTGATACAGGCAACTAAACCCTTCCTTTTAAAGCGTTAAAAACCCAAGCGATGGCAAAGAAGCCAATACCTACAGCTGCAAAGCCCCATCCCGCAACATCGTCATAGCGAAAAGCACCCATTCCTATCAATACTACCCCAACAACAATCATTATAAAAGTAGCCCAAGCCAGTACAGTATTTTTATTCATTCCCATAATCTATTTTATTTGGTTGATTTATCTTTTTCAGTTTGCAAATTTACGTGTAAAAACAAATATCGGTAATATAAAACAGATTTTCGTTAACAAAATGTCATAGTTTTCGCGTGATTATAGGAAAAAAGAAAGAGCAATCAAAAACTTTAATTTTTAATCTTTACCTTAAAACTTTGTTGCATTTTGTATTTTAGCGCAAACATACTTTTTCAATGGATTTAAACTTCAACAAAAACGAAGATCATAATAAACTGCTGGTTTCAGAACTAAAGAATAGGCTTACAAAAGTTAAACTTGGCGGTGGCCAAAAACGTATAGACAAGCAACACTCGCAAGGCAAACTTACTGCCCGCGAACGCATTGCATATTTACTGGACGAAAAAAAACCGAGTATTGAGATTGGTGCTTTTGCCGGAGATGGTATGTACGAAGAACACGGCGGCGCACCCGGCGGCGGCGTGGTGGTGAAAATTGGTTATGTGAAAGGAAAGCAATGTATCGTTGTTGCCAATGACGCTACTGTAAAGGCTGGTGCTTGGTTTCCAATAACCGCCAAAAAGAATCTACGTGCCCAGGAAATTTCCATTGAAAACTGTTTACCTATAATTTATCTTGTGGATAGTGCGGGCGTTTATCTGCCAATGCAGGATGAAATTTTTCCCGATAAGGAACATTTCGGAAGAATCTTTAGAAACAACGCTGTAATGAGCAGTATGGGCATTACGCAGATTGCTGCCGTTATGGGCAGTTGTGTGGCTGGTGGCGCATACCTTCCTATTATGAGCGACGAAGCATTGATTGTTGATAAAACAGGAAGCATCTTTCTCGCGGGAAGTTATTTGGTAAAAGCTGCCATTGGCGAAAGCATCGACAATGAAGAGCTGGGCGGTGCAACAACACATTGCGAAGTTAGTGGCGTTACCGATTACAAAGCAAAAGACGATAAAGATGMWKWKGATAAAATAAAAAATATAGTTTCGAAAATTGGTGATTTTGACAAGGCTGGTTTCAACCGTGAAAAAGCTTTGAAACCAAAGGAAAAGCAAGAAGATATTTACGGAATTCTACCCAAGTCGCGCGCTGAGCAATACGATATGCGCGAAATTATAAAACGCCTCGTGGACGACAGTAATTTTGAAGAATACAAAGAAGGCTACGGTCAAACAATCCTTACTGGCTATGCCCGCATTGACGGTTGGGCCGTAGGCATTGTTGCCAACCAAAGAACGTTGGTAAAAACCACCAAAGCAAAAACCAAACCCAGCGAGATGCAATTCGGGGGCGTAATTTATAGCGATAGCGCCGATAAAGCCACCCGTTTTATTGCGAATTGCAATCAAAAGAAAATCCCACTCGTTTTTTTACAGGATGTTACAGGGTTTATGGTTGGCAGCAAAAGCGAGCACGGCGGAATTATAAAAGATGGAGCCAAAATGGTAAATGCCGTTAGTAATAGTGTAGTTCCTAAATTCACAATTATTATTGGGAACAGTTACGGCGCAGGAAATTATGCCATGTGCGGAAAAGCGTATGATCCAAGATTGATTGTTGCGTGGCCAAGTGCCGAACTTGCCGTGATGAGCGGAAATAGTGCTGCCAAAGTTTTGCTTCAAATAGAAACCGCTTCACTTAAAAAGAAAGGTGAAACCATTACCCCCGAAGTTGAAAAAGAAATGTTCGATAAAATAAAAGCCAGATACGATGAGCAAATTTCTCCATACTATGCAGCATCCCGTATTTGGACCGATGCAGTAATAGACCCCTTGGAGACAAGAAAATGGATTTCCATGGGCATTGAAGCTGCCAACCACGCACCTATTGAAAAGCCTTTTAATTTGGGGGTTATTCAGGTTTGAGTATTCTTAAAACCTCAGCGCGTTTTACTTTTCCAGTTTCCGTATAAATAAAATGTGGCGTTGAGTATATTTTCTTGGGTTTTTCAAAAGTAGAAAGCATTTTAAAAACTTCGGTATAATTTTCGAGTTGCAACTGTTTTTCGCTTTCAACTACTAAAATAACCCGTTCGCCCAAAGCCACATCTTTTTCTGAAGCTATAAAAAACGGTTGTTTTATTTGAAGCGAAAGCTTTTCTTCAACTACTTCGGGATGCACTTTTACGCCGCCCGTATTTATTACATTGTCAATTCTTCCTAAAAATTTAAAGGAAGTTGGAGAAATAAGTTCCACAACATCATTAGTCACAACAATTTCCTTTGAAATTTCTGGGGCGTGAATTTGAAGGCAATTGCTTTCGTTTTGTGAAAAATTCACCTTCGGAAGCGCTGAAAAAATCAGTGATTTATCTTTTCCATTAATAGGCCGAATCGCAATATGACTAATGGTTTCCGTCATTCCATAAGTTGCAAAAACTTGAGTATTTACCGTTTGTAATTGTTGCTCCAATTCTGAAGAAACCGCGCCGCCACCAACAATTAGTTTTTTCACTCTGTGCAAATGTGCCAATGAATGGAAAACCTGGTAAGGCACCATAGCCGTAAAGTCGAAATTTTCATCACTATTTTCTAGAGGTTTTTTTTCGGGGGAAGTTGTATATAAATCCCAACCTGCAATCATTGCCCGCACAAGCATCATTTTTCCTGCTATATATTCCGAAGAAAGGCAGAGTAACGCTTTCGTGTTTTCCTTTAAATAAAAATAATTCACAGTAACTTCGGCACTGTTATAAACATGGTTTTTTTGAAGTTTTATTTCCTTTGGAATACCCGTGGAACCAGAGGTTTTTACGGTAATAAAATCATTTTCAYCAAGCCATTCCAAAATAAATTTTCCAATTGCAACTTCATCATCCTTTCCATTTTCACTTACACGATTTGCGTACAATTTTAAACCTTCCGCAGAAGGAAATACTTTGCCGTTTAATTTGAATCTGGGATGAAGCAATGCTTTCACTATTCTATAAAAGTTGAATTTGAAGTATCTTCTTTAGCCAAAACAATGGGTTCTTCCACTTTTCCCAAAAGCTTTCCACCCCAATCGCGCCATTTATAGCGCCAAGCCATAATCAATAGAAAAATAGGGTAGAGAATCAAAACAGGTGCAATTACATCAAAACCGGCGGATGGTTCAGAAATATCCTTTAAAATAGAATTGGTTTTGAATACCGTCCAATCTGCCGTTACCAAAAGAGCTGTTATTAAATTATTCCCTGCGTGAAAACCAAGCGCAAGTTCCATGCCTTCATCCATTAAGGTCATTATTCCCAAAAAGAAACCTGTCCCTATATAATAAATCATTATAACATTGCCTAGCTTATCAACTTCGGGGTTTGCCAAATGGAGTCCTCCAAAAACTACCGAAGTAATAATCAAGGGCAGCCATTTGTTTTTTGCTAAAACACCAATGCCTTGCATTAAATAACCGCGGAACAGGTATTCCTCAAAACTGGTCTGCAACGGGATCATAATTACCGCAATTGCTGCGAGAATTAAAAATGGAACCAAATCAAACTGTAAAACATAATCTTCTGGATTACTATAAAAGTCTAATATAGTAACCACCAAAGTGGTAACCGTTATAAGTCCAAATCCAAAAAGCACACGGCCCCAATCCGTTTTTTTTCTTGAGGTTGTAAGCGTAACAAAGGGCTGTTTATGAAAAAATTTTACCACCAGATACACTGCCAATAAACCCACGGCAAAACTGAGCAGCATTAAAAAAAGCGTGAGATTTGAACTGAGGGTTGTAAGAATTTCATTTTCATCTATGGAATATACGCTTTCACCATCAGAAACTTTCTTAAACATTACAGCAATCAACAAAGGAATGGATCCTAACTGACTGGCGACAAAAATAATTATGAAACCTACCAAATAGCGCCACCATTCGTGAAGGGATTTAAAGGCTTGTTGAATATACATATTGAGGCTTTAGATTTAAGATATGAGATATAAATTTTTGACTTTTAAAATTGAAAATTCCAATCGGCGGATGGATTGTAATGCAATGCTCCTTCTTTAACTTCCAGTGGACTGTCAATATTATTTGTGTAAAGGCTGCCCGTGCCCAAACCTTGTGGCAATTTACTGTTTTTTGTGAAGGTATATTGGGAAATTGCGTTTAAACCCACATTGCTTTCCAAGGCCGAAGTAATCCACCAGCCAATATTTTGTTTTTCAGCCAGGTTAATCCACGTATCGCTTCCGCAAAAACCGCCTATTAATGAAGGTTTTAAAATTATAAATTGTGGCTTTATGGTATCGAGAAGTTTGATTTTTCTTTCTTCAGAAAAGACACCAATAAGTTCCTCGTCCAATGCTATTGGTAACGGACTGTCTTCACAAAGTCGTGCCATTTCCGGCACTTGCCCTTGTTTTATGGGTTGCTCAATAGAATGCAATTGCAAATCTGAAAGTATTTTCAGCTTTTCCAAAGCCTCTGTGGGTGAAAAAGCGCCATTGGCATCAACGCGAAGCTCCACTTCGGAAGCAGAAAATTCGCTTCTGATTGATTTCAAAAGTTCAATTTCAGTTTTAAAATCGATTGCGCCTATCTTCATCTTTATACAAGTGAAACCTTGTTTCAGTTTTTCTGAAATCTGTTGTCTCATAAAAACTTTATCGCCCATCCAAACCAAGCCGTTTATGGGGATTGCAGCTTCACCATGCGTAAATTCTGAAGGAAATAATACAAAAGGATTTTTGGAATGCAACGATTTAAAAGCAGTTTCCACCCCAAATTGGATAGATGGAGATTCTTCTAAAGCTTCGTACAAATCTGCTTCATTTACACCTAGTTCCAAATTTTCACAAGCACTTTTCAATGCTTCTTCATAATCTGGACGGTCATCAATACTCAGACCGCGAAGCAACCCGCACTCGCCTACTCCAAAACTTTCATCGGTTCTTAGAATAAGAAAATAGGTTTCTTTGGTATTCAAAACGCCACGCGAAGTACCGCTGGGACGTTTGAAATTTAGGATGTGTTTTTTGAACGTAGCTGCTAGCATTTAAAAAACCCTTCGACTGCGCTCAGGGTGGCATTTGGTTTATAATTCAATAGATTCTCCAATTTCCAAAAGCATCAAATCTTTATTGGCATCATAGAACTTACGCTTTGCCTCTTCATGGTCAATTTCAATATAACCGAAAGTATCGTAATGCACGCCCAAAACCTTATCACATTGCACAAAATCACTGGCAATGATTGCATCGTCAATACCCATCGTGAAATTATCGCCTATTGGAAGAATTGCCAAATCCAATTTAGTCCGCATCGGGATGAGTTTCATATCCATCGTAAGCGCGGTGTCACCCGCAATATAAATATTTTTATGCTCGCCTTCAATCACAAAACCGCCGGGTTGGCCGCCGTAACTTCCATCGGGAAAACTACTTGTGTGGTGGGCTATGACATATTTTACCTTTCCAAATTCAAACTTCCAGCTTCCGCCATGGTTCATTGGGTGTACTTCAATGGCTTTTGCTTCGTAATGGTTTGCAATTTCAAAATTGCTAACAATTATTGCCCCTGTATTTTTTGCAATGGCCTCAGCATCAAGCGTATGATCTTGATGTGCGTGGGTCAACAAAATATAATCGGCCTTTAATTGGTGGATATCAATTTTATCTTTTGCAAGATCGTTTCCGGTAATGAAAGGATCTACCAAAATGTGTTTTCCTTTAATCTCAAGGCTTAGACAGTTTTGTCCGTAAAATGTAATTTTCATAACTATTTTTTTATTACATAAATATACTAAACAAGATTGCAAACAAAAAAGTACTGAGCGCAACCTTTTTCAATTCGCCGTCAAGTAGCATTGGCACCGTGTTTTTAAAAACAGTCTTTATGTTTAATAGAAAAGGAATAAAAGCAATAAGAAATATAAATTGCCACGGCTCACGATAATTTAAAGCAGTATGAGCAATCGCGCAAAGCATTCCGAAAAGCAATAGAAAAGCATGGTACTTTTTTGCTTTCTGTATTCCCAGTTTTACAACCAATGTGTTTTTATTGGCCGCTGCATCATTTTCAATATCTCGCATGTTGTTCAAATTAAGTACTGCTGTACTAAAACAACCTATTGCTGTAGCGGGCAATAAAAGTTCCCAATGAAGTTTATGGGTGAACAAATAATAACTTCCCAAAACACTCAGGAATCCAAAAAACAGAAATACAAAAACATCGCCCAAGCCTGAATAGCCGTAGGCTTTTTTACCAACGGTATATTTAACCGCCGCGATGATGGAAACTATTGTTAAGTTGAAAAATATAAATGAAATGATKAMRTYTKYANNGNNAAAANCTATAAWMWTCAAAAAGGTGGCGAGAAAAAACGTTAGAACGCCCGTAATAATCATCCCAATTTTCATCTGTTTGGGTGAAATAATACCCGAAGCTACCATGCGTTTTTCGCCCTGCCTTTTGGCATCGGTACCGCGCACGCCATCGCCGTAATCATTGGCGAAATTTGATAAAACTTGGAAACCAATCGTAACTAAAATTGCCAGCCAAAAAATAGGAGATTCTAAAATGTTTCTTCCCGCTAAGCAAACAATTCCGCCATATTCCAAATCTAATTGCGCTTGCAAGTGATTGTTTTTCTCAAATATCCCCGCGCTAGCCCCAACTATTATCCCAGAAACCGAAAGCGGCAAGGTTCGCAATCTTGCCGCGGCAATCCAAGCTTTAATTTTTGTCATTCTCTTTTTTTGAAGCACAAAAATACGTTTTAAAAGTAAAAACCGCTTCTTTAAAAGAAGCGGTTTTCAAGCCTAACAATTCAACAATTAAAAAAATAAACAACTATTTAACAATCAATTTTTGTGAAATCCCTTCTGCATTTTTAACAATATAGGTCCCTGGGGCAAAAGCAGATATATCCAAAGAAGACATTTCCTTTTGGCTTCTAACGGAACGTCCAAGTATATCGTAAATTTCGTAAAAATCTGGTTTATTGAAGAATACCATACCTTGGGCAGGGTTTGGGTAAATCTTAAAGGTTGTAGCAGTCAATTCATTTTCAGGTACAGATAAAACATTATCTAATGAATAGATACTCAACGTAGCGCTAACTTCATTTGAAAGAATAACAAGTGCCTTTCCAGTAGGGCTATCGGATGCATCCACATACACTACACCTTCCGGACCTAAGTCACCGCTTTCGGGCTCACCGGGCACGGTTCCACGGCTATTAACATACTGAAGATATACAGGATTCACTGGATCAGTAATATTATAAACCATCATACCACCTATTCGCTCTAAAAGTACAAAAGCATAAAATTGATCGCCTATTTGCTTAACAATTATTCCTTCAGGCTCCGGTCCTTTATTATCACTTCTGTTTTTGAAATTATTGTTATCATTACTGGCATTAAAGATTCCACCCAAGTTTGGATCGGCTGCGGTAATTACTTCAAAATCATTTCCACTATCGTAAACCAAATCACCTGTAGCCGCTTCAAAAATACTGAAGGAACGCCCACCAAAAACATGAATTTCTTCATATAGCCCATCGTTATTCTCATCACCCGAAGCAGCAGTAACATTGATATCACCAAGGTTTGTCTCTAAACCTAGAATTTCAATGTTCGAAAATACATTTGGATCCAAAATATAATCTGAATCTCCTAACTTTTTCTCTTCTGCGTAACCTGAATAATCTCTGGCATCTCCTTCATTTGCAGTAACAATATAATCTACACCGTTCACTGAATAGAATGAAACAGCATCTGGCATATACAATCCTTTGATAGGCCAAGAGGCATTGAAAATAAAATCTGTTTCATCTGATGTATCAAGTGAATTCTGGGGAAGGCTATGGTCCTTTTTTCCAAAGGAAATAATATCTGTGATTTCCAAAGCAGAAAGGTCTATGATTGCATAAGCATTATTCTCTTGAAGCGTTACGTATGCCATCTGAGAATCATCGGAAACAGTTATGTACTCAGGCTCCAAATCTTGCGATACGGAAGCTCCTGGTCCAAAAATTCGAACGCCAGCTGCTTTAAGTGCTGCTTCTTGCGAATCAAATGCATTAAAATTAAGCGTTGTTACATCAGCTTGTGTTATTGCGCCCAAACCAGCAGTAACATCTATCACAGAAACCGAACCATCGGGGTCAACAGTGTAATCGTCGCTTGGTTGTCCCTCATTGGCCACCAAAAGTTTTGTTCCATCAGGTGAAAATGTAAGCATATCTGGTAAAGAACCTACCTCCAAAACCGTTGAATTGTTTCCATCGGTATCTGCCAAAACCACAAAACCGTTATCTAAAGGATCATTTGCTGATATAGCTGCGGCTACAATACCATTGCTTACGGCAACACTTTGAACAGAGCTACCAAATGCAGTAATATCTACAGTTGCTAAAGAGGTAATGTTTTCAGGATCTGAAAAATCCAACACCTCAATAGCGCCTACTGTAGTTACAAACAAACGTTGTGTTGCGGAGTCATACGCGGTGATCTCGGCAGTTCCGCCAGCATCAACCAAGTAACTCGTTAGGTAATTTACGTCGAGTTCGCTTGCATTACCAGTAGGTACTAATGTATCATCATCCAGAATATATACTGAAAATAGATTTGTATTCCCAATAACAACACTCGAAGGGTTTGTTAGTGAAAGCACGAAGAACAAATCACTTCCATCCTCTGTATTATTTATTATTGGAATAGTAACAGATTGTGAAGTCGTACTACCCGCTGCAAAATTTAAAGTTTCCGAAGCAGCAAAAGAAAAATCAGTGCCTTCTACCGCCGTACCGCCATCAATTAAACTTACCTCCACAGATCCACTTACTGTTGGAGCCTGCGAAACCTCTACAGTAATGGTTATAGAATTACCATCTTCAGATACTGATGCATACGGAGCGTCAAACTGTACGCTTGTTACGGATACTGGTAATCCATTACCGGGAGAACCAATGTTGGGCACGTCCATATTGTCCCCGCCCATATCAATAGTTTCAACGGCGCCATTGGCATTTCCTACTACGCTAAAAGTGGCTAAATCTACATCGTATGATTGCCCATCGTTTGCACCTGTATCTGGATAGGTAGCTGAATCTACTGGTGAAGTAGTGTTGGGATCACCTTGCCAAATTGTAACGGCATCGCCACCGGCACCAAGGCCAGCACCATCAGTAAATCCAACTTGCACGTCGGTTAAATCAATTACTTGGCCCCAAACATTTGTAAATGTTGTAACATCATTTGCGTCTCCAATCAAAACAATTGCAAAGCCACCTGGTTGAATTTCAGAAATACCCTGAATAATATCAGCAGTTGTTGGGTCTGCAGATTCATCATCATAATATAAATCGCCATCTACGCCGGAAACCCAAGCTCCTGTCCCCACGTTTTCAATTTCGAACCAATCTGCAGTTAAATCTGTTCCGGCCTGACCTGAGAATATTTCAGTTATAATTAAATCTGAGGTTGAAGTTACCGCTGGCTGAAAACTCCCCAAAGCAACGATGGTGCTTAGAGCAGGGCCACCGTTACAGGTTCCTTGACCATCTAAAGCTTGGAGTGTACCAAATGTCCAATTTACAGGATCAAAATTTCCTCCATTTGCATTGGAAAGATCATTTCTTAAATAGTAAGAGTCTTCGTGCTCCCAAGCAGTACCCGTACCGTCAACACCATCTTCACCAAAACGGTCAATCACGATACTATTATTATCAATAATTTGGAAGGCATCATCACCATTTGAATTGATATTTGAATTTTCTAAAATATTAGTAGAAATYCCAAACTCACCGGTAAAARTCGCTTCATTATTGGTGATGTAAATAAACGCGTCTGAAATAGTGGCAAAGGAAGAAAGGTCAATATTTGTAGTAAAACCATTTCCGTTGGACTGTCTTTGAACGGCCCACCCGGTAAAATCTATAGTGCCATCAACGTAAATTTCGAGAACACGGCCATTTGCGCTGGGGCAAGGTGAGTCTACATACCCCGTTATCAATGCCTGTTGAGCAAATACAAACGTGCTGAATACCAATGCGATAAATAATGTAATTTGTTTCATTTAAATAGTGTTTAAAATTTTTGCTAAAGTAGCTTTTAGGTTCAGCAATCATTTTAAATCAACTTTAACAAAAGAAGAAGAATTACTAAAATTTAGGATAAATTTTGAGCGTAATTTTAAGTCAATGTAAATTGAAGGTTATTAAATTCTTTGATAAAAAAATAGCTATTTTTAGATGATAAAAACTAACATAAATTATTATGAATAACACAACCAGTTATAATTTAGGCTTGCTATTAATGCGCGTAGGTTTTGGCGCATTGATGCTCACCCACGGTATTCCAAAACTTTTAAAAATGCTTTCGGGTGATTTTTCCTTTGGAGACCCCATTGGTATTGGTGAAACAGCAACCTTGATTTTAGCTGTACTGTGTGAAGTTCTTTTTCCTTTACTTGTAATAATTGGTTTCAAAACTAGATTGTCCGCGATTCCTGTTATTATTACAATGGCGGTTGCTGCTTTTATTGTTCACGCCGCTGATCCTTTTGGAACAAAAGAGATGGCGATTCTATATTTAATCGGATTTACTGCTATTACACTTCTGGGAGCTGGAAAGTATTCGGTTGACAGGAAATAGGCGGTGTAATTTTAATTAAAAATCTTCACCAACAATTCCTTCAACAAATCACCCTGCGAAAGATTTGCAGCACCCACACCTTTACTCTTCATATCCACCTCACGTATTGCGGCTATGATAGCACTCACCTTTTTCATAGGGTAATTTCGTGCTGCAGTTTGATAATCTTTTATAAAGTAAGGGTTTACACCCAAAGCCTTTGCCGCATCGCCTTTATTGGCAAGTGCATGGTATTTCAACAATTTTGAAAAAAAACTGTACAGTAATGCCACCGTCATGACCAACGGATTGTTTTTTGGGTTTTGCGAAAAATATTGAATGATTGCAAAAGCCTTTTTTATATCTTTTTCTCCAATGGCATTCTGAAGCTCAAAGTTGTTGAAATCCTTACTGATGCCGATGTTTTCCTCAATAATTTGAGGTGTAATCTGTTCTCCGGGTTTTAGGATTAATTGCAACTTTTCCAGCTCGTTGTTTACTTTGCTCAAATCATTTCCAAGAAATTCAACCAGCATCTGTGCAGCCTTTGGCGTAATAGTATATCCTTTTCCCGCTAAAACACGTTTTATCCAATCGGGAATCTGGTTTTCATAGAGCTTTTTGCTCTCAAAAACAACGCCCGTTTTTGCAATTTCCTTTGCCAGTTTTTTGCGTTTGTCCAATGTTTTATACTTGTAGCAAAGTACTAAAACCGTTGTGGGCTGTGGGTCTTTGGCATAGGGCACCAAGTTTTCTATAGTACGTGATAAATCTTGTGCTTCTTTTACAATTACCACCTGTTTTTCAGCCATCATCGGGTAGCGTTTGGCATTGCTGATAATATCGTCCACAGTAACATCACGTCCGTAAAGCACCATTTGGTTAAACCCTTTTTCCTCTTCGCTTAAAACGTTTTCCTCAATATATTTTGAAATACCATCAATATAATAGGGCTCCTCACCCATCAAAAAATAGATAGGCTTTGTGTTTCCGTTTTTAATATCAGTGATGATGGATTTTACTTTGTCGAGCGGCATTGGGCAATTAACGATTAATTATTGAAGATTTTAGATTGAAGGAACTTAATTTTGAATATTAAATTTTCAATATTTGTAAATGCAAAAACTGAACTTTCCCGAATATTCCTTTCGCTTCAAAAGTAGCGAAAATAAAACGTTGGTTTTTGATGAAATCAGAAAAAAATTCGTGGTGCTTACCCCGGAGGAATGGGTTCGGTTGCACGCTGTCCAATTTCTTCTAAAAGAAAAAAACTACCCCAAAAGTCTTATAAACGTTGAAAAACAATTAAAACTCAACAATACCGYAAAACGATACGACATTGTGGTTTTCAACAATGATGGAAGCATTTTTTTGATTGTGGAATGCAAAGCGCCATCAATAGCCATCAGCCAGCAAACATTTGATCAAATTGCCCGCTATAACTTAGCGCTGAAAGCTGAATATTTAGTGGTTACCAATGGTTTGAAACATTATTTCTGCCAAATGGACTTTGAAAATGAACGCTATATTTTTCTAAAGGAAATTCCCAATTATAAATAACTCCTCAAAAAACACTTCAAAAATCTATCTTTACACTCGTGAAAGTAGCCGTAGTAATCTTAAATTGGAACGGAAAGGAATTGTTGGAAAAATTTCTGCCTTCGGTGGTGAGGTTTTCCTCCGAAGCAACTGTGTATGTTGCAGACAATGCTTCTACGGATAATTCCGTGTCATTTGTTTCAGAATTTTTCCCAACGATAAAAATCATTCAAAACAAGGTAAATGGAGGGTATGCAAAAGGGTATAATGATGCTTTAAAAAACCTTTCGGAAGATATTTTCGTTTTGTTGAATAGTGATGTAGAATTGACCGAAAATTGGTTACAACCCATAATTTCTGAGTTTGAAAAAGACGCTTCCGTGGTGGCGGCCCAACCAAAAATTCTGGATTACAAAAACAAACATTATTTTGAATATGCCGGTGCGGCGGGCGGTTTTATTGACAAATACGGCTATCCCTATTGCCGAGGGCGCGTTTTTAATACTTTGGAAAAAGATGTGGGTCAGTATAACGATGTTTCACAAATTTTTTGGGCTTCCGGTGCGTGCCTTTTCGTGAAAGCCGAAGCTTTTTGGCAAGCAGGTGGACTTGATGAAGATTACTTTGCCCATCAAGAAGAAATTGATCTTTGCTGGCGGTTACAGGCAAAGGGCGGAAAAATACTTTACGTGGGCGCTTCGGAAGTTTATCATGTGGGCGGGGCAACCCTGGCAATATTAAATCCCAAAAAGACGTTTTATAATTTTCGAAACTCCCTATTAAATCTTCTTAAAAATGCAGCAGGCACAAAAGCTTTTACTGCATTATTTGTACGAATGCTTCTGGACGGTTTGGCCGCTTTTCAATTTTTATTTCAAGGAAAACCAAAACATTTCTTTGCAATATTAAAAGCACATTATAGCTTTTATAGTATGATGCCAAAGTTTATACAAAAAAGAAAAGTCTTTTCTTCAACTTTAAAATATTACACAATCAAATCTATTGTCTTTCAATACTTTATAAAGAATAAAAAAGTTTTTACCCAACTATAGTTTATTTTACTTAAAGTATTGTTAATCGTTTCTTGAAGCATCACTATTTTGATAATTTTGGTCTATAATTTGATACAAGCAACAATACAATATTAACTACTTAAACAACTTAAAAATTATGAAGAAACTATTGATTCTAGCAGTATGTTCAAGTTTAGCTTTTACTTCTTGCGTTTCCAAGAAAAAATATGCAGAACTTGAAGCTAAACAACAAAACACACAGGATTTGCTGAATACGGCAACTGTTAAACTTAATGACTGCCTTACCGAAAGAGCGGCGGCCACAGCACGTGCTAAACAACTGGAGGAACGCTTGGCAGATATGAAAAAGACCAACGAAGACCTTATTCAAAGTTCAAAAGAACTTACTATGCTAACCTCTAAAGGTGCTACCAACCTTGAAAAATCTTTGGAAAGTCTAAAAGAAAAAGACTTGAAAATTACACGTTTGCAGGATGCACTTAACAAAAAAGATAGCGTAACACTTGCGCTTGTTACTAGTCTTAAAAGAGAAGTGGGTATAAATGATCCAGACATTGAAATAAACGTGGAAAAAGGTGTGGTTTACATTTCACTTTCAGATAAGGTTTTATTTAAGTCAGGAAGCTACCAGATTTCTTCAAGAGCTAATGAAATTTTAGGAAAAGTTGCCAAARTWRTCAATGRCAAWCCYRACWTTRAKRYAATGGTWGAAGGWCAYACMGATAAYGTWCCTTATAAAAGCGGGGTGTTGTTAGACAACTGGGACTTGAGTGTAAAGCGTGCTACAGCTATCGTAAGAGCCTTGCAGGATTTAGGCATTGCACCAGAAAGATTGGTTGCTGCAGGTCGCGGGGAGTACGATCCATTAGTACCAAATACCACTGCTGAAAACAGAGCTACCAACAGACGTACACGTATTTTAGTACTTCCAAAAATCGATCAATTTTATGATATGATCGAAAAGGRAWTKWWWRWCCTTGMMGSTGGCGGAAAATAATTTTCAAAAGCTGTAAAAAATCTAAAACCCGGTCCTATATGGCCGGGTTTTTTTATTTGTGCATCAAAACAATCTTTTGAAAGGTTTTTGTATCTTAGATAGTAAATAAAATCTTTTAAATAATTAATTAGAAATGGATGAATTCAAAACCAATTGGACGCGCGAAGAACTTAAGGCCTATATTTTACTTTACTGTGCGTATGCCAATTTTATAGAAACGAAAGCTGAGAAAGAATTCATAAAATCAAAAGTGGGTGAAGAAAAATACCGACAGATCCATACAGAATTCGACCATGATAATGATTACCAACGTATTCAAAAAATACAGCACACAATAACCCGCTACGATTATTCTAAAAGTGAAATAGACCGTCTTTTTGAAAATATAAAAAAAATGTTTTTGGCGGATGGTTCTATGGATATCCTTGAGGAAAATATTTATCGTGGGCTGCAACATTTATTGAAATAATTTTCAATTCAGTAATTATCAGCAAAACTGAGCTAAATATCATTGAAAAATTCTACGGACGCAGAGCGTATGCTTGAATGGTATCATAACGAGGTTACCTTTGAAGATCCTGCCTTTGGAGTTTTAAAAGGAGAAGAAGCCAAAAACATGGGGCGAATCCTCTGCCAAAGCCAGCAGGGAAAGGATTTTAAAGTGATAACCTCAAACATAGAATATACTCCTGAAGGGGGAAAAGCCCGTTGGGAAGCATATTACACATTTAGTAAAACAGGAAGGAAAGTTCACAACGTAATTAACGCAACTTTCAAATTCAAGGATGGAAAAATTATAAACCACGTAGATAAATTCAGTCTTTACAGATGGTCCAAGCAGGCATGGGGTTTAAAAGGGTTTTTGGTTGGATGGACGGCTTTTTTCAGAAAAAAACTCAATCAGCAAACAGGGTTTTTGCTTTCAGAATTTCAGAAAAAACAATCCGCTAAAAATTAAATTTCCAAACTTCCTTTCCCTTCCCGCATTACTACTGGCTCGGGCCCCGTAAGATCAATTACCGTAGAGGGAATGTTCCCGCCATATCCGCCATCAATTACCAAATCCACTAGATTGTCCCATTTTTCAAGAATAAGTTCAGGATCAGTAGTGTATTCGATTACTTCGTCTTCATCCTTAATAGAGGTTGAAATTATAGGGTTACCCAATTGTTGCACAATGGCACGAGTTATGGAATTATCGGGCACCCGGATACCCACTTCCTTTTTCTTTTTAAAAACCGTGGGAAGGTTATTATTCCCCGGAAGAATAAAGGTGTAGGGTCCAGGAAGATTTCGTTTTAATATTTTAAAAGTTGGCGTGTCTATTTGCTTTACATAATCGCTGAGATTACTTAGATTCTCACATACGAAAGAGAAATTAGCTTTTTCCAGCTTCACTCCCCGAAGTTGTGCCACTCTTTCCATTGCACGGTTGTTATTTATATCGCAGCCCAGCGCATATACCGTATCGCTGGGATAAATTATTACTCCACCATCGCGAAGAATTTTTACAACACGTTTAATCTCTTTCGGGTTTGGGTTATCCTCATAAATCTTGATAAATTCAGCCATTTTTAAATTTTATTTTTTTTACTTCACTTTCAAGTTTTAAAACTTTATCTCCATCAGTTTGCTCAATATAGAGTGCTTTGTTTCCTTTTTCKCCTTTTCGTGTAATTTTATTTCCCTTTATGGTTTTGGTAATTTCTTCGGAAAAAGTTTCGATTACTTTTCCTTCGGCCTCACCGTTGCCCCATTTCCACCTTACTTTTGAACCTTGTCGAATCATTTTTTTATTTAAAGTTACTTACAATTTTTTAAATGGAAGATTTCTTTAAAATTCTTAACATAAATATGCATTTGACACGTTATTGAAAAAACAAAAATTTATATGAAAAAGTTCTTAGTTCTAATTCTCCTTTTCGGAATACATATCAATTTCATTTCCTGTTCCAAAGATAGCGACACCACTACTACAGATTCTTTAGTTGAGAAAACCATGCTAAATGTTTCCTACGGAAATAATCCACAACAAAAATATGACCTTTATCTGCCCGAAAATCGATCTTCCACTAAAACCAAAGTTGTCATGTTGGTTCATGGCGGCGGTTGGACCGGTGGCGATAAGACCGATATGGACTTCTTTATTTCCTATATAAAACAGAGGCATCCAAACCACGCAATAGTAAACGTAAATTATGTACTTGCTGACTTAGAGACGCCGGCATTTCCCAACCAATTTTTGGATGTGGATGCGATAATCAATAAATTGACTTCAGAAAAAAACGAACTCCAAATCCTACCAGAATTTGCTATGATCGGTGCTAGTGCGGGTGCGCACATTNYCAWWAMYGTACRANYMWRTWYATNRATRMRRAMGAKCMWKKRAAAWTARWWRSSGAYMYTGWWRRGYYCAMRGATKTWAYWKATNMATTNNYTMTANTGNRMATCCAWANYTKCTCCTTGTTGATGACTGCTTTGGTGGACGAGGGTGCTTATCCTCAGGGAACAAATTATGCAGAAGTTTTAAGTCCAGCATTGCGTGTTTCTAATGCCAGCAGCCCCACCCTGCTTTTCTATGGAAATGCAGATCCCTTGGTCCCACTGACCAATGGAACCACTTTAAATGTAGCGCTAAACAATTCGCTGATAGACCACAATTTCACGGTCTATGAAGGTGGCCATGGCGATTGGGGCCAAAACGATATTGAAAATATGAAAGAGCAAATAAGTATCGCTATTGATACTTATTTGGAAGTTATGAATTGAGGTTTTTAATCCCGAACTTTCAGTTTAGCAAAGCGAAGCAACAGTTTTTTTAATCCACCGTTTTCAAAATCAATCTCTGCTTTTGTATCGGCGCCCACTCCTTCTATTTTAAGGATTTTTCCTTTTCCGAAGCGCACATGCTCAACCATCGTTCCCACGTCGAGATTGGCGTCTGTTGCACTAAAATTTTTATCGGTATCGCTGGCCACGGGCTTCAATCTCCGCAATTTTCGAAGCTGAGCTTCTGTGGGTCCCGTTGGGGCTTTACCAGAAACAGGCTTCCGCAATCGCAGCTTGCTGTGGTCAACCTCATCAAAAATATCGGCATCCAAAAGAGGTTTGTAGCGATTTTCCGTAATAGGGGTTAGATATTCTAAAAAGCTTTCATCAATTTCCTCGATAAAACGGCTTGGTTCTGCATCTATCAATTTTCCCCATCGGTAGCGCGATTGAGTATAGGTTAAATATGCCTGCTTTTCTGCACGCGTGAGGGCAACGTAAAAAAGTCTCCGTTCTTCTTCTAACTCACTGCGGGAATTCATATTCATCCCGCTGGGGAAAAGATCTTCTTCCATTCCCACAATGTAAACATAGGGAAATTCCAAACCTTTCGCCAAATGTACCGTCATCAGTGCGACACGATCGTTATCACCTTTGTCATTATCCAAATCGGTGGCGAGCGCAACATCTTCCATAAATTCCGAAAGCGAACCTGTGGCATCGGCAATTTCTTTTTGTTCTTCCACAAAATCGCGCATCCCGTTCAGTAATTCCTCAATGTTTTCGATACGGGCAATACCTTCGGGGGTGCCGTCTTTCTTTAATTCCTGCAACAAACCTGTTTTTTTGGCAACATGTTCCGTTATTGTGAAAGCATCATAACCTTGGTTCAAAACCTGAAAGCTTTCAATCATCGTAACAAAATCCTGCAATTTGCTTTTGGTGCCAGTATTTATCTTTAAATCAATTTTGTCGATGTTTTTCATCACCTCAAAAATTGAACGGTTGTAATGGTTTGCGGCAACTATCAAACGTTCCATAGTTGTGTCTCCAATACCTCGTGCGGGATAATTAATAACACGTTTCAACGCCTCTTCATCCTTTGGGTTCAATACCAAACGTAAATAAGCAAGTACGTCTTTAATCTCTTTACGCTGATAAAAACTGAGACCTCCGTAAATTCTATATGGAATGTCTTTCTTCCGAAGTGCATCCTCAATGGCACGGCTTTGCGCATTTGTTCGGTATAAAACTGCAAAGTCTCCATCCTTCAATTGATGGTTCATTTTGTTTTCAAAAATAGAGCTCGCCACAAAACGGCCTTCGTCACCATCAGTCATAGTTCGGTTTACGAAGATTTTATTGCCTTCATCATTTGCCGTCCAAACTACTTTTTCAAGCCTAGTTTTATTTTTTTCGATGATGTTATTTGCAGCATTTACGATATTTTTGGTAGAACGGTAATTTTGTTCCAAACGAAAAACCTTCACATCGTCATAGTCCTTTTGGAAATTTAATATATTGTTGATGTTCGCTCCGCGGAAAGCGTAAATACTTTGTGCATCATCACCTACTACACATATATTTTGAAACCTGTCAGAAAGTGCGCGAACGATCAAATACTGACTGTGGTTGGTATCCTGGTACTCATCTACCAAAATATAGCGGAAACGGTTTTGATACTTTGCCAAAACATCTGGAAAACGCGTTAGCAGTTCGTTGGTTTTCAGCAAAAGATCATCAAAATCCATTGCGCCAGCTTTGAAACATTTGTCAACGTAAGCTTTATAAATATCGCCGAGACGCGGCATTTTCGCCATGGCGTCGGCTTCCATCAATTCCGGATTGTTAAAATATGCTTTTACGGTAATTAAACTGTTTTTATAGGAAGATATGCGCGAATAGACTTGTTTATATTTATACACATCTTTATCTAGGTTCATTTCCTTTATCACTGCGCGAATCACGCTGTGTGAATCTTGGGTGTCATAAATGGTAAAGTTGGAAGGATAGCCAAGTTTATCAGCTTCAAACCGAAGGATTTTAGCAAAAATACTGTGGAAGGTTCCCATCCAAAGGTTTTTTGCTTCGCTGGCGCCAACAATCTTTGAGATACGCCCTTTCATTTCCCTTGCAGCCTTATTGGTGAACGTAAGCGCCAAAATATTGAACGGATCCACGCCCTGACTCATCAAATATGCAATGCGAAAAGTTAGCACTCGCGTCTTACCCGAACCAGCCCCGGCAATCACGATCATTGCGCCTTCTTTTTGCAGCACTGGCGCAAGCTGGGCCTCGTTGAGTTGTTTTAAATACTGTTCCAAAGCTTCATTTTCTTCAAGCTGTGAAAATAACTATTATCAAACTTTTATAGGAAGTGTTTTTGGGGAAATTATAAACAAAAAATTGCTTTGGAAAGWAATTTTTAAAATCAAAGTAATTTCAAAACTATTTAAATTTAAATAYCTTTATAAAAAAACTTCTATGGATACCTTTATATCTTTTGTAAGTCAAATTCCTTGGTGGGCGTGGGTTCTTCTTTTTCTTTTAATCATTGCCATTCGGGATGTTTTCTTCAATAAACATCATACTATCAGCCATAACTTTCCCATAATAGGCCACATTCGCTATATGCTTGAGGGTATTGGGCCCGAGCTTAGGCAGTACATAGTAGCGAACAACCGCGAAGAACTTCCTTTCAATAGAATTGAACGCGGTTGGATTTACGCTTCCGCGAAAAACGAAAATAATTATGAAGGCTTCGGGACAGACCGTGATATTTATGAACCGAATTATATTTTTATAAACAATTCCCTACTTCCATTTAAAGTGGAAAAAGACAACCCCAACTATAAAAACCCCTATTTTTTACCATGTGCGAAGGTTATGGGGAGTTTTCATAAACGTCGCCGCCCCTATCGTCCGGCTTCGGTAATCAACGTTTCGGCAATGAGTTTTGGGTCGCTTTCAGCGCGAGCGGTAGAGTCTTTGAATAAAGGCTGCGCCCTTGCTTATTGTTATCACAACACGGGCGAAGGAGGACTGTCACCCTATCATAAAACCGGAGCTGACGTAGTTTTTCATTTCGGAACGGGTTACTTTGGCGTACGTGATGAAGACGGAAATTTTTCCATGGAAAAAATTGTGAAGCTCGTCAATGAAAATCCGCAAGTAAGAGCCATTGAAGTAAAACTATCTCAAGGCGCAAAACCTGGAAAGGGAGGTGTTCTGCCAGGTTCAAAAATTACAAAGGAAATTGCTGAGATTAGACATGTACCCTTAGGGAAAGATGTGCTATCGCCTCCTACCCATTCAGCTTTTAGCGGTGTAAAAGGGTTGGTAGAATTTGTGGAAGACATTGCAGAGGCCACGGGGTTGCCCGTTGGGATTAAATCTGCCGTGGGCCGTTTGGGAGAGTGGGAACAACTTGCCAAAATAATGAAAGAAACCGGCAAAGGGCCTGATTTTATTACAATTGATGGCGGTGAAGGGGGCACCGGCGCATCGCCTCCTAGTTTTGCAGATCATGTTTCCTTACCGTGGCTTTTCGGATTTGCTGAAGTTTACAAAATTTTTAAAAAATTAGATCTTTGCGATCAAATTGTTTTTATAGGAAGTGGGAAATTAGGTTTTCCAGCTAGAGCCGCAATGGCCTTTTCCATGGGAGCCGATTTAATAAACGTGGCGCGAGAAGCAATGATGAGCATTGGTTGTATTCAAGCCCAACAGTGCCATACCAATAAATGCCCCAGTGGAGTGGCCACACAAAACAAATGGCTACAGAACGGAATAAACATTGAAGATAAATCAGTTCGCGCACATTTCTATTTCAAGAATTTCAGAAAAGAACTTTTGGAAATGACCCACGCCTGTGGCTATGAACATCCGTGCCAATTCACAATGGATGATGTTGACCTGACTGTCGGCGATAAAAATCTCATTAAAACTTTGGCGCAATCCTTTATGTACCACAAATGCGAGGTACCGTTTGAAAGCATGAAGGCAATATCAAGTTGCAATCACCTGGGTGGCAATTACCATGAAAAACAAGCGAAAAAAGAAGTGAAGGCGATGAAGAGAGAAAATAAGGTGCGCTACTGATAATTTAGCATAATAAAAAAGTAACTATTGCCAAAATTCTAAAAACACATTAAGTTTGCCAATATTTTAATCTCAGATGGAAGAAACAACCCAAATTATTAGTTATGCAGCCTATTTATTGCCCGCAATTGTTGTGGGAATAATCGCTTATTTTTTCTTTAAAGGCCACACGGCTAATGAAGAGGGCCGCCGAAGGTACTTAGTCCAAAAGGAAGCGCAAAAACAGGTTTTGCCCCTTCGTTTACAAGCTTATGAGCGCATTACGCTCTTTTTGGAGCGCATAGACCCCAATAAACTTTTGGTTCGTGTGAAACCCTTTTCAGATTCCAAAGACGATTATGAAAACTTGTTGGTGAAAAATATTGAACAGGAATATGACCATAACTTAACACAGCAAATTTACGTAACCCCTGAATGTTGGAACATTGTAAATGCCGCTAAAAATGCCACTATACATGCCATACGCCAAGGAGCAATGCACGAAAAGGATGGAAATGTAGACAAAATGCGGGAAGTATTATTACAGAATTTTATGGAAGAGGTTACACCATCGCAAAAGGCTATGGCATACGTAAAAAAAGAGGTTGGCGAGCTTTTTTAAGGTGTGAATAGATTGTGATGTATAGCAAAGAGCACGAGCCCGATTCTGTTTTTAATTTTTAGCTTTTTGTGAACAGAATCTCTATAGCCTTCCACGGTTTTATAGCTGCAGCACATGGCATCTGCAATTTCTTTGTAGCTCATATCGGTACAAGCAAGTTTTATGAATTCAATTTCCTTCTCTTTTAAATCTGTGTCTATTTCATTTTCCAAAGAATCAATAAGAATTTGTGAAACAGTATTTGTGTAATAATAACCCTTTTGCATTACTTCAATTAAAGCTTTTTCAAGAATATTTTTTTTTGTATCCTTCATTAAATACCCGCTAGCTCCGGCCTTTAGCATTTTCAGGATTGTATATTCATCTTCCTCTATGGAAAGGGCTAGTACTTTTACCTTCGGAAATTTTTTCTTAAGAATCTCAGTTGTTTCAATTCCATTTAAAATAGGCATCTTTATATCCATAAGAACCAAATCTGGAATGTTTTTTGGATTATTAAGTTTATCAAGCAGTTCCTTGCCGTTTTTGCATAAAAAAAGCACATTAAAATTTTTAAATCCTTGAACCAATCCACCAATGGCTTGGGAGAGCAAGAAATGATCGTCTACTACTACTACGGAATAATTCATTTTGCAACAGGTATTTCTTATATGTAAATTGATTCAAAATTCACACAAAATTATATTTAAGGTGCAGTGCTGTGCCTTGGTCTTTTACAGAATTGATTTTCAATGTTGAATTGATCAATTGGGCACGCGTTTTCATGTTTTTAAGTCCAATTCCCATAAAATTATCAGTTTTATCAAAACCCACTCCATTATCTTCTGCAGAAATAATCAAATATTTATCAGCATAATTCAGAACTACCTTTAATGTCGAAGCTCTGGAATGCTTTATCGTATTTGAAAAAAACYCCTGCAATATTCTAAAAAGAATAATCTGGGTATTACTCTCAATGGGCCTTACAGTTCCTTGAACCTTTAATTCAGCAGCAATAAATTTAAGCCTGTTGAATCGCTCTATTTCCAGGCTTACAGCTTCTTGTAGGCTTAGGGTTTTTAGTGCTTCCGGGTTTATCAATTTTGAAAGCGCCCGCAATTCATCAATGCCAGTGCCTATAGTTTCAGAAACTTCATTTAGCATTTCGGGTCTTTCTTGTGCCATTTGGGCTTGTATTTTGGCCAAGGTCATCAACTGCCCAATATTATCGTGCAATTCCCAACTAATATTTCGCAAAGTTTCCTCGCGAATCTCTATTTGTGATTCTGCCAATTCGCGGTCGAATGCTTTTTTTGCTTTTTCCTGCTCCTGCAACAAACGGTTTTTTCTACGCGAAAAAACACTGAAGAGCACGATAACAATAATTACTAAAGTTACCGGAATGGCTATTGCCGCAATTATTATGATTTCTTTTTCATCCATAGAAATCCTGTCAAAAAAAACAAATACATAATGATTATGAGCGAAAACTGTATTACAAGTAAAATCTCAAAGAAACTATCGGGTTTATAAAACCAAGTTCTAATGATTTTTATGGGAATATAGCCAATATAAAACAAAAATAGTCCCACACTTACCCAAAACAGTAAATCGTTTTTTATAACAAGTACCCGGGATGACTGTAAAATATGTACGTAATAGAGAATAATGCAAAAAACCAAAATTCCGGCACCGGCCATATAGGAAATAATAAMMCMTYWAWWYWKMARATMYRNTAMMWWSMAWTMKYCYGYWTAWWWSRASSMAKAWWYTGMYATAYWKRSTTWAATAAGTGTTTTAAATTTTCTCTCATCAATTATCTTCAAAAAAATATAATAGAAAAACGAAAAATAAAAGAAGTAATATATATTATAAATAATGGCGTTTGGAKGGCCAAATATATACTTTATATACATTCCCAAAGCTTCTGCCAAAAGGGTAAACAGTAATATAATAGGCAATAGCCTTAAAGCAGAATCTTTATAAAGCGGAAATTTAACAATTGAAATAATAAACACGATGGCATAGAGTGCCATGTGGGCATATTGCATACTTTCTAAAAATGAATTCAAAGTTCAAGAATGTTTTAATTATCATCTCCAAAATCATTTGCGCCTGCTGGAGGAGGAGTGATATTGCCTTCGTTAAAAATAATACTAGTTGTTCCACCTCCTTGGAGGGTTGGGGCAGCGGAAATAAAAAATCCAGCCTCATTCACATTACCTTGGGGTTCATCACGCATTTTATTTTCGTCTTTCCCTCGTAAACCATTCCTATTTATAGGCAGGGCAGTATAAACACCGTCAATATCTTCAAGGTAAAAGCCAACATTTTTTCCTTCATAAGCCATAGTGGGCACTACAAAAAAACTATTTCTTTTTGGAAATTTAACTACATCCCCATTGGGAAATTTATCACTAGCGGGATAGTTTGAAAGATAGAACCGCAATGTTTGTATGTCCACATTAGCTTCATTAGCCTCATGTTCAATATAAGCGATGTACTGTTTTATAGTTTTCAAGTCATATTCAGCATAACGGGTAGGAGTAAATTTTGAACCATCTGCTGCAATACTATCTTCGTATTTTTGAAGTATCGGCACGCGTCTTTGCGAATAGGCATCATACATTTCCTGGGCGCGATCTACAGAAATTATGTGATCTTTCGGTGGACCTTCATACGGGGATTCGTTATGGGTAGATATATCTTGACAGCTAAAAAGCATTAAATTGATACTAATTAATAAAAGTACAGTTTGAATGATTTGTGTTTTCATATTGAATTGGTTTTAGAGTTGTAGTATAAAATTAGTCACAATAAGATGAACTTAAAAATGTCCTCTTCTTAAAAGCAAAGTGAAGATAAAGCAAAAGAGTTGATTATTAACAGTCTAAATATACCTTACATCAAAAATACAGGGAAAACCCTGAAAATTTGGGGGAAATCCCTCTTAGTAAAGTAGGAAAATCAATCGTCTTTTGTGCGAATTTCGTTTAATGCATTATTTTTCTGATCAGCGTATCGAAAGCCGAGTTCCCACCACTTTGTCATCATTTTCTTATCAAATATCAAAGAATTTGTAGTCAAAACCGTAGGGGTATAATAAAGATTGATAATAACATCTTTATTTGTCGCGACAAATTTTCCAATGCGGATGTTCTGTTTCTCAATACGATCCGCCATATAGTTGTGCATATTGGTAAGCAACGAAAACACATTTTTTGAGGGAAGCCGGTTGTAATAGGTAATCTCCGTCTCCAAGACAATTATATCAATATGGGTTGCGCCACGGTTAATCGCCTCTTCAATGGGAACCATGCTTCCAAAACCGCCGTCAGCATACTCACAGCCGTCCTTTTTCACAAGACTCATAAAAGGGGTGAAATTTGAAGAAATCCAGATCCAGTCCAAAAAATCCTGATACTCAAAATCATTCACACTTTTATATTCCACTTGGTTCAGTGAAAGGTTTGAAACTGTTACAACCACTTCCTTTTCCGAAGCTTTCAAGTTATTGAATTCGATTTCCGTAAACGTATTTTCAATTAGCTTTCGTAAATTTAAACTTTCGCCAAAGGTTTTCTTTCCTTTCAAAAAATTCCGTAGTACCGTAAAATGGTCGATGGCAATCTGCTTGCCGCCAAATTTATCTTCCTTTATCACAAAGGGGCAACTATTAAAAATACTTTTTTGGTTTACCGAAGTATAAACTTCCTTAATTTTTTCCACCTTGTCCAGCGCCAAATGGGAAATGAGCAAACTGCCAGTTGAGGTGCCTACAAAAAGATCGTAATTGTGGTGCAGTTTCTCCATTAAATACTGTGCCACGCCGCCCGCAAAAGCACCTTTGCTACCTCCCCCAGATATTACCAACGCCCTCATTCCTTTATGATTGAATTTAAATAATTGGCCGCCTTTTCTGAAACCTGCCGACCCAAAACCCGTAACTGTTCATGATACTTTTCATTTTGAAGCAAACTATTCATTAAAGCCTTTGATGATTTTTCAAAACGCCAAGTTGGGTGAACCGTTGCTTCCACAAGATTTTTAAGTGTTTCCAAATCCCAAAGCTGAAGTTCGTTTACATACTCAAAAGCCTTTTCGCGAATTTCAAAACTGTAATCTGGGGAAGTATAATTCTTCAATTCCTTTAAATAATTCTCTTTTTCAGACATTTCATAGTTATCCGTAAGTAAAGCCAAAGCGAGCCATAACTGCCGAATATTTTTATTCTGAAAACCCTCAATTCCTTTTGTTTTGTTGAGATATTTGGTTCTTTTCTCTGGAAATTGCATCCACAATTGATACAGCGCGGTTTCTATTGTAACATAGGAAGCATCGTTCAGCAGACTCTCATATTCCGATTGAAGTTCCTTCAATATGGATTGTAGTGAAAGCGCAACAGCTTGACGAACATACAAATTGTTACTTTCAAAAGCTGTCTTGTAAAGCGGAAGCGTTTCAGAAAGAGGCTCATCCGCCAACTGATAGATGGCTTCCTGCCCTATAAAATCATTCGGGAAGGTGAGCGCCGTTTTCAGCGGAATTTTCTTTTCCGAAAAAGGAATCGCCCGCAGCGCAGAGATTTCAAAATATTTTTTGATAAAAGAAGATTTCAGTAACGATTGATATGCTTCTTCGGCTTTAAAGGCGGTCTGTTGTAACCAATCCTTCTCAAAATCTGAAATATCAACTTGCGAAACAGCTCTCACTTCACTCAAAAAATCATCGGTAGAAACATTTTTGAATTTATATTTTTCCAAATAGTTTTTGATTGCCGTTCTAAAAACCTCATCCCCTATCCGTTCCCGCAAAATATGAAGCGCCCAAGCTCCTTTTTGATAAAACGTAAGCGAACTCGCTTTTGGGTTCAACAATGATTCGCCCTTGCCCTCGTCGCTCATTGCTTTTAATTGCTCGGCGGTTTGGTACAATTGCCAGTAATAATAGTCTTCCCCAAATATATCTCTCTCGGCCAAAAGTGCGTAATAGGTCGCAAAACCTTCCTGCAGCCAATGGTCCTCATTTGCGGTTTCGGTAACCATATCGCCAAACCATTGGTGGGCCAGCTCGTGGGTGTTTACGTTTACGTAGTTTCTATCGTTAAACCCTGTGGAATCGACCACAAAGGCTTCGGAAAAAAAAGTGGCTGTGGTGTTTTCCATTCCTGCATACAGAAAATCGCGCACCGGAACTTGTTTGTAGTTTTGCCACGGATAAGGCATTCCTATTTCACTTTCCAAAAAATCGAAAATCTGTTTGCTGTAGCGATAGGTTGGCTCTACTTTTAGTGAATCTTGAGGTTTATAATACAATTCAATAGGGATTCCGGAAGTTGAAACGAGCTCTTTTTTATTGAAATCGCCAATGGCAAAAGCAACCAAATAACTGGACATGGGTTCTTTCATATCGAAATGCCAATATTTTTCATCAAAATCTTTTTCAATTTTTAAAAGCTTTCCATTAGCAATTACTGTTTTGTCTTCAGGCGCAAGAATTGTAATGTCAAATTCAATTTTTTCATTTACATCGTCAATGCTCGGTAGCCAATGTGAAGTGTATTTTCCCTGACCTTGTGTCCAAATTTCATCTCCAAAGAAGTATAAAGTTTGTTTAGGTTTAACAATACAATTAAATTGAACGGAATAAATTTTTCCTATTTCATATTTTGTTGAAGAAAGCCAGATTTTATCATCTTTATAATTTACTGAAATGTTTTCATTAATAGTATCTACTCCGATTTCCATATTTTTTGCATCTAAAAAAATAGAATCTGTAGGTTTTAATATTTTAAAAGAGGCTTTTAAAGCAATCTGTGTTTTATCCATAAAGTATGGATAGACTTTTGCCTCAATCTTCAAAAAATCCACAAAATCGGTCTGCTGTGCAAATACCGTGAAACTTGAAAAAAGAAAGGCAATAAGAAACTTTTTCATTTTGGTGAAGGGCAATTTAATTAGCGAAAGCAAATTACAAATTTTCAACCAATGGGAATCCCGCCTTCGCGGGAATTAAGTATTTTCGTTTTATGAATGCCAATTTCCTGMAAACTCCTATAGATTACCTAAAAGGCGTCGGCCCAAACCGGGCTGATTTGCTTAAAAAGGAGCTTGGCATCCATACTTTTCAAGATTTGTTAAATCTTTTTCCAAATCGCTACCTCGATAGAACACAGTATTATAAAATTGCGCAGTTACAGCAAACCAATGCGGAAGTTCAGATTATCGGGAAAATCACGCACATTAAAACCGTAGAACAAAAAAGCGGAAAAAGACTGGTCGCCACTTTTATGGATGAAACCGGAAGTATGGAATTGGTTTGGTTTCGAGGTCAAAAATGGATTCGGGAAAATTTGAAGTTGAATGTTCCCTATGTAATCTTCGGAAAAACGAATTATTTCAACGGAAGTTTCTCAATGCCGCACCCAGAAATGGAATTGCTGGAGGCGCATGAAAAAAGTATCCGTTCGGCAATGCAACCAGTGTACCCTTCCACTGAGAAATTAGCGAACAGCGGCATTACAAATCGAGTGATAAATTCACTTATGCAACAGCTGTTTTTGGAAAGCAAAAATGCCTTTGCGGAGACCCTTTCAAAACCACTCTTGGAACAGCTGAAATTGGCCTCCAAAAAGGAGGCGCTTTTCAACATACATTTTCCCAAAAGTCAAACGCATTTGGCGCGGGCACAATATCGATTAAAATTTGAGGAATTGTTCTATATCCAATTGCAATTGATCCGGAAAAATCTTATCCATAAATCGAAAATTAAGGGTTACACTTTTGATAAAATCGGGCATAATTTCAACACTTTTTTTAAGCATCATTTACCCTTTGAATTGACCGAGGCACAGAAGCGGGTAATCAAGGAAATTCGAAATGATTTAGGAAGCAATGCCCAGATGAACCGACTTTTGCAGGGCGATGTGGGTTCGGGAAAGACAATAGTGGCGCTAATGTCAATGTTAATCGCACTTGACAACGGTTTTCAAGCCTGTTTAATGGCGCCTACTGAAATTTTGTCAGTACAACACTATAAGGGTTTAGCCGAACTGTGTAATAAATTGAATATCAGTATTAAACTATTAACAGGATCAACTAAAACTTCAAAAAGGAGGGAAATTCATGAAGAACTCGAAAATGGCGAATTGGACATTCTTATAGGTACCCATGCGCTATTGGAAGATAAGGTAAAATTTAAAAATTTAGGACTTGCAATTGTGGATGAGCAACACCGTTTTGGCGTGGAGCAACGCAGCAAATTATGGCACAAAAACGAGTACCCGCCACACGTACTTGTTATGACCGCCACCCCCATCCCCCGCACCCTCGCCATGAGCGTTTATGGCGACCTTGATATCAGCATAATTGATGAGCTTCCGCCAGGCAGAAAAGACATAAAAACCGTGCACCGTTTTGATGCAAATAGACTGAAGGTTTTTCGCTTTATAAAAGATGAAATTTCCAAGGGCCGACAGGTATATATTGTGTACCCTTTGATACAGGAAAGTGAAACGATGGATTATAAGGATTTGATGGATGGATATGAAAGTATTGTGCGCGAATTTCCGCAACCAAATTATCAAGTTTCCATCGTGCACGGACAAATGAAACCGGCGGATAAGGAATATGAAATGAACCGTTTTATTAAGGGCGAAACGCAAATTATGGTCGCCACTACCGTTATTGAGGTTGGTGTAAATGTTCCAAATGCCAGCGTAATGATTATTGAAAGTGCGGAACGTTTCGGGCTTTCGCAGCTCCACCAGCTGCGCGGACGTGTGGGCCGTGGCGCGGAGCAGAGTTATTGCATTTTAATGACCGGCCACAAACTTTCGGCTGACGCCAAAACGCGATTGGAAACGATGGTTAGAACCAGCGACGGCTTTGAAATAGCCGAAGTAGATCTTAAACTACGCGGCCCAGGCGATTTGATGGGCACACAACAAAGTGGCGTGCTAAATCTTCGTATTGCAGACATCGTAAAAGATTCGGAAATATTGAAAATTGCCCGAAGCTACGCTGTCCAAACATTAAAAACAGATCCACACCTTTCTTCTGAAGAGAATATTCCCATTAAAAATACATACGCGCAACTGGTAAAGTACCGGAATATTTGGAATTATATTTCGTAGCCTAATAGTTTTGCTGCAAAATAATTCAACATTTTTTCTACTTCTGAATATTTATTTTCACTTACCTGAATGTCCGTGAGCCTAGGCAAATGCTTCGCAAAGTAAATGTGATTATTAGACATTTCAAACAAGTTGCTGGCCAGCGCATATGGATATTTAAAAGTTGGGTTTATTTCCGCGATCACACCAGCAACCATATTTATAAGCTGCTTGTAGTTTTTGAAAAATCCCTTTCCATTTTCATCATCCACCTCCTTTGTATGGTAAGCCTTCGTGCCCTCAGCAATAATAAGGTTGTGCAGTTTGCTCTCGTTTACAAACTCTGTGGAAGGATTGTCCAACGAGGCAGAAACGAAAGAGTTAATAATTATTTCAAGTTTCCTTTTGGGGTCTTCAATGTTTAAAGTATTGATTCGGATAAGATAGGAAACCCATTCCCAATACCAAGAAACCAAATAGATAAGCAAAAGGTGTTTATTTTCAAAATAACGATAGATGGAAGCCTCGGTAGAGTTCATTTCCTGAGCTAACTTCTTAAAATTAAATGCCTCAAAACCAATATCCTCAATGAGTAAGATACTGTGCTTAATAATGTTTCTGCCTAAAGGAGAATCCTGTGGATCTCTCAGATAGATACCTTCATTCAGGGAAATTTTTATTGCAATTGCCATATAAGGGTTATTTCAAAAAACAAAACTAAAACAATTTGAAATGATAGTCAAACGTAACCTTAAAATATTTATACTTTTTATTATAATAGTTTTACTATTATTTAAAAAAGTATATTTATATTTGTCCCAATTAAAAAAAAATAAAATCTAAAACATCATAAAATGAAAACTACATTACCCCTTGCACTAACAATTTTACTTAGTACCTCACTACTGTTTTCCTGTAAGGAAACCACTGAGAAAGAAGAAAAAACCGTAACCGTAGAGGACGCTGCTGAAGTATCTGAAGCAGTTACTGCAGTTATGACAAAAGAGAAACAAGATAAACTTACACCACAAATGGTTTTAGATGATTTCAAGGCCGGCAATGAGCGATTTGTAAATCAACAAACTACAAGCCGAAATCACGGAGAACAAATACGAAAAACTGCATTGGCCCAATACCCGAAGGCTATTGTATTAAGTTGTGTGGACAGCCGCGTACCCGTTGAAGATTTATTTGATCAAGGGATAGGCGATGTATTTGTCGGCCGTGTTGCAGGAAACTTTGTAAATGAAGATTTACTGGGCAGTATGGAGTTCGCCACCAAAGTAGCTGGTGCCAAACTTGTAATCATTATGGGTCACAAGCACTGCGGTGCTGTGAGGGGTGCTATTGACAATGCCGAGCTTGGAAATATAACAGCAATGCTCAAAAATATAAAACCGGCAATAAACGCTGTGGAAATGCCACAAGACCAAACAATCAGAAACTCTCAAAACGAGGAGTTTGTGGAAGCAGTTTCAAATAAAAACGTAATTCTAAATATTGATAAAACCCTTGACCTAAGTCCAGTATTGGCAGAGATGCAGAAAAAAGGTGAGATTAAAATTGTTGGAGCAACATATGACCTATCTACAGGAAAGGTAACCTTTTTTGAATAACCTATAAAAAGAGTGGTCAAAACAAATGCATTGATTTAGATTAGTTTGTTTTTTTAGCATAATTGGCCACTCTCCTTTTTTGTATCATTTTAAATTTCAATAAAACTTTTAAAAAAATATGGAATGAAGAATCGTTTATATTTATTGGCTTTTCTATTACCTCTTTTTGCTGTTGGCCAAGACAGTAACTTCGGAAACTGGATTATTTATTTCGGAAATAAAAAAATAGACAACAAATGGAACTTGCACCATGAAGTTCAATACAGAAACTATAACGCCATTGGCGATTTGGAGCAACTACTGTTACGCACCGGTCTAGGTTATAATCTTACCGAAAACAACAATAATCTACTTTTGGGTTACGGTTATATTTTAAGTGAAAATTACGTTAGTACAACAAATGAGAAAAACGCTGTAAATGAGCATAGAATTTACCAACAGTTTATTAGCAGGCAGCAAATAAGCCGCGTAAGTGTTCAACATAGATATAGATTTGAGCAACGTTTTGTTGAAGATGATTTTAAACTTCGCTTCCGCTATTTTTTGGGTCTGAATGTACCGTTGAACAAGAACGAATTGATTGACAAGACCATTTACCTATCTGCCTACAATGAAATTTTCCTGAATACGAAAAACACTATTTTTGACAGAAACAGGCTCTATTCTGGCTTAGGATATAAACTGAACGCCTCTTTAAAATTTGAAATAGGGTACTTGAATCAATTTCTTTCTGGGGGGAAAAACCGAGACCAGTTAAACTTGATTACCTTTTTTAATTTTTAAACCAGTCTATGCTGACCACTAAAATATTAACACCTTTTCAAAAATTCACCAAGATTGAAAGTTTTAGTGGCATTTTGCTCATTTTCGCAACTCTTGTGGCGCTCGTTTGGGCAAATTCTCCTTTTGCCGAAAGCTATGTTTCACTTTGGAAAAGTAAAATAGGTTTCAGTTTTACCGGATTTCAGCTTTACAAACCCCTCCTGCTTTGGATAAACGATCTGTTAATGGCTATCTTCTTTTTTGTGATAGGGTTGGAAATAAAGCGGGAGTTTTTGGTCGGCGAACTTAATTCAACAAAAAAATTAGTCTTTCCACTAGTTGGTGCCTTGGGCGGAATGGTCTTTCCCGTTCTATTGTTTATATTTCTCAACCAAAATCCTGAAACCACCCGCGGATGGGGCATTCCTATCGCTACCGACATTGCCTTTGCCCTGGCAATTCTTAAATTGTTGGGAGATAAAGTGCCAATGGCGCTCAAAATTTTCCTCACTGCCTTCGCCATAATTGACGATATGGGCGCGGTACTCATAATCGCCATTTTTTACAGTGGAAACATCCAAACATCTATGCTGATGGCCGCCGTAATATTACTGGCAGTGCTTTACCTGCTTTCGCATAAGGGGTATTATTCTAAATTTTTACTGGTATTGGTAGGTGCAGCGGTATGGTTTCTATTTCTGAAAAGCGGCATACATCCCACCATTGCCGGACTGCTTTTAGCGTTTTCTGTCCCGCTTCGGCAAAAAATAAATACTGAAACATTTATTGCAACCTTAAGCAGCCTTTCAGAAAAAATTAAAAATAACCCCGAGGAAACAAAACCCGTTCTTTCTGAAATCCAAATTGAAGAAATAGATAACCTTGAAGATTGGACCTCTAAATACCAATCGCCATTACAGCACTTGGAGCACCGTCTACATGATTGGGTGGCATATTTTATCATTCCACTTTTTGCGCTTGCCAATGCAGGGGTAGTACTTACTACGGCTGCTGTGCTGGACAGAGCACTTATTATTACCATAGTTCTATGCTTGGTAGTTGGAAAAAGCATAGGTATCACCAGTTTGATTTTTATGGCGAAAAAACTGCGGTGGATTGAAATTCCAAAAGAAATAACAATGCGTCATGTCTTGGGGGTTTCCTTTATTGCCGGGGTGGGTTTTACCATGGCTATTTTTATTGGCAGCCTTGCCTTTGAGGGGGCTTCAGAATATCTGGATTCTGCAAAAATAGGCATTCTTATCGGCTCTCTGCTTTCAGGATTAATTGGATATTTTATCCTTGCAGTTACTACAAAGAAAAAACATAATTAAATTTGTAAATAAAGTGTTTTTGTAGATTGGTTATAAAGTAGCTAAAAATCATATTACGAAAATTTATGGTTATAAAACATCAAATTATTTTTCTGAATGGCTTAAGATAAAAAACTTCATAGAAGCCAAGGGTTTCACAGGGAATACTAGTTTTTACATCAACTATGTCAATTCTTTTTTTATTATTAAAAATTAAAATGGCAAAAACACATTCTGTACTATAACGAAGTGCTTTTATTAATTAAATTWKTMMANTWMWRWRKKYYWGTWSMWWSRTWCACTACACCTTATTTTTCTTGCCAATTAAATTACTTATCAGTACTTTTAGATTTATGACAGAAGCCGCAATAGAAGAAGAGAAAAAAGAGCTCGCAAAGCAGTATAAACAACTATTAAAGATCAGTTACAGAACCCTTACCAAGGATGATAAAAAACTGATTCGCAGTGCGTTTGACCTTGCTGTTGATGCTCACAAAGAGCAACGCCGCAAAAGTGGCGAAGCATATATTTTTCACCCTATAGCCGTTGCAAAAATTGTGGCCTCAGAGATCGGCCTGGATGCTACCAGCATCGCCGCAGCACTTTTGCACGATGTTGTGGAAGATACAGAATATAAGTTAGATGATATTGAGCGCCTGTTCGGTACCGCCGTAGCGCGGATTGTGGACGGCCTGACGAAGATTGCACACATCTCCATGTCTGAAGACGTTTCCATGCAGGCCGAAAATTTCCGAAAGATGCTATTAACGCTTAATGAGGATATTCGAGTAATCATCATAAAAATTGCTGACAGGCTGCACAATATGCAAACCATGGACAGCATGCCCACAGACAAGCAGCGGAAAATCGCTTCGGAAACCCTTTACATATACGCCCCACTTGCCCACCGGATCGGACTTTATAATATAAAAACCGAACTGGAGGATCTGGGTTTGAAATTCACTGAACCTGACGTTTACGCTGATATTTTAAGCCGAATAAAGGAAAGCAAGGAAGAACAGGATGCTTATATTGAAGCCTTCAACAAGGTGATAAAAAATTCACTGGATTCCGAGAATCTGGAATACGAAATAAAGGGGCGGCCAAAATCCATTTTCTCCATACGAAGGAAAATGCTTGCACAAAACGTGAGCTTTGATGAAGTTTATGACAAATTTGCCGTGCGAATTATTTACAAAAGCACGCCCGAAAACGAAAAATTCTTCGCCTGGAAGATTTATTCTATTGTTACAGATCATTTCCGCCCCAACCCAATACGCTTGCGCGACTGGATCTCCTCACCAAAATCAACAGGTTACGAAGCACTTCACATTACCGTAATGGGTCCTAAAGGCCGTTGGGTAGAAGTACAAATTCGCAGCGAACGCATGAACGAAATTGCTGAAAAAGGGTTTGCTGCGCACTACAAATACAAAAACAAGGAAAAGGACGACGGCGGACTTGAAAACTGGTTGAACAAACTGCAAGACACGCTGGAAAATTCGGAAATAAGCGCCGTAGATTTTGTAGAAGAATTCAAGCTGAATCTATACGCCAAGGAAATTTTCGTCTTTACGCCAAAAGGAGACCTGTATTCATTACCTAAAGGCGCAACGGCATTGGATTTCGCGTTTCATATTCACACGGAAATTGGGATGCACACCCGCGGTACAAAGGTTAACGGAAAATTGGTTCCATTGAGCCACGAACTAAAAAGTGGCGACCAGGTAGAAGTTATTACTTCAGAAAATGCGAAGCCTACCGCCAACTGGCTAAATTACGCAACAACGGGCCGCGCACGTTCCAAGATAAAATCTTCATTAAAAGATGAAAAGAAACAACTTGCCGAAGAAGGAAAGGTTGTTCTGGCAAGAAAATTAAAGTCTTTAAAAATAAACCTGGACGATACTACGATCAATCAGCTTGTGGTTTTCTTTAAAGTGAAAACGAGTCTGGATTTGTACTACCGCGTGGGCGCAGGAATTATTGACAACCAAAAACTGAAGGATTTTGCCGCGTCGCGAAGCAACGCCTTTATTAGCTTCTTCAAAAATAGAATCCGAAAACCAGACAAGCCCGAAGACGTAAACAAGGAAGAGATTACAGAAAAGTTTGACCAACTTGTATTCGGCAAAAACGAAGACAAATTGGATTATAAAATGGCAAACTGCTGCAACCCCATCCCAGGCGATGATGTCTTTGGTTTTGTAACCGTAAACGAAGGTATAAAGGTCCATAAAACCAACTGTCCAAACGCCCTGCAGCTTCAGAGCAATTATAGTTACCGCATTATGCCCGCCAAATGGATTGATAGTACGCAACGCGAATTTAAAGCCGTGCTGAACATTTCGGGAATTGACACAATAGGTTTAGTAAACGAAGTGACAAAAGTGATCTCAAACAACCTTCACATAGATATGAAAAGCGTCCATTTCGATAGTAATGATGGGGTTTTTACGGGCAAGATTGTGGTTGTAGTAAAAAACAAGTCTATTCTTAATAATCTTGTGGAAAACATCAAAAAAATAAACGGAATTGATAAAGTTACTAGAGCATAAATTTTAAGTAACTTTGCAACCTTAATTATGAGTTCAAAAACAGATATAAACAATCAAGCTATTGTAAAAAACGTTTTCACAGGTTTTCTTGAAGAAAAAGGACACCGTAAAACGCCGGAACGCTATGCCATTCTCCAGGAAATTTATGACCACGACGACCATTTTGATATAGAGTCGCTATACATAAATATGAAGAATAAAAATTACCGTGTAAGCCGTGCAACGCTTTATAATACTATTGAATTGCTTTTAGAGTGCGGTTTGGTACGCAAACACCAGTTTGGCCAGAATCAGGCGCATTACGAAAAATCATACTTTGATCGCAACCACGACCATGTTATTCTTTCAAACGGAGAGGTGATAGAGTTTTGCGACCCAAGAATACACAGTATCAAAAAAACCATCGAAGAGGTTTTTAATATAGAAATAACCAACCATTCACTTTATTTCTACGGAAATAAAAAAACACCCGCCACAAACGATGACGGGAACAATCAATAAAAATTATGGCAGTAGACTTACTACTTGGATTGCAATGGGGCGACGAAGGCAAAGGAAAAATTGTCGATGTCCTGACAAAAAACTATGATATAATCGCACGTTTTCAAGGCGGGCCAAACGCGGGCCATACCTTGGAATTTGATGGTCACAAGCATGTGCTTCATACTATTCCCAGTGGAATTTTTCATGACGGAACCATTAATTTAGTGGGTAACGGGGTTGTTATTGATCCCGTAATTTTCAAAAGAGAATTAGACAACCTTGCTAAATTCAACCTAGATCTTAAAAAAAGCCTATTGATTTCGCGTAAGGCGCATCTTATCTTACCAACACACCGCTTGCTTGATGCTGCTTCCGAAGCTTCTAAGGGTAAAGCAAAAATTGGTTCAACCCTTAAGGGCATTGGCCCAACTTATATGGACAAAACAGGTCGCAATGGTATTCGCGTCGGCGATCTGGAAATGGATAACTGGCAAGAAAAATACCGCGCTTTGGCAGATAAGCACGAAGCGATGATTGATTTTTACAATGTGGATGTACAGTACGATTTGGCAGACCTTGAAGCGGAATTCTTCAAAGCGGTTGAAGTATTGAAATCCCTAACTTTTATTGATAGTGAGGAATATCTTCACCAAGCCCAACAAAAAGGTAAAACCATTCTTGCAGAAGGCGCACAGGGCTCTTTGCTGGATATAGATTTTGGAACCTATCCTTTCGTAACATCATCAAACACCACTGCTGCCGGAGCTTGTACTGGTTTAGGGGTAGCTCCAGGAAAAATAAAAGAAGTCTTTGGAATATTTAAGGCTTACACCACCCGCGTGGGCAGTGGCCCCTTCCCCACCGAGCTTTTTGACGAAGCTGGAGAAACAATGGGCCGTGTAGGTAATGAATTTGGCGCAACCACAGGCCGTCCGCGCCGTTGCGGCTGGTTKGACTTGSYWGCACTWMRMTATGCMRTTMWRRTWAATGGYGYKACTCAATTGATTATGATGAAAGGCGACGTTTTGAGCGGCTTTGACACCCTAAAAGTGTGTACCGCCTATAATTATAAGGGTGAAACAATTCAACATTTTCCTTATAATATTGAAGCCGAAAATGTAACACCAGTTTATACCGAGATGAAAGGCTGGCAGGCAGACTTGACCAAAATGACCGAAGCCTCACAAATGCCCCAAGCCTTGAACGACTATATCGATTTTCTAGAAAAAGAACTGGAAGTGCCAATCAAGATTGTTTCCGTAGGACCAGACAGAAAACAAACCATCCATCGTTAATCAAGTTTTCTGTTGATATTTTCGTTGCTAATGAAAAATAATTCTTTTTTGAAAATATCATCCTTTATACTTTTCCTGTTGCTTTTTTTCTTCGGAATAAATCTTTCCGCGCAAGAAAAGCAAAAGGTTGACATACAATCCGGTTACCTTGAATTACGACCCGAATTTCCTGATGCCGCCATTTACACAAAAGACGAAACCGGACAGGTTTACATAGTCCACGAGGGTGTGGAAATGTGGTGTGACCAGGCTTTTGTTTATCTAAAAAGTAATTTCGTAAAAGCCTATGGCGAAGTAAGGATTACGCAAGGCGACACCGTCTCGATGAACAGCAAATATGCTGAATATAATGGGAATACTCAATTTGCTTTTGCAAGCGGCGATGTGGTTTTAACAGAACCCAAAACCACCCTTAAAACAGACRCTCTTTATTTTGACAGGATAAAACAACAAGCCTATTACAGAACCGGTGGCACCGTGCAGGATACGGCCAGCGTTTTGACCAGCCGTTCCGGAAGGTATTTTGCGGAAAGTAAAAAATATCAGTTTCTTCAAAATGTAAAAATCGTAAACCCAAAATACACCGTTAACAGCAACCAACTCGATTTTTTTTCAGAAACGGGCGATGCTTACCTCTACGGTCCTTCAACTATTGTCAGCGAAACCAGCACGGTTTATTGTGAACGTGGATATTATGACACCCGCGGCGATACGGGCTATTTCGTAAAAAATTCAARAGTAGATTATGAAAATCGGACGCTTTACGGCGACAGCATTTATTTTGACCGAAATAAAAGTTTTGCCTCTGCCACCAACAATATTCGGGTTTTGGACACTATCAATAAAAGTGTAATCCGCGGTCATTACGCTGAAGTTTTCCGTGAAAAAGATTCCGTTTTTATTACGAAGCGGGCAGTAGCCATAACCGTTCGCGATGGCGATTCTATTTATGTACACGCAGATACCTTGCGGGTAACCGGAAAACCCGAGAATAGAATTGTAAAAGGCTTTTATCGCGCCCGGCTTTTTAAGCCTGGAAAAGTAGGTGACGAACCCACAAGTGGAAAATGTGACAGTATCTACGTCAACGAAAAAAGAGGGATTACAAAATTATTGCGAAACCCTGTTTTGTGGAGCGGCGAGAACCAAATGATTGGCGATACCATTCACATTCTTTCAGACACGATTACTGACAAACTGGATACGCTTAAAGTATTCAATAATGCATTCCTTGTTCAAAAAGACAGCATGGGCTTCAACCAAGTCAAGGGCGAACGGCTTATCGGACTTTTTACAAATAATGAATTGGACACGGTAAACATCAATAAAAATGCACAAGTAATTTATTATTCWCGAGATGATAATGAGAAGTTGGTAGGCATAAACAATACGGTTTCCAGTTCCATTCAAATGTACTTGGAAGAACAGCAGATTACCGGAATCCGGTTTATAAAAAAAGCCGATGGAAAGGTATATCCACCCTCGATGTTGCCGGAGAATGCAAGAATACTCCCTGGCTTTCAATGGCGTGGTGATGAACGATTGTTTTCCGTGGAAGATTTATTTAAAGGAAAACCAGCACCCGTACTTCCTAAAATAACCGGAATCCCGCTGCCGAAGGACGAAGGCGAATTTTTTGAGGACATACCCGAAGATGAAATGGAACTTCCTGAAGAATCGAAATTAAGTCCCAAAGACCTTCAAAATAGACCCGAAGACCCAAAACCCGAAACCTTGGAAAGCGAGGCGAAACGGGACTCAATTCAGCAGAAAGTGAACGATTCCATTCAAACCGGAAACTAATGACTGAGGATTTCTACAAATACCAAGCCCAGACCACGCCACATCCGTTGGCATTGGAAATTTCGCACGCCGAAGGAAGCTATATTTATAATACTTCCGGCAAAAAGCATTTGGATTTTGTAGCGGGAGTTTCAGCCTGTACCCTTGGACACTGCCATCCGCGCGTGGTTTCCGCAATAAAAGATCAGGTTGAGAAATATTTGCACGTAATGGTTTATGGCGAATATATTCAAGAATCTGCTGTGGAACTTGCAAAATTGCTTTCAGAAAATCTTCCCAAAAGCTTAAACACCACTTATTTAGTAAACAGCGGCACCGAAGCCATTGAAGGTGCCTTAAAACTGGTCCGACGCGCAACGGGAAGAACGCAAATTTTATACGCAAACAATGCATACCACGGCAACACCATGGGCTCTATGAGTGTGATGGGCTATGAAGAGCGCAAAAACGCTTTCAAACCGCTAGTGCCGGATTGCTTTCCCCTGAATTTTAATAGCGAAGAAGATCTTCAAAAGATAACTTCGGAAACTGCGGCTATAATTTTGGAAACGATTCAAGGTGGTGCGGGCTTCATTCAGCCTGAGAATGATTATCTTAAAAAAGTCCGCCAACGTTGTGATGAAACTGGAACGCTATTAATTTTAGACGAAATACAACCAGGATTTGGAAGAACCGGGAAGCTCTTTGCATTTGAACATTTCGGCATCGTGCCAGATATTTTGGTGATGGGAAAAGGAATGGGCGGCGGAATGCCAATTGGCGCGTTTACCGCTTCCCACGAAGTTATGGCGCTGCTTCAGGACAACCCCAAGCTTGGACATATTACCACTTTTGGCGGAAATCCCGTGATTGCAGCTGCCGCTTTAGCAACCCTTCAGGAATTGACAGAAACTGATATTATTGAGCAAACACTTCAGAAGGAAAAACTTTTCAGAAAATTACTAGAACATCCACTAATAAAGGAAGTTCGCGGTCGGGGACTGATGCTTGCGGCAATGGTGGAAACCCCAGAAATTGCTACCGAAGTAATCCTAGCCTGCAAAGAATTGGGACTGGTACTTTTTTGGCTGCTTTTTGAAGGTCGTGCCATCCGCATTACGCCACCACTGACAATCAGCAATGACGAAATTGCAGAAGGATGCAAATTGATTCAAATCGCATTAAATCGAGTCAAATCAAGTCAAAATTAATCAATTTGCACCAACCCCTTTATTTATAGGGTTTTATGTATTATCTTTCTGTTGATAAGTTCGTTAACAATAAACACGGCATAACTATTGAACTTGTCATTACATTATTATCTTTAAAATAGAAGAAACCGTTAAACCGTGCGTATGCAATTAAGTTCAAACGAGCATAACAACTTCTCGCTGGAAAAATTTGAATCTATGCTGAAAACCAACAGCGTTCTATTTTTCGACTCAGAGGAATTTGAAGAAATAGTGCACCACTACCTTGAAAACGGAAAGATTGCACTTGCCAAGAAAGCGACCAAGTTGGGACTGGAACAACATCCTTCCTCTACAAACCTCAAGCTTTTCCAAATAGAAATGTACATTTTTGAAAACCAACTGGACATCGCCGATGAACTTTTGGACGAGTTGTACCAATTGGAACAAAGCAACGAGGAAATTTATATTCAAAAAGCAAATATTTTCTCTCGTCGCGATATGCACAAAGAGGCAATTTCACTTTTGGAAAAGGCATTAGAAATAACCGCCGATGAGGCCGATGTGCTTTCTTTGCTGGGAATGGAGTATTTATTTCTTGAAGATTATGAAAATGCCAAACATTACTTTATGAGATGTTTGGAAGANGNNGAAGAAGATTATTCCGCACTTTACAATATTATATACTGCTTTGAATACCTTGAAGAATACGAAGCAGCGATTGATTATTTAAACGATTTTCTGAACAAAAACCCCTATTGCGAAGTAGCTTGGCACCAAGTGGGCAAACAGTATTATGAACTTAAAGATTACAAAAAGGCACTTGCTGCCTTTGACTTCGCAATAATAAGCGATGACCGCTTTATTGGTGCATATCTTGAAAAAGGAAAGGTACTGGAAAAACTAAAAAAATACGAGGAAGCAATCGAAAGCTACTCCATAACCTTAGGGTTGGACGATCCAACTTCCTATGCATTGTTGCGAATTGGGAAATGCTATGAGAAGTTGGGCAATGCCGAAATGGCAATCCAATTTTACTCAAAGTGTGTGGAAGAGGATTCTTTGCTCGACAAAGGCTGGATAGCTATCACAGATTTTTATACAAAAAGCAAGCAATTTCAGAAAGCCCTTTATTATATAGAAAAAGCTATCAATATCGACAGCGAAAATGTGCTATATTGGAAGCGCTACGCAAAAATAAATAATAAGCTAAACCATTTTGAGGAAGCAGAGGTAGGTTTTCGGAAAGCTTTGGAATTGGGCAATTACGAAATTGATTCTTGGCTGACTCGTGGTGACATTCTAATAAATCTTGGTGAATTTGAGGCTGCAATAAACAACTTCAACCAAGCCTTGGAGTTTTATCCTGAGCATGCTGAGATAGAATATCGCCTTTCGGGCTTATATTTTACACAAAGCGAAAATGACAAAGGCACATTTCACCTTAAAAACGCACTAAAATCTGAACCTGATTATTTGATAATAATTGAAGAACTTTTTCCTCAAGTTTATCAAATGGATACCGTTGTGGAAATAATCAAGCAACACAAAAATCCTTCGCTTTAATTTCTGTATTTTTGGGGTTTTAGCAACATAGACCTATGCCTCAAAGAAATTTTCTTCAGTATTTGACAGTAACCGTAAAAGGCCTCGCCATGGGTGCTGCCGATGTTGTGCCAGGTGTATCGGGCGGAACAATCGCCTTTATTTCCGGCATCTATGAAGAGCTGATAGAAACCATTCACAACTTGGATCTCGGCTTTTTCAAAATATGGAAAAAGGAAGGTTTTTTAAAGGCTTGGAAGCACTACAACCTTGGATTTCTTTTAGCGCTGTTTTCAGGGGTTTTAATCAGTATTATTTCGTTGGCAAAATTGATTACGTGGCTATTGGAGGTTTATCCAATTATGGTCTGGTCGTTTTTCTTCGGCTTGGTGATTGCCAGTATTGTGTATGTAGGCAAACAAATTACCCATTGGAGATTGGCTGTAATTTTTGCGATGATTGTAGCTTCAGTGGGGTCCTATTTAATAACCATCGCTGACCCAGTGGGCTCTCCAGACAGTAGCTGGTTTCTCTTTTTCGCAGGCTTTATAGCAATTATTGCAATGATACTTCCTGGCATTTCGGGCGCATTTATTCTTTTACTTCTTGGAGCATATACAACGGTAATAGGCATTGTAACCCAATTGGGTGAGGGCATCACAACTTTGAACAGTTCTCTTTTTCTTGGCGCCTTTGTCAAACTTTTAATTTTTGCCGTTGGCGCAGTTATTGGTTTAAAAGTTTTTTCCAGAGCATTAAACTGGATGTTTAAACACCACAAAAATTTAATACTTGCTGTGCTTACAGGTTTTATGGTTGGCGCTCTAAATAAGATTTGGCCTTGGAAGGAAGTCTTGCAGTACAGAATGAATCATGCCGGGGAACAAGTTCCTTTTATTGAAAAAAGCATACTCCCACAAAATTATGACGGCAATCCACAGATTTTGTATGCAATCCTTTTTGCAATCATTGGTTTTTTGACAATCTTTTTGTTGGAAAGAGTTGCAGTTAAGAAAGTAGCTATAGACGATGGCAATTCCAATTAATTTAATAACTCAGTAAAACAATTTCAAAAAAGTGTACGAAAATCGCTC
Source organism: Aequorivita sp. (assembly GCA_002733915.1). Classification (GTDB taxonomy): domain Bacteria; phylum Bacteroidota; class Bacteroidia; order Flavobacteriales; family Flavobacteriaceae; genus Aequorivita. The sequence goes on from NVXN01000001.1 coordinate 77,929, forward strand.
CTTTTCCGATAAAACCTGGCTGGTCTTAAAAGGATTAGGGATGGGTGCTGCCAACAAGGTGCCTGGCGTTTCTGGGGGCGTTGTAGCCTTTGTTGCGGGTTTTTACGAAGAATTTATTTATTCCCTTCAAAAAGTAAACAGAAAAGCGTTCAAACTTTTAATTAATGGGCGTTTTAAGAGTTTTTACAGATATACAAACGGGCAGTTTTTAAGCCTGTTGATACTTGGAATGGTCATTAGTTATTTCAGTGTTTCCAAGCTTTTGGATTATTTGATTGAACATTATGAACTATTCGTGTGGAGTGCTTTTTTTGGAATGATCATCGGTTCCATCTATTTTATTGCAAAGGATTTTGGCGATTGGAACCGCAAATATGTTGGCTATTTGCTCTGCGGAGTCGCTGCCGGAATTGCTATTAGTTTTTTAGAACCCGCAAAAGAAAACAGCAACCTGCTTTTTGTATTTTTCTGCGGCATCATAAGCGTTTCGGGGATGACCTTACCCGGACTTTCAGGATCCTTTATACTCATGCTTTTGGGAAATTATGTTCTACTTTTAGTAGATTCAGTTAATTCACTATTTGATACGTTTGCTGATGTTTTTCAGGGAGATTTCAGTTGGGTTTATGACGCAGAGCGTATAGAACTTTTAAAGGTTCTGGCTGTTTTTTCGTTAGGTTCATTGGTAGGCTTGGTCTCACTATCGCACCTTTTGGCATACGTTTTAAAAAGATTCAAAAAAGCTACCTATGCCGTAATAATTGGTTTTATTGCTGGTTCGCTCGGTGTGGTATGGCCTTGGAAAGAAAAAAAATATGAATTGGATGCCCTTGGCCAAATTCAATTTGACGCCAACGGAAGAGAAATCATAAGAGGTTACAGTCGATTTTTCCCTTCCGAATTAAATTCTGAAACTATACTTGCAATTGTATTTATATTAATAGGAATCGGTATTGTGCTTAGCTTGGACTGGTATGATAACCATAAAAAGAAACAACGTGTCTAAATTTGGATTGATAGGAAAAAACATTCATTATTCCTTCTCGAAAAAATTCTTTTCTGAAAAATTTAAAAGAGAGAATCTGCCGTTTACCTATGAAAATTTCGATATACCCTCCATCGAAAAATTTCCTGAGATAATTTCCAATACACCAAATTTAAAAGGGTTAAACGTTACTATTCCCTATAAGGAAAAAGTCATTCCGTTTCTAGATAGCCTGGCTTCTGATGCCGAAAAAATTGGTGCTGTAAATACAATTAAATTCTCTGAAAATGGAAAACTCACTGGCTACAACACCGACCATTTTGGGTTTCATAAAGCACTTGAACCATTTTTGCCACTTCAAAAAAAAACGGCTTTAATTTTGGGCACAGGGGGTGCATCAAAAGCAGTAGCGTTTGCCCTTCAGCATTTAGGATTCGATTTTAAATTTGTCAGCCGAAACAAAGGAAACAGGATTTTGGAGTATTCCGCTTTAAACAAGACAGTGATTGAAAACAACCTGTTAATAATCAACTGCACGCCTTTGGGTACGTTTCCAAATATTGCTGATTGTCCGCCCCTTCCCTATCAGTTTCTTACTGAAAATCATTTGCTTTTCGATTTAATCTACAATCCCGACGAGACAGAATTTCTGAAACGTGGAAAATTGCAAGGTGCCGCAACCACTAACGGACTGATTATGCTGGAGCTACAGGCCATGAAAGCCTGGACAATCTGGAATTCATAAATTTCATATAAAAAATTTCAAAAAAACGCTGTGTGCTTTGCCAATTGCACAGTTGTTAGTATCTTGACCGTCCAAGAAAAACGAACCTAAACATTGAAACAAATGTCTGACGAAAAATTGCCTCAGGAAGAAAACGAAAAAGAAATTCCGGCTACCGAAGCTACTGAAAAAACAAATGCTGCATCTATAAACCCAGAAGAATCGGCCCGGGAGAATACAGCTGCGCCTGAAACTGGAGAAGTTCAACAGGAGAAAAGCACTTCCGAAGAAAATTCAGAGAGCAAGGATGCGGCTGATGAAAAAGCTATGGAAGAAAACATTGTGGAGGAAGCCATGGTCGCCGAAAAAGAAGCAGTTAAAGAAAAAGAAACGATTGAGGCCACTTCAAACGAAAAGATTGAAACTTCAGAGAACGATGAAAATGGAGAAGATGAGGAAGAAGTAGCTTCTTCCGAAGATGAGGAAGATGAAGAAGACCATGAAGAAAAAGCCCAAAAAGATTACAGCACCCTTTCAGAAAAAGAATTGGTCGCTGAACTTGACAAGCTTTTAAAAACAAAAAAAATACAGGAATTAAAACACGATGTTGAGGAAATTCGGTCTGAGTTCAACAGTAAATTTAATGAAGAACTGGAACATAAAAAGGAAGAGTTTCTTGCAGAAGGCGGAAATATTATCGACTTCCACTACACTACCCCGCTAAAAAAAGAATTCAACTCTCTCTATTTTGATTACAAAGAAAAACGCAACAATCACTATAAAAATCTAAAAAAAGACCTACAATCAAATCTAGATAAGCGCTGGGAATTGATAGAAGAGCTAAAAGGGCTGTTGGGCGCAGAAGAAAATATAAACACCACCTACAAACACTTTAAAGAAATTCAGGAAAAATGGCACGTTGCAGGAGCTATTCCGCGCGATAAATACAATACCGTTTGGAATACCTACCACCACCACGTTGAGAATTTCTATGATTTTCTGCATTTGAACCGTGAGTTCCGTGATCTGGATTTTAAGCACAATCTGGACGCCAAATTAAAACTTATTACCCGTGCCGAAGAGTTGGGGCAGGAAGAAGACATCAATAAAGCCTTCAGGGAATTACAGATGCTTCACAAAATGTGGAAAGAAGATGTGGGGCCCGTGGCGAAAGAATATCGTGATGAAGTGTGGGATAAATTCAGTGAGGCCACAAAAGTAATCCACGATAAGCGCCAAGCACAATTGGCAGAAATGGAAAAAGATTTTGAGGCCAATCTTGAAAAGAAGAAAGAAATAATTGAAGCTATAAAGAAAGCCACCGAAGAGGCCAAACCAACCCACCAAGGTTGGCAAAATGCAATCAAGAAAGTACAAGAGCTTAGAGATGCTTTTTTCAACACTGGAAGAGTACCACGGAACAACAACAAAGAAACCTGGAAGGCTTTCAAAGATGCCACGGGTAACTTTAACCATCAGAAAAACAGTTTCTATAAAAATCAAAAAAAGGAACAATACCATAATTTGGAAATGAAGCGTGACCTTATCAAAATTGCTGAAGAGAATAAAGACAGCGAAGATTTTGATGCCACAACGCCATTAATGAAAAAAATCCAAAACGATTGGAAAAACATTGGACACGTGCCGAGAAAGGACAGTGACAAAATCTGGAAAAAGTTCAAAAAAGCTTGTAACCACTATTTTGACCGGCTCCACGCACAGAAAAACGAAGCAAATAAAGAAGAAATGGCGCATTTTGAAGCCAAGCAACAAATGCTTGAAAAACTTTCTTCTTTTGAATTGAGCGGCGACCACAAGGTAGATGTGAAAAAGATAAAGGAATATATTACCGCTTGGAAGGAAATAGGTCGTGTGCCTTATAACAAGCGTAATATTGAGCAGAAGTTCAATAAAATTTTAGACGGTCTTTTTGGCAAGTTAGACTTAAGCAAAAAAGAAACCGAACTCATCAAATTTGACAATAAACTGAATACGCTTGTAAACCGCGAAGATGAGAGGAAACTGCAGAATGAGCATTTCTTTATTTCAAAAAAGATTGATGAAACCAAAGATGAAATTCGCCAACTGGAAAACAATTTAGGTTTTTTCCACCACGTGGATGAAAATAATCCTTTGGTAANWKSAARTGCAMWRRMAMAKKSCRSRMSRCMMAGRGYRRCNYTSARGKYWGKWWSSMGRAMCTKYCARAWATTAAAGAAGTTAGGGAAGATTAACTAAAATGCCGGATTCATATCCGGCATTTTTTTTGCACACTGCTTACTGTTTTTTCGCTTCATTCCAAAAAATATCCATCTCTGCCAGCGTCATATCTTTTAAGGATTTATTGACCTCCTTGGCTTTGCTTTCTAAATAGTGAAAGCGTTTTATAAACTTTTTATTGGTACGTTCCAGTGCATTTTCTGGGTTCACCTTTAAGAATCTTGCGTAGTTTATCATAGAGAACAAAACATCACCAAACTCCGATTCTATTTTTTCTTGATTGTTTTCATTTACTTCGTGTTGCAGCTCGCCAAGTTCTTCCTGCAGTTTTTCAAAAACCTGTTGCGGCTCTTCCCAGTCAAAACCTACTCCAGCCACCTTATCTTGTATCCTGCTAGCTTTAACTAAAGCTGGCAATGATTTTGGAACGCCTTCCAAAACGCTTTTTTTACCTTCTTTTAGCTTTAGGTTTTCCCAGTTGCGCTTTACTTCTTCTTCGTCGGCAACATTCACATCGCCATAGATATGGGGATGGCGGGAAATTAATTTATCACAAATATCATTGCACACATCTGCAATGTCAAAACTATCGGTCTCACTGCCAATTTTTGCATAAAAAACAATGTGCAACAACACATCGCCCAGTTCCTTTTTCACCTCCTGTAAATCATTGTCCAAAATAGCATCGCCCAATTCATAGGTTTCCTCAATGGTTAAATGCCGGAGTGTTGCCATGGTTTGCTTTTTATCCCACGGGCACTGCTCGCGCAGTTCGTCCATTATAGAAAGTAATCTATCGAAAGCTTTTAGTTGTTCTTTTCGGGAGTTCATTTTTGATATTGGTTTCAGGTTTCAGGTTAAAAGTAGAAAAATTAACCACGAATTCAGGATTATATTCATTATGTATTTCAGAAAAATAAAAAATCCCAAAACCCGTGAAGGATTGAGGGATTTGTTTACTAATATATAACAATACAACTTAAAATTCCTGGCTATGTTTTACGAGAAGCAGCGCTCTTGGTGGCACCGCCTTTTTTGGCTGAAGAAGCTTTTGGGGTTGTTGATTTTGGTGCTACTGCTTTCTTAGCAGCTGGCTTCTTTGACTCTTTTGGCTTGTCGGCTGCTTCTTTTTCACCTTCTTCATTAGGTTCAGAAAAATCACTTATCCCGCTATTGATAAGCATATTGTACCATTGCACTATTTTTTTGATATCACTTGCATACACGCGGTCTTCATCATAATCTGGCATGACGCCGAAGAAAAATTCTTCCAACTCCTCTTTTGAAGCTTTATGGCTTATGGTTTCCTTTCCGCCTTCTTTTTCAGAAATCTTTTTGAAAACTTCACGAAGCGGGACCTCTTCTGTCAAAGTATATACGGCAATTTCAGAAAGCAGACTCACGTTGTGGCGACCGCTAACGTTTATTGTCTTTCCGTCCAGAAGCGATTCTGCTAGAAAGCCCGTACGGGTTTGGGTTTTTAATTTATAAAGTCCAGGTTTACCTGAAATGGAAAGCACTTTTTCTAAGCTCATAAAATACTTTTAAAATGTTTTATTGAATGCAAATATCTTTGGTTTGGTTTATATAAACAAGCGTGTTAACGTTTCTTTTTTGCATTGGGGAATTTCATTCGGTAATCAACGCCTACTTTACCTTTTGAAATGTTTGCCAATYKASTNWWWWATSAAWSSYYWKKKWMWKSSKGRNAGNNTNWMRRWAAAGAGAAWMSMKWMAAWATGATCGTATTCATGTTGAATGATTCGCGCTACAATTCCGCTGAAAGATTCTTTGTGTTTTTTAAAATTTTCATCCTCATACTCCATCACGATATTTGGCTGGCGGAACACGTCTTCCCTTACATCAGGGATGCTCAAGCAACCTTCGTTAAAAGCCCATTCATCACCAGATTCCTCAATTATTCGGGCATTGATAAAAACTTTCTTAAAAGTAGAAACAAATTTCTGCTCTTCTTCAGTAAGGTCCTCATCATCCTCAAAAGGAGTTGCATCCACAATAAAAAGACGTATGGGTAGATTTACCTGTGGTGCGGCAAGACCGATGCCACGGGCTTCGTACATGGTTTCAAACATGTTTTCGAGAACTTTATCCAGATTTGGATAATCTTGCATTATTTCTTCGGTCTCTTTACGCAATACGGGATCTCCGTACGCTACAATCGGTAGTATCATTAAATTATCTATTATATAAAAATTCCTGTAAAATTATTGTCGCGCTAATTTCATCAACAAGCGCTTTGTTTTGACGCTGCTTTTTCTTTAAGCCGCTGTCAATCATGGTTTGAAAAGCCATTTTGCTTGTGTACCGTTCATCTATGCGCTTCACTGATAAGTCGGGAAAGACTTCTGAAAATTTCTTTAAAAACAACTGAATCTGTTCTTCAATAGTGGAAGGGGTTCCATCTTTCTGCTTCGGCTCGCCTACCAAAACCAGTTCCACTTTTTCGGTTTGAATGTATTTTTTCAGAAAATCCATCAAATCAGAAGTAGCAACTGTTGTTAAACCTGAGGCAATCAACTGCAACTCGTCCGTAATGGCGATGCCCGTTCGCTTGCTGCCGTAATCCAATGCTAAAATTCTTCCCATAACGACTGCAAAAATAAGAGTTTCGGAAATAGTATGCTATAAATGGGCATTTAATTGAATGTGAGGTTTTATATTTGTAAAAAGAATCTACTCACATGACCGAACTACAACAAACCATAGAAAAAGCTTGGGAAGACCGTTCCTTACTCACTGAAACCGAAACCATTGTCGCCATTCGCGAAGTTGTCAATCTTTGTGATGAAGGCAAATTACGCTGTGCTGAGCCAACAGCAGATGGTTGGAAAGTAAATGAGTGGGTGAAAAAGGCCATCGTACTCTATTTCCCTATTCAAAAAATGCGAACTTTGGAAGCTGGTATCTTTGAATACCATGATAAAATCCCTTTAAAATCAGGTTACGAAGCCAAGGGTATTCGCGTAGTACCGCACGCGGTTGCACGCCACGGAGCTTATATCTCAAAAGGCGTAATCCTCATGCCTAGTTATGTAAATATTGGTGCGTATGTTGATGAAGGCACAATGGTAGATACTTGGGCCACGGTGGGCAGCTGCGCACAGATCGGGAAAGGTGTTCATCTTAGTGGCGGTGTGGGTATTGGCGGTGTTTTGGAACCGTTGCAGGCCGCTCCCGTAATAATTGAGGATGGTGCCTTTATAGGCTCACGCTGTATTGTGGTAGAAGGCGTACGCGTAGGTAAGGAGGCTGTTTTGGGCGCCAATGTTGTGCTTACAGCATCCACAAAAATTATTGATGTTACCGGTGAAACGCCAGTGGAGACCAAAGGTTCTGTGCCCGAACGTTCCGTAGTGATTCCCGGAAGTTATACCAAAAAATTTCCTGCTGGGGAATACCAAGTTCCCTGCGCATTGATAATTGGAAAACGTAAGGAGAGTACCAACTTAAAAACTTCCTTGAATGATGCTCTGCGCGAATACGGAGTGGCGGTTTAAGATTTTCTTTTTCGCCTTCTGAGTTTTTTGCTATTCTTCGCTTTTTGAAATTCCCTACTGTACTTGCTCATTAATGCGTGGGTTTCCACATAGGTTTTTCCATAAAGTTCGGCATATTGTTGCGCCATAATTTTCACCATTGTTTTTGAAAGCCAAAGCCTACGGAAATTTCGCATCCGTTTTTCAAAAGACATATTTTTAAAGCGCATGCGGTTCAGGTCAATCAAATAGAAATCATATTTGTCCTTTTGATGCTCTAGGATTAATGTATTTCCAGGGGAATGGTCCAAAAAATTCACATTGTTTTCGTGAAGTTTGAATGTAAATTCGGTAAACTGCCTAAGCACTTCATTTCTTTTTTTAAACCGCGGGTTGTGAATCAATTCCCTGAAATCAAAATCATAATCTATGTGTTCGCTTACGTAAAAACTCTCTCGCAGACCACCGGAAAAATTTTCAAGATATCCTACCGGAAATGGCGTTTTTATATCTAAAGCAATTAATTTGGAGGCATATTCAAAAGAGCGTTTTGCCTTGCTTTTCCTAAGAAATTGATAAACTACGGATTGAAAACGGTTCGGCGTTTTAAACTTTTTAAYGTTTAAAGAAATACCACCAATTTTTATTTTCTTTATTACATTTCGTTCCCCCTTGGTTACGTAATCCTGATTTTTGGAAAAATTATGCAGGGCGTCACTTAGCTTGGGAGCTATCTGGGCATATTTTGGGTGAATAACAAAATTCTCTTTCATTTTTAAAAAAGATAAAACCAAAAAAGGTATTTTGCGAAGGTAATCTTTATGAAGAAAATACTAGTAATACAGAACAAAAGAATTGGTGACGTGCTGTTAAGCTCTGTTATTGCCAATAATATCAAAAAAGTATTCCCCGACAGCGAAATCACATTTTTTGCATACAACTATACTACTGGCGTACTTGAAAACAATCCAAACATTGACCGTATAATTGCCGTAGATGAAAAGAAACTAAAGCAACTGCCCAATCTTTTCAAAACCATCTTAGAGATGCGCCGTGAAAAATTTGATATAATTTTTGATCCTTACGCAAAGTTTCAAAGTAGGATGATCTGTCTGGGCAGCAATGCCAAATATAGAATAGGGTTTAAGCGTGAGCATAAAAAACTGAAACTTCCATTCTACACGCACCCCGTTAATTTTAAAAAGAAAGCCACTTTGCCGTGTGGCCGCGGAATTGAAGATAGGATTAATTTGATACAGTCCGTTTTTCAACTTGAAAATGCAGATTATGAACCAAAAATTTTTCTAACCGAAAAAGAACAAAATTTAAATGAAGTTGAAGCAATACAGCGCCCTATAATCATGCTCGGCGTACTGGGAAGCACCCCTCAAAAATCCATGCCGTATGAATATATAGCAAAAATCATTGATTTTATTACTGAAAAATATAATGTTACTATTCTTTTCAACTATGCGCCGCAACAAAAAACGGAGGCGATGAAAATTTATGAAATGTGCTCCTGTAAGGAACAAATAAACCTAGATATTTACGCGGCTTCCATCCGCGGTTTCGCAGTGCTAATGAACCAATGCAACCTTTTGGTAAGCAATGAGGGAGGAAGCGTCCATATTGCAAAAGCCCTTGAAAAGCCCACATTTACCATCTATTCCCCGTATATTGACAAAGATGCTTGGAACAGTTTCGAGGATGGAAAATTTCATCAATCCATTCACCTTTTGGAAGAAAGTCCAAACCTATTCAGCAGTTTTACACCCGAAGAAAGAAAAAGGATTGAGGCAAATCCAGATTCGCTCTATTTAAAGTTAACTCCAGAAATGATTCTCCCAAAACTAAAGCCCTTTTTAGCACATCACTTAATGGGTTTTGAAAAAACAACTATTTAGAAAAGCTTTGTGAGGCCTCTACCAGATTTGGGGATTTCTCCTTTTTTATTCCATACTCGGTCCAAACTCTTTTCTCCTTTTTGGTGATTTTTCTAATGGCTTTATTTTTTACAAACATTTCTTTTTTCACATAACCGCGCTCGTGGTCCAAATGTAGCGTTACGGTACTGTATCTAATTTGAAGTGGTTTTATTCCGTAATTCATAAGGCGTTCACCCATTTCGCGGTCTTCACCACCATACTGCATCCGCTCGTCAAATCCATTTACCGCTAAAATATCTTTTTTCCAACCCGAAGCGTTGTTTCCATCCCAGGTGGCACTTGTGGGTGTGAATGTATTTAGAATATCTTCTTTTAAGCCGTAGGAGGTAAGTTTATTTAACTTAAAAGTTTTTTTAAGGCCGTGTTTCAAAAGCCATTTTGCGTTAAAACAGCGTTGTGCAGCAATATCCTCGCGGGTAATCTGCTTTGAAATCTTCATCGAAAGCTTAAAATATCCTGCAGAAAGAAAACAGCCTGGACGGCTGAGGCCAAGATGGGTAGCGACCAGATCATTCCGTGGAATACAGTCGCCATCRGTAAAAATCAAATATGTTCCCCTTGAAGCTTGAATTGCCTTATTTAGAATTTTGGTCTTTTGAAATCCGTGGTCTTCCTGCCAAACGTGTGTTATTTTTAACGGTGAGTTTTCCATAAAGGAATTTATCAATAATTTGGTTTCCGCTGTAGAACCATCATCTGCTATAATTATTTCGAAATTTTTTTCCAGTTGTTCCTCAAAACCCCAAAGTGATTTTTGAAGCCATTCTGGCTGATTATAGGTGCTCACAATTACAGAAACGTAAGGTGCTGAACCAATATTCTTCACAATACCATAGGGTGTCCATTTCTTTTTTTGGTCGCGGGTTTGTTTACGTATTGTAAGGTTTTTACTAATTGATTCTTGGTTTTTATAACCACGTGGATGGTCTAAATGAAGTACTACTGCATTATAACGTATCTGTTTGCTCTTTATGCCCAGATTTATCAATCGCTCCCCCAGCTCCCTGTCCTGTCCGCCGTATTGCATCCGCTCATCAAAACCATTTATGGCGAGTATATCCTTCTTCCAGCCAGATGCATTATGCCCGTTCCAACTTGCGTTCGTGGGAGTAAATGAATTGAGCAGAAATGCTTTTAATGGCCCCGAATAGAGTTTATTATTTTTAAAAGACGCCTGCAAGCCGTGCTCTTTAAGCCACGAAACATCAAAACATTTTTCTGAATATATATCTTCTTTGGTAATTTGTTCTGAAATATCCATCGGCAGCATAAAATACCCGCCTGAAAGGAAATAGCCTACTTCACGGTATTTAACGTGCTGTTCCACAAAATCCTTCCGCGGAATACAGTCGCCGTCGCTCATAATAATATAATCTGTACTGCACTGAAGAATGGCTTTATTGAGAATTTGCGATTTTTGGAAACCTTTGTCCTCGTGCCAAACGTGAACAATGGGGTAAAACACTTCGGCTTCCAGTTTTTTGAGTAACTGTCTTGTTTTATCATCAGAGCCATCGTCGGCAATTACAACTTCAAACTGCCTATAGGTTTGGTTGTTATACCCATACAACACTTTTTCGAGCCATTCGCGGCTATTGTAGGTGCTAATAATAATGGAAGTATCCAATTGTTTCATCTACGCAAAGATAAAGTTATTTACTAATTTTGTGGGAATGGCAAGTCTTTCTGTTATCGTACCCACTTTTAATGAAGAAGCATATCTTGAAGATGCGCTTTTTTCAGTTGCCTTTGCCGATGAAATTATCGTGATTGATTCCTACAGTACCGATAAAACCACGGAAATAGCAAAAAAATATGCCACAAAATTACTGCAACGAAAATTCGATAATTTTTCAAACCAGAAAAATTTCGCGCTGAAAGAAGCCACCGGCGATTGGGTTTTGTTTTTGGATGCAGATGAACGGGTAACCCATTCTTTGGAAGCAGAAATAAAAGAAACCCTCCAAAATCCAAAACATGGTGGCTATAAAATAAATTTCCCGCATTTTTACATGAACCGTTTTCTGTATCACCACAGCGATAATGTGCTTCGGCTTGTGAAACGTGAAGGCGCGGAGTATGTGGGAGCCGTGCACGAAAGGCTTATTTGTAAGGGAAGTATTGGGAAGCTGAAAAACAAGATGCTTCATTTTACTTACAAAGGTTTTGAAAATTATATTTCAAAAAAAGAATCATACGCATGGTTTCAAGCCCAGCAACAGTTTGAAAAGGGAAAAAAAACTACTTGGTTCCACCTGTTTTTTAAACCCACCTATCGTTTTTTTCGTTCCTTTATTCTTAAGGGCGGTTTTCGCGACGGTGTTCCAGGCCTAACCGTTGCCGCCGTAAATGCCTATGGCGTTTTTGAACGTTATGTAAAATTACGTTTGCTGAACAAAGGCTTTGAAGAAAATAAAAAAACGTAGTTCTTAAAATCATTACTTTTACACAAACCTTTGTCCGCTGTTGGAAAACCCTGCTAAAATCACCGCCCTTGCCATTACGCTCAACGAAGCCCACAACATTGAAGCTTATATTAAAAGCCTTTGGTTTGCGGATGAAATTATAATCGTAGACTCTTTCAGCAATGACAGCACCGTACCATTAGCATCCTCACACGAAAAAGTTACGGTTTACCAACGCGCTTTTGATAATTTTTCGGCACAAAAAAATTATGCCATTACAAAAGCCACAAACGATTGGGTCACTTTTTTTGATTTGGATGAAGAAGTAACCCCAGCACTCGCACAAGAAATTTTGGAGAAATTCAAAAACCCTTCCGCTATAGCCTATTTTGTGAAACGCAACTTCTATTTTATGGGAAAGCGTATTAAATATAGTGGTTTACAGAATGATTATATAATTCGTTTTTTCAATAAAAACCATTGCCGGTATAACGCAAATTTAGTGCACGAAACCTTGGAAGCCGAAGGCAAGACCGAAAACTTAAAAAACAGTCTGCCACACCACACCTACAAAACATTTGATGATTATACTGCAAAAATGCACCAGTACAGCGCCCTGCAGGCACAAATGCTTTATAAAAAAGGAAAGAAACCTAATTACTATCATTTTCTGTTCAGGCCTTTTTACCGGTTTTGGAACCAGTTTATTTTCCGGTTAGGGATTTTGGACGGCAAGGAAGGTTTTATTTTGGCCTACGTTAGTGCGTTTTCCGTTTTTAAAAGATATATGAACCTGTGGCTTTTGTACCGAAAAATTAATTAGTAAATGGATAGGAAGCATAAAATAGCATTTATCTTTTTGGATGAAATACACCACATCTATCATTTTGTGAGCATAGCCGTGGAACTTTCAAAACAAAACGAGGTTCACATTCTTACCTATCCGGGAAAGCACGAGCTGCTCCATAAAGCACTGGAAAAACTAAACGGAACTAATGTAATTGTAGAAAAATTGCAGACCTCCCTTTTTCGGGCTTTCACAGATAAACTGAAAAATAGAAAGCTGCCCCGCAAGGGTTTTTGGATAAAAAAACATCAAAATTATATTCTCACTAATTTTGATGCAGTTGTTTTTTCAGATTATTATCACCATTACCTTTTAAGGGCGCGGGGAGAGAATCCAAGACCCAAATTTATAAAATTATTTCATGGCCCTCCGGGAAGAGGCTATAGCTATAATAAAGAATTATTGGATTTTGATTTTCAAATTTTATACAGCCAATTTCATAGTGAACAATTAAAAGAAAAAAAAGTATTAGTAAAAAATTGGACAATTGCTGGGTACCCAAAATTGGATGTGATAAAATTTAAAGATGTCAAACCCCTCTTTTCAAATGAAAGAACAACGGTTCTTTACAACCCCCATTTTGAACCCGCGCTATCATCGTGGCATTCCATGGGACTGGAAATTCTTGAGTTTTTCTTCAATTCAAAAAAGTACAACCTCATCTTTGCCCCACACATAAACCTGTTCAATAAATTGGGGGGTGATGATGCTTCGCGAATTCCAGAAAAATTATTCAATGCAGAAAACATCCATATAGACCTGGGCAGCGAAAAAAGTGTGGATATGACTTATGTAAATGAGGCAGATATGTATCTTGGCGATGTTTCCAGTCAGGTTTTTGAATTTATCATCAATCCTAGGCCTTGTGTCTTTCTAAATCCGCACAAAATAAAGTTTAAGAAAGATATAAATTACAGGTTTTGGCACTGTGGCAAGGTTGTAAATAATGCGGAAAAATTGCCCAACGCGTTAAAAAAGGCTCCAAAACGTTTTGATAAAAAACACAGAAAAATTCAGGAAATCATGAATTTAGAGAATTTTTATTTTGAAAAGGGCTCCACGGCATCGCAGCGCGCAGCTGTAGCCATCACTGAATATCTGGACAAAAATCTATAAATATTTTTCGATTCCGTTTTTACACCATTTGCTCTTTTCGGCAATGGCCTTTTCCTGTAAGGAATCATTCATCTTAAAGCGGCTTTGGTCTTTCACTTTATGCCAAATATGATAAACAATGCCCCGATAGCGAAGTCTTTTTCCCAAAACACCATTGTTCATCATCCTAATAATAAGTTCGGAGTCTTCTCTCCCCCAGCCCTCAAATTCTTCATTATAACCATTTACCGCAACCACATCTTTCTTCCAAAAGGAAACATTGCATCCCCGCATTTTTTTTGAAATACTATTTTTTGTTCCATAAAGACTGCTAAAAGGTGGAATCCGTAGATTTCGTGTACGCTTTTTTATCCCCTCAGCAAAAAAGCTGAAAGCAATTTTTTTCTCCCTAAATAAAGTGGGCAAATAATGTTCCTGAATATTTACCCGGCTGCCGTACAAATAGGCATTTTCCTGTGCCATTGCTTTGTGGTCCTTTACAAAATCACGGTGCATAATGCAGTCGCCGTCAATTTGAATAATATATTTGCCGGTGGCTTCCGCAATGGCCTTGTTCAAAATAATTGCTTTTCTGAAACCTTTGTCTTCGTGCCAAAAATGCTTTATGGCATACGGAGTTTTCTTTCTGAATCCATCAATCAAAGTTTTTGTTTCTTCCGTTGAACCGTCATCCGCAATCAAAATTTCATCGGGATGTTCGCTTTGCCTTTGTGCACTTAATAGCACCAATTCCAAAGCTTGTGGCCAATTATAGGTTGAAATCAAGAGCGATGTTTTCATCGGTTATCAGAATTTTCCTCAAATATAGCCATTTAATGCAAGTGATATTTAGGCTTCAAAGTTAAACGGAATTCTCTATGGATTTTACGTGTTTTTTGAAGTACTTTGCATYCTAAAATTTGAAAATCCGATGAACCAAGCAGATGAAATAAACAATGCATTTACTGTTTTAAAAAAAGGAGGTATCATCCTCTACCCTACTGATACGGTTTGGGGCATAGGCTGCGATGCCACCAATGCCCAGGCCATTGAAAAAGTATTCAAACTTAAAAACAGAAGCGATAAAAAATCGTTGATCTGTTTGGTAAGCGATTTTAAAATGCTGAACGAATACGTTGAAAACGTACCCGAAGTGGCCTATGATATTTTGAAATACGCCAAAAAGCCCACCACAATAATTTATGACAACCCCATTCGAGTAGCAGAAAATATTATTGCCGAAGATAACTCACTTGCCATACGCGTGCCCAAAGATGAGTTCTGTAAAAAACTCATTCAAAAAATGCGGCGCCCGCTTGTTTCCACATCCGCAAATGTGAGCGGTGAAAAAACCCCACAAAGTTTTAAGGAAATAGACCCAGTAATTTTGGAAGGCGTGGACTATGTTGTAAATTTGCATCACGAAAAAAAATCTGGAAAACCCTCAGCAATTATTAAACTGAAAAATGATGGTTCCGTGAAGGTAATCAGACAATAAATATTGCCACTAATTCACAAATGTTTATACTTATCATAACTAAAAATAATGGCTCACATTACCTATAAAGAAGAAAGTTATGCTATAGTTGGCTGTTTATTTGATGTTTATAATAATTTGGGAAGCGGGTTTTCTGAAATTGTTTACAAAGATGCTATCGAATATGAATTTAAATTAAAAGATATTCCCATCGAAAGGGAAAAGAAATATTCCGTAAAATATAAAGACATTACTTTGCCACATAAATTTTATGCTGATTTTGTGGTTATGGACAAAATAATCTTGGAAATAAAATCTATTGAGATGTTAAGCGATAAACATTTGGCACAATGTATTAATTATCTGAAGGTTTCAGGATGTAAACTTGCGCTTTTGGTTAATTTTCATAAAGACTTCTTGGATCACCAAAGAATTGTTCTATAAATAATAATCCACTAAAAATATTAATGCATTCGTGGTAAAAAAATAATATTGAAGTAGTAATCAATACTTTCAAAAAAAATAAAATAAAAAATATTCGTGTATTCGTGGCTAAAAAAACCTACACATCTGCATTAAATAACCCAGTCTTTAGAACCATTTCCAAAGCTTCCAAAAATTTAAATTTAGAAAGCTATGCAATTGGCGGCTACGTGCGCGATTTTCTTTTAAAGCGTGGCGAGGCAAAAGATATAGACATAGTTGCGGTGGGAAGTGGGATTGAACTGGCCCAAGAGGTTTCAAGATTGCTTCCGGGTAAACCAAAAGTTTCGGTTTTTAAAACCTACGGTACCGCAATGTTGAAAAGTGGCGGAATAGAACTTGAATTCGTAGGTGCCCGTAAAGAATCCTATTCCGAAGAAAGCCGTAATCCCGCCGTTGAAAACGGCACTTTGGAAGACGATCAGAATCGTAGGGATTTTACCATAAATGCTTTGGCGCTAAGCCTTAATGATGAAAACTATGGCGAGTTGCTGGACCCCTTTAATGGGGTTGAAGATCTTCAGAAAAAAATAATACGAACTCCTTTAGATCCCGATGTTACCTATAGCGATGATCCATTGCGGATGCTTCGTGCCATTCGTTTTGCAACCCAGTTGGATTTTATTATTGAAAAAGATTCGTTGGATGCAATCACCCGAAATGCCAAGCGCATAAAAATAATTTCCAAGGAAAGGATTGTAGACGAACTGAACAAAATTTTACTTGCCGACGTTCCTTCCAAAGGGTTTGCCCTTTTGCACAAAACCGGTTTGTTACCTTTTATTTTACCGGAATTGGTTGCCTTGCAGGGTATTGATGAAAAAGAAGGCCAAACACACAAAGACAATTTTTGGCATACATTAGAAGTTGTTGACAATATTTCAAAAACCACTGACGATCTTTGGTTGCGCTGGGCCGCGCTGCTTCACGATATTGGAAAAGCACCCACCAAAAAGTTTGATAAAAAGTTGGGCTGGACCTTTCATGCACATGAATTTGTGGGCGCAAAAATGGTTTACAAACTGTTCAAACGACTAAAAATGCCCCTGAACGAAAAGATGAAGTTTGTTCAAAAAATGGTTTTAATGAGCTCCCGCCCCATAGTTTTGGCAAGCGAGGTTACCGATAGTGCCGTGCGACGTTTAATTTTTGATGCGGGCGAAAATGTGGATGATTTAATGACGCTTTGCGAAGCAGACATAACCACCAAAAACCCTAAGAAATTTAAAAAATACCACGCCAATTTTCAGTTGGTACGAGATAAAATAGTGGAAGTTGAGGAGCGCGATCACATTAGAAACTTTCAACCCCCCGTTACTGGCGAGGAAATTATGGAAACTTTTAACCTAAAACCTTCTCGGGAAATTGGAATAATTAAAGATGCCATAAAAGAGGCGATTCTAGAAGGAGAAATTCCAAATGAATACAATGCGGCGCGTGATTTTATGTTGAAAAAAGGAAAGGAAATAGGATTGGAAGTGATTAAATAGTTTTAGCATTAATAATAAATTCGTGCATTCGTGGCAAATAAAGACAACAAAAAAGTAATCTACTGGCTCTTAACAGGATGTTTCCTGATTTTTGTAATGGTAGTTGTGGGCGGAATAACACGGCTCACACATTCGGGGCTTTCTATTTCCAGTTATAAACTTATCTCGGGCACTTTGCCCCCCATGAACGAGGCAGAGTGGATTGCGGAATTTGACCATTACAAGCAATTTCCCGAATACCAAAAGCTGAACAATCATTTTACTTTAGCGGATTTTAAGGATATTTATTTCTGGGAATGGCTGCACCGTTTGTTGGGTAGATTATTGGGAGTGGTTTTTATTATCCCATTTCTTTATTTTCTTCTGAAAAAACAACTTACCAAACCAACTATCGGAAAGGCAATCATTTTAATGTGTTTGGGGGCATTTCAAGGATTTTTGGGTTGGTATATGGTAAAAAGCGGTTTGGTCGATAGACCGGACGTGAGCCATTATCGGCTTGCAATGCACTTAACGACTGCCTTTATTACGTTTGCTTATACTTTTTGGGTGGCGATGGATCTTTGGTATCCCGTGAAGAAGGAAATCAATACCCAACTTCGAAACATTATCCGTTTTGGGATGGCAATCTTACTTATCCAAATCATTTGGGGCGCATTTGTGGCTGGGCTAGATGCGGGCTGGATACACAATCATTGGCCGTTGATGAATGAGGGTGAGTGGATGCACGAAACAGTTTATATTGAACAAGTTCCCCTTTGGAAAAATTTTGTAGAAGGAAAAAGCGGAGTACAATTTGTGCATCGCTATATGGCTTACGCCGTGGTGGGCATTATTTTTGTTATTTGGTATAAAGCCCGAAAATTGCAATTAACCCTTCCGCAAAAAAATGGAATTAACCTCTTGTTGCTTTTGGTTTTGGTGCAGTTCATTTTGGGTGTTTTTACACTTATACTTCAAGTTCCAGTAGTTTTAGGAGTTCTGCATCAAGTAACGGCTTTTTTCCTATTGGCAGCAATGACCTTTGTGCTCCACAGATTCTCAAAATAAATACACAACCAAACCGAAACCCACAACCGAATACTGCCTACTTTTTGATAACTTTGCAGTCCAAAAAAAAATAAAAAATGATTTACCGTTTCAGAATAATCCTCGATACACACGAAGACGTTTTCCGCGACATCGAAATAGAAGCTTCGGCCACCCTGGAAGACTTCCACAATGCAATTACACAATCCTTTGGCTTTGACGGGCAAGAAATGGCCTCCTTTTATACCAGCAACGATCTTTGGGAAGAAGGTGAGGAGATTTCCCTTTTCGACGTAAGTGACGAGCCGGGCGGCCTTCGGATTATGGGTGAGACCGCCTTGCAAGATGTTGTTGATGAAGAAAAAACACGCCTGTTATATGTTTATGATTTTTTGAATATGTGGACATTTATGGTGGAACTTGCAGATATTGCAGATGCGGAGGCAGGAACTATCTATCCAAATTTGATGTACTCGCACGGACAAATACCCGAAGAAGCGCCCGAAAAGGAATTTATTGCCGAAGAAATTGAAGAAGAAGATTTCGATGAAGAATTTGATCTAGACCCAGAAGATTACGACAACCTCGATTTTGACGAAAACTGGAATTAAGCTGTAAGCTGTAAGCTAAAATAATTCCCATACCTCATAACTTAAATAAATGATAAACCTTTTCAGTACCCACATTGCATCGCTTTCCATCCACAGAGTGGGTAACAAAAGTAGAAGTGAAGCCATCTTTCTCTCTGCGGAACCTTATAAAATGGACGATGAAATTACGCCATTGTTGAAAGAATTTTTTCTGAAACCTTTCCGGGACAAAGAAGAAAATTACTTTCAATTTTCGCACGAGGCAGATTTGGAATTTCACGAATTGTACAATAGTTCCAATAAAATTTTTGACAACCCCCAAAATATCCACGAAGAGAGCTGCAAAATTGCGACTTATCTCTACAACCAATCTGAACATCCACATATTAAAAGTGGGGAGGTTTATGTGGCCTATCTTGAAAATGTACAGTTGGACAATGTAAAAATGGATGCCATCGGTATTTTTAAAAGTGAACTGAAACAGGATTTTCTTCAGTTTGCCGAAGATGGAAATCAGTTGGAAGCTATGTTGCAGCACGGCGTGAGTCTTAATAAATTGGATAAGGGTTGTATTATTTTCAATTCAGGAAAAGAAGAGGGTTACAAAATTCTCTCCGTAGATAGCAACCGTTACGATGCACGTTATTGGCTGGAAAGTTTTTTAGGAGTTGAGGCACTTGCCGATGATAATTTCTACACAAAAAAGTATTTGAAATTCTGTCAGGATTTTGCGAAAGACGTGGTTTTGCCTGCCGAAGACAAAAAGCAGGAGGTGATGTTTATGAACCGTGCGGTAAACCATTTTGCAAAGAATGACAATTTTGAGGAAACAGCCTTTATGAACGAGGTTATAGACAATCCAGATTTGTTACCGGAATTTCGCCATTACAAAAGTGAAAGGGCACCAAAATACAGTATTGAGGATTTAACCACTTTTCCTATTGCGAATACGGCCGTTACCGCTGCACGTAAGAAAATAAAAAACGTAATAAATCTGGACACAAACATTCAAATAAAGCTGGATTTCATCAACCCGGAAAGTGCTGAAAAATTTGTTGAAAAAGGTTGGGACGAAGAAAAACAGATGTATTATTATTTGGTTTATTTCAATAAGGAACAGAAGAGTTAGTATTCGGTTATCAGTTATCTGCTATCTGTTGTCTGTTGTCTGTTGTCAGTTTCTTTGTAAGAATTTAAAAAACTTACTACGGACCACTAATTCCCTACTTCACTAATAAACTTAATTCGGTACAACCGCAGTTCCTCTTCGTCATAATCGCCGTCAAATTCATCTAAGGCCTCTTCTATTTTATCGGTTTTTGCTTCCAGAAAATATTCGTGAATTTCGTCTTGTTGGTCTTCATCCAAAACCTCATCGATCCAATAATCTATATTCAACTTGGTTCCGCTGTAAACGATGGCTTCCATTTCCTTAATAAAATCGGGCATTTCAAGGCCTTTGGCGTTGGCTATATCTGGTAAAGCGAGTTTGCGGTCCACGTTTTGAATAATGTATAATTTAAGCGAACTATTGCTTCCTGTAGATTTTACAACAAAGTCTTCGGGCCTAATTATATCGTTCTCCTCAACGTAGTTTTGAATAATTTTAATAAAGGGTTTACCGTATTTTTTGGCTTTGCCTTCCCCTACACCATGAACGTTGGAGAGCTCTTCCAACGTGATGGGATATTTGAGCGCCATATCTTCCAAGGAAGGTTCCTGAAAGATAACAAAAGGCGGCAAGTCTAAATCGTGTGCAACTTTTTTAAGCTCTGCCTTTAAGAGTTTAAAAAGATTTTCATCCATAATTTCGCCCCCTTTCTGTACTCCCACTATCACATCATCATTTGCATCCTTAAAGGAATGGTCTTCGGTCATCATAAAGGATGTGGGTGATTTAATGAATTTCTTCCCCTCATCCGTTAAATGAATCACGCCATAGGTTTCGATATCCTTTTTTAAATACCCTGCTACCAAAAGCTGGCGAAGCAATGCCATCCAGTATGCGGCTTCTTGATGTGTTCCAGAACCAAAATATTCCTGGGCATCGGTCCTGTGAGATTTTATAAGCGCGTTTACTTTTCCCACAAGAACATTTACAATYTCCTTGCTTTTATATTGCTCATTGGTTTTTGAAACTACTTCCAAAAGCTGTTTGGCATCTTCTTTTGCCTCGTGTTTCTTTTTTGGATGGCGCATATTGTCGTCCATCATGCCACCTTCCCCTGTTTCATTGTCAAATTCTTCCCCAAAATAATRTAGGATGAACTTTCTGCGGGAAATGGAAGTTTCGGCAAAAGCGACTACTTCCTGCAAAAGCGCTTGACCTATTTCCTGTTCGGCAACAGGCTTGCCGCTCATAAACTTTTCCRATTTTTCTATGTCTTTATAACTATAGAAAGCAAGACAATGCCCTTCGCCCCCATCGCGACCTGCACGTCCGGTTTCTTGGTAATAGCTTTCAATGCTTTTTGGAATATCGTTATGGATAACAAAGCGAACATCCGGTTTGTCTATGCCCATTCCGAAGGCAATTGTGGCAACTACCACATCTACGTCTTCCATCAAAAACATGTCTTGGTGCTTTACCCGTGTTTTACCGTCGAGACCTGCATGATAGGGTACAGCTTTTATACCATTGACCTGTAAAGCCTGAGCCAGTTCTTCCACTCTTTTTCTACTTAAACAGTACACAATACCGCTTTTGCCCTCGTTCTGTTTTACAAAACGAATGATATCTGAATCTATATTTTTGGTTTTTGGACGTATTTCGTAATATAAGTTTGGACGGTTGAAAGATGCTTTAAAGGTATTTGCATCCTGCATATTGAGGTTTTTCAATATATCTTCCTGTACTTTTGGAGTTGCAGTGGCGGTAAGGCCTATAATAGGTATATCATTTCCTATGCGCTGGATAATGCTTTTCAGGTTTCGGTATTCTGGTCTAAAATCATGCCCCCACTCGCTGATGCAATGGGCCTCGTCAATAGCCATAAACGAAATTTTCTGGGACTGCAGAAAATCTACGTATTCTTCCTTTGTGAGTGACTCTGGCGCAACGTAAAGCAATTTTGTAATTCCGTTGGCAATGTCACTTTTTACTTTTTTTACTTCTGTTTTGTTAAGTGAGGAATTTAAAACGTGTGCTATGCCTTCTTCCGCAGAAAGAGAACGCAGTGCGTCCACTTGGTTTTTCATAAGCGCAATTAATGGGGAAACTACTATGGCAGTTCCGTCCTGCATAAGTGCTGGAAGTTGGTAGCAAAGAGATTTGCCTCCCCCTGTGGGCATCACCACAAAGGTATTGTGGCCATTGAGAATGCTTTTCACCACTTCCTCCTGTAGGCCTTTAAATCTGGTAAATCCAAAGTGTTTTTTCAGGGCTGCGTAAATATCAAATTCTGCCACGCTGCTTAAGTTTTTTATTGTCAATTCAGTTTTAGCCAACAATACATTGTTTTACAGATTAACAATTGTAATTTTGCAACCGTATTATGTTGACTGCATCTTAAAAGAAAGGTCTCTATATTAAGATTTCTGAATTAAGTTAAATTCTATTCTAAATATACTAATTTCTGAAACAGTTACAAACATTCAAAAGCATTAAAATTTTGAACAAGCAAGAGAGAATCATTTCCATAGCAAAAAACACCATAGAAACTGAAAGTAAAGCTATTGCAAATCTGGCCCATTTGGTAAATGAGGAATTTGCTGGGGCAGTTGATTATATATACAACTCTAAAGGACGAGTTATCATTACTGGAATCGGCAAAAGTGCCAATATTGCGACCAAAATTGTAGCTACTTTAAACTCTACGGGGACCCCTGCCATTTTTATGCACGCGGCAGATGCAATTCACGGTGACCTTGGAACTATTCAGCAGAACGATACCGTAATATGCATTTCAAAAAGTGGCAATACGCCCGAAATAAAAGTACTTGTTCCTTTAATAAAAGCTATTGATAATAAACTGATTGCCATTACAGGTAACGGCGAATCCTTTCTGGGGCAACAAGCTGACTTTGTCTTGAATGCTTATGTTGAGAAGGAAGCCTGCCCCAACAATCTTGCACCTACTACCAGTACCACCGCCCAATTGGTTATTGGAGATGCATTGGCAATGTGCCTTTTGGATCTTCGTGGATTCTCGAGCAAGGATTTCGCAAAATTCCATCCGGGTGGTTCCTTGGGGAAAAAACTTTATTTACGGGTAAGCAATCTTACTTCGCTGAATGAAAAACCGCAAGTGAGCCCTGATACTGATGTGAAAAAAGTAATTGTTGAAATTTCAGAAAAAATGCTGGGCGTAACCGCCGTTGTTGAAAATGATGAAATTATAGGAATTATTACAGATGGTGATCTTCGGCGGATGTTGACAAAAACCGATAGCTTTGCAGGACTGACCGCAAAAGACATTATGACCCAAAATCCAAAAAAAATTGCCAACAACGCAATGGCAGTAGAAGCCATGGAAATGATGGATAAATACGGTATTACCCAGATTCTTGCAGAGGAGAAAGGCAAATACAGCGGTGTGGTGCACATTCATAATCTTACCAAAGAGGGAATAATATAATGAAGAAAATAGGTTCCCCTGAAAAAGAAATGTCCTTTTTGGACCATTTGGAAGAATTGCGCTGGCACCTTATACGTTCCACCATTGCAGTGGTTGTTTTGGCATTGGGGGCATTTATATTAAAGGATTTTATATTTGACACCCTTATTTTTGGGCCAAAGCGTCCAGATTTTCCTACCTATAGAATGTTCTGCAATATTTCCCGTTCACTTGGAATGGATACTTTTTGTTTTCAGGAGATGCCTTTCCGTATTCAAAGTAGAACAATGGCCGGACAATTTTCTGCACATATGTGGACTTCCATTTATGCAGGAATCATTATAGCCTTTCCATATATACTATATGAATTTTGGCGATTTATAAGTCCGGGCTTAAAAGAAAAAGAACGCAAGAGTAGCCGTGGTTTTATAGTGATTGCATCCGTACTATTCTTTATGGGCGTATTGTTTGGGTACTATCTTATTACTCCTCTTTCAATCAATTTCTTGGGAAGCTATCAAGTGAGCAAGGAAGTATTTAACGACTTTGATTTAGATAGTTATATATCGCTGGTGCGTACTTCGGTACTTGCCTGTGGAATTGTTTTTGAATTGCCAATCATTATGTACATTCTCACAAAAATTGGTTTGGTAACTCCTGAAATTCTCAAAAAGTACCGCAAATTTGCCTTGATTATTGTACTGATACTTTCAGCAGTAATTACCCCGCCCGATATTGTGAGCCAGGTAATTGTTGCGATCCCGATCCTTATTCTTTACGAGGTGAGTATCTATATTTCAAAAATTGTAATCAGGAATCAGAAGCGGGAGGAAAGAAGAAGGAAAAAAGAGGGTGTTGGGTAGTCTGTTGTCTGTTGTCTGTTGTCTGTTGTCTGTTGTCTGTTAAAAAAATATTATGAAAGAAAATATAGTTGAAGAGTTCAATGCGTATCGTGAAAAAATGAACGAAAAGATGCTTGCTGACAATAATAAGATCATCAAGCGTATTTTTAATCTGGATACCAATGCCTATATGGAAGGCGTACTTCCAAAGAAAACAAAGGAACTGCTCGGGTTGGGAAATTCGTTGGTGCTTCGTTGCGATGATTGCGTGCGCTACCATTTGGAGGAATGTCACAAATTGGGTTTGACCAAGGAAGAAGTGGTTGAAGGGATGAGCATTTCACTTTTGATCGGTGGCACTATTGTTATCCCGCACCTGCGTCGGGCTTTTGAATATTGGGAAGCTTTGGAGGCGCAAGAAGTTTAATTTTATTTAAATACGTGAATTATCGATATATTCGTGGGATTGAAGAATTATAAGCGACGAGTGACGAGCGACGAGCGACGAGTGACGAGTGACGAGTGACGAGCGACGAGCGATGAGTGATGAGCTACGAGCGACGAATGATGAATGATGAATGATGCATTAAATAATTTTATAGTATAGCTGCGTTACAGATCAAATAAATATTCGTGTATTCGTGGCTAAACCAAACCCGCAGTCTAGAGAAACTTAGAAACATTTGAGGCAAAAACATATAAAATGAAGCTAAAAGCCGAAAACTTAATGAAATCCTATAAAGGCCGAAAGGTCGTTAAGGGCATCACCGTGGAAGTAAACCAAGGAGAAATCGTGGGCTTGCTCGGMSCRAAYGGRGCYGGKAARACCACTTCCTTTTATATGATTGTAGGGCTTATAAAACCCAACGGCGGAAATATTTTTTTAGAAGGCACCGAAATAACAAAGTACCCAATGTACAAACGCGCACAGAACGGCATTGGTTATTTGGCACAGGAAGCTTCGGTTTTTAGGAAGTTGAGCGTGGAGGACAATATTTTGAGCGTTTTGCAGCTTACAAGGCTTTCAAAGAAAGAACAGCGCGCAAAAATGGAATCGCTTATTGAAGAATTTGGTTTGGGCCATATCCGCAAAAACCGCGGGGATCTTTTGAGTGGTGGGGAGCGAAGAAGAACAGAAATTGCACGTGCTTTGGCGACCGATCCACATTTCATTCTACTGGATGAACCTTTTGCTGGAGTTGACCCTGTTGCGGTGGAAGACATTCAGCGTATCGTAGCCCAACTTAAAAACAAAAATATCGGGATTCTTATTACCGATCACAACGTACAGGAAACGCTGGCAATTACGGATAGGACTTATTTAATGTTTGAAGGAAGCATTCTAAAACACGGAGTGCCGGAGGAACTTGCCGCAGATGAAATGGTTAGAAAGGTATATCTAGGACAGAATTTTGAACTTCGGAAGAAGAAGTTGGAGTTTTAAACAGTTTTTTTTTACCACAGAGGACACAATGTTTGCACAATGTGCACAGAGGTTTTTTATGTGCTGCCATAATCCAAAAATTTTCTTTGTGTTCTTTGTGACTTCTTAGTGTTCTTTGTGTTTATGCCTTTTTAACCACGAAGGACACAATGGCTTTCACAAAGCTCACGGAGGTTTTATAATTTTATAATTCCCCGTTAATAACTCTTCTAATTCCCTGCCTTAACAAACTTACATTAAAATTAATTAGAAGTCCCAGTTTAAAGCCTCCAAGACGCATATATGTTAGGGTTTGTGCCAAATGAATATCATTTAATGCTTCAACAGATTTTATTTCAATAACAACT
Source organism: Aequorivita sp. (assembly GCA_002733915.1). Classification (GTDB taxonomy): domain Bacteria; phylum Bacteroidota; class Bacteroidia; order Flavobacteriales; family Flavobacteriaceae; genus Aequorivita. Next base: position 103,906 of record NVXN01000001.1, read on the forward strand.
TTATTTTCGACCAATATATCTATTCGATATCCAACCTCTAACTTCACCTCTTCAAATATGAGCGGCATCGGTTTTTGTTTCTCAACAGCTAAACCCTCTAATTTTAATTTAAAAAATAAACATTCCTGATATGCAGATTCCAATAATCCCGGACCTAGTGCCTTATGCACTTCTAGTGCACATTCAATAATCTTAGTAGCTATTTGGTTTTCATTCATTGTATTCGTATTTATATACATTTTTTTAACCACAGAGAACACAATGGTTTTCAAAATTCACAGAGCTCTCTTTGTGTTCTTTGTGCCTTCTTGGTATTCTTTGTGTTTATGCTTTTTAACCACAGAGAACACAATGGTTTCACAATGTTCACAATGTCTTTTTAGTGCTTTTTATGACTTCGTGGGGTTCTTCGTGTAAACAAAGACAGCAAAATATATAGCAAAATTATAAATGGAATTGCCAAAAACTTCAGCAGTACTAAAAGCACTACACAAATTATTAAAAATATATAGCGCACTGCATTGCTTTTAAAATCCCAAGTTTTGTATTTGAGGGCGAAAAGTGGGATTTCGGCATTTAAAAGAATACAGCTCAGCAAGGTCATTCCTATTAAAAACCAACGGTTCAAAATAATGGTTTCTGCCAGTTCAGAATATTGAAACTGTAAGATTAGCGGTAGGCTTAATATCAATAAAGCATTTGCAGGTGTTGGCAAACCGATAAAGCCCGAAGTTTGGCGAGTATCTACGTTGAATTTTGCCAAGCGGTAGGCTGAGGCAATAACTATTAACAACCCAATAAGCGGCAGATAATTTTTAAAACTTACGTTCCATCCCTCCAATGAAAATGTTTCTGTGAGCGTCTGCATTTGGTGGAAATAAGACAAATTTAGCATTTGGTACATTACAACGCCCGGGGCAACGCCACTGGTAATCACATCTGCCAAAGAATCAAGCTGAAGGCCAACCTCGCTTTGCGCTTTTAGCAATCGGGCTGCAAGCCCATCAAAAAAGTCGAAGAAAATTCCCAGGAAAACAAAAAAGGAAGCCGTTATTAAATCGCCCGAAATTGCAAAAAGAATTGCAACACATCCACAGAGGATGTTTAGGGAGGTGATGATATTTGGAATTTGTTTTAATATTTTCATATTCTTTATAAAGCAATTTGGATTCTATGATTTAGGCAAAACATCTCCTTCCAGCCTCCTCCCGAAACGAATTCGGGACAGGCTCTTCGAAGGGGAGGAGCCTAATAGGGGTTGATTTTTTAATATCTATTAAGATTATGTGTAAAAATAACAAAGTATTTCCGTCCAATGGCATTCAAACACAATATGTGCATAAATTTAAAGTTTAGTATTCTGTAAAATAGTGCCATATTTGTCCTAAAATTTTAAGCTTGAAAGAGAAATTATTCCTCCTTATAGTACTTATTTCAGCTACGCTGGGTGCGCAGACCGTACGCAAATATTCCAATGAATTTATGAATATCGGTGTTGATGCCGCAGCATTCGGGATGAGTAATGCTGTAGTAGCTTCCTCTGGCGATGTAAACTCTGGGTACTGGAATCCCGCAGGTTTGGTAAATCTTGAGGATAAGCAGATTTCATTGATGCACGCTTCCTATTTTGCAAATATTGCCAATTACGATTATGCTGCCTTTGCAATGCCTTTGGACGACAGAAGTGCCGTAGGGCTATCGGTTATCCGTTTCGGGGTGGATGATATTTTAAACACCACCCAATTGATTGACAGCGAGGGCAACATAGATTACAACCGCATCAGTCTCTTTTCTACGGCAGATTATGGGGTTACTTTTTCCTATGCAAGAAAACTTCCCTTAGACGGATTGAATTATGGAGTAAATGCCAAGGTGATCCGCCGTATTATTGGTGACTTTGCCTCTTCGTGGGGTTTTGGGCTAGATGCTGCGGTGCAATTCAGGACAGACAAATGGATGTTCGGAATTATGGCTCGTGACATTACTACCACATTCAATGCTTGGAGTATAGACGAAGAAAAATTTGCTGAAATACAGGGAGCGGTGGAAGGGCAAAATCAAGATTTGCCCGAAACTACCGAAATAACTATCCCAAAACTTCAATTGGGGATGGCCCGTAAGTTTGTGTACCGCTATGATTTTTCGTTATTGGCAGAAGTAGATCTCAATTTTCGTTTTGCTGAGACCAATGATGTGATTTCTACATCCTTTGCAAGCATAACCCCTTCCTTAGGACTTGAATTCGCATATATCGATATGGTTTATGTGCGTGGTGGGGTTGGAAATTTTCAGAATATAAAACAGCTGGACGGGAGTGATTCCGTGGGTTTTCAACCCAACATCGGTGTTGGATTTAGGTATAAGGGCATTCAAGTAGATTATGCCTTGACCGATATTGGCGACCAAAGTGCAGCTTTGTATTCCAATGTTTTTTCGTTGAAATTGGATTGGGAGATTTTTAGATGATGGATTTATAACGGGCGCTAAGCGTGGGTTAACCACTAAGAGCACCACGGAGACACAAAGGTCACAAAGCATTCTTTTAGTATCATTCCAATAGGTATCAGAAAACAAGAGAAGCATAACAAAACCCTTTGTGAACTTTATGAAAACATTGTGTCCTTTGTGGTTTAAAAGTAACCTTATTCTTAAACGACGACTTATAGGGGATAACTGATAACTGACAACCAAAAAAACGTGGCAAAAAATTATATTTTTCTTCTTTTACTCTGTTTAACTGTTTCCGCGAAGGCACAGTTTGTTCCACTTTCTGAAGCCTCAGAAATAAGTATTTTGACAATTGGCCCAGGTGCTGAGCTTTACGACAAGTTTGGCCATAGCGCTTTTAGAATAAACGATCCCGCCACAGGGCAGGATGTGGTTTTTAATTATGGGGTTTACGACTTTGACACACCCAATTTTTATACAAAATTTGCGCAAGGCAAACTGCTCTATCAATTAGGGGTAAGTTATTACGATTCTTTTTACAATAGTTATGTAGCCCAAAACCGTTGGATAAAAGAACAAACCTTAAACCTTACACAATCGGAAAAACAGGCGGTTTCAGATTTTCTTTGGAACAATGCTAGGCCCGAGAACAAAAAATACAAATACGATTTCTTTTTTGACAACTGCGCAACCAAAATTCGTGATGTAATTCAAGAAGTATTGGGCAATAAGCTGGAGTTTAAAGAGGATTATATAACGGAAGCTTATACATTTAGGGAGCTTATTCAGCAGAACCTTAAAGCCAATAGCTGGGGAAGTTTGGGAATAGATGTTGCTCTGGGCGCGGTTATCGACAGAAAAGCAAAGCCCATTGAATATCAGTTTTTGCCAGATTATGTCTTTAAGGGTGCGGCCAATGCCGTGATACACAGAAATGGGAAAACCGAGCCATTGGTGAAAAACACAAAAGTCCTTTTTGAAAATAAACCGCAGCCTCCTAGAAGCAATTTCCTTTTAAGTCCGATTTTTATATTGGGATTGTTGGGGTTATTAATCATATTTATAACCTATCGCAATTATAAAAATAATAGTCGAAGCCGCTATATGGATGCCCTTATTTTCTTTTTTACGGGGCTTATTGGTATTTTCCTTTTGTTGCTTTGGTTTGCGACAGACCATACTGCAACTGCAAACAACTACAATCTGTTATGGGCTTTTCCTATTTCGATTTTGGTGTGTTGGGTAATTGGTAAAAAGAAGCCTTCGCAAAAAATTAAACGATATACCCTTTTATTATTACTTCTTTTAATTCTTTTGACAATCCACTGGGTTACCGGCGTACAGGTATTTGCCATTGGATTATTGCCGTTATTGATTGCCTTGGCAATACGGTATGTTTATTTGATTTACTTTATTGGGAAGGAATGACATCCCTCCCCAGCCCTCCCTTCGAAGGGAGGGAGCTTGATTGCGTATGCCGGAAATCTTTTTTTAAGAATCAAAACAGAGGTTAGTAGGGAAAAAATATCAAATGAGGCTCAACACAACACCTTCAAAGGGAGGGGTGGTTTTGATTGGAGTTTATAGCTGTCCGGTTGAAGAAAAGAACATCCCTCCCCAGCCCTCCCTTCGAAGGGAGGGAGCTTGATTGCGTTTGCAAAAAACCTTTTTTTAAAAAATCAAAACAGAGGTTAGTAGGGAAAAAATATCAAATGAGGCTCAACACAACGCCTTCAAAGGGAGGGGTGGTTTTGATTGGAGTTTATAGTTGTCCGGTTGAAGAACATCCCTCCCCAGCCCTCCCTTCGAAGGGAGGGAGTTTGATTGCGTTTGCAAGAAACCTTTTTTTAAAGAATCGAAACAGAGGTTAGTAGGGAAAAAATATCAAATGAGGCTCAACATAACGCCTTCAAAGGGAGGGGTGGTTTTGATTGGAGTTTATAGCTGTCCGGTTGAAGAACATCCCTCCCCAGCCCTCCCTTCGAAGGGAGGGAGCTTGATTTAGGTTTTAATGGAACTTTTCTATTAGGTGACGCTATTCGTCTTAAAAAAGAGGGACCCGTTTTGACGAAAAATTTAGAATGTTGGCTGAAAGAATAWGATTTTTTAAATGAAAATTATGCCCTTAAATTTTTGTAGGAAAAAATGGTTGTTTTCTTACAATCTAATGACTTTGCTATGGCTTTGCTATGGCTTTGGTATGACTTTGATAGGGCGTTTATACGGGTGATCCATAATTTTGACCCATACTAACTATAAACTTGACCCGTGCTAAAATTAAATTTCAAATCCCGAAGTAACGAATCCCACATCCAAATCACTGACCCCTGAAGAAAACAATAGTGCTTAGCGTTTTGATAATGATGGTCACATCCAGAAAAAGACTTCGGTGCTTTATATAATATAGATCGTATTGCAGTTTTTCAAGCGAATCCTCTTCCGTAGAGCCGTATTTGGCATTTACCTGTGCCCAGCCTGTCACGCCTGGTTTCACAAGGTGCCTTACTTCGTAAAAAGGTATTTTTTCTATTAGTCCTTCCACAAACTCCGGACGTTCGGGACGGGGCCCGATGACGCTCATTTCCCCTTTAATGACATTTATGAATTGGGGGATTTCATCAAAACGTGACTTCCTTAAGAACCTACCGAACTTTGTAACACGTGTATCCTTTGCCATAGCAAACTGGGCGCCATCCTTTTCGGCGTTTTTAACCATACTCCTCAATTTATATATTTTGAAGTGATTGCCGTTCTTCCCCACTCTAGTCTGGCTGTAGAACAAGGGCCCGCGATTTGCAAGTAAATTTCCTATCAATAAAAAAGGAAGCAAAATGATGCCGAAGGTTAGGCCCAAAACCGAAATAAACAAATCCAAGATTCTATTGAAGAAAAGGTAAAGTTTGTTTTGGTTGCTACGGCTAAAGGGGAAGTAACGATAAAAATCCTTCTCCACGTGCTGTACCGGAATACGGTGGGTCAACTCTTCGTAAACCTGGGTATATTCCCGAATGGGGATTCCGTTTTCCAATAACTTTATCAAATGGTTGTTCAATTCCACAGTCATCCCTTCTGAAAGCGGTGTGCCCACGACTATTTCAGAAATAGTCATTTCTTGCGTCAATAAAGAAATATCGGCAATAGTGATAGAGTCAATTTCAAGAGCGTTAATGATGGTGCCGTCATTGGGCCCGGTATTAAAATATCCAATAACACGATAATTAGGGTCGGATTTTTGGAGGGAGGCTACTATGGCCTCTACATCGCTGGCGTGCGCAATAAGAAGTACACGTTTATAGAAACGCGGGGCAGAAATAAGGATGATGTAGGCATAACGCCATGCCAACATTGCAACATTTATAGCCAAAAAGAAATAGACTATCTGCAAACGGTTGGAAGGCAACATAGGGGTATAAAATGGTGTTAGCAGGTAAAAAAGTACTGTTACTGAAGAGGTAATAATCACATTTTTTACCACCACATCAAACTTACTCGCTTTCTGTAGGTTATACAATTCAAAAATAGTTGCAAAAACGGTGAGATATACTGCCAAAACGATGGACCAAACCCAATGCTCAGAATTAATCTTCAAGTAGTCAAAATTAAAAACAGCTCCCACCAAATAGAGTAAGGCAAGCACGCAAACAATATCTAAAACACGCAGAAGAATCTTGCGTTCGGATATGTCAAAATGGATACTGTTTTTGGACATTTTTTTGTTTGTGGTTTAAAATTTAATCTTTAGAATCATCTTATAATTAACCACTAAGCGCACAATGTTTTCACAAAGTTCACAAAGGATTTTCTTTGCTTCTGAATACTTCGTCTAACCACTTTCTACTGAACACTAACATTCATCACCAAAACTACCCCTTAATGCCCTTTGTGCCTCCTTAGTGTCCTTTATGGTTTTTCCTTTAGACCAAATTTACTGAAATTTCATTCCCCCAAAAGTTTTATCCATTTATGTTTTATYWTMWSYCAWTCNMAKGWWKKCCATTWTTGYTNNGSCMTTNNYWTTKTGNNNNTTTGWACTSTTAMAGKGTMRRCWSWKRWTTSKTNRAKGGCWKSAWCAAAAGATTCCGGGGCGTTTGCAGGCACCAAGATACCATCGGTACCATTTTCAATCAAAAAAGGCATACCCCCTACATTTGTTGAGATTACAGGTAGCCCCAGTGCCATAGCTTCCATAACACTTACTGGCATATTGTCGAAATTGGTGGTGCTAATAAAGATGTCAAAATCTTTGGAAAGCGTAATCCATTCCTCTTTTCGCATCATACCTGTGAAATGTATGGGGAGTTTAAGTTCTTCGGAAATCTTTTTACAGCGTTGCATGGAACCGTCTTTGTCAGGCCCCATCATACAGAGGGAAGCATCAATCCCTTTCCTTTTAAGGATTTCAACTATTTCCAAGGCCAATAAGGGGTTGTATATTTCAGAAAAGGAACGCACCCACAGGAGCTTTGGGGTTATGGATGTTCTAATTTGAAATGGGTAATTTTCAATTTTGAGGGTATTTGGTATGTATGTTATATTTTGAAAGCCGGAACTTTGAAATTGGCTCATCATAAACTTTGAGGGAGCTACATTCATCAATGCCTTACCAAAAAGCGCTTTGCTGAGGCGCTTACTCTTTTTTAAACGGTTTGGAAGGTTGCCACCGTGCAATATTGGGATGTAGGGGAGTTTGAAAAAGCGACATAAAGTTGCTATAATAACTGCATAGTAATAGTTTTGGGTGCTATAAGTGTCAATTAAAACAAGGTCCACGCGATTTCTATTTTGAACAGTAGTATACACCATATCCAGCAATCGAAAGATCTTATTTTGTTTTGATGATGCTGTTACTACCCCATATCCTTCCGCTTCCAATTTAGTTGAAAGTTCGTCAACGGCCGTAGGATTCTTGCCGTGGACCGCCAGTTTATTTCCTATGTAGAGCAGGTTTTTTCTTGGGCGCATAATCTATATTCAACAAACATAAAGCATATATAAAGGCTGGGGCGGCTATTCGCATGGAGGTTGTAATAATAGTAAGAAACCAAAAAATAAGGAAAGGGTAAAAATAAATATTTTTCCGACCATTTAATTTAGTAACCATAGGCGCAAAAATTAATACTAAGATCGCTAAAATACCAAACATCCCATGTTCAGAGAGCATACGGGAAATCTCATTATGGGAGGCGGAAGTGATGCCCATTTCCTCTCTAAATTGAAACTTACCCTGTCCCACCCCAATTCCAAAAACAGGATTTTCTTTAAAGGCATCAATCTCTACCGCCAATAAATCAACCCTACCTGTAGTAACATCCTCTTTTTCCCTACCCAGGGCATCTTCATTGGCATAGCGGTTTTCAATTAAACCCCCGGTTTGAATAATGGTATAGCCCCATACCAAAAGGGCAACTCCAATAATAGCAAGTACTTTCACGGAAATTTTAGCTTTGGTTTTTAAACCGGTACTGAAATAAATTATAAAAATAAAAGCCAGGCACATAATTAAGGAAACCAGTACTCCGCCACGAGAAAAAGTAAGAAGCGCGCGATAGGCCATCACCACCATCAAAAACATCATAACCCAATGTACAAGGATGTTTTTATAGGGAATCAATAAACGAGCAAACAGTATAAACACTCCAAGGCCCAATATGGTCGCTACCTGATTAGGGCCATACCCCCCAGACAGTTCTGAATTTGATGCAGTTCCGATTACTACCTCTTGTATGTTAGGGGTGTACAATGTAATGTAAACCACCATACTTATCAATGGATAGATTATAAAGTCCAAAACCTTTAAAAAATCTTCGAGTTTAATACTCCGTCCATAACAAAATATAGCTGCAAAAGTTAAACACAAAGGCCCACTAAGATTAAAAAGCACTGTTGTTCTGAAATTGGCATCATAGGCGATGGCATTCAAGGAGACCAAAACCCCAGGTAATAATAACAAAATATATACTAGATAAGAGATTGCATTTTTTTTAAAACCCATATAAAGTATTCCCAATAACACAAAGAACATAACGGCATATTTACCCGTTTCATAGAAAATAAAGGCTTTTGTCATTCGAAGAAATACCTCAGCGCCTGTAACATAAGCTGCGGCAAGTAGAACATATAGGGCTTTATCTTTCTTAACAACTATGCAATAAATAAAATAACCGATAAAACCAAACATATATATGACCATCAAAGAACGGTCTACATACGCCAGAAAACCTATCAGAATATGAAAGATTATGGCATAAAGAGGTTTTATATTTTTAAGTGAAAATAGTTTAATAGCCTAAGGGAATTATATTCATTTAATTATATATTTCAAAAACAATTCGCTTTTTATAGTAATCGTATGTAAAACGCTCCGCAAGGTTAAAATTATATACAATCATTTCTCTATAGGCCTTTTTTGAAAATCCCATACTCATACTCAATGAATTGATTATCGCATCTACATTAATTGGGGCTATTAGGATGCCATTAGTTGTATCCTTCACATATTGATCAATACAAGAAATATCAGAGACTATAGGAACACATCCAAAATTCATGGCTTCTCCTACCACTTTGGGAAAACCCTCACTTTTTGATGGAAGCACTAAAAAATGGCACTGTTTATAAATTTTCACAACTTCATCCTTTGGTAAGGAGCCGTGAAAAATAATATTTATGGGAGTCGATTCAGCCAACTTTTGTAACTTATTTTTCATATGACCGCTACCTACAATGTGCAAGCTCCCAAATTTATCAGGAAGGTCCATTGCTTTGATTGCCTTTAAGAGCATTAAAGATCCTTTATTCTCATTCAATCCACCCACAAAACAATAATCAATTTTATTATGAATATTCTTGCTGGCGATTATTGATTTTCCAGATGCCCTATCAGCAGCATCCAAACAAGGATTTTCAAAACCTAATATATTATCTGGTTGCTCTGGCCATATGCCATTAACGGTTATTTTTGAGTTTTTACCTAATTTCTTTAACCACCGCCGCTGTAAACTATAGAAAAATGGGGCTTTACCTTTCCAATCCCCCGCATATTTAAACCAGAACTTTTTTTTGGGGAAGAAATAAGACAAAAACATTGTAATAACAGCAGGGTGTGAAGGGGCTCGAATATGAATATAATTAGATTTGAGTATTTCTTTCAAAATTTTCAATATATAAACGGGATATCTTAAGATGATAAATAACTTTAAATACAAACTCTTTCCTCCTGTATTGGAAAGAAACTTTGTACTTATTCGGGGATCTTTAATTTCAAGATACGATTTATTGCCTATTTGGTCAATCCTATTAAAACCTACCCAAACTATTCTTTCAAAACAATCAAGTTCAGTTAATTCTTTTACCACAGGACCAAAGGCAAAAGTGAGTCCATTTTCATAAAACATACCAGTGTCTGATATTACTAGGAGTTTTGTATGTTTTGGTATATTTTCAGGCATTTCTCTAAATAGATTTTTTCTGAGAAAAAATTTCGATATAATATTCGCAATTGATTTGAAAGATATGACTGTTTGGAAGAATTGGCCATAACTTCCATAATCTTTTTTGACCACATCTCCTCATCAAATATATCCATAATAGAATCATATTCATTTTCTTTCAACACTTTCGCTACTGCTCCAGTATTGAACATAATAAAAGGAATTCCCTTGGACATATATTCAATTGCCACCAAAGGCCCTGTCTCTGAAGCCGCACAGTGCAGCGCAAATTTGTAGTTAAGTAAGATTTCAGATATATTTTTTTCTTTGGTTTTAATAGTAATTCGATTGAATAGATTATGTGATTTAGCCAGGTTTACAATTTCATCATAATATTTTCGATCCACTATCGTACCGTATAGGTCTATTTTGATTGGTTCCGGTAAATTCTTTAGTACAGAAAGTAGAAACTCGTAATTTTTCTGTTTTCTAAAATTTCCTACCACAACAATCTTACTCTCCGTGGCAATTTTTGTAAAAGCATCCTTTTCCACCACAATATTTTCAAGAAGAAAAACGCGCCTATTAAGCTGATTTTCCTTAGCCCAACTTACAAGCGATGGGCTAACTCCTACATAGGCCGCGCAATTATTTATACATTTTCGTAAATACGGGGAAATGAATTTGTCGTGCTCAATTTCCCCGAAGTGATCGTGAAAAATAACTTTATATTTTCTGAAAATTCTAGGAAGAAAGAATGTTAAACCTACATAGCGGAGTACATGTCGAGAATGCACATGTATGATTGAGTATTGATTTAAGAGCAATAGCATCTTAATCAAATAAATCGGGTTAAATTTATTTTCTCTATTTAAGTAGTGAACCTTTATCCCCTTTTCAAGAAGTTCTTGATCCAATTCGCTTGGTTTCAAGAGATTTAAAAAATCTACTTCAACGTTATTTTTATATAATATAGAACACAAGTCTACAGCAACTCTTTCAGCACCGCCTACCTCCAATTTATCTATAACTTGAAGTATTTTCATGAATCCAAATTTTTAATCAACGGCCCTTCGGATAGTTTTTCTGTCGCCAAACTCCAAGATTTAAAAATTTGATATAATATCAAGGGAGAAATCAAAATTGAAAAAAGAAACCCAAATACCTTTCCTGATTTACTCTTTTTAAATTGATAGGGTATTATGGAAGGAGGGACAAACTTTAATAAAGCCAAAATTGCACGTTCTTTACCATAATATTTTCTAAATTGATATAGCACGCTAGGCACGGGTCGTGGGCCAAACCATTTTTTTGGTCTAAATCCATCCCAACTACCCATTTCTCTTAATCCGCCAGAGCCAACTTTCAAGTGCAAACGTTCAGCATAGGGATTCGAAATATTTTTATAACCATTCAAATAACACCGCAAACCAAATTCGCCATCACCCATCCGTTGTTTTTCATATTGCCTATCAAAAAGACCAATTTCTCTGAAAACTTGCTTTTTCAACAGCACATTGCCCGTATCCAGTTGATCTGAAATTCTAAAAAAAGAATAGTTCTGTGGCACTTCAGCACCTACGGTAGAAATGGATACACCAGCAGAAATATCGGCCTTAAAAAAATCAATACATTTTAAATGGTTTAGTATCCAATTGGGCTTCACACGGCTGTCATCATCAAAAAGCAAAATATATTCCCCATTAGAAATTTCGATGGCATGGTTTCTGGCTAGCCAAAGGGCACGTTCTGTTTGTTGTACTAACTGCAGATTCAGGTTAAAATCCATATAAAATCCCTCTTGGAAAGGATTTGATTGATCAACAACTATCACTTCGAAATTGGAGAATTCCTGTTTTTCCAGATCTTCAAGTACATCCTTTAAATATTCATACCGATTTAAGGTAGGTATTACTACACTTACCAAGGGGCGTTGGGCAACTATTGAAGATTTATACTGGGACCAACCTGGATAGACTATAGGGTTTTGTAAATAAGCACTACGCTTTACATTACTACTTTTTTTCCAAGCCTTTATTTCATGTATGGGATTATGTAGGCTAAATAAGCGCAACAGCAATACATAAAGCACCCAAACCTTGTGAAAGTATTTACGCAGGAAGCGATATTCATCTACAATCGGTACTTTTTCAAAGGTGGTATAAGTATCCATAGTGCCTACATATCCCTTTTGGATTGTTTGCCAAGAGAGATCATATGATGCTGCGGTTTTACTCGTAAACTTGCTTTCTGGGGTTAATTCGGAAAGAACATCCTCTGGCAATTTTTCAACCAGGGGAAAAATAGATGTTCCATTCTTTCGGTAAAGCTGGAAATAATGTGTGGGTTGTAGGTATTTTAGAAAAGTGAATAGCATAATTTATTGGAATACCTGTTTAAAAGATTGATAGGTTTTTTCCTTACTGAAATTACTATTATAAAGATTCATAAAATAATCTGAGGGTACTTTCTTGCCGTTAAAATATTTCTCAATCTTTTTAGTCAGCTCATTTTCGTCTGTTGGATTAAATTCAAAAAAACTGTCCGCTTCTTTATTTTTTAAAAACTGTAAGGCACCAAATCTATCTGAAACCAATACGGGAGTGCCAAGACTGATTGCTTCAATAAAAACAAAGCCAAAGGCTTCATGTAAACTTGGCAGAACGGTTAAATCCATCTTTTTATAAAAAGCGGGAAGTTCATCAATTTCTAAGTTGCCCAAAAATATAATCTCGTTTTCCATTTTTTTGGCGCTAACATAGGCCTTTAAACTTTCTTCTCTTTCTCCTGATCCGGCAATATATAAAACAAACCCACTGCCGTATTTTTTCTTAAGAGAGAATAATGAATCTATAAGAAGCGTATGGTTTTTCCCTTCTACTAAACGCCCTGGGCAACCTATTTTGAATTTTGCTGAATCTATCTTTTCTAATCCTTCTGCTGTAAAATTAATATTAGATATAGTAGTATAAAAGGGCACCGTTACTATTTTAGATTCGGGCACCAAAAAGTTATTTACTAAATCGTCTTTTAAAATAAAGGAATTCACAATTACTTTATTCGCCAATTTAATAACATTCTTTTTTAGAATAAAATTAAAGAAGCCGGGGCGGGTTTGGGCGCTCTCCGTATGGAACCAAGCTATGTTATTTTTTACACCTGCCAATCGGCCCATTAACAGGGCTGGATAAACGTAATTAAAATTTGAAATAACCATGTCTGGTTTTTCTTCTTTAATAACCTTAAAAAGGTTTTTATAATTGCTAAAATGCCCAGCCTGCTTTGCAATTATGACTTTAATATCGCCAATATTTTTTTCAGTTTTTATCCCCTTAAGAGAAAAGACAATAACCTCATTGCCCTCTTCAACCATTATTGTTGCTAATTCAAAGAAAAAATTAGCTAGAAAACTTTTGTTGTATGTAAAGCAGAATAGGATTTTCATAGACTCATTTTGCAAATAAACTGTAATTTAAATATTCTAATTTTAGACAAAAATTACTTGCTACAAATAAAGGAGCTTATAATGGATTTAACATCTTCTTGTTTTTTGAATAAATAGTCTTCTGTGTATCTAAGTTTACAACTATTTATAATTTCATTAGCTCCCATTCCAATTTTATAATCGATATGATCAGCTTCAGCATCCATTCCTAAATAGTAATCTTCAAACTTATGCAAGCCACCTATTACATTATCGCTAAATTTTATATGAATATTAGGGACCCTGAAAGCATCTGCAAATATTAATCCGTGCAAGGAAGAGGAAGCGATATACTCACAATTCATAATATCTTTTGCTACTGCTGCAGGTTTTCTTCTCGGATGAATAAATTTTACATTTTCATCAAACTGTAAACCTTTAAAAATAGGCACATCTCTTGAATGAGGGATTATTCCTAATTTATACTTCTTTATACCAGAATTCGAATAGATTTGAGAGGCTAAGATTCCTGGATCGGCGAAAACTACATTTTCTGTAACCCCACATTGCTTAGCACTTAAGGGGCCACGAATGATTTTAACCTTCCAGTTATTCCCCTTTCTATTGTAACGGTCCAAAATAAAGCCGGCGCCTAAAACATACCCCGTAAAATCCCTTAAATAGGTTCCTAATATAGAACCGGTTAATGCTGCTTCACTTTCCTTATAGGTGGGGACAAAAATTAATTGGGCATTAAAAAATCGAATTAGATCCTTGTTGAACATATCTCCAAAATTATTAACGCGTGCATAATGGGAGTAAACAATTTTCCGATTAATTAATTTGGCATAAAAAAGCTCACAACTGTTAATGGTATTTAGATAATATGCAACAATTTCTACATGTAACCTTTTTAAAAATATAATAAACCTATCCATTTATCTTCCTGTTATATTTTCTAAGTGAATCTTAAAAAAACATTTTAAGCTTAAGTTTTGCTCCCATAGTTTTCGGTTAGCAAGCTGTAAATTTATTAATTCTGATTCCGATAAAGCGTTATGAAATTCCATTACTTTCTTGGCAACTTTATTTCGCTCACCATATTCTACCCATACCAGGTGTTTTTTCCAATCAATGAGATCGTCAAGCGGAAGGGAACAATCAGTATCTATAAAAATTGGTATTCGCCCCATCGCCAAAGTTTCATAAAAACGGACTGAAAAATTACCCGCTCCGCGAAAGCATACCACATAGTCTGAGTCGCGAAGATTATTATAAAACTCAAAAGATGTTTTATGCAAATCTTTATTACTTTTAACTCCAGCTCTATACACTTTCCGCAATATAAAATTGGCTTCAACAGCTTTTGATTTCTGTAATGTTTTAAGTATTGACGCTCTTAAAAATGAAGTTGAAAGCACTTGCTGAGCTTCATTGTTTGACAACCCCATATAACTTTTCAAATTACGAAAACCAGTATTAATAATTTCTTTTGCAGCATTTAAAGGTGATGGATTGGCCTGCCCACAAAATCCAATTACAGGTTTTGAAAGATAAGGCCTTAGGATTATTTCTTCTGTATTAAAATACTTCTTTAAAGGATCTTTAATAAAAACAGGCAGCGTATATTCATTTTTACTAAATTTTGATTTATACCCACTGAATCTAAGGACAATTAAATTTTTAAAATAGGGTACTTTGACTCCAAAATCACCATCGTTAAAAGCAATGACTTTTTTATTTAAAGTTGCACAATCTTTCACAAAATTAAGAACAAGGGATAGTTGGTTTGTTTTTAAATAATAGTTCCATGCCATGGTCAAAAGCACCAAATCTGCATTTTCCATAATTTCGGTAAACTCGAAATCCTTTTCGGAAACGCCGTACAATGCTATTCGCTGAGTATCAGAAAATTTATCCCCTTTTATAAATGGTTTTAAAAGAGGAAATACCATACCGCGATGGGCTTTGTTATAGTGCGATTTTGGGTAGTATAGTTTCAATATCTCTTCTGTTGAATTATCATGCTTCTATTTTAACCACAAAGTTCACGAAGTTTTACACAAAGGTCACAGAGAAACTTCTTTGTGCCCTTTGTGCCTCCATGGTGTTCTTTGTGGTTATGATTTCATACTATTTATTTGATTGACTGAATTAAAAGTTTTTTACCCTTTAACTCATAAACTATAAAAATCAAAAAAYTCCCTTTGCTGTTGTTCTATATTGAATTCTTCCTTTACCCTTTTTTGGGCATTTTGGGAAATGATTTTCTTTTCTTCTACAGGGAGTGAAATTACCATTTGTATGGTTTTAGCCAAAATATTTGGAGCGTTTTTAGGCACTACCCATCCTGTTGTTCCATCTAGCACATTTTCCGGTAAACCTTCGGCATTACTCACTATACAGAGTTTACCCATCCCCTGCGCCTCCAAAACTGCATTACAAAAGCCTTCCTGTATGCTATATTGAAGATAGATATGGGCAGTTTCCAAGTGCTCTTTTACTTGGGAGGGTGGCAATTTCCCTAAAAATTTTACATTATCATTTAAACCAAGTTGGTAGGCAGCAAAAGCGATCCGCTCATACTCGGGGCCTTCCCCAATGATTTTATATCTGAAATCAATACCTTGTTTTTTTAGGATGGCCAAAGCTTCTATGGTCTGAACAATACCCTTTTTCCAATGAAGACGGCCCGTGGTCATGAATACAACCATAGCTTTTGGGGTGAAATCCTGTTTAGTGGGTTGAAATAATGCTATGTCAATGGCAGGGGTTATTTTTTGAACTGGAATAGTTTTCGGCAGGCCATGCTTCATTGCCAGAAATAAAAGATCATCTGAAATGGTGTGTACTCTATCAACATATCTCCACAACTTATTATAGCAGCCCGGATATTTTACAGGATATACAGCCATATCAAAACCTCGGAAACTTACTGCCATTTGTGCGCCAATAGCCTTGGCCACCGTTTCACTGCCCAAGGCCATGGTGGCAAAGCCAAAATGCAACCAGTCCAGTTTTCCCTTTAACAAATGTGAATTGAGGTATATCTTTTTTAAAATTTGTAGAAAACCACTACCCTCTTTTCTTTCCAGGTTAATATATCGACTAACCGTTGAGAGATGTGGTATTAGCATTCGAAACTCTTTAATAAAATACCATCCTTGCATTAATGGATTACGGCTTACTTTTGGGCCCATTATTACCGGGCAAAGAGCAAACGCATCATTCTTGCCTTGACAATATAAACGTACTTCTATTCCATTTATCTGAAGACCGTTTATCTTGGAATTGAAAAAGGTTTCGGAATAACCTGGGGTAGTTGAGAGCACAAGGCCTATTTGTATCTTATCTTTCAATTGTATGTTTAACTTCCATTTTAATTTTGTTGTAATCCCTTTTTACTTTATATATTTCTTCTAATTGTTCCTTAGATAAGTTATTTCTCCATTTATCTTTTGAAGCTATATTAAATTTTTCTGGATAGAAATTATTTTCAATTTGAAGGAATTCGCTTATTTTTTTTAACCATACGTCTGAATTATCAATAAAATCGTCATAATCAACCGCTAAAATCCTATCAGGATATTTAAGCTGAACCTCTTTAAGTCGATATATGTGCGAAAGCCATCTTAAAGCACATTTTTTTTCCAATGAAAAATTTTTAAACTGTTTTTTATTTTCCTCCGTAATTCCTAAAAATCGATTTGGTTTATCTTGTGGCAATTTTTTATACCAGTTTAAAACATCTCTGTGGTTCAACATACTGTTTACTGTTGGCTCAACATCTCTATAAACTCCTATAAATTGGGAGTTAGGAAAACTCTTTAATAAGTCCTCAACCAGCCAGAGAGAAGGGTGCGATTTTTCAAGAATTTTAGATACATGATTTTTACTCACTTTCTTAAGTCTATAAATGAGTATTCTTTTTAAGATAAAGTTTAAAAAAAAATTGTTGAAATCTTGCGTAGTCGCAATTCTAGTAAATAATGGGAATGTATAGTTATCTTCAATTCTTCCTTGTATAGTAGGATGGCTAGAGATGGTTCTACCAATTAAATGTGTCCCTGAACGTCCGGTTCCTGTTATGAAAATAAARTTTTTCAATGTGCTCATAATTACATTTTTTAATTGAAAAACCTTTTTTAATTAATCTTTAATAATTATTTGTTGAATTGTACGAAGAATTCAATTTTTGATATAATTTTTCATGCTCTAAGATAAACTTTGCATAATTAAAATTATCTTTTAAATACTCGCGAAGTTGATTACCTAATTTTAATCTTTCTTCTACAGAAAGTTTAAGTATTTTGGAAATAGATTTTACTAATTCCTTTTCATTTCCAGCTTCAAACAACAAGTATTTATAATCTTTCAATACATAATTAATCCCAGAAATATTTGAGCCCAAAACAGGTATTCCCATGCTCATCGCTTCAACTAAGGCCATAGGCATACCCTCCTTACGGCCTTCATTTAATGTGGGTATTACGTATAAATCGGATTCAGCAATATAGGGGCGTACATCTGGTTTTTTTCCCAAAAATTTAACTTGGTTTTGCATTTTAAGATTATTGCAGAGCTTGGTTAAATAATGACCATATTCATTAGTATTATCTCCCAAAACAACCAATCTAATGCTTGAGTCATTAAGCCTTTTAACTGCTCTTATAAGAACCTCAATTCCCTTTACGGGTACCAAATTCGCTACTGTAATTATATTGAACACCTCAGCATTATTAGCTTTCTCGGCAAAATGTTTGGAACTGTAAAAATCAGTATCTATCCCAAGTGGAATAAGCATTTGGTTTTTTTTATATGGAAAATAATGATGCATTTCCTCATTAATAGTAATGATAAAATTAGCGAGATAACTTCGAATTTTCCAATGTCTATTCCCCCAGCTCATCGCTTTTTTGGTATAGATCCATTTGGCTCCAGCCAATCTTGTTGCCAAAGCTTCTGTCCAATCACTGCTCCAATGCCAAGAATGGACAATATCATATTTATTTTTTTTAATGAATTTTCTTATGGAATCTATTCGTGGTAATAGCGTATGATAAGGACGATAAGCTGTAGTGGTATCAACAATATGTATTGGCACCCCCAAACTCTCCATTTCCTTAAAAAATGTCCCACGATTGCTTGAACAGGCTAATTCCACCTCATATAGACTTTTATTCAATCCTTTTACCAGATCATATACCACTTTACCGCTACCTGCAGTATCAAAGTTTGGAATGGTATAAAGTATTTTTATTTTATCTCTTTTATCCACTCATCAAAATTGTAAAGGTTCATAAAACTTTTTCTWTWCNAKMKAWTRAAANNACTRTNATTNCGNNTANATWTGGATTTTCAATGGGTAAATTTAAATTATTAAACTTCGCATATTTTTTTTTAGAGATAACTCCTACACCCCAATCTGTATCGAAACATATAGAATATAAAAACTGGTGATGACGGAATTTATAAAACGCTTTCCATGTAGTTCCATTCCAAAAATTGCGCGCAGGTGAGTTTAAAAAATCATACGATTCTCTCGCATGAAACTGTGTAGGTGGATTACAATCGTGAAGAACGATAAATCCAGAATCTGATATAAAATCTAATGAATTTAAAATATCTTTTTCTACTTGCCTCGCTAAATGAAGCCCATCAATAAAAATAACATCGAATTTTATATTCACATCTAAACTTGTAGTTCCATCTCTCATTTTTTGAAAAAACTCATCGGAAGTCAATTTATAATCAACTGGGTTCTCTTTAAATTCAATTCCTGGATCCACTGAAAATTTATTTTCACAATTTATTCTATTAAAGTTTTTTTCTGGATTCCGAACACCTATTTCCAAATATTTTTTTGCGGGTGTTAATGATAGAAGATAGTTTATAATCGCAGTACGCCTTGGCACCTTTTTTATCTCAGACTGTGTCTCAGCATTTGTGCTTTTAAAATAAGAATCATTAATTATTCTCTTACCAACTGTATAGGAATTTTTCAGGTTTATTAAAAATTGTTTCAAAGCTTTTACTTTTTAAACTTGTTATATAATCTTCTTTTTACTTTTTGAAAAAATCTTTTATCTCCAAAAAATCGCAAGCTAAGTAATAATCCTTTGGTAAAAAATATACCACTAGAAGTATGTCCCAGCTCCAACAATAATTGAGTTCTATATGCATATTGACAATCTTTCTTTAAAACAATTTCAGGGTATTCATATGCGAAGCTACGCAACAACTCCCTTGTAGCAGCAAACTGATTTTTCTTATTGCTAGTTAAAGATTCGCGTTCACTCCTTCTATCCAAACGAACCAAGACCTCGTGTAATCCATAAATTTTTGACACCAATGAAAACCGCAATATATAAGTCCAATCAACACTAATGCTTGGATAATGTTTGGTAAAATACAAACCGTTGTCAATATGCACGGATTTTCTAAACATTATACAACTGTTAACTACTTTTATTTGATTGCGATAATTTAATAAAAACATTTTCTTTTCCTCGGGGTATTGATTACCTGCCACCAACAAACCAGGRAATTTGGAAGTCACTTTTTTACCATTCCAAAATTCGGCAATTCCAGATACCAAACCAATATCTCTTTTGTAATCGAGTAAGTCAACTTGCAACTGCAAACGGTAAGGGTAATAATAGTCATCCTGTTCTGCTATGGCAATATACTCCCCAGTAGCATTTGACACCAAACGGTTCATTGTTGGGCCTAGCCCAAGGTTAATTTCGTTTTTCAGAATAGTCAATGCCGGAAATATATTGTGGTATTCCTTTAATATATCTTCTGAATTATCATTTGTACCATCAATGCAGGCCACTAATTCAAAATCCTTAAAAGTCTGTGCAGCAAGACTCTCCAAAGTTGCCTTTAAAGTTTCCTCCCCATTGTAAATTGGTAGTATTAAAGATACCTTCATAAACTATTTATTCCGTTGTTTCCACACTGCCAAGGTAAGCAACATACTCAGAGGATGCGAATATTTTACGCTATCTACCGTTTTAAAGTTATTATAAAAATGTGCCAGTAAGGGTTTTGAAATTAAGGGGTGCAAGTTTTCCCCAAAAAGCCAGCGCTGTAATTTTTCATCATTTTCCATCCCCAAAAATTGCAGTTCCCAATTGCGCTGTATATAAGGCTTGCCCATTTTACCTCTCACCTCCCGTTTCAATTTATTGCCGATCCTGTATGGCAGATTATGTGGGGATTTATTCCTTTCGAATGTATATAAATTATAGGGCCTATGATCCTGCCACGTAATCTTTGCCAAAGCCGGATTTTGTAGTTTAATATAGGCTATTTGTAGCTTCCTGTCTGCAAGATATTCCTCTGGAATAGTACAGACAAATTCACACATCCTATCGTCATAATAGGGTAATCTTATAGGGTGTGCGGCCTCAAAGACGGAAAGGTTGACCGAGGTCCACCGTGGGGCCCAATACAAGCTTTTGAAAGCCCGAAATTTGGCACTCGGGTTTTCGATATCAATTTTTTTGAGCAATCCAGCAATTCTTTCGCTTAAATAGCCTTCAAAGTCGCCTTCCAGCTCCCACTCCTGCCACAGGGCAGTGGCGAGTACCATTCCTCCTTTTTTGACAATTTTCTTGATAATAATATCCAACAGATCTTCTTTTCTTGTCCCTTCGGGAGTTCCCCGATCAAACAAGACATCGCCCCAATGCCCTAGGGAAAACACGCCTTCCATTTTTTTGAATTCTTCCAAAACCGCCATTTGCCGGGGATGCATAAATTCGGAATAACATTGGTTGATTGAAGCCAGTTCTTCCAGTTTTGGCCAAAGATATCCTGATTCTATCGTAAAGTCCTTGAAATCAAATCCACATACGTTTGCAATTTTCTTTCCAATTTCACTTTCTAAAAAACCGCCTTTAAAAGAATAGCTATAGGCAGTAACCTCTTTTTTTAGCTTTGTAAGAGCAACGGCTTGTGTTCGGCTATCCAGGCCCCCTGAAAGGGGGAGAATTACCTTATTGTCTTTTACCTGTTCACCAATTATCTGTTCAAAAAGCGAAGTGAATTCTTCCAAAGCAGTTTCAAAGCTGATATCCCTTGGACTGTAATGCCATTGGAACCACGGTTTACTTTCAATTAAAAAACCGTTTTCATCAAGTGTATTTTCGGATGCGGCGGGCAGCACTTTTTTGTTTTTCCAATAGGTATCTGTATCGAGAAAGAAACCTGTGGCAGCAAAGATGCAAATGGCTTTATGATCCAACTCCTGGGGAGCAGCTACCTTTGCAAATTGTTGGTGGGGTGGGATTATTGGGGTTTTGATATCCATTTACGAGGTACGAAGTTGGAAGTACGAAGTTGGAAGTACAATATACGAAGTACGAAGTTGTAAGTATAACGTTCGAAGTTGGAAATACAACCTGCGAAGTATGAAGCTGGAAGTACAACGTACGAAATTGGAAGTATGAAGTAGGGAGTAAGAATTTTTAAATACAACAAACGAAACACAAAGATGGGAGTTTATTTTAAAAATCATAATGAATGTTTCATTTAGCTTTTTGATTCCTACGGGTTGTTTTTATAGATGCCACTACAATTGATAAAATCTCTGTCCCTTCTTTATGCAAACCTGTGATTCCAGGTTTCAAACTTGGATTTATTTCGGATAAAAGTTCTAAAAAATATAAAGTTTCATCTGCTTCTTCTTCAACAATTTTTAATTTATTTAAAAAATCTGCGGTAGATTTTGCTCTTTGCGATGCACGATAATTAGCGCCAATTGAGCTTGAGCATCTAATGAGTTGATTAATATATGCATTATATTCTCTCGTCTTAGGAATTTTTTCACAAAACTTCCACACATCAATTGCATATTGGCGTGTCCTTTTAAGTAAGGAATTTTCCATTGCTATTAGAAAAAGTACTTATGATTTTTAAATATACAAATTAAATAAAAGTTCAATATCCTATCTCGTACTTCAAACTTTTAACTTCRTAATTCATAATACAACGCCTCCATCCCTTTAACCATTTGTTCCTCATTATGCTGTTGCTCCACTTTCTTCCGAGCAGCCAATCGTACTTCTTCAATCTTTTGTAATGGCATATTTACAAAAGCTTCAATTGCTTCTGCCATAGCCTGTGGCTCGCGGGTGGGAACAATCCATCCTTCTTTTTCTGTTGAAATCAAATCCACTACCCCTCCACAATTCGTACTAATAACCGGCAAGCCAATAGCCATAGCCTCCACCACCACATTAGGGATGCCCTCTTCCAAACTGGGCAGCAAAAGCAGGGAAGTTTCCTGCATTAGGCTGAATACTTCCGATTGCGGCTTTCGTCTTTCCAAGTACACATAATTCTTTAACCCAAGATTGTCCACTAAAAACTGTAGCTCCTCATCGCCTGCACCGCCAATAATGGAATATTGGAATGGAACACCTTTCTCCAGCAAAATTTTACAGCTCTGCAAGGCATAATCATAGCCCTTAATCCAATGCGCCCTACCAATAGAGAGTATTTTTAATGGATTGGAACGATTATAGTTTTTTGAAAATGGAATTTCATCCAAATTGAGGCCTGTGTAAATGATATGATCTATCTTCTTTGGAGCGTTCCAAATTCTATTGCCATTGGCTGCAATGGCTTTGGAAACGGAATGAAAGCCAGCTATTTTGGGATACCATTTATTTAAATATTCAAAATTTGCTTCATCAACAAAAGGACGGATGTTGCTATGAAATCCACGTTGGCTCAAAACAACCGGTATTTTTTGTTCCATAAGAACTTCTTCAAACCACGGAATTACGGAGGGCCATTGTAAATGAATAATATCAGGATTTATTCTATGTAGTACTAGGTTTAGATTCTCTTGTTGCAATTCTTGTTTTTTCCCTTTCAATAGTTTTCTAAAAGTGAAAATGATATTCTTCAAATTTCCAGCAAGCAACCGCAACTTTAAAGTTGTAATTACAAAATTGAATTTGATTTGGTTACTTCCCAAGGAGACATAGTGTACCCCAGCAATGGGCGTTGCCAGTTTTTCGTTGAACCCCAAAATAAAAACCTCATGCTTTAAAACCAGTCCCTTTACCAAACGATTGATAAATGGCGTGGTCTTAAAACTACCATCGAAGATTATTATTTTTAAAGATTTAGACATCCCATTTTTCAATTTAGTTTTTTATAAAACCCTTGCACATCCTTTGCTATATTTGACCATTCGAGCTCTAACGCTTTTTTTCGGGAAGTCTTGCCTATTGCTTCCAAACGTGACTCATCTTGTAATAATGCCATAGTTTCATCAATAAATTTCCCAATATTTCCACATTCACATAAAACATTTGCAGTGTCCTTCAAATAAGCGCTATTCCCCCCAACATCACTCGTTATGATCGGCAGCCCACAAGCCATCGCCTCCAGCAGCGAATTGCAGGCGGTACTGTCCAACAAGGGTAAAAAAAGCAAGGAGGCTTCCTGATAAAAATGCCGCAACTGTACGTCCTTTACCTCCGTAAAAATGTGAATACATTTATGGGGAAGTATTTTATGGGCATAGGCCGGATGGATCACTACGTTTACTTTTAAATCCTTTACTTTCTCGGCAAGCGTTGGAACGGTTTTATTAAAAGTGTCAAAATCGCGCAAATGCTGCCCCACGAATAATAAGGTATTCCTTTTCTTATTATAAATATCCGGGACAAAAAATTGTGTATCTACTCCGTGTGGTATATACGCTATATCATCAATCTGCAACCAATCCTTTAAAAAATCCACTTGATTTATACCTACGGCAATGGCAGCATCCAATTTTTGTAAAGCTATCGGATTGGGGATGGTCTGCTTTAAGATTTCTGGCGGTTTGTGAAAGGTGGCACAAAATTTTGTGTTGGGAAAGCTTCTTTTAAAAAAACCCAAATGACGTATATCCCGTTCTCCATTTAAAAAGTGGACTACGTTATTTTGGCCTTTGTTTTCTTTAAGCAGTTGGTATAATTCAATCGCTTTTAAGGTACTTCCTGTAGTATAATTGCCCTTGGCTTGGGTTTGAAATCCTGCAAAAATTTTAGCAAGGCGATATGGAAATTTGGTAGTGCCGTAAATAACATTAGCATCGATATAATCCATCAATCTGCCATAGCCTGAGTTATTGGCATGGTGCGAAGAACGATGGTGGACTAAGTAAACATTCACGACTAAACAAGGGGTTTCTTTAACATAAGCTCCAAGATACGTTTTACATTTTGAACGGGATGTACATGGGTTTCAAAATAGGTTCTTGCATTTTTTGATAGATGTGCTGCTAATTGCTGATCCTTCAAAACCATCTCTATTTTTTTAATAAGCTCATCATCGGTATTAAAATAGAGTAGCTCTTTTCCTTCCACAAGCGGAGCTGGCAATTCTGTGGTAAGTGGTTCAGCGATTATCACCTTCGCTTGTGAAAGATATTCAGCCATTTTCCAAGCTGGCGAATTTGCCAAGCCTCTTGTATAGATTACTATTTTTGCCTTTTTCATAGCATCCAAATATTTTTCTGGAGCAGAAGGAACATTGGTAAGGGCGTCGCTGTAATTATTGTTTGCAACTCTTGAGGGCACAAAACCACCCATAAATGAATCTGGAAAGTGTTGTTTTAATAATTTTATAATATGGTAGCGTTGCTGGTGAATTTGTTTTACATCTTCATCTCTTTCGTGAAGAAAACAACGGGTTTGAAACATAATACTTTCCTCTATGGGGCTTTCGTAACTTTCAAAGCGACCAATGTTACGGGAGGTGTTTATAAATTGCCAATGCTTTTGTTGGGCTTTATAGGTTTTCATTAGTCGTTTTATAAAATACCTATCCCATTTACTATTTAAACGTAGGTTCGTTACGAAAAGACCCAGATAAAATTTAAAACTACCGTGTTTGAATTGAGAATGGTTTCCAAATGTAATTCCCAATTTTTGAATTTTTGCTTTTGAGTCCTTTTGTGCAGTAACCACCAGTTCATTTTCAAAATTTCGTTTAAAATAATAATCACAATTCATTAAAGCGGCCTTCGAAAAATGTTCGGCAAAATCATATAAATCTGTGGCAAAGCTTATTTTTGTGTTTGAAGAACTATCAATCAAAGTGTAGAATGAGGTTTTGGGATGGGGACGGGAGGTTTTTGTAATAGTGCCATGCCTGTCCACAGTCAGAGTTCCTTTATTCTTCTTTAGGTATAGCTGCACCTCAACATTTACAAGCCCCATTTTTTCAAGCTCAAACAGCCCGGTTTGTATATAGGAGGAATGGTTGAGTTCCTGCGGGGTGTGGATGATAACGGTATATTTTGACATTATATCTATTTAAAGAGCAGCTTCAACTGATTCCTGCAATACTTCAAAGGTAGCATGGATGCTGTATTCTTTTAATACTTTCTCACGTGCATTTTTCCCTATTTCCTGAGCACAGGCTGGGTTTTTGAAATAATCTAGAATGGTTTCCGCATACTTCTCGGGAGTTGACAACAACCCATTTTCTAAATGTGTAATGACATCTGCCGGACCTCCAGGACAGTTAATACCGGCAACGGGAGTACCACAGGCCATCGCCTCTATCATAACCATTCCAAATGTTTCTTTATCACTTGGGAGGGTAAAAAGGTCGGCTTCTTGAAAATAGTTGGGTAGTTCGGCATGTTCTTTATGTCCTAGAAATTTTATATTTTTTTGCAAACCCTTATCAACCACCATCGCTTTTAAAGAAGATAAATAAGCTTCTGAGCTTACCGGACCTATAATGTTCAAAGTTGCATTCGGAAAGCCATTTCCTTTAAGTTTATGAATTGCTTCAATAGCCAAATGGATTCGCTTCCACTCCACTATTCTTCCCACATATAATAAGTTGGGCTCTGTGGGTTTTTTAACCATAGGTTTAAAAATGTCGCAATCTACACCTAAGGGAAATACCCGAATATCCAAACCTTTAAACATGTCCATTTTTTCCATGTCCTYTTTTTGCATTTGGGTATGAACTAAAATATGGTTTGCATTTCTSTAATATTCTCTATTTCTATCATTTTCCGTATAGTGTTGCCCACCAAGCATTGCTATATAACTCTTACCTTTTTCCAGAATAATTTTCGACAATTCATACGAAAATGGACTGGAATGACCAGACATATTGATAATGGTAACATCTGGGGTGTTTTTTATATATTCCTTCAGGCATTTTWTTGAGACCTGCTTTTTCCACTTTTTATGGTCGCCGTTCCATTTAAAGTCAACAGGATAAAAAACGTACTGAATTTTATTAAAAATAAAAAAGTACTGTTTACATTTTGAAGTGAAATATTCTATACTACATTCCTGTCCAGTTTTGGCAACTAGCAGTTCCATGGCTTTTAAATGGGGTTGGCTGTGGTAGGTGGCTACACTTTTTTCAACAACACCCGCAGCTTGGGGGGTAAATGGATGGATAAGGGATATAATTCTCAAAATTAAACTAATCTTATAGGGTTTATTATTTTCTCCTTTTTATATTTATTAAGTTTTCGAATAAGTTTTACTCGTAAGGCTGAAGGTTCTTTAAAATTAATTTTATCGCTATAGTTATTCAACTGGTTATTTTTAAGCACAAAATTTTCATACAACTTAATATCGTTTTTATTATTCTCTTCAACCTTTAACTTTTGACTTTCAGATAAATCTGAATATTTTAGATAATTTGTGTTATGTTTTCTTTGATTTTTTTGTTCTGATTTTCCGATAAGCTTTATATTTAAAACATCTTGAAGATAATTTAAGGATTTATTATATTCATTGGTATTTCCAATAAAATGAAAATAAGCAAGTAGCAATTCAGCGTTTTTATAATCATTTTCACCAGCTATCTTTTTGGTTATAAAATCATAGTAAAATTCATTTTTAAAAAATTCGTCTATTGAGTGTACCCATCCAGTATCTTTTAAATGATTGTATTGTGAAATATAACGGGCTATTGGTTCTCTTAAAAAAGTAATTCGTTTTGCTTTTGGCAGAAACTCAAGATAAGGTCTTACACTATGGCCACCAATACCGGAAGGATAGAATCGGAGTATTTTTTTAAATTGAACATCRGTTAAGTCATTCCGCTTTTCATTACCCCCATATTTATTTTTTGTAATATGTATATAACGTGGATAGGTTAAGGAAAGAATCTCGTTAAAAGAAGTCCCTGCGCATTTTTCTATATGGGTGAACAAAAACATTCTAAACCTTCTTAATTTTTCGTTTTATACGTTTCCAAATACTTTTAACTTTCTTTTTCCTTATTCGTCTAAACTCTCTTATATGGTACCCATCAAGCAAATTTTTGAAACCATTCAACATTTTGGAAACATTTGAATGCGGCTGATAGTGCATCCCAGTATAACTTATATAAAATTGTTGCGGCTCGTCCTGATATTTTATATCGCTAAATGTCATCGTCCGCTTCCAATTGATAAAATGCAAATACATTACTTCATTAAAAGGCTTTCCGTTTTTAAGCTCCAGCATCTTGCCGTCCTTCCAAAGCCATTTGTCCAGATAGTATTCCTGATGGGAGTCGCGGCCGTTTTCCTGGTTGCAGAGAATGGTTGTCCAAAATACTTTTGGGGCATCGGTATTTCCAAGTTGGGATTGCAAGTGTTTGGTATAAACCTGCTCTTCTGCCCACATATATCTTTCTTGCCGTATTAAGTAATCGTATTCAGGTATTGTTTTGTAATAGTTGTTCAACTTGTCATTATTTCGAAAAATAGTAAAATGTCCAGAAAGNTTTTTTTTTCTACTAGATATAATATCATAGTGGGAAAGCATTTCATCTGTAATAAATTTTCGAATATCGCCCCAGACAATATCCACATCGCAAAAGCCCCAAAAATCATAATCTCTAATATATTCCTGAAAAATTTTACCATAGGCGGGACGAATATCGCACAGTTTACGTGGCGTCAATGGCACTTCTGTTTCTAAAACAGCATTTATTTTTAAATTTAGTTCATCAAGATTGGTTGGAATAAATTGGACATTTGATGGATGTTCGACCGGTATTTCACAATCTGTTATAAACAACCAATTGATTGTAGGGTTCTTGGCAATGGAAACTAAGTATGCATCAAACCAAAAAGGCCATTTGCCAATATATGGTACTATTAATACAATACTATTCATTTAAAAGCATTTGGAGTTACTAATGAATCCTTAAAAGCTACCATTACTTTCTTAACATATAAAAAGCCAAACTTTTTTTTCTTGAAAATCGTATTGAGGATTTTCGTGAAGGCTTTAGAATATTCCTTTCTTCGTAATAGCACCAACTCATTATAGCTGTGCCAAGACCCATGCCATAAATGGACACCATAGGAGTTTTTGGTTAGATATTTTTTGTAGTTGTGAATATCAAAAAGTTTGTTATAAGGTAAACAATAAAAATAATCGGGCGCATAGATTACGATGTCTTTCAAGACAATGGTTTCTTTAAACTTTCTTTCCAATTTATACTTTTTTAAAAATATTATTGAAACTATCGTGGGTATTGGTAAAAGTGCGGCATCTTCTTTTCTATAAGTTTCCAAACACAAACCTATAAACCCGTTATTTGGCATTGCTCCAAATATAGATGCATTAATGCTTTTAGGGTGTTCTGCAACAAAAAAACATTCGTTATTCAAAAAATCGTCCAACGATTTCAACAACAGCATATCGGTATCCATATAAATACCACCATGATCACAGACAGCTTTTAATCTTACATAGTCAGATACAAAGGCCCATTTTTTTTGGGAATATGCCGTTTTAATGAATTCACAATCAAAAGTGGTATTGTTTTCATTCCAGAACATAAATTCATATTCTGGAAGAAGTTGTTTCCAACTATTCACGCAATAGCGTAATATTTTCGGCATTGGGTTACCTCCAAACCAGCAATAATGTATTATTTTGGGTATTGCCATTAGAGCTTAATTCTTTTTAAATCAATTCCAACAATATCCAAACCTTGAAGAAACACGTAATATCTATTATTCTTCAGTTTTCTTTTCATTTTTTTCTTTTCCTCTGGGTTTAGATTAACATATTCGGCCTTGACCATTTTTGGCCTATCAATTGAAAAATCAAACATATCCACTACCTGGTAGTCATATCCTTCCGTGTCCACTTGAAAATAATCAAATTTGGATATATTACATTCATTAACAATATCCATTAACGGTTCCGCCGCAACTTTTTCTTCTAAAATATGCTCTTTTTTTATGTAGTCGAATTTGGTTAAATGCCCAAGGTTAAAAGAAGCAATCCCTTTTACCCAATCTGGATATAAATCAATATGATTTCTATCTATTTTATAAATTACCGCACTTCCTTTCTTTCTATTTACGGCTTTATTTATTTTTATGATTGTAGGTTGGGATTTATAATTTTCACAAAGCTCATTATAATACTCTTTTATTGGCTCAATTGCAATACCAGAAATATTTCGCTTTATCACAAAACCGTATAAAAAATCAAAACTTCTACCATCATTGGCTCCTACTTGTAAAAAACTAAAATCGCTGTTCTCCGGAAAATTTTTTTCAAGAATTCTTCGTGTAGAATATAGCTTTTTGCGATAATATTTTCCACGTCCCAAGCTTTTTGAAACAATAGCTAAAATTATATATATATAATTTTTGATAACCATATTAAATTAGATTTGTCATAAATATTCATCTTTCAGCTACACAAATTTTTAGTTTTTTGGCTTTATAACATCGAATCCAGATTTAGTAATATAATTATAGATAATAAATGCCATAAATATTGGTATTGATTTATGATGCGCTTTTCTAAAGAAATCGAAATGTTTTAAAATCATTTTTAAATCCCTGCGTTTTGCCAAGTTTCTATAGGTTTTGCGGGCTTGATATTCTGCCCGTTCCAAAATTAAAGAATTGGACGTATGTACTTTTTGCAATTTTTTTGAAAGATATATCAATGATTCTGTTTGTTTAGGAGATATGGAAATAGAGTCTGTTGAAATACGATAACAAGTTAGCGCAACATCCAAAAAACAATAGGTAAGTTTTTGTTGAAATATCCTTCCAAAAAATTCAAATTCCTCCCCTTTCCATAAATGCTCATCAAACCGCTCCTCATTTATAATTGCTCTTTTAAGCATCACATCATTGGTAATTACCGGTTTTTTCCCAAGGATAAAATCAATATAAAATTCCGCTGATGTAAAACATTCCGTATTTATAATTTGGGGAGCTTGGAAAATATCACTTTCCGAATGGTCGTCAATAATAACTTCTGCTTCTTTCTTTAAAGCACACTCCAGTTTTACTTTAAGCTTTTCAGGATGCATCAAATCATCACTATCAAACCACTGTATATAACCTCCTTTACTATGTTCATACCCATAGTTTCTACACGCACTGGGGCCTTTTGGCATACTAGCCGGTCTATGGATATATTGAAATCTTGGGTCACGTTGTAAAAAGCTATTTACAAGTCTTGCGGTTCCGTCTGTACTTCCATCATCTACAACAAT
Source organism: Aequorivita sp. (assembly GCA_002733915.1). Taxonomy (GTDB): domain Bacteria; phylum Bacteroidota; class Bacteroidia; order Flavobacteriales; family Flavobacteriaceae; genus Aequorivita. The sequence goes on from NVXN01000001.1 coordinate 134,725, forward strand.
GCATTCCCATAACCGATAGGTTTGGTTTTCAATGGATTTTAGGGTAGCATCGAGCACATGGGCCCTATTATAGGTTGGGATTATTACAGATATAAGGGAATTGGATTCCATATTAATTAATAGCGGTTATGCCCTCTTTTTCATTTGCTTTTGCTAGTACCCTCCTAAAATAATATCCTTTGCCAAAATTTCTATTAAAAAATTTCATGCAAAGAAAACTGATACCGGGCCAGGCTCCAAACTCCTTAAAAATAGCCTTTGTCAACGCAGCTGTGTATGGAAATTCTGATTTTGGGCATTTATAACGTATCTCAACACAGCGCATTAGGAGTCCTTTTCTTATTTGTGAACTTGCTTCCTTTTTTATATCCTCATACGTTAGCCAACAGGAGGTATAGGCACTTACCATCACGGAATCCCTACTAGGTAGGGTAGCTCGGATGGAACCTTCATGAACCCTTCTAAGCGTTAGGTATTCCTCAAGAAATACTGCATTAACGGATTTTAAAACCAATTTTGAAAAATAATTGAATTCTTGTCCAGAACGTAATAATTCATTGAAGTGGATAGATTTCGCAAGTTTGCTTTCAATACAAGTATCATAAGTAAGCCAGCTTTGCTGTTGCATTATAAAACGCTCGGCAGTTATTCCGTTTCTTATATCTTCATACATACGCTCTGCCCATGGATCTAAGGAATCAAAAAACTTTGTTTTCGCAATTACATAATCGCAGGTTGAATTAAGTAGGGCATTTATCTTTACAGTCAGGTGGTTTGGAGTCATTAGATCGTCACTGTCAAAAAAAACAATGTAATCACCTTCAGCCTTTTTTAGTCCAAAATTGCGCGCCCCATTTCCTCCGGGAAGATGTTCTGCTGGACGGGGATAGTATCTAAAGCGATTATCTCCATCAGAATAATCTTCAATTACATTTTCAGTATTATCAGTAGAACCATCATCAACTATAACACACTCCCAATTTTGATACGTCTGTGCCAAAATGGAATCCAACGTTTCTCCAATTAGATGGGTGCGGTTGAAAGTTGGGATTATTATGGAAACTAATGGGGTATCTCTAGGCACGGGACTGGTTATTTGGTCTCAAAAATAGGGAAAAGAATTGGGTTGTCAGTTCTCGGTTCTCGGTTGTCAGTTGTGGGTTGTCAGTTGTCGGTTGTCGGTTATCTGTTGTGGGTTGTGGTTTGTTTGTTGTGGGGTGATGGATACTAATTTTAGTTAACGAGTGGCAAACAGCTGTTTTATTTATCTTAAAGAAAGGTTTTGGGTTGACCAAGAGCAATTGTACTGAGGTGTGAAATTTATTGATAATTCTAAAGGTGGAGCTGATTGGAAAGGAAGCTAAAGTGGTATAGAGTGGTAAAAAAAGAGTAGAAAATTGAAAGGATGAGTTTTTGGAGACTTGTTGGGTTAAGAAGCTTTTTGGGTTTTTTGGACAGCTCTATTAATTTCATTGAGCACCTCTTCATATTCCAAACCCATGTATTCGGAGAATTCCCGAATGGTAACGGGTTTCTTTTTGTCTTTTCCCAATTCTTTTTTTATGTCCCTAATGATTTTACGGGCATAACCTGCGCTAACCGCCATTAATGCCTGTATATCCTGTGTTTGAATGATTAATCGTTTCATGGTTTTGCCATCTAAATTTTACCTGACGGTGCTTAACCCGCTGCGGGCAAACACCTAAACTGTGTACTTTTTTCATAATTTAAAGATTAAAAGATTAATATTTATGGTTAAATGCTCTACTTGAACATCTTTGACAATTTAACATGGTTTTTTTAATTACAAAATAAAAGTTAATCCCAGTTATTAACATTTTACCTTAATAAACCACTCCAAAAAAAGTACGTAGCAAACATACTACAGTAGGTTTACAATAGTTGTGACAAGTATTTTTTTGCTTTGGTTTGCTTTAGTTTACTCTGTTTTTGGTAGAGGTTCTCGATACTATTTATAAAACCTAATCGGTTTTTTTAAACAACTCGAACTGACAATTATATTCATACACTATCCATACAGTATCCATATACCATCCATACATCATCTATACAGTATCCATCTTTTAAATAGGCGGTTTAAATGGCTTTAAATGTACTTAAACGGAGGAATTTGTGCTTGACTGTATTTAAATGTACTTGAACAACTTTTAATGTTCTGCATTCGTGTTTTTTATATTGTATTGGATTGGAGCAAACTTAAACGGAGCCTACTGTTTGCAAGGACTTACAAAGGGTTGTAGGTTTGCTTAACCGTTCTTTGAAAAGCGATTGGATGAAAATATTGTAAGTAGGAGCTCATGCTTACGCGCGCCGATTTTGATTGCTTTTTAAGACGGTTATTAAATATTGTATAACGATGCCCGAAGGCATCTAAAAATTAAATAAAATGGCAAGAGTAAAAAGCCTTATTAAAGTAGAAGGCACCTTAGATGATATCACCTACTACAAAAGTCAGGACGGCTTTATGGCACGCAAGAAAGGCGGCGTGAGTAAAAACCGTATAGCTAAAGATCCTGCATTTGCAAGAACCCGTGAAAATGGTACCGAGTTTGGTGAAATTACCCGAAGTGGTAAATACTTACGACGAGCTATTAACGGGTTATTGGCTACGGCCAAGGACAACCGTGTTACATCGCGGCTTACCCAAGTATTGAGCAAGGTAAAAAATGAAGACCTGACCTCGGCACGTGGACAGCGCAATGTTGCTACGGGAATTGCAAGCGCCAACGGAAAAGCTTGGCTGAACGGATTTAATTTTAATACCCGCGCCCATATGGATAGTGTATTATTAAGCAATTATACGCTTGACACTGCTACTGGCGAGGTTATTATTACCGATTTGAACCCCGATCAGCAAATTGCTTTCCCTGGAGGAGCGACGCACATTACTTTTACCAGTGGATTTTTGAACCTAGATTTTACCGATCCAGATGGGTACGACCTACAGCTAAGTCCGGAAGTAAATGTACCTATTACGGGTACTGCCAGTACCGTAACCCTTACTCCAGCTGCTGCTGCATCTGGAACTGGCGAAAGCTATTATTTTTTAAAAATAGCTTTTTTTCAGGAAGTAAATGGAATACAGTATGTGCTTAACAACGGTGCGCATAATGCGTTGCAGTTGATTGAGATTTTATAACCCATTGGGTGTTGATTTTAAAAAGCGAGTTCTTAGGACTCGCTTTTTTATTTACGCTTATCAAAACTAGTTGATTAGGAAGCCCACTGTTTAGAGTAGAGACTGCCCGTAAGGAGGGAGGGTAGAGAATTGTAAAGGACGCCATTGCGGAGGAGTGATGTTTTTAATGATACTGGGGCCTCACTCCATAAAAAAAGCTCAAAAATTCGCGACGGATAGCACCACTTGCTTCATTTTGAGCTGTTTGTGTAATTCAAATTCCCGAAGAGTTCTAGCAAATCGAAAACGTGTTATAAAATTACAAGGATTCCCTTAAGGAGAAAAATTTTGATGTTAAATTTTTGTTTTGTCTGAGTAATATTTGATTATATAAGCATTCTATAGGTACTTGCAGGTGAGGCATTATGTGTAGGACACATTAAAAATTAACTTTTCTTTCATTATCCCTTAAGTACAAAAAACCTCCTTTTTTTATACCAAGTTGTCTACTTTTTTCAATTTGGGGAATAATCTGCTTAAGTAAGTCTATTTCCTTCTTTAGATAGTTTGCATTTGAGAAATTCAATTTAAACAGAGCTCTCTGTCTATTCTTTTGTCTCCGTTTTAGAAGCTTATGTAGCTTGTCTAAGTTTTCCTCATTAATATTGGCATACCTCATTTTAAGATTTCTTTCCATTAATTCAAAGTGTTCTTCAGAACCATGGGTTATCTCCATTTGGTATCTTTCTTCCCTATCATGATGTAAAAAAGCTGTAGGCACCACTCCTACTTTATACCCATGGTACCTTACCCGTTGGCAGAAGTTATCATCTTCTCCATAGTGAAAAAACAATGGGTCAAAGCCGCCCACAGTTTCCAATACTTCTTTGGACAACAACCAACCCGCCGCATTTACGAAGGGGACTTGGTAAACTTGCTGCAAGGGGTTCTTAAGAATAAAATCGGAATAGAAATGAGGGTTGTTTTTATAAACCATATAGTTAGAAAAGTTTTCATCCAACTTACCCCCCTTTCCGTTTAAATGGATTGGGCTTAAAACCCCATAGTCAGGGTTTTTTCTTTGAACACTCAAAAGTTTATCCAAACAACCTTCCTGTAAATAAGCATCCTGATTCAGCAGAAAAACATATTCTGCTCTTTGCACAAGCGCATAGTTTATCCCTATATTATTGGCTTGACCAAAACCGAGGTTGTGCTCTTGGGGCATTAAGTGTACTTCTGGATAATTTTCTTTTATAAAGGATACGGTGTTATCAGATGAATGATTATCAACCACAACTACATGGTGTCCATTGCAACTTTCCAAACACCTTTTAATCCAAGGCATGGCATTGTAGGTTACAATAACTATATATATCATTTTATTCGACGTATAAGTAATTTCAAAATTCTTTTCATAGTGAGGGTATTATTGTTAGCTTTTATTTGCTTTTCTAGTCTTGTATTTTGGCGTTCCAGTTTTTTGAGTTTCTCATATAAAAATTTAAAACTTCCCAAATGTTCAACAAAAAATGCTGTATGCTTTAAACTTAAATATTCATAAATTTCTTTATATTGCTGTAAAGTAATTGAGACATTTCTGGAATTCCCCACTTGCCTATAATAGAAACAAACTTTTGGAATTTTATATACTTCTCCGCCATCTTTTAACAGGTGTATCCAAAACTCCCAGTCCTCTAATCCTTTAGTACAGTTTGCATCATACCCACCTATGCGTTCCCAATCTATTTTTTTAAACATAGCACAGTTAAAAATAATATTTCTGGTGGCAAGTTCYTGTAGGGTAAACTCAGGTAAGTCCCATTTTTTTTCCAGCTCGCCAAAATATTCACCTTCACAGTACACCAACTTCAGCTTTTCATTATTCTTAAATCGCCCTAACGCCTTAGCTAAATACTCCTTGCCAATTTTATCGTCAGCATCTAGTGGTAAGACGTAGTCTCCAACCGCTTGTTTTATTCCATTATTTCGTGCTGCTACCACACCGCTATTCTCTTGCTCCAAATATTTAAAACGCTTATCTTTCTTTATCCATTTTTTGGAAATAGTAGCCGTAGCATCAGTAGAACCATCATTAACAATAATACACTCCCATTCCTGATACTCTTGTCTTAGGACGGAGGCAAGTGCTTCTTCAAGATAGCTAGCCTGATTATAACAAGGTACAATTACAGATACCATATCTTCTTACTTTATTATTTTTCTGTAAATTTTTTGCAAGATTTGTTCAAGCTTTGTTTTTTGCTTTGATAATTTCAGTTGGTGTTTTATCTTTTTGCAATTATCATGATCTTTCATAAATAATGGAAATTCTTTCAACAAGACTTCTTTTCTTTCCTTATTTACTAAATCACTATTGTAACTACTTATACCGTCCAAACCAAAGGTAGCTATCACCTCATCATAGTACTGATATGAAAAATTAAGTTTACATATTCCGATAATGAAAAACTTCCAATCCGAAACAATTTTAAGCAATTCATCATACTTAAAATCTTTGAAACAGCTTCTCTTAATAAGTGTCGCAGGATGCGGTATAGTGTCTTTTACAAAATAAGAGAATGATAATGTATTTGGGTATTCTTTTATCCATTGCTTTTCGCCAACAACTTTAATTTTTCCATAATAAATATCATTATCAGGTGAAGAAACTAAAAAATCTTGAAAATAGGATAAAACATTTTTAGAATACAAATAATCACCACTATTCAAAAATAACAAATAGTCGCCAGTAGCCGCGTCAATCCCTTTATTCATTGCATTATAGATGCCTGTATCGGGTTCACTAACCCAATAAGCAAGGGATTCTTGGTGGGCTTCTATATACTCCTTACTACCATCCGTAGAGCCACCGTCAATAACAATGTATTCTATATTGGTATAAGTTTGTTCAAGAACACTAAGTATTGTTCTTTGCAAACCCACAACATCATTAAAATTGATTGTTATAATAGAGATCAGCACACTCGTTTATTTTAAAAATTTGTCTTTATAAACTTCAGTAATTCCTGCTTTCAGTTCAATTTCATGTTCCCACCCTAAACTGTGTATTAAGGATACGTCCAATAATTTTCGGGGAGTGCCATCGGGTTTGGAGGTATTCCAATGAATTTCCCCCTGAAATCCCACAATTTCCTTTATCATTAAAGCTAAGTCTTTTATGGATAAATCTTCGCCTGTACCTATGTTTACCGATACATTGCCTTGATAGGTTTCCATTAAGTGTAAACAAGCCTTTGCCAGGTCGTCCACATGTAAAAATTCCCGTTTGGGGGTGCCGGAGCCCCACACCTCAACAGTAGCAGCAGCGTTCAATTTTGCCTCATGAAATTTTCGCAACAATGCCGGTAAAACGTGGGAATTTTTTAAATCGTAATTGTCATTGGGACCATATAAGTTAGTAGGCATTACGGAAATAAAATTACAACCGTATTGCCTATTATAATTTTCACACATTTTTACGCCAGCTATCTTTGCAATGGCATAAGGCTCATTGGTTGGCTCAAGCAGGCCGGTAAGTAAATATTCCTCTTTTATGGGCTGGGGTGCAAATTTTGGATAGATACAGGAAGAAGCCAGAAACAATAGTTTTTTAACGCTGTGAACATAACTTTGATGGATTACATTATTTTGAATCATCAAATTTTCATATAAAAAATCAGCTCTATAGGTATTGTTGGCTTCTATACCACCTACTTTGGCCGCTGCGAGGAAAACATATTCTGGCTTTTCCTTTTCAAAAAAGGATTTTACCTCACTTTGAACCCGCAAGTCCAGTTCTTTGGATGTTTTAAGAAGCAAATTTGTGTAGCCCAATAGATTTAGTGCTCTAACAATTGCAGAACCCACCATGCCATTATGACCCGCAACATATATCTTGGCTTTTTTATTCATGCTCTAAATTCTTAACTATTCATGGTAGTCTAAGGTGTCGTGCCCAGCGTCGCGCAAATATTTTTCTTTTTTAAAAAGTTTTAAATCTGCTTCCATCATTTCGGCCACCAACTGGGGCAAGGTATGTTTAGGCGACCAATTTAATTTTTGCTGACATTTGGCAGCATCGCCTATCAATAAGTCAACTTCAGTAGGGCGATGGTAATTAGGATCTACCCTAACCACCACTTTCCCTTTGGGCAACTGATATTCCGGATTGTCGCAAGATATTACTGTGCCCACTTCATTTTCGTTATCCCCACTAAAATCTAAAGATATGCCAACCTCGGCAAAAGCCAKKWTYRCMMRMTCKMGRWSGGMMSKKGTWTKRCCSGYKGMRATCNRCAYRMKSATSMGGNKYMYCSTSYTKYRGCAYSASCNSAYANNWKRMSYCTAYSWMGTMMTTGGCGTGGCCCCAGTCGCGTCTTGCATTTAGGTTGCCCAAGTAGAGCGTATCCTGCATTCCCAATACTATTTTTGCAGTGGCGCGGGTAATCTTACGGGTAACAAAGGTTTCGCCTCTTAGGGGAGATTCGTGGTTAAATAAGATACCGTTACAAGCAAAGATATTGTATGCCTCTCTGTAATTTACCGTAATCCAATAGCCGTATAGTTTTGCAACCCCATATGGGCTTCGTGGGTAAAAGGGGGTTTTTTCGGTCTGTGGCACTTGTTGTACCAGACCGTAAAGTTCTGATGTTGAGGCTTGATATATTTTTGTTTTCTGGGTTAGCCCCAGCAAACGAACGGCTTCCAAWAKYMRMAAAGTCCCCAAACCATCCACATTGGCAGTATATTCAGGAGTATCAAAACTTACTTTTACGTGCGACATTGCGCCAAGGTTGTAAATTTCATCGGGCTGTACTTCCTGAATGATGCGGGTAAGATTCATGGAATCGCTCAAATCGCCATAATGCAATTTAAAGCGAATGTTTTTTTCGTGGGGGTCTTGGTATAGATGATCTATACGGGAAGTATTAAAAGACGAGGCCCTTCTTTTAATTCCATGTACCTGATAGCCTTTTTCTAACAATAACTCCGCTAAGTAAGCACCGTCCTGTCCCGTGATTCCTGTTATAAGTGCTTTTTTCATGTTTCGATAAATATCTTTATAAGTCTATGGCTTCAATATATTTTCAAACAAATGAATATACGATTTTGCCTGAACTTTCAAATCATATTTTCTTATTGCATCTCGCCGTATTCTATCCCTATCAAAGGTATCTATTGTAATTAAAAAATCATTAAGTGTTTCATTTAAAGCATTCACACTTATTTCATTTGCCAACAAACCATTTACACCCCGTTGAACCATCTCTGTTATTCCGCCTGTGGGAAATCCAATTACGGGAGTACCACACATAAGAGATTCTATCACTGTATTGGGCAGATTATCCATTAAAGATGGAATTACAAATACGTCTGCAGCTGTAAAAGCTACACTCATTAATCGCTCATCATTAATAGGGCCCAATTCAATAATATTTCCAGTAGACTCAAGTGCTTCAGTTTTATTTCCTATTGCACACAATAGTACATCATTCATTTGCATTTGTTGAAAAGCTTCCTTTAAGAACACGAATCCCTTTCTATTATTACTTATAGAATCTGCAACAAACAAAATAACCTTTTTATCCTTGGGAATATTTAATAGCTCTCTGGAGAAGGATTTATTCCTAGGTTTAAAAAATTCGGAATCCAAACCATTTGGGATACAATGGATAGGAAAGGAGTTAAATACCTCACTTTTTTTTGCTTCTTTGGCTAACCACTCTGAAGGGGTTATAATAGTTAAATTTTGTACTYYSRCCWKNGSTSWYKWKKKWRTWKYYATSNATTTCAGCAAAAATGCTTTCTTCGGCTTTACTTCTTATTCTTTTTATGGGATAGCCAGATTTATCAATACCTAGATAATCCTCTTCATAATGCTCTCCTCCAGTAAAAGGGTTCATGTCATGAAGTGTCCAAACCACAGGCTTTGTATTTTTTTCGAAAAAAGATTTATAATCTAAAAAATCAGCTACCCAGTGGAGGTTGATAATATCGGCCTCCTGATATAATTTTGAAGAAGTAATATCAAAATTAGCATCAGGAAAACTAAAGAATTCAAATCTTCTATCTCTGTTTTTTAAAAAGTTATTTTTCTCTGGGATTGGTTTTCTTTTCAAAAACCCGAAAGCTTTTAAAGCATTTTCAAACTTTCTTACAATTTTCTGAAAAGTCGTTACGCTTTCTTTTTGAGGTTTTAGTATATAAGTTTTTGGCGTTTTCTTGTGATTTGTTTTTAAAAGAACTTTAGAGTCAATACCTGCTTGAAGCAAACCTGTGTGTAATCTTAAACACGCACTTCCCGCTCCACCTCTATCAAATGTATTTACTATAAGTACCTTCAATTTATTGTTCTTTAATTAAACCATGAATAACTATTTTCTTTTCTAAACAATCATTGTCTTTCAGATATGCATGTATCTTTCCCCCAAGCGTATAATCTATAGCAATAAAATCGGTTTTTAAAGTATGTGCAAATAAAACCGAATGAAAGCGCATACAAATATTTAGTCTTGACTTTTTCATTGATTGAGCGATATTTGCTACTGTAGATAATTTTTTATTGAAATAAACCCGTTCATCGTTTTTAAAATACTTCTGTATAAAATAACGAGAAAAATCCCTATCATCATTACCAATCACAAAATTATGCATATGGTGAAATTCAATTCTCTCAACATTTTTATCGTCTGCATGTTTTTTAATTAGTTTGGCCAAACCTTCTTCAAATTTTTGTTTTTCAACTGCAAACGCCTCTTGGGTTCCGTTAAAATATTCTAACGTCCAATCCCTTAAATAGCAAGTAATAATGTTGTCCTGCTCTTTATTCAAACTTTGATTAATCGCTTGTAGATATTTTTTAGCTGGATCGCCAAAAAATTCTATTTGTTTGGTAATGCCATATGATTTTGCAATTTCAATACTGTTTTTGTCTCTCAGTTTTATGACATTACTAAGCTTTAAAATTTCCTTAACAGCACTTTCAAATTTTTTAGATTTTAACGGACCAATACCACAGCCAAAAACAACTGTTTTCTTTCTATAAGCCTTAGCTACTTTAAAACCTAATAATGGAATATATAGTTCATTTAAGTCCATTAAAGGTCCTCCTCCCATTACAATTATATCTGAACTTTTTGCATACGCTAAAAGTTCAAAGGTTTTTGTAGATACTACTGTTGCTTTTATAGATAACTCATAGCACGTTCTTTCCGTAACAAATGGAAAAAGGCTCCCGATAATAAACTCAACTTTATTATTAAATTCTGATTTATAATGATCCACAATTCCCCCTAAAATTGCTTTATCACCTACAGTTTCTGTTCCATACCAACCAACAATAAAAATACGCGGTAACGAATCTTTTTTTGGGATTTTTTTTATCCATCTCGCCATAGCAACAATCTTTTTTGATTGTTCAATCTTTAGATATTTGGAATAAAACTTTTCATCTTCCTGTAGTACTATTTCCCGTTGAGTAATAGGAGCATGATAATCGTGTATACAACTGCTGCAATTTTCTTTAAGAATCCGCTCTTTCTCGGCAAACTGTTCCTTATAAATCTTTCGTGAAGATTGGTCTAAAGCATTCCCAATCTCTTTAGATTTTGGCGCACAATAACTTAGTTGTCCTTTAGATCCAAGTACAATACCTTTATTGTGATAAGGACAACCTATTAACCTATCGCCCCCTTGTAAAATATTTTGAATACTCGAATAAGTACGTTTAAAGTTGGAATTGGTTTCGAATGATTGTTTTAATTTTTCAAAAAATAACAATAAGTTATATGTTTCATCATTATCAAAATTTCGAATCACTTTTCCTCTATTTTGATTATATAATCTATTTATGGTTTCAGCAATCCTAAATCTACCGTACATATTATTCTGTTTGGCATAAAATAAGAGGTCATCTGCATCCCAAACATTAATTTTAGAAATAGTACAACCAAATGATACTGGTAAGTCTAATTCGTGCTTTATGTAATGAAATACTGAAATTGCAGTTTTAAAATTTCCTGGGGTCCCTCTAACATTGTCGTGAGCCTTGGCTACTCCATCGATAGATACCATTGCTGAAAATGGCACATTATGGCTATCACAAACACGTTTCACTTCTAAAATTCTTTTCTTTACATCTTCTTCAACGATAGCATTTGTAATTATGCTTAAGCCTTTTATGTTTGGAACCGCCTCAATAATTTTTTGATAAACCTCTGGCAAATCTTCTCTTAAAGTAGGCTCTCCACCTGTAACCCCAACATGTAGTAACTCAGAATATAGGTCATCAGAAAGAACTGTCTTTAATTGCTCTGGACTAATTTCAAGTTCTTCATCGCGCTTCCAAATATTACACATTGTACACTTAGAATTACAACTATCAATAATATTTAGATTTAAAACAGTTGGTTTTGAGGAACTATCTAAAATAGGTGTAGGAAAGGTAGGCTCCTTTCCTAAATACAATTTTCTCAGAAATAGAAATTCCTGCTTGTACTTGGAAAGTTTTTTTTTACCCTTTTCCTTTATTCTATATAATTCTAATTTAAGTGACATTATAGGTATTTGAAATATTGTAATTCTTCTTTTGCTTCTGAATTAAAATAGTTTATAAGCTCCATAGACATTTCTTTTTCATAATTTCCAACCTCTCCTTTTCTAAAAAATGATGTAATAGGTTTATTTTTCCATGTATGGTCATTGTCCATTCCAAACTTAGCTACTTTAGAACGAACTTTGTCTATTCTGTTATTATCGTAGATAGACATTAAACGAGTATCAGATAGCTCAAGACCAATAAATTTAGATATCCTTCTCATTTCTCTCAAGGGAAACTCATGAATATCCTCATATCTCAACAACATAATTTCCGCTTTATAAGGATTATTAATCCAGGCCTTGGAATGAATGTGCCATTTTGAAGGACTGAGCCCAAGACCATTTACTACCATATCTTTTAAGGAATATTTAAAATCGATATTCTTATTCTTCCCCATATTATAATAGGAAACCATTACATCTCTTCCATCTCGAACCAGATGTATTACTTTTTTGTATTCAGGTTTTGGCAAATGATGAGTTTTGAATATCATGCTATTAAAAATCCTTTTGTAAAAATTCTTAGCATGTACATCAGGTACAATCTCGTTTATCAACTTTGGCGTTAATAATTCAGAAGTTGAATCCAATAATAATCCAGCGATAATATTTTGCAGCCAAGTATTTCCCGATTTTGGGTACCCTGCTATTAATATGTCATTTTCTTGGATATCATCAATACTAGTAAATCCTTGAGTTTTGAATGAACCACTGATAGATTTATTTATCAATTCTCCAATTTCAAATCTCTTAAAAATAATTTGTCTAATTTTTTTTCTTATCAYTCAAAATTTCCACTTAGAATTCATTTGAATTGGGACAGTTCCAACTAATGCCCCTCCTGTACTATCAAAATAAGTTAAATTTCTGTAGTTACTTAATGTTTTACCAAAACTATACTCACTAGAGTTTATATTTTCGGTAAATACAATATTTATAGCGTACTTGCCTGGGGTGAAAAAATTTTCAAAACTAACCTCAGCTGAATAACTCTTTTTATCCAACTTTGTGTTTTCACTTAAAGAGTTAAGAGATGCCACTCCATTTAAATTTGCATCCATAATAACTACACTAATAAAATAGTCTTTATAATCAGAATTATTGACGAAATCTAATTTTAAACAAATCGTTTCAGATGCCAGAAAAGTTGATTTTACTTTTCCTTCTATATCCGATAGTTTAAAAGACTTAATTATAAATTCATTACCAATTACAGTGGTATCCTCAATAGTATAATTCTGATTGTACATTCTTAGACCAGATGCAATATCACTTCCTAAATAATCGGCAACCCCTTTTTTCATATGCATTACATGAGTGCTAATCCTAGCAACTTGAGGCATAGAATGGCTAACAAAAATTACAGCACAGTTATTAAGCAACTCAGAAATTCTATTAAAACACTTTACCCGAAACCCAATATCCCCAACCGCCAAAACCTCATCAATAATAAGCACATCGGGCTCCATCTGTGCCGCCACGGCAAAGCCCAGGCGCACCTTCATCCCGCTGCTGTAATTCTGTACGGGCATATCTATAAACTCGCGTATTTCGGCAAAGTCTATTATCTCTTCTACTTTTTGGTCTATCTCCTTTCGGGTAAAGCCAAGGATGGCTCCGTTGTTATATATGTTTTCCCTACCGCTCAAAATAGGGTTAAAGCCCGCGCCAAGCTCTATCAATGCCCCTACCCGACCTTTGATGGTTACTTTGCCGGCATCGGGGTTTATGAGGCCGTTTAATATTTTAAGCAATGTAGATTTTCCGGCACCGTTATGGCCTATCAACCCAAGACATTCCCCACGGCGCAATTCAAAACTAATATCCTTTACCGCCCAAAACTCTTTGGGTCGCAGTTCCCTTTCATTTTTATTCCCACTTAATCCCGAAGCCAAATCCTTCACTCCATACCACAGGCTGGTTTTAAGGTCTTTGCAGAACTTTTTGGAGAGGTTTTCTACGGTTATTAGTACTTCGTTCATTTGTTTTGTTGTGAGCCGTGAGGCGTGAGGCGTGAGCTGTGAGCCGTGAGCTGTCACCCTTCACCCTTTCCTGTTTAAATAATTCCTATATCCTATTAATAATTTCCTGACTTTAATTAATAATTCCTGTAAGGCGCTATTCTCTTTAATAAATTGCAAACGTACCGCAATCATATATTGAGTTTCCAATTCAGCTATTGAACCTAAAGCTATCGCGATAAATTGAACAAGTTCTTTATCACCTTTCCTTCCCGAACCTTCTGCTATATTGGAAGGTATGGAAACTGCAGCACGACGCATTTGACTTGTTAATCCATATCGTTCTTCTTTCGGAAATTTAGCTGTTTCTTGATAAACCAACTCAACTAAATCCATACTAAACTTCCAGACATCTAAATCTTTATGATTCATAACCGTTAATTATTAATCATTTCACTTTACCGAACTATTCACGCTTCACGTCTCACCCTTCACGCTTACGCACTCATCCGTTCAACCAAAATAGGGATTGAGATTCTATAGAACAACAAAGCAATAAAAAACAGGGGGATACAACAAGCAATTACTATTAAAAAATAGGTTAAGTGCATTAGTGGCATGCCAACTGCCAAATCGCGGGCTGTCAAAATGATGGGGGTAAATGGGTTTAGTTCCATTACGGTTTTCATAATACCGCTTGTGGGAATGGCATATACTACTGGGGTTACATACATTAAAAAGCCCAACCCAAAACCAATCATACGGCCAATGTCTTTATAAAGCATACCCAGCGGAGTGATAAACAACCCGAGCGTGGTACCGAACAAAACCCCTCCTAAAATAGCAAGTGGAAACAGTAATAAGGTCCAATGAAATCCTACTCCAAAAAAGAAAATAAACACCAATAACAACAGGACTTTTATTGAGCTATTGAACAGTAGTTTATAAACCCCAGAAACAATCAATGCTTCCTTAGGGAAGTTAATTTTAGATAAAATACCCTTTGCACTATTGGTACTGCCCATAGGCGAATTGATGGATTCGGTAATGATGGACCACAGCAAGGTACCCGAAAAGGCATATACGGGATAGGGAATACCGGTATCGGTAACGCGCACTGTTCCTGAATTATTAAGAAATATCCATACAAAGGCCGTGGCAAGTGGCGTTACGAACGCCCAAATGATGCCCAGATAACTTTGGCGGTATTGCGCCTGTATGTCGCGTTTTGCTAATTGGAAGGACAAAAAGCGAGACTTAGAAATGTCTGACAAACTATCTTTCAGCAACTTGCCTATGCGAAGGTTGTTCTCTTTTTGATAGACTTTGGTTTCCAGTTCCATTGGTTTGGGGAGAAGCGGTTTTTTCTTGACGGCTAAGATAGGGAATTTGGTTTAACTGTTGTTAGAAGTGAGGAGTGAGACGTGAGAAGTGAGAAGTGAGACGTGAAGCGTGAAGCGTGAAGCGTGAAGCGTGAAGCGTGAATGGTGAATTGTGGAATCGGTTCATTGGGATTCGGGATTCGTTAATTCGGGATTTGTTAATTCGGGATTTGGGATTCGTTGATTCGGGATTTGTTGCTTCGGGATTTGGGATTTGGGATTTGGGATTTGGTATCTGGGTACTTCGTTTTTCCTACTTCGTCATTCGTACCTCGCACCTCCACTGTCAGGTCGAGTGAATTTGAGGGAGTGACAGCGAGCTCAAATTTGTATCGAGACCGGGGTGGGGGTTGCGTCGTTGAAGCCGTTCTCGATACATTTTTCAACTACGCTATCGCTACGTTGAAAAACACTCGAACTGACAAATGTACCTCCACTGTCAGGTCGAGTGGATTCGAGGGAGCGACAGCGAGCTAAAATTTGTATCGAGACCCTGTTACTTCCTCATCCGTACTTCGTCATTCGTACCTCGTACTTCCCCTGTCAGGTCGAGTGAATTTGAGGGAGCGACAGCGAGCTCAAATTTGTATCGAGACCCTATTTCTTAAATTTCTTTTTGGCAAGATTCGGTAATAGCTCATATTCCTCATTTATCAAAGCTTCTTTTTTTGCTCGAGACCATTTCTTGATCTGTTTTTCTGTGGCAATAGCTATCGTTATTTCAGTGAAAGTGCAATAATATACTAATTCTACAGGTAATCTTGAGGAAGTATAACTGTGTAAATGCTTTTTGCACTGATGATCTTCTAATCGTTGCGCTAAATTGGAAGTAACACCCGTATAATAAGAACCGTCTGAACAGGAAAGGATGTAAACGCAATAGGTTTTCATATTATGAAACTATGAAAAAATTGAAGATTTTCCTGAAAAGCCGTTCTCGATATACTTCGACGAGCTCAGCACAAGCTTTTTTGTTCCGCTGCGCTTCACAAAAAACACTCGAACTGACATTCTATTAATTATTACCTGGCCGAGTAGTTAGATTGTTAAATAGGTTAATCGAATTTGAATTGCGGTTATAAAGCCGTTCTCGATATACTTGGACAAGCTCAGTACAGGCTTTTTTTGCTGGGCTCCACAAAAATTACTCGAAATGACATCATATAGATTTCTACTCTACTAGGTAAGTAAATTCAATATTACACGGTAATCCAACGCCAACATACGCTCTACCATCACCTGAATTGCCTCCATTTTCAAAATTAGAAGAAACAAAAAGATCAATTTCAAAACGATATGTAAAGGGTACGCCTGCAACTAAATCTACATAGACAATTAGGGAAGAATCATGTCTAAATTGATCAAAATAAGTTCCCCCAGCTATATCATGATTATGGATAGAGTAGGCATGGGTATAAATTAAATACTGATCGGGGCCCAGTGTTATTCTAAAGTATCCTTCCTGTGTTGCCATTGCTGTAGCGAAACCTGGTTCTGGCACAATTTTACCTGCACCAAAATTCACATTGGCCTTTATTCTATACGTACCTGAATATTTAGGGGTAAATGACGAACCGGATCCTAAACCTGCAATGTCAACATAACTTCCAGAATCGGTAATTSTTTGTGCCAGAGTGGTTTGTTGCTTGATTTCTGAATCTTCTCTAATATACTGGGTGGTCCATCTGCTTCCATCCCAAGCGTATAATCCAGGATATACATCATTTGTTCCAGTAGTGGTTGTGTTGGTATTATAAACCACGGTACCAGCAACTAAATTGCCACCGCCGGGATTTTGAACGGGTGCGGCAACTTCAGTTGAAGTTAATGCAAAACGTGGGTAGACAATACCTGCTGTACTATTTTGCATATCTACCAATCCTTTCGGGCTGTTGGTAGGAGTTCCATTACTAATGGAGACTTGTCCTWGGGCAGAAATTGCAATTAAAGAAAAAATTGCAAAAAAAATATTTTTGTGTAGGGTAGGTTTTTTCATGATTTGGGGGGGGTGTTTTTTAAAGTAGGTAAAAACAGTGTTTTATTCTCCTATATAGGTAAATTCTATTTGGCAGTCCACTTCGTTTCCAATATAACCGCGACCCTCATTGCTAATTGGGCCCGAAACCTCAGTAACTTTTACATTATCGACCGATGCGGTAAGACCTCTGTTGGAATTAACATACTCAAAACGAAGGGTGTACGTAGTTCCGGCCACCACCGCAAGTGAGCCGTAATACGAGGTATTTGCAGAAGTATTTACAAGATTTATTAAATCTGCTCCTACTTGGGCGGTCCCGTCATGCAGATATACTCTAAATCTATCATAATTACCACTTTTCTCCCTAAATCTATAATCAAAACTAATATCTACTGAACTTACCGTTGGTGTAAAACTCATTCGTGCAGTAGCGTTTTGTTGACAATTGGTGTTATCATTCGCATTAATATTTAGTGTTTTTCCCGTACAGAAGCTACATTGGTTCGCTGCTGCAGATGCCACCCAACCTGCTGTGGGACATTCGGGGTCTGGTGCAAAAGTTTGAACCACCGTATAGCTTTCAAAATTCTCATTGATCAAATTCACTTTGGTTGGTCCTGTAGAACCGTTACCAATAAAACCCGGGGCATCATAAGCATCAAAACTTAATGAAAAAGGATAGGTAGTTCCGGCAGTAAGTGTAACATAATTAGTTTCATAGGACTCTTTCCATATTCCTTCATAATATTTTCCTGAGTTGATATAATTTGAATACGCAGAAAAAGCCGTAGTTTCAAAAAAGTATGGAGTACCTCCAAATAAAAATCTAAATTGTCCCTTTGCCTGGGTTACAAAAATACTGCTGTTGGATTCGGTTTTACCTCCCGCAAAGTTCGTCTTTACTTCTATTCTATACAGCCCTGAATACTTTGCAGTAAAAGTTTTGGCATCACTAATTCCCAAGCCGGGAATATCTTGATAACCTCCCGAAAAATTTGCTTCTGTTCTAAGCATCGCGGTTTGATTGTGCAATTCAGATTGTCTCTTTTTATAATGTACAACCCACTCTGATCCGTTCCACACATATATACCGGGATAAATATCAGTTATAAGACCATTGTTTGTGGTATTGGTATTATATACAACAGTACCCTCTGCGATAGGGCCGCCCTGTGGATTCACTACGGTTGTAGCATCATCTGTTCCCAAGAGGGCCACATTGGGATATACCACCCCTAGGGTAGAACTGTTGAAATCTATAATTCCTTTGGGATCAGTTGTATTAATTCCTACTTGGGAATAAGCAAGACCCTGTAATAGCACTATTGCAATAAAATTTATACAATAGAAAAAGGTAGTTTTTTTCATAACTAATATGATTCAGTTGATTTTTAATCTAGAAAAACAAATTCAACGGTACAGGGAATATCTCCACCCAGCCAGCCTCTTCCAGTGCCAGAATCACCATTGCTTACAAAGCCATCTGCAACAGTTTGATCAAACCCCAAAGTAAAAGTATACGGGGTACCGGCAACAAGGTCTTTATAAATTACTACAGTAGATTGCTCCCAAATATCGTAATACTGCGTGCCCCCTCCATGACGGCCAGACCAAGTATGTGCGGGAATCAATTTATCTACGCCATCCAAGGTAAACTTGAAATTTCCGGACATTACGGCAACGTCCGTTCCTGAACCCAAATTATCCACATAACCCCCACCCCAATTCACACTTACTTCAATTTTGTAAGTACCTGTGTAGGCAGGCGTAAAAGTTCGGTTTATTAAGCCCGGAATGTTCTGATAAGTTCCAGCAGTAACCGTTCTTAATGCACCGCTACTATTATCCTGTTTAAAAATTTGCGCATTTTTTTTGGGGAATTCATTAATCCAATCTACACCATCCCACATATAAATGCCTGGATAAACACTTTCACTGCCAAAATTTGTAGTTACCGTATTATATACAACGGTACCGATAGCAGGATTTCCTCCTTGTGGATTTAATACAGGAGCAGCCACATCAGTTCTTGTGAGTGCCACTCTTGGTAAAACAAGACCATACTTATTAGTACCAGAATCGTTATTTAAATCCAAGACCCCATCAGGTGTTACCGTACCCACCCCTACTTGAGCCATACCTGCTGCTTGCGAAAGAACCAAGACAAGACAAGTTATAAGTATTCTACAGATGTAATTTTTTACCATATTCAGAGGTATTTAAATTTTCACATTTAGTGAGCAATATTAAACATTTTATCGATATAATGCAAATTTTATCTGTAAAATGCATTTTATTCTGATTAATCAAGTTAATTATTGTTAACTTTTTATGAATTTTACAATAAAATGTAAGATTTTTCCTAAATCTTTCAATTGCGAATCTATAGTTTGGATATATTAAAAACATCCGAATTGTATAAGCTTGTTTATAAATACATTAAGTCAAATTAGTATTTCTTGAAATTGTAACTCAGCAATTGACTCTAAAGAATTTCGCTAATGCAAGAAGATCTTTTAAAGATTTTTTTTTTGGGGGGGGTATTGCGCAGGAATGCAAGAATGTATTTTTAAAATAGCTATTTCTTCTATCTTCTGAGTTCTGGGTTCTTGACCTTCTTAGCCCTTGGCTTTACAATAATAGGGATTTTGTGGTTGTTAATTTAAGATTAAGAAACTGTAGCTTAGAATGGAACTTTAAAGAAAACAATGAATGCTCTAAGGATATAATGTTGACAGCCCCTTTTTCCTGTTTTTTCTCGGTAAGTAAATATATGCATTCACTCGAATAGACATTAGGTGAATTATTTTCAGGTAGCGAGGTGAGTTTGTTGAATCGGTTAATCGGGATTCGGGATTTGGGATTCGTTAATTCGGGATTTGGGATTCGTTAATTCGGGATTTGGGGTTTCTTGTTTTTTGTTTCTGGTTCCAAGTTTCAGGTTCCAAGTTTCAAGTTTCAAGTTTCAAGTTCCAAGTTTCAGGTTTCAGGTTTCAGGTTTCAGTTTCTTAAATTTTGAACCTTAAATCTTAAATCCCAAATCTATTCCTTCCTTTGGGGGCAGGGGGACTGCGCGTGTTGATATAGTATAAGTTTTTTCGATTTCGTATTTGATTTGAGTTCCGATAACTATTGGGATGGGATTTGTTAATTTGTTAATTCGGGATTTGTTGATTCGGGATTCGGTGATTCGGAACCTGCCTGCCAGAGGCACGACAGGCAGGTTTGGGATTTGGGAATTTGGAATCTCGTACTTCATCGTTCGTACCTCGTACTTCCCCTGTCAGGTCGAGTGAATTTGAGGGAGCGACAGCGAGCTCAAATTTGTATCGAGACCCCTCCGTTGAAAGTAGGTTTTTCCTAGGGTTTAGCTATTAACCCAACCCCTTCCGTCAGCTGGATTGAAAATCTATGTAAAATGAAACTTGTTGCCAGCTGCCACCTTTTCCTTTAACCATAGTTCATTGTTTGCTTGAAATTTCTTCTGAGGGGAAGGAGCTTTTTGGGTTGCTAGTGGGAGAGCTAGTGGATTTGAAGGAGCGACAGCGAACTCAAATTTGTATCGAGACCTTATTTGGTGTTGCGGTATAGAAGCCGTTCTCGATGCATTCGCCTCGTGCCCGGCGAATACTCATACTGACAAAGGAGCAAATGGGAAGTAATAAAAAAAACTACCACCTTTTTGGCTAGCAGGGTTTAAAGACAATAATCAAAGTTTAATTTTCCGCTTTTAAAGAAGCACTTTCTTTAAGACCATTATTTGATGTCCATACATAACCCTTTTCTGGGTCTGGCACTGAAGGAGGAATGACAGAATCATCCATTGCTCTAAGTTGCTTTTTATTGGCTTCGGCATTGGTTGCATTCCTATTTTGATTTTGGTCCTTTGAATTTGAAAGCATAACCGTTTCTGAGCTCATGCTTTGAAAGTCTATCAGCTCCTGGGAATTAGTTGCACTTTCAATCAGATAATCAAAACGCACATCCCTTGGGGCATTGTTTGCAAGATTTAAATCAAAGGAACCATTCTTTACACTATCAACCCAATGGTGACTCCCTATATTACCTAAAAAGGTTATAAATATTTTTGAATTTACATTTACAGCTTTGTCCTTAATCGTCAATTTATTAACCCCTATAGGGAATACTGATGTATTGGAGGTTTGATGTTGATTGGTATTAAGGTTTTTCCACCCTGTTTCCACTAAACAAATAATTTGGCCTTTACCACCATTAAAACTTTCTAAGGCCCTACCAATTACAAATCCAGATTTAGTAGCTTTCATTGCTTTTCCAGAGACGTAAGAAGCCATTAGATAATCTCCTTTCTTTATTGGCTCTCCAACCACATTTACAGGCACTCTTCCTTGTAAAGCTACGGGGAGACCACTGTTTGGGTTATTTAGTGTTAAGGTAGGATTAGAAGAATAAATTCCAATAACTTTGTCATCATTTTCCTTAGTTGATACCGAAAAAACATCTCTCTTGCCCGAGGTGTAAGCAATAATATCACCTTTTTCCGCATGGCCAACAACTGGGAAATATTCAGCCAAATCACCAAGCATTACATTAGAGCCTGCATATATATTGTTCTCAGAATAAATATTTCCCGCTGCAAATGCACCTCCAGTGGAAGTACCTGCCGAATTAGAAATTACATTTAGATTAAAAATATCGAAATAATAACCTCCACCACCAGCGTTATTTTCGGTTCCCGTAAAGCGTAATTGTAACCACGTACCTGAAACGGGAATTTCAATTATTGAGAAATATCCAGAAGAAGCATTTCCAGTCCAAGCTGCTGTTGATGCTCCATTTCCGTTACAGTTATTATTTGAACCTGTAATATTGCCAGTATACACTCCCTGAACAAAATTACCCGCAGACAGAGCGTTCCAGTTGCTACCATTATTAGTACTGTATTCTAAAAAAACACCATCATTATTATTTAAATAAAAAGCTAAAACAAGTTCAATATATGCAGAAGTTGCATTGGAAGGAATCCATATACTAGGAGAATAAGAATATCTTCTCCCCCTATTTCCTGTAGAATAAAACTCTAGGTAAGCCTCGCTATATACTGAAGAAAACACATACCAATCTGCTGCGCCGCAACCTCCCGTTGTGTAAAAATCATTAAAGAAATCACTGCCTCCAGCTGAATAAAGCAAATTTGTGCTATTTGTTGTTACTGTTTGTGGCACCACGGGATCACCGACTCTTAAATAACCAGATACCTGCGTGTTACCAACTACATCGAGGTCATCATCCGGGCTGGTGGTTCCAATACCAACCTGTGCAATGGTATTAAATGAAAAAATAAAAAAGAGACAGCAAATACTAAAAGTAAGCCCCTGGGGAGTGTACATATTTTTCATAAAAAAATGTTTTAGATTAAAACGAAATTGTTATGATAAGGGGCGAAACAATGATATGGAAGTAGTTAAAAAAAAGCAAATTTTTTAAACTATACTTGATGTTGTGGTCTTTTTATTACAAAATACTCAAAATCTTCGTTAAGAAGTTTTTGATTTTCGACAAAGGGCTAAAATATGTAGGAAAATTACTTGCGCTGTAAGTGCTTTAATTGTAGGAATTTAAACTTTAACATTTCAGAAGTGTTAAAAGGAGGGAAAATTCTTCTAGAAGTAGATTTTTGGGCTATGATTTGTGAACTGTACTTTGGGTTGTGAATAGCGAATCATTCGTTGTGAGTCATCATTTTGAGAGAAAAACGACCGAAGCAAATCGACGATTCAACGGAGTTAATCTATTGTTGCGTAACTCTATTCATGATTGCAGGTATATCATGGGATTGCTTCACTTCTCTCGCAATGACGTCCTATTAAAACTTCTCCCAGGTTATTTTTAAACCATCTTTTACTGAAAACAATGGGTTATAACCTAACAGCTTTTTTGCTTTGTCAATATTCGCCAGTGAATCGCGCACATCGCCTTTGCGGGGAGGACCATAATTGGCTTCTACTTCTTTGCTAGAAATATTTTTTAAGTCTTCCCATAGCGTATTTAAACTTATGCGTTCCCCAAAAGCCACATTGAATACCTCGTTTACAGCTTCTTCTTTTGCAAAAAACGCACGCACATTTGCCTGCACGGCATTCTGTACAAAGGTGAAATCGCGGGTCTGTTCGCCATCGCCATTGATGGTTGGTGCTTTTTCGTCTTTTAAAGCCTGCATAAATAGTGGAATAACAGCTGCGTAAGCACCCGTGGGACTTTGGTTGGGCCCAAACACATTGAAGTAGCGCAGGCCAATGGTCTGGGTGCCATAGGTTTTATAGAATACATCGGCATACAGTTCGTTTACCAGTTTGGTTACCGCATAGGGCGATAACGGTTTTCCTATACTCTCTTCTTGTTTTGGAAGCGTTTTGCTGTCTCCATAAGTAGAACTGGAAGCTGCGTACACCATACGCTTTACGGTTTCACTTTCCTTTTGCGCTACGAGCATATTCAAAAAACCCGTCACATTCACTTCATTGGAAGTAAGCGGATCGTTGATGGACCGTGGCACAGAACCCAAGGCGGCTTGGTGGGAAACGAAATCCATGCCCACCATAGCTTTTTTGCAGGTTTCCAAATCGCGAATATCTCCTTCCAAAAATTCAAAACGGGAGTTATTTTGAAATGGCTCCAGATTCTTCATAAAACCTGTAGCCAGATTATCCAGCACGCGAACTTTTTTGGCATTGTTTTCCAATAAATACTCCACTAGATTTGAGCCTATAAAGCCTGCGCCACCGGTTATTAGGAAGGAATATTTTGAGAGGTCTGTGGTATGGTATTTTGGGTTTTTCATATGTGAGACGTGAGAGGTGAGAGGTGAGACGTAAATCTTTATATTTTTTTATTTATATAATTTCTATAACCTAAAAGCAAGCGTTTCTGATCATTGAACAATTCATCTACTTCATTATTTTTCACAAGGAAAGCTAACCTAATAGAAATTATATACTGGGTTTCCAACTCAGCAAGTGAACCAAGGGCAATATTTAAAAATTGCAACAACTCTTTATTACCTTTTCTTGCGCTACCTTCTGCAATATTAGATGAAATTGAAATTGCAGCTCTTCTCATTTGAGAAGTCAAACCAAAGCGCTCTGACTTAGGAAACGAAGAAGTTAGAGAATATATTAATTCCACCAAATCAATACTCTTTCTCCAAACATCAAGTTCTTTATGATCCATTCTTTATTATCACCCTATAAGTTGGAAATAGCAAGTCATTTTTAAAAAAACGTATTACTTTTCACTTTTCACGTTTCACTTTTCACGTTTCACCTACAACTACAAACATCCATCGACCAAATTTTTTGGAAAAAACGATTTTACGTCGAACACTACCGACGGTGATGCCCTATGCTTCTCTACATTAAAATCTGAAAACTCCCTATGGCCTACTGCCAATATAATGGCTTCATAATTTGCTTTTAGTTGGGATTCTTCAGTCAGCAATCGCAGTCCAAATTCATTGGATACTTCGGTTGCTTTTGCCCACGGGTCGTAAACATCTATATTGAGGTTGTATTTGCGTAACTCTTCTATAACATCAATTACCTTACTGTTGCGTATATCGGGGCAGTTTTCCTTAAAGGTAATACCCATAACGAGTACATGGCCGCTCTTAACCTTGCATTCCTTTTGGATCATTAATCGAACTACTTCTTGAGCTACGTAATTGCCCATGCCGTCGTTCATACGTCTTCCTGCCAAGATTATCTCTGGATTGTATCCCTCTTCCTGTGCTTTCTGTGCCAAATAATATGGATCTACACCAATGCAATGCCCGCCCACTAGACCGGGAGTAAACTTTAAAAAGTTCCATTTGGTGCCCGCAGCTTCCAAAACATCTTGGGTGTCAATATTCAAAAGGCGAAAGATTTTAGAAAGTTCATTTACAAAAGCAATATTGATGTCGCGCTGCGAATTTTCAATAACCTTAGCGGCCTCAGCCACTTTTATGGATGGTGCCAAATGGGTTCCTGCTGTAATTATTGAGGCATACAAATCATCAATATATTTGGCAGCTTCGGGCGTAGAGCCAGAGGTTACTTTTAAAATTTTGGTAACCGTATGCTGCTTATCGCCTGGGTTAATTCTCTCTGGAGAATATCCTGCGTAGAAATCTTCATTGAACTTAAACTTCGAGTATTCTTCTAGAATAGGAACACAAATATCTTCAGTCACGCCGGGATATACTGTGGATTCATAAATAACCACATCGCCTTGCTTCAGTAATTTACCTACAGTTTCGCTGGCTTTCTGCAAGGGTATCAATACCGGTTGGTTGTACTTATTGGTTGGGGTAGGAACGGTAACAATAAAAACCGTAGCCTCAGTCATTCTAGAAGCATCGTCCGTAACAATAAGACCAGTAGCTTCGGATTGTGTTAAGGCTTTTTTTAATTCTTCGGAAGAAAGTTCCAGGGTATTGTCAATACCATTTTGCAATTGATTGATACGTTCCGAATTAATATCGAAACCTATTACTTTATATTTTTCAGCAAATGCTGCGGCAAGTGGCAGACCTACATAACCAAGGCCAATTATTGCAATTGTGGGGTTTTGTTTCATTTGTAGCTGTTATGATGCTAATTTAAAAGCCTTTTTTCGTCAATCGGCTTCTTTGGTCGGCAAAATTAAGTGTTTTAACGGAAAGTAAGGCTGTTAAATTTAAAAACATCCCTCCCCCGCCTCTACTTCGACTGCGCTCAGTACATCGCCTTCTAAGGGAGGAGCTAGTTTCGGAAATGACTTATGTTTTGTTATAAATATCAAAAGTYCCCCTTYGAAGGGGGATTTAGGGGGATGTCAATCAGAATTTTAATTAAAAASAARGTTCTAYTCWAAAAAACAWCCCTCCCCMGCCTCCCTTCGAAGGGAGGAGCTAGATTGGATCTTAATTTACATTTTATTGTAAAAAAGCCCCCTCTTAGAAAAGGGGGTTTGGGGGAGATGTTACTTTCTTTTAAAAATTTTCTTTGCCCTATCCAATAGCGTAGGGGGCTTTATATGCTCGTGATAGCCATTGCCATAATTGCCATAACTACCATAACCGTAACCATAACCATAGCCGTAACCGTAGCCATAGCCTTTTCCGGTTTTTTCTAAATAGTCGTTCAGAACGATACTAATATGTTTTACTTCGCCAGTCTTGTATTTTTCGTTGACGAAAGTGAACATGTTCTTATGGGTATAATTGAAACGGGCCATATAGAGCGTGGCGTCCACGTGTTTCATAAGTTCCAAAGAATCGGAAACGAGACCCAATGGCGGGGAGTCCAGAATGATATAATCATAGCGCTCCTTAAGCGCGTCAATCAATTCATCCAGTTTTTCACTTATTAGTAATTCGGAAGGATTTGGGGGTATGGGGCCAGAAGGAATAACATCCAGATACGCAATCTCTGTCTTTTGAATAACCGTATCGATGTCAGCTTCGTTAATAAGGAAGTTTACTACCCCCATATCATTATTGATCTTGAAATCACCAAATATCTTGGGTTTTCTGAGGTCAAGTCCTACCAAAACTGTTTTCTTTTCGCTTAAAGCAAAAACAGAAGCTAGGNTTATAGAGCAGAATGTCTTCCCCTCACCACTTACCGAACTGGTTACCAAAACCGTTTTTGCACCTTGTATGCCCTGTTTTTTATAAATAAATTGCAAGCTTGAGCGCAGTGCCCTAAAAGCCTCCGCGATTGCTGATTTAGGCTTGGTAAGCACCACAAGGTTACTTTCAATAGGACTTTTACCTATAATCCCCAACAACGGGATGGAGGTTATACGTTCCAGTTCCTTTACGTTGCTTATTTTGGTGTCGAAAAAAACACGCAGAAACACAAATACAAAGGGTATAAAAAGACCAAGAAGACCTGCCATCATATAATTTAACTGAGTATTGGGGCCAATCTGTCCGCCTCCGGTATCCTTTGCGGAATCAATCACCATTACATCGCTAACATTGGCTGCTTTTACCAGACCAGCCTCACTGCGCTTTGCCAAAAACAGGTTGTAGGTGCCTTGGCTCAGGTTATAGCGGCGCTCAATGTTCAGTAAATCTTGCTGTTCCTTTGGAAGTTTTCGTATTTCGCCTTCATAACGCCCGATATCGCGGTTGATGGAAGTAAGTTCCTGATTTTTTAAACTTTTTGAGGAACGGATATTCTCCAGCAATACCGTTTTCACTGCATCAATCTGCCTGTCAATATCGTTAAAAATCGGCGCGCCTTCCTTAAAGGAATATTGAAGCTTGTTGCGCTCTTCAGCAAGGGCAACAATCTTCCCTACCCCTGTTACTACACTAGCTTCTGAAATACCAGCAACAGAGGGAGCGGGTACATCCCTATAGTCGGAACGGTTTATAAGATAATCCTGAAGGGTGTTATAATAATTAAGTTCGCGGTTTACGGATTCTTTTCGCAAATCCAATTCATTCAATTTGGCATTTATCTCAGAGCCTTCGCTCTCCAGATTAAAAATGGCATTTTTGTTTTTGAATTGATTAAGCTCGTCTTCTACCGTAGAGAGTTCGGCTGATTTTATGGCAAGGCTGCTATCGATAAACTTGATGGTTTTAGTAGCGAAAAGGTTTTTGCGCTCCAGCATATCTTCGCTTAACACTTCAACGGAAGTATTTAAGTAATCCACCAACTGTGCTTTGTTATTGCCCGTAAGCCGCATTTTTAGTACGGAAGAACCTTTACTTTCTGGACTAACGCGCACTCCAAGATATCTTCTTACGATGCCATCGTAATTTCGAAATACAATGTAATAGGGCGTTCCCGGTTTTGAAATCATTTCGGGATTGGGCATTAAAACCCCACTGAAAAAGGGAAGCCGTATGGGTTCACCGATTTTGAAATCCTGTGAAAATTTGCCTGCATCCACAAACCTCGAGCTTCTTTCCTTGGTGCTATAATTTTGAAGGTTGATGTTTCCTGCTTCCTCAAAGGCTACACTTAAGTTAAAATTAACCGAATCCTTAAAAACAATCTTGATTTGTTTGTTAAGCATTTGTGCTTTGGAGGTATCTACTTCCACAAAGAAAGGAGTCTGCTTATAAGCGTTCACCTGCTGGTATTTACCATCGCGCAGGTATTCCATAAAGTATTGTAAACGCTCCACCACTTTTTCGTTATGCGAGCGGGACTGCAAGGTTATAACGGCTGTATTCACCTTATCCGTGGTTCCTCCCCAATTAAAGGTAAGGCTGGTATTGCTAGTAAAAAAAGGGTTTTGGTCGTCCTTGATGGAAACCATATTCTCCATTTGGTAAATGGGCAGTTTACGGACGTTGATGTAATAAGCTATGGAAAAAGCAATAACTAGCGAAACCAAGAACAGCGGCCAATGGTGCAAAAGCCTAAAGAGAAAACCTTTAAAATCAAAGGTTGTATGTGTTTCATTTATTTCGAATTCCTCGCTCATATTTTTTATAATCGGGTAAACAACAAAATGGTAGTAACCAAGGCTGTTGTGATGGAAACAATTGTGGTAAATGATTGCAGCCCAGTGGTACCCGTACCCAAGGATTTTTGTGGCAGTGGGTTAATCAAAATCAGGTCGTTCGGTTTTATGTAGTAGTAGGGTGAATTCATGGCATCAAGTTTTGTAAGGTCTATATGATGCACCTTCTGCCCTGCCGGATATTGGCGAATTATGACCACATCGCTCCTATCGCCAGTAAGTTCAATATCACCGCTATTGGCAATGGCTTCCATAATACTTACCTGGTCGCGATAAATAATCTTTGAACCCGGGCTGCCTATTTCACCGTTAATGGTATAACGGATTCCCGCCAATTTTACGGTAACAAATACATTTGCCTCGGCCTTAAAATAATCGCGAAGTAGTATTTCTTCCAAGCGCTCGCGAACCTCATCAACGGTATAGCCCAAAACATTCATCTCTCCCAGACTGGGAATGCGGATATTACCGTGATCGTCTACTACAAAACCATCGTAATACAGTCTTTCTTCTCCAGTAGCATTGGGATTGGCATCGCTTATCGGGTTAAAGATTCCTACAGTTTCTTGGTCCAATGCCTTTACCCGGATACTCAAAAGATCGTTTATTTGAAGCCGGTAGGGTTCCTGCCTTTTTCGCAAAAGTGCCAAAGTATCGGTACTGCTAGTGTTTTCCTGCAAATAGGTAAGTTGTTTGGTAGTAACGCAGGACGTTGCACACACGGCAACAATCAGAAACAGCAATAGATACGTAAACTTCATAAAGGGCAGGATTGTTAATGGACAAATATAAAGTAACGCATTTAATAATGAAACATTTTTTCCGAAAGGAACATTTTCAGAAAATTGTTGTTAAAATTAAAGTTACAGCGTAAAAAACCATCAACAATTCCCTTAAGCAATTGAACCCTCAAGCCTACTTTTTAAATAAATAACTTACTTTTGAATGGCTCACTATAAAAATTACAATTATGAAATATTCCGTATCAATTACCATAGACAAACCGGTGGATGAGGTTATTGCGCTTTTTGACAATGTCGATAATATGAAAAAGTGGATGGAGGGTCTTGAAAGTTTTGAACACATAAGCGGAACGCCCGGGGAAGTAGGCGCAAAATCGCGATTGGAATTTAAAATGGGTAAGCGTGAAATTGAAATGATAGAAACCATAACCGCCAAAAATCTGCCCGAAGAATTTACAGGCACCTATGAGGCCAAAGGAGTTTTCAATATCGTAAAAAACAGTTTTGAACCCTTGCCAGATAATAAAACCAAGTACAGCACCGAACAGGAGTTTCAGTTTAAGGGGTTTATGAAAATAATCGGTCTTTTGATGCCCGGGGCTTTTAAAAAGCAATCCATGAAATATTTGAGGGATTTTAAAACCTTTGCGGAAAGTCAATAAATAGTTAGCATGAGCAAAGAAAAGTTGATTAAAAGATTGCGATGGTATTATCCTTTAGAGAAGTTCCACGCTTTTTTCACATTTCCCCTTTTGGCAATCTATTTTCTTACACAACATCCATTTGTAAAAAGTATTTGGTTTCTCTATGGAATGATGGTGTGTATTTTTATTCTTTACCAAGGTCAAAAGTATTGGCAGCTCAAGTTACGGCGGCTAGAGGGAAAGCCGTTTTCACAAGTAAAAAACTTAAAATTTTTCAAAAAGGCCAAACGCATTAATTTCCTTTTGATAATGGGGATGCCTGTTATTTTAGTTGTTCAGTTATTAATTGTGAACTGGAGTGAGTCTGATCTGGATATTGTATTGTGGTCTTTTGCGGCAAACCTCTTTGCCGTTCTGGAGCACATCAATTATTACCACACGCAATTAATGGTTGACAACACTTCGGATATGGCATATATTCTTAGGAATAAAAAATTAAAAACCGCCAGTTTGGCGAWKSWTTKRWWSRASWWTNCGWKYTYMRMRRKTRKKATYSRMYAWMTTCTTCATTACACATTATTCATTAAACATTTACAGTACTTTTGCCGAAAATATAAACCGTGAATTACCTTTCAGTAGAAAATATCTCCAAGTCCTTCGGGATGCGGGTTTTGTTTGAAAATATTTCCTTCGGAATAAACGAAGGGCAAAAAATAGGCTTTGTGGCCAAAAACGGAACCGGAAAAACATCGCTTCTCAATATAATTGCGGGGAACGATAAAGCCGATACCGGCAATGTTGTTTTCAGAAAAGGGCTGAAGATAGCCTATCTACCCCAGGAACCGGATTTGGATCCGAAATTAACGGTGGAACAAACCATTTTTTCTTCGGATAACCCAATTCTTAAAATAATTGAAAATTACGAGCACGCAATAGAGAATCCCGAGAATACCGAAACCTACCAAAAGGCTTTCGATGCGATGGACGCCCACCATGCCTGGGATTTCGAAACACGTTACAAACAGATTCTTTTTAAACTGAAACTGGAAGATTTACTGGCAAAAGTTGGCAATTTGAGCGGCGGACAGAAAAAGCGACTCGCACTGGCGAATGCGCTTTTAACTACGCCAGACTTGTTGATAATGGATGAGCCCACCAACCATTTGGATCTTGAAATGATTGAGTGGCTGGAAAATCTATTTGCAAAGGAAAATTTCACGCTGTTTATGGTTACGCACGACCGTTATTTTTTGGAACGTGTTTGTAATGAAATTGTGGAATTGGACGAAGGCACACTTTACAGCTACAAGGGCAATTACAGTTATTACCTCGAAAAACGTGAGGCTAGAATAGAAAACGAAGCCACCGAAACTGGAAAGGCAAAGCAACTTTTTAAAAAGGAATTGGAATGGATGCGCCGCCAACCCAAAGCGCGTACCACCAAAAGTAAAAGTAGGATTGACGATTTCCACGAAATAAAAGATCGCGCCAGTAAACGCCGCAACGACCACCAAGTGCAACTGGAATTGAACATGGAACGTATGGGAACCAAAGTTGTGGAGCTTCATAAAATATCAAAATCGTTCGGAGATAAATTGTTATTGGATAAGTTTGAATACAATTTCAACCGTGGCGAACGTGTAGGGATTATCGGGAAAAATGGAACTGGGAAATCTACTTTTTTAAATATTCTCACAGGAGCATTAAAACCCGATTCGGGGAAAGTGGTAGTGGGTGAAACGGTACAATTCGGTTACTACACCCAAGCCGGAATCAATATAAAAGAAGGCCAAAAGGTAATTGATGTAATCCGCGAATACGGCGATTATATTCCATTGAAAAAAGGACGGCAGATTTCGGCATCACAGCTGTTGGAGCGCTTTCTTTTCGACCCCAAAAAGCAATATGATTTTGTAGAAAAATTGAGCGGTGGTGAACGCAAACGTCTTTATTTATGTACCGTTCTCATCAAAAACCCAAACTTTTTGATTCTCGATGAACCTACAAACGATCTTGATATTGTAACCCTGAATGTTTTGGAAAGTTTCCTTTTGGATTTTCCCGGCTGCCTTTTGGTAGTGAGCCACGACCGTTACTTTATGGATAAAATTGTAGACCATCTTTTTGTTTTCAGAGGAAATGCCGAGGTTGAGGATTTCCCTGGAAATTATACAGATTTTAGAGTTTACGAAGACAGTAATATACAGGAAAAACGCGAGGCCAGTGAAGCAGCACCAAAAGTAAAAAAGGATTGGAAACAAGATTCAAGTCCTGCAAAACTGACCTATAACGAGCAAAAGGAATATCAAAAACTGGAAAAGGAAATTGCCAATCTGGAAAAGGAACGTGAAGAACTTCAAAATAAATTTGCTACGGAAAACTGGGACGGTGAAGAGATTGACAAGCAATCCATAAAACTGCAGGAGATTATTGATACCATTGAAGCGAAGGAAGAACGGTGGTTTGAGCTTTCAGCGAAAATGGAGTAAAAATGCTATTGGCTGTAGGCTGTAGACTGTAGGCTGTAGGCTGTAGGCAAATTATATGAAATCTGTACTTTAGCATACAGCTTAGAGCATAAAGCCCTAAAAAATGATCCATCAATCAAAAAATTACATAAAATTTATTCGGCTTGCGAAAAACAAACACGGCGTGCATTCGCCGTTTGTATATGATTTGGTGACGAAATGCTTCAACGATAAAACGAAATATCCCGAATACGAAACTCTTAAATCGCACCGTAAAGCTCTGCGAAGTGATACTTCCATGGTAGAAATGAAAGATTTTGGCCAAGGCTCAAGGGTGTTTAAAGGCAATGCCCGCAAGGTTTCCGTAGTGGTAAAAAATGCCGGGATGAAAAAGAAACGCCAAAAACTGCTCTTCCGTTTGGCTAAATATTTTAAAAGTGAAACTGTTTTGGAATTAGGCACTTCGCTGGGTTTGGGGACGGTTGCGCTTTCGCTTTCCAATGAGTTTTCTGCAATCCATACGGTGGAAGGCTGCCCAAATACCTTGCAAAAAGCACAGGCATATTTTGAAAAATTCAACTTGCACAATATTCAAATCCATCAAAAAATATTCAATGAATTTCTTGCTGAAAATACTTCAGAAAAATACGACCTCATTTTTATAGACGGCGACCACAATGGCGAAAGTACATTGGGCTATTTCCATTCCCTTTTAAAAAAGGTACACAATGACTCCATTATCATTTTCGACGATATTTATTGGAGTAAGGATATGACGGCGGCATGGCAGCAAATAATTGCCAATGATAAAGTAACGGTGAGCATTGATACTTTTCAATGGGGCTTGGTTTTCTTTAGAAAAGAACAGGCAAAGCAGCATTTTGTTATTCGGGTTGGTTGATGGTTGATAAAAATAGAGTTCTCTCTCTATTCTCTCCTCTCTTCTCTATTTTCTTTTCTCTTTTACCTTTTCGCTAATTCCTTTCCCACATAACTTTAAACTTTTAACTTTGAACTTTTAACTAACACTGTAACAACCCACCTACCTTTGCGTCCTATAAAACAAATTGAAATACGCCCATGAGCTTAGTAATTAAAATTCGAAATATCACGCGCGATTTCCCACTGGGGAATGAAGTGGTTAAAGTTTTAAAGGGAATAGATCTGGACATTGAGCGCGGCGAATACGTAGCGCTGATGGGTCCTTCCGGCTCGGGAAAATCTACCTTGATGAATCTCTTGGGATGTTTGGACACCCCCACTTCCGGCAGTTACGAGCTGAACGGAAAGGACGTGAGCAATATGACCGATGATGAGTTGGCCGAAATAAGAAACAAGGAAATAGGGTTCGTTTTTCAAACCTTTAACCTGTTGCCACGTACTACTGCACTTGAAAATGTGGCGCTTCCGATGGTTTATGCAGGTGCCTCAAAAAGTGAACGCACTGAACGGGCCAAAGAAGTTTTAACAAATGTGGGTTTGGCAGATCGAATGGACCATAAACCCAACCAGCTTTCCGGTGGACAGCGCCAACGGGTGGCAGTTGGAAGAGCATTGGTGAACAAACCTTCCATTATTTTGGCAGATGAGCCAACCGGAAACTTGGATTCAAAGACTTCGGAAGAGATTATGAAACTTTTTGGCGATATTCACAAAGCGGGAAACACTGTTATTCTAGTAACACACGAAGAGGAAATTGCCGAACATGCGCACCGTATTATCCGGCTCCGCGATGGGATTGTGGAGAGTGATACTAAAAAGGAAGTAGTGAGTAGTGAGTAGTGAGTAGTGAGTAGTGAGTAGTGAGTAGTGAGTTAAAAAATATTATTTCCATTTCAAATCTTTCATTTCAATAATTTGCGAGGTTCTTCATTGGTACTTTAATAAAAAGTTAAATATTTCTTAATATATTTGACCCCCGATATATTCAGCTAATTCCAATTGAATATTAGAAACAACTTTTCATGAGAACTTTTATTTTAGTATTTACAGCACTTATATATATTACTTTTAGCTCGCAGGGCAATACATTACCAACAATAGCTATAAATTGCGAAGAGACGGTAAATGTATTTAATGGAGACGCATATCTTTATACGCAAGCAGAGATAAATGCTTTTGGAAGCAATGGATATACTGAAATTACTGGAAAACTTCAAATTCTAGGTTCGGATATAACTTCGCTTTCTCCTTTAGCGACTTTAGAAATTATTGGCGGGCTTTTGAAAATTGACAATACCCCTAACCTAACAAATGCCTCAGGCCTAAATTCCTTAATTACGGTGGGTGGAGACTTGACTATTAGGAATTGCCCATTAAATTTCCAGAACGATGCTTTTCAATCCTTAACAATTGTTGGAGGAAATCTAGACATCGAAAACGTCACCAACAATGGTACATTCAATAGTTTTAATACTTTGGAAACTGTTGGAGAATCCATCACGATTAAAGAAAGCGGTTTCACATCGCTTATAGGTTTTTCTAGCTTGACTTCAGTAGCATCAACTTTTGAAATATTTAGAAATGATAATCTTCAAAACATAAATGCGTGCAATACTATTTCACAAATGCATAACATTACTATTGAATCTAACGAATCATTAGAAGCCATTAATGGTTTTGGCAATTTAACTCTTGCAAATGATTTATCAATTATAACAAATTCTGCACTTATTGCTATTAATGGGTTTTCTAATTTAACTGATATCAATAATTCATTAAAGATTCTAAATAATGAAGTACTTGAAACCCTTAATGGATTTAATAATCTTGAAGAAATAGTCGGTAATCTTGATATTTTTGATGGAGCAATTCAATTTGAAAATAATTACTTTTTTTCGCTTACAGATGTAGGTGGTCATTTGCTTATAAGCAATATTACTTCCACTGAAAATCTATATAGTTTTAATAATTTACAAAATGTAGAAGTTTATTTAGCGGTATATAACGTTAATTCTGACGATATAACGGGTTTTGAGGGGCTAACTAATATCATTGGAAATGTAAGCATTTCTGGAAACGGAATGAGATATGTTAGTGGTTTTGAAAACTTAGTCAGTATTGATGGATCTTTGGATTTTCACTCTGCTGATAATCTAGAAGATATAAGTGGATTTGGTGCTCTTACTACTATCGGAGATGAATTTAGAATTACTTCAAATCCAACATTAACTCAAATTACGGGACTAGATTTACTCGAAAATGTAGGAGGAAAATTTCAAATTCAAGACAATAATGCATTACCAGCTTTAGTAAATGTTTTTAATGGCCTAAAGACCGTAAATGGCGAATTTATTGTTAAAGAAAATAGATTATTAACTGAAATATGCGGGTTTAATAATGTTACCCATATTGGAGATTTGAGAATTTTATTTAATGATGCACTAACGAATGTTTGTGGCTTTAATGCTTTGGAAAATACAGCTGGTGATTGTCATTTTTCATATAATCCATTTCTTTCGAATATTAATGGTTTTAACTCCCTAACCACCGTAACCTCTGTTTTGGCTTTTGACACCCTTCCGGTACTAAGCGAAGTTGTAGGTTTTGGTAGCATATCAGTAGTTAATAGACTTGGAATATATCATTGTTTTAACCTAGAAAGCTTACAATTTCTTAGCACCCTTGATGATATTTTATGGCAGCTAAGCATTCAAAACAATCAAGACCTTACTTTTTGTTCAGTGCCAGCTATATGTGAACACATTAGCGAAGGAGGTGAATATTGGATATACGGTAATTCCGATGGATGTGTTAGTGATTTGGATATATTGTCACATTGTAACCTGGCAATAAATAATCTCAGTAAGAACAATATTTCAGTTTACCCCAACCCTACGGAGGGTATGTTGAATATAAACACAACAGTAGAAATAGACAAAATAGAAGTCCGCAATAATTTAGGCCAACTGATTAAATTTGAAACCAATGCAAATACAATAGATTGTTCAGCGCTAGAGCCTGGCTTATATTTCGTAAATTTTATGGCTAAAAATGGTTCAGTTGAAATAGTAAAAATTATAAAAAATTAGAAATAAAGATTTCTAATTTTTTATATACGTGCAGCTTGATTATCCAGTTTTATTCTAAATTTTAATTGCGCACTTTCCCTTTCATATTTTATCTTTGAAGAATGAATATTGACTTTTCAAATCCCCTCGTTTTAATAATTGGTGGAATTTTACTTTTAGCCATTCTCTATTTTTGGAACAAACGCAATGCTTCAAAACAAAAAGCACGTCGCAATAGAAATTTCCGCAGTAGCTATTACGAGCGAAAAAAGGAACGGGAGAAGGAAAGTGGTCAGTAAAGTTGCAGTTGGCAGAAATTCTTTGCAGTATTCCTTGGGTTATTTGTAACTTTGAAATACAGCAAACTTCAAACAATAATCATAAGTCCCACCAATGAAAATATACACCAAAACCGGCGATGCAGGCACTACTGCCCTTTTCGGCGGCACACGGGTTCCCAAGCACAACATCCGTATTGAAAGTTATGGTACCGTAGATGAACTCAACTCCTACCTTGGCTTGATTCGTACGCAGGAAATTGATGCGCACAGCAAAGAAATATTGACCCATATCCAAGATAAGCTTTTTACTTTAGGCGCCATTTTGGCCACAGACCCTGAAAAGGCAACATTGAAAAGCGGAAAGGAACGGCTTAATATTCCGAAAATTGTTGAAGAAGACATAACGCTTTTGGAAAATGAAATGGACCGTATGAACGATGAACTGCCAGCCATGACACATTTTATATTGCCGGGCGGAAATACAACCGTGTCATATTGTCACATAGCACGTACCGTATGCCGTCGCGCAGAGCGCCGTACCACACTCTTAAATGAAAATGAGCCTATTGATGAACGGGTGCTCATGTATTTAAACCGACTATCTGACTATCTATTTGTGCTGGCACGAAAGTTGTCTAAAGACACGAAGGCAGAAGAGACGCAGTGGATTCCGGAGAAGTTGTGAATTGATTGAGTTCTTGGGTTATTGAGTTATTGAATTATTGAGTTATTGGTTTATTGGGTTATTGGGTTATTAGGTTATTGGGTTATTGGGTTATTGGGTTATTGGGTTATTGAAATAAACGAAAAATACCAAACACCTCCGCTTTGTCTTAATAACTTATTAATAAATAACTTTATAACTAATTCAAAATCAATACAAAAGAAACGTTCTTTAAAATAGTGCAGAAATAATTTGGATTTTTCTTGACTTTTTAATCTAAAAAATTACTTTTGCAGAAATTATAAAACCTAAAGTGCTATGTACTGGACATTAGAATTGGCATCCTATTTAAGCGATGCGCCCTGGCCCGCAACCAAAGACGAATTGATTGATTACGCGATCAGGACCGGTGCTCCACTGGAAGTAGTGGAAAACCTTCAGGCAATTGAAGACGAGGGAGACTCCTATGACTCTATTGAAGAGATCTGGGCAGACTACCCAACCGACGATGATTATCTTTGGAACGAGGATGAATATTAATCCCAAAGTTTTGGGAAACATTAAAAAATAATATAAAAAGTCTCTTTTACGAGGCTTTTTTTTATTTAAAAAGTATTGAAAAAGCAATACCACGAATACACGAATTATATATTTAATCATTCGTGTATTTAAGGGAACAAATTATATGTAGCTTTTTTCAAAGAGAATTGAAAAACTCAAAAACCAGGAGTTTACGAAAGATAGGATATAAAAACATTCGTGAATTCGTGGCTAAAAAACAAAATTGACAAAAGAGTGCTGCGCTGCAACACTTCAAAATAAACACACATCATGGGAATATTAGATAACGTACTAAAAGTTTTTGTAGGCGATAAATCAAAAAAAGACATCAGCCAAATACAGCCACTTGTAAATGAAATTAAAAAACACGAAGCAGCCATAGAAAAACTCTCCCACGATGAGCTAAGGGCGAAGTCAGATTTTTTCAGAAAAGAAATAAAAGCAGCACAAAAAGATGTTCAGGACCAGATTGACAGCCTGGAAAAACAATCTGAGGAAGAGCAGGACATCAACAAAAAAGAAGAATACTACAACCAGATAGACAAACTAAAGGACGATCGCTACGAAATTGAAAAAGCGACCCTTACCAAAATACTTCCCGAAGCTTTTGCCGTGATGAAAGAAACCGCAAAACGCTTTAAAGACAACGAAACCATTACCGTTACGGCAAGTCCTTTTGACCGGGAAATTTCTGCAGACAAAGACTATGTAACCCTTGAAGATGACAAAGCCATTTGGAAAAACTCTTGGGATGCCGCCGGAAAACCCATTACTTGGGATATGGTGCACTACGATGTTCAGTTAATTGGTGGGGTGGCGCTTCACGAAGGGAAAGTAGCCGAAATGCAAACGGGTGAAGGTAAAACCTTGGTTGCTACCCTACCCATGTACCTCAACGCCCTTGCCGGTAACGGGGTTCACCTTGTTACGGTGAATGACTACCTTGCAAGACGTGATAGCGCGTGGATGGCTCCGTTATTTGAATTCCACGGAATGACAGTAGATTGTATTGACAACCACMGMCCCAATWSYGMAGMRCGWMGAAAKGCTTAYMWYKCWGAYATMACTTATGGAACCAATAATGAATTTGGYTTYGAYTACCTRCGYGATAATATGGCGCATGCCCCAAACGACCTTGTACAGCGTCCGCACCACTATGCTATTGTGGATGAGGTGGATTCCGTATTGATTGACGATGCACGTACGCCGCTTATTATTTCAGGGCCCGTGCCAGAAGGCGACCGTCATGAATTCAACGAGTTGAAGCCAAAAATCAGCAATATTGTTGACGTTCAGAAAAAATACTTGACCGGCGTTTTGGCCGAAGCCAAAAGGCTTATAAAGGAAGGTGATGAAAAAGAAGGCGGGTTCCAGTTATTGCGAGTATACCGCGGTTTGCCAAAGAACAAAGCATTGATTAAATACCTTTCCGAAGAAGGCGTAAAACAAATTCTCCAAAAAACCGAAAACCACTATATGAGCGACAACAACCGGGAAATGCCAAAGGTTGATGCTGAGCTCTATTTTGTAATTGACGAAAAAAACAACCAGATAGAACTTACCGACAAAGGTGTAGATTTCCTTTCTGGGGAAGGTGATCCCGATTTCTTCGTAATGCCAGAAATAGGTACAGAAATAGCCAAGATAGAAAACAAGGGACTTCCAAAAGAAGAAGAAGTTGCCAAAAAAGAAGAGCTTTTCCGTGATTTTTCGGTAAAAAGTGAACGTATTCACACGATGAACCAACTCTTGAAAGCCTATACACTTTTTGAAAAGGACGACCAATATGTGGTGATGGACAACAAGGTTTTGATCGTGGATGAGCAAACGGGCCGTATTATGGACGGTCGTCGTTACAGCGACGGACTTCACCAAGCTATTGAGGCGAAGGAGGATGTGAAGATTGAGGCCATGACCCAAACCTTCGCGACCATTACGCTTCAGAATTACTTTAGAATGTACCGCAAACTTTCAGGGATGACGGGTACTGCAGTTACAGAGGCTGGCGAACTTTGGGAAATCTACAAACTTGATGTGGTAGAAATTCCTACCAACCGCCCCATTGCCCGTCATGACCGTGAGGATAAAATTTACAAAACCAAACGTGAAAAATACAACGCCGTAGCGGAGGAAGTTACAGCGCTTTCCCAAGCCGGCAGACCCGTTTTGATTGGTACAACGTCAGTAGAGATTTCAGAATTATTGAGCCGGATGTTGAGTATTCGCAATATTCCGCACAACGTTTTGAACGCAAAACTTCACAAGCGTGAGGCAGACATAGTTGCCGAAGCTGGAAAGAGTGGTATTGTTACTATTGCTACCAACATGGCCGGTCGTGGTACGGATATTAAACTGAGTAAGGAAGTAAAAGAAGCTGGCGGACTTGCGATTGTAGGTACCGAAAGGCACGATAGCCGTCGCGTGGACAGACAGTTGCGCGGACGTAGTGGCCGTCAGGGAGATCCGGGAAGTTCACAGTTCTATGTTTCCTTGGAAGACAACTTGATGCGTCTTTTCGGAAGTGAGCGAATTGCTAAAATGATGGACCGTATGGGCTTGAAGGAAGGCGAGGTTATTCAGCACAGTATGATTTCAAAATCCATTGAGCGCGCACAGAAAAAAGTTGAGGAAAACAACTTCGGGATCCGTAAGCGTTTGCTTGAATATGATGACGTGATGAACGCCCAACGTGAGGTGGTTTACAAACGTAGATACCACGCATTGTTTGGTGACAGGCTTCGTGTGGACATTGCAAACATGATTTACGACACTGCCGAAATAATTGCAGAAAGCAATAAATTGGCACAGGACTATAAGAATTTTGAATTTGAATTGATTCGTTTCTTCTCCATGAGCTCCCCTATTTCCGAAAAGGAATTTGAGAAAATGGATGCCCGAGAAATTGCCGGTAAAATTTACAAAGCCGCCTACGTTCATTATCAGGATAAAATGGCCCGCAATGCCGAAATGGCCTTCCCGGTAATTAAAAATGTGTACGAGACCCAAAAGGATAAATACAAAAGAATCTTAGTTCCATTTACCGATGGCGTAAAAACCCTAAACGTTGCTACAGATCTTGAAAAAGCCTACGAAACCGAAGGAAAGCAATTGGTGAACGATTTTGAAAAGAATATTACCCTCGCCATTATTGATGATGCATGGAAAACACACCTTCGCAAGATGGACGAATTGAAACAATCCGTACAGCTGGCAGTTCACGAGCAAAAAGATCCTTTGTTGATTTATAAGTTTGAAGCTTTTGAACTTTTTAAGGCGATGATTGAGAAAGTGAACAAAGATGTTATTTCCTTCCTTTTCAAAGGAGAATTGCCCCAGGAGAACCAACAGCAAATTCAGGAAGCACGCGAAGTAAAGCGCAAGGAAAACCTAAGCGAGCAGAAAGACGAAATCCCGAATATGGATGAGCGTGCCGCACAATCACGCGCAGCAGGAAATACTCAACCGCAACGTCAGCRGGTTACGGAAACTATTACCCGCGAACGCCCAAAAATAAACCGTAACGACAAGGTGAAAATAAAAAATGTGATGAGCGGTGAGAATAAGGAGATGAAGTTTAAGCAAGCCATTCCTCTGCTCGATAAGGGAGATTGGGTGCTTGTGGATGAGTAATAAATAACTTATTGGAATAAAAACAACCCTTACAAACCGTGAGGGTTGTTTTATTTAGGGGATATATCATCGCAATGGTACTGAAAGCTTAACCTTAAATCCGTATTCCGTATTTATTTCAAGCTCTCCGTTCATTTTTTTAGCTCGTAGTTGCATATTTGTGAGTCCAAGACCCGAAGTTTTTATAGTATCATTCTTCCCGTTATCAGCGATTTCCAAGTAAAGTTCAGTTTTTGTATAGGTAAATAATACCTCCACCCTATCGCCATTGCAATGTTTTATGCAATTGGTGATGGCTTCTTTAAAAATAAGATATACATTTTGGCGAATAAAGGGGTTCAAGGATTGGTCTGTTTTAGAATCTGTATGCTGCTTGAAGTGGCACGAAAGTATCTTATTATCCTGAAAAATATCATTGGCAAAATCTTTCATTCGCGCCAATAAACTGCCCATACTGTCCTTTTTGGAATCGATGCTCCAAACAGTATCGCGCATGCTGCCCATAGCTTCACGGCTTAGTGTCCCAATGCGTTTCAATTTTTCACCTTCCTCTGCTTTTGCATTTTTCCCCAATATTTCAGATTGCATTGCCACGGCGGTTAGGATACTGCCCACATCGTCGTGAAGATCGCTAGATATTTTATTGCGAAGCCCCGCCAATTCGCGTTCTTTTTGTAAGCGCAAACGATAGCGGTACCGTATTAATAATCCAATAAGAATTACAAAGATCAGAATAAAAACCAATTGCCAATACCATCGCAAAAACCAAATCTGGGCTTTTTCAAGGTTTAAGGATTTAATACGTTGCGGAGAATTGGCGGTTCTAATTTGAAGATTATATGAGCCGGGGGCAAGCCCTACCAAATTCAATTTTCTTTCTTCCGAATATTCGCTCCAATTGGTATTTATTCCTTTTATTCGGTGACTGTATAGCACCTGCTTTTCTTCTTGGAGCGTCCCAAAATCAATTTCTACATTTACATCATTTGGAACGAGAAATAAGGTTTCTAGATCATTTATATCTTCAGATATATATCGATTTTCACCATTGTCATTAAAAATTGAAATTAGGTTTATCCGAATATTTTTATCCTTTTCCTTTTTAATATCCCATTTCAGATCCTTAGGGTAAAAAGAATAAAGCTTATTAATAGTTCCCATATAAAATTTACCGTTGGAAGTTTTCAAATAGGACTCCCTATTGAATTCTACATTGGCCAACGGATGGCCATTGACGAGTTCAAAATATTTATGTGCTTTTTTATCGAAACGGATCAGGCCATTGTCTGTGCCTAAATAAAACTCATCTTCGGAAAGTGGTACAATAAAGAACACCATCCTATTTACCCGATTATGATTATCCATTCCATCGGGAAATTCATAAAGTTTTATGGTTTCCTTTTCAATATCAAGAACACCCAGACCATTGGATCCCGCATACCAGAGGAAGGGTGGTTCTAAATATAAGTCGTTTATGCCTATATCTTTATTGGATTTCAAAAATGAAGCATCGTAATTCTTAAGAACCTTCCCTTTTTTGCTCACGGTAGTAATACCGTTAAAGCGACTGCCAACATACAGGTTTTTACCCTGGGCATCCTCAATAATTTTGTTGATGAGGCTGAAACGCACCTCTGGATGTTCTGTAACATCAAAGAAATAATCAATGGCACGTTTTTCGGAAAGATTGTAATACTGCAATTTATTTGTGCCCCAGGTATAGAACCATAGACTATCCTGCTTTAAAAATTGCGTGGTATGGGCATTAAATTCTTGTGGACCAAAGGATTTTAGCGTATTATTCTTAAAATTTAAAAGGGTATTATTCCACAAAATATCTTCTTTATACGTTTTGATACCGAACGTACTTGTCATATTGATATCGGGATTATTTGGAATTTTACATACTTGGAACGTTTTAGCCCCTCTTTCTTTTTTTGCTATTTCTGCAGTATAGTAGGTAACATAAACGTTATTTTCGGAATCCTCTGCCAAGCCCCGAAAACTTGTATTCTCCGAAATGCCAGATATTGTTTCCTTAAAAAAAATTTCACTTTTGGGCTTGGGCTGTAATTTGTATATAATATTGGGCTCCAACAGTATGACATTGCCATCACTTTCCAAAAGTCCATTCTCTATCAGAAATATGTTGTTATCAGTCTCTGAAAATACTGTTTCGTCCTTCTTCCATATCTGTTGATAGACATTATTTAAAGTATTGTACATAAACAGGCCTTCTTTCCGGATGCATAAAATCTGTTCGTTGATAACGATAAAATTAGAGAACGGCCATTTTAAAGTATTTGGCAGGGAGTAGTACGGTACTATTTGTTCTGTACTAAAATCCCATTTCATTATCGTGGAAGTTTTTTCGTTAATTATATAATAGTCATTGGCATTACAATAAGTACTAAGCCAATGTCCCCAACCCTTTGAAATATCAACTCTAAAAATTAGTTTTCCATCAAGGTCCAAAACATGGAGAAAAGCTTCGGTTAACAGAAAAATCCTGTTTTTAACAATGTTAATTTCAACCAATCTGTCGTCAATACCATTCACCTT
The DNA here is from genome assembly GCA_002733915.1 of Aequorivita sp. Classification (GTDB taxonomy): domain Bacteria; phylum Bacteroidota; class Bacteroidia; order Flavobacteriales; family Flavobacteriaceae; genus Aequorivita. The sequence continues at coordinate 178,836 of NVXN01000001.1, forward strand.
GGGCATTTCAAAAATGGGTCTTTCTATTTTATCATTTCCTCTTTTATGAAGGGTATATCGATTTGACACTTTGTTTATACTTGTATAATAAAGTGCATTATAAATATCTGTCTTAAATAGAAGCTGTCCATTTGGGGTAGCCGTATGTATGGAGATGGTATCAATTACTTTTCGTTTGTCGGGGCTATATTTAATGAGCAAGTTTTCTTCTAACAGGGCTGTAATAAAATTTCCCATTTTATCCTTTACAAGCCCATAAAAGTTTGAAGATGTTTTCTGTTTAAGGATTGGATATTTTTCAGAGCCATTAAAAAAACGCTGGGAATTTCTGCCATCATATAACCAAAGCCCATTATCGGTAGCTAACCATAAATAACCTTCCTTATCTTCTTGTGCCTGACTAATATTTATTCGTAAATCTGAAATACCCAAAGGGATTTCCACGAGCTGATACGTAGACTCAGTTTTTTTATATTCTTGATTTTGTGCTTGTAATACCCCATGCGCAAATACCAAGAATAAAAACCCCCAAAAAAAAAAATTCGTCATAGCACTAATGTAAGCAAATTATTGTAAGCCACATCTTTATGTGGTTGAATCTAAAATTAAACCGAAATAATTTTGAAATACAACTTCTAACCCATTTTACGATGTGTGAACAAAAATTATTTCTATCGTCCAGATTTTATTTATCCTTATTCTTTTTATTTATAACACTGAGTTGTTCAAAGGACGATTCGCTAGAATCAGAGAACGAAGAACTTTTAGGAGATCCCAACTATACTGAAGGAAGGTTTTCAGATCATCTAAGTTGTGATATTATAGCGGTCCCCACGGGTGTGGGACTTAGTAGTTATTATACCAAATATATAAATTGCTCTGGAATACCAGTTATAGGATCAGCTGCAGTACCCGACGAAGCACTTCTAATGGCCAATGAAACGACAGAGTTTATGCTCAACGGCCTAGGCAATGTAAAGGCCCAATTGATAAAAGATGGCAACTATATTGCGCTATATCCGGAAGGAAGCAATATTACAGATCTACCAGAGCTTTTTGAAGCTACAAATGGAAATACCGGAGCTTATACTTGGCTTGGGTCTGGTGAAAATGATCTCCGGGCCATGGCCAGTGATGTTGCCAGTTTGTTATGCTATCCCAATGGCCCCGTTGGTCATGTTTTTGTCCATGAAATGGCTCACATGATGCACATTGGAGGGTATCGATTAATAGACGGTTCTTTCGAAAGTGAGATAGGATCTATATATAATCAATCAATTGGGAGTGGCAAATGGAATAATACATATGCAAGTACGAACCGTGCAGAATTACTGGCAGAAGCCGTTACTATATACTACGGAGTAAACTGGATTGGACCTGAGGGAGGTGATGGCTTTCGCAATGAAGTAGGCACACGTGCCCAATTGCAGGCATATGATCCAGCTCTTTATGGTTTCATAAACTCCCATTTCAATACAAATACCAACTTACCGGGCTGTAGAGAACCAGTAATTTCTGGGGTTAATGCATCCTGTCCAGCTACCGTAACCGATATTGATGGCAATGTATATGAAGTAATTAATATTGGCCCCATGTGCTGGCTAAAGGAAAACCTGAATACAACACGTTACAGAGACGGGACCCCAATATTGTATTTACCCACAGAGGAGGAATGGCAAAACACTAGTAGCGGCGCTTGGAGCAGTGCTGGAAATGATCCAAACAATGATGTAATTTACGGTAAACTTTACAACGGCTATGCCTTAACCAATACTTCAAAAATCTGTCCTGAAGGCTGGCGTGTACCTACCTTTCAAGAACTTCAGGATTTGGTAAATTACATAGGCGGAGACCATACAAGTTTCAATCTAAAGGCCACAACCTTATGGAACTCTAGTCCATATCCAGGTACAGATATGTATGGTTTTTCAGCATTACCAGCAGGAGATAGAAACCCAGAAGGTATTACTGGTGGGTTGGGAAACTGGGCAATTTTTGGTTCGCAAACATATTCAAATGAAGGGTACTATGGAAAATCCATATTTAACGACAACGTATTTATCTTCAATTTTAATGAATCAAAAAACAAAGGAACATCCTGTAGGTGCATCAAAGAGTAAGTTGAAATAGAGAAGGCTATTGAATTGAAATGTTATTCAATCTAAAACTTACTCAATAGTAACCACATCTTTATGTAGTTGAAACACTTTTAGTAGTACTATAGCTTTGTAAAACAACTAAATAATTAATTATAAAATTTCTATTATGAAAAAAATGTACTTTTTATTCGTCATTGCCCTTTCTTTTGGTGCTGCTGTTGAAGCACAGACACTTTTGTGGACAGATGCAATGAATTATCCATTAGGACCTGTACACGAAGGACGCTGGACAAGCTGGAGTGGCAATCCAGGTGCAGAAGATTTGATTATGGTAAACGACGGCCCGCCGCAGATGGACTCACAAGTGGGATATATTGGAAATCCGGGACAAGATGCCATTCTGCAACTAGATAATCAAACCTCTGGAGGGTTTATAGTCACTTGGTTTATGCATATCCCTGAAGATAAAACTGCCTATTTTAATATTCAGGAAGATGAAAACCCTATGGGTACAGGCGCTTGGGCAGTAAGTGTCTATTTTAATGAAGATGGTAATACCCCTGGACTTGGCAAGATCTATGACGATAATCAAAACTTACTTTCAACATTTAATTATGGAACAGGAGGTGTTCTATTTTTCAGGTTTGATGTAAACTTAAACAATGATACTATAAAGTTTTACCAAGGGGATGGAAGCGGCGACATTGCCTATGAAGGCCCTATGTATTCCAATGGCGGTAACTTGGGAGCTATAAATTTTTATAGGGTAAATGAAAACACAGAATTTTACCTAGATACATTTCAGTTTTGGGCAGTAACCTTGGGCACAGAAGAATTTGCTAGTGATGTGTTTAAATACTCTCCAAATCCCGTAAAAGATATTCTAAACTTCAACACCCAACATGTAGTTGACTCTATTGAAATATATGATATTATGGGAAGATTAGTTATTTCAGAAAAAGTTCTCGCTATTTCTCCTTCCATAGATACCAGCAATCTAATTGCCGGTACTTATATAGCCAAAGTAATCATTGGAGACACTTCTAAAACACTGAGGATCATCAAAAAATAATTCAAGAAAGTTATTTACTTGATACTAAATTAAACTCTATAATAATTAACCAAATTAAACTTTAAAAGGTATGAAAACACTATATATTTTTTCTGCTTTAATATGTATGATTTCGTTTCATCTACAGTCCCAAACATTAATTTTTGGGGATGACTTCAGTACTTATCCCCTGGGGCCACTACACGAAGGACATTGGTCTAGCTGGAGCGGGAATCCTGGTCCGGAAGACATACAGGTTGTGATTGAAAATGGTTCCCAAAAAACGGGCAAAATAGGCAACAATCAAGTGCAAGATGCGCTATTATTGCTGGGAGACCGTGTAGGCGGGCAATATTCCTTAAATTTTCTCTTGATATTACCCGTTGGAAATACTGCCTATTTTAACTTCCAAAAATTTGAAATTCCTGGGCATTATGGAATAGAAGTCTATTTTAACGAAGACGGTTCCTCTGCCGGCCAAGGTCAAATATACGCTAATAACCATACGCTGATTTCCACTTTCACATACGATGCGAACGACCCGCTGATAAGCATTGAAGTGGATATGAATTTGGAAGATGAGACAATGATTTTGAGAGAGAATAATAATGAAATTTATTCAGGCCAAAATTACTTGGAAGATAGTTGGGGAGCAATGGATTTTTATTCCGTATCGTCCAATACAACCTATTATTTATGGGGTATTGAATTTTATGAAGATGCGGCTGCAGGAGTCGATGATTTTGCTGAAGATGTTTTCAGTGTTTACCCAAACCCGATAAAAGACGTGTTAAATATACAGTCGCAAGCAGTTGTTGATGCCATTGTGATTTATGATGTTTTGGGAAAGATTGTGCTATCACAAAAACTATCTATTACTTCTCCATCTATAAACACCAGTAACTTGGGCCCTGGCTCTTATTTGGCGAAGGTGACCATTGGTAGTATTTCTAAAATATTGAAGATTATCAAACAATAAAAGTTTTCAGGAAATACCGCTATGTTTTTATTATTTTAATCTTGAAAGGCTCTCAAGAAATTAGATTAGAGAGCCTTTTTTAATTATCTTTAAAAGCTATTAACCATATGGAAAATATACATTTAGCCATAGTAGAGGACGATATTCTCATCAAGGAATCACTGGAAAGTTATTTAAGCGAAAGCAAAAGCATCAAGATAACTTTTATTGCCAACAGCGTGGAAGATTTTTTGAAGGCTACAAATGTTATCCAAAAGCCCGAAATAGATATTGTACTTCTTGATATAGGACTCCCGGGAATGTCAGGACTAGAAGGAATCAGACCCATAAAAGAGAAATTGCCCCGCGCAAATATAATTATGCTTACTACTTATGAAGAAGATGATAAAATATTTAAAGCCCTATGTGCAGGCGCAGTTTCGTATATTTCAAAACGAACGTCACTCACAAAGATAGAAGAAGCCATACATACCATTTACAGAGGAGGCTCCTATATGTCGCCTTCCATCGCTCGCAAGGTTATTAGCTATTTCGCTCCTACTATAGAAAAAGAAGAGAGCAAGTTAACTTTACGTCAGGAGCAAATTGCACAGGGAATTATGGACGGGCTTAGTTATAAAATGATTGCTGAACGCTATCAAATATCTATTGATACAGTAAGGGATCATATAAAAAAAATCTATCTTATCCTGAATATACACAGCAAGGCAGAAYTYATAWWMMSKNTKYWTYAAAAAANNNAWTAAKTAANAMTAAWRKAKRGWWWWWCANTGYMYWMMNTRTKCMTYYNCTACANNAWWWAKRATTTTTTTTTTCATAAATTAGCCTATATAACAACCTTAAAATCAACACTTATGAAGAATCTATTTATTTTACTTTCTATGGTCTCACTGTGCTTTATTTCCTGTAAAGATGATAACAAAAAAGCCATGGAAACGGAAGATGCTACCATAGTGGCAGACACAACTGCTACCGAAGAACCTGAAATGATTGAAGAACCCATGGATTCCATCGCTATGCAAAAAGCTTGGGAAGCCTACATGACACCTGGGGAACCCCACAAAAGAATGGCTGCCGATGTAGGCACCTGGAATGACGAACTTACTTTTTGGATGAGTCCCGATGCGCCACCAGAAAAGGCTACCGCCACCGATGAAGTAAAAATGATTATGGGGGGCCGCTACCAAGAAAGCACAACCACTGGTGAAATGATGGGAATGTCCTTTGAAGGTAGATCAACCTTAGCTTATGATAACGCCACCAATGAATATATTTCCACGTGGATAGATAATATGGGCACGGGTCTGGCCGTGATGCGGGGCAAATATGATGATGCCAGCAAAACAACAACCCTTACGGGCACAATGGTAGACCCAATGAGTGGAAAAGAAAAGCAGGTGAAACAAGTATATACTTTTGTAGACGACAATACCCGTAAAATAGAAATGTATGAGGTAGGTGCTGAAGGAAAGGAAAATAAGACTATGGAAATTATTATGAAGAGAGCATAATTATTGCACACTTTAAAGTATTACAAATCCCGAGGCCTGTACTCGGGATTTTTTTTGTTAAAATGAAGTATCTTTAAACTCAAAACAGGATTATTTATGAAAAAGATTTTCATCGAGTTTAAATGGGCCATAATTTTTACCATTACCCTGCTCTCGTGGATGCTACTGGAGAAAACACTTGGCTGGCATGAAGAGCAGATTGCAGATCATCAATGGCTAACGCTTCTATTTGCTCCTTTTGCCATATTGATGTATTTATTGGAAATGCGCGAAAAAAGAAGACGGGTTTACGGCGGAAAAATCACTTGGCTTCAAGGTTTTATTTCCGGAGTGATACTTAGTGTTTTTGTGGCATTGCTTTCACCCTTGGGGCAATACATTACCCATAATTATATAACCCCCCAATACTTCAACAATGTGATAGAATATTCCGTAACTAATGATTTGATGACCCGCGAAAAAGCCAATGAATATTTCAACATAAACAGCTATATGTGGCAATCTGCCATTGGGGCCTTTGGATTTGGGGTAATTACTGCGGCAGTGGTTGCGATTTTTGTAAGAAAAAAGTAATTTTTCCGTACCTTGAACACTTGTTGATTTGATTATGCGGTTTTCATTAACTACCATATTTTCTTTATTCTTTCTTATAAATATTTTCGGCCAAAGCAATAACGACTTCACCGAGATGTTGGAGGAAGCCCAGAATAATTTGTACATCCAGCCTTCAGAATCCGTTAAGATTGCGGAACATATTGTTCAAAAAGCAACAAATTCCACACAGCGCATCAAGGCCCATTTATTGGATGCAGAAGCATATACTGTCATGGGAAATTATGACAATGCAGTAAAAGCAACCATAGCAGCAAAGAAATTGGCAGAAAACACCCAGGATTTAGAAATGCTGGTTAAAACAAGCATTTCATCCATTGCACTTCTTAACCAATTGGGAATGGACGTAGTGGCGGAAGAATATGTTTTGAGGACGAAAGCTGTTGTGGGAGAGACAAACAAACAAAAAACCGCTACCTATTTGAAGGGCGGAGCCGAATTACTTGAAGGTTATAAATTTTTAGAAACAGAAAACTATTCGGAAGCCTTACAAAAGTTTATAAAAGCAAATACTTTGTTTGAAGAAATTCCCGATAAAATACTAAACAACCAAACTACTTCAGTACTAATAGAAACCTATCTGCCCGCTACAAATCTTGATTCAGCAAAGCAATACTTTCAATCGACTCTCCAGAATACTTCAGAAGTTCCACCCAATAATTTTCTACAGATGATTACGCTTAATCAGCTTGGCAAAGTGTACTTTCTGCAGAAAGACTATTCCCAATCGCTTACCTCCTATCAAGCGGCATTGGACATTTCAAAAAACCTGAACAATAAGCCCTATATCTCAAAAATAATGGAAGGGCTTTCCGCTACTTATTTGGCATTGGACAAAGCATCACTTTTTTATTCCAATAGAACCGAAAGTGGCCAAATAACTAATACTGTGGAAGTAGAAGAAGACAAGGCCGTTAACTCCCTCTACAATTATATTAACAATAACCATAYGGCACAAAAAGAGAAAGTGRTGCAATCATATCAAAGAAATCTAATGCTTATGGGTAGCATTTTATTTCTTTTACTGCTCACTTGGGTAATTTTGAGGTACCGGTATAGAAATAGGGCCAGACAATATAAACGTTTTATAAACTATTTTGAAAACAAGCAACAACCGAAGGATATACTTCTGGAAAAAGAAGTATCTAAAAAAATGAATATCCCAAGGGAAACGGAAGAGGCTTTGATAAAAAAATTAAATCAGTTTGAAAATTCCAAGCAGTTCACCAAACAGGATATGTCTTTAGCAATGCTGGCCTCACAGTTTGAAACCAACACCAAGTACCTTTCTGAGGTAATAAATACCTATAAAAACAAAAACTTCAATAGTTACATTAACGAGCTTCGAATAAATTATATAACCGACAAACTTAAAAACAACAAAACTTACCTGCAGTATAAAATTAGTTATTTGGCCGAGGAAAGTGGATTTTCTTCGCACAGCAGTTTTGCCACGGTTTTCAAAGCCGTTACGGGCATACCGCCCACGGTGTTCATAGAACTTCTAAAAGACAAAAAAAMGAAATCTAAAATTCACGTGGAAGAATATGAAGAAGTGGAATAGTTTAAGAAATCTGACACTGTTAGCAAGCATTTTGTTGCTTGTACAAACTGCCTATGCCCAAAAAGAGGTAGAGCGTATTTTGGAAAAAGCCAATATTCAAATTTATGAAAACCCAGATAAGGCAATATTTCTTGCCCAACAAGCCTATGATAATCCTGATGCATCCGTAAAGCACAAAGTGAACGCCTTACTTACTATTTCGACCGCTTATTCCTCAAAGAGGGATTATAACAAAGCCACGGAATATGTGGAGCGTATTAAAGGTTTGATTCCAAACATACAAAACGAACGGCAACAGATGAACATTCTTAACAGAATTGCCGGCCATTATCAGGAACTCCAGATTTTTGACAAAGCAATAGACTATCTAGATGAATCATTGCAATTAATTGAAAAATATCCCGCACAAGATTCCGTTCAGTCCTATTTAGGCTATAACGCAACACTAAGGGGTTTTATCTATCGTGAGCAAATGAACTGTGAAATTGCATTGAAGTATTTCGATAAAGCAATTAAAGCGTATGAAAAAGCACAGGAGCCACATTTAAGGAACGCCAACCTCAGCATTTGTCATTACAATAAAGGAAACTGTCTTTTGACTCTAAATAAGATCGATGAAGCAAAGGCCAGCTATTTAAATTCCATAACCTATGCCGAAAACGCAGAAGCAAAAAGCTTAATTGCGTTCGGACAAAAAGGATTGGCTGAAGCAAAAACTCTAGAAGGAAATTATATTGAAGCCATAGCTCTTTTAAACAAAGCAAGCCTCATCTCAGAAAGTGTGGGCGATTTAATCTTAAACAAGGGGTTATATGACGGGCTGGCAAATAATTATTTGGCTTTGCACGATTGGGAAAATTACACCGTATTTCACAGCAAATTTCTGGCATTGCAAAAACAGACCAAAAAAGTGGAGAGAGAGTCAGTAAACAAGTCCTTGATAAATTTAACAGATAGCAAAGCGGAAGAAATTGACACTTTGCATCGGTTTTATAATCCAATACAAATAGGATTGCTAATATTTATAATTTTTGCTTTGGGCATGATAGTTCGATTGTTCATTTCTGAGGAGAAGAAACTAAAAATGCTTCAAGAAAAACTAAAAAATTAGTCAAGAAAACCTTTTTTATCCTTCCTTTTAAAAATTTTTCGAAATTTCCATCAAAACCTTAATAAACAGTCTTTTATAAGCATTTTATGCTTTTAAAATTCGTGAATTTCAAAAGATAGTTCCTTTTATTATAGAATAACACCACATACTTTAGCCTTCAGTTAACAGACTACTATTTAATCAAWAAAAACTTTTAAAATGAAAAAAACACTATTACTTTCTTTACTGTTTTGTGTAGTTAGCACAGGTACTCTATTTGCCCAATTTGTGGTGAAGCCCATCTTTTTTGAAACCCAAGGAGTTTCAAATGATGGGGTGGTTTCTGGGTATGAAGCCCAAGCAGGACCCTATTCACTTTGGAACGCAGATACAAATACTTTTGAAGAAATTGGCGGTGCCGCACCGGGATTTGGAGTTGGAGGCGGCGTAAGGTTTTCAGAAGATGGAAATCTACTATCTGGAACATCTTACATAACCACTACGACCCCAACTGAATGGGAAAAAATGAATACGGGATATAACTATATATTTACAGGTATTGAATTCCCAGACAATCAAAACTCGCTTGCTTTTGCGGGTGGTCAGTCTTCAACCTACAATGGAAATGGAATAATTTTAAGAACGTATGATGCCGGAGATACTTGGGAACAACTCTGGACAGGTACCAATCAAGGTATTGAGGGTATCAGTTTTCCAGATTCTTATACAGGTTATGTAGCGGGATGGAGCGCATATGCGGGTAAAACTACCGATGCTGGAAATACTTGGACTCCAATGACCCCTGGGTCAGATATTTGGTACTATACCGATATTGTTTTTAAAGATTGGCAGAATGGGATTATAGGTGCTTTTCCAAACAGTGCACCCGGCATAATATATTATACCTCAGACGGCGGAAATACTTGGAATCCAGCTACAGGAGTGGCCGCAATTCCAGACCAACTTACTTATGTAGGTGGAGACACATACTTTATGGTCTCTAACGGTGGAACAATTCAAAAATCTACAGATAACGGAGCCACTTGGACTACAGTTCATTCTGGTTCAAGCGTTTTAGCAGGCATCGAATTTTATGATATGAATACTGGTTTTGCTGTTGGTGACGACATTGTACTTAAAACTACTGATGGCGGAAGCACATGGCAAACAATTACCGTAGCCAACAGTCCTGGACCAATCTGGCGGGATGTAGCATGGTTGGATGCCGATCATGTTACAATGGTAGGATCGCCAGAGATGAYTTTCTCTTCAGAAGACGGTGGTGAGACCTTTCCTATTAATAATATGGGTRCTTCTACTTATAATGAAGCACTGTATGAAGTTGTTTATACTCCCAATGGMMGAGGTTTTATTTTTGGATCACAGGGAGTAATGTTCAGAAAAGAACCTGAAACCACTACCTATTCTATACAATCTATGTATAATGTTACCAATAACGAATGGACTGTGCTTGGTAGTTTTGATGTTGCAGTTGATGGCAATCTAAGCTCTGGTTACAACATTTCTGAAGACGGCACTACGGTTGTGGGAAGTGCTTACGTAGAACCAACGCCGGGCGAACCAGGAATCGCAGTCCATGCAACGGCGTGGACAGCAACAGACGGCCTCATTGATTTGGGAAGTCTTTACAATAATATCAACCGCAGCACAAGAGCCAATGCCGTAAGTGGTGACGGAAACGTGATTGTGGGCTGGCAGGATTTTAACGGGCCGTGGAAATCTGCTGTTTGGCGCAAGGACGCAAACAGTGATTGGTTGCCTAACGTATATCTATTGGTTGATCCCAACGGCGATCCAAATGATGAGTATAATCAATTGGGCGAGTGTAGCGCTATCTCTGCAGATGGAAACTGGATTGGAGGTCGCGGAGATTATGCAAACAATGGCGAACCATGGATATGGAGTGAAGCAACTGGCTATATGTCTTTAGGCACTTTGGCTTCCGGCAGTACTGGGAATGTTACTGGCATAAACCACGACGGAAGCATAGTTATTGGCTATTTTCAAATTGGCCCTTTTGACCCGAACATTCCTTTTATATGGACTCCCTCCAGTGGTTTGCAGGAATTCAATTCCTTTGTTACTGATACTTTAGGCTATACCATGGATGCAAGCCCTATCTGGGTTCCCAACGCAATTTCATTTAATGGGGAATACATTACGGGCTGGGGATATGACCCAACTATTGGCCCCTGGGGCGATCTGTTTACTTATCGCGTACAACTACCCCCTGTTCCTACCAATGATGCCTGTGTGGATGCAACGGTATTGGCCTGCGGTGATTTAGTTACAAACTCTACAATATTTGCAACAGATTCTGGCGGAAATGGTTCCCCAGATGTGTTTTATTCATATACAGGAAATAGTAGTCCAGAAATTATTACCCTTAATGCCTGCGGTCCCGAGACTAATTTCGCAACTACCGTTCGAGTTTATTCAGATTGTTCACTTACCAACCAAATAGCATTCAATGATAGTTCCTGCGTAAACCAGCCTGAACTTGAGTTTGAATCAGATGGAACAACTACTTACATTATAATGGTAGAAGGTTATGACAATACACAAGCAGGTAATTTTCAACTACAGTTAACTTGTGATGTTCTTGGAGTAAATGAAAACGAGTTAAATAGCACCGCACTATATCCAAACCCTGTAACAGATATTTTACAGATTTCATCAAAAACTGAAATTACTTCAGTATCCATTTATAATATAAATGGACAACAACTTATGAGCGAGGAATTGAGAGCTTTAACTGGAGAACTGAACTTGAGCGCTTTAAGCGCGGGTATTTACTTTGCCAAGGTAACAGCCAACAACAGTACTGAAACTTTTAAAATCATTAAGAATTAATAGTTAGAATGTAATTTTTTCATAGTAATTGATTTTAATTTTGAGAAAACCGCCTCTTATAATTTTGGGGCGGTTTTGAAAAAATAATAAATACTCCATCATTAGACTCCCCCTTTTCTGCACTTTAAGTGTGAGCCCCTTTTCATAAAAATGAAAAGAGGTTTTTATTTTGAAATATTTAATTATTTAATAAAAGTAGTTTTCATTTCATATAATAGCGGTTATTGAAGCGAAACATTGCTGTAAGTAGAATTTATGGTAATGGTCTTGTTAGAGCCATTATTCTGGTTAAACCCTTTCACCAAAACCCTATCAGCACTTTTGGATTCTTTTAGTTGAAGTGATTTTGGATACTTCAACGTAGATTTTTTACCAGTAAAGTAAAATGAAAATGCGCCGCTAGGTATTTTCACTTTGGCATCGGTATTCTCTAAACGTATATCAAGCGTTTCAAATCCATCAGAGACCTTATCAATTTTTAAGTTCCCAAAAGAACCCGATAGAAATGCCTGATTGGATATGTTACCAATACGTACGTCGCTGGAATTGGCTTGAAGATTTATATTCTGAACGTTATCTATTTTACAATTATCCACAAATTTTACGTTCAAACCACCTTGCTTCCAAACATTCACTATAACCGGGGCATAAGATGCATTGATGAGGGTTTTTCCCCCATCAATGCTATTTGCCGTAAATGGCGTGTAATTTAAATTGGCTTTTATATTATTGGCATCTGCCATTTTAAGATCGCCGTGGCGCACATTAACTTCAGTTTGGGTATTTTTTGGAAGGCGGATTATAATGGTTTTCTTTCCCTTAGCGCTGTTCCCACTATTGGTACGGTTTCCCTGAATAACAATAGCGGTTCCGTGTGGGCTTTTGGTAACTGTTTTGGTGTAATTGCCTTCCTCATCGTCATATTCCTTTTCAATCTCGTTTGCCCAAGCTTCCATTTTTTTACCGTATTCTTCGCCCCAGGCTTCCATCCGTTTTCCAAAATCTTCGCCCCAAGCTTCCATTCTTTTTCCATAGGCTTCGCCTATGCTGTCTGCTCGTTTTTCATCCCAAGACTCCTCGAAGCGTTTGCCCCATTCCTCCATTCGTTTTTCAAAATCCTTCCCAAAATTTTTGTCCATTTGGGCTTCAAACTTTTTCATGTAGCCCTCTTCGTCTTTTTTAAACTCTTCATAATCAAACTGAATGTCGCCTATGTTTTCCAATAAATCTGCAGGTAGCGGCGGCACTTTTATATTTTGTATCATAGGCATAACCATATCTTCCATTAGCGGACCAATAAATTCAAGGTTAGGCATATCGTTCATTGGAAAAGGTTGGTTGCCGGCATTGGATGTTACAGTTATTTTCTTACTGTTTCCGGTCACTTCCAGATCCCAATTTTTCATCAGTTGTTCCTTTTGACTTTCAGAAAGGTTATCCCCTTCAATAAAGGCTTCAACTTCCACCTTGTTTTTGTTCCAGGTTTCAAAAACTACATTTGTAAAAGATGTATTTACAGAAATTTCTACATTGTCAGATACATTGAAGCTCTCCACATATTTTTTTTGTGAGTAGCCAAAGGTATTGGCAAATKCWARTWNTWCAAKKKTAYTNANTTTGAAWWRSTTWRRMKKMYTMATTSYKNTWGATTTTTAAGTTCTTTTAATTTGTTTTTCAGTTTGAACAGCAAATCCAAACGAAGTTTCAAATTGTCAATCAATGCGGTTACGGTCGCTTCGGTGGGGCCCACTTTGCTCAGTTCTGCATTTAGGGAATTATATTCCATATCCAATTCGGCAAGCCGCTGCATATAGCCCTCTACCAAATCTTTATTGTCATCGGTGATTTTTAAGGATGCCAATTGCACGTTTATCCCCGCCATATAATATTCCTCCACTTTTTTTAAGTCTGGAGAAATATCTGCGAGGGTAAGTTTTGGTGCCTCACTGCTTTCTCCAGTCTCAATAGCGTTTTCTACAACAGCCTTATTTGAATCGATAATTGTATTGTTTTTTGACAATTGCTGATATCCAAAAAAACTTACCGCCAAAAGCACCACTACCATTGCGGCTATTTTAAGCCAGGGGATGGAGGTATTTTTCTCTTCAGAAATATTCTGCGAAAAAGCTTTGTCCAGTTTGGCCTCAAAGCGAGCTTGATGCCCTTCCCTAAGTTTTGGAGTTTTAGGGTCATCATAATTTTCAAACATTTTTTTAATATCCTGTGCCATAGCGCAAGTGTTTTAGTGTTTCTTTTAATTTTGTTTTTCCACGGTGCAAGTAGGTTCTCGATGCATTTTCAGAAATCTGCAGTATTTCCGAAATTTCTTGATGGTCATATCCTTCAATCAAAAACAATTTTACAGTTGCCTTATAATTTTCCGGTAGTTCTTCAATTGCTGAAATCACTTCAGAAATAGAGTTTTCATCAGAAATTGACCAGTCCGAATCATCCTCCACCATTGTAAAGACCTCTTCGTTCAACGATTGCAATTCCATTTTTTTTGCCTTTATGGTATCAAGACAAGTATTTATTACAATCCGTTTTAGCCAAGCTCCAAAAGTGACGTCTCCCTTAAATTGGCTTAGCTTTTTAAAAGCCTTGATAAATGCTTCCTGCATCGCGTCTTCCGCGGCCGCGGTGTCCTTTAGGTACCTATTGGCAATAACATACATCCCGTCACAATATTTGCCATAAAGCGCCATTTGTGCCTTTCGGTTGTTTTGCTTACACTGCTCGATAAGTAATAAATCGGACAAACTTGATGGTTTTTTTGGTTGCTGTTCACTTAAAAGACGACAAATTAATTTAGATGTTGCAGTTTTTAGTTTTTTTCTTATGTTTTTATACACTTCAATTCAAATGTTAGGTTATGAAACCTATTAAATCACTCCAAATCTTTATGTGTACGACCAATTAAATTTTGATAAAAAATTTTGTATATTATCCCCATACGCACAATTATAGAATATAATTTTTACCCTAATTTTCTTCCCTGATAATTTTTGGCACACATTATGCCTAAGTAATTAAAAATTAGCTTATAAATTACTGTTAACTAATCATAAAAAAATGTTCATTTTTTATAAAACAGTAGTTTTTTGTGGTAAATTTGATAAAACCATCTACCTATGAAAAAGAAATACGCAGATTTTGATAAATTAAACCGTTTACTCGTAGCCTGTTTTGAAGCTGAAAAACTGTATTACAATGCAGCACAGGATGCACAGACTACCGATTTAAAGAGGTTTTTGAATTATATGGCCGTGGAACGCAACCGGATGAGCCACGATATTTCAAACGAACTTCATTCCCGTGACATTGAACCTTTAAAACAAGATTCAGAAAAAGGGAATATTGACCGTACCTGGCAAGAAATTAAAGAAGCCTTGGAGTATTTCGATGCCGAAGCCATTGTAAGGTCCTGTATAAACCGTGACCGTAACAACATTAAAAGATATGATGAGCTTTTAGAGCGTCGGGAATTACCGGACAGTATTTTGGAACTTCTAGAAAAACAAAAATATCAATTGGAGTGGTATATTAAGCAAGCCGCCCAACAGCCTAAGAAAAGTCCATTTATTGAGGAGAAAAAAGAAGAAAAGAAGGAAGAGCCCCAAAAAGAGGAAGAAGGGGGAAAAGTGATAAATCTAAAAGCAATGTAAAAAAAAAAGCCCCGAAAATTCGGGGCTTTTTATTTATGTTATCTTGAACTATTCGTCCAATAAAAGGTTTAGGGTTACTGTAATGTTATCTCGTGTAGCACGGGAATAGGGGCATACTTCGTGAGCTTTATTAACCAGATCCTCTCCAGTTTTCACATCAACACCAGGTAGAAAACAATCCAATGTTGCACGCAATTGTAAATCTCCATCCTTTGTTTTTCCTATTTCGATATTTGCTGTTACGCTCATATCATCGCCCAATTTAATTTTTTTGTTTTCGGCTACCATTTGCACAGCACTACCAAAACAGGCCGCATAGGCACTGCCAAAAAGTTGTTCAGGATTTGTGCCTTTACCCCCATCGCCGCCAAGTCCTTTAGGTACGGAAAGTTCCATGTCAATTTTGCCATCCTCGGTAGTTACGTGTCCTTTTCTTCCGCCAACAGCTGTAGATGAAGCTTCATATAAGATTTTCATTTTTTTCTGAATTTTAAAATTATTAAATTTCAAGATACTACCTAAAACTCATTTCTAAAAGAACATATTCATAAAATTGTCCTAAATTCACGCTGTGGCAGAGAAGRTAAAAAAAATAAGCGCACTCAAAGAAAAGGAAGGAGTTTCCCAACCTGAAACTTTAAACAGGGAAGTTGTGAAACAGCTCCAATCTTCCAAAAAGAAAGAGTTATCCTCCGATGAATTGATCTCTGGAATCTTAAATCAAAATCAGGCCACACTAAGTCGATCCATAACCATTATTGAAAGCACTGCCCAAAAGCACCAACAACGAGCAAAAATAATTATCGAAAACTGCTTACCTCACGCCAATCGCTCCATCCGAATAGGTATTACAGGCGTACCAGGTGTAGGTAAAAGTACTTTTATTGAAAGTTTTGGTAAACTTTTAATCTCCAAAGGAAAAAAAGTGGCCGTACTTACCGTTGATCCCAGCAGCAGCATTAGCAAAGGAAGCATTCTTGGCGACAAAACCCGAATGGAAGATTTGGTAAAAGAAAAAAACGCTTTTATCCGTCCGTCAGCCAGTGGGGATACCTTGGGCGGAGTAGCCCGAAAGACACGCGAAACCATTATTCTTTGTGAAGCCGCCGGATTTGATGTAATCCTGATTGAAACCGTTGGCGTAGGCCAAAGTGAAACGGCGGTCCATTCCATGACCGATTTCTTTTTATTGCTGAAGCTTGCAGGCGCCGGCGATGAACTGCAAGGCATAAAGCGCGGTATTATGGAAATGGCAGATTCCATTGTTATCAATAAGGCGGATGGCGAAAACCTAAAGGCTGCAAAATTGGCAAAGACAGAATTCAACCGTGCGCTTCACCTCTACCCTGCAAAGGAAAGTGGCTGGGATCCAAAAACGCTTTTATGCAGCGCCCTTAAAAATGAAGGAATTGCTGAAATCTGGGAAGTGGTTTCAAATTATTTTGAAACCGTAAAAGGCAACGGCTATTTTCAGTATAAAAGAAAAGAGCAAAACAAATTCTGGCTGATGCAGACCATTGAAAGTAGATTGAAAAGTGAGTTTTATGCAAATCCTTCAGTCAAGATAGAACTGGAAAAACAGCTAAAGGCCTTGGATGAAAACAGAACTACCCCTTTTGAGGCGGCGAAGAAATTGCTTTCAATAAAAGGCAATTGATAAACTAATCGCTTTTTAACCGTTTCATAATATCCTCCATCATTTCCACCTGCACTTGCTGAATATTCAAAAGCTCTTGCTGTTGATGAATAATTAAATGGTCGAGTTTTTCGTGGAGCATGCGTATTTCGAGCTCAGATTTCAGGTTTATCATATAATCCTGTTTGGCGCGCTCCCTGTCTTTTTCTTCCTGTCGGTTTTGGCTCATCATAATCACCGGAGCTTGTAATGCCGCCAAACATGAAAGTATTAAATTCAGAAGTATAAAAGGATACGGATCAAAAGGTTTGCTGGTCAGAAAAATGATGTTGATACACATCCATACAAATATGAAAGCGGCAAAAAGGATTATGAATTTCCAACTGCCTCCAAAACTTGCTATTTTATCTGCCAATTTTTGCCCGTAAGTAAATTTGGCGGAGGCTTCATCCAGAATAATTTTAGAGGAAATTGCTTCTTGGTTTTGAATGGTTTCCAAAACATCCTTTTCAAGTTCGCCCAATTCGCCAACTTCGTCCAACAAATATTCTGAAATGTATTTTTGGCGGTAGTGATTTAGCTCTGAGATGGATAAGAAACTGTTGTGATTAAAAGAAGGATGCTCTTTTTCTATTAAATCAAAAATAGCTTTGCGAATGGTCTTGGCGTGCATTTTTTCGCTTTCAGGAAATTCCTTTCCAGAAACACTGCTTACAAATGTCTTCATACCTACAAAATTTCTAGTAAAAATAGACTATTATAAAACACATACAATCAAGTTCTTTGAACGAATTGCTAATTTGATTATTGGTTCTTTGGGAACAAAAAATTCGCCGTCCTTTTGGGCCTTTAAGACTGTATTGTCCAAACTTTTAATTTCCAAAGCCGTAAGTTGTTGAAACCGAACTTCCTTTAACCAATGATGTTTTTTGAAAAGAAAAAGTACCGTAAACAAGAAAAGTTTAATCCTTGAAAGCTTGGGGACAATAACAATATCCAACAAACCATCCTGCAATGAGGCCCGTGGCGTTAGGCTCATTTTATAGCCCATTTCGTTGGAATTTGAAATAAAAAGGAGAAACGGCGAAATCAATTCAGTTGTCCCGTTGTATTTTAATTCCACTACATTTTTATATTGATATTTTTTAAGCGTTCTCAATATGGATTTCAAATAACTAAAAAACTTCCGGGTGGTATTTTCTTCAAAATCAGCGATTACATGTGCATCAAAACCAACGCCCGTATTGCTAAAAAACGGTTCGCCGTTAATAATTCCTGAATCAATTGCAACCACTTTTTGGTTTTTGATTATGGAAAGCGCTTTTTTTAAATTTTTTGGAATTTTTAAGTTGGAAGCCAAACCATTGCCCGATCCCATCGGCAAAATCCCTAAAACCACCGAAGTATTCACCAAACAGGAAGCCACTTCATTTATGGTTCCGTCGCCGCCACAGACAACAATAACTCCTGCGCCTTCTTCAATGGAAGCTTTTGTAAGCGCYGTKRMNTGMWGYWSWWWGGMNTGWTKYMYTYATYKAWWTRKRMYWKKNNNCAGKTTYMKKKWASTMSGKWYTNAACWMNGMTTYGSWNAAGYTMGWYATTTYMWWKWMMKGYRNAWGSKRTTWWYWAKMMMWWRSAYYTYAGWWWWMRRWTCCAAAAGTGCTTAACTTCAACCCACCGTTTCTGAATAAATAATCAGCAGTCTGGTAACTTGAAATAATTTCCCTTAAAAAAGCTTCATCCCCATCCAAAGGCACAAGCTCATTACTCTCGCGATTCCATTGATAATAGTTTGAAACTTTTTGATCGCCCAGTACCATCACTTTATCATCTCCTCTTAACAGCCCAAGTTTTCGGTATGTGCCCACATAAGCGCGTTCTTCCTCGGATTTCAATTTTAGAACATCGGTGCCATAGAGATTGGTATTATAGTTCCAATTGAGCAGCGAAAACAATGTGGGAAAAATATCAATCTGCGAAGCCATTTTGTTAACCTTTTTAGGCGCAATGTTTGGAAGATTCAACATTAAACCCGGAATATGATAGTTTTTCATATCAAGTTCCTGCCTTCCGGCACTGGAGGCACAATGGTCTGCCATAATTATAATAATCGTATTTTGGAACCATTCTTTTTTCTTTGCTTTTCTTAAAAATGTGCCAATCGCATAATCGGTGTATTTTACGGCACCTTTTCTCCCCGAGCCTGAAGGAATATCAATTTTCCCTTCGGGATATGTATAGGGTCGATGGTTTGAAGTTGTCATCACAAAATCAAAAAACGGTTTTCCGGCATTGAGTGCCTCATCGGCTATTTTGATTACTTTGTTGTAAATATCCTCATCGGCAATACCCCAAGCATTTTCAAAGGTCACCTCCTCATTTTCAATATTGGTACGGGTTGTAGTTATACTTGCATCCATCAAAAAACCTCGACCGCGATCTACGATATCAAAACCGTTTCCGCCAAAAAAACTGTTCATATTGTCAAAATAACCATCACCTCCATAAAAGAAATTCCGGGTGTAGCCTTTCTTTTTAAAAACCTCGCCAATAGTAAACAGTTGCTGATTATTCTCCCGTTTTATAATACTGCGACCAGGGGTGGGCGGAATGGACAATGTGATAGCCTCCATACCACGTATAGTACGGGTGCCGTTTGCAAAAAGGTTGGTGAAAAACAAACTTTGGCTTGCCAATGAATCCAATGTTGGGGTAATGTTCTCGGGATTGCCAAAGCTTCCGAGAAATTTTGCACTAAGGCTTTCCACACAAATAAAAATTACATTCGGCTTGAGTTCGGGCAGTGAATCTGTATTTGGAACATTTCTGTAAATCAATTCCTTTTCAGGGAAAAGCAGACTGTCGCCGCGCTTTATGAAATTAGCATTTACCTTAGCAAAAGCATCTTTTATTGGAATGGTTTTGTAAAAATCTGCATATGAAAGTTCGTTGTTCTGGAAAGCTGCAAAGAAGGAATAGATGCCAGTTTTGGCAATTTCGTTGTTGTAGCGGTTTTCAAACTGCTCGGCATCCTTATTTTTTACAAAAAGTGCAAAAATTATAACTGTTCCCAAAACAAGCAGTGTGGGGAACAATTTGTCCATAAAAGTACTTTCACTTGTAAATGTTTTTTGAAAAATGCCTTTTCGCTTGGTAATAAAAAGAAGCAACGCCGTAATAAGTAGAATTCCACTCAACAGTAATGGAATGGGGTAAGATTCGTTGATGTTTTTTACAACTTCGTAAGTGTAAATAAGGTAGTCTACCGCAATAAAGTTGAAACGGTTTTTGAATTCTTCCCAAAAGGTTATTTCTGCAAAAAAGGAAAAGAGAAATATTACCAGCCCCAACGAATATGCAAACCAAGTAACAATTCTATCAAAAAAAGACCCATGCCATCGCTGCGGAATAAACAACAAATACAAGGCATACGGAAGYGCAAAAAATGAAACCGTACCCACATCAAACAATAGGCCTATTAGGAATGTATTTGCTATTTTGAAAAAAGAGGTATCAACGTCTTTAAAAACCCAAAACACAAAAATGAGCCGGAGTAGTGTTGATAAAATTATATACGTTTTTACAAAGTAAAAAAGCAATTTGAACCGGGAGGGAAAAAGTTTGGACACAGAAAATTAATTTAGGTACTAAATTAAAACCTAAACTGACAGACGCGTGTTTACAGTGCCTTGAAGATGTCCTATATGTTTATAATGGACATTTTTAGCACCTATTTTAATGATTTTCGGTACTCGGTTGGCGTGATGCCTTTGTGCTTTTTGAAAGTAGCGTAAAAATTGGATTTTGAACTAAACCCAACATCGTTGGCTATTCCAAGCAATGAATAATTTGARTATTTTGGGTCGTTAAGTCTTTCCAAAAAAGCATCAATGCGATATCCATTTACAAAGTCCTGAAAATTTGTATCCATGTGAATATTCAAAATTTCTGAAATATACTGTTTGGGAATTTCCAGTTTTTCCCCTAATGAAGTCAGGGAGAGCTTACTGTCCATAAAACCTTTCTCTTCTTCCATAAAGGTGGTGATCTTTTTTGAATAGCCTTCAATTAAATCTTCCTTTAAACCAGAGGTTCGGTATTTTTTTATTTCGGAAAAACGAACAATTTCAGCGGGAGCAACAACGAGTTTCCAAGCCATAAAATAGAAAAGAAAAGCAATGACCAAAAGTGTGGAAGTATTGTTTTCTGGATCGCTGAAATAAGGTATTTGCAAAATGCCCAACCAGTTTAAAATTTCATTTACCAATGCAAAAATCATAATAATGGCAAGTGGAATTATAAAATACGCCATCCATTGCTGGCTTTTCGATTTTATGATTGTCCAGACCGCAAATAAAAGATATGTTAAGAAAGAAATCTCAACCAATAATTCTAACAGTTCAATTAAAAAAACATCTTCGGCAGGATAATACTTTTCGTAGATTTCAATAATAAAATAGAATAGGTTAGGGGTAAAAAAGGCTACATGCTTTAAATTGAAAGTTTCTCGACTTGAAACAAAATACATTACAAATAATAGGAAAAAAGTAATAAACAATGAAGAGTCAAAAAAGAACCAATCTCTGTGTTCTACAAAAAAACCATTCTCATCATCGCCAAGAACGTAAAACAAAATGGAAAGAATACTTCCTATTAACAACCAAAAGGTAGGTTTTTGGTACTTTCCCCTATTTGCCATAAGTGCCACAATAAGAAAAAGCCCTTGTAGCAAGGTAATTATTTGAAGTATTTTAAGCATTTACGAATGAAAAGAATGAAGCCCGAAGTTAAAAATTATTTTTAAACCATTCCGTCTGTGCTTCCAAACCTTCTTTTAAAGTTGTTTGTGGATTATAGTTCAATAATTTTCTCGCCTTGTCAATATTCGCTTTAGTTCGCGATTGATCGCCTGCACGGGGCGGTTTCTTTTCGGTTGCAATTTTTGCTTGAAGAATTTCCTCGACTGTGGCAATGCCTTGTGCTGTGGTACTTTCAGTCTCAGTACCCAAGTTGAAAATTTCACCGTTGCAAATTTCCTCATTGCCAATGGCGCTTACAATGCCGTCCACAATATCCTGCACATAGGTAAAACTGCGCAAGTGTTTTTCACTACCATCAAAAAGTGGGAACGCTTTGTTGTTCAAACCGCAATCAATCAATCGAGTGTAAAGTTTGTCAGGCCTTTCGCGTGGACCGTAAACGGAAAATAATCTAAAAGAAGTTGCCAGTAATTTCTTTTCCCGGGTTTTTGCCAAAACCAGCTGCTCTGCGGCGAGCTTTGTTACGCCATACCAAGAAGCAGGTTTAGGCGCAACATTTTCTGGAAACGTAGCTTCCAGACCGTAAATTGAGGAAGTAGCAATATTTACAAAATAAGGTGTCTTCGGAAGGCTTTCCGCAAATGCAATCAAGCGTTGCGTACCGAGAATGTTATTGCTAAAATAATCCTCAAAAGTACAGGCGCTGGAAATACCCGGCTGTGCCGCAAAGTGAAAAATATATTCCAAATCATTCGGAAGTGTTTCAGCTAAATCAGTTCGCAAATCTAAATTAAGAACTTCAATATTTTTTTTGGAAAGTGCTCCAGCATTCAATTTTTTCAGGGCAATATCATAATAGGGCGAAAAGTTATCAAGGCCAATCACTTCGTGGCCCAGTTCCTTTAACCTTTCCGCAGTGTGCGAGCCTATAAATCCAGCCGCACCAGTAACAAGTACTTTCATAAAATCTGTTTCAGCTGCAAAAATAGCATCTTTTTTAAGCAATCACTTTATTATTATGAATTATACCAAATACACGGCTAATCTTCTAAACTAAAAAAATTACTTTTGCAGAAACCTTTTCAAAAAAACTACATGTACGAGTTCACCATAATTGTACCCGTTTATAACGAAGAAGAAAACCTAGAACGGGTAGAAAAAGAACTACTAACATACATACAAATTGCGACCCGAAAGACTTCCATACTTTTTGTGAACGATGGCTCCAAAGACAACAGTCAAGCTCTGATTGAAGACATTTGCAACCGCAACGGAGCTTTCCATTTTATTTCGTTTAAAGAAAACCGTGGCCTAAGCGCTGCGATAAAAGCAGGTTTTGATTATGTGGAAAGTCCGTTGGTAGGTTATATTGACAGCGATTTACAAACAGATCCAAAAGATTTTAATCTATTGCTGGAACATATTGGAGAATACGATTTGGTTACGGGCGTTCGCGCCGATAGAAAGGACAAATTCGTGAAAAATATGTCGTCAAAAATCGCAAATGGCATTCGCCGCGCCTTTACCCACGATGGGATGGATGACACTGGCTGCCCGCTAAAAGTGATTAAGACAGATTACGCCAAGCGCATCCCAATGTTCAAAGGGCTTYACAGGTTTTTACCAGCTATGATTCTTTTGCAAAATGGAAAAATAATACAGGTTCCCGTAAAGCATTTTCCGCGTATTGCAGGTACGGCAAAGTTTGGACTTTGGAACCGTCTGTTGGGGCCATTGATGGATTGCTTCGCTTACCTTTGGATGAAGAAAAAATACATCAACTACGAAATTAAAAGCAAAGGATGAGCAGTTGGATTGTGTACAGCATTGGCTTTTTGGCACAAATCCTTTTTAGCGGAAGGTTGATAATACAATGGATTCTTTCCGAAAAAAGCAAGCGTATTATTACCCCCTCCGCATTTTGGAAACTCAGTTTATTCGCTTCATTTCTACTTTTTTTGTACGGTTATTTACGAGATGATTTTGCAATTATGCTCGGACAAGCACTAACGTATTATATTTACATCCGTAATCTGCAATTGCAAGGCGAATGGCAAAAATCACCAAAATGGCTGCGCGTTTTTCTTTTTGTCTTCCCTATTTTGATTGTAATCTACGCCTACAACAATGGCGAATACGACATAGACAAACTTTTCAGAAATGACGCTATCCCGCTTTGGCTCTTGCTTTTGGGTATTGTTTCCCAAATACTTTTTACGTTGCGGTTTGTGTACCAATGGATCGTTTCCGAAAAAACAAAAACTTCACAACTGCCCGTGGGTTTTTGGCGGATGAGCGTTTTGGGTGCTTCCCTCATATTGACCTACGGAATTTTTAGGCAAGATCCTGTACTGTTGGTAGGGCATGGCGCAGGTTTAATTATTTATGTCAGGAATATTTTTATCTGGAAAAAACAAATGCGCTATGAAATGCCCAATAAAGATTATAAAACAACCGAAAATGAATAACTTGGGCATTACTCGCAACGTGAAGATTAAAAAAAAGGAGTTCGTGACCCTTCGGTTTCCATCCTTCTCTTTATCAAATATTTAATACATATGAAAGTTGAAAAAAATTATTTGCTACTTCTTTTTTTCACCTGTGCGGCTATTTTCTTCGTGAATTTAGACGCGCTGCCCGTAAATATTATGGAAGCGCGAAACTTTATTACTGCGCGCGAAATGCTGAATGACGGCAATTGGCTACTCACCACAATCAATGGCGAACCGCGTTACCAAAAACCACCGCTTCCCACGTGGCTCACTGCTTTTTCGGCAGCAATCTTTGGAATAAAGAGCGTTTGGGCGCTGCGGCTTCCGGCAGCAATAATGACACTTTTTCTCGTATTGTTTTCGTATAAACTTGCCAAGAAACTTACTTCAGAAAAAATATATGCTTTCATAAGTGCGCTGGTGATGGCAACCTCATTTTATATTGTAGCCTCTGCCCGCGATGGACAGTGGGATATTTACACCCACGGCTTTATGGTGGTTTGTATTTACCTGCTTTATTTATTTTTTACGGAAGAACCCCACAAATATCGCAATGCCATTCTTGCGGGACTTTTCTTTGGTTGTTCGTTTTTGAGCAAAGGGCCCGTCTCGCTTTATGCCCTGCTCCTGCCCTTTTTGATAGCCTTCGGAATAGTTTATAAATACAAAAATTTTAAAACGCGTTGGTTGCCTTTATTAGCGTTTTTAATAGTTGCAATGGTAGTTTCCGCTTGGTGGCATTGGTACACTTTAAACTTTGATCCTGCCGCGGCGGAAATCACCAAAAAGGAAACAACCAATTGGATAAGTTATGAGATTAAGCCTTTTTACTATTACTGGAGTTTCTTCACCCAAAGCGGGGTTTGGACCATTCCAGCATTTATCGGCTTGCTTTACCCCTATTTAAAAAATCGTGTTTTTAACAAAAAAGCATATCTGTTCACCTTTCTATGGACCATGGTTTCGGTAGTTTTGCTTTCCTTAATTCCCGAAAAAAAATCGCGCTATTTATTACCTGTTTTAGTTCCAATGGCACTGAATACGGGTTTTTATATTGAATACCTCTTCCGAAGATTTAAGGAGTTAAAAGACAAGCGTGAAACCATTCCCGTCTATTTCAATTTTGGGCTGATTGCCTTTATAGGAATTGTCTTCCCCGTTGGCGGCTATATTTTTCTGAAAGATGGAATTGCGGGAAACTGGCTTTGGTTCGTGCTACTTTCCCTTGCTTTGTTAACCATCGGAATTTTGATGTTCCGAAATCTTTTCCGCAGAAAAATTGCAAGCGTTTTCTATTTAACCATTGCCTTTATAGTTGCGGTAATTTGGTTTGGGCTTCCGCTCAGCAAAGCCATTACCATAAATCCCGACTATAAACCGTTTTCGGAATTGCACGCTTTTGAAGAAAAAGAAAACATTAATATTTACGAGTTTTCAGATATGACGCCAGAGCTTATTTGGGATTATGGTGAAAAGATGGAAATCTTGAACCAAGACGATACATTTATAACGCCTACCGAAAACCGTTTTGGCGTATTGGTCTCTGAAGAAAATTTGCAACATTTTGATGAAATCTTTGCAGGTTTTAAAAGAGAGCATGTAGCGCGTTACGATATGAACCCAAAAGGCCCCAACAGCCGAACGCACAAGACGAGACTTTACAGGGATTTGTTTGTAGTGACAAAAGAATAAACAGATTGCTTCGTGCCTCGCAAGGACACTGCTATGATTGCTTTGTCTTAAATCGTTTCTGCCCCCACTTCTGGAGCAGGTAAAACAACCATCCGGTAAAACCGCCAAAGGCCATTCCTGAAATTACATCCAGCGGATAGTGAACGCCTAAATAGATTCGGCTATAGCCAGTAATCACAGCCCAAACCAGTAAAAGAAACGGCAAATATCTATACCATTTTTGAAGGCTCAAACCCAAGAATACGGCAGCGGCCATGGAGCTTGCGGCATGTGCTGAGAAATAACCATATCTGCCACACCCATCCGCAACAAAGCGCATGACATCTTTCAATTCTTCCACTTGGCAGGGTCTTGGGCGTTTTATACCGTGCTTAAAAAGACTAGCTATTTGGTCTGTAGCCGTAATCATCAAAGCCACACAAACAACAACCACAAGTGTTCCTTTTAAGCCATAATGTTTGTAAATTAAATAAAGAAGAATTGCATAAATAGGAATAGAAGACCACTTTTCAGTAACAAACCGCCAGAATCCGTCCCAAGAGGTATTCCCTAAATTGTTTAAAAAAAGGAAAAGTTCAGTATCGTATTTTAAAAGTTCTTCAAACATTATTTCTAATTAATAGAATCTGCAAAATCACCTACTCACCCATTCACCCATTCACCTATTCACCTATTCACCTATTCACCTATTCACTAAAAAAATCAATCCTCATCATATAACGAAATCTCCCTATCATAAAAATCAGTAGCTCCCTGAATTAAATTTTCGGCTTCGGTTTCCAATTCCTTTTGGTCCTGGGCATCAAAATCCTCGAGCCATTCCACCTCATCGTTTTCAAGGTTGATGATGAATCGAGGAAATTCAGTATGTATCACGAAAATCGCAGTAGGATAATCGCTGTTGTCGCCTAATAAATATTTTGGAAAGTCCATTTTTGGTTGTTTGTTGTTGGTTGATAGTTGATGGTTGAAATATTGTAGAGTCCTAAATAGGATTGACTGTTTTTAGGAGTTGGTTAATCTATTTTCTCCATTCTCTATTCGCTATTCGCTATTCTCTATTCTCTAATCAACATTTCCTGCCGAATTAATTTCTTCGAAAGATAATTAAATCTAATGAATAACATAACACCACTAGCCGAAAGCCCTGCCAGTAATCCGTACCAAATACCCATACTTTCCAACGAGGTATACATACTCAGATAATACGAAATGGGGAAACCGATGATCCAGTACGCTATAAAGCAAATTACCGTAGGTATCTTTACATCCTGCATGCCGCGCAAGGCTCCAAGTGCCACTACCTGCAAGGCATCAGTAAATTGAAAGATAGCAGCAATAATCAATAACTGGGCGGCAATAGTTACCACTTCCACATTATGGGCAAAGTCTGCCACGCTATTATAGTCTAGGAATATTTTAGGCAATTCGCCATTAAAGAGAATAAAGAAAACCGCAAAAACCAATGCTAAAATCGAAGTGAGTAATACAATGGAAATCGCCACGCGACGCAATTCCCTAAAATTTTTCAGCCCTTTTTGATTACCCACCCTAATCATCGCCGCCACGCTAAAGCCCATCGCAACCATAAAGGTCATACTCGCTAGGTTAAGCGCAATTTGGTTTGCCGCTTGCGGGTTCTTTCCCAAGATACCCGAAAGCCACACTGCGGAAGTAAAAATAGCCACCTCAAAGAACATCTGCATTGCCGAGGGAAAACCAAGGTTCAACAGTTTCTTCAGCATCGCTTTGCTAAGGGTAAAGATTTTAATATTCGTAACAAAGTAATGCGACTTTTCCTTTCGGCTCAATAAATACCACAAATAGCCCACCATAACCACACGCGAGACCAAAGTGCCGATGGCGGCGCCCACAACGCCCAATTCCGGGGCACCAAACTTTCCAAAAATGAATATATAATTGAGAACCACATTTGCAAGATTTGCCGCAATGGTAGCATACATCGGGAAACGCGTCATGGACATCCCATCGCTAAACTGCTTAAACCCCTGAAAGATAATTAAGGGTACCAATGAGGCTGCAACCAAAGTAAGATAAGGCATCGCCAAATCAACCACCTCTGGCGGCTGATTCATCACGTACATCAAGGGCTTAGCGAACATCACTAACACGAACAGTGCAAGTCCCAGCACGATGCACAAAAATAAGCCGTGCTTAAAGGAAGATTTTCCCTTTTCCCGATTTCCTTCCCCATCGGCTTCGGCAACCAAAGGGGTTATTGCGGTGGAAAAACCAACGCCCAAGCTCATTGCGATAAACATAAAACTGTTCCCAAGCGATACAGCGGCAAGTTCGGCACTTCCCAACTGCCCCACCATAATATTATCAACCAGCGCCACCACTTGATGCCCCAGCATTCCCAAAATAACCGGCGTGGCCAGTTTGGTGTTGTATTTAAATTCCTTTGTGTAATCGGAAAGCGCCAAAGTCTAAAAATTTTCGTGCAAAGATAGGGGTTGCAAATTCTTAAAATGCCATTTGAAAAAAAACTGTTACTTTAATCAATCAAAAAAATAGCGATGAAAAAAAACCAAGAATTAGCAAACCGCTTTCGAGAAGTACTTCTCAACGGAACTTGGGTAGCCAATACCAATTATAAACACCAATTGGAAAATCTTCCTCTGGAAATAGCCCAGAAAAAAGTGGGAGATTTAAACACCGTTGCCATTTTAGCGCAGCACGTCCATTATTATATAAAGGGAGTTTCGGAAGTCTTAAAAGGAGGCGCTTTGGAAATTAAAGACGCATATAGTTTTTATTTTTCCCCGTTAACCTCCGAAAGCGAATGGAAAACGTTTTTGAAGACCTTTTTTAATGATGCAGAAGAATTCGCAACGCTGGTTGCTCAAATTCCAGAAAACATGCTCTACAATGATTTTGTGGATAAAAAATATGGAACGTACCAACGGAATATTGAAGGCATGATCGAACATTGCTATTACCACCTTGGGCAGCTAGTTCTTATAAAAAAAATGACGGCTTACAACTAAATACTTCAACTAATTTTTGCGCAAATTGAGTAGTTGCGTTTTTTAGAATAGCTTTGTGTTTCAATAATTCTGAATTCAAAATTCAGAATTCAGAATAAAAAAAATGCCCAGACCAATTCCAAAATCCATTACCGACAAAGATAAAACCAGCCTACGCGATTCCTTTAAAGCACTAAAAACCATCCCGCGCTTTTTTATGGAAATATTCCGCAGCAGCCCCAAACTCTTTTTCGTGAATACCTTTAGTAGGCTTATTAACGCCTTCACGCCCGTAGTAATTCTTTGGGTGGGAAAAATGATTATTGATGAAATTATCCTCCAAGTTTCCCTCGATAACCAAGACTTTACCCAACTGTGGAACTTGGTAATCATCGAATTCTGCGTTGCCGTGCTTTCCGATCTTTTGGGCCGATTGATAAACCTAACCGACGGACTTTTGGGCGATTTATACTCTAATATGTCTTCCGAAAAAATAATCCGAAAGACCGCCGAGCTTACCATCGCCCAACTGGAAGATCCCGAGTTTTACGACAAGCTGGAACGCGCCCGTACCCAAACCAACAGTCGGGTAGATTTAATGAGCAACGCCCTGGGCCAAGCGGAAAGCCTTATCTCGATGATTTCCCTCATTGCGGGCTTGATATATTTTGAACCTATTTTAATACTCATCCTCATCCTCAGTATCATTCCCTCGTTTATCAACGAGGCTAAATTCAGCAGTACCCGCTATTCGCTGGCGCGCAGCTGGACCGCCGAACGCCGCGAACTGGATTACCTTCGTTTCATAGGCGCCAACAACCAAACTGCCAAGGAAATTAAGCTTTTCGGTCTAACAGATTTCATCGCGGAACGCTTTAAAAACCTCTCGAACGATTATTACCTCATCAACAAAAAACTCTCGCTTAGGCAAAGTTTTTACGGTTCGCTCTTCAATATTCTGGGCGTGCTCAGCTATTACGGCGCCTATGTGTATATTATTCTGCGGGTGCTTACGGGCGTGATTACCATTGGGGAACTCACCTTTCTTTCCGGTTCMTTCAACCGCTTGCGCAACAACYTGCAGGGCTTCTTTTCGCGCTTTACCCGCATTTCCGAAAGCGCGCTCTACCTTCAGGATTATTTTGACTTTATCGACCTCACCGTAGAGCAGACTTCCGAAGCAAAAACACCGATGCCCAAAACCATAAAAGAAGGGTTTCAGGTTAACGATCTTCATTTCGCCTATGCAGGCAGTGAAACTGAAGTTCTAAAAGGAGTAACTTTCCATTTAAAAGCTGGCGAAAAAATGGCGTTCGTGGGCCAAAACGGCGCAGGCAAGACCACGCTTATAAAACTCTTCCTCCGTTTTTATGAACCGACCGAAGGCGAAATACTTTTGGACGGCATCAACATCAACAAGTTTGATGTGGACGCCTACCGAAAACGTTTTGGCGTGATCTTTCAGGACTTTTTTAAATATGAATTCACCCTGCGCGAAAACATAGCCGTGGGCAATATAGACCAAGTGCAGAATGACGAGATAATAAACTACGCCGCCAGCAAAAGCCTCGCGGAACAAGTGGTACGCGAGATGGCAGACGGGCTGGAACAACGCCTGGGCAGACGTTTTTACAAAGGCACCGAACTAAGCGGCGGGCAGTGGCAAAAAGTGGCCCTGGCCCGCGCCTATATGAAGGACGCCGATGTTATGGTGCTGGACGAACCCACCARCSMKCTSGATGCKSARKCKGNMGYATGATGTTTTTGAACGTTTTATAGCCCTCACCAAGGGAAAGACCAGCATTATTATTAGCCACCGCTTTAGCACCGTACGGATGGCAGACCGTATTTTGGTATTGCAGCACGGCCAAGTGCTGGAGCTGGGCACCCACGAACAATTAATGGCGCACCCAAAATTGTACTCGGAGTTGTTTAAGTTGCAGGCGGCGGGGTATCAGTAGTATTAATGATTTAGAAAAATTGTAATCAAAAGACAATATGGTTCAGTATATTTGATATACAAAATTAAAAAAGCAGGTGGTAAAATATAAAAAATATATTTTAAAAAAATGAAACTATGTAAACTTATAATTAAAGACTTTCAACAATTTAAGGATTTTCATCTTGATCTTACTTACCCTGAAGGTCATAAAAAAGAGGGTGAACCATTAGATAAAATTTGTCTTATTGGAAGAAATGGGACAGGGAAATCAACTATAATTAATTTTTTATCTCGTTTTTTAACACGCCTTGACAAATATAGAAGTCTTCCTTTATTAATAGTCAAAATCAAAATCAATGATAGATTTATTTATGCCATAAGCTCAAATAAATTCCCAAAAGTATACTATGTAAATGAAGAAATTGACCAAGTTCCCGATTGGATAGACCAATTTAAAAAGCCTATATCATTACAACCCTTCAGCAAATTTATTATTAAAGATGAGGAAATTTTACCTCATTTAAATTTTAAAGATAACTCTAACGACCTTATTATATACTCTCCTTCAGAAGGACAAGAAAATTTGTCATTGAGAGTAAGTGATGTACCCGAAACCCAATTAAATGATGCTCTTCAATTATTCAATACTTTTCCATATTATCATATGGTTAATACGGACACCATTAGAGAATTTTGGAAATTATTAATTTATTTGGTAAAAAAAAGAGAAAATGATTTAAGAGATTTTGAAAATCAAGATGAAAATCAAGATAAAACAGTAAGGAAAGTTAAGGAAGAGTTTGAAATAAATAATCCAGAGATTTTAGTAAAACTAAGTGAGGTATGGAATAAAATTTTAGGAAATGCTGGTCTCGAATTCGATTTTAAAAATGCAAATAATCCAATTCAATTGAATGATAATTTAAAAGCATATATAAAATTATCTAAAACAAATGAAAGAATAAATTACGGGCAACTAAGTACTGGAATAAGAAATTACATTTTTAGAGTTGGTCATATTTATTCATTATATTTTAATAGAAATATTGAAAAAGGGTTTCTTTTACTTGATGAACCAGAAAATAGTTTATTTCCAGATTTTCTTTATGACCTTGTAGAAAATTATTTTAACTTAACACAAAACACACAACTAATAATTGCAACACATAGCCCTATTATTGCGGCTCAATTTGAACCTTATGAAAGAATAATTTTAGATTTCAACGAGGATGGTGCTGTTTATTCACGGAAAGGTGTAACCCCAATTGGAGACGATCCAAATGATTTATTAATAAAAGATTTTGGAATAAGAAGCCTACTAGGGAAAGAAGGAATAAAAAAATGGGAGCGATATGTTGAACTTAAAATTCTTATCGCCAAGGAAAAAGACTCCGAATTAAAAAAATCTTTAATTTCAGAATATATGGAGATTGGCAACAACTACAATTTTGGAGAATGAAATATTTAGGTAAAAGAGCAAACTCAGAAATCATAGAAAAAAAATTAAATTATGAAACTAATAACCAGAGAGAGGAGATTAGAAAATTACTAGTACAGGAACAAAATCAGTTTTGTGCGTATTCTGAAAGATATATAAAAGAGACCGATAGTGTGGATATTGAACATTTCGATGGAAGATTGAAATCTAGTGAAGAAGATAATTATTATAATTGGTATGGGGTTCTTACATGGTTTAACTCTCATAAACCAAAAAAAATTGATCCTTTTATACCTTTTTTAATACCTCATTCAGCTGATTTAAAAGACCGAATAAAATATGAAAATGGAATCTATATAATTATTAATGAAGAGGATATTGAAGCTCAGAATCTTATTGATTACCTAGGTTTTAATAAAGTTGAATTATTTAATGATAGAAAAAAACATATTAATAGAATTGCTACACTCCTTGAGATGCTTAATAAAGATATAGATTCCCTAAAAGAACATTTCAAAAAAGATAAAGACAGTTTAAGTTTTGCAACTGCTATTGAGGTTGAGTTTGAGATAGATTTAGAGGATTTAATATTTTAATAAATGACCCCGCTAGCGCGAGCGTCCCGCTCGTGCTCCACACCCCCAACCACCCCACAAAAAAAAACAAAGCCACATTTCATATAAAACATGGCTTAGTTTAGGGTGAAACATAGCCATGTTTTGGGTAAAACATAGCTATGTTTTTGTAAAAAGAAGGCTATCTTTCGGCAACCTTCTTAAAACCTGCATTCTTCATGGCATCCAGGATACGCTTGCCCGCACGGTAGCGCACGCTTACTTTCTTGATCATACTGTTGGCCACAAAATCGTCCTGCGTATCGGCAGGGCCGCTGCTAATGGATGGGTATAGGCTTCCCAATTTCTCCAAGCGCACTACCTTACTGTCCGACAGCGCTTTTTGGATTACGTTTTCCAGCGCAATGATTACGCCCTTAATATCGGGCTCGCTCAACGCACTGAACTTTTCAATTTCCGACACTAGGTCGTCAATGGTCATTTCGCCATCATTTACCATGCTGGCATACCACTTTCTGGTCCCCCCGCCCGCTACGCCGGGTTCCGCTCTTTGCACTACTTTGTACTTAATAGGCATACTTAAAAAATTTAAAGATTAATAAAAAAATTAAATGGTCCTAAAATAAAAGCGTTAGCAAAACGGCAACTTCTACAGGGAAAGGCGCCAAGACGCCATACCGTATGTATGTTCCGCGAACCAACGCGTTCGCTACAAATAAACTGGGGAGAAAAGATTAAACCGCTTGGTTTTCAGTATTTTAAAAATAGGAAGGGAAGGCGAAAAAACAAAATGTTTTTTTGATTTATTGTGAAAATACCCTGCTAGCGCGAACATCCTACTTGTGCCCCCCTGGCACGCTTTGCAAAAGCGCGCCAGATTGAACGCTTTATAAAAGCGCGCCAGAGTGACTGCCATGCTTCCCATTCACCCTTCGGAAAAAACCTACCAAACCCACCGCTTGCGTATCAACTATATTCCATACTTTTAACCCAAGTAAAGCAACAACAAACACACTTCTTTCGCTAAATGAAAGCATATAAATCGCTTAAAGCCACCATTCTCTTTCTAGCTATAACAACTCTCCTATCGTGCAACAACGATGAAAAAAACAACAATACAGCCCCGGCCACAGAGCTGTTGGGCGTATGGCAACGCAGCGACTTTAGCGAGGAATATGACTACAAACTGTATTTTAATACGGAAGGCAACGGTTACAGCACCGAATACATAGCCCAGCCGGACGGTACCGCAATTTCGAACCTGCGGCCCTTTAGCTGGAGCAGCAGCGAAACCACCCTTACCCTAGATTATGACGACGGCGCTACCGATGCCACCCCCTTTACCATAAACGCCGCCGGACAATTGCTGGCCTCGGGTTTAGGCAATGTACCCTTCAATAAGCTTTAATAGGTCTTAGCCTAATTTCCAATACTTTTCAATACGCATCCAACTAAGGGTTCTTTTACAAGGTTGCCGAGCACCAACCAATTCCTAAATGTTGTATTTTTAACTATATACATCATTTAAATCCGGTCCAAAATGAAAAAGAGCTTCCTTTTTAATGCTATTATCATATTCTTTATAGCAGTACCTTGCCTAAACGCACAAGAACCAATTTCTGCAAATGKSAGATTTACTACAGTAAATGGTGCAAAAATATATTATGAAGAGTACGGCCAAGGAGCGCCATTGATTCTGCTTCACGGTTTTGGCAGGACTGCATCAGACTGGAAAGCTTTTATTCCTGAACTCTCCAAACAATACCGGGTAATAGCTTGGGATATGCGCGGGCACGGCCGTTCCACAAATCCAGACACTACCAATGTTTTTCTGCATGCAGTAGCCGCTCAGGATTTGCTGATGTTAATGGACAATTTAAAAATTGAAAAAGCAACAGTGATTGGCCATAGCAGCGGCGGAATTATTGCGCTCTATGTTGCACATTTACAACCAGAACGTTTTGAAGCTATTGTGCCGGTGAGTGCGCAATTAAATTTCAGTACGGAAACTCGGGAATTTATTGAACACAATGCCAAGCCTGWAGATTTCTATATATTCAATGATGGCGAAAAATTGCACGGGGCCGAAAAGGGGATGCAGCTGGCATATCAATTTTATAATTTTAGAAATTTAACTGGAGATCCCAACATAACTTCAGAGCAACTATCAAGAATAAAGGGGCGCACCTTAATAGTTCACGGCGACAATGACTTTGTTCCCGTTTCCAATGCCTGGGAAATGTTCAACACTATCCCCAACGCACATCTTTTTATTGTACCCAATGGCTGGCATATGCCTCATGAAGGCTCCTTAAATAGTACAGATTTTACACRTAGAACCTTAGCATTTTTGAACGGCGAATGGAACAATCAAAACTAGATTGAATTTTAAGTTTTTCCCTCTAACCCCAACGAGCGCGAGCATCCCGCTCGAAACTAAACATTTGAATGAATAAAACTCCGCACGCGAGAGCAAAAACTAAGGATTTTGGATGAAGCGCCACAAGTCATTTAAATTCGTAAAACCCATTGTTACAAAACTCTTAAATCATCTTCAAAAAAATCTAATTAATGTAACTTGCCGACCTATAAAACAGTGAAAAACATGCAAGACACCCAAATGCTCAATTATATAAAAGAAGTATTAAAAAATATGCCTTCAGATTGGCTAAACCTAACCACGCACAGGCTTGATATTTATGTGGAAAGCTTGGCAAAAACCCAGTTTTTAGACCAGTTTGAAGATTTGTTCAAAGCCAATAATGCCGAAACGGAAACCTTGAAAAAATTGCCCACGGCTTATGATTATATACGCTTGGGGCATCCACTTTCCAGTGTTTTGGAATGGGCAATTGCCAAGGCGAACAACCTAAAGCCCGAAAACGTGATCAGTTTTGCTTCCAATACGGTACCTATTTTGGCAATACTTCGGAAAAACTTATTGGAGAAAAAAAACACCCAAATTCTTTATACCGCAAAGCTTCCCGATTTTTTCAATGCTGAAATAATAAGAAGTGTGTACGGCTATAATTTCGAATTACAACAAGTTGAAAGCTTGAAAAGCCTTCCAGACTTTAATGGCAGTACAGTTTTCATTTCACAAAAAGATGAAATCGGCACCTTGGACCTCAACCCCAATGTTGATTTTTTCATTAGTCTTTATGGCACACTCGGAAGTATTTTGGTCGTAAATGCCCTGGAAAACGAAAGTTATATTTCCGAAATACAGCACGTACGCAGAAGGGAAACCATTGCCATGACGCCCGCCAATTGTGAAATTGCTCTACAAGCATTAGTAGCAAACACTGCTATTGACCTTCCCACAACCAATGTAGCAGAAGCCAAAAAGAACGTTTTAAAATCTATACAGAAAATCACGGGCTCCCCCACCACTCCACTTGTGGCTTCCAGCGGACTTTCCATGCAGTACGCCATTATGATGGGGCTCATTCACAATGCACAGGAAAACCATAAGGAAAAGGCTATCAAATTTCTTGTACCGCCCAACTGCTATGGCGGCACCAACGACCAAGCAAGACGTGTGGCCGAGTGCCTTAACAATGTTGAAATAGTTGATTTGCCGGTAGATGGTGATAACGATATGGTACAGAGCATTGATACCGTTTTAAATAAAGTAGCTGCTGAAGATGCCGTTCCTTACATCATTGCCGAAATACCTACAAACCCGAGGGTGGAAGTGCCAAACCTACAACAGTTAAAAGCAGTTTTAAGCAAAGAGCGCAAAACCGCAGCGGGCGATACTGCAATCGACCCTGTGTTTATTCTCGATCAAACCTTTTGCCCAAACTATCAATTCTTGGGTGAAGGGGAAATACTTTCCACTGTTCGGGCAGTCTCCTATGCCAGTGGTTCCAAATTTCCCAGTGGCGGAAAGTGTACCGCAGGCTATGTAGTGGGAAACACCAAGACCAGCGACCTAATGGAAAAAATAGCGCTGCACCTTACCCTTTCCGACAATGAGGCTACTGCACTTCAGTATGAAATATTGGCCGAACAACTGCCGTCTATGAACCAACGTATTATTGATGCTTATAAAAATACCCGTGAATTTGTAAACTTTATAAAAGAAACCCTGCCGGATGCAAAAATCAATTTTGTTTCAGATGAACTGGCAGCGCAAGGCTTTACCCCATCGGTATTTTCACTGGACCTTCCCACAAAAGGAAACACCGATGCTGAAAGAGAAGCCTATAAAAGAGCTCTGAACTTGAAGCTCATCAATTTAATGATTACGGAAATTCCGACAGAGAGTAAGTTTTGTGTGAGCTATGGGCAGTTAAAGGGGTGTTATTGGACTATTCCGGCAACCTCCACGCAGGGCACCACCAAGGAAGGCGACAAGGATTATATTGTACGTGCCTCCCTGTCGGGCGATATGGATCTGGAACGTCATAAAAAAGTGYTTTTAAAATTTGTTGAAAATCTTTAAGTAAATTGTAGCTGTTGACAGCATGCATCCCGATAATTTTCGGAATGGACATTTGCCAAAAATAATCACAAAATGAAAAACGAAAGAGTCTATAAAATGGCCTTTGCCAGTGTGTACCCACACTACATCAAAAAAGCTGAAAAAAAAGGCCGCACCAAAGAAGAGGTAGATGTAATAATCCGTTGGTTAACGGGTTATACCCAAGACCAACTGCAGCAAACCATAGAAAACAAAACCACTTTTGAGAATTTCTTTGCCCAGGCCCCAGAGCTAAATCCCAACGTTTCCAAAATTACAGGCGTAATCTGCGGCTATCGCGTAGAAGAAATTGAAGAACCGCTCATGCTAAAAATTCGTTATCTGGATAAGCTTATAGACGAGTTGGCAAAAGGCAAATCGATGGAAAAAATTTTAAGGAAATAGCTTAGCAATTAGCAATTAACAATTAACAATTAACAAATTTCTAAAAATCCAACAATCCAAACATCTACTTCCGTTTTCTAAAAATATAACTCATCCACACCGGGTCGTTATCTTCAGAAACTACAGACTGCCTGTCCAAAAACTCCCAGTCGTGGGAATTCATATAATTCAACAAGGTAGAAGTTTCCTCGATATCTTCTATTTCATCAATAGAAATATTTTGACCTATGAGCGAAGTTTGCTCTTCCACTTTTATACGCTTCACCTTTCCGCGATTGTTTGCTTTTTGCACAACAATAATTTCAAGAAAATTATATTTGGTTATTTCTTGCGAATATCCTTCTAAGGCAAATAACAAGAAAAAGGCTAATGGGGTAAATGCAATGAATTTTTTCATGGGTTTAAATATTTTYTTGTMANNNWKTMCANMTWMTWWTWCNTSWRKATCANNWAWAGNRAGTWTTNWTSAAMCANTATCTTCTTCAGTAAAAAATCTTTTAACTTTGAACTTTAAATTTTAAATAAAATGCAATCCAAAGCCACCACAGCAGACCAATACATAAATGAATTGCCTGAAGATCGAAAGGAAGTAATGCAAAAACTACGCGAAACCGTAAAACAAAACCTTCCCAACGGTTTTGAGGAAACCATGCAGTACGGTATGTTAGGTTATGTAGTTCCCCATAGCATTTATCCCGATGGGTATCATTGCAACCCTAAAGATCCATTGCCCTTTATGGGAATTGCTTCCCAAAAAAACCATATAGGATTTTACCACATGGGCATGTATAGCGACCCAAACATATTAAAATGGTTCACTGCAGAATACCCAAAACACACGAAAGGCAAGCTAGATATGGGCAAGAGTTGCATCCGCTTTAAAAATACTAAAAACATTCCCTTTGATTTATTAGGGGAATTAGCCACAAAAGTATCGGTTGACGAATGGATTGCGAAATATGAAAACGTACTAAAGCGATAACCATTAAAAGGACTGACATTTTACAGCACTTTATAAATATACCCGAACTTAAAATACGTTCGGATCAATATCCTTTTGAAAATTTCGAGTTCTCAGAAGAGATGCACCGAAATAAAACTTTCAACTTTCCAATGAATTCTGTACTCGGCATGCAAGCCGAAGCCTGTTTTGAAGCTTATTTAAAACAATCAAAACAATTCAAATTACTTGCCGCAAACCTACAAATTCACACTTCGACTTCCTTCGGTAACCCAAACGAAAAGGAAACATTGGGCGAACTGGATTATATTGTGCGAAATCTTAAAACTGAGAAAGTTGTCCACATAGAATTGGCCTGCAAGTTTTATTTGTACGATGAAACTGTCGCCGATGTTGAAACACAGAAATGGATAGGCCCTAACAGAAAAGACAGCCTTTATGACAAGTTGGAAAAGCTAAAATGGAAACAGTTTCCATTATTGCATGCCACTGAAACCATTAAAAAGCTAGCTGCGCTCAACGTTCCCATACCTACTTCGCAGCAATTATGCCTAAAAAGTTTTCTATTTCTTCCTAAAGGTATAAATGTCGAAGTATTTCCAAAAAATATACAAGAATGTATTGTTGGCCATTATATGAAACCAACCGATTTCATAAAAGATGAAGCTGCCGAATATGCACTTCCGTCCAAAAAAGAATGGCTATTGCCCATAAACTCGATTACAAACTGGTATTGCTTTTCAAAAATAAAAGAATTGATTGACGAGCAATTAAAATTGAAAAAATCGCCTTTGGTCTATAAAAAAACGCCCCATAGTTTGGAGCGCTTTTTTGTGGTGTGGTGGTAATTAATTGGTTCCGTATTTATCAAATAGATAAACCAAACTGGCCATAGTGGCTGCCCCAAGTTCCAGTTCACGTTTATTGACTGCCTCAAATGTATCGTTTGCAGCATGGTGATAATCAAAATAGCGTTGGCTAWCRKSSMRMAAKCYMSYWRGTACATCTATATTTCCCTTTAAGGGTCCGATGTCTGCGCCGCCGTGACCTTTCTCAAAATAATGGATTAAATAAGGTTTAAAGAGCGGTTCCCAAGTTTGTACTTTTTTGAAATTTGCTTCATTGCTGTCAAATGAAAATCCACGAGGGGTAAAACCACCGGCATCGCTTTCCAAAGCAAAACGGTGGGTTTCATTTTTTCTTTTGGCTTCTTCAGCATATTTATTTCCCCCGCGCAAACCGTTTTCCTCATTCATAAAAAGCACAACCCGAATGGTATGGTTTGGTTTGTAACCAACTTTTTTGAAAAGGCGCAGCACTTCCATACTTTGCACACAACCCGCGCCGTCATCGTGAGCACCATCGGCAAGATCCCAACTATCCAAATGGCCACCCACTACCATATATTCATTTGGTTTTGTACTACCCGTAATTTCACCAATTACGTTATAAGATTGCACGTCGTCAAAGGTTTTGCAATTCTGCTTAAAGTAAAACAAAAGATTGGGCTGCAGTTTCAACAAACTGCTTAAATATTCCGCGCCATTGGTACTAATTGCTGCAGCAGGAATGCGTTTGTTTACGGGCGTATCGCCATAACTCATGGCCCCCGTATGTGGATAATCGTCCATTCGCAAGTTCATAGAGCGTACAATTACCCCAAGCGCACCATATTTACCTGCTTCGGCAGCCCCGGCATAGCGCTGATCCACACAGCCTCCATAGGCTTCAAAAGTTTGGATTAAATCTGGCTGCATGG
This sequence comes from Aequorivita sp., assembly GCA_002733915.1. Classification (GTDB taxonomy): domain Bacteria; phylum Bacteroidota; class Bacteroidia; order Flavobacteriales; family Flavobacteriaceae; genus Aequorivita. The sequence goes on from NVXN01000001.1 coordinate 219,399, forward strand.
GTCTGTTGTAAAAAATAATTTTACCTTCAATTTTTTCTTTTCCCAAAGTTGCCAGTTCGTCTAGGCCTTTTACTTCAATCACTTGCGCTTTTATACCCAAATTCGGGGTAGCCACCGATCCGCCCAGTGCACAAATATTGGTTACGGTTTTTTCACCTGTGGGCGATTCTATATAGGCATACTCTTTAAAACCACGCGTCCACTTTGGGACCATCACGGGCTGTAGCCAGACTTTGTCCAACCCAAGTGCGTTTAATTCTGCCTCAGTATATTTTACAGCACTTTCTGCCTCAAATGATCCGGAAAGTCTGCCACCTATTTCATTGGAAAGATAATCCAGCCAATCATAAGCTTTGCCGTCTGTTAAGGCGGTAGTGTAAAGTGTTTTTAGCATAACGGAATCCTGAACGGCAGTCTGTGAAATGCTTAGTGTTGAAAAAAACAAAAAGAAAAGTAGGGAGCTGAGGAGCGAAATTTTCATCTATAAAGTTTTAAAAGAAATAGTTCTTGGTTAAATTATTAGAAGGCTAATTTAATCATTTTTAAGTCGTTCGCGGTATTCAGAAATTTTCGCTTTTATATCGTCGTCCAGTTCTGGTTCCTTTATGTCTTTATATTTTTTAAGCTCCTGAAGCATAATTTCGGCAACAATTACGCGAGAGGTTTCTTTATCGTCTGAAGGAATAATGTACCACGGAGCGTGCGGTTTTGAGGTACGGTTGATAGCTTCCTCATAGCATTTTCTATAGTCTTCCCACAATTCCCTTTCGTCCAGATCGCCTGGAGAGAACTTCCAGTTTTTTTCTGGTTTGTCCAATCTACGTAATTGGCGGTTCTTTTGTTCGTCTTTTGAAAGGTTCAAAAAGAATTTAAAAATAATAGTCCCGTTTTGGTGAATTGTTTTCTCAAAATCGTTTATCTGCTGAAAACGCTTGTCCCAAAAAGCATCATCAATGTCTTCCAAAGAATTTACATTTGGCAAGTTTTCACCTAAAATATATTCGGGATGTACCCTTGTGACCAAAACATTTTCATAATGTGTTCGGTTGAAAACGCCAAACTTTCCACGTTCGGGAAGGGCAATGTAATGGCGCCAAAGATAATCGTGTCTCTTTTCGAGCGCTGTAGGCGTTTTAAAACTGTGAACAACAACTCCGCGAGCGTTAAAATCCTTAAAAACCTCACGAATCAAACTGTCTTTTCCGGCCGTATCCATTCCTTGCAAGCAGACCAGCACTGCATACTTTCCGTGGGCATACAATGTATCTTGAAGTTTTCCCAGTTTTTTTCGGGTATCTTCTAATTGGTCTTCCAGTTCCTTTTCGGAAGCGTCCAAATCCCAATCGTTCTTAGTACCATCCAGTTTTATTGGCTTGGTTACTTTAAAGTCTTCGATTTTTACGTCTTTCATCTCAATATATTATTTACTTGCAAAGAGTTTTACATCTTCCTCGCTAATCTCCTTTCCACCAAGAATAATCAAGCGTTCCACAACATTACGAAGCTCACGGATATTTCCGGTCCAATCATATTCCTGTAATAATTTGATGGCTTTTGAAGAAAATTTCTTTTTAGCGGTACCGTGTTCCGTTGAAATCTTTTCAGAAAAATATTCAACCAATAATGGAATATCGTCCCTTCTATCATTCAATGATGGAACTTTTATTAATATAACCGCCAAACGATGGTAGAGGTCTTCACGGAAGTTGCCTTCTGCTATTTCTTTCTTTAAATCTTTGTTTGTTGCAGTAATGACGCGAACATCTACTTTTATATCTCTATCGCTGCCTACGCGCTGTACCTTGTTTTCCTGTAATGCTCGGAGCACTTTTGCCTGCGCGGAAAGGCTCATATCGCCTACTTCGTCAAGAAAAATAGTACCGCCGTTTGCGGCTTCAAACTTACCCGCGCGATCTTTATTTGCTGAAGTAAAAGCCCCTTTTACGTGACCGAAAAGTTCGCTTTCAATTAATTCACTGGGAATAGCGGCACAGTTAACCTCAATCATAGGGCCGCTACTTCGGTCACTTTTTTGGTGAAGCCAGTGTGCAACCAATTCTTTTCCGGTTCCGTTGGGACCCGTTATCAAAACACGGGCTTCGGTGGGCGCTACTTTCTCGATCATTTCTTTAATCTGAACAATGGCAGTCGATTCGCCCACCATTTCATAATTTTTGGAAACTTTCTTTTTAAGGCGGGTATTTTCAACAACCAATTCCTTTCTATCTAAAGCAATGCGCACGGTATTGAGCAAGCGATTGAGGTCTGGCGGTTTTGAAATATAATCAAAAGCGCCCATTTTCATAGTATTTACTGCGGTTTCAAGATCCCCGTGACCAGAAATCATGACCATGGGTATTTCGGGCTTAATTTTTTTTACGGCCTCCAATACCTCAACGCCGTCCATTTTGGGCATCTTTATATCACAAAGCACCAAATCAAAATCTTCTTTTTTTATGGTTTCCATTCCCACAAGACCATCTTCGGCTTCAAAAACTTCGTAACCTTGGTTTTCTTCGGAAAGGATTTTTACCAAAACCCTTCTTATTGCTGCTTCGTCTTCTATTATAAGTATTCTCGCCATTAATATTTAAATTTAAATCCTGCCCTAAAATAAGGCGAATTTTCGGTATTGATTTTATAGATTTTATTTCCATCGCCATCTTCCAACCTAAAGTCGTTATAAACGGAATGCGCGGCATAGCCGTAAAAAAGTAGATGATCCGTAAAAAAGTGCTCATAGCCCAAACCAACAAGACCTATTGTCATCTGGATACTTTCGGCTAACTTATTATCAGCGTTTTGATTGGAAATGGGTAAAAAATTCTGCTGTATATTGGAATAAACGTTATCTAAAGTAAGGAATGCTTGGMGSGCATNTTTMYKRWTMKCRYKSWGATNMSKGKCGTRCNNATTTGTTTTGGGCACACCCAGTGTGTAGGTCCAGTTGGGGTGGAATTCCTTGTAATAATTCAAGATGGGCAATGGGTACCATCTACCAGGTGTAGTTGAATAGGTAAGACCTGCAATAAAACGATAAGGCTTTTTGCCTTCTTCAGGATTTTTCTTTTTATCCTTTATGGCGTAAGCTCCCACTTCATAAATAAAATCATCGCTTACCAAACTGCCTTCAAAGTCACTTTGTATTTTAACGCCTCCCTTGACCCCAAAGCGCCAATCATCATTTTGTTTCCAAACATAACCTAGATAGGCGTCCATTTGTTGTGTAGCGGTCACTAAATTGTCATTAAAAGCAAATACATCTTCCGTATCTTCAATATTAACATCTACATACCTATATTCTAGACCCACGACAAATATTTTTTTTCTTTCTTTATCCAAAGGAATCGGTACTTGCACCAAAGCGCGATAGCGATTGATGGAGTTGTCTGATTTTGAAAAAGGTAATGCTAAATACTCTACTCGAGCCAAATCTGTAGTTTGAGCTGTCATTACACAAGCAAATAGCAATAGCAATGAGTTTACAAAAATCTTTCTTTTCATAATTTTTCTTTTTTATTAATTATTCGCCGAATTCATAGCATTGTTCCGGCAAAGCAATTTTTTAATATTTAAGCCACTTAAAAATTTCTTTGTAAGTGGGCTTTTTTCCATACATTAAGATACCAACCCTATAGATTTTAGCAGCAAACCAAACCATTGCAATAAAAGTTCCGAATAGAATTACTACCGAAACAATTTGTTGCCAAAGCGGAACGCCAAATGGAATTCGCATTAACATAACTACCGGAGAAGTAAAGGGGATGTATGAAAACACCTGTGAAACCGTGCCGTGCGGATTATCAATTACCGTGAAAAAACCTACGTAAACCGCCAAAATTAATGGCATTAAAATAGGCATCATGAATTGTTGGGTGTCGGTTTCACTATCAACAGCAGCACCCACAGAAGCGTATAATGAAGCGTAAAGTAAATAGCCGCCTATAAAAAATAGGATAAACATTACTATAAGATTGGCTATGGGCAGATTGTTAATTTCAATCATAATATCCTGTAAAATTTCCTGCGTGCCCCCATTCACAYTACTTTGCAAAACTTGTTGCGAAGGCGTAGCTGCCGCCGGGTCAATTCCAAATATAGAAGTCACCACAGTCATTAGCACCAAAATCAAAACTACCCAAACCACAAATTGTGTGATTCCGGCAAGGGTAGTACCGAAGATTTTTCCCAGCAGCAATAAGCGCGGCTTTACAGAGGAGATTATTACTTCAATTACACGGCTGGTTTTTTCCTCTATTACACTTCGCATTATCATATTTCCATAAATAATGATGAACATAAACAGCAAATAACCCGCGGCGCCACCGAAGATTAGTTTCAAACCTGAGCCAAGTTTAGAGGTTTCTTTTCCTTTAAAAGTTTCTTGGTTAGCACTTATGCTTATGTGAAGGTTTTTGATTGTTTCAGACTCGATGCCAGCTTCTTTCAGCTTTAGGGTATTTACTTTGCTTTCTAACAGATCATTGATATCACCCATTAATGAAAGTGAGGGCGAATCTTCGGAATAGAACGTTATTTTTTTTGAAAGGTCTTCGAGTTTTTCTGTTTTCGGAATATACAGCAGTCCATAAATCTCTTGGGTCTCAGCTTCTTTCTTTGCTTCCTGAAGACTGGTTCCCTTTAGTAATTTATACTGTAAATGCGGTGTACTATTAAAGTCATCAATAAATAAACCACTTTCGTCCAAGACCGAAATTTTACGAACTGTATCACTATTTAGATTAGACAAATATGCTACCAGCGCAAAAATACCCACAAATATTAACGGGCTTAAGAACGTCATAATAATGAACGATTTGTTGCGTACTTTGGTAAGGTATTCCCTTTTTATAATAAGTGAAAGATGGTTCATTGTTGCTTAGCTTTTTTGAATCGTTTCAATAAATATCTCACTTGCCGAAGGCACTACTTCTACAAAATGGGTCAATTGGCCGAGAGAGGTTAAATAATTTACAAAATCATTTGGCGATACCGAATCCGGAACTTTTACTTTGTACTGCAATTCATCGTTAATACTTTTGAAGTTTGCGGGAAAAATTTCAAATTTATCCTTTAACAATACTGAAGTTGAAGCATGATCTTGCGTTACTAAACCAATTTCAAAGGTGTTGTTTTTATACTGTCGTTTTATATCAATTAATTTACCATCAAGTATTTTGTTTGATTTGTGGATTAATGCAATATGGTCGCACATTTCCTCCACCGATTCCATTCTATGGGTTGAAAATATAACGGTCGCCCCATCATCGCGTAGTTTTAAAATTTCATCTTTGATAAGATTAGCATTTATAGGATCGAAACCGCTGAAAGGCTCATCAAAAATCAATAGTTTGGGTTTATGAAGCACGGTAACCACAAACTGTATTTTTTGAGCCATACCTTTAGAAAGCTCCTGTATTTTTTTGTCCCACCAATCACCAATTTGCAACCTATCAAACCAATATTTCAATCTTTCCTTTGCTTCCTGTTTTGAAAGACCTTTCAGCTGTGCCAGGTAAAGTGCCTGCTCCCCTACTTTCATTGTTTTATAGAGCCCGCGCTCTTCGGGAAGATATCCAATATATTTTATGTGGTTTGGTTGAAGCGGTTCACCATCCAAAATTACCGATCCCGTGTCTGGCATCGTAATTTGATTAATAATCCTTATTAAAGTTGTTTTTCCAGCTCCATTAGGACCCAATAAGCCAAATATGCTTCCTTTTTCTACCTCGATGGACACTTTGTTAAGTGCTTTGTAATCTCCATAGGTTTTGGAAACATTGTTGACCACTAAAAGTTTTTCCATAAAATTTATTTGAAGAATGTAAATATATTGATTTGGCTGGGAAGCTTAGTAATTATTAAGRGTATTTTAAGTGATAGGGTCCAAAAATGAAGTAAGGAAAGATTGCTAAAACAAAACCCACCCAAAAAATAAATTCTTGGGTGGGAAAAAAAATTGCTATGAAAAAGAAAAATTATCACTTCTAAGACGAAGCGACCCTTCAAATATATACAAAAAAATTTATTTAACGTTTATTTAAGAGAACATATCTTTTACTTTCTCAAAAAAGGACTTGTCCTCTTTTTCCGGTTTGGGCTGAAAGTGTTCGTCATTGCTCATTTTCTCGAAAAATTCCCTTTGCTCTTTGGAAAGGGATTTTGGTGTCCACACATTCACATGTACTAGCAAATCTCCCGTACCATAACCATTAATACTTGGAATTCCTTTATTGCGAAGCCTCAATATTTTTCCGCTCTGCGCCCCATTATCAATCTTGATGCGAACCTTTCCGGTGACGGTCTCAATCTCCTTCGAGGTTCCCAAGGCTGCTTCAGAAAAGCTTATGTATAAATCATAGTGTAGGTTATCTCCTTCGCGCTGCAATGTATCGTGTGGTTTTTCTTCAATGGCAACCAAAAGATCGCCGGCAATTCCGTTGCCCGGAGCATCATTACCCTTTCCAGATACTTTTAGCTGCATACCATCTACAACACCTGCAGGAATTTTAATGGAAACTGTTTCTTCGGTTACCAACATTCCCTCCGCATCTGCATTTGCGGGTTTTGAATCCACGATCTGGCCCAGACCTCCACATGTGCTACATGTAGCTGAAGTTTGCATGCGGCCTAAAATAGTATTTTGGATTCGAGTTACCTGCCCTTGGCCATTACAGGTAGAGCAGGTTTTATAGGTTGTACCCTTTGCAAGTTTTTTACGTTTTACTTTTATTTTTTTCTCAACCCCATTAGCAATTTCTTCCAAACTAAGCTGTACACGTATGCGTAGGTTGCTTCCCTTAACGGTTCTGCGGCCACCGCCACCAAAACCTCCGCCGAATGCCCCTCCGAAAATATCGCCAAACTGGCTGAAAATATCTTCCATATTCATGCCGCCGCCGCCAAAACCACCGCCGCCTTCAAAGGCACGATGGCCAAACTGGTCATAACGCGAACGTTTGTTGGGGTCGCTGAGCACCTCATAAGCTTCGGCAGATTTTTTAAACATAGCCTCTGCTTCGTGGTCGCCCGGATTTTTATCGGGATGGTATTGTAGTGCTTTTTTTCGGTATGCTTTTTTAATTTCAGCAGCCGTAGCACCTTTTGAAATTCCTAAAACTTCGTAATAATCTTCCTTCATATTTATAATCCGCTAGAACGGATAGCTTTTTTTATTGTCCTATAACCACTTTTGGAAAGCGGATTATTTTATCGCCCAAAGTATATCCTTTTTCCACTACATCTATAATTTTGCCTTTCAGTTTATCCTCCGGTGCGGGAATTTGGGTAATCGCTTCGTGTGAATCTGCATCAAACGTATCGCCCGGCTTTACATCCATTAAATGGAGGCCTTTAGACTTAAGGGTTTCGCGCAATTTATTATTTATAAGCTCGACGCCCTTATAGAGGTTGTCGTCATCGCTTTTTTCTATTTCTTTCAAGGCGCGTTCAAAATCGTCCAAAACCGGTAATAAAGAACCAATTACATCGGCCCCTGCGGTTTTATACATATCAACCCGTTCGCGGGCAGTACGTTTTTTAAAGTTTTCAAACTCAGCAAAAAGACGCAAATAGCGGTCTTTTTCACGCTGAAACTCTTCTTGTAATTCTGCAAGCGCATCGGTTACTTTTTCCTCTGCAATTTCCTGCTCATTTAAATCTTGATCGTCAAAACCCACTTCATCATCGTGGTGGGTTTCTTTCAATTTATCGTTTTTGCCCATAGTAGCGTTTCTTTCAATTTTTTCTGAAGGGAGCAAAAGTACTGCCATTTGTTTTAAAATGTCAAAATGTCACGGTATTTTAATTTAATATTACTTTAAGAAAATTTATTTTGTTTAAACATATTTTTGCAAATCAAAACAAAAACCAAGAAATATGAAATCTACATTTTTAAAAATTACATTAATGGCTTTTATTACAGTGGGATCTTTCTCATGTAAAAACAATGAAAAAGAAGCCGAAATGCCAACTGAAGAAGCGGCTGAAGCTACAGAAATGGCTACTGAGTATACTGTTGATACTGCCGCTTCAACAATTATGTGGGAAGGTTCAAAACCCACTGGAAAGCACCATGGATCTATAAAGCTTTCTTCCGGAACAGTTCACCTAAACAGCGGAAACGTAGAAGCGGGAGAGTTTGTGATTGACATGAACAGCATTAGCGATGAGGACTTAGAAGGTGAGGAAAAAGCCAATCTAGAGGCTCACTTAAAAGGGACCGTTGAGGGCAAGGAAGGAGATTTCTTTAATGTAAAGGAATATCCAACTGCAAAATTTGAAATGACTGGCATTGAAAACAATATGGTAAAAGGAAATTTGACCATTAAAGACAAAACAAATGCCATTGAATTTCCTGCAACCGTAACTATGGACGGCGACAAAATGATGCTGAAAAGTGAAACTTTTGTAATAGACCGAACCAAGTGGAATGTTAACTACGGCTCAAAATCTGTTTTTCCAAATTTGGGAGATAAATTTATTAGTGATGATATAAAAATCACTGTTTCTTTGGTTGCCAACAAGGCCTAATCAAATAAATTCTAATAAAAAGAGAGGCTAAGTTGCCTCTCTTTTTTTATAATAAATCCTGCAGTGCATTATCAAGATTGTAATATTTAAAATGGTAACCCAACTGCTCTATTTTTTTTGAACTTACAAGTTGCCCCTCCAAAACCAACACAGACATTTCGCCCAAAAAAAGCTTAATCGCAAAAGCGGGAATATTAGGAAGCCATAAGGGATTTTCAAGTTTTGATGCAATCAGTTTAGTCATTTTTTTATTTTGCACTGGGTTTGGCGCTACGGCATTGTATTTTCCTTCCAACTGGTTTTTTAAGAGAAATAAATAAATTCCGGCAATATCTTCAAGGTGAATCCAAGAGAGCCATTGTTCACCATTTCCCAAGGGGGCCCCTACACCAAATTTAACTGGTTTGACCAATTGGGGAAATGCACCATCATCCTTTGCCAAGACAACACCAGTMCGTACTTTGCTTACTTCCAWWCCCWKRKKYWTGWAMWRWKYTNGCYGCGKMWKCMMNANNRKCAARCACAWYYTNNSYYWRWWMAKTAWCATNTMCTKMTTCATSYTCTTCGGAATACAATTTTGTTTCAGAATTAGGATAGATACTAATGCCACTTGCAGATATAAAATGTACAATGGTGTGATCTATATTTTGAAGGGTGTCCCTCAATAAATTAATGGGTGCAATTCTACTATCCAAAATTACCTTTTTGTACTTTTTGGTCCATCGCTTAGAGATGGTAGCTCCGGCCAGATTTATGACCGCCGTGACCCCGTCAAAAGCACTTACGTCAATCTTGCCTTTTTTTGGATTCCAATAAAAGCCTTTGTAGTTTTCGGAGTTTTCAATTTTTTCTTTGCTGGTAGTGAGGTAATTAACTGAAATTCCTTCCCTATGACATTGCCTTACCAGTTCAGTACCAATAAGCCCCGTAGCCCCTGTTATTAATACCTTTTTAATCATACATTTAAATTTATAGATTCAAAGAGAAATACCAAAGGACCTTAACGGAAGATTGGGAATTTTTCAATTCGGATTTCAGGGTTTGGTACCTCTTAACATCTCTTTTTTTCCTGGAGGACCTGCAAGGCGTTCTACCTTAAAACCCACGGACTGTAAGGCACGACGGGCATTTCCATTAGCTGCATAAGTAACTAAAACTCCATTGGACTTTAAGGCGAGAAACATTTTTTTAAAAATAGCTTCCGTCCAAAGTTCGGGTTGGACACGGATGCCGAAAGCATCAAAATAAATGAGGTTGAAACAATTTTCTGAGTGGATTTCTGAAAAGAGCTTCTGTTGTTTTGTGAGTTGAAATGTTTCTGAAATAGTGCTTTTTACTTCCCAAGGGGTTTGGTGCAGCTGCAGAAATTTTTCTTCGCCAGCTTTTAAGAGMGACGCATAGTTCAGTTTTTTAATTTCGTCAATTTTTAATGGATATGCTTCAATACCAGTATAGTTTACCGAAAATGCATTTTTTTCCGTTTCCAGAAAAGTAAGAAAAGTATTTAAGCCAGTTCCGAAACCAATTTCGAGTATCGAAACTGARTCGGATTCCTTTTGTGAAACCCAATAATAAAGCCCGTGCTTTATAAAAACGTGAAGGGCTTCGGCTATTGCACCATGCTTAGAGTGATATTGTTCATCCCACTCTGGTATATGCAGGGTATAAGAGCCGTCGCCCGTTTTAAATAAAGTTCTTTTCAAAAATTATTGCTTTTCCGCCTCAGGGATAAGTACACCGTGTGCCTCAAAAGCAAGTGTGCGCTTAGGCTCAGTGATAGCTGCAATTTCTTCTGGAGTGGCGCCACCGTCCTCAGCATAATGGCGTTGATCTTCTACGCTCATTTCCTCAACATATGCCTTTCCTTCTGCTATTATTTCCTTTCCGGCAATATCCTTCGGCATAAAAAAACCGTAGTCCTTAAAACGTACCATTGCTTCATTTTCACCCATATCAACTTTCATCCAGCACCCTTTCTTTTGGCAAACTTCCTTTACATTTGTGGTAAATTTGACATTGATCGTATCACCCGTTTTAAGGTCATTATATTTTTCAATAATTTCAGCCTTTGGCAAAACGTTATCGGCAGTTATTTCATCACCAAAACTTTGGTAATTAACGGCTATTTCTTGCGATTCGGCAACAGTTTCAGCTTCTTTGTTTTCGTTTTTACAGCTGGCAGCAAAAATAATTAGGGCTAATAGGAAGAGCGTTTTTTTCATTTTAAAATTGTTAATAAATTATTGATTGGTAAGACATTGCAATTTTAATGATTTTTTGAATTTTATATGGCCTAAATTTTACCTATTTTTACAAAATAAATAATTCTTTTTCATGAATTCTTCCACCACTCAAAAAATTAACATACAAAAAGTTTCAACTTCCAGGATAGGAGATGTAGATTTTGACAACCTCAATTTTGGAAGCACTTTTAGCGACCATATGTTTGAATGTGATTATAAGGATGGTGAATGGCAGAATCCAACTATCAAACCTTATGGACCTTTAACTATTTCACCTGCTGCAAAGGTGTTTCATTATGGCCAGGCGGTTTTTGAGGGAATGAAAGCTTTTAAGGATGAAGAAGGTAAAGTGTGGCTTTTTAGACCTGAAGAAAATTTTAACAGAATAAACAAATCATCAATAAGAATGGCCATACCAGAGTTTCCCAAAGATATTTTCTTTGAGGCCTTGACAACTTTGGTAAAAATGGACAAGGAATGGGTTAAGCCCGGCCTTGGAAACTCGTTGTACATCCGCCCTTTTGTAATGGCAACCCAAGCAGGGGTTTCGGCCTCCCCATCTACAGAATATAAATTTATGATCTTGATGTCACCCGCCCAAGCATATTATACAGGGGATGTTAAGGTTGTAATTGCCGAACATTACAGTCGTTCTGCAAATGGTGGCGTAGGTGCTGCAAAAGCAGCCGGAAATTATGGCGCGCRATTTTTTCCTACAAATTTGGCACGAGAGAAAGGCTTTCAGCAAGTAATCTGGACAGATGCCAGCGACCATAAATATTTAGAAGAAGCGGGAACAATGAATGTCTTTTTTCGTGTGAACGATACCTTACTTACCGCACCAATTAGCGATCGGATTTTGGACGGTGTTACGCGAAAAAGCGTAATAGCCCTTGCAAAGAGAGACAATATTAAAGTTGAAGAAAGACCAGTTTTAGTTTCAGAAATTGTAGAAGCTGCAAAAAATGGAAGCCTTAAGGAAATTTTTGGAGCCGGAACCGCAGCGGTTATAAGCCCTGTAAGCGCCTTTAGCTATAAAGAAACTGTTTATGAACTTGAAAAGCAAAAGCATAGTTTTGCGACACAATTCAAAAAAGAATTAATGGACATACAGTACAACCGAAGTGACGACCCCTTTAATTGGAGATATGAAGTAGTTTAATGGCTGTTTGTAAAATTTTTAWMAAAWMMWWRWCCTTACGTTTTGGATTTTTTTTACTTATCAAGTATGGCTTGGATATTTGGTTTAAAATAATTTGGCCCTTTTAAAACTTTGCCGTCCTCACGATATATTGGTTTACCATCATTTCCAAGCTTGCTCATATTGCTTCGCTGTATTTCATTAAATACATCTTCAATTTTGTGTTGCATACCGTGTTCGATAATGGTTCCACACAATATATAAAGCATATCGCCCAGCGCATCGGCAACCTCAACCAAATCATTATTATTGGCAGCTTCTAGATATTCCTCATTTTCCTCGCGCATAAGTTCATATCGCAAAAGATTTTTTTTGATTCCCAGGTTTGCGGTTGGGGCTTCTTTCATTCCCAATCCAAAAGCATTATGAAATTCGGAAACTGCGGCAATTTTATTCTTCATATAATGGTTTTATGGTTGTAAATTTGTATTGTAAAATTACACAATTATGTTTACTACTGGCCAATTGGTTTTTGCTGTTTTATTTTTAATAGTTTTTGTAATTATAATGGTTTATAGTTACCGTGGTGATAAAAAACTTCACAAAAAACAGTACAAGGGCAGTCTTTGGATTTTAGTCGGGTTCATTGCATTTATCGTTTTTCTTTTATTGGTAAAATCGTATTTAAAAAATTAAAATCACTATTAGAACTGCTTTTTTTTAAACTTTTCACACTTATTTAGTTTATTCCCGCCAAAACATTTTTTGAAAAGACCTTATGAAAAATACCCTAAAGTAGGTATTTTTTAAAATCCTTCCCTACCCTAATTTTGTCTCAATCTGTTTTAAGATTTTCTAACTAATCAATATTGAAATTACTTGAATTAGCAATTCATTTTTAAAATAAACCTTTAAGTGCCAGTAAGGAGAGAGTTAGAATATTTTTTTTTGAGGAGAAAAAATATTACAAAATCAATGCAATGCACTATTGGTTTTTTTTTATTTTCGTCAGTTGATTTTAAAAAAGTAACCTAAAAACCAAATTAAAATATGACCAAATTAAAATTCCTTTTTCCGTTGCTATTAGCTTTTTCAATGTTTTTTATAGGCTGTGAAAAAGAGGAGGATTCCGATCCAGAGCCAGAACCTGTTGAAATTAATGAAACCTCTATTATACCTTCTTCTTCTTTTGGAAGACCGAACAATTATTTAGGGTGTATTGAAATTTCCAGCAGAATTACAAATATTCGGGTTTGGGACCATGGAACCGTTGATGGCGATATCGTTTCAATTATTGCCAACGGCAACACTATTATTGATGAACAAACGCTTGATGGCCCTTCCAACCCAATTAGTGTTGATTACGATTTTGGATACAATGGGTTTAACTACATCACGCTTTATGCACACAATTTAGGAAGCATATCGCCCAATACCTGTACAATTTCAATAAATGGTGTTGAGTTTGTACTTGAAGCAAATCTGGACGCAAATGGTTCTATCGATGTGATTGTTGGCGGTTATGGGGTAGATTGTAGCGACGCCGGTGGCGGCACTGGCGGTGGCGGCGGTGGCGGAACCGGTGGCGGCGGAAGCGGCAAAGGTGATGTTAAGTTTTGGATAGACCAAGATTACGGATGTGGAAATATAACCGTTAACTTAAGCGGAGTAGGCTCTAGTACAATTTCCGGCTATTTTGGCGCCAGTCCAGATTGTGTCTCGGATTATGGGGGAAGCTTTAACGATCTTGACGAAGGAACATATAGCTATACCGCAAGTTGCCAAGGATATTCGTGGGACGGCAATATCACAATTACTGAAGATTCTTGTTTACGTTTTCAGCTAACGCTCTAAGTGTTTTTTTGAATTGTTTAAAAACAAAAAGCTCTTCGTCTTAGCGAAGAGCTTTTTTAATTTATCAAAATATTCGATTAATTTACCGCTGGCAAATTGCTGTARTTCTTAGAATAAAAAAACATTTGATCGGCAAAAGTATTTGGCTGTTCTATAGTGAAACTTTCTATTTCCCCACTATCGTTCATTTTCGGAACAAGCACAGGATTTACAAAACCACTGTAAGGTGCAGAAGTAAACTGTTTGTTGCGCTCCAAAATTTCCTTGTGAAGGGTTTGATCTACTTTAACACCGTAGGTTTCAACTAAATTTTCTACCGCAGCGTAATCACCTTCGCTTTTAATTCGCTGTGTTTCACGAAGCAATTCACCGAATAAGTCGTGAAGTTTATCATAGTCATTAATGTTGTAATAGGTTTTTCCGTCACGGGTAATTTTTTCAATCACGTTATCGGCTTTTCCTTTTTCAAATACCCAAGCAGATACCCACTGGCGGTTGCGCATGTGCGCTTCTTCCACATCATCTCCTAAATTTAAACGAATCAATTGCGTCATTAAACCATTGCGTATATAACCATCATAAGCAGCCATTCCAACTTTTTTCCAATCGTCAACCAAACCAAGTTCCTGTAATTTTGGGTTGTACAAATAATAAAGCCCAACAAGATCTGCTCGGCCTTCTTCCAAAGTAGAAGCATAATTTTTTAAGGTTTCTTTGGTTTCGCCCACGCCAGGATTCAATTGTCCTGAAGCGTGACCTATTACTTCGTGAAGTGCTGTATGAAGTTTATCGGCTTGCTGCCCGTATTTTTCTTCCAGTTCAAGTTCTTCTTCATCGTTTACAAATTCTTTTAATCTGCCTGTGCTTCCTGCATTGTTGTAGGCTTCAATAATATTTCCGAGGGAAACAGATTTGCTGCCAACTTCGGCACGGATCCAGTTTGCATTTGGAAGGTTTACCCCAATTGGGGTACTCGGGGAAGCATCACCGGCTTCACCAGCAACGTTCACTACTTTATAGGTTACGCCTACCACATTTTTCTTTTTGTGCTCGTCCATCAATGGGGAATTATCTTCAAACCACTGTGCGTTTTCAGAAAGTACCGCCATTTTTTCAGACATATCAAAATCCTTTATTTGAACGATGGTTTCATAGGAACCTCTATAACCCAGTGGATCGTTATAAACTTCAATAAAACTGTTTATGTAGTCTATGTTTCCTTCGGTTGCGGCGGTCCACGCTACATTGTAGTCATCCCATGTTTGAAGGTCTCCCGTTTTGTAATATTCAATTAAAAGACCGATGGCATCGCCCTGTGCTTTGTTTTCGGCAACTCCCTGTGCTTTTTCAAGCCAGCCAATAATTTTGTCTATCGCTGGGCCGTAAAGTCCGCCAGATTTGTACACCAATTCCTTAAGCTCTCCATTTTCCTTTACCAATTTTGAATTTAATCCAAATGAAAGCGGCTTTGCGGGATTGGGAGATTTCTTTTTTGCATAAAAACTTTCAACATCTTTATTGGTCACGTTTGGACCATAAAAGTTAACCGCACTTTGGGCAACGTTATCTACACCCTTTGCCTGGTTTACTTTTTTGGAATCTTTATCGTTAAAGATTACTTCAAAAGCTTCGCCTTCCAAAGTAGTATTGGTATCTGTTAAAAGTTGCTTTAAATATTCTGAAGAAAATTCAGGCWWYANNGKTTRTNRTYRRWATAMTNSWRRWSSWTASCMWTAYTGAMMCAWAMTCYWYWYANMKTWAGWKYCWWAWYYTTWYCAGTCTTCGGTGTTTTTATCGCCTTTATAGTTTTCATACACATTTTCCAACGCTTTTCTAATGGTTAGGTTATGGCGGTAGTTTTGGTCCCACATAATATCTCTTCCCTCCAAACCTGCTTGGGTAAGATAATACACAAGTTTTTGTTCTTTTAGGGTAAGTTTGTCCCACCCTGGAATTTGGTAACGCAATACTTTTACATCGCCAAAAGTTTCCACATTATAATCAAACGCCGTGGATTCTGTTTTTTCCACTTGGGCTACATCCTTTTCCGTTTTATTGTCATTGCAGGAAAAAAATAGCAACCCACTCATTGCCAGTGCAATAAAAAAGGTTTTCTTCATTTTAAAATATTTTAGATTTCCGCAAATGTACTAAAATAATGTTGGTGATAGATAGATGTCAAAATTTGAAAAACCGAAACATTTCAATTTTAAAGGCATCAATGAAATTTCACTATCTTAGCAACACCAATCAACACCCCCGACCAAATGAAAATTTTAAAGTACTTATTTTTTCTCCTTCTCATCATTATTATTGGCAGTGCTATTTATTTTGGAACCAAAGATGGAACTTATGATATTCAGGATACAATGGTAATTAACGCACCGCCAGAGGTGATTTTCAATAAAGTGAACGATTACAAAAGTTGGGAAGAATGGGGACCTTGGAAAAAAGAGGATTCCACAATTACATTTACATATGCCGAAAAGACTGTTGGTGAAGGTGCATCTTATTCTTGGGATGGCGAAATGAGTGGCTCCATGACCACTACGAAAGTAATTCCGAATAAAGAAATAGAGCAGGATTTGACACTAAATACTCCCGGCGGCGAAAGAAATCCGAAGGTATATTGGACGTTTGAGGAAGTGGAAGGCGGAACCAAGGTTACCTGGGGAATGAAGGGAGAGCACACATTAATTGACAAAGCCTATTATTCCTTGAGCGGAATGGACTTTGATGCCGAAATGCACAAAATGAACGAGGCAGGACTTGAAGGAATTGCTGAAGAAGTAGCCGAGGACATGAAACAATATTCCATAAATGTTGACGGCGTTACCCAGTACGGCGGCGGGTATTATATGTACACAACATCAGTTTCTAAAATGAGCGAGCTGGGTGAAAAAATGGCACCTATGATGGAAGAAGTAATGAATTTCATCACCAAGAACAACTTGAACATGGCCGGAATGCCTTTCACAATTTATAATGAAGTAGACAACGCAAACGGCACGGTAATTTTTTCAACTTGTATTCCCGTAAAGGAACAAGTTATTACTCCCGAGGGAAGCCCCGTGGTCTGTGGGTTTATGGATCCAGTTAAGGCAGTGAAGATTTCGTTAAAAGGAAATTACGAGCATCTTTCAGAGGCATATACTAAAGGAAGACAGTATATTGACAAAAACGGCCATCAAATAGACCCAGACAGAAAAATGTTTGAAGTTTACGTTACCGATCCCGGTGAAGTGCCAAACCCCGCAGATTGGCTTACGGAAGTTTACATACCGATTGTTACTGCACCAGAAACTGTTTTAGATGGTATTTAAATGAAGCACTTGGCATTGGTTTTTATAGGTGGCGGATTGGGGAGCACACTTCGGTATGCGTTTTCAAAATGGCTGAATAGTTATGAAACAGGAATACCCTATGGAACTTTTGCAGCAAATATTTTAGGAAGTTTATTAATTGGAATTATTCTCGGCCTTGCATTAAAAAATGAAACCCTTTCCCAAAGCACAGTTTTATTTTTGGCCACGGGTTTTTGTGGCGGATTTACCACTTTTTCCACATTTGCTTATGAAARCCACGTTTTTTTAAAAAACGGTGATTTTATGTCTTTCGCCCTATATACCCTTGCCAGCTTCGTGATTGGTTTTGCAATGGTTTTCTTCGGAATGTGGTTGGTGAAGTATTTTTAGTGCTTGCCAAAGTCCTTTACCCCAGCTTCAATTCTGATTAATAAATCGTTCTCTTTTGGCGGAATGGGGCACGAAAAACGCGCACTGTAAGCACAGTAAGGATTGTACGCTTTATTGAAATCTATAATTATGGTATCGCCCTCGGGAATGCGCTGGTCCAGAAATCTCCCGCCTCCGTAAGAGCCATCGCCACTGGTTAAGTCGGTAAATGGGAGAAAAAGATAATCTTCATAGCCCGGTTCACTATAGGGCTGGGTACTTTTGAAGAGGTTCAACACAAAATCCTTTCCATCTATTGAAAAATGCGCTTCACCGTATTTTACATACTCAGGTGTTCGGGCAGTAGTTGTGGGCATCAAGAAAGGTTTTTCATCTGGAGTACGGACAAATTTTGCTTCAACAATAAACTTTGGATCAATTGGATAAAACTCCAATCCCTTAAAATTTTTAAAATCCTTCGGTTCCAAAATTGTGGTTTCGGGATTGCTGAATTCTTTGTTCAGTTCAATCTGCGCAGCCTTGCTTTCAGAAATAATGGCATCTTCCTGCGCAGAAATGATTGTGCAGAACAGTAAAAAAATCACTTTAAGTAAATTCTCCATAATTTGTTTTCAGTAAAAGTAGTAAAGAATTTCAAACTTCATATTAATTTTTATTTTTGGCAAAAAAACACTTTATGATTAAAACTCTCCTCACTTCACTATTACTCTGTATCAGTTCGCAATTTCTAGTGGCACAGCATATTGATATTGAAAAAAAGGCACTTTCATTTTTAGCTTCACAAGAAAAGGTGAATGTGGTTTTTACCTTCGACAGCTTAACTTTTGACGGAAAAAACATTCCCGAAGCAAAATTTCTTCAAATGCGATACGTGGAGGTTTCGGAATGGAAAGACAAAGAGGCCGCAAAAGAATGGCTGGAGCTATATGATGAACACAAAAACCAAAAGTGGCAAGAATTATTTTTAGCCACGCTTAACGAAAAAACAGCAGAGTATAAAAACGCTCCAGTATTCAATAAAAATGATAGTAGCGCAAAATACACTATGAAGGTAAACAGTGATTGGATGTATTTTGGATATAATGTAATTATTGGAAAGGAACCTTCCAAAGTATCGATGACCTTTGATTTTTATGAAACCAAAAATCCTTCTATTGTTTTGTTCAGCACAGAAATCAGCCGGGCAWTGGGAGTAAATAATGAAAGCTATAACCTACGGGATTGGCCCAGTTTTAGAAGAATGGGCAAAGCTTACATAAGAGCGGGCTATAAACTCGGACAGGCATTTAAACGTGTTTTAAATTAACTTTTTGCTTGCCGAAAAATAATTTTTACTACATTTGAAAATCAATTTCACTAAAAAATGAAAAGTAACACATACACCTGCCGCAGAAACCAGGTCATTTCAAACCAGAAGTGCCGGCGATGTATGTATTGACTATATAACAATAAGTTTATACAATATAAAAACGTCCCGGCCAAAACCGGGACGTTTTACATTTATACCACCAACCAAGATGAAAAAGATTTACACAAACTACCTGGCAAACTTTCGGGGTTTATCCCGAGAAATCTGGCTATTGTCTTTGGTTACCTTCGTCAATAGAGCTGGAGCCATGGTAATTCCCTTTTTATCATTGTACCTAATAAACGTGGAAGGTTTTGATTTGCCACAAGTGGGGTGGATAATGTCTTGTTTTGGTCTAGGTTCATTGGTGGGTACATATATTGGCGGGAGATTAACAGATTCGATAGGTTTTTATAAAGTGATTCTTTCAAGCCTTTTTTTGGGCGGAGTTGGTTTTATATTGCTTCAATATATCAATACATTTTACGGATTCTGCATAGGTATATTTTTATTGACTTTGATGGCAGATGCGGGTCGCCCTGCCATTTTTGTAGCTGCTGATGCATACAGCAAACCGGGAAATATTACCCGAAGTATTGCTTTAATTCGTTTGGCAATAAACTTAGGCTTTTCCATAGGCCCATTGATTGGGGGTTTAATAATCGCGCACATAAATTATACTTCACTTTTTTGGATTGATGGTTTAACCTGTATGCTCGCTTCCCTTGGTGTATTTCTTCTTTTGAAACCTAAAAAACTAATAAATACCACTGAGGAAAAAACTGTAATTTTAAAAGAAGGGCTGCCCCCTTATTTGAACAAGCTTTTCCTTATTTTTTTCGTAATAATGGTAGCTAACAGTCTGGCATTTGTTCAATATTTTTCAGTGATGCCTGTTTATTATGAAAAGGTGCATTTCCTTTCCGAAGATGTTATTGGGTGGTTATTATTTATAAATGGCGCCACAATTGTAATTTTTGAAATGCCGCTGATTGCTTGGCTTGACCGAAAGAAAATTTCTAAAACCATGGCTACTTTCTGGGGAATTTTCTTTCTGGGGTTGAGTTTCTTGGTATTAAACCTGAGCACGTGGAGCGGTGTGCTAGTAATAGCTATGTTATTAATGACTTTGGGAGAAATGATTGGGTTTCCATTTTCAAACGCACTGGCATTGGAAATGTCACCAAAAGGGAGAAAGGGCAGTTATATGGCGCTATACAGTATGAGTTTTAGCGTTGCGCATTTAATTGGCCACAATGGTGGGATGAATTTGGTGAATAGTTTCGGCTATTTTAAAACTTGGACAATTTTTTCAATATTCCTGCTTTTTATAGCAGCGCTGACAATCTGGCTATACTTTTTACTTAAAAAATCACAAACAGGAAATATATAACCCAAATTTATAATTGAGGATTTTTTTTGGCGCGTCTTTGCTTACGCGAAACAATGACCGCATCCAAACACGAAATCATCAAGCCAATTCCCGCAAAGAGGCATATTAATCTAACAAAAAAATCACCGGGATATTCTAGGCCAGTAAAGCCCAGTAATGCCGTAATAATGGTTACGATTAAAAATTGGAAAGTATAATTTTTCATAACATTGTTTTTTGGAAAGTACTTGTAGCTAAAGTACATTGAAAGATGAGTTGTTTTTCTTAAAATGAAACCAATTATAACATTTTTAACACAACAGTATTTATTTTAAGGGTTTTATGTCATTGTTTTTAACCACATGGGAAAGAACAATTTGTGTTTTAGTTTCACCGTAAACTATCAATTGATCGATAAAACTTTCCAAATGTTTTTGATTTTTAAGTATTACCTCCATTACAATGTTTTCGTTTCCAGTAATTCGGTAGCAGTTTAAAACTTCTTCATACGTTTTTACCACTTCCAGAAAGGGTTTTAGTTTTCCCATAAATGCCCGCAGTGTAATAATTGCTTTAAATTGATACCCCGCCATAAATGGAGAAATATCTGTGTAATAGCCATTTATTATGCCTGTATCCTCCATTTTCTTTATCCTTTCAGAAACTGCCGGTGAACTTATGCCCACTTGTCTACCAATTTCAGTGTTGGGTTGGCGGGCATTTTTTTGAAGACAATTCAATATTTTCCAATTCAAAGAATCTATACTCATTTTAAAGTTTATTTATTAAATAAATTAATATTTAAAGCAAATGTACGTTTTTACTTTAATATCAATTGCACAATAAATGATGTAGTGATTAAATTTGATTCGCTTTAAAAAAGAAATAATAAAATGTTGCCCCATCAATTCGGAAACGACTCAAAATCGGCTATTTATAACAAAGCGCTGGATATATTCTCCTTGGCGAGAAATATTTCAGCCTATATAGGCCATGATTTGGCGCATCTTCAAAAAAATGGTACTGAAGACCCGAATATCTATTTTACAGGTGATATTGTGCAGCAATCAATTTCATTGGGACCACAGATCCTGAAAGCAGAAAGTCAATCTTTTTCTGAAGAAAAGCATAAATACGCGGCTTCAGTAATGCGTCTTTCCAATCTTCTTTATAAAAATTGTGAACGTTTGGAAAGAGTGAACAGCAACGGAAAAGATTTTCTGCCATTACTCCGCAAAGAGCTCAAAAGATTTAGAAAACTCCAACATACCTGGAGGCTAACCCTTTAGGAAACTGAATTTGTTACATATTTCGTCTATATTGCCCTCCTACCTCAAATAAAGCTTCCGTAATTTGCCCCAAGGAACAAACCTTTGTGGCTTCCATTAATTGTTCAAACATATTTTCATTATGTACTGCCGCAGCTTTTATTTTTTCTATAATATCTGTAGCGCTCTCGCCATACATTTCGTGAAGGTTTTTTAGGGTTTCAATCTGTACTTGTTTCTCTTCCTCTGTTGCGCGAATGACTTCCGCAGGCAGTACTGTTGGTGAACCTTTGCTGCTTAAAAAGGTATTCACTCCAATTATTGGAAAATCTCCATTATGTTTTAGGGTTTCGTAATACAAACTCTCCTCTTGAATTTTACTCCGCTGATACATGGTTTCCATTGCGCCCAAAACGCCACCACGTTCCGTAATACTGTCAAATTCTTTTAAAACAGCTTCTTCAACCAAGTCGGTAAGCTCTTCAATAATAAAAGAACCTTGTATTGGATTCTCGTTTTTAGCCAAGCCAAGTTCCTTATTTATGATAAGCTGAATCGCCATAGCTCGGCGAACGCTCTCTTCAGTAGGAGTAGTTATAGCTTCATCATACGCATTGGTGTGCAACGAGTTACAGTTATCATAAATAGCGTACAAAGCCTGCAATGTAGTACGAATATCATTGAAATCAATTTCCTGGGCGTGTAATGAACGACCAGAGGTCTGTATGTGGTATTTCAACATCTGAGCCCGAGGGTTGGCTCCATATTTTTCTTTTAAGGCCTTTGCCCAAATTTTTCGAGCAACACGGCCAATAACAGCATATTCCGCATCAATTCCGTTGCTAAAGAAAAACGAAAGATTAGGTCCAAACTCGTTGATATCCATGCCGCGGCTCAAATAATATTCCACGTAGGTGAAACCATTTGCAAGCGTAAAAGCTAATTGGGTTATAGGGTTTGCGCCCGCTTCGGCAATGTGGTAGCCGCTAATAGAAACCGAATAGAAATTTCGAACTTTTTTCTCAATAAAATATTCCTGCACATCGCCCATCAAGCGCAGTGCGAATTCAGTAGAAAAAATACAAGTGTTCTGCGCTTGGTCTTCTTTTAAAATATCTGCCTGAACCGTTCCGCGAACCTGCTGTAAAGTCTCATATTTAATTTTGTTATAAACTTCAGTGTTCAAAACTTGATCACCTGTGACGCCCAAAAGCATAAGCCCCAACCCATTATTACCTTCGGGAAGCTGACCGTGATATTTGGGGCGGTCAATATTTTTGTTCTTATAGAGAGTCTCAATTTTCTTTTTAACTTCTTCTTGTAAACCATTTTCCACAATGTATTTTTCACAGTTTTGATCAATGGCAGCATTCATGAAAAAACCTAGCAACATTGGTGCGGGCCCGTTAATCGTCATACTTACCGAGGTCATTGGGTGGCTTAAATCAAAACCGGAATAGAGCTTTTTAGCATCATCCAAACAGCAAATGGAAACACCTGCATTGCCTATCTTACCATAAATATCGGGCCGAAGGTCAGGGTCGTTTCCATATAATGTTACACTGTCAAACGCAGTGGAAAGTCTTTTGGCCGGCAAGCCCATACTTACATAGTGAAAACGCCTGTTGGTACGCTCCGGTCCACCTTCACCAGCAAACATTCTGGCAGGATCCTCCCCAGTTCTTTTAAAGGGATACAGTCCGGAAGTGTACGGAAATTCTCCAGGAACATTCTCTTGAAGCGTCCATTTCAAAATATCGCCCCAAGCTTGATATTTGGGTAAGGCTACTTTAGGAATCTGTGTATGGGATAGCGATTCGGTATGCGTTTTTATATTTATTTCCTTTCCGCGAACCTTAAAACTATAGATGGGATTTTTGTATTTGTTTACTTTTTCGTCCCAACTTGTTATAATTTCCCAGTTGTACGGATCTAGATTTAATTTTTCACGGTCAAATTCAGCAAGTAGCAGTTTTAACAAGTCTCTACTTTTTTCTGAATTCAAAATAGATTCTAAAACAATTCCAGCTTTGTCCAATCCTGGTGTTTCGCCAGAAATGGTTTCAATGGTTTTAAAAATTCCATAGAGCTTTTGGGCAACTTCCGACTGTTCCACAGCTTTTTTATCATAAGCTCTGTTGTTTTCTGAAATTTCTGAAAGATAGCGTGTCCGTGAGGGCGGGATAACAAATACCTTTTCCTCCATTTCCTCGGAAACGTGGAAATCGCTTTTAAGATCAGATTCGGTTTTTTCTGCAATCTCTTGCATAACTGCCTTGTAAAGTTTGTTCATTCCCGGATCATTGAACTGTGAAGCGATTGTTCCATATACTGGAAGTTCATCCTGCGGAGTTTCCCACAGTTGATGATTGCGAACGTATTGTTTTTTTACATCACGCAGGGCATCCAGAGAGCCGCGTTTGTCAAATTTGTTGATTGCAACTAAATCTGCAAAATCGAGCATATCAATTTTTTCAAGTTGCGTGGCCGCACCAAATTCAGGAGTCATAACATACAGGGAAACATTGCTATGTTCAAGTATTTCGGTATCGCTTTGACCAATTCCGGAAGTTTCAAGAATAATAAGGTCATATTCAGCAGCTTTCAGGACTTCGATTGCTTCAGTCACATATTTTGAAAGCGCAAGGTTGCTTTGGCGCGTAGCCAAACTACGCATGTAAACCCGAGGCGAATTGATGGCATTCATTCGTATTCGATCTCCCAACAGTGCTCCGCCGGTTTTTCTTTTAGAGGGATCTACTGAAATAATCCCAATTGTCTTATTAGGAAAGTCAATTNAAAACCTTCGCACCAATTCATCAACAAGCGAAGATTTTCCCGCGCCCCCAGTTCCAGTAATACCCAATACGGGGGTCTTGGCTTTTTGATTGTTGATATGGATTTTATCAAGTGTTTCTTTTGCTACATCCGGAAAGTTTTCAGCCGAAGAAATGATTCTTGCAATAGCGCCGATTTCTTTTTCGGGCAATTTGTTTATTTCACCATTTAATTTATCGCCTATAGGAAAATCAGATTGTTGAACCAAATCGTTAATCATTCCTTGAAGTCCCATTTCACGACCATCGTCTGGCGCATAAATTCGAGTTATACCATAATCCATCAATTCTTTTATCTCGGAAGGAAGAATAACGCCGCCGCCGCCGCCAAAAATCTTTATATGTCCGGCACCCTTTTCTTGTAAAAGATCGTACATATATTTAAAGTACTCGTTGTGCCCACCTTGATATGAAGTAAGCGCAATTGCATTTGCATCTTCCTGAATGGCAGTATTTACAACCTCTTCGACGCTTCTGTCATGGCCCAAGTGAATTACCTCTACCCCTGTAGATTGTATAATACGGCGCATAATATTGATGGCGGCATCGTGCCCATCGAATAAGGATGCAGCAGTAACAATTCGCACTTTATATTTTGGTTTATAGGGACTTACCTGTATCATGATCTTTTTTTTAAATAAAATAAGAATTGCAAATTTAGTTAAAACCTAACGAACATAATACTTAAGACTTACTTGATACGATAAAATTTTACTAAAAAAGTTGCATTATTTCAATTATTTTGTATCTTGCAGCATCAATATTAAACAATTAAAAATTTAACATTATGAAAAAAATTTACTTATTGGCTCTTGCTATAGGAGCTTTTACACTTAGTGCGAATGCACAAATAATTGAAGATGACATCGAGAGCTATAGCTTAGGCCCTCTCTTTGAAGATCATTGGTCTAGCTGGTCTGGAGCTCCAGGTCCTGATAACGCTGTAGTAACTGATGCCTTTGCACAATCTGGAAGTCAATCAGTTTTTATTGGTGGTGATGGTGTTCAAGATGCTCTTTTACTATTAGGAAATCAAACAACTGGTACATATGAATTAACATTCTTTATGTATATTCCTACTGACAAGACTGGTTATATTAACTTCCAAGGTGCTACAGAAAATGGTGGTGCAGGAGCAGGTGGAAATGGTGTTTTCAACTCAGGAAACATTACTTTTAACCTTGATGGTATGAATCCAGGTATCGTTGAAGATATAGATGCTGATGGAACAGTTTACAATACCTATTCTTATCCACAAAATTTCTGGTTTGAGGTTAAGTTCTTATTTGACTTAAGCGCTCTTACTTATACACTTTCTATTGATGGTGTAGATGGTGCTCCAGTTGCTTTTGGTGCTGACGCTACTGTAGGAGGAATTGATTTCTTCTCAATTGATGCAAACAACGAATATTATGTAGATGATGTACTTTTCGTAGATGCAGCTGCTGGAGTTGATGACTTTTCTGCTAGCAAATTCTCCGTATATCCTAACCCAGTTCAAGATATATTGAACATTAAATCAGCTTCTTCAGTTGATAATGTAGTTGTGTATGACATCTTAGGTAAAGTTGTTCTTCAAGAGAATCCAGGAAAAATTTCACCTGCAATCAATATGAGCAATCTTCCATCAGGAGCATATATGGTTCAAGTAACTATTGACAATGCTACTAAAACTGTTAAAGTTATTAAATAAGACTAGTTAAAGTCTTTTTTACAAAAAGCCCTTCAATATTGAAGGGCTTTTTTATTTTTGAGGAATAACAAAAATTTAAAACCGATGTGGGCTAAAAAAATATTCCTGTGCTGCGCAATTCTTACCTTCTTTTCGTGCGCAGAATTACAGCAAGTGGTCAATACGCTTCCCAATCAAACAGGAAGTGATATGAACCCTACAATGATTGCAAATGGACTAAGACAAGCATTGGATCTTGGGATAGATAAACAAGTAACTAAACTTACCCAAAAAGATGGATTTTATAAAAATCCATTAGTAAAAATATTGTTACCACCAGAATTACAAAAAGTAGATCAGGGCTTAAGAGACATAGGACTAGGAAGTTTAGCAGACGAAGGTATAAAAGCTTTAAACAGAGCTGCTGAAGATGCCGTGAAAGAAGCCACTCCCATATTTGTATCTGCTGTAAAAGAAATAACTTTTGTAGATGCAAAAAATATTTTGTTGGGCCCCGATAATGCAGCTACCCATTATTTGGAACAACGTACAAACACAGCTCTTTACTCAAAGTTTGAGCCAGTGATAAAAAATTCTTTTTCAAGAGTAGGTGCAGATCAAATCTGGACAAGCATAATTACCAAATACAATTCCATTCCATTTGTAACTAAGGCAAATCCAAATCTTACAGATTATGTTACAACTGAAGCGCTACAAGGCGTTTATAAAATGATAAGCGTTGAGGAAAAGGATATTCGAAATAATATTTCAGCCAGAACCACCGCACTACTTCGCCAAGTATTTGCTTTACAGGATTAACGAAAGACTAATTCTATTTATGATACCATTAACCTCTTATTAATAGTATATTACCAATACCGAAGTTATCTTTGTACCGTTAAATTATAGAGATATGAATAATTGGTTTAAGAAAAAATCGAGAATTGAAATTCTTAAAGAAAAATATAGGATTTTAATGAAACGATCTTTCGAATTAGCGCCAAATGATCCTGAGAAAAGTGCCAAAGCGCACCAACAAGCCGACAAAATTTTTCAAGAAATTAACTACCTATCCTTTAGACAGGCGGACAAATAATAATACTTCAGCGAAGCGTTTTAAAATAATCAAAAGCGTACATTAAACGAGAGCCATACCAGCTAAAAAACTCCCCATCCACCAATTTTACTTCCGTTTCAAATTCCGCTGCAAGAGCTATAACATCTCCCTTATTAAAAGGATAAGGTTCTGTAGAAAGTAAAATCAAATCAGCCTTCAAAAAATCTTCTGGCTTCACCTTTGGATACCGGCTTGAAACTTCAGTGCAAATATTTTCAAAATTATTTTCAGTTAAAAGACAATCAATGAAAGTTCTTCTGCCCGCAGCCATATAGGGTTTTTTCCAAATTAAATACAGCACTTTCTTTGACGGAAAATCTTTTATATACTCCTTAAAGCCTTCCCATTTGGATTTAATATTTGACACAATTTCCAAAGCTTTCTCAGCAACTTCAAAAACCTTCCCCAACTGGAATATCATCTGGATACTTTCCGAAATCGTAGCAATATCACTCACCCAAACAGGCGCAATACTTTCTAGCTGAAGAACCATTTCCTCAGTATTCTCTTCTTTATTGCAAATGATAATATCTGGCTTAAGTAATTTTATTTTTTCGAAATTAACCTGCTTGGTCCCTCCAACAATCACTTTCTCTTCTCGCAAATCATTAGGATGGACACAGAATTTGGTAATTCCGACAATATTTTTCCGCAAACCAAGGTCTACCAACAATTCGGTCTGTGAAGGCACCAAAGAAACAATTCGGGTAGGAGTTTTGGTAAAGGTTACAGTTCTATTTAATTGATCAACGAACTCCATCAAGTATGGCCTTCATTTCGAGCTGGATATTCTGTGCTTCATGAGCTGCAGCTTCTGCAAAATCAGTATTATTTGAAGCATAAATAATACCACGGGAAGAATTTACAAGCAACCCAACATTATCCGTCAATCCATATTTGCAGACTTCCTTTAAGTTTCCTCCCTGTGCCCCAATTCCTGGCACCAATATAAAACTCTTCGGAATAATTCTACGAATCTCAGCAAAGTATTCAGCCTTCGTCGCGCCTACTACATACATCAGGTTTTCACTATTGCTCCACTCCTTTGAAGTTTTTAAGACCAATTTATACAATTCTTCCGCACCCGTTAGTTTAGTTTGAAAGTCGAAAGCCCCTCCGTTGGAAGTCAATGCAAGCAAAATGGTGTGCTTATTTTCAAAAGCAAGAAAAGGCTCTATGGAATCTTTTCCCATATAGGGAGCAACGGTAACCGAATCAAAACCCAGATCCTTAAAAAAAGCTTTTGCATAGCGTGAAGAAGTATTGCCAATATCGCCGCGCTTAGCATCGGCGATGGTAAAAATCTCGGAATAATTTTCGTTTAAATATTTTATCGTCTTTTCCAAGGACTTCCAGCCCTTCAAACCATAAGCTTCATAAAAAGCAGTATTCGGCTTATAGGCGACGGCATATTGATGGGTTGCATCAATAATGGCTTTATTGAATGAAAATATAGGGTCTTCTTCCTTTAGAAGAAATTCGGGAAATTTATCTAAATCAACATCAAGCCCAACACAAAGAAAGGATTGCTTCTTTCTAATTTCTGAAATCAAATTTTCTGTAGTCATTACTTTTTATTTCAGAAGGTTATGTGATTAAAAAGTTTCGCCAGTTTCCTTCAATTTCTCTGTATTACTCACCAATTGAAGTTCGTCAATTATTTCTTGAACGTCACCGTTCATAATATTTCCAAGATTGTATAAGGTAAGGTTGATACGATGGTCTGTAACCCGCCCCTGTGGATAGTTATAGGTTCTAATTTTTGCACTTCTGTCACCACTTGTAACCATCGAGCCCCGYTTTAGGGCATCTTCCGCCTGCTTTTTGGCTAGTTCAAGGTCGTATAAACGTGAACGCAAAACCCTAAAAGCTTTCTCTTTGTTTTTATGTTGCGATTTCTGGTCTTGGCACTGAGCCACAATGCCCGTGGGAACGTGCGTCAATCGTACTGCAGAATAGGTTGTGTTCACAGACTGTCCTCCAGGGCCCGAAGAACAAAAGAAATCTACACGAACATCCTTGGGGTTTATTTCAATATCAAATTCCTCAGCTTCCGGAAAAACCATTACCGTGGCGGCGCTTGTGTGCACACGCCCTTGGGTTTCGGTCTGTGGTACCCGCTGCACGCGGTGAACGCCAGCTTCAAATTTAAGAGTTCCGTAAACATCCTCTCCTTCTATTTCAAATTGAACTTCTTTGAAACCACCACTGGTTCCTTCGTTAAAATCTATCACATTTGTCTTCCAGCCTTTTCCCTCGCAGTATTTGGTGTACATTCTGAAAAGATCGCCCGCAAAAATACTTGCCTCGTCTCCACCCGTTCCGGCTCTTATCTCCATTACGGCATTTTTGGCATCTTCGGGGTCTTTCGGCACCAATAGAAACTTAATCTCTTCTTCAAGTTTTGGCAGGCGTGTTTTAGCTTCTTCCAATTGCAGTTTTGCCATTTCAACCATTTCGGCATCGCTCCCATCGGCTATTATTTCTTCGGCTTCGTTTATGTTGTCGGTAAGTTCCAAAAATTCGGCACGCTTGTCCATCAAAATTCGGAGATCCTTATATTCTTTGTTTAACTGAATGTACCGCTTTTGGTCGCTGATTACATCGGGTTGTATTATGAGGTCGCTTACCTCGTCAAAACGTTGTTTTATTATTTGAAGCCTGTCTAACATATACATTTTATAATGGCTGCAAATTTACAATTTTTTAGGGGAATGAAAACCATTGCCGTAGGTTTCAATATTGAAAAAAAGTTTTAAGAATTACCCGCGTTTCGCACCTTTCTCCATTTTAAATCTAAATAAGAAAAGTGTACCAGCGTATAGAGGCTACCTACAAATGAAATTCGTGCCAGATAAACAAAAATATAGCTATGCCCCAAATCATAGTATGCTATACCCCGAAATATTTCGGCAAAAATGATTAAAAAAACCAACAGTGTAAAGCTCATGGAAAGCTTAGAATTAAAAAAATGATTGTAAAAAAGTGCCAAAAAAGCCAATAAAATCCCACATGAGGCACTTAGAATCATAAAGAGGTATTGGATATGGTTTAAGGTCATATCCTTCATCAATTCAATCAAGTTCATGAACAGATAGCCATTCACCAGAACCATAAATACAAAAAGAAGGGTGAACTTTTTTGTTAAATTTTTTAAATTGATCTTAGGCACAATGTACCAAAGCAGCATTAAAAATGCCAAAAAATTTAATATCATAGAAATACTGGCCATCGTACTGTTTTCATACCAAACGGTTGCAATGCTGGATGCCCCATAAAAGAAAAGAAAACCCAGCAACCACTTTTGGATATTTCTTCCGTGGGCTATCAGTAAATAAGCCAATGCTGTGTAGCAAATAATTCCGCGCAGCAACCGGAATAAAAAATAATTATGCAAGGTGTGAATAAGAATACTTACGGCAATAAAAATAATTGCCAAAATCCCCAATCCAATTTTATGATTTTTAAAGAAAATTCTCTCTGGCATTTATTAAGAATAATGGAAACCTTACTGCAATCTACTCAAAATCAGTTGCGAATATAGCGGAAAATATCAATATAAAAATTCGCCAATTGCAGATTTAATAGTAAGCTTCTTGGACGCAGCAGCTTCCACCCTACCCACAATCTGTGCTTTTACGTTAAACGATTCAGAGATTTGTATAATAGATGCCGCGATGTCCTCAGGAACATATAGTTCCATCCGATGACCCATATTAAATACTTGGTACATTTCTTTCCAGTCCGTCCCACTTTCAGCCTGAATAAGTTTAAACAACGGGGGAATTTCAAACAGATTATCCTTTATTATATGAAGGTTTTCCACAAAGTGAAGAATCTTAGTCTGTGCCCCGCCACTACAATGCACCATTCCGTGAATTTCCTTATTGTTGAATTTTGATAAAATTTCTTTTATTATAGGGGCATAGGTTCGAGTTGGCGAAAGAACTAGTTTTCCAGCATCTAATGGGCTTTCAGGAACAGAATCATTCAATTTTTTCGAACCTGAATAAACAAGCTCACTAGGCACTGATGAATCAAAAGTTTCTGGATATTTTTTTGCCAAGTAACTTGCAAAAACATCGTGTCTCGCGGAAGTCAACCCATTGCTCCCCATACCGCCATTATATTCCTTTTCATAAGATGCTTGGCCAAAAGAAGCCAGACCAACAATAACATCGCCCGGTTTAATATTCGCATTGTCAACAACAGCACTGCGCTTCATACGTGCTGTAACTGTGGAATCTACAATTATAGTACGCACCAAATCACCCACATCTGCCGTCTCCCCTCCCGTTGAATGGATGGTTACGCCGTATTGCTTCATTTCAGAAATCAATTCTTCGGTACCATTTATAATTGCTGAAATGACTTTACCGGGAATCAAGTTTTTATTCCTACCAATAGTTGAAGAGAGCATAATATTATCTACGGCGCCTACACAAAGTAGGTCGTCAATATTCATAATAAGAGCATCCTGCGCAATTCCTTTCCAAACTGATAAATCGCCAGTTTCTTTCCAATACGCATAAGCAAGTGATGATTTTGTACCTGCGCCATCTGCATGCATTACCAAACAATAATCTGCATCGCCTGTTAAATAATCTGGAACAATCTTGCAGAAGGCCTTCGGGAAAAGACCTTTATCCACGTTTTTTATGGCGTTGTGCACATCTTCCTTTCCTGCCGAAACACCTCGTTGTGCGTAACGTTTTGAAATCTCTTTACTCATTGGTTCTAGTTAAGTTGCAAAAGTACGGATTAAAAAAAAGCCCACAAAGGTGGGCTTTTAAGGTTTTTCGATTATTTATAGGTTTATTCCCAATCGGGCATAAAGGAATTTGTGAATAGCAACTCATCATCCAGTGATTGTTGATCAAAAACAAAGGAATAAATAGCTGGAATGGCTCCAAAGTTATTTTTAACCCTGGTAAATATTACACCCCCTTCAGAAGGCGAAAATCTAGCGTCAAGTTCATTCTCCCCTTCCTGAACATCTGTTTCTAATAGTACAGGAGGATCCGGACTACCTATGGTGGCAAGAAAAAGGCGGCTATTAAATATCCTATAAGAAGAATTTTGAGATTCATCGATATCTCTACTGAATATAACCATATCGGCGTTTGCCGTAATATCAATCCCCCCCGCTGCACCATTCACATTTTCAAGAATTACTGTTTCTTCAAGTTCTGTCGAAAGCCTTGCGGTGTAGATTCGCACATCATATCCACTGGAATTATTGGTTTTTAATAATACTAGGTCATCATCAAATTCCGGTACTGCAACTTCTGAGATAAAGGAACCATCGCTTGTGGTATATTCTAACCTATTGCCTGTCCCATCTGGATTTATGGAATATAATTTATCAAAATGTGGATAGTATAATTTGCTATCGTTCAGTGCCCAGGTAAAGTCTAGATGCTCCGTACGAAATCCAGCTACGGGACGTTGGCTGGTTACCTGTTGTACATCAGTACCATCAACATTCATAGTATAAATCTGAGTGGCTCCCCCAGAATTACGCAAAAAAGCAATTCTATTAAGGATATCGCTTTTTCGAGGCCTAAAGCTGTTTGTGTTTTCACTAGTAAGTTGAAGCACATTAAAATCTGGATCCGGATTGGTGCCCCCTTCAGGGTCTCTAGCTCCAGAATATATTACAAGATTTCCATTATTTTCTTTAACGAAAGTAAAAGGATTGTCTGGAAAAGTTAGCGTTTTAAACTCACTAATTATAGAACTTACTGGATCATTGGAACCATCGGTAACTGTTACTTGCCAAAAATATTTAGTAGCTATTTGAAGGTTACCTACAGTATAAGTTGTGTCTTGGCCTACTTCAAAAACCTGCATCTCGTCAGTTGTTCCGTTTCTTAAATCTAGGGTATATGAAAGTTCATCATTTTCTAAATCGGAAGCATCCCAAATAAACTGAACTTCCAACGGAAGATCTTCCGCTCCATCTTCCGGAGATACTAAAATTGGAATAGTAGGAGGGTTATTATCTGAATTGGCAAGAGACAACTCAAAAGAAACAGATGCTGTTTTTGCCTCCTGAACCGTGGTAGATTCAAAACCAGCCGCATATCCAGCCAACTCCGCTTGCACAGAATAGTCGTCAACTTTAACATCAACTAATCTGAACCTCCCCACTGAATCGGTAAAAACTGTGGTAGATGCTGGATTGGTTGTAATTTTTACATTTTCCAGTGCATCCCCCGTAAGCTTATCGGTAACCTTTCCCGAAATATTACCTGTAAGCACAACATCTAGAGTATCTTCACTACAACCAATGAGGACTAAGAAGAAACTCACAAAAAACAAGGCTATATATTTTTTCATCATCAGTTTTATTTAAAAATCATAACTTAAAATAATAATTTAAGCCGACCCCGATATTATAATAAAAATCGTTTCTTTTTCCCTGAACAGCTTTCTCGAGCTTATCCGTAAAAACAAGATTGTGTTCTCCAAAAAGTTTTATCCCAAATTTTTTAGAAATAAAATATTCGAACCCGACTCCATATTGAACTTTAAAAAATGGCTCCCCAGTATCAAATGCATTATCATTTCTAGGGTCTAAAAGAGCTATTATAACTCCAGAACCCGCATAAATAAAGGGAGTAAATTTATCATTAGGCAATAAGGCAAATTCACCATTTAGATCTGCACTTGCAAAAACATTCCTATATTGTCGACCGTTATCAATGCGAAAGACGGAAGCCTTGAGGTTGGCATTAAAAAAACGGCCAAAATGCTTTTGATATTCCAACCGTGCCAAAAATCCTAAATCTTGGGTTACATAATCATTGTCCGGTAAATTTCCACCCAAGGATATTCCCAAAGAATTTCGCGCTTCTCTGCTAACTTTAAGCCTATCAAACAATAATGTAGATTCGTCTTTCTCTTTTTCGGCTAAATATTCCGCCACCAATTGATCGTTTACTTCCTTTCCCCCTTGTGTACTCCAAAATTGCTTTTGAATTCCTTCAATTATAAGATCGTGAACCGCTTTTTCTATGGCATCTTTCATTGCTAGCTGTACAGGTTCATTTTGCGTAACGCCGGTTTCCGCTTCTAACAATCTTTGAAATTTAACAAAGCGAAAAAAACTGGCGTCAATTGCTTGCGAAAGAATGGTTTTTGAGACATATACCGTTTTCAAGATTTCCCCATTACTTGTAGACACTGCTCGCAAATAAACAGTTATTCTATCTTGTCTATATTTTGCAGAGCCTCCCAAACCAAAATATCGAGCACCAATACCGCCAGTTATGATGTTAGTATCGTAGGAAATCACCCCACCCTCCAATAAAAGACCAGCATATAAAAGCGGTGGCAACGGAGGTTCATCAGGATTCAAATTTTTTAAATATTCCTGTTTAGTATTTCTAATGATATTTCTTTCAGTTGAAAGATTACTCAGATTCTCCCGTTCTATAGGAATGAACCAGCCCGAGTCTTCCAAAGCCTTAATTAACATAGTGGTACCCCCCTGTGAAACAGCTGTGCTAAAGGTGCTACCGTTTTCAACGGCCTTATATTGCCCTGTTTGATCGCTAAAGTTATATACCGCAACTTCCAAAGGCTGGGCAGCGGGTGGCAAATCTAAAAGAGTAGATGATGATTTTGAAAATTCCCCGGTGCGGGCAGCTTCCTGAAACATAGGTTGATTGAAGTACGCACCGCAGGAATAAAACAAAAATACTCCTAATAAGGAAATGGTTCTATAAAATATTCTCATGAAATTGGTTTAATTTGGGACGATAACCTGTGTTTCCTCACCATTGGAGGTGTCTAATATATTTATGACCAATCCTTCATCAGATTGAAAAATTTCAATATTAAGGGTGCCATAAGTAAAAGTTCCTTCTTGATCAAAATTCAACCCTCCTAATTGTTGCTGTAATAATTGACGGGATATCTGGCTTAATAACTGCTTATTCAAATTATCACCAAATTGTTCCAAATCAGTCAGTTGGTCTCTTTCATTAGTGGGCGCAGCGAGCTTATTCTGTGCGTTAGCAGAACTTAGCAGCCAGTTATAATTGAAAGTATCGCCCCCAAAAGCTGGATTTAATGGTACATAGGTAAACTGTTGGGCAAAACCAACGGTTCCCATACATAACATTATAGCTAAAAGGAATAGTTTGGAAATCTTCATATTAATATCGAGTTAGTGTATTTTCTTTTTGTTGTTGAAGCTGTTGCAGATGTGTGATGCAACGATCTAATGCGGTAGTCGCCATATCCTGCAAAAAAGATTTTTTGGGCTGGGAGAAAAACTGCCATAACAATTTGTCATCTATTTTAACCGATATTCGGGTATTTCGCATTCTTCCTGGCACTTCTTCAATTATTATATTTTTTTTGGTCTGTATTCCACGATTGTAGTATTCAGAATAAAAATATTTATAAAAATCACGCCCTGCCTTTGTTAAAGTGTTTTCTACTACCAAACCATCAATAAAATAACCATCCTGTGGTGCAGCTTGATCCTGATTGGCCGTTGTCTCTGATTCTGAGGTCTCAGGAATTAATATTTTTTGATAACCATTTTCATATACTAGTTCTATACGATCTTGTCCAACGGGTTTATCGTCTTTATCATAGAGTACCAATACTAAGGTTATTTTGTCTTCTAGATTATAATTTACATCTACAGTGGTTAATACTCTTTTTTCATTTGCGTTCAGAAAAAATAAGTCAGTTTGATTACTTCTTGAAACATTGTTATTATCATCAGCACTATAAACGCTGAAATCATATTTCAAATTTATATCAGTAGGCGTAAGGTTTTCTGCAGTAGCAGCAAAAGTAAAAAATTCACTTTCATCCTTCACATAAATTTTTGCAACGTAATCTTTATTATAAAATTGAGCATTGACACCTACAGAACTACCGATTATAATTGTCAGCAATAGGAAATTCTTCACTATATTTTTATGTGCAGAATATTTCCTCATTTAATATACACTTCTAACGATTATTGTTGGTGAAGCTTCAGTTTGCCTAAATTTTAAGGATTTTGTTAATTCGTTTACCCCCTCTCGTTCAAAATTGAGATAATTACCATCCTGTATCAAATCTAGTGAAATATCTGCATTGGGGTTGTTTACGAAATCCTTAATGCGGTTGTTATTACCATTTTGAATAAGATCTGCAACTGCTGTATTTGCAGTGTAATTTAAATTAGTGTCATTATAGTCTCCTTCTTGAATAAGATTTATTTCGCTTGCACTTGTGCGAGTTTGAATTTGGGCAGTATTAAAACTCCCAATCTGCTGGACATATACAGAATTGCCCTGGACTGTGGCATTTTTAGAATTAGGGGTGGTATTGATCCCCAAATTTGCCAACAACTCGGGTGTTACTTTTTTGCCCTGCAACTGTTCCCCTCCATTGTCATTTTTATACGTTTGGCTCCAAGCTAGAGGAATTGTTAATACAGTAACGATTAGAGCTAAAAAAATATTTTTTTGTATTGTTTTCATAATCTACATTTTTAGGCGAATAGCATTAAGCTATATTTCACTGTGCCTTAATAAAACTTTAAATACAAATATATCTGCTTTAAAGATATAAAATTTATTATAAAAGGAGGGCATAAATCTGCCCTCCTCTTAAAAATTTATACTAGACGTATCGCAAAGCTCGGCTTAGCAACCTGGGCATACATCTGGAATGTTGAATACTGGAATAGGGTTTCTTGGAGTCATAGGTAACTGAGGATCGAAACCACAGTTAATAGCTCCACCTCCACCGTCAGGACCAGATTGGTAGATATTGGCAGTATTGTTGCCTAAACCACCTGTAAGGTTTTGCTCAACACTAGCACTTTGACCATCATACTGAACAATAAGAATATCATTACAAGCTGCTCTTTGGGCAGATGTAGCTGAATTCATATCGCCACGTTGGTGAATGTTTACGTCATTATCATGACCTTGTTGGGTAGAAAGCGCCTTATTACCATCTCCAATTTGGCTTTGAAGAGCTCTGTTAAGATATCCATTTTGACCAATACCAGCTTGGTTATTGTCTCCATCTTGGGTTTGCTTAGCATAATTAAGACCAGTTAACGCACTAGGATCATAGAAACTTTGAACCACTAGGGCTTCGTTGCCTGCACCATCTTGGTGTTGCTCGGAATAATTTGATGTACCTCTTTGGAATGAAGCTACATCATTAAAGTTTCCACCATTCTGGAATTGGAAAGCCTTATTATAATTTGAAGTCGTATTAATACCTACATGATAAGAATCAACATTGGTATTCATATCAGAATCTATAACTACAGTCATTGCATTCCCAGTATTGGTTCCTTGAGCAACAAGAGCGTTGTTTGCATAAGGATCAGCCCCAGCAGTAGTAGTAGAATACTGCTCTTGCCAAGAATAGTTACCAGTACCATCCTGAAGAGAGGAAGCTTCGTTTCTCTCACCTAGACCATCTTGTCTTACCCAAGCATCGTTACCTAAACCATCTTGATCTATATGGGCAGCATGACCGTCAGAACCATTTGGATTGGCACGTTGCCAAACATCCGCATAGTGTAGGTCACCATCTTGATCTGTAAGCGCATCATTATTATCGAACCTTTGTTGGGTACGCGCTTGGTTTCCATTACCATCTTGGTCTATTTGAAGTTGATTGCCTTGTCCATTTTGGGCAGCTGCATTCCCCTGTTGAGCCAAGGCGCGGTTACCCAAACTGCTGTTGTTAGAAGAACCCTGTCTAACGAGAGACTCGTTGTAGTCTCCATATTGCGCTTGGGTAGATTGATTTCCAGTTCCTCTTTGGTAAACTTCTGCCATATTAGCAACTCCACTACTAGCACTTACATTACCAGTTTGTAAAATACGTGCCTGGTTAAAACCGAGACCTGAACCATTGTCCTGATCACTGTAGGCACCTTGACTGGTTCCAATTTGGGTGACTGCAACTTTGTTATCATTACCATTTTGGATTGAATGGCTCATGTTAGCTGTAGCTGGAGCTGGTGCCATAGGCGTAAGAGCCTGAGCATTAGCCGGTGCCGAAGGCGCTACCGGAGTAGTTTGTGCGAGCCCCACAGCTCCCATCATTAGCGCTACTGCGCAAAAAATTACTTTTTTCATAATTAAATAGTTTTAAAGATTAATATTTGGTTAAAAAAATATTCAGTTTTGAGCAAGGAATTGCTTCCTTGGATAAATAGCAAACCACAGCAAAGTGATTTATTATTATTAAGGGGATATGTTTTAAAATGTATTTAAAACACATTTTAGAATTAAGGGATACTTTAAAAATGAATCAAAATGATTTAAAACCAAAAAGATTCTTTCACTAAGGGGATAGGTTTGTTATTTTAACAATTTTGAGGAGATGTGTTTGTTGATACGTTATCAGTCAATCACAATTCAAATATGCAACAAAATATATTAATACACAACTAGTTAGCCGATAAGCAAATGAAAAAGGGGGAATCCCCCCTTTAAGAAATAGGGTTTTTCCTTATACAAAATCGAATTTATTAGATAAAAAACGCAATATTATCGATGAAGCGCAAAAAAATCGATTTTAACAGATTATGTTAAAGTTTTGTTAAAAATTAAAGTCTTGCTAATTTGAAATTATTGGTACTTTTATGGATTTACTATTTCTAACTAAGCTAATTAAGAAATAAAATGAAAAAAGTGCGGGACTGTCTTTAAAGACAGTCCCGCACTTTATAAGTTAATACAGCAAACCGAAATTGCACATATTAAATTTAAGTTGAGCAATTACGGATTAATATTTAGAGGCCTATTTGGTAAATAACAACTCTCTGTATTTAGTTAATGGCCAGATTTCATCATCAACTAATAATTCGAGTTTATCACAATGGTATCTAATAATTTCAAAATAGGGCTTAACATCATCACAATACGCAAATGCCCTCTTTTCTGCATTTTCAATTTTATTTGCCTTTTTACGCGCTTCAATCATATCTGTTATACCCTTATTGATTT
Source organism: Aequorivita sp. (assembly GCA_002733915.1). Lineage (GTDB taxonomy): Bacteria > Bacteroidota > Bacteroidia > Flavobacteriales > Flavobacteriaceae > Aequorivita. The sequence goes on from NVXN01000001.1 coordinate 258,471, forward strand.
TTGCTATGTGTTCACTTATCTGTTCAATAAGACGCATTTGCTCACCAGAGAATTTTTTGAAATCAGTTCCGTAAATATTTTTTAGCCCCTGTACGTTTTCAATTAAGATATTTTGGTAACGAATAGCTGTGGGAATTACATGATTTCGGGCTATATCGCCTAGTATTCGTCCTTCTATCTGAATACGCAAAGCATAATCTTCCACCTCTATTTCGTGACGTGCTTCCATTTCTACCTTACTCATAATGCCAAGTTCCTCAAAAAGCGTAATTGCTTTTTTCGAGATTTTGGCCTTCAGAGCTTCTGGAGTGGTTTTGTGGTTGCTCAATCCTCGCTTTTTTGCTTCTTTCTCCCAAGCCTCCCCATAACCATCTCCTTCAAAACGAATACGCTTGGAGTCTTTTATATACTCTTTTAAAACATTGAAGATAGCATCATCCTTCTTCATCTTCTTGTTTTTGATAAGCGCATCTACTTCAGCCTTAAAGTCGATAAGTTGTTTTGCCACAATCGCATTCAGTACGGTCATCGGGTTAGCACAATTTGCGGTAGAGCCTACTGCGCGGAACTCAAATTTGTTGCCCGTGAAAGCGAAAGGAGAAGTCCGGTTACGGTCTGTATTATCCAAAAGAATCTCGGGTATTTTACCAACCACGTTTAATTTTAAATCTGTTTTCTCTTGTGGAGAAAGTTTACCGCTAGTTACTTTTTCAAGTTCATCCAATACTTCAGTTAATTGCGAACCAATAAATGCCGAAATGATTGCCGGTGGTGCTTCATTTGCTCCCAAACGATGATCATTACTGGCACTTGCTATAGAGGCACGAAGCAATTCTTCATACTCATTTACCGCTTTTAAGGTATTGATGAAGAAAGTTAAAAACTGAAGGTTTTTCATCGGTGTACTGCCAGGGCCCAAAAGGTTAACGCCTGTATCGGTAGCCAATGACCAATTGTTGTGCTTTCCGCTTCCGTTCACGTTTGCAAAAGGCTTCTCGTGAAACAACACCTTAAAATTATGCTTATCAGCAACTTTGTGCATCAAGTCCATTAATAGAGAATTGTGATCCACAGCCAAGTTGGTTTCCTCAAAAATTGGTGCCAACTCAAATTGATTTGGGGCAACTTCATTGTGACGGGTTTTTACAGGAATGCCCAAAAGCATACACTCGGTTTCCAAATGACGCATAAAGTTAAGAACGCGCGCAGGAATAGAGCCGAAATAATGGTCATCCAATTGCTGCCCCTTTGCAGAGGAATGACCTAGCAAGGTTCTTCCTGCAAGCGAAATATCTGGCCGTGATGCTGCCAGGGCACTATCTATAAGAAAATACTCTTGCTCCCAACCCAGGGTAGCATTTACTTTTGTCACACTTTTATCAAAATATTTTGCTACAGCAGTCGCTGCATTGTCGATAGTCTGCAAAGCCCTCAACAAAGGAGTTTTATAATCCAATGCCTCACCGGTATATGCAACAAAAACAGTTGGAATACATAAAGTGGTACCATAAATGAAGGCTGGCGAAGTAGGGTCCCAAGCGGTATAACCACGAGCCTCAAAAGTATTTCTAATTCCGCCATTGGGGAAACTCGACGCATCGGGTTCCTGCTGTACTAATTGTCCACCTCCAAATTTTTCAATTGCCTGACCATTTTCCATTGTTTCAAAAAAAGCGTCATGTTTTTCAGCAGTTGCACCTGTTAAAGGTTGAAACCAGTGCGTGTAATGTGTTGCTCCTTTTGCAATTGCCCATTCTTTCATTCCTGTAGAAATATGGTCAGCAATATGTCGCTCTATTTTAGAGCCATTTTTAATGGCATCCATTACACTCTTAAAAGAATCTTTGGTAAGATACTGCCGCATGGCAGCTTCATTAAAAACGTTTTTCCCGAATATTTCGGATCGTCGTGCTGGCTCTTCTACAGATACAGGAGTCCTTTTAAAGGTTTCCTTAATAGCTTCAAATCTTAGTGTGGACATTATTTTGTTTTTAGGGTTTGAAAGCGCAAATGTATAAAAAACAGAAATACACCCCCCTAAACTTTATAATTTATTTATAATATTATACTATACAATTTATAAACACCCTATATTTTAAGGGGGTGTATTCAATAAGGTATATATAATGACTGGAATGCCTATAAAATCGATATGAAAAACACCACATCAGCTCCCCCCAGGCCGCCAAATTGCTTAAGTTTTAAAAATGAAATGCTATTACAGGCAGCAGGCAACCTACATTTGTATAATTATATCAGGATTTATTCTTTAATCTGTATAGCTATTTCAGGACGGGTCATTAAACGAATCACGATCACCCGTATATAAGCCATACCAAAGCCATACCAAAGCCATACCAAAGCCATAGCAAAGCCATAGCAAAGCCATAGCAAAGACATTAAAATGTAAGAAAACACCCTATTTTTCCTACAAAATAAAAGGGATCGGAAATAATAGAAATGATGGGGGAAAGAACGCCTCACAGCGTTCCAACTATCAATTCCCCATTCAATGAATTAATCAAACGGTACAACTTTTCTCCTATTTCCAAAAAAATATTTCCGGACTAAGAAATAATGGTCATCGAAATAAAAATTCCATAAGCCACAAATAATACAACTCCTCGCTTACGACCAAGTTGGAACGATTTTGGAAGAAATGCCAAGGGAAGCAATACAGCAGCAAAACCTATCATCCAGAAAATATCGCTTGTAAGTACCTCCTGGCTTTTTACAGCTATCGGTTGAATTATGGCCGTAACTCCCAAGACTGATGATATATTAAATATATTTGAACCAATTAGGTTACCCAATGAAATAGCCTTCTCCTTTTTTAATGCAGCAATTACTGAAGCGGCAAGTTCGGGTATACTCGTCCCTACCGCAATCATGGTGACCGCTATTACACGCTCACTAACGCCAAAACTCTCTGCCAAGGATACCGCCCCCCCAACTAAAAATTCACTTCCCGCGTATAGGGCAACACCTCCAATTAAGAGCCAAAGAATGATTTTAAAATTAGATACTTTGGATAAACCATCATCAATACTTTCGTCAACAGCCTCGGTTCCTCGCTGCTTTTTGGCTCTTTTTAGCAATATCCAGAGATAGACAAACAACATTAATAGTAGGGCTATTCCTTCTGAACGAGAGATCTGCAGTCCGCTTTTCAGAATAAAATACAGCGCCACGGAAAGCAGCATCATTACAGGCCAATTCAATTTATAAAAATCCTTATCGATGACCAAAGGTGAAATGATTGCCGTTATCCCCAACACCAACCCAATATTTGCGATGTTTGAGCCTATTACGTTTCCCAAAGAAATATCAGAAAAACCATTGAGCGCAGCTTGCAAGCTTACCAAAAGTTCCGGCGCAGAAGTAGCAAAAGACACCACGGTAAGCCCAATGACCATTTTTGAAAGGTGAAGTTTAAAAGAGAGTGCCACGGAAGACCGCACCAAAAACTCTCCCCCTACCACTAACAATACTAATCCGAAAAATACCAATAGATAATCCATAGAAAATATAAATGCCACGAAGATAGTAAATGCAACAAAGAATTAGTTGTATATTTGCTACTATCCCCTCTTAATTACGCCTTACTTAGAAAATSMYSAWWWSWAWATTWTAAATTAATTTTTAATAATTATAATTATGGAAACCAATATTAAGAGAGCTGTTCAAAAAATTTCTCTTTTCTCTGTTTTGATATTTTTCACTTTTGTATTTTTTTCGTTCAGTGGGAACAATACAATTTCGCAAACTTCTAATGAAGATTTAGTTAAGGGCTCACAACAAACCATTAAAATCACCAAAGACACAACTCTTGAAGAGCTTGAAAAAATCAAAAAACAAATGGCGGATGAAGGCTTGGGCTTTGAGTATTCAAATGTAGAATACAATGATAATTCTGAGATTATTTCTATCACAATTGGCTATAAAGACAAAAACAATAATTCTGGGAAATACAGTGTAAGCAGCAAGAACCCCATAAATGATATAATTATCGTTTCAGACGACAGTCACATTTCGGTTAAAAGTGCAGGCAGTTCAAATCAAGCATTTATAAACCAAGGAAGTAGTGGACAAAATTCCCATAATGAAAACACTCCTGATGTGCAACGCGAAGCTATGGAACAAAAGATGGCCCAAATGGAAAAGGAAATGGAAGAAAGAAGGGCCAAAATGAAACTGCGCATGCAGCATCAAAGAGACAGCCTACGAGCTTTAAAAAATCAGTCGCAGGTAAAAAGCACCTATACCGGAACATCACATGTGATAACAAAAAATACTACAAATTCAGAACTGCTGGAACTTTCAAAAATTTATGATACGGAAGATATTTCATTTAGTTATAAAAATTTGGAGCGGAATGAAAAAAACGAAATAACACAGATTTACATTACCATAGACAATCGAAACGGTTCTATTTCCACTTCATCATTTGGGAATGGCAAAGTTGCTATAAAAGATATTACCGTAGCTGTAGACAAACAGCATACCGTTATGAAAAATGCGGACTAGGTTTTAACATCACTTTAAAAACATTTAATTATTTATTGCCTACATTCATATAACATTTAAATATGTATGAAGAAGAAGTTTTTCAAATTTCTATCAAAAGTTAATAGCAAACTGCTTCCGAGCTACACAAAAAAAGGTGTGGAATTGGAAAAGGCATCCAAACTACAAATGGCAATATTTGCCTATAAATTGTGGGTCACAAAAAACGCTTTGGACTAATATTTTAAAAGTGATTTTACGGAATGACTTCTCAATTTTTTAGTTCCGTTTAAAAATTCAAGTTCGAGCAGAAAATTGCATTGTACAATTTCTCCACCCAACTGTTCGATTAAATTACAAGCAGCCCGTGCCGTCCCCCCGGTTGCCAAAACATCGTCGTGCAAAAGCACACGCTCCCCTCTTTTAATTGCGTCTTCATGAATTTCGAGGGCATCAAGACCATATTCTAATTGATATGGTTCTTTTAAGGTTTTATAGGGAAGCTTTCCTGGTTTTCTGATGGGCACGAAACCCGCATTGAGTTTTTGGGCTAAAAGGGTTCCGAAGAAAAATCCGCGGGATTCAATAGCCGCAACTATGTCAATTTTTTGATGATCTATTAATATCAATAATTGTTGAACACAATGTGCAACCGCATCACTGCTTGCAAGTAGTGGAGTTATGTCCTTAAAATTAACTCCAGACTTTGGAAAATTTTCAATAWYTSRAATWKATTCAGRTARMTWCATTWNTTAMAGYNANNTTWATTKGTYTTGMANAKTTWWNANAASAAATWTNAKTWGMAMMCRNCWTARAGCWWRAWAYMWTASKGYYWMRWGRSKCWRCYGAATMKYKMAKCKRAKTACGGCTCAGAAGGTTCCAGGTTTGAATCCTGGCGAGGTCACAAGTAAAAAACCACGTTTTTGAAAACGTGGTTTTTTTATGGCTTAATTTTCACAAAAACTTCAGAATTTTTAAGTATTTTGGTTTCCCTAAAAATCAGCAAAATGACTAAAATAGTAAAAGACTCCGACAACGAAAAAGAAAGAGACTATATACTTCAGGACAATAAAAAAACCCGCTTTGGCGCAGGTTTCATAATTACAGTATTGATTATTTTAATAATCGCCGTTATTATTTCCGGGTTTTACTTTGAGTGGTTTTAAATAATCTCCGCACTCAAACCAGCTTCCAAAAGCATCGAACATCGCGGTTTTAATTCGTTGAACTCACCAGTCTTTACAGTACATTTTCCTTTATAATGCACAATAATGGAACACTGCTCAGCCTGTTCTGGGGTGTGTTCACAAGCAAAAATCAAACTGTTTATTACATGATCAAAAGTGTTTACATCATCATTGTAAAGCACAATTTCATTGAGATTGCTTTCCTTTTCTGCAAACTCTACATCTTCTTGGATTTTTTCTCTGGTACTCATACTATCGTTTGTAAAATTCCTAAAACAAATGAAATTTACTAAATTTTAAACTTAGCCGCAACCCATTTGTTTTTCTCCTTGTTTTCAACGAAGGTAAAACCCAGATTATTGCAAGCTTCTTTAATAATCGGCAAATCTTCATTATAAAATCCACTGAGGTAAAGTTCGCCGTCCTTATCCAAACATTTTCTGTAAGCCTCCATATCGTTCAAAAGAATGTTTCTGTTGATGTTGGCGATAATGATATTGTATTTTTTTTCAACCAGTAAAGAAGCATCCCCTAGAAATACTGAAATATTATCGCAATTGTTTCTTTGTATATTTTCCAACGAATTCTCAAAACACCACTCATCAATATCAATAGCATCCAGTTTTGAGGCGCCACGCATTTCGGCCAAAATTGCCAAAACAGCAGTTCCGCAACCCATATCTAGCACTGTTTTTCCCTCAAAATTGTTTTCCAAAATAAACTGGAGCATCATAAAAGTAGTCTCGTGATGGCCGGTTCCGAAGGACATTTTAGGCTCGATTACTATTTCGTATTCAAAATTTTTAATGGAGTGAAATGGCGCGCGGACGGTACATTTTCCGTCAACTTCAATAGGGTCAAAGTTTTTTTCCCACTCAGAATTCCAGTTGATTTGTTCAATTTCTGAAAAGGCATATTCTATTTTGAACTCATCAGAATTTAAAATATGAATTTCTTCCAAAATATTTGGCTTCCATTCTTCCTTTTGAATATAAGCCGTAACCCCTTTCTCGGTTTCCACAAAACTTTCAAAACCGACATAACCCAATTCGGCAATCAGGATTTCGGTTCCAGGCTGGAGCGGATTCACTTTAAAATCGTAACCGATATAAATCTGTGACATTAAAATGAATTTACAATCTTCATAAAACTATCAACCTTTAGCGAAGCTCCTCCAATCAAGCCTCCGTCAACATCATTTTGGCCAAAGATTTCAGATGCATTGTCTGGTTTTACACTTCCTCCGTAAAGAATTGAAACTTTGTCGGCTATTGTTTTTGAATAATTCTCAGCAATGGTTTTCCGGATAAATTGGTGCATTTCCTGCGCCTGTTCGGGGCTTGCGGTTTCACCAGTGCCAATTGCCCAAACGGGTTCGTAAGCAATAATAATATTTTCCCAAGCTTCTTCAGCAATATGGAAAAGACCCTCGGAAAGTTGCGTTTTTATCAATTCGAAATGGCTTCCTTTCTTTCGGTCGTCCAATTCCTCGCCAATACAGAAAATAATGGTCATTTGGTTTTCTAGCGCCGTATTCACCTTTTCGGCAAGTATCGCGTTGTCTTCATTAAAATACGCACGTCGCTCGCTGTGACCCAAAATAACGGTGCTTGCTCCTACACTTTTCAACATTTTTGCAGAAATTTCACCCGTAAACGCGCCTTCGTTGCTCTGGTGCATATTCTGTGCGGCAAGGGCTACGGGATGCTCGCGCAAGGACCGGAAGGTATGGTTCAAATTCGTAAACGGCGGCGCTATGATAACTACTACGTCTTCCGGAAATACCTGCTTTTTCAATTCTACCAAAAACATTTCAGTTTCGGCCAAATCGTTGTTCATTTTCCAATTTCCAGCTACTANTTTTTTTTCTCATTTCAATGCTTTTAAAAGATTTTCATCATTCGCTTCAATGGCTTTGTAAAGGCTGATTTCGCCTTCGGGATTCACAATCATATATCTTGGAATCCAATCTAAATCTATAGAGGAACAAAAATCACCCTTCCATCCTGCAGGGATAAAATAATTTTCGCCAACAACCCCGTATTTTTCAATGCCGTGTTTCCAACTCTCCGTTTCTTTATCCAACGAAAGGAACAGGAAAACAACCTGAGGATTTTCTTCACGAAGCTTTTGCACCTTCGGCATTCCCACGATACAGTCCTTGCACCAACTGGCCCAAATATCTATAAAAACTGTTTCCCCTTTGTACTGCTGAAGTATTTCTGAAAAGGTGATTTCTGAATTTTCTACTGATAGAAATTTTTCGTTCAACGCAGCTTCAGCGAAAGTTTTATGTTGTGCTTGTGTAAAAGAAATGAACAATAGGAAAATAATTAGTGATTTCATATGGTGAAAATTGATACTGTTGATACTGTTGCAAATTTAATGATCACTGATAACTGATCACTGCCGACTAATCTTCGGATCTAACCAACCATAAATTATATCTACAAAAATATTGATTATAATAAACAATGTGGCAATAACTAAAACCGCACCCATAATTATAGGCAAATCCAAAGTGTTTAACGCATTTACAATTTCTTTACCCAAGCCATTCCACCCGAAAATATATTCCACAAAAACAGCTCCGGCAAGCATACTCGCAAACCATCCTGAAATTGCAGTAACCACAGGGTTTAATGAATTTTTAAGCGCGTGTTTTTTTATGATTTGATAAAAAGAAAGCCCCTTTGCTTTTGCTGTGCGAATGTAATCCTGGTTCAAAACTTCGAGTAAAGAATTTCGCATTAATTGGCTAACTACCGCTAACGGACGAATGCCCAAAACAATTGCAGGAAGTATCAAATTTTTCCATTGGATGTGCTTTCCATTACCGAAATCATCTACAGCATAAAGACTTCCGGTCATATTCAAATTTGTGTATTCGTGCAGTAAAAAACCGAAAATCCACGCAAAAATAATAGCACTGAAAAATGAGGGAACGCTCATCCCTAAAGTGCTTACTAACTGAATTGTTTTATCAATAAATCCATCCTTAAAAAGTACTGAAATAATTCCTAAGAAAACTCCAATAGTCATAGCAATCACAATTGCTGAAACTGCCAAAATAAAAGTATTCGGAAGTGTTTCAGCAATTACCTCACTTACTTCTTTTCCATTCTTTTGAAAGGATTCCCGCAAATAGGGTGTTTTTAAAACTACGTTTGTATTTGCAATAGAAAACAATTTTGCTGCATTGTATTTTCCTTCGGAGAGAAATGTGTAATCCTCCGGATTTTTACTGTGGAAAGATAGGGGCGATAAATCATTTAAATATCTTACATATTGAACAGAAACGGGCTGATCAAAACCGTATTTTTTTTTCACCACGGCAAGTTGTTCTGCGGTTTCGTTTTGGCCCAACATCATCCGCGCGGGATCTCCGGGAAGAATTGTAAAGAGTAGAAAAATCACTGTTACAACCCCAAACAATGTGAATAATGCATAACCCAATTTTTGAAGTATATAGCCAGCCACTTATTGTCGATTTATTTGTTCTATGGTGCGAGGCTCATATACAAAGTCGTCACCGAAAAGAATTTTGGCATATTCCTCAACAGTTTCTTCAAAACCTGCTTCTTTTCTTCTTTGGTTTACGGTTTCGGGGTTTTCAATTGGCCAAATAAAAGAACCGCGGGTATCATCATATGTCATTCCCTGTGTGCCATAAACTTGCGGTTTGCCTTCCATCATTAAATAGCGGTCTTCCATCATTGCGGCAGAAGTTTTTGGAATTTCGCCAGCTTCAGCAGCTTTTTTTACTAATGGTAAATAAAGTGGAATTTTATCTGGGTTGTGTTGTAGTACATTCCACGCAACAAGTTTTGATTCTTCACCAACTACAGATTTGCCCGGATAGCCTTTTTGAATAAAATATTTTTCAATAAAAACCATGTTTACACTATCCAAAACACTTTGCATTTGCGAAAGATCTCCGCTGTATTCAGCTTCAGAAAGCCCCATACTTTCACCCAATTCCTTTCTTTCTTCCAAAGATTTTGTCTGCATCAGCGTGCGGTATTTTTGGTCCAGCACTGCTATGCTGTCCAAACGTTGTTTCAAAGAAAGATCCAACTTTGGCTTTGCGTTTTTGACTACTGGAAGTTGCAAGTTTTGGGCATCGTTCCAGTGAAGCTTTTGTTTTATGGTTCCGTTGTCCAACTCCAAAATTCCCGGATTACTGCGCACAATGGTTTTCAAAGTGGTTTCATCACAGAAGTAAAATTTGAAATTCAATTTATATTCCTCCGTCAAAGCTTCGGTCATTTCCTGCGATGATGCAGAAAGTCCAATCACACTGTAACCATTTTTTAATGCCTTATTGGTAATCTCTTTTATAGGAATGTAGCCGTCTTTTTCTGTATTGCCCAAGCTATAAGCAATCACAACCACCAGATTTTCTTCATTTAAAAACTTTTCAGTGTAATCCTCGCCATCCCTTTCCATCGTAAAATCGTGGATTGGCGGGGTGTAGCCCTCCTGTATCATTTCGGTTTCTGTACTTATCAATTCCCCATCAACCTGCGGATATTCGCCATTTGTAGTGATTACTTTCTCTTCGCCATTAATTTTGAATTTCCACTTATATTCATAAATAGGGCCCGGCGCATCTTCGGGAACAGTCATTCCTTCCTTAATATTCGCACCAATTTTATACGGGCGGAAATCAATTATTGGTAGATGCAACAAAACATAATAGGTGATTCCGAGACAGAAAACGAAGGATGCAAATATGAGAATACTGCGTATTCCCTTTGTGAAAAATGGCTGAATATATTTTCTTCCCACAAAAAGAATCAAAATCAAAACCAGTAATACGATATCTTTTGTGAAAGATTCCCAAGGCGTGAGTTTTATGGCATCGCCAAAGCAGCCGCAATCGGTAACTTTGTTGAAATAGGCCGAATAAAATGTGAGAAACGTAAAAAACACAATCATTAGCAACAAAGCCCAAAGCGTGAATTTTTTCAGGTAACCCAAAAGCAAAGCTACGCCCAACAGTACTTCAAATATGACCACAAATATTGCAATCAGCAAAGCATACGGTACCCAAAACCCAAGATCTAAAACTTCGGGGGCGAAGTAATCTTTCAGTTTGAATGAAAAACCAACAGGGTCGTTCAGCTTAATCAGTCCACTGATTATAAAAAGTACTCCAACAATTATTCTTGATATTCCTACTAAGTATTTCATATATTTTAAATTCTAATCATTTTTAAAAATTCCAAATTTCAAGTACCTCCCGAAGTTTCGGGACCAAGGAAATTCCAAATTCCAAGAACCAAATTCCAAGGAGCTACTCAAACTTTTTAATTATTGCGGAAAGTATTTTTCTAAGTTCTTCCGATTCATCTACTAATCTTTCTATCTCCCCTATTTCAGGATTACCATTTTTTAATAACCGTAACCAATAACGTGATTCCTTTGCTTCTTTTCTTGCTATTTTCAGACGGAAAACAAAATCTTTCTCACCTAATTTTTCATTTGCTTCAATATAATTTGCTTCAATGGAACCCGAGGATTTTATTAATTGCTTTCCATCTTCAACTTAGCTGTCGAAAACTGTAAAGAACTCATCATTTTACGACAATCATTGGCAAATTGAAAAGTTCTTTCCTCTAAATCATATTTTGAATCCATTTTTATGGTTATAATATTTTCAAAATCCCAAATATGCGCTTTTGGAATTTGGAGTTTTTTTATTTGGAATTTTAATTACGCGAATTTTGCGCTGTTTCCTCTAAATGAATCAGCGCAAAAACCGCATAATTTATCATATCCTGATAATTGGCATCAATCCCTTCCGAAACTAGGGTTTTCCCGCTATTGTTTTCAATTTGTTTAACGCGCAGTAATTTTTGAAGAATCAAATCCGTCAAAGAACTAACCCGCATATCGCGCCACGCCTCGCCGTAAYCGTGGTTTTTGTCCATCATTAACTGTTTGGTTTTCGCAACTTGCTCATCGTAAAGTTGAGTGGCCTCCTCCAAAGAAAGATCCGGCTGTTCCACCACGCCTTTATCCAGCTGGATGAGCGCCATTATAGAATAGTTTACAATCCCGATGAACTCACTGGTTTCGTCCTCTTCAATTTTTCTTTCTACATTTTGTTGCAATCCGCGGATACGCTGTGCTTTTATAAAAATTTGATCAGTCAACGATGGAAGTCTTAGAATGCGCCACGCACTTCCGTAATCGCGCATTTTATTGATAAAGAGCTCTCTGCATTTTGTGATTTGTTCGTTGTATTGATTTGAAGTATCAGCCATTCGTGATGTGTAAGATTTTGCGTAAATTTCGCTTAAATAGTTCAAAGTTCAAAGTTGAACGCATAAAGTTATTAGCCAAAACAGCATATTGGTTAAACTTTTTGAATTTTGAAAATATAAAAATATAAAAATTGCAGACCCTTGATTGCCACGGCAAACTCATAGACCTTTCCATACCCAAAGTGATGGGCATTATCAACGTTACGCCCGATTCGTTTTATGACGGCGGAAAAACTTTTTTAGAAAAGGAAATTTTGAAACAAACCGAAAAAATGCTGTCGGAAGGTGCCACGTTTCTGGATGTTGGTGGCTACAGCACGCGCCCTGGAGCAGATAAAGTTTCTGAAACCGAAGAAACGCGAAGAGTASYTKWMMCCATTGAAAGCATTCTGAAAAAATTTCCGGAAACTTTGATCTCCGTGGATACCTTCCGAAGTGAAGTTGCAAAAAAAGCTGTTGAAGCCGGAGCCGCAATCATCAATGATGTTTCCGGCGGAACTTTGGATGGTGAAATGTATGAAGTTGTTGCAAAACTGAAGGTGCCGTATATTTTGATGCACATGCGCGGTACCCCACAAACGATGGCAAAACTTACCGAATATAAAAATGTAACCCTTGAGGTTTTAAAAGATTTAGCTGAAAAAATAACGCTTGCTCGGGCCAAAGGCATCAACGATATTATTGCCGATCCGGGTTTAGGCTTTGCCAAAACCCGCCAGCAAAGTTTTCAGCTTTTGAATAATCTGGAGCTTTTTCAAAATTTGGACGTTCCAATTTTAGCGGGTATTTCCCGAAAATCCATGATTTACAAAACGTTTGATACTTCCGCAGAAAATGCATTGAACGGAACCACTTCCCTAAATACAATCGCGCTTTTAAAAGGTGCATCCATCTTAAGGGTGCACGATGTAAAGGAAGCCGTGGAATGTGTAAAATTGTTTGAAAACCTAAAATCTTGACCGTAATCCATTAAAATTTTTAAAGTACTTTTACAAAAAAACGCACACTTTTGGATTTTCTCGACATTCGGATTATAGATATAGTAGATATTGTACTGGTGGCTTTCCTATTGTATTACCTCTATAATTTGGTAAAGGGTACCGTGGCCATCAATATTTTGGTAGGAATAATCATAGTTTATGCCATTTACGTAGTCACCCAACTTTTGGAGATGGAACTTTTGAGCAAGATTCTTGGCGGCTTTTTAGGTGTTGGTATGTTTGCCTTGGTGGTAGTTTTTCAGCCCGAAATCAGGAAGTTTTTGTTGATGCTGGGCTCTACCAATTTCAACGCGCGACGAAGGTTTTTAAAACAGTTTAAATTCTCGGGAAATGATTCCACCCTTAAAACAAATCTGGAAGGAATTATAGCGGCCTGCAAAAAAATGTCTGCTTCACACACCGGAGCTTTGATTGTACTTCAGCGTAACAATAGCCTGGATTTTGTTAAAAACACTGGTGATGAAATGAACTTGGAAGTAAACCAGCCAATTATTGAAAGTATTTTTTTCAAGAACAGTCCGTTGCATGACGGCGCCATAATAATTGAGGAAAACCGAATTACTGCAACGCGCGTTATTTTGCCCGTTTCAAACGACAGAAAAATTCCGTTGCGTTTTGGGCTTCGGCACCGCGCCGCAGTGGGCATTACTGAAAAGACAGATGCGGTGTGCCTTGTTGTGTCGGAAGAAAACGGACAGATTTCGTATTTAAAGGATGGTGATTTTGTACTGTTTGAAAATGTGGATGAACTTATGAAAATTTTGAAAAAAGATTTAAGTTAAAGAGCTTCCTCAGCCATGAATTGTACTTCATAGAGATTTCTATATAAGCCTTTTTCGAGTTTCAGCAATTCTTTATGTGTGCCTTCTTCCACAATCTTTCCAGCGTCCATTACTATTATTTTATCTGCCTTTTTGATGGTTGCCAATCGGTGCGCGATAACAATCGAGGTTCTTCCTTTGGTAATTTTATCTGTAGCCGTTTGAATCAATTCCTCGGAATAGGTATCTACGGAAGAAGTGGCCTCGTCCAAAACCAAAATACTGGGTTTGCTCACATAGGCGCGAAGAAAAGCAATCAATTGCCTTTGTCCAGAAGAGAGCATGCTCCCGCGTTCCTTCACATTATAATGATAGCCATCGGGAAGCGATTGTATGAATTTATGGACGCCTATTTCCTTTGCTGCTGCTATTACTTCTTCTTCGGAAATGTTTGGATTATTCAGCGTAATATTGTTTAAAATAGAATCTGCAAAAAGGAACACATCCTGCAAAACAACAGCAATTTGGCTCCTCAGTGACGCCAGTTTATAATCCTTTAAAGAAATTCCGTCTATCAAAATATCGCCACTATTTATTTCGTAAAAACGATTCAAAAGATTAATAATCGTACTTTTTCCGGCACCGGTCGCGCCCACGATGGCCACGGTTTCACCGGGATTGGCCTTAAACGAAATTCCTTTAATTACTTCTTCATCTTCATTATACCCGAAGTGTACATTTTTGAATTCAATTTCACCGTTGGTACTGGTATAATCAACCGTGCCCGTATCTGCAATGTGCGATTTGGTATCGAGAATCCCGAAAACGCGGTTTGCCGCTACCATCCCCATTTGTAAGGTGTTGAATTTATCAGCTATCTGCCGAAGCGGTCTAAACAGCATTTCGGCATATTGTATAAATGCTGTAWTTATTCCCAGTGTTACAAAACCTCCGCCAATAACATTCAAACCACCATACCAAACAACCAAACCCGTGGCTACAGCACCTGCCGTTTCTGCAATGGGAAAGAAAATAGAGTTGTACCAAACAGTTTTTATCCAAGCTTTACGATGGTCTTTGTTTATTTCCTGAAACCGTTCGTACTCGGTTTTTTCACGGGTGAAAATTTGAACTATTTTCATCCCTGTAATTCTTTCTTGAACAAAGGTATTTAGATTTGCCACTTGATTCCGAACGTCTTCAAAAGCTACTTTCATCGCTTTTTGGAAAACACGGGTAGCATACAAAATAAAGGGCAAAACAATAAAAACTATCAGCGACAATCGCCAACTTTGGTAAAGCATAAACCCAGCGATTACAAGCATTTTTAAAAGGTCGCTGATAATCATAAAAAGGCCTTCGCTGAAAATACTTGAGATGGTTTCCACATCGTTTACTGCACGGGTGGTCAGCCTTCCGACGGCACTTTTATCAAAATATTTCATTTTGAAACTCATCATCAACTTGAAGAGTTTTTGGCGCATATCCCGGATTACGCTTTGGCCGAGCCAGTTTGTGTAGAATATAAAGGCGAACTGGAATATTACTTCCAGCATAAGTACAGCAACCATTAAAATGATGTACTTCAAAAATCCGTCGCCATCTTTGGGAACCATAGAATTATCTATGGCCAATTCCAAAAGATATGGACGCAGTACCGCCAGACCAGACATTACAATTGCCGCAAAAGCAACAAAATAAAACACCCCGCGATACGGCTTTGTAAAAGCCAGCAATCGCTTAAAAAGCTTAAAATCGAATGCGTTTCCTGTGGTTTCTGCCATTATAATTTTATGTTATCGGGGTAAACAACCTTCGTCAAATACAATCCGTGTGCGGGTGCGGATGCCCCCGCTTCTTCCCTACTTTTACTTTTCAGTATCGCTTTAAAATCTTCCAATGTAGTTTTTCCATAACCCACGTCCAAAAGCGTCCCAACGATGGCGCGGACCATATTCCGAAGAAAGCGGTCTGCTGCAATGGTAAAAATAAGTTTATTATCCGTAGCTTTCCAAAATGCTTTTACGATGGTGCAATTGTACGTTTTTACATCGGTTTTGGAACGTGAAAAGCATTGAAAATCTCTATGGGTCAATAGCATTTCAGCGGCTTGGTTCATTAAATCCAGTGCTGGTTTATTGTTTATCTGAAATGCAAAATCCTGTAAAAAAGGGTCTTTTTCAAGCGAAATTAAATATTCATATTCCCTTTCAATCGCATCAAAACGTGCGTGCGCATCTTCCGTTACTTTAAAAATATTTTTTACTGAAATATCCTTCGGAAGAAAGGAATTCATTCTAAAGATAAATTCATCAAAATTTTCAATTTCATCAAAATCGAAATGGACAAAAAGCTGTTTGGCGTGCACCCCAGTATCCGTTCTGCCAGCGCCCGTGAGCTTTATGTCCTTTCGAAGCAAGGTTGAAATGGTTTCCTCCAAAACTTGTTGTACGCTAATCTGTTCGGGCTGGCGCTGCCATCCAAAATAATTTTTCCCGTTATAGGCTATTTCAATAAAATATCGCAATTATTTATTTTTCAGAATTGACAAAATTACGATTTAGAAATAAGCATTCGTATTATTACTTTGAAAAACTTGATACCTTCGCAAAATATTAAATACTCCATTTTGATAAAAATACTTTTGCTAAGTGACACACACAGTTACATGGACGAAAAAATCCTGAAATACGTAAAACAGGCTGATGAAGTATGGCATGCAGGCGATATTGGCGATCTTTCGGTCACAGATGCCATCAAAAAACTAAAACCACTTCGCGCGGTTTACGGAAATATTGACAGCACGGAAGCTCGGATGGAGTTTCCGCTGCACAACCGTTTCATGCGCGAAGGGGTTGACGTATGGATCACGCACATTGGCGGCTATCCGGGAAGGTACAATCCGTCGATCCGGCAAGAAATTTATTCCAATCCACCAAAAATCTTTATTTGTGGCCATTCGCATATTTTGAAGGTCATGCCCGATAAAACCGCCGGACTGCTTCATATGAATCCCGGTGCGGTGGGAAAACACGGTTTTCAAAAAGTGAGAACTATGCTTCGGTTTGAGATTGATGGCGAAAAAATCCAGAATCTGGAAGTTATTGAATTTGAGAAATAGTTTTTGGCGAAAAGCGAAAAGGAATTAGGAATTGGAAAAATATTTGAAAACAAAAAACCCCCGAAGTTGGCATACTCCGGGGGTCTTGCACTAATATACCAAGATTGGTTTACCGTAAACGATCAACAGATTTTACGAGGTCCTCATCCCTTTTTATGGCCTTGTTGGCCAGCACTAAAAATACGATAGAAATGATGGGAAGAAGCACCCCAATACCCTTCTCTGAAACTAATGTTTCTCCGGATAAAGTAAGCGATCTGTAAACGAAAACTCCCAGTAATACAAAGTTTGATATGATGTTTAAACGGTTGAGCACAAACTGTAACTGCCGTTTTTTAAAACTTAAAATTGAAATGATAGTAAGCGCAATGGAAATAAATACAAGACCAAAGACCAACGGTTCATCACGCTCCATAACCGCTGCTCCATCTTCACCTAAAATAACGGGAAACCACATATATAAGGCTCCCATAATAAGTGCGGAAACGATTAAGTAAATGGTCTGGATGCGTTGAATCATGTTGCAAAAACTAAAATGTGCAGCAAAAATACTGTTTCTTTTTAAAAAAAATAACGGTACTTTTTAATTTATTGTTGTATTATTGCAGTAACAATTCGTAACCAACTCAACAAGGGTTACTTAGTCTTCGAAAAAATTTTCAACGTACTTACCTTCTCAAAAGGAACATAACAGTATCAACTTTAATAACAGTATTTTCTACATGTTTGAAATTTCAGATTTAAAAAGCAAAAAGCTACCTGAACTTCAGGAAATAGCCAAAGAACTTAATGTGCCGAAATACCGCACCCAAAAAAAATTGGACTTGGTCTATCAAATCCTCGATTATCAAGCTGCTAACCCAAAAGCGGTTAAAGCAGTCATTAAAGCCGAAGAGTCTTCTCCAGATACTAAAGAGGAAAAAACTTCTTCTTCAAGTGATAATGCGGCCAAGGATCAAAAACAACGTCCTCAGAAAAATGAGAATAGGAACAAAAAACCTCAGCCTCAAAAAAAGCATCACGATAAAAAAAGTGATGACGACAAAAAACCTACAGACGATAAGCGTTCCGGCAATGACAGAAATGACAAAGACAGGAAGGACAAAAAGGAAAGTGATAAAAAACCGCAGCACCAAAAGTCAAGCAGCAACGACAACCGTCAGAAAAACCAACGTAACGACAATAACAACTCAGACAATCGCCAAAAGCACCAAAGCCACAAACAAAAAGATGGTAACGTGCATGACAATCGAAATAACGGAAATAAAGACTCCCGCAACCGTTACCGCGAACCGGATTATGAATTTGACGGCATTATTGAAAGCGAAGGCGTGTTGGATATTATGCAGGATGGCTACGGCTTTTTGCGTTCCAGCGACTATAACTATTTGTCCTCACCCGATGATATTTATGTATCGCAATCGCAGATTCGTCTTTTCGGATTAAAGACTGGAGATACAGTTCTGGGAGAGGTGCGCCCGCCAAAAGAAGGTGAAAAATATTTCCCTTTAATTAAAGTGAACAAAATAAATGGTCTGAACCCGAACGTGGTTCGCGACCGTGTATCATTTGAGCATTTAACCCCACTTTTCCCTCAGGAAAAATTCAACCTTGCAGACAAGCAAAGTACCATTTCAACACGAATTATTGATCTTTTTGCACCTATCGGAAAAGGGCAGCGAGGCATGATTGTTTCGCAACCAAAAACGGGTAAAACCATGCTGTTGAAAGATATTGCAAACGCAATAGCAGCAAACCACCCAGAGGTCTATCAAATTATTCTTTTGATTGATGAGCGCCCTGAAGAAGTTACCGATATGCAACGAAACGTTCGCGGTGAAGTGGTTGCTTCAACCTTCGACAAAGAGGCCAGTGAGCACGTTCGTGTGGCAAACATTGTAATTGACAAAGCAAAGCGTTTGGTAGAATGTGGCCATGAWSKRSNNTAATWCKWYYSKWYWNCMATTAMASGWTTKGCKYRAGSNNTTWCRWSAYARWWSAGMYTGSRAGYRGTWWMATATTGAGTGGTGGTGTAGATGCAAACGCGCTTCACAAACCAAAACGTTTCTTTGGTGCCGCCCGTAATATTGAAAATGGTGGCTCACTAAGTATCATTGCAACCGCTTTGACTGAAACGGGTTCTAAAATGGACGAGGTGATTTTTGAGGAATTTAAAGGAACCGGTAACATGGAACTTCAGTTGGATAGAAAAATCTCCAACCGAAGAATTTTCCCTGCTATTGACCTTACCTCTTCAAGCACGCGACGTGACGATTTACTGCTTGATGAAAACACCATTCAAAGAATGTGGGTATTGCGCAAATACCTTGCGGATATGAACCCAGTGGAAGCAATGGAATTCATCAACGACCGAGTTAAACAGACACGAAACAACGAAGAATTTTTGATTTCGATGAACGGATAAAGTTTTTTAAAATAACCTAATTGAGCCCCGCAAAGTCTTGTGGGGCTTTTTTATGACTTATAAATTACCACAGCCCTAAAAATGTTTTTATGCCTTTACTATATTTGTGAATATAATTTTCGATGAAAAAAACACTACTACATTTCAGTCTGCTTTATTTACTGTTTTGTTTCGCACTACAGAACATTTCGGCACAAAATTTAAACACCACTTTTGAAACTTCAAACGGCCTACAAACTGCACCGTATGAAGAAGTAATTGCATATTATTTAGCACTGGAAAAAAAATTCCCCTCAATAACGGTTTATGAAATGGGACAGACCGATAGCGGTTTTCCGCTTCATTTGATAGTTTTTGATCCCGAAAATACAGTTCAAAATAACTCAAAAGAATTTTTTTCAAAAAACGGAAAAAACCTTTTATTAATAAATAATGGAATCCACCCCGGAGAACCAGACGGCATTGATGCTACAATGCTACTTTTTCGTGATTTTGCCGAAAATAAAATTCCCGTTCCGAAGAATACTATAATTGCAACAATTCCTGTTTACAACATTGGCGGCGCTCTAAATAGAAACAGCACAAGCAGAACCAACCAAAATGGGCCCGAGGAATACGGTTTTCGCGGTAATGCCCGAAATTATGATTTGAATCGTGATTTTATAAAAAGTGACACCAAAAATGCACGAGCTTTCGCAGACATTTTTCATTGGCTAAACCCAGATTTGTTTATAGATAATCACGTAAGCAACGGCGCAGATTATCAATATGTGCTTACCCATCTTTTTACACAGCACAACAAATTGGGCGGAGATTTGGGCAACTATCTGCACACTTCGTTTATGCCACAATTGGAAAATTCCTTGCTTCAAAAAAAATGGGACATTACGCCTTATGTAAACGTTTTTAACCAAGTGCCAGAAAAAGGGTTCTCTCAATTTATGGATTCGCCGCGCTATTCTTCCGGTTACACTACTTTGTTCAATTCCTTAGGGTTAATCGTGGAAACACATATGCTAAAACCCTATAAACAAAGGGTTGAAGGCACTTATGAATTGATGAAAAGTTTTATAAACATTGCTGACAAAGACGCCGAAACAATAAAAACCCTTCGAAAAAATGCTTTGGAGAAATATGAAGTTGGCAGCTACTACCCGCTTTCGTGGGCAGTGGATTCCTCGAAAACCTCGACATTAAAATTTAAAGGTTTTGAAGGAAAAATGGTTCCGAGCAAAATTACAGGGGCAAAACGGTTGAAATATTTCCGCGATAAACCGTTTACGAAAGACGTTACATATTACAATCATTTTAAGGCAACGGATTCCGTTACAATTCCTTCGGCATATATTGTTCCGAAGGGGTATTGGAATATTATTGAACTCTTAAAGTTGAACAACATTGAATTTTCGGAATTTTCAAAAGACACTCTAATTACTGCGGAAGTTTATCACATTAAAAATTTTGAAACGGTTAAAAATCCTTTTGAGGGTCATTACCTTCATTATAAAACGGAAGTATCAAAAAACACAGAAAATATTTCAGTAAAAAAAGGTGACATTTTAGTAAAAAACCAGCAGCCCGGGGTTCGCTATCTTTTGGAAACCCTCGAACCTACTGCTCCCGACTCTTTTTTCAACTGGAATTTTTTCGATGCAATCCTTCAGCAAAAAGAAAGTTTTTCGCCCTATGTGTGGGAAGATATGGCTGAAAAATTTTTGAACGAAAATCCTGCAATAAGAAAAGAATTTGAAGCTATAAAGAAAACAGACCCCGCCTTTGCGAATAACTGGTATGCGCAATTGGACTGGATCCACAAGCAATCGCCCTATTATGAGAAATCACACCTTCGTTATCCTATCGTTCGGGTGGGGGGTTAAGTATTCCTTTGGAAATAGTAATTTTATGTTTTCATAGGAATCCTGCAAGGCCTTTTGCGATTTTTCAAAATCCTTCCACTTTACTTTTTTGATGCCTTCCTTGGGTTCGGGAATCAATGGACCATCATAATCACTGAACATATCGTACCAGTACGTTATTTTCAATCGAAATTTATTGTTTCGGGTAAAAACGTGATACGTTGTCATTAAAAAATCCCGGATTTCAAGATCCTTTACCCCTGTTTCTTCAATAACCTCTCTTATGGCAGCCTCGCGGTGGGTTTCCCCTTTTTCAATTTTACCTTTCGGCAAGTCCCATTTTTTATTCCTTCGTATAAAAAGGATTTCTTTTTTACTGTTATAGACCAGTCCGCCAGCAGCTTCCACCACCTTTATTTTCTTTCTTAGAAAACGTTCCAGCTTTTCAGCATTCTTGTGGTAAAGATTTACGTAGAGTAGCTCGCCGTTGTTTATTTTTTTTACCAATTTTTTAAAACGTGCTTGTTTTAAAGGGATGGTAGTATAATGCTCCCCAATATTTTTTTCCGTGGAAAGAATAATGGGAATATCTTTTACAAAAACTTTATACATTTGCACAATGATATTAAACAAAGAAACGGCGCAAAAAACCGCTGCGTTACTATTGCAAATTAATGCAATTAAATTGCAACCACAAAACCCTTTTACATGGGCATCGGGATGGAAGTCTCCAATTTATTGCGACAACCGCATTACACTTTCCTACCCAATGATTCGCAACTACATCCGCGAGAATCTGGCCAAACAAATTGAAGAACTGTACGGAAAGCCCGAAATGATTGCCGGCGTTGCCACTGGAGCCATCGGAATGGGGGCTTTGGTAGCAGACTATTTAAACGTGCCGTTTTGTTATGTGCGTCCTGAAGCAAAAGGCCACGGCCGCCAAAATAAAATTGAGGGACATTTGGAACCCAATACCAGTGTGGTAGTCGTGGAAGATTTGATCAGCACCGGTAAGAGCAGCTTGATGGCCGTAGAGGCCTTAAAGGAAACCAATGCGCACGTAAAAGGCATGATGGCTATTTTCAGCTATGGTTTTAAAACTTCAGAAGAAAATTTTAAGAACGCAAACGTTACCTTAAATACACTGAGCAATTATGAAATGTTGCTCCAAGAGGCCGAAAAGTCAAGATATATAAACGCTGATGAAGCAGTTTTGCTTTCGGAATGGCGGGAGAGCCCTGAGAGTTGGGGGCAATAGTTTTCAGTCGCAGTTTTCAGTCACCACATTTACCACTTACAAACTCTTAAACTTCTAAACTTATAAACTTTTTATATGAAATTAAACAGCAAAAAAGTAACCGCCCAAAAATCCGCAGCCGAACTTTGTGATTTTTTGGCCGATGTAAAGAATTTTGAAACCTTGATGCCAGAGAACATTAGCAAATTTGAGGTTTTAAGCGAAAAATCTTTTGTTTTCGCGTTAAAAGGAATGCCCGAAATAGCTTTGGAAGTAAAAGAAGTTGAAAAACCGAACAAAGTGGTTTTGGGAGCAATTAGCGATAAAATCCCTTTCTCTTTAACTGGAAATATTGAAGCAGTTTCTGAAAACAGTTCAACCGTAGAACTTCTTTTTGAAGGCGAATTCAACGCGATGATGGCGATGATGGTAAAAGGGCCTATCTCCAAATTTATTGATACACTGGCTTCTAATTTAGAACAGGTTTAGTAAATTAACCTAACCTCTTTAAGTTGAAATTTTCGCAATCCTTCGTTTTCGGTTTCAACCAAAAGCTCGCCAATTTCAGAAACGCCATTTATTATTCCGTTAAATCGTGAACCATCGGGTGTTTCAAAAACCGAAACTTTCTCTTTTTGAAATAATTCATTTTCATACTTCAGTTTTATATCTTCAAAATTCTTTTGTGTCAGGTCTTTTAAATTTTGAAAAACTGAAATTACAATACTTTGAAATACTTCCTCCAAAAAAAAAGTTTTGCCGGTTTCAAGCTTCAGTGAACTAGCTTGCGGTAGCTTCAGGAAGTCAGTTTCATTTACATTGAGCCCAATTCCTATTATTGAATGCTTTACATAGTTGCCTTCCAGTACGTTTTCAATTAAAATCCCCCCAATTTTTTTATTGGCTGACAATATGTCGTTAGGCCATTTTATTGAAATATTTGGAACATTCAGACTTTTGAGCGCTTTCACAATAGCCAAAGAAACTGCCATAGAAATCATAAATTGCCGCTCTATCTGCAGTCTATCAAAAGCCTTGAACATACTGAATGTAAGGCTTTGCCCTTCTCTTGATAGCCATAAATTGCCCATTTGTCCACGTCCAGAAATTTGACGGTTTGTAAGCACAACCGTTTCGTCCTGCAAGCATGTTTCTTTTGACAATTGCTTTAAGTAGGAATTGGTGGAATCGATGGCATTAAGTTTGATTATCTTCAAAACGATAATTATGTTTAGTATTCGCTTTTATGGCGCTTCAAGAAACAAAAAAGTAATAACTTTGCGAAAAAGAAAAGAAAAATAATTAATGCAGAAAAAACAAGCAGGAACAGATCAACTTATTACCCAAATTATACGAGGGATTGAAGAAGTAAAAGGAAACGATATAGAAATTCTTGACCTAAGGGAAATAGAAAACACCGTTTGTGACTATTTTATAATCTGCAATGGTACATCCAATACTCAGGTTAACGCCATTGTAAACTCCGTTCAAAAATCAGTAAGCAAAGCACTTAAGGAAAAACCATGGCACGTTGAAGGTAGCGACAACGCAGAGTGGATACTTATGGATTACGTTCACGTTGTAGTACACGTTTTCCAAAAGCATATTCGTGAATTTTATGATATTGAAGGGCTTTGGGGCGATGCAAAATCTGTTAAAATAGAAACAACACACTAAAAAGAGAATTGCCATATGGCTGAAGAAAATAAAAATAAAAAGAACGATTCAAAAAGACCCAAACCCACTTATTATTGGATTTACGCAGCAATAATAATGCTGTTCTTTGCAATTCAAATATTCGGCGGAGGCAGTTGGTCTCAGCCTGAAAAAACCAATCAGGCAAAGTTTGAGGAATTTTTGAAAAATGGGGATGTTGAGAAAGTAGATGTCATCAATAAAAAAATTGCACAAGTTTATCTTACCGACGCCGCAAAAGAAAAAGAAGTTCATTCCAAAAAAGGCAATACGCCTTCTTTTTTAGCCCCGGGTCCAAATGATCCCGATTATCAATTTGAATTTGGTGATCTCCAACTATTTCAAAATGATTTTCAAGAGATAAAAGCGGAAAACAATCTGTCCACTTCCTTAAATTTCGAAACAGACAATAACGTCTGGGGCGATATTCTGATGGGCATTTTACCATTTGTTATTATTATCGCTATTTGGATTTTCATTATGCGTAGAATGTCCAGTGGCGCAGGTGGTGGAGCTGGCGGACAACTGTTCAATATTGGAAAATCAAAAGCAAAATTGTTTGATGAAAAAACCGATGTGAAAACTTCTTTCAAGGATGTTGCCGGACTGGAAGGCGCCAAAGAGGAAGTTCAGGAAATTGTAGATTTTCTTAAAAACCCAGACAAGTACACTTCATTGGGAGGTAAAATTCCAAAAGGAGCTTTATTGGTAGGGCCTCCCGGGACAGGTAAAACTCTTTTGGCAAAAGCCGTTGCCGGCGAAGCAAAAGTGCCATTCTTTTCACTTTCAGGCTCAGATTTTGTTGAAATGTTTGTGGGTGTGGGTGCATCCCGTGTGCGTGATCTTTTCAAACAGGCAAAAGACAAATCTCCAGCAATTATTTTTATYGAYGARATTGAYGNCNNTRKMSGTRSMSSWRGSRRGAAKAANNCTNYTYMMRRWWSYAAYGAYGARCGAGAAAATACATTGAACCAATTGCTTACCGAAATGGATGGTTTCGGCACTAATACAAATGTTATTGTACTTGCCGCAACAAACCGTGCAGATGTTTTGGACAAAGCATTGATGCGAGCGGGTCGTTTTGACAGACAAATTTATGTAGACCTTCCAGATGTGCGCGAACGTAAGGAAATATTTGAAGTGCATTTACGCCCCATCAAAAAAGATGAAAACTTAGATACCGATTTTCTGTCGAAACAAACCCCTGGGTTTTCTGGAGCTGACATTGCAAACGTTTGTAACGAAGCAGCTCTTATTGCTGCCCGAAACGGTAAAAAATCTGTTGGCAAACAGGATTTTCTGGACGCCGTAGATAGAATTGTGGGTGGACTGGAAAAGAAAAACAAAATAATGACCATGGACGAAAAGCGCGCCATTGCATTTCACGAAGCTGGCCACGCCACCGTAAGCTGGATGCTCGAGCACGCGGCGCCTTTGGTAAAAGTAACCATTGTTCCGCGTGGACAATCCTTAGGAGCTGCTTGGTACCTGCCCGAAGAAAGGTTAATTATACACCCAGAACAAATGCTGGACGAAATGTGCGCAGCACTGGGAGGCCGGGCAGCAGAAAAAGTGATTTTTAATAGAATTTCAACTGGTGCGCTAAGTGATCTTGAAAAGGTTACAAAACAGGCCCGTGCAATGGTAACCATTTATGGTTTGAATGATAAAATAGGAAATCTTACCTATTACGATAGCAGTGGCCAGTCTGAATATAACTTCTCTAAGCCATATAGTGAGAAAACTGCTGAATTGATCGATAAGGAAATTTCAGCACTTATTGAAAGTCAGTACGAACGCGCCGTAAAACTTTTGGAAGAAAACAAAGACAAGTTGACCGAACTGGCAAACGTACTTCTTGAAAAAGAAGTGATATTTAAGGACAATCTTCAAAAAATATTTGGCGATCGTCCGTTCGAAAAGCCAGAAGAAGCACCAAGAGTGGCAACAAGCTAATGTTGCCATTTTTGGCATTGTATTTAAACTTTGTTTTGCACGTAACAATACTTCAGTATAGATTTTATATATTTGAAGTTTAACGTATATATTATGAACTCCTCAATTGATTATTAATGAGTCTATTCAAAAGACTTTTAAACCCTAATTATAAAAAATCGGCAGAGAAGGCCAAAAGAGCCGAAAAAGCCGAACACAGCAGTTATTACCCAGAACAGAAACTTCCCATTGACGAAAAATTCACCTATAATTTCAAGAACAACGGCGGAAAATTTATTTATTGTGAAAACTGGGAAGAGGTAACCGAAGCTTTTGACAATATAATGTTGGAAAACGATTGGTACGAGCAGGATGTGTTTTGTATAAACGAACAGCTGTGCCAAAAATTTGATGGTTTTAATCTCAATTTTGTTAAAAAAACAGATTCAAAATTTTTTCTTTCCAAGTGCGAATCGCTTATAGCCACTAACGGTTCCATATTGCTATCCTCCAATCAAATCAAAGAAAAAAAACTAAAAGAGCTTCCTTTTAATGTGATTATTCTTGCCACTACCAGCCAAATTGTTGACACCATTAGCGAGGGGTTGCGGATTATAAAAAACCAAAGTTCCAGCTACATTCCGAGTAACATCACTACTATTCAAGACTTTGAAACCGAAAAAGAAAAGGATTTTATGAGTTATGGAAGTAGCACAAAAAACCTATATTTGCTGCTACTGGAAGACTTATAATATGAAGGAAATTCTCGTACGGACCCTCTCGGGCGTATTATACATTTCGATCATCATTTTTGCAATGTTTACTTCGCGCGAATGGTTTATGGGACTTTTCTTCGTATTGGCAGTGATTACCTTAAGTGAATACTTAAAGTTGGTGCGCCTTACCAGCTATCTAGCCTATTTTCTACTTGCCGCAGCTTTTTACTTTCTGAGTTATAATGTATTTGCCGACAATGCAGTGTATCTCTTTTTGATATTAAGTGGTTTTGTGAACCTATATCTTTTAAAGGATGTACTGTGGACCAGCAAAATCCCAATGTTTGAAAAGAAGAAATATATTACCGTAATATTCTACATAATCAGTGGATTTGTGTTTCTTACCCTGATTCCTATAATGAATATTGATGGCAAGTTTATGCCAGAAATAATTGTAGCGGTYTTCATATTGGTGTGGAGCAACGATACCTTTGCGTACTTAATAGGCAAAAATTTAGGGAAACATAAACTATTAGAGCGTGTTTCGCCTAAAAAGACAATTGAAGGTTTTGTTGGGGGCATGTTGGGGGCTCTTTTGGCAGGATTTATTATCTTTAAAGTATTGGTAAGTTACAGCCCAATAGATGCCGAAAAATATCCGCTATGGACCTGGATAGTCATGGCACTACTTGTGTCTATTTTCGGTACAATTGGTGATTTGATTCAATCAAAATTTAAAAGACAGGCGGGTGTCAAGGATAGCGGAATCATTATGCCGGGTCACGGCGGATTATATGATAGACTGGATAGCATCGTTTACGCAAGTCCTTTTGTTTATGCGTTTTTATTAATTGTTGACAATGTTTCATAAAGAAGGTTTTAAAATTATATTTATTGTACTGGTAGTTGTTATCGGGTTTAGCCTCTTGGCAAATGTTTTTGTTGAAAATCCCACCATTCGAGGTGGAATTATTATAGCTCTTATAATTCTTTTGCTGTTAGTTTTGCAGTTTTTCAGAAATCCAAAGAGAAACTTTTTGGTACATCCTGAACGCGTTCTTTCCTCGGTAGATGGAAAAGTGGTGGTTATTGAAGAAGTTTTCGAAAAGGAATATTTCAACGATAAAAGATTGCAGGTCTCTGTTTTTATGAGCCCTATAAACGTTCACGTTACGCGTTATCCCGTGGGCGGAAAAGTGGTTTACAGCAAATATCATCCCGGGAAATTTTTAGTGGCTTGGCATCCTAAATCTTCAGAAGAAAATGAACGTACTACGGTAGTTGTAAATAACGAGACTTTCGGAGATGTCCTTTTCAGGCAGATTGCGGGAGCTATGGCAAAGCGAATTGTGAATTATGCCGAAGTAAACCAAGAAGTGGAGCAAGCTTCAGATAGTGGATTTATAAAATTTGGATCACGCGTAGATATATTTCTTCCACTAGATGCAAAAATAAAGGTAACCCTTAACCAAAAGGTAAAAGGTGGAATATCAATAATTGCAGAGAAATAATGACCTCAGAAGAGCTTGACATAGCCTTTAATAATGCCGTGAAGAGCATCAATGAACACACGGAACCATTTCCGGCAGATGTTTTATTACGCCTGTATGCATACTACAAACGTGCAACAAATGATGCTGACACTCCCAGTGGTGGTAAACCACATATTTCTGCTTTTAAGACCAATGCGCTTTTTCAAACGCGGGGTCTTACCGAAGATGAGGCCAAACAACTTTATATTGAAGCTGTTAACCAATACTTTTTATACCGTAAATAATTAGGCCTGTTGGGCCTTGTTGAATTTTATTTCATACTCCTCTATGGCCTCGCGGATTTTATCCACATTTTCTGAAGCACGTTCGTGTGCGCTCTCCATCGCCTTTTCAAGGTCTTTGTCTGGATGCTGAAAAAGGTCCGTGATTACATGGTTAATCTTGTCAATAATACTTTTTTGGCTATTTTTGATGTCTTCCAGTTTGTGGAGCATCCCTTGCATTTGTTCATACTTTGATTGGTCCATAATGGTATTGTTTTGCAACAAGTTACGGGCAAATAGCTTTGAAAAGTGGAAAATTAACCTTGCTTTAGAAGAAATTAAGAAATTTTAACGTCTTCTAATCAAATTTTTAAAATTGCAATTGCAAAGTCTAACAAAAAATCTATTTTAATCCGGCCAAACTGGCTTTTAAGGTTTCAATCTTTGCAAGGGCATCGGCTTCTTTCTGTTTCTCAAGAGCAACAACCTGTTCGGGAGCGCCGCTTATAAAACGTTCGTTTTTCAATTTACCTTGTACACTTTTCAGGAAACCTTCGGTATATTTCAATTCTTCCGAAAGCTTGGCAATTTCTTCCTCAACGTTTATAGCGCCCGCAATCGGTATGAAATATTCGTTGCTCTTTGCGCGGAACGTGAGTGCGCCTTCCAGTTTTTCTGAAATGTAGGTCAATTCTGAAATGTTCCCCAGCTTTGCAATTACGGMATCAAACCTATTTGACGCATTGTCTTTATTGAGTACGGAAAGTTTGATGGCATCCTTAAAGGAAATATTCTTCTCCTTGCGAATGGTACGAATTCCAGAGATTACTTCAGTAGCAAACTCGAAGTCTTTAATTATTTTTTCGTCAAAATCTTGCTGTTTTGGCCACTCGGCAATGATTAAGGCTTCGGAAATGTCGCGCTGGGTGATGTGCTGCCAGATTTCTTCTGAAATGAAAGGCACGAAAGGGTGCAATATTTTCAAATTATCTTCCCAAACGGATATTACTTCCAGATAAGTTTTTTCGGAAATTTTTTCCCCGAAAGGTGGTTTCACCATCTCCAAAAGCCACGAACAGAAATCGTCCCAAACCAATTTATAGGTCGCCATTAAAGCATCACTGATGCGGTATTTGCTATAGTGATCTTCAATTTCGGCAAGCGTTTTCTGAAATTTGCTTCGGTACCACTTTAGGGCAATGATGTCACTTTGTGATTGTTCTTTTTCCAAATCAACCTCCCATCCATCAATCAAACGGTAGGCGTTCCAAATCTTGTTTACAAAGGCACTCCCCTGTTTGCATAGGTCTTCATCAAACATTAAATCGTTTCCAGCTGGCGAGCTTAAAAGCATCCCTACACGCACGCCATCGGCACCGTAGGTATCCATCAATTCAATAGGATCAGGGGAATTACCCAATGATTTGCTCATTTTTCTGCGCTGCTTATCGCGGACTATTCCCGTTAAATAAACATTGGTGAAAGGTTTTTCATTTCGGTATTCATAACCAGCAATAATCATTCGCGCCACCCAAAAGAAAAGAATTTCAGGGGCAGTTACCAGATCATTTGTAGGGTAGTAATAATTGATTTCTTTATTGTCAGGCTCCAAGATTCCGTTGAAAACACTGATGGGCCACAGCCAGGAAGAGAACCACGTGTCTAGCGCATCGGGGTCTTGGGTTAGATTTCCAGCTGTTAGTTGCTGGTTGTTGGTTTTGTCTTTTGCAAGTTTTACCGCTTCTTCAATAGTTTCGGCAACTACGAATTCCTCTTTCCCATCTCCATAGAAATATGCGGGAATTTGTTGCCCCCACCAAAGTTGGCGTGAAATGTTCCAATCGCGAACGTTTTCCATCCAGTGGCGATAGGTGTTTACAAATTTTTCAGGGACGAGGTTTACATCTTTTTCAAGTACTGCGTCCAAGGCCGGTTGTGCAAGTTCCTTCATTTTAAGAAACCATTGGTCGCTGAGTTTTGGTTCAATTACCGCGCCAGTACGTTCACTAGTACTAACCTTGTGCATATGGGTTTCAATTTTTGAAATCACGCCCAACTGCTCAAGTTCCTTTACAATTTCCTTCCGTACCACAAATCGATCTTTTCCTTCGTAATGAAGGCCGAAACTGTTCAATGTGCCATCGTCATTAAGAATATCAATGATTTCCAGATTGTGCTTGTCGCCCAGCATTTTATCGTTTTCGTCGTGGGCGGGAGTTACTTTTAAACAACCCGTACCGAATTCCACATCTACATATTCATCTTCTATAATCGGAATCACACGATTACAAACAGGAACGACTGCCTTTTTTCCGCGAAGGTGTGTAAAACGTTCATCGTTTGGATTGATGCAGATGGCTGTATCACCCAAAATGGTTTCAGGGCGCGTTGTAGCAATGGTCAAAGTGTCGCTGCTACCTTCAATTTTATAATTTAGGTAATATAAATTGCCTTGTTTTTCTTCGTAAATAACCTCTTCGTCCGAAAGCGTGGTCTTTGCCTSWGGATCCCAATTTACCATTCTGTAGCCGCGGTAAATGTTTCCTTTTCTGTACAAATCCACAAATACTTTTATTACGGAGGCTGACATATCTTCATCCATAGTGAACTTGGTTCGCTCCCAATCGCAGGATGCACCCAATTTCTTCAACTGTTCCAAAATTATTCCACCGTGTTTGTGGGTCCATTCCCAAGCATGCTCCAAAAATTCTTCGCGGGTAAGTGTTGCTTTATCAATGCCTTCAGCTTTTAATTTTGCCACCACTTTCGCCTCGGTAGCAATAGAAGCGTGGTCTGTACCCGGTACCCAACAAGCGTTGAACCCCTGTAGGCGCGCACGGCGGATCAAAACATCCTGCAAGGTATTGTTGAGCATATGGCCCATGTGCAAAACTCCCGTAACGTTTGGCGGCGGAATAACGATGGTGTATGGCGTCCTGTTATCTACTTCAGAATGGAAATATTTATTCTCTAACCAGTAGCTATACCACTTGTTTTCAATCTGTTTTGCATTATATTTTGCTTCTAAAGCCATACTTTGGTCTGATATTTGAGTAATGAGTTGCAAAAGTAATTATATCCGTAGGATAATAAAAGTGAATAAGTTATTTTGCAGGTTGATTAAAAGTTCTATACTTTAGCATACATTAAAAAAACAAAATCATGAAAAAATTAGCTCTTATAGCTCTTGTTGCCTTAATTGGCTTTGCAGCGCAAGCGCAACAAGCAAAAATCAGTTTCAAGGAAGACACCGTGGACTACGGCACCATTGCAAAAGGCAGTGACGGCGTTCGTGTTTTTGAGTTCACCAATACTGGTGATGCCCCACTTATTATTAGCGATGTAAAATCCAGTTGCGGTTGTACTGTCCCGAAAAAACCAGATGGCCCTATTGCTCCTGGAGCAAGTAGCACTATCCAAGTTAAGTATGACACAAACCGTGTGGGACCAATCAGAAAAACTGTTACCGTTTACTCTAATGCAAGCGAGCCAATGGTGGCTTTAAAAATAAAAGGTGAGGTTATGAGCGACTCCAGCAGTGTGTTGGAAAAAAGTTAAATAAACTTTACTATTTAAAAAAATCTGGTTGAAGCATTGATGCTACAACCAGATTTTTTTTTAGAACACACTTCTTAAATAGAATTTTATTTTATTAATATATCCTCCTCTTTTAACTTCGAGGGATATTCTCCTGCCTTCATCAGATGAAAACATTTCTATCAATTCGTATAATTTATATTGATAGCAGGGCTTACCGTTTATGGTAATGACTTCATCTCCTTTTATAACTCCGGCTAAAGCTGCTGGGGAGCCTTCACGTACATCTGCAACTACATATTTTGGCACTAATGATAAATGCACTTCTGTAGTAATGGAGATACTGTTCATCGTTAAACTTTCATTTGTATTTCCCCTGTTTGAATTTACCACAGCCTGTCTTTCTTCTTTTACGAGTTCCATCCCTTCATGCTCCAATGTAAGGCCACTCATATTATAGTTAAAAGAATCCTTGAACGTATGATTTTTCTTAAAGCGAACCAATTTGTTGCCATAATCAAATGTTACGGTAAACCTGCTTAAGAAACCTCCACCTACGCTGCCATCACGTTCTTCATAGTAGCGGGCCCTAAGAATGGCATCTTCTTCCGGAAAGGATGTATTCACATTATTTAGATAAAAACTTCCTATTAAAAGACCAGGTATTCTTGTGCGCTTTCCATAGATATTTCCACTAAGACCCAGTCCCAAAAAATCTTGATAATAATTTTTTTTTGGCAACTCCTTTATGAAACCATCTTTATCAAAAAGCCACATAACATCGCTGGATCCAGAATCTACCAAAAGTGTTACTTCTTCCTTTTCCTTAGAGGCTTCAGATTCAACCTGAAATGTAACATAGGGTTTACCACTTACAAAGTTCAATGGCAAGTCCTCACACTTTTTACAGGGTTTTAGCTTGTATTTTTTAGAGTTATAGACAGTTATAACTTCCGCTGTGTAATTAATCTTCACGATAAAATTCTGAAAAAATTCATTCCCCAAAATTCCGTGAACGGGAATACCCATTCTTGGTGAAAAATTAAGCGTGCTGTCAAAAATTATATATAAATCATGGTCGTTATCGATAACATTGCCCACTCTTAATTTATTGTTCAAACTCCTTAAAGCCTGAACGGCGCCACCCGACCCCAAGCCTTGTAAAAAAACCGGTGTAGTATTGCGGAGTTGTAAACTGTCAGCCTCCTCCAGGCTGAAAAGGATAGTAGATTTCACCCCTGTATCCAGAATAAAGGAAAGCGGGGTACCGTTGATTTCAATCTGGACAATTGGGAGATTGTTTACAAGCTTAAAAGGAATTTTCTCCCTTTTTTTATTTGACTGAAGAAAAAAGCCTGTCTGTGCCCCCAAGGCAGCAGAAAAACAACAACAGATAAAAAAAACAAAGACTTTTTGCAAGATTTTAATAATTTCTTTGTAAACATTTGAAGATATAAAAAAAAGGTGAATGTTGTTTCGGGCAGAGTGATTTTATAAAATATATTTTGCAACTTTGCCATAAACAAATTTACTATGCCTTCAGTTTCAAACAAGGGAAAGCACATGCCGGAATCACCCATCCGAAAACTGGTTCCCTACGCCGAAAAAGCCTATAAAGCAAATAAAACCGTTTATCACCTTAACATAGGCCAGCCCGATATAAAATCGCCAGAGATTGCTATGGAT
Organism: Aequorivita sp.; assembly: GCA_002733915.1. Classification (GTDB taxonomy): domain Bacteria; phylum Bacteroidota; class Bacteroidia; order Flavobacteriales; family Flavobacteriaceae; genus Aequorivita. Next base: position 292,165 of record NVXN01000001.1, read on the forward strand.
GCCGTGGCGCACCACCATTTGGAGATTCTTGCCTATACCCGTTCTGAAGGTTCGCAGGAATACCGTGAAAAGATTGCCAATTATTATAAGAATAATAATATTCCAGTTGAAGCTCACGATATTATCGTCACAACGGGCGGAAGCGAAGCACTTCTGTTTGCAATGGGAACCATTGCCGATGCCGATGATGAAATTATTATTCCCGAACCTTTTTACGCTAACTACAATGGTTTTGCAACGGCTTCCGGCGTTAAGATTGTTCCCGTAATTTCAAAAATCGAAGACAACTTCGCCTTACCTCCAATTTCAGAATTTGAAAAACTTATTACCCCAAAAACCAAAGCTATTCTTATCTGTAACCCTGGCAACCCTACCGGATATCTTTATTCAAAAGAAGAAATACAGACCTTGGCCCAAATTGTAAAGAAGCACGATTTATTCTTGGTGGCCGATGAAGTGTACCGTGAATTCACCTATGACGGCTATAAACATTTTTCAATCCTTGAAGAACCAAGTCTGGAAGAAAACGGAATTATTATCGATTCGGTCTCAAAAAGGTATAGCATGTGTGGCGCGCGCATTGGTTGCTTGGTTTCAAAAAACAAACAGGTTATCGCCACCGCTTTAAAGTTTGCCCAAGCACGTTTGAGCCCTCCAACGTTTGCACAGATTGCAAGCGAAGCTGCGCTGCAGACGCCCCAAAGTTATTTTGACGAGGTGATTACCGAATATCAGGATAGAAGAAATACTTTGGTAGCGGCACTTAAAGCCATTCCCGGTGTGCAGGTGGGCGAACCAAAAGGCGCCTTTTACTGTATTGTTCAGCTTCCTGTTAAAAATAGTGATGCCTTCGCGCAATGGCTTTTAGAAGAATTTGATGATAATGGCGAAACGATTATGGTTGCGCCCGCAGCCGGATTCTATTCCAGCGCTGGCGTTGGTTTGAACCAAGTGCGCATTGCCTATGTTTTAAAAAAGGAAAGCCTTATTCGCGCAGTAGAAATCTTAAAACTTGCGCTTCAAAAATATAAGGATTGATGCGCGTTGAAGAAAACAAATCGCTTAAAAACCACAATACCTTTGGCATAGCCTGCAACGCCCGTTATTTTGTTTCGGTTAAAACTATAACTGAACTGAAACAGGCACTTTCACAAAACCCTTCCAAAGAACTTTTTATTTTGGGAGGTGGCAGTAACATGCTTCTTACTGGCGATCTGGACGCTTTTGTTGTTCACATAAATCTAAAAGGAATTGAAATTCTGAAAGAGACCGAAGCTGAAGTTTTTGTAAAAGCAATGGCTGGCGAAAACTGGCACGAGTTTGTTACATATTGTATCGAAAAGGATTTTGGAGGTTTAGAAAACCTTTCCTTAATTCCAGGTAATGTGGGCACGGCACCTATTCAAAACATTGGTGCTTATGGCGTGGAACTGGAGGATACGTTTGTAAGCTGCAATACGGTTGAAATTCAAACTTTAAAAGAACGAGAATTTGCAAAAGATGAATGCGCTTTTGAATACCGAAATTCWWTKKTSARRAKKGMWKYKAAGSSARARTAKAKMRYTRMYRGYRWTRYTKTKMGKTYGMCNAWWGANKRGASSRWRAAAYTRKTGTTTCCTACGGGGATATTAAGAAGGTATTATCTGAAAAAAACATTGAGAAACCCACAATTAAGGACATTTCTGAAGCGGTTATCACTATTCGCCAATCGAAACTTCCAGACCCAAAAGTGTTGGGCAACAGCGGTAGTTTCTTTAAAAATCCGGTTGTTGATTCGGAAACGTTTCAAGAGTTCCGAAGAAATTTTCCGGAAGCTCCATTCTATGAGGTTTCGCCTACAGCATTTAAGATACCCGCTGGCTGGCTGATTGAAAAAGCAGGGTTTAAGGGCCAGCGATTTGGCGATGCGGGGGTACACAAAAACCAAGCCCTGGTTTTAGTGAATTACGGAAAAGCAAGCGGAAAAGAAATTTGGCAACTTGCTATAGACATTCAAAAAAAGGTTAAGGAATTGACTGGAATATTTATTGAAGCAGAAGTAAATGTCTTTTAGTTTAAGTGCAGCAGACCATTCACAACATAAACCGCTCCATTTGAGCTTGCAATACTACCTTTTATAATTTGAACCTTAACACCTTTATCATCGGTAATACTAATTTCTTCGCCAGATTTGGTTGCCACGAGCATACTGCCTTCCAGCGTCTTTAAATTTGCTTTTCCATTCTTAGTGATGGTTTGGACCAATGTTTCCTTGTCCATTTTCCCCTCTACTATATAAGATTTCAAAAATTCCTCAAGCTTTGCTTTATTGTCTGGGCTTGAATAGAATTTTCTTTTTTCTACAGTTAAAGATTCCAAAGCTGCATTTGATGGTGCAAAAACGGTAAAAGGCCCTGCATTGTTAGAAAGTAAATCTGTTAAACCAGCACTCACTGTATAACTGGCAAATTTTTTAAGCTCAGGCTCAACAATGATTCGCGCCATAAGGCTGTTGAGCATTTCAATATCCTCTGGAGTCAAATCCTTTTTTTCAGCTCTTTTCACTATTGGTTTTTCTGCAATTTCAGTGGTGTTATTTTTCTCTTCACCATTCTGTGTTTCATTTTTACATGAAACCATCAAACAGAAAATCATCATTAAAGCTAAAAAAGTAAATGGTTTTTGCATCGTTAAATTATTTATAAGTGAGGCTAAAAATACTTAAAATACAAGCACAACAAAAAGAAAGATTGTATTTTTGTAGCCTAATTTACGAGGATGAAACTTTTACTTATCACTTTAGCATTATTACTGCTTGGCGTTGCGGGCATCGCCATAAAAATCTGGGCAAAAAAAGATGGAAAATTTGCCGGAACCTGTGCAAGCCAAAGTCCATTTTTGAATAAAGAAGGTGAAACTTGTGGTTTTTGCGGAAAAACTCCGGACCAGTTTGACAGCTGCGTAGAAGAAAGCCACAAACTGGAAACATCAAATTCCAAATAAAGCCCTTCTCTTTAATTCTTCAATCTTAAATCGTTAATCAAAAAATCGTAAATCCCTATGGTGCTACTTTACGTTTTCGGCGCAATTGCGTTGATTAACTGTGCATATTACCTGCTCTTTTCAAAATTTTCACTTTTAAAACCTTCTGAAAAAAACACTTCAGAAAATCATCCCGTTTCCTTAATAGTATGTGCCAAAAATGAAGCTGAAAACTTAAAAAAACACATTCCGCTTTGGCAACAACAGGAATATCCAAATTTTGAGATTATTCTTATAAATGATGCGTCCGTAGATGAAACACTGGACGTTATGGAAGCTTTCGCCGAAAACGACCCTAGAATTCAGATCGTAAACGTAAAAAACAACGAAGCTTTTTGGGCCAATAAAAAGTACGCACTTACCTTAGGAATAAAACGTTCAAAAAACACACGCCTCATTTTTACCGATGCCGATTGCTACCCAGCCTCAAGGGCATGGCTGGCAACGATGGCTTCAAAATTTTCAGAAGAGAAACAATTGATTTTGGGCTACGGCGCTTATGAAAAACAGCCCGGATTATTAAATAAGATAATCCGTTTTGAAACATTGATGACTGCTGTTCAATATTTTTCGTATGCCGAAGCGGGAACCCCATACATGGGCGTGGGGCGCAATCTGGCCTATACCAGTAATCTTTATTATGAAAACAACGGTTTTATGAGCCACATCAAAATCCCCTCGGGTGATGACGACCTATTCGTGAATGAAGCCGCAACCTCAAAAAATGTGGCTATTTGCATAGAACCAAAAGCCTTTACATATTCACTTCCGAAGCAGAAAAAGAAGAAATGGCTTATCCAAAAAAAGAGACATTATTCCACGGCCAAGCTTTATAAGCCAAAGCATCGTCTGCTTTTAGGAACTTATTATCTAGGCAATCTTTTTTTCTGGTTGCTTGGCATCGCTAACTTGTTCACCGAATTTTGGTATTTCGCATTGGCAATAATTTTTATTAGGCTCCTCCTACAATATATTATAATTGGCACTGCGGCCAAAAAACTAAAAGAGCAGGATCTCGTTTTGCTCATTCCTTTTTACGAATTGTTTTTAGTCTTCACGCAAATAAGTATCTTTATTTCCAACAGCGGCGAAAAAAACGCACAATGGAAATAACTTCGGAAGAAATAACACTTCATATTGAAAGAGCAAAAAAAGGAAAGCAGGGCGCTTTCAAATTTTTGCTGGATTATTATTGGAATGAAGTGTTTGGTTTCCAAATGAAAAGAGTGCGGAACGAGCACGAAGCAGAAGATATTACTATTGAAACCTTTGCGAAGGCTTTTGATAAAATTGAAACTTTTGACGAAAAATATACCTTTTCAACATGGCTAATTACAATTTCAAAAAACATCCAAATAGACAAAACGCGTAAAAAAAACGCCTCCATTTATTCAAACACTACTGATACTTCAAACGAGCAGATACAAAAAATAGCAGACCACTCACCCACTCCCGAGGATAAATTAATTCGGGAACAAAACCTCGATGAGTTGCTGCGCTACATAAAACAGTTAAAACCACATTACCAAGAGGTAATCAATCTTCGGTATTTTCAGGAAATGAGCTACAATGATATTTCCGAAACGTTGGAAGAGCCACTTAACAATGTTAAGGTTCGCTTGCTGCGCGCAAGAAAACTTTTGGCTGAAATTATTACCAAAAAAGACTAAAGAGAAATTTTTAACGAAAGTCAAATTCCAAATTACAAGAAAAAAATGGAGTTTTCCTTTTGGGAGTCAGGGTGCTTTTTTTCGTACTTTTGTTTCCCTTATGAGCACAGAAACTTTGGAAATTCAAAAACCCGCGCCGAAACCAAAATGGTTGCGCGTTAAGCTTCCCACCGGAAAAAAATATACCGAATTGCGCGGCTTGGTAGATAAGTACAAACTTAACACAATCTGCACCTCCGGCAGTTGCCCAAATATGGGTGAATGCTGGGGCGAAGGTACAGCCACCTTCATGATTTTGGGAAACATTTGTACCCGTTCTTGCGGGTTTTGTGGGGTAAAAACAGGACGCCCTGAAACCGTAGATTGGGACGAGCCCGAAAAAGTGGCACGCTCTATAAAAATCATGAATATCAAACATGCCGTTGTAACTTCCGTAGACCGTGACGATTTAAAAGATATGGGTTCCATTATTTGGGCAGAAACCGTTAAGGCAATACGCAGGATGAATCCAGAAACAACCCTGGAAACCTTGATACCCGATTTTCAGGGCAACACGCGAAATATAGACAGAATAATTGCCGTGCAACCTGAAGTGGTGAGCCACAATATGGAAACTGTAAAACGATTGACACGAGAAGTAAGAATTCAAGCAAAATACGAACGAAGCCTTGAAGTTTTAAATTATTTGAAACAATCCGGAATGCCGCGAACCAAAAGTGGCATCATGCTAGGTTTGGGTGAAAATGAAGACGAAGTTTTACAAACCATGGAGGATTTGAAAAATGTAGGTTTGGATATTTTAACTATTGGTCAATATTTGCAACCTTCAAAAAAACACCTTCCGGTTAAAGAATTTATAACACCAGAGCAATTTAAAAAATATGAAAGCATTGGCTTGGAAATGGGTTTCCGACACGTGGAAAGCGGTGCTTTGGTGCGTTCCTCGTATAAAGCGCAAAAACATCTTACTTAATAAATTACCAATTTCTTAAAATGGAAAAGAAAACAGCTGTTGGGATTAATGGTTTTGGCCGCATTGGCCGCAATCTTTTTAGATTATTACTGAACCACCCTTCCATTGAGGTTGTTTCGGTAAATGATCTGGCCGACACGAAAACCTTGAGTCATCTATTAAAGTATGACAGTATCCACGGGGTTTTAAAGGAAGAAATTTCGCATACGGTAAACGAAATTAATGTTTCGGGCCATAAAGTAACATTTACTTCGGAAAAAAATCTAGAGGCCTTATCGTGGAAAGATATAGATTTCGTAATTGAATGCACAGGGAAATTTAAGTCCAAAAAACAGCTAGAAACCCATTTGAAAAACGGTGCAAAAAAAGTGATTCTTTCCGTTCCTCCTTTGGAAGATGACATAAAAACGGTCGTAGTAGGCGTAAATGACAGCATCCTGAATGCTAATGATTTGATTATTTCAAATGCTTCCTGCACGACAAACAATGCCGCACCTATGCTTAAAATAATCCATGAGCTTTGCGGTATTGAACAAGCATATATAACCACAGTCCACTCCTACACAACAGATCAAAGCTTACACGACCAGCCCCATAGGGATTTAAGAAGAGCTAGGGCTGCCGGCCAATCCATTGTTCCCACAACAACTGGAGCTGCAAAAGCATTGACCAAAATTTTTCCAGAACTTTCAGATGCCATTGGCGGTTGCGGCATCCGCGTTCCCGTGCCAGATGGCTCATTAACAGATATAACCTTAAACGTAAAAAAAGAGGTAACCATTGAAGAAATAAACAATGCCTTCAAAAAGGCTTCAGAAAATTCACTTGCAGGAATTCTTCAATATACTGAAGACCCCATCGTTTCCATAGATATTGTAGGCAATACCCACTCATGTATTTTTGATGCGGGAATGACCTCAGTAATTGGCAAAATGGTAAAAATAATTGGATGGTACGATAACGAAATTGGCTATTCGTCCAGAATTATAGATTTAATTGATAGAATTTCCGTGAAATAACTATATTTATTGCCCTTTAAACTAACCGATGCACCAACTGATTTTAAAATACAAGATTTTCTTGCCCCTTGTTTTGTGTTTGCTGGTTTCAGTTAAATCTTTTCCCATCCAAATCCAGGATACCATTGTGGCAATAAAACAGCTGCAATATTCCGCCAGCAAGGCCGTGGAAACCGAAAATTTCATGGAAGCCGTCAAGAATCTAAATGATGCCAACAAGTTGGCAATGCTCCCAAAATATAAAAGCTATAAGCCAGATGTAGAGTTAAGCATCGCTGAACTTTTTTATAATCTGGAATATTTTGACAAAGCCATTGAAGAAACCCAAAAAGCTATTGATAATGGCGAAACCTATAAAAATTTTTACAGGCTGGGTAAAGCTTATAACTTATATGGTTTAATCCTTGTAGCGCAAGGAAATATAGAAAGCGCCGAAAAATATTTGCGCATGGCCGACTCTATTTATACCGATCTCAAGGATGAAAAAAGTCGGGCAAAAGTTCTCTATGGAAAGGGACTATTAGAAATTCGCTTGGGCAATTATAAAGAAGCTATTTCATATTTAAAGCCTGCTGCACAAAGTTTTAAAGAGCAGGGAATGCTTTATCAAGAAGTAAATGCATACACTTATCTGGCCGATGCTCTTTCATTGGTAGATCCCGAAGTATATCCCAATCCTCTGGAAGAGGCAAAAAAATTGTTGAATAAAATTTCGGAAATTTCATATTCGCAAGGCTTCACAAAATTTCTTGTTGAAAATCATCGAATCAATTCTCAAATATTAATTGCCGAAAAAAGAAACGACAAGGCCGAGGAAGAACTCAAATATTACCTTACACAAAAAGATTCATTACGGCAAATCCACCTAAAAGCAATTGAACGTGGCATACAGGCAGAATCTGCCATTGGCGACTTGAACGAAATAATAGCAAGCCAACAGGATGATCTAAGCAAACAGGAAAAATCACTCTTTTTTGGAAAGCTCACCGGATGGCTCAGTATTGCTTTAATATTAATATTATCGCTTTTAACGCTTTCACTCTATAAAAACAACAACTTAAGGGCAAAGGCCAACGAACTTTTACAAGATAAAAACACCGAGCTGCAGGAGGCAAAGGAAAATGCTGAAAAAGCATCCCAAGCTAAGGCACAGTTTCTTTCAACCATTACACATGAGCTGCGAACGCCCATGTATACAGTTACAGGATTGACGCACCTCCTCCTTGAAGAAGACCCCAAACCGGAACAAAAAGAACACTTGAATTCCCTTAAATTTTCAGGGGAGTATCTACTTTCGTTARTTAATAATATACTTGATCTTAACAAGTTAGAAGCAAATAAAGTGGAGATTGAGAAAGCTCCTTTTAACTTAAAGAAACGTATTGATGGGGTATTAATCGCACTAAAAAAATCCGCAGAGGTAAAGAACAACAATATACATTATGAATATGACCCAACTTTACCACAAGATGTACTTGGAGATTCATTGAAAATATCTCAGATCCTCATTAATTTAATTAGCAATTCTATCAAATTTACTGAGAATGGTGATATCTGGGTTCGGGTTAAAAATGCTGAAAAAAGTGCAAAAAAGGTAGTTGTCCATTTTGAGGTGGAAGATACTGGAGATGGTATTTCGAAAAAGAAACAGAACACTATTTTTGAATCCTTTTCACAAGGCTCCCTTCAAATAAACCGAAAATATGGGGGGACCGGCCTAGGACTTTCCATTGTAAAAAACCTGTTGGAACTTATGGGCAGCAAAATATTTTTGGAGAGTAAGTTAGGAGAGGGTTCCAAATTTTGGTTCAATATAAGTTATGAGATTGCAGAGACTGAAAGCAAACCAACCGATTTTAAAAATCTAGAGGTTGTACTAGAGAACGACATATTTGAGGACAAAGCGGTTATGATAGTTGAGGACAACAAAATCAACCAAATGATCACCAAAAAGATTCTTGAGAAAAAGAAAATGATCTGCACCGTTGTTGATAATGGCCTAGATGCTATAAAACATGCGAATGAAGAAAATTTTGATGTAATATTGATGGACATCCACATGCCGGGAATAAGTGGAATTGAAGCTACCAAAAAAATTCGGGAATTCAATAAGACAGTACCCATAATAGCTTTGACCGCCATTACCATAGAAGAAAACTTGGAGGATTTTTACAAAGCCGGTTTTAATGAATTTATCCCAAAACCCTTCAATGCAGAAGATTTCTTTGAAAAGATAAACAGGGTGCTGCGCAGCAATGATTTTTTGGTGAAGTAATTATAGTTTCTCGTTTATTGCTTCTTCAATCCTGGCTTTAAACTTTTTTTCCGCATCATTTAAGATTACCGTCTTAATAGGCAGATAAAAGATTTCCGTTACTTTTGAAAGAGCCTGCAATCGCATAAAATCCTTTTCAGTAGTAAGTATTAAAGGATATTTTTTTAATTCTTCAATCTCAGATGAACTAAAGTTATGATGGTCAGGAAATGATTTTTCTTTAAAGTTCAACCCTTCTTTCTGTAAAAAATCTATCAAAGGCTTTGGATTTGCAATACCCGTAACCAAAAGGAATTCTTTGTCGTTCAAAGATAAAAGCGGTTTTTCTTCTTTTGTATTTTTTATTTCGGAAGCATAGCCAATTTTTGAAAAATAAATTTCCTGATGCGATTTTGGGCGCAGCTTTCGTTTTATGGATTCAATTGTAGCGTCAGAAATATTTTCGGGACATTTTGTAACAACAATTATATCCGCACGGTTTGCCCCAAATTTCGGCTCCCGAAGATTTCCCGTGGGAAGCATACAATCGTTCACATACAAATCATTAAAAGAAGTGAGCAAAATATTCACCGAAGCGGTTACTTTTCTATGCTGAAAGGCATCGTCAAGCAAAATTACATCTGCCTTATTTTGCAATTTTTCAATTCCCGTTTGGCGATCTTCACAAACAGCAACGGTTATTTCGGGAAATTTCTTTTTAAACTGAAGCGGCTCGTCGCCTACTTCTTCCACAGTACTTTCAGTTAAAACTTCGCGGTAGCCCGTCGTTTTCCGTTTATAACCTCGGCTCAGTACAGCAAGCTTTTGATTGTCCTTTAAAAAGGAAACCAACAGTTCAATCATCGGCGATTTTCCGGTTCCGCCGGTGGAAAGGTTTCCCACGCAAATAATAGGCAAATTATACGATTTACTTTTAAGCAATCCCTTGTTGTAAAGAAAATTCCGAAGAGCAGTAATGCCACCGTACAACAGTGAAAAAGGAAATAATAACTTCCGTAGAAAATTCATTTAACGAAAGTACTAATTCCACAGAAAATGATGATTACTTTAAAATAAAAAATAGAAGCCCTAAAAATTCCGCAAACTATTATCTTTACTGAAAATGTAAAAATGAAGGTAAAAGAAGTAATTGCACTGCTTGAGGAACTCTCCCCACTCTCGTATTCCGAAGGCTTTGACAATACCGGACTGCTTATTGGCGACGCTAATGCGACTGTCTCGGGGATTTTGGTTACGTTGGATACGCTGGAAAAAGTAGTGGATGAAGCAATTGAAAAAAAATGCAACCTCATCGTTAGCTTTCACCCCATTATTTTCTCGGGATTGAAAAAAATTACCGGAAAAACTTATGTGGAACGGGTGGTTCAAATGGCAATAAAACACGATATCGCTATATTTTCAAACCACACCGCCCTGGACAATTCCTGGAACGGGGTGAATGCAAAGATCTGTGAAAAGCTTGGGTTGAAAAATCGTTCGGTGTTAATGCCACAAAACGAAACCATTAAAAAACTCATAACATTTGTTCCTACAAAAGATGTCGAGAAAGTTAGAAACGCCCTTTTTGCAGTTGGTGCAGGCAATATTGGCAACTATGAAAATTGCAGTTTCAATATTGAGGGAAAAGGCAGTTTTAATGGTAACGAAGACTCCAGTCCCGTAATTGGAAAAAAAGGCGAAACCCATTTTGAGGAAGAAACACAGATTGGGATTACTTTCGGCAAACATCTACAAAGCAATATTTTAAAAGCCTTATTTGAAGCACATCCGTACGAGGAAGTTGCTTATGAAATCACCACCCTTGAAAACCAAAACCAACATTTGGGCATGGGAATGGTGGGTGAATTAGAAAAAGCGATGGATGAAAAGGAATTTTTAAAATTTCTGAAAAAAACAATGAAAACAGGTTGCGTTCGCCATTCTGCACTACTAAATAAACCAATAAAAAAAGTTGCCGTGCTTGGCGGAAGCGGAAGTTTTGCCATTGAAGCAGCAAAAAACGCCGGCGCAGATGCTTTTGTTTCTGCAGATTTTAAATACCACGACTTCTTTAGGGCTGAAAACACAATACTTTTGGCAGATATTGGCCATTATGAAAGCGAACAGTACACAAAAGACCTTTTACATTCTTTCCTTAAGAAAAAAATCACTAATTTTGCAGTCCTTTTATCACAAATAAATACCAATCCTATTAGCTATTTATAATTTATGGCAACAAAAACCGAAGTTACTGTTGAAGAGAAGTTAAGAGCACTGTATGATCTGCAACTTATTGATTCCAGAATTGATGAAATAAGAAGCGTTCGTGGCGAACTTCCGCTGGAAGTGGAAGATCTTGAGGACGAGGTGGCAGGAATGAACACCCGTTTGGAAAAGCTTAAGGCAGACCTTGAGGTAATTGAAGACCAAATCAAGGAAAAGAAGAACAACATTGAAGAGTCTAAAGCACTTATCAAAAAATATACTGCGCAACAGGACAACGTTCGCAATAACCGTGAATATAACTCTTTAAGCAAAGAAGTTGAATTCCAAGAACTTGAAATTCAGCTTGCCGAGAAAAACATCAAAGAATATCGCGCACAAATAGAGCAAAAAAATCAAGTAATTGAAGAAACAAAAGCACGTTTTGACGAGCGTTCTGAGCATTTAAAGCACAAACAGAACGAGCTTGACGAAATTTTGAAAGAAACCGAAAAAGAAGAGCAGACGCTAATCAAGGAATCTGAAAATTTTGAAACTCAAATTGAGCCACGTCTTATAAAAGCTTACAAGCGCATCCGAACTAATGTAAAAAATGGTTTGGCTGTAGTTGCTGTAGAACGTGGTGCTTCGGGAGGATCTTTCTTCACCATTCCACCACAAGTACAAATGGAGATTGCTGGTCGCAAAAAAATTATTACTGACGAGCACAGTGGCCGAATCTTGGTTGATCCAGATTTAGCTGCCGAAGAGCGTGAAAAAATGGAAGCTAAGTTTGCAAAACTTAAATAAATACAACCCTTAATTATAACAAAGCCTTCACATATTGTGAGGGCTTTTTTTGTACTTTAAATGCAAGGTTTTCTATTTACTGAAGACCAATTCCACAAAATCAAAAAATATGAAAAAAATCACATTTATTATTGCAAGTATTTTTCTTTTCTCGCTTCAAGGCGCTTGCAAACCTTCCAATGAAAGTAATAAGCAGGTTGAGGTTATTGCCCAAAAAGAACAAGTTCCAGTTCAAACCGAACCTGTTAACGGCCTAAAGAGAGCGTATTTTGCAAGTGGTTGCTTTTGGTGTGTTGAGGCCATCTACGAAAGTGTCAATGGTGTTAAGGAAGCCATTTCAGGCTATAGCGGTGGCGAAACGAAAAACCCAACTTATCAAAATCATGCAGATCACGCAGAAGCGGTGGAGGTAATTTATGATCCTGAAATTGTAAGTTTTAGTCAGTTGGTTGATGTATATTTCGGCTCACAAAATATAACCCAAGTGAATGGTCAAGGCCCTGACCACGGGAAATCGTACCGCTCTATTATTTTTTATCAGAATGATGAAGAAAAGAAAATTATTGATGAAAAAATTAATGCCCTGAATAAACAATTAAATGGAGATAAAGTTGCCGCACAAGTTTTGCCATTCCAAAAATTTTGGGATGCAGAGAACTACCACCAAAACTACGAGCGTAACAACCCCGATAATCCTTACATTCAAAATGTTTCCATTCCGCGGTTAAATCGATTTAAGGAGAAGTTTCCAGAGCTTTTGAAAAAAGATACAGCGCATTAATTCTTTGGAATAATCCGAATATCAAAATTCCATAGCTTCGGTTGTGGAATTTTTTATTGCCTTCACTTCAAAAATCAACGGGTACATTTTGTTTGAAAGTTCAAACATCCCTTTGTCATTCTCAACTAATCCTGGAAATATATCATAAGGAGAAACATCATGTTCTTTTAGATATTCTATTTGAAGACCTGTTTCGGCAAGCGAAGATATCACTTCACCCAAACTATGGTTCCAACCGTATTCTTTACTTATTATTTTTGAATTTTTATCGGCATACGTACCTTGGTATTCCTCATAAATCGCTTTTTTTTGCTGGTAGCCATATTTCATCTCTGGAGGTGAAACGGTATAATCAAACATCCACGCAATGGGATGGAATTCCACAATATAAAAGAAACCGCCAGGTTTTAGTCTTTCCGAAATCATTTCTGCCCAAGGTTTTAAATCTGGCAACCAGCCTATAGTGCCATAACTCGTAAAAACGATATCAAATTTTTCTGAAACATATTTTGAAGTGTCTAAAACATTACAGCAAATAAATTGTGCATCAAGTTTCAATTCTGTGTTCAGTTGCTTTGCCAATTTGATTCCTTCATCAGAAATATCTACGCCCGTACACTTGGCACCCATTCTTGAAAAGCTCAGCGTATCTTGACCAAAGTGGCATTGAAGGTGCAAAATACTTTTCTTTGATACATCGCCCAAAGCATCCAACTCATATTTATTTAACGAGGATTTGCCTTTTTTAAAATTAACCAGGTTATAAAAATTACTCTCCGCATGTACAGCAACTTTGGAATTCCAGGTATTTCGGTTGGTTTCAAATTTCTCGAGATGCTCCATAAGATGGGTTTTTTATCAAATATATGCAATTAACACAAAAAACACAGTTGATAACAATTTTGATATTTTTTTTGCGATTTTCGTTAAACAAGGGTTAAAAAAATTGAAAGATGAATGGTTTTGTTGTAGTTTTAAATCATACTAACTTTAAAAACTAATTATTATGGGTGACATCATCTGGTTAATTGTAGTACTCCTTATTATAGGATGGCTCGTAGGCTATTTCGGTTTCGGTGAGGCCGTAGGCAGCCTAATTCACATTTTATTAGTCTTGGCAATCATTGGTATTTTGTACCGTTTGGCCACAGGCCGCAGACCATAATCAAATTAAAACTTAATTATTAATTCTTAAACAACAAACTAATATGAAAAAAGTATTTTTGATTTTATTTGCCGCAGGTCTAATGGCCACTAGCTTTACAAGCTGCAGAGAAAAAAAAACAGTTGGAGACGAAATTGAAGATGTAGCAGACGATATAGAAGATGCTGCAGATTAATTCTACCAACATATTTTAAAATTAAAAGCCCTCTCAACTATTCTTGGGAGGGCTTTTTCTTGTTGGATTTTTCAGCTATTATAGATTTCCATTCGGGATGTTTGTCAATATATTTTTTTATAAATGGGCAAACCGGCACCACTTTTAACCCTCTGAGCTCTATTTGTAGCAAAACCTTTTCTGTCATTTCACTAGCCACACCCTGCCCAGATAGCGCATCAGGAACTTCGGTATGATTTAATGCTAAAATACCGGGCTGCACAGAATATGCTATCACAGCTTTATATCCATCAATATCTGTTTCAAACCGGTTCTCTTCTTTGTTGTCAATCACTCGCATTATGATGGTGAGATTAGTGGGTTAAACACATTAAAAATACAAAAAAATTAAAAGCCAAATGTATTCCTTACATTTACAAAAACACATAAGTTATGAAAAGCGCTTTTGCCACCCTCTTTTTATTTTTAATGCTTTTGGGCTGTAATAATGGTCAAAATACTTCAGAAAATCCTAATACTGCATCAAAAGTAACTGACTCTCTTGAAAATACAAGCCTTAACTATAAAATTGCAAACGCCAATGGTTTTCAACATTGGAAAAACATTTCCGAAATAAAATTTACCTTCAATGTAGATCGTGGCGAAAATCACTTCGAACGCTCGTGGATATGGAAACCTAAAATTGGCGATGTGACAATGGTTTCTGTAAACGATACTGTGAATTACAATCGTTCAAAAATGGATAGCCTAACTATGAAAACCGATGCTGCATTTATTAATGACAAATATTGGCTTTTGGTTCCCTATCAGATTGTTTGGGACGAGGGCACAACTTTTTCAGAAAAGAAAAACACCGTGGCACCAATTTCAAAAGATACGTTGAACCAACTTACAATTGTTTACGGTAACGAAGGCGGCTACACTCCAGGCGATGCGTATGATTTTTTTTACGATGAAAATTACAGAATTAAAGAATGGAATTACCGAAACGGAAATGCCAAAAAACCTTCCATATCAACAACTTGGGAGGATTATGAAAATTTCAACGGACTTGAAATTTCAAAAATGCACAAAGACAGCACGGGCGGTTTTAAACTATATTTCACAAAAATTAGTGTAAAAAAAGACAGTATACACTAATTTATAAGAAGTTTTTGAGTCCAAAGGATTTTATCACCATCGTATAAACTGAAAAAATAAAGCCCGGCCCGTAAACCGGAAACATCTAGGACAAACTCATTATTTGTATTAAAACTTGTAGAAGATGAGAGCACTTTTCTTCCTAAAACATCAAAAAGCACTGCTTCCAAATTTTTATCTGTTTTATATAGAACCGTAATTTTATTATCTGCGGGATTGGGAAAGAGCACGCCATTTTTGGCAATTTCGCCAGTAAAAAACTTTTCGGCAAACGAAAATGCTTCCCGCCCAATTTCGTAACCAATTTTCCTTCCTGCAATATCGTCCACAGGAGGATGGATACCGCCCCAAATGCGCGATAGGCTACATTGGTCAGACGCATCGCGGTAGGTTGCCCATTGCAACTGAAAGCTCTGGCTTGGTCCTTCCTCAAAAACCAAAAATTCGTTTTTCTGAATATCGAAAGTGCCCATTCCTCCCGGAAAATATTCACTTCCGGTTAACATAGTCAAAACCTCAGCTGCAGCTCGAGAAAATGTGGAATGACCTGAAACGTATCCAGCAAAAGGCGGTGTTACAAACGATGGCCGTTGGTACGGCCACCATTCTGAAGATATTATCCATCCAACGCCAGCCTCGTCTGTATTGGGATTGACAATATATTCTGGGCCACGCCAGGTATAAAGTTTAATTTTTCCAACATTTTCATTGAAATTTCCCGCTAAAGAATCTCCTTCCTTAATCACTTCAATTCTTCCAGGAATTAATGGTAGTCCGTGGGGGTCATAATTTTGTAAATTAGGATCACTGGACTGTCCATGCTCTCCCATATAGCGTATTGCACTCACTGGACGCACAAAATCATAATAGCCTTTTATTCCCCACGCTGAAATTGCAACATCGTGTAGGGTGCCGCCCAAAATAAAATAACTCTTTACGTCCCATTCCAAATCTGATAATACCGCACCCTTTCCCTTAAATTTTTTTATTGTAAGTGGATTGTCATTAATATAATTTAATAATACAAACCAATGTCCCGGCGGCGTTTCGCTATCTGGGCCATCTGCCCAAAATTCTGCCAAAGCGCGAGCGTAATCACCTCTATAAACCATTTGGGGGTCGTATGGCCGCCCTGTAATTGGATTCAATTCCCTACCCATACTGGGGTCACCACCATTTTCGAAATTATAAAAAGCTTTATATTCTGAAAGTGTTTCGGGATATTCGCCCATATCCAAATTGCCTAAACTTTTTGGAGAAATATCCAATTGCATACCATCTGAAGGAGCCAAATGTGCACCCCAAGCTGCTACAAGTGCGAAATTCCACTTATAAGCATCTTCAGCGCCCAGGCCATCTTGAATATAGCACGGCGGCCCGGGATCGTGATATACCCAATATTCATATCCTGGAACTTGATAAACAGTTTTGTCTTCTTCAGTTAATGAAAACGGTACCACCCTGCCCCACTCCGGCCCTAAAAATGGTGGTTGCCCACCTGGAATGGTGTGACCGCTTTGGTCAACATACGCTTCTATTTTCAAGGGTTGCCAGTGGTTTGGAAACTCTATATCCGGATTTCCCGCAATATCCATATTGAGCGGCTCATTAAGTGGCACATAAAATTGATTTGCATAATTATTGGCCTCATTGGAACCATCTTGAAAGCCAAATTCAATGATTTTTTCAGCTATATAATTACCTAATGCTGCTGGATTCCCATTGCTATAATCTGTATTGGTATAATTTTTATCATACCCGAGGTCATCCATCAATATATCTATAGATTCCATAATTTCTGCTGCTTCAGGGGAATTTGCGAAACGGTGTCTCATCAATCTGTAAACGCCGTAGCTAATAGCTTTTTCACGAGCTTTCAGAGTAGGCTCATTTGATTGAAATCCATCAAAAGGACATTGAAATCCCGCAATGTTTTTTCCCAAAAAATAGGTATCTGCCTGTTTATTGAAAACAGCCCACATATCGTACATTATTACCGAAGAGTGAAATAGATTGCGCGCGTGGATGGTGGGTCGGGCATAATCGTTGCGGATTCCATGGAGCATTTCCTCGTTCCATTGCCTTGCGACAGATTGTGAAAACGACTGTGCGAAAAGAATTAAAAAGAAATATAAAATTAACTTCCGAAGCATTTTAAAACATATGGCAGATAGACACAAGACTTTTGAATTGTACTGCAAATTAAACAAATATTAATTCCTATTTTTGTGAAAAGCCGATAAATTTCAACACAGCCAAATGTTCGACAACTCTTTAGAATATGCAAAAAAACAAGATGCAGCTGATGCGCTTGCTTCTTTCAGAAATAAATTCCACATTCCCACAAATGCAAATGGCCAGGAAATAATCTATTTCTGTGGAAATTCTCTTGGTTTACAGCCAAAAATCACTTCAGAATATATAAATGAAGAATTGAACGATTGGGCAAATCTGGGCGTGGAAGGACACGTGGAAGGAAAACATCCATGGCTTCCATATCACGAATTTTTAACTGAAAATATGGCGAAAATCGTGGGCGCAAAACCTTCGGAAGTGGTTGTGATGAATACGTTAACGACCAATCTTCACTTAATGATGGTTTCGTTTTACCAACCCACAAAAACCAAATATAAAATAGTWGYGRWAAKSRACNRMWTWTCMRAGYSRYMAMKAMKMWKTWKAWARTCAATTAAAATTTCACGGAATTGATCCCAAAGATGGTTTAATTCTTTGGAAACCCAGACAGGGCGAGGAACTTTGCCGTTTTGAGGATTTGGAAGAAATTATGAAAACCCATGGAAACGAGATCGCCTTGTTGATGATTGGCAGTACCAATTATTACACGGGGCAATCTTTTCCTTTGAAAAAAATTACCGAGCTCGGACATAAACACAGTTGCATGGTAGGTTTCGATTTGGCACATGGCGCTGGAAATATTCAGCCAAACCTACACGAAACGGGAGCAGATTTTGCCGTTTGGTGCACCTATAAATATTTAAACAGCGGCCCCGGAAGTCTCGGTGGTTGCTTTGTCCACGAACGCCACGCAAACAATGAAAAATTAAACCGATTTGCAGGTTGGTGGGGCCACAACAAAAAAACACGTTTCAACATGCGTCACGAATTTGACGCTTTGCCCGGCGCAGAAGGCTGGCAATTGAGTAATCCTCCAATACTTTCGATGGCCGCCATTCGTGCTTCTTTAGACACTTTTGCGAAAGCTGGCTTTGAAAACCTTCGAAAGAAATCTGAAAAGCTGACTGGCTTTTTGGAGTTTTTATTGGATGAAATGAACAACGATTCAATTAAAATTATAACACCGCGAAACCCTGAGGAACGTGGCTGCCAACTTTCGATACAGGTGAAAAATGCAGATAAAAGTTTACACACCAAACTTACAAAAGCTGGTGTAATTAGCGATTGGCGCGAACCTGACGTAATAAGGGTAGCCCCTGCTCCACTTTACAATAGTTTCGAGGATGTTTTCCGATTTTCTGAAAAATTAAAAGAAGTTTTAAATTAAAATGGCCCAAAAAGAAAACATATTAGTAATAGGCGCCGGCCTTTGCGGAAGCCTCCTCGCGTTGCGAATGGCGCAGCGGGGTTTTAATATAACTTTGGTAGAAAAGCGACCCGATTTACGAAAAGTAAACCAAGACGCAGGACGTTCCATAAACTTAGCGTTGAGCGATCGAGGTTTACGTGGATTGCGTTTGGCAGGAGTTGAGGAAGAAGTAAAAAAACTGTGCATCCCAATGAACGGCCGGATGATTCACGACAAAGTTGGAAACACTTTTTTGAGTCCGTACAGCGGTAGAAAGAATGAATATATAAATTCCATTTCACGACCCGGTTTAAATATGTTGCTTTTGGACGAAGCCGAAAAATTGCCGAACGTAAAAATCATTTTTAATTACGCCTGTGAAGAAGTTGATTTGGAAAATGCTTCCGCAGTTTTTAAAGATTTCAACACAAAAAATGAAATTAAAATAGAAGCAGATGCTATTTTCGGTACCGATGGCGCTGGTTCGGCAGTTCGAAAAAGTATGTTCGACAGCCATAAATTTCTCTTCAGCTTTTCGCAACAATGGCTCAGCCACGGCTATAAGGAACTTGAAATTCCCGCTGCGGAAAATGGAGGTTTCCGCACGTATAAAAACGCTTTGCACATTTGGCCGCGAGGCGAAGATATGTTGATTGCACTGCCAAATCTGGATGGAAGTTTTACCGTTACCCTATTTCTTCCGTATGAAAACAGCGAGTATTGTTTCGCGAATTTGACCACGCCAGAGATGGTGCACGAATATTTCAACAAAGAATTTCCAGATGTGGTGGAAATGATTCCAAACCTTGCCGAGGAGTTTTTTGGAAACCCCACAGGTCCGCTCGGAACCGTAAAATGTTCGCCGTGGAATGCCTTTGGGAAAACGCTTCTTTTAGGCGATGCCGCGCACGCAATTGTTCCTTTTTACGGGCAGGGAATGAACGCTTCGTTTGAAGATATTGTGGTWWTTGATGAAATTCTTGAGAAATATATTTCCCAAGAAAACATGAATTGGAACAATCTTTTTAAGGAATATGAAGCGATTCGGAAAAAAGATACGGACGCAATTGCAAATTTGGCGGTAGATAATTTCCACGAAATGAAAGAGCACACCGCGATGGAAATTTTCCAAAGAAAAAGAAAACTGGAAACCGCATTTGAAGCAGAATTCCCAAAAGAATATTACAGCAAATATTCTTTGGTTACCTTTAAGGAATCAATCACTTATTCCGAAGCATTGAAACGCGGACGGGCACAGGACAAAGCGATTTTAAATCTTTTGGACGACGGAAAAATCAATGAAGAATTGGCGCTAAAGGAAAAACTGGAACTGGTAAAAAAAGAAACCGAAGCTATCCTTCACGACGATGAAGTGGCATTTGGGTAAAAATAAGAATATGGAAAATAATGAAAAAAATTCCCGCCTTCGCGGGAATGTGGTCGAAGGAAAAGCAACGCCGCGCGGCGCATATCCACACGTAAAGCGCGTGGGCGATTTTATATTTATTAGTGGAACAAGTTCGCGTTTGCCGGACAATACCTTTGCGGGCGTTCATAAAATTGACGAAATGGGCACGATGCATTTCGATATAAAAGAGCAAACCCGCGCTGTACTCGAAAACATAAAAGATTACTTAGCCACCGAAGGCGCAACAATGGCCGATGTTGTAGACGTTACCAGTTTTTTGGTTAATATGAATGACTTTGCCGGTTACAATCAAGTATACGCTGAATATTTTAATAAGGAAACCGGACCGACGCGTACTACAGTTGCCGTACACCAATTGCCGCATCCGCATTTAGTGGTGGAGATTAAGGCGATGGCTTATAAACCGCTCTAAATGCAAAAAATCCTAAACTACATAAACGGCGAATACGTTGAACCACTTTCAAAAAAATGGTTGGATAACTACAATCCTTCCAATGGCGAAGTGTATTCCCAAATTGCAAATTCAAATGCGGAAGATATTGAAAACGCATATCAAGCGGCAAAAGCAGCGTTCCCCAAATGGAACAACACAACCATTGACGAACGCAGCAGAATTCTTCTAAAAATTGCTGATTTAATTGATGAAAAATTAGTTGAATTGGCAGAAGCCGAAGCAAAAGACAACGGCAAACCATTGAGTTTGGCGTTGGCAGTTGATATTCCGAGAGCTTCTGCAAACTTCCGTTTTTTTGGAAATGCAATCACACAATTCGCCAGCGAAGCGCACGAAAGTGTAGGTTTGAATACAATTAATTTTACGCTTCGCCAACCTATTGGCGTGGTCGGTTGTATTTCGCCGTGGAACCTTCCACTTTATTTATTTACTTGGAAAATCGGTCCAGCAATTGCCGCAGGAAATACGGTGGTTGCAAAACCCAGCGAAATAACCCCATTGACCGCTTTTCTTTTAGGGGAAATCTGCACCGACGCTGGTCTTCCAAAAGGGGTTTTAAATATTGTTCACGGAACGGGTCCTTCAACAGGACAAGCGATTGTGGAACATAAAAATATTAAAGCTATTTCCTTTACCGGTGGAACAAAAACCGGTGAAAACATTGCCCGAATCGCTGCGCCAATGTTTAAAAAATTGTCTTTGGAATTGGGCGGAAAGAACCCAAACCTCATTTTCGCCGATTGCGATTATAAAAAAATGTTGGACGTAACCGTACGTTCTTCATTCGCAAATCAAGGGCAGATCTGCCTTTGCGGAAGTAGGATTTTTGTTGAAAAACCGATTTACGAAAAATTCAAAAAAGATTTTATTGAAAAAGTAAAACAACTCAAAATAGGAAATCCGTTTGATGCCGAAACAAATATTGGCGCTTTGGTTTCCAAACCCCATTTGGAAAAAGTGGAATCATACATTACAATCGCAGAAAATGAAGGTGGAAAAATTCTTTGTGGCGGAAATCGGGTGACAGTAAAAGGTTTCGAAAACGGTTATTATTTGGAGCCAACAGTAATCGAGGTTTTTGACGATCAATGCCGCGTAAACCAAGAGGAAATCTTCGGCCCTGTTGTTACAATTATGCCTTTTGAAACCGAAGAAGAAGTTTTGAAAATGGCAAATTCGGTAAAATACGGATTGTCCTCAACGCTTTGGACTTCAGATCTTAACCGTACAATGCGCATTTCAAAAGAAATTGAAGCCGGAATTGTTTGGGTAAATACGTGGTTGAACCGAGATTTACGAACTCCTTTCGGTGGAATGAAAGACAGCGGTGTGGGTCGTGAAGGAGGATTTGAAGCGCTTCGGTTTTTTACTGAGGCGAAGAATGTGTGTATCTCTTATTCCGGTAAAAGCGTGAATCCCATGGAATGAAAAAACGAAATTTGTAATTTCTTCTCCAACGTACTTGAGAAATGAACACTTCTCGTAAAATGGGAATTAGTAGGAAAAGGGTACTTTTAAAAAATTTAATTATCATGAAAAAACTTTACTATTTTTTCGTCCTGTCAACTGCGACAACCTTTGCCCAAGCCCCTTTCGTGACCACTTGGCAAGTCGATTCCTTCGATTTAGGTATTACCGTCCCGACCTTGGAAACCTTGAATTATAATTACACCATTGATTTTGGGGACGGCACAATCCTTAACAATGTGACTGGCGACGCAAGCCACACCTATATCACGCCTGGCATTTATACGGTAAGCATTACGGGGGATTTTCCGGCCATATATTTTAATGGTCAATTTGGTTCCTACGATATAAAAAGCGTTGAACAATGGGGCGATATCCAATGGGCAACAATGGAATCCGCATTTCAAGATTGTATTTTTTTAGTAGTGAACGCCACCGATGTCCCCGATTTGAGCCAGGTCACAAATCTCTCGGGAATGTTCCAAGGTTGCCGCGACGCATTCAACCAATCGTTGAACAATTGGGATGTTTCCAATATTACTAATATGAGTTTCATGTTTTATGGTACCGATTTGTTCAATCAACCCTTGAATAATTGGGATGTTTCAAATGTTGTTGATATGAATGGCATTTTTGCTGAGACCGAAGCATTCAATCAATCTTTGGAAAGTTGGGATGTATCAAATGTTGTGACCATGAACTCAATGTTTTATAATGCCAGCTCGTTCAATCAACCTTTGAACAATTGGGATGTTTCTAATGTGGAGGACATGAACCTTATGTTTGCTCATGCCCTTTATTTCAATCAACCCTTGAACAATTGGAATGTTTCCAATGTTGTCGATATGTCCGAAATGTTCGATTTGGCCTACTACTTCAATCAACCTTTAGACAATTGGGATGTTTCCAATGTCACAGATATGTCAACCATGTTTTATTATGCTTCGAATTTTAATCAAGATTTAGCCAATTGGGATTTTAATAGCAATAATGACTTTGAGAATTTTGTAAGTAATAGTGGATTAAACATTGCCAACTACGATGCTCTGTTGGCGCGTTTTGTTGACCTGGGCTTACAGGATATGTATCTCGGGGCCGAAGAACTCCAATATTGCGATGAAGCCTCTCGAAACAAACTCATTGATAATTTGGGATGGGAAATTTATGGCGATTCCTTATCCGCAGATTGCAATTTGGCCCTCATCGAAAACGACCTTCACGAATTCATCAAGATTTATCCCGTTCCTACTAAAGACTTTTTGCTACTGCAATTCCCGATAGGGATAGACGTAAGCCAAGTTGAAGTTTTTGACGTACACGGCGAAAAAATAAAAATAATTTCCGATAGCCCGAAAAAAATAAATGTGGGAAACATGGCATCGGGTCATTATTTTATTAAAATTCACACAAATCGGGAAACACTTGTAAAGAAATTTATTAAACTTTAAAATTTAAGTCAGAAAATGTTCCCTCGAGTGTAGTTGAAGGATAGTCGAGGCCCGATTGAAATTGTAACATAAAAGCCCTTCGACTGCGCTCAGAGTGACAGCGAAAAAAATATTATGAATTTAGATTTAACAGATAAAAACGCAATGGTCTGCGGAAGTACGGCAGGTATTGGAAAAGCAACTGCTATTCAATTGGCAAAATTGGGTGCGACCATTACTTTGGTTGCCCGTGACGAAGCGAAATTAAAGGAAACATTAATTGAACTTGCTCACGAAAAAGGTCAAAAACACAACTATTTTGTGGCAGATTTCACCAAACCCGATGAAGTAAAAAAGAAAGCTGAATTGGCTGCTTCAAATAAAACTTTTCACATTTTGGTGAATAATACTGGCGGACCAAAAGGCGGACCTATTTTTTCTGCAGGAACTGAAGAGTTTGAAAAGGCCTTCTCAATGCACGTAATATGTAACCAGATTTTGGTGCAGGCGCTTGTTCCCGGAATGAAGGAAGCAGATTACGGCAGGATTATAAATATTATTTCCACTTCCGTAAAACAACCTATCGATGGCCTTGGCGTGAGCAACACCATTCGCGGCGCTGTTGCCAATTGGAGCAAAACTTTGGCTAATGAATTGGGCCAATTCGGAATAACGGTAAACAACATTTTACCTGGTTTTACCGCTACTGATAGGCTTGAAGACATCGTGGGAAATGCCGCAAAACGAATGAATAAAACCGAAAAGGAAGCGAGCGACTTTATGAAAAGTCTCGTTCCTGCACGGCGTTTTGCGCAACCTGGTGAAATTGCAAATGCTGTTGCGTTTTTGGCGAGTGAAGCCGCAAGCTACATCAATGGAATAAATCTTCCGGTTGATGGCGGACGCACCAAAAGTTTGTAACTTTAGCACAACAAACAACCTCGAATGAAACGAAAACTTCGCATTAACGGCCACTCACATCTACTTCCTTATCCCGAGGAAATTCCACAGTTCATGCAGGACAAAGGCATTTTTTGGGTAGATAAAGATCGAAAATTTATGCTCCAAAAAGATTGGAGTCGCCCCGTAACAGATTCTAGTTTCTTTTTGAACGAAAAACTGGAATGGATGGAGCGTTTCAAAATAGACCACGCTGTAGTTTTAAACCTTTCCCAGCTCTATGGAAACGGACTCCGCGTGGAGGAAATGAAACAAGCTCTTCGTTTTCAGAATGATTTCAACGCAAAAGTACAGCATGACCATCCCTCAAAATTTACCTGTGGGTTTGTGGTACATCCGGGGTTTGTCCGTGGCGCACTTTGGGAAATGGAACGCTGTGTGGAAGAGTTGGGAATGCAGCTTCTATGTTTACCCACACATTATATGGACACCATTGGTACCTGGCGCTGCATTTTTGATGAAGAAAACGAACCCATCTTTGAGCTGGCTTCAAAATACAATCTTGCGGTTGAAATACATCCCTATGACGGCGAAAAATTCATAAAGTTAGAAAACACGGCTTGGCGCTTCCACCTTATTTGGATGCTTGCGCAATGTGCCGACGCCTATCACTTTTTAACTTTAAATGGTTACGCAGATAAATATCCCGGAATGCGCACTTGCTTTGCTCACGGTGGCCAATTGGCACAAATCAATCTAGGAAGAAGAATCCAAGGTTTTGATGGCCGTCCCGATCTTTTCAAAGGAAAAGTACATCCACGGAAATCTGTTGGCCACAAAAATATTTTTTTCGATACTTTAGTGCACGACACCGGTTCTTTGGAATTGGTTGTAAAAAATCAAGGCGCAAAACAAGTTTTAGTTGGCTTGGATGATCCTTATCCGCTTGGTGAAATGGAAAGTGCTCCGCAGTCTTCTTATCCTGGAAAAATATTGGATTTAGCTTTGGAACGCAAAATTATAACCCAAGCGCAAGCAGATGCTATGTGGGAAGACAATGTAATCCAATGGCTTTGTGGGGAGGATGAAAACGCAAAACAGAAATTGGTGAATAGAATTCTCAACGGGGATTAAAAAATAACAAGCCAATACTGAATATTTATAAAATGGATTTTCTTCCCGAAAAATTAAATGATTACGTTGAAAAGCACTCGCAAGCCGAGCCGGAAATACTTGCAAAACTGAACCGTGAAACTTGGCAAAAACAAATGCAGCCACGTATGTTGAGTGGGCATTTGCAGGGGCGGGTTTTAAGCATGCTTTCCAAATTGATTCAGCCAAAAAATATTCTTGAAATAGGGACTTATACTGGTTATTCTGCTTTGTGTCTAGCCGAGGGAATGCGGGAAAACGGTGAGCTTCATACCATTGATATCAATGAAGAATTGTTCGATTTTCAACGGAAGTATTTTGACGAATCGCCTTTCGGGAAACAGATTTTTCAACATTTGGGCAATGCTTTGGAAATAATTCCGAAGCTTGAGAAAACTTTCGATTTAGTTTTTATTGATGCGGATAAAAACAATTATCCAAATTATCTGAAAATAATTCTTCCGAAGCTGAAAAAAGGATCCGTTATTTTAAGTGACAACGTGCTATGGAGCGGAAAGGTTGTGGAAAAATTAAAAGATGACGATGTTGACACTAAGGCACTTCTTCAGTATAATAAACTAATAAATGAACACCCAAAACTGGAAACCGTGCTTCTCCCGATACGTGACGGATTGGCAATTTCAAGAGTTATCGATTAGCCGTTTATGCGCCAGTGCTTTTTTGCAGAGAAAGTAAAAGAAAAAGGCAAATAAGGTTCCAACCAGTGCCCCCACAAAAATATCACTTGGGTAATGCACGCCCACATAAATCCGGCTCATTACAAAAATAAGCGGCCATATATATGCGAGGTATATCCAGTTTGTAAATTTTCGCAACACCAAGACCATAAAAGTGGTTATCGCAAAACTGGAGGAAGCATGGCCCGAAAAGAAACTGTAATTGGTTGGCTTCTGCAAAATACGGATTAATTCTCCCAAAGCCTCTACATTATTGGGCCGCAAACGCGCAACATAATCTTTTACAAAACCTGTAAAAAATATGGTTATACCAAAGGTCAATAATAAGAAAAAGGCAACTGTTGGACCTTTTTTCCATTTATAGTAGTAAAAAATGAGTATAAAGAAGAAAACAAATAATGGGGTCCAGCTTTCAATTTGTGTAACATAGATCCAAAAGCTATCGAAATGTTCAAAACCTAAACTATTTAGATAAATAAACAGATCCCTATCCCATTGCTTAAGGGTTTCCAGCATTTAAAACTTTCTTTTTATTGGGCCTGTAATTTCATCAACCTCATCTTTTACTTGGTCTATCTCCTTCCGAACATCTTTGGTAATATCTATATCAATGCCTTGTTTTTCAGCACTTTTTGTAATTTCAGATTTAATATCGTTGGTAGCGTCTTTTACCTGTCGCATCGCTTTGCCCATTCCTCGAGCAATCTCTGGTATTTTGTCAGCACCAAAGACCAAAAGCACGATGAAAAGGATAAAACCTATTTCGGCACCGCTAATAAAAAGAAAAATTGCCTGTGAAATCATGGTGCAAATATACTAATGAGTTATGAGTTATAACAGATGAGTTATGAGTTTTTATAAAAATCGTTTAATACAAAAAACCCTTCTACAAAAGATTTTGAAGAAGGGTTTTCGGAAAGCTTTTATCAATTAATCGGGACTTGTTTGGCTTTTGAACTTATCAAAAGCACTTAATTTTTTACGCTTGGGCCAAGTGTTGTTATTTGTGTCAATGTCAGCAGTTTCCTCATTAGGATCTACCTCAATTTTGGTAATTTCTTTTTCTGATCCAAAAAACTTACCTACAGAAGTATCATTCTTCCGCCAAATCTCTGCTGGATAGGTAATTTTTTCTGAAGTTCCATCGCTGTAGGTTAATTGTACAATTATGGGCATTGGAATCCCTCCTGGTTTTTCAAAAGTTATCTCATAGAAATAGCTTGGGTTTTTTAAATTGGCGCGCTCTTCCGCTGGAATATTATCTGCTATATATTCTTTCAAGGTTTTCACATCTTCAATTTTCACATCGCGCATGCTCTCTTCAAAATCTTCACTATCCTCTTTTACAAAATATACCAAGGGCGGCAGATCGCTCTCTTTTATACCGTTGGCATCCATCATTTGTCTGGCTTCTTTATTTATTTTAGAAGTAACGAAGAATTTTTTAACCTCTTTCACCCCAATATCCACATAATCTGTAGTGTAAAACCACTCTCTCCAGTACCAATCCAAATCTATTGCCGAAGCATCTTCCATTGTTCTGAAAAAATCCTCGGGAGTTGGGTGTTTGAACATCCAGCGGTTTGCATAGGTTTTAAAGGCAAAGTCAAACAATTCCCGCCCCATAATTGTTTCACGAAGAATGTTAAGGGCCGTTGCAGGTTTTGCATATGCGTTTGCTCCAAAATTATAGGTGTTCAATCCTTTGGTCATAATGGGCGCCAACTGGCTTTGGTCGCCTGCCATATAGTCCACAATTTTGTTTGCAGGGCCACGACGTGAAGGAAATTTTTTATTAGGTGCTATAGCTTCAGGATATTCCTCTCCAAAATCCTGTTCGGCCACATATTGGGTAAACGTATTTAACCCCTCGTCCATCCAGGTCCATTGGCGCTCATCACTATTCACGATCATCGGAAAATAATTATGTCCTACCTCATGAATTATCACGCTTATCATTCCATATTTTGTACGGTCGCTAATGGTTCCATCTTTGTCTGGTCTTCCATAATTCCAGCAAATCATGGGGTATTCCATTCCTTGGTTTTTAGCACTTACCGAAATGGCTTTTGAGTACGGATAGTCAAAAGTCATACGTGAATAGGTTTTTAATGTACTTGCCACAGCGCGTGTTGACCAATCTTCCCAAAGCGGGTTAGATTCTGGTGGGTACAAAGAAACTGCCATTACAGAACCACTGCCCATTTTAACGGCCATCATATCCCAAATGTATCTTCGGGAAGTTGCAAAGGCATAGTCGCGTACATTTTCTGCTTTAAACCTCCAAGTTTTCTTTGCCGTTGAAAAGCTATTCGCTGCAGCCTCGGCTTCAGTTTGTGTAACAATAACCACGGGCTTATCAAATGATTTTTGAGCAGCTTCGTAACGATCCATCATCGTTTTGGTGAAAATTTCCTTTCTGTTTTGAAGCTCTCCGGTGGCATCCATAATATGGTCAGCAGGAACTGTAATATTTACTTCAAAATTTCCGAAAGGAAGCGCAAATTCATCCCTTCCCCAGAATTGGCTATTTTGCCAACCTTCCACATCATTGTAAACGGCCATTCGTGGATAGAACTGTGCAATTACATACCCACGATTGCCATCCTCAAAAGTTTCATACCCACTGCGGGCGCGGTCTACTACGTGATCATTGATGTTGTACCACCATTTGATAGAAAATACAAATTTTTCGCCTGGGCTTAATTTCTTCGGCATATCAATTCGCATCATCGTTTGGTTGATAATATACTTTAAAGGGGTTCCTTTGGCGTCCTTCACCTCCAGAATATTAAAGCCTCCATCAAAAGGAGTTCCCATATAATTTTTCACAAAATTTCCAGCCATGTCACCTGGCAATGCATCAGAAGGTTCAATCAAAGGCGATTTGGAATCTTTTGCCCTTTTATTCTGGTCTAATTGCACCCATAGATATTCCAAAACATCCGGTGAATTGTTTGTATATGTTATAGTCTCAAAACCGGAAAGCTTTTTGTTTTCGTCATCCAGCTCTATGTCCATTACATAATCCGCTTGCTGCTGGTAATAATTTGGGCCAGGGGCTCCACTTGCAGTCCTGAACATGTTTGGGGTTGAAAATTCTTCGTAAAGTTGTTTAAAACGGTTTGTGTTGTAATGACCGGGCTCACGCTTTTGGGAATCAGTTTCATCTTGCGCAGAAACTGCTCCCGCCAAAAGGAAAAGAGCCGTAAGCAAAAGGGAATTAAATAATCGCATACTAATTGGGAAGTTTAAAGTGATTTTATTTTTGATAATGTCTAGTTAAATTTCAGCGTGCCGTTAGGTTCATCCTTATCCAGCATCAAACTTTTACGGCTATTTGGAGTTTTGAGGTGAATTATATTTTGTTGCTCTGGAAACATTTCAAAGAGTGTTTTATTTTCTATTTCAATAGCATTCAGCGCGGTAATGTTTGTAACTTCTATATAGGCAACGAGCATATCCGTATCATACTCTTTTCCTATGTAATCAAGTTTTACGGACTTTCCATTCACATGTATTTTCAGTTTTGAAAGAATATATTGTTTTACATCTTCATCAGTGGTTTTGGTCTCCTTTTTGGTGCCTAATGAAAGAGAAGAATCGTAGCGCTGCTGCAGTGCATCCTCAATATCATCAATAAATATTTTAGTTATTATTTGAAGTGATTTTTTTTCCTTTACATATTCAATTTTCGTAATGCTCACATAAAATTTGTGCGCCGTAGTGGCTGAAAATAGTGGAAAGATGAGCAATAAAAGGAGAATTCTAAAATATTTCATATAAAAAATAGGCAAACTAATGGAACATTAGACGGTTTCCAAAAGGCTATGTTACAAAAAATTATTCTTTATTTTCTTCAGAAAGACGATTTTTGTAAATCTTCGCTTTTTCATCCAAAATTAACAGCACACTGCCGTAGTGTTCTTTTTTAAAATCAGTTTCAATGGGGGTCGTTTCAGCACAGAAAAGTAGAAAATCATATACTCTATTTTCAGGAATTTCATAGGTGGTTTTGAAAAATGGAATGGTATAATAATTTATCATTTTTGCCACGGCATTGTTTTCATATTCCCACTTTCTTCGAATTTTCAAATTTTTATAATACCCCGAAATATGCTTATACAGAGCCTCAAGGTTTACACTAAGCGGCGTTACCGCAAAGTACATGGGCACAATTTTTTCTTCGGGCTCGCCCTTAAAGCCCGGGATTCCCACGTCGTCAAAATTTATAGGTTTTTCTGTCTTTATCTTTTTGAGATCTGCAGCAATATTTCCCGTGAGATTGGGTTTCAAAAAAACTTCATCCAGTTCGTTCACAAGTTCGGTAAGTTGTACTGTTATTACACCTTTTTCAAAAATAGCTTCCGTAACGGCCACTTTCTCTGGCATATATTTTATAGAAGAAAAAATTAGGGTATCCCTCGGTTTCACTTTTATGGTAAAATGCCCATTTTCATCGGTAATGGTGTTGAACCGTGAAGAAATGTTCAAAACGTGCACTCCGCCAATGTCAAGATCGTTGGTGATTTTTCCCTGCAGCGATTTTTCCTGTGCGGCTAGTTGAAAAAACCCCAACATGGAAAGGAGCAAAATATAAAAATTCCTTTTACTCACCTCGTTCTTTATATTCCTTGCACTTTATAAAAAGAAAATCAACTGCTTTGACTTCCGAAACATCAAAATTTGCCGCGATCAAATCAGTACTGAAACGCTGTTGAATATTTTTATTTATCGTGCTTTGGGTCTCTTGCAGCCCTAATAATAATAGAAGCGGTCTTTTTGTCATTCACTAAAAATACGGATTAGTTTTGTTAGGGAAAAGGTAAAGTTTTGGATGGTGGGTGTTAAAGTTAGGTATAGCTTATTGTAACTATTTTGGTTAATAATGTTGGAATTTATCCTGCTTATCTTAGCTTTTCAGCTATACCTGTAAGTCATTTAGATWYWTRTNTAMGCMNATTTNGAWRYASYKRKRMGCCMWYNAKWWAYACRKSWAAGTNNCATKTMNNTWCRNGTRTRAGSCRTWTRGAWANAWGTSYAWGKCATTKMNGATRSMAKWRTWWKCCATWTNARMWAYWYKKGKMWSWMAKTTAGMTWCWMKTGYAAGCMRYNNANAKMSACNGYSTAMSWNATNTTTAKKYRCAGCGGTAAGTAATACATTTACATATTTAAGTTTGTAAGTTAAGGCTGTCCTTAAAAACTTATCCTTTCTTCTTTTTTTAAATTATGAATATAGGTATTCAAGAATCCATCGCATTTTAAACCCTCAAAGCCCAAAATTTCTTCCATACTATTACTAAATTTACAGTTCCGAAAAAACCAAAAATGAAAAACCTACTCATAGCAAGTACCAGCACTGTTTACGGCGGCGAATATTTAGACTATTTAACTGAAGAAATAGCCGAGCTTTTTAAGGACTCCGAAGAAGTAATCTTTATTCCCTACGCACGTCCCGGAGGAATCAGCCACGACGAATACACAGAAAAAGCCGCAAAAAAATTTCAGAAAATTGGCAAAAAACTAATTGGGCTGCACACTTTTGAAAACCCAGCGGAAGCATTAAAAAATGCAAAAGGAGCATTTACCGGCGGCGGAAACACCTTTGTTTTGGTAAGCGCGCTSTACCGTTTGGAAATTATGCAACCGCTTCGCGAAGCTATTTTTAATGGGTTACCATATTTAGGCACCAGCGCTGGCAGTAATATTTGCGGGGTTTCTATGCAGACTACTAATGATATGCCCATAGTTTATCCGCCTTCGTTTAAAACTTTGGGCGTGATTCCCTTCAACCTCAACCCACATTATTTGGATCCCGACCCAAACAGCAAACACATGGGCGAAACCCGAGAAACCCGTATTGCGGAATTCCATACGCAAAATACAATTCCGGTTATAGGACTGCGCGAAGGAAGTTGGCTTCGTGTAAACGGAGATGAAATTATTTTGAAAGGCAAACTGAAAGCCCGCGTTTTTGAGCAAAACAAAGAACCGTACGAGCTTGAAACTGGAACTGAGTTTTCAAATTTTCAATAATGAGTTCTCGGCTGCACTCAAACTGTCACGCTTTATAATTCCTTCACAAAATGATACCCTTTTGCCACAAAACCTTGGTTGTAAAAAAATTTATGCGAAGGAAAATTGTGCACATAACTATTTAGCTCCACCCAATTGCAGGATTTTTTGGCGGCGTAATCGCTTACAAAATCAACTAGCATTTTGCCAATTCCGTGACGTCGGTAGGTATCGTCAATAATCACGTGGTCCATTTCCAGACTTCTGCCTGCGTAATGCCGCGTTTGAAACCACAGTCCGCAAATGCCAATTAATTTTTCTTCGTCAAAAATGCCAAGGCATTCGTAATTCTGCTGAACCATTTCCTTTAATCGCTCTTTAATTACACCTTCTGGCACAGCATTATTCCCCAATATTTGTAAATAAGGAACGATGCTAAAAATTTCTGAAGGAGGAATGACTTTAATAGATATTTCAATTTCTGAAGCCATTATTCAACTACAATCATTTTAAGAGTTTTAGTGTTTCCATTCACTGTCAGTTTGCAAAAATAGCTTCCGTTGGCAAGGTTCATTTCGCTTAAATCCATAGGAATTATATACTTGCCGTAACCTTTAGTTTCATTGTTCATTACAGTATAGACCTTTCTTCCTTGTCCATCAAAAAGATCAATACTAACAGTGGCTTCTTCGTGAAGCTTAAACGAAACATAGCTTATCTCGCTGGCAGGATTTGGGTATTGAACAATATTGTTTACTTGCTGTTCTGCTCCATTTCCAGCAAAAAGAATGGGAGATGGGGTAATGTCTGTCCAAATGCTTAATTGAGAGGTATCAAGCCTTGTCCAAATGGGTCGAACGATATTGTTGTGCGCAACTATGTTTGTGTAATCACCAAAGAAAATTCCAGAATTAGGCATGAAGGGCGATTCACTTATCCGTTTGTTTACAATTGTATTTCCGCCATCATCTGAATAAGCAATATAAACATCCGTTTGGTTGTCGTTATATTCCCTTCTGTCATAAAACACAAAAAACAAATTGCCGTTGGTTTGGTCTATGTCCATCCAAGTAAAAAATTGATGTTTCCCGACAGGATCGTCATTTACTCGTGTAGGTGCGCTCCATGTATCACCGCCGTCAATAGACTTGCTCATAAAAACATCAGTATCGTTTGCGCCGTTTCGTTGGTCGCTCCAGTTCACATAGATTGTTCCATGGTTCGGACCGCCACTTAAATCGCATTTAGTTATTGGCAAACCATTTGCACGACTAATGCCAGGAATGGAATAATCCCAGCCTGTTGGCATCGGGTCTATTGCAATTTCTTCATTAAGCCAAGTTTCGCCCTGATCTAATGATTTATTGAAAACAAGGCCGTTCGGGCCCGCCCAGGCCACATAAATTTCGCCATTGGGGCCAACTGCAGGGACTGCGCCCTCAACCGTATCGTCTTCATCAATACAATTTCCATCAACAATGTTAATCTTTTTTGCTTCGGACCATGTTTGTCCGCGATCTGTAGATTTTGAAAAAAGAATGACAGACTTATCATTTGGGTTGCTGCTGCCATAATTGTCAAACTGTGTCCACGTTAGATAAATATTATTATTTGTACGGTCTATTATGCTCCATTGCTTGTCTTGGGCTTTTGTTCCGTTTAAGCCAGTATAGGTTCCGCTGCTCCAGTTGTTCCCATTATCAGTAGATTTTTGGCAAACTATACGGTCAATCCAGTTGCCGCTTGGAGGGTTTGAAAGATGGAAATAATAGAAATTTCCATCCGTATCCACATCAAAAGTGGGGTCACCCCACACGCCATAGGTTGACGTCATTTGCTGCTCACTCCAGGTAAGTCCTCCATCGCTGCTGTTATAAACATTGTTCAAGTTAGCACCCGCCACAAGAATATCCGTGTTCAGCGGGTTCATCATTATGGAAGGTTCGTTTGGCGAATTGTTATCAGAAATCATTACGTTTTGGGCCGCTATAGAAGCAACCATAAAACCTGAAAGCAATAAAGTGGCAGATAGTTTTTTGGGGGTCATACTATTTCAAATTTTGATACGTGGAGTAAATGTATAAAATACATTCGTTTTCTTCGGAAGAATTACTTCTTCAATTGTGAAAATTGAATTAAAAAAGAAACAATAGGCAATCACTAAATTATTTTTAACGAATTTCGTATTGAAAAAGTTATCACTTTTAAGTTATTCAATACTTTCTTCCAAAAAAGTCAATAGCCTAATAACCCCTTAACTTAGTAACATTTAAAATGAGACGAAAAGAATTCATCAAAATTTCAGGTATTGCCGGACTCAGCTTGGCTATTTTTCCGCAGTTCTCTTTCAATAATTTTTCAGGAGAATTTAGCCGAAACCAACTAATCGGAAAAGGCAACCCAGATATTGTGGGCGATAGCTACACCTCAAAAATGCACAAGACCGCAAAGGAAGCATTCCATAAAATGAAAGCTGCGGCTGCCAAGGAAAACATAAATATTGAAGTAGTTTCGGCATTTAGAAGCTTTCAGCGGCAAAAGGAAATATTTGAGGGAAAATACAAACGCTTTACGAACGAAGGTCTCACTCCCGAAAAAGCCCTTGAAAAAATCATAGAATATTCCACCATTCCCGGCACGTCGCGCCACCATTGGGGAACAGATATCGACATTATTGACGCCAATGCCCCGCGGCCCTCAAATGTGTTAATGCCTGAAAATTTCCACGGAAACGGACCTTTCTGCAAACTGAAAATGTGGTTGAATGACAATGCGGAGAAATTTGATTTTTACGAAGTTTATACCGACAACGGCAACCGAAAAGGGTTTAAATATGAACCGTGGCATTTCAGCTATGCACCAGTTTCCATCCCAATGCTGAAAGCTTATAAAGAGCAGATTGACGTGAAAAAAATGCTTTCCGAAGAAAAGATTTTAGGAAGTGAGCATTTTTCAGAAGCCTTTGTTTCAAAATATGTGAAAGAAAATATTTTCGATATCAATCCAAAATTACTTTAACCATCCAACCTATAAGCTCTGGGTTACACCTTAAATTTTCAGCAACACTTCGTACCTTTGCAGAATGAATAAAAAAGTCCTTCTAATGATTCTCGACGGTTGGGGCATCACGCAAGATCCCGCCGTGTCGGCCATCGCACAAGCCAATACACCTTTTATCGATTCACTTTATAAAAAATATCCACACGCACAGTTGCTCACTCACGGCATGAACGTAGGACTTCCCAATGGACAAATGGGCAATAGTGAGGTTGGCCATATGAATCTGGGCGCAGGAAGAATTGTTTATCAAGACCTTGCCAAAATAAATATTGCGGTTGAAAACGGAACGCTGAAAAGTGAACCTGAGCTAGAAAAAGCATTCAATCACGCCATCTTTCACAACAAAAAAGTACATTTTTTGGGTCTTGTTTCCAACGGTGGCGTACATTCGCACATAGACCATTTAAAAGGGTTGTTAACAGCCGCTCAGCAACACGGATTAAAAAATATATACGTCCATGCCTTTACTGATGGCCGCGATGTGGATCCACATTCAGGCAAAAGGTTTATTGCAGACTTACAAAGTCATTTGGAAAAAACGGGTGGAAGACTGGCCTCTATCATTGGTCGCTATTATGCCATGGATCGCGACAAACGCTGGGAGCGTGTAAAGAAAGCCTATGACTTGTTGCGATTTGGAATAGGGAAACCTTCAACCAACGCCGTAAAAAGTATTGAAGAAAGTTATGCGGAAGGCATTACGGATGAATTCATCGAACCCATCGTAATGACAAATCCTGAAGGAAACCCTGTAGCTACTATCGAGAAAGACGACGTTGTAATTTTCTTCAACTTTAGAACCGATCGCGGCAGGCAACTTACCGAGGTTTTGACGCAAAAAAATTACGAAAGATATGGAATGAAAACGCTTCCGCTTTATTTTGTAACGCTTACCAATTATGATGATTCCTTCGGAAATATCCACGTGGTTTACAATAAGGAAAACCTGCACGATACTTTGGGCGAAGTTTTGGAAAGAAATAAAAAGAAGCAAATTCGCATTGCCGAAACTGAAAAATATCCACACGTAACTTTTTTCTTTTCGGGCGGAAGGGAAATTCCTTTTGAGGGCGAAAAACGAATCCTTTGCCCCTCGCCAACCGTTGCCACCTACGATTTAAAACCCGAAATGAGCGCTTACGAACTTCGAGATATGATACTTCCGGAGATTGAAAAAGAGACTGCAGATTTTATCTGCCTAAATTTCGCAAATCCAGATATGGTAGGCCACACCGGCGTATTCGAAGCAGCGGTAAAAGCCTGTGAAACCGTAGATAATTGTGCCCGCGCAATCGTGGAGCAAGCTTTGGAAAGCCATTATGTAACAATCATAATTGCAGATCACGGCAACTGTGAAACCATGCGAAACCCCGACGGCTCGCCTAATACGGCACATACCACCAATCCGGTGCCAATTATCATTGTGGACGATGAAATTAAAACCGTGAAAAATGGTGTTCTGGGAGATATCGCCCCGACAATCTTAAAAATTATGGGCATTGAAAAACCAGAAATAATGACGCAACATCCCTTAATTTAAAACTATGAAAAAACTATTTATAATACTCTCAGCAACACTTTTGGTAGCCTGCAATTCTTCCAAAGAAAAAAACAAACTGGATGAAAACACTTCAAAAGAAATGATTTCAGAAAACAACAAAGAAAAATTAAACGACACTGTTCCCTACGAAGATTCCGTGATGCTTTTGGGAAAGGCCAACCGCAAGGGTTTTCAAATGGATGCTTTTAAGGATTGGTTCAATGCGGGTTATGAAAGTTACAGTGTAGAATCCGAAACTGTGGAAAAACTGAAACCGCTTTTAAAAGATGTGGAAATCACTGTTTTTATGGGCACTTGGTGCGAGGACAGCCAGCGCGAAACACCCCATTTTTATAAAATTTTGGACGAAGCCAATTTTGATGAATCCAAGCTTACGCTTATTACGGTATCGGACGAAAAAATTACACCTCAAGGTTTTGAGGATGGTAAAAACATCACGAATGTTCCGACCCTCATTTTCTACAAAAACGACAAAGAATTGGGCAGAATTGTGGAATATCCTATTGAGAGCCTCGAAAAAGACATGCTCACTATTTTGAGTGGAAAGGATTACAAACACGCTTACGCCGAATAAAACTTTAGCAACGGTATAATTCTTTGTAAATTTGCGGCTCGAAAAATGACGATGATTAGAGAAACCCTCACCATAGCCGTAGATTTTGACGGAACCATTGTGGAAGATGAATATCCACGCATTGGCAGGCCCATTATTTTTGCTTTTGATACTTTGAAAAAACTGCAGCATGAAGGGCATCGGCTTATTTTATGGACTTACCGAAAAGGACGCGCCTTGGAAGAAGCCGTAAAATTCTGTGAAGAAAACGGCATTGTTTTTTATGCAGTAAACCAAAGTTTCCCCGAAGAGGAATTCGATATTTCCTATAGTCGAAAAATTCATGCAGACGTTTTTATAGACGATCGCAACATTGGCGGACTTAAAAGTTGGGGCGAAATTTACCAGCAACTTGTTGGCGAGCCCGTACCCGCAAAACCAAAAACCCAGAAAAAAGGATTGTTTTCCTTTTTAAAATAGTACTATGATAATCCAAAAAACAAGAGAAGAAATAGAATTGATGCGCGAAAGCGCCTTGGTGGTTTCCCGAACTTTGGGAATGCTCGCAAAAGAGGTAAAACCGGGCGTTACCACCAACCAACTCAATAAAATGGCCGAAGATTACATTCGCAGTCAGGATGCCATTCCCGGATTTTTGGGATTGTACGATTGCCCCTCAACGCTTCTTACGAGTGTAAACGAAGCAGTGGTACACGGCCTCCCAACAGATATTCCTTTAAAGGAAGGCGATATTGTGGCCATTGATTGCGGTGCTATAAAAAACGGTTTTTACGGTGACCACGCCTATACTTTTGAAGTGGGCGAAGTTGCTGAAGAAACAAAAAAACTGTTGAAAATCACCAAAGAATCCCTTTACGTCGGTATCCGTGAATTTAAAGCCGGTAACCGCGTAGGCGATGTTGGTTTTGCGATTCAAAATTATTGTGAAGCACACGGTTACGGTGTGGTACGCGAACTAGTTGGCCACGGCTTGGGAAAAAAAATGCACGAAGATCCCGAAATGCCAAATTACGGCCGCCGTGGCCGCGGAAAGAAATTCATTGAAGGAATGACCATTGCCTTGGAACCGATGATAAATATGGGAACCCATAAAGTAAAACAACTAAAAGATGGCTGGACTATTGTAACCCAAGACGGACAACCGAGCGCCCACTTTGAACACAACATTGCTTTGGTGAACGGAAGACCCGAACTGCTTTCAACTTTTGCGTATGTCCATGAAGCTTTGGGCATTGTAAGCGATGAGGAAAAGGAATTTCGAGAAAAGGAATTCGTTTTATAACAGCCAAAACCTTTTGTTCAAAAAAATCCTAAATACCATTCCCCGGCCGCTGCTCATTAGACTGAGCATTATTGGCAGGCCCATACTTGCTTTTTTTCTTAGGGGAAATAAATACACAGACCCCATTGATGGCAAATCATACCGAAAGTTTCTTCCGTATGGATATGAAACTGTTCGCGAAAATGTGCTTTCTCCAGGGACGCTTTCGTTGGAAAGGCACAGGCTCTTTTGGCTATATTTGAAAAATGAAACGGGTTTCTTCACCGAAAATGTAAAGGTGCTCCATTTCGCTCCTGAGCAGGCATTTTATAAAAAATTCAGAAAAATGAAGAATCTGGATTATACCACAACCGATCTAAATTCGCCCATTGCTGATGTGAAAGCGGACATCTGTAATTTACCTTTTCCTGATAACGAATTCGATTTTATAATCTGCAACCACGTTTTGGAACACATTCCGGACGATACCAAAGCAATGCAGGAAATCTACCGTGTTTTGGCACCCGGAGGAACAGCTATTCTTCAAGTACCTTATAAAATAGATTTGGAAAAAACGTTTGAAGACAACAGCATTACCGATCCAAAGGAACGTGCAAAAATATTTGGGCAGTATGACCACGTTCGCGTTTATGGGATGGATTATTTCACCAAACTTGAAGGTATTGGTTTTAAAGTAGAAGCTGTGGATTATACGAAAACCCTTGCTTCGGAAGAAGTCGAAAAATACAGGTTGCCAAAAGGCGAATTAATTCCGGTAGGCAAAAAATTAGTTTCCTAAACGGCTTTTAAAGCCATCCGTCATAAAAACTTGGTGGTTATTTAAGGAATCATTAAAGGTCAAATATGCTTCTACATCTGGCAGATTTTTCAGCAATTCTGTTGATTTTTCTAATCCCAATGCCATAAACGAAGTTGCATAAGCATCCGCTAGGCCGCAGGTTGTCGCAATAACAGTAGAACTTGTAACGTCGCTCATTTCTGCAGAACCGGTTAGTGGATTTAATGTATGAACGTACTTTTTCCCTGTTAGGGAATCAATTCTAAATTTTCGATAATTTCCTGAAGACGCCATTCCCTCATTTTTTAAGGAGACTGTCGCTTCATAACTTCGGTTCTCCAGCGGTGAATCTACAGCTTCTATGCCAACTACCCATCTTTGGTTTTTATCAATATTTTCGCCCTTTGTAAGAATTTCACCTCCCAATTCAATCAAATAATTGGTTACTCCTTTTGACTCCAAATACCTCCCAAGACAATCAATTCCATAGCCTTTAGCCACGGCATTAAAATCAAAATATATTTGTGKWKRNCKCKWYCSMMRCGRTKCCWTYWKRKYTMWYWMKYACYWTRTGAAAACCTACATATTTCATTAAGGAATCTAAAGTGACGCTGTCAATATCCTTCAATGGTTTTACATCGCCAAAACCGTATGCATTCCGGAGAACACCTATGGTTGGGTCAAAATAACCATTGGTGGTTTTGTTTACTTCTTCGGAGATTTTAAAAACTTCTTTAAAAATTGAATCCACAACAACGGTGGAATCACCATTATTTATTTTTGAAATATCGCTTTGGGGAATATACGTGCTCACGGAATGATTTACGGCATCAATAACGGAGTCCAGCCCTTTTTTGAAATCGATATCCCTTTCCGAATAAAGCTGAATATTGTAAGTAGTTCCAAAAGCTTCTCCCTGTAATAAATAGTTTGTGTTTTCTCTTTTTTCACAAAAAATGAAAAGTAACAGCACGGGAATAAATATAATTTTTTTCATACTATTTCCTGCAATCCTTTATATACCAAAGTATAATCTTCATCTTTAATAACTGGCTTACCGTAATCTGTTCCATGCCCCAGACCCACGCCTGCATAATAGGTTCTTGCCTCAAACTTTTCGGCGTGTGTTTTTATCGTCTGCATAAATATGGGATCATAGGCGTGCGCATCCTGTGGATATGTTATAGCGCGCACTATAATGAAATGAAGTATCTTATTCTTTAATGCTACAAACTGTGGATCCCGCTTCAATTTTGAATTGATGCCCAAAAATTCATAGCCCTCAGCCTCAAGCTGTTTTCCCACAATATTCATTGCAAGGTTGTGAAGTTCCTGTTTTGTAAGTTTCTCGCCCATAAGTGACTTCAAAATTACAAATAATTGTATTCATTCCAAGGCATAAAAAAACCGTTTCAAATTATTATGAAACGGTTTTTTTAGATTATTACAAATCTTAATTATCCTCCAAAGTCATCAAAACGAATATTCTCGTCTGGGATTCCAAAATCCTCACCCATTTTCTGCACGGCTTGGTTCATCAATGGTGGGCCGCAGAAATACAGCTCTATATCTTCTGGGGATTCGTGGTGGCTTAAATAGTTATCAATTACCACTTGGTGAATGAAGCCCACAAAGCCGTCGCCAGCCTCATCATGTATATCTTTTTTCACTTTCCAGTTATCCTCCTCCATCGGTTCAGAAAGTGCAAGGTAGAATTTGAAATTTGGGAATTCATTCTCCAATTGCTTAAAATGGTCTAAATAGAAAAGTTCCCTTTTAGAACGACCTCCGTACCAATAAGTTACTTTTCTACCTGTTTTAAGGGTTTTGAAAAGATGGTATAAATGTGACCGCATAGGTGCCATTCCGGCTCCACCCCCAACGTACAGCATCTCTGCATCTGATGGGTTAATAAAGAATTCACCATAAGGTCCTGAAATAACAACCTTGTCTCCTTTCTTACAGTTGAAAATATAAGAGGAAGCAATTCCGGGATTCACTTGCATCCACTGGTTTTTTGCGCGATCCCATGGTGGAGTGGCAATACGAACGTTAAGCATAATCTCACGTCCTTCAGCTGGATAAGAGGCCATGGAATAAGCTCTCTCTACAGTTTCGGTATTTTTCATCACCAAAGGCCATAGTCCAAATTTATCCCATTCAGCTTGAAACTTATCTGGCGTATCGTGCTCTTCGGGATGTGCGGTAATATCAATATCAGAATATTTTACTTCGCAAGGCGGAATTTCAATTTGAATGTAACCTCCAGCCTTGTAGTTCATATCTTCTGGAATTTCAACCACAAATTCTTTAATAAAAGAAGCAACGTTATAGTTACGAACCACAGTAGCATCCCATTTCTTAATACCGAAAACTTCTTCGGGAATGTGGATGTTCATGTCCTGCTTTACTTTTACTTGACAAGAAAGACGGGCACCTTCCTTTAACTCTTTGCGGGTAAAGTGTGGAGTCTCAGTAGGTAAGGCTTCACCTCCCCCCGAAAGAACGTGACACTCACATTGAATACAAGTTCCACCCCCACCACAGGCAGAAGGAAGAAATATTTTCTCATTTCCCAAGGTGGACAAAAGCGTTCCACCACTTTCAACTTCAATTACTTTTTCATCATTAATAGTGATTTTTACGGGGCCAGAAGGCGAAAGCTTCTGTTTTGTAAAAAGTAATAATGATACCAATAGCAAGGTCAAGACTAAAAAGGCGATGACCGTTACTACTATAACTCCAAGTGTACTTACTGCTAAAAACATACTATTGCTTCGTTATAGTTGAAACTTCAACTGTTTGTGCGGTTTCTATATTTTCTTCATTGATTTGTTCGGTCTGCATTCCCACATTTTCTGGATTTCCGTCCAAAGAAGGGGTAGATTCATCGCCTCCAGTAAGCATTCCCCCAAAACTCATAAAACCAATTGCCATTAACCCTGTTATGATGAAGGTAATGCCTAGGCCACGTAATGGCGCTGGAACATTTGAGTAACGTATTTTTTCACGAATCGCTGCAATGGCAAGAATAGCTAAAAACCAACCAATTCCTGAACTTACTCCATAATTAAGCGCCAAGCCTAAAGTTGCAATATCTCTGGACTGCATAAAAAGCGAGCCTCCCAAGATTGCACAGTTTACCGCAATTAACGGAAGAAAAATACCTAAAGAGTTATAAAGTGAAGGCGAAAATTTTTCAACCACAATCTCTACTAACTGTACCATGGTGGCGATAGTAGCAATGAAAAGAATAAAGGAAAGGAAGCTCAAATCATAAGAGGCATACTCCTCGCCCAACCATACCAATGCTCCGTCTCTCAATATGTATTGATCCAACAACCAATTAATAGGTACGGTAACTGCAAGTACGAAAATTACTGCGGCACCAAGACCCACTGCAGTTGAAACCTTTTTAGAAACAGCAAGGTACGAACACATTCCGAGGAAGGTTGCAAATACCATGTTGTCTATAAATATTGACTTAAAAAATAACTCTACGTGTTCCATTTTTTTAAAGTATTCATTGAGCAGTAGCAGTTTTTCGTTAGTGATTTCCTAGAAAATACTGCGAATGCAACTATTTTTTTATTCCTCTATTAAATCTTTATTCTTTGCGCGTTGCACCCAAATAATCAATCCCACGATAATCAAAGCCATAGGCGATAATAACATAAAGCCATTATTCTCATAACCGATGGCATATAAACCAGTTTTTTGAATTGGATCACCCAATACCTGAAAACCCAATAATGTTCCTGAACCTAAAAGCTCACGGAAAAAACCAACGATTATAAGTATGAGTCCATAACCAGCTGCGTTTCCAATTCCGTCCAAGAATGAACGCCAAGGCCCATTACCTAAAGCGAATGCTTCAAAACGCCCCATAATGATACAGTTTGTAATAATCAAACCGATAAAAACAGATAACTCCTTACTCAAGGAATAAGCAAATGCTTTTAATATTTGGTCTACTATAATTACCAAAGCTGCAACCACTACCAATTGAACGATAATCCGAATTTTGGATGGGATGATATTTCGCATAAGCGAAATAACCACATTGCCAATCCCTAAAACGGCCATAACCGAGATGGCCATAACGATAGATGCCTTTAATTGAGCTGTAATAGCTAAAGCTGAACAAATCCCCAAAACCTGAATGGTAATTGGGTTGTTATCCGCTAATGGGTCTAGTATTAATTTACTGTCCTTTTTTGATAGCAATCCCATAATTTAATTATTTAATGATTTTAAGTATGGCAAATACATTCTAACGTCTTTTTTGATCATTGCGGTAACTCCGTTGCCTGTAATGGTTGCACCTGCAATGGCATCAACTTTATTATCCATTTTGTTTTCGTTAATGGGATCATTGTTACCTTTTGCAACAGTTATACCCTTAAAAACATCGTTGTCAAGAATAGCTTCACCTTTAAAGTCGTCCATAAAGTAACGCTGTTTAATTTCGGCACCCAAACCTGGGGTTTCACCCTTGTGGTCAAAAAACACTCCTTGCACAGTAAACGATTTATCCAACGCAACAAAGCCCCAAATTGCATCCCAGAGTCCTTTGCCACGCATTGGTATCACATAAATAGTTTCACCGTCCTTCTCTCCTATGAATAGTGGTAACCTTCTTTTATAGTTAGAGTCCTTAGCTTTGGTCTCTTCTTTTTTAAGATCAATTAAATAAGCTTCCTCATTTTCGGTAACATCATCCCCTTGAATCACCAATTGCTGCTTAATGTATTTATGAAAGGTTTCTTCCACTTTATCTGTGGGCACAAATGTTACATCGCCCTCGCCCTCGTTATCGTTCACGCCCATGGCATACAGAATATTCT
The DNA here is from genome assembly GCA_002733915.1 of Aequorivita sp. Lineage (GTDB taxonomy): Bacteria > Bacteroidota > Bacteroidia > Flavobacteriales > Flavobacteriaceae > Aequorivita. The sequence goes on from NVXN01000001.1 coordinate 336,563, forward strand.
GCATTTTCTCATAACGCTCATTAAGGGTAATCTTGCTTTTTAAACCTTGTGCAACACCAGCCAAAAGGGAGCCCACAACCACAACCATAACAATTGCAAAGATAATGGTGTATGAATTTTTATCTGTATTCTTTGCCATGATTACGCTGTTTTAACTTTTAAACGTTTCATTCTCTTTTTAATATTTCCTTGAACTACATAGTGATCAATAGTTGGTGCAAATACGTTCATCAAAAGTATAGATAGCATAAAGCCTTCTGGATAGGCAGGATTGAATACACGTATCATAATTCCCATGAACCCAATAAAGAAGCCATAAATCCATTTCCCTTTATTGGTTTGCGAAGCCGTTACAGGGTCTGTAGCCATATAAACGATTGCGAAAGCAGCACTACCTATAATTAAATGATGCCAGAAAGGCTCACTCATCAATCCATAAAAGTTGCTGCTTTTCTCTATCCACCCTGCATCTGCAACACCATTAAATATAAGCCCCATAACGATGGCTCCAATTACGGAAGAAAGCATAATTCTCCAACTACCCACTTTAGTGAATATCAAGAATAATGCACCTAAAATTATCAAAAACGTAGAGGTCTCACCTACAGACCCCGGAATAAAGCCCCAGAACATATCCCAAGTACTATATACCGGCTCAGTGTTTGCAGCAAGACTTCCCAAAATTGTTTCTCCAGAAATAGCATCCGGTTGTCCGGCCATTTCTTTTGCACCGTGAACCCAAACCTTATCCCCACTCATCCACGTTGGGTATGCAAAGAATAAGAAAGCACGAATTGTAAGCGCAGGGTTGAGGATATTCATTCCCGTTCCACCAAAAACTTCTTTACCTATAACAACACCAAAGATTACCGCAACGGCGAGCATCCAAAGTGGAATATCTATAGGAACAATAAGCGGTACGAGCATTCCCGTTACCAAATAACCTTCCTCAACTTCGTGTTTTTTAATAATTGCAAAAATGAATTCCACTGCCAGACCTACCCCGTAAGAAACAATTACCAAAGGAAGTACTGTCCAGGCACCCAAAATAAAATTGTCCCAAGTGAAGAAATTAGCAAGTGGATCAAGACGCAAAGTATTGTCTATAGCTGCGTAATGCTGATAACCTGCATTAAATATTCCAAATATTAAGCACGGCACAAGCGCCATGATAACGGTGTTCATAGTACGCTTTAAATCATCTACAGCACGCACATGCGAGCCAGAATGCGTAGTTTCATTTGGAGTATATAAAAAGGTATGCAGCGCATTAAACGCAGGCGCCATTTTTGTACCCTTGTACTTTTCCTTTAGCTTATGTAAATTCTGTTTCAATCCCATAGCGGTTATCCTATTTCTTTATACATTAAATCAAGACCGTTTCTGATAATTTGCTGGTGTGGCTGCTTGCTTACACAAACAAATTCGGTAAGCGCAAAATCTTCAGGAGCCACTTCATACATTCCCAAAGCCTCCATTTCATCCAGATCTTGAACCATACAGGCTTTTAGCATTTGCAGAGGATACATATCCAGTGGAAAGACTTCTTCGTAAACCCCAGTTACAACAAAAGCACGGTGCTCTCCATTGGTATTGGTATCSARRTCGTATTTYTTRTTKGGCKKYARCCAMGAAAARGTYAAWGCYCTTGWAGWYGAAATTTTATTGAAWACKGGTTTGTTCCASCMMAAKAGWWYGWWATCGTCACCTTCGGGAATAACTGTTACTGTATTACTGTAATAGCCCAAATGCCCTTTTGGGGAAATCTTTTTCCCTGTAAGCACATCGCCACTGATAACGCGAACGTTTTCGTCTTTCAAGCCAGAGTCGTATAAAAAGGTTGCTGCCTCAGAACCAATTCTTGTTTTATAATATTTAGGAGTTTTCACTTCAGAACCGGAAAGAGCAATAACTCTTTCAGCATTGAATTTTCCCGTAAGCAATAATTCACCAATAATAACAAGATCCTGTGGCGCGATGGTCCAAACAATTTCGCCTTTGTTAACGGGTCCAAGTTTGTTTATTTGTGTACCCACATTTCCCGCAGGGTGCGGCCCGGAAACGTTATGAAGCACAATATCCTCCAAACCATTAAAAGGAGAGTCACCGCTTTTGCTTACACCTACGTGCACTTGCCCTGTAGTAAGCTTGCTTAGGGCGGTAACTGCTGCTTGTAATTCTTTTTCTTTTCCTTTTAATGAAAAATCGCAGTCGTTTGCAAGTGGAGCGGTACTGTATGCAGAAACATAGATATCTCTTGGCTCTTGCTCAGTATCAGCAATCACCGCATAGGGACGCTGCATAATAAATGGCCAGCAACCAGCCTCCAGCAAACGGGTTTTGATGGCTTCAGCACTTGAAGAATCTGGGCTCAAAATACCAAAATCCCTAAAAGTATCCTGCTGATCCGCTTCAATGATTATTTCAGTAATAACACGTTTTGCGCCACGCTCTATTTTGGTAAGCGTTCCGCTAACGGGCGAAACAAATTTGACGGCCTCATTACCTTTTGAATAGAAAATGGTATCGCCAGCCTGAACTTTTCCACCCTCTTTTACCACCATTTTGGGAGTGATGAGATGAAAATCGGAAGGTCTAATTGCGAAAGTTCTGGATCGCGGGGCGCTGGAAAGTATTTTCTCGGCTTCGCCCTTTAATTTGATGGTAAGACCTTTTTTAATCTTAATGTCTTTGGACATACATATGGATATTAATAATACCTTTTTAACACCCTATCTCCCTTTAAAACAAATGTGCAGGGAATAAGGGCGTGCAAATTTATAAATTAAATATACCATTGCACAACAAATGCATATAATTTTCTGTGTTAAAAAGAAGTGTAGTGAAAGTTTATAATGTTTTTAAATAGTTAAAAAAATTGATTCGGAAAAGAATACTAGATTCTAATGAGGAAGAGATTCTATAACTTATGTACTCTCAATTTTAATATAAATCCTGAAACCATATATTATTCCTGAACCCCCCAATGGAAGAGGCACAAAATTTGTTTATATTAGCTTCTTAAATCCCAGTTATGTCAAAAACGTTTGCCACTATTCTTTTTATAATACTTTCGGCCTTTCCTGCATTTTCCCAAATTGTCGAAAAAATAGAACCTTCATACATCAGCACCATACAATTTCGTGGCGCTACGGACCTTAGCCAGCTACCCGTTATCCGGTTGGGCGGTCAGTTGCAACTATCTTTTGATGCCCTGAATGGTGAAGAAGAAGATTACTACTATACCATCACCCACCACAATTTTGACTGGTCTCCCAGCGATCTTTCAAAAAGTGAATATCTGGATGGCTTTGACGATGTGCGCATAGAGACCTACCAAAACTCACTGAATACTCTTCAAATTTATTCACATTATGAGCTCAGCATTCCCAACCGTGATACTCGAGCAATTGAAAAGAGCGGCAATTACCTGTTGAGTATTTTTAACAGTGATGGCGAACTTATATTCACAAGGAAATTTTTGGTAGTTGAAAATATTGCTTCCGTAAGGGTAGAAATAAAACGCGCTCGAAATCTAAAAGTAATAGATGAAAAACAAGTGGTAAATTTCACCATAAATTCACCAAACCTTTTATTGATAAACCCAAAACAGACAGTAAAAACACTTGTGTTAAAAAACAGCAACCTTAAAACCGCTATAAAAGATCTTGTGCCACAGTACACCATTGGTAACGAGCTTATTTATAGATACGATAAAGAAGCCTATTTTTCGGGCGGTAATGAGTTTCTTGCATTTGATAATAAGGACGAACGCTCTGCCATTAACGGCGTACGGTCGATAGACCTGACCGATGTTTATGAAAATTATCTTTTTACAGACATTCCACGGTATAACAGACCGTATACCTATAACCCAGACATTAACGGTAATTTTGTTGTGCGGAATATTGACGCACAGAATCAAGATATAGAAGCAGAATATGTGCGCATGCATTTTAACCTTCAATATTATGATGACCTTGGCGATAAGGAACTTCACCTATATGGCAATTTTAACAATTGGACCATTGATGCCAGTACCTATATGARGKATGACCCAACAACGGATACCTACCGAAATTCCCGACTGTTTAAGCAAGGTTTTTACAATTACAAATACGTAGTTGTAAACCGTGATGGAAGTATAGATGAAGGTGCCGTGAGTGGCGATTTTTGGCAAACTGAAAATGATTATACTGTTATTGTTTATTTCCGCGACCTAGGCGCTAGGTATGACCGTATTATTGGCACAGGTTATGCCAATTCTACAAATATTAACAACAATTAATTTAAATGAAATAAAGCTAAAAATCTAACTTTTCTTTTAGCTATGAAACGCAAAAAAAATGAAATTTTCACCGGAAGAAAATCATTGCAATACCGCGGCAACAAATGCTTAAATTGCGAGCAACCTTTAGACACTAGCGATATTTACTGCCCATACTGCTCCCAACTTAACAGTAACAAACAACTTTCTGCAGTTGACTTTTTTGGGGAATTCATCAATAGTATTGTAGTGTATGATTCGCGCCTTAGAAACACACTAAAGGACTTGCTTTTTAGGCCCGGTATAATTACCCGAAATTATGTAAAGGGACAACACCTAAAGTATGCTAATCCTTTTCGTTTTTTTTTAAGCGTATCCATTATTTATTTCTTGCTGAGCGGCTTTATTAATATATTCCAAGCTGATTCAGAAAACGAAACTACAAATTTAAAAACAGCAGATAACAACACCTTCAGTCTTGATTCACTGGCCCAGAGCTTTTCGTCCGCTAACTCAAAAGCATTTCGTCTTTCAGATTCCATAAATAAGCAGCAACAGGTTGCACCCACAAAACAGCTTACGGATAAAGAACTTGACAGCATGTCTTTTATAAAAAGTTATTTTAAAAGGTTTGTTCTTTATAATGATTTTTACCGAACCCATAAAATAAAAAATGCCCACGCAGCATTGGACAGCCTCAACCACAGGAACACCTCTTTCAACCGATGGGTCTATTCCAAAAATATAACTGTTGAAAAAATTAGGGAGAATCCACCGGCATTTGTAAATTATATACTTGCCAAAATACCTTTCTTTCTGTTCTTTTTCACGCCCTTTTTCGCACTCTTTTTTTGGCTTATCTATTCGCGGAAAAAATATACTTATGTAGAGCATATGGTTTTTATATTCCATATCTTCAGTTTTATCTTTTTGGGAATGCTCATATCACTAATTCCAGACCTAATTTTGAAGACGCAAGTTTTAGTCGGTATTCTCTTTATGCTCATCGGACCCTTTTATTTTTATAAGGCTTTAAGAAATTTTTACAGACAGGATAGGCTGCTAACTTTAATAAAATTCGTATTTTTAAACATTGTGTTTGGAATAGGATTGACTTTTTCAGCGATCATTTTTGTAGCAATGAGCGCAGCATTTTATTAAATAATGGTACAACAGGTAACACAGGGAATTAAAATTTCGGTAAAAACCGAGTTTGACGGCACATTTTACAAAAATCGTAAAATGCAGTATGCATTTGCCTATACCGTTACCATTGAAAATCAAAGTAAAGACACTGTCCAACTTACCTCGCGTCTTTGGAAAATAAAGGACTCCCTTAATAATACCGAAATTGTGGAAGGCGAGGGTGTTATAGGCCAAAAGCCAATATTGCCCCCCGGAGAGAGACATTCCTATTCCAGCGGCTGCCTCCTGCTTTCACCTTTTGGGGCGATGAAGGGGCACTATAATATGGTCAACTTTGCTACCACACGAAAGTTTAGGGTTTCCATCCCGCTCTTCAATTTAAGCGCGCCTTTTTCTATGAATTAAAGACCCTATTGGTTATTGATCCAGTTTGCAAATCTTCATAACGCATTTCAACGATTTCATTTTGTTTGGAAATTTGAGTAATACTTTTGGTTTTTATAAAACCACGATCTATAATTAGATCGCTGGATTTATCTCCTTCGCCACCATTTTTGTGAAAGTGAAGTATTTTGTTTTTGGTAGGGATTCCCGATTTCAATATAAAATCCGAAAACCACATTTCCCTTTTATTTTTTAAAGCTAAAGGATATAGAGGCGAAGAAGACCAAATAGTGGGTGCAAGGGGTCTTTGGGAAAAATGATATTCGATTCCATCCCAAACCAATTGAAATAATTGTATTTCAGAAATCCATGAAACCAAAACTGCAGTAAAAGGTTCTATATCGTTAAAATCATAAGCTTCTATTTCTTTTTGGAAATCGTCAGTTTTCAAAAAGTCTTTTACAACCACGCCCCTACTTTTCGCATAAAATGGTTTTCGCTCATGGGCCACAAATCCACCATTCATCAAACAAATAATCCTTTTTTTTCCACTCACACCAATCCAAGTTCCACCCGCTACTGCATCTTTTGGATAAAGCAATTTTACGCCATCCTCTTCATATATCTTTGGTGGAAAAGTTTCTCTCCCGGGAGCTTCGTCGCGATTGGATGTGAGAATGAAATCGGTGTTTGATTTTGGTATAAATGTGATGGTGCACATATTTATCAGTGTTCAGTGTTCAGTGTTCAGTGTTCAGTAAAACTAAGAAATTAGGAAATTTTTATTTGTTTAAAACGCAACTATTTTCCTATAATAAAAGGAAAACTGCCAACTGCTACGGGATACTGAACACTAAAAAAATTGTACCTTTGCAATCTTCATAAACAGAAAAAACAAAACAGTTATGGGAAATGGATTTTTTGAAGTACCAATCGCCGTAAATGAACCTGTAAAGAGTTATGCTCCAGGTTCACCGGAACGCAAGGAAGTACTTGAAACCTACAAAAAAATGTACGATTCAAAAGTGGAAGTGCCTTTATTCATTAACGGGAAAGAAGTAAAGACGGGGGATACTGCTACTATGTCACCTCCACACGATCACAAACATGTATTGGGAACGTATCATAAGGCTACCAAAAAAAATGTGGAGGAAGCAATTGAAACTGCTTTGGAAGCCAGAAAAAAATGGGCTGCCATGCCTTGGGAGCAACGCGCAGGAATATTTCTACGCGCAGCAGAATTGATTGCCGGGCCGTATAGAGCCAAGATTAATGCAGCCACTATGCTTGCGCAATCCAAAAATATCTACCAAGCTGAAATAGATGCAGCGTGCGAGTTAATCGATTTTTTACGTTTTAATGTTCAGTTTATGACTGAAATATATGCCGAGCAACCAGAATCAACCTCGGCAAATTGGAACCGAATTGAATATAGACCTTTGGAAGGTTTTATTTATGCAATAACACCTTTTAACTTTACCGCTATAGCGGGAAATCTTCCGGCTAGTGCCGCTTTAATGGGCAATGTGGTTCTTTGGAAACCTAGCGACAGCCAGGTTTATTCTGCAAAAGTTGTGCTGGATGTATTCAGAGAAGCTGGCGTTCCTGCGGGAGTTATAAATATGGTAATGGGAGATCCGGTGATGATAACGGATACTGTTCTTGCAAGTCCAGATTTCAGTGGAATTCACTTTACAGGTTCAACTAATGTTTTTAAAGATATTTGGCGAAAAATCGGAACCAATATCCACAACTACAAAACATATCCGCGTATTGTGGGCGAGACTGGGGGAAAAGACTTTATCGTGGCACATAAATCATCAAACCCAAAACAAGTTGCAACCGCTATGAGCCGTGGCGCTTTTGAATTCCAAGGCCAAAAATGTAGCGCTGCAAGTAGATGCTATATTTCAGAAAGCATTTGGAAAGATGTTAAAAATGATGTGGTTGCAGACATAAGCTCATTCAAAATGGGATCTCCAGAAGATATGGGCAATTTTATAACTGCTGTAATCCACGAAGGTTCTTTTGACAAGCTTGCAAAATATATTGATGCGGCCAAAAATGACAAAAATGCCGAAATAATTGCTGGTGGAAATTACGATAAAAGCAAAGGATACTTTATTGAGCCTACAGTAATAGTTGTTAAAGACCCAAAATATACTACCATGTGCACAGAGCTTTTTGGACCGGTTTTAACCGTCTATGTTTTTGATGACAGCAAGTGGGAAGAAACGCTCCATTTGGTTGATGAGACCAGTGAATATGGTTTAACAGGTGCCGTTTTTAGCGAAGATAGATATGCTTTAGAACAAGCCGTAAAAATTCTTGAGAATGCAGCTGGTAATTTTTATATAAATGATAAGCCTACTGGAGCTGTAGTTGGCCAGCAACCATTTGGTGGTGCACGCGCAAGTGGCACAAACGATAAGGCTGGAAGTAAATTAAATCTTTACAGATGGATTTCTCCACGGATGGTAAAGGAAACTTTTGTATCACCAACAGATTATAGATATCCTTTTTTGGGATAAATAAATCAGTAATCACCAAATAAAAAAATCCCTTCCTCATGTTCAGGAAGGGATTTTTCATAAATGAATAATTAATTATTATTCAAAATCCTTAGTCTCATTTATATGGGCTACTTGGGCATTTTTCGCATTATTTTCAGAATCTACAACCATGACCACAAAACTTAGATTATTCCCTACATAGTTAGATGGAATAGAAAAGTTATAGTTTTTTGTATATTCTTGATAAGGCTGAGTTTCTGGAATATTATCGCCAAATAAAGCTGATAATGAATTACGCAAGCCATCATTGTGAATGTAGTTTTCTATTGGGTTCCCTTTTCCTTCAAATGGATGTCCGGGAGTTTCATTGAAATAATTAGCCTGGTCTGCTGCAACACCACTTTCTAATAAATACACAACCAGTTTATCTCCAGCCTGTGAGCCATTTTCATATTTTACTTTTGTTTCAACTGTAAGCTCACTACCATTTAATTGCGAATTTATTGCAATGGTTACATCGGTATCAGAACCAGCCATAGCTAGAATTCCTGTATCTTCAATTATAAATTCAGGACCGGATCGCGCAACCCATGGTGTTGTTCTATTAATCTGTGCTTTAGGAAAACCATTCCCTACACCAAATTCTTCCTGCAAATCTGTAATTCTTAAAAAATCTAACGGATCGGGATGACTAGAGGCAGTTTTATGAATTGCGACAACCGCTATATCTTCCGTTCTCAGATTTAATTCATTTATTGCAACAATTAAAGCTGGGCAAAAGCCGCACCACGTGCCGGTGTAATCTTCAATTACTACTTTTCGGTTTGGGATAAATATTGAAAAGGTTTTTGTAGCCGAGGTAATCGTCTGGCCATTATCCATATATTCAGCATACACTTCAAAATCACCTTCGTTATTAGAAGAGTAAGTGAATCCTGAAATAGGACTATTATTAACATAAAAAGTAGCTTCAGGAGCAGTATTATTGCCATCCTCATCCAGCAATCCAAAAGTTATTGTTTGGTTACGCATTGCCTTGGCCACATCTACAGTAAGCGCACGCTCGTTTTCTGAAAGCACTTGAAAACCCAATATATTACTTGTAATACCTTGGTAAATTGCCTTTACGGTATATTCACCAATTGTTGAAAATGTATATGATCCTCCTTCTATTTCGGTATCATTAACATATATTATTGTCCTCAAGGGCACGCAATTGCAAAAGCAATACAGGATGCACATCCAGATGATGTTTCTTTAATTAATATTCACGTTGGTGGTTTTGCCACTCCCAGCGGAAACCAACCCGACTTTAGAACCCCTTACGGTTCTGCCATAGTTGGACAAACAGGCTTAACAGGATATCCTGGCGGGACTGTAAACCGCCATGTGTTCCCGGGTCGCGGAATGAGCCCAGGAGGTACTGCAATGGGCAGAGGCAGTTGGACAGTATCTTCCAATGAAACACTAGCCTTAGGCTCTGAAGTGAATGTAGCCGTGGAAGCTGAAATAGACGTTAACACTAATGTTATAACAATTCACGTGGAAGCTTATTATACGGGAAATAGTCCCGAACCAACCAACAAGTTAAATGTGGCTTTGCTACAAAACAATACCAAAGGGCCTCAAACCGGAGGTGGTCAAGGCAATAATTACAACCACATGCACCGATTAGTAGAAATGATAACAGGACAATGGGGCGAAGACATTAATACAACAACTTCAGGCACTTTTGTTGATCGCACCTACACCTATACCATTCCGCCAGATTACAACGGAGTACCGACAGATATTGCAGAGATGGAAGTAGTAGCTTACATTGCAAATAACACACAGGAAATACCTAGCGGAAGTCGTGCAAACCCTACCTACGCTGGTATTACAAATGATGATGATGCCAACTTAAGATATATAGTTGAACTCCCGAATACTTGTAAAAACACCATAACGCCAGAAGTAAACATCCAAAACATGGGGCAAAACACAATTACTTCTTTAGATATCGAATATGTGATTAATGGGGATGTTCATAACTACACATGGACCGGAAGTCTTGAAACCCTTCAAAATGAAACTATCGAGCTTCCCGAAGTATCATATAACCTGCAAGGAAACAATACGCTAGAAGTGAGTCTTCCTAATGATGATGACAATGCCAATAATGAATCTACAGCATCTTTCAATGAAGCCGTTGAAGGAACCGGAATTGTAAACATGGTCTTAAATACAGATGGATATGGAAGTGAAGTAAGATGGTATTTAAGAGACGGAGCAGGAGATATAGTTGACTTTGGTGGACCTTACGGAAACAACCAAACCATAAATGAAACTTTTACATTAGACGTAGATTGCTATTCTTTTGAAATACGTGATACCTACGGTGACGGCGGTGGGTCAGTAACTTTAACAGATCACCATGGAAACCTTATATATTACACTGATGGAGATTATGGCTCAGGTGAAACTATTCAATTCTCGAGTAATGGTGTTTTAGGAGTAAATGACAATCAAATAAGCAACATTGCTTTATATCCAAACCCAGCAANKMAYRAKSTTNAAATMTYRAWAANGYWRASAKTRCMSATATTCAAATATTTGATATCCTCGGAAAACTTATTCTTTCGCAAATTAATATTTCTAGAGATGCGCAAGTAAACGTTTCAAGTCTTGAAAACGGAACTTACTTTATGAAAATCGCTAAGGATAATGCAGTAATTACAAAAAGATTCTTGGTTACCAAATAAATGCATTTTTATTAAACTTCTTGGAAACCCCGACTCGTTCGGGGTTTTTTATTACTTTAATTGAATCATATTATGGAATATTCAGTAAAAAATGAAAGAACCGTTTTTGATGACCATTATAAAATGGTCAAAGCCGAAGTGATTTATGATACCTTTGACGGCAATAAAATAAATACCGAAAGATTGGCCTTTGAAAGAGGCGATTCTGTAGCCATTCTAATTTATGAAGAAGAAACGCACAGTATTTTAGCAACCAATCAATTTCGGTATCCAACCTGCAAACATGCCGAAGGGTGGCTGCTTGAAATTCCGGCTGGATCCTTGGAAGAAAATGAAAAACCAGATGACTGTATTCAACGTGAAGTAATGGAAGAGTTAGGATATAAGCTAACTACAATAAGTCTAATACATATATTTTACACTTCTCCCGGTGCCTCAACCGAGCGCATTTTTTTATACTATTCTGAAATATCTATTAAAGACAAAATTGAAAAAGGTGGAGGAAATTCAGAGGAAAGTGAAGATATTCAATTGGTGAAAATCCCTGTGTCCGAAATACCTTCAAAAATTATGGAAGTAAAGGACGCAAAAACTATCCTTGCGCTCCAATGGTATGTATTAAAAAACTGTTCTTAAGTTTTCAGCATCAGGCTCTCATCCCTTAAATTTTAAAGGAAGGTGTACTACGCTTTTTGTCTCAAAAAAATCTTCTTCAAAATAATCGTTTAAAGGAAAAACTGTAGCTTTTGGATAATACTTTAATTCTTCGGCCAAGTCACCCCCTTTTAAATACAAAATTCCATTTTTTCGTTCGTGCAAACTTTTTTTGGCAATTTTGGCGGCTACCCAATGTACAAAGGTTTCCATTTGGGCAACAGCACGGCTTACAATAAAATCATATTTCCCTGAAACGGTTTCTACACGTGCATTTGTTGTTTTTACATTTTGCAGTTGCAAGCCGGAAACTACCTCTTCTACAACCTTTATCTTTTTTCCGATACTATCGACTAAATGAAATTGCACCTCCGGAAATAAAATTGCCAATGGGATACCAGGAAACCCCCCACCTGTGCCTACATCTAATATTCGCGAACCGGGAAGAAACGGTTGTACCTTTGCAATCCCCAAAGAATGAAGAACGTGTCGAAGGTAAAGTTCGTCTATATCTTTTCTGGAAACTACGTTTATTTTTAAATTCCAGTCCTCATAAAGCTCCTGAAGTTTTTTAAATTGAGCCAACTGTGTATCCGTTATTTCCGGAAAATATTTTAATATGAGTTCCATAATTATATTTAAGAGGCAAAAGTATGGTATCTTTGGGAAAATTATGATTTTGTACCTCGAGATTTCCACAAAAGATAATTATTTTTGTGGCTTTCATTGTAACAATTTCCCGTTAAAAAATTCATTTTGTCATATACACATTTAAATTTCTCCCGAGTTGATAGCGCTAAATTTTTCAGAACGCTGAACAGGCGCGTTAACGATTATTTTAAGGATAACAACATAGCACGCACCGGAAACTGGAAACTTCACTTGAAAACAATCATTATGTTTTCGCTCTATCTAACACCGTACTTCCTGCTTCTTACACTTGATTTTCCTGGCTGGACACAATTGCTTTTTACCATTATTATGGGCGTGGGCATGGCTGGCGTGGGCATGAATGTAATGCACGATGCAAACCACGGATCGTATTCATCAAAAAAATGGGTGAATAAAATTATGGGCGGAAGCATGTATATTCTTGCCGGAAACGTATATAACTGGCAGGTACAGCACAATGTACTGCACCACACTTACACCAATATCCACGGCCACGACGAAGATCTGGAAGCTGGAAGAATACTTCGATTTTCAAAACATTCTAAGTGGCACAGATTCCATAAATTCCAGCACTGGTACAGTCTCTTTTTCTATGGCCTATTGACTTTTAATTGGGTCTTGACTACAGATTTTTTTCAGACAAAAAGATACCTGGCCCGTAAACTTTCTTATGGAAAACTGCCAAAACCGGTTACACAGTGGAGTATTTTGGTCATTACCAAAATAATTTACGTATCCCTTTGGATCGTTATACCCATTCTCTTTTTTAATATTGTTTGGTGGAAAATTCTTTTGGGATTCTTCATTATGCACTATGTTGCAGGCTTAATATTGAGCATTGTTTTTCAACTCGCACATGTAGTAAATTCTACAGATATAATGTTGCCGGACGAAAGCGGAACGATGAAAAACACTTGGGCGATCCACCAGCTATTTACTACAGTAAACTTTTCAACAAACAATAAAATTGTAAATTGGTACACCGGTGGCTTGAACCATCAAGTAGAGCATCATATTTTTCCGAATATAAGCCACATACATTACAAGAATATTTCTAAAATTGTAAAAAGCACTACCAAAGAGTTCAATTTACCCTACAAAGAATATAAAACCACCCGCAAGGCTATTATTGCACATTTTAGGCATTTAAAAGAAATGGGACTAAAGCCTGCCGTATCCGTTTAAATATTATGGACAACAGACTTTCAAAACGTGTGAACGAGATGGCCACTTCGGCCACATTGGCAATGGCCGCCAAAACAAGAGAATTAAAAGAACAGGGCATAGATATAATTGGGTTAAGTTTGGGAGAGCCAGATTTTCCTGTGCCGGATTTTATTAAGGATGCAGCTATTCAAGCCATTCAGGACAATTACCATTCCTATACACCCGTTGACGGTTATGGCGATCTGAAAAAGGCTATCATTACCAAGTTTAAAAGGGACAATAATTTAGACTATAAGCCATCACAAATTGTGGTTTCCTCAGGAGCCAAGCAGTCATTGGCAAATTTGACAATGGTTTTATTGGATGATGGCGATGAGGTTTTGTTACCAGCACCATATTGGGTAAGCTATGCAGACCAATGTAAGGTAGCCGGTGGTATTCCAAAAGAAATACCTACTTCTATTGAAACCGATTTCAAGGTAACTGCTGAGGCTTTGGAAGCCGCCATTACACCAAAAACAAAACTTATTATTTATAGTTCCCCATGCAATCCAAGTGGCTCTGTTTACAGCAAAAAAGAGCTACGCAAATTGGCCGATGTTTTGGTAAAATATCCAGATGTTATCGTTATCAGTGATGAAATTTATGAACACATAAACTTCAGTGGGGGCCATGCCTCGATGGCAGAATTTGAGGATATGTATGACCGTACCGTAGTTGTAAACGGTGTTTCCAAAGCATTTTCAATGACAGGTTGGCGCATTGGCTACATCGGTGGGCCAGAGTGGATCGCAAAAGCCTGCAATAAGATGCAAGGACAAGTTACTAGCGGTGCCAATTGTATTGCACAAAGAGCGACAATCACAGCCTTGGARAATCCACCAAGCAAAATTCAGTTTATGGTAGACGCCTTTAAGGAAAGAAGAAAATTAATTTTGAATTTGCTTTCTGAAATTAAAGGCTTTAAAACAAACCAGCCTGAGGGTGCTTTTTATGTGTTTCCCGATATTTCCTATTTCTTTGGAAAAACCCTGCGCGGAAAAAACATAAACACGGCTTCTGATTTTTCCCTTTATCTTTTGGAGGAGGCCAAAGTAGCAACCGTAACAGGCGAAGCCTTTGGCGATCCAAATTGCATACGTCTTTCCTATGCAGCTTCTGAAACGGAAATAAAAGAAGCCATGCGACGGATTAAGGAAGCCCTAGCTTAATTTTTAGGTAGAAACGGTATTGATAAAAATTAATCAATACCTTTTTTATTTTCAATTTATCAGTACTTTAGACTATTATTTTTTTAATTTAATCCCAATCATTAACAATGAAAACTAAAATTACCTTAATTCTATATTTCTTCGTAATTGTCTTTCAAGTACAAGCTCAGGAAAAAACAAATGCTACATACGTTGGTACCATAGGATCGATGGTACATGTACCATCAATCGCTTCTCAAACAAATTTACCGCCTGCGAGGGTAAAAGAACAAGTGATGCAAGATGGAAGAGCTTCCAAAAACTTGATTGTTCCTGGAAAAGACCCGCAGATAGAAGATGATTATTTCAAGAGAAATCCAGACAAGATGGAGCAAGTACTTAGTGGAAGAGCCCCTACCTTGGTTTTTGATGCTGCAGAGTCAAGCTCACAGCCTACCGACCCCTCGATTGGTGTTGGCCCAAATCATGCTGTGGTAGTATTCAATACCGGTTTCAGAATATTTGACAAAAGTGGAAATCCACTTACAGGACAAATCTCTCCAAATCCAACAATTTTTCCAAATGGAGGTTGCTGCGACCTTACCATTTCATATGATAATGCTGCTGATAGATTTGTAATGACCTTTTTAGGCAATGGTGCACAAATTGCTGTTTCTGATGGTCCAGATCCAGTGAATGACGGTTGGTATGTTTATACTATTCCTCAAATTAATGATTACCAAAAACTTTCTGTATGGAGCGATGGGTATTATATGACTGATAATACTACGGCAACCAATAGAATTTATGCAATGGAACGCACAAAAATGCTTGCGGGCGACCCTTCTGCCCAAATAATTGGTTTTCCATTGCCGGGTATTGTAACCAGTGGTTTCTATAGCCCCCAAGCTTTAAATGTAAGCAATAATAATCTTCCTGCCGCTGGAGGCTTACCTATTATATATTTACAAGATGATGCTTGGTCAGGAGTTTCCCAAGATCACATAAAAATATGGACTGTAGACGTAAATTGGGCCAGCCCAGGAAGTTCAACAATATCTGCCCCTGTAGAGCTAACCACTACTCCATTTATTTCAGTTTTTGATGGCGGAAGTTTTTCAAACTTGACCCAGCCAGGTGGTGGCTCTGATATAGATGCATTACAAGCTACCATAATGAATCAGGCCCAATTCAGAAAATTTTCAGGCCACAATTCCGCTTTATTCAACTTTGTGGTTGATACAGATGCTTCCGGAGGTGAACTTGCAGGCGTTCGTTGGTTTGAACTTCGCCAATCTGCAGATGGACAGCCTTGGTCTATTTATCAAGAAGGTACGTATACATCACCTGACGGAAAACATGCTTGGCATGCAAGTATGATAATGGATGTTCAAGGGAATATTGGTATGGGTTATAGCGCGATGGCAGGCCCTACGACCCCAAACCCTAATTCAAAGAGAGTTAGTTCTTACTATACAGGACGTTATGCAAACGATCCATTAAATACAATGACAATTGCTGAAGAATTGATCGCAGCAGGAAATCAAAATATTCCTAGCTTTCGCTATGGTGACTATAGTAAAATCGATTTGGATCCTGCTAATGACAAACAATTTTGGTTCATTAATGAATATATGAACAATGGAAGAAAAGATGTGGTAGGTGTATTCCAAATTGCCCCAAACTTCAATAACGATGTTGGAGTTGTCAGTATTGACTCACCAATAACCGGAACCCTTTCAAACACTGAAACAGTTACCGTTACCATTTTTAACTACGGGCAAAACAGCGCTTCAAACTTTCCTGTAACCTTCCAAGTAGATGGTGGGGCCGTAGTTTCAGAAAATTTTACCGGAACAATAGCTTCTGCTGCAACAGCTCAATATACCTTTACAGCTACTGCAAACCTAGGTACTGTAGGGCAAACCTATTCCATTACGTCTGAAACCAACTTGAGTGGTGATCAAGACACATCCAACGATGGTCGCACAAAAATGGTTACTTATCTGCAACCAAATGATATTGGCGTAAGCGCAATTACAGCACCAGTTTCAGGAACTGACTTAACAGCTGCAGAAAATATTGTAGTTACCATTAATAACTTTGGAGGTGAGCCAAAATCAAATTTTGATGTATCGTACAACTTAGACGGAACTATAGTTACAGAAGTAGTTGCCGGTCCTTTAGCAGGAAATTCATCAACCTCATATACTTTTACTCAAACTGGAGATTTTTCTGCACTCGGCACTTATAATCTTAGCGCTTATACTTCCTTACCCGCAGACAGTGATACTTCAAATGATGAAACTTCAGTTGTTATAACAAAGCAAAACTGTCAACCAACAGCCGATTGTACCCTGGGAGATGGTTTTCAATTATTCAGCGTAACCGATATAAACAATCCATCTGCTTGCGAAGGCTATGGTGATTTCACAAATCTTGTTGCCCAAATGGAAGTGGACTCTACCAACGAGCTTACCGTTACTACCGGATATGGTAACCAATATATTGTAGTTTGGGTAGATTTTAACGATGATTTTGTTTTCACTCCTAATGAAAAAGTAGTTAATAATTACGTAGTAGCTCCCGGTCAAGGTAGCGGAACCTATACAGAAACCATGGATTTGATAATTCCAGCTGGAGCTACAGAAGGACAACACCTTATGCGCGCCAAATCCAATTGGAATAATCCCGTTCCAGAGGATGCTTGTGAGGAAACAACGTACGGTGAAACCGAAGATTATACTGCACAGATTGGAAACTTAGTAGGCATAGATGAAAATATTTTTGACGAAAATGGCTTAACCGTTTTATCGTTGGATAATAACAATTTCGACATAACATTGAAAACAGTAAATTATTCAGGTGCTTTGAATCTCTCTGTTCACAATACGCTGGGGCAAAGATTACTATTCAAAAAACTTGAAAACGACGGTAACGGTTACAGTTATAAATTGGATATGAGCTATGTCGCTAAAGGTGTTTATTTAATTCGTGTTGGAAACAAAAAAGACGGAAGAGTTAAACGAATTATCGTAAAATAATTTTAAAACATTTTAAATCTTAAAGAACCCAAAGCACAAATTCTGCTTTGGGTTTTTTCATGCTTCCAATTGCTGTATTTTTACAAAAAAACTTACAATGGCTAAAATTTTATTATTGGGAAGCGGAGAACTGGGTAAAGAATTTACCATTGCCGCAAAAAGAATCGGACAAACGGTAATAGCGGTTGATAGCTATGAGAATGCCCCCGCCGCCCAAATAGCAGATATGACAGAAGTAATAAATATGCTCGACGGGAATGCCTTGGATGCAATCGTGGAAAAGTACAAACCAGACTACATTGTTCCAGAAATTGAAGCCATACGCACCGAACGCTTCTACGAATATGAAAAACAGGGCTACACCGTAATCCCTTCCGCAAAAGCGGCAAATTTTACAATGAACCGTAAATCCATTCGTGATTTGGCTGCAAAAGAGTTGGGCTTAAAAACCGCCGAATACCGTTACGCAACCTCTGTTGAAAGCCTTAAGAAAGCAGTTTTGGAAATTGGTATGCCCTGCGTAGTAAAACCATTGATGTCTTCCAGCGGAAAAGGCCAAAGCACCATAATAACTGAGGCAGACGTTAAAAATGCTTGGAACTATTCACAAGATGGTTCCCGCGGCGATGTTGCTGAAGTAATCGTGGAAGCCTTTATAAATTTCAATTACGAAATCACACTTTTAACCGTTACCCAACGAAATGGAAAAACACTTTTTTGTCCACCCATAGGCCATCGGCAGGAACGGGGGGATTATATGGAAAGCTGGCAACCCGCAACTATGGAAAGTTCAGCTTTAAATGAAGCACAACAAATGGCCGAAAAGGTTA
Source organism: Aequorivita sp. (assembly GCA_002733915.1). Classification (GTDB taxonomy): domain Bacteria; phylum Bacteroidota; class Bacteroidia; order Flavobacteriales; family Flavobacteriaceae; genus Aequorivita. Next base: position 355,174 of record NVXN01000001.1, read on the forward strand.
CCACTGCCCTAAGCGGTTGCGGTATTTGGGGCGTGGAGTTTTTTGTTGCAGATGATGGGGTGTATTTTTCAGAACTTTCACCACGCCCGCACGATACAGGGATGGTAACTTTAGCCAAAACCCAAAACTTCAATGAATTTGAATTGCACCTACGCGCAGTTTTGGGACTTCTAATTAATGAAATTACACAGGAGCGGATTGGGGCAAGTGCGGTTATTTTAGCGTCGGGAAATTCAGAAAATCCAACATTTGAAGGTTTGGAAACTGTGGCTGCTTCCCCGAAAACGGATTTCAGAATATTCGGAAAACCCACCTCGCGACCCTACAGGAGAATGGGAGTGGTTTTAACCTATGACGCGCTTGGCGGAAATACTTCAGAAGTAACGGAAAAGGCAAAAAAGTTAGCGAGTGAAGTAAGAGTAATTTCAAAATAAACCGAAACAATAATAATTAACTCAAATTATCTGTTTCTCCAGAAAAAGGGAGTTAACAGAATTAGTACGGTAAACAGTTCCAATCTACCAATAAGCATCAAAAAACTGGACCACCACTTTGCGGAAGCAGGTAGGTATGCGTAATTATCTACGGGCCCAAGATCGCCAAGTGCTGGACCAACATTTCCTAAGGTTGAAGCGGCTCCTCCGAGTGCGGTTTTGAAATCCAATCCTATCCAAGAAAAAACCAAGGTTCCTATAATAAATGAAAGCATATATAAAATAAAGAAACCAAGAATGTTAAATACAATAGGTTGCGGGACAGCTTTTCTGTTATACCGAACAGGTAAAATGGCGTGTGGGTGCAACGTTCTTTTAAATTCAAGAACCCCGTTTTTAATCATAATTAGGTGGCGCATTACCTTGATTCCTCCTGCCGTTGATCCCGCACAACCTCCCAAAAACATCATTCCGAAAAAGAAAATTGTTAAGAATGGAGTCCACAACGTATAATCTGCACTCACAAAACCAGTAGTTGTAATGATGGTAAGCACTTGAAAAAGAGCGTGACGAAAAGCACTTTCAAATTGTCCCCAAACCATTGGGTGGGCTATGCTAGAAAGTGTTACGTCTGCTTCAAAATAAATAAGCAAGGCCGCAATGATAGTAAGTCCAATTATAAAGGCTGAATACATTTTAAACTCTTCATCCTGAAAAATCTTCTGAAATTTTCTTTTAAAGGCAAAATAACTTAATACAAAATTGCTTCCCGCCAAAAACATAAATACCATGATAATATATTGAACCACAGGATTGTCATTCCAATAAGCCACACTCGCATTTTTGGTGGAAAACCCCCCTGTGCTCAATGTTGCCAATGAATGATTTATAGCATCAAAAAAGCTCATTCCGGCAATTTTCAACAAAATTGTTTCGGCTAAAGTGTAGCCTACATAAATGAGCCATAATCTTTTAGCGGTATCTGTAATCCTTGGATGCAGTTTGTCGCCTCCCGGTCCTGGAGCCTCAGCTGCGAAAAGCTGCATACCTCCTATTCCCAGTAAGGGCAATATGGCAATAGCCAAAACAATTATACCCATACCCCCAATCCAATGGGTTATACTTCGCCAAAAGAGTACCCCGCGGGGAATGATTTCTATATCGGTTAAAATGGAAGCACCAGTGGTGGTATAACCACTCATTGTCTCGAAAAAAGCATTGGTAAAACTAGGAATAGCGCCCGTAAAAATATACGGTAATGTGCCTATGAGCGCCATAAAAATCCACCCGAATGCAACTATTATGTATCCTTCCCGCTTTTGGATTTCCTTCCGGTGGTTTTTTGTAAAGATCATTCCAATTCCACCTATTCCCAAAGCAACCGTTCCCGCTAAAAGCATTTGTGTGAGTACACCATCTTCATAATACCAACTAACAATGGAAGACAACAACATAAAACCCCCATTAACTATGAGCAAAAGGCCCATGAGGTGTAAAATTATTTTATAGTTAAGTTTTGTAAGTGAATTCATTATATGAAAAGTTTTTCCACTTTTCCAATGGATTGCGGAAGACAGCAAACCACTACTCTATCGCCACTTTTAATTTCAAAATCGCCCAAGGCAATAATTCCTTCTCCATTCCTTACTACCCCGCCAATGATTGCAGAAGCGGGAAAATCAAGATCTTTTATCTTTTTATTGCAAACTTTGGAATGCGAGTAAACCACAAACTCCAAAAGTTCTGCATTCATATTGTTTAGCTTGGTAATCGCCACAACTTCTCCTTTGCGTACATAGCGGAAAATATTATTTGCCGCGAGAAGCTTTTTGTTAATAAGCGTATCAATGCCAATAGAATGGGATAACTGAAAATAATCCATATTTTCAACCAAGGCGATGGCTTTTTTTACGCCTTTGGATTTGGCAACCAAACAGGACATAATATTGGTTTCGCTATTCCCGGTTACCGAAATAAATGCGTCCATATCTTCAATAGATTCTTCCTGAAGCAGATCTACATTTCTACCATCCCCATTAATTACCAGACAGCCCGGAATATCATCGGCTATTTCAAAAGCTTTGTCCTTACTGCTTTCTATAAGTTTTACCCTAAAGCTGCTTTTGCAAAGGTCTTTTGCTGTTTTGTAACCAATTTTACTTCCGCCGAGAATCATTACATTTTTAATTTCCTGCCGGACTTTTCCGGTAAGTTTAAAAATTTGTTCCAAGCCATTTTTACAAGTGGTAAAATATACTTGGTCGCCCTCCTTAAACTGTGTATCGCCTCTGGGAATCAATGTATATTGTGTTCCGAAACGCTGCAAAGCAATGGGCACATACCGCAGCTCTGGATGCAACTTTGCAACTTCCTTTACAGATTTACCTACAAAAGCAGAAGTACGAGAAAGATTTAAACCAATCATCGTCAATGCACCATCTTCAAATTCATAGGTGTCGTTGAAAGCGCTTTGGTTTAACAGCAACTCTATTTCATTTGCAGCCAATGATTCTGGTGAAATAAGTTCGTCAATACCAAACTTCGTAAACCCTACCTCATCTTTTCTATCTATAAATTCAGTATTGGAAATACGGGCAATGGTCCTTTTTGCGCCCAATTGTTTAGCTAGTACACAAACAGTAATGTTTGTGGTTTCGCTGGAAGTTACAGCTATTACAAGATCGGTATCATTCACACGGGAATCCTGAAGCACAGAAATGGAAGTGGCATCGCCTCTTACTACTCGAATATCCAAATGCGTATCCGCATTAGCTAATGAGTCGCGGTTGGTATCAATAAGGGTAATATCCTGTGATTCAAAAGATAATAGCTTCGCCAAGTGAAATCCCACCTCGCCGGCACCGGCAATGATAATCTTCATTAAGATTGAATTTAATTTTTAAAATAGACTTACCGAAGTTTTTCAAAATAAGGCTATTTTAATATATATGTGTGTGCAAAGATATAGAAATAAAAGGCATGGATTAAGATATTGTATTTCAAGAATAAATATGGATAAACAGGTTGAAACTTTGACAAAGTTACCAGCACCTCTCAAAAAATATGTAGTTTTGCAAGCGCAATTTTATGGAAAAGAAAATAACACCCTATAAAGATTCTTCGGAAGGAAAAAAGAAGCAGGTTGAACAGATGTTTGATACTATTTCTGAAAATTATGACGGCCTAAACCGTGTAATTTCTTTGGGTTCCGATGTTAAGTGGCGAAAAAAGGTAATAAAAATGGTATCGGAGAAAAAACCAGAAACCATTTTGGACATTGCTACGGGCACTGGCGATCTGGCCATTCAGTTTGCCGAAAAAACTTCCGCGGAAAAAATTGTGGGCTTGGATATTTCCGAAGGAATGTTATCCGTTGCCCGTAAAAAGGTTACTGGAAAGAAAATTTCAGAAAAGATCGAGTTTGTGCAGGCAGATTCTGAAGCTTTGCCTTTTGAAGACAATACTTTTGATGCCATTACTGTTTCCTTTGGAATCCGGAATTTTGAAAATCTTGAAAAAGGCCTTTCTGAAATTCTGCGTGTCTTAAAAAAAGGGGGGTTGTTTGTAATTTTGGAAACTTCTGTACCCTCAAGATTTCCTTTTAAACAAGGGTATTACCTTTATTCAAAAAACATTTTACCACTTGTAGGCAAGCTCTTTTCAAAAGATAAGGTGGCCTACAAATATTTGAGCGAAAGCGCCTCTGTATTTCCGCATGGTGAAAAACTCAACAATATTTTGCGCAAAATTGGGTTTAATGAAGTGAAAAATAAACCACAGACTTTCGGTGTGGCAACTATCTATAATGCTACTAAATAATTTATGAAGAAGCTATTTTTTGTACTGGCCCTGTTATGTATTGCAAACAGCGCAAATGCGCAGTGGTTTTTTAATAAGGAGCGCCTGGCTAATTTGGAAAATTTCGACAAAAAACGTTTTTCGTGGGGCTACTTTTTAGGTTTTAACAGTTACGATTTCAAAATTGATTATAAAGACCAATATGCAGATACCAATACTGACATTTTGGTAGAGCGATCGGCGGGTTTTAATGTAGGACTTATTGGCGATATGCGGATTAATGAGTATTTCAATCTACGTCTTGAGCCTGGGCTTTATTTTACACAGCGTAACTTAACTTTCCCCGGTTTTGAAGAACCCAAGGATTATCTGCGCGAAGTGAAATCAACCTATATTCATGTACCGTTACTGCTAAAAGTCTCTACAAAACGCTTGAACAATATTAAACCGTTTATTATTGGCGGTGTTTCCACCTCTCTCAATCTTTCCAGCAATCAAGATAATCCCGAGGACAACGAGCAGGGAAAATTCCGGATGACCAAGAGCACCAATTATTACGAACTTGGGTTTGGGATTGATTTCTACTTATATTATTTCAAATTTACACCTTCCATTCGCGGTGTTTTCGCAATGAACGATGAGTTGGTTCGCGATGATGACCCCAACAGTCCATGGACAGGAAATATTGATAAATTGTCTACCCGCGGGATTTTTGTGAATTTTACGTTTCAGTAGCTCTTCTAAATTCGCTCAAAAGAATTGCCGTTGCAGTAGCCACATTCAGGCTTTCGGTTTTTTGAATTTTTCCGAAATGGGGAACGGTGATTTTATGCGTTAWTTTTGAAATGATTTTTTCTGAAATGCCATTCGCTTCATTTCCCATTACAATTATACCTTCCTTCGGAAGTTTTTCGGAATAGATATTTTTTCCATCCATAAAACCTCCAAAAATAGGAAGTTTGGTTTCTTCCAAATATTCTGAAAGAGACAGATAATGAACCTGAACCCTTGCCAAGGATCCCATCGTGGCCTGTACAACCTTCGGATTGTAACAGTCTACCGTGTCTTCGGAACAAATTAATTGCTGCACCCCAAACCAATCGCAAAGCCGAATAATGGTACCCAAATTCCCTGGATCGCGTACGGCATCCAAGGCTACAATCAAACCCGAATCCTGCAATGGCTTTGGTTTCGGAATTTCAAAAAGTGCCAAGGAAGTGTTTGCGGTTTTCAGAAAACTGATTTTTTTTAGCGCTGCTTCGGTAACCTGAAAATGATTTTTTTCGGTAATTTGAGCAGCATCGGTTGAAAAAAACGAGTGGAGATACAAGCCCTCCTCCAACAATTCATCAATAACTTTTGAGCCTTCCGCCACAAAAAGTCCGCTTTGGTTACGGTACTTTTTTTGTTGCAGGCTCGTTATTAATTTTGTTTGACTTTTGCTGACCAAAATATAGTATTTTTGAAATTGAATAATAACGTACACTTGAAGCGCGACCTCACAAAAATATCACTATTTATAGTATTAATAAGTTTATTTTTATCCTGTAATGCTGTAAAGAGGGTTCCGGAAGACAAATATTTGCTCACAGAAAATATTATTTTGGTGGATAGCGTGAAGATTAAAGAAACTGGCGTTTACAGCCAGTTGGCGCAAAAGCCAAATACTTCTATCCCTTTAATTGGCCTGCCATTGGGCCTGCATATTTACAATCTTGCAGACCCACAGCCAGATTCAACTTTTAACAGATGGCTTCATAAAAACCCCAAGCGCGAGGAACGACTTATTCGCCTTTTATCAAAAAAACAGGTAAACCAATTKGACAGTAGTTATGTTAACTTCAACCAATGGCTTCAAAAATCTGGAGACGCTCCGGCTATAATCGATAAACAAAAAATAGAGAAATCATTGGTCAGGTTAAAACGCTGGTATGCCAGTTACGGCTATTTTAATGATGAAGTGGACTATAAAATTGAGCCGAGCGAAAAAAAGAAAAAACGCGCAAAAGTCACTTATTTTGTAAAAAAACACCAACCTTATTTTGTGGGCGATTCCATTATTGAAAAGATTAGCTCGCCAGTGGTAGATTCCCTTTTTCAACGCACCAAAGGCAAATCATTTATAACTCCTGGAAAACAATATGCTGCCAATGATTTTGTGAACGAACGCGATAGGCTGACAATTCAATTTAGAAATTCTGGGTTGTACCATTTTGAACAGGAATATGTAGGCTTTGAAGCCGATACGGTAAACACGGACCACAAGGCAAATATTACCTACATTATTCCAGACCGAAAAATTACGGAGGGCGACAGCACATACACGGTTCCTTTTAAGGTTCACAGCATTAAGGAGGTTCGTATTGTGACCGATTATTCCTATGAAAATCGGGACAAAAATTTTCAAGATTCCATAAGTTACAAAGGGTATAAGCTGTTCAGTTATGGCAAGATGCGATTTCGCCCCAAAGCCATTACAGATGCCATTTCCATCATTCCAGGAAACATCTATAAGGATATTGACCGTACATTGACTTATAATCAGATTAGCGATCTTCGAATTTTTAAATATCCAAATATCAATTATTCTGAGGTTGCCTCAGATACCACGGGCGGCTTGCTAAACTCCACTATTCTTTTAAGTCCCCGCGATCGGTTTACCCTAGGTGTAGACTTTGATGCCTACACGTCCACCATTCAGCAATTCGGAATTAGTTTCAGTGGAAACATGATTTTCAGAAATATATTTCGCGGGGCGGAAATACTTGAAATTTCAGGTCGTGGGAGTCTTGGTTCTTCAAAAGATGCGGTAGACAGCGAAAGCAAATTTTTTAATATTTCAGAATTTGGAGGCGATGCAAAACTTACATTTCCGCGCATAATTTTTCCCATAAATACCGAAAAAATTATTCCCAAGTATATGTCGCCTTCTACTAGCCTCAGTCTTGGCGCAAGTTTACAGAACAACATAGGCCTGGACAGGCAAACCATTAATGGAGTTTATAATTATCGATGGAAACCTTCAAAAATACTAACCTATCAAGTAAACTTATTAAACCTACAATATGTAAGAAACTTAAATGTTGAGAATTACTACAACGTTTATAAAAGCTCTTATAACAGGCTGAATGAAATAGCCCAGGAATTAAATTATGATTTCAACAATCCAGCAAGCAACCCGAACCTTGAGATTCCCAATGAGACCCAACAATTTATCTCAGATGTTTTAAGTGAAAACATCCCAGCCGATACAGATAATTATGCCGAGGTTTTAAGTATTTCTGAACGTCAGGCCAGATTGACGGAGAACAACTTAATTTTTGCGTCAAATGTAACCCTAACAAGAGATACTAGAGAAAATTTAAATGACAATAATTTTTCGCGCCTACGCCTGAAAATTGAATCTGCAGGAAACCTGCTTTCAGGAATATCAAGCCTTATTAGCTCACAAAAAAATGAGGATGGAAATTACAGGGCATTAGGAGTGGTTTATTCACAATATATTAAACCGGAAGTCGAGTACATTAAACACTGGGATATAGACAGTAAAAATATAATAGCCGTACGTGCTTTTGGCGGAATTGCAATACCATACGGAAACAGTAACAGCATACCCTTTACTCGAAGTTATTTTGCCGGGGGAGCAAATGATAATAGGGGCTGGAAAGCTTATGACCTTGGCCCGGGAAGCAGCGGCAGTATTCTGGATTTTAACGATGCAAACTTCAAGCTTGCCTTTAATGCCGAATATCGTTTTACAATATTGGGCGATTTTAAGGGAGGTTTGTTTGTAGATGCAGGTAATATCTGGAACGTACTGGACAATATTGAAGATGAAGCCTCCGTATTTAACGGGATTGCAGATTTAAAGGAAATTGCCGTTGCGACCGGTATTGGGCTTCGGTACGATTTCGGCTTTTTTGTATTTCGATTTGATGTAGGTTTTAAAACCCACAACCCCGGCAAACCTATTGGCGAGAGGTGGTTTACAGACTATAGTTTCCGTGAAGCAGTTTACAATATAGGCATTAACTATCCCTTCTAAACCATATAAATTTGTTACTTTTGCTTGCTAAACACATTTAATTATGAGCCACGGAATTGTACCCGGTGTAGCAACCGGAAAAGAAGTTCAAAAAATACATAAATACGCAAAAGAGAAAGGTTTTGCTATGCCAGCAGTAAATGTTGTGGGTTCTGATAGCGTTAATGCCGTTATGGAAACTGCTGCCGMACTAAATTCCCCCGTTATTATTCAATTTTCAAACGGCGGAGCACATTTTAATGCGGGTAAAGGACTTTCTAATGAAAACGAAAGAGCTGCAATAGCGGGAGGTGTTGCCGGGGCAAAACACATTCATGAACTTGCAAAGATCTATGGCGCCACGGTAATACTTCACACAGATCATTGTGCAAAAAAATTACTTCCTTGGATTGACGGCTTGCTGGATGCAGGTGAAAAATTTTACAAAGAAACCGGAAAACCCCTATACAGTTCGCATATGATAGATCTTTCCGAAGAACCTATCGAAGAAAATATTGAAATCTGCAAACGTTATTTGGAACGCATGAGCAAAATAGGGATGACTCTAGAAATAGAGCTGGGAATCACAGGTGGTGAAGAGGACGGCGTGGACAATACCGATGTAGATTCATCTAAACTATACACCCAACCCGAAGAGGTTGCTTACGCTTACGAAGAGCTTTCAAAAATAAGCGACCAATTTACCATTGCTGCGGCCTTTGGGAATGTGCATGGGGTGTACAAACCCGGAAACGTAAAGCTAACTCCAGTTATTCTTAAAAATTCTCAGAAATATGTTCAGAAAAAATTCAATACTGGCCATAACCCGATAGATTTTGTTTTCCACGGCGGAAGTGGTTCTACTTTGGAAGAAATTCGCGAAGCCATTGGCTACGGGGTAATAAAAATGAACATTGACACCGATATGCAATTTGCTTTTACAGAAGGTGTACGCAACTATATGGTGAATAATCTGGAGTATTTAAAAACTCAGATCGGGAATCCCGAAGGCGATGACCTTCCAAATAAAAAATATTACGATCCACGAAAATGGCTTCGCGAAGGCGAAATCACATTCAAAAAAAGACTTGAAAAAGCTTTTGAAGATTTGAACAACGTCAATACGCTATAAACCTTCATTGATAATAGAAACATTAAATAAACAGTAGTTTATGCCTTGGTTTAAAAGAACAAAAAAGGGAATTCAAACCCCAACCGAAGAAAAAAAGGACGTACCAAAAGGATTATGGTACAAATCGCCCACCGGAAAAATTGTTGATAGCGAAGAGCTTGAAAAGAATTTTTACGTAAGTCCCGAAGATGGGTATCACGTACGCATAGGAAGTAAAGAATACTTTGAAATCCTTTTTGACGACAACAAATTTAAGGAGCTTGATAAAAACCTTACGTCCCAAGACACCTTAAGGTTTGAGGACAAAAAGAAATATACCGATAGGCTTAAGGAAGCCCAAGATAAAACCGGACTTAAAGATGCTATTCGCTGTGCGGTTGGAAAATCTATGGGGGCAGATTTGGTTGTGGCCTGTATGGACTTTAGCTTTATTGGAGGTTCTATGGGAAGCGTTGTAGGCGAAAAAATTGCACGCGCTGCTGACTATTCCCTTCAAAAGAAAATACCTTTGCTAATAATTTCAAAAAGCGGCGGCGCCAGAATGATGGAAGCAGCACTATCGTTGATGCAACTTGCCAAAACAAGTGTAAAACTTGCTCAGTTAAGCGATGCTGGAATACCTTACATTTCATTGTGCACAGACCCAACTACTGGAGGAACTACCGCATCATTTGCTATGCTAGGAGATATAAACATTAGTGAACCTGGTGCGTTGATTGGTTTTGCAGGTCCGCGCGTAGTTCGTGATACTACAGGAAAAGAACTACCTGAAGGCTTCCAAACTGCTGAATTTTTATTGGAGCACGGCTTCCTCGATTTTATTACCCACCGCCGCGATCTCAAAAGAAAATTAAATCTTTATCTCGATTTGGTTTTGAATAGACCACTTCGTGAAAAAACTGCATAAAAAAAGCTGCTCAAGTAGAGCAGCTTTTTTGCTTTCTTTTAATCTTAATTCATTATAAATGGATACTCTTCGCCATTAAAAATAAAAATTGCTTGGTTATCGCATGCACCATCGCCAAAATCAATGGCTGCCGTTACGCCGTCTTGGGTTACCTCCAGTACTCCACTAACGAGATATCTACATGCTAATTTACGAACCAAGGTATCAGTCACCTCTCCGCTTCTTTCAAAACCATTGGTGAATTCGGTTTGCCAATTTCCGGTTACATGATACACATTATCCAACCAAGTGCCGGAGCCAACACCTTCAACCCATTCAGAAATACGTAGGCCATTACGGGTTCCTGTTACGGTTGTGTTAGGAAAACTAACAGTTATACTTTCATTCAAAGTAGATTGTGGGTTTCCATTTTGATTGGCAATTTCATATAAAAAATCACCACCGCCGGTCACGCCATTATCATTGAAAATAAAATCATTATAAATGTAAGTTACCGTATAAGTGCCGCCCACCAGAGGACCATAATCCAAAATAATACTTCCAGAAACAACGTTACCATTGTTTAATGTACAGGAATCGCCAAAATCTATCAAAACCAAGACACTATTACCTTGAATACTCACAGTAATCTCTGTACATTCTGGAAATAAAGATAGCTGATTAGTGCCACGGCCCTCTACTTCAATTTCAACAAAAGCCTGCTCCATAATATTAAAGGTACCTTCAGCAACATTGTCCATTTTTGCGGCTCTAGCCGAATTATCCGAATTAAAATTCACTTCTTCTTTAGGATCGTTATCTTCTTTTTCGCAACTTGTAAAAAGAAAAATTCCTCCAAAAAGCAAAGTGACAAAAAGTTTAAAAATGATGTTTTTCATACATTGAGGTTTAGGGGTTAGGTTTCTATAACGCTGAAATATCTCATTTCAATATATTTGAATTAATTTTTATTTGAAACACAGCTATTTCAAAATCGATTTTGTACTTTTGCAGCCTTGATTATCAAAACGGTAATCAGTACATAAAAATCATTTTAATAATATTGGCATGTATTTATCCACAGAAGAAAAAGGTAAAATTTTCGAAAAACACGGAAAGTCTAAAACTGACACTGGTTCAGCAGAAGGACAGATTGCGCTATTCACGTATCGCATCGAGCATTTAACAAAACATCTTAAAACAAACCACAAAGACTATAACACTGAGCGTTCTTTGGTAATGTTGGTAGGTAAAAGACGTTCGCTACTAGATTATYWYMTGMANNWMRMSRYMWWCYTCGTNTACCGWGCMMYCGTYANNMAGMAYTNSSMYYACGTAAGTAATATTTTAAAGGGCTCTTACGAGCCCTTTATTTTTATTTTTTCAGAAATCACTTCTGAAACACATAGAAAAGCTACCCTTAGGTTTTTCATTGGTCAACCACAACAACACAACAACACGCGACTGATAAACAGTCGTTGACCATTTTTAACCGTGCGCCCTTGGCGTATAAAATGAAAAACAAATGATACCTAAAGTATTTAGAGAGGTCATAGACCTTGGTGATGGAAGAGAAATCTCCATCGAAACCGGAAAACTGGCAAAACAGGCCCACGGTTCTGTTGTTGTGCAATCCGGAAAATGTATGCTGCTTTGTACCGTAGTTTCAAACTACAAACAGAGCGATGTTGATTTTCTACCATTAACCGTAGATTATCGTGAAAAATTTGCTGCTTCGGGTCGTTATCCAGGTGGTTTCTTCAAAAGAGAAGCAAGACCGAGCGACGGCGAAGTATTGACAATGCGTCTTGTGGACCGCGTACTGCGTCCACTTTTCCCAAAAGATTATCACGCGGAAACCCAAGTGATGATCCAATTGATGAGCCACGATGAGGATGTAATGCCAGAYGCAATGGCAGGTTTAGCCGCTTCTGCAGCTATACAGCTATCCGACTTCCCTTTTGAATGTGCTATTTCTGAAGCGCGCGTGGGAAGAATAGATGGTAAATTCATTATCAACCCAACCCGTGCACAATTGGAGGAATCTGACATCGATATGGTAATTGGCGCATCTGCAGATTCTGTAATGATGGTGGAAGGTGAGATGAAAGAAATTAGCGAAGAAGAAATGGTTGAGGCCATTAAATTTGCCCATGAGCACATTAAAAAACAATGCGAGGCCCAACTTAGATTGGCAGAAGCTGTGGGCAGAAAAGAAGTTCGCGAATACGAAGCAGAACGTGAGGATGAAGATTTGAAGAAAAAGATTCACGAGATGGCTTACGATAAAGTGTATGCCGTAGCGAAATCCGCCTCTGCAAAACACGAAAGAAGCGCTTCATTTGATACAATTAAAGAAGAAATTAAAGCTACTTTTTCAGAAGAGGAATTGGCAGATTTGGGAGATTTAATTTCAAAATATTACTACAAAGCTGAAAAAGCTGCTGTCCGCGATCTTACCTTAAACGAAGGTTTGCGCTTGGACGGAAGAAAAACAGACGAGATTCGCCCAATATGGTGTGAGGTTGATTACCTTCCTTCAACCCACGGTTCGGCTATTTTTACACGTGGTGAAACACAAGCTTTGGCGACTGTGACCTTGGGAACATCACGCGAAGCAAACCAAATAGATATGCCATCTTTTGAAGGCGAAGAGACTTTCTACCTTCACTACAACTTCCCTCCTTTCTCAACTGGTGAGGCCCGCCCAATCCGCGGTACTTCCCGTAGAGAGGTCGGTCACGGAAACTTGGCGCAACGCGCATTGAAAGGAATGATTCCTGCAGATTGCCCTTATACCGTTCGTGTGGTTTCAGAAGTTTTGGAATCTAATGGTTCTTCTTCTATGGCAACCGTTTGTAGCGGAACCATGGCCTTGATGGATGCCGGGGTTCAACTTAAAAAACCGGTTTCCGGGATTGCAATGGGATTGATTACCGATACTGAAACCGGAAAATACGCAGTACTTTCCGATATTTTGGGAGATGAGGATCACTTGGGCGATATGGACTTTAAAGTAACCGGAACGGCTGACGGAATTACCGCTTGCCAAATGGACATTAAAGTAAAAGGCCTTTCCTATGAAATTTTGGTTAATGCGCTGAAACAAGCTGCTGCCGGTAGACTTCACATTCTTGAAAAATTGACAGATACCATCGCACAACCAAATGCAGATGTGAAGCCTCACGCTCCAAAAATGGTTACCGTTACTATTCCAAACGAATATATTGGTGCTTTAATTGGACCTGGCGGAAAAGTAATTCAAGAGCTTCAAAAAGCTACAAAGACTACAATTGTAATCAACGAAGATCCTGTAACCGAAGAAGGTATAGTGGAAATTCTTGGTACAAACCAAGAAGGTATTGATGCGGTATTGGCGAAGATTGATTCGCTTACATTCAAGCCAGAAGTGGGTAGTGTTTACGAAGTGAAAGTGATAAAAATGCTCGACTTTGGCGCGGTGGTAGAATATACCGATGCTCCCGGAAACGAGATTTTACTTCACGTTTCTGAACTTGCTTGGGAACGTACCGAAAACGTTAGTGATGTAGTAAACATGGGTGATGTATTTGATGTGAAGTTTTTAGGAATTGATCCAAGAACCAAGAAAGAACGCGTTTCCCGAAAGGCATTGTTGCCAAAACCGGAAGGTTTTAAAGAGCGCCCCCCACGTGATGACAAACGTAGCGGCGGACGTGATAACCGTGGACGCGACAACCGTGGCCGTGACAATCGCGATAGAGACAGAAAGAGAGATTAATTCTTTTTAAGTAAATAAAAAGCCTTCAGAAATGAGGGCTTTTTTTATTTAGCACGCAACTTTTTTAAAATTGATAGACTATAGGGAAACACCGCAATAAAAACGATTATGAAAAATTTTTGGTTTTTGCCCTTAATCTTTCTATTTACAACTTTTAATTCCTGCGAAGACGAACCCATCAGCAAAGCAGACGCTTCAAAGGTTATTCAAGTAGATTCGGAACTTTACAATTTAATTGAGCGAGCAGCTTCCAAAGATTTTGAGAATGACATAACCTGTATTGATTTCAATTATCCCTTCACATTGGTAATTTATGATGAACGCATGGATATTATTGGTTATGAACTCATTCAAAATGATATTGAATTCAGTGAGTTTTTAGGCGCATTAGAGGAAGGAAAATCCATCAGTCTAAGTTATCCAATAAGCAGTATTCTAAACAACGGTCAGCCCTATGTAATAAATAACAATGACGAACTGAAAGAAGCAATAGACCAATGTTTGCACGCAGATACAATTATAACTTGCAACAATAWCCTAACGGAAACTTTTTGTATATGGCAAATAGAGCATCTGGATGGCCCCAATAGCCAGTATGACAATTCCTATTTTGAAGTTAGTAATTTCGGAAATGCAGGTCTTTACTTCCAAGAGCATGCTTTCGGAGGAACTTGGGTCAACTATTTTATTGAGGATCAATTGCATCTCAATATTTTTATCACAGGCGATGAAAATGTAAGCGATGACTGGAATTTTGATTGGAAAGTGGTCAGTTTTGACGAAACACAATTAGAAATATCAAATGGAACGGATAGCTATCGTTTCATAAAGGACTGCTATGAGCCCTGCCGAAAATTTCTTTTTGAGGAATGTGAAACCGAACCTGCTTCACAACGTGCTATTTTTGATCTGGAAAGTTATTTTGAATGTTTCTTTCCTCTTACCGGAATAAATAATCCAGAAACGGTAATTGCAACATATTTTGAAACTTATGAAGATATGCTTGCCAGGGCCAACCCAATTGGAAATTTGTTATACGAAAACAGCATCAACCCACAAGTAATCTATATTAGATTTGACGATGCAAATACTGGCGAATATGTTACATTTTTACCTATAATTTTAAAAGCATTTCAATGTTAATAATTAAATCATTCAATATGAAAAAACAGTATCTTTTTTTCGCTTTTTCAATAATWCYCKKWWGYSKAWWWTCRGCTTGCAGCAGCAGTGATGAAACCCCTAAAGAAGAATTAATTCTAGAAATTGGGCAGGAATACCAAGGAGGAAAAATCTTTTATATAGATGAAACTGGTCAACACGGATTAATTGCGCATACGGCAGATTTAGGATTGGGAGATTGGGGCTGTTTTTACAATGACGGTTCCGTCCCAGACTTTGAACCGCCCACGGAACCCATAGCACAGAATAACGGTATTGGTTTCGGCATGCAAAATACGGTGGCTATTTTAAATTTTTGCGGAGATCCGGATATTGCAGCTAGATTGGCATCAAACCTAGATGTCAATGGCTTTAATGATTGGTATTTGCCTTCTATTGATGAATTGGAATTAGTATATCAGCACAGAGATTTAATTGGAGGATTTCCAGATTTAGACAATGATCCTATTGAAGATGGATTCATAATTTACGCAAGTTCTTCTGAAGGTTGGGCAACAAACGATGGCAATGGTGGATTTATATATTTGAATTATCAGGTGTATGATTTTTCCATAACCACGGCATTACCAAATACCCGAAATCTTTATACTAGCAAAAGTAGTGAGGCGCTGGTGAGACCTATACSTKMGYTNTRAAAAAACCAATATTTTATTTGAAAATAGAAGAATTAATAAAACAATACATTAAAAATGACCGGGCAGCACAAAACGAGCTGTTCCGGAAGTATAAAGACACCCTTTATTTTACCTCTCTGAAATATYGCAGAAACGAAGCCGATGCCGAAGACAACCTACACGATGCTTTTATAACCATATTTCAGAACATAAAAACATACAAAAACAAGGGTTCTTTTGAAGGTTGGATGAAGCGGATAACCATTTATAAAGCGATTGACAAATACAAAACCAAAAAGCTGCTAAATGTTGAAATTAAAGATGATATACTGGAAGATGAAGTGATAGTTGAATATGAAGAAAATCTCTCACTGGACCAACTTTTGACGCTTATCCAGAATTTGCCGGATCAGTACAGGCTCGTGTTCAACCTTTATCAAATAGATGGATTTTCACACAAAGAAATTGCTTCACTTTTAAATATTTCTGAAGGGACTTCAAAATCAAACTATCATCGGGCAAAACTTATTTTACGTGATAAAATCATTGCTTTAAGCGAGGCTATTAACCCAAAAATATTTTGAAATGGGMKARAAAAAAKANATNGSAAAGCTTTTTGAAAATAAGCTGAAGAAAGGAAAGAAAACTCCCGAAAACAGGCTTTGGGAGAAGATAAACACTTCGCTTAACAAAGAAAAACGCCGTAGAAAAAGAATCTTTTACTATTGGATTTCAGGAGGGCTAATTTTAAGTTTATTGGGAGCATTTTTGTTTTTTGGTAACAGCGATTTTTTAAAAATAAATTCAACGGCAACAAAAAATATTAATGAAAAATTGGAGAATAACGCTTCTTCGGAAAAAATATATGATGCGAAATCTTTTAAAATTGTACCTATTGATTCACTTTCCACGCAAGTCCAAGATGAAAAGCTACGTAAAATAAGCAGTGTCAAAGAAAATCAGCCTGTTCATTCCCCACAGAAATTAGAAGAAAAAAAATCAATAAACAATTCTGAAAAAAAGGCTTCAAAAAACACAAGCTTAGATGAAAGTTTTAAAGTTTCAGAAAAATATTATTACTACAACAGCCGTGACGGTAAGCAAATTGTAACCCAAAACAAGAGCGAAATTGACAGTTTAGTTTTAAAAAATAATAGTGAGCTGGATTCTTCAAATATTAAAATGAAAGATACTTTAAGGCAATAATTAAATAGCTCCTGTAGTTAAATTTTAAAAAAACTAAAACTTTTGTAACCTTTTCCGTATTTATTACGTATAACTCAATACACAAGTTTAAACCTTAATCTACAGGACAAACCTTAATGAGACAACTTAAAATTACAAAGCAGGTAACCAATAGGGAAACTGCTTCATTAGACAAGTATCTTCAAGAAATTGGAAAAGTTGACTTAATCACCGCAGACGAAGAAGTAGAATTGGCACAGCGCATAAAAGCGGGTGACCAGCGCGCTTTGGAAAAATTGACCAAAGCAAACCTTCGTTTCGTAGTTTCGGTGGCAAAGCAATACCAAAACCAAGGACTTACACTTCCAGACCTTATTAATGAAGGAAATCTTGGCCTTATTAAAGCCGCACAACGTTTTGATGAAACCCGTGGTTTTAAATTTATTTCATACGCCGTATGGTGGATTCGCCAATCTATTTTACAGGCACTGGCAGAACAATCACGTATCGTGCGCTTGCCGTTGAACAAAATTGGAAGCATCAACAAGATAAACAAAATGTATGCTTATCTTGAACAAGCCAATGAGCGCCCACCTTCCGCAGAGGAAATCGCGAAAGAGCTGGATATGACCATAAACGATGTAAAAGAGTCCATGAAAAACTCCGGCCGTCACGTATCCATGGACGCACCACTCGTTGAAGGAGAAGACAGTAACCTTTACGACGTTTTGCGTAGCGGTGAGAGTCCAAACCCAGACCGTTCCTTATTGCACGAATCACTTCGAACCGAAATTGAGCGCGCATTGGAAACCCTTACTCCACGTGAGGCAGACGTTATCCGTTTGTATTTTGGGCTTGGCGACCAGCACCCGATGACTTTGGAAGAAATAGGCGAAACCTTTGATCTTACACGTGAACGTGTACGCCAAATTAAAGAAAAAGCGATTCGCAGATTGAAGCACACTTCACGCAGCAAAATATTGATGACTTATTTGGGATAATTCCCGTAACGATAACTTACAGTATCAGTTTCTCAGTCTTACTGAGAAAATACTGTTCGTTTTTTGATTGATGAATGACCTCCGGCTGATTACCGGAGGTTTTTTTAGTTTTAAAATTACCTTAAAATTGGAAGTATAAAAACATATACTCTTATATTTAAGGATGGGGCAATCTTTTTGCACCTTAAATATTAATCAAATTAAAAAATTATGGATCAGATTTTGTATCGACAAAAACTAAGCTTCGCGAAGACGTTCAGTAATTCATGAAACATATTACAACGGCAGATCCAAAAACGCAAAACACCATCGAAAAAATTCTAAAAATGTTCGTCTCTCSTAAWTANAANWWYTSGYAGKAMSNNTASRAARRAKWNTACNAATNNACCMRNNAATTATTGCTCCCTCTATTCTCGCCGCAGATTTTGCCAACCTTCAAAGAGATATTGAAATGGTAAACAATAGTGAAGCCCACTGGTTTCATCTTGATGTTATGGATGGCGTTTTTGTGCCGAATATTTCCTTTGGAATGCCTGTTATAAAAAGCATTGCCGCACACGCCAAGAAACCATTGGATGTTCACCTAATGATTATTGATCCTGATCGTTACATAAAGACTTTTGCAGACTTGGGAACCAACATCCTTACTGTCCATTACGAAGCCTGCACGCACCTACACCGTTCGCTACAGGCTATAAAATCTGAAGGTATGCAAGCTGGAGTTGCCATTAATCCCCACACCAATGTCTCATTTTTAGAAGACACCATCAAGGACATTGATTTGGTATGTATGATGAGCGTGAATCCTGGTTTTGGGGGACAGAGCTTTATTGAAAACACCTATAAAAAAATAAAGCAACTCCGAAAAATTATTGACGCCAATGGCGCTTCAACCAAAATTGAAATAGATGGGGGTGTAACAAACAAAAATGCGAAACAATTGGTTGATGCAGGCGCAGATGTTTTGGTAGCAGGCAGTTATGTATTTGGCGCGAGCAATCCTTCACAAACTATTTCTGAGTTAAAGGATCTCTTAAAATAATTTTGAATGTCTATTGATAAATCTGCAAAAGATGTTCTAATTATTGGCGCGGGGCCCATAGGCATTGCATGTGCCCTTGCATGCAAAAAGAAAGGCTTGGACTATGTTGTGGTAGAGAAAGGCGCGCTAACCAATTCAATTTTTAATTATCCTTTAAATATGACTTTTTTTTCCACTTCGGAAAAATTAGAAATTGACAACATCCCTTTTATAAGCAACAACCCAAAGCCTAACAGAAATGAGGCTCTGGAATATTATCGAAGAGTTGCTACATCAAACAACCTTAACATAAACCTGTACGAAGAAGTTATTTCTGCCAAAAAGGAAGATGAATATTTCAAAATTATTTCTGCTAAAAACACATATATTGCTAAAAACGTTATCATTAGCACTGGTTTTTATGATATTCCAAAAATGATGAATGTCCCGGGAGAAGAATTGCCAAAAGTGATGCATTACTACAAAGAAGCACATCCTTTTGTAATGCAAAAAGTAGTGGTGGTAGGGGCTAGCAACTCTGCTGTTGATGCGGCTTTGGAAATATGGCGAAAAGGTGGCGAGGTAACAATGGTTGTAAGAGGTGCAGCAATAGGCGAACGTGTAAAATATTGGGTGAAACCCGATATTGAAAACCGAATTAAAGAAGGTAGTATTAAAGCATATTTTGATTCTGAAATTGAAAAAATTACAAAATCAGAAGTTTTTATAAAGTCTTCAAATGGATCAATCAAATTAGAAAATGACTTCGTATTGGCGCTAACAGGTTATAAACCAAATTTTTCTTTTTTAAAACAATTGGGTATTAAACTTAGTGATGACACAAACTGCTTTCCAACTTACAATCCCGAAACAATGGAAAGTAATATACAAGGACTTTATCTGGCTGGAGTAATTTGCGGTGGAATGGAAACCCATAAATGGTTTATAGAAAATTCTAGGATACACGCAAAAATTATTCTTAAGGATATTTCTAAAAAACTTAATAGTTCGCAAAATTAAAATTGAGCAGCTTTTTTGTATAGCTATATATTTTTGGAAAAATATGTTTAAAATCTTCGGGTGACTCAAAAAAATATTCGGCCAGGACGGCCATAAATTCATACTGATTGGTAAAAGCGTAAGTGCGAAAGTATTCTGTCTTGTTTAATTGGTCTTTTACCTCTTGCTGTGTTAATTGTTTCAATATATTTTGAAACTGTTTTGTAAAACGAATAGAATCCAAATCACGACTTCTTTTTGCCTCTAGTTGCATAGCATGCATAAATTCATGAATTCCCACATTTAAATTATCATTACTTATGGCAAAACCCTGCTCAAAATCTTTCCATGAGAGTACCAATGCCTTTTCTCTAGGGTTAAATTCTCCTTTGTGATAGTTTTTATTTACTGTACTGAAAAATTCAGCGGGATAGATAAGGATAAAATCTATTAAAGAATAAGAATAATTTTTCCTTCCGAAACTGAGCATGCAACCCACTGCAGCAATCAAAATTTTCATTTGTTCAGTAATAATCAAATCACTTCTTCCAACGAATTTTTTTTCAGAAATGAATTGTGCTACTCTGTGTTGGAATTGTTTTTTATGTTTTTCTGAGAGCTTTCCGTAAAAAGTAAATTCATTTTTAAGTATTGTCAATTGTGAATTTGAAAGTTTTTTAAAGACAAAATAGTGCCTGAAAAGCGGTTTGTCAAAATTGGCTGCAAACCAATTCTCAAAAACTCTAAATAGAAAAAAGGTAAATCCTAGCAATACTATTGCATATGCATAAGGGGCTAGCCAAGGAGCGTAAGCTTCAGGTTTAAGAAAATGCAACATAATTTAAAAAGAAGCTTAGGTTTAAGTAGTTATAACGCTTCTAGGGTATAATTATTTTTTAAGATGGAATATAATAAAAAAAGCCCCGACAAAATTGTCAGGGCTTTTAAAATATATTATCTCTATTTTTTAGAAATCAAAAGTGTAAAATTTGTCCCAGAAAAGTTGAGTCTCTGGAGCATCTCCACCAATTGCGCTAGAAGCAGCCTCGTAGTTAGCACCATTCAGTGTTTGTTCAACAACTGGATAGGTGTAACGTGTAGGGAAACCAGAAACAGCATCAGTTGGTTGTGCTAAGATTGGATAGTCCAAACGACGTATTGATAAGTAGCTTGCAAAGGTTCTGTTATAAAGTCCTAAATAAGCTTGAACACCAATTACTTGTTTCCATGCTGGAGAGGAAATACTACTTGCCAAAGCAGATGTATAATCAACTTGAGGCATAGCTAAATAATCTGCTACGTTAGGAGCATTCCAATAATCAAAAGAAGCTGTAATGGCAGCGTTATAATGCGTTTCGGCATCACCACCAACAGAATATCCTCTTGCAGCAGCTTCAGCCAATAAGAATCTAACTTCTACATAAGAAAGTAAAACTCCTGGAGCAGCAGGATCAACCAAACGATCTGCAACGTGCGAAAAATCTGGATAAGCAGATATTTCACCTATTTGACCACCGATATATTCACCATCAACATCGGTAAAATAAGAAGCTCTTCTTGGGTCCTCTAAATCATTCATAATGTCAATTATCGTAACCGCAGCAACATAATCGTTACGCCCACTAAGAACTAAATTATCGTTCATTGGGTTATTGTTCGGAGCGGCACCAGAATATTGGTAACTACCATTATCGGCATTACTAGTAAATACACCACTAGAAAAAGCAGATTGTACAGTAGATTGAGATAAACCTGCATCCACATCGGCAAGTGTGATACCCATTCTCAATTTTAGTGAATTAGCAAATTTCTTCCAATGTGCAACATCCCCACCATAAATAAGATCTGTTGAACTGTCAAAGCTACCTACTGATGTATTCATGTTGCCAATAGCAGCATTTAAACGAGAAAGTAAATCCTTATAAACAGTTAAACCATCATCATAGGCTGGCAATAAGTTGTCAATATCCAATGCTTCAGAGTAAGGAATATCCCCATAAGTTTCAACCAAATTACTATAAGCATAAACTGACAGCACTTCTATAATTGCTAATTTGTTAGGCTTTAAGTTATTGGTAAGATCATTGTCTGTAGCCTCAATAACTCTTGCTGCTTCTTTAAGATCTTTTAGAACATCTCTATACATCTCTCTCCAGTGGTTATCAGGAATTGCACGGGTAATTTGATCATACTGACTTTCATCAGTATAAGTAGTTTCCTGCAATTGCTGGGTCCATAAACGTAAGTTATTAAGGTTTACGTTCGGAGTAACAATTTGATCCGCAAGTTGCTTTTGTGCAGAAGCGAACAAACTCTCACCGCTAACCGCAGTAGGGTCTTTTATATTTTGGTTCAGGTCCTCAAGGTTATCTGAACACGACACGGCAAATACGGCCGCTGTTAAAATTAAAATCAGTTTCTTCATTTTTCTATGTATTAAAATTGTGCTTTAATGTTAAACCCGTAATCTTGGGTAGTTGGCAATGAACCTGTAACATATCCTTGTAAGTTACCAGAACTTAAACCTGCTTCTGGGTCTGCATAAGGCAAGTTTTTGTCAATAATCCACAAGTTAGATCCAGTAACACTAAACGACAAACCTGTCATAAAAGTATTATCAAGGAATCTTGAAGGCATATTATAGGTAAGTGATACTTGGCGCAGTTTTATATAGCTTGCATCATATACAAACTCCGCAGCGGGAAGTGCAGCGTAACCAAATCCACTAAAGTTATTGGCATCTCTTCTAGTGGTATTTACAGAACCATCAGGGTTAACACCTGGGTTAATATATCCACCACCTTCATCTAAAGGATTTCTTACTGGATTACCAAGATCGTTAGTATAAACAGTATTAGCATAGATACCAGTTGCCTGTCCATAATATTGATCAAGCGAGAAAAGGCTACCCCCTTCTTGAATATCTATCAAAAAGCTGAAAGAAAGATCTTTATACGTTAATGTATTTGAAATCCCCATTAACCAATCAGGGTTAGTATCTCCAAGGATATTGTTAGATGTTGGAGTTTTAAGGTAACTTCCTGTTTCAGGGTTCACCACTCTTTGACCATTTAGGTAAACATAGTCTTGTCCGTAGATTACACCATAAGGTTCACCTTTTACAGCGTTAATAGTAACACCTCCTTGGAAGCTTCCTAACTGCAAAGTCTCGATACCTTCTGGCAATTCTATAACCTCATTTTTGTTTTGAGACCAGTTAACATTCAAGCCCCAGCTAAAGTTATCATTTTTAACAGGCATAGCATTTAAGGAAACCTCAATACCTTTGTTTTCAATTTCACCGGCATTCAATAATTTCCCAGTATAACCTGTAGCAGCTGAAATTGGAACTGTTACAATTTGGTCTATAGAGTTAGATTTGTAATAAGCTACATCAAAACCTAAACGGTTGTTTGCAAAACGCATTTCAAGACCCGCCTCGTAACTTTTAGTAGTTTCAGGTTTCAAATTTGGATTATTTGAAACATTTGGAATAGAAGTTCCTATATCGTTATTAATAACATAGGTATCAACCAATCTGTCAAACGGAGCTCCGTTACCTACCTCAGCATAGTTTAAACGTAATTTACCAAATGATATGGCATTCACATTCAGTAATTTGCTGAATACAAAACTGGTTGAAACCGATGGGTAATAAAAGGAGCTTTCATCTTTTGGAAGGGTAGAGAAATGGTCTCTTCTAATAGTACCATCCAAGAAAACAACATTCCCAAAGCCAAAAGATGCACTTGCGTATACACCATCAACTCCAATTTTTTCAGCCTGTTCAACTGGATTTGGAAGCGGTGAAGCACTATTTTGTAAAGAGTATAGCCCAGGAACTACCAATCCGCCAGCTGTAGAAGATGTTATTGAATTAAATTCATTTCTACGAATATTTGTCCCTAAGATACCTGCAAAGCTGATACTCTCAGAAAAATCTGCATCAAAATTAAACATCAAATCATAGTTTGTTTCTGAAGCAGTAATATCTCTTCTTAAATACCCTGAATCCACATTTCCGCGGGCTACACCAAAAGGAGTCGCAACAGATCCAACTGCTCTTCGCTCTTCTTGGTTTTCATTATAGGTATCAGTAGAAACTCTACCTGTTACATTAACCCATTCAGCCAATTCATAGTTTAACTCAAAGTTACCGATAAAACGGTTTCTTCCGTCATTCTGATAGTTTTCGTAACGTGTCCAATAAGGGTTATCCCAATAGATAGGAGCTGAACCGGGTTCAGAAGTTGCTGGGTTCCAACTCACGTTTCTATGAGTTGCAAAATAAATATCTCTTTGTTCTTTAATATCCGTACTTACTGCCCACCATTGCTTAAAGTTACCTACAACGTTGTCATTATAACCTGTAGAGTTACGTCCTAATGCATCAGTCTTAATATAGTTTGCGAAACCGCTAGCGGTTAAATTTTCACTAACATTATATGTTCCGCTAAAGATAAAGTTGTGTCTGTCCAAGGTACTATTAGGCAACAAACCTGATTGATCCAATTTAGTGTAAGACAAACGGTATGAACCATTCTCAAGGCCATTTGATATAGAAATGGAGTTTGTTAGAGTAATGGGAGTTTCAAAGAAGGTAATAGGACCGTTTTCTGCCGCAACGTAAGGTTTTCTTTGTAAATAGCTTGGTGAAGATGGATCAAAAGAATCCCATTGATAGATGAATAGATTCGGGTCAAATGCAGGCCCGTATGAAGCATCATCTACATAGTTTTCCACTTGATCATCAATACCATCACCATTGATATCTTCAAATGTGAAGTAATCACCGTAACCTGGTCCATATTGGTTCTGATATTCAGCAAAAGTACTCTTATCAATAAAACCAACCTGAGCATTAGAGTTGATTGTTACTCCCAGCCCCTTAGCTTTTTTACCTTTTTTGGTAGTAATGATTATTACCCCGTTCGCAGCACGTGAACCATAAAGCGCAGAAGCAGCAGCTCCTTTTAGCACGTTAATTGACTCGATATCATCTGGATTAATATCTGCAGCGGCATTACCATAATCATAGTAGTTACCCCTAGCCTGAGTTTGCGCAGCGTCGTTTGTGTTTCTGTTACTGATAGGCACACCATCAATAACAAACAATGCTTGGTTATCGCCAGTTAAAGAGGTATTACCCCTTATAACCACATTGGTAGAACCACCAAGGTTATTGTTTCTTCTAATGCTAAGACCTGAAACCCTACCAGAAAGCGCATTGGTAAAGTTGTTAGTCGCTGCCGTGGAGATTTCTTCTCCGTCTACTTGCTGCGTGGAATAACCTAGTGATTGTTTTTCACGAGATACCCCAAGTGCAGTTACTACAACCTCGTCCAGAACTGAACCAGCCTGCATTGTAACGTCAATTTTATTTGAGGCCCCAACAGCAATCTCTTGGGTCTCAAAACCTACATAACTATAAACAAGCGTTTGGCCCACTGCAGCGTCAATGGTATAGTTACCATCAAAGTCAGACTGTGTTCCAGTACTTGTACCTTTAATAATTATGTTAACTCCTGGAAGCGGCAGACCCGTGTCATCGGTCACCATTCCGGAAATTGTTTTTTCCTGTGCAAAAGCGAGCTGCACAATCAACACTAATAATAGTGTCAAAATTCCACTAAACTTTGTTTTCATTTTTTTGTTTGTTTGAATTAGCACCTCAAAAGTGCCAATAAAATCTTACAATTCCAACTTTTATAGGTAGTAGATTATGAAAATTTTATCAAAAAGTTAATTTAAAAAATCTCTTTCGGTTTAAAACTTTAAACAAAACTCTATAAAACCTTGATTTTCTAAGGCATTGAGAGGGACGCCCAAATTTATTAGTAATAAATAAGTCGTGAAGAATATTTTAAAAAATTTCAAACACTTTATGAACAATTGCCCCAACAATACAAATAATGGCGTTTTAAGGCGTTTGTGAACTTTTTGACCAAATGGAGCTTTTGGTATTATTCAACGGGATACTAGCTGAAAAAAAATCACTCGAATTAACATAAAATATGTTAATGAATATAGTAAGTTGAGAACTTATTTTGAAGTTGTTTCGCCTTTAAATTGCTGCGAATTATTCTTAAATAAAACATTAAAGGTAGTCAAGCTTCCATAGCAACGCGTAATATATTGCTGCAAATCTATCTTATCTTGTTCGGCCAATTCTTTACTGGAATTGATTTTTTGCTCCATCACCCGCAGCCTATCGCGTAACATTACTATTTTATGAAAAAAAGTATCGATAGGAATTTCTTTTGAAGCTAAATTTGAATCAGCGGGCTTTAAGATTATAACTCCGCCTTTCCATTTGTCGGCCATTGGGACAACCTCACTAAAACCGCTCCATTTTTTTAAAATATCGCGAAGGCTTTTTTCAACTTCGTARWWMCTNTAMMKTSTMYAYCNCAKCNWMTRYYKYMTYTWTYMTWWCAWWATCATCATCAGTAGCAATTGTTTCAAGACCGTTTTCGATAAAGGTTACCCAATATATTTTTGCTGTAACGTTTGTTACAACTCCTTTTCCGTATTCGGGATGGTTAATCCGAGAACCTATTCCTAAAATTTGTTTCATTATAATTCTTATTTAGCCCATAAAAATAATTAAAATGATCTTATGCATTAGCCTACAAAATGTACTTYACAAAAAAAAACCATCCAAATTTTAAAATCGGGATGGTTCTTTGGGTCGAATGTGACCGGCCAAAAACTACTTCTTTTTAGGAGCAGCTTGTGGAGCCTTTTTGTTATCCTGCTTTTTGGCTTGTGGGCCTTTTGCGGGTTGCGGCTTTTTGTTTTGCTGTTGTTGTGGCATAGCAATTACTTTTTTTTGAATTAACAATATAAAGGTAAAAGGAGCCACTGTTAAATTATTCACTTATTAGCTAAAATTTAACAGCCAAATTTTATTCAAAGTAAGCACGGCACTCTTGGGCACATTTTCTGCAAGCCTCGGCGCAATCCTGGCAATGTTTGGCTTCGTGCTGCGAACATTCATCTGCGCAGGCATCACATATCTTTGCACAGTATCTCAATAAATCTTCTACATCTTTAAAACCGGTTGCCAGTAATTGGTTGAGCGTACTGCAAACTTCCGCACATACCCTATCGGTTCGGATGCACTTTACCATCATTTTTACATTTTCCTCATCTAGACAGGCATCTGCACAATAATTACAGTGATTGATACAATTGCCCAAGGCGTGAATAAGTTTTTCGTTTTTCATAATTTAAATTTTTATRAAATCAAATTACTAAATTCACGCAATCTTAGCTATTAAGAAAATTATAAAATCCTGAAAAAATTATTCACCACCCTGCTTATGATCATCAATTACCTGTTGATCGCGATACTTGCAACAAGGATCTATTTTTTCATAAACCTCATCTTCAGCCTTTATTTCCTGTGTATCGTGACCACTGTCGGCAATAATTTGCTGGATTTTGGTCAAATCTGTTTTTCCCTCGTTATAAATAAGGTCCAGTTGATGGGTCTCTACATTCCAAGTTGCAGCTTTTACGCCCTTTGCCTGAATGGAGGCTTTTTCAATGCGCTCCTTGCACATTCCACAAACGCCATCCACTTCAATGGTGGCTTTGGCATTTTTGTTTTGAGCAAAACCGGAAACTCCGATTACTAACATTCCTAAGATTAAAATTACATTTTTCATACATTACATTTTAATAGTTGATTTTCATTTTTTAATTAAGTCTATATCTTAAACCCGCATAGTACGAACTGCCAAAAATGGGTCCGTAGACATAGGTTGTGTCAAAAGTTGTTCCAAAAGGATTATCGCTTCCCACAATGGGGTTTGATTGTGTACCATTTGTGATATTTTCGCCACCCACATAAATTTCAAAATTAGACGAAAAAACCTTCGTTATCTGTGCATTCAACGTGGAAACCGATGGCGAAAATTGGGAGAGCCCAATCGTATTTAAATAACTTTCGGTTGAAGCAAAGCGCTGCTCACCTAAATAGTTGAAGGTAGCATCAAACTTCCAATTTCCTCCTTTTGAAGTTTGATGTGTTTGATAAGAAGCATTTGCAAAAAAGCGATGGTTCGGCGTTAATGGCGTTTGCTTTTTTCCGCTTAAATAAGTGGTCTCAACATCATAATATTTGTACGCCAAGCGCACATCAAAATGGGTGAAAGGATTATAGTTGAATTCTGCCTGMAAAYTATTKGMAWAACTKTCYCCTTSTAAATTATAAAAAYTMACWKCTKRMGGGTTTTCMMAATCYACMACAATYTGGTTYWSAAAATCYGTYYKRTAAAAATCAAWAGTWAYATCYGCTTTTCTNTTGAAANARATTAAAMCCTTGCAWATACGAMACWCCRTARTTCCAWGCRATTTCTGGGTCCAGCCCATAAATTTCTCCACCGTTGCCCAAAATATTCAAGCTGCGCGAAGTGGCAAAAAGCTG
Organism: Aequorivita sp.; assembly: GCA_002733915.1. Taxonomy (GTDB): domain Bacteria; phylum Bacteroidota; class Bacteroidia; order Flavobacteriales; family Flavobacteriaceae; genus Aequorivita. The sequence goes on from NVXN01000001.1 coordinate 383,644, forward strand.
TTGGTTTTCGGTGAAAATATTCGCACTTCGTTTTCCCCTTCCCGCAGAAATTCTAAACGCAGATTTATCCCATGGCGAATATCTCAAATGGAATCGTGGTGTTAAGAAAGTCCCCAATCTATTGTGAACATCCGCCCGAATCCCAGCTGTAAAATTCAAATCGCCCAAATTGTCAAAATTATATTCAAAAAAGGCTCCAACTGAATTTTCAACCCGATTGAAATTTTCGGTCAAAACCAATTCGTCATAACCATCATAGGTTGCGCTCAAACCCGTTTTTATCTTGTGGCGCGAATCGCTTATTATAGAGTTATAAAGCAAATTAGCATACAAGCTATTGTGCTGAATGTTATAATTGTTAAGCCCAAAATAAGACTCTTGGTCGTGATGGCTGTATGCAAGCTGCAAGCCGCCTGTGCGCCAAGGAATTTCCGGGTTTACAAAACCGAATTTTCCAGAAACGTCAAACCGCTGGGTTTTTATCTCACTTCCCCAAGCGTTGGTGGTTCCGGGATCATCATCGGGATTAAAAAAGGTTTGGCCAGTCTGTTTTTCATCATTCAAATACCTAAAATTGATAAACCCAACATAGCCGTTTTCTGTATCTGTATATTGCCAGCGGTTCATTACATTCACTTGTTGCATCAATGGCGCATCGAGAAAAGAATCATCATTTTTATCAAATTCCGTTTCGCGCATATTTCCGTGGATATATAAACCTGTACTCCAACGCTCACTTAGTTTGGTGTTTAAATGAGTATTCAACTCAAAACGCCCATTTCCAGACCCATATGCGTTCACAAAAAGTTTATCGTCCATCATTGGCTTTTGAAGTTCAGCATTTATTTGTCCAGCAATACTTTCATAACCATTAACTACACTTCCCGCACCTTTCGTAATTTGAATGCTTTCCACCCACGTTCCCGGTATAAAGCTTAAACCATAGGTTTGTGAGGCACCACGGATACTCGGCACGTTTTCGGTAGTAATCAAAATATACGGACTGGTAAGGCCAAGCATTTTAATTTGGCGCGTTCCCGAAATGGCATCGGCAAAATTCACGTCTATGGAAGGATTGGTTTCAAAACTTTCTGCCAGGTTACAGCAAGCAGCCTTCAAAAGTTCAGCGCTACTTACATTTAAAACATTAGTAGCCTGAATAAACGAACGCGAAGTAGCTTTCTGTCTCGCCGTAACCGTAACCTCATCCAGATTGGCTGTTGACTTTAACGAATGTGTAATTCGCTTCGGAGAATTTACTGAAATAGTATCGGTTTTATAACCCACAAAACTGATGACCAATTTTTTGTATTCTGGTTTATAATTTAATTCAAAATTACCATCAAAATCGGTAACGGTTCCCACCTGGGTATTCAGCCAATAAACATTTGCACCACTCAACGGAACTTCTTCATTATTGATTTTTTCAGTAATATGCCCCGTTATTTTTTCCTGTGAAAAAATGCAAAGTGGAAGTATAAAAAATAAGTATAATAGATTTTTCATTTTTTTAAATTTTGGTTCCGCGCAACCGCAGAGCATTGGTTATAACTGAAACCGAGCTGAAACTCATAGCCAGCGCAGCAATCATAGGTGATAATAATATTCCAAAAACAGGATATAGCACTCCGGCGGCAATCGGGACGCCGAGTGTATTGTAAATCAAAGCGAAAAAGAGGTTTTGCTTAATGTTTTGCATCACTTTTTCACTTAAATGAAACGCTTTTACTATGCCGTGCAGATCGCCTTTTACCAAGGTAATTCCAGCACTTTCAATGGCAACATCGGTTCCGGTTCCCATTGCAATGCCTACATCACTTTTTGCCAAAGCAGGCGCATCGTTTATCCCGTCGCCGGCCATAGCCACTTTTTTTCCTTCGGCGTGCAATTTTTCAACTACCTCCAGTTTGTTCTGCGGAAGCATTTCAGCTTTAAAATCGGCGAGATTTAATTCAGCGGCTACGGCTTTCGCGGTGTCGTGGTTATCACCCGTTAGCATAATAACTTCGATTCCTTTTTGCTGAAGTTCATTGATTGCTTTTTTGCTTGTTCCCTTTATTTTATCGGCAATCACAACGTAGCCCACTACTTTTCCATCAACGGAAAGCATCGGCACCGTTTTGCCTTTTTTCTGTTCTTCGGAAATTTCTTTTTGAAGTGCTTCGGAAATATCCGCGCCCGCTTCCTGCATCATCTTTTCGTTCCCAAGTGCAACTTTTTTTCCATTGATATTTCCCGTAACCCCTTTTCCGGTAACGGAATTGAAATCGGTAGTTTTAATTGCTTCGGAATTTTTCTCCCTTCCATATCTTACGGTGGCATCAGCTAAAGGATGTTCGCTGTTTTGATTGAGCGAAACGATATATTGAAGCACTTCCTCTTCCGAAAAATCWTCCGAAAAACCTACTTTTTCAACAGACGGTTTTCCTTCGGTAATCGTTCCGGTTTTGTCAATAATCAAAGCATCAATTTTATTTAGCGTTTCCAGCGCGTCGGCGTTTTTGATCAACACACCATTTTGGGCGCCCTTTCCTACTCCAACCATTACAGACATTGGCGTGGCAAGCCCAAGCGCGCACGGACAGGCGATTATCAAAACAGCAATTGCATTTACCAAGGCATAAACGTATCTGGGTTCGGGCCCGAAAATTGCCCAAATGATAAAAGTTATAACTGAAATTAAAACCACAATCGGCACAAACCAGCCCGAAATTTTATCGGCCAGTTTTTGGATGGGCGCACGGCTCCGGCTTGCCTTGTTTACCATTTCAATTATTTGGGACAGTAGGGTGTCGCTGCCCACTTTTTCGGCTTTCATCACAAAAGTCTGTTTCCCGTTAATGGTTCCCGAACTTACTTTGTCGCCCTCGGTTTTTGAAACGGGCACGGGTTCTCCGGTAATCATAGACTCGTCAATGGAACTTTCGCCCTCGAGGATGCTTCCGTCCACGGGAATCTTCTCGCCCGGTTTTACGCGGAGTTTGTCGCCCACTTCTATTTTATCTATTGCAATGGTTTCCTCCTTTCCGTCAACAATTCTAACCGCTTTGTTTGGCGCCAATTTCAACAATTCCTTTACTGCTGAATTTGTCCGGTTATGGGCACGGGCTTCCAAAACCTGTCCCATTAAAACCAGAGTAAGAATTACGGTTGCAGCTTCAAAATAAACATGTACGGTTCCCGATTCAGTTTTAAATTGTGAAGGGAAAAAATCTGGAAACAACATCCCAAAAACGCTAAAAATCCAAGCTACTCCAGCACCTATTCCGATGAGGGTGAACATATTTAAATTCCAGGTTTTAATAGAACGATAAGCACGTTCAAAAAACATCCAAGTGGCGTAAAAAACTACGGGAATTGACAATCCGAATTGTACCCAATTCCAATATTTCATTGGCATCCAATCGTACAATGGATTGTTCGGAACCATTTCAGACATTGCAATTAAAAAGATTGGGAAGGTGAAAGCCACTGCAATCCAAAACTTTTTTAGCAATGATTTATAAGTTTTATTTTCGGCAGATTCGTCAACTATTTTTGGCACCAAGTCCATACCACAAATGGGACAGGAACCCGGTTCATCTCYAACTATTTCTGGATGCATTGGGCATGTATATTCTGTCTCGGCGCTGGTTGAAGTTTTAACCTCTTCCACCAAATCCATTCCGCAAACCGGGCAGTCTCCTGGCTTATTATAGGTTTTTTCGCCCTCACAGTGCATCGGGCAATAGAAGGTGCCAGAACTGCTTTGTCTTGCTAGTTTCTCTTCCTTTTTCTTTTGGTACTTTTGTGCAGCTTCGGAATCGTTAGCAGGCGAAATACTGTACCGTCCCCCGTCGTCTTCCAAAGCTTTTTGGAAAACTTTAAATGGAATATGGTTATCCATTTCAATTACTGCTTCGGCTTTTTCGAGATTTACCGATGCTTTGGAAACGCCTTCAATTTCGTTTAAAGTCTGCTCCACGTGGCCTCGGCAGCCGTTGCAGGTCATTCCGTGTATTTTATATATATGTTTCATTTATTTAATTAATAAAAAATTTAACCGCCAAACCTCCTGCAATCCATAGATAGCAAAGGAAGGCGGCATATTTCAAAACAGCTTCAAGCAACTTGCTTTTTGGCGCCATTTCAGACATTTTGTAATCCACATCCTTTTTTTTGAAAAATCCAAGATAAATCAACACTCCTGAAATAATTAAAAAAGCGATATTCAAATAAAATGTATAATCGAATTTAAAATATTCGCTATCGGTTATTTTTACTTGCGAAGGATCCGGCAACGCCCCGAAAATATCAAAGGTATAATGCAGTGCCAACGAAGCACCAATAAGTGAAGCGAATAACAGAAAAAGTATAAAAAGACTCATTTTCCAACCGTAATACTTGGCGTTGATGCGAAGGATGGGAAAAACTACCAAGTCACTAAAAATAAAGGCCATTACTCCGGCAAAACTGACGCCTTTCCCAAAGAGAAGCGCCGCAAGCGGAATATTTCCCATAGATCCTATAAAAGTTAGAAAAGCGGCCACTGGGCCTACAATGATGTGTTCCAAAATTTCAAAAAAAGTAAAATCCGTATTTCCGTTTCCGCTATTTATAAACAAGGTTTGAAAAAAGGAATCAGGAACAAAAATCGCCACTATTCCAGCAATGGTAAAGCCTACTGTAACATCTTTCCAAACCATGGCCCATTCCATTTTGTACTGTCTGGCAACTTTTGCCCAACCTTCGGAAGTTTTTATTTTCTTCTTCCAATTAGTGTCCGCTTTTTTGTCATCTCCTTCTTTCTTCTTCAGGTTTTTACGGGCGTTCTCAATTAATTTCTTAGGATTGATAAGTTTAATCAACAGCCAACTTATCAAAATTAAAATAATCCCGCCCACATATTCGCCTACCACAAATTGCCAGCCCAGAAAGATGGAAATAATAATTCCCAGTTCAATAACCAAATTTGTAGAAGCCAACAAAAAAGCAATTGACGAAACGAAACTGGCGCCTTTCTTAAAAAGTGATTTTGTACTCGCCAAAGCCGCAAAGCTGCAGGAACTGCTTATAAATCCAAAAAAAGTACCCAGCAATACGCTTTTATTTTCGTCCTCGCCCATAGTTTTCTGCATCCTTTTTTCAGTTACAAACACCTGTATCATACTGCTGATGATGTAGCCCAAAACGAATGCCCACAACGCCATCCAGAAAAATCCCGCGGTTGTGTAGGCGGCTTCGCCCCATTGTTTTAGAAATGCCTCCATAATCTACTTTTTTTGTAGTTTATCAATTAAATTTTTCATTTCCGTAATTTCATTTTTTTGGACTTTTATTATTTCATCAGCCAATTTGCGCACTTCTTGGTCATTGATGACCGCTCTCTTACTTGTTAAAATAGCGATGGAGTGATGCGGAATCATTGCTTTCATATACAAAACGTCGCCTATTGGCTTTTGCGCCCGAACCAAAAATAGTGCACTACTAAAAAGCAGTACGCTTCCCAATAGGATGGCTGTATTCTTTTTTCGGTTTTTGTACATTTTCTTCATAAAGAAAAACATAATTAGGCTCATAGCTGATATGCCCAAGCAAGTCATATAAAATCGGGTAAGGCTGAAATAAACATGGTTCATTTCAAAAGTATTTAAATACATCGTTATATACATTGCCATGAAGGATGCGGCAAGCATCAAAATGAATGTTGTGTAAGGGTTTTCTTTTGTTTTAAAATCATTTTTCATAATTTTTAGTTTTAAGGTTATCAAAAACGGATAGATATTCCAACGCCTGCACCGAAGCGATTGTCATAACTGGCCATTAAAGAAAAATTCTTTGAAAGAAAATATTCAAGACCGGCATTCCACGTTAATTCATCACCGTAATCAATTCCACTGGGCAAATCGTCTATCAAGCCAAAATCAGCCTGATACTCTATCATTCCAAAGGCGATTGTTCGGGAAAAAATCAGTATTTCCCGCTCTAATCCAATTTGCGGACGCAKTTTATTATCTATTCTTACATCCAAATTAAATAAATAAGGCGTTAAATACCGAATCCCAACAATAGCTGTAGTTTCAATTTCTGCTAAGCTATCTTCGGTTTCGTTTTCTAGATTCACCCCGCCGAATACGCGCAGGTAATCGTGTAAATAGCGCTCAAAAGTGACTTCAGCTTCCAAGTTTTGATTCCAACCATATTCTGCCATTAGATTGAACTGATTTCGCAAGTTGGAAGAAGTCAAGTTTAATTCTGTCATATGCGAAGCTACATCTGCAATACCCCAAGTGTAAAAATGATTGGCTTCATTAATAATTTTTGAAACAGGATATACCTCCATTCTTGGGTCTCTCGGCGTTTCATAACTAAATACGCGCGCCATTCCACCCATCATGTGGTAAAGCACGTGGCAATGAAAAAACCAATCGCCATAGGCATCCCCATAAAATTTAATGGTCACGTCTTCCATTGGCGGTACATTTACTGTGTGTTTCAAAGGAGAATATTCGCCATTTTTGTTGATTACCCTGAAAAAGTGCCCGTGAAGATGCATTGGATGATGCATCATCGTGAGGTTATTCAGCGTAATTCTAGTTACCTCATTTCCTTTTATTTTTATATTATCGGTTTCTGAAAGCGGCACGCCGTTCATACTCCAAATGTACCGATTCATATTTCCGGTAAGATTCAAAAGAATTTCGGTTATAGGGGTATCTTTGGGATAACTGGTCTTTTCCGGTGATTTTAGGTAATCATAAGTATATTCTGAATTCATACCCACACCTTCCATTTGCATTGGCTCGCTTTCCATATCCATTTTTGAATGGTCCATTTGCTTTGAATCTTTTGACATTTTCATTTTAGAATGGTCCRTCTTTGCATGGTCCATTTCCATACCTTCCATTTCGTCCATTTTCATCCCGTATTCTTCCTTCATTTCAAAACGCTCATCTTTTTTAGGTTGATGCTTTATGGCATGGGCACCCATTTTCATCTTCATTTTTGCCATTTCCTGCATCATCGCGATCTTATCAAGTTTTTTTAATTATGGGTGCTGGCAGAGTTTTTCCTTTGCCCAAATAAGCAAAAGTAGTTCCCGAGCCATCCTGCGCCATGGCTTTAAATTCCAATTTTCCACTTTGTGGGATGGTTACAATAAAATCATAGGTTTCTGCAATGGCAATAAAGGTTTTGTTTCTTTGTATGGGTTCTACATCAAGTCCATCAGCTGAGACCAATAAGGGGGTTTCACCACCAAAGGTCATCCAGAATTGTGTGGAAGCTGACCCATTAATAATGCGCAAACGTATTTTTTCACTAGGTTTAAAATCTGGATATTCTGCAACCTGTTTTCCATTTATCAAAAAAGCGGGATAATAAATATCTGCAATATCAGCACCTTCCATTCGCTGTCGCCAAAAATCAATTTGGGCCCCCAATGCGCCGCGACTGATAACTTGATTCAATGGCGTTGATGTTCCTTTCTTAATTTCATACCATTCACTGCCACGCTTTAGGGTTCGCATCACATCTTTCGGTTTTTCATTGGTCCAATCAGAGAGCATCAACACCAACTCTTTTTCGTAATTCAACGTTTTTTTCTTTGGTTGAATTACGATAGAACCAAACACGCCACTCTGCTCTTGAAGCATTGTGTGCGAATGGTACCAATACGTTCCGGAATGGGTTATAGGAAAATTATAGGTGAAAGTTGTCCCGGCTTTTATAGGCGGCGTAGTCAAATAAGGCACACCATCCTGAAAATTCGGCAACAATATTCCGTGCCAATGGATGGAGGTTTCCACGTCCATTTTATTGATTACGTGGATTACGGCTTGTTCGCCTTCAATAAATTCCAAGGTAGGACCGGGAATACTACCGTTTACCGTCATTCCCACAGCATCCTTTCCAGTAAAATTTACAGTTTGTTTTTCAATTGTTAATGTATATTCCCGTATGGGTCTATCTTCTTTTTCCTGTGAATAGGAATAATTTAGAAAAACCAAATTCAGGAATATGGTTATTAAAAATTTGTATTTCATTTTTTAGATTTGATTGAATATGAGTACTTCCTCCGAATAATTTTGGAGTTTTAATCATGGCATACCCTCCGGAGTTTAGCCTAAGCCAAATACGAAGGGCACGTATCAATCAAATTAGGAAAGTCTCGTACAGAATATTCAAATCCCGTTCGAGAGGTGGCGGACTATAATCCGCAAAGAAGATTTTTTCAGGAGAAGTAATTTCAACTTCCTGCAATACAAATACCGAAACGAAGGTAGCTGCAAAGGTTTTGTTCAATTTCAAATCAAACGAAGCTTTTGCAAAATTATCGTCGGTTTGTATTTTGGTAAAGTGGTTCTTACAGCAATCGTGGCCTTCGGAAGTAACATTATCATCACCACAATCCAAAGCGGGGATATTTTCCTGCATTCCACAGGAAAGAAGTTTCTCTCCCAAGGTAACCTCAGCCATCATTTCCATCCCACTGCAGAAGTGCTGCGCATAGGCTATCCCTGAACTGCTTGCAAGCATCAGTATGGATAGGAATATGGAAATGGTTTTTTTCATGCTTTCGCAAAAATACAAAAAAAAGCCTCCCAATTAAATGGAAGGCTTTGTAAAATTATTTTACTTCGGAATCTACTCTTCCGCATTTCAGCATTTTATCGCCAAAATAAGGGTTCAAAATATCTTTGCTGCTACTTATCCAATAGGCTCCTTTATTGTTGAAAGCCATAGGGCAATATTGTTTGTAAAGTGTTCCGGATTTTAAGCTTCCCTGTAGCATCTTTTCAATGCTGCTGCTCAAGGTTTCGAAGTTTTGGCGCTGTACACTGATATCTTCGGAAGTTGCCATTGCTGCAACTGCCGTTTGAGTAGCCTCATCTGCATTTGTATCTTTAAGAAGTGCCTCAAGTTTTGAAGATTCAGTAGCTGTTTTAGCGGCATCGGTATTAATTAATGCTGCTTCAACCTGTAAATATTGATCAAAAATAGCCTCCATGGTTGGATCGGTGAACTCTACTTCGGCTTCCGCAATTTCATAGACTTTGGTTTCGGTGCTATCAACCGTTACAACTTCTGGCTCGTTTTCCTGTGTATTGTTTTTACAGGAAATAACTGCAAACGACATAATAGCGAAGAAAATCAGGATTACATTTTTCATAGGATAAATAGAATTTTTAGAGATGCAAAGGTATTAAAAAATCAGCCCGATTTGTATTTCTGAAAGTAAAAAGCGGGAAGCAAAATAAGTAATAACAAAGGCTGAATTAGAAATCTTCTAACATAAAACAGCACAAAATGCCCACTAGATTCTTCCGAAGTGAAAATAATAAAACTGAAAGCCATAAAAAGTATTGCAAAAAGCATACTGTAAAGTATGAGGGAAAGCTTAATGATTTCCCTATCCTTAAAGACCAGCCAAAGAATGGCCAAGGAAATAATGGTGTTCAACAAAAATCGTAATGCAATGCCCGTTTGTAGCGCAAAGGTGTCCATTTTTGGCAACGGCATTGATTTGTAATCCATTTCAAAAAAAAGAARCAATGGGTCGTAAAACAGGGAGTTTTCAAAAGCGCGAATCAAGACCAGCAAACCTGCGAGAATTATAAGGCCAAATATTTTTAGAGTCCTTTTCATTTAGCTGAATTTGGTTTCAGCATCCGCACCCAAATCATCCAGAGTATAAATACCAGACTATAAATTATACCAGGAAACACTACGGAATGGAGCACATTTTCATATTGTGGATATTTGTAAAGCGCAACTACCAAAATTGCAATACGCAGTAAGTTTACTATATAAATTAATACTGCTCCCGCAAGAATAAACAATACCGTTTTTTTAAAATTTTCTGCGAAAGCGACAATAAAAGCTACAAATAAAATAATCACACTGATTGAATTACAGCCCTCCACAATACTTACAGTATAACTGTTATCAATGGTCAACAACATCGATTTTTCCATTAAATCAGGTGTCAAACTTGAGGTAAAACCGACACTTTCCAGAACGGCCGCGCTTTGCAAGGCAACGAGATTAGTTACAAAATCAGGAAAATAATTTCCATCCCCTGCTGTGGTTAAATAAAACGAATATCCCACGCTCAACAAAAGATATGTGCCCATAAAAAGCAGCACAAAGCGAATTACGGTTTTGTATTTCTCAAAAAGTTTATTCAAATAAAGTGGGTTTAAAATTTGGCTTTACTGCAATATATACGCAATATAAATTATATTTTCCTGCTTTTATATTTAACAAAAATACAGGATTTGTTTTTGGTGTTTGTAACCGTTTTGAAATACTTTTGCCAAAGCAATCAACATATATACAAACCTAAATGCCTTTTACACACTTAAAACCAAAAGTAACAACAATTCTCGCAAACGATAACGAAAGTGCCGAACAACGTTTAAAAGAAGTTTGCGAACTGCTTCAATCTTCCATAGGTTATTACGATTGGGTTGGTTTCTATYTTGCAAATGAAGCAGAAAAAACGCTCCACCTAAAAGCTTTTGCGGGCGAACCAACGGACCATACGGTTATACCCTTCGGAAAAGGTATTTGTGGACAAGTGGCCGTTAGCAATAAAAATTTTGTGGTGCCGGATGTAAAAGCTCAGGACAACTACATTGCGTGCAGCCTCACTGTAAAATCCGAGATTGTAATTCCGCTTTTTAAGGATGGGAAAAACATTGGGCAGATCGATATCGATTCGCACGTAGAAGACCCTTTTTCGCAAGAAGACGAGCGCTTTTTGGAATGGGTTAATGAAGAAGTTGCGAAAATCCTATAAACTACATTCCCGTTCTAATTGCTTCCACAGGATCCAATTTTGAAGCTGAAATAGCTGGAAGAATTCCTGAAATCAAACCAATTGCAGCAGAAATTGCGGTACCAATGAACATATTCCAAGGCGAGAGAATAAATTCAAAATCACCCGTAAAACTAGAAGCGATTATTGAAACTATAAATACCAAAAACAGTCCGATCAATCCGCCAATTACTGAAAGAATAACAGCTTCAAACAAAAATTGAAATAGGATAAATTTATTCTTTGCACCCAAAGATTTTTGAATACCAATTAAATTAGTTCTTTCCTTCACACTCACAAACATAATATTGGCAATACCAAAACCGCCAACCAAGAGTGAAAATCCACTTATTATCAAACCTATAACATTCATACTTCCCGTAATTTCATCTATGAAATCAGCAAAACCCTGTAATTGATTTATAAAAAAGTTGCTTATTTCGTCAGGTTTTAATCCTCTTTTGGTTCGAAGTTGTTGGGTGAGCATTGCTTTAAATTCGGCAATATCCACATCTTTTTCGGGCTTTATAACTATCTGCGGAAAAGTGTTTTTATTATTATCCCCATAAATTCTTCGCACTACGTTTACGGGCATCCAAATAGAAGTATCCTTTGAATTTCCAAAAATACCTGCGCCTTCTTTTTCCAAAACGCCGATTACATTGAATTTTCTTCCATACACGCGCACTTCCTTACCAATGGCGGTTGCCGCATCGCCAAAAAGCTGATTGGCAATTTCATCTCCCAAAACAATTACCATGGAACCGCTATTTGATTCAGATCCATTAAAAAAACGGCCTTCGGAAAGCTGCAATGATTCAATATAATAATAACTATCTGTCACCGCGCCAATAGGCACATTATCAACTTGCCTATCTTCGTATTTTACACTTTCATTGGGCACATTCAATGTAAATGTTGCAGCCTCAATATTCGGTGTGTTTCTTTCCAGATATTGATATTCATCAAAAGTAACATCGGGAAATTGTTGCCACTTCCAACGCGGAATATCCGTTGGTCCAAAGTTGAAACGCATAATAATTATAGTACTATTGTCTAGCCCGCTGATGCTGCCCTCAATTTCACGTTTTAAGGAATCAACCGCCGCCAATACCGCGATAATGGAAAAAATACCGATTGTAACGCCCACCAACGAAAGAAAAGTCCGTAATTTATTGTTTCGAAGCGCATTGAGCGCAAAATTGAAACTTTCCTTTAAAACGCGAAGGTATATTAGCATTTATAACTTTAGATTAATGATTGGAAGTTTTCAACTTTCAACTCCCAAAGGGTTGATAAAATTATGAAAAGTAAGACGTTTTCTCTGCTGTTATGTTACAAATTTACTATGCAATTATGTACTTTTGCTCCTTAATTTTCGATAATGAACAGTTCCAAAAAGATTACATCCGCTTTAATTTCCGTATTCAGCAAAGAAGGCCTCGCCCCCATTGTTAAAAAACTACACGAACAGAACGTAAAAATCTACTCTACCGGAGGCACCGAAAAGTTTATAAATGACCTTGGCATTGAAGTAATTGCGGTAGAAGACATTACAGATTATCCTTCCATTTTGGGCGGGCGCGTAAAGACACTTCACCCAAAAGTCTTTGGTGGAATTTTGAATAGGCAGGATAATAAAAGTGATGTAGCCGAAATGGCACAATATAACATTCCGCAGATAGATGCCGTGATCGTGGATTTGTATCCTTTTGAAAAGACCGTTGCTTCGGGCGCTTCGGAAGCAGATATTATTGAAAAAATAGACATTGGCGGAATTTCCTTGATTCGCGCCGCAGCAAAGAATTTTAAAGATACCATTTGTGTTTCCTCAGTGGACGATTACGGAGAGTTTTTGGAATTGATTTCAGCAAACAATGGCGAAATCTCATTAAAAGACCGCAAGCGTTTTGCAGCAAAATCTTTTAACGTTTCTTCAAATTACGATACCGCGATTTTTAACTATTTCAACAAAGAAGAAAAATTGCCTGCTTTTAAATTGAGTGAAACCAACGGGCAGGAACTTCGATACGGCGAAAACCCGCACCAAAAAGGATATTTCTTCGGAAATTTTGATGAAATGTTCACCAAACTTCACGGAAAGGAACTGAGCTACAACAACCTTTTGGACGTTGATGCTGCGGTAAATTTGATGAACGAGTTTAAAGGCGAAGCACCCACATTTGCCATTTTAAAACACAACAATGCCTGCGGAATTGCACAGCGCGAAACCATCCAGCAAGCATATATGGCAGCATTGGCGGGCGATCCCGTTTCGGCTTTTGGAGGAATTTTAATCAGCAATGTGGAAATTGACGAAGTTACCGCCAATGAAATCCACGAACTTTTCTGCGAAGTGGTAATAGCACCCTCATTTTCAGCAAAAGCACAGGAAATTTTAGAAGGAAAAAAGAACCGAATTTTGTTGATTCAGAAAGAAATAACACTACCTTCAACAACCGTGAGAACTTGTTTGAACGGCGTTTTGGTACAGGATAAAGACAATATTATAGACAGTGCTGAAATTTTAACGCACGCCACAAACAATAAACCCAATTCCGAAGAGTTAGAAGACTTGTTATTCGCTTCAAAAATTTGCAAGCACACAAAGAGCAACACAATTGTTTTGGCAAAAGGAAAACAACTTTGCGCCAGCGGAACCGGCCAAACCAGCCGTGTGGACGCGTTACGCCAAGCAATAGAAAAAGCTAAAGCCTTTAATTTTAATCTTGAAGGTGCCGTAATGGCAAGTGATGCTTTTTTCCCGTTTCCCGATTGTGTGGAAATTGCGGACAAGGCAGGAATAACAGCGGTAATCCAGCCCGGAGGGTCAATCAAGGACCAATTGAGCATCGATTATTGCAACGAAAATGAAATGGCAATGGTATTTACCGGAACGCGCCATTTTAAGCATTAAATTTTATTACATTTGTTAAAAACCAAACTTAACACGTTAACTTTCAACACCACCAACTTACACTATGGGATTTTTTGACTTCCTGACTGAAGAAATAGCAATTGACTTGGGTACCGCAAATACCCTGATAATCCATAACGACAAAGTTGTTGTGGACGCCCCCTCAATTGTTGCACGCGACCGAACTACGGGGAAAATAATTGCCGTGGGCCGAGAAGCCGCAATGATGCAGGGAAAGACCCACGAGAACATTAAAACCATCCGCCCTTTAAAAGATGGTGTAATTGCAGATTTTGACGCGAGTGAAAAGATGATAAACATGTTTATCAGTGATATTCCCGCGCTAAAAAAGAAATGGTTGAAACCTTCGTTGCGGATGGTGGTTTGTATTCCGAGTGGAATTACTGAAGTTGAAATGCGTGCAGTAAAAGAAAGTGCCGAAAGAGTAAACGGAAAGGAAGTTTATTTGATTCACGAGCCTATGGCAGCCGCCATTGGTATTGGTGTTGACATTATGCAACCAAAAGGAAATATGGTTGTAGACATAGGGGGTGGAACTACCGAAATTGCCGTAATCGCTCTTGGAGGAATTGTTTGCGACAAATCCATAAAAATTGCAGGCGACGTTTTCACGAACGATATTGTGTATTATATGCGCACCCAACATAATCTTTATGTGGGTGAAAGAACTGCTGAAAAAATAAAAATACAGATTGGCGCTGCAACTGAAGACTTAGAGCTTCCACCGGACGAAATGGACGTGCAGGGTCGTGATTTGCTTACAGGAAAACCTAAGCAAGTTCAAACTTCTTATAGAGAAATTGCAAAAGCATTGGATAAATCCATTCTTCGCATTGAGGATGCTGTAATGGAAACCCTTTCGCAAACACCCCCAGAACTCGCTGCAGATATATACAACACCGGGATTTATCTTGCAGGTGGTGGTTCGATGCTTCGCGGATTGGACAAAAGACTTTCGCAAAAAACCGATCTTCCGGTTTATATTGCTGAAGACCCATTACGCGCTGTAGTTCGTGGAACTGGTATTTGCTTAAAAAACCTGAACAAATATAAAAGCGTGCTGATTAAATAGTTTTCAGAAAAACCATTTCACTGAAAACTTTAAAGAATAATTGCCCATTTATGGCGTTGCTCCCATTAGAAAGCAGAATATTTTAACCCCACAAAGCAATGCAGCAGATTATATTTTTCTTCATTCGGAATAAAAATTTCCTGTTGTTTGCCGTGCTTTTCACAATTTCCGTAGCGCTCACTATCCAAACGCACAATTATCACAACGACAAATATATAAGCTCTGCCAATTTTATAACGGGAGGAATATTTACTTTCAGAAATAATATTGCTGATTATCTGAACCTCGGCAAGGAAAATGAACAATTACTGCAGGAAAATTTAATGCTTCGGAAGAAATTGGACCAATTCAAGGAAGCAGTAAAGGTCGCGAAACTTGACAGCACCGTACTTCCCAATAAATTCAATTATTTCACTGCACGGGTAATCAACAACAATTATTCAAAAACAAAAAATCAGCTCACGCTCGATAAAGGCAGAAGCGATAGCTTAAAAATAGACCTTGGCGTAATTTCCTCCAAAGGAATTGTAGGTATTGTGAGCGATGTTTCGGAAAATTACGCAACCGTGCAATCTATTTTGAATACCGAAAGTAGAATAAATGCAAAGCATAAAAATTCGGGACATTTCGGCTCCCTAAAATGGGATACAAAAAAACCAAACGTTATTCAATTAGTTGACATCCCTAGAATTGCACCGCTTGCAAAAGGCGACACTATTGTAACTAGTGGGCGTTCTACCATTTTTCCCGAGGGCCTGTTAATTGGTACCATAAGAGATTTTCAACTTGATAAAGACAATAATTATTATTATGTGAACATTGATCTTTTCAATGATATGACAAGTCTGGAACATGTATATTTAATAGAAAATAACGAAGCAAAAGAGATTTTGGAATTGGAAAAAAGAGTTGAAGATGTCGAACAGTGATATCCTTATAAATATTGTCCGTTTTATACTGTTGGTTTTCCTTCAAGTGCTCTTGCTTAACAATGTTAATTTTGGGGGATACATTAATCCCTATCTCTATATTTTATTCATACTTCTTTACCCTTTAGACGGGAATAAAGGACTTTTGATTTTTCTCAGTTTTCTTTTGGGGCTTTCCATAGATATTTTTGAGGATTCCGGTGGTGTGCATGCCGCTGCATGCGCATTTATAGCGTACATACGCCCCGTGGTTTTAAAATACTCTTTTGGTGTAAGTTATGAATATAATAGCGTCAAAATCAAGAAAGCCGACCCTATGGAAAGGCTCACTTATATTGCTTCATTAGTCTTTATGCATCATTTTGTAATGKTTTCATTGGAAATTTTCAGCTTTAAGCATATACTGTTACTGTTGAAATCTACGTTTTTTTCAGCCTTGTTCACCATTATTGTTGTAATGTGTACAATGATACTTTTCAATAGAAAGTCGTCATGAGAAAAATTGTATTAATAGCATTGGTTTTGTTGAGCGGGGTACTTTTTACCGCAAGACTTTTCTATTTGCAGGTTTATGACGCTTCTCCAGATTCGCTTTCGCAGAACAGCGCTATAAAGGTAATGTATGATTATCCGCAGCGCGGATATATGTTTGACAGAAATATGAAGCTTTTGGTTTCAAACCAGCCTTCATATGATGTGATGGTGATACCGCGCGACGTAAAACCCCTCGACACCTTGGAATTTTGTGGTTTGCTGAAAATCACAAAGGAAGACTTTAAGGAAATTCTACATAAAGCTAGAGTGTATTCTCCCAGATTGCCTTCAGTAGTAATTCCCCAGCTCAACAAAGCAGATTATGCTTCTCTTTCGGAGAAGATGTACAAATATGAAGGATTTTACATTCAGCGGCGTTCCCTCCGTGAATATCAAGTGGATCACTCGGCAAACGTCATGGGCTATATTGCTGAAGTTAACAATGCCATCATTGAAAAAAATCCGTATTACCAAATGGGAGAACTCATTGGTACCGCAGGTGTTGAAAAAGAATACGAAGAAGTGCTGCGCGGCGTAAAAGGTGTAAAATATATTCAGAAAGATCGTTTCAACAGAGATATAGGACCATATAAAGACGGAATTTTTGACACTTTGCCAGAGCGCGGCCACGATGTACAATTGACCATTGATGCGGTGCTTCAGAAATATGGGGAAGAATTAATGATCCATAAACGAGGTGGTATTGTTGCGATAGAACCTGAAAGTGGCGAAATACTCGCCTTGGTAACTGCACCAAGTTATGACCCCTCACTATTGGTGGGGCGAGATCGCTCAAAGAATTTTACAAAATTGTGGTATGATACTATTAGCAAGCCACTTTACGACCGGGTTTTGATGGGTGAATATCCGCCAGGATCACCTTTTAAAACCTTAACGGCATTGATCGGTCTCCACGAAAACGTTGYGGATACACTTGATACCTTTGCCTGTTATCATGGTTATCGCTATGGCAACCGAACTTTAGGCTGTCACTCCCACCCTAGCCCCCTTGCAATGGTGGGCGGAATTGCAAATAGTTGCAATGCTTATTTCTGTAATGTCTACAAGCGTATTATCGATAAATATCCCAATCCACGTGAAGGTATTGATCATTGGCGCGAAGGGCTTTTGAGTTTTGGCTTAGGCGATTTTTTGGGTTACGATCTCCCAAGTGGGAAACGAGGTAATATCCCAACCTCAAAATATTATAACAAAATTCACGATTTCCCAACCCACAACTGGTCTTCATTGGCAACAATCTCTAACGCTATCGGGCAGGGTGAGGTTTTATTGACGCCAATGCAAATGGCAAACTTTACCGCAGCCATAGCAAATAGAGGTTATTATTACACGCCTCACGTAATCAAAAATGTTATTGGTCCGGACACCATTCCGCAGAAATTCAAAGAAAAGCATTACACTACTGTAGAACCCGAACACTTCAAGCCCGTTGTGGAAGGAATGTTTCAGGTATATCAACGAGGTACCGCCTCTTCCATTCAAGTTCCGGGAATAGAAATTTGTGGAAAAACTGGAACGGCAGAAAATTTTACAAAAATTAATGGCAAACGAGTTCAACTTACCGATCACTCCATTTTTGTAGCCTTTGCGCCAAAAGACAATCCAAAAATTGCCATTGCGGTTTTTGTTGAAAACGGCTATTGGGGTTCGCGATGGGCGGGACGGATTGCAGGCCTTATGATTGAAAAATATCTTAAAGGTGAAATAACCCGAACCGATATGGAAAAATATGTGCTGGAAGGCAGTTTGGAAGCAGAATACGCCAAACCCTACAGCGGACAACCTTTTTCAATTAACCGCTAATGGCAGGAGGCAGAACTTATGTACGCTTTGATTGGCTGATGATTTTTATGTACATCGCCCTTGTAATTATGGGGTGGGTCAACATCTACTCAGCATCCTTGAGTGACACTGCAAAAGGCTTTTGGGATTTTGACCAAATCTACGCCCGACAATTTATGTTTATTGGGTTTAGCATACTTCTGATTATATTTTTGCTCGCCATAGAATCAAAGTTTTACGAAAAATTCGCAAGTGTTTTTTATATCATTTCATTAGTTTCTTTGTTGGGACTTTTTGTTTTCGGAAAAAATATTTCGGGTGCAACCTCATGGTATGCCTTTGGTAGTTTCAGTCTTCAACCCAGTGAATTTGCAAAAGCCGCAACTGCTTTGGCACTCGCAAAATATGTGAGTGATATTCAAACAAATATGCAGGAGCTGAAACATCAAATTGCGGCTTTCACCATTATAGCCCTGCCAGCCGTTTTAATTGTCCCGCAGCCTGACCCAGGAAGCGCCTTAATTTACGCAGCTTTTGTTTTTACCCTTTATAGGGAAGGATTGCACGGTGTTTATCTTTTATTAGGTCTTTTCGCAGTAATGCTCTTTGTTTCTACCCTCGCTTTCGGTGCGGTYTGGGTAGCGGTCGCCATTGTACTTATTGGCGGTATCATTTTTTTCCGAAATAGAAAAAAGCGTCCCAGTATTATAAAATATGCTTTAATAGCCGCAGGCTGTATTGCCTTTGCTTTTTCGGTGAGTTATATTTTCAACAATGTTTTCGAACAGCGCCACCGCGACCGGTTCAACATAGTTTTGGGAAAAGAAGTAGATGCGCGCGGAATAGGCTACAACACCCACCAAAGTGAAATTGCGATAGCAAATGGTGGCTGGCTTGGTAAGGGCTGGACACAAGGCACGCAAACCAAAGGAAACTTTGTTCCGGAACAACACACCGATTATATTTTCAGCACCGTGGGCGAGGAATGGGGCTTTTTAGGAAGCATGCTTGTAATTCTCCTTTTTGTAGGACTTATATTGCGTATTATTTTTAGGGCCGAAAAACAGAAATCGCAATTTGGCCGGGTTTACGGATATAGCGTCGCGGCTATTATATTCCTCCATTTTTTTGTGAATGTAGGCATGGTTACGGGTATTTTTCCTACGGTGGGTATTCCGCTGCCTTTCTTTAGTTATGGCGGTTCCGCACTTTGGGGCTTTACTATTTTACTCTTTATTTTTGTGAAATTGGATGGGGCGAATTATAGTTTTTCTTGAGAAATTAATACCGATAGCTATCGGTAGAAATTCAAAGCATAGTTGAAAAAATATTTTTTTGGAAGAAACACATAAATACATTCAATCTATTGTCAACGCAATGAAAACCCTTCATAAAGGAAAAATTAGTTTTGTTGATAAAGGTGATAATTGGTCTGTAAATGTTGAAGTTGAATGGAACAAGAGGATTACAAAAACAACTATTAAATCAAGAAAAGTAGATTTAAAATCTGATTTTGCTTCTTGTAAACTTTCGAAATCCAACTTTTTAACAAACCTGTCATACATTTTCTCTCATAGGTCTGAAGCCTATAGTTTTTCTGGAACTAAAAGTGAATATTCTGAAGCAATCTTAATGAGTAAAGCCACTATACCTTTAATGGAGTCTAAAAATCCTGTTATCGGATTAGAAGGAAAATATTTATTTTTTTCTGGCGGAACGAGAAAAAAGGACATTTTAAGTTTATCTAATATCTTCATATTGAAYKRAKWRTTAATGAAAGATATTGATAAAAATAAGCTTAACAAATAATTACTGCTAACTTACTTTCTCCCCCAACTTTTCAGGTCTATCATTGATTCCAACTTATTTTCTATGGAATCTGACAGTTGCGGAAAAAAATCGATTCCGGTTCTCGCTTCAATTTCATCAATGGAAACTGCATATTTGTAAAAAGATTCGCTTGAAGATTTATTCGGAATCAAAAAAGCAATTGCTTTATAATTTCCATCAGAAGCATCCACCACTATTTTATAAAATTCAGTGGGAACCGCTACATTTTCATAGCCGATGGTTTTCAAATTTCCTTTTAAAACTCCGCCCGTAACTATATAAACACCATCATATTTTTCTGCCCAATAGCGAACTTTCTGCTCCAGTCGGTTCCAGATTCCCGCATTAAAATCGTGGTCTTGGGGACTAATATTACTGGTCAAAAAAGTTTCATTGTATGCTTCAAAAGAAATCCTTCTATCGCCAGCGGGGCAAAGATGGCCACGATCGTACCCCGAATTCTTATAATTACGCCAATCGGCAGATTTTGTTTTTACCTTTTTGTCTTCAATAAAATAGGGGCGTTCAAATTCATTTTTAGTCAAATCACTTTTCTTCAATTCATAAGCCACCCACTCTGCCTGTTCATTTTCTTCGGAATAGGATAGCGTAAAATAGTTGTGTTTTACAATGGCTCCCGTAGTTGAAGTAGGAAGAAACGAGTCGTTAAATTCTTCGGAGGTACTATTTGTAGTTTTTGAAATTTCTGAAGTGGAAATATCTTCTTCGCCCAAAAAATCGTCTGCATAATATAACGCGACGGTTACAATTATAATTACAAAGGGGTAAATGTATTTTCGGTTCATTTAAATTCTTTTAAGCGTTCCGCACATCCATAGCATCGCGCAGGGCATTTCCTATTAACATAAAAGCGGTAACAAGGCTCATAATGGCCAGTCCGGGAATAAGGGCAAGATAGGGTTTCCCTAAAATAATATAGGCATAGTGGTCTTTAATAATGCCTCCCCAACTGGGCATTGGCGGTTGTGCGCCTATTCCCAAAAAAGACAGGCCGCTTTCAATGAGAATGGCTCCCGCAAAATTGGCCGCGGAAATAATAATAACCGGTGCCATGCTATTTGGCAAAATATGTTTTACAATTATTCTGAAATCGTTAAAGCCCAACGCTCGGGCTGCGGTAACGTACTGCATCTGTTTTACGCCCATTACCTGTCCACGCACCACACGGGCAACTTCTACCCACATGGTAAGCCCAACAGCGATAAAAACCTGCCAAAAACCTTTTCCGAGCGCTAAGGTGATAGCGATTACCAATAATAAAGTAGGGATAGACCAAGTAACATTAATAAGCCACATGATAGCTGCGTCTATCTTTCCGCCAAAATAACCAGCAACTGCTCCAAGGGTGATTCCAATTACTAAAGAAATGAAAACCGCAACAAACCCGATAGCCAAAGATATGCGGATCCCAATGAGCATTCGGCTCAACAGGTCGCGACCGTATTTATCGGTACCGAGGAGGAATTTTTTTTCTGAAATATATTTGCCGGAAATTTCATCGGCGGATGTTGCATCTGGAAAAAGTGAAAGGGCGTATTCCTTTTGCAAACCTCCAGTTCCATCGGGGGTGTACTCGATAATTTCAATGGAATTTTCTTTTACGCTAAAATTTGAAATTGGAATTTCAGTATCGGCATTTTTTTTTCCAAAAAAGAAAACCGATAAAGGATTCTGCTCTTCTACTTTTACTGGTATGGTAAGCATTTGCGCAGAAAAACCCGGGTTTTTTGAATGAATGGAAAGATGCATCTGGTTTGCGTTTTCTGAATTATCGGGCGCCAAAGCATACGCAAAAATCGCTACCAAAACACAAAGTGACAAAAAGCACAAACTGAAAACGCCCCAAAAGTTTTTTTTAAACTTTCGGAGCGCTATCTTAGTTAATGAAGTAGTGTTTTTCACACTTCAAATTTAGTAAAATTTGGCGTGTTTCATTCAGAAACACACATTTGGTTTACATAATACTAGTTTTTAATATCTGCAACTTTTCCGGCCTTGATGTTGTTGAGTTTTAAATCTTCAAGCACGTGGACTGCTTCTTCAATATACATATCCTTACTTAGATTTTTATGCCATCTTTTACGTTTTTCAGAAAGTGTGGTATCCTTCTTCATCAATGCGGTTTCATAGGGTAAGGATTCAAAAGTGAGCTGGTTGTCATATTCATCAATGGCATCAAAACGTTTTGTCTCCTGCTTACGTTGCTCGATTTCGGCACTGTAAGTTTCAAAATTTAAATTTACTTCTTTTTCATCCCTACGGGCCTTAATCCATCGCGCATCTTCATCAATCAACTTCAACTGATCGTTTTGTGCCATTCGTTCTTTACTTTTTTGGATGGTTTCATCATAATCTATATAACCATCCCAAACATCATATTTTGCGGCATCAATTTTATCATAAGGAAGTGGATTGTCATAATCTCTCTCGCCTACATCTATATAGCTGTAGCGGTCTGGCATAACCACATCGCTCTTAACACCCTCCAGTTGGGTGGAACCTCCGTTTACACGATAAAATTTCTGAGAAGTGATTTTCAAGGCACCCAAATCGCCCAAATCATTTTTACGAAGCCATTGGTTCAAATCAATTACGTTTTGAACCGTACCTTTACCATAGGTTTGCTTGCTACCTATAATGATGGCGCGTTTGTAATCCTGCATGGCTGCAGCAAGAATTTCGGAAGCCGAAGCAGAAAGTTCGTTCACCAAAATCACCAACGGTCCGTCCCAAACAATCTCGCTATCTTTATCCTCAAGCACTTCCTTATTTCCGTTTGAAGCTACTTGCACTACGGGTCCTTTTTTGATGAAAAGCCCAGCAATATCAACCGCTGTGCGCAAAGATCCTCCACCATTATCACGAAGGTCCAAAACCAAACCTTCCATTCCTTGTTCTTTCAAACGAAGAATTTCCTTTTTAACGTCGGTTGCAGCATTGCGTTCTTTGTAGTTTTCCATATCAAAGTAGAACTGCGGTAGGTTGATAAGCCCAAATTTGCGATCGCCTTTATCAATCAACGACGATTTTGCGTAGGTTTCTTCAAGTTCAACTACATCGCGGGTAATCACTTTATCAGAAATAGTTCCGTCCACGTTTTTAATGGTAAGTGTAACCTTGGTGCCTTTTGGTCCTTTGATTAATTTTACGGCATCGTCAATGCGCATGCCAACAATGCTAACCGCATCTTTTTCATCTTCTTGTTTCACTTTTAAAATTACATCGCCTACTTCTACTTTCTCACTGCGCCAGGCTGGGCCACCACTTATGATTTCAATAATAGTGATATAATCGTTCTTTTTTTGAAGCCTAGCCCCAATACCTTCCAACTTTCCAGACATACGAAGATCGAACCTGTCTTTATCGGGCGGCGCAAAATAGTTTGTGTGCGGATCAAATTCTTCAACTATAGTATTTAAATAAATTGAAAAATAATCCTTGCGTTCCAAATCTTTAGTGAAATCAAAATATTCGTCTAAAGAGCTTTTGGTAGTCTCGCGGGCTTTCGCTTCAAGCTCTGCCCTTGATTGTCGCTCAAAAGGCTCATCTGCTGAGGCACTTTGTGCAGTATTTGAAACTTCGGAAGTATCCATTTCATCCTTTTTTTCGGTAGAGGAGGTAATTCCCTTTTCGCGATTCTTTTGGTCTTCCACCAAATCATAATATGAAGAAAGTGTTGTAAATTTCAACTGCTGTTTCCAGCGTGCTTTTAATTCTTTTATTGAATTTGCATACGCAAGATTATCATAATCAACATTGATGGTTTCATTTACAGAAAAATCGAATGGTTTATCGAGCACTTCCGGATAAATTTTCTTTACATCTTCCATTCTTTCATTGAAACGCTCATAAACCAAATCAAAAAACGACAAATCCTTATTCTTGAGTTGATCGTCTATTTCTGTTTTATGTTTGCTGAATTCCTCAATATCTGAAGCAAGGAAATATCTCTTTAACGGGTCGAGTCCGTTGATGAAATCTTTATAGACTTCTGCTGAAAATTCGTCATTGATATCTTTAGGGTCGTAAWGMYSYKKNTGAWKRWYRKMNGTRRYMNAGGYNCTRKMWSTMRTTYMWSSYNAYCKSNNGATNCGKTAWWMYCMTYRNGKCGTAAAACTGCAGGAAGCCACAGAAACGAAAACCGCCAAAAACAAAACTTTAAAATTCTTTTTCATTATCCGCATAGTCGTGGTATTATTTTATGAGTGCCTAAATTATATAAAAAACTGTGCCATTAAAGTATATTGGTACTAATTTTTTGTTAAACAGTTTTTTTCGGTCCTAAATCCAGAATTCTGTTTCTGAAGGCTCTCGGGACAGAATTAATAAATGTATTTTTGTTTTTTTAATTTTAAAAATTTTATGTCCAAAAAAAGACCGCTGATATTAGTAACCAATGACGATGGCATCAACGCCCCGGGTATCCGTACCTTAATTGATGTAATGAATACATTGGGAGACGTTATGGTAGTTGCGCCAGATTCGCCCCAAAGCGGAATGGGCCACGCCATAACTATTAACGATACATTGTACTGCAATAGTATAAACGTAGTGAATGGTGATCCACACAAAGAGTACAGTTGCAGCGGAACGCCCGTAGACTGTGTAAAAATAGCAGTGAACGAAATTTTAAAACGCAAGCCCGATCTTTGCGTTAGCGGCATAAACCACGGAAGTAATTCATCCATCAACGTAATTTACAGTGGAACAATGAGTGCCGCTGTGGAAGCGGGAACGCTGGGTATTCCATCCATCGGGTTTTCACTTTTGGATTATTCAATGGAGGCAGATTTTGGACCATCGAAAAAGTTTGTAAAAGCCATTGCGCAGCAAACCTTAAAAAATGGCCTGCCAAAGGGCGTGGTGCTTAATGTGAACATCCCAAAATTAAATGCTTCAGAAATTAAGGGCATTAAAGTGTGCCGCCAAGCCAACGCCCATTGGGAAGAAAAATTTGATAAAAGAACCAATCCACTGGGTCGTGATTATTATTGGCTAACTGGCGAATTTGTAAATGAGGACAAAGGTGAAGATACAGATGAATGGGCGCTCCACAATGGTTTTGTGTCCGTGGTTCCGGTACAGTTTGACCTAACGGCACACCACGCGATGAAAGAACTCAATACTTGGGATTTCTAAAAAGAAATAAAATGAAACCACACATTAAAGAAGTTATTATTGGTTTAGTAATCGGTTTGCTTGCAAATATGGCGGGCACCTATCTATACATTTTCTTTTTTTCTGAACTTAGCCTGGAGTCAACATTACAGGCAGCACTGGAAAATGATTTTCTGGGAAGCTTGATTGCATTKKKTKYAATWTTNNWTTTAATTGTATTTTTTATTCTTTTAAAAAAGAATCAATACTATCGTGCCCGTGGTGTGGTTTTAGCTACCGTTATCGCCGCGCTTGCTATTTTGATTTCGAAATTTTTCTGAAAAGAAAATTGTTTTAATATTAAGTCATTAACTTAGTAACCAAATATCATTAAAAATGAAGCGCGCAGTTTTTCCCGGAACTTTTGACCCCCTTACCCTTGGGCACGTAGATATTATAAAGCGCGCTTTGCCGCTTTTTGATGAGCTACTTATCGCTATTGGCGTTAATGCCGATAAAGAAACAATGTTTTCTTTGGAAGAGCGAATCCAGTTTATCAACAACACTTTTGGTGATAAAACTAAAATTAGAGTGAAAAGCTACACAGGGCTTACCGCAAATTTTTGCAAAGAAGAAAATGCGCAATTTATTGTCCGCGGACTTCGCAACAGTATCGACTTTGCATATGAACAGGCCATCGCCCAGGCCAATGCAAAGGTTAACGGAGTAGATAGTGTCTTTTTAATCTGCAGCCCGGAATTTTCACATATTTCATCTTCAATTGTTAGGGATATAGCAAGGCATGGTGGTGATTATCAAGACTTAATACCCTAAAAAAAATAATTCTAGTGAATAATTCCTATCTTTATGAGAACTAATTTTAACCAAATAAAGTTTTCAAGTTATGGGTCACGAAAACACTTCACAAGAAAAGGAAAATAGATCATCCATCTTAGATTCCGTCAGTAATTGGATTAAACTGGTAGCATTAATTGTGCTGGTAATGGAAGCCATTTTATTGCTCGCCATGACCCTTACGCCAGCTTCAGAACCCATATTTACACTCTATCCTATTTTGATGCTCCTGCTGGCATTGGCAGTTTTGGCAGCGCTATTCGTGGATAGGCTGCAACACCGAAAATCTGACATAGAAAAAATAAGGGCTACTACAGAACTTCAAAGAGTGCAGCAAACGGTAAAGGTGGATTCCATGGAAATATCTGTTGATCCCGAAAAAAGCACCACGAAAGAGCTGGAAACAGGACTAAATATGTTTACCGATAATATGCTGCAGTTTTCTTTTAAAAAACCAATTGGCGATGGATGGCATGCTCCCAAATTTATAAAATACGCAGATTTTGTTCGTAGCACTTATTTTACGGATCTTCCCGATGAACAATTGGAAGAATTGATTACAGCGAATTCTCCCTACGGAAAACTATTTTTCAACGCAAAGATAGTATCAGTAGTTTTTGGAGATCCTAAGGCTATTGAAATGGACGCAAATACATCAACCGAAAGCATTGAAGAATACTTGGTAAACATGGTGGAAAAGTTCAAAAAAGAAGGAACCCAAGTTTCCGAAGAAGAAATAAAAGAAGCACGTGTAAAACTGAACCAAACCGAAAATGTATCAAAAATTGGTTTTGCGGTCGATTTCAAAATAATGGCGATGGATAAAAACGATATAGACACTCCTTTTCTGGACAGTAGCCTGCCCAATTTATTTCTCAATTTTGGATCGATTATCAAAGAGCCCATTGATTCGCTTAAAACCGACGAGAACTCATTACTCTGGACCACGAAAAACAAATTAAAGAATGTAACGCTCGATGGTGAGCCCTATGCGAGTTTCAGCATATACCGTCTTTACAGGCTATTGAAAAACGACGATTATATTTACTTCTGCTCCGCCCAATACTCTCCACAAATTGAAGGTGCCCATTTTGCTTGGGAGAGTCTTAAAAAATCATTTGAATCCTTCAGAATTCTGAAATAAAAAACCCTCTCAGTCTTCTGAAAGGGTTTTTAAAAATTTTATTAAAAAGAAACTATAGCGCAGCTATGTGCTTAGCCATATTCGATTTTAAGTTGGAAGCTTTATTACTGTGAATAATGTTTTTCTTCGCTAATTTGTCGATCATAGAAACAACGCTTGGAAACATAGCCTCAGCTTCTTTCTTATCAGAAAGCTCTTGGAATTTCTTCATGGCATTACGGGCAGTTTTGTGCTGGTAACGGTTACGCAAGCGCTTTGCCTCGTTGCTTCTTATTCTCTTTAATGCTGACTTGTGATTTGCCATTTTGTTTTTGTTAAATTCTAAATTTTGTAGTCCGTAGGGGAATCGAACCCCTGTTACCAGGATGAAAACCTGGCGTCCTAACCCCTAGACGAACGGACCATTTTTTATTTTCAAATGCGGATGCAAAAATACAACAATTTTTGAATGGCGCAAATCCTAAATAACTTTTTTCAAAAAAAATTAATACGCCTTTGCAAAAAGTACTTTTCTTTCGGATGGCTTACCAGTAACAATGCAAGTTCCCGAGGTACTATCACCTTCCAAAGGAATACATCTAATGGTCGCTTTTGTTTCATTTTTAATTCGCTCCTCGGTTTCGGAAGTGCCATCCCAATGGGCCAGCACGAAGCCTCCTTTTCCATTTAAAACGGACTTAAATTCTTCATATGAAGCAACTTCGGTGGTGTGTTCAGCTCTATATGAAACTGCTTTTTGAAAAAGGGCTTCTTGAATTTCGTTCATTAAAGAAATTACTTTATCCACAACATTTTCATTGGTTATAAACTCCTTTTGAAGCGTGTCTCTTCGCGCAAGTTCCACAGTCCCTTTTTCCACATCTTTTGGACCAATGGCTATACGCACAGGAACACCTTTCAACTCGTATTCATTAAATTTCCAGCCCGGTTTGTGCGTATCACGATTGTCGTATTTAACACGAATTCCTTTAGACCGCAATTTCTTCATCAAATCTAATGCGACTTCATTTACGGTGTCAAATTCTTCATCTTTTCTATAAATAGGAACAATAACCACTTGATATGGCGCTAAATTTGGAGGAAGCACCAAACCATTATCATCACTATGGGTCATAACCAAAGCACCCATCAATCGTGTAGACACTCCCCACGAGGTTGCCCAGACATAATCCAATGAACCATCTTTGGCCGCAAATTTCA
Source organism: Aequorivita sp. (assembly GCA_002733915.1). Lineage (GTDB taxonomy): Bacteria > Bacteroidota > Bacteroidia > Flavobacteriales > Flavobacteriaceae > Aequorivita. The sequence continues at coordinate 411,868 of NVXN01000001.1, forward strand.
CATCAAATGCCTTCGCAAAATTCTGACCCAAAAAGTGTGAAGTACCAGCCTGCAATGCTTTTCCGTCTTGCATTAAGGCCTCAATACAGTAAGTTTCAAGGGCGCCGGCAAAGCGCTCGCTCTCGGTCTTTGTTCCTTTTACAACTGGAATGGCCATATAATTTTCGGCAAACTCGGCATACACATTCATCATTTGTTCCGCTTCGGCTATGGCTTCATCTTTAGTGGAGTGCGCAGTGTGGCCTTCCTGCCAAAGAAATTCTGCGGTGCGTAAAAACAGACGCGTGCGCATTTCCCAACGAACTACATTTGCCCATTGGTTTATTAAAAGCGGTAAATCTCGATAAGACTGTATCCATTTTCGGTAGGTATCCCAAATAATTGTTTCTGAAGTGGGACGCACAATAAGTTCTTCTTCCAGTTTTGCGTCAGGATCAACAATTATCCCACTTCCATCTTCGGCATTTTTTAATCTATAGTGAGTAACAACGGCACATTCCTTTGCAAAACCATCCACATGGCTGGCTTCCTTACTGAAGTATGATTTCGGAATAAAGAGTGGGAAATAAGCATTTTGATGGCCTGTTTCCTTAAACATTCTATCCAACTCTGCCTGCATACGCTCCCAAATGGCATATCCGTAAGGTTTTATAACCATACAACCACGAACTCCTGAGTTTTCGGCAAGGTCTGCCTTGATTACCAGCTCATTGTACCACTTGGAATAATCTTCTGCTCTTGTTGTTAAATTCTTTGCCATAGCCCGGTTTTTGGCACAAATGTTGTGTCTATGTTAAATGATTAGTTATTGTCCGCAAAACTACTTATTTTTATGAAGTCCAACAATAAAATTACCACAGATATGTCGATTCAAAATATAAATATTAAACGTTTCAAGCCTTTAGCAATTATAGGCCTTTTCGCCTTTTTGTTAACTTCTTGTGGAACACATAATAATGGCTACAATCAAAATGACGGCATTTATTCTTCTGGCAATAATTCAAATTCTGAAGAGGAATACACAGAAGAAGAGGTTTCAAACGAAAAAGCAAATTATTACCAACAATATTTCCGAAGCAAATCTGAAGTATATTCCGACCTCCCAGAAGAAGGAGCAATTTTTACAGATATTGAAGCCTATTCCACTTCCGAACGATTAGATGAAGAAGGAAATATTATTATTGAGGAAAATTACGACTATGCGGAAGATGGTTACGGCCCTTGGGGTAGTAATGGAGAGGAAATAACAGTAAATATCTATAACACTGGAGGCTTCGGCTATGGATATGGATTCTATCACAGGCCATATTGGTACGGCGCATACTGGGGCGGTAATTGGGGCTATCCCTATTATGGATATTATAATCCCTATTGGGGAATCAGCTATGGATGGGGTTACCCTTACTATGGTTACGGTTACGGCTACGGCTATGGATATCCTTATTACGGTTATGGATATTATAACCCCCATTATTATAACTCTCACTATGATAATGTATCTTACAACCGTGGTAGAAGAAATACAGATTATACAAGAACTAACACACGCGGAAGGTCAAATAACGTTTCAACACGTAATTCCTATAGCAGATCTGAATTATCAAGACGTGTAAATAGAAACAATGTACGTGCAAACAATACAACTACCCGAACCACGCGAAGCAATGTTAGAACCACTCGATCCAATTCTAATGTAATAAGAAATACACGTTCAGGTTCAACACGCAACAATAGCTATTCGCAGCCTACACGAAGCAATTCCCGTAGCACACGCAATAGCAATTATTCTACACCAACCCGAAGTAGCTCATCCGGTTCCGTTAGAAGTTCTAGTAGCGGAAGTAGAGGAAGCAGTAGCGGCAGTAGAAGCGGCGGCGGAAGAGGTGGTCGCGGTTAAACTAATTCCCAAAATTATTTACAAGTTTTTAGACTATGAATAAGATACTTTTCTTCATTATAGCTGTATTAACATTGTCTGCTCTAAGCGCCCAAAACACAACAGACGGTCTAAGATACAGTACAGAACAAAATATAGGAACAGCCCGATTTACAGGACTTAGTGGAGCTATGGGTTCTTTGGGCGGTGACTTTTCAGCTATTAATGTCAATCCAGCGGGAGGTGCGGTTTTTTTGAATTCAAACTTGATGTTTTCTACAAATCTATTTGATGTAGAAAACGAAGCCAACTATTTTGGGAATTCTGAGAAAAGCATAACTGATGATATTAATTTTAATCAATTGGGCGGTATTTTTGTAATCAATAATTCAAATGAGGATGCGGCTTTCAGAAAGTTCACTATTGGCGTCAATTATGATGTTACTAAAAATTTTGAAAATGAAATGTATATTGCCGGTACCGGAAATACGTCTATTGGGAGCTTCTTTTTGGAACAAGCCCAAGGCATTCCTTTAAATCTTTTGCAGTTACAATCTGGGGAAACCATTTCAAGCCTTTACAGATATTTAGGCGAAACTGAAGGCACAACTGCCCAAAATGCATTTTTAGGCTATCAAGCCTTTCTTTTTGACCCTGTGGAACCCAATGATTTGTCAAACGTTTCCTATGCTTCAAACATTGCGGCTGGTAATTTTAACCAAGAATACCTCTATCTTTCACAAGGTTATAACAGCAAATTCTCTATAAACTTGGCCACGCAGGTTGCCAATAACCTATTTTTTGGGGTAAACATTAATACGCATACTATAGATTTTGAACAAAGTTCATTTCTTCTCGAAACCAATAACAATGCCGGTTCTACAGTAAATAGGGTTGGTTTTGAAAATAACTTATCTGTTAATGGAGCAGGAGTTTCCGCGCAGATTGGCGCTATTGCGAAGGTTGCTGAAAATTTTCGCCTCGGGCTAAGTTTTGATAGTCCTACGTGGTATCAAATTTCTGAAGAAACTACCCAATATCTTGAAAGCCGACGTCTTTTTGAAGGACAAGCAATCACCGAAATAGTAAACCCAAGAGTAATCAATGTTTATGAAGACTATACTTTGAGAACTCCCGCAAAAGTAACCGCCAGTGCGGCATACGTTTTTGGTCAAAATGGGTTAATAAGTTTTGATTATTCATATAAGGATTATAGTGCTATAGATTTTAGACCTGACCAGGATTCTTTTGACCCATTTTTCAGCGAACTCAATAACACTATAGAAAATACCTTGACCGGGGCAGCTTCTTACAAGGCGGGTGCAGAATATCGTCTAAATCAATTGAGCCTTAGAGGTGGTTTTCATTACGAGGAAACTCCCTATAAAAATAGTGAAATATTAGGTGAACTTATTGGATTTTCAATAGGTGCAGGATACAATTTTGGTCGTTACACCTGTGATATTGCATACTCAAGAGCGGAGCAGGAAAGAAGCCAACAACTTTATTCCGTGGGGTTAACCGATGCGGCTAATATAAATACCATATATAGTAATTTGGTGTTCTCCCTTGGTTACCATTTTTAATTTACTCCAAAACTTATTTTTTTGAACAATTGAAAATTGCACAAAAACTCCTGCAATTTTCACTACCAAGATGCTATTGCGTATCTTTGCAGGCTTATTACATAATTTATTAGATGGATTTAGAGAAACAACTAAAAGAGATTGAAGCAATGGGGAATGATCACATAGGTAGTTCCACTGAAACGCCTATGCGCCCTGATGCTTTTGAGCTTAGTGATATTGAAAAAATTGCAAGCATCAAAAAAGACGTTCAAAACATCATGCATACTTTAGGCCTCGATCTTAGTGACGATAGCTTAAAAGGAACACCTACCCGGGTGGCAAAAATGTTTGTCCAGGAAATTTTTGGCGGGCTTCATCCAGACAGAAGACCCAAAGCCTCTACTTTTGAAAACAAATACAAATACCAGGAAATGCTGGTAGAAAAAAATATTACTCTCTACTCTACCTGTGAACACCATTTGTTGCCCATTGTCGGAAAAGCACATATTGCCTACATCTCTAATGGCACTGTAGTGGGACTTTCAAAAATGAACCGGATTGTAGATTATTATGCCAAAAGACCTCAAGTGCAGGAACGTCTTACAATGCAAATAGTAAAAGAATTACAGCAAGTTTTGGGCACTGAAGACGTAGCCTGTGTTATTGACGCCAAGCACCTTTGCGTCAATTCCCGTGGTATTCGCGATATTGACAGCAGTACCGTAACCAGCGAATTTGGCGGTGCTTTTAAAAACGTTGAAACACGTAGAGAATTTTTGGATTACATAAAACTTGACACCGAGTTTTAAAAACCAATTCCAAAGGAAAAATCTCTAACCTGAAATTCGAAAAATTGAAACAGCACGAACTTTTTATTTACAATTCCCTTTCAAAAAAGAAAGAAAAATTCACCCCAATCCACAAAGACGCAGTAGGTATGTACGTTTGCGGCCCTACTGTTTATAGTAATGTACATTTGGGTAACTGTCGTACTTTTCTTTCTTTTGATTTGGTTTTTCGTTATCTAAAACATTTAGGCTACAAAGTACGCTATGTGCGTAATATTACCGATGCGGGCCATCTTGAAAACGATGGCGAAAGCGGCGATGACCCCATTCTTAAAAAAGCACGTATTGAGCAACTGGAACCCATGGAAGTGGTTCAAAAATATACGGTAGACTTTCATACTATTATGGCAAAATTCAATGCGCTTCCACCCAGTATTGAACCCACAGCTACCGGGCACATTTACGAGCAAATACATATAGTTGAAAAAATAATTGAAGAAGGTTTTGCATATGAAAAAAACGGCTCAGTTTACTTTGATGTTTTAAAATTCAACGAGACCAATAATTACGGAAAACTTAGCGGAAGGCAAATTGAAGACATGATTGCCAATACCCGCGAACTTACCGCACAGACCGATAAGAAAAACCCACAGGATTTTGCACTTTGGAAAAAAGCCGAACCGCAGCATATTATGCGCTGGCCATCGCCTTGGAGCGAAGGTTTTCCAGGTTGGCATTTGGAATGTACCGCAATGAGCACAAAATATTTGGGAAATAATTTTGACATCCATGGAGGCGGAATGGATTTAAAATTTCCACACCATGAATGTGAAATTGCACAAGCGGAAGCCTGCAATCACACTTCACCCGTTAATTATTGGATGCATGCCAATATGCTAACGCTGAACGGTAAAAAAATGTCAAAATCGACAGGAAATTATATCCTTCCGAATGAAATGTTTACGGGTGAAAACGACATTTTGAGCAAGCCTTTCTCGCCAACGGTTACAAAATTTTTTATGTACCAAGCCCATTACCGAAGCATACTCGACTTCAGCAGTGAGGCTTTGGAAGCTTCTGAAAAAGGATTTAACCGTTTAATGGATGCCTATAGAATGCTGAATGAAATTACTACTTCAGAAAAAAGCACTCTAGATATAAAAAGCTGGGTAAATGCCTGCTATGATGCGATGAATGACGATTTCAACAGTCCTATTTTGATTGCGAACCTTTTTGAAGCGGTGAAATTCGTAAATTTATTAAAGGAAGAAAAAGAAACCATTTCCACTAATGATTTGCAATTGCTGAAACATACGATGGACGGTTTTCTTTTTGATGTTATGGGATTGGAAGACAGCGTTTCGGAAAATTCACAGGACGCTGAAAAACTTTCAGCGGCAGTGGAACTTCTTATTCAATTGAGAAATCAAGCACGCGCCAATAAGGATTTCGCGATGAGCGATAAAATTCGGGATGAGCTTTCGGCAAAAGGCATTCAACTAAAAGATGGAAAAGAAGGAACTACCTTTTCCTTAAATTAAATTTTACGTGAAAAATATACTTACATACCCTTTTGTTTTATTGATAAAAGGGTATCAACTTTTTATTTCTCCACTATTGCCATCAAGCTGTCGTTACACCCCTACTTGTTCACATTATGCCGTGCAAGCCCTGCAAACACATGGTTTGCTAAAAGGTGGTTGGCTGGCAGCAAAACGCATTGCAAGCTGCAATCCTTGGGGTGGCTCTGGCTATGATCCAGTTCCTCCCAAAAACAAATAATAATATGTTTGAAATTACTTTTTCGCTTTTAGTATCTTTACGCTGCTTAATAAAACACCCGCTATGCAATATTTAAGTTTTACCTGGAATCCTTCAGAAGGGATTGATCTTGGTTTTTTTATGATCCGTTTCTACAGCTTGATGTTTGTAGTAGCATTTACGCTTGGGTGGATTCTCACCAAAAAGATTTACGAACGCGAAGAACTGGCGCAAGAAAAACTGGACAGCCTTTTTATCTATATGGTTGTAGCTGTTTTGGTGGGCGCACGGTTGGGCCACGTTATATTTTACCAGCCCGAGCTTTTTGTGGAAGACCCGCTTTCGGTATTTCTTCCTATTAGCACAGTTCCAGAATTTGAGTTTACTGGTTTTCAGGGTCTTGCCAGCCACGGTGCAGCCATTGCCATTCTCATTGCTATGTATTATTATACAAAAAACGTAATAAAAAAACCTTTTTTGTGGATCATGGATCGTATTGTTATTGCCGTAGCCGCTGGGGGAACTTTTGTGCGTATCGGCAATTTTATGAATTCTGAAATAATAGGAAAGCCTTCGGGAGATTTCCCATTGGGTGTTCGTTTTGTTCACGAAGGCATTCGGAAACAAGAAGCAGTTCAAACAACCGGAATTCAAAACCCAAGCAAGGCATATGACGCTATTGTAAATAACCCACAGTTTTCAGAATTGCTGAATTCCGTTCCTTTCCGCCATCCCGCACAACTTTATGAAGCAGCTGGCTATGTTATTGTTTTTTTGGTTTGCTGGTATCTTTATTGGAAAACCGAACGCAGAAAACAGATTGGTTACATTTTTGGAGTGTTTTTGATCCTTCTTTTTATGGTTCGTTTCTTGGTGGAATTTGTTAAAGAAAGCCAAGGTGGGTTTGAATCTGCGCTTGGGTTACTTTCCACGGGACAATGGCTTAGCATTCCTTTCATACTTGCAGGAATATACATCACGTGGAAAGCTTCAAAAAAACCAATGGTTGAATAAAAATAAGGCCCATAATTCACGAATCTTTTATAGAAATCATTTGCGAATTACTGGCAATAAAATCTTCAAGAATGAAAAAAATATTTATTTCCGCCGTATTTGCTGCTTCAATTCTTTCATTTTATAACTGTAAGGACAGTTCTACTTCAGAGAATAAAAGCCTTACCAAAGAAATTACTTTTACCAAGGAAGGTGAACTTCAGCTTTTTAAGGCGGAAAACGATTCCCTTATCGCTACGCTGAATATTGAAATTGCCGATGACGAATATTCAACCCAAACCGGGCTTATGTACCGCCATTCCATGGCTGAAGACCAAGCGATGCTTTTTGTTTTCAATACCATGGAGCCACGCTCCTTTTATATGAAGAACACTGAAATACCTCTGGATATTATCTATCTGAACGCAGAAAAGGAAATTGTAAGCATTCAAAAAAACGCCAAACCATTTGATGAATCTTCACTGCCTTCCGAAGCTCCCTCGCAATATGTTTTGGAAGTAAATGCAGGCCTTGCAGATAAATGGAAACTTGAAAAAGGCGACAAGATTTCTTTTAGCAGAAATAATTAATTTCTAATAAATTTTAAGCAAAAAAAGACCTTTCCAAAGTTGGAAAGGTCTTTTTGTATAACTTCAAAAAGATTTAAAATTACACTTCTAAAGCAGGGTCAACTTCTTCTTCTTTTTTATCAATTAAATCCTCTACTTTTTTACGCTTCACAGTATCGTACATAATAGGCGTAGCGATAAACAATGATGAGTAAGTACCTACTATAATACCTACAATTATTGCGAATAAAAGTCCGCGGATAGATTCCGCACCAAGGAAGAACATACTCAACAACACGATAAGTGTGGTGAAAGAGGTATTCAACGTTCTACTTAATGTGCTGCTCAAGGCCACATCAATAATACGGTTCATCTTCCAGCTTGGGTGTTCACCAAAGTATTCACGAATACGGTCAAATACAATTACCGTATCGTTCAACGAGTATCCAATAACCGTAAGTATCGCCGCAATAAATGCCTGATCAATCTCCATGCTGAAAGGCATAAACTTGTAAGTTAGCGAGAATACCCCAAGCACAATAAGCACATCGTGGAATACGGCTGCAACCGCCCCCAAACTAAATTGCCATCTTCTAAAACGCAGCAAGATGTAAAGGAAAACCACAACCAAAGAACCAAATACGGCCCAGAAGGAATCTTTCTTAATGTCATCTGCAATGGTAGGGCTCACTTTGTAGTATTCCATTCTACCAATGTTTTTTCCTTCACGATCGCCCACAAAGTCTTCGAAGGTCATATCTGCAGGCATATCTTTTTTAACGGTTTCAAAAACCATTCGCTCTATTTCTTCGTCAACCTCAGTTCCAGTTTCATCAACTTTATACTTGGTTGTAATCTTCAACTGGTTGTCGCCACCATAGGTTTTTGCTTCAGCACTTCCAAAAGTTTCTATAAGATCGTTCTGGATTTCTTGTGAATTTACATCCTTAGCAAAACGAACGGTATAGGTTCGTCCACCCACAAAGTCAACACCTTGGTTTAGGCCATTGAAAAACAATGAGGAAACGCTTATCAAAATCATAATTGCAGAAATAACGTAGGCCATTTTGCGCTTTTTCAAGAATGAGACGTGAACGTTTGTGAAAAGATTCTTTGTAATTGAAGTAGCACATGGCAAGGACTTGCCGTTTTTCGTATAACTGTCAATAAACAATCTTGTAATAAAAATTGCCGTAAACAATGAAGTGGCAATACCTATCAATAATGTAGTTGCAAATCCTTGAATTGGACCCGTTCCGAAAACCAAAAGAATCAAACCAGTTAAACCGGTGGTAATGTTTGCATCAAGAATAGAAGACAATGCATTGTTGAAACCATCTTTAATGGCATCTTTCTGCGCCTTCCCTTTTGCAAGCTCTTCCTTAATCCTTTCAAAAATAAGTACATTCGCATCTACCGACATACCTATAGTCAATACAATACCTGCAATACCAGGAAGCGTTAGCACGGCACCAAGACCCGCCAAAATTCCAAAGATGAAAAGAATATTCACCAACAAAGCAACGTCAGCAAAAACACCCGCTCTTCCATAATAGCCTATCATCCATAAAAGCACAATGAAAAGTGCAATTACGAAGGACATAACCCCACTGTTTATAGCTTCGTGACCCAAAGTAGGACCTACCACCTCACCCTGGATAATTTCAGCCGAAGCAGGCAGTTTACCAGCGCGAAGCACATTTGCCAAATCCTGACCTTCATTTACCGTAAAGTCACCTGAAATTTGGCTCCGTCCACCAGCAATAGGGCCAGAGGTTACACCCGGCGCAGAGTACACAATATTATCAAGCACAATAGCAATCTGGCTCTGGTTTTCATAAGCATTACCAGTCATCTGTTCCCACACCTTGGCACCTTGGCCATTCATTTGCATAGATACCACTACGCGGCTCAAGTTGTCGTATTCCTGTCTTGCATCTACAACTACACTTCCCCCAAGTGGCGGAACATTGTCGCGGTTCGCTTTTAGTGCATAAAGAGCCGTTATTTCTTCGCCATTCAACTGCTCGCTAATTTCTGGCAAGCCCCAAACAAACTTTGCATAACGCAAATCATTCGGTAAAAGTGATTTTATTTGTGGGTTGCGAAAATAGTTATTGATAACTGAAGTATCTTTTAATCTAAAGGTAGCAATTACAGGGCTACCTTGATTTCCCAAAGAAACCATTTTGGAAAGAATTGGGTTCGCCTTGTTATCATCCACAAGTGAATCATTAACGTCTTGACCCCCCAAAAGTTTGCTCACGTCATCTTCTTCCGTTTTTGAAGAATCTGCAACTTCTTCAGTAGTATCTGCAGTTTTCACGGTTTCAGAAGCTGATTGTGCCATAGCTATTTCACCTGCTTTGGCATCGGCAGCTTGAAGAAAACCTGCTATTTCCTCAAATTTATAAACATCCCAGAATTCAAGTTGGGCAGTACTTTGAAGTAATTTTTTCACCCTATCCACATCTTTTGCCCCTGGAAGCTCCACAAGTATTCTTGCAGATTTTCCCAATCGCTGGATGTTTGGCTGGGTTACCCCAAACTTATCGATACGCTTTCTTAAAACTTCAAAGGCAGAGGTAATGGACTCATCAATTTTCTGCTCAATAACAGGTTTTACTTGCTCATTGGTCATCCCAATCTCTATCACATCTTCCAAATTCTTGTTGAAGAAAATATCTGGAGAGGCAAGTTCATTTTCACTCGGAAGCGCTTCAAAAGCCTTAAAGAAAGATTCTAAGTAAGTATCCTGGCTGTTTTTCTGAAGCTCTTTGGCATTTTCCAACGCTTGGTTGAATGCAGGATCTTTGGTATTGTTTGCAAGACCTTTCAATATATCCTTTACGGAAACTTCCAGAATTACGTTAATCCCCCCTTTAAGGTCAAGACCTTTATTAAGCTCTTTTTCCTTAGCGGTATTGTAATCTATCCCCAAGAATACTGGGTTATTGGCCACAGAGTCCAGATAACGCGCTTCTGCGTTGTCACGTTCGTGGGGTTGGTCTTCTGAAAATTTGCTGTTCGCAAATTCCTTGGCGCTATCTTCTACTTTATTCGCTACGAACGTAAAAGAAAGCTGGTAAATACTCACCAATCCAAATAGGATGGCAAATACGGTAACTAGTCCTTTGTTTTGCATGTTTATGTTTTTTTGGTCAGATTTTTTTATAATCGCGCAAATATATGATTTGCAGTAATATCTGACAATTATCGTGATTGTTTAAAAATTATTTTTTTGGCTTAGGAAGTATCTGAGCCAAAATCATTTTCAACCTGAAATATTTTTTCAACTTAAAAATTTAATGGAAAGATTTTTTAAGATAAAGGGCCGGCACGCACCTCTGGTATTTTATGTGAAGCAGTATCGATTAAAAGCGAAATGCTGCGATAGTTTTTARMASCMMYATTTCCAWMSSAKKWTYWWWWWSKGWRNGTRKSTWSRKKMWYACSYAMAGWCACTATTGGATTTAAATATTGATCTGTTGCAGATTTAATCTCTACAGGCAATCCKKGAAMYYYMWAMKCRATTSKKGMGWCKWWWKRGMTNYWKAWKGMCWKKTACNWTRKTMRSMAWWARGMWTWTSTWWRGAAGGAAATTCAGCAGGAACATCTGTATTGCCAACAGCCGTACTGGACGATTGAAAGTGAATTGGCGTCGCAAAGAGATTTTTAATAATTGCAATATCTTTGGCGCTGTAATAGGTAACCTTTAGTTTGCCGTTTTGTATTTCAGATATTTGAAAATCTTCAACCCCAATGGATTTTAATTGGCTCGTAATATTGGAAATAGCTTGTTTGGCCTCAACTTCACTTACTGAATTTGTATGAAACTGTACAACAATTTCCTGATTGGGAAGGGTAGATTGCTCCCAGCTTACACCAACAAAAGCAAGGGCTATTAATAATATGGGAATGTACCATCTCCAGTTCACGCGCCAAATATAAAAAAATAAAGACTGTATTGCTACAGTCTTTAAACAATATAAAAAACAATTGAAAAATTTAGAACTCCAGTTCAAAATAAAGGCTACTCTCAGGGTTTGCCTCAGTTACGTCCTCTCCTTTTAAAATTTCGCCATTTTCGTTCAACAGTTTCAAATTAATTCTCCAATAACCCGTCATGGTCAATGACAATTTTCCATCATACATTTTTGTTGCTGAAGTGTAGGTCATATCTTCATTATTTGGCGAACTGTGGTTGCCCATACCGGGCATTCGTGGATCCACGGGTATTTTGTAGTTTTCAACTATTGGAAAACTCATCATATTCTCCATTTTGTAAAGTACGGCCTGTAAATCGTTCACTGCTACTTTTGGATCTTTTGGATTCACATAAGCCAAAACATAACGGGTATCATCGCTGCCCATAAATACTTGAGTCTTGTTAAGTTCATCTGTTGGTTGCGAAACAGCTATCCGAAGGGCCTCCTCCTTTTGTTGCCCATTTAGGGAATAATTAAACACCACCTCCCAATATTCGGTGTCGTTACTGGCCATCTGAAAAACAATATGCCCTTTGTAAACGGTACTTTCATCAGTATTGGTCAACATACTGTGCGGTGCGGAATGCTGCATCGTTTCCATATGCATTATTGGCATCCAGTTAGGCGCAGCATTTGCAACATAGGTATCACTGGCAAGGTCTTTTATTCTAATCAAAATTTCATTGTAACCTACTTCAAGGTTTTGCTTTTCTGAATAAATCTGAACGGTGTGGTCTGCAGCAGGAATTTCATAAATCATTGTCAAGCCTTCGACTGGATTTTGTTCCACAGTAGGATTTTCATCCTCACTTGAACAGCTTACAAATGAAACGGATAGAAAAAATATTGCCAATATATATTTTAGTGTTTTCATAATTTTTATTATTTATTAATTAATTGAATAAGAGATTGTTAAGTATAAGTTTCTGCCTATACGTGGAATGTTGTTCCAATCGGTATAAGTAGAATAGTTAGTGTCAAAAATGTTTTCAATTCCAGCTTTTAGGAAAAGATCGTTATCCTTTAAAAAGAAACGCTTTCCAAAGCTCGCAGAAAGTGTAGCATAAGCGGCACTCTTTGTTTCGCCATAAGCAGGATTATAATTGGTTTGTTCCCCAGCGCCATCAACAGAAAGCGATGCGGAAAATTGATTTTTATAGAAATCGAGGGCGCCTCTATAAGAAAGCGGACTAATCAAAGGTAAATTTTCACCTTCATTGTCAATACCCCGGTGATACGAAACATTCCCAGACAATTTAAAAGCATTTGAAATAGTATACCTTCCCGACAGCGAAGCGTTGAAAAGCTGCGCGAAATCCAAATTGTTATAAATTTTAACGCCCTGCGCACCAATAGTCATCGTGCTAAGCGATGGATCAACCACACCAATAATGTAATTATACATATGAAAGTAATTTGCGCCGGCCGTAATTTCAAAAATTGGCTTTTTTAAGGTTACCGAAAAGTTGGCTTCCGCAGAGCTTTCTGTATTCAATTCTGGATCGCCAATGTAATCGTGGTTGTCAAAACTGTTGAAAAGATAAAACCCATACCCTTCTGAAACAGAAGGGGCACGCTCACCATAGGAAAGTCCTCCGTTAAAGTGAAAGTCCTTTACCATTTTATGGTATTGGGCTGAAAAACTTTTCAAAAAACGCGTATTGGTCCTGTCCATTTCCGGATAGAAAATTTTCAAACTATTCAACCCAAAATCATCCGCTACCGTATTAGCATGGTACGCCAAACGGGTTGAGAGTTTTAAAGAAGCTTTCTGAAAAGTAATATGATCTTCAGCATAAAAGCCAACATTTGTGGTGCGCACATCGGGCCACGTAAGCATAAACATCAACGGTTCATACCCGTTGGTTGGGTACATTGTCATTTCAGCATAACTCTTATTGTAAAACCCATCCCACTTAAAAAAGAAATGATTTTTCTCCTTATTGAAATTTGCCTGTGTATAAAACCCAGCAGTTTCGCTCCAACCTGGCATATCCATATGTATCGGCACATCGGGACGCTTGGTGTCGTCCATTACGTGTTTTATGTTATTATAATATAATTTAGACTGCCAATTGCTTAAATTACCAAACAATGTATCCTGATTAAACCCCACCGAACCAATCACCGCCCGCGCCAAGGATACGTCCATTGTCAAGGCAGGATAACCCACATCGTTCGCTTCATCGTATATTAATGTAGCTGAGATGGATTTACCTTCAGCAAGTTTATAGCCTGAATTGATGGAGAAATTATACTTTTCAAACTGTGAAAATTTCACCTCTTCATCACCGCCAGCATAGTAATTATCGGCTTTACGGTAAATACCATCCGAATTCAGATAAAACTTTTCATCAGAATAGTTTAGCTCACCCCCAAAAACACGCATGGTATTGTTGCTTTCAAAGGCACTTTCCAAAGATCCGTTCCAGCCGGTTGGTCTAAAATTACTTTTGTCCAATTTCAAATTGATGCCGCCACCTATAGTATTTCCAAATACTGCACCCTGCTGGCCGGAACCAATTTGTGCTTCTGCAAGGTTCGAAACATCAACATAGGAAGTTATCGGATCCATTTTATCAGTACAAGCGCCAAAAATTTGCATCCCATCAATAGTTACGGCCAAACGCTCTGAAGCCATATCATTCATTGTGGGCTCCCAAGCATAGGCCCCACGTTTTACCATGTTGATACTACGTGAAGACTCCAAAAATTCGTCTAAAGTTGATAATGGTTTTCGCTGTTTTTGATGGTCTAATTGTTTGCCCGCGGAAATAATGACCACTTCATTTAGCTGAATTAGTTTTAGGCTATCCGCCGGGGTTACTTGGGCGTGCACTTGGGGTATAAAAACGCCGCAAAACAATGCACACCAAAGGCAGCCCATAAGTATTCCCTTTAATGGGAACACAGGTATAAGTGCTTTCATTTTTATAATAGTTTTGATAATTTTTAAGAATGGTTACTAAGAAATTTTTCCAAGCAACCTTTACTGAAAATTATCCTAACTGTGGCGGATGAAGAATTTTTGATGTAAAAAGAGAAGAATTTAAATTTGGCCTGTAACCAATATTTTCTTCGGAAATAAGGCTACCTGTAGAACTGAATATATATTCAATTATATTTTCAGAAATGATGAATTGCGGAATCTCAGTTTTTGAAGTTTTGCTATTAAAGGGATTATCATTTTCTGCTCCAGCTTCCTTTGCCAGTTCGTTAGACAAATGGCATTTTCCGTTACACTGCATTTCTGGCTTGTCTTTGTTTTCGCAAAGCACGTTAACTATGTAATCGTAATTCAAAACATACTCCACTACGGGCCATAAAGGTTTTGTGAGCATTATTAGGGAAGCTGCTRYKNNNATTAMGTWWTKSNACRCCGSWAATATAGCAAACACACTAACCTTTGTAAAATGATATTTATCACATAATAGAATATATTTAAGATAATTTACTCTGTAATACTAAAAAATAATTTTTCTCTTTACATTATTTTAAAAATTTGTCAACTTTTTGCTGTTAATAAATTTTTACTAAACTGATTTGCAATATATTAACAATTGATTATTGACAACTTTAAATTTTAAATTTTAAATCAGGATTACTATTTCATTATATTTACCTACTTTAAATTTCAAATTCAAAACAATCCAAAATTCATTTCAGAATATGCAAATAAAAACATCCATCCCCGCCCCCAAAACTTATACACAGGATGAAGCTTTCAATGCTTCTGTAGAATATTTTAAAGGTGATGATCTTGCCGCCCGTGTTTGGGTGAACAAGTATGCTCTGAAAGATTCTGACGGCAATATTTATGAAAAAACGCCGAATGATATGCACCGTCGTATCGCCAAAGAAATTGCCCGCATTGAACAACGTTATGCCAATCCCATGAGTGAAGATGAGATTTTTGAAGCGATAAAGGATTTTAAATACATCGTTCCACAAGGTAGTCCAATGGCGGGAATTGGCAATCCGTATCAAGTGGGTTCCCTTTCAAATTGTTTCGTAATTGGCAACGAAGGCGATTCCGATTCTTACGGCGGCATTATGAAAATTGACCAAGAACAGGTACAATTGATGAAACGTCGCGGCGGCGTGGGCCATGATCTTTCCCATATTCGACCAAAAGGTTCACCTGTGAAAAATTCAGCTTTGACCTCAACCGGGATTGTTCCTTTTATGGAGCGTTATTCAAATTCAACTCGCGAAGTTGCGCAGGATGGGCGTCGTGGTGCCCTCATGCTTTCCGTTTCTATAAATCACCCAGATTCTGAAGATTTTATCGATGCAAAAATGGAGCAGGGAAAAGTTACGGGCGCCAATGTTTCCGTGCGTATGGATGATAGTTTTATGCAAGCAGTGAGAGATGGAAAAAACTACACACAGAAATATCCAATTTTTAGCGAAAGCCCAAAGTTTTCAAAGGAAATTGAAGCTGGAAAACTTTGGAAAAAAATAGTGCACAACGCTTGGAAATCTGCCGAGCCAGGCATTCTTTTTTGGGATACAATTATAAATGAGTCCGTGCCGGATTGCTATGCAGATTTGGGTTACAAAACAGTTTCCACAAACCCTTGCGGTGAAATCCCGCTCTGTCCTTACGATTCCTGCCGTTTGTTAGCGATAAATCTGTTTTCTTATGTAGAAAATCCGTTTACCGATAAAGCTGAATTCAATTTTGAACTTTTCAAAAAACATATCGGTATCGCCCAAAAAATAATGGACGATATTATTGATTTGGAATTGGAAAAAGTAGACGCGATTATCGCAAAAATTGACGCCGATCCACAAAGTGATGAAGTAAAAGCAGTGGAAAGAAATCTGTGGAAAAATATTCAGAGAAAAGCTGAAGAAGGCCGAAGAACGGGAATTGGAATCACCGCGGAAGGCGACATGCTCGCCGCTTTGGGAATAAAGTACGGCAGCAAGGAAGGCAATGATTTTTCAGTTAAAATCCATAAAAATCTGGCAATTGAAACGTATCGTGCATCGGTTTATGCCGCAAAGGAAAGAGGCGCTTTCAAAATTTTTGATTCCGAAAGGGAAAAGGAGAATCCATTTATCCTTCGCCTAAAAGATGCCGATGAAAAACTGTATTACGATATGCTGGAATACGGCCGCAGAAACATCGCCCTTTTAACGATTGCGCCAACGGGAACTACCAGTTTAATGACGCAAACTTCTTCCGGAATTGAGCCTGTTTTTCTTCCGGTTTACAAGAGAAGAAGGAAAGTGAATCCAAACGATAAAAATTCCCGAGTTGACTTCGTGGATGAAGTAGGCGACAGTTGGGAGGAATACGTGGTTTTTCACCACCGTTTCAAGCAATGGATGGAAGTTAACGGCATTGCGACCAATAAAAATTACAGTCAGGAAGAATTGAACAAAATTGTGAAGAAATCGCCGTACTACAAAGCAACTTCAAATGATGTAGATTGGCTGAGTAAAGTGCGGATGCAAGGCGCGGTGCAAAAATGGGTTGACCATTCCATTTCAGTGACCATCAATTTGCCAAATGATGCTACCGAGGAATTAGTTGGAAAACTGTATTTGGAAGCTTGGCAAGCCGGCTGTAAAGGCGTTACCGTCTATCGCGATGGTTCACGGTCGGGAGTTTTGATTTCCAACGAAGAAAAGAAAGAGGAAAGCAATGAAACGCTAACAACTTTCCCCACAAAACGTCCGGAAACATTGGAAGCAGACGTTGTCCGTTTTCAAAATAGCAAAGACAAATGGATTGCCTTTATCGGTTTGATTGACGGAAAACCGTATGAAATTTTCACAGGTTTTGCAGATGATGAGGATGGAATTCTGATTCCACGTTGGGTGAATAATGGGGTTATAATTAAAAACCGAAACGAGGACGGAACTTCGCGTTACGATTTTCAATATAAAAACAAAAGAGGCTACAAAACCACCATTGAAGGACTTTCGCATAAATTCAACCCAGAATTTTGGAACTATGCTAAATTAATTTCCAGTACCCTTCGCCACGGCATGCCGATAGAAAAAGCAGTGGAATTGATAAACAGCCTGCAACTTGATAGCGAAAGTATCAACACTTGGAAAAACGGGGTTGCGCGCGCCTTAAAACGCTATGTTGCCGATGGAACCGAAGCGAGAAAGCAGAAATGCGAAAACTGTAATAGTACTTCCCTTATTTACCAAGAAGGCTGTTTGACTTGCAAGGATTGCGGGTCTTCTAAGTGCGGGTAGAAAAAAGACGTAAGACTTAAGACCGCTTCGCTGAAAGACGTAAGACTAAACCCTAAAGGTTTTCAAAAACCTTTGGGGTTTTTTTATTAAATTGTTCGAATGAAAAAACAATTTTTCTCGCTTGCCCTTTGGATGTTTTTTGGGTTTGTTTTGGTGAAAGCCATTGATTCCGTTTTAAGTTTCATTGTCTATGCTTATCTCCATTTGGGCTTTTGGCAAGAATTTTCAGTACTTTTTCTCTCATATTCAATACCTATTTTGGCTTTAGCTGTATATGCATTAACCATTTTATTTTTCATAAAACAACTTAAGCTTATAAGTATTAATTTTGACTTACAACGAGCAAAATTTCCTTTATTCCTATATTTATCAGCGGTTGTAATAGCCATTCTATTAAATCCATTGCAGAGCAAATTTACTGGATGGTATGCAGAAACTTTTTCTTCAAGAGAAACAATTTATAAATTTGAGGATATCCTGAGTTTATATGGAATTACCAATGCATCAACAGTTATTTGTGCTTGGGTAGCCATAATAGTTTTATCCATTTATTTTTACAGAATTTACAAGAAAAGTGAACTAGAAATAAAACAATAAAAAGCCAGCTATTAGCCGGCTTTTCAATTTTATAAATAATTCAGTTAAACTATAATTCAAGCAAATCATTAGTTTTTCTTACGCCTTCAGCGCTTTCTTTCATATGTGCTTTTTCAGCATCGTTCAATTCAAGCTCTACAATTTTTTCGATACCATTTCGGCCCAAAATAACTGGAGCACCTATACAGATATCCTTCATTCCGTATTCGCCATCAAGCATTACGGAGCAAGGAAACATTTTCTTTTGATCGCAGGCAATAGCCTGTACCAAAGCAGAAACTGCCGCACCGGGAGCGTACCAAGCGGAAGTTCCCAAAAGTTTTGTAAGCGTTGCACCACCAACTTTGGTGTCTTCCATCACTTGATTCAATCTTTCTTCAGAAATAAATTTTGTTACAGGAACGCTGTTTCTAGTAGCCAAACGAGTTAAAGGAACCATTCCGGTATCGCTATGACCACCGATTACCATTCCGTCCACATCACTGATTGGCGCGCCCAAGGCTTCTGCCAAACGGTATTTGAAACGTGCGCTGTCCAAAGCTCCACCCATTCCGATGACACGATTTTTGGGAAGACCTGCAGTTTTATGAACCAAATAGGCCATAGTATCCATTGGATTACTTACTACTATGATAATGGTGTTTGGAGAATGCTTTACGAGATTTGAAGAAACGTCTTTTACAATTCCTGCATTTATTCCTATCAATTCTTCACGGGTCATTCCAGGCTTACGCGGAATTCCACTTGTAATTACACAAATGTCGCTATCTGCTGTTTTTGAATAATCGTTTGTTATGCCTGTAATCTTGGTGTCAAAACCGTTTAAAGAAGCGGTCTGCATCAAATCCATCGCCTTTCCTTCGGCAAATCCTTCCTTAATGTCCAACAAAACTACTTCGCTTGCAAAATTCTTGATGGCAATGTACTCTGCGCAACTTGCGCCCACAGCACCTGCTCCTACAACTGTTACTTTCATACTAAATGTTTATGGTTATTGTTTGTAATATTTTTTCAAAAGAAAATCGAAGTGACTTTTCAATCTTTCGGAACATTCCCTGAAATGCTTCACAAAAGTACCAATATCTACTTAAAATTATGATAACAAAGGGTTAAAAACTAAAAAGCCCATTCCTTATTTTTGAGAAATGGGCTTTTCAGATTTATTGATATTTCGCTAAGCGTCAATATTTGCGTATACCGCATTCTTCTCTATAAATTCCCGACGGGGTGGAACTTCATCGCCCATCAACATTGAGAAAATTCTATCAGCCTCTGTACCATTGTCTATGGTCACTTGACGAAGCGTTCTAAACTCAGGGTTCATTGTGGTGTCCCAGAGTTGTTCGGCATTCATTTCACCCAAACCTTTGTAGCGTTGGATGGAAGCGCTACCTCCAAACTCTTGGTTCAATCTGTCACGCTCTTTATCGCTCCAAGCGTATTCTTTTTTGGCGCCCTTTTTTATTAAATAAAGGGGTGGGGTTGCAATATACACACAGCCAGCTTCAACCAACTCGCGCATGTAGCGGAAAAAGAAAGTCAAAATCAAGGTTGCAATGTGGCTACCATCCACATCCGCATCACACATAATCACTACTTTGTGGTAGCGCAGCTTTTCAAGGTTCAATGCTTTGCTGTCTTCTTCAGTGCCAATGGTTACGCCTAAAGCGGTATAAATATTTCGAATCTCTTCGTTTTCAAAAACCTTGTGGTGCATGGCTTTTTCAACATTCAAAATCTTTCCTCTTAGTGGAAGAATGGCCTGAAAATTACGGTCGCGGCCCTGTTTTGCAGTTCCACCTGCGGAATCACCCTCTACAAGAAAAACCTCACACTTTTCTGGATCTTGTTCTGAACAGTCTGAAAGTTTTCCGGGTAAGCCTCCACCGCTCATCACGGTCTTACGCTGCACCATTTCACGAGCCTTCCGTGCTGCGTGACGTGCCTGTGCGGCAAGAATAACTTTTTGAACTATCGTTTTTGCATCATTTGGATGTTCTTCCAAATAATTTTCGAGCATTTCAGAAACCGCTTGGCTCACCGCCGCCGTCACTTCGCGGTTACCAAGTTTGGTCTTGGTCTGCCCTTCAAATTGAGGCTCTGCAACTTTCACTGAAATAATAGCGGTCAATCCTTCACGGAAATCGTCACCGGCTATTTCAAATTTCAGCTTATCCAGCATTCCGGAGGCATCAGCATATTTTTTCAAAGTACGCGTCAATCCCGCACGGAAACCGGAAAGATGTGTTCCCCCTTCGTGAGTGTTAATGTTATTTACATAGGAATGTAAGTTTTCATTAAATGAAGTATTGTAAACCATTGCAACCTCAACCGGAATGTCGTTCTTTTCGCCTTCCATGGAAATTACCTCGGCAATAATAGGCTCACGGTTTCCATCCAAAAAGCGGATAAATTCCTTTAAACCTTCCTCACTGTGGAATTTTTCGGTAGCAAATTCACCATTTTCATCTTTTTCCCTTTTATCTGTAAAATAAATGGTAATTCCTTTATTCAAAAAAGACAACTCGCGCATCCTGCTGGCTAAAGTGTCATAATTATACTCCAACGACTGCTGGAATATTTGCGGATCTGGCTTAAAAGTTACAATAGTTCCTCGATAATCGGTATCTCCAATTGATTTTACAGGATAAAGCGCCTTTCCGCGCTCGTATTCCTGCTGCCAAATCTTACCATCTCTATGCACTGTAGCAGTTAAGTGTTCTGAAAGCGCATTCACAACAGAAACACCAACTCCGTGGAGACCTCCGGAAACTTTATAAGAATCTTTGTCAAATTTACCCCCAGCGCCAATTTTGGTCATTACAACCTGCAGTGCAGATACGCCTTCTTTTTTGTGAAGATCCACCGGAATTCCACGGCCATTATCTTTTACAGTTATTGAATTATCCTCGTTGATCCAGATTTCAATAGTGTCGCAATAACCCCCCATTGCTTCATCAATGGAGTTATCAACCACTTCATAAACCAAATGGTGCAAGCCACGCACTCCTACGTCTCCAATGTACATAGAGGGGCGCATGCGCACATGCTCCATTCCCTCTAACGCTTGAATTTGGTCGGCGCCGTAGCTGCCTTTTTTCTGTTCTTCGCTCATATAATAATTTGAATGATTTTCAGTTTTTTTCGTAACGAACAAATATAACCAAATCCCCAATAAAATTAAGGGTTTGCGTAATTTATACGCGGTAAGTTATTAACAAATTACTGTGAAAAAAAATGGTATTTCCGAAGTTTGTGTTTCTTTTTAAAATTTGCTGTAATAGCTGTGCACTATTTTCGGTAAATTGAACGTTTTAGGATTGTTTATTAATAAATTTTTAAGTCTTGCTTAAACTTTTCTTTTAAATAATCGTCTTAATTTTAGAATATCAAAAATCTCTAAAAACAACTCTATGAAAAAAATATTTTTTTTAGCATTTTTAATTATTTCTGCATTTACCTTACAAAATGCCCAAGCGCAAAGTTTTCCACAGATGGATGCTTCGCCTATGGATTTAGTGATGGCTCGCCCAGATAAAAACAGCCCACCGTTGGCAAGGGTAATTTACAGTCGCCCACAAAAAAAGGGACGCGATATTTTTGGTGATTTGGTGCCGTACGGCGAAGTGTGGAGAACTGGCGCCAATGAGGCAACCGAACTCACAATTTACACACCTTTAAAATTTGGAAAAACAATTTTAAACCCGGGGACTTATACTCTGTACACCATTCCAAACGAAGATAACTGGACGGTCATTATCAATAGCGATACCAATGTTTGGGGCGCTTATAGCTATAAAAAAGAAAAAGATATAGCTAGAATGGTGGTTCCCGTTAAAGACGCTGCTGCGCCGATAGAATCACTTTCAATGATTTTTAGACCAGAAAACAATGGAACTACGCTTTTAATTGGCTGGGACAACGAGTATGTTGAAATTCCATTTAAAAAAGCCTGACGAATTTTTAAAATAAAATTTGAAGCACCAAATTCCCAGAGAAACATTGGAATTTGGTGTTTTTTATTTGATATTTTTAAGGGATATTTAAATATTTATGGGTTTGTAGCGAAACCTTCCATTTTGGGTTTTGCATCACGTAATCCACAATTAGCGGACTCATCTTTTCACGTTTGCTCCATTCTGGCTGCAAATAAAGAATACAATCTGGGCCTACTTTGGCAGCTTGTTCTTCCGCAAAACGGAAATCATCTTTGTTGAAAACAATTACTTTCAATTCATCTGCAGCTTTATAAACTTCTTCGGTGGGGAGTTTCATTTTTTTTGGCGAAAGGCAAATCCAATCCCATATTCCCGTCAGTTTATAAGCACCAGAGGTTTCAATATGTGTCTGCATTCCCTTTCCTTTCAACATTTCAGTCAAGGGGGCCATATCCCAAGTAAGGGGTTCGCCTCCTGTGATTACAATAGTTTTTGAATATTTTGCGGCATTTTCAACAATTGCTTCAATGGCGGTTGGCGGGTGCAGTTCCGCATTCCAGCTTTCCTTTACATCACACCAATGGCAACCCACATCACAACCGCCGACGCGTATAAAATATGCTGCGGTTCCTTTATGAAATCCTTCTCCTTGAATGGTATAAAACTCTTCCATCAAGGGAAGCATTACTCCTTTATCCACTAATTGCTGTACTTCTTTTTTCATCGGTGCAAAATTACTTGAATTGTAGCTGAAAACGACAGTAATTTTAAAGCAAATTGAAAATAAAATGTTTTGCTAATTGGGAAATTAATACTTTAAAAAAATTAGTGGCCTTATAATTTGTTACTTTTGAATAAATTTTAAAAGATGGCAGATAAACAGGCTTTTTTTGATCACATTAATAGTGGCTATTTGACCAAGGGAGATTATATAAACCTCGGTGCGGCAATGCTCGATGGGGAAACAATAAAGGATGCGTATGTAAAAGTCCCATTAAAAACCTTGAACCGCCATGGCTTAATTGCGGGTGCTACTGGGACCGGAAAAACCAAAACCCTTCAAATTATTGCTGAAAACCTTTCTGAAAAAGGGATTCCCGTACTTTTGATGGACATTAAAGGTGACCTTAGCGGAATTGCCGAACCCGGTACAAATAATGCCAAAATCGAGGAACGCCACTCGGCCATCGGTTTTCCGTATGAAGCTAAAAAATTTCCGGCTGAAATACTCTCCCTTTCTGATCAGGAAGGCGTTCGTCTTCGTGCGACAGTAAGTGAGTTTGGCCCTGTACTGCTCTCTCGAATCCTTGATTTGAGCGATGTGCAGGCAGGCATCGTTTCGGTGATCTTTAAATATTGCGACGACAACAAAATGCCGCTGCTGGATTTAAAGGATTTCAAAAAAATATTGCAATACACTACCGACGAAGGTAAAGACGAATTTGCGGAAGAATATGGTAGAATTTCTTCATCATCTACGGGAGCAATCCTTCGGAAAGTTGTGGAATTGGAACAACAGGGAGCCGATTTGTTTTTTGGCGAAAAATCCTTTGATACTGACGATTTGCTTCGCATTGATGAAAACGGAAGAGGTTATATCAACATTATCCGTTTAACGGATATCCAAGACAGACCCAAGCTCTTTTCAACTTTTATGCTAAGCCTTTTGGCAGAAATTTACGCAACCTTCCCCGAACAGGGCGATAGCGGCAGACCTGAGTTGGTAATTTTTATAGATGAGGCACATTTAATTTTTAATGAAGCCAGTAGCGCTTTGCTCAATCAGATTGAAAGCATTGTAAAATTGATACGTTCCAAAGGGGTGGGTCTTTATTTCGTAACCCAAAACCCAACCGACGTACCGGATGCAGTTTTAAGCCAATTGGGATTGAAAATACAACATGCCCTTCGAGCCTTTACAGCAAAAGACAGAAAGGCTATCAAATTGACTGCCGAGAACTATCCCCTTTCAGAGTATTATAAAACCGATGAAGTCTTGACAGCTTTGGGAATTGGCGAAGCATTGGTAAGTGCTTTAAACGAAAAGGGAATTCCCACACCACTGGCCCGCACTATGCTGCGTGCGCCAATGAGCCGCATGGATGTATTGACGGATGTAGAACTAAAGGGTTTATTGAAAACTTCAAAGTTAATACCAAAATACAATGAAGTGATAGACCGTGAAAGCGCTTATGAAATGTTGACGGAAAAAATAGAAATTGCCAATAAGGAAGAAGCAAAAGCGAAGGCGCAGAAAGAAAAGGAAGCAGCTAAAACCACTTCCTCTTCCCGAAGAAGCTCCAGTCGCAGAAGCACCTCAAACCCTTGGATAAAAACACTCTCCAGCCCAACCGTAATACGCAGCGTTTTGGGAATTTTGGGAAAAATGATGAAGTAATTCAGTAAATAATATTATAAATTAAAATAACTAAAAAACATCAATGAAAAAGACACTTTTAATAATTGGAATAATTTCACTTGCTTTTGTTCAATGCGGAAAAGACAGCGATCCTTTTTTAATTAAGAATGGTTCCATCGGGAACTTAAATAAGGAAATAAAAATAAAGCAAATTGATTCCATTTTTGCGGAAGATTCCATTGTAAAAATAAATTCATCACCCAACGCTTTGGAAACGCAAGGAGAAGTTGAAATTTATGAAAAAGGTGGTAAAAAACTTCTATTGTTATCGCCCGATAATGAAAATGATCCAAATTCAACCATAACCAATGTACAAGTTTTCGATTCGCGCTATAAAACTGAAAAGGGTCTTACAACTGCGAGCACTTTTAAAGACGTAAAGGCCAATTATACCATTGATAATATTGAAACCACGATAAATTCGGTAGTAATCTTTCTGAAGGAAACTGATGTTTATTTGACCATTGACAAAAAAAACCTTCCTGAAGAGCTTCGCTACAATATGGACCTTGAGGTTGAAGCCAGCCAGATTCACGACAATGCTCCTATTAAATACTTTATGATTGGTTGGGACGTTGCTCCCGAATAATTTAATGCTGTAAAGATTTTGTTAAGGTTCATTATGGAATGAAGCTTTTCCTTTWATTWYWATMSNATTWACCRKSWNAWKKCAATYNAATYAWSAWTAARAYYKWANNTKKWATWTTMACNNCATWRCCGRMGRWMTNAKSSCTCGYAMWSSSRRWAMNNGGNSWATWYGGAWNGSWTGGWNASTRGGCRKRMNTMCTYGSRCYRNTGGGAATACTTGGAATAGTTTTCTTTTTTGCAGGCATCGGTTTACTCAAAAACAGAAAAGATACTGATCAAAATTAAATAGTAACTGCAAAAGCCCTTTGTTTCACAGAGGGTTTTTCATTTAAAACAAATTGTTATGCCAAATCCTAGAATTAAAAACGAAGATCAATACGAAGCCCTTCGCGATAAAGGTTATAGTAAGGAAAAATCGGCCCGAATCGCAAACACATCCAACTCAGGAGAGAAAGGAGGAAGCTCAAAACCTTATGAAGAGTGGACCAAAGATGAGTTATACGATCAGGCAAAAAATGTAGGTATTGAGGGACGTTCAAAGATGAACAAAAAAGAATTGATCCACGCATTACGAAATAATTGATGGGCAATTTTATACAACCTTTCCATCTTGCCATTCCTGTTGATAATCTGGAAAAGTGCAGGCTATTTTACAGAGAGGTACTTGAGCTTTCAGAAGGGCGCAGTAGTGACCATTGGGTAGATTTTGACTTTTTTGGCCATCAGCTTGTTATCCATTTAAAAGAGAAAAACACGGGAGAAAAAGAAGCCGTGAATGCTGTAGATGGAAAAGCTGTGCCAATTCCCCATTTTGGTATTGTACTGGATATGCAGACCTTTAAGAGTTTTTCTGAAAAACTAATCCAAAAAAACATTACCTTCATCATTGAACCATATATTCGCTTTGAAGGACAAGTAGGAGAACAAGCAACCATGTTTTTTAAAGATCCAGCAGGCAACGCCTTGGAATTTAAAGCATTTGCAGATATGACGCAACTATTCGCCAAATGACCAAACACATTCCTGCACAAATAATTCGACAAATATTTGTCATCTTGCTCATTTTACTGATGGGCAGCCTTATTTTTAGGGAACTTCTTCCCTATTTAACCGGAGTTTTGGGAGCTGTAACCATTTACGTTTTAATGCGTAAATGGATGGCAAAATTAGTAAACCAAAAAAAATGGAACCCTTCGCTTGCGGCTGCATTTTTGATGCTCCTTTCCTTCGTTGGAATTCTTATCCCCATTGCCGGAATTATTTTAATGCTTACCAACAAAATTGGGGATGCCGTCCAGAATTCTGCAGCAGTTATAAAAGCCCTTAAAGAACAACTTGCAAAAATTGAAGATACAATTGGCTACGATCTTACATCACAAATAGACCCTTCAGCTATTACTGGCTGGCTTTCAGACAACCTTCAAAATTTAGCCGGGGGCACTTTCAATGCATTTATTGCTATTGGGCTAATGTATTTCATGCTTTATTACATGTTTATAAACCGAACCGATTTAAGAGATTCACTAAAAGAATATATCCCGATGCACCGTGGAAATTTAAAGGAGATTGGTGTTGAAGTTCAAGCCATGGTTCGCTCAAATGCACTGGGTATTCCTTTAGTGGCGGTTGCTCAAGGAATTGTAGCACTTATTGGTTTTTTAATTTTTGGAATTGAAGACCCCTTCTTTTGGTTTGTTATTGTCACCATTGGCAGTATGATCCCTTTCGTTGGAACCCTCGTGGGCATTCTTCCCGTTTTTGTGCTCACACTTTCTACAGGACACAGTTTTCAGGCTTGGGGAATCCTTATTTACGGTTTTGTGGTGGTGGGTTCAACCGATAATATAATTAGGCTATACGTGCTTAAAAAATTAGACAATGTGCACCCTCTTGTAACGCTTATTGGAGTAATTGTAGGCGTACCCTTATTCGGTTTCATCGGGTTAATTTTTGGTCCATTGCTTATCAGCCTTTTTATGGTTATAGTACGTATTTATAGGAAAGAGTATGGAAAAGAAGATACTACCCTTGATGAAGAACATTTGTAAAACTTCATACTGAATGTTTTCAAAAATTAAAAAAACCCACTTCCCTCCTTCAGAAAAACCTATGATGGTCTGGGATGGCAACTGTGGCTTTTGCAACTATTGGATAACACGATGGAAATCTAAAACGGGAGATAGAATTAATTACAAAGCTTTTCAGGAGGCAGCTGATCAATTTCAGGACATTCCTTTAAAGGAATTCAAGAAAGCTTCCCGTCTTATTGAGCCCAATGGGTTGGTGTATAGTGGCCCAGACTCTGCATATAGAAGTTTTACTTATTTTGAAGATAAAGATTCACGTTGGCATACTTGGTATATAAAATTTGCATGGTTCACCTTTTTGAGCGATCACGCCTATAATTTTATTGCCAAAAACCGAAATACCATGTTCGTTATTACAAAGATATGCTTCGGAAAAGATCCCACAGCTATGAAACCTTATTGGTTCATAATACTCCTTTTTATATTCACACTAATTATTGGTTACTTTAAATTTTTATAACAAAATTTTAAAAGTATTGGCAGTTTGAATGCGTATTTTTAAGATATAAAAAAAATTATATGCTTTTCAGAAAAAAGAAAGAAAAACAACCTTCCAACATTTCAATGATGGACAGTAAAGTAAATGATGACTTTGTAGCGGAAAAAGTTACAAAAATAAAAGACGAAGATGTTGAATTAGTGATGGAGAATGAAGAAGCCATTTCAAAAAAACTGAGCAATGCGAGTCCTTTAAGAAAATATGCCGAGCTTGGAAAAATTATGTTCGCAATGTTGAAAGACGTTAAAAAAGGTAATTATCCAAACGTGCCATGGTTTACTATTGCCTCAATAGTTGTTGCCCTATTATATATCTTCAATCCCTTGGACTTGGTTCCGGATTTTATTCCGGGCGTAGGTTATATTGATGATTTGGCAGTACTTTCCATCGGGATGGGATGGATAGAAACCGATCTACATAAATATTTGGATTGGCGATTGGCAAATGGTGAAAACGCCTAACCTCTGCGTTGTTCCCGTGCCAAAAGGGTGTTTTTAAGAAGCATGGCAATGGTCATTGGCCCTACGCCACCGGGAACGGGCGTTATGAACGAGGCTTTTTTACTTACATTTTCAAAATCAACATCGCCAGTAATAACATAACCTTTGGGATGGTGGGCATCTTCAACTCTGGTAATGCCCACATCAATAATAACCACATCATCCTTTACCATTTCGGCCTTTAAAAAATTGGGAACTCCCAATGCCGAAATAATGATATCTGCCTGTGTGGTTATCTGGGCAATATTTTTTGTATTGCTATGGGTAAGTGTAACGGTACTGTTTCCCGGCCAACCTTTACGGCTCATCAAAATACTCATTGGGCGACCTACAATATGGCTTCTTCCAATAACTACGGTATGTTTTCCTTTGGTATCAACATTATAACGCTGCAGTAATTCAAGAATTCCAAAAGGAGTAGCAGGAATAAATGTACTCATATCCAAGGCCATTTTCCCGAAGTTTTCAGGGTGAAAACCATCCACATCCTTTGAAGGATCTACAGTAAGCAATACTTTTTGGGTATCGATCTGTGGAGGCAAGGGAAGCTGAACAATGAAGCCATCAATATTGTCGTCTTCGTTGAGTTCTTTGATCTTTTTTAATAATTCTAATTCACTGGTAGTATCTGGCATTTTAACCAATGTTGACTCAAAACCAACGCGCTCGCATGCCTTAACCTTGCTTCCAACATATGTAAGACTAGCCCCATCATTTCCAACAATAATAGCTGCTAAATGTGGAACTTTTTCACCACGCGCTTTCATTTTATCAACCTCGGCTGCTATTTCGTTTTTAATGTCGTTTGATACTTTTTTACCGTCTAGTAGTGTCATATATATTAGTTTTCAATGGTCAGTGGTCAGTGGTCAGTGGTCAGTGGTCAGTGGTCAGTGGTCAGTGGTCAGTGGTCAGTTAAAAAATATTATTCTTTTTTGACACCAAATTTTTCTGGATGCAAAACCATATAATTTATTAGTTTCCCTATCTCTTCTGAATCTTGTATTAATTTGATGTAAAGTTCGTCAGATAAATATTTACATCTCCACGCATATTCTAACCAAACCTGTGTTTCGGAATTTTCCGCATCGCTATCCGTCAGTTTGCTGGTATAAAGTTTCGGGTAAATTCTCTTCCTATAAGATTCTGCAATATTTGCCGAAACACTTCGGGAAGACCTTCTGATTTGGTCGGTTAAAGAATATATTTCTTCTTTGGGAAATGTTTTTGATATTTCAAAAATGTTCATTGCAGCATCAACTGATTTTTTATATGCCAATAAATCCTGAAATTTCATTATTATATTTTCTGATCATTAATGTCTGAACATTGAAAACTGAAAACTGACCACTGAACACTGAACACTGAACACTAATTTACCGCATCCTCCCCATAGCCTGCATCATCTTTCTTCCGCCGCCACCTTGCATCATCTTCATCATTTTGCTCATTTGGTCAAACTGTTTTAAAAGCTGATTAACTTGCTGAACGCTTGTTCCGCTTCCTTTGGCAATCCGCTTTTTTCGGCTTCCATTTATAATGGCTGGCTCTGTTCTTTCTTTTGGAGTCATGGAATGGATTATGGCTTCTATTCCTTTAAAAGCGTCATCGTCTATATCTACATCTTTCAATGCTTTTCCGGCACCGGGAATCATTCCTACCAAATCCTTCATACTTCCCATCTTTTTGACCTGCTGTATTTGGTTAAGGAAATCATCAAAACCGAATTGGTTTTTAGCAATTTTCTTTTGAAGTTTTCTGGCTTCCTCTTCATCAAATTGTTCCTGAGCTCTTTCCACAAGTGAAACAACATCTCCCATCCCAAGAATTCGATCGGCCATACGGGCCGGGTGGAACACATCAATAGCATCCATTTTTTCACCGGTACCGATGAATTTAATTGGCTTATCAACAACACTTTTAATGGAAATGGCAGCACCGCCGCGCGTATCACCATCCAGTTTAGTAAGTACAACGCCATCAAAATTCAGCCGCTCGTTGAAAGCTTTTGCGGTATTCACTGCATCCTGCCCTGTCATTGCGTCCACCACAAAAAGGGTTTCCTGGGGGTTGATTGCTTTATGAACATTTGCAATTTCGGTCATCATAGCCTCATCTATGGCAAGACGGCCAGCTGTATCCACAATTACAACATTAAAGCCATTTTGCTTTGCGTGTGCAATTGCGTTTTGTGCAATCTGTACCGGGTTTTTATTTTCGGGTTCGCTGTAAACCTCAACGCCTATTTGGTCACCGACAATGTGCAATTGATTAATTGCAGCAGGACGGTAAATATCACAAGCAACTAAAAGTGGCTTTTTTGTTTTTTTTGTTTTAAGGTAATTCGCAAGTTTTCCGGAGAAAGTAGTTTTACCGCTACCCTGCAGACCAGACATTAAAATAACTGTAGGCGAGCCACTCAAATTGATTCCGGCAGTTTCGCCACCCATCAATTCGGTAAGTTCGTCTTTTACCAACTTCACCATCAATTGGCCGGGCTGCAAAGTGGTAAGTACGTTTTGCCCCAGTGCCTTTTCCTTTACGGTATTGGTAAATTCCTTTGCGGTTTTAAAGTTAACGTCGGCGTCCAAAAGGGCGCGGCGCACTTCCTTTAAAGTTTCGGCTACGTTTACTTCGGTAATGCTGCCGTGCCCTTTGAGTACGTGTAGCGCTTTATCGAGCTTATCGCTTAAATTATCAAACATATTCTTGCTTTCTTTTAAAGAGTTGCAAAGGTAAAAAAAAGTTGGCAGTATGTAGTTGCAGAAGGCGTGTTTCTTATGATTTCAAAATAGGAAGCAGAATAAAATTATTATGAGTTTTGTATATTGCCAATTAGGAAAAGTATATGATAAAACGAAAACTACTCTCTCCCTTTCAAAGGTTCGTCAACCTTCAAAGTTCCAGTGGAATTTTGCTGTTGGTAACCACAATTATTGCTTTGGTCTGGGCAAATTCAGCTTTTTCCGAAAGCTATCTGTCATTTTGGAATTATAAAATAGGAATTGTTACAGACAGTTTTGAACTTAAAAAACCTTTGACACTTTGGGTTAACGATGGACTGATGGCTATTTTCTTTTTTTTGATAGGCTTGGAAATAAAGAGAGAGTTTTTAATTGGTGAACTCAATTCCACCAAAAAAATTATGTTTCCACTTTTTGGCGCAATTGGTGGCATTGCGCTTCCAGTAATTTTATATATTATTCTAAATCAAAATCCCGATACATTAAAGGGCTGGGGAATACCGATGGCTACTGACATTGCTTTTGCATTGGCCATCATAAAAGTACTTGGCAACAGAGTACCGTTAAGCTTAAAAATTTTTCTCACAGCTTTCGCAATTGTTGATGATTTGGCGGCGGTTTTAGTGATTGCCATTTTTTATAGCAGCAGTTTAAATTTAGTATTGCTCGGTTACGCATTGGGCATATTGGCAGTTGTATATTTTTTAAGCTACAGAGGGTTTTATTTTGAGTTTTTTACACTCATGGCGGGTTTTATAGTCTGGTTATTGTTTTTGAAAGCAGGGCTCCATCCTACTCTGGCTGGAATTTTAATGGCATTTGCTATTCCAGTGCGACAAAAAATAAGCACTCATGAATTTACTGACCAATTGGACACTGTGGTAAAAAAGATAAAAGATAGTACCATTTTACAAAAACCGGTTCTTTCTGTAGAACAACTCCATCTGATTGAGGATTTGGAAGGTTGGTCTGACAAATACCGTTCGCCCTTGCAGCATTTAGAGCACAAACTTCACAACTGGGTTGCCTATTTGGTAATACCAATTTTCGCGCTTGCCAACGCCGGAGTAGCCATAAGTGGCGGTGAGGGACTGGAAACAGTTTTGATTGTAAATATTATGGCCTGTTTGATAATAGGCAAGAGTATTGGAATTTCTGTGGTTATCTTTTTGGCCCGAAAACTTAAAATTATTGAAGTGCCTGCAGATATTACCAATAGGCAGATAATTGGCGTTTCTTTTCTAGCTGGAATAGGTTTCACAATGGCTATATTCATAGCTGGTTTAGCCTTTAGCAGCAGTCCAGAATATTTAGATTCCGCAAAAATTGGGATTTTAATAGGTTCCTTCATTTCGGCTATTATTGGCTATGGAATTCTCCGCTTTAAAACTGTAAAAGGGAAGTTTGACCATTCCAAATAATTAACTTCAAAAAATTTCGACATCTTTTGGCATTTGACCATACATCGTTTATGATTTTAAGTATTTAACCCGCAATTGGCGAAAATGCGTTTCTAAAATGCTTTCGTTTCAATTAACTTTCTTTTGAAACCTTCTTCTATTGAATATTTGTTATGAATTTTATGACGTCCGTAATACCATAGTTGGACTTCAATTCAAAAAATCGCTTTATGGGTTCGCAATAAATAAGTTCTGAAAAATCAATTCAAATCAGAAATCGGGTCATTCAGAACAAAATTTTTGCTTTCAAAACAATTCCCACAAATTCATTGGTTTTTAAAACTAATTTTCCACTTGAAAACAATTTAAGCTGCAAAGAATAATTTTAAAAACCCAACACAATGGCAAAATCATTACTATTTCTCAGTTTTTTTATCTCCATTTTTTTTATTCAAAGAAGTTATTCGCAATCTTTTGAAGAAACCATTTTCGAAGATATTACCACAACTCCTTCCGCTTCGCGAAGTGCCAATTTTATTGATGTAAATGGCGATGGGTGGGATGATATTTTTTTCACCAATGGGCCAACTGCCGGGCAAAATAATATGCTTTACATAAACAACGGTGACAATACTTTCACAACCGTAACTGCGGATGATATTGTTTTGGACAACGACCGTTCAGACGGCGCCAGTTTTGCAGATGTAGACAATGATGGCGATCTCGACGCTGTGGTTGTAACCTACGGCAGAAACGGGGTGGGCAAGAAAAATTATTTTTATCGAAATAATGGGGACGGCACTTTTGAATATGAGCCCAGCAACGCTATTGGAATTCCGTTAACTTATTCTGAAATGGTGAATTGGATAGACCTCAACAACGATCAGTTTTTGGATGCGTACATCACGAATAGCATTGTTTCCACCCGCAATCTTTATTTTGAAAATCAGGGCGACGGTTCTTTTGAAGCGGTAACAGGTTTATCAATTACCAGTGAAACGCTTGCCTCACGCTCCATAAACTGGATAGATTACGACGGCGATGGCGATAGCGATTTGTTTGTTGCTAATGAAAACAATGCAAACAATTCCCTTTTCAGAAATGATGGCCCCSATMAWYYNNCMSWSWTCRSCRMCSKWSSWRWTAMCSWMRRCGGMRRNGRRTWCARCCRGAMSWWCYWGKKCANAYSWGGWSAACSAKKRCRAYYWWSAWMWYYYYKWCGCCMANNNGGGCGGGCAGAACAACCAGCTCTTCATCAATGAAAATGGCACTTTTGTAGAACAAATTAATTCAGCAATTGCAGCTGAAACCGGCAGTTCTTTTGGTTCCGCTTTTGCCGATGTTGATAATGACGGCGATTTGGACTTATTGGTCTGCAATGCATATTTTCCGGGGCAGGAAACAAATTCCCTATTTATAAACGATGGCAACGGAAACTTTTCAAAAGACAACAGCAGCAGTTTGGCAAACCACCAAGGAAACACTTTTGGCTGCGCCTTTGGCGATTACAATAATGACGGCTGGCTGGATGTGATTTTGGCAAATACCCTAAATGAAAACCAAAGCAATTCCCTTTTCAAAAATACGGGCAGTGGGAATAATTGGATAAAAATTCGTTGCGTTGGCAACCCTTCAAATGGCTCCGCTGTTGGGGCTAAAGTTCGGATTAGGGCTACCATTAACGGAAACGAAGTTTGGCAAACTCGCCAAATAGAAGCCGCAAGTGGGTACTGCAGTCAAAACAGCTATACCAATCATTTCGGTTTGGGCGATGCTTCAAATGTTGATGAAATTCAAATCTATTGGCCATCGGGAGCCGTGGAAACTTTTACGGATATTAACGAAAACAATACATATTTGGTGATTGAAGGCAATGGAATTCAGTTGGGCACAACTACTCAAATTAAATATGGCTACGTAATTTATCCCCTGCCTGCGGAGGATATTTTGGTTGTTAATTTCCCAAAAAATGAATTAAACTCAAAAGTTGAGATTTTTGATTTAAATGCTAGAAAAGTAAAAGAAGACACAAACAACCATGCAGTTTCCCTGAAAATGGATATTAGTTACTTAAATGCGGGAACCTATATTTTGAAAATCACCAATAACGTACAAGTCACCTCCCAAAAAATAATTATTAAATAGGAAACGTACCGTTCCTAAGTGTTGGTTAGTTAGTAAGCGTGTTGGATTTCCCTTATGGAAATTCAGCACGTTTTTGGTATCTTCACTTCCCTAAAAACCAAATTAGATGAAAATAGTACGCACAGAATCCACAAACAAAGACTTTATTATGCTGGTAAAACAGCTGGATGCAGATCTTGCCGTCCGCGATGGCGATGACCATCCGTTTTACGATCARTTCAATAAAATAGATTCCATAAAATATGCAGTAGTGGCTTATGATGAAAACAATACGCCCGTGGGTTGCGGCGCGTTAAAACAATTTGAGCCAGACGTGATGGAGGTTAAACGGATGTATGTGCCAGTAGAACAACGCGGTAAGGGAATTGCCGTGGAAGTTTTAAAAGAACTGGAAATTTGGGCAATGGAATTGGGCAATTCAAGATGTGTTTTGGAAACAGGCATCAAACAACCTGAGGCCATTTCGCTTTATAAAAAAAGTGGTTATAGATTTATTGATAATTATGGACAGTATGCCGGGGTTGAAAATAGTGTTTGTTTTGAAAAACTATTAAATTAATAAAGCTTTGAAAAAATCCTCCGACACAATAAAACTAAAAGACGCAATAGCCATAGGTATTGGCGGCATGGTAGGCGGGGGGATTTTTGCAGTTTTGGGCTTGGCTGTTTCCCTTGCGCAAGGCGGTACGCCCGTGGCTTTTCTTATGGCAGGAATTATTGCCCTATTTACTGCCTATAGCTATTCTAAGTTATCGTTGTCATTTCCAGACCGTGGCGGAACGGTACGATTTGTAAATGAAGGGTTCGGCAGAGGCATTTTTAGCGGAGGAATTAATAATGTACTCTGGATAAGCTATATTATTATGCTCTCGCTCTACGCCAGCGCATTTGGGTCTTATGCTCCAAATTTAATCTCTGTAACTGGCTCCACTGAAATAGACACCCACATTTTTGTGAGTGGGGTTATTTTATTGGCTACTGTAATAAATTATTACAGTTTAAAAGTAGTTGGCGAGATAGAGAGCCTCGCCGTTTTCGTAAAACTTTTTATACTTCTTGCATTTACAGGTATAGGTATTTATGGGTTGTTTGGAAATGTAAACGTTTCGCAATTAAATCCTGCTAATTGGGAAAGTCCGCTGCAACTTCTTACAGGCGGAATGGTAATTTTTGTGGCATACGAAGGTTTCGAACTTATTGCCAATGCTGTCCCGGACTTGGAGAATCCAAAAAAAAATGTTTCCCGAGCCTATTTTATTTCCGTGGGCTTTGTTGTTTTACTCTATATTCTTATTGCCCTGGTAACCGTTGGCTCGTTAAGTTTTGATAAAATTGCAAGCGCCAGAGATTATGTTTTGGCAGCCGCCGCAAAACCGATGATTGGGCAGATTGGGTTTACCATTATGACGATTGCGGCATTGATTTCTACCTTTTCGGCAATAAACGCAAGCTTATACGGAGGGAGCCGCGTAAGTTATGAACTTGCTAAAGATGATGAATTGCCACACTCGTTTACAGACCAATTTTGGAATAAGCCAATCGGTCTGCTAATTACAGTAATACTTACCTTGCTTACGGCAAACTTTCTCAATCTGGAAAGCATTTCAACCTCGGGCAGTGCCGGATTTTTGTTGATTTTTGCAGTTGTAAATTATGTGGGTTTTCGCAAAGCGAAAAAGATAAATGCCAGCAAAACCATAAGCTTGCTAGGAGCCATTTTTTCTGCCATTGCCTTTATTGTTTTAATAATACAGCAATCCACCTCAAACCTCTTGGGGGTCACCATTTCCATGGCAATCATTTGCTTCTGTTTTATCGTGGAATGGATTTATAAAAAAACCCTCTCAAAAAATAAATAATAAAAAAAGATTCTTTTTTTTTAAAATTCCATTGTGCTATAACTATTTAATCGTAATATTGCAATGAATAAATATAACAATTATGGGAATCACCAAAACAGAAATATTTACAGACCAGCAAAACCAAGTGGCGATGTTCGCAAAAGCCTTTGGGCATCCTGCCAGAGTAGCTATTCTTCAGCATCTCTTCAAAATAAACGCTTGTATTTGTGGCGATTTGGTAGAAGAAATTGGTCTTGCACAACCCACAATTTCACAGCATTTAAAGGAGCTGAAAAATTTGGGATTGATAAAAGGAAATATCGAAGGAACCAGTATTTGCTACTGCATTCATCCGGAAAATTGGACCGCAATGAAAACGGTGATGAACCAATTTTTAAATCAAGATTTAGAAAATAAAACAAACTGTTGCTAATTTTTTAAAAACACATACTATGAAACTTTCAGAAATAAAAAATCATTTAGACTCTTTGGAACAAATCACTTTTATGCTTCCCAATGGCGAGTTGGTACCCACACATTTCCACGTTACCGAAGTGGGAAAAATCACCAAACATTTTATAGATTGCGGCGGTACGGTACGCCACGAGGAAGTGGCCAATTTCCAACTTTGGAATGCCGATGATTACAATCACCGTTTACATCCGGAAAAACTTCTACATATTATTGAACTTTCAGAAAAAGTACTTGGTCTTGAGGATTTGCAAATTGAAGTGGAATATCAATCTGAAACAATAGGCAAATTTGGACTTGACTTTGACGGAAAAAACTTTTTGCTCACAACAAAGCAAACCGATTGCCTCGCTAAAGAAAAATGCGGAGTTCCAGCAGAAAAAACCAAAAGGCAATTAGCTGAAATTACTGACGAACCCTGTTGCTCGCCCGATGGCAATTGTTGCTAATATGAAACTGAGTGAAATTTCAGAAAAGAACTATCCCGAAGTCGCTAGAATTTACGGCGAAGGTTTACAAACAGGTACAGCAACTTTTGAAACCACCATCCCAAGTTGGGAAAAGTGGGACACCGGGCATCTCTCTTTCGGAAGAATTTTGGCGGTGGAAGAAGACAGCCCTTTAGGTTGGGCAGCACTCTCGCCTGTTTCCAGCCGCTGTGTTTACGGAGGCGTAGCTGAAGTAAGTGTCTATGTTTCAGACAGTGCAAGAGGAAAAGGCGTGGGCGAATTTCTTTTAAAAAAACTAATTGAAATAAGCGAAGCCAACAATATCTGGACCCTGCAATCGGGAATATTTCGAGAAAATATAGCCAGTCATAAATTGCATTTAAAATGCGGCTTTCGCGAAGTAGGCTATAAAGAAAAAGTAGGGCAACTCCACGGGGTGTGGAAAGACAACGTGCTTTTGGAACGCCGCAGCAAAATAGTTGGAATTTAAAAAAATCAATTGCAAATGAAATTATTGGCACCAATCCAAGAATATATTGAGAAGTTGGAAACGGAAAGCCTTTCCGAGAAAAGAAAATCTATTCTGCAACCCCTTATTGCTTATATAAATTCCAAAAAGCAGGAGAAAAAAGCTATCCAATTAAACTTTATTTGCACACACAATTCCCGCAGAAGCCATTTGGCACAGGTTTGGGCTCAAACCATGGCGGCATATTTTCAAATTAAAAATATTGAATGCTATTCCGGTGGGACGGAAGCTACGGCAGTTTACCCAATGATTATTGAAACTTTGGAAAACACGGGCTTTGGAATTTCTAAAGAAGGCGACAGCAAAAACCCTGTGTATAGCATAAAATATGCTTCAGAAAAAGCTCCCATTCTTGCCTTTTCRAAAAAATATGACGACGCGGCAAATCCCACAAAAAATTTTGCTGCGGTCATGACCTGTTCCCAAGCCGATGAAGGCTGTCCCTTTGTAGCAGGATCTGAAAAGCGGATTGCTATAATGTACGAAGATCCAAAGATTTCTGACGGAGCACCTCAGCAAAAAGAAGTATATGTAGAACGCAGCCAGCAGATTGCAACCGAAATGAAATATGTTTTTTCGCAAATAAATCAATAAAATGGCCGCTACCAAGAAGTTAAGTTTTTTAGACAGGTATCTTACCCTTTGGATTTTCATTGCCATGGTCTTGGGCATCGGCATTGGTTATTTTGCGCCGAATTTCCCGCAGTTTCTTAATTCCTTCAATAGCGGTAGCACAAATATCCCCATTGCCATTGGGTTGATTTTAATGATGTATCCACCCTTGGCGAAAGTGAACTATTCCCTTTTGCCGAAAGTTTTTAGAAATACAAAGATTCTTTCCATTTCCCTAAGTCTGAATTGGATTGTTGGCCCTGTATTGATGTTTGCTTTGGCTATCATCTTTCTAAGTGACCATCCGGAATATATGGTCGGCCTTATTTTGATTGGGCTGGCGCGTTGTATTGCCATGGTTTTGGTCTGGAATGATCTTGCCGAAGGCAGCAGTGAATACGGTGCCGGTTTGGTAGCGTTGAACAGTATTTTTCAGGTTTTTGCCTATAGTTTTTACGCCTGGCTATTTATTACCGTGCTTCCGCCCTATTTCGGGTTTGAGGGCGCCATAGTGGATATTTCCATAGCCACCATAGCCGAAAGTGTTGCTATTTATTTGGGAATTCCCTTTGTGATGGGAATATTGAGCAGATATATTTTAGTGAAATTAAAAGGCGAAGCTTGGTACACACAAAAATTTATTCCAGCAATTTCGCCATTAACGCTGATTGCGCTTTTATTTACCATTGTAGTTATGTTTTCGCTGAAAGGAGAACTAATAGTGGAAATACCGATGGATGTTTTGATTATCGCAGTGCCATTGCTTATCTATTTTACGCTGATGTTTATCATAGGCTTTTTCTTTACAAAGGCTATGGGAGGAACGTATGACAAGACAGCAGCAGTAGCTTTTACAGCCGCCGGCAATAATTTTGAACTGGCCATTGCAGTGGCCATTGCTGTTTTTGGATTGAACTCCGGGCAGGCCTTTACAGGGGTTATTGGCCCCTTGGTGGAAGTTCCAGCGCTTATTTTATTGGTGCGGGTTTCTTTTTGGCTGCGGAAGAGGTATTTTACAAAAGAAACAATCTTATAAAGTGTTGTTTTCATAAGTTGTTGTATAAAATTTATAGAGCATATAAGCAAAATGAAAAAGGAGGCCGACAAGCATATATTTAGCTTTACGGGCTTGTAAACTGGATTAAGACAGTTATTAGCTTAGAACTTATTGACATCTAAAATAACTACTAGTAGCGGCCCGCGAGCCCGTATGGGTCACAAACGTACCCCAACAATGCAGTTCCGCACCCACCGCTTCCTCGGGTAGGGTAATTTGTACGGTAGTATCTTGGCGTAGGGCGATGTTTTCAAAAAAGAAAAAAGAACCCACGTCGGGCACGAATAACACCACTGTTAACATATCACCCGGACTGGCGAAACTTTGGTCGCTGTTGTTTTCCCATTGCAAACTCAATATATTTCCCGATTGCAGACTTGCCGTTACCCCTTCCAGTCCTCTTAGGTGCCCTTTGCTAATGCATACTTTGGGATAGTCCATCAGCAGGAGGTCGCCCTCTACTTTTATGGCTTCCTTTAAATGATAGGAAAGCGCAAGGTCAAAAGGTGCCTTGCTGCCCTCCATCTTTCCGAAACGCTCGGCAAGAAAAGGTTTTATGGGATTCAAAAACCCCATTGCGAAACTAAACTTTGAACGTTGCAGCAGTTGTGCGGGGGAAGGTTGCTTGGTAATTTCCTTTGGTGCCATCTTCAATATAGGCATTCCCCGCCAAGAACTGCCCACTACCCCACCTATTTTGCCCGTAAAGGGCCCAAAAATGCCGTTGTTTAATCTTGCCATACCTTGGTTGTTTTAGGGATTTATCAGCCTAAGCAGTATAAAAAACCTTCTCCGCACAATAGCCTCAAACCCCAATAGTTAAAGGAAATGTACGACATTTATTTTAAATTCCTTCGAGAAACCTTCGGGTAATGGTCGACAATCCCTCGTTAAATAAGGTTTTTATTGAAGAAGACTCGAACACATCTCGACCACAACTAGAGCAAAACACGAGGAAAGTGCGCTGGATGGGCTTGATTGCTTGTATGGTAGATGCTTTGATAATTGTGTATTGATAATTGTGTATTGATAATTGTTTATTGATAATTGTTTATTGATAATTGTTTATTGATAAATGTTAATTGTTATATTTGGTTTCTCCCCGATAAAAAAATACCTCTTACGGTTTTCCGTAATTCGAGGTTTTGAATTTGATTTATATTTGAAAAAGTAACCTACGCACATGTGCGGTATAGCAGCAATAGGCATGTCGTATATACACATGTTGTGAGCAAGCTGAACAGAACAAACTAATAGAATGGAATTATTGACTAAATTTATTGATGATGCTGAAATAGCAGACGAGGAATTCTTTACTTATGTTCAAGAAGCTGACAATGATGAACTAGCTGAATTTGTGAGTGTATTTAATGATGTAATTGACAGTTCATATTCCGAAGAAAAGAATAATGACAAGTTTAATTTTATTGCAAATTCAACTTTAAGTGGATTATCATTTCCTTGCGGAGAGATAGATTGCAAAATAAATAGTATTTATTCACTTGCTAGAAATGCGATTCTATATGCAGATACTGTTTACCTTCAAAATCCTTTTGAACAGTATTTAAATTACAAAGAATTCAATGATAAATTACGACAAGATTTAATCGGTGATTTAATCGTCTTAAGCTACATAAGACCATTGCTTGAAGAAAGAATTTTCAAAATTGCGGTTTCTAAAGTTCACTATTGCCACGATTGTTATACAAGATTTCAAGAAAACTATCTTCAACCTTTTGATTGGAATTTAAAAACTATTGAACCTTTAATAACTGATTATTTAATTAAAAATATTGATTTTCATCTACATTGGGACTATGATAATATTGGAGTAGAAATTTCAGGCAATAATGATTTACTCAACCATCCAATGGTAGTAAACTTTTTGACACACGTCCCTAAAAATTTGGAAAATAAGGCAAAGAAAGGAGAACGAATCAAGTTGAGAGATGCAGAAATAAAAGATTCAGGAGTAACATATTTTTTGATGAACGAAATAGAAAGAAATTTATCAATTCAAGACTTTTATTCAACCTATTATTCTTGTCACGTTTTGACGGACAGAGAATTTGACATTAAACTCTTGAAACTAATAAACAAAGACATCTACGAGCAAAATGCAAGACAAGGTGAGATAATTAAAAACCTCAATCATTTAGTTCCTTTCATTGATGAAGTTCCAATAAAAAAACTCATTAAATTAAGAAAAAAAGAAGGAGAATCATTTCAAGTTTATCGAGACAAAATTAATAATTTATCTAAAAGTAATTTATTAACGATGCAGGATTCTAAACAAATTTACCAAGATGAAATCAGACCAGAACTCAACAAAATAAATCTGACTTTAAAAAATAATAAGAAAGTTTTGTGGGGAAACATAAAATCAAACGTTTTTCTAGCATCCACATACATTTCAACTAGTTTATTTACTGGAATTTTACCCACAAATATTGATAAAATTGTTGCTTCAGTTGGTGGTTTTGGATTTGCTAAAAATATTGGACAAGATGTTCTTAAACTGATAAAAAAACCAGAAGTTAGAAATAATGAATTGTATTTTTTATGGAAAATAAAACAAGATAATAAAATCGAAATTTAAAAAACCCGATGAACAGAACAATATTATACTATCCACCTATTGACATTCCAAGAAGTAGCTGGCTAAAACACGCATTACTTTATTGGGACGAAGTTAGTTCAATTGTTCCAACGAGTTATGATGAACAATTTTTATACGACTTATCGCCTGATATCCCCCCCTGGCACGCTTTTCCAAAGCGTGCCCATCTATAGAAGCATTTACAATGCGACTTCCACACTGAACGCATACAACTCAATCCCTCGCCCATTTTTGTAACGTTTCCTCAAGGACGCTTTGTACGCACATTTTATCTCCTACCCGTTACGTCTATAAAGTTATTTTGAGCTCGCAAACCCCACATATACAAGGCTTTTCAAAAAAAAATGCTTCCAAAATGGAATGAAATGTCGAAAAGCCTATTTTTTTTACTATATTAGTAATTCCTTCCTTTCCCAACCTAAATACACACATACAAACTCTATGCCGATTGCATGCCGTCTGCAAGCCGAACGTAAGCCGATTGCATGCCGACTCCATGCCGACCACACTCCATAGATACTCCCTAGATACTCCTACTATACCCCCACTATACCCTAGAGGAGGCTAGGACTAGGTAGCCAAGAAAATCTTCCATTTGCAAATTTACATACGCACCCCTCCCATAGCAATTGCCCATTATGGCATTTTAATTAGTTTTAAGTAATTTAGACCTGAAAACCAACCAACTAATTAAAAAATTATGAAGTCCAGAAATGTATCGCTGCTTGCTGGGGTGAGCTATCTAATCATTTTCTTTGCCGCCATCTTTGCCAATTTCTTTGTCCTGGAATCCATACTTCAGGCCCCCGTGGAGACCATTCAGCAAAATTCCCTTACCGTCCGTTTTGGTATTGTGGCCTTTTTGGTAACCGTACTTTTTGATGTAGTAATTGCCTGGGCTCTTTTTGAACTTTTCAAACACCATCCCTTATCGCGTTTAAGCACCTATTTTAGATTGATGCACGCTGCCATTATGGGAGTAGCCATATTTGCGCTTCCTTTGGCCTTAAGCAAAAACACAGCTGAGGATATTTTATATCAAGCGGAAATATTCAATACCATTTGGGGTATCGGTCTTTTCTTTTTCGGAATGCATTTAATCCTTTTGGGCAAAATCATAAAAAGCCCTTTTGTAATTTCAATTTTTCTGATGATTGCCGGCGCCATGTATATGATCGATACGCTTGCCCATTTTCTGCTTGAAGATTATGCCTCTTATGCCACCATTATGTTGACGTTGGTAGCCCTTCCGAGTATTTTTGGGGAAATGGCTTTTGCTGTATGGCTCTTGGCTAAAGGCGGAAAAAGTGAAACTGTACGTATGAAAAAGAAATTTAAAACTTAACCAATGAATTCCGAAAAATTACCCGACCTTCCGTTTGAAAAATGGAACGACACTCGCCTTACGCTGCATATTATATTGCAAATTATTGGCAAGACCCGGCTGGCTTCCACAGCAAGAAAAAACCATTGGTGGAACATAACGCTATACGTTTCCCCAAAGGGATTCACTACTTCCCCTATTCCTGTAAAAAATGGAGGGGAAAGTGTAGAAATAACGTTTGATATACCCAAAAGAGCAGTAGTAATTAGCCAAAGTGCGGGGGAAGAAATTGTAATTTCCTTAAAGAAAAACCCCACCATTGCTGATTTTTATGCTGAATACCTGTCAAAATTGAAAGGAACCGGATTGCGTTTTGATTTTGTAAAAAAGCCGTTTGATCTGGAGGTTGAAAAACCGTTTAGCCAAATTACCGAATACCATCATTACGATTGGGATCACGTAGAAAAGTTTTGGAAAATAATGAAATGGAATAACAGCATTCTCCAGGAATTCAGCGGTAGGTTTTATGGAAAAAGTTGTCCCGCACATATTTACTGGCATCATTTGGACTTGGTAGTTACCCGATTTTCCGGAAAGAAATTACCCCCAATGGATGCGTCAGCCAGGATTTTGGAAAAAGATACTTA
The DNA here is from genome assembly GCA_002733915.1 of Aequorivita sp. GTDB lineage: Bacteria > Bacteroidota > Bacteroidia > Flavobacteriales > Flavobacteriaceae > Aequorivita. The sequence continues at coordinate 456,101 of NVXN01000001.1, forward strand.
CAGCCATGAACAAATAAGCTTTGGCTTTTGGGCGGGCGATCCAAACGTTCGGGAACCTATGTATTATTCCTATACCTACCCTTCTCCAAAGGGAATTGACCAGGAAATTTTACAACCCCAAGGCGCAAAATGGCAGGACAGCAACGGCAGCCCCATGGCCTTGTTAAGCTATGAAACGGTACAAAATTCTAACAACCCCCGAAAGGCCGTTTTGGATTTTCTGGAAAGTGCCTACCAAGCCGGCGCGAAAAGGGCCCACTGGAACATCGCGGAACTTACCGTACCGGATTTGGATAAACTATAAATTCAGGCAGAAAGTTACCTTCTGCCCCTGCCCCTATTGGAACTGTTATTAGTGCTTTTGGTATGGGTATTCACCTTCGTTCCAGTATTGCGTCCACGGCTGTGGCGCTGTGCTTTTTGTTGCTTCTTTTCTTCCTCGGCGGCTTTTACGTCGGCCATGGTTTCCGTGGGTTGAAAATTGGGAAGGGTTTTCGGTTGAAGACGTTCCCCTATCAGTTTTTCAATATCCTTTAAATAGCCAACCTCATCAAGACTTACCAAAGAAAGTGCTTCACCACTGGCTCCAGCTCTTCCGGTACGGCCTATTCGGTGTACGTAATCTTCAGAAACATTTGGCAATTCAAAATTGATAACGTGCGGCAGTAACGGGATATCCAAACCACGCGCTGCTATATCGGTTGCCACCAATACCCGAACTTTTCCTTCCTTAAATCCTGAAAGCGCTCTTGTACGCGCCCCCTGACTTTTATTTCCGTGGATTGCCGCGGAAGTTATTCTTGCCTTTTCAAGTTTTTCACTCAACCGGTTGGCGCCGTGCTTGGTTCGGGTAAAAACCAAAACCTGTTGCCAGTTGCCTTCGGAAATAAGTTTTATTAAGAGATCCGTTTTTTGGGCTTTATCAACCCTGTAAACCGTCTGTTCAATTTTTTCCACCGTTGTATTTTCAGGGSTKRCYKMYAYYWMMACKGGRTKRTKSAMMARMKMSTTKGCCAGWTTWYKTATKTCYTKTGAAAAAGTAGCAGAAAACAAAAGATTTTGTCTTTTATTCGGAAGCAAGGCAAGTATCTTTTTAATATCGCGCAGAAAGCCCATATCGAGCATTCTATCGGCTTCATCTAAAACAAGTATTTCTACTTTTGATAGTGTAAGGGCTCGTTGATCTACCAAATCGAGCAAGCGGCCAGGGGTGGCTACTAAAATATCCACTCCATTTCGCAATGCTTTAATCTGTGGGTTTGCGCCCACGCCACCAAAAATAACGGTAGAGCGAAGATCTGTAAACTCACTGTACTCCTTAAATTCATCCTGCACCTGTGCGGCAAGTTCGCGGGTTGGGGTAAGTATCAAGGCGCGAACGGGACGCTGGCGCAATGTGGGTTGGTTATTTAATATTTGAAGCATGGGTAAGGCAAAGCCGGCAGTCTTTCCGCTTCCGGTCTGGGCCGAGGCCAGTACATCTTTTCTTTCTAAAATTAAGGGAATTGCTTTTTGTTGAATTGCCGAAGGCGTTTCGTATCCTTTTTTGCTGATTGCTTTCAGCAGGGCATCGGACAGCCCAAGTGATTTAAATGACATATATTTATTTAAGTTGTAAGACCGCTGCGCTTGGAGATAGTATATCGCGGCGCTTTTAGAATTCGGTCTTTTTTAAAAACCATTAAAACTAAGAAGACGGTTTTAATAAGTGGCGAAGGTACGGCTAATTTTCTGCGTGGAGGTTTTTATGTTAAGTATTCAGTGTTCAGTAAATCAGTACGCAATAGACTCGTGATTTATCGCGTGCTCCCAACGACATCCAAAGCTACAAAAGAATCAACAGCATCCACAGCATCCAGCAACTTAATAGTTGCCACCTCAAAAAAAACTCCCTATCTTTATAAACAACTAACAACCAATCCGTACACTAATGAAACGACTATTACTCCTAGTAGTACTAGCTTGCGTTTCGTGGAGCAGTCTTCCCCAAGCTTCTTCCAAAACACAAGAAGACACGCTTAAATCTTCCGCTTCGGAAATAGTTCCAATAGCTGAAGATACCCTCCAGCAATACGAAAATTTCAAAAAAACGATTCAGCTTTCCNAAAAAAACAAGGAGTTTAAAACGCTGGGCGAAGCCTATATTGGTCTGGCGCAATGGCACGAGGACCACACCGTGCTGGATTCTTCCATTGTTTATTTGAAAAAGGCCATTTCGGTGTATGAAAAACAGGAAATGACCAAAGAATTGGCCGAAACCTACCTTTTGTTGGTAACCAATTACAGCGGCACCGCTGAATATGACAAAGGCTCAGAAACTGTTTTTAAAGCTTTGGCACTTTATGAAAAATTGGGCGATCAACAGGGCGTTGCACAGTGCTATACAAAAATATGCGACCTGCTTTATTATTCCGACAGCTATGCCGAAGGTGCCGATTATTGCAAAAAGGCAATTGCCATACAAGAAAAAAACGGCTATGAGGAAGACCTAGCCCTCTCCTATCGCCGGCTCGCCGAAAACCAATTGTTTTTGGGCGATCTGGATGAAAGCTTGGCAAACATGAACCAAGCCATCAATCTTTATAAAAAAATTGGCGAAACGGGTCCGCCAATTTTAGCCTGCTATAACGGCCGCGGAAACATCTATAAATATATGGAGCGTTATGAGGAAGCCATTGAAGATTACAACCGTTGTTACGAAGGCGCAAAAGCAATTGGGCTGGAACGCTATATGATGCCCCCAACGGCAAACATCGGGCACGTGTATTTATTACAGGGAAAATATGCCGAAGCCCTACCCTACAATTTAAGGGCTATTGAGATTATGAAACGCATAGGCAACTCCAAAAATCTTTGGGAAAACTACATGCACGTTTCCAACATTTATAAGGAATTGGGCGACTATAAAAATGCCTTGGAATACCATGAACTTTACGAGCAAGGGCATACGGAATATTTAAACACCATTATTGCCCGAAAGGATAGCGAACTGCAGGTAAAGTACGAAACGGCACAAAAGGATTTGGCCATTTTGGACAAAGAAGCAAAAATTGCACAACAACGAAAAACCCAATGGCTCTACATTGGCATTGCGGGATTGTTGGCGATTATTCTCTTTGGAATGTATTTTACGTTGAAAAACATCCGTAAAAAAAGAAAGTCGCTGGCCGTATTGAATACTGAACTGGATGCTAAAAACAAACAGAACGAATTGCTGCTAAAAGAAATTCACCACCGTGTAAAAAACAATCTGGAAATGGTGAAAAGCCTTATCGCCCTGCAATCGGCCAAACTGGAAGACGGCGCCAGTAAGGAAGCCATGCTCGCTAGCCAAAACCGGGTACAGAGTATGGGTATTATTCACCAAAAATTATATCAGGGAGAAAATTTGGGCAGTATAGAGATGAAGGATTATTTTATGAATTTAAGCGAAGGGGTGCTGGATACATTCAATGCTGAGGAAAAAGTGAAAATTGAATGTGCGATGGACAACCTCAACTTAGATGTGGATACCGCCGTGCCCATCGGCCTTATCGTCAATGAACTTTTAACCAATGCGCTAAAATATGCTTTCCCCGAAGGGGTAAAGGGAGAGATAAATATTAGCCTTGCCCAAAAAGACAACGATCTTTTATTAAAAGTTTCAGACAATGGCATTGGCAAAACAGAAGGCTCCCAGCCCAAAGGAACTGGCTTTGGCACCCAGTTGATTCAGCTATTGACCCAACAACTGAACGGCACCATTTCCGAAGACCATAAAAACGGAACAGCAGTGTCTTTTAACTTTAAAAACTTTAAAGTCGCTTAATGGATAAGGTCGTGAAAATATTGATCGTCGAGGATGAAATGGTAATCGCCGCCAATATTTCTTTGCAATTAAGCGAATTGGGCTATGAAGTAACAGACATTTTGCCCCGTGGCGAAGAAGCGCTTTCCCATATAAAAATTGACACCCCGGACATTGTTCTTTTAGACATCAGGCTAAAGGGCAAAATGGACGGTATTGAAACTGCACATGAGATACAAAAGCAATACAACATTCCTATCATCTATCTCACGGCAAACGCCGATGAGGAGCATTTTAACCGCGCCAAGGAAACGCATCCCTATGCTTTTATCTCAAAGCCTTTTAAAAAACTGGATTTACAGCGTGCCATTGAGTTGACTGTAGATAGAATATCAATTGAAAACACTTCAGAAAAAAATAATGGCAACGCAAACGGCAACGGCAACAATTTTATTAATAGTGAAAACGCAACAGATTTTATATTGAACGACCGCATTTTCGTGCGCCATAATGAAAAGATGCTGAAAATAGATATTAAGGATATCTACTATATTGAAGCCGATCGTAATTACTGTCGCATCTTTTCACAAGACAGGGAATATCTATTGGTGATGACCTTAAAAGATATTGACGAAAAACTTCCACAGAATCATTTTCTTAGAATACACCGCTCCTACATTATCAATATTTCCCAAATAGANGAAKYNAKCMKRSAYCMAMKKANTTRTNNTTSGAAARRAKYYRTCCCCATGAGCAAGGCTATGCGGGCAGAACTTCTTAAGAGACTGCAAACCATTTAAATTTTTTGACTGTTTGAACCAAGACAATTGGAGCCACGACTCTTAAATTATTATAAATGAAATACTTAATAATAATTTCTAAGAATCCGTCGTGTATCCGAACGTCGTGTGCCAATCTTAATTTTTCTTGTTCGGCAAACAAAACCATCCCTTCGGACAGAAATTGACCTTCTTCGTCCTAAATCGTTTTTAATATTCTCTGATTGTCAGTTATTTAGATGCTCTCCCCAGAACATTTATTTATAACTAACTGAAATTTTCAATCATGAAAACAATTAAAGAATTTTTAGTTTACATTATCTCACTACCATCATTTAACGTAAAATTTGGGATAGCTTTTGTTATCGCAATACTGTTTCAATTTACAGGTATTGCCCAACAACAATGGACCCCTTTGGACCCCAGCAATATTGCCCAATTAAAACCAGCAAAGCAAAGTAGTGTACATAATGGTGGAGCCGCAAACCGAGCCGTAGATGGCAATACGGACGGTAATTGGGGCGCCATAAGTGTAACGCATACCCAAGGAGAGGACAGCCCGTGGTGGGAAGTAAATCTACTCGCAAAATATAAGATTTCTTCTATAACCATATATAATCGTACAGATTGTTGCCCAGAACGGTTGAAAAATTTTACGATCAGAGTTTCGGACCAACCTTTTAGCGGAAACTACGGCGGTGAAGTTTTTGGCCAAGAAGCCCAATGGTTTCAAGGTAATAAAACTTTCTCAGGCAACATGATAGGCCAATACATTCGCATACATTTAAACGGTCGAGATGCATTAAGTCTGGCTGAAGTAGTTGTAAGGGGCGAACCCGTGCTAGTACTAAATGATGGCGTGTGGGCTGAACCTACAATCGGCAAAGATGAAAACCTTGCCCTTGGCAAAAAAACAAGACAATCGAGCACCCATGAATTTGGAGTTTCCAATAGAGCAAATGATGGCGTTACCGAAGGCCATTGGGGAAATGGCTCGGTAAGCCATACCCAAGGGGAGTCAAGACCTTTTTGGGAAGTAGATTTAGGCAAGAAATTTCTTGTAGATGAAGTTAAGCTTTACAATCGCACCGATTCCTATAGTGACAGATTAAACAATTTTAATATTTGGGTGACCAACAGACCGTTCGACCAAACTACGGGTCGTATAGTCCCTTTTGCTGAAGAGCCCACAAACTTTCTTCCCGAAACAAATAAATCGTATACAGGTAAAAAAGTAGGACGTTATGTTCGTGTTCAGCTTAAAAATTCGAACGCCCTTACTTTAGCGGAAGTAAAGGTCTTTGGAACAGAGATTGGCGATCTTAGTCAGGGCGAGGCAGAATCTAACGTATTGTATAAAGTTAGCATCTTCCGAAACGTTACTCCCATTGAAAACTCCATAAAATCATCCATTACCACGAGTGTCTCTGAAGGAATGGATTTTAACAGAACCGTAAGTTCTGAGGACCAAAAACATTGGTCATTATCTACTACGGCCAAGGCAGCGGTAAATTACGCAATTGTCTCCTTCGAACTTGAGGTGACCGCTGGCGGCGGGGGCACCACTACCAACCGCGAGGAAAATTCACAAAGCAATAACGTAACCCAATCTACAGAGCAAAATACGGAGATTTCCCAAATGGTACCCGGCGGATGCACCCGCTATGAGTTTCATAAATTCATCATTAATCAAGCTCCCGTAAATTATAAATTCAATGGAAAAAATTATTCATGGTTCAAAATCAATGAGCAGGCCAAACCTGTGGGAGATATAACGGTGATGGTTTTTCCCAATGATGTAAAGCCAGACTTAAAAGCTACTGATGATAATTGGGTGACAGCTTCTAATTACGAAAGAGTGCTACAAAGCCATCCAAACTATGTTCAAGCAGAATAATAAACAATATATACTAACTAATTTAAATTTAAAATAATGAAAAAACTACTCTTTTTAGGGCTTGTAATAGTCCTTTCAATAACAGCTTGTCAACAACAGGAAAAACGCTACACCCAACAATCCCCAGAAATTGACACTTACAAAAAAGTGATTGATGCTTACGAAAAACAAGACTGGGAGGCCATGGCCAGCCATTATGCAGACACTGCAAAAATAATGAACAATGTAGTTGAGGCCGAGGGCCTAACACTTTCCGAAATTGTGCAAATGGACAAAGAAGATGCATCACTTTTCTCAAGCTGGGATTATGTTGATGAGGAATCTGAATATGAAATGGTAGTAACCGATAAAGGCAAAACCTACGTAAACTTTTGGGGTCTTTGGAAAGGAACGCTCGCCGCCAATAACAAGACCTATACCATTCCTACACATATTACTGCTCAGTTTGTGGATGGCAAAGTAGTGAAGGAGTTTGGCTATTGGGATTTATCAAAAATAATGCTGGATATGCAAGCCATGCAGCAGGCAGAGGCGCCTGTAGTAAACGATACAATCAAATAATAATTCAAATATTCAAAGCGATGAAAGTGAACGGATACGCGGCCATTGAGCCCAAAGCAAAATTAACACCTTATTCATATGAATTGGGACCCATAGGTTCTGAACAAGTAGATATTAAAGTTTCCTATTGTGGCATTTGCCATTCAGACTTAAGCATGATAAATAATGATTGGGGAATGACACAATATCCACTCGTTCCTGGCCATGAAATAATAGGAGAAGTAATCGCTACGGGTAATGCGGTTAAAAACGTAAAAGTGGGCGATAAAGTAGGATTGGGGTGGCAGTCTGGGTCGTGTATGAGCTGTGATCAATGCATGGAGGGGCATCATCATCTCTGCGCTCAAGGCGAAGCTACCATTGTAGGTAGAAACGGGGGGTTTGCCGACTATGTTCGTGGGCATTGGTCCTGGTCTATTCCACTTCCAGATGCTATTGATATGAGTAAAGCTGGACCTCTATTATGTGGAGGAATTACTGTTTTCAATCCAATACTATTAGCTGGAGTTAAACCGACGGATAAGGTGGGTGTAATAGGAATAGGTGGGTTAGGACATATGGCTATCAAGTTTCTAAAACATTGGGGCTGCGAAGTAATCGCGTTTAGTTCAAACCCGAATAAAAAGGAAKAAATATTGAAGATGGGTGCCAGTCGGGTTATTAATTCTAAAGCTCCTGAAGAAATAGAAAGCATTACGGGCAAACTAAATTTCATTTTAAATACCACCAATGTAACCTTGGATTGGAACTCATATTTGACCGCATTGGCACCAAAAGGAAAATTCCATACAGTAGGAGCTGTTTTGGAACCGATGGAAATACCAGCATTCAGTTTAATTATGGGAGAAAAAACAGTGGGGGGAAGCCCCATAGGCAGCCCTGCTTTAACTAAAACAATGCTTGATTTTTGTGTAAGACACAACATTTATCCAGATGTTGAGGAATTCCCCATGGCAAGAGTAAATGATGCAATTGAACACTTAGAAAAGGGTAAAGCTCGATTTAGAATCGTATTGAACAATCAATAAATATCTAAGCGAAACTTAACAGAAATTATTGATAAGGAGATAGCAGGCCAGTTAGGTTTATTAAACAAAAAATTATGAAAACAGTAGGTATTATAGGTGGTTCAGGCTTTATAGGAAGTTATATTACCAAGAAATTTCTGGAAGAAGGGTACAGTGTAAAAGTATCGGTAACCGACATTAAAAAGAGCGAAAAATACCAACATCTTTTCAATCTTGAAAACTCGGATAACCTCAATATCAGCGCACTGAAAGTAGAAGATTTAGAAACTTTGAAAGATTTCATCAGCGACTGCGAAGTTGTAATACACGGAGGAACCCCTTTTCAGCTAGACGTGAAAGATCCACAAACAGAACTTTTTGACCCAACCATAACAGGGACCGAGAATTTTCTGGAAGCCATCCAGCAAGCCCCAATGATTGAGAAGATCATTTTTATAGCTTCCGTTGCGGCTTATAACACCAATTTTCCATTGCCTGCAGAAGGTAAAAAACCCACTGACACTTTCAGCGAAAAAGATACTCCTTTTATGAGTGAAGAAAGTCATCCATATGCACAGGCTAAGTTCATCGCCAACCGGACGGTGGAAAAATTCATACAAGAAAACCCAAGGCTTTCCTTTGAAATAATTTCGGTCTCCCCTGTGGGTGTTATGGGAAAATCGCTTTCAAATAGAGAAGATTCTACTTCAACCGGCTTACAGTTTCTTTTCAAAAACAAAATAGCGCCCAATCCATTTGTACAAATGCTTTATGACACAAACGTAGAAATGGCCGTAGTAGATGTTAACGATGTTGCGGAAGCAGTTTTTAAAGCTTCAACAACTACTGGACTGCACGGTAAAAACTATTTATTGAGCAGCGAAAGCTATCCAGTGAGCGATATGAGCCTAATGCTAAACCATCATGCGCCAAAAAACAAAGCCAGTGTAATTTATAAAAACACACTGGCCAGGAACGATTTGGGAATAAAATTCAGGCCTGTTCAAGAAACTTTAAACAATTATTCTAAATAAAATCAATCAGAGTATTAACCAAATATATATATAAAAATGAAAACAAAAATTCTCTCGGTAATGATGCTTATAGCGTTCATTTCCACAGCACAAAAAAAGAACGGAACAGTCTACATAGAGCATCCTGCCATAGATGTAGTACAGCAATTTGTAGATGCAGCCGTGGTAGGTGATAAGTCTAAAATGGCAACGTATTTAACAGATGATTTTAGAGCTTTTAATGGCTCAACGGATAATATGAGCGATAAAGGGATGGATAAAGAAGAGTTCCTTAACAATCAAATGGTCTATTTTAACCAGCTGGATTATTATTCCGTAACTCCTTTTCCAGGCTCCTACCCAGATGCCATTGAGTATAAAAAAGACAATCCAAATGGCGATGTATGGGTACAAACTTGGGATTTGCTGAAAGGCGTCCACAAGAATACAGGCGTTAAAATTGATGCTGCCTCCCACCGTCTATATACACTTACAAAAAACAACAAAATCAAGAACATCATTTTTTATAATAATGGAAGTGTTATTGATGAAATACGCGCCAGTTTTACGGATAGGAAGAATGGCACCATCTACAACCACCACGATTATATAAATACCGTCCGCAAAATGATGTATGCCTTTGAGAAAAAAGATTTTGAGAAAGCCTACAGTTTTTATGACGACAAGGCTGAATTTGTAAATTCCAGTTCACCCACTTTTGAAAGCAGACCATTGGCCGAACAAAAGGAAATTGACAAACAATTATTTGATAAATACGATATTGAAAACGTAGAAATGGTAGGTTATCCAGACTATCTGCACTATGAAATGGGCGATGCCCATGTGGTGCAATCATGGTGGAACATTCACTTAAAACGCAAAGCTGACAAAAAAGCAATAGTTGTGCCTATACACTACCAAATGTATTTTAATGATGAGGGCAAGATAACTTCCGAAACTGCCTATTATAACCCAAAACTATTGGATTAAACCAACAAGCCATTTAATAAACTCCCAAATTCCATTAAGTGAAAAAGTAAATACTAACCGTTTTCGCCCAAGGCGGAAACACAATATTAAAATTATGAGAAAATTAATCTTTACGATGCTCTTATTGCCACTTTGGGCAATAGGACAGGAAAGTACCGAATACGGAGTATTCGAAACGGCAAACATTACTCCAAATCCAGCACAAGTAACCCAGTTTGAAAAGGGGTTAGCAGAACACAATAAGAAGTATCATGGCGAGGGACCTTACGGAGTAAGAGTTTATTGGATAGCAAACGGACCAAATACAGGTAGTTATCATTGGAGTATGGGACCGTTTCCATGGAGCTCTTTAGACAATAGACCTGCTCAAAAGGATGGTCATGACAACGATTGGAATAAAAATGTAGCGCCTTACACAACGGTGGGAAGTGGCGCCCAAAGCTACTGGCGCAGTCATCCTGAACTTTCGCGCTTTCCAAAGGATTTTACCATAAAAAATATGTCAGTAGATTATTGGGACATCAAAAGAGGCAAATATGAAGATGCCATGAAACTAGTTGAAAAAGTCAATAAAGTCTACGCCGCAAAAGCGCCCAATGAAATTTGGGGCATCTACACCAACGAATTTGGAAGTACCAAGGAAGGAAGAGACTTAGCAGTCATTTCATTTTTTGATAAATCTGCATGGTTGGGACAAGACAATAGTATAGCAAAAAAGTATGACGAAATGAACGGTGCCGGAAGTTGGACTCAATTTATAAAAGATTGGATGGAAGTAACCAATGGCGGTGAAACCGAAATTTGGATTTATCGTCCAGATTTGAGCGGTATTAGCGGTGATGTAAAAGTTGCATCCTCAAAGTAAATATTAAAGAAAATGTACGGTGCAGCTTGGTTGCACCGTACATTTTCAAAATAGGGAAATTAGAAAAAATTAAAGTTATGAGCACAAAATTAATTACTCTTCTAATCATTCTTTTTACGGACGTCTTTTGTGCACAGGCTCAAAGCAACGATCCGCATGCAAGCCATGATTCTGCCATAACTGGAATTCCTTCGGAAAAAATTTTAATGGTTTTGGATATTACGGTGAAGGATTCCCTTCAATACCAACAGTATCGATTAAAAGCGGAACCGCTTATAGAAAAATTTGGCGGCATCTATTTGGTGCGCTCTGGCGGAATGGAATTTGATTCAGACCCAGCCCGAAAGGTAACACCTGTAGAGGGAAACTGGAACCCAAACCGGTTTATAATCCTGCAATGGGAATCCATGGAACAACTTCAGAATTTTGCTTCCTCGGAAGAATATAAAGCCGTGGCAAAATTGCGGGAGAATTCAGCATCAACCAAGTCGATTATCGTAAAAAAATATCAATAATTACAAATAATTTCTAAAATGAAAAACATAAAACCTTTAATACTATTATTAACATTTTTAGCCATCATTTTTAGCACAGGCTGTAATGAAAAACCGAAAGCTGAAACAACTGCAGAAAAACCGGAAACCACTGAAGTAGCTGTTGCAAATGAAACTCCAGACTACTTTCTACTGCGTCCTGAAGTTGAGAAAGCCTACGGCTATTCGCACGCCGTAAAAATTGGTAACGATATAAAAATATCCGGTGCCGTCAGTATGGACGATGAAGGTAATCCCACCGCCGTGGGCGATCTGGAACAACAGATGAAAAACTGTTATGCCGATTTGGAAAAAATTCTAAACCACTACGGTTGCACCTTTGACGATGTGATTGTGGAAAATATATTCACCACCAATATGGCCAAATTTTTAGAGGTGGCTGGATACAGAGCAGAAATCTACAAAAATCACTTTCCAACAGGATCTTGGCTTGGCGTGAAGGAACTAGCGATTCCAGCATTTATGATTGAGATTGAATTGGAAGTGCATAAAGGCAGTAAGCAGTAGGCAAATTAAAATTTACCTGTCTTTATGAAATATTTAAAACCAATAAATTTTAGAAATTATGAAAATATTTAAAATCCATCTTTTTTTAATAATGCTATTTGTGATAGTAGGCAGTGCCTTTTCACAAGAAAAAAATATAGTGTACAAAACCGGTAATCCTACCGATTGGCCTTCCGAACTCGACGCAGTTATTGCAGCGCCAAAAAACCATAAAATACTTTTGGAAAATGACAAGGTACGCGTGCTTGAAGTGACCTTGGCGCCGGGCGAAAAAGAGGCCCTGCACCATCACCGTTGGCCAAGTGCTTTATACATTCAGGAAGCAGGAGGTTTTATTGATTACGACGGTGACGGCAATGTAATTTTTGATTCACGCCAGCTCCCAGAACCATTACCCATGCCATTTACAATGTACAAAGAGCCAGAAGCTCCACATTCGGTAGTGAATTTGAGCAAAACAAAACCCATTCGACTTATTCGGGTTGAAATGAAACAAGGGAATACAGCTCAAAATATTGCCATTATAGATGGACTATACAAAGCTTTTTCGGCTGGCGATATTCCCAYRKTASTNTSSWGKAWNTSGRKSCRARRRTMNTAKKGWWTRRWGCKRAGKGMNAAKTNGCNTGCAGACGGAAATCCATACATAGGTCCAGACGCAGTGCTTAACGGTGTTTTTGCGCGTATTGGTGCAGAAAATGAATACTTCAAAGTTAAGGATATTCAATTGCACAATATGGACAACAACCAGGTTTTGGCAACGCTTCGGTATGAGGGAAAATTCAAACAAACCGGTAAAATATATGATGTACAAGCCGCACATCTTTGGACATTAAAAAATGGGAAAATAGTTGCTTTTCAGCAATACGCGAACACCAAAAAATTGGCAGAGGCAGAGAAAATGTAATTTCCCAATCAACTATATACTTCAACACGAAGTGAAAAATTTCGCCGAATGGAAAAAATTTAAGCAGAAAAGACAGTTTCCCCATGTCCATAAATAAAAAAAGGAGAATTTAATCCTCCCCTTAAAACCTAAAATCATGGCAAAAGAAACTACTATCAAAAAAAAAAGATTAGGAAGAGCGCTAACCGATAACGCCTTAACTAGATACATTACCTTTTCGGCACTTTATATAGCACAGGGAATTCCAGAGGGCATCACCTATTTTGCAATACCTGCTTGGTTAGCAATGAACGGAAAATCGGCTATGGAAATCGCAGCGTATGTGGGAGTGATTGGAATTCCATGGAGTTTTAAAATTATCATTGCGCCTTTAATGGACCGTTTTACCTTGTTGGTAATGGGTAGAAAAAGGCCCTGGGTCATTTTCGGACAGCTTGGTTTAATTATAAGCTTTCTAATTATTGGATTGGTTCCAGATCCATTGAACAATCTTTCCGCTTTAATGACCGCTGGCTTTTTCATCAGTTTTTTTGGAGCATTTCAGGACGTGGCAACGGATGGAATGGCAGTAGATGTAATTCCCGAAAACGAACAAGCAAGAGCCAATGGCCTGATGTGGGGAACCAAAACTATTGGCATTTCATCTTCTTTGATTATTGGTACTTGGCTTATTAATAATTTTGGTTTTTCAACAGCTATTTCCTCCCTATCTATCGCAGTCGCAACTATTATGCTTTTCCCAATTTATTTTAAGGAACGACCGGGCGAAAAAACAATGCCCTGGACGGGTGGTAGCGTTTCTCCAGACTCAAAACAAACACAGTTGAGAAGCTGGAAACACATTTTTAAAAGCCTCTATAAAGTTATACGGTTAAAATCAAGTTTGGTATTTGCCATCGGGATATTTGCCGTAGGCTTGATGTTTGGGCTTATAGATACACTTTTACCTATTTTCAGCATACAGGAATTGGGGTGGACTAATTCTTCCTTTTCAAATGTATTCTCTATTACCACAGTGGTAGGAGGATTTTTGGGCATGTTTATTGGTGGTTATTTGGTAGATTATTTTGGGAAAATTAAAATGCTTTCGGTGTATTTGAGTTTCTTAACAATTCTTATTGCTGTATTTGCTTCCCTAAATAATCTATGGAGCAATAATATAATTGTTTATACCTTCATCCTTTCCTATTATACACTATACACTTTTTTATGTATTGCAGTGTTCGCGTCGGCCATGCATCTTTGCTGGAAAACGGTTGCAGCTACACAATTTACGCTTTATATGGCACTTTCAAACATGGGGCGTGCAGCCGGAGCTGCAATGCTGGGTGTTTTGAAAACTAATTTCAACTGGGAAATCGTCTTTCTTGTTATCGCCCTTATGCCCATTATTATGGTAATTCTTATTCAGTTTATAAACTTCAAGAAACATCGTGTTACCATAGATAGCTTTGTTATTTTAAAACATACAGTAGTGGCGCCGCATGTATTAAAAGACTAATTAAAAATGGAAAACTCCTTAGAAGAAATCTACTTCAAATTTTAAAAGTGAATCAAACAAACGAATATAAAATCACCCATGATTACAAAATTCGGAGAAAAATCGACAAAATTATTTGAAAAATACATGCCAGATGCATTTGTTTTTGCAATGGTACTTACCATACTAACAGCCATGATTGCGTTTATGTGGCTTAATGCCACGCCCTTAAAAATTATAAAATCTTGGTACGATGGATTTTGGTCTTTATTGGAGTTTGGGATGCAAATTGTATTGGTTGTCATCACAGGTTTTGCCATTGCGCTTTCCCCTATTGTAAATAAAGGCATAGGCAAATTGACCAATTACATTAAAACACCTAGACAGGTTTACATTATTGTAGTTTTGATTGGTACTTTACTGTCACTTATAAGTTTTGGATGGATCGTTATTACCTGTGTTTTGGCAAGAGAATTGGCGATTCGTATTAAAGGTGTCAATTATCCATTTTTAGTGGCTTGTGTCTATTTTAGTGGTGGAAGCTGGGTAACAGGTCTTTCGAGTTCTATTCCATTATTGTTAGGCACGGAAAAAAATTACTTAATTGAAGCTGGAATATTATCAGAAATTATTCCTACTTCATATACATTGGGCTCAACTTTAAACTTTTCCATAATGATTCTGTATGTCATTTTCGCTCCTTTAATGATTATGCTTCTTATTCCGAAAACGAAGAATAATAAACAATTGGATGATATGCTGGAAGATAAAACGGAGAAAAAAGAGATTTCCATAAAAGACGAAGCTTTAAGTCTCAGCTTATCATACAAGTCCATTTCTGATAGATTGAATAATGGCGTCATACTTCAAATTTGTATTATACTCATGGGATTGACCTATATCATCTACCATTTCTACACCCACGGTTTTCAATTAAATTTCAACATTATGATTTTCATCTTCTTAATAATAGGACTGATATTGCACAAAACACCCATGCGCTATGCAATTGCCATGAAACGATCGAGCAATAATATTTCGGGAATATTATATCAATACCCTTTTTACGCGGGTATTATGGGCATCATGCTCTACACAGGTTTGGGTGAAAAATTGGCAGAAATCATGGCGTCTGTTGCTACCATTGATACCTATCCCTTTTTTGCATATGTCACTGGCGGTATCATCAACTTTGCGATACCATCCGCAGGTGGCGAATTTGCAGTAGTAGGCCCAAGTATTATTAATGCCGTAAAAGATATTGGCGCAGGTTTACCAGCAAATGAAGTTTCAGCCATGGTATCCAGAGCCTCTTTATCTATTGCTTATGGAGAAAGTCTTTCCAATATATTACAACCCTTTTATTTATTGCTTGTTTTTCCAATTATGGGAAGCGGCATTAAGATACAAGCACGGGATGTGATGGGTTATTTGGTTGTTCCCTTCATTATTTTTTTTATCATTCAGTCCATTTTATTGACTTGGATACCATTATAAATCCACAAAAAAAATATTATGATTCAACAAGATGAAGGATTAAAAAGAAAGGTTGACGTATTAGGCTTATCTGCCAACATTATTAACATTATTATTGGCTCTGGTATTTTTGTACTACCTGCAATTGTAGCCAGTTATATGGGAGCATCCAGTATAATTGCATATCTGTTTTGCGGATTGTTAATGGCAATGGTAATGCTTTGTTTTGCAGAAACCGGTAGTAAAGTAACCAATACCGGCGGTCCCTACACGTATATTGAAACAGCTTTTGGTGATTATCCTGGCTTTGTAGCCGGTATTTTCGCCGTTGGCAGCAATTTGTTTGCAGATGCAGCAGTTTCCAATGCTCTAGTAAATGTTGTAGCTGCGGCATATCCCATATTTGAAAATGGTTGGCCTCGATTCTTGTTTTTATTTATTCTTTTTTATGGTTTGGTTTACATCAATGTAATTGGCTTAAAACAAGGAATGGGTTTGGTGAAGTTTAATACAATAATTAAGTTAATACCCTTGCTTTTACTTGTTTTCATTGGCTTTAAAGATGTTTCCGTAAGCAATTTATATTTTGAACATTTACCGAGTATTAGAACATTGGGCGAAACCTCTCTTATTTTATTTTTTGCTTTTCAAGGTTGCGAAACGGGTATTATTGTAGGCGGAGAGGTTATTAACCCAAAACGCACTATTCCCAGAGCTATTCTAATAAGTATTGTAACTGTTGTGGTTGTTTATGTATTAATTCAAACCGTTTCTCAAGGTGTTTTGGGCGATGCACTACCAAATTTTAAAGCAGCTCCACTTGCTGAAACTGCCAGAGTGGTTTTTGGTCCTTATGGATATATGCTTTTAATTGTTGGCGCAGTAATCTCTATGTTTGGCTATATGAGTGGCACGATACTAAACAGTCCAAGAATAGTTTATGCACTGGCCAGAGACAAGGTAATACCCATAAATGCATTATCCAAAATTCATAAATCATTTGCCACTCCGCATATAGCCATTATTATATATGCAACCATTGGTTTTATTTTGGCTGTTACCGGTAGTTTTGAACAATTGGTTGTTATAGCCAGTAGCGCAATGTTAATGCTTTATTTGGGAGTAGCCCTGTCTGTTATTAAGCTGCGTAATTCTAAAGAAAAATATACAGGAGGATTTAAAATTCCTGGAGGTTGGACTATACCAATTTTAGCGATTGCAATAATCCTTTATTTTTTATCAAGTCTTTCTTCAAATGAAATCATTGGAACCGCAATAGTTTTAGGCGCACTCACGCTTATATTTTTTTCTATTAAGTTTTTAAAGAAGAAAACCAAGTGATAAAATTCTTTAGTAACATTCTGTGAAACGTTATCAATAAATCATAACTTCAAGATATCAAAAAACACATCATAAATAGAAAATTGCTACCTTTAAAACCACCCAATACCTTTATTATGAAGTATTTATCATTTTTTTTAACATTATTCATTATAATTTCCTGCAAACAGAAAGAACATGAAACCATTAATCTGGGCTTAGTGGACATTGCTGTAAGCGGAAAGAAAAGCGCACAGCCCCATTTTGAAAAAGGGTTATTGCTATTGCATTCCTTTGAGTATGAAGATGCCCGCGAAGCCTTTCAAAAGGCTCAAGAAGAAGACCCGCAAATGGCAATGGCTTATTGGGGAGAGGCTATGACTTATAATCACAGTTTATGGCATGAACAGGATTATGAAGATGCAACAACTGTTTTGGAACAGCTAGACGGTATTGATTCAAAAAAAGAAACATCAGAACTTGAAAAAGATTTAATTGAAGCAGTACATATACTCTACAAACCAAAAACAGGAAAGAAGGAACGAGATGTTGCTTATTCCGAATTTATGGAAGGTTTGTACATAAAATATCGCGCCAATCAAGAAGTAGCCGCATTTTATGCTTTGTCATTATTGGGTTCTGTCCCTGAAGGAAGGGACGATATACTATATGGCAAAGGCGCAAAAATTGCAAAAGGCATATTAAAGGAAAACCCAAAACATCCCGGCGCACTGCATTATTTAATTCACTCCTATGACGATCCAGATCATGCTACTCTTGCTTTAGATGCCGCCAATGCGTATTCAAAAGTAGCCCCAGACGCCAGTCATGCATTGCATATGCCTTCACACATCTATGTTGCGATGGGTATGTGGGATAATGTTATTTCTTCAAATATTGACTCATACCAAGCAAGCATTAATAGAATGAAAGAGAAAAAACTAGATAATGATGCACGCGGTTATCATGCTTTCCATTGGTTGCAGTACGGCTATCTTCAAAAAGGAAATTTTGAGGAGGCAAAAAAAATGGTTTTGGATATGAAAAAATATGCTACCGAGACTCCATCAAAAAACGCCCGGGCATATCTGGTATTTTTAAAAGGAACGTATTTAACCGAAACCGATAACTGGGAAGATGAAGTGGCTAATATTCCTGTAGATATAATCGATTTAAATATTTCCGTGCGTTCCAAATATCACTTTCTGGAAGGAATGAAAGCCTATAAAGCCGGCAATACAAAAAAGCTGGATAGTATTATAAATACGATGGATCAAACCCACAAGAGGGAATCTTTTATTGTTGCGGAAGGCAGTTCCAAACTCTGTGCAGGTGTTACCCGCGATGAAGCTAGCCAAATGGATTTAAAAGAAGCTGAAATAAGACAAAACCAATTAATGGCACTTCGGGCTGAACTCAATAATGACCCGAAACTGGCTGAAGAACATATTATGAAATCCATCGAGATTGAAAACAGCATAAGCTATAGTTATGGGCCACCTTCCATTCAAAAACCTACACGTGAACTGTATGCAGATTGGTTGCTCTCCCAAAAAAGAAATGAAGATGCTGCAAAACAATATGAACTTGCCYAAAAAAATGKCCCTGGCAGATTGCGTGTTTTAAAAAGTATTGAAAATGCAAAACAGGTAATGTAAGTTCAAAAGCTTTAGCAGCATTTACTATTAAAGTTTCAACTTCCACATTAAAGGCTTTTCCCTATCTTTAAATTCTGAAAATAAATCTTCAGAAAAACCATGGATATTGATCAAATCTTCAAGAATAACCAAGCGTGGGTAAATGAAAAATTAGGGATGGATCCTGATTATTTCAAAAATCTGTCCGAAGGGCAAAATCCCGAAGTACTTTATATAGGCTGCAGCGATAGCCGCGTTACCGCCGAGGAAATTATGGGCGCCAAACCCGGCGAGGCTTTTATATTGCGCAATATTGCCAATATGGTTTCCAACCTGGACCTCAGCGCGATGAGCGTCATCAATTATGCCGTGAGCCATTTAAAAGTTAACCATATAATTGTTTGTGGTCATTACGGTTGCGGGGGCGTAAAAGCCGCAATGCAAAGCCAGGATTTGGGAATTTTAAATCCCTGGTTGCGAAGTATCCGTGACGTTTACAGATTGCATAAACAGGAATTGAACAATTTGGAAAACGAAGAAGAAAAATATCGTCGTCTTGTAGAGCTGAACGTGCAGGAACAATGCATGAATGTTATTAAAACTGCTGATGTTCAAATAGCTTACCGATCTAGAAACATAACGGTTCACGGTTGGGTGATGGATATGGAAACCGGAAAATTAATCGACTTAAAAATTGACTTTGATAAAGTTCTAAAAGGGATAATGGAAATTTATCATTTAGACTAACCAATTAAAAACCATAAATTATAAACAAGAATGAAAAAATATACACTTCTATTCATTGCATTATTCAGCTTTATAAGTACATTTTCACAAACTGAAAAAGAAAAGGTTCAAGCTACAATAACCCAAAACAAAATTGAGGGCCATATTTATTTTTTGGCTGATGATCTTCTGAAAGGAAGGGAAACGGGTACCCCGGAAAATAAAATAGCTGCATCGTACCTTGCCAATACCCTTCGAGGTTACGGTGTAAAACCCGTAAATAACAATGTAATGAAAGGAGCCAACACCCATAGTTATTTTCAAGAAATAAAGTTGAATAAAGTAAGTCCCATAAAACGGTTGGTTTTGGCAATAGATGGTAAGGAGCTCAAGAAAAAAGCGGTCATAAAACCAAATAAAATGGAAATTACTACCCAAGGAATTTATTTGGGTTATGGCTTGGAAGAAGACTATAAAGGAAAAGATGTTTCCGAAAAAATTGTTGTTATTCGCTCCGGTGGACCCCAAACTACAGATGCGCGTGCCGCGTTTGGGCTGATAGAACAAAAAGAGGCATTGGCCAAGAAAAACGGTGCTATCGCTGTAATAGAATTGGTTGATGTAAACGAAACTATTTGGAATTTTATTGACCATAGATTCAATAGCGAAAAATTGGAAATTGCCGAAAATGAAACTTCAAAAAGCACTGAAAAGAAAGTCGGTTATCTTTGGGTACAGGACGAAAACCACATTTTTGCCAAATCTCTCGAAGGAAAAAATGCAATGAACACTAAATTGATGATGGAGGGTGAAGACAAAACAGAAATCCTTACCCAAAACGTAATCGGAATGGTTGAAGGAACCGATCCAAAATTAAAGAATGAATACATTATTTATTCAGCACATTACGATCACGTGGGCATTGGTACTCCCGATGAAACAGGCGATGAAATTTATAACGGAGCCCGTGACAATGCCGTGGGAACAACCACTGTATTAAGTATTGCAGAAAACATTGCAAAATATCCAACCAAGCGTTCTGCATTGTTCATTCTATTTACCGGTGAGGAAAAAGGTTTATTGGGCAGCCAATATTATGTTGATAACCCCATGCTCCCATTAAACAAAATGGTGTACTGTTTTAATAGTGACAATGCGGGTTATAACGATACCTCCGTAATTTCAATAATTGGTTTATCACGCACGTCTGCCTCCGAAAATATAAAAGAAGCTGCCACAACTTTTGGTTTAAAAGCAATTGATGATTCCGCGCCAGAGCAAAATCTTTTTGACCGAAGTGATAATGTGGTCTTTGCACAAAAAGGGATTCCCGCACCAACATTTTCTTTGGGCTTTCAGTCTTTTGATGGCGATGTTACGAAATATTACCACCAACCCGGAGATGAAGCAAACACGCTAGATTACGAGTATTTACTGAAGTTTTTTCAAAGCTACGTTTTGGCCGGTAGATTAATTGCGAATGACACCAAAACACCTTTTTGGTCCCGAGCTGATAAATATGAGGAAGCTGGAAAAAAACTCTACGGAAAATAAAAATAAAATTACATACGCTCTGGCACCTCAATTCCCAAGAGGGCAAAGGCACTTTTAATTATTTCGCCTACGGCTTTTGAAAGACGTACTCGAAATGCTTTTTCAGTGTCATTGTCCGTTGCAAGAATTGGCACATTTTGGTAAAAACTGTTGAATTCCTTTACTAAATCGTAAGTATAGTTTGCAAGCAGCGCCGGGCTGTAATTCTCTGCCGCCAGCTGAATAGCTTCTGGAAATTGCTGGATAATCTTTATAAGCTCCTTTTCCTTTGGATGTATTTCAATTTCTTCAAAAGAAGTTTTGACTGCCTCTAAGTTGCCGTGCTCTCCAGCTTTTCGAAGAATAGACTGTATCCGCGCATAGGTATATTGGATGAACGGCCCAGTATTTCCCTGAAAATCCACACTCTCTTCCGGGTTGAAAAGAATTCTCTTTTTTGGATCTACTTTTAAAATATAATATTTCAAAGCGCCCAAACCTATCATTCGGTAAAGTGCTTCTTTTTCATCATTTGTAAAATCGTCAATCTTTCCAAGTTCTTCTGAAATGGTTCGGGCAGTATCGGTCATTTGGGCAATCAAATCATCGGCGTCAACAACGGTTCCTTCGCGGCTTTTCATTTTTCCGGAGGGCAAATCTACCATCCCGTAACTCAAGTGAAATAGATTTTCGGCCCAACTGTAACCCAGTTTTTTCAGAATCAAAAACAGCACTTTAAAGTGATAATCCTGTTCGTTTCCAACCGTATAAATCATACCACCCACATCGGGATGATCCTTTACCCGCTGCACGGCCGTACCAATGTCTTGTGTCATGTAAACTGCGGTGCCATCACTCCGCAACACAAGTTTTTCATCAAGGCCCTCTTCGGTTAGATCGCACCAAACCGAGCCATCGTCCTTCATAAAAAAAACATCTTTTTTTATGCCTTCCTCTATAATATCTTTTCCTAAAAGATAGGTGTCACTTTCGTAATAATAAAAGTCGAAATCTACGCCGATGGCTTTGTAGGTTTCCTCAAAACCTTTATAAACCCATCCATTCATTTTATTCCAAAGGGCCACGGTTTCTTCATCGCCAGCTTCCCACTTTCGGAGCATTTCCTGGGCTTCCAAAATTAGTGGTGCTTGCATTTTTGCCTCTTCCTCAGTTTTTCCTTCGGCTTTTAAAGCCTCTATTTGCTTTTTGTATTCCTTATCAAATTTTACGTAGTAATTCCCTACAAGTTTATCGCCTTTTAAATCGGCAGTATCGGGCGTTTCGCCATTTCCAAATTTTTCCCAGGCAAGCATACTCTTGCAAATATGGATTCCTCGGTCGTTGATAATTTGGGTTTTGTACACTTTTTTTCCGGCGGCTTTTTCAAYTTCCGCAACGGAATAGCCCAGCAAAACATTACGAACGTGCCCCAAGTGCAGAGGTTTGTTCGYATTTGGGGAAGAATATTCAACCATTACCGCTTTGCCGTTTTGTTCCCCTTTTCCGAAGGAAGAAAAATTAGTAATCGAGCTGAAAAAATTCAAATAATACGAATCGCCGAGAACAATATTCAGAAAACCTTGAACGACGTTATATTTTTCAACTTCTTCTACATTTTCAACCAGATAGTTGCCAATTGCTTCTCCAATCTGCACTGGATTTCCTTTTACGACGCGCAACATTGGAAAAACCACGGCGGTAATATCGCCCTCAAAATCTTTGCGGGTGGGCTGCAATTCTACCGATTCAAGTTTTGCGCCGTACAGTTTTTCTACGGCGGCTTTAATTTGGGTTTCCAATGTTTGCTGAAATGTCATACTGAAATTTTAAAGTGCAAAGATACTTTTTTTGAATTCTTAATTCTGTATTCTATTTTCTGAATTTTCCGAATCCATCAAATAACTTTCATTTAAAGTTTTGGTAATCTTCAAATAGAAAAACCAAACGTCCTTTGCCGAAAAAACTATGGATATTTTTTTATACGTGTTTGCTGCGCTTTTTTCGGTAATAAACCCATTGGGAACGGTGCCCGTATTTGTAGGGTTGACCAGCGATGAAAGTACTCAGGAACGAAACAAAACCTCAATATTGACCACGATAAATGTGGTGGTGATCTTAATCATTTCTTTCTTCGCAGGAACCTATCTTTTGTCCTTTTTCGGAATAAGTTTGAATGCACTGCGCATTGCTGGCGGGATGATAATCGTAACTTCGGGCTTCGCGCTATTGACAGGAACTTTTTCAAAACATAAAGGAATGAAGAATAAGCGAGTTCAAAAAGATTTGGACAAACGCGAAAAGTTTTCGCTCACCCCGCTTGCAATCCCTATGCTTGCAGGGCCTGGCTCCATTTCACTATTGATAACATTCAATCAGGAATATCAAAAAACAGCAGATATATTTTGGGTAGTTCTCGCTGTATTGGCTGTGGGGCTATCCACATTTATAATTTTGAGAAGTTCGCACTACATAAGCAAATTTTTGGGTGCTTCGGGCATCAATGCTATTTCGCGTATTGTAGGGTTTATAGTTATTTCAATCGGTGTAGAGTATATAAGCGCTGCTGTAATTTCAATTCTTCAAACAATAAATCTTTAAAATTAACGGCGGTTTTTAAGAAGGGAACCGGCTATAAGCGCCAAAACCCCAATGCCAATCATCCCCAAGGTTTGGTTGGTTAACCCTTCCTTTGCATTTACTTCCAAAGGGCCTATATCCAAAAACTGTTGCGGAACAAAAGCATTGTAAAGTCCAAAAACAATCAAAACTACTCCTACAATTAGCAAAACAATTTTTAAAATTTTCATGATGTTTGATTTATTTGGTTGAAGTTTTAAAGATACCGCATTGGAAAAGATGCGCTGCAACAACTTAACGGGTTTTTAACTATTGTTTAATTATTAAAATCTATCTTTAAACAAAATATTTCAAGTTGAAAATTCTACTCACAGGCGCCAATGGATACATTGGTATGCGATTGCTTCCCGAACTTTTGGAAAACGGACACGAAATTATCTGTGCCGTTCGCGATAAAAATAGACTTTCGCTCGACCCAGAAACTACAAGAAAAGTGACTGTAATTGAAATAGATTTTGCTGAAGTAATAAATTATGATTCCTTTCCCAAAGACATTGATGCGGCCTATTATTTAATCCACTCCATGAGCGGTTCCACCAAAAATTTTGACGAAGTTGAAGCCCGCTCAGCTGAAAACTTCAATAATTACATGGCTTCCACTAGTGTGAAGCAGGTTATTTATTTAAGTGGAATCATTAATCAGGATGAGCTTTCAAAACACCTTTCTTCCCGGAAAAAAGTAGAGGAAATTTTATACAAGGGCAACTATCATCTTACTGTGCTACGTGCCGGAATTGTGGTAGGTAGCGGCAGCTCATCGTTTGAAATCATCAGGGATTTGTGTGAAAAATTACCTGTAATGATTGCTCCAAAATGGTTAAAGACCAAGATTCAACCCATAGCCATTCGTGATGTGATTGCATTTCTTTCCGGGGTTTTGGGGAACGAAAAATGTTTTGACCAGTCTTTTGATATTGGAGGACCGGATGTACTGACTTATAAGGAAATGTTGATGAAATATTCAAAAATTCGCAGACTCAAACTGTGGATAATTTCCGTACCGGTTATGTCGCCACGGCTTTCTTCATATTGGTTATATTTCGTCACATCTACTTCATATAAACTCGCTGTAAATCTTGTGGATAGTATGAAAATGGAAGTTGTGGCAAGAGATAATAAACTGCAGGAAATTTTAAACATAAAACCTATTTCATACGAAGAAGCAATAAAAAAAGCATTTTTGAAAATTGAACAAAACCTTGTTATTTCGAGTTGGAAAGATTCGTTAGTGGCCGGAAGAATTTCAAATTTGAAAGAATACATCCAAGTGCCCACATATGGTTGTCTTAAAAACAAAAAAGTGTTGAATGTGGACGACCCCGAAAGAGCATTAAAGAATATATGGGCCATCGGTGGAAAACGTGGCTGGTACTATGGAAATTCACTTTGGAAAATCCGCGGATTTATGGACAGATTGGTAGGTGGAGTGGGTCTTAGACGAGGAAGAACGCACCCAGATCAACTTTCAACAGGCGATGCGCTGGATTTTTGGCGTGTGCTCTATGCTGACAAGGAAAGTAAAAGGCTACTTCTTTTTGCAGAAATGAAACTTCCCGGCGAAGCCTGGCTGGAATTCTGCATAAATGATAAAAATGAATTGATACAGACCGCCACTTTTAGACCCAAAGGTTTGTGGGGCAGACTGTATTGGTATGTGATGTTACCCTTCCACTATTTCATTTTTGGTGGAATGATACGAAATATAGCCAAAGCAAAAAATATAGCTTAAGCCTTGGGCAGAAAGACTTCCGCCATCATACAGCGAGCGCTTCCGCCCCCACAAGTTTCAATGGTGTGAAGGTCACTGCTTAAGATTTCACAATGTTTTTCTATGGCAGCAATTTGCTGATTTGTTAAACTATTATGTGCAGCTGCACTCATTACCAAATATTTTTTGTCTCGCCCTTGCACTTGAAGCATATTCCCTGCAAAGTGATGCATTTGGCCTTCGGTGATTGCGATAATTTCCTTTCCGTCAGTTTTTAAGTGCTGTACAACATTTTTCTTTTCCTTAGCATCATCGATCGTGTCTAAGCAAATCACACAGAATTCTTCCGCAAGGCACATCATAACATTTGTATGATAGATAGGCAGGCGCTTGCCATCCACCGTTTGGTTTGCAGTAAAAATTACAGGCATGTATTCAAAATCTTCACAAAATTCAATAAGTAATTCTTCATCAGCGCGTGGTGACAGGGCGCAATACGCCTTTCGGTTTACACGGTCCATCAAAATACTTCCTGTTCCTTCAAGAAAAAAGCCTTCGTCTTCTGCAGGAGTATAATCGTAAATATTATTGATTTTGAAACCTTCGTTCTCCAAACGGATCAAAACTTCCTCACGCCTTTCACGACGGCGGTTTTCAGCAAACATTGGATAAAGACCTATATCGCCATTTTCGTGAAAACTGATCCAATTATTCGGAAAAATGGAATCTGGAGTATCCATCCTTAAATCGTCATTTTCTACAATCACATTTACACCCACTGCACGTAATTTTTGGACAAAAGCGTCAAACTCTTCTTGTGCTTTAGTGTTTATTTCAGCATTCTTAAGCGCGAGGTCTTCCTGAAAAAAATTATTGACCGCCGTTTGCTCATTCATACGGAAAGCAACCGGGCGAATCATTACGATGGTATCTGTGATTTGTCTTGCCAATTGAGAAAAATTTTAGGCTGCAAATTTACAGGAATTTCCTGTTGAAAAAATGCTTTTAAATGGTTAAATTAGTTATGCAAAAAAATACATTTTTTTAAAACGAAAAACTATGGATACTTTAAAAATTTTAAAGGAGGAACTCACTGAAGAATATAATACCACCAAAAGATTTCTAAATACCTTTCCCAAAAATAAAAACGATTATGCACCGCACAGAAAAAGCATGAAGTTAATGGATTTAACTACGCATATTGTTGATATTTTCGGTTGGCCAGGAGTAATATTGAAAACCGAATTCCTGGACTTTGCCGATGGCTACCACCCCGAAAAAATGGACGGTAAAGAAGATTTACTACAACAATTGGAAAAACAGTATATAGCTGGTATAAAAGCTTTGGAAAGTGCATCGGAAGAGGATTTAACGCCTGATTGGAGCATACGGATGAACGGCCAAAAAATAATGGAATGGAGCAAATATGGAGCAATTCGTCATGGCCTTAACCAAATCACACACCATAGAGCACAACTGGGGGTGTATTATAGATTACTGGATATTCCGGTACCGGGAAGTTATGGGCCATCAGCAGATGAGCAGAACCGATAGATAAAATTTTGTGTCAAATTAAATTAACCGCGGCACTAATTTTGAATATAATACATTATAAAAAAAATTAGATATCCCCTATGAAGAAAATCATTTTATTAGTTGCTGTATTTTTTTTCTCTTTTAAACTTTCAGCCCAAGAATGGCAGACCGATTTTGAAACCGCAAAACAAATTTCTTCTGAAGAAAATCGCCCAATAGTTCTTGTTTTCCAAGGAAGCGATTGGTGCGCCCCCTGTATAAAATTGGATCGTGAAATATGGAGTTCTGAAGAATTCAAAGCATATGCAAAAGATCATTTTGTTATGTTGCAGGCAGATTTTCCCAGAAAAAAGAAAAACTCCCTTCCCGATGTCCAGCAGCAAAAAAACAATCAGCTTGCCGAAAAATACAACAAGCAAGGTTACTTTCCTTTTGTAGTTATTCTTGATAACGAAGGCAACGTATTAGGCGAAGCAGGTTATGAAAAAACTACCCCCGCTGCATATATCGAAAAACTTGAATCGTTTGTGAAATAATTTGAAAAAAGCAATTCCTATATTAATAGCAATGCTTTGTGTGAATTTTACATTCTCACAAGAAATTTTCAAACGGACTTTAAAATTGATGGGCAGCCGTTTTGAAATTACAGTCGTCGCAAAAGATTCCATCGAAGCAAACGATTACATTGACGCGGCTGTTGTTGAAATAACGCGTATTGAAAAACTTATTTCCTCTTGGGATCCTGCTTCACAGACTTCAGAAATAAATAGAAATGCCGGCATAAAACCCGTAAAGGTTGATGAAGAACTCTACAATTTGATTGGCCGCTCCGTTGAAATTTCGAAATTGACCGATGGTGCTTTCGATATCAGTTTTGCCTCGATGGACAAAATCTGGAAGTTTGACGGCAGTATGACCCAAATGCCTTCCAAAGAAGCCATAAAACAATCCGTTTCAAAAGTGGGCTATCAAAACATTATACTTGATCCTGAAAATTTGACTGTTTTTTTGAAGTTGGAGGGAATGAAAATAGGTTTTGGCGCCATAGGGAAAGGCTATGCGGCCGATAAAGCTAAAAAACTTTTAATAGAGAAAGGTGTCAGCGGAGGAATCATAAATGCCTCGGGCGATATGAACACTTGGGGAACACAACCCGTTGGAGAGTTTTGGAAAGTGGCCATCACGAACCCCATGGATAAAAACAAGGCTTTTGCACTACTACCGTTAAACGAAAATGCTGTAGTAACTTCTGGTAATTATGAGAAATATGTTACCTTTAATAACATCCGTTACACACATATAATTGATCCACGTACAGGCTATCCCGCAACTGGAATTATTAGCGCAACAGTGTTTGCGCCTAAAGCGGAAATTGCCGATGCCCTGGCCACTTCAATTTTTGTGATGGGAAAGGATGTTGGAATTGATTTTATTAATCAACTCCCAAAAATAGAATGCATCATAATTGATGAAAAAGGTGAGATCTTTACTTCTGAAAATATAGAAATAGCGCATAAATAATGAAAAAAACAATAATTCTTTCGAGTATATTCCTGTTGGGCTTTTTAAATTCCTGCACGGTAGTAAAAGAATACGAAAAGGTAAATTTAAACGACCCTGATATGGTCTTGGGCGACAAACCTGTTGACAGATTTGAAATTAATGCGCAGGCATATCGCGARGCTGCATCAGGAGCTAACGGAGGTAAAACCGGCGGTGGTTGCGGCTGTAATTAATATTTTATGAAGAATCTATTTAGCTTATTTATCCTACTTTTTTCGGCAACAATTTTTGCCCAGGATTCAACTTCAACCTACAAAAAACGCGTGCTAGAAGCCCCAGAAATAGATTTTCTTGTAAGCTACTACAGTCAAGATGGTGATAATGCTGCAGTAAGTGGCGGTATTGGTACTGAGAAACTTACAGACTTTACTCCAACTATCGTTGTTGCTATTCCATTAAATGACGATGATGTTTTAACAATAGATGCTGGCGTTTCAGCCTATACATCTGCATCCTCAAGTAATGTAGACCCTTTTGACAGCAATAATCCAGCAGATCCTTTTGTAGCGTCATCAGGGGCTTCAGCAAGCGATCTTTGKSCWSKNNTGGNAAAYTYNAGYKATTCMMWSARKNGYGMKRACCGAAATGACATTGTAAGCGCCAAGGTTTCCGTTTCATCGGAATATGATTATTTCTCTTTAGGTTTTGGCGGAAGCTATACCAAACTTTTTAATGAAAAGAACACAGAAGTAAGCGTGCATGCCAATGTATATTTAGATACCTGGAAATTACTATACCCAATAGAGTTGCGAGAGTCTTCAAATTTTATTGGTTTGGATAAGAAAAACAGAAACTCCTATTCACTTGGATTTGGGTTTTCACAAATATTATCAAAAAACCTTCAAGGGATGCTTTCTTTAGATCTGGTTCAACAGCAAGGTCTTCTATCCACACCATTCCAAAGGGTTTATTTTAGCGATCTTCCCGATCGTTTTCGTGAAAATTTTCAACTGGCTGATGATATTGAGAGATTACCGGATACTCGATTTAARACTGCTGTGGGCGGAAGGTTGAATTATTTTATTAATGAAATGTTTGTTTTAAGAACCTATTATCGTTACTATTTTGATGATTGGGGAATAGCCTCGCACACTGCTAGCATTGAAGTTCCTATAAAAATCACGGATAAATTCACTTTATATCCTAGCTATCGTTTTTACAACCAGACTGCGGCAGACTATTTTTATCCATATGAAACAGCTTTGTCAACCTATGAATTTTACACTTCAGATTATGACCTTTCAGAATTTTCGGCAAACCAATTCGGTTTCGGAGTTGGGTATACAGATATTTTTACACAGCTGAAATTGGCAAATTTTGGGCTGAAAAGTGTAGATTTAAAATATGATTACTATAAGCGTGACAGTGGCTTGCATTACAGTCTAATTTCCGCAGGGTTTAAATTTATAGGAAGTTAAATTAGGCACTCATAGCATCATCTTCGTTTGGAAGATATTCATCATATTTTAAAAGTAGTTTTTTATAAAAATTGGTTTGAAGATGACCGTCTTCAATGCAACCATCAAGAGTCTCCTGCAAATTGGTATACCCCACCCAATCTGCAATAGCTTCATTTATATCAAAAAGTCGTAACGGATTTGTGGTTAATGGCTTGGTATTCCAAATAGAAATTAATTTTTCCTGATAATCAATATTTACATCAACAGCGTTGAAATAAAACTTAAGCAAAGATACATGCAGTTGTTCAAATTCCTTTGTAGGACGAATATCGAAATTGCAACTATGCGCCACAAGTTGGTGCATTTTTAGTTGTATCCTATTTTTTATTTCTTTCATAACTTCTTTATTCGCATAAGTAAGATACATAAAGTAGCTATATATAATTTTTACAAAAACTCTTTTTAGCGAGAGTTTAACTTATATTCCTATAATGAGTTAAAAAATTAGGAAAGCAATTAACAGACTTTTAATTTTTTGTTTGAAGACCTTGACTCTCCCAATTCAAAAAGCCGCCTTCCATATCATAGATTTCCTTAAAGCCCATATCCTTCATTATTTGGGCCGCTCTGGCGCTTCTTTTGCCGCTTCTGCAATATAAATAAACAGGTTCATTTTTATCAAGTTTGGCAACTTTCTCTTTAAAATCATCGTCTGTTACGCAAATATTCTGGGCAGTTTTCAAATGGTCTTCCCCATATTCTTTTTGGGTACGTACATCAACCAGTTGAAGGTTTTGATTATCATTTACTGCTTTATAAACCTCTTCTGGGGAAATTACTTTAATTTGCTGTGCAGTTGTATTTTCTTTACATGACGTAAAAAAAAGCAACATGGTTAATCCAAAAAGAATAGCTATTTTTTTCATAATAAAATATTTTTTAGTCAGTTATTTCACCATCCCATTCCATAATTCCCCCTTTTAAATTGTAGGCGTTTTTTATACCAATGGAGTTCATTAACATACAGGCTTGCCCACTTCTACCCCCAGAGCGGCAATAAACGTAATAATTTTTTTCAGGGTCTAATTGTTTTGCGCGTTGAAGAAATTCAGCACCGTTATAAATATCAATCTGTACCGCGCCTGGAATGTAACCTTCCTCAAATTCGGCATCGGTACGCACATCAATTATTACCGCATTATCGTCGTTCTTAAGCTGTTCGCTCCACTGTTGTTGGGTCAAGTCTGCCATTGTATYTTTTTTGTAAAAATAATAAATGCCAAGGGTTTATAAATAAAAAAAACCGAAAACAAATGTTTCCGGTTTTTAAAAATTCTGTATAAAACTATTATTGTTTTACTGAACAGCCAATGGCCTTGGTTTCTTTTACTGAAACCTCCTTGCCCGCCAGCAATTCATTTACGGCATTCGCCAAAAAGCGATCTTTCACTTCAGAAGCGTTACGTACATTGTCATCAATAGCACCAATGTATTTTACGATGTTTTTTCCATCTTCCTTTTGAAGTAGATAAACATGGGGCGTTTTTGTAGCACCATATTTTGCATAAACACTTTGGCTTTCGTCATACAAATACGGGAAGGTGAAGCCAGCTTCTTTAGCTTTTTTCTGCATGAGTTCATAAGTATCATCAGGTTGAACTTCGGGATTGTTTGGATTAATTGCAATTACGGGATAGCCTTTTGGTTTAAATTCCTTGTCCAGCGCAACCATTCTTTCTTCGCTTGCAACCGCAAATGGACAAGTATTGCAGGTAAAAATCACAATAAAACCTTTGGCTTCCTTATAATCTGAAAGCGAAACCATTTTTTCGTTTACGTCCTTCAGTTTAAAATCTGTTGCCTCATCGCCAATAATGTAACCTTTTGTTTCGGTTTCTGATTCAATTTCCGTGAATTCCGGCTGAACGATTTCGTTTATGGCAACATCTTCACTTTTATCTACCGATTCGTTTTTGCAACTATTAAAAGTGAGTAATGCTAAGGCTGCCAATGATATGTAAGTAAGTATCTTTTTCATAATTTATTTTTTTATAGAAATGTTTTCAATTCAGTTTCAAGTTCTTCAAAGGTAAAGGATTGTTCGTAAAATTTTCTGTTTTCTTTTTTATAAATGATTGTTGCGGGAATAGCGCCACTCCATTGCTCTGAAACTTTTGGAATCCAACTGTTCGCATCGGGATCGTCCAATAAAACAACTTCAGATTWTATTTTGTTTTTCTTTATAAAAAGCACAACCTGGCTATCAAGTTTTTCAGGAAAATCAAGACTTACCAAAAGAACTTTTACTTTTTCATTTGAATATTCCGAAGCAATTTTTTCAAAAGCCGGAAGCTCCTTTATACAAGGCTTGCACCACGTGGCCCAAAAATTTATTACATAGATTGAATCGTTTTTCTTTTGGAGATATCGCTCTTCAAGCTCTTCAAAATTGAGTGAAATCACTTTGTTTGGATTGAAAACTTCTTCCTCATCATGAAGATTTTTCTTCATCGCAACTTCAACAGCTGGTTTAGATTTTTTATCGGAGCAGCTTTGAAACGCAATTAAAAAAAGTAAAATTGGCAGTAATTTCATTTGCTAAAAATATTGAAAGTGTAACAATTAGAACAATTCATTAACTTAAGATTAATAGACTTAATTTAACGCAAAAAGGTTTCATTATTAAGTTGGATCTCAAATTTCGCAATAAATTAAAACTGTCTTCAAAAAAAATTCTATATTTGAACCCGAAACAATGAACACATTTACACAAAATACCTGGTGGTGGAAAAACTTGCGGAAAACGTCGTGAGCGGAACACCTATGGTATAAAATATACGAAAAGGCTTGTCAATCACGACAAGCCTTTTTTTATTCACATATTTTGACAAAATGAAATATAAATTAAAAACATATTCAAAAAAATTATTAGCAGATACGCTCACGCCGGTTTCGGTGTATTTGCGGTTGCGCGATAAATACCCAAACAGTCTTTTGCTTGAAAGCAGCGATTATCACGCCCACGACAATAGTTTCAGCTATATCTGTTTCAATCCAATTGCATCAATCAAAGTTGAAAATGAAAGAATTTTTAAGCAATTTCCAGATGGGAATAGTTCAAAAATCAAAATTTCTGAAAACACAAATGTTCCCACTATTTTAGATGAATTTGCGTCCTTCTTTGCTTCGGAAACGGGTAATTATAAATTCATAAACAACGGACTTTTCGGTTTTATGGCTTTTGATGCGGTGCGTTATTTTGAGGATATTCAACTTTCAAAAAAAGAAGAAAATCTTGAGATGCCCGATTTGTATTACGCCGTTTATCAAAATATAATCGCGATTAATCATTTCAATAATGAAGCGTATATTTTCGCCCACACTTTTGAAACAGAAAATAATATTCCGCAGATCGAGCAGATTTTAAAATCGAAAAGTTTTGCCGAATATCCTTTTAAAAGAAATGGCCAACGGACCACAAATCTTAACGATGAAGATTTTAAAGCTTTGGTTCGAAAATGTAAAGAACATTGTCAGCGCGGCGATGTTTTTCAAATTGTGCCCAGTAAACGGTTTTCACAAAAATTTACGGGAGATGAATTCAACGTTTACAGGGCTTTGCGAAGCGTGAACCCCTCCCCCTATCTTTTCTATTTCGATTACGGAAATTTTAAAATCTTCGGAAGCTCGCCCGAAGCGCAATTGGTCGTAAAAGGAAATACGGCAGAAATCCACCCAATCGCCGGAACTTTTAAACGCACCGGAAACGATGAACAAGATGCAGAACTCGCCAAAAAACTTTCAGAAGACAAAAAAGAAAACTGCGAACACGTAATGCTGGTTGACTTGGCACGAAACGATTTAAGCCGCCACGGCACTAATGTAAAAGTTGAAACCTACCGCGAAGTGCAATTTTTCTCTCACGTAATTCATTTGGTGAGCAAAGTTACAGCTAGAAAAAATCCAACAACTTCAACGATGCAAATTGTTGCAGACACTTTTCCCGCAGGAACTTTGAGCGGTGCCCCAAAACACAAAGCCTTGCAATTACTGGAAAAATATGAAAATAGAAGTCGGGAGTTTTACGGCGGTGCAATTGGTTTTATGGATTTCACTGGTAATTTTAACCACGCGATTATCATTCGTTCCTTTGTTAGCAAAAATCATACGTTACACTATCAAGCCGGTGCGGGCGTGGTTTCAGAAAGCAATGAAGAAAACGAATTACAAGAAGTTTATAACAAACTCGGCGCACTCACAAAAGCGCTGGAATTAGCTGAAAGTATATAAATATGAAAATATTGGTAATTGACAATTACGACAGTTTTGTTTACAATCTGGTTCACTATTTAGAGGAATTGGATTGCGAGGTAACTGTAAGGCGAAACGACAAATTTTATTTGGAAGAAGCAGAAAATTATGATAAAATCCTGCTTTCACCGGGCCCCGGAATTCCAGAGGAAGCAGGTTTGCTGAAAGAAGTGATCCAAAAATACGCAACCTCAAAACCCATTTTTGGCGTTTGTTTGGGACAACAGGCAATCGGGGAAGTTTTCGGTGGAAAGTTAGAAAACCTAAGTAAAGTTTTTCACGGTGTTGCCACAAAAGCAACGATAATTGCTGAAAAAGAACCGCTTTTTAAAGGAATTGAAAAAGAGTTTGAAATAGGCCGCTACCACAGTTGGGTAATTTCTAAAGAAGATTTTCCAGAGGTTTTGGAAATCACTTCCGTGGATGAAAATGGGCAAATTATGTCCGTCCGCCACAAATTTTACGATGTCTGTGGTGTACAATTCCACCCCGAAAGTGTGCTTACCCCAATGGGCAAACAAATTATTAAAAATTGGATTGAAAGTTAAAATGAGGGATATTCTAAACAGATTAATAAACCACGAACAACTCACAAAAGATGAGGCACGCACGGTATTGGTAAATATTTCCGAAGGGAAATACAATCAAAGCCAGATTGCCGCTTTTTTGACGGTTTATATGATGCGAAATGTGAGTTTAGAAGAGCTGGAAGGTTTTCGCGATGCCTTGTTGGACTTGTGTTTGGCGGTTGATTTCAGCGATTATAATACAATCGATTTATGTGGCACGGGCGGTGACGGAAAGAACACTTTTAATATTTCAACCTTGGCATCTTTTGTTACCGCCGGAACGGGGATTAAAGTCACAAAACACGGCAATTACGGTGTTTCTTCAGTTAGCGGAAGTAGCAATGTTATGGAGGCCTTAGGCATAAAATTTAGCAATGAAAAGGATTTTTTAAAGCGTAGTTTGGATGAAGCGGGAATCTGTATTTTACACGCACCCCTCTTTCACCCTGCGATGAAAAATGTGGCGCCAATCAGAAAGGAATTGGGCATAAAAACTTTTTTCAATATGCTCGGACCAATGGTAAATCCTGCGTTTCCAAACAATCMAGTGGTGGGAGTTTTCAATTTGCAATTGGCGCGAATGTATGGCTATCTCTACCAAAAAACTGAAAAAAATTACGCCGTATTGCACGCGATGGATGGTTATGATGAAATTTCGTTGACGGGACCGGTGAAAGTAATTTCGAAAAATTCAGAAAATATTTTGGATGCAAAAGATTTTGAAGTGAAACAGATTAAGGAATCAGAAATATTTGGTGGCGAAACTGTAAAAGATTCCGCAGAAATTTTTCTAAATATTTTAAACGGAAAAGGCACCGAAGCACAAAATAATGTGGTTTTCGCAAATGCTGCGATGGCAATTTCAGTTGTTGAAAATTGCACAATAAAAGATGGTTTTGAAAAAGCGAAAGAATCTTTGCAATCCGGAAAAGCATTGAATTCGCTAAAGAAATTACAGCAAATATCAAATTGACACGAGAATCAAGAATCAAGAAACACGACTCACGACTCACGACTCACGACTCACGACTCACGACTATAAATATGACAATTCTAGATAACATAACAACTTATAAACGCAAGGAAGTATCCGCCAAAAAGAACGCAATTCCAGTGCGGTTACTTGAAAAATTCCCGCTTTTTTCAAAGGAAACAAAATCATTGGCGGAAGCATTGCGGATTTCAACAACCGGAATTATAGCCGAACACAAGCGCCGTTCGCCCAGCAAATCGGTCATTAACGACAAGGTTTTATTGACCGAAGTGGTTTTAGGTTATGAAAGTGCAGGCGCAAAAGGTATTTCGGTTTTAACGGATTCCAATTTTTTCGGTGGGTCGCTAGATGATCTTTTGGTGGCTGAAAAAACGGTTTCCATTCCCATTCTTCGGAAAGAATTCATCATCGATCCCTATCAAATTTATGAAGCAAAAGCGTACGGCGCCGATGCTATTTTGTTGATTGCCGCTTGCCTTTCAGAAGAGGAATTGAAACAGTTTTCATTTTTGGCGAAAAGCTTGAAACTTGATGTTTTGTTGGAAGTCCACAATCTCGAAGAACTTAAAAAATCATTGTTGCCGAATGTGGATATGATTGGCGTAAACAACAGAAATCTAAAAAATTTCAAAGTGAATATTGAAATCAGCAAAAAGCTTTCCGAAGAAATTCCGAAGGATTTCGTGAAAATCTCCGAAAGTGGAATTAGCGATGTTGAAACCATAAATGAATTAAAAACATACGGTTTTGAAGGTTTTTTGATTGGCGAAAATTTTATGAAAACCGAAAATCCAGGGGAAACCGCAAAACAATTTATTCAAAATTTGCGATGAAACCACTTTTAAAGATTTGCGGAATGAAACACAATATTGCTGAAGTTGCCGAGCTTCAGCCGGATTATTTGGGTTTTANNTTTTTTATGARWAWWKMMMKMRWWKWWYWGAARRTGAAATTCCTTCACTTCCACTCGGAATAAAGAAAGTCGGTGTTTTTGTGGACGAAAAAATTTCAGAAGTAATTGATTTGTGCAAAAAATATTCATTGAATGTAATCCAACTTCACGGCAATGAAACGAAAGAATATGTGCTCGACTTACAGGGTTATTTGACTTTGTACTGTCCAGATGTATTGATTTGGAAGGTTTTTAACGTTGACGACGAGTTTGATTTCAGCCCTCTGAAAATTTTTGAAAACAAAGTAGATAAATTCCTTTTCGACACAAAAGGAAAAGATAAAGGTGGAAATGGTTACACTTTCAATTGGGAAATTCTGAAAAATTATCCATCTAAAAAACCATTCATTTTAAGCGGCGGTATTGGTTTGGAGGAAATTGCTGAATTGAAGGAATTTCTAAGAACCGATCTTCCCATCCACGCAATTGATGTGAATAGCAAATTTGAAATTGAGCC
Organism: Aequorivita sp.; assembly: GCA_002733915.1. Taxonomy (GTDB): domain Bacteria; phylum Bacteroidota; class Bacteroidia; order Flavobacteriales; family Flavobacteriaceae; genus Aequorivita. Next base: position 493,267 of record NVXN01000001.1, read on the forward strand.
AGGTTTAAAAAATATTGAAGCTTTAAAAAAAATCAAGAATGAATTATAACGTAAACGAAAAAGGCTATTACGGCGAGTTTGGCGGGGCATACATTCCCGAAATGCTGTACCCAAATGTGGAGGAACTTCGGCAGAATTACCTAAAAATAATGGCTGAGGAATCTTTTCAAAAGGAATTCCGACAACGGCTGAAAGATTACGTGGGCCGGCCAACGCCACTTTATTTCGCGAAACGTCTTTCGGAAAAATACGGTACAAAAATATATTTGAAGCGCGAAGATCTTTGCCACACAGGCGCACACAAAGTGAACAATACCATCGGCCAGATTTTAATGGCGAAACGGTTGGGAAAAACCCGAATAATCGCCGAAACAGGCGCAGGCCAGCACGGAGTTGCAACCGCAACGGTTTGTGCTTTAATGGGTTTAGAATGTATTGTTTTTATGGGCGAAATTGACATTCAGCGACAAGCACCAAATGTTGCGCGAATGAAAATGCTGGGCGCAAAAGTGGTTCCCGCCACCAGTGGCAGCAAAACACTAAAAGATGCCACAAATGAAGCCATTCGAGATTGGATTAACAATCCAATTAACACACATTATATCATTGGAAGTGTTGTTGGTCCGCACCCGTACCCTGATATGGTGGCACGGTTTCAAAGCGTAATTTCGAAAGAAATAAAAACACAGCTCAAAGAAAAAGAAGGACGTGAAAATCCAGATTTTGTAGTAGCCTGTGTTGGCGGTGGAAGTAATGCAGCTGGCGCTTTTTATCATTATTTAAACCAACCTGAAGTTGGAATTATCGCTGTGGAAGCCGCTGGAAAAGGAATTAATAGTGGCGAAAGTGCGGCAACTTCAGCGTTGGGAAAAGTGGGGATTATTCACGGAAGTAAAACGCTTTTGATGCAAACTGCTGACGGACAAATTACCGAACCCTACTCTATTTCGGCTGGTTTGGATTATCCAGGGGTGGGCCCTATGCACGCCCATCTTTTTGCAAGCGGAAGAGGTGAATTCATTTCAATAACCGATGATGAAGCGATGAAGGCCGGAATGCAACTTTGTAAGCTGGAAGGTATTATTCCTGCCATTGAAAGCAGCCACGCGTTGGCAATTTTTGAGTCCCGGAAGTTCAAAAAAGAGAATATAGTTGTTGTGAATTTGAGCGGCCGAGGCGATAAGGATTTGGATACATATATTAAACATTTCGAATTATAATGAATAGAATTCAGCAGAAAATTTCCGAAGACAAAAAACTGCTTTCAATATATTTTACGGCAGGCTACCCAAAATTGGACGACACGGTTGAAATCCTTCAACAGTTGGAAAACAATGGTGTAGATATGGTTGAAATCGGTTTGCCGTTTAGCGATCCGTTGGCCGATGGGCCCACAATTCAAGCGAGTTCGCAAGTTGCCTTAAAAAACGGAATGACTACCGATTTGCTTTTTCAGCAGCTAAAAGATATTCGGAAAACGGTTTCTCTTCCCTTGATTATTATGGGATATTTCAATCCCGTGCTTCAATATGGGATTGAAAAATTCTGTAAAAAATGCTCAGAAGTTGGTGTTGACGGCCTAATACTTCCCGACCTTCCTTTGGCCGAATTCGAGGAAAATTATGCTGAAATCTTCAAAAAATATGAATTACTGAATATCTTTTTAATTACACCGCAAACGTCCGAAGACCGCATTCATCAAATTGATTCTGCTTCCGAAGGTTTTATATATATGGTGAGCAGCGCGAGTGTTACCGGAAGTTCTGAAGGTTTTGGGGAAATTCAGGAAAAATATTTTGAGCGTATTGCTTTAATGAAACTTAAAAATCTTTTGATTGTGGGATTCGGGATTCAGGATTCGAAGACTTTTTCCCAAGCCGCCAACCACTCAAAAGGGGCAATCATTGGTAGTGCGTTTATTAAAATGCTCTCAGAAAAAGGAAAAATAGGAATTTCAGCATTTGTAGATTCAATTCGGAAGGTTTAACCATTCTTTAGCAATGGTTTAAGGGAATTTGTGATTTGGTTTCTCTATTTTAGGTATTCAATTATAAACGAAAAAAATAATACTATGGCTAAGAAATTTGAAAGAGACACAGAGCAAAAACATCCCACAAACCCAACCGGAAAGACCAATAAGCAAACTAATGAGTTTGATATAGATAAAAAAACCATTAAAAAACAACAAAACAAAAAATAGTGGGTAAAGGTGACAAAAAAACTAAACGTGGAAAGATAAACATTGGAAGTTTCGGAAAATTGAGACCGAGACGCAAAAAATTCAATATCCGCCCAAAACCGACCAAAGACGCACAACAAAAGGAAGCTTAAAATAAATTGACTTTTCCGCTGTCCGATTTTTTTGACAGCTGGAATATCCAAATGGAAATCCATCGATATATTTTAATTTGATCATGGATATTTCGTTTTAAGTTGAATGGAAAGGGTTTTTAAGAACAAGTTTTAATTCTTAAAAACCTTTTCTTTTTACAAGATTCCGAAGAAACCACACTGAAATATTATCTTTGCCACTAAATGACACTTATTTAAATGAACCAACCTGTTTCTGGATTTTCAAAAAAAACAAAAGCCGAAAAAATTGATTGGCTTGCAAAAAATTACTTGCAAAGCAATTCTGATTCCGTTCAAATTCTAAAAAAGTATTGGAATGAAGATGCACAATTGCAGCAACTCCACGACGATTTTATAGAAAATACCCTTTCCAACTATTACCTGCCCTTTGGCATTGCACCTAACTTTTTGATTAACGGAGAACTATTTGCCCTGCCCATGGTAACGGAAGAAAGTTCGGTGGTAGCTGCCGCTAGCAATGCCGCGAAATTTTGGTTGGAACGTGGAGGTTTTAAGACCAGCGTGATTTCCACGGAAAAAAACGGGCAAATTCATTTCAATTTCTATGGAGATGAAAAAAGCATGGAAACATTTTTTGAAGTTGTAAAACCAAAACTTCGCAACAGTATTGAATCCATTGAAAAAAACATGAAAGCCCGTGGTGGTGGACTGTTGGAGCTTACATTAGTAGATAAATCGCATATTTTAGACGGTTATTTTTACATTCACGCTACTTTTGAAACTTTAGATGCCATGGGGGCTAATTTCATAAACAGTTGTTTGGAGCAGATGGCGCATACTTTTGAGGAAGAAGCCAAAACTTTTGAAACATTCCAAAAAAAAGAAACCTATCCGGAAGTGGTTATGAGCATTCTTTCCAATTACGTTCCTGAGTGTTTGGTGCGTGCGGAAGTAAGCTGCAAAGTGGAGGAACTTACCACAAAACATTACGAAGGCAGGCAATTTGCTGAAAAGTTTGTACGCGCCATTGAAATCGCCAAAACAGAATCGCGGCGTGCCGTAACACATAACAAAGGGATTATGAACGGAGTGGATGCGGTGGTTTTGGCAACAGGAAATGATTTCCGCGCCGTGGAGGCCGGCGTACACGCATACGCTGCCCGAAACAGCTATTACAGCAGTTTGACACACGCAAAAATTGAAGAGGGCATTTTTACTTTTTGGATTGAATTGCCTTTGGCAGTCGGTACCATTGGTGGATTGACGTCACTTCACCCATTGACAAAACTGGCTCTTGAAATTCTTCAAAAACCCGATGCAAAGCAATTGATGGAGATTTTGGCAGTCGCTGGACTGGCGCAAAATTTTGCTGCTGTGCGTTCTTTGGTAACAACCGGAATCCAAAAAGGACATATGAAAATGCACTTGATGAATATTTTGAATCAATTAAAAGCTAATAAAGCTGAAAAAGAAAAAGCGATTGACTATTTTAAAGAAAATGCGGTTTCACATAGCGCTGTAGTTTCTTTTCTAGAAAAGCTGAGAAAATAATTATGCAAAAGTTCCACAGCAACGGAAAATTATTGCTAACGGGCGAATATGTGGTGCTGAAAGGAGCAACAGCCTTGGCCATTCCCACTAAATATGGGCAATCTTTGGAAGTTGATTTTTCAGAAAAAAAAGAAATTTACTGGAAAAGCTATGACGAAAACGGATCTGTTTGGTATGAGGATTATTTTGACTTAAAAAATTTAGAAGTCTCAAACAACAGGAATAACATTTCAAAAACGCTTTCAAAAATACTTTGTGAAGCCAGAAAACTAAATCCCACTTTTCTTTTGGAACAAAATGGGTTTAAGGTAAAAACAAAACTGGATTTTCCGCGCAATTGGGGTTTGGGCACTTCTTCAACATTGATAAACAATATTGCACAGTGGGCAGGTGTAGACGGCTTTGCGCTGCTCGCCAATAGTTTTGGCGGCAGTGGTTATGATATTGCCGCCGCACAAAATGACACTCCTATTTTATATGAGTTGAAAAATGGAAATCCTGAATATAGAAAAATACATCTTCCGTGGGATTTTACGCAGTCTGTATTTTTTGTGCACTTAAATAAAAAACAGGACAGCAAAAAAGAGGTTACGAGATTTAAAAAAGCTTCAGTAGATAAAAAAGTCCTTCAAAGAATTTCAGATATCAGCAATAAATTGTTGGTATGTTATTCCCTTTCAGACTTTGAAAAATTGATGAATGTTCACGAAGAAATCATTTCAAAAAATATTAAACTCCCCACAATCAAAGAGCAACTTTTTAGTGATTATTCGGGAGCAATAAAGAGTTTGGGTGCTTGGGGCGGAGATTTTGTTTTGGCTACCGGAGATGAAAATGAAATGGATTATTTTAGGAAAAAAGGGTTTGGGACAATTGTTCCTTTTGGGGAAATGATGAAGCAATAAACTCTAAACAAATATTTTAAAAACAAAAAACCCNGMAWMAGYNNNNTNGGGTTTTTGWRKTSYCTCCAAGAATCGAACTAGGGACACACGGATTTTCAGTCCGTTGCTCTACCAACTGAGCTAAGGCACCATTATTGAGACGGCAAATATAAAGCTATTTTCGTTTTTGCAAAACAATAATTAAAAAAATAAAAAGATTATCTTCTTCAATTTAATAGAGCCTTAACAATTACTTCATTAGCGTAGTTGTATTTTTATCGCCTTATTCACAAAAATGAATCTTGTAATTGATGTTGGGAACACGTTGGTAAAGCTTGGCGTGTTTGATTCTGGAATTTTAAAGCATNAAAAAAACCTGTGTTAAATCAGATTTTTTGGCCACACTTGCTGAATTTTTTGAAAACTTTCCAGCTATTGCAGATTGCATTGTTTCTTCAGTTTCAAATCTTTCAGAACATCAGTATTCAAAAATACAGCAATACTGTAAAGTTTTATTTTTAAACCACGAAACAAAAATTCCCTTTAATAATAGGTACGGCACGCCTCACACATTGGGAATTGACCGTATTGCATTGGTAAGCGCAGCTGCCCATCTATACGTTAAAAAAAATGTTTTGGTAATTGATGCAGGAACATGCATTACCTATGATTTTCTGAATTCTGAAAACGAATATTTAGGAGGAGCCATTTCTCCCGGTATGTTATTGCGATATAAATCTTTACATACATTTACGGATAAACTACCATTATTGGAGGCAAACAATCCTAAGTTATTTATAGGTAACAGTACAACTACGTCTATACATTCGGGTGTAGTGAATGGGGTTTTGTACGAAATTGAGGGTTTTATTGAAGCCTATAAAAAAAATTACGACAATTTAACAGTTATTTTAACAGGAGGAGACGCACATTTTTTGCGAGAAACCATAAAAAATGACATCTTTGCCAACTCAAATTTTTTATTGGAGGGCTTGAACCATATTTTAGAATATAACAAACATTGATGTTTAGACAAATAGTAGTCGGTTTATTTATACTTATTGCAGGTGTAACAGTGGCCCAGGAAGGAACCACATCTCCATATTCATATTATGGTATAGGAACCTTAAAATTTCGCGGAACCGCTGAAAATAGATCTATGGGAGGTTTGGGCGTTTTTTCTGATAGTATCCATATTAATCTTCAAAACCCTGCTTCATATGCAGGTTTAAGATTGATTAATTTTTCAGTGGGAGGCAGCCATAAAGCGTCAAAGCAGAAAACCGAAACCGATAGCCAAAATACTTCTACCACAACGCTTGATTATATTGCGATGGGTATTCCGACGGGAAAATTCGGAATAGGTTTTGGAATAATTCCATATACTTCCGTAGGTTATGATTTCAATTCAGAATTGCCAGACGGGCTTACCCAATACGAAGGCAGTGGTGGCCTAAACCGAGCTTATCTTTCGCTAGGCTATCAGGTAACCACAGCGCTTAGTGTAGGTATTGACGCAAACTATAATTTCGGAAAGATAGAAAACACGGCCACTACTCAAAAAAGCGACCTACAGTACGGCACGCGAACATTTAATAGGTCTGATGTATTGGGTTTTAGTTTTAATTTTGGAGCCATGTATAAAAGAATGGTTACTGAGAACCTACAACTTACCGGTTCTGTAACATTTACACCGGGCACCAATTTTACTTCAGAAAACTACAGAAGAATTTCGACAGTGTCTATAATACCTGCGGGAATATTTACTATTGACGAAAGAGAAATCACAGTGGCCGATACAGACTTTACTTTTCCTTCACAAATTACTGTTGGCGCTGGCATAGAAAGACCAAAATATTGGGGAGTTGGCGCAGAATTCACAAACCAAAAAACCAGTAATTTTACAAATCGTGCCTTTACTATTGATAATGTGAGCTATGAAAATGCCTCTAAGTTTCGCTTGGGAGGTTATTATATACCCAATTATAATTCTTTTGGAAATTATTTTAAAAGAGTGGTTTATCGTGCTGGAGCAAGGTTTGAACAGACCGGTTTAAAGGTGAATGGACAAGACATAAACGAGTTTGGCATATCTTTTGGACTAGGATTGCCCGTAGGCCGATTATTCTCTAATATGAACTTAGGAGTTGAAATCGGAAGACGTGGAACCACCGACTTTGGCTTGATTCAAGAAAACTTTATTAACACCTTTTTAAGCTTCTCTTTAAATGACCGTTGGTTCGAAAAAAGATTATATGATTAATACCAATAAAAAAAATACCATGAAAACAAAATTTGTTCTATTATTCACAATTCTACTACTATCCTTCTCGGGAAAATCATTCGCACAAGCTCCTGATGATTGTGCAWYATCACTTTCTTATTTTACAGAGCCGGCTAAAATAAAAAATTACGAAGCTGCTCTTCCCCATTACGAGAAATTGATAAAAGAATGTGCAGATTACAATCTTGCTATCTACCAATATGGCGTAAAGATGTTTGAATACTTCATTGAAGAAAAAGGCGATAAAAGCAAAGTTGAAGACTTAATTCAGGCATACAGATTAAGATTGCAAAACTTTCCTGAGCAAAYCMAKKAAGGGGACGTTCTTGCAACAATTGCTCAAATAAAATTTGACAATAATCTTGGATCAAAGGCAGAACAATTCAAAGCATTTGATGAAGCTTTTACAAAATATCCAGAAGATTTCACCAGCGGAAAAAGTTTATACACATACTTTTCCCTGGCTGTAGATTTGTACAATAGCGGAGAAAAAGACCTTCAGGAAATTTTCAACCTATATGACGTAGTAATCAGCAAAATAGATTCTGAAAAAAATAGTCTTGCATCAAAACTTACTCCATTAATGGATAAGGAAGAAGCAGGAAATACACTAACCGATAAAGAGAAACGCGCAAAAGATGTTTATGACAACAACTTGGGGGTGTACGCTACTGTTGAAGGAAGTGTAAATGCAACATTGGGTAAATTAGCAGATTGTGACAATCTTGTTCCTTTCTACGAAAAAGACTTCGAAGCAAAAAAGAATGATATTGATTGGTTAAAATCTGCAAGTAACAGACTGGATGCCAAAGATTGTGAAACGCCTCTTTCAAATAAATTGGCAGTTCGCCTTCACGAATTGGAGCCAAGTTCTACCTCGGCCTATTTATTAGGAAAACAAGCTGAAGCGGAAGGGAAAGCTTCAAAAGCACTAGAATACTTCAACCAAGCGGCAGATCTTGAAAAGGATAATTCCAAAAAAGCTAGGATTTATTACAGTATAGCCGAAAACTACCGTAAAAAAGGAAGCTACGGAACTGCAAGATCTTATTACAATAAAATGATTGATGTAAAACCATCTGCAGGTATTGCCTATTATAAAATTGGCTCAATGTATGCTGACAGTGCAAACAACTGTGGCACCACTGTATTTGAAAAAAGAGCCATGTATTGGCTTGCAGCCGACATGATGGACAAAGCAGCCCGTGTTGATGGTACCGTTGCAGGAAATGCTCGTGCTGCCGCAAGCAGCTATAGACAACGGGCCCCGCAAGCTAGCGATATCTTTTCTGAAGGAATGGCGGGAAAAACCGTTACCTTTAACTGTTGGGTTGGCGGAAGCGTTAGAGTTCCTAACTTATAAGAATGTACACCACAATAAATATGTTTAAAAGCGTGATGGCCCTGGTATTGGCCATCACGCTTTTTGCATGTGAGAGTAATTACCAAAACGTTAAAAAGATGAGTCTTTCAGATGGCGCTCCAGTAGCTGAAGGAATAGACATCAACTTTAAATACACTGATTCTGGAAAATTGGTGACAAACCTTTTGGCTCCCAAACTACTGGATTATTCAAACTTGGAATTTCCATTTAAAGAATTTCCCAATGGCATTGAAGTTCGATTTTGGGATGAAAAAGGAAAAAAAAATACGGTAACGGCAGATTATGCCATTCAATTTGACAACACTGGCTTAGTAGATTTACAGGACAATGTTGTGGTAATTACAGCAGATAGTGTGGTTTTAAAAGCAAATCAGCTTTATTGGGACCAAAAAAATAAATGGGTTTTTACAGACCAACCTTACCAAATTAAATTTAAGGACGGCTCATATAATGATGGCGCCGTGGGGTTTGACAGTAGCGAAGATTTTACTACCTTCCTATCCAGAAAAAACCAAGGAGTACAATTAGTAGACAAAACCAAAAAAGAAGATGCTAACTAAAGTTTACCGTTTTTTTGAATACGCTTATCTCATTATTGCAGCATTTTTTGCATATGAAGCTATAAACAATTGGAATGACGCCCCCAACAGGGCCTACTTATTTATATTCTTTGTTATTCTTGCTGTGTTTATGTTCTTTTTTAAAAGAAATTTTCGAAAGAAAATGGAAGAACAGAATAGAAAATAGTTGGTTTTGTAGACCAAAAGCTTAAATTTCAAAATAACCCATACACTCGATTTGGATTACAGTATTATTATCATTTTAACAATGCTTATACTCTCCGCCTTCTTTTCAGGTATGGAGATTGCCTATGTTTCTTCCAATAAAATTCATATTGAAATTGAAAAGAAACAAAACACATTTCTAGCAGGAATTCTAAAAAAAATAACCAAACGCCCCTCTAAGTTTATTGCCACCATGCTTGTAGGCAATAATATTGCACTGGTGATCTACGGTTTCTTTATGGGCGATCTGCTAATGGAATACATCCCCATTGCTGGGTTTACAGGTTTAATTATACAAACCATAATTTCTACGATTGTAATCTTGCTTACCGCAGAGTTTCTGCCAAAAGTTTTCTTTCAGATTTATGCAAATAGCTTGGTCAAAATTTTTGCGGTTCCCGCATATTTCTTCTATTTTCTATTTTCTTTGATTTCTGAATTTATCATTTGGATTTCAGATTTGGTGCTGAAATTAATATTCAAATCTGAAGGCGATACCGTACAACTAAGTTTCAGCAAATTGGAACTAGGAAATTACATTTCTGAACAAATGGAGATTGCCGAAACCCAGGACGAAATGGATTCTGAAATACAGATCTTCCAAAACGCCCTTGATTTTTCCGAAGTAAAATCGCGCGAGGCAATGATACCGCGTACAGAAGTAGTGGCAGTAGAAATTGACACAACCCCAAAGGAGCTCGCAAAAATTTTTACCGAAACCGGCCTTTCAAAAATTTTAGTCTATARAGAAAATATAGACGATATTTTGGGCTACGTGCATTCCTTTGAACTTTTCAAAAAGCCTGCCAGCATCAAAAAGGTCCTGATGCCCGTTGTGTTTGTTCCCGAAACCATGCTCGTCAAAGATGTATTGGGCATTCTAAGCAAAAAGAGAAAAAGTATTGCCGTAGTGATAGACGAATATGGCGGAACCAGCGGAATAATTACTGTAGAAGATATTATAGAAGAACTTTTTGGTGATATTGAAGACGAACACGACAGCATTGCCCTTATTGAAGAAGAACTGGGCGATGGCCATTATAAATTCTCAGCGCGCTTGGAAGTAGATTATCTAAATGAAACCTACAAGTTGGATTTGGAAGAAAGTGAAAACTACGAAACCCTGGGCGGGCTGATAGTGAACCATACCGAAGAAATCCCGGAACAAGGCGAAACCGTTGAAATTGAAGATTATATTTTTACAATTCTAGAAGTTTCAAGCACCAAAATTGAACTCGTGGAAGTAAAAAACCTTTCCGAGGATTAGATTTTCAATTATATCTCACTTTTTTTAATATACTTTTTTATTAATGGCAGGAAAATGGTATTTTCGCCCCCTAAATAATTAAAAAAACAATACTTTCAGAACCTTATTATATATTAGGAACTAGAAGAATATCACAACCAAACCCTTGCTCTTCGCAAATGCGAAAATGAAGCAATATAAATTACGAACATCAAATGGCAATCTTAAACAGTATTAGAAAACGTGGGATATTTCTTATCCTCATTATTGCATTGGCGCTTTTCGCCTTTATTTTAAGTGATGTATTAACCAAAGGCGGCGGCACAAAAGTTCAAGACACCATTGCCACAGTTAATGGCACCGATATTTCCAGACAAAGCTTTATGGAAGAGGTAGAAGCTACTCAGCGTAGCATGGGTCCCAATGCCAATACCTCACAAGCCGTAAATATGGTATGGGACCGTGAACTTCGTCGCGTAATCTTAGATGAGCAATATGAAAAAGCAGGCCTTTCCGTTGAAAAAGCCCAATTGGATGACGCCCTTAAATCTTCATTGGCAAACAATCCAACTTTTCTAAACGAAGCTGGCCAGGTTGATGACGGCAAAATACAGGAATATATTGCAAGCATTAAAGCTTCTTCTCCTGAAATGTACCAGCAGTGGTTAAACTTTGAACAAAATACTGCAGACGCTGTACTTCAGCGTACCTATTTAAATATGGTAAAAGGCGGTTTGCGTACCACAATTGCAGAAGGGGAGCAAGAATACCATTTCCAGAACGACAATCTAAATTTTARTTATGTAATGGTTCCTTATAGCAAAATTGCGGATGAGGAGGTAAAAGTTTCTGATGAAGAAATAAAAAAGTATGTTGCCGCACATCCTAATGAATATGAAGTTGAGGCACAGGCTGACATTCAATATGTATTCTTTTCTGAAGAACCATCAGAATCAGACATTGAAGAAGCAAAAACTGAAACTGCTGCTTTGCTAAATAACAAGGTAGAGTTCAACCAAGACACCAAAAGCAATGATACCATTGCCGGTTTCAGAAACACAACAGATTATGAAGAGTTTGTAAACGCAAACTCTGACGTTCCTTACTACGACCGTTGGATGTTTAAGGACGAACTGCCCCAAACAGTTGCAGACACCCTGATCAATCTGAACGAAGGCGCAATATACGGACCTTATAAGGTTGACAATTCATTCTACCTTTCCAAAGTTTTGGAAACCAAAAAAATGCCTGATTCTGCTGAATCAAAGCATATTTTAATTCGCTATGTCGGAACTTTAAGAGCTCCCGAAACTATTACAAAAACCAAGGAAGAGGCTCAAAAATTAGCCGATAGTATTTTGGGCGTGTTGAAAAAAGACAAGTCTAAATTTGCGGAGCTTGCAACCGAATTTTCTGATGACAGTTCAAAAGATAACGGAGGTGAGTTAGGAAACTCCACACCTGGAAGAATGGTACCGGCTTTTGACAAATTCATTTTCAACAATCCTACAGGAACCATTGGTCTTATAGAAACTGATTTCGGTTATCACATTGTGGAAGTAGGAAAACAGTCTGAGCCCAAAAAAGCAATAAAGCTTGCTACTGTTGTTAAAGAAATAGAGGCTTCAGATAAAACAATGAATGATGTTTTTTCAAAAGCTTCTAAGTTTGAAGTAGCCTTACAGGATGGCGATTTTTCAGAATTGGCAAAAGCACAGAATCTGGAAGTAAAGCCCGTAAATAATCTTGGAAAGATGGAGGCCAATATTCCCGGTATTGGCGCTAATCGCCCTATAGTTAATTGGGCTTTTGAAGATGACACAAAAGTTGGTGACATAAAACGATTCAGTATTCCGGAAGGATATATAATAGCTGAACTTACGCGTAAAAATGAAAAAGGATTAATGAGTGTTGAGCAAGCTTCGGCTACAGTAAAACCGATCCTTTTAAATGAGAAAAAAGCCAAGAAAATACGTGAGTCTATATCTGGAAATACCCTTGAGGAAATTGCCAAAAACCAAAATGTAAGCGTGCAAACAGCCACAGGCGTTACAATGGCAAACCCTATGATCGGCGCAACGAGCGAACCGAAAGTAGTGGGCGCAGCTTTTGGAACAAAACCCGGCCAGACTACTAGTCTGATTGATGGTAAAAACGGCGTTTATAAAGTTAAGACTACTGCTTTCAATCCAGCTCCGAAAATGGAATCTTACGTAAATTATGCTAACCAATTGAGTACCAAAGCCGCTCCTGCTTCACAAAATGCTGTTTACAATGCATTAAAGAAGAAAGCAGATATTGAAGATAATCGTGCTACTTTTTATTAATTGAAAAGCATACAAATATATCAAAGCCCTGTTACAAAGTTTGTAACAGGGCTTTTTCTTTAAAACTGTATGTTAGAATACTTAAAAAAACCGAAAATATCCTTTATTTTTAAAGAGTTTTTATCAGAATAGACAAAATGGACAATACAGAAATTATAAAAGCAATTGAAGAGAAATATAAAAACTTGGGCGAAAATCCCGAAACCTACCTCAAGGGACTTTTACAGGCAAAACCCATAACCTATTGGGATTATATTCAAGTGGACACCTTGCTTTCACTCCAAAAAACAAGAACTGATTTTAAGGATGAAGAAATATTCGTGATGTACCATCAGGTAACAGAACTTACCCTAAAAATGATGATCCACGAAATAAAACAACTTTCTGAGGGTGAAAACCTTTCAGAGGATATTTGGTTGACAAAACTTGATCGTTTAAAAAGATACACCCGAATGCTCATCGCCAGTTTCGATATTATGAAAGATGGCATGAGCTATGAAGATTATAACACCTTCCGTTCTACCCTAACCCCTGCTAGCGGTTTTCAGAGCGCACAGTTCAGAATATTGGAACTTTACAGTACCCGGCTTGAAAATTTAATCAATTCCGAAGGAAAGGAAAGGTTACCGCGAAACCCCACACTTGATGATTACTTCACACATATTTATTGGAAGGACGCCGGTCTGAACAGAAAAACTGGAAAAATGACACTCACCCTTCAGCTTTTCATCAAAAAATATGAAGCAGATTTCAAAGCACTGGCTGAAAATTTAAAAGGAAAAACGCTGGAAGAACGAGTGGCCCAAATGGAAAACCCTTCCGAAGAATTAAAAGAAAAGTTGCAACAGTTTGATCATTTTTACAACGTCGCTTGGCCTATGGTACATTTAGATACCGCACAGCATTATTTAAACAGCAAAGGGGAAAATAAAACCGCAACGGGCGGTTCGGAATGGAAAAAATACCTACATCCAAAATACCAACAGCGTAAATTCTTCCCTACACTTTGGACCGATGAAGAAATTGCCAACTGGGGCGAATAATCTTTTGGAATTTGTGAAATTATGGACATTCAAACAAAACGTATTTACGAAAAACCAGCCAACCGTGATGGTACAAGGATTTTGGTAGATCGTGTTTGGCCACGTGGCGTAAGCAAGGAAGATGCAAAACTGGACGAATGGATGAAGGAAATCGCCCCTTCAACGGATCTTCGAAAATGGTTTGACCACGAAGAAAAACGATTTGATGATTTCTCAAAAAAATATAAAAAAGAACTTGAAGGCCATTCAAAACTGGTACAACAACTGTTGGAAAAAGCAAAAGATAAACGCCTCACACTTCTCTATGGGGCAAAGGATGAAAAACACAACCAAGCCATGGTTCTAAAAAATTATCTGGAAAACCAGTAAATTCCTCTTATTTAAACCTTTTGATTATTTTTAAGATAACTAACCAATTATTGAAAATTAGCATGAAATATCTAATTGCGCTTTTCTTCATTTGCTTTTCATTTACTGCAAAATCCCAAATACTCAATGCCGAATCGCTTCGGAAAGTAACTGATACGTCTGGCTTTTCAGGTTCTGTAAGTCTTGGCTTTTCGTTGAAACGCGATGTAAATGACTATTTCGCCTTTAGCAGCAGTACACACCTACAATACAAAATGAATAAGCATTTGGTACTGTTGAAGAATGATATTGAATTAAAAAACATTGAAGGCAACAAATTTGAGAATGCGGGAATAACCCATCTTCGCTATAACTATAGGTTTCATCCTAGAATAGCATGGGAGGTTTTTGGGCAAGCGCAGTATAACAAAGTTTCAAAAATAGATTTTAGGGGACTCGTTGGAACGGGACCGCGCTTTAAACTAACTACTTCAGAAAATTATAAATTCTATTTGGGAACGCATATAATGTATGAACAAGAGGAGCTCAGCGATGGTGTAACACCGCTTCAACGCGATTTTAGGAGCACTTCCTACCTTTCCTTCAGTTTGTACCCAACCGAAACCATAAGCCTTGTAAGTACTACTTATTATCAACCTAAACTTAAAGACTTTGGAGATTATCGTGTATCAAACCAAAGTTCACTGCTTATTGATTTATTTAAAAACTTTGACTTCAAAACCACTTACACATTTATATATGATGAAACCCCCGCTCTTGGCATTCCAAACTCACAGTACAATCTGGAAAGTGGTTTTGTTTATTCTTTTGATTAAATTGTTAAACTTTCGTAAGCATGCCTCTTTGTGAAAGACTACTTGCCTATATTTACCTTTATTGAAAACCAAAACACCTAAAATTTCGTACTTATATATAAAGCACTCCTATGGCCTCACAAAATTATTATGACCCTGCAGATTTAAAAAAATTCGGAAATATCACAGAATGGAGCAAAGAGCTCGGTGAAAAATTTTTTGAATATTACGGAAAAGTCTTTGAAGAAGGCGCACTATCTGCCCGTGAAAAATCACTCATTGCCCTTGCCGTTGCCCATACTGAAATGTGCCCTTATTGCATTGATGCCTATTCAAAGGACGGACTACAACGTGGAATTACCAAAGAAGAAATGATGGAAGCAGTTCACGTAGGAGCAGCTATTAAAAGTGGAGCCAGCTTGGTGCACGGCGTACAAATGATGAATAAAGTGAACAAACTTGAAATGTAAAATAGAACAGCTATGAAAAACAAAATCAATTTCACCCTTCTATCCCTAGGTCTGTTTGTAAATGCAGCAACATTTATACTTACACAATACATCAACCTTTCCGATTTTTTAAAGGGAGGTTTATTCGGAATTGGTATTGGTTTGATGCTCATGTCCTTTCTCAAGAAAAGACAAACTGCTTAAAATCATTCTCCCGAATTTTCATTCGAAAAAAATTATATGCTTAAGGAAAAAAAGAAAAAACAACAATCTCTTCATAAACGTCACAGTGATCTTGCTATCGCAAATAAACAGTTGGAAAAACTCTCCAACAGCATATTTGCCAATGGCGAGCTTCCTACTTTTTCACAAAAAATAAAGGAAACCGATCAGTTTCCGCTGCGACCGAAGAAACTTGAAATTCTTCAAATTAACGTTGGCTATATGTGCAATCAGGTTTGCGAGCATTGCCACGTAGATGCAGGCCCAGACCGAAAGGAGATAATGACGCGCGAAACAATGGAGCAGTGTTTGGAGGTTATCCGAAACACGGGCGCCCATACGTTAGACTTAACTGGAGGCGCTCCCGAAATGAACCCAGATTTCCGTTGGTTTGTTGATGAGGCAAGCAAAGCCGGAATTAAAGATTTTATTGTGCGAAGTAACCTGACGATCATTCGCGCCAACAAAAAGTATTACGATTTACCCGCATTCTTTAAAAATCACAACGTACACGTAGTGAGCAGCATGCCGCACTGGACTCGTGGCAAAACCGACAAACAAAGAGGCGAAGGCGTTTTTGATCAGTCGATTAAAGCATTAAAAGAATTAAACGCTGTGGGTTACGGAATGCCGGACAGCGACCTGCGACTAGATTTGGTCTACAACCCAAGCGGCGCCTTTTTACCGGGTGATCAAGCCAGTATGGAAAAAGATTTCAAAAAAGCATTATTGGAAGATTTCGGAATACATTTCCACAACCTTTTCGCTATTACGAACTTGCCAATTTCCAGATTTTTGGACTATTTGATTGCTTCGGAAAATTACGAAGATTATATGTATTCCTTAGTGGATGCATACAACCCCGCAGCTGTTGCAAACGTTATGTGCCGCAATACCATTTCGGTGAGTTGGGACGGTTATTTATACGATTGTGATTTCAACCAAATGCTGGAATTGAAAGTAGCGAGTAAAATTCAACATATTTCAGAATACAACGAAGTTATCCTCAATGACCGAAAAATAATAATTAGCCAACATTGTTATGGTTGTACGGCAGGAGCAGGAAGCAGTTGCCAAGGCGCGACGGCAACATAAATACCGACTATTTTAGCTTAAACAATTTCATGAAAACAATTTTTACATTCTTAGTTTGCTTGCTTTTTTCAGGTATGATGGTGGGTCAAAAGCCACTTGATGAATTGTTGAAACAATACAACACCCAAAGTGTCCCTTACATTTCTGTTGAAGAATTGCGCATGTTTCAAATGAATGACACGGTCACAATATTGGATGCGCGAGAGCCCGAGGAATTTAATGTAAGCCACATACAGTCCGCAATAAATGTTGGATATAACAATTTTTCTTTAGAGGAAAAACAAATCCAAAAATTGAATAAATATATTCCCGTAATTGTATATTGCTCGGTTGGAATCCGTTCCGAAAAAATAGCCGAAAAATTGAAAAATGCTGGTTTTGATACCGTAAAAAATCTTTACGGCGGTATCTTTGAATGGAAAAATAAAGACTATCCGGTTATTGATTCCACAGGAAAAGAAACTGAAAATGTGCACGCCTTTTCCAAACATTGGAGCAAATATTTAACTGTCGGAAACCCTGTTTACTGACACTAATTACTGATTACTGAAAAATGGGCTTACTTTCCTCAAAACAAACTGACGGCGACAATGAAATGGCTTTCGATTTTCATTTCCCCACTTCAAAAAAGGCATTGCTAATTTTTACGCGAAACCCAGAATTGGGAAAAGTAAAAACGCGCTTGGCAAAATCGGTTGGTGATGAAAGCGCACTGAAAATTTATAAGTTTCTGCTGAAACATACAGTGGAAATCACAGAGAAATTAAATGTGGATAAATATGTTTTTTATTCAGAAAACATGCATCGTGATGACATTTGGAATCCAGATATTTTCAGAAAAAAATTACAAACAGGAAATGATTTAGGTGAAAAGATGAAAAATGCCTTTTCGGAAATTTTCGACATGGGCTATGAAAAAGCAATCATCATTGGCAGTGATATGTTCGATTTAAGCAAAAATGATTTGGAAACTGCTTACGATGTGCTAGAAACAACTCCATTCGTGATTGGCCCCGCGACCGACGGCGGTTATTATTTATTGGGAATGAAAGAATTAAATCCCGAAATATTTCAAAATAAAGATTGGGGAACTAGTAACGTTTTGGAAACTACGCTGAAAGATTTACCAAACGAAAAATATGTTCTGCTCGAAGAACGCAATGATGTTGATTATTTTGAAGACATTAAAGAGATTGACGCATTTCAGCAATTTCTACCACCTTATTTAGACAAAAACTTTTTATAAAATATGAGTACTTTAAAATACATTGAAGAAGCGGCGGCCTATCTTCAACAAAGAGGGTTTGACAAACCCGAAATAGGGATTATTCTCGGGACCGGCCTCGGGAAAATAATTGAAAAGGTGAACGTTGAGGCAGAAGTAAGCTACAACCACATTCCAAATTTCCCTACGGCCACCGTTGAATTTCACAAAGGAAAATTGATTTACGGCACGTTGGAAGGGAAAAAAGCAGTGCTTATGCAGGGCCGCTTTCACGTCTATGAGGGCTATTCACTTACCGATGTTACCTTCCCCGTGCGTGTGATGCACCTTTTGGGAATCAAGCAATTGCTGGTAAGCAACGCTTCGGGAGCTATAAATAGCAATTTCAAAAAAGGTGAAATCATGCTAATTGACGACCACATAAACCTTCAGGGAGATTCGCCCCTTGCCTTTCGCGGAGTAGAAAAAATCGGGGAACGTTTTGTAGATATGAGCGCGCCTTACAATGCTGAAATGAATCAGAAAATGGAGCAGATTGCTTCAGAAAAAAATATAAAACTGCACAAAGGTGTGTACGTCAGCGTGGTTGGGCCACAATTGGAAACCCGTGCTGAATATCGTTATTTAAAAATAATAGGTGCCGATGCAGTGGGAATGAGTACAGTGCCAGAGGTTATCGTCGCCAATCATTTGGGATTGCCCGTTTCGGCTGTTTCAATCCTAACTGATGAATGTGATCCAGACAACCTAAAACCTGTGAATATTGAAGAAATAATCGCAATGGCCGCAAAAGCAGAACCTTATATGATTACGCTATTTACAGAATTAATCAAACAACTTTAGAATTATACCATGAGCTATCTAGATATCACAAACGACGTATACAAACAAGCGGCACTCACCCCAGATGTGGGGCTATGCTGCACCACAAACCCCATTTGGGAACTTCCCGGACTAAAGATTCCTAAGATTATGCAGGAAATGAATTACGGCTGTGGAAGCACCGTAAATGCGCGAGACCTTACCAACAATCCAAAAATTCTTTATGTAGGCGTAGGAGGCGGAATGGAACTGCTTCAGTTTTCATATTTCAATAGAACTGAAAATGGCGTTATTGGGGTTGATACGGTAGATGAAATGCTTGAAGCTTCCCGAAACAACTTTGCGGAAGCTGAAAGATTAAACCCCTGGTTTAAAAGTGAGTTTGTAGATTTAAAAAAAGGCGATGCCCTAAACCTTCCTGTAGAAGATAATAGTATTGATGTTGCGGCACAAAACTGTCTTTTCAATATTTTTAAGGCTGAAGATCTTAAAACAGCTATTAAAGAAATGTACCGTGTTTTAAAACCTCACGGACGTTTAGTTATGAGCGACCCGATTTGCGAACAGCAAATGAATCAAACCCTTCGCGAAGATTCGCGCCTTCGCGCACTTTGTTTAAGCGGAAGCCTTCCAATTGCTGAATACGTGAAAGCGTTGACCGATGTAGGTTTCGGCACTATTGAAATTCGCGCTAGAAAACCATACCGAATTCTTGATCCAAAAAACTACCCAACGGACGAATTAATCTATATCGAATCAATTGAGGTTGCTGCAATAAAAGACCCAATGCCCGAAGACGGACCGTGTATTTTTACGGGAAAAGCCGCTATTTATTACGGAAGCGAAGCTTATTTTGATGATAAAAAAAGACACATCCTTTTAAAAAACCAACCCTTAGCAATTTGTGATAAAACCGCGGGAGCTATAGCAAACTTAAATCGTGATGACATTTTTATTAGCGAATCTACATTTCATTATGACGGGGGAGGCTGTTGTTAAAGTGTTGTAATAGTCACAGGCGTTTTCCGTCTAAAGACAGATAAAACTTTGCAGTGGAAAAATACTTTGAAATCTTTAAAAACTCCTACCAGGGTTACTTTAACTATCTGTGGAATGAAATTACACACTTCCATTGGGAAAACTATTTCTACGGATTGATCGTTGTTTCTTTGGTGGTCTGGGTTTTGGAACTTTTATTTCCCTGGCGGAAAAACCAAAAAATTTTCCGAAAAGATTTTTGGCTGGACACTTTTTATATGTTTTTCAATTTTTTTCTACTGAATTTAATCGTGCTCATTTTCCTCTCAAACGCCACGGCTGAAGTGTTCAACGATCTTTTGGGAATGGTTGGATTGGAACTCTTGGATTTCCAACTTCTCGATTTGGATGCCCTTCCTTTCGGGTTGGGACTTTTGATATTCTTTCTCGTTACCGATTTTGTGCAATGGAACACGCATCGCCTACTGCACTACTCCCCTTTTCTTTGGAATTTTCACAAATTGCACCATTCGGTAAAAGAGATGGGGTTTGCGGCACATCTGCGTTACCATTGGATGGAACCTGTGGTTTACAAATCCTTGCTATATATTCCGCTTGCCATCATTGGTGGTTTTGATGTGGAATCGGTTGCAATTGTGCATTTCTCTGCGCTCGCCATCGGTCATTTAAATCACGCCAATCTGGGATGGGACTATGGTTTTTTGAAATACGTTTTCAACAATCCAAAAATGCACATTTGGCATCACGCTAAAGTTTTACCAAAACACGCCCAATATGGTGTTAATTTCGGGATCAGTTTGAGTATTTGGGATTATCTTTTCAAAACAAATCATATTCCGTACAATGGAAGGGATATAGAGTTAGGCTTTGATGGGGACGAAAAATTTCCTTCAAGCTTTATTTCCCAAGAATTGTATCCCATCAAAACCAGACAGCGAAATAATTCGTAATTATTTCAAAACCAAAATTTATTCAAAAATGAAAACCATATTTAACCTTGCAACCATACTTTTTGTGGCATTTTCACTACAAAGCTGCAATCTACTTTCCGCCGCAGGCGTTAGCAGTCAAGGTCAACCCACCAAAGAAGTTCAGTCCGAACTCACCTCAACTACCGCAAATTCTGCAGTAAATGTAAATCATTCACAATGGAACAAATTGCTGAAAAAATATGTAGACAGTGAAGGTATGGTAGATTATAAAGGGTTCAAAAAAGACGAAGCCAAACTGGATGAATATTTAAATATGCTTTCAGAAAAAAATCCAACGGATAACTGGAGTGTGCAGGAATTGTTGGCTTATTACATCAATCTTTACAATGCCGCAACCGTAAAATTGATCGTGGAAAATTATCCTGTAAAAAGTATAAAAGATATTGATGGTGCCTGGACTAAAGGCCGTGTGGCTGTTGGTGATAAAATGCTATCCCTCGGCGGAATTGAAAACGGAATTCTTCGAAAAATGAACGAGCCACGTATCCATTTCGCCATAAACTGTGCTTCTATTTCCTGTCCCAAGTTAATAGACGAAGCATATACTGCAGCAAAAATCAACGAGCAACTGGATCGCGCCACTACAGAATTCATAAATAGTGATAAAAATGATATTTCAGCCAGCAACCCAAAGGTTTCCTCTATATTCGATTGGTACGCTAAAGATTACAAGGTTAACGGCAAACAAAATGTTATTGGTTTCATAAATAAATATTCAAATACTAAGATAAATTCCGGCGCAACCTTAAGTTACAAAGATTATAACTGGAATTTGAATGAACAGAAATAAATATTGGTTCAAATTACTCCAATCCTATTATTTTACATCATGCAACCAAAAAAACCTTAAATGCTCTCCATCATTATTCCGGTTTTAAATGAAGCCGCAACCATTGCAGAGTTATTGAATTACCTTTCGAAGAATCTTTCGGGAGAAAATGAAACTGAACTGATTTTAGTGGATGGTGAAAGTGATGATGACACAGTTAAAATTGTAAATTCCATGTATGGTCGAACGCAGTCGAGACCTTTTAATTTGCAGATTATCAATTCAGAAAAAGGTCGTGCAAAGCAAATGAACAAAGGCGCGCATGTAGCGTCTGGCGAAATACTTTACTTTCTGCACGCAGATTCTTTTCCGCCGAAAAATTTCGATAAACACATTCTTTCCGAAGTTAAAAAAGGAAATCCTGCGGGCTGTTTCCGAATGAAATTTGATAGCAACCATTGGTGGCTGCAACTTGCCGGATGGCTTACGCAATTCCAGTGGCGTGCATGTCGTGGTGGCGATCAAAGTCAATTTATAACTAAAAAACTTTTTGATGAAATTGGTGGTTTTGATGAAAGCTACACTATTTACGAAGACAATATTTTAATCACCGAGCTATACAAAAGAAAGAAGTTTGTAGTAATACAAAAATGTATTACCACTTCTGCACGCCTTTATAGACAAAAAGGTATTTGGAAATTACAATACCATTTTTGGGCAATTTATGTGAAACATTGGTTTGGAGCGGATGCCGACGAATTATACAAATATTATTTGAACTATATAAACCAAAGGCATTCCGCAAAAAATTCCGATCAAAATATTTCCAAACAAATTGCTGAGAATTAAACAGATTTAAAATCTTTCGCTTTTCAAATTTTCTTCTTTTTAAATTTTTTAGGATATTGTAATGAAAACTACTAAAAACAACGCTATGAATATCTTTGAAGCTATTAGAAAAGACCACGACAAACAACGCGAACTTTGTCGTTTGGTAACCTCCACATCGGGTGATTCAAAAGSAWKWAARGAAATGTGGGAAAAACTAAAGCACGAATTAAAAATTCACGCAGATGCAGAGGAACGCACGTTCTATTCACCCCTAATCCACAACGATATGATGCAGGAACACGCCCGTCACGGAATTGCGGAGCATCACGAAATGGACGAATTAATGGAGAAAGTAGATGAAACCGATATGGATACCCCAGCGTGGCTTGTATATGCCAAGCAACTTTGCGAAAAGGTAGAGCACCACTTGGACGATGAGGAGCACAGCTTTTTTCAATTGGCAGGAAAGGTTTTCACTGAAACCCAAAAAACAGCCATCGCCAAGGATTATTTGGAAGAAATGAAAAAGAATAGATAGCCTACTAAAAGTTACTCTTTGTGGGTTGAATACTGTTTTGAAATTAGCTGCTGTGCCGGTTTGTTTTGTGGCGTAAACTGATTATCATCGGGACCTCCCACTTTTTCGTTTATAATAAACCATTTCCACAGGAAGCCACCCGCAAACCAATCCTCTTCCCAAACTGTTTGATAGAGTCCYTCCAGTAAATTTGCTTGAGCCTCTAAGTTTACAGAGGTCATTTGCCTCTCGCTTTTCCAAGGTTCTTTCCCGCTGAAATTGACACTTCGGTAGCCGTATTCCGCAAAGAGGATTTTTTTGTTTTCCTTCTCTGAAATAGCTTTTAATTCGCTTTTCCATCGCTCCCAACCTGCTTTTGTTTCTTCAACGGTTGGGGTTTTGGTCTTAGAAATTGGGAAATAAGCATCCACACCTATATAATCCAGCGCATCCCAAAACGGTACGCGCTTGTATTCATCCCAATTGGCGGCATAGGTCAGTTTTCCGTTGTAAATCTTTTTTATTTCAGCAATCAATTCTCTCCAATATTCAGGACGGTGTTCAATAAATTTTTCCAATTCGGTACCAATACATAAAATTTCAATATTTTTTGCTTCTGCAACTTTTGCAAAATCGAGGATGAAATTTTTATAAGTGATTTCAAGTTGAAGCCAATCTGCTTCCGAAGCCATTTCAACCCAACCCGTATATCCGCCATTCCAAACCCATATTTGGGGTTTCATCATTACCTTAATTTCATTTTTGTGAAGCAATTCAACATATTGTGTTACCCCTTGGCGCGTTTCGCCAAACCATTGCCGCTCTTGGTCGTAGATTATTTCGGGATGGTTTAAACTTCTTATAAAACCGAACGGCATTACGGTAACATAATTGGCATTGACTTCCTTTAAAGAAGCTATGTTTTTATTGGAAAGTGAATCTGGAGCCGCCACAAGGCTCACACCGTTTATTTTGGAAATAGCTGCTTTCTGAATTATTTTTTCTTGGGAAGCATCTTTTTTCTGTGCACACCCGCAAATGAAGAAAAGCAGAAAAAGGCAAAAAACAAAACGGTAAATTAGCCCCATTTGTAAATTAAGTTAAAGATGAATTTACTGTTTTATTTCAGAATTTATGGAAATATTAATATCTGTTTTGAAACTGTCCCACTTCTAATTGCGTAAATTTATAGACTCCTGAAGAGAACCAGCATCAAAAAAATGGAACACATCGTCATTATAGGTAACGGAATTGCAGGCATAACAGCAGCTCGGCACATCCGAAAACTTTCCGACAAAAAGATAACCATAATTTCTGCTGAAGCCGATCATTTTTTCTCCCGCACTGCCTTAATGTACGTTTATATGGGCCATATGCGCTGGCGCGATATAGAACCCTATGAACCTTGGTTCTGGGAAAAAAATAGGCTNGGTCTTAAAAAAGGGTATGTTGAAACCGTTGACACAAGCAACAAGCTACTACACTTTAAAAGTGGTGAAATCATCACCTACGATAAACTAATTATTGCCTCAGGTTCGGTAACAAATACGTTTGGTTGGGAAGGTCTAGAATTGAACGGCGTACAAGGTTTGGTGACAAAACAGGATTTGGAAAAACTCGAAAAAAATGCACCAAACAACAAAGAATGTCCCCGCGCGGTAATCGTCGGTGGCGGTTTGATAGGCGTTGAAATGGCCGAAATGCTCCGAACACGTGATATTGAAGTAACCATGCTGGTCCGTGAAGATGGGTTTTGGAGCAACGTCCTTCCAAAACAGGATGCCCAAATGATTTCAAAACATATACTATCACACGGAGTTGATCTAAGACACAACGAACAACTTGATAAAATTTTGGGTGATGGCAAAGGCAACGTAGGTTCCGTTTTAACCAAAAAAGGCGAGGAAATTCCATGTAGTGTGGTTGGAATTACCACAGGCGTAAAGCCACAGATTTCTTTTTTGAAGAATTCAAAAATTGAAACCGATAAAGGTATTTTGGTAAACCGAAAACTGGAAACCAACATTGAAAACGTATATGCCATTGGCGATTGCGCCCAACAGCGCGAGCCTATCGAGAACCGCCCACCCGTAGAGGCGGTTTGGTACACCGGCAGAATGATGGGCGAGACTTTGGCACAGACTATTTGCGGAAAACCCTTTGAATACAATCCCGGAAACTGGTTTAACAGCGCAAAGTTTTTTGACATTGAATACCAAACCTACGGCTGGGTTTTTTCCGAAAACAAAATGAAAGATTACGAAGCTCAGTTTCATTGGAAATGCGCGAGCAATCTACGCTGTGTAACTATTTCATACAATAAAAATTCAAATGAATTTCTAGGAATAAACACCTTTGGAATACGTATGAAACACGAAGTTTTTGATAAATGGTTGAATGAAAAAAGAACTGTTGATTATGTAATCCAAAACCTCAGACAAGCCAATTTCGACCCTGAATTTTATAAAAAGTATGAAGCGGAAATTCAATCAATATTTTTAAACCAATCCGTAAACATTTAATCATATGAGTATTGTGCAACGAAATATGTCGCTTACGGGAGAACCGCCAAAAACCATAAATACACAACAAAAGCTCGCCTCTGCCATAGGTTTGATAGGTTTGTCCATACTTTTTTTGGCCTTATTAAATGTAAACTTTCCAAATAAAACACTTTGGCTCACTGCCTCCTTAATAATGATGGGAGGAGGAACCATCTGGTTTTCCACGGCAGCATATTTAAACAAACACGAAGGTATTAAAAATGACGGCGTGTATTTTAAATCGCTCACTTCGAAGGGATTTTGGGCTTGGGCTTTAGGTGTTATCCTCACCCTATTTTATGTGGTACTTTATTGGTTTCCGCAGTATTTGGGGTTAGTGAAGAATGGTGAAAACAAGGGAATAGTAGCACTTTTTGACCCCTTGAGCAAATTGCTGAACGGTGGCCCCGCAAGTCAATGGTTTGTTTACGGAACCCTTTATACCTTGGCAATTTTGGCATTTGGGATAAAATTCATCTTAAAATACCGCCACAATAAATACGAGAAATTGCGAACCTATTCTGTGATGTTCTTTCAATTGGGTTTCGCGTTTTTGATTCCCGAACTCATGCTGAGATTAAACAGTGAATCCTTTTCTCTTCCCTATTACGATCTTAAAAATATCTGGCCGCTCAATTACTACAATTTTGAGCAATACCGCGTAGATCAATTTATTTCGGCTGGCGATATTGGCTTGGCATTGTTGATTTTTGGAATTGTTTCTATTTTTATCATTACCCCAATTCTGACCTACAAATACGGAAAACGTTGGTATTGCTCGTGGGTCTGCGGCTGTGGCGGACTGGCCGAAACCGCCGGTGATCCATTTCGGCATTTAAGTGATAAACGGCAGATAGCTTGGAAGGTAGAGCGTTGGGTAATACACAGTGTTTTGGTTTTTGTGGTTTTGATGACAACGGCCGTAGTCCATAGCTATTTGGGCGATAACAGTTCAAAATATTGGTTGACCAAAGATGTATTCCTGATTTCCGTAGCAGTAATCTTGACGGTAATTTTTGTGGGGACATTTATTTATAAAAGAGAAGAATTACAGAAAGACGCCCGTTTGGGAGCAATTGGTTACTTCTTGATTATAATTACATTGATAGGTTTTCATTATTTTTCAGGAAAAACCCTGTTTCTTTTTGAAGCCGAAACCCTTCGACAAAGCTATGGTTTTTTAATCGGGGCCGTTTTTAGCGGGGTGATTGGCGTAGGTTTTTACCCAATCTTCGGAAACCGCGTTTGGTGTCGTTTCGGTTGCCCGATGGCTGCAATTCTTGGTTTTCAGCAACGGCTTTTTTCGCGTTTCAGAATAACGACCAACGGCGGACAATGCATCAGCTGCGGCAATTGTTCCACCTATTGCGAAATGGGCATCGATGTACGCGCTTATGCGCAAAAAGGTGAAAACATTGTACGTTCCAGTTGTGTGGGCTGCGGAATCTGTTCTGCAGTTTGCCCGCGTGGGGTATTGAAACTTGAAAACGGTCCTCTGGAAAAAAGAATTGATTCCAACGAAATCCTTTTGGGAAATGATGTTGATTTGATGAATTATGTGAATAAATGACCAGTGGTCAGTGGTCAGTGGAATGATTGTTAGTTTTTCCTTTTAAAAAATTTTCCCAAAGGGAACAAAACAAAGCTAGTAGCGTAAAAATTAGTGTCAATATTTCCACGAGTTGTGAATTTGGCCGCCAGCCTGAAAACGTTTCCGCCAAAAAACTTATATAGCTATTTGGAAGATTGGTTTTACCCAACTGACGCAAAATAGCATAGTGCCAGTCTGTGAGAAAGCAATACCCAAAACCCTTCCAAATACCCAATACGACCCAAGAAAAAAGTGTAACCGTCAAAGTGAAAAGATGCAGTTTTCGTGTGCTGCTATAAATCCAACCGAAAAGATTAAAAACAATGAGCACCGTATGAAAAACGATGAAGAACCAATTGCCGAGATGGAGCCAGAAATTTTCCAAGGTTATTTTTAATTTTTTGAATTCTTAAATAGCTACAATTTAAAGTTTATTTTTCTGAAATTCGCATTTCATAAATCCCCTAGTTTTTAATGACCAAAATTATTAAAGTAATAATTCCCGCCTATAACGAAGAAGCCTCTATAGGGAAAGTGATTGCTGAAATTCCGGATATGGTTTCAGAAATAATTGTGGTCAATAATAATTCTACGGACAATACTGCCGAAGTTGCCAAAAAAACAGGTGCGACAGTACTGTTTCAACCAAAAACTGGATATGGCAACGCTTGCTTAAAAGGGATGGAATACATTTCAGAAGAAAAAACAAAACCAGAAATAGTAGTTTTTCTCGATGGCGATTACAGTGATTACCCTTCGGAGTTGCCGAAAATCGTAGCTCCTATTATAGAGAATAATATAGATTTTGTAGTGGGTGCACGTGTAAAAGCATTGCGAGAAGCTGGTTCGATGACTTTTCCCCAGCGCTTTGGCAATGCATTGGCAACAAAGCTGATGAAACTTTTTTTCAATTCAAAATTTACCGACTTGGGACCCTTTCGTGCCATTAAATATGAAAAATTGCTCGCCCTAAACATGGAGGACAAAACCTATGGCTGGACCGTAGAAATGCAACTGAAAGCTTTGAAAAAGAAATTTACATATGCTGAAGTGCCCGTAAAATATAAAAACCGCATTGGGGTCTCCAAAGTTTCGGGTACGGTAAAAGGTGCTATCTTTGCGGGCGTAAAAATCCTTAGCTGGATCTTTAAATACAGTTTCAAAAAATGATTCTTGAATCAATAATCATTGCCGTTTATTCCATTGCCCTGCTCCTCATTTTTATGTATGCCTTGGCGCAGTTGAATTTGTTATTCAACTATTTAAAGGCTCGAAAAAGCAATAAAAATTCACCCATATTTGATTTTTCAAATGAAGAAGAAGTCCCGTTGGTTACCATCCAACTTCCGGTTTATAACGAGCTTTATGTTATGGAACGTCTGCTGGATAATATAGCCGAAATTGATTACCCAGCAGAAAAGTTGGAAATACAAGTGCTTGACGACAGCACCGATGAATCTTTTGAGGAAACCGCAAGGCACATTAAAGCGCTTCAGAAAACAGGGTTGGACATTCATCATGTAACGCGTGAAAACCGTAAAGGTTTTAAAGCTGGCGCGCTGAAAGAAGGCTTAAAAACTGCCAAAGGCGAATATATAGCTATTTTTGATGCAGATTTTCTTCCAAAGAAAAATTGGTTAAAAAATACCATTCCATATTTTAAAGATGAGAAAATTGGAGTGGTGCAAACCCGCTGGGGGCATTTAAACCGTGACTACTCCATACTTACGCGTGTTCAGGCGTTTGCGCTCGATGCGCATTTCACTTTGGAACAGGTGGGCCGAAACAGCAAAGGGCATTTTATAAATTTCAATGGAACGGCGGGCGTTTGGCGAAAGGAATGCATTCTGGACGCCGGTAACTGGGAAGGCGACACACTTACCGAAGATTTGGACCTCAGCTATCGTGCACAGCTTAAAAACTGGAAATTTAAATATTTGGAGGAAGTAGAAACGCTAGCTGAGCTTCCCATTGTCATCAGTGCGGCACGTTCACAACAATTCCGGTGGAACAAAGGAGGGGCGGAGAATTTCCAAAAAATGGCATGGCGGATTTTTAAAAGCCAAGATATCTCTGCGAAAACCAAAATACACAGCTTTCTGCATTTGCTAAACAGCACCATGTTTTTGAACATTTTGATAGTGGCTATTTTAAGCATCCCGATGCTTTACATCAAAAACGAATACGAACATTTGAAATTGTACTTTTATGTGATGAGCTTTTTCGTGGCAAGTACGATTATTTTTTTCATCTGTTATTGGTTTACCTACAAAGCTATGTATGGTGGTGGCTTTAAACATTTTTTGAAATATTCAGCTATGTTTTTCACCTTCTTTTCAGTAGCAATGGGCTTTTCACTACACAATTCCATTGYRKTMTTGNAAGGRCATTTTGGYAARMRWAGYGAWTTTATACGYACMCCAAAATTYAATANTAAKWACWTTAMWNGAWASYTGGAAAGGCAATAAATACCTCACCAAAAACATTTCGCCAAATGTGATTATTGAAGGTATTTTAATGCTCTATTTCGCCTTTGGGATGTACAGTGCCTTTGTGGTTGGCGACCAAGGAGGCGATTTTGGACTGTTCCCGTTTCACCTAATGCTTTTTTTGGGATTTGGGTTTGTGTTTTTTAAATCATTGACTTCAAAAGCTTAAATCTTTTTTAATTACTTTTAAATTCTGTCAATTTTGGAGAAATCGCAATTCTTCAATCTAAAATCGTAAATCAAAATGTATCCACCGCCGCACCACCAATCACATGATATTGAAAAAATGATTTCCGTTATCAAGCATTTTCCTTTGGGAATGTTAGTTACAGCGAAGGATAAAAAACCCTATATCACGCACATTCCCTTTATTTACAACGAAACCACCAAAAAATTGGTTGCCCATATAGACCGCAGCAATCCACAAATGGAAACAATGACTGAAAACGCGAAGGTTACGGTAGTTTTCAAAGGGCCAGATACCTACATTTCGCCTAGTATATATACTACGCCCCAATTACCCACCTGGAATTATATCATCGTTCATATTACAGGCAGCCTTCAACTTATACATGATCCGGAAGCGGCTAAGCAAACAATTGTAAACATGACCGAATTTTTGGAAGGTGAAGCGCAAAAATTCATTCTGAAAAAAGAAGATCCACGCATGGAGCGTTTGATAGATTACATTCAAGCTTTTGAAATAAAGATCACCAATTGGGAAGGGAAATTCAAGCTTTCACAGGATAAAATACCGCAGGATTTTGAAAATGCGAAAGAGGAATTAATAAAAAAATCTCGAAAGGATGTTTCGGGATTTATCAATATGATAATCGAATAATTCTATTCTAGAATATTATAGGAAACCAATCTTTTTTCAACTTTAGTCAAGGAATCTGAAACCCAAGAAGTAGTCGTTTTAATTTGTCCAATTTCTTCGGAATAAAAATAAAAATCTCTTCCTGGAGAAACACTACCGTCTAAAAATTTGGCATAAAGTTCATTTACAGAACACACAAAACTTCCAGCAAGTACGGTCAAATTTGCATCAATATCGGTTAAAACTCCATATATCTTTGCCTCACTTGTCGCATCTCTAATTAAATATTCTTGATTTATATTAGAATTTGAAAAATATTTTAAATGATTTTCGTCAATTAAATATCCTGATGAATCTCTTAGTTTGGTGACTACAGTGCCATTATCTGGCACAATTGCACTTGTACCATCATTTCCGGATGTAGTGGTTTCGAAAGTATAAAATGTATTACCATTAATTTCAGATGTTCCAGTAATAGACACATCATCGAATGCACCCAAACTTTCAAATTCATCCGTTCGATCAATTCTTTGGAAATATTCATACCGCCAAGAATTACCAACAGTTAAAGCATAAAAATTGGGTTCGGAAAGTTCTTGCTCTTCTTGCGGAGTGCCGTCATCTTTATTACAGGAAATAAATAAAACTGAAAATAGAATTAAAACGGATAAGGAAAATTTCATAAGATTGGTTTCGCGTTAGTGACCTTATAACGCAATGTTTTCCCAATTTATTTTAAATACCCCTTCACCTCCTCAAAATCCAACCCTCCATAATTTCCGCTGCTCATTAATAACAAACAGGTATTATTGTAATCCTGTGAAAAAAGATAGGTTTTAAAATCGGCCGGATTGGTGAACACTACTAGATCATCTCGATCAAAAGCCTCGTCAATCTGATCTCCTTTAATTTCTTCGAGCTGTTTTATCATCACTGCGTGTGGCGAATAGAAAACTACCGCACTATCCGCTGCATCCAAGGTGCCTTTGTATTCCTTTAAAAATTCTGGGTTTAGGCTGCTGTAAGTGTGCAATTCCAAACAGGCAATGAGCTTTCTGTTGCGATATTGTTTTTTAACGGCTTGGGTAGTGGCTTTTACYTTGCTGGGCGAATGTGCGTAATCCTTATATGCAACAGCGTTTTTGGTTTCAGCAATTTTTTCCAAACGTTTGCTGGCACCTTTGAAAGTTGCAATGGCTTCGTAAAAATCATCGGCATCTACGCCCATCAATTGGCAGATCCAGCGTGCACCTTCAAGATTATTTAAATTGTGTTTTCCGAAAATTTCCACCGGCATTGGCCCTTCGGGAGTTTCCAAAAGGGTGGTTCCGCCTTCCACGGAATATGCTGGTGTTTGATAAGGATATTTTTTTATTGGATTTGTAGCAGCTTCAACCACGCGTTTAACCTCACTGTCTTCTTCGTTGTAAATAATTGCGCCGCCGTTTGTTATTTCCTTCAGAAATATTTCAAACTGTTCCACATAGTTTTCATAAGTTGGGAAGACATTGATGTGGTCCCACGCAATGCCGCTGAGTAAAGCAATGTTCGGTTTGTATAGATGGAATTTTGGGCGACGGTCAATGGGAGAGGAAAGGTATTCATCACCTTCAATTACCATAAAATCATTGTCATCGGTTATCTTTACCATAGTGTCAAACCCTTCCAATTGGGCGCCTACCATGTAATCTACATCCTTGCCATGATAGTTCATCACGTGAAGAATCATAGATGTAATTGTAGTTTTTCCGTGCGAGCCACCAATAACCACGCGGGTTTTGGTTTTGGACTGTTCGTAAAGAAATTCTGGGTAACTGTAGATTTTTAAATCGAGTTCCTTCGCCTTTAAAAGTTCGGGATTATCTGCTTTGGCGTGCATTCCGAGAATAACCGCATCAATCTCTGAAGTCAACTTTTCTGGAAACCAACCTTCTTTCTCTGGTAAAAGACCTTTGTTTTTTAATCTGCTTTTAGAAGGTTCAAAAACCTCGTCGTCGCTTCCAGTTACCGTATCTCCTTTTTGATGTAATGCCAATGCAAGGTTGTGCATTGCGCTGCCGCCTATGGCTATAAAATGGATTCTCATAAAATTGTTTCAGGTTACAAGTTGCAGGTTTCAACCCTTCGCCTGCGCTCAGGGTGACATTTGTTTTGTAAAGATACAAAGTTATAACATCCCACTGACCCCCTTCAAAGGGGGAATTTTCTTCTTATTCCTAGAGCGCAAGGATTAGTGATTTTTCTTTTTTCGCTTCATCAAAATCATTTCGGTCTGCCAAGGCTTTGTTTATCCAGGTGAGGGCAATTTCCTTTTTGCCGAGATTTTTATAAATCTGGGCCAAACGATAATAAGCCCAATCTTTGGGGACGCCATCTTTTAGGGAATAGTTGGCCAAATATTGGCTAAGGCATTCAATACCGTATTGGGGCTGCAGATTGTACTGCGCGGCAATTTTCCCAATTTGGTAATTGAGTTGGTTGCGCTTATGGATTTTTAAGGATTTTGAAGTGGTTTCCAAAGCTTCCTTCGGCTGATTGTTCTTTTCATAGAGACCTGCAAGTTTTTCATAGGTATGTGGTGAACCGCCCACTTCAATTGCTTTTTTGTAAAATCGTTCTGCATCTTTCGGTCTGTCGGAATACTCGGCTATGTAGCCTTTGGCGAGGTATTCGTCCACTTTTGAAATGGCTCCCAATTCATCGGCATAGGCAATCGCTTTTTTTTCACTTCCACCAATAATGCCCGGCACCTGAATGTAAAACTCCACTAAGGCCCACCGCGCCTCAATATGGTGTGGGTCCAGGGTTGCGGCACGTTCCAAATGGTGTTTTATGTTGCCAATATATGTTACGGCGCGTAGACGGCTTACGGATAGCGCTTTCATCCCCAGAGCACCTCCATATTTAAAATGGTAGTTGGCACTGTTTCCTTCTTCTTTGACTAAGCTTTCATAATAAGAAACAGCTGTATCCCAATTCTTTCCATAAGCTGCAATATCACCTAAATATTCTCGGGTTTTTTTATCAGTGGGATTTTGTTTTAAATACTTTTMRWWRRTWRRYTWWRYMWWRWWRWARTNWTTMTNTGMWYAAARWRTTTTTCTGCCTTTTGGTAATTGTTTTGGGCTACTATTTCGAATGGAAATAAAAGAGTAAGCACTAGCATCCAAAAGAATAAGGTATGCGTGTAATGTTTAAAAAACTGCAAATCGGTACTCACCACGGCCTACTTATCTTTTGGTGGATATTTCGCTAAAATTTTCTGTAAGACCGAAACGTAATATGTTTCTTTTTGTTGTGGYKTWRMAYSTTTKKYMAWMTMMMCWYCTKCCWNNGYNTGCCWWMYYWWATCRTCTTTTTCAACATCAATAAAATCCATTGTCAATTGTTGGTTTATTACTCTTCCGCCAATTGGAATGCCACCGCTTACGCCCACGCCCACGTTGCCCCCACCTCCCCCAACCCCAATACCAATAGTATTACGTGAGCGGGAAACGCTCTCGCGCGCATAAAAGTTGATGAACAATTGGGGAGTGTCACTTTTTACAAAACCTCGCTGCTGCAGCAAACTATCTGTAATCTGCATAATACGGCTATCGTCTAATTGGTTTAACCCTGAATCTATGGTAGGGAAATAGTTATAGGAATTGTACTTCGAAAAATCTACCTCTTTATCATAATCTACGGCTACGGTGGCACCGCAGGAAGAAAGAAGAATTGAGAGTATTAAAATTGGGAGAAGCTTCATTGCCTTTTCTTTTTCCCTAAAAATACGCAAAAACCGAGGACATGAATTTTATGAAAGGTTAAAATTGTGAAAAATTATCCCTAAATAGAACAATCGCCGAGAGTTTACTATTAAGCTAGTCCGGTCAATTCTCGATGGGAATTCTAATCAAAGTTTCTACACCTGAACTGTCAATTTTATTTCTTACTTCAAAAAAATAATTATTTCCATACAGGTTCTCTAAGCGGTCATTAATATTAGCCAACCCCATACCTCGTTTTAGCAATAGGGTATGCCCAACTTCAACGGGGGCACCATTATTTTCGACCTTTATTATCAAGGTTTTCCCTTCTGCATAAATTTTTACAACAATCTCCAAATCGGTATGGTTAAAATCATAGCCATGCTTTATGGAATTTTCCAGTAAAGGCTGTAGCAAAAGGGCGGGGACCATTTTGGATAATAGAGATTCGTCTATATCTATTGTTATTTTCAAATGATCGGAAAATCTAACTTTTATAATGTTTAGATAGAATTCTAAAATACGGAGTTCCTTTTCGAGTGGTATACGATTGCTGTCGTTATCATAAAGTATTTCTCTTAAAAAATCACTCAGGTCAGCAATTGTATCCTTGGCTTTATTGGCGTCAATATCTGTTAATACGGCGATTGAATTCAGGGTGTTGAAGAGAAAATGGGGCTGTAACTGTGAAGAGAGCATTTTCATACGGGTGCTTACTAATTGCGCTTCCAATTTGCCTTGCTTTTTTTCAGCTTTTTTAAYYTYWTTTRSATWMNNNNAGKTATAAATWATAAAGACCATGGCAAAGTAGATAAGGAAATTTAGGTCTATCACGTACATAAACCTAAAAATGCTGCGCTCAAAATCGTATACGGCAAAAGAAAGATCTCCCAAAAGGATATAATATAGATCTACAACCAGCCGTATTACGATTCCTATCAACAACGAAAACAAAATATGGGTGAAAATGATTTTAGTCCAAGAGTAATTTTTCCGAAGAAACCGTTTGGTACTTATGGCGATCAATGTCATAAAACTCACTACGATTACATAGTCAAAAAGTAGATTGTCCAGCAAGAAGCGTGACCATGATAAATTTTTCATTGACTCCATTCCAAAAACCTGCATATAGGCCGTCTTGGCTATCAAAACCAAATCAAACAACGCATAAAAACCAGCTAAAAGAAGGACTAGTTTTAGGTCTATGTATTTCTTCTTTATATTGTGATTTTTATTCATATTCCTACTTTTTCTAGAAAATCCTTTTTGTAGGATTTGCTGATGCGCAATAAGGTGTTATCATTCATTCGGGCATCAATTTCAGAAAATTCTGAATGTACTATTTCCTTCACATGTTGCAGATTTACGATGCTCGATCTATGGATTCTAATAAATTTATTGCTATCCAAAGATTCGCATAGATTGTTTAAAGTTTCGCGGAGCACGTATTTTTTATTTTCAACAAAAATCTCTGCATAACTGCCAGAAGCCATAATATACATTATATCAACAGGATTAATAAGTATGGTTTTGTTTCCCTGTTTTATTGGCAGTTTATTCAGCGTAGCCGTTTTTTGTGATTTACTTTTGTATATATTGAAAAGCTCAATAATGCGTTTCTCAAAATTCTCATCGGCTTCGTTTGCTGAAATTTTTCTGACTTTTTCAATTGTTCTAAAAAAACGCTCGTCCTTAAAGGGTTTCAGAAGAAAATCAAAAGCATCTACATCAAATGCTTTGAGTGCGTAATTGTCATAAGCGGTAACGAAAATAACAATGGGTTTTGGCGATAGGGTTATTTTTTTTAACACTTCAAACCCGTTCATATCCTTCATATTGATGTCCAAAAAAATGAGGTCGGGATGTTTTTGGTCTATATCTAGGATGGCGCTTTTACCATTGGCACATTCTCCCAATACTTCTATATCAGGCACTTGCCGTAGCAAGTAAAGCACTCTTTTTCGGGCGAGCTCTTCATCATCTATTACAAGTGCTTTTATCATTATAGGCTATTTACTGGTTATTTTATAGGGTGTTTTGTAAAGTAAAGATATTCAAAATTCAATCGCACAATCGTGTTACATTTTAAAATTTAGAAGCCAATCAACCGATAAAAAGACCATCAGTNACAMKTNYWKRCMGWCSKTMKWWYWCASWRWKMACYAMWYRRYMCYRYTTTTNAAKTRRSYRYMASSSCAMTMYYRSTATCTCTGGCGTCAATTTTTAGGGTCTGTTTTTCTTTTCCATTTTCAAGTCTAATTTTATATGTTGCATTGGCCAAGATTTCACCTTTGGTACGGGCAGTATATTTTGCTTTGGTTAATGTGTAACCTTGATAGTCTTGGTACACTTCGTTGCGAATATTAGCTGGCAACACTACATTTTTAAACTGTTGGCGAGTTTCCAGCAGATTGCCTTCTTTATCAAAATCTGCCTCTAAAGAACCGTGAGTACTTTTAAACATCACTATATAGGAGTGATATTTTTTGTTTGCCGTGTGGTTTATAAAGCTTTGAATATCAAAATTAGCTTTCATAAACCCAATAGGATCACGTGCAAACTGGCGAGATTGACTTTCTTTAATATTATAAATATAACTGTCGCCGTCCTGCGTAACTGTTACATTTAGTGGCGCGTAAAACAATCTCGCCTCATCTAGAACTGTAACCTCTTGGGCACTGATTACCGCTGCGGTTAAACTTAACATAATGGAAATAATTAGCGTTTTCATAACTGATAATTTTAGGATTAATAATTTGTTTTTCAAACTGGTAAATACTGATCAGGAATTTTACAGACACTAAATTAAAGGAACAAGCCGCTCGATGGGTATAAATGATGTGGGCGTCAAAATTTGGCTATCAGAAATACTGAATTATGATGTGAAGTAAGCTTTTACAACCAAAAAAACTATTCAAGCTTATACAAGCTAATTATTGCTTGATAATCTTTTTTGTTACGCTTCCTTTATCAGTAACCACTTCCAAAAAATAGATGCCTGCTGAGAGGGTTTCGAGGTTGATTTGCTTTTTTAGGGTTTCAAGAATGAGTTTGCCCAATGTGGAATAAACTGTTGCTTTTTGGAAGAAAATATTATTTGAGGTTTCAATATTTAGAATTGAAGTTACAGGATTTGGGAAAACTGATAGATTTTCTGAAAAATCTGCCTCGGTTATTGTTAGTTGACATTGGGCTTCTACTTCGGGAACGGAATTGCAACCAGGTGCATTATTAATTATTGACAGTGACAATGGATCTATGCCAATACGCCTACATATTGTTTCTATTGCACATTGAGAAAGATTTTGATTAAGCTGAATAACAAAATATGTTGGCTGCATATTCTCTATAGCATCAATTGACGTTAGGGATTGATTCCAAGAAATATTTAATTCCGTACCAACATTGTTCAAATTATTCAAACCATTTAAACTATTAAGAGCATTTAAATTTCTTATATATGCAATGTATCTTATAGAATTTAAATTATTTAAGCCTTCAAAATCTGTTAAATTATCAAGATATTGAAACTCTAACATTTCAACTGAATGTAGTGAAGAAAGACCTGAAAGGCTGGACAACTCCTCATTATACATTATTCTCAAATTCTTGATATAGGAAATATTATTCAATCCTTGAAGATCTTGCAACTGAGGGTTTGCTGTTATTTCGAGCGTATTGTCAATACTTGTAATATTCTGAAGACCTTGCAAATTAGTTATTGAACTACCTTGTATTCTTACAAACTCTGATAATTCAGTACAATCAGGATAATCAATTAGGAAAGCATCTATTGCTCCCTGAGTATTAAATAAGATTGGACCAGTGGGACACTGCCCAAACCCAAGTAAAGAAAGTAAAAACAAAGTGAGTAGTAATCCTTTTTTCAAACCGATTATTTTCAGCAAGAAAAAAGAAAAAAACGATCTGTGAAAATTTATTTAAGAAATTTTAAGAAAAGTTTTATTGTCTCCCCGAGTGCAATCGAGGGGTTAGTCGTTAGCAGAACAAACAATTAAACAGGAGGTCTCGACTGCGCTCGACCAGACATAAAGTTTTAATTCAGCATTTTCCACAATTTATCCTTCAGCTCGGTCAAACCTTGTTGTGCCACGGAAGAAATAAATAGATATGGAATTCCCTTAAACTGTTTGTCGAGAATCTTTTTCATCTCGGCTTTCAATTCATCATCTAGCATATCGCTTTTGCTGATGGCTACTAAACGCTCCTTATCCAAAAGTTGTGGGTTGTAACGGCGCAGCTCATCTACCAAAATATCGTATTGTTCCTTAATATCCGGCGCATCTGCGGGAATTAAAAACAGCAAGGTAGAGTTACGCTCAATATGACGTAAAAAGCGGTGGCCAATACCCTTGCCTTCAGCGGCACCTTCAATAATCCCGGGAATATCGGCAACTACAAAAGTTTTAAAATCACGGTATTCCACAATGCCCAAGTTGGGTTTTAGGGTTGTGAATTCGTAATTGGCAATCTTAGGTTTTGCTGCGGTAATAACAGAAAGCAGGGTAGATTTTCCTGCATTGGGAAAACCAACGAGACCCACATCTGCCAAGATTTTAAGTTCAAGGATAATATCTACTTCTTCTCCTTCCTCACCAGGCTGTGAGTAGCGCGGGGTTTGGTTGGTTGCACTTTTAAAATGGGCATTTCCCAATCCTCCCCTTCCGCCTTTGGCAACTACTTTTTCTTCGCCATCTTCAGTAAGTTCGAAGAGAATTTC
Organism: Aequorivita sp.; assembly: GCA_002733915.1. Lineage (GTDB taxonomy): Bacteria > Bacteroidota > Bacteroidia > Flavobacteriales > Flavobacteriaceae > Aequorivita. The sequence goes on from NVXN01000001.1 coordinate 532,101, forward strand.
CTCAGTTTCCTTATCGCGAACTACCGTACCCAAGGGCACTTCAATATAAACATCGGCACCATCGGCACCTGTGCTTGTTTGCTTGCTGCCGTGTTCGCCGTGTTCAGCTTTAAAATGTCTTTTGAATTTTAAATGGTACAATGTCCAAAGGTTTTTGTTGGCCTTTACAATTACGTGTCCGCCGCGGCCACCATCGCCACCATCGGGACCACCTTTGGGAATATATTTTTCCCTACGCATGTGTTTGCTGCCCTGTCCTCCCTTTCCGGAAGTAACATGAACCTTTACGTAATCTACAAAATTGCCTTCAGTCATTGTTTAGCTGTTGATTTGTTTAACTGTTGAATTGTTAAATCGTTTACTTTTTTAATTGAGATTTTCTTAGAGCATTAATTTTATTTGATATCATTAAAAGATGTGTGCGAAGTTTTTCGTAATTATATTCATTTAACCGATATGAAATTWTTATTNGNTTTAACAATTCCATTGTCGAGCTAAATGCTATTGTTGAAAAATGCGATTTATCTTTTTGAGTTATACGGGAAGTACCTTCAGCTAAATTTGAAGCTATTGAAATCGAACCTCTTTGATTGGTTAAACCAAAACGCTCCGCTACAGGAAAACTTTCAGTTATTTTATATACAACCTCAACTAAATCAATTGAGTCTTGCCAAACTTCCAATTTTTCAAAAGAATGCTTATACATAAATCACCTCACCTTTAAACAGTTAAACGATTAAACAGTTAAACGATTAAACAATAAACTACAAACTATCTATAACTTCACTCAATCTCTCAGTAATCTCCTCAATACTACCCACACCATCAACCCCGTAGTATTTGCCTTTTTTCTCGTAATAGTCCTTTAGGATAGCGGTTTCGTTGTAATATACTTTTATACGGTTACGGATAATACTCTCGTCTGCATCGTCTGCTCTCCCGCTGGTTTTACCGCGTTCCAATAAGCGTTTTACCAAAACCTCATCATCCACTTCCAAAGCAACCATAGCGTCTATCTGCGTATCCTTATCATCCATCAAGTGGCCCAATGCTTCGGCCTGGGCTTCCGTTCTGGGGAAACCGTCAAAAATGAACCCATTTGCATCAGGATTTTTATCTACTTCGTTGCTGAGCATATCAATAGTGATTTCGTCTGGCACCAATTTCCCTTTTGCCATAAATGACTTGGCGAGGTTGCCCAGTTCGGTTTCATTTTTGATGTTGTATCTAAATACATCACCAGTGGAAATGTGCACCAAATTGTACTTTTCTTTCAAAAAATTGGCTTGCGTTCCTTTTCCTGCGCCAGGAGGTCCGAACAAAATAATATTAGTCATGGGTTTGCTTTAATGAATAAAAACGAAGATGCAAATTTACGAAAATATAATTGGAGAATTCGTGAATTGGTGAGTTTGTGTAATTGTGAGTTTGTGTAATTGTGTAATTGTGTTACTTGAACAGAAGTAATTTCGTATTTCCTATATGGTACTTTGTATTGGCTTTTTAAATTACTACCCCCACGGCTTTATATAAAAAATTTGCCAGCGCATTCCAAAGTTTTTCCAAGGTTACCATTAAAATTCCTTTTAAGGTATTGACGAAATTGAGCGCCATGGCCTCTAACCCATCCAGAAAAAACTCACGAAGGTCTTCGTCTATATCGCCATTGGCTATTCCTTGTTGAATAATCACGGTTTGTTTCGCAATGGCCTCCACTTGCCGTTCACTAAACCCGCGTACTGTGGAAATGTCTTTCTCCAAGATGCCAGAGGTTATATCTTTTATACTTGTAATAATTGTGGTTACATCGGTTGCCATAATTCTATCTTTTTAAGAAACTTTCATAAGTTATTGCCTGATCTAGAAAGATTTCAACCTGTCCTTTAAAAACTTGTAATGCCAAAGGCTTTATACCATTATCCCGATCGGTCTGTTTCATTTTTTTGAAAGTTTCGGCTATCTTTTCAAAAGCAAAGGCACTTGGGTATTCTCCCGAAATGGCATTACTGCCCTTTGCCTGCAAAAGCTCATTTATCTTGTCCAGCGCCACATTTTCGGGCACGGGTCTGGCTTTGGCCTGTAGTTTAAGCGACTCAAAAGCACCGATTAAAACATTATAAACTGGTTCACGCAGCTCAAAACTTTCACTTACTGTACCTCCATCAACCTCTGCGAAAAACCGCATGGCCAGATTACTGCTTTCGGTTACCTTCTCAACTATGGCTTGGTCATAAGCAGGAGCCAAGATAGCCTGGCAGCCTCCAAACAAGAGAAGTGCCAATAAGAACTTTAGAGCAAAGAGTTTTTTATTTAAGTAAGACCATGCTATCATATTGTCAATGAGTAAGTTGACGCTAAAGTAAGGAATAAAAAGCAGATTTATACCATCTTAAGATTAAACCATTTGTTGCTGAACAAGGGAAGATACAATAAATTCCGCCGGTCTTGATACTGCGACACCTAGGGTTACAATCAGCCGACCCTCCAAAACATCTTGGGAAGTCATGGTAGTTCCCAACCCACACTTAACAAAATATGCGTCCCTTGGGGTAGACCCCGCCAATGCTCCTTGCCTCCAAAGATTGTTCAAGAAATTTTCAATCATCCCCTGTATCCGAACCCAGGTATTGGCATCATTGGGTTCAAAAACAAAATTCAAACAGGCTTTTTTACATGATTGCTCTATAAAAATCATTGTTCTTCTTACGTTTATATAGCGCCAATCATTACTATTGCCATCCAGCGTTCTCGCTCCCCAGACCAAAATACCAACTCCCGGAAAAGTTCTTATTGCATTAATGGATTTCCCGCTTATGGGCATATTTAAATCTTCCTGTTCGGCCTGGTCARTTTTAATCGGTAAGTTAGCTACACTGTTAATGGAAACATTCGCAGGAGCCTTCCAAACCCCTCTACTAGTATCAACCATGGTTATTACCCCTGCTATTCCTCCACTGGCAGGCAGTATATTGGTAATTTGCACAATTGCCGTGATAATTTCTTTATAAACAACGCTAATGGCAAGGAGCGTACGATGATATTCACTTACGGATTGAGAGTTTTCAGAATTATGAATAACTTTTAATAATTCCCAAGCAGGTTCTTCAGAGGGACCCAACGCACTAAAAACAGTAGCCAACTCCCCTACATCACCCCCAAATAAATTGGTATAATTCAAATCATGTTTTGCCACAATGGCGGTTTCCACAAAGGGATAATATGCAACTCCGTAACTTAATCCTGTGTCACCCGTCTGGTTCCTAAAAGCTTCTATATCCAAATCATTCCCCAGTGGGTTTTCACGGTTTCCGCCAATAACATCAAATATGCTTATGGCAGTCTGCATCTCACTATTCTGCAAAAGCATTTGCTGCATTAGTGTCCCATTTTCAGCGATGGACAATAATGTGGCTTCCGGACAAATATACATCGTGGGCTCTTCCTCATTCTTTAATGCTGCCAGACCTTTTAATAAATCTACAAGCTGTACATTCGGATTAATTAAAGGCTCTCCAACTTGCATTGGTGTTCCCGAAGAGTTTCCATACCCGCCAACAGAAACGATATAGGCTTTTCCTCCCCCATTTTGGTAAAACAATTTCACGCTGTTATAAAGATAATAAATGGTGGAAGGGTCAGGAACTACGGAATAATATTCACTTCCAATCAATAGAAAATCCCCTAAGCTGGGTTTAGGGTTTTGCCGAATCAAATAATACTGCGGACTATATTGCTGAACCGGCTCAGTAGCATCGGGAAATCCGAATATTTGTTGAAATTCTAAAAAAGAAGTAATCCTGGTTGGTATAAAAGTAGTAATGCTCCCATTGTTATTGGCTTGTGGCGTATATCCTATAAAAGCAGGAATAGCAGTTTCAACCTGAGCTAACGAATTTGGAAATGCAGAAACCTTTTCAATATAAACTCCCGGGGTTTTGTATATTTTTTTACTCATCTTAGAAGGATTTTTTGCAACCGTTATAAGTGGCCAGGCTTAAATTGCTGATACTAAGATAACAAATAGTCCAAAAGGGAGCATTTAACTAAAGCGAAGATTTCAGGAACTGCAAAAGTTCTATTTATCCCCTTTCTAACCATTCCGCTTTGCTGAGTGAATAAAAATTATGGAGTTGGCCATCATAGATAAATTCATTCCGTTTTATAAGACCAACTTTTTTCAAGATAGTATTGGAAGCTATATGGTCCACATCTGCCATCCCACAGATTTCTTTGTAATCCAGTTTTGTAAATCCGTGAATTAGGGAAGCTTCAGCGGTTTCGGTAGCATACCCTTTTCCCCAATATTTTTTTATAAAACGATATCCCAGATCATAAAAGTGTGATCTTCCTCCAAAATCATCGGTTACAAATTTGAACCCACTCCACCCAATAAAAGCGCCGCTTTCCTTTTCAACAACAGCCCATCTGCCTATTCCGTTTTCAATGTATTGCTGTTTTATTGCGTCAATGTATTTTTGGGCTTCTTCCAAAGTCTTGATTGGCTTTTTTCCCAAAAAAGTATGTACCTCAGGATCTGAGTCCATAGCAAACATGCCGTGCACATCTTCATCCATCAAATCGCGCATTAACAATCGTTTTGTTTCTAATTGTATTTTCATCTAACTATTTATTAAAAAAAGCTTACAAATTCAGTTAATGAATCTGTAAGCTAATATAACATTTACAGCATACCTATTAGTGAAAACCGATCACTGAATTTTCTTTCCAACAATTTCCTTTCCACCCTGAAACAAGGTCACACTTTCAACCGTGCCATTTTTATCTTTATTGAAACCAAGTTGTGCGGGGACCACTTTCACATAAAACCGGGTTTCAGATTTGGGGAATATCTCAAAAGGTGGTTGTCCCGTGGCTTGGGCATTCAGTTGGTTTCCTTCTTTGGTAACCGTAAGGATAAACCCGGGTTTCAATTCATATTGGCCCACATAACTTGCCAAAATGGTATCAGGAACTGTTACATCCTCTATCATCCCCTCGGTTTCAACACCCAACCTTTTCAGCATATCAATTGCATTTTGGTTTGCTGGGTTTAGCTCAAGCGATTTCTTATAGTTGGCAATAGCCAACTCATTTTTGCCCTGTTCCATCAATGCTTCGGCATAACTGTCATATACGTTTGATGATTCCGGAAAAGCTTCCACATTAATTTTAAAAATTGCTTCCGCTTCCTGTTTCTTTCCGGATTGCAAGAGAGTGTAACCCATAGAATTCATTGCACTTTCACCATAAGAATATTCTTTGGAGGTTTTATTTTTTTCATAAAACGTAAGGCCCGCTTTTAAATCATTATCAATAATCTCTTTATAAACTACATCGGCTAAAGATTGCTTCGGAAGGTCATAGGTATTGCCATGCAAGATTCCATTTATGGCTATAGTAATATCATCCAATGGAGCCCTGCCTACATTGTTCAACAAGATAATGGCATCCTGTTCCTGTGGCATGCGCGTAATGAAGGTGTTGAACCCATTGATGCCGCCACTATGTGCAATTATAGCAACACTATCTTTAGTATTACCCACGGGCATTTTTCCTGTTTCCCATCCATACCCATAATATTGCCCAAAGGCAGGACTATATTTTCCATACATCATATCCAGGTATTTCTTCGGCAGCAATTTTTCAGTGTACAAGGCCCGATCCCACAAAAACAGATCTTCCACCGTGGAGTACATGGAACCCGCCGCATAGGGCGTGGACATATCTAAATATTGTGCATTTTCAACAACACTTCCCTTCATTTCATAACCCGATGCCCGTTTCTTAAGTATTGTATTATGGTGGTCATAGCCCGTGTTTTTCATATTTAGCGGTTCCAGTATTTTTTCCTGCAAAACCGTTTCGTATGATTTTCCGGTTACCGCTTCAATAATAGCACCCAATACAATATACCCGGAATTGCTGTATGCAAACTTTTCCCCGGGGGTAAAGGTGAGGGTAGAATCCGCAAAGAGTCTCACCATTTCGGTTGGCGTATATGGATTTCGGCTCAATTCCTTGAAGAAATTAGAAAACGAAGTATAATTAGGCGTGCCGGAAGTATGGGTAAGCAATTGGTGGATTGTAATTTTATCGCCATTTACTTTTGAATAATCTGGCAGATATTTGGACACAGTGGCCTGCAAATCCAGCTTTCCTTCCGCTACCAATTGCATAATGAGCATGGCCGTAAACTGTTTTGTTATACTGCCCAAACGGTGCTTTGTATCGGGCGCATTGGGGATATCCCACTCCCTATTGGCCATTCCAAAGCCTTTTTTATAAATTACCTTGCCGTTATCAGCCACGAGAACAGAACCGCTAAACTGGCCATACTCATTGTATTTGTTTAAAAGGTTATCTATTTTTTCGATTTTGTTCTGCCCATAACCGAAGAGGGTTGTTGCCAAGAATAAAATGACAACTATAAAGCTGCCATTAAAGACTGATTGCTGTTTTGACTTCATGATTTGATTGATTTTGATTGATGAATAATTTTGATTGTAAATAGGACGCACCCTAGAGGTTTGTGTTACACGGTAACTTCCTAACACTACTAATGCCCAAACATATATTGGAAAAGACGTCACCATAAAAAAAGTGCGCTTTTGTCAAAGACACACTTTTTCCATTAAGGTATAGATAGCAATCTACACTAGATTATCCCTATCTAAATTCTTGGTCATATTGAAACCCAGAAATAGGCCAATTCCCGACATTAGGAAAATCGTACCTGGATAAGCCACTTCTTCTTCCACTCCCATATTATAATGCAATAGCGAAGCGATAAATATTCCTACGCCTACACCTATTAATATAAGCGCAAGGTYCAAAATAAGGATTTTCCAAATTGGCGCGGTACGCACTTTTCCCTTCACAAAAATACTGGCATCCGCTCCTTTTTCTATAAGCGCCATACGCTCTTTGTTCCGGGTTGAGTAATGAAGGTAAAAGATTCCGAAAAAAGCCGCAATTAATAGCGGCATAACAATAAATTCTGCTCCCATGAGTGTTCGTTTTTAAATGATTGATTGATTTTTTAATGCGTTCATAAGTTATGACGACAGTTTTTCAATTTAGGTTACAGGGTTTGTCAATTTTTTTTTTGCAATCGTCTGTAACCTAAGTTCGTTACCCGTCGTCTTATCATTAAATGACCACTGACCAAGAAATGCTTATCATCAATAAAATTATTGGGGGAGATACCCAGGCGTTTGCTGTATTGGTAGATTGTTATAAGGATTTGGTGTTTACCCTGGCATTGCGAATGCTAAAAAACCGAGAGGAAGCCGAAGAGGTTTCACAAGACACATTTATAAAGATTTTTAAAGCCTTACCAAAGTTTAAAGGGGAGTCAAAACTGTCAACTTGGGCATATAAAGTGGCATATAATACAAGTTTGGATAGAATAAAAAAGAACAAAAGACAGTATAATGAAGTAACCATAGATTCTTTTTCTGAAAACCAACTAAAAACACTGGATAATGCCTTGGAAATTATGGAAACTGTGGAACAGCAACAGACCATTCAGAACTGTTTACTACAATTGTCCAGCAAGGACAGTTTTTTGCTTACCTTGTTTTATTTTGAGGAACTCTCTTTGGAAGAGATTTCAAAGATTGTGAATATGGAAGCAAACACTGTAAAAGTCAATATACACCGGGCAAGAAAGAGACTGGCGAGTATTTTAAAACAAAAGCTGGAACCGGAAACAATACAAAGTTATGAAAGAGCAACAATCTAAAGAATTAGACCAATTGATAGCCAAAGTGATGCAGAAATCTACTTTGGAAACACCTTCCTTCCAGTTTACAGATAAGGTATTGACGGCAATAAATGCCGAGCAAAAAAGTGTCAACATTCCTTACCGCCCTTTGATTCCAAAATATATATGGGCCGCCATTGTTGTAGGTATAATCGGTATAACAGGCTATTTATGGTTTATGATAAAGCCTGCACCCTTGAATTTATCTATTCCGTCATTTAATTTTATGGATAGTTTTTCACTTTCCAACAACATTCCTGCCTTTACTCCTTCAAAAATAACAGCATATGCCATTCTATTTTTTGCATTGATGCTCTGCATACAAATTCCGATGCTGAAGCAGTATTTTAATAATAGGGAAACCCATTAATTCAGGAATATAAATTAGACGCCCTGCAAATGAGTCCCAGATAATTGACTGTTATACCTATAATTTCATTTATGACTTGCCCGTAGGCTTGATCAGAATTTCATTTACATTCACCTCATCGGCTTCAGATACGGCATACACCACTGCCCTTGCAATGGCATCGGCATCCAATTTTGGCTCATCACCGCCATAGTCTTTGTCTTCCAACAATTCCTTATCAGTAATATCCTGTCGCAAATCGGTATCTACCGTGCCAGGCTCAATAGAGGTTACCTTAATGTTGAATTCAGGCGAAAGCTCCATCCGCATGGCTCTGGAAAGTGCTATTATCGCTGCCTTTGAAGCTCCGTACACGGCACCGCCCTTGTACAATTCCTTCCCATCTACCGAGGCTATGTTTACAATATGCCCCTTTTTATTCTCCTTCATGCTTGGTAGCGCTCCATGTATTGTACGTAAAATTCCTTTTACGTTTACCTCCATTGTATTCAGCCATTCTTCCAAATGCAGATTTTTAAGGTAGGTTAACGGCATTACCCCGGCCACATTTACCAAGATATCCACGCTATTATATTCTTTTAAAATTTTGTCAAACCCCTGCGCCACGCTTTCGTTTCTGGACACATCCATTTCAACTACCAAAGAGGGATTTTTTAATTCTTTTTGAAGAGCTTCCATAGCACCAATATCTCTGGCGGCCAAAGCTACCTTACATCCTTTTTCGTCCAAATGTTTAGCTATGGCACTGCCTATTCCCCCACTTGCTCCTGTAACTACTGCTATTTTGTTCTTTAATTCCATATTTCGTTTTTCTTCTTAAATAACAAAATATAGCACACAATGGCTGTTAAGGAATTTAGAAAGTTTCCTTTTAAATTAAAAAAAATCACTGACTACATAAGATTTTTAATTTTAACTGTTACGAATTTCTGAATTGAGCAACGTATAGAAGCCTATTTTAAATACCATTTCTGTTTATGAAAAAGCTATTTTTACTTCCGCTACTCTTGCTAGTTATGGGTTGCAACCTAGATTCAAAAAAGGTTGATGCCGATAAGAAGTTTAAAGCTCTAAATGCATTAGTAACCGATTTGGATTACTTCACTTTGCAGAAAGAATTCAAGAACACAAAAGGCCAACTCCATAAAAGGGATTCCCTCTATTTTGAGGCAATCCTAGCCAATGCCTTCAACAATCCCGAAAAATCCAATGAGGCCATTGAAGCTTTTTTTAAAACACCAAAAGCGAAAATATCCGATAGTTTGGCTGAAAAGATGCTGGTCACGGAATTGACAAACCACATCCATCTCGCAGAGTATAAAGCGGCCTTGGACATCAATGAAACGATCCAACAGCAATATGCCCGTTTTTTAGATTCCACAAAAATGGAGGATTTAAAAAACACCCATAAAATTTGGAAGGCTCTGGAAAATATACCCGCCCAAAAAATAAACATTGCGACTGATGTGGCCCTGCCTATTGTAAAGGATAAAGTTGGCCTTTCAACAATCGCAACTAAAATAGGGAACACAACTACCAATTTTGTTTTTGATACGGGAGCCAACTTTTCCGTTATACAACGCTCGGTTGCGGAAAGTCTGGGCATGAAAATAATCCCGGCCCAGTTTGACGTAGATGCCGCCACGGGATTAAAGGTGAAAAGTGATCTGGCCGTGGCAGAAAAGCTGCAATTAGGTGAGATCACCGTGACCAATGTAATCTTTCTGGTGTTTGACGATAAGGATCTCTCCTTCCCCACCATAGACTATCAAATAAAAGGAATAATAGGCTTTCCGGTAATCCGCGCGCTGCAGGAAATACAATTTACCAAGGACGCTCTTTACATTCCAACGCGTCCCAACAAATACTCCCTAAAAAATCTTGCATATGATGAATACATGCCAATAATACAGCTAAGGCACAAGAATGATATGCTTCGCTTCAACTTTGATACAGGGGCGCAAAGCACTTCCCTCTATTCAAAATTCTATAAGAAATATAAAACCGAGATTGATAAGAATTACACCAAAACCACCCTCAACAGCGGGGGTGCCGGTGGGCAAGTAGCCTCGGAAGGTTTTGTGCTGAAAAATGTGCCCTTGGCAGTTGGCAAAGCGGAGGCAACTATTGAAAGCCTCCGGCTCTTTCCGGAAAAAATAGGGGTTACCGATACGCTCCACGGCAATCTAGGCCAGGATTTTATCGGGCAGTTTGAGGTGATGATTATTAGTTTTAAATACGCTAGTATTTTATTTAGATAGGGTTGAGTGTTGTGTAATTGTTTAATTGGCAATTGTTTAATAATGAATCGTGAATCTTTATTCGATAATAGTTAGCAAAGAAAATTAGATTTAGGTTAGTAATTTATAAATAGGAGTTTAGGGGTTGATTTCGTTTACACCCGCTTTTATAAAAATTTCCGTTAACTCTTTTTCAATGGGAAATGGTTTTAGGGGAGGCACATTTGCCCCTCCGGGATTGCCAACAGGGACTTTCCCCACAAAAGACTTCACGCCCCCAAAAACCAAACGGGGTACTTGGCCCACGATTTCCTTTTTACTCTTAATCGCAATCCCGAATTGTAACATTTTCCAATGCACAAAAGTGTGGGCGTAGGGATAGCGCTGGCCAAGTATATGGGCTCTTTCCAAATGGTTCCAGGCGGCAGCTAGATTGCCACTCTTATATTCCTCGCGATACTTTTCGAGTTCTATTTCATAAAAAGGCTTTAGCCCTTTCGGAAGTGAAGTGTAAAGTTTCATTTTTTAGGTTTTTATCACAGTTTAAAATACGCTTTTCTTCTCTTTAACAACAGGTTTATCTACAAACGGCTTAATCCCAAATTCCGGATATACTTCGCTGGGGAAATAAAGTACCCCACCCTGCGATACCAAAGCAATTTTCTTTATCGCTTTTATATCCTTCGTAGGATCACCGGGAACCAAAAAGAAATCGGCAAGCATCCCCGGGGCTATGGCGCCACGGTCTTTTTGTTCCAGATATTGAGCCATATCGTAACTGCCCAATTTCAATAATTCGGCAGGGGTGTAGCCAATTTGTTGGTAGAGTTCCAATTCCCTGTGCAGGGTAAAAGCGCCGCCCAAATCAGTTCCCGGCACAATTAAAATACCACGTGCCTTCATCATTTTCAGGGTTTCCACAATTTTATCGTACGCCCCTCGGTAGGCTTTGTCCTCGGTTTCATCCGCAATACTCGCCATCGCCCTTTTTGCATCGCGCTGTTCACTGGCGGGCATATTTTCAATATAGTCCAAAACCCCCGCCTGTGTTTCCCCATTCCGCGAAAGCAATAACAGCTCGTGAATAGCCAAGGTTGGGTCCATCGCTACTTTATTTTTAACCATTAAATCCAAGGTCTTTTGCACGGGCGCACTGTGCAAATCCAATTCAGGCAAGCGCTGCAATGCCGTCAATCGCAATAAGGTCCGCGTGTCTTCGCCGGGTTCCAGCACCCACCCCAACATGGTTTGGTTGATATGGGTCAATTCATCAAAACCTGCGTTTATCATATCGTTTGCAGTGGAAAAAGCAGGCACATGGCCCATTACGGGCATATTGAGATCGTGTGCTTTTTTAACGATTGCAGGAGCCCATTCCCCGTTCATACTATTGTATAATTTTATGCCATAAAATCCCATATCGGCATAGGTCTGTACCGCCGCAAGCGCCTCCTCCTCGCTTTCCACAAGAATCCCATTGTTACTGTTAAACGGACTTTTCCCTTCAATAAATCCCATTCGGGTTATGTTCGGCCCTGCCAAAACGCCCGAGTGTATCTTTTGGATCAGACTGTCCAACACTTCGTTGGTATTGCCCATATCGCGAACGGAAGTCACCCCCGCCAACACGTTTAAAAGCGCATCATCCTCGCCCATATGGCCGTGCATATCGTACAGTCCCGCCACCAAGGTTCCGCCAGCACCGTCAATTTCCACCTCGTTTTCACCTTTGGTATCAGCGGCATCTATGCTAACTATCTTATTGCCGCTTACCAATACCGAAGCCAGATCGGTTAGCGATAGCTTTTTGGGGTCGAATATCCTCACGTTTTTAATGCGTATATTTTTATCGTAGCGGTGCGCAAATCGCTTTTGCAGACTTTCATAGCGCTCCGCCGAATAATTTTCTGCAAGCAATCGCAGCTCTTTTTCCTCCCCTTCATAGCCTTCCCTGATGATGATAAACTTGGAATCTATCATCGCAAAAAATTGTTCTTGTTCATCCAGAATAAAATAAGTAGGGTCCAGATTTACGCCCGTTAGCGCATAGGTTTGCAACTTCACTTTTAGGGAATCGGCTCCTATTTCCAAGGTTTCCAAGGGGGTCAACTTTAACTGCCCCGCCGGCAACGCCGGCACCGTATTATCCTTTGTATTTAAAAGCACGCGCGCGGTTACGAACAGCGCATACGGACTCCCCGACTGCGTTACATAAAAGGAAGGATTTTCCAAAGTGGCGGTGCCTTCGCCGGAAGCATCCTTCCAGCTTGCGTTTTTGCCGTCCAGCATAAAATGTTCGTCTATGGTGTTGCCAAACGTAGAACTCCCTGCAATATCCCATTGCACGGGAAACCCCTCGGCATTTAGCACCATGGTTTCCTTAACAGTCGGGCCCCTGCCGTTGTCCTTATAATCGTAATCAATTGCCAGCGTATCGCCAGCGCGGTCTACTTTTAGATGCCCCACTACGTTCCCGCCCCTAATTACGGTAAAGCTTTCCTTTTCGGGCAAGCTGGCCTTTGAGGCTGTTTCTTCATTTTTTTGCTTACAGGCTTGAGTTGCGAGCAGCAAGACAAAAAGAAGATAATACGGTTTTAGTTTTTGGAGGGGTGGCGTTTTGAAGATGGATGGCATGGGTTAGTTGGTTTTGATGGTTAAAGCCCATCAATTTCTGAAAGTTTTAGGCATCAGCTTTTTAATGGGCGCTTGTATCAAATATAGGTTTTAATTGGAATAAAACAACAATGCGGAAAGTCTCAATTCGTGGGGTTAACGCTAATAAGAATGTAAAGAAGCCACATAAAATTATTTGATTGCCCAGACATCATTTTCAAAAGTTCGTAAGATTGGAGTCCTTTTTGTACTGTTGTCAGCGTCGGCAAAGACATACTCTTTTGCAATTTTAGCTTGTGTGACGGCTGGTGCGAGTTACAAATATGTAGGGATTTATTCGTTGGCTAATCATTCATTTTTACTTTCATTAAYYMGGKCRKYGWWWCWKMRRMTGSWMRNTGMAGNNAWCCWCTAGCTTGCTTGTGCTTATCTAATTTGGTAATGTCCCACATTTGATTTTGAAACTCAACATCTGTAATCTCTTCAACCTTATATACTAAATAATATTCTTGGGAAGGTACAGAAGGATATCCTTTATTAATTAATGTCTTTTTTGAAAATACGCGAGGACCTGTTTCAGTAATTTTAAGCAATCGACTTGTTTTTGTTTCTCCATTAGAATGTAATAGCAAGTATTTTGCACCAGCTTCACCTGGACCTAACCTTAGAGAGCCTCTACTACTATCTGCTCTGGCATTATACAAACCACTTTTTAAAATCCAATCCAAATTCTCTGTTTTGTAAAAACCTACAAGAACAAAGGTATCATCAGGAATCAAATTACGGTTTTCTCCATACGGTTCTGGCAACGCTTCATTAACTTCATTTTCCTTATTTGGTTGATTCTTATATACATCATAAGTTCTGAATGCAATTCTTTCACGTTGCGAAGCTCTATTAACAAAGTGTTCAATAATTTCTAAAATGAAAGCCTTAAGTTCACCTATACCACTATCATTTTTTGAAGGACGAACGGGAAATGCACCTAATCCTGGTATAATCTCGTGAAAGCCTTTTCGGTTTAGTGATTTATCTCCTGGATATAAAACGTAGGCACCACCAGTTCTCCTAATCGCATCTTTATAAGCATGCATTTTTATCAAATCGGCATTTTTATAAATTCCTTTCTTGTTTTCAGTTTTTTCTTCATCTAAATCTTTTGTAGTATTCTTCTCTATAAATTCAGTTAGATTGGCAATCTTATACTTTGCATCAAAATGAACATGTACTATTAATTCTTGTCTTTCAGCTTCTTTTTCTGAGATTCCAAAAGGCCAAAAAGATAGAGTGTAATCTGGTCTTAATGTTGTAGTCCAACTTCCTGAATCAGGATATTTTTTCTTACCGCTAAAGGAACGGTTATAATTAAATTGAATATTTAGTTTTCTAGTGCCTGTTTCGAATACACCTTTTAAAGCAGTAAACTTACCTTGTTTAATCTGAAGGTTTAGCCCATCAGTTGTTGGCGTAATTAGTTCTGAAATGTCTTTTGGATCTATTACGAAGAGTTCCTGAAATAGGTCTAAAAGTTTGAAGAAAAGCCAATATTCATAGAGTGTAGCAATGTCCTTTTTACCAGCACCATATACATCTTCACCCCCTTGCCAAATCAATTTGGCAGCCAATTCAAACATTAGCCATGTCCTCAAAACCTCTCTGTATCCCTCTTTTCTCTGTAGGATTGGGCTATTAAGCTTTAAAGTAGTTGGTCTTGAAATATCCTTAAAAACAGAATGATGTAACTGAGTCTCTAATGCGCCAATTAATATTTTTGACTCGGAATCAAGTCTAGAATTTGTATCAGCTGCTTTGTTAATGTCAGAACAAAACTTTAAGAATGTTTCTAAAGCATGTTTTATAAAACGATTCTCGGGCGTATCTACGGAATCTGTTTTACGGACACTAGTAATTCTTTCAGGAAGTGTTTTTAAACCATAAATTTCTAAATAATGACCTCTAGGTAAATTCGTTCTTTTCCCTCCCTTTACTAACTCTTTTATGTTGGTATTAGAAAATCTTCTTACGCTTCTAACATCCTTTTCTTCATATGTGTTAGTCCACTTGGTTACTGGTGCTGTAACTATTCTATGGACAGAATCCTTAAACTCTGAAGAATTKMTTWTSSNTKTAAKKWMKKCAAMTTYTTKWYNATMKKGYKYGACTATCTTTTGAATAGTCTACCTCAAAATGATGAGAAACTGGAGAATTAGATTGTAATAATAAATCAGTGCATTTCTCAGTTATCAGTTCAAGCATGTCTCTATAATCATCTCGATAGCCAGACTTTAGGGATTGGACTTCTAAATCAATTGACATGCATTTTTCTAGATTCTCTTTTTTTAATAAAGGAATCTCTAATGTGCCTACATATATATTCGGTGAGATTGTTCCAATATTTGAGTGACGTTTATGCTGTTGGATGATATTTTCCCCGATGTCTCCAAGAATATATTTATCATTATTTATTTCATAATCATAAAAACAACCTTCAACAATCTGAAAGCGAGCTTCATTATTTTCAAGAGCAGTATCGATTCCATCAAACAAGGTTCGTTCTCTTTTTGAACTTATCCAAAGTTTCAACCCTTCTTGAACCGAGTCCAAGTTTATTTCTATTTCAGAAAATTCTTTCATGTATTAAGCCTCAGCATAACTTGTGAACCCATTATCTACTGCTCCTTTATACATCCTTGCGATTTTTTCTAACGAGAGTGGATAAAGCACTTTGTCACTAGAGTAATCAAAATCATCTTTCTCGAAAACATCCTTAACGACCTTTGAGTCTTCTGATAAACAAAAGCTACCTAAAGTTTCTAAAATAGGTGATAACTTTCTTCTAGATCCATGAAGCTTTGGCAGTAATTTTTGCATAATAGCAATATCTAATTTTTCAGAAGTGGTTAATTCATTATTTAAAATATCTAATTGATTAATCAATCTCAGAATCTCAGAAGCACTTCTATAACCAAACTCTGCTCCAGTCCTTTGCAATTCAACAAAGAAATTAAGTAGAGTCTTATTGATTTCAACAAGATCTTTGGTCGTAAATGATTTGTTGTTAGAAAGACTTACAAAGCTTTGAGCCATATTTGCTCCTTTAGCTAATAAAGCTTTCATATTTAAGTCGTTTGCTGTCCCAAGGAAATCTTCCATTTCGCTATTATTAATGCGAAATTCTATTGTGTTTGCTCTATCCAAAACTTTTGGACTAAACATATTGGTGGTTTCGTCAATATTTACTGTGCCTATAATAAATAAGTTTGAAGGTACTTTAAGTTTTGAAGGAACACCATTGTCCACAGTACCATCAGCATAAAGCGGAATTTCTTCATTGGATTCCATTACACTTAGAAAATCAGCAAAATATCGTTCTACGTGACTCAAATTCATCTCATCTAGTATCAGAAAATGAGGAAGTTCAGGATTTGAGTTTGCTTGTATTATGAGATCTATAACACCGCTATCTGGCTTTACATACTCTTCCGGTTTTAATGCATTTGGATATCCAAGTAACGGTTCTCGATTGGTCCAATCTGCACCAACTGGAATAATGCGATACTGCCTTTCTTCTTGACAAATCCATTGCACAAAAGCTTGGGCTAATTTAGTCTTGCCTGAACCTGATAAACCTGTTAATATAACAAATGGTTTTGTTAAAAGGGAACTCACAAATCTCGTAATGAGTTTGTCTGAGTACAGTAATCCTGCATTTTTACATGCATTTTGAAAATTTTTAATATCAAATTGTACGGGATTCATTGAGTCAATTTGCTTATTAATCGGTTCAGAAGTTATTATTGTTTTATATTGTTCAATTACTTGTTGTAAATCTTGATCAATTTTACTTGCGTCTATTTCTTTATTTAAATCATAAACTTCAAACACGTATGAAGCTCCATATCTATCAGGTTTTTGATTGTATGTTCTCTCAAAATATTCATTTATTGTTTCTTTAGAATTAAGTTCCCAAACCATATCTGGGTCATTAGTTTCACTAATACCGTATGCTAGAATTAGTAAATCAAACTCCTTATAATATAGATATACGGGATATATACCCTTACTGGTAGTGTTTGGCTTCTTTAAAAAAGAAATCCAAGGAATTCTTGCTGTATTGCCTTGTCCGAAACTAACCTTAACCTTTGTGCCTAAATACTCTGATTTAAAATGTTTAGTTTTTAGATTATTTGTCTTGGCTTGTTTTAGAAACAGCTTTAATTGTTCACTATATCCCATTTTAAAATATTATTTCTTACTTATGTTCAACTAATAATTCTTTAACGCTAATATTTAATATTTCAGCAATTTCATAAAGGCATTCAATGCTTGGTTGTCTTCTGTTTTGCACATATGAGTTTACCATGTTGTAGCTCTTGCCTAGCTGTTTAGCCAACCAAATTTGCTTGATACCTTTCTCTTCTAAAACCTCTTTTATTCGGTTCATTTTTTTGAATTGTTTAATTCAGTCTGCAAAATAGGAATAATAATTTATTATCTCACTAAATGAGTATTAAAACAATCACTTAGTTTGGGTGGTGTTAGGGAAAAGAAAGCTCTTTTGGTTATGGGGTACGAAGCGACAAATGTGCTTGAACGTGCGGTATACTTTTCTTTTTTTTAATGGCATACAACATTTAGTATAACCGCAGTTACAGGATTAAATTTAATGTTTTTCGGATAAGCACCTAAGGTAGCAATTATGCATGGATTCGGACGCAGTCGAATCTGCGTAATTGAGGTTATGCATTATTGCAATAGTTTAAATTGAAGTCAATTTTTGTTTATAAATTTCAGGTAATTTAAACCGATGTTTTTCAAACTCTTC
This sequence comes from Aequorivita sp., assembly GCA_002733915.1. Lineage (GTDB taxonomy): Bacteria > Bacteroidota > Bacteroidia > Flavobacteriales > Flavobacteriaceae > Aequorivita. The sequence goes on from NVXN01000001.1 coordinate 549,914, forward strand.
CCAAAAGCCCAATAGTTTTAAATATTTTAGACAACTTTCGTAATCTTCTTTTTCGATATTTAAATTTTTAATATTAATATTTCCGTATCTATAGTGGCCTGTATCCCAACATTGACCATTTATAATGTTAAATAAATCCTGAAAAACTTTTTTCTTCAATATCGTATGTATAAATTTTAATTCTTCTTGTTGCACAGATTCGTATGTTAACTTAAAAACTTCGTTATCAAAAATATCTAGTTTTGGCAAGTCATCTTCGAGTGTATATTGTGCATTTATAAGCGACTCTTTATCAGGAAAAAATTGTAAATTGTAATGTGATTGTTCTTGAAATAATTGATTAAAATAATAAATTAACAATCGAGGGTTTATAAAGTCCTTAGCATCATTAAGATATTGAAAGACCCATTCACAAAAATCCAGTTCAGATTTATCATTCATAGAAATTTTATCTGGGAAGAATATTTTTAAAAATCTATCTGAAACAGTATAATTTAAAGGTTTGCTAGTGTCGATTTCAAGTTTTTTCTTTCTTTTTGGAAAAATTAAAGCTATTAATTTTCTAAGAATATTAGAATTATCCTTTTTATATTCTCTAAATTTTCCATCTGTTGCATCTCTAACAAACTTTAAAAGTATATCCCTAAAATTATCGTGAATATAGTCGTTATTAAGAAGTCTATTTACAAAAAAAGTTAATGTTTCACCCCTATCCCATTTTAATTCAATCGTTCGATCTTTAATTTTATCATATTCTACATCCGAATCATATGAATGGAATAAATCCGTTCGTAGAAATACTGTCGGATTGATATTACTCAACAAACTAATTTCTTCTATACAATCAAACAAGCCTTGAATATACCTTCGTTGTAAATGATATTCCTCTTTTTGAACGAAAGCATCTAGTCTATCAATAAGAACTAATGCTTTGATATCGTTTTCTTTATAAAAATCATTTACCAACCGATAAAGCTTATTTATATTTAGTTTCTCATTTCTTTTGTTTACCGTGAACTTCGGTTTTGCTGAAAATTCTTGGCCATTAGCCACAAATTCTATTGACATACCTAAGGCTTTAAGGAAATCAGTTAAATCATAAAGATTAAATTTATCTTTTAATTCCTTTATCTTACTTATTTCATTAAATAGTTTGTGATAACCGTTTAAATGTGAATAATTGTTTTTTATGTTTTCTATCAATTTAGATAGAATGAATAAAGACCATGAAATAGTAAGATTCATTCTTCTTTTTTCTTGGAATTTATTTAGGTTAAGGTAATTGTCATCAAATCCAAAGGCCTCATTAATTGCAATTATTGAATAATTGTCTGATTGAAAATAATGAGATGGTATAAACCCTTCTACAATTGCCCTAAAAAGAGCACTTTTACCCGCCCCTTTTGGTGAAAGTACATAATTATGTAAGTTTCGTAAATATTTGGTAACAGTATTTGTAGGAAAAAAGCAATCCTCCAAAAAAGTATCTCTTTCCCCTTCTAATTGTCCAAAGCTTATTTCACCTAATTTATTTAAATCGAACTGTAATACTTCTTTATCTTTTTTCTTGGTAGATATATTGGACATATTTTTCTTTTAAATTACCAGTAAAATGCGCATAAATACTACATAGTGTTGATTCCCATTATATGAGCATTGTTATTTTTAATATTTTCAAATGTAATAAAATTCAAAACCTACTATTTACAGGAAACGGCATTCTATTTCTGCAATTCTTTAAGCATTAACTTTACTTTGGATCTAACAAAATCACTCAATCTATCTGTTGGCACACTTTCATAACCCCTCTCGTCAACTTTGGGATCTCTACAAAAACTTCTATTCATGTAAACGGTTTGAGGCATCGCTTTATATATTACTTCGCATTCGCATCCAGAGTTTTGTTCCGCACAGGGAGTATAATAAAACAAATAACTACCTCCGAAAATATTTCCCTCTATAATTGTTATTTTAAATTCTATTTCTGCTCCAAACTTTTGAAACTCAACACCAGGTTCAACAAGTTTTTTTCCATTTTTATCATAAAACTGATTAGTTTTATACTTTCTTTCAAAATCACCAAGAACCTCTAGGATCAAATCCGTCCCAGTAATTTTTTTTATTTCTTCATAACTGAGTTCCTTTGATTTATCCATAACAGCATTATACAATCCACGATCTTTTACGTCAAACCCATTTAAGATTAGTTCCTTTTCAATGGCATTGTAGATATAGGAATTAGATTCTGATTCAGTGGATCGACTACTTGTTTCCGGAACTCTTAAAACTATAGATGAATTAGGATAATTTTCTAGATGCTCCTTTAGAGCATTTGATGAAATTATTTCATCAGTTTTACCATCAAATTTTATATATCCTTTTTGAACACTACAAGAAGTAAATAAGGTTAAACAGAGAATAAAGAGTAATGATTTTTTCATATTTATGGTTTTAGTTTTTCTAAAAGCATTATAAATTATATATGTAATTCCATCTTAGAAATTCAATATAATTTTCAAATGTATTAAAATTGAAAACCCACCAACTACGGAAAACCGTAAAGGGGTCTTATTTAACCGGGGAGAGTACCAAATATAACTTTTATTTTTTAATGGACAAATAGTGCTGTAAGCTTTCGGCTGTAGGCTTTAAGCTTTAGGCTATAACTTGTGGATTATAAATAAGCTATTTTACAAGCATTTTAAAACCAAGATCTCCATAGGTTTATACCTTTTTCTCCTACTCTTGTTCGACCCTTGTTCGTACTTTGTTCGAACGTTGTTCGAAGAATACCCCCTTTTTCCGAACAAACACCGAACAAGACTCGAACAACGTCCGAACAAATTACTCAAATACTCACTTTTCCTCCCAAAAAAAATGCTCCTAATGCTTACTTTAGGTCGTGCTAATGTATACCTTATGGTGACCTAATGCATATGTTAAGGTGACCTAATGGGTAGTTTAGAGGGGTTTAATGCTACTCCAGTGTATGGTTTAAGTTACGTTTAAGCTACTCAAAGGCTAGGTTAAGACTAGTATTGGTTATGTAAATTGAAAGCTTTAGGCTGTAGGCAATTATTTTTCTATTTCGAGCTGTAAAGACTAGTTCAAATAAGCCGCTTATCCCTAAGCATGGTGAGGCTTAAACGGGTTACACTCTTACAGAATAAAGGGTTGTGGAGCGGTTACTGATATTACCCGCCGTGTTTGTTGATTTTGGTTTCTTAGTAGAGGATTGTTTTATTCTTTCACTATTTTTTTTGTTTCTTTTATAGATTTTTTTTGCTCCATGGTAACGAAATATATTCCATTTTCAAATCCAGACATATCTAGTTGGCTCACATTGTCTTTAATAATAATCATTTTGCCTATTAGGTCTGTTACCGTTATTCGGGCAACCTCTTTTTCCAGATACAGAATATCTTTTACGGGATTTGGATAAATATTCACATCAGACAGGCCAATGTCGTAAACACCCAATGCACACGCCGCTAATACAGCCGCTTCGTCCTCGCAATCACCCGCATTCATTAATATGTTTCTCGGGTGGGTAGCAGGGTTATAAGATAGATAGGTGCAGAAATTGGGTAAATGACATACCATTAAGTTGGAATTATCCCTAATGTCCAACATCTGCATTGTAACAGGATCAACATTTTGTAGTGCAGCTATATCGGTTAATAAATCGTTGCCATGAATAAATATGAATGATATAAAAGTTATTCCTTCCAATCCTGATAGTGAGGTTAGTATATCATTTTCCGTTAGCCCAAGAGCCCCCAAAGTGTTTATATTGCTTAACACAGAAAGTGAGGTCAATTGATAATTGTACGCAAGATCAATCGCTCCTGCTATAGAGGAGAGGTTCTCCAGTCCCGCAAGACTTGTCAAGCTTAAATTAGAGTGTAACCTTAAATCTTCCCCCAAGGAGGTTAAATTATTTAATCCCGTAAGGTCGATTAAAGAAGTATCGTGAATGTAAAGGCTATTTGTAATCGAAGTTAGGTTGTTTAGGGGGGTAAGGTCTATGACGGAGCTTCCAAAAATCTCCAAATATTGCAATGTTGTACAATTAGGATAATTAACAGCAAAATCATTAACCTCTTGTTGCGAAGTCAAATAAACAGATCCCGTAGGACATTGAGCCTGGGTCTGACCCCAAACAAATATAAGAGCTAAAGCTGTAATGAAGTGTGTAACAAAGTTTTTCATAAGTAAAATCCTTTTATGATTAAAGTAATATTTATGATGATTCTTTTTGTTAGTTCCGCAAATGTTAGTTATCAGTTTACTAAATGGTGTCTCGGTTAACCAGGGCTATTGCATTTATCTCGCATATGTTTACGCAATCCAAAACCGCCAAGCGCCCCTGCTGCCAACGGGTTTCTTTTTGGGGAGAGAAAATTAAAGTTCAAGTCTTTATTCAAAAATAATAAAAATATTAACTGTTTTAATGTATTATCCTTAAAATTTTAACAATTGTTATTTGCTTTAGGCTTTTGTGATTGGGTGAATAGGTGAGTTTGTGAATTAGTTAGAGAAGGGTAGATTTGATTTGTTTGGCGGCTGTTTGAAGTTAGCAGTTTTATATTTATAGTACATTTGAGCATCAATTATTTATCGTGGAGAAAAAAACAAAAACCCCCTGGCCCACAAAGGCTGCCATGGAGCAAGTTTATGAAAAGAACCTTTGGGGCGGCGACAAAACTGATTTCTATTCTGGGGAGGGATCGCACCAGCCTGAAATAGTAAACCCATACCTAAGCGCTGTAACGGCATTTCTCACTTCCTTTAAAACCCCACTAACCGTTTGCGATTTAGGCTGTGGCGATTTTAACGTGGGCAAAGCGTTGGTACAACATACTGAGAAGTATATTGCCGTAGATATCGTACCCAAGCTGATAGCCCGTAATAAAGAAAAATTTAGGGCACCCAATCTAGAATTCCAGTGTTTGGACATCGCAGTGGCCGCTTTGCCATCTGCAGATTGCGCCATAGTACGTCAGGTACTCCAACATCTATGCAATACTGAAATACAAAGTATCGCAAATAAGTTGGCTGCATATAAATATGTTATTCTAACGGAACACATCCCCGAAGGTGGTTTTATTCCCAACAAAGACATCATTTCCGGCCAGGGTAACAGAATGAAAAAACAAAGTGGCGTAAACCTATTGGCACCTCCCTTTAATTTTAAGGTTCAAAAAGAAACACAACTATCAGCAGTTGTTTTGGAGGATGGGAAAGGGGTTATTGTTACTACGCTTCTAGTGCTGTAGGCTGTAGGCGGTAAGTTATAGACGTTGGGATTTTGGCCCTTGTCTCTTGTCTCTTGTCTCTTGTCTCTTAACAGCATTAGAAAAAAATTCAACAATCTAAAGTTTAACCATCACTTGAAACACAATAAATAAGCTATATAGTTCCGTAACTTATTCAACAGCAAGACGTCTATTGTTAAACTCTAATTTCAAAACACCATGAAACTAAAATATTTACTTTTTCTTGGCATCTTGTGGGCCTGCAATGATCAAAACCAAAACAGCACTATTCCATCTGCGCAACCAATTATTGACGCAGATAAGGCTGCAAGCACTTTGGCAACGGAAATAGGTTTTAACAGCGCCCTCTTAGCGGTTGCCGATAGCAGTTTTGTAAAATTTAGCAATGGGCAAATGCCCATAGTTGGGAAAACGGCCTTTGCAAATTCCTTTGATAAGGATAAAGACCCTAAAAACATCACTTGGTATCCAGTAGATGCAGCGGTGGCAAAGTCGGGCGAACTTGGATATACCTGGGGAAATTGGCAGTTTCAGACTCCGGATACTACCTATTACGGAAATTATATAACCATTTGGAACAAAACGAAAGATGGTAGCTGGAAAATGGTTTTGGATGGCGGCAACAGCACCCCATACAAAAGCCATAAGCCGTAAGCAGTAGGCCGTAAGCTATAGGCGGTAAGCTGTAGGCTGTGGGCTGTGGGCTGTGGGCTGTGGGCTGTGGGCTAAAAAAGCTTTATTCTATTGGATCTTGGCACTTAAATCTTGATTCTTGACTCTTAACTCCATACAGAATTTATAAAAATCCAACAATCAACAATTCACCAATTCAACAATTCACCAAATCCACAGTTTATCAACAATACAAGCCTACAGCTTACAGCCTATAGCCTAAAGCATTTCCATATGACGTTTGTCATAGTTTCAAAAAAAATTCAACCTTACTTTTATCACCTAATTAACCTTCAAAAATTACTACAATGAAAGACAACCCATCCCTTAAAACTTGGCTCAGAATTATACTGGGATTATTCTTAATTGTTTACGCATTAAACCAATTCTTGCATTTTTTACCTACCAGTTATGGCAAAATGCCTGAGGAGGCCATGGATTTTATATATGCGGTGGTAGTATACCTTCCATTTCTATATTTTTTCGAAATTATTTTAGGATTATTATTCGTGTTTAATAAATGGACACCATTTTTATTAATAGTCCTCTTCCCCTTATCAGTGGCATTCTTAATTTTTAGTATTTCAAACCAGGATCTATTGGATGCGATTCCTGCTGTGGTTGTTGCCTTTTTAAATTTCACTTTGATTCTATTTGAAAAAGAAAAATACAAACCTCTTTTCAGTAAATAATAATCAATTTTTCATTCAGCAGTAAAGAGAAGATATGACCGATATACAAATTGCACAAAGCGTTACCCCAAAGCCTATAAAAAAAATAGCAGCACGCTTGTCAATTCCCGAGGATTCGTTGGAGTATTACGGGAATGATAAGGCGAAAATTCCTTTGAGCATTATTGATGAAACAGCGCTAAAGCAGAGCAATCTTATATTGGTGACTGCTATTACGCCTACTCCCGCCGGCGAAGGAAAAACTACTACTTGCATAGGTCTGGGCGATGCGCTCAATTATTTAAAAAAGAAAGCTGTGGTAGTAATCAGGGAACCCAGCTTGGGCCCCGTATTTGGAATAAAAGGTGGTGCCGCCGGCGGAGGTTGGAGCCAAGTTATTCCGATGGTGGACATAAACCTGCATTTTACGGGAGATTTTCACGCTATTGAAAAAGCCAACAATCTACTTTCTGCCCTTATAGAAAACAATATTCAAAGTAAAACCAGAAATCTGGGCATTGATCCTAGAACGGTCACTTGGAAACGATGTATGGATATGAATGACCGCGGGTTGCGGAACATTATAGCCGCACTGGGCGGAAAAGCGGGCGGCATTCCGCGAGAAACTGGTTTTAATATTACCGCAGCATCTGAAATAATGGCGATTTTATGTATGGCGTCAAATTTAGAAGATCTAAAGGAAAGATGCGGCGCTATTTACATAGGCGATACGTGGGAAGGAAAGGCTGTTTATGCAAAAGACTTACATGCTAATAACGCCATGGCCGTTCTTTTAAAAGATGCCATCAAACCGAATCTGGTGCAAACCCTGGAAGGAAACCCCGCTATTATCCACGGGGGACCTTTTGCCAATATTGCACAGGGAACCAACTCCATTAGTGCAACAAAAATGGGGATGTCGCTAAGTGATTATACCATCACAGAAGCAGGTTTTGGAGCCGATTTAGGTGCAGAAAAGTTTATGAACATCAAGTGTCGCACTGCAGGAATCTCTCCTAAGACCATTGTCTTGGTTGCTACCCTTAGAGCGTTAAAATACCACGGAGGCAAACCCCTAAAGGAAATTACGCAAGAGGATGTAGAAGCAGTTAAAAAAGGACTTCCCAATTTAGAAAGACATATTTCCAGTTTACAAAGCTTTGGAATTCCTATTGTTGTTTCTTTAAATGCCTTTAAAACGGATACGGAAGCCGAAATGAAAGTGGTTACCGACCATTGTACAAAAGTGGGCATTCCCGTAGCGCTGAGCTATGGTTGGGAAAAAGGCGGTAAAGGATGTGTTGATTTGGCTGAAAAAGTGATTAAAGCTTCAAATTCCTGTACCGATACTTTTCATGCTACCTACAGTTTTGATGATAGTATAACAACCAAAATTGAAAAAATTTGCAAAACCATTTATGGCGCAGCACATGTAGAGTTAAGCACAAAAGCGAATTTGCAATTACGTAAATATGAATCCATGGGCTATGGAAAATTACCTATCTGTATGGCCAAAACAGAAAAAAGTTTCAGTGATGATGAAAAGCGATTGGGCCGTCCGGAACATTTTGATATTCATATTAGGGAGTTTGAGATTGCAACAGGTGCTGGATTTATTATTCCCATTGCGGGCAATATCCTGCGTATGCCCGGATTACCCGCAACCCCCGCCGCCGAAAACATTACTATTGATGGAAGCGGACTTATTGAAGGTTTGTTCTAAATAAAGATTATATAAAATTTACCCTGTAGGCTTTTTATTTTAGTAAATAGCTTTTCTCCTTAAACCCGTAACACTCCCCGAAATCCACGAGCCGCATAATAAGATTGCGCCCCATTATGGTAAATAAAAAATGTATCATAACGGAAATCGCCAAAAATGGCACCGCCTAATTTTCTAATRTCTGTCGGGGTTTTGAGCCAACTGGAGGTTTTTGCATCAAAGGTTCCGAATTTTTGCAGGTCGCGATATTCGTCTTCGGTTAAGAGTTCGATGCCCATTTCATCCGCCATATCGATCGCAGTATTATCTGGTCGGTGTTCTTTTCTGGATTCCCAGCCTGCGCGATCGTAGCAGCAACTTCTTCTCCCTTTGGGGCTTTCCTCGCTGCAGTCGTAAAATAGATACTCGCCCGTTTTTTTGTCCAGCCCCACCACATCGGGCTCGCCGCCGGTTTCTTCCATTGCATTCAATGACCAAAGCTTCTCTGGCTTGGCTTTCAATTTCGCTTCAACAGCTTCCCAAGAGATGCCTTTATGCCGTTGGGTATTTTTCTCAAAACGGGTATGCAATACTTTTAAAAGTGCTTCCTTCTGTTCAGAAGATAATGTTATTGTTGCTTGTGCCATAACCTATATTGAAATAAAGAATAAATCAAATTTAAGGTATAATGGGAAATTAAAAAAAATGGGAAGTGGGAAGTGGGAAGTGAGAAACTAACAATTGAGAATAGCGAATAGCGAATAGCGAATAGCGAATAGCGAATAGCGAATTTATAATTTAGAAATGCCAATATTGAAAAACTTCCCGCTAATGGTACCAGTACCATCAAGAATGTATTTTACTTCCACCACATCATTGGCCTGAAGCAAAACGGGTGAATTACCGCTGGTGCCCCAGTAATCGGAAGAAGCCAGATTTACGTTTCCGCTGGTAAGGTATGAGGCCAATGCCCCGTTTACATACAGAAGCAACTTATATTTTCGCGGCCCTGAAGGAAGATTGGTGGTTGACATGCCTGCGGTAACCAAATAAAGGCCGTCACGCAGAATGCGAATTGTACCATTTTGGACGCTAAAACTACTATCCAATACTTCATAATACCCTTGCGAATTTTGTAAAATATGGGTGCTGTTCAGCGGAATGTGCAAAGGTTGGTTGGTAAGGGTCAAGGTTTCGTTTTCCTTGTTTAAAATGAGCGATGGTGTGTCGTTGTATGTATAAGGCATCCATTTACCCTCGATACGGATATACCAATTTTGTTCTGTAGTATTAAAAACAACCGCCCCGTCCAATACATCGGTAATAGCCTCCATCTGGGCAGTGGTCATGCGCGGCATTACCAATGCTCCTTTATTGCTGTCAATCTGCAGGGCACTCCCTTCCGCAAGCTGTGTAGTATTTATACCCACCCCTTGCTGGGCCGCAAGTGTCGTAAATGCAAGGCAAAAAAGAAATACAATAATATTTGAATAAGAATTCATAACAATCTAAATTTTTACAATTCCTATCTTGAAGAAACGTGCATCCAGCGATACCCCACCATTGTTCATTACATATTGCAGGCTTATGGTTTGGTTTGCCTCAAACGGAAGCATCATTACCCCACTGGTACCAAATTCGTCATCTGTTTGCATTACAACGTTTCCACGAACCAAATAACCTATCAAGGTACTACCGCGATAAACTCCAATAATATATTTATGGCTTCCGGCGGGCAACATATTTACGGAGAAACCGGCAGTAATCATATAATTTCCCTTTCTATTTATCTTTATGGTTCCTGGACCGGTAACCTCAAAAAAGTTAGGCTCATTGGAAAGCACCTCAGCCTGGGTAAGCGGAAATTTATAATAGGTATTGGTACCGGTCTGCACCAAATTGTTATCATTGTTCTCGCCCCAATCCTTGCTCATCACAATGGATGGAAGATCGGGCCGTGTAATATTGTTCCAAGTTCCCGAGGAATACATGAATAAGGCTGAGAAGTTATTGTTATAAACAATGGAACCTTCCAGCGGATTCTGGATGGCATTCATCTCGGCATTGGTCATTCGTGGTGGCACAAGGGCGCCAGTAGTGCTGTCTATTTGCAGCGCACTACCGGGCGCAGGATTGGTCGTACCAATACCCACTTGGGCTGTTACAGTTGATATAAACAATAGAAAAATTAAGAGTAGGCCAATAAGACCTTTTTCAGGTAGATAGTAGGTGATTTTTTTCATTTGGGGTGAAATAAAATTCGTGGCAAAAATAAAATATATTTTATTTTTTTAGCAAACAGAAGGGAAAATCATCGCTTTTCATCGAAAACTTTATGATTTATTTGGAAATTATAAGAATATGATAACTAAAAATCGTTTATTGACATTTTTTATCTATAAAGTACATTTTAGTTTTTCATAATTTCTATAAACAATTAAGCGACTCAACATTAATCAAATTTACATCCTTCCAAATTTCCCTCCATTGCCTACATCCCGTTTTATTATCTTTGCATTCAAATTAAGTTAAGAGCGAAAAGCGAAAAGCGAAACCGACAACAGACAACAGACAACAGACAACAGATATGGACTACTTCTCCACCAACTTCACCCTCGGCATTTTAGGCGGCGGGCAGTTGGGCAAAATGATGCTTTACGAAACCCGCAAGTGGGATATCCGCACCAGCGTCCTCGATCCCAGTGCTGAAGCACCCTGCCGTATTGCAGCAGACAACTTTCAGCAAGGCGACCTGATGGATTTTGAAACCGTTTATAACTTCGGAAAAAAGGTGGACGTACTTACGTTTGAAATTGAAGGCGTAAACGTGGATGCTTTGGAAAAGTTGGAAAGCGAAGGCATAAAAGTATATCCCAGTGCCGCAACGCTTCGTAATATTCAAGATAAAGGAATTCAGAAAGAGTTTTATAAAGAACATCAAATACCTACCTCGCCTTTCAAAACTTACAAGAATAAGAATGATTTAAACGAAGCCATTGTCCGCAAAGACCTACACTTCCCTTTTGTATGGAAAAGCTGTACTGGCGGGTATGATGGAAAAGGCGTAAGCATTATCCGCACCGCTGAAGATGTAATTCCGCTTTCGGAAGGCGCGTGTATAGCAGAAAAATTGATTCCTTTTAAAAATGAATTGGCTGTAATAGTTGCCCGTAGCCCTTCCGGGGAAGTAACCACCTATCCAGTTGTAGAAATGGAATTCCACCCCGAAGCCAACCAAGTGGAATACGTTATCTGCCCTGCCCGTATTGACGAAGCCGTTGCCCAAAAAGCAAGAGCCGTAGCCACCAAAGTCTCCGAAGCTTTTAAGCACGTAGGTCTTTTGGCGGTAGAAATGTTCCAAACCGAAGATGATGAAATATTAGTAAACGAAGTAGCGCCAAGGCCACATAACAGTGGGCATTACAGCATTGAAGCCAGCTACACCAACCAGTTTGAACAGCAACTAAGAGCCATTTTAGATTTACCTTTAGGAAATACAGATAGCAAAGTGGGCGGTATAATGGTTAACTTAGTAGGCGCCGAAGGCCACACGGGGCCGGTGATTTATAAAAACATTGAAAACATCCTAAAGATGGAAGGTGTAACACCCCACATTTACGGCAAAAAAGAAACCCGTCCCTTTAGAAAGATGGGCCACGTAACCATAGTAAACAAAGACCTCAGCAAAGCAAGAAAGATTGCGGAGGAGGTTAAGAAAACGATTGAGGTAATAAGCGAATAAAATGTCCCCTCGAGCGCAGACGAGCGGTTATTATAAAGTAAAATTACAATAAAGAAGTAAGTCTCGACTGCGCTCGACCAGACATAGAACTAGTAAGTATGAGCAAAGTAGCAATAATAATGGGAAGCATCAGCGACCTGCCAGTAATGCAGGAAGCGGTAGATATTTTAAAGGAATTTAAAATTGAGGTTGAAGTGGATATCGTTTCTGCCCACCGCACGCCAGATAAGCTTTTTGATTATGGAAAGAATGCACATACCCGTGGCATTTCGGTAATTATTGCGGGAGCGGGTGGCGCAGCTCACCTTCCCGGGATGATTGCTTCCCTATCGCCCTTGCCCGTTATTGGCGTTCCCGTAAAATCCAGCAACTCCATTAATGGTTGGGATAGCATTCTATCCATCCTTCAAATGCCAGGCGGCGTACCCGTTGCCACGGTAGCACTGAATGGCGCCAAAAATGCAGGCATTTTGGCTGCTCAGATTATTGGGGCTTCAGATAAAGCCGTTTTGGATAGGATTATTGCCTATAAGGAAGGCTTGAAGATGAAGGTGGAAGAAGGCGCCAAAAATTTAAAAAAGTGATTTTTTAAAGAATTAATATGAAGTCAATTGCAACTATAGGCTTATTGATTCTTTCAAACATCTTTATGACACTCGCTTGGTATGGGCACCTAAAATTTTCAGAATTAAAAGGTTTCCAAAAACTGGGCTTAGTCGCAATTATATTTATAAGTTGGGGCATTGCGTTGTTTGAGTATTTTTTTCAGGTTCCTGCCAACCGAATTGGTTTTAAAGAAAATGGCGGCCCTTTTTCCATTGTGCAGCTCAAGGTAATTCAAGAGGTGATAACTCTTGTTGTTTTTACAATATTCACATTAATAGCATTTAAAAATGAAACCCTCAAATGGAATCATATTGTTGGTTTTATTTTTTTAGTCCTTGCTGTCTATTTTATATTCAAAAAATAAATTTTAAATGAACAATCCACTTTTACAAGATTATAATACAGCCCCATTTTCCAAAATAGAAAACAAGCACTTTCTCCCCGCTATCAGTAAATTGATTGAGGAAACAAAAGCTGAGATTGATGCCATCACCTCCAATACTGAAGTGCCTACTTTTAAAAATACTGTGGAGGCATTGGAAAATACAGGTGAAAAGCTCGATAGAGCAACAAGCATTTTCTTCAACCTCAACAGCGCCGAAACCAATGACGAAATTCAAAAAATAGCGCAGGAAGTTTCGCCTATGCTTACTGAGTTCAGTAACGATATGCTACTAAATGAAGCTTTGTTTGAAAGAATAAAAACGGTTTACAATCAAAAGGATGCTTTAGACCTTTCCGAAGAACAGCAAATGCTGCTTGACAAAAAGTACAAAGCCTTTTCAAGAAACGGAGCAAATCTTTCCGAGGATAAAAAAACGAAACTTCGAAAAATTGATGCCGACCTATCAAAATTGAGTCTCACTTTTGGTGAAAATGTTTTAGCGGAAACCAACAAGTTCGAACTTCACATTACCGAAGAAAAAGATTTAAGCGGATTGCCCGAAGGCGTAATAGAAGCCGCCGCCCAAACCGCCGAAGAAAAAGGAAAAGAAGGCTGGGTTTTCACTTTGGACTACCCAAGCTATGTGCCATTTATGACCTATGCTGACAACCGATCGCTTCGCAAAAAGATGGCAATTGCTTTTGGCGCCAAAGGTTTTCACAATGACGCATTGGATAATCAGCAAAATGTTTTGCAGATTGCAACGCTTCGCCATAAACGGGCCAATTTGCTGGGCTATAAAAGCCACGCACACTTTGTTTTGGAGGAACGTATGGCAGAAACTCCTGAAAAAGTAAAGTCATTTTTAAATGAATTGCTTGAAAAAGCAAAACCCGCCGCCCAAAAAGAATTTGATGAATTGACCGAATTCGCAAAAGAACTTGATAGTATCGACCATTTGGAGAAATGGGATGGCGCTTACTATTCCGAAAAATTAAAACAAAAACTTTTCAATCTGGACGACGAAAAACTGAAGCCCTATTTTGAACTGAAAAGCGTTATAAATGGTGTTTTTACTGTGGCTGAAAAGTTATATGGACTTCATTTTGAAGAAGTGCAAAACATAGACAAATACCACATTGACGTAAAAACATACGAAGTAAAAGATGACGAAGGCGAATTGGTTGCCATCTTTTACGCAGACTTCCACCCGCGTGCCGGAAAGCGAAATGGCGCCTGGATGACTTCCTATAAACCACAACAAATTAAGGATGATAAAAATGACCGTCCGCATATTTCCATCGTTTGCAATTTTACGAAACCCACCGCTAGCAAACCCTCTTTGTTAACTTTTAATGAAGTGACAACTTTATTCCACGAGTTTGGTCATGCGCTTCACGGAATGCTTGCAAACACCCACTACTCCAGCCTTTCAGGAACGAGCGTGTATTGGGATTTTGTGGAATTGCCCAGTCAGATTTTAGAGAATTGGTGTTATGAAAAAGAAACCTTGGAACTTTTTGCCACGCATTACAAAACAGGTGAAGTAATCCCCATGGAATACGTTGAAAAAATAAAGGATTCTGCAACCTTTTTGGAAGGAATGGCAACGCTGCGCCAGTTAAGTTTTGGAATGCTCGATATGGCTTGGCACGGGAGTGACCCTTCAGGAATCACGGATGTAAAAGCTTTTGAGATTACAGCTTTTGACGATACCCAACTTTATCCCGACGTAAAAGAAAATTGCATGAGTACTTCCTTTTCACATATTTTTCAAGGGGGGTATTCAGCAGGCTATTACAGTTACAAATGGGCTGAGGTGCTAGATGCGGATGCTTTCGCCTTGTTTAAGCAGGAAGGTATTTTCAATAAAAAAGTGGCTGACAGGTTTAAAGGGTTTGTGCTATCGCAAGGAGGAACGATGGACCCGATGGAGCTATACATAAAATTCCGAGGGCAAAAGCCAGACCCAGAAGCACTGTTGAAACGTGCGGGGTTACTACAATAAAAAACAAGGCTTCAGAAATTAAACATTTCTGAAGCCCTAAAATTTTTGCCTACAGCACTATTAATTCAATATAAATTTCTTGGTGAATGTGTGGCCGTTTTCCAAGGTGAAATGCGCAATGTAAAAACCTTGTGCAAATTGCTGAAGTGCAATACTTCCATTCTCATCATTCATTTCTTCAGAAATTATTCTTTGTCCCGCTACGCTGTAAACAGACACATTCTTAACACTGGAAACAGTATTGTTTAAACGGTAATTCAAAGTTTTATCTTTTACAAAAACACGCATTGCATTTTCAGAAAAATCATCTACCGAAAGAGTTTGGGGCTTGGCAGCTTCAATCAAAAACTCTAGTCCCAATTTTGCGAATTTCACGGAATGGTCAGGCTCGTTAAAAAAGGAATACACGTCTCCTGGACTGTGAATATTTGGATTGTCCTGTCCCATAGCTGCCTCAAAAGGAAAAGCGGCATCAAAACCATTATCGGCCCAGCTTGCGTGATCTGAACAACCATAACCGCATTCTGTATAACCGTAGGTGAAATTGTGGTCACTGTTTGGGTTATTACTATTGTAATGATCCATCAATTCGGTCAAATAGGTGTTCAGTGCATTGCTGTTGTACCAATCTGTAGTAATATAAATATCGCTATTGGAACCATTGTAGCCCGTCATATCAAACTGTACATAAGCACTAACATTCACCCCTTGATTTGCATAATCCTCTGCAATTTCAGCTGAACCCACCAGACCTATTTCCTCCGCTGCATAAGCCATAACTTCAATACTTCTATTTGGCACAAAGTCTTTTTCCAATAAAACGCGTACCATTTCATTTAGTGAAGCAATTCCCGAAGCATTATCATCTGCACCCGGCGCATTGTTCTTATCTCCAAAAGTAGTTGAATCTATATGCCCGCCGATAATCACAAATTCATCTGGCGTATTCGCCCCATCAAACGTTAAAATTACGGAAGGCATCTGGGTATTTACATGGTTGTAGATGCGGGTATGCACATCGGTCCTTCCAGCGGCCAGAATCAAAGCGTCCCATTTTGCCTGTTGGTCCAAAACCGCTTGCTCCGCTTGTGCCTTAGTATGGTATCGGGTTCCGTACGCTTGAAGCTCTAAAATATCATCTTCAATGTTCTGACCATTCACAAGATCTAAGCATTCGTTCACAAACGTATCTTCGGTAATGCTATAATCTATTTGTGTGCCACGATTTGCAATTTGGTTTAAGGCTTGCACGGCTTTTTCTTCGGAAGCCCTGAATATATACCCAGGACCGTGGGTACGTACATTGTCGTGTATAGCATGCGCCACTTCTTCAGAAAGCAACACTGCCGCCTGCTTATCGTTGCTTGCTAAAATTGCAATATCGTCTGGATAAAGGGTTTTAAAAGTAATTGCATCGGCAGCATCCATGGTGGCATAAAAAGCATTGCCATGTTGAGCAAAGCCAGTAAACGTACATAAAAGGAACATTAAAATTCCTGTAGTAATTTTTTTCATTGGGAAGTATATAGGATTAATTACTGTAAAAATAATACATCTACGGGACTTAGGTTTAAAATATAAAAGTTTAACTATTTTCACATAACCACCTAAAAACTAAAAGGCAGGGAATTTCGTATATGTTTGTAAAACTTCCCTATTTTTGAAATAGGCTAAAAATTATTCTTTTGGAAGTACTGAATCCAGACCAATGGGTTGACAAATATGCAGACTATCTTTACAATTATACCATTGTAAGGGTAAACGACCATATTGTGGCCCAAGATTTAATTTCGGAAACTTTTTTGGCGGGTCTTAAATCTAAAAAAAACTTTAAGGGCGAAGCCACCGAACGCACTTGGCTAATTTCAATTTTAAAGCGAAAAATAATTGATTATTACCGAAAGATAAATTCCAAAAAGGGAAAGGCAGAGGTACACATTTCATACCGTGATGAAGATTCTGAAGGCGATTGGCTGGAGGAGAATGCTGCAGACCCTTTTGACAGGACAGCTGAGGACCGAATGGAAAACAAGGAATTGGGACTTGCCATTTTGGAATGTTTGGAAAAACTTCCTGAAAAGCAAGCAACCATTTTTAAATTGAAAACTGTTGAAAATTTTGATACCGAAGCCATCTGTAAAGAATATAACATTACGCCGTCTAACCTGTGGGTAATAATCCATCGGGCACGAAAATCAATGGTTGAGTGTTTGGAAAAAAATTGGTTCAATTAAAAAATATGAAGTTTTTTATGAAATGTGATGATGCTACACACGTATGCGACAAAACCCAGTACAAGGAAGCTGGTCTTTTTGACAAATTGATGCTTAAGGTACATCTGCTGATGTGCACCTTATGCCGAGGCTATGCCAAACGGAACACCAAACTTACGGAAACCATAAAATCGGCAAACATTAAAACCCTTCGCCCCGAAGAAAAACAGCGGATAAAGACAAAACTTCAAAACGAAATAAAAAACGGCCACAACTCCTAAAACTGTTCAAAAAGTTTAAATACCAATAACCAAACCATTGGCAGTCCCTCTACCCAAAACGAAGAAAAGTAACGACTCTGCTCTGGTTTTGAAATAACCAAAAACCATCCTAAAACTACGCAGAAAATTAAAAGACTAATAATGTAGGCCACTTCAAAGTCTTTTTTAAAAAACTCAAAACCCAAACTTACTAAAAGCACGCCCAGCCCCAATAGCTTCGCATTTCTTACCCCCACTTGTTGTGGGAGGGTTTTAAGGTTTAGCCCATCATATGGTATATCGCGTATTTCAAAAGGGAGAATAAGTGCCACTACTATTAATATACGCTGAAAAAATGTAAGCAGTACATCGCCATCTATTTTAATATCAGCAGCCGCAAAAGGCAAAATTACGGTTACACCCGCCCATATAAATGCCACTACAAAAATCTTTATTCCCGAAAAATTCCGAAGGTTTTTGCTTCGTATAAAAGGAACAGCATAAAAAAAGGTGGTTAGACCAAAAGCGGCGGATATCAATAATACATCTATGGGCAAGCGAAAAGCAATGGCGGCAAGCGCCACAAAACATACCGCAGATAAAACCTGTATAGTTTTTAAGGAATTGGTTAAACTGCGGTGGTGCAGGCCGGCAACTTTGGCGTATTTCACGAAATTATAGCCCGTTAAAGCTCCCAAAAAAACAAAGCTCCACAGTTCCCATGAAATGGTGAGACCATATTCCAAAACGGTAATTGCCAAGAGCGCCACCACCGCCAAAGCAACGTGAATGCTACTGTTTATATAAAAAGCAAAAACACGGTCGTGAAACTTCATACTACCAAAAGTAACCAAAGTGTTTATAACCTTGTTATTTAGTTGAAAAATAATAGGGATCGAACCCTTAAAAAGGAGCTAYTTCACGTTTAATATTGTAATTTTGCCACCTAAATTTCAAACGCAAATTAATGAACACAGATTCTTTTGCTTTAAGGCATATCGGTCCCCGGGAAAACGATCTTCCCGAAATGCTTAAAACCGTTGGTGTAAGCACTCTTGATCAACTTATTTACGAAACCGTTCCAGACGATATTCTGCTGAAAAAAGCACTCGATCTGGACACGGCGATGAGTGAACAGGAATATCTGGAACACATCACTGAACTTTCCACAAAAAATAAACTTTTCAAAACATACATAGGATTGGGCTATCACCAATCCATTACGCCTCCGGTAATTCAACGAAATATTTTGGAGAATCCGGGATGGTACACTGCCTATACACCCTACCAAGCCGAAATTGCCCAAGGAAGGCTGGAAGCCCTGCTTAACTTCCAAACCGTGGTGAGTGATTTAACCGGAATGGAACTGGCAAACGCATCCTTATTGGATGAATCGACGGCTGCTGCAGAAGCAATGGCCTTACTTTTCAACGTACGCGAAAAAGAAAAGAAACAAGCCAATGCTTCAAAGTTTTTTGTATCCGAAGAAATATTGCCACAAACACTTTCATTGTTGGAAACCCGTTCTGAACCTTTGGGAATTGAATTGGTTGTTGGAAATCACGAAGATTTTGACTTYTCTGAAGATTATTTTGGCGCAATCCTTCAGTATCCAAGTAAAACAGGCAAGGTTTACAATTATAAAGAATTCATCCAAAAAGCTAACGACGCCCAAATAAAAGTTGCCGTTGCAGCCGATATTCTCAGCCTGGTAATGCTTGAATCTCCTGGCCACTTCGGTGTAGACGTAGTTGTGGGGACCACCCAGCGTTTTGGTATTCCATTGGGATACGGAGGACCGCACGCAGCTTTCTTTGCCACAAAAGATGAATATAAAAGAAGCATTCCAGGCCGTATTATTGGCGTCACTAAAGATACCGACGGTAATCGCGCCCTTCGCATGGCTTTGCAAACCCGCGAGCAACACATAAAACGCGACAAGGCTACTTCAAACATTTGTACCGCACAGGTTCTTTTGGCGGTTATGGCTGGAATGTACGCAGTATATCACGGACCGGAAGGTTTAAAATATATTGCTAGAAAAGTACACAACGGTGCCGCTACGCTTGCAAACGCTTTGGAAAAATTGGGCTTTGAGCAAATAAACGATACTTATTTTGATACCATCGCTATTAAAACCGATGCTACCAAAATTAAGTTTTTGGCCGAGGCGAAAGAAGTGAATTTCTATTACCCAAATGACGAGACGGTTTCCATTTCAATCAATGAAACCACTACCGTTAAAGATTTAAATAAAATAGTTTCAATCTTTTCCGAAGCAGTKAAAAAAGATTTCCAAAAAATTTCTGAATTGGAAACTGGCAATAAAATTCCACAAGAAGTTGCCCGTAAAACCGAGTTTCTTCAACAGGAAGTTTTCAACAAGTACCACAGCGAAACCGATTTGATGCGCTATATAAAGAAACTGGAACGCAAAGATCTTTCGCTAACGCACTCTATGATTTCATTGGGCTCATGTACCATGAAATTAAATGCTGCCGCAGAAATGCTTCCATTGAGCGACCCTATGTGGAGCAATATGCATCCTTTCGTTCCTGTGGAACAAGCTGAGGGTTATCAAATTATTCTGAAAAAATTAGAAAAACAACTTACAGAAATCACAGGTTTTGCCGGAACCTCCTTACAGCCCAACAGTGGCGCACAAGGCGAATATGCAGGCTTGATGGTTATTCGCGCCTACCACGAATCTCGTGGGGAAAGCCACAGAAACATTTGCTTGATTCCCTCATCCGCACACGGAACAAACCCTGCAAGTGCAGTAATGGCGGGGATGAAAGTAGTTGTAACAAAATCTACGGACGAAGGAAATATTGATGTGGACGATCTACGTGAAAAGGCAATACAGCATAAAGATAATCTTTCCTGTTTAATGGTTACATACCCATCAACACATGGAGTTTATGAGTCTGCCATTCGTGAAATAACAAGTATCATCCACGAAAACGGTGGGCAGGTTTATATGGACGGTGCAAACATGAACGCTCAAGTAGGACTGACCAATCCTGGTGCCATTGGCGCAGACGTTTGCCATTTGAACCTTCACAAAACGTTCGCTATTCCCCACGGAGGCGGAGGCCCTGGCGTTGGCCCTATTTGTGTTGCGGAGCAGTTGGTTCCATTTTTACCATCAAACCCAGTAATAAAAACGGGAGGAGATAAGGCCATTACTGCAATTTCCGCGGCACCTTATGGAAGTTCTTTGGTATGTTTGATTAGTTATGCTTACATCTGTATGCTGGGCGTGAATGGCTTAAAGAAAGCTACGCAATATGCAATTTTGAATGCAAACTATATCAAGGAAAAGCTAAACGGCCATTACGAAGTACTTTATGCAGGGGAACGCGGTCGTGCGGCCCACGAAATGATTGTGGACTGCCGTCCATTTAAAGCGAAAGGAATAGAAGTGACAGATATCGCAAAACGATTGATGGATTACGGTTTCCACGCTCCGACGGTTTCTTTCCCAATTGCAGGAACATTGATGATTGAGCCTACGGAAAGCGAGAGCAAAATGTCTTTAGATCAATTTTGTGACGCAATGATTTCAATTCGAAAAGAAATTGAAGCTGCGGATAAAGACGAGCCGAACAACGTTTTGAAAAATTCACCACATACGTTGGAAATGTTGACCGCAGACCATTGGAGTTTTCCCTATAGTCGACAGGAAGCGGCATTTCCACTGGAGTATGTTTCAGATAATAAATTTTGGCCATCTATACGCAGAGTGGATGAGGCATACGGCGATAGAAATTTGATATGTACCTGCAACCCGATTGAGGCCTATATGGAAGCCTAAAAAAGTTGGCAGTTTCAGTTTTCAGTAAACAGTTTTATACCAAACAGATTTACTGAAATCTGAAACTGAAATCTGAATTACCGAATTTTCCGTATTTTTAAAAAAAACTTTTTCAATATATGAGCGTCAAGATAACCGGCATAGGAAGTTACATTCCAAGCGAAATTGCGAAGAATGAACATTTTGGCCACCATCATTTTTACAATGAGGACGGTACCCGATTTGGCAATGAGAATGAAGTAATCATTGAAAAGTTCAAAGCCATTACCGGTATTCACGAAAGACGCTATATTCCGAAAAATTTATCAACCTCAGATATTGCCTCCTTTTCTGCAGAAAACGCCATTAAAAAGGCGGGCATTGATAAGGAAACACTAGATTATATTATTGTAGCCCATAATTATGGTGACGTGAGGCACGATTCCGTACAGAGTGATACCGTACCGAGTATTGCCACCCGCGTGAAACACAACCTTAAAATTCAAAATCCAACCTGCGTTGGTTACGATGTGCTTTTTGGCTGTCCCGGCTGGGTAGAGGGCATGATACAAGCCTATGCTTTTATAAAAGCGGGTATCGCAAAAAGATGTTTGATAATAGGCGCTGAAGCCCTTTCACGCGTGGTGGATCCCCATGATCGCGATTCTATGATTTACAGTGACGGAGCCGGCGCTGCAGTAGTTGAAATAAGTGAAGAAGCCGGTGGAATTCTGTCTCATTTTAGCGCTACCTATGCCTTTGAGGAAGCACATTTTATCTTTTTTGGCGAAAGCAATAATTTAGAAAAGAAAGACAACCGCCGTTACATAAAAATGTACGGTAGAAAAATCTATGAATTTGCGCTGAACAATGTTCCCGACGCTATGAAAACTTGCTTGGACAAAAGCGGGGTTGGCATTGACGAAGTGAAAAAAATATTCATCCATCAGGCAAACGAAAAAATGGACGAGGCTATCGTAAACCGTTTTTATAAACTTTACGACAAAACCACCCCTGAAAAAATTATGCCCATGAGCATCAATAAATTGGGCAATAGCAGTGTAGCGACAGTACCAACACTTTACGATTTGGTTTTAAATGGCGAGCTAAAAGGACATTCCATCCAAAAAGGAGATGTGGTTATTTTTGCCAGCGTTGGTGCGGGAATGAATATTAATGCGATAGTTTATAAAGTTTAATTAATTCTGAATTCAGAATTCAGAATTCAGAATTGAAAAAATGTACGAAGGCAAGTTTCCGAAAAAAAGATACAAGCACACCCTGAATTTTCTGAACCAGGTAATTTCAAAAGATGAAAAAATCCTAGATTTGGGCGTTTCCAATCCCTTTTCAGAAATACTCACCAAAGAAGGTTATAATGTTACAAACRCCCAAGGTGAAGATCTTGACCTTGAAACCAAAGTTGTACAAACGGAAGATTTTGACGTGGTTACAGCCTTTGAAATTTTTGAACATTTGGTTTCACCTTTCAACATTTTAAATGATATTCAAGCTAAAAAATTGGTCGCTTCCGTACCTTTAAAGTTGTGGTTTGCTTCGGCCTATAGAAGTAAAACCGACAAATGGGACCGTCACTATCACGAGTTTGAGGATTGGCAATTTGATTGGCTGCTCGAAAAAGCTGGTTGGCGGATTGTGAAAAGAGAAAAATTTACCAATCCTGTAAAAAAGATAGGCATAAGGCCTATTCTCAGAAGAATTACACCACGGTATTATTTGGTATACGCCGTTCGAGAATAATGGATATTTACATCGTAATACCTGCCCATAACGAAGAAGCGCATCTTTCAAAAACGCTGGAATCTTTGGCCGAGCAAACATTTCTACCAAAGAAAGTGGTAGTAATCAATGACGCATCAACGGACTACACACAAAAAATAATTGATCAATATTCAAAAAAATATAGTTTTATTGATGGTGTTTTTTACCATTCTGAAAAAAGCCATGAACCTGGAAGTAAAGTAATTCAGGCTTTTCAGAAGGGGCTTGAAACTTTGGACAATGATTTCGACGTTATTTGCAAATTTGATGCAGACTTAATTTTTCCGAAGAACTATATGGAAAAAATCGCTGAAACATTTCAAAACGATCCTTCCATTGGCATGGTAGGTGGGTTTTGTTATATTGAAAAACACGGCGATTGGGTTTTGGAAAATCTCACTAATAAAGACCACATTCGCGGAGCCTTGAAAGCATACCGAAAGGAATGTTTTGAGCAAATAGGAGGTTTAAAAAGCACAATGGGCTGGGACACAGTTGACGAACTTTTAGCCCAGTACAACGGCTGGAAAATAAAGACCGATACTTCACTGCACGTAAAACATTTAAAACCTACTGGAAAAGTCTATACCAAAACTGCAAAATACAAACAAGGTGAGGCTTTTTATAAAATGCGCTATGGGTTTTGGCTTACACTTATCGCCTCGGGAAAGCTTGCTTCCAAAAAGAAGAGTTTTTCATTTTTTTTTGATTCAATGAAAGGTTATTATAATGCCAAAAGGGCAAAACTGGAATTTATAGTTTCTGAAGAAGAAGGAAAGTTTATCAGAAAGCTACGCTGGAGCAACATTCGAAAGAAAATTGGGATTCGTTAATTCGGGATTCGGCCCTTTGACTGCGTTCAGAGTGGCAAAATTGGGATTTGGGATTTAAAACTTTAAGATATAACAACACCTCCTTAACACTTCAAACCTTTTATATTCTCTATTTTTGCACTCTAATTTTTTTAAAATAAAATGAATTTTCGATTACTCACCCTGCTCTTTTTATTTGCCGTAATTTCAACTTCCTGCGTATCTGTTCAAGTAAAGGACAATACAGTATCAACTATTACTTCTGAAATAAAAAAGCCGAAAAATATTATCCTTCTAATCGGTGATGGCATGGGTCTAAGCCAAGTTTCTGCAGCTATTTACTACAAAGATGGAAAACCAAACTTTGAACGTTTTAACACCATCGGACTCAGCAAAACATCATCTGCCAGTGATTTGATAACCGATTCTGCTTCCGGAGCCACCGTTTTTTCTACAGGTGTTAGAACCTATAACGGTGCAATTGGGGTTGATAAAGACACCATAGCAATTCCCACAATTATTGAACAATTATCAAGACGTGGCTTGGCAACGGGCATTATTTCCACATCTTCCATTCAGCACGCTACTCCTGCAAGTTTTTATGCGCACGTAAAAAGCAGAAGAATGTATGAGGAAATTACCGAGTTCGTCCCAAATTCCGGTGTCAACTTTTTTGCTGGTGGCGGATTGAAATTCTTCAATCAAAGAAAAGATGGAAAGGATCTATTGGCTGCAATGAAGGCCAAGGATTATGAGGTAAGTACTGGCCAGCTTCCACAAACTACAACTTCAAAAAATCAACTTATCTTACTTGCCGAAGATGGAATGCCTAAGATGAGCGAAGGTCGCGGCGATTTTTTGCTCAATGCCACCAAACTTGCTCTGGAAAAACTTTCCCAAAACGAAAAGGGTTTTTTCTTAATGGTTGAGGGAAGCCAGATAGACTGGGGAGGCCACGACAATGATGCAGATTATCTTATAAAAGAGCTTTTGGATTTTGACAAAACCTTAGGTGTAGCTTTGGATTTTGCCAAACAAAACGGTGAAACCCTTATTATCGTTACCTCAGACCACGAAACAGGCGGGTTTACACTTGCTTCTGTTGGAAGCGACTACAACAAAATAAAACCGAGTTTTTCTACCCCTGGACATTCTGCTACGATGGTTCCTGTATTTGCTGAAGGGCCGGGCGCTTCATTATTCAACGGAATTTATGAAAACCATGAGATCTATCATAAAATGATGGCCCTTTTTGATAAATAAAAGCTAAAAAAAGCTTTTTCAATCTACACTGCTCTAATTTTAGTATTTTAGCCGTAGCTATCGTTTTTATGAAGTACTTACAAGATATTGGCTCCTATTTTTTAATGCTCAAAAGGGTGTTTGGCAGTTTTACCAAAACATCGGTTTTGCGACATCTTATCTTTAAGGAGATAAACGATCTTATTATAAGCTCTTTGGGGATTGTAGCATTTATATCCTTCTTTGTTGGTGGTGTTGTTGCCATACAAACTGCCTTAAATATGAATAACCCATTGATTCCCAAAAGCCTCATTGGGTTTGCAACGCGCCAATCGGTAGTCTTGGAGTTCGCACCTACCTTCATTTCAATAATTATGGCCGGAAAAGTCGGTTCCTTTATAACATCCAGTATTGGTTCTATGAGGGTTACGGAGCAGATTGATGCTTTGGAAGTTATGGGCATAAATTCACTTAATTATTTGGTATTTCCAAAAATCGTGGCCTTGATGTTTTTTCCTTTTGTTATTGTACTTTCAATGTTTCTTGGTATAACGGGCGGATGGGTAGCTGGGGTCTATGGAGGTTTCGCTAGTTCATCAGATTTTATCGCTGGGTTACAGGAAGACTTTATACCCTATCACCTCTTTTATGCCTTTTTCAAAACCTTTGTCTTTTCTTTTATATTGGCAACGGTTCCTTCATGGCAAGGCTATTATATGAAAGGAGGCGCCTTGGAAGTAGGTAAGGCAAGTACCAATTCCTTTGTGTGGACCAGTGTATTGATAATTGCCGCAAACTATATTATAACCCAACTCCTTTTAAGCGCATGATAAAAGTAGAAGATGTACATAAAGGTTTTGGAGATGAGGAAATCCTAAAAGGGATAACCACAGAGTTTGACWAGGGAAAAACAAATCTCATTATTGGACAAAGCGGCAGCGGAAAAACCGTTTTGCTGAAGTGTCTTTTGGGCCTCTTTAWANMMMGAWCNGSGAAGNWTMTWTKAYRMANMCRAAGCSWWCYMRRRTNATGSRYGRCGWMGMACNKCGYANMSCTSCSMGAWGAARTTGGGATGCTTTTTCARRRCSGYRMYSTYTTTGWSTCSATGAMKRTKGAAGAAAATGTAATGTTTCCGCTACGGATGTTCACAAAACAAAAGAAAGCCGAGATGCTCGAAAGGGTAAATGAAGTATTGAAACGTGTGAACCTTGAAAATGTAAATAAAAAATTTCCCGCAGAAATCTCTGGAGGGATGCAAAAGAGGGTTTCCATTGCACGTGCTATCGTAAACAAGCCAAAATTTCTTTTTTGTGACGAACCTAACTCAGGACTCGATCCAAAGACCGCAACATTAATAGATACACTGATACAGGAAATCACCCACGAGTATAATATCACCACTGTAGTTGTGACCCACGATATGAATTCTGTAATGGAAATAGGTGAGAAAGTAGTATTGCTGAAACATGGAAAACTTGTTTGGCAGGGTACCAATCAGGAAATCTTTAAAACAGATAATGAAGATGTGACTAGCTTTGTGTATTCTTCAGATCTCTTTAAAAAAATCCGCGAAGTACAAATCAAAGAAGGGTAATTTTTTCCTCATATCTACTTCCAATCAAATAATTTAAGCTATTTTTAATCTCCTAATTAATTTTTATTATGAGAAAAAAACTACTCTTATTAAGCACGTTCTTAATAGGCGCCACCTTAATGGCCCAAGTCACTTTCACCAACCAAAGCGTTCTAATTGGTAATTTTCCAGATCACTCGGAAGTAGCTGTTGATATGAACGGCGATTATCTTGATGATTATGTACGAGTATCCGCTGCCGGAATTGGTATTGATTATCAGCTTGCAGACCATACTTTCAATTCAATCATGATTCCCATGAGCATCCAGAATGTCCCAGACTGGAGCGTTGCCGCTGGCGATATTGACGGCAATGGATTTAACGATCTATTATTGGGAAATGGTTCTCGTGTTTCTTTTGTATTTGCCAATGAAAACGGAACTGCTTACACCGAAGTTCCCAAGCCAGATTACATCTTTTCACAAAGATCTACTCTTGCAGATATCAACAATGACGGGCTTTTAGATGCATTTATATGCCATGACATAGACTTAAGCCACCCCTATCGGAACGGTGGAGGGCAAAATATGATTCTTGATCAATCTTTAATTGAAACGCTTGACAGACCTGGAAACTACGCAGCCATTTGGGTAGATTATGACAACGATGGCGATATAGATATGTACTTGACCAAATGCCGTGGCGGTGCGCTGCCAGGAGACGAGAATAGAGACAACGCAATGTACACAAACAACGGCGATGGTACCTTTACTGAAAATGGCCTTGACATCGGGATGCGCGATAATGCACAGTCATGGTCAACCGTCTTTGAGGATTTTGACAACGATGGCGATTTYGATGCTTTTATTGTAAATCATGATTTTCAAAACCGCTTGATGGAAAACGACGGCACCGGAATGTTTACAGACGTTATAGCTGGATCTGGAATTGACCCATTAGACCTTGGAGCGTGGGAAAATCAATCGGGTGATTTTAATAACGATGGTTTTGTGGATATTTTTTCTGAAATGTCTAAAGAACTTTATATAAATAATGGAGATATGACCTTCACCGGGCAAGACCTCAGTTTTGACGAAGGTGGAATCGGTGATTTCAACAACGATGGCTTTTTAGATGTTGTAAATGACGGCAATC
This sequence comes from Aequorivita sp., assembly GCA_002733915.1. Taxonomy (GTDB): domain Bacteria; phylum Bacteroidota; class Bacteroidia; order Flavobacteriales; family Flavobacteriaceae; genus Aequorivita. The sequence goes on from NVXN01000001.1 coordinate 577,812, forward strand.
TTTATATAAATGATGGAAACGACAATCATTGGGTAAAAGTGGGATTGGAAGGCGTAGAAAGCAACAAAAACGGAATTGGAGCAAGAGTAAAGATTGTTGGAGATTGGGGAACCCAAATGCGCGAAGTGCGTTCTGGGCAGGGTTTCAGCCATATGAATTCTTTGTTGGCACATTTCGGCATTGGCACAAGTCAAAACATTGAAACCTTAATCATTGAATGGCCATCGGGCACTGTAGATGTAATCCAAAATCCTGATATTGATACAACCCATATAATTTTGGAAGGAAGCAGCCCCCTGGCCGTAAGCGATCTTGAAGCGGAAGGTTTAAAAATATACCCCAATCCTACTTCAGATGTACTAAACTTTTCAATGAAAGGCCTTGAAAACACCCCAGTACAGATTATTGATGTCAATGGCAAAATCGTACTGAACTCAAAAGTTTCCAATGAAGGAAATATTAATGTCAATTCACTAAAAAGCGGTATTTATTTTGCTCTCTTACAAATTGAAAAGAAAGCCACCAGCTATAAATTTATAAAGAACTAAAAACCACCAAATAGAAAATCCACGAATGGCAATGTGCCGTTCGTGGATTTTTTTTATTATAAATTCGATACCATTACGGATATTCCGAWACTTGCAGTGTATCCAGTTTCAACTTAAATTTTAGCCACGCTTTTATTTTGGTAAGGTCCTCACGCCTAGTTTTGGAAGGAACGTTGTTTTTCCAGCGAATATTAATCACGGGAAGTGTGTCAGTCGATTTAAAATTGGTGGTTATTTTATTTGAGTAGCTAAAAGTCTCTATACTTTCATAATTGATCTTTATTTCTTCGCTCAATTCTTTAAAAGGGACATTTTGAATTTTCAATAAAGCAATCTCGTTTTCCAAAAAACGAATCTGCTCATCTTTGTCTTGAATTAGCTGCTCGTTCTTTACGTATAAGTCTTCTAGTATCCCAGCCTTAATTTCGCCCGAAAGCCTTGCCGCCATCTCGCCACTTTGATCGGCCCCTTGATATATTCGCAAACGTGCTTCTTCTAATTTTTCTGTTTCTGCGAGTTGTTTCAGCCAATCGTTAATTTTATTCTGCGGAACAGGACGGCCAATGAGGTACACATCTATATTCTTTGATTTGTAATCCTGTGTAAATTTTACTACTTCGGCACCTTCATATTTAATTATACTCTTTACAAACTCCTTGGTTTTATTTTCAAAAACCTGTTGGTCCAGCAGTTTAATAAAAAGCCAAACGCTTGGCACCATAACGGCAATGGCTATTACTGTTGCAATTTGCGCAGTCCTTTTTCTACGTTTGCTGTTTGCGTAGCGAACCAGCGGAAATTGTAATATTTTTGAAACTATGAAAGTGGCAAGTGCAATAAAAACAGCATTGATTGAAAATAAGTACAATGCACCACCAGCATAAGAAGCATTGCCAATAGCCAAACCATAACCTACAGTACATAAAGGCGGCATAAGCGCTGTGGCAATCGCTACCCCAAATATTACACTGGCTATTGTTCCACTTTTGGTTTTCGCCACAATCAACCCCAATCCGCCAAAAATGGCTATCAAAACATCCAAAATTGTAGGGTATGTTCTCGCAATAAGCTCTGGAGTTTCTTCGGTTAAGGGGGAAAGTTTAAAATAGAGAAAAGCCGTGAGTACACTTAAAAAAACCATTACACCCAAATTTATAAGCGAACGCTTAAGGGTATCCACATCGTTAATTGCCACCGATAATCCTATCCCCACAATAGGCCCCATTAAGGGCGAAATAAGCATTGCGCCAATTACCACCGCGGTACTACTTACATTTAGCCCAATAGAAGCTACAAAGATGGAAAATATAAGAATCCAAGCGGTATGCCCCTTAAATGATATATCTTTCTTTACCGCTTCAATAGTAGCATCCCGATCAGATTCTGAACGAATATCAAAAAGCTCGGTCAGGAATTTTTTTATACTCTGCCACGTATTAAGTTTTATATTTTCAAACTCGTTATCGTTGGGAGTGATTTTGATGTCGTCATTATTTTCTGAGTTACCCATTACAAATATTTTTTACCAAATTGAGCAGAAACATCTTTTAAAAGTTCCTTTATTTCTTGTTCTTTTTTCTTCGGAAACAGCAAAAGAACATCTTCTTTGTCCACCACAATATAATCTTCAATTCCATCTAAAACAACAAGTTTCTTTTTATCGGTAAAAATCATATTGTTTTCTGAATTTTTCAGGAATGTTTCAGCATTTACAACTGCGTTTTGGTTTTCGTTCTTTTCCAGTTTATCATAAAGCGCGCCCCACGTCCCCAAATCATTCCAGTCAAATGTTGCTTTCTTTACAAATACATTGTTAGCTTTTTCCAAAATCCCGTAATCAATTGAGATATTCTCTGCTTCGGAATAATTATTTTCAATGAAATTTTTCTCTTCGGAAGTATTTAAAACAGAAACTCCTTTTGAGAAAAGAGCGTTCATTTCTGCCAAATTTTTATCAAAAGAAGCAACGATACTTTTTACGCTCCAAATAAAGATACCAGCGTTCCACAGAAAATTTCCAGCATTTAGAAACTGCTTTGCCGTTTCATAATTAGGTTTTTCGCGAAATTGTTTTACTTTTTTAATTTCCGAAACATCGTTTTTGTCGCTTTCAATATAGCCGTAACCTGTATTTGGAAACGTTGGCTCAATACCCAAAGTAAGTAAAATATTTTCCCGTTGGGCTGCATTAAAGCAAGCCTGAACGTCATCTGCAAAGGCGTTTTCATCTTCAATCCAATGATCACTGGGCGCTACAAGCATCAAAGCGTTCGGATTTTTCTTTTTTATTTTTAATGCAGAAAGTAATATGCACGGTGCGGTGTTGCGCATGGCGGGCTCCAAGACCACTTGTTCTTCTGAAATTTCCTGCAGTTGTTTTAGCGTAATTTCCAGATACATTTCATTGGTAAGAATGTAAATATTTTCCGAAGGGATAATTTTATTAAGCCTCGAAAAAGTTTTTTGCAGTAAAGTCTCTCCCGTTCCTAACATATCGTGAAACTGTTTGGGAAATTCTTGGGTGCTCACGGGCCAAAATCGGGAACCAATTCCGCCTGCCATAATTACTGCGTAATAATCTTTGCTCATTTAAATTATTTTAAAAATTCCACTTCCGCATTTGGATTGAAAAGATACGTTCTTCCCGTGGCCACCTCCAAACATTCAAAACGTTTCACGCGCTGCTTGCCGCGCTTAAAAATTTTACCGTTGTACAATCTAAAATGCCCTCCGAAGGGAATTTCAAAGATATAGTTTTTATCGTTCTCTGGGTCGAACTGTTTTAACGCCAATGCCAATGCCGCATCGGTATCACTGGAAGCTTTTGGGTTTTTAAAATGGCGCGCCAATAGGGGCAATAATTGATTTGGAAAAACCTCTGGCCGCAAAAAAGGCAACATCAAAAGTTGAAAGGTTTGTTTCCATTCTTGACCATGCGGTTTTATGAAGCGACCGTATTTTGTGAAAGCTTCCAAATGTGCTATTTCATGGACAAGCGTAATTAAAAAACGGTATTTGTTGAGCGAGGCATTTACGGTAATTTTATGTTGACCATTAGGCATTTTTCTGTAATCGCCGTGCCTGGTCACCCGCTCATTTACAATCTTAAGATGGACATTGTGGGTTTTAATGAGTTCAAAAGCGGAAGCAACGGAAGCTTGGGGAATATATTTTTCAAGTATTTCCGTCATAAAATCAAGGGGTTGTACTTGAAACCTGCAAAATTTTTCCGTTGTAGAATTTATTCCCCGTAAGGGAAAAATCCATTATATATTGCGCCATTTCGGTAGCTGAAAGTGGTGCCTTAAAACCCGGGAAAGCTTCTTCAAGCATTTCGGTTTGCACGGAGCCCAGAGCCAAAACATTGAACGACGGACCGGTTTCTTTGTATTCTTCGGCAAGCAATTCGGTTAATGTAATGATTGCACCTTTGCTGCTGCTGTATGCGCTCAGTCCTGTAAACTTTACACTCCCCTGCACGCCGCCCATACTACTTATGTTTACTACGTGCCCATCTTTTTTCATAAATGGAAGTACGGTCTGCATCAATGAGACAGCTCCAAATACATTCACTTCGWAGCATCTTTTAAATTCTTCGGAAGTGATTTCAGCAAAAGGTTTGTTCACCAAAAAACCTGCATTATTTATTAAAACATCCACAGAATTCATCCCTTTTTGAAGATATTCCGAAAGCTTTAAAATTTCAGATTCATCGGCGATGTCAAATTCCAAAGCCGTAACATTCTTCAATTTTAAATCTGAAATTGGTTTTGAATTCCGGGAAAGCGCCAAAACTTTGTGTCCTGCTTTGGAAAAAAGTTTTACCATTTCAAAACCGATGCCTCGGGAAGTCCCTGTGATTATAACATTTTTCATTTCTTAAATATAAATCCCGTTATTTTCAAAAATTTGAGAATAACGGGATGTTAGTTTTCATAAGCACTTCGACTGCCCTTCGTCTGCGCTCAGGACAGGCTGCTCAGTGTGACATTTCAATTTTAAACGAACATCGTCACCGGATTCTCAATATACTGTCGCAAGGTTTGCAGGAATTTTGCGCCCGTCGCGCCATCAACAGTTCTGTGATCGCAGGCCAAGGTTACTGTCATCGTATTCCCAACAGTAATCTGTCCGTTTTTCACAACCGGTTTTTGAACGATTGCACCAACCGATAAAATTGCTGAGTTTGGCTGGTTGATAATGGAAGTGAATTCGGTTATTCCAAACATTCCAAGGTTGGAAACGGTAAACGTGCTACCTTCCATTTCCTGTGGTGTGATTTTTTTATTACGCGCCTTTCCGGCAAGTTCTTTTACTTGACTACCTATTTGTGAAAAGGTCATCTGGTCTGCAAATTTCAAGACAGGAACCAATAAGCCTTCATCAACTGCAACGGCCACACCTATGTGAATGTGTTTAGCTATTCTCGTAGCTTCCTGAGTCCATTGGCTGTTAACCTGCGGATGTTTACGCAGCGCCATAGCACAAGCCTTTATCACCATATCGTTAAAGGAAATCTTCACATCCGGATCAGCGTTTATCGCCTCGCGGGCTGCGATGGCGTGGTCCATATCCAACTCAACGGTCAAATAATATTCCGGAGCGGTAAATTTAGATTCTGAGAGACGTTTTGCAATAGTTTTGCGCATTTGGGAATTTTTCACCTCCTCAAAACTTTCGGTTCCTACCGGAACGTACGCTTGTCCGCCACCAGCTGCAGGTTGGTAATTTTCAATATCGCTTTTAACGATACGGCCGTTCTCACCACTTCCGCGAACTTGGCGCAAGTTGATTCCTTTCTCCTCAGCTAACTTTTTAGCTAAAGGAGAAGCAAATATTCTGCCTTCGTTTGAAAATTGTGCGGTATCAGATTTTCCTTTGCTCTCCGAAGCTTTATCGGAGGAAGATTCCTTTTTAGAATCTTTATCTGAGCTTTGTTTTTCTTCCTTTTTGTTTTCTTCAGATGACTTTTCTTCTTTCGATGAAAACTTTCCGCCTTTATTGAAATTTTCCGCAACACCAGAAACATCAGTTCCTTTTGGGCCGATGATGGCGAGCAAGGCATCCACAGAAGCAGATTCACCTTCACCCACGCCAATTTTTAAAAGCGTTCCGGAATAGAATGACTCAAATTCCATTGTGGCTTTATCGGTTTCAATCTCGGCGAGAATATCGCCTTCTTCTATTTTATCACCTTCTTTTTTAAGCCATGTAGCAACAGTACCTTCAGTCATGGTATCGCTCAAACGCGGCATGGTTATTACCTCAACACCATCGGGCAGTTCTGAGGGAGCGGAAGAATTTTCAGTTTTTTCTTTGGAACCTTCTTCTGCAGTATCTTTACTTTCTTCTTTGTCTTTCGTAGTTTCTGATTTTTTATCAGAAGTTTCTTTATCAGATTTTTTATCATCAGATTTTGCATCAATCAAATCTGAAATATCTTCATCCTTTTCGCCAATAATCGCCAAAAGCGAATCAACTTTGGCCGTTTCCCCTTCTTTGATCCCGATGTGAAGCAAGGTTCCTTCATAAAAGGATTCGAACTCCATCGTGGCTTTATCGGTTTCAATTTCGGCAAGAATATCGCCTTCTTTTACGGTATCGCCCACTTTTTTAAGCCAGGTGGCTACCGTGCCTTCTTCCATGGTGTCGCTTAAACGCGGCATGTTTATTACTTCGGCCATTTCTTATAATTTATCGGATAAAAAGGGATAATCTTCCTGTTCATATACAGTATCAAACATTACGTTTTTCTCTGGATATGGTGATTCTTCTGCAAATTTTTCACATTCTTCCACCAAATCCTTTACCTTTTTATCAATTTTTTTAATTTCTGCTTCAGTTGCCCATTTATTTTCGTAAATCTGATGAAGCACATAAGTAATCGGGTCTTCTTCTTGTTTTTTGGCAACTTCTTCTTTTGTACGGTAATGCTGGGCATCACTCATAGAGTGACCTCTATATCGATACGTACGCAATTCCAAAAATGTAGGGCCATCGCCACGACGGGCACGTTTTATAGCTTCGTCCATTTCTTTTGCTACAACTTCGGGTTTCATTGCATCTACGGGTTTACATGGCATTTCATAACCCATCCCAAGTTTATAAATATCGGTGTGGTTGGCGGTTCGTGCCACAGAAGTTCCCATAGCATACCCATTGTTTTCAACACAAAAAACCACTGGAAGTTTCCAAAGCATTGCAAGGTTGAAAGTTTCGTGAAGAGAACCTTGGCGGGTTGCGCCATCGCCCATATAGGTTAGGGTTACCGCATCTCTTTCAAAATATTTATCGGCAAAGGCCAAACCTGCACCCAATGGAATTTGTCCACCTACAATACCGTGCCCTCCGTAAAAACGGTGCTCTTTGGAAAAGATATGCATCGAGCCTCCCAAACCTTGTGAAGTTCCTGTGCCCTTTCCATATAATTCTGCCATTACCTTTTTTGGATCAACGCCCATCCCGATGGGCTGTACGTGGTTTCGATATGCGGTAATCATTCGGTCCTTGGTAAGATCCATAGCGTGCAAGGCGCCCGCCAGAACCGCTTCCTGACCGTTGTAAAGGTGTAGAAAGCCCCTTACTTTTTGATTGATATATACTTGAGCAAGTTTATCTTCAAACTTGCGCCAAAAGAGCATGTTTTCGTACCAATCCAGATACGTTTTTTTGGTGATTTTCTTCATCTATCTGCTATAAGTATTCCCACGGGGGAATTTTTTAAACGGATAACAAAAATAGGACTTTATATGGTGAAATCACAAATTGTAATTCACAAATAAATACTTCAGGAAAATTTCTGGAGTTTAAAGGTATTTTGCATCAAAGCCCAGTGGCAGTAAATCCATTACAGATGCCACTTTAATAATTGCTCCCGTTTCACCCTTAAAGTAGATTGCAATCGGGCTTTTTTGTTTTTGCTCGTATTCCGCCAGAGATTGGCGACAAGCACCACAGGGCGCAATGGCCTCCGCAACTTCATGGCTTTCGGCACGTACGGTAATTGCCAAGTCGGTAATTGTTTCATTGGGAAAATTGGCGCCCGCGTTAAATACCGCCACCCTTTCGGCACAAAGCCCGGATGGAAAAGCTGCATTTTCTTGGTTATTGCCGGTTACTATCAGGCCGGAAGAAAGCCGAAGTGCTGCTCCAACCCTAAAATGTGAATAAGGCGCATAAGCATTTTCACGTGCTTGCTGCGCCTTATTCATCAATTCTTGAATGTGTTCTGGAAGTTCTGAGAGTGTTTCAAAAACTTCCAAATTGATTTCAATTTTTTGTTTTTTCAAATTTTTAATATTCGTCGTATGTATCGCCAAAGTTAAAGGTAAGTCCAAAACGAAGTGTTCCGTCCAATGGACTGTTTGCCAATTTGGAAGTAGAGAACAAATACGAAATATCAATATTGATTGCTGTGTAACGGAAACCTGCACCAATTGACGCAAATTTTCTTGAACCTTTATCATCACTTTCGTTGAAGTAACCTCCTCTAAAAGCAAAAACGTCTTGGTACCAATATTCAGCACCCAAGGCCCAAGTGAATTCTTTTAACTCTTCGCTGAAACCATCTGGAGCATCACCGAAGGAAGAAAACATACCTCCGAAGAAACTTTCGTTATAATAACCATCTTCGCTATTTATAATTCCGTCGTCATTTGAATCGCTTGGTGTAGGAACCAATAATTTATTAACCTGTGCAGAAACACCAACTTTATTATATTCATCAAGGATAAAATCAAATCCACCACCTAAGGCAAGGTTTGTTGGCAAGTTACTTTCTGAGCCTACTTCATCATATTTTAATTTCGGACCGATGTTTGAAATATTAAAACCCATTCTCCAACGACCGTCAAAATCGTTATATGGAATTTCCTCACTTTGATAGTATCCAGCAATATCTACTGCAAATGAGTTTGCTGCAGAAGCATCCTCTATAGCAGTCTGTAATTTTAAATCTGAACGGATGTATCTACCGGCAACGGCCATAGAAAAACGCTCGCTAAGGCGAAGTGAATAGGAAACATCGAAAAGAAGTTCGTTCGGCTTAACCAATAGCGGCTCTTCTTCCGCAGTTTGGCGCAATTCTATTTCACCATTACTGAAGTAGCGGAAACTTGCAGCAACTGCGCTACGTTCGTTCAATCGATTGTAATATGTTATGTTTCCTAAGAATATATCGTTTACCAATTTGCTTAAGTATGGTGTATAGGTAACTCCAACCCCTTGTTTTGATAAAGAGAAAGCGTATTTAGCGGGATTCCATTGTTGCGAAAATGCGTCGGCAGAGGTAGTAACACCTATATCACCCATACCCGCAGCGCGTGGGTCTGCTGCTATCAATATAAAAGGGACTCCTGTAGTTATAACGCGATTCTCGATACCAGTATTGTCGTTGCCTGGTTCTTGCGCCATACCCTTAAAAGCAACGAAACTTAATAAAATTGGAATAATTAATTTCTTCATATTAGTTAATTTTGGACAAATATAATTTTAATTTTTAAAGGATTACTAGTTTCTCGAATTTTTCAGTCCGCTGATTGGTTAACGTAGATCTTACAGTTATCTTATATACATACACCCCTTTTCCGATGCGGTCACCAAAATCATCACGGCCATCCCATACAATATCACGCGATAAAAATCCTTCGGTATTCACGATTTGGTTTTTGGTCCACACCACTTTGCCCGTTACCGTAAAAACTTGCACCTGAACCTCCAAAGGTTCGAATGCACGGTTGTGGTTGAACCAAAATTCGGTATAATTTACAAATGGATTTGGGTAATTCAGTACGCGTGTGATTTCAAGTTTGTCGTTTCCGGCTACTATAAACTGTATTTCGGCAGTTGAAGAATTGTTATACACATCCCAAGCTTTTAAGGTAAGGGTATGTAGACCATCCTCAAGATCACGGAATTTAAAACTTGTCTTTCCTTTGGTGTAATCATCTACTTCAGCTTGGTAAAATTCATTTAAAACAAAAGGATTGGATTCGTCCCCATCGAGTATTGCAACAATATCATGACCAATGCCACTTGCTGTGTTAATGCCATTTGGGTCCTCCAACTTTGCTAACAAAATGGGAGAATCGTCTGTAATGCCCCCAGAAACGAAACTCTCATCGTTCATGAATAGCCTAATTAACGGACCTTCATTGTCTTCGGGCGCATTTTCATTAAGACCGCCTACGTTTAAATCTAGGTTTACGCCGCTTTGGTCTTCCAAAAGATTGTCTCGTTTTGCGTAAAGGCTTATGCGACCCTTTCCTACAGGAATTTGAATATCACGGGGAACAACAAACTCAAATTCAAACTGACCATTGGTGACGGTTGCCTGACCATTAAAAAGTCCTTCTCCCAATGTTACAAAGTCCATTATAAACCCATGGTTGTCATTGTCCAAAGTTTGGCGCATTACATTTTTATCAAAAATCTTGGCCTCCAAGATTCCGTTGTAGTCCGTCATTAAAACACCTGCTTCATTTACCACTTCGCCTTCAAGTTTTATTTTGCTAAGTGCCTTTAGTGTATCAGTGGCTTGATTTACAGGTATGCCGTTCAATTTTGTTAAGCGAATACTCTTTTTGGGAAATGCAAGTGGCATTGCAGGGTCGCCGATGTAAAAGACCACTCGCCTAAGAGTCGTTCCGGCGCCCAGGGTTTGTTTTGCCAACCGCAACCCTTCAGCAGGCGTATTTGGATTATCAGTGCCAAACCCAAAAAGTTCATCGGCCAGCGCTTGGTTAAATCGAATTCCGGTGGAAATATAAATAGCCCGTGTGGTGGTTACCAATGATATTGCACCACCCGCAGTATTTTGATAGGTAAGCTCACCCGCTGTAATCCGGAGGGGGTTGTCAAATTTTGTGAACTCACAAGTAACCGTAATTATACAAGGCAGATTATCTTTGTTCTTGAACTGCCGTGCGGTCTCTTTTGTGTAAATTACTTCTTGCGCCAGGCCATCTTCGCCGCCGTGCCCAAAGTAATCCATAATTATAGCGCCCACCTCAATAGCCTTAACAATCGCTTCATTTACTTCCGGATAACGGTTACCGCCTGCAGAGGCCTCTTGCTTATAGGAATCTGCGTGTATTTTCTTAACGTTTATAAATGGTTTTTCGGCAGCAATTAGGTCACCAAGTTCGTCTAATTTTGTCTCTAAAATAGTTTCACTCAATTCATCAACATCATCAGAAATCAACACAAAATTGTTTCTCCAGTTGCCGTATGAAGATGCGGAAGCGTATTTTATTATTTTATCTACCAATGCATTTGCCAAGGAAACATTGTCTGCAACCATCCTTCCCATCGCAATATCCAGCAAGTCTATATCTGTTCTAGACCCGATGGTGCCTTCCGTTTCATCCATATTGCCAAAAAAATCATCGGACATGAAAGAACTACTTCCGCTATTGCCTAAAAGTGTATGAAAAGTGGGTACTATATTGTTATTGTTTGGAAGTCTGTTTTTATAATCAATAGAAGTATCTCCAAAAATACCAACATATTTTACACGCTTTTCTGGGGTGGAAGCATTGTAGTACACATATCTTAGAAAATTGCGGATGGCTCCAATGTCCTGTTTGCCCGAACTGAACTCTTCGTAAATTCTATCGGTAGTTACTACCTTAACATTTAGACCCCGAAGAGTTTTATGGTAAGTTGCCAAACGCAGTGCAGGCTGAATTAGGAAAGGAGCAGTAATGATAATATAATCCACATCCTTAAAATTGCCTGATTCATCCTTAAAGATGGTACCTTTTAAGTTTTGGTTCTGTACAACTGATTGCGCAATTTTTATGGGCACATAGTAATCGTTGGGGTTAATCGCCACATAATTGCGAACCTCGCCCAAAGTTTGCTTAAAACCGAAGCTGGCAGCATTTCCGTCATTCTGTTTTGAAGTAATAGACTGAAAATCGGTCACGTCCCAAACCTGTGAAAACTGCGAGGCATTGCTTATTTGATATTCGCCCACCCCGCTTAGATTAGCTGCATCGTTATATCGAAAAGCCAATTGTCCTCCCGCGCCAGTTAATTGCCTTACCGCCCAAACACCTATATAATCCAAATAACCCACACTGGATGGATTACCTGCATTATTATACATTAAATCCACTGTAACTGTTTCACTACCCGCGGGGACTTCAACACTTAATTCCTTCATACTTATTAAGCTATTGCTACCTACTTGTGAAAAAGTCAGGGGATTCAAACTCGTACTATTTACCGAAACCGCCATGGACGTATTGCTTTCTGAAACTGCGGCGGCTTTCACGATCAAATTCATAGCCTTACCGGATACGATGTTAGGGAACTCGAAGCTATAAGTCTGCTCATTTTCAATATCAAATCGATTCCCAAACCATTTTCTTCCCAATTTGGTTGGGCTTTCTTCATCCTTTTCGTGAAATTGATAATCATCAAACTCACTTATAGTAAATGCTACATTTCCTGTGGGCTCTACCATGGGCCTCACCCTTTTTCCCGCACCCCCGTCGGCAGTAATATAATAATAGGACTCATCGCTGTAAGGGTTTAGATTGGAGTCATTCTCTTCAACATAACCCTCGGTGTTAGTCCCGTAAAACAAAACATAGTCGCCACTGTCAAAACTTCCATCCTCCTCGCCAATTACCTGTATGGCATTTTCGGGAATATCAAAATAACGGTTTTGGGCATTTAATAACGGCAAAGGTTTTCCACCGTGACTGTACACTTTAATATTTCTGGGGTCAATCCCGTCGGTATTCATTCCTAGATTATTAAGGAAAGATTTGTCCATTTTATGAATACCTGTTTTTTCAACTTTAAACTTAAACCATTTTCCGTTGGCAAGTACAGAATTGGTTATTGCGGGCGGTTCCTGTCTGTTCTGTGATCCATATCGATACTGAATATCAAATGAAAGCACTTTTTGATACCTGCCGTTGGCTTTTATGATAGGCGAAATTTTAAAAATGGTAAAAAGCTTTTCTCTTGAACGGGTACTAGCAAGGCTATATTCCAGCTTATCGGGCAATTGGTCCAGAGAAACTTTATTTAACTCTTCAGCAGAAACAGAGCCATATTGCACATTGGTGACCGCGAGTGAGTTGCTATCGGCAACACCATTGTCTTCCCACTGAGTGCTATATAAAACGGTTTCTTTATCCAATTGAAGCTTTAATGCCTCTCGGGCCTTTTCCTTATCATAACCAGAAGATTTAGCTTCTCCAAAAGATGCAGAAGAATTTGCATCTCCCCAATATATGGCTATGTTCTTTGATTGCGCCTTTCCCACAAAAGGCATTAGAAATAGAAATAAAAGAAGTGTTGTTTTTCTCATCAGTACAAATAACGTTGCAAATATATACTTAGTATAAGACAACATTTTAAACTTTTTCCACAAAATGGTATTAGGATAATAATTTTAAAACTAATACGTTTGCATACTGGATTGGTCGAAGAACCATTCCCAAACACACAGCGCAATAATAATAAAATATTATTGTGTTTTTGTCGTTAATTACTATATTGCGAACCCAATTTTATCATACTTAAATCTATGATGTTAAGAAAAAACCTAGCATTAAAGCTATTTATTACTGTTATAGCGGCCTCTCTACTTGTAGGTTGCAACAAAACTAGGGACTATAAAAACAGTTCCAGAGCCACAGGATGGAAGATGAATGCCAAAGAAGGTGGCTTTCAGTATGACCCAAAATACAAAGAACAACAAACTGGCCCAGGGCTAGTATTTGTTGAAGGGGGTACTTTTACCATGGGAAGAGTTCAAGACGACCCAATGCACGATTGGAACAATTCTCCAAACCAACAACACGTCCAGTCCTTTTATATGGATGAAACCGAAGTAACCAACTTAATGTATCTTGAATATTTAGATTGGTTAAAGAAAGTTTTCCCTCCAACTGATGAAAATTACCGAAAAATATATGAAGGCGCTGTCCCAGATACCCTTGTTTGGAGAAACCGTTTAGGCTTCAATGAGGTTATGACAAACAACTACCTACGCCATCCTGCATATGCAGAATACCCTGTAGTTGGTGTTAGCTGGATACAAGCAGTAGAATTCAGCAATTGGAGAACAGACAGAGTAAACGAAATGGTTTTGGAAACTGAGGGAGTTACAGCTCGTAACGCTCGTTATGATGTAGAACCCGGAGAAACATTCAGTACAGAAACCTATTTAAATGCCCCTACATTAACCTATGGCGGTAACGACTCTATCACACGAGGCGGAAAAAAATCTGAATCAATTGCAAAGAGAAGCAAGGACAGTACAAATTTATATGTGGGACGCCAAGATGGACTATTAATGCCATCATACCGCTTACCTACAGAGGCAGAGTGGGAATATGCAGCTCTGGGCTTGGTGGGTCTTCGTAACTATAATGTTTATAGAGGAAAGAAAAAATATCCTTGGGAGGGTCAATATACCCGTTCCGGAAAAAGAAGGTCCCGAGGTGACCAATTGGCAAACTTTAAGCAAGGTGATGGTGATTATGGAGGAATAGCGGGATGGAGTGATGACGGTGCCGATATTACCGCACAAGTAAAATCATACGAGCCAAACGATTTCGGTCTATATGATATGGCCGGAAACGTAGCAGAGTGGGTTGCCGACGTTTATCGTCCAATTGTGGATGATGAGTTTAACGATTTTAACTATTACCGTGGAAACGTTTACACCAAAAACGCTATTGGCGAAGACGGAAAAGTGAAAGTGGTTACTATGGACTCTATAGTTTATGACACCCTAAGCAATGGAAAAATCATAGCCCGCAACTTGCCTGGAGAAATTCTACAAGTGCCAGTTGACGAAAACGAAACCTATTTAAGAACAAACTTTTCCGAAAGCGATAACCGTGATTTTAGAGATGGCGACAAACGCTCTTCCCGTTACTATCAATCATTCGCTGACGATGAAAGCGAAAGTGGTGATGGCGCAAACCGTATGTACAATTCACCAATACAAAAAGTATATGCAGATAGCACCGGTACATTAGATCGTCAATATGACAAATCTTCAAACAGAACAACTTTGGTGGATAATGAAGTTCGTGTTTACAAAGGAGGTTCTTGGAGAGATCGCGATTACTGGCTAGACCCAGCGCAGAGACGTTATTTCCCACAAGATATGGCAACTGACTATATCGGGTTTAGATGCGCTATGAGTCGTGTGGGTTCAAAATCCAAAAAAGGAAAGCGCCCGAGAAACTAAAATTTCAAAATTTATAAAAACAGCCCTCCTGGCGTACAGCTTCGGAGGGTTTTTTAGTATATTTATTTTATGAATATACCATCTCTTCATCACTATTTTTTGCAAAGTAACGGCATAAGCACAGATACACGCAAAATCTTCAAGGGCTGCCTTTTTTTTGCCCTAAAAGGCGAAAATTTCAACGGAAATCTTTTTGCCCAAGAAGCGCTGGACAAGGGCGCACTTAAAGTTGTAGWSGMWSARGMGNRMTTTWCNRSAWRTYRAATGGTGAAACTATTTTAGTGGAAAATGTACTTTTGGCACTACAACAACTAGCGAGTTTTCATAAAAATTATTTAGGACTCCCTATTATCTCCCTTACGGGAAGTAACGGAAAAACTACTTCCAAAGAACTTATTAATGCCGTACTTTCCCAAAAGTATAATACTGTTGCAACCGAGGGTAATCTAAATAACCATATAGGCGTTCCCTTAACGCTTCTTAAAATGAATAAACAAACCGAAATAGGTATTGTTGAAATGGGCGCCAACCATTTGGGTGAAATAAAATTGCTGAGTGAAATTGCACAGCCAGAGTACGGTTACATTACCAACTTCGGGAAAGCACATTTGGAAGGATTTGGAAGTCTTGAAGGAGTAGTTCAGGGAAAAACAGAACTTTATCAATTTTTGAAAAAACACAATAAAAAAGTTTTTGTCAATGCCAATGACCCTAAGCAAATGGGCAATTCAGAAGATATTGACAGAATAACTTTTGGCGCTGAGAATAGTGATTTTAACATTGAACTATTGGACAGTTCACACCACCTTTTAGTATCATTCAGCGGCACAAAAATCCAAAGTAATTTAGTGGGAGCGTATAATTTTGCAAACCTTTCCGCAGCTATCGCAATAGGAGCTTATTTTAAAGTTTCAGCTGAAAAAATAAAAGCTGGTATTGAAGCATATGTGCCCGCCAATAATCGCTCGCAATTAATAACTCAAGGTTCTAACAGCATTTTAATGGATGCCTATAACGCTAATCCAACAAGCATGCTTGCTGCATTGGAGAATTTTAAACAGACCAAGGGCGACAACAAGATATTGTTTCTGGGAGATATGTTTGAATTGGGAAAGGATGCCGAAAAAGAACACCAAAACATCGTTGATTTTTTACTAGAAAATCCTTTTGGAAAAGTTTATTTGGTAGGAAGCAATTTCTTTAAAACATCAAACATTGCTTCACATATAAAGGCCTTTGAAACTTTTGAAGATTTAAAAAAAGAACTTGTAACTGAAAACCACAAGCATGCTACAATCTTAATAAAAGGCTCCCGTGGARTGGCTTTGGAAAGGATTTTGGATGTTATTCAAGTTTATTGGAAATAGCTATAAGCACACTCCAGATTTTCAATAAGCAATTTGTTGCTCATAGATTCTAAATCTGAAATCACCCATTTTACGGGCCACGCATTCATAAAACTCCAAGATTTAAGAGTACTTCCGGCTTCATCCAATAAGTTAACAGTTATATTTCTGGTCTCAATAGAGGCTTCTAAATCACCGCTAAAGCTTTTTAAACACCAAGCTACAATTTCAGAATCTTTAGAAGCCATACCTCGCTTTAAAACCAAGTTTGAGAATTTTACTGAAGTAGTAACGTGATGTTTGAAGCTGTTATCTGAAATTTCGTATGTGTTCATTTCCATTGAAACTCCAGATAATTCCTTAAAAACAATAGTATCGTTTGCAGTTTCATCACTAAAACTTAGTTGAAAATTAAAAGACACGGGAAGAAACTCATTCGTCATTATCTATTTTTAATAGTTAAACCTTCATGGCTTAGCTCTAAAGTTTCTACAGCAACTTCATTTGCTTCCGCTTTCATATCAGTTGTTGTCATTTTGGTTGGCCAAGCATTGTTTAAAGTCCAAGTCATTGCCGGGCTTCCAGTTTCATCCAAAAGCTGGATAGTAACAGTTTCTCTTTTTATGGTATTCATTTTTATGGCGTCATACCAATTCCAGAAATTGTTGTCGTTTACAAAGATTCCCTTTTTCAAGGTTACATTTCCAGATTTAGTAGTACCCGGCATTTTTATAGTAGAAAATTGCTTGCTATCACCGTGCCTATATTCTATTGCTTGTACTTCAATATCTAAGCCTGAAACTTCTTGAAAGGATGCTTTATTATCTTGTGAACCTAAATATACCGTAAAGTAAAATTTAGGTAAAGGCCAACTACTATCTTGCATTTCTTCTGCCATTTTATATTATATCAAAGTGATTATATAATATTAGTTATAAAAGCCTTGATTTCTATAAGTACTACTACGTATATTATTAAAATAAAAAAAGTCCCAAGGAACATTTTCCTTGGGACTTTTTTTGTGGGTCATACTGGATTCGAACCAGTGACTTCTACCCTGTCAAGGTAACACTCTGAACCAACTGAGTTAATGACCCTCTATAATTAAAAGCGAAGATACATATTCACAAATGTAAATGAAACAAAACACTTATTTGTCGAATTTTTTGATGGGTTTCTTTTTAATCATTCCGCCTCTTGCGTCCTTTACCGAAGTCATAATCATAAACGCCTGTGAATCAATTTTATCTACTTCTGTCTTCAACTTACTCATTTCCAATCTTGTAATTACGGTATATACTACATCAACAGGTTGTCGCATCTCACCTTCTTTCGCAAATCCGTTTTCGGCCTTAAAAATAGTACAGCCCCTACCCATTTTTTCAATAATGGCCAGGCGTATTTCCTCATTCTTCTCTGAAATAATTGTGATCCCCATAAACTCTTCAATCCCGTCAATTACAAAGTCAACCGTTTTTGAAGCAGCGAAATAGGTAAGGATAGCATACAATGCGATTTCCGTGGAAAGAAAATAGGCGGCGGTTATAAAAATGATTACGTTGAAGATCATAATTACATTTCCCACCGTAAGACTTGTCTTTCGACTTATAAATATTGCCAAAACCTCGGTACCATCAATTATCGCACCTCCGCGAATGGCTAGACCAATACCCAGTCCAAGAAAAAAACCACCAAAGGCCGCCACTAGAATTTTATCATCGGTAATTAACGGATAGGGTATCAGCGCAACCGCAGTTGCCAAAAGAATAATGCCCAGCACACTTTTTATTGCAAACCTTCTGCCTACTGAAAAATAAGCCAACGCCAAAAAAGGAAGGTTAAAGCACACTAACAATAGTGGAAATGAAATACCCGCCAGTTCATTTACCATCAGTGAAATACCTGTAACCCCACCATCGATAAAATTATTTGGCATCAAAAAACCCCGTAAACCAAAAGAAGCCGAAATAACTCCCAAAATCAAATAGAAAAAATCCCAGACTTCGTGAATTACTTCTACCTCAAGGTTTTTCACCCTCTTTTCAAAAGGCTCAGAAATCTGTGAAGGTTTCTTATGCTTTTGACGGTTTTTTACGACGTTTACTATAATATTTTTAAAGAATGGGTTCAAGGGCGCTTGCTTTAAATTTTGAATTCAGTCAAAGTTAACTTATTAATTCTAAAATGAAATTTGGAATAATAAAATAAAAAAAACCGAAGCTTTCACTTCGGTTTTTTTAAAATCTGGTGGGCGATGAGGGGTTCGAACCCCCGACCCCCTCGGTGTAAACGAGGTGCTCTGAACCAGCTGAGCTAATCGCCCTCATTGTTTTGAGGTTGCAAATATAAGTTAGTTTTTAATTCCCGCAAACATTTATTTGAAAAAAATCATAAAACTTCTGCCACCACGAAAGTGCTGCCGCCAACAAATATTAAATCCTTTGATGAGGCCGTATTAAGTGCAGCCTCATAAGCTTTTGATACTGAAATATATTCTTCTCCCTCCAGTCCAAAACCTCTGGCCTTAGTCAATAAAAGTGATGCTTCCAAACCTCGCGGAATATTCGGCTTACAGAAATAATAGGCTGCATTATTTGGGAAAAGTGGCAAAACCGAATCCAAATCTTTATCGCTTACAACACCAATAACAATATGGAGGTGTTGAAAATCTTCTTTCGCAAGCTGCTCTATCACTATTTGCAACCCCTCTTTATTATGGCCCGTATCGCAAACAACTTTTGGATTTTCATGTAAAACCTGCCAACGACCCATCAACCCTGTATTTTTTATTGTATGATTTAATCCGTCTTGAATGTTTTCTTCTGAAATATTCCAACCGTTTTTCTGCAAGACCCTTAACGTTGCCAAAACAGTTTTTATATTTCTTTGCTGATAAAAGCCTTTTAAATCAGCTGTAAGTTTTGAAATATCACAATTTTCAGCAAAAAAGATTGGAGCATCTCTTTGCGAAGCAATTTTTTCAAACACTGGTTTTGTTTCAGGCAATGTTTCTCCAATAATAATAGGTACTCGGTTTTTAATTATGCCAGCCTTTTCAAATGCAACTTTTTCCAAGGTATCTCCTAAAAACTGAGTGTGGTCCATGCCTATATTGGTAATCACCGAAACTTCGGGCGTGATAATATTGGTGCTGTCCAGCCTACCGCCCATCCCTACTTCAATAATTGCAACATCCACTTTTTCATTTCGGAAATAATCAAACGCCAGACCCACGGTCATTTCAAAAAAAGAAAGTTGATTGTTTTCAAAAAAAGGTTTGTGTTTTTCGACAAAATTTGAAACGTATTGTTCCGAAATCATTTCGCCATCAATCTTTATCCGCTCCCTGAAATCCTTCAAATGCGGCGAAGTGTAAAGCCCGGTTTTATAGCCCGCTTCCTGAAACACCGAAGCCAGCATATGGCTCGTACTGCCTTTACCATTGGTACCGGCAACATGTATACTTTTAAAACTTTCTTCAGGATTTTTTAGATAAGCGGCAAGCTTTATGGTCGCGGCTAAATCTGCTTTATAGGCAGACTGCCCCACCCGTTGGTACATTGGCAGCTGTGTGAAAAGCCACGCGATGGTTTCTGAAYAGTTGATGGCCAAAAGATTTTATTTAACAATCAGTTTTTTTGTGGTCTGTTTTTTTCCTTCGGAAATTTTCAAATAGTAAATTCCGGGCTGAAAATTTTTAACGGAAAGCTGAAGCTCCTTGCCCTTGAAATCAAGCTGTTTCACAACTCTTCCCATAACATCATATATTGATACAGAAGATTTTTCAGAATTAGATGCGTTTGAAATCGTAACCATTTCTGAAGCAGGATTTGGATACACTTTTACTTCCGAAGAAAACACGGTTTCATCTTGGGTTAAAATATCATTTGAAATATCAATTTTATATGTTGAGCGCCCAAAAGTAGCGGCGAACAAAAACTGGGATCCTTCGTGAATATGTAAATCCGTAACTACTACGGAAGGCAGATTCTCCCCCAAAACGCTCCAATTCACGCCTTCATCGGCAGTGGCGACAACGCCCACGTCGGTAGCCACAAAAAGATTTCCAAAACCGTCCTGCACTATATCGTTTACGGGAATATCTGGCAAACTCGCGGAAATATCAACCCAATTGTTTCCCAAATCGGTACTTTTGTATACGTGGCCCACATCTTCTCCATATCGATATCCCGAAAGCGTTAAATAAACCGTGTTCGGGTCTTCCCGGGAAGCCAGGATTTTGGTAACCCATCTGTTGGGAACTCCCGCAGAGATATCTGTCCAATTAGAACCTCCATTTTGCGTTACCCACGCTTTTCCATCATCAGTACCCACAAAAATAATTTCATTGTCCAAGGGCGAAACACTAATGGTTGTTATTGTGCCGTATGTAAGGTTTCCGCTGTGGGGGCCATTGGTCAAGTCTGGACTTATTGCCGTCCAAGTGGTCGCGGCATTTGTTGTTTTGTAGAGTCTATTTGTACCGTAATAAAGGGTTTGTGAATTTGTAGGATCAAAAGTAATCGGTGTATCCCAATTCTTTCTGTCACCGCCGGAAATCCCATTGGTTGCATTGGAAAATGAATTGCCGTTATTTGTAGATTTTCCCAGGGCGCCATATTGGTAAAGTGCATATATCACATTTGTATTTGTAGGATCTACGAGTGTTTGAAAACCATCCCCGCCATAGATTATATTCCAGTCCGTTAAACCTCCTGTTTGGGTGCGACTGGTACTGTTATCCTGCGCGCCACCATAAATTTTATTTTCGTTCTGCGCATCTACGTACATTCTATAAAATTGTGTAATGGGAAGTTTTACATCTTTTACTGATGATGAACCACTGTTACTGCTATAATAAAGGCCTCCGTCATTACCCAAAAGAACTTCGCCTGGCACCGAAGCATTAAACGCCATTGCGTGCTGATCTACGTGAACATTTGAAAAGGAATCACTCCAGCTCATTCCTCCGTTTGTAGATTTTTGAACTTCAAAATCTACATTGTAAATTGTGTTTTCATCTGTGGGATCGATAAAAATTCCTCCAAACCACCAATGAAACCCCACATCGGTCAACTGACCTGAGTTGACGGAAGTCCAAGTATCGCCGCCGTTTGTAGTTTTATAAACACCTTGGATATTTCCCGTTGCATCTGCGTAACGCGTATATAGCACATTGGGGTTTGATTGTGAAATGTCTATGCTGATTCTTCCTTTTTGGGAAGCTAAACTTGGCAAACCGGTGGTCAGTTCTGTCCAGTTTGATCCTCCGTCAGTAGTTCTGTATATTCCCGAAGTTATTCCACCGTATTGTCTATTGTTTGGGCGTCGGATTCGTTCCCAACTGGCCGCATACACTATATTCCCGTTTGTGGGATGGATCGACATATCTATCACTCCTGTAGAGTCACTAACAAATAGAACCTGCTGCCAGCTATCGCCGCCATTGGTGGTTTTGTAAACCCCGCGATTGACGCTATTCCTGAACAAGGGGCCCATTGCCCCAACGAAGGCTGTGTTATCGTTATTTGGATCCAAAACAATTTTTCCAACACTTCCAATATCGGGTAGCCCTTTTGATTGCCATGTGGCGCCACCATCGGTACTTTTATAGATTCCATCACCATCATACACCAAAGAACCTCCACCAGCATTTACTTCACCTGTACCTACCCAAAGTATGTTATTGTTATTTTTTGAAATTTCAATATCGCCGATGGAAAGCATTTGTTGTTCGTCAAATATTGGCGTCCAATCATCACCACTGTTTATCGTTTTAAAAATCCCGCCTGAGGCAGCACCTACATAATACACTTCGGGTTGGGTTGAAGGAATTTCAATATCGGTAATTCTACCGCCAATATTTAGAGGTCCACTGAATTGCCATATTTCGCTTGCATTGTTTCTATTCGCTATTTGTTTCTTCCAACGGATTGCTTCAGAATATGCCGCAGTATTCAATTGGCCATTTGGATAGGCTCTTTGCATAAACATAATGTCGTGGGGATATTTTTCATTTTCGAAAATGTTTGAAATGGATTTTTCGGAAGAATTTTTACACCCAGCAAAACAAATTATAATTAACAGAAAAGTAGAAATACGAAGCATAGTATCTTTTTTTGAAGTTTAAAGATACTGAAAAAATCAAGGCATTCTTGAAAGAGAATATTCTATTGTGAAAGACTGAACTTGTAGATAATCTTGCCAATTTGTTTTGCGGGAGCTTTATCGTCGGCATTGAATTTTGTAGCCAAAGCAGCTCTTTTGGCGGGCTCTAATAAACAACGGGAATTGTTTGTTGTTCCCCGAACTCCTGGCGTTGCACTAATTACTCTTCCACTGCGGTCTACTTCTATGCTAACCACAACTGTTCCGGCTTCGTTGCAATCCTGTACAAACTTTTCCTTATTTAGTGCTTTTCTTCCACCGAGTAAATAATTGCCATCGCCGTCCAAACCTTTGCCAGTGCCGTAATACGCACTTGCATTAGGATCGCCATCGGGGCTTCCCTTGTCACCCGGGTTAGCGTCGTTACCTTCGTCTCCTTTTGCGGTTCCGTCACTTTTTGGGCCATTCAAAATGCTTGAAAGGGCATCGGTGGTAGCTTTATCGGGTTTTGGTTCGGGTTTCTTTACTTCTTTCTTAGGCTGCTCTTTTACTGGAGTTTCAACTTGCTCCTTTTTGGGCTTTTCCTTTTTAATTACCGGAGCGTCTTCATTGTCCTGAGTCACCACTTCTTCCTTTATTTCAGATTTTGGTTGTGAAATCGGTTGCGCAGTGGTTTTTTGTGGCGCTGATTGAATTTTTTCAATAGGCTGGATGTTTCCACTGCCCGTATCCGTAGTTCCAAAATTCACAGCAATGCCTTGCTCTAAAGGCGGATCCATGTATTTCATCCCAACATAAAACAAAAGAATAAGGATGATTACATGCACTATTACCGTAATGGTCATACTTTTTCGTTTATGTTCTGTATCGAGCAGGCTCATTGGTAAGAGTTATAATTTCTTTTTCAAAAATATGCGGAGAAGCATTTTATTAATTAGGTCGAACTGCGAGTACTACCTTAAAGTTGTTGCGGTTTGCAATGTCCATCACAAAAACTGCATCTTCAATGGGCACGCCTTCTTCAGCGCGCAGGATAATGGTAGGTTCTTCCTGTCCGGCAAGCGTTTTTTTCAATTCGCTCTCTATGCTATATTCGCTTACACGCTCTTTATCCACATAATAAGCACCATCTTTTGTGATGCTAACAGAAGCTTTTTGAACGTTTGAAGTTTTTCCTTTTGCCTTCGGAAGTATTAAATCCAAAGCATCTGGCGTTATGGCAGGCGATGTTAGCAGAAAAAATACCAATAACAGAAACACAATGTCTGTCATGGAACTCATGCTGAAATCGGCACTTACTTTATTTCTTCCTCTTAAGTTCATTAAGCAGGTTCGTTTAAAATGTCAAGGAAATCTACAGCTGTGGCTTCCATTTGGTGTACCACTTTATCAGTCTTTACAACCAGGTGATTATAACCCATATAGGCAATAATACCAACAATTAAACCTGCAACAGTCGTAGTCATTGCGGTATAGATACCTTCGGCAAGACTTCCCATTTCGGCCTGGCCGCTACTGGTAGCCAATTGGTGAAATGCCAAAACCATCCCGATTACAGTTCCCAAGAAACCGATCATTGGTGCTGCTCCAGCAATTGTTGCCAATACGCTTACGTTTTTTTCGAGTTTATAAACTTCAAGACGTCCAGCATTTTCGATGGCGGTATTAATATCTTCCAACGGACTTCCAATTCGGGAAATTCCTTTTTCGGTTAAATGCGAAACCGGGGTATTATTTTGGGCGCACAGCACTTTTGCAGCTTGTATATTTCCTTTGGCCACATGGTCGCGTATCTGGTTCATAAAGTTGCTGTCCATTTTGGATGCTGCCTTTATTGCGAACAAACGCTCAAAGTAAATATACACCGCAACAAACAACAGTACGAAAAGCACCATTATTATTATTTGTCCGGCCACTCCTCCGTTTAAAAGGAGATCCATTATGGAAAGAGTCTTTTCTTCAGAAATTGGTTCAAGATCCTGTGCTACCTCAGCACCCTCTTGAATAAAGAAGTTTAGCATAAAAAAGGTTTTGTTTTAGTAAATAACGGTATAAGGTTTCAGAAATTGTTATGCATTGTGAAATAGCACTCTTTCAATTAAAAGGAATACTCCCGCACCCGCAATAAAACCAATGAAAGCAAGCCAAGTAATTTTTTTAAGATACCAGATAAAGTCTATACGCTCCATTCCCATTGCGGCAACGCCAGCAGCAGACCCGATGATGAGCATACTACCTCCCGTACCGGCAGAATAGGCTATGAAATGCCACAAGACGGAATCCATAGGTAAATCATACATTCCCATAGAGGCAGCAACAAGTGGAACATTGTCAATAATTGCCGATAAAATACCAAGCAGTATAACTACGATATCCTGATTAGGGATAGCACTTTGCAACACTTCAGCCAAGTAGCGAAGTGTTCCTACTTCTTCTCCATTAACAACGCCATATACCAAGCTTTCTAGTCCTGCCACTGCCATTAAAATTCCGAGGAAGAAAAGAATGCTTGAAATTTCAATACGCGACAAGGCTTTATGTGCAGAATACAAATGTCTTCTTTCTTTGCTGAAGTCTTCTTCTGGGTGAATATATTCTGAAACGAGCCAAACCACGCCCAAAGCAAGCATCATGCCCATATAAGGCGGTAAATGTGTCAATGTTTTAAAGACAGGCACGGAAACAATCATTCCCAAACCTAGGAATAACATCGTTTTACTACTTAAAAGAGCCTCTTCTGTTTTGTCCTCTCGTGCATCAACATCTATATATCCACGGAAGGCGGGCATATAGCTTGCTACAACGAATGGCAGAGCGAAACACATAATGGAAGGTATGACAACATATTCAATCAGGCCAGCTGCAGATACTCGTTTGGCAATCCACAACATCGTTGTTGTTACGTCGCCAATTGGAGACCAGGCCCCACCTGCATTGGCAGCTATCACTACCATTGCTGCGTACCACAGTCTATCTTCCCTTTTATGGATCAACTTCCTTAAAAGCGTGATCAAAACAATGGTGGCAGTTAGGTTATCTATAATTGCGGAAAGGAAAAATGCAAGAATACCAATAATCCACAAAAGCTTCCGCTTGCTCTTGGTTTTAACGGCGCTTTTCAAAACTTCAAAACCGCGGTGAAGATCTATTATTTCAACAATAGTCATTGCTCCAATCAGGAAAATAAGGATTTCTGCTGTCTTTCCTAAGTGGTGAAGCAAGGTGCCTTCAAAACCTTCCATGGCGTGCTCGCCCCCAGAAAGAAAATTGAATGCCTGTTCCTCTGTGTTAATAACATCAAACCATCCACTGGTAAAACCGATGGCCAAAACCGCCCAAATAAGCGATGCCATAATAAGTGCCGGCACCGTTTTATCCAGTTTCAAAGGGTGTTCAAGAGTGATGGAAAGATATCCTAATACAAAGATTAAAATGATTATTGATTCCATAATAAATTACTGATTTTAAATTATAATAGTTGCTTCAAAGCAATTTCAAAAGCGGTTTTGCTAATGTTTGTTTTGGTACTGTTGTTATCAAAAGTATTTTGTATCKYSWYMYYRATGRTRMWYSAMRWAYCSTKAMRNGWTWGMNTCAWCANNGKCATTKSYMNCTTTRMSMTCNCATMARSYRTGMRNAAAACGCGAGCCATTCCGCAGTTACTTATAAAGTCGGGTATTAAGCTTACGCGCTCATCAGTAAATTCCATTATAGGCCCGAAGAAGATTTCCTTGTCGGCAAAGGGCACGTTTGCACCACAGCTTATAACTTCAAGTCCGGTTCCAATCATTTGGGAAATCTGCTCTTTCGTAATTAAACGCGATGCGGCACAGGGCGCAAAAATTTCTGTTTCTAGTTTCCAGATTTCACTGTTTATTTCTTCAAAGGAAATCATGTTCTCGGCAACCAAAGTGTTGCCGTTTTTTTTCAGGAAAAGTTTTTTGATTTCTTCAAATGTAAAACCATCCTTGTTGATTATCCCGCCATCGCGGTCAATAATACCCACAATCTTGGCGCCCATTTGCGATAAATAGTATGCTGCGGCGGCGCCTACATTTCCGAAACCCTGAACAATGGCACGTTTATCTTTTACATTGCCCCCGTAAATATCGTAATAATGACGAACAGCTTCTGCCACGCCATAACCGGTAATCATATCTGCCACGGTGTATTTTCTGGAAACATCGGGTGAAAAATTCACGTTTTCCAAAACCTTGATCACCCCTTGGCGCAATTGGCCAATTCTATTTATTTTATCGGCTTCCGTTGGCGAAAAATGCCCGTTAAAGACACCTTCCTGCGGATGCCAAACACCACTTTGTTCGGTAATTGGTATTACCTCGTGGATTTCGTCAACATTTAAATCGCCACCCGTACCGTAATATGCTTTTAATAATGGTGAAACTGCTTTATACCAACGTTCCAAAACTCCTTTTTTTCTAGGGTCTGCGGGGTCAAAGTTGATTCCGCTTTTAGCTCCGCCAATAGCGGGTCCAGAAACAGTAAACTTAACTTCCATTGTTTTAGCCAATGAAAGAACTTCGTTGGAATCCAATCCTTTTCGCATTCGTGTTCCCCCACCGGCAGCTCCGCCACGCAGGGAATTTATTACTGTCCAGCCTTCGGCTTCGGTTTCGGGGTCATTCCAGTGAAAAACTATTTCGGGTTCTTTGTCTTCGTACTTTTTAAGCAGTTCCTTCATTTAAAGCGGAGAGTTAAAGCGCATATTCACGAAAGCGTCAATACACAATGGCAAATATAAAAAACTTGTAAAGGCTTTATATTTATTTTATGTAAATTTTATGGATTGAAAATATGCCCCGAAGAATGATCTTTTGAAGCCCCCGTAACGCTAGCCAAGCAGTTTACCTCATCGCGCAATTTTAAAACACCCAAAAGCCCAAAAATCAAGGCTTCCTTATATTCCAGAATTTCTGTGGAAGGAATTATAATTTTAACTTGAGAAAGACGCTTCAATCGTTCAATCAAAAAAGAATTGTATGCACCGCCACCAGTTATCAAAACCGAATCATTTCCAGCTAATTGTTTTGCAAGTTGTACGGCAATATGTTCCGTAAAAGTCCGTAATATATCTTTGGAAGAAATTTCGGCACCATCCAAAAGTGGAAAAATTATTGATTGAACCCATTCCAATCCTAAGGATTTTGGCGGTTTTTCGTGGTAAAAAAAAAGTGAATTTAACTGTTGCAGCAAATCTTTATCAACCTTACCCGAAGCTGCAATTTTGCCGCTTTCGTCAAAAGCATGTCCAAGTTTTTCAGCATATTTATTTAAAACAATATTCACTGGGCAGATATCATACGCAATCCGTTCGCCATTATTTTGAAAAGAACAATTAGCAAAACCGCCCAGATTCAAACAATAATCATATTCGGAAAAAAGCAATTTATCTCCTATGGGTACCAGCGGAGCGCCCTGTCCGCCCAACTCCACATCCTGCACCCTAAAATCGCAAACTACAGTGTGGCCGATCATTTTTGAAATGCGCGGCAGATTGCCTATTTGATATGTAAAACCCTTTTCAGGTTGGTGCAGAATGGTATGGCCATGGCTACAAACTGCGTCAATTTCAAGAATGTTATGTTTTTTTATGAATTTTGAAATCTCTTCAGAAAGCTTTTCGGTGTATTTAAAATCCAGCCGCTCAAGTTTCTCTTCGGAATAATTTATGGCTTTGCGCAGCTCGTTTTTCCAAAATGATGAATAGGGAACAGTTTCTGTAGCGAGTATTTCAAAATTCCAAACTTCATTAGAATAGTCAAAAACAATTTCCGCCAAATCAATCCCGTCCAGCGAAGTGCCGCTCATAACGCCGATGATATGGTATTTTTTATTTTTCATCTTTTTGGGAACATAATAAGTTTAAAGATACTAATGATGTTTTGAAAAATTCCAAATCTCAAGTGCCAAATTCCAAATAAATATCAAAAGGGCAAATCCCAAAATCCCAAATCCCAAATTCCAATTGGCCTCTTTTGGAATTTGGGATTTGCCCTTTTGGAATTTGCTTTTTATAAGTACCTTTGCCCTTTCTTGTTAAAACAGAATTCTTACTTATAAAAAGCCTATGGATTTCAGTCTATCCGAAGAACAGTTAATGATTCGCGACGCCGCTCGCGATTTTGCCCGTACCGAATTGCTTCCGGGCGTTATAGAACGCGACAATCATCAAAAATTCCCAACCGAACAAGTGAAGAAAATGGGCGAGCTCGGTTTCCTAGGAATGATGGTGGACCCAAAATACGGCGGCGGCGGAATGGATACCGTGAGTTATGTTTTGGTTATGGAAGAATTAAGCAAGATTGACGCTTCGTGTTCCGTAATCGTTTCGGTAAACAATTCATTGGTGTGCTATGGCCTTCAAGCCTATGGAAATGAAGAGCAAAAACAAAAATACCTTACTAAACTCGCTACTGGCGAAAAGCTTGGTGCATTCTGTTTGAGCGAACCAGAGGCTGGCAGTGATGCCACATCACAAAGAACTACTGCGATTGACAAAGGTGATCACTATATATTGAACGGCACCAAAAACTGGATAACAAATGGCGGCTCTGCAGATTATTATTTGGTAATCGCGCAAACTGACAAAGAGAAAAAACACAAAGGTATCAATGCTTTTATTGTTGAAAAAGGCTGGGAAGGTTTTGAAATTGGCCCAAAAGAAGACAAGCTTGGCATCCGTGGAAGTGATACGCATTCTCTTATTTTTAATGATGTAAAGGTTCCAAAGGAAAACAGAATTGGCGAAGACGGTTTCGGCTTTACCTTTGCTATGAAAACCCTTTCTGGCGGCCGTATCGGGATTGCCGCACAAGCTTTAGGAATTGCCGCTGGCGCTTATGATTTAGCGCGTGAATATTCCAAAGTACGCAAAGCTTTTGGTACAGAAATCTGCAATCATCAGGCTATTGCATTCAAACTTGCAGATATGCACACCAGCATTGAGGCGGCTCGTCATTTGGTAATGAAAGCTGCTTGGGACAAAGACCAAGGCAACAATTATGATATGAGTGGTGCAATGGCAAAATTATATGCCAGTCAAGTAGCAATGGATGTAACCGTTGAAGCGGTACAGGTTCACGGCGGAAATGGCTATGTTAAGGAATATCACGTGGAACGCTTGATGCGTGATGCAAAGATCACCCAGATTTATGAAGGAACTTCTGAAATACAGAAGATTGTGATTTCTCGAGGCCTTTTGAGGGATTAAGCTATTTATTTAAAATTAATTATAGAAAATAGCCTGCCAATTTGGTGGGCTATTTTTATAGGAAGAAATTCCAAACCAACCCAAATCGCAGCACATTATCACGATACGGATAACCTGGGGCCGCAAAATATTCGTTCTTTCCACCGAAGAGTGCGGTAAAGTTTTCATAAATAAAGTAAATCCGCGTCTGCCGTATTTTCGCATTGAAGAAAATATCTACTAACGGAAAACCGCCCAATTCCTGCTCGTTCTGCACATAAAACTCCGCGAGTACAGGGTCGTAAGCATTCATATTGTATTTGGTGAAATATTTAAAACCCACCCCAGTCTGCAAAAACAAAGCGCGTTTAAACCAATGATCCTCAAAATAAAGTGTGTTTCTAGTAATAATTTGCGGTACATTGAAAACAGTTTCGCCACTTAAAACTTGCTGGTACATTACGGTATTTTCCAATCCGAAGTGGCCAAATTTAAATTCCTTTTCAGCTTTTATTTTTAGATAATCAACGCGCTCGGAAGCCTGCAATGGCGAAGGTGTACTGTCGTTCTCTTTGATTCCAAAATAGGCATAATCGTCAATTCCCATGTAGCTTACAGACGCATTTCCAAATTTTTTGGTGTTTATTTCAAATTTCAGTTCTTGGGTTTTTACATTATTCAGCTCGGTCTTCCAATTGTAATTTTGGTAGTCGCTTTGGTACAGCAAAAAGTTGAAATTGGGCGCCACCGAATGTACGATTATGGAAGCTTCAGCATTATAATCTTCATTCAAATCAAAAGAGGCAGCTCCTTGCAGATAGTTTCCGTCAAAATCGCCTGYCACATTTATCGCCCCTTTTCCACGAAGCTTAAATCCTCGGTATTCCTTTTCGTAAGCTGCACCAGCTTCAATAATATTTCCTTTAATCCTGTTGGGTATGCGCTGTTCGTCTAAAATCAATACTGAATTGTACCCATAATTGAAATCGTTATAACCCGTCCAGGCCGAAATTTTCCCGATAAGCGAGTTGTTGAAGTCAGCATAGGCCTTTAAGCTCAAATCTTCTAGTTTTGTTTTCGTATATAAATCTGCGGTCTCGTACGAAGGACCAAATTCCGCAAATGACGCGGTTTGGTTGTATCGAAAAAATTTGTCCTCATAGCTCAACACGTTCCCAATTGTCAATACCGAATAGCCCGTACTGTCGCGCTGGCTCAACAATTCGTAATAGTGATCTCCATAAAAACGAAGCCCTTCAAGTTTGTTTTCGGCATTTTCAAATTTAACATCCAACCGTCCACGGTCGCGAAATTCGGGATCGTCATTTATAAAAAGCAGCAAGGAATTATCGGTCAACCCACCATTTTCCTCATTCAAAATATCCTGTGCGGCTACGTGGGCACGTGCTACGTAACGTTTGCTTTTGGTATGGTAATTTGCAGTGAAAAGAAAATTTCCGGTACTCGTTAAAAAATGTTGGTATTTCCCCAGTGAACGAACCCCTTTATAGCCAATTGAAAAATTGAACTGTGGGGAAGTATTCACCGTAAAAAAAGCATCCAGCTGCTGCCCCTGCTCATAGGCAGTTTTAAAATAAAGTTCGGTAAGCGGCGTTGGTACGTTGAAATAGTTTACATCTTCTATTTCCTTATAATTAAAATGATGCGACTGAGCCACAAAAAGTGGTTTCAAATTCAGCCTGTCAAAAGAGTAAGCAAGCGAATTATAGGTTTGCCCTACGTTTGAAAACTGTAGCAGTTCAAAATTGTCCCTTCTCAAATAATTAAATTTATATTTTTTCTTGATTGAGAGCGTAGTATCTACAAAAGTTGTATCGCGCGCCGTTGAAATTATTTTGTAGTAATCAATTGGCGGTTTATCTTTAGTTGCATTTGGAGTTTGCGAAAACACAGTTGCCGAGGCACATAGAAGAAGTAAGAGCAAAAGTGTGTTTTTCATCGGGTATAAACTTTCAGCGCAAAGGTAAATTTTTAAACGGAAATAGTTATTTTTAATTTTCTATGTTGAAACTTAAAATCAATTCCCACTTATTGGAATGTGGCACCGATGAGGCGGGTCGTGGCTGTCTTGCAGGGCCCGTTACCGCCGCCGCAGTAATTCTTCCGGATGATTTTCAGCACCCTTTTTTGAATGACAGTAAGCAACTTTCAGAAAAARAACGCCTTGAACTTAAAGCTATTATCGAGCGCGAAGCCATCTGTTTCAATGTGGTTCACGTGATGATGGATGAGATTGACAAAATAAACATTCTGAACGCCTCCATTTTAGGAATGCACCGTGCCATTAAAGGCCTATCCTGCCCTCCCGAATTTATCGCCGTGGACGGGAACCGTTTTAAACCTTTTCAGAAAACTCCTTTTGAATGTGTTGTAAAAGGAGATGGAAAATACCTGCACATTGCCGCTGCTTCCATTTTGGCAAAAACTTATCGGGACGAATATATGGCAGCACTTCACGAAAAATTTCCACACTATAATTGGAAACAGAATAAAGGCTATCCTACCAAAGAACATCGCGAAGCCATTTGCGCTCACGGAAGTACTGTTTTTCATAGAAAAAGTTTCAAACTTTCACCAACGCAACTGGAGCTCAAGCTATAAGCTACACAATACTGCCATGATAAAGAAGTGGAGTGTTGAAAACCCGTCAATAAACTATTTCAACTATTCATAAAAGCATCCATTTTCCTTGTTACTTTTGTGTTATGGGAAAAATTCTGCGCAAATTTTTAGCACTATTACTTTTTATTCCAATGCTTTTGGGAGTTTTTGGAAGTTGTGACAAAACACCTCCRAAAACTGGCACTTTAATGGATTTTGTTCCCGAAGATGCGTTGGTGGTTTTTAAAATTTCAAATTTTGAAACCTTGCAGGCAGATATTGAAGCCAATTCCCTACTTTCCAAATTTGACAACACCGCTCCCTATTCCTTTTTTACTGAAAAGAAAGCCTTGCTAAAAAATCTACATCCCGCTTCGCAAAGCCTTTTATGCATCAATAAATTAAATGACTCCCTTTCGGCATATACTTTTATTTCGAAACAAACGAAAAATCTTTTTCAAATAGATTCACTAAAAAATAAAACTATTGAAACCTTACAGCTTGATGAACATTCATTTCAGCGTATTACCATTGACAAAGAAATTGCCTATTCTGCAATTATAGATAGCGTTTTTGTGGTTTCATCTTCGCAACAAATTATTCAGGAAATTTTAAAAGGAAATACGGAACGCAATGATACGTTCAAGAAAGTTTTCAATCTACCATCAACCAACGGCTTTACAGCGTTAGTGCGCGGAAATAAAATCACTCTGAACGATTCCACAAAAGTAGATTTCACTTCGTGGAGTGCGCTTGACGTTGCCATATCGCCAGAATCTTTTTCTGCAACCGGAATAACGCTGGCTACCGACAGCATTCCACAATTACTGAACGTTTTTGAAGGCCAAGTACCGCAACAAAACGACGTTTCGGGATTGGTGCCAACGGATGCTTTGGGCGCAGTAAGCTTTACTTTTAACGATGCCGAAATGTTCCAAAAAAAGTTACGATCTTTTAGAGGTGAAAAAGATACCATAAAGACCACCGGGATTTTCGGCTCAGTGAGCGAGGTGGGAAGCATTCAACTTAAAGATGAAACTGCAATTTTTATTAAAAGTATTGATGCCTCTTTAACGAACGATGCATTGGCGCGATTTGTAACTTCAAAAAGTATTTTTCGCGAAATTGAGATAAGCAGTTTTGGCGAGCCAAAATTATTTAAGCAAACCTTTTCGCCATTTATAAATTCAGGAGCTGCGAACTATGTTTTTCAGCTTGAAAATTTCTTTGTTTTTACAGAAACCGAAGGCGCTGCCGAGCAATTGATCAGTTCTTTTCAAAATAATAATACGCTGAAAAACACTCCCTATTTTGAAAGCACCGCAAAAGATTTGAGTACGGCATCCTCCCTGTTGATCTATAAAATGCAGGGTGATTTTTCAGATGCCATCGCAGGATTTTTCAACTCAAAAAGCAGTGTCGAAATTAAAAATATTTCATTTGATAAATTTCCGTTGGCCGCATTGCAATTCAGTTTTGACAGAAATTTTGCACACGTAACACTGAGCTGCAAAGAGGCGGGCGCCACAGCAAAAAGTGTATCGGGTAAGGTTTCGGAAAAATTCAACTTAAATCTGGAAAGTGTACTTTTAACTAACCCACAACTGGTTGACGGCAACAACGGCAGTAGCARTGTGCTCGTACAGGATATAGCCAATAAGCTTTATTTTATTTCTGAAAGCGGAAAAATTCTTTGGACCAAAAAATTAGGCTCGCCTATTTTGGGAAAAATTGAAACTGTGGAAATTTCTGGCAAAGGCAACAAGCAAATTGCGTTTGCAACGAATGATGCGTTTTATATTTTGGACCGAAATGGGAAGGACGCGAAAGGATTTCCTATTAAGTTTAAAGACAAGGTAACCCAGCCACTTTCGGTTTTTGATTACGATAACAACCGGAATTATCGTTTTGTAATTGTACAAGGCAAGGACGTATTGATGTATGACAAATACGGAAAAACTGTAAAAGGTTTTGGTTTCAACAAGGCAAAAAGTAACATCGTGCAGTCGCCCGTACACATACGGATGGGGAATAAAGATTATATAGTGGTTGCAGAGGAAAACGGTAAGCTGAATATTTTAAGTCGTGTTGGGAAATCGAGGGTTTCGGTTTCAAAGAATTTCAATTTTTCTGAAATAGCGATTGCGGAGGAAGACAACACCTTTGTGGTAATTACAAAAGAAAACACCAAAGAGCGCATTTCGCAGGACGGAAAGATTTCTTCCCAAAAACTGGATGTGGGCAGCAATTATTGGTTTGCCATACTTGGAAATACAAAAGTAACATTGGATGACAACCTTTTACGCATTAATGGAAAATTGGCCGAATTGCCTTTAGGGCTTTATACCAAGCCCCAAATTTTCTCAATAAACCGGAACAGCTATATTACCATAACAGAAACCCAAGAAAAAAAGGTATATGTTTTTGATAAAAATGGTGAGCTTCTTAATGGTTTTCCTGTTTATGGCACTTCRSYCRMTKWMWTSKSYRWWGMSRAYSMAMWWMWSYKWGWTGKTRAMGGAGAGGATAATAGTGTAGTTTATTATATTATTGATTAACCCAAAACAACTTGTCAGTTAGTACATTAGTCAACCATCTTCCTCTTTGGTTCAAGTATTTTGTGTAAATTTAAATCGCAAACCAACTTTTTACACTTTTATGAGAGCGCTCCTCTGCCTCCTTGTTTTGCTATTGGCTACTAGTGCTTTTAGCCAAAATAAACTGCGCGAAAAAAAACCTTCGCAGCGCGACTCTATAATACTCGCTAATTACAAATCAAAGGTTTCCCAAACCATCAATGCAAATCCCGATAGCGCCTTAATTTATATCAAACAAATTCGACAATTCAGTGCCCAGCACAATTATTTGGTTAGCCTTATCGAGGCCGATTATCTCTACGCACATTATTTCAGAAGAATACAAAAACCGGATTCGGCCCTCATTTACTTTAAAAAACAAATAAGAGATTCAAAAAAAATAGAGTATTTCCGCGGCATGGCACAAGGGTACAATGGACTTTGCAGAACGTATTATTTAATTGGAGAGATTGAAAATTCAATAGAAGCCGGAAACAAGGCCCTTAAGTTTGCGAAATTAATTGAGGATACAGGTAATTTGATAGTGGCAGACACCCATAATGCCTTGGCAATTGCCTATTCTCGCCAGAACAAAATGGAAGCCTCCATTGCCCATTTGCTTGTTGTAGATTCTATTCATAAAAAAGACCCCATACGCGAAGATATCATTGCAGCTGCTTACCAAAGTTTGGGAAACATTTATCTACAACTAAAAGATTATGATGCCGCCGAAAAATATTATTTAAAGGCGAATAACGAATTTGAAAAAATACCAGGGGCAGGAGGATTCTATTTTAACACCACAAATGTCTTTTTGGGCCAGGTATACTATCATAAGGGGCAATATAAAAAAGCAGACGAATTGCTTTCAAAGACCCTACTATTCTTTGAAGAAATAAAAGATGAAAGAACTGTCGCCGAAATAAATAATTATTTGGGATTGGTACACCTTAACTACGGAAACCTTGAAAAAGCAGAGAACTATTTTCAAGTTTCATTACAGTTTCAAAAGAAAAAAGAATACAATTTGGAAGCTGCACAAGCTGCACTGCAACTTGGAAAGTTAAATATTCAAAAAGGAAAAGCCGGAACTGCCATTGAATTTTTAGAACAAGCAATTATCTATAATAGTGAAATAAAAAATGGGACGATCAACCAAAATGCGCATTCTCTTCTTGCTGAAGCGTATGCACTTCAGGGAAATTACAAAGCCGCATACAATAATTCACAAATTTCAAAAAAAATAACCGATTCCATTCAACAAGCACAAAGCGCTGAAAGAATCAAGGAGCTTGAAGGAATATACCAGACGAAAACCAGGGATAGGGAAATAGCACTGCTAACTACCCAAAACGAACTTACGAAACAGCAAAAAACCAACCAGCGGAACCTTCTTTTGGCTATTGTTTTTTTAGCGACTATAGGTGGGGTCTTTTTATTTTTCCAACTGCAAAACCGAAAAAAAACAGCCAAAAAATTACAAGAACTCGATAAGGCGAAAAATACCTTCTTTGCAAATATTTCGCACGAGTTCCGCACTCCCTTAACATTGATAAATGGACCTATTGAGGACCAACTTGCTTCAAAAAAGCTTTCCCTTTCGGAAACAAAAAATTTAAAATCGGCACTTAGAAACACTCAACGGCTGAAAGATTTGGTCGATCAGCTATTGGCGTTGGCAAAGCTGGAGAGCCGCAATTTAAAACTCAACATACAAAAGGCAAACCTACCCAAATTTTTATTTGCACAAGCCGAGGCGTTTTCATTTAGTTGTGATGAAAAAAACATACAGCTAGCTGTTGAGGCCCCCAATGATGATAACGCAGATTGGTTTGATCAGGATGTTCTTGAAAAAATACTTTATAATTTATTGGGCAATGCCATAAAATATACTCCCGAGAATGGATTAATAACGTTAGGCGGAAAGAGGGTGGGCAAAAATTATGAGATTTCAGTAGTTAATTCCGGCAATTACATACCCCCTTCGCAGCAGCAAAAAATATTTGAACGCTTTTACCAAACCAACACCAAAAATCCTGGCACCGGAATTGGCTTAGCACTCACCAAAGATTTGGTTGAAATTCACAAGGGAACAATCTCAGTGAAAAGTGAAGAAAGCGGCACCACGGAGTTTAAAATAACATTGCCCATATACAGGGAAGCCTTTGATGAATCTATAGTATTTTCAGAAAACAAGAAAACTGAAAGACCGGAAACATTTGCCAACTCTCTTACAATTGTTGAGAAAGAAATTGTACTGCCAGAAGATGCCCCAGTTATTTTAATAATTGATGACAGCAAAGATATTCGTGAATATGTAAGCTCCATTTTTGAAACAACTTTTGCGGTACTTACCGCAAGTAATGGAAAAGAAGCTTTCGAAATAGCCCTTAAATATATACCAGATATCGTTATAAGTGATGTAATGATGCCCGAGGAAGATGGCTTTACATTTACCAAGCACCTAAAAGAGCAACAACTTACATCGCACATTCCGGTTATTCTACTCACAGCCAAAACCCAAATTACTTCAAAGCTGGAGGGAATGGGTATTGGCGCAGATGCCTATGTTACCAAGCCCTTTAATAGTCAATTATTAAAAGCGACTGTGGAAAATCTTGTTGAAAACCGGCGAAAACTCCAACAGCGCTTTGCACAGGAAGTTGTACTGATGTCGAAGGATATTGCCATTTCTTCGGCAGACGAGAAGTTTTTGGATAGGCTTCAACAAATTTTGGACATCCATATTACCGACCCAAGTTTCTCAGTTGAAAGTTTTGGAAAAGAAATGGCAGTGAGCCGCATGCAACTGCACCGAAAACTAAAAGCGCTAACAGGACAATCTGCATCAGAGTTTTTGAAATCACAAAGATTAAAGCTTGCACTGAACCTTCTAAAGGAAAAAAAGATATCCATTTCTGAAGTTGGCTACAGCGTTGGTTTTAATGACCCTTCCTATTTCACCAAATGTTTTAAGCAAGAATTTGGCAGCGCCCCTTCTGATTATATTTCACATTAAATTTCTCTCCTCCAAACACTCCATAAATAAAGAGCTGTTACATATGTTATAACATTCGTTACAAAATTCATAGCCCCTGCTATAACTAAAAAATATCTTTATTCCACCTTTTTCCCAGTTAGGATAAAAGCAAAAACAACATTCTGGCATCAAGGAATTTGTAATGGAAAAACAGCTTTATCAAAACTTAAATTATATAGTACAAAGAATATACACATTGAAGATTATTCTAGAAAAAAAGTTATAAAAGAAATAACTTTTAAAAGATAGCAACCCTTAAAAAAATCATTATGAAAAGCTTACAAACAATCACATTTTTAACCATACTGTTTGCCAGCACAATAGCAAATGCCCAATTTTTAGACAAGTTAGGCGAAAAAGCAGCTGGTGCCGTGGAGCGTACCATTGAGCGACGTGTGCAACGGGAAACTGAAAAAAGTACAGACCGCGTGCTAGATACCATAGTGGACGCACCTAAAAAATCCAAAAAAGAGCAACGCAGGGAAGAAAAAAACAGAAAGAAAAAWRRCGGCAATGTTATTGGCGGAAATACGAGCAGCAAAAATTCAGAAAGCCAATCTTCAGAACCAAAAATGGCAAGCCTGGAGGAGGTAGGCGAAAACCAAGTGGGTTTTAAACGGGGAAATAGAATAATTTTCAATGACAATTTTGAAAAGGATGCCATTGGTGATTTTCCAGCAAAATGGAATACTACAAAGGGGGGTGWAGTAAAAAAACTAAAAGGCTTTGATAGTAAATTTTTAAAAATAACCGCTGGAAGTGTTACCAATGTTGAATTGACAAAACCCTTACCTGAAAATTTTACTGTTGAATTTGACCTTATTTTACCTGCCGAGCACCCTTATAGAAGACCTGGTATTGGTTTTGGCCCAAAACCAGAAGATATTGACAATTTATTGTCGAGCTCCAACTCCATGACTTTTGATATTATGTCTGCTGAAATTGGAAACGGTTATTACGAATTAAGCTATGGCTTAAAAGAATTGGGATATACAAAAGAAAAAATTGCCTACAAAGCTCCCTTGCACCAAGCCATTAAAATGGCCTTTGAAGTAAATGGAGAACGAATTCGCCTTTTTATGGACGGGAAAAAAATGGTCGATTTGCCAACACAGTTCAAGCCAGAATATAGAAAATCGTTGTTTTTTACTTCCATTACCAGTGGCTGGACCGAAACTGCAGCCGCTTATTTCTATATTTCAAATTTGGTAATTGCAGAAACTGCAGGTGATGAACGAAGCCAAGTGCTAAAAGACTTGATGGAAAAAGGAAATTTTTCAACCAATGCCATCCTTTTCAATTCAGGTTCTGCAACCATTAAAAGTGGAAGTGAAGCCATTTTAAAAGAAGTAGGCGAAGCCATGCAAAGTGTGCCAGATATGCGCATAATGATTATAGGCCATACCGATGCCGACGGAAGCACAGAAAGCAACCTAAAGCTTTCACAGGAACGCGCCAAATCAGTAAGTGCAACACTTGTAAGCCAATATGGAATTTCTAATGGAAGAATTCAAACAGACGGGAAAGGAGAGTCAAATCCTGTTGCAGACAACGACAGTGCATCAGGGAAGGAACAAAACCGAAGGGTTGAATTTATAAAACTTTAAACCACATAAACTTTACATACTATGAAAAAAATCTTAATTACAACTATGGCTCTTTTCGGGCTTATGGCAGCTGTTCAAGGGCAAAACGGATGTAGTAAATTCTATCCTTTGAAAGAGGGCACCAAAGCTGAAATCACCTCTTATGACAAAAAAGGTAAAATAGCAGCCATAGTAGACTATATAGTTTTAAATAAAAAGCAAATCCCCCAAGGGGAAGTTGCAACGATGAAATCTTCTGTTAAGGACGACAAGGGAAAACTGATAGCCGAAACAGAATATGACATTACCTGCGATGGCACTAAAATTTCCATTGATTATAACTCAATGGTAAGCCCCATGATGATGGAGCAATTTCAAAATATGGAATATGATATTAGCGGTACGGAGCTGGAAATCCCGAACGACCTTTCGGTGGGCCAAGCACTTCCAGATGCCGAAATGAATATGAAAATTAGCGTGAGCGGCATTAACATGAATATGGATATGACCATAACAAACAGAAAGGTAATTGGTAAAGAAGACGTAACCACCCCAGCTGGAACGTTTACTTGCTTTGTTATAACCTACGATATGAATACCAAAATGGGGATGACCCAAACTAGTAACTCAAAACAATGGATTGCCGAAGGCGTTGGCATGGTTAAACAGGAAGACTATCAAAGAGGAAAAGTATCATCAAGTAGCGTACTTACCAAATTTTCGAAATAAAATAAACTAAACCAAATTAAATTTTAAAAAACCGGGGCTAGGCTTCGGTTTTTTCTATTTGTGTGGCATCAAAAAGATGCAAGAAATGTTTTATTAATTTTTCTTTAACTTCTTCTACGGGTATTTCTGCCCTACC
This sequence comes from Aequorivita sp., assembly GCA_002733915.1. GTDB lineage: Bacteria > Bacteroidota > Bacteroidia > Flavobacteriales > Flavobacteriaceae > Aequorivita. Next base: position 617,937 of record NVXN01000001.1, read on the forward strand.
CAATTCAACATTCAAAGAGGTAACCGCTTTTCCCTTAATTCCACAGGGAATCATGTTGTCAAAATACCCTAAGTCTGTATTCACATTCAAAGCAAAACCGTGCATCGTAACCCAGCGGCTGGCGCGTACGCCCATAGCACAAATTTTTCTTGCAAAAGGGGTGCCCACATCTAGCCACACACCGGTTTCTCCTTTACTGCGCATTACGTTTAAACCGTATTCACCCAAAGTGAGGATAATCATTTCTTCCAGCAAACGCATGTATTTATGAATGTCTGTAAAAAAATTCTCCAAATCCAATATTGGATAGCCCACAATTTGCCCAGGGCCATGATAGGTAATATCGCCTCCCCTATTAATTTTATAAAATGTGGCGTTTATTTCCTTTAATTTTTCTTCGGGAATAAGCAAGTTTTCAATATGCCCGCTTTTCCCCAGAGTGTAAACATGTGGATGCTCCACAAATAAAAAATAGTTAGGAGTCTGCTTTATTGGGGCAATCTGTTTGTGATTGGCTTTTTTCAATTCTAGAATTTTTTGAAAAAGGGTTTCTTGGTAATCCCAGGTTTCTTTGTAATCCCTTAATCCCAAATCTTCTATCTTCAATACTCTTTGCAAAACTGTTGCCTTTAAATTTAGTGGGGTAAAATTATTAATATATATTAATTATTATATCCCATTTAATGTATTTCAAATTTTTTTGGACAAAAAATCAAAGTTAAGTTCTTAAAAATTTACTAATTTCCTTAAAGGGTCTTATATTTACAGTTCTAAACATTCATAAAATTACCTAAAAATGAAAAAAAGTACTTTTAAATCCATTGTGGTTTTATCCCTTTCACTCTTGTGTTTTGGATTAAACGCACAGAATTCCTCTAAACTTTGGACCCAAGTATCAGAGCGGGCTGTCACATCAAAAGTTAAGGAATTCAGAAATTCTGTTCCTACTGATTATAAGCTTTTCAGTTTAAACACTCCAGCATTACAATCCATTCTTGCTACTGCTCCTTCTAGAGCAAACCTTAAAAATTCTAATGTAATTATTGAGCTTCCAGTTGGCAACGGTGAATTGCAAAAATTTAGAGTTGTAGACGCGTCAAACTTTGCTCCAGAATTGCAGCAAAGACATCCTGATATCCGTTCCTTTGCTGGCCAGGGTATTGAAGATCCATCAGCAGTTGCTAGATTTAGTATTTCACCATATACAGGTGTACATGTAATGATAACTTCGGCAAAGCACCCTACAGTATATGTAGATCCATACACTCAGGATAAACGCCAATACATCAGCTATTCCAGAAAAGATTTGCCTTCATCTCTGGAGCCGTTTGTATGTTTGGTAGAGGAGCAAATTGGGCCACGACCAAATATCGATGAAAATGCAAGTGCCAATCGAAATGCAGACGATGGTATGCTTAGAACCTTTAGATTGGCTCTAGCTGCTAATGGAGAGTATTCTCTTTGGCATTTAAACAATCAAGGTATTGATCCAGCTGCTAGCGATGCTATTAAAAAAGCAGCCGTTTTATCTGCTCAAAACGTAGCGATGACAAGAGTAAACGGTATTTATGAAAGAGACGTTGCCATAACAATGGTAATTATTCCTAATAATGAGGATATTATATTTTTAAACCCTGCCACAGATGGCTTAGATAATACTTCTAATGTAATTAACCAAATACAGGCTAAAATAGACGGTATTATAGGTTTTCCAAATTATGACATAGGACACGTATTTACCACTGGAGGTGGAGGTATTGCACAACTGCGTTCCCCTTGTACTGCAAATAAAGCAAGAGGTGTAACAGGATTACCAGCCCCCATCAATGATCCATTTTATGTAGATTACGTAAGCCATGAGATGGGCCACCAGTTTGGTGGAAACCATACCCAAAACAATAACTGCCAGAGATCGAATGCATCTTATGAACCAGGAAGCGCATCAACCATTATGGGCTACGCCGGAATTTGTCCTCCTAATGTTCAAAACATTAGCGATGATTATTTTCACGGTTACAGCATCCAAGAAATGTGGAACTTTGTATCAGTAGGCCAAGGCCAATGTGCTGTACAAACTCCTACCAACAATCTTCCTCCAGACGTAGATGCAGGACCTGACTATACCATTCCAAAATCAACTCCTTTTGTACTTAAAGGAACAGCTATGGATCCTGACGGAGATATTTTGAGCTACTGCTGGGAGCAATTAAACAGCAATCCCGCACCAATGCCACCACTTAACACTTCAACATTGGGGCCAGCTTTTAGATCTATAGATCCACTTGACTCACCGGATAGATATATGCCTATGATTTCAACTGTTCTTGCTGGACAATTAGGGGGACCAGGAACTTCAAATATCTGGGAAGTTGTACCTTCTGTAGCCAGAACTATGAACTTTAGATTAACCGTTCGGGACAACGTACCCGGTGGTGGCGCTTCGCAAAGCGATAATATGGTATTGACTTTTGATGGAGCTTCGGGTCCTTTTGTAGTAACCTCACAAGCCACACCTACCAATTGGACTATCGGAAATACAGAGACCATTACTTGGGACGTCGCCGGAACTGATGTGGCTCCAGTAAGCTGCTCAAATGTTGATATATGGTTTTCTACGGATGGTGGAATCACCTATCCAATATCAATTGCACTTAACGTACCTAACACCGGTAGCGCAGTTATAGATGTGCCAAATGTGAATACGACTACTGGAAGATTGATGGTAATGGGATCAGACAACATTTTCTATGATCTTAACGACGATGTTATTACAGTTGATGGAACTGTAGGTGTAGATGACTTTACGTTTGACAATTTTGCGGTTTATCCAAACCCTTCAAATGGCACTTTTAATCTTTCCTTCAAGCCAGCTTCTAACGACAACATTGAAGTTTCACTTTATGATTTGAGAGGAAGAGCTATTAATCAATATACATTTGATGATGTTGCTGCTTCTACTACATTCAGCAAACAATTGAATTACAACTATATTGAAAGCGGTATGTATTTCCTTGTTGTGAAAAATGGCAACAAAGTAACTACCAAGAAGATTGTGAAGAATTAATTCAAAACAGCTTTTCAATAAAAAAAGAGGCGTTCATATTATGAACGCCTCTTTTCATTTAATACAGCTCTTTTCTCTTTTCTCTTTTCTCTTTATTCTTTATTCTTTATTCTTTATTCTTTATTCAAAGTTTAACCGTTTCCGTAATCCGAGAAACTACTTGCGATGTTTTTCCCACCTTAAAGTTAAGGTCAAACATCAAATTACGATTATTTTTTTCTACCAACAATTTTCCGTCATTTATTGGGTAATAACCCGCTTCTCCTTTACAATAGCAATGTTTGCCATATAGCAGTTTCACATCACTTAAATTCTCGTTTACCATATTTATATTATCAGCCGCAGCTGGTATTTCGAAATGGATGGTTTCAGAATAATCACCATCTACAGTTCCTTCAGGGCCCTTTTTTATATAAGTATAGACTACTACTATATTTTGGCCATCAACCATTTCTGGATAGACCGCTCCCGTACCATCTTCTTTAACAATAAGGGTTTTATTTTTATGCAAGACCACGCTACACGTTCCTTCTTCTGGGCAATTGTTTTTAGTATCAACTTGTTCCATAGTGTTCTTTTCTATTGTAGTTACTGTTTCAGTCTGCGTTTTACAGGCGTTTACCATAACTAGTGGGATTAAAAAATAGAATGCTTTCATAGTGTGAATGTTTATTGTTAGTAAAGATGAATATACAAATACATTGCCGAAGTTTATTATTTCTCCAATTCCACTTCCAAATCTAGCAGGTCTGGATTCTTGAAATATTCAATAAAAGATTTTTGTACGGTCATTGTTTTTCTATCTGCTGAAAATGTAGCTCCAGGCTGGGATGTTTTCTTTATTTTCTTAGGAAAAGTATATTTTAAAGTATAATTAGAGCCCCCCATAAATGCTTCAGCCTGTTTTAAACTATCCACCTGTTTTTGGTGCATTGCCTTATCCTTTATATAAGCATCGCGCTTAAAGATATTCTTTTTAAAAGAATAGTTTACGCCTATAAGTTCTGGAGAATCCTCTTCTTTTTTTATTTCGGTATTTGAATCTGGGTTGGGCATTAAATCGCTTGCCTGTTCCAGTCCGTTAAACATATCGTTCGCCTCGCCCACATTCATAAAATTTGTTGAAATATCATAAACCATTTCAGAGGCTTCTGAATCCATTTTCAAATGAATTTTGTAATTCTCCAGTTTTTTCAGTTTAAGCTGTTCCTTAGCAGGAAGTTTGGAGATACTGTCCCTTTTTTCTTCCAAAAAAAGTTTCATATTAACAATAGTATCCATTTTCACTACTGTTGAATCAACCATTGCGGCACCACCAAAGGCCATCATTTCGTTAAGGTTTACTTCTATGGCCATGGAACCACTTCCATCTTCATTCAAAACCATGGTTTCTGTAAATTGGCAGCTCAATACGGTAAATGCCAAACTTAAAAGGACTAGTAGTTTTATTCGCATCGGTTTATCTGTTAGGATTATTCAATATTATAAGAGCGGCAATAACGCCTGGAATCCAACCACAAACCGTAAGGATAAAAACAATCAATACAGAACCACAACCTTTGCCAACCACGGCAAGGGGCGGAAATAGGATTGCAAGCAAAACGCGCCATAAACTCATAGAAAACAAATTTACAATTAATATTTAAGCTATCTGTCAAGCTATTTTTCCTTTTGCTACAAGATTTTATTTTTAACCACAGAGAACACAATGGACACAAAGTTTTTCTTTGTGCACTTCGTGCCTTCTTTGTGTTCTCTGTGGTTTTATTAAAATTTGAAGTTTGTTTTTTATTTGGAATTCGGTACTTGAAATTTGGAATTTATGCTTTAGCATATAGAACTTCCTTTCCTTATCTTTGCAAACTTATTTTTATATATAATTTATGCAACTGTCTGAACTGGAAATCATCCGAAGAGAAAAACTACAACAACTGCGCAATATGGGCATCAATCCCTATCCTGCAGACCTGTACCCCGTGACCRATACCTCAAAAAAAATAAAACAACATTTTGAGGAAGGTAAAAGAGTAGTTATTGCCGGAAGGTTGATGAGCCGTAGAATTCAAGGAAAAGCATCTTTCGCCGAACTTCAGGATGCAGACGGACGTATACAGGTATATTTTAACCGCGACGAAATCTGTACCGGCGAAGACAAAACCCTTTACAACGAAGTCTATAAAAAACTGTTGGACATAGGCGATTTCATTGGGATTGAAGGTGAACTCTTTAATACTCAAGTAGGTGAAAAGACCGTAATGGTAAAAAACTTCACCCTGCTTAGCAAAGCCTTAAAACCATTGCCACAACCGCGCGTAGATGCAGATGGAAAAGTACACGACGCCTTTACCGACCCCGAACAACGCTACCGCCAGCGCTATGCAGATTTGGTAGTGAATCCGCACGTAAAGGAGATTTTCGTAAAACGAACCAAGCTTTTTAACGCCATGCGTACCTTCTTTAACGAGCGCGGCTATTTTGAAGTGGAAACTCCCGTTTTACAACCCATTCCGGGGGGTGCTGCGGCAAGACCTTTTATTACGCACCACAACTCCTTGGACATTCCACTGTATATGCGAATTGCGAATGAATTGTACCTAAAAAGATTGATAGTTGGTGGTTTTGACGGCGTGTATGAATTTTCCAAAAACTTCCGAAACGAAGGGATGGACCGAACCCACAACCCAGAGTTTACCGCAATGGAAATTTACGTTTCCTATAAAGATTACAATTGGATGATGGAGTTCTGCGAGCAATTGCTGGAGTTCTGCGCAATGGAAGTAAACGGCACCACAAAAGCAACCTTCGGAAAATATGAAGTAGATTTTAAAGCGCCTTACACCAGAATTACCATGGCCGATGCTATTAAAAAATTCACCGGTTTTGACATTACGGGAAAAACCGAGGACCAAATCCGCCAAGCGGCTCTGGATATGAAAATACCCGTGGACGATACCATGGGCAAAGGAAAGTTGATAGATGAAATTTTCGGTGNAAAATGCGAAGGTAATTTCATACAGCCCACCTTTATCACAGATTATCCAAAGGAAATGAGCCCGCTCTGCAAAGAGCACCGCAACAATCCGGAGCTTACCGAACGTTTTGAATTAATGGTCTGCGGCAAGGAAATAGCAAATGCGTACAGCGAATTGAACGACCCAATAGACCAGCGCGAGCGTTTTGAGGCACAACTAAAACTCGCAGACAGAGGTGATGATGAGGCAACCGCTTTTATAGACTATGACTTTCTCCGTGCTTTGGAATACGGCATGCCTCCCACCAGCGGGATGGGCATCGGGATGGACCGATTGATTATGTTTCTTACCAACAACGCTTCCATACAGGAAGTGCTCTTCTTCCCACAAATGCGCCCAGAAAAGAAAAAGGTTGAAATGACCGAAGATGAAAAAGCTGTTTATATAATTTTAAAAGCCAATTCGGCCATTGCTTTGGAAGAACTTAAAACCCAAAGCGGGTTGAGCAATAAAAAGTGGGACAAGGCAATCAAAGGGCTCACAAAGAGTAAAGTTGCTAAAGTTGAGAAAACGGATGAAAATTTAATGGTTTCGCTTTTATAGCCAACCAATCCACTTATATTGAAAAGGAACCGTTCTACAGCGGTTCCTTTTTGCTTTCAACAAATAAACCACCGCCCATGCTTTTCCTCCTTTTTGGCATAAGTGGTCTGGCATCCCTGCCAGAAACATGAGCGGCGGTATTTTAATTTCGAAATTATTTAATTTATCGCTTCTAGAAAACAAACAATTAGGGAAGACATCCTTTCGTTAAGGGAAAAATGCGTTTTAGGCAATTTTTTAATTTAACAGCCAAAAACGTACACATTCGTACTATTTTTATATTTTTAGCCACCATATTATTTACCAAATGAAAAAAATATTTCTACTTATTTTAATAGGCTTTGTGATTATTTCCTGCGGAAAGGATGACGATTATGAACCTGTGGAAACAGACACTCAAGCCCCCTCAACACCAGCAAACCTAACCGTTGCCGATGAAACTGAAACTTCCTTAAAACTAACTTGGAATGCTGCTACAGACAATGTTGAGGTTACGGGATATAAAATTTATCAGGATGGTACAGCACTTTCAAGCACTGTTACAGAGACAACTACCACAATTTTAGGTTTAAATCCGGGAACCGCATACAGTTTCTACGTAACAGCACTTGATGCAAAAAATAACGAATCTGCCCCAAGTAACACGGTTGATGCACTTACCGTATCCCAGCCGTTAACTTTTTTACCCACACTTTCTGAAATGGGCGTATTTGCAGGAAACCTTTCAGATTTAAATCCTGCCGATGGCGTGCAACTTTATGAAATTAACAGCACCCTTTTTACAGATTATACCCATAAACAGCGATTGATTCGATTGCCGGAAGGGCAAAGCATGCGTTATAACAATACAGATTTACTGCCAAGCTTTCCTGATAATACTTTAATTTCAAAAACCTTTTATTACAATATAGACGAGCGCGACCCTTCCCTTGGGAAAAAAATAATTGAAACCCGCATTCTTCTAAAAGTAAACGGCGAATGGCTTGCGGGAGATTACATTTGGAACGCTGCCCAAACAGAGGCTACCTACCGTGAAACAGGAAGTACAGAAGCAATCAGCTATATTGATGGCAATGGCCAAACCCAAAACGTAGCTTACGAAATACCTTCCAAACAGGATTGTTTTACCTGCCATAACAATAATGCTACTACTTTTCCCATCGGTCCAAAACTGCGCAACCTAAACTTTGTACCCTCCTATACCACCCAAAACCAATTGGATTATTTGGCTTCAATAGGAATGTTACAAGGTGTGTCAGCCAATAACATAAGCGTTCTACCCAATTGGGAAAATGATAATTTATTGTTGGAAGACCGCGCACGTGCTTACATGGATATTAATTGCGCTCACTGCCATCAGCCCGGCAGCAGTGTACCACCTGGTTTCATGTTGGATTTTAGACTAGAGACAGATTTCAACGATACCGGTATTTATGCCAATCGTGGCGAGGTAATAGCACGTTTTCAAAGTACACTGCCAACCTACAGGATGCCACAGTTAGGAAGAACTGTCGTACACTCAGAAGCTTTACAAATGCTGGAAGAATATATTGATTCCCTTTAATGTTTTAGAAAAAAAGTATAGAGCCGCTGATTGCGGCTCTTTTTATTTTAAACTGTTTAGAAATTAAACCTATTTATGTTTTCAACGTCATAGCTATGTTGAACAATAAAAATAATAAACATGAAAAAAGCAATGATAATTTTACTGACGTTTACAACTTTCGCCATAACCGCACAAAACAAAGATGCTGACAGAAGGGAGCAACGTAAGGAGTTGAAGGAAAATTTCACAGCTGAGCAAAAGGCTGAGCTACGAGCAAAAAAAATGACTCTTGCCTTAGACCTAAACCAGTCACAACAGGAAAAAGTAAAGAAAGTTTTTCTGGAAATGGAAGCAACAAAACCCCAACGTCCCCAATACTGGAAAGAAATGACCGATACCCAAAAGTTTGAGGCTAAAAACACCATGCTGGACAGCCGTATTGCCATGAAAAAAGAAATGAAAAATATTCTTACCGAAGAACAATTTACAAAATGGGAAAAGCAACAACAGCATAGAGAGCACCGCTTCAAGAACAAAAAAGGCAATAAGCAACGCCTTAACAGGCAATAAAATCTCTAAAAACATTTTTTGGTGCAATTATTGTTTTATTTATAGGCAAATTGGTTACTTTAGTAACCTTAAATTTAAAAACAAAAAAGATGAGAAACCTACTAACAGTATTTGCCTTTGCAGCTACCATGCTCTTTGGAATTCAGACCGCTTCTGCTCAACAATTATCAGAAGACAGCACCCGCCCAGAAGTAATAGCAAAAACGGAAACTGCAAAACTTACCGAAACCTTAGACCTGACTGGTGACCAAAGTCGAACCATTTTCAGAGCATTGGTGGCTAAAGAAGTAGCCTATCGGAAAAATAATTTGACTACAGACACCAACAGCAATTCAGTAGAAAAGAAACAAATTGATAATCAGTTAAAAGATGCAATGAAAAAAACACTTACTGCTGAACAATATGCTAAGTGGGTAAAAATGAATAATTAGTGATTAATTATATTTAAAGTCAAGACCCTTTCTAAATTTAGAAAGGGTCTTTTTTATATCTAAAATTTATTTCTTAATTAAGTGTCTTCGCAACTTTGCCGCAGGCCGCAATGGTAGCATCCAAATCGTCATAGCTTAAAGCATCACAGATAAACCAGGTTTCAAATGCGCTCGGTGCAATATAAACACCTTCCTTTAGCATACCGTGAAAAAACTTTTTAAAGTTTTCATTGTTTGCCGCTGCCGCGGAATCAAAATCAACAACGGGTTTTTCAGAAAAATGTACCGAAATCATAGAGCCCACACGATTTATTGTAAATTTGACACCTTCTGCAGTAAGCACCGCTTCCAAACATTTGTGTAAATATTCTGTCTTTTTGGCTATGGAATTGAAGATATCTCTGTTTGAATCCAATTCCTGCAGCATGGCCAATCCAGCAGCCATCGCCAAGGGATTGCCACTTAAAGTCCCTGCCTGATAAACAGGCCCCACAGGTGCCAAACGATTCATGATTTCTTCTCTTGCAGCAAAGGCTCCAACTGGCAATCCACCGCCAATAACCTTTCCGAAGGTTACAATATCAGCTTTCACTCCAAACAATTCCTGTGCGCCGCCGGCAGCAAGCCTAAAACCCGTCATTACTTCGTCAAAAATCAAAAGGATATTGTTTTCATCACAAAGTTTCCGCAAGCCTTCCAAAAATCCCTTGGAGGGTGGAATACAGCCCATGTTACCTGCCACAGGTTCTAAAATAATACAGGAAATCTTATCCTTATTTGCTGTTATTACTTCTGCTACATTTTTTAAATCGTTGTAGGTAGCCAGCAAGGTATCTTTTGCAGTGCCTTGCGTAACCCCCGGACTGTTTGGGCTGCCAAAAGTTACTGCGCCACTTCCTGCTTGTATGAGGAAAGAATCGCTATGCCCGTGGTAACAACCTGCAAATTTTATAATTTTATCCTTTCCTGTAAAACCTCTTGCCAATCTTACGGCACTCATACAAGCCTCGGTGCCACTATTTACAAAACGGATTTTATCTATATTGGGTACCATGGAAATCGCCAGTTCGGCGATTTTAGTTTCAATTTCCGTAGGCATTCCAAAGGAAGTTCCTTTTTTTGCCTTTTCAATTACAGCATTTACCACAGGTTCGTGTGCATGGCCCAGAATCATAGGGCCCCATGAATTTATATAGTCAATCAGTTGGTTTCCGTCTGCGTCATATAGGTAAGCGCCTTTTGCTTTTTCAACAAAAATGGGTGTCCCTCCCACTGCCTTAAAAGCGCGGACAGGGGAATTGACACCGCCAGGAATGACTTTCTCTGCTTCTGCAAAAAGGGCGCTGCTTCTTTGGTAATTCATATTAGATATTTGAGGATTTTATTTATAAATAAGTGGGGTGTCTTGTAAGAAATCTTTTTATTTCTCTGAAATTTTAAATTTCCACTCAAAAGATTTTACTGATTTTTTTCAGGATGCAGATACAAGATCTGCCCAATAGACAAATCGTTATTTTTTAAACCATTGTATTTTTTTAGGGTTTCAACGGTAAGATTAAACCTTTTTGAAATACTGTAAAGGGTATCACCAGCTTCTACGGAATAAGTTTCAATTTTTGAATCTTCGGGGTCAATGGCACTCACCCTTCTTCCTAAAACCTCATCATCATAAGCGGTAAGATTATATCTTTCAATAATACCTATAAGCTTGTCAGGATACTTGGGGTCTGTGGCATAACCCGCTTTTCGTAGGCCTTTTGCCCAACCCTTATAGTCATCCTTGCGAAGTTTGAATAAATCTTGATAGCGGCTTCGCTGTGTTAGGAACAAAGAGTGGTCTCTATAGGAATATTTAGGGTCGTTATATTTTCTAAAGCATTCGCCACGCTCGTCATCATCATGATAAACGCGGTCGCCTTCCCAGCCTGTATGGCATTTTATCCCAAAGTGATTATTGGCCTTCAATGTAAGCTCACCGGCCCCGGCACCACTTTCCAAAATTCCTTGGGCCAATGTAATGCTGGCGGGTATTCCGTATTGCAGCATCTCTTCCTTGGCAATTTCACCATATTCTTTAATGTAATTGGCAACGCGTTCGCTATAAGGTATGTTAACTGGCACTACTACAACTTCAGGCTCTTCTGCCTTGGTGTCTTTTTCGTTCACGGTTTGATTTACTCTAACAACGCGTTCGGTTTTAGCTTTTTTTCGATATTTTGTCGTGGACTTTTTTGATTTGCATGCACTGAAACAAAGGAGACTTATAAGAAGAAGGATGGTAATTCTGCCAATCATTTTATTCAATTATAGGTAGGTTTTTCTTTTTCAATTTTTGGTTCATTCCGGCAATACCTTGCAGTCCGCCCGTATGAATCGCAAAAATACGGCTATTTTCTTTGAAATAGCTCTTTTTTAAAAGATCCATAATTCCATACATCATTTTTCCGGTATAGACCGGATCCAGCGGAATATTGGTTTCTTTTTTAAACTTATTCATGAAACGTATTAAATCAGCATCTATTTTACCATAACCGCCGAAACTATATTCATCCGTTATAGAAAAATTGCTTTTCAAAGTATACTTTTCAATTTCACGTGATTGAAAGACTCCCTTTAATACCGAAAACCCAAGAATTTGTTGATTTTCATTTGATGCTTTTACCAATCCCGCCATGGTACCACCAGTACCCACTGGAACGCAAATATAATCAGCACTTTCTGGAATATTCTCTAGAATTTCTTCGCAGCCCTTTACCGCCAAGGCATTGGTACCGCCCTCGGGAAGTATGTAAAAATCACCAAATTTTACTTTTAAATTATTAATAAATTYGAGTTCATCTTTGCACTTGTATGACTCCCTTGTAATAAAGTGTAATTGCATTCCACAAGTAGCAGCAAAAGTGAGTGTAGGATTTTCAGAAATTTTATCTTTAAGCTCCTCTCCTCGAATAATACCAATAGTATGGAAACCTATTTCCTTGCCGGCTGCAGCTACTGCAGCTATGTGGTTTGAAAAAGCTCCTCCCAATGTAAGTAAGGTTTCATAACCGTTAACTTTGGCAAATTGGATATTGTATTTAAGTTTTCTGAATTTGTTGCCTGATACAAAAGGATGCAACATATCCTCTCGCACCACATACAGTGAAAATGCATCCATTCCAAACGATGAAAGGGAAATATTCACCAAGCTACGATTTTTAAAATCAAAAAAAGTGTTCATTCCTCCAAAGATAATAAGACAAGTGCCATAAAAAAACCAAATAAAATAACAGAGCCGACAATATAAATTACAAAAACGCAAACCATTGTCAGAAAAAACTTAAATAAATGTGAAAAAATGTAGGAAATAACTGATAAATAACAATTTATGAAAAAATAAATCAAACATTTTATCCGAAAAATTTGCGCTTTATCGGAATTATGTTATATCATTGTACGAATATTTTCAACAACCCCAAATCATGAAAATACAACTACTTCTGCAATTAACAAACCATAGTATATAACCACGAGTATATACTATGGTTTTATTTTTTTAAAAAAAAGATTCTTTAACTCATGTCAATTTCATACACTATTGCCCCAAAAAACTTGTAAATATGAAACGATTCTTACAATATTTTTTATTGCTTAGTGCCCCACTACTTTTTTCACAGACTCCCTGTGTCAATGGAATGGCCGGCGGTTTCCCTTGTGATGGACTTACTTTGCAAGGACATATAAGCATTGCCAATTTAGGAGGCAAGGCATATTCGGGGAATAATCCAATGGAAGCACAGGATTCTTGGGGCTGGACAGATCCACAGGATAACAAAGAATATGCACTTGTAACACTTAACGACGGAATTGCCTTTGTAGATATTTCTGTTCCCACCAGTCCAAGATTTTTGGGGAAATTAAACTCTACTACTGGAGCGACTAGCTGGTGGCACGACGTGAAGGTTTATAATAATTATGCCTATATAGTGAGTGAAAGTTCAAACTTTGGAATGCAAATTTTTGATCTTACAAGATTAAGAAATCTTTCTACAAGTACTATTAATACTAGTGGTCCAAACCCCATGAGAATATTTACACGCGATGGATTATATACTGGTGTATCTACCACCCATAACTTGATTATAAATGAAGAAACAGGTTACTTGTATTTATTAGGCTCCAACCGGAATGGTGGCGGTCCCAGAATTTTAAATTTAAATAGCAACCCCACAAACCCACCAGCAGTAGGAAATATTTCAACTTGGGGTTATTGTCATGATGCTCAAGTTGTATTGTATGATGGTCCCGATCCCGATTACCAAGGCCATGAAATTTTTGTTGGCGCTTTTGGGGGAAACAAAAAAGTTAACATAATAGATGTTACCAATAAAAACAGCCCCACTCTCATTTCATCCGTAACCTATCCAAATATGTTCTATACACATCAGGGTTGGTTTACTGAAGATAAACGCTTTTTTATTGCAGGCGATGAAGTGGATGAAGAAAATATTGGAGGAGGCACCCGTACTTTTGTCTTCGATTTAACTGATCTCGACAATCCCTCTTTACATTATACATACGAAGGGCCAACCGCAGCTATAGATCATAATGGCTACGTTGTAGGAAATCGTTTTTATTTGGCTAATTACAATGCCGGAATGAGAGTTTTAAAAATTGATAATATATATAATTCCACACCTACGATGAGTGAAATCAACCATTTTGACACCCATCCAAGTACAGACAATGCTTCTTTTTATGGAGCGTGGAATGTATACCCGTTCTTCAAAAGCGGAAATATTATTATTAGTGATTTGAATGAAGGTCTCATTATCGTAAAAGATCCCTTTTTTGACAATATACCTCCTGTTGCAATTTGCCAAAACTATACTGCAACTCTTGACAAAAACACCGGCAGCGTAACTATCACCGCTGATGACATAGATAATGGTTCCACAGATAATTTCGGGATAACTAAAAGAACAATTACTGCAGGTCAAACCACTTTTACCTGTAAAGATGTTGGACAAACCTTTAATGTAACCCTAACAGTAGAAGATGATTATGCAAACAAATCGTCATGTACTGCAACTGTTACTGTTGCTGCGCCCACAACAATTTACTCAGGAAATAATTGGAACAATGGATCTCCAGGCCCTGGCTCAAATGCCAAAATAAGTAGTAATTATGATACTGCTACCAAAGGAAGCATCGACGCTTGTACTTGTGAAATTGATGCATCAAGAACCCTGACCGTGGCAGCAGAAGACTATTTAAATGTAACAAAAGATATTACCGTAAATGGCAATCTTATTGTAGAACACCAAGGCAGCGTGGTTCAATCAGACGATAGTGCACTAGTAACAAACAACGGCACTATCAATGTTAACTACACAACTCCGTTTATGGTCCCTAGAGTATTTCTTGTTATGGGAAGTCCAATGACCACAGAAACCCGCAATGGAGCTTTCGGAAATTCATATATGTTCCTGAACCATTTAACTGAAAACTTTCTCCCAAATCCAGATGTTGCGGCCCAATTCCCTGGCGCGGAAAATTTTGCAGATGATAATCATGACAATTGGGTTAACTTTACAGGAACTTTAAATCCAGGCGAAGGCTACATTTCGCGACCACAATTGAACGGAAATGATGGCAATAAAACGTATGATATTACTTTTGAGCAAGGTACTCTAAACAGTGGAAATATTGATTTTACTGTAAAGTATAATGGAAACAGAAACAGCAGCCCAAATGTGTTAGCCAATCCGTACCCTTCGGCTATACGTGCCATAGATTTCATAACAGCCAATAGTATGGTTAATGAAGTTTATTTTTGGAATCCCAACACACCACCAAGCCCGCTACTTCCAGGCGCTTATACCATGAATTTCAGTATGGAGGATATTTCCATGTATAACCTTTCCGGCGGAACCTATGCACCATCAGACCCAACACAAACGCCGCCCAACGGATTTATTTCCACGGGGCAAGGGTTTGGCATTAAAGCTACCGCTTTAGGAGTTGCCTCCTTTAATAATTCCATGCGCGTAACCGGCAATAACAATACAGCAACCCGGCCCACACAAGATGGTATAAACCGTATTTGGATAAAAGTAACTAACGACCAATACGAGATGGGCAATAATACACTAGTTGCTTTTTCTCCCTTTGCTACAAATTTAATGGATGCCGGTTATGACAGTAAAAGGCTGGCTACGGTAGTTTCCCTTTATACCCATCTGGAAGATGCTTCGGAAGAATTAGGTATACAAAGTAGGGCAGCTTTTGAAGATGGCGCAAAAGTGCTTATGGGTTTTTCTACATTAATGGACGAAAGTCTAGACTATACAATTACCATTAAAGACCTTGAAGGTGTAGGCCTTGAAAACGCCACCGTATTTCTTATAGATAATGAATTAAACATATCAACCAACTTATCCCAAGAGAGTTATACTTTTAAAGCCCAAAAAGGAACTTATAATGCGCGCTTCACTTTACATTTTAGRAGTAACGACGTATTGGGAGATGAAAATACTGGTCTTCAAAACGTGTCAATCTATCCAAACCCCACCGCGAACGTTATTAATGTGGTATCTCCGGATGCTAGATTGAACACCTTGGAAATATTTGACATTAGCGGAAGAAGGCTTCAAAGCATTGATTTGTTTACTAATACACAATACCAGGCAGATCTAAGCAATCTGCAAAGTGCGGTTTATTTCATCAAAATAAATACAGATAAGGGCTCGGTTACCAAACAGATAATCAAACAATAAATCCCCACAATCAATTATTTACTTTACCTAGATAAGACCGCTGTAAGGCGGTCTTTTTTTTATTAATGAAATTTAATCTGTAGGGTTATCGATTAATTATATAAATACTTCTCTATTATTTAAGGGGCTTTAAGGTCTTCCCTCTCTGTGGATGCAATCCATAACAATTGAAATATTCCAGCAATCCGTCCCTGTTTTTTCCCATACCAAACACGAGCGCTTCTGCGCTCCGCACTTCACAAACCTAAAAGGTCTAGCCTTTTCGTGATGTTGTAAAAATAATCTGGACTGTTGCGGTGATGATGGAGATTATCCACCTCTACATGGAGGTAATGGCGGCGGATAATTATCTGCCGATTTGTTAGTACTTTAGAGGAATGAAAAAAAACCAACTTTCATTCCTTTATTTTTTCATTTTGGGATTATTCCTCTTTCCAAAACTATCATTTTCCCAGCAATCAAAAGATTCCGTTGCTCTGCTTTATCAAGCAATTGTAAGTCCAAATAGTAGTTCGAACATTTCACAGGCTATAAATTTCTATAGCCACAAAAAGGAAGAGGACCTAAAACAGAAAGATACCACAGCTGCAATAATAGATTTACGGCTTATAGCCATGGGAGAATTTAAAATTGGCAATATTTATGATAGTGAAAGTACAGTAGTTAAAGCCCTCAATCTTATAGACAGTTATTCCAAAAAAGATACTTTAATAGAAAATAGAAAAGCACTTTATAACCAACTGGGTCAAATTTATCGAGAATTAAATGATTATAATAAAGCCATAGAAATATATAACCTTTCATTGTCTTACTCCACAAGTTTTTCGGACAGTATTACACTCATCAATAACAAAGCAAATGTGTATAAAGATTTGGGCAATTATGAAAAAGCCGCCGAAAATCTAACACTTGCACATAAGCTAATGAAGAGAAGCAACGATTCCCTAAAGCTTGCTATGGTACTTGACAACTTAGGAAGGGTTCAATCAAAACTTGGAAATCCCAATGCACTTTCTAATTTAAATAGAGCCCTGCAAATTCGTGAAAGAAAAAACGATGTTTCCAAAACATATTCAAGCTATAAAAATCTTGCGCTCTACCATTTTAGTAATAATAATATGAAAGAGGCACAGCTCTATACGGACAAGGCATACAAAATAGCTTTGCAGCTCAATAGCCTTATCTATCTCGAGAACGCTCTTTCCCTTTACGTAATAATAAGCGGGGACCAAAAAATTCTTGAATATAAAAATGTTACCGACAGCATCGCCAAGCAAAAACAATTGGCCCAAAACAAAAATGCTCTTTTAAAGTACAATTTTGAAAAGGAACGAAAAAAAACTATGGAAGAACGGTTGGAAAAAGAACAACAAAAAAAAGAAAAAATAATTTACTTTTCTCTAGCCCTATTTATACTTCTTACATCATCATATCTAATCATTACACTACGACAAAAGCACAAAAAAGAAAAAATAATACAAGTACATACTACCGAAACGCGGATATCCAAAAAAGTTCACGATGAAGTAGCCAATGATGTATACCAATTAATGGCAAAAATTCAGGGTAATAATAACGACAAAGAAAAACTCCTTGACGACCTTGAAAACATTTACAATAAAACGCGTGATATTTCCAAAGAAAATAATGCAATTGAAATAGAAGAAAATTTTAGTGGTCAACTCAATGATTTACTTCTAAATTATCAAAGCGAAAAGGTTAGCATAGCCACACGTAACATTTCCAAAATGGATTGGGTAAGTATTTCTGAAATAAAAAAAGCCACAGTTTTTAGGGTGCTGCAAGAATTAATGACCAACATGAAAAAATACAGTGAAGCCTCTGCAGTAGTACTTTCATTTCAGCAAGTGGGTAAAAAAATAACAATTGAATATACCGACAATGGTAAAGGTTGTATCATAAAAAACAAAAATGGACTCCAAAATGCGGAAAACCGTATTCATGCAATAAAGGGAACAATTACTTTTGATTCTGAACCCGGAAAAGGGTTTAAATCAAAAATTAATATATGAGTATGTTTAAAAAAGTTTTGGTGTCAGACGACCTAGATTGCATCAACCAAGGTGTAATATCAGTATTGAATTCACTGGATATTGAACACATTACGCAAGTCGCCTACTGTGACGATGCCTTTCTGCAAATAGAAAAAGCCATCTTGGAAAATACACCATTCGACTTATTGATAACCGACCTCTCGTTTGTTGCGGATCACCGCAAGCAAAAATATCTGTCCGGCGAAACTTTAATCAGCGCCCTTAAACAAAAGCATCCCCAACTTAAAATAATTGCCTATTCCGTAGAGGACAACCTGCAAAAAGTACGTACAATAGTTTTAGACTGCAATGCCGATGCCTATGTTTGTAAAGGACGGTACGGACTCAAACAATTAAGCCAGGCCATTGATGAAGTATGTCAGGGAAAACAATATCTTTCTCCCCAAGTAGCAAACGCTATTAATAAAAAGCTTACTATAGATATTAGCGATTACGATATTGAGGTTCTTAAACTACTTTCCCTCGGTTATTCCCAAAAGGAAATAAGCAAAGATTTCCTTACAAAGGATATAACACCATCCAGCCTTAGTTCCATAGAAAAAAAGATCAGTAAGCTTTGCGATCATTTTAAAGCAAACAATACCATCCATCTTGTGGTAATAGTAAAAGACCTAGGGCTTATATAAAAATTTATTTCCTGAACTACCTAAACCCCTAAATCTTAATACCTACTTCTTGGCGCCTATAAAATTCTGCCAATAACTATTTTCACCTTACGGATTTCCGTAAAAAAACACCCCGCCATCTTTCTAAATTTGTTAGGTAAATAGCTATCTACATATTCTGGGGAGAATAGGTAGGTTATTTTCAATCCCTTACGGAATCCCGTAAGGGATTTTTATTTGTGGGTTGTAGGTTTGACAAAAAAAATAAAACAAATGATATGGAATACAAGGTAATTCCCTTCGCCGCACACTTAGACCATACAACAGGATACTCTAACCATGTATCTATACAACTGGAACAATTAATAAACAAATATTCAGAACAGGGTTGGACCTTTCTCCAAATGGAGACTGTAACAAACCATGTCATAGGTACCGCTGGATGCTTTGGCTTTGGTGCAAAACCCGGATTTACATTGGTAAGTAATATGTTGGTTTTCAAAAAATGATAAAGGCAATTCTTCTTTTAATTATTAAGAGCTATTGGCTTATAGTACCAAAGAGCAGTCGAAGAAAGTGCTTGTTCAAAGTATCATGTTCCCATTATGTATACCAACAAACCAAAAAAAATGGTCTACAAGCAGGATTGCGGGCATTACATTTCCGAATAGAAAACTGCAATCCCAGTTACCAAATTATTGACTTGGGAGATGAAAAAATACTAGTAACCAAAACCAATAAAGTCTTTCCCGAAAAGGAATTGAACAAATTAATTTTAAATCCACCCAGTGCACCGGAAAAACAAAAGCCGGCAAGCGCTGCAAACGCATGACCAAAAATGGGAGATGTTATCAGCATTGATGTGCAAAATGAGGAAGCCAAATATATCACCGGCGGCCACCTTCCCCCTCTAATCACATGGTTCTTTTAAAGTATTGCATTTTCTATGGGGAAAGAGCTTTTTGGACCGGATTAGTGCTAGAGAGCAGTTTTTAGAATTTAAAAGGTAGTCTGCGACTATAGTTTATAGGGATAGGAACCAAATTGAAACATTGTAAATCAGAGTCAAAAAAGATCACAATGGCCGAGTGAATTTCAATGAACCAAAGTCACAATCACCACCAGCACGCTACATTGATATATATTTTTTCCTCGGCCCTCGCACGCCTTTCATACTTCATATTTCGTAGCTTCTAGTTCGTAATTCGTCGCTCGTTCGACGTTCGTTGTTAGTCGCTCGTAATTCGTCATTCGTGTCTACCTAAATTACGAATCTCATCTACTTACATTCTATACTATATCTAAAGTATGTGTTTATAACGTATATAAAGTAATTAGTATTTATACCATACACCACTCACCTATAAAAGATTACAAGAAAATAATAGATAGTAAAGTAAAACGAGGGGAAAATAGCAATAATATTCCTAAAAAGTAAATCCAAAAACCCCAGTAATCCCAAACTCTCGGGCGCCCGGATTGTCAAGGTAATTCCCTCGGAAATTGAAGTCCAATCTAAAAACCCGGAAGATGTTGCCCACGCCTACACTCCATTCCCAATAGATTTCTTCGGGCGCCTGATACACAATATTTGAAGCATTTAAATCTTTATTTTCTTGGGATATGGTACCATATACTGCTCTAAAGCCAACAACTTCACGCAAATCGAGCTTTCGAAGTAATGGGATTCGAGAAAAAATTCTACCTCCAAAATTATGTTGCAAATGGAGCGATGCGTAGGTATCACTAACAAATTCGTAATAATCCAATTGTGTAAAACTATTGTAAAGGCTAAAATAAGTCTGGTTTCCAGGGATGGGATTTAATAAACTCAACGGAACTGCACCAATGGTTGTGCCCACTTCAACCGTGGATAACAAACGGCCTAACCCTCCAATATTCCAAGGCTGAGTATATAGAGCCTGTAACTTTTTATACTCAAAATCGCCCCCCATCACATCTTTTAAACCATAACTATAGCCCGCGTAAAATGAAGGGAAATCTCCGTCATTAATTACTGTTCGCTCCACTCCGTATCCAGAGGTTTTTCTGCCGGGAGTGTAAAAGAACCCAAATTGGATTTCTGCCTGCTTCAGTTCGCTTTTTACCTCTCCGGTAAAAACACCGTCTTCCATTACCTTATAGTCAATACTGAAAGTATCGGTTGCCGATTTCAACGTTCGGTAGGAACCGGTTAAGCGTAAAATAAAATTTTTCCAAGGCTCAATATCAAAACCCACGGTGCTTAGGTTTATCCGCGAAAGTCTATCGTTTGCCCCAACAGACAACAAAGAAGAAGATGCAAGGCTACGCCCCAAAACATCATTGCTATTGGTTAAACTGGCCCCCGTCTGCTCTACGTCGYGTCGGTTACCTCCGAAAACTGTAAGTCGTGATTTTCTATCCAGCAACCATTTTCCGGAAATACCATATTTGAAACGCTCATCCTTAAAACCATATGCTCCAAAGCCCTCCAATCGCCAGGAATCATTTTGAGTAAAATAGGTTCTGCCTCCAAGACGAATGCGTAAGCCTTCGGCTTCATTAAAACCAAAAATTGAAAACACAGGGCCTACGTCAAAATTATTTACTTCGTAATACCCGCTGGCCAAAGTTGCGCCTATGTTATACAGCGCCTTAAAACGCCGAACGGTTTTAAGCGTGTCCAGCATATCATAAACGCCCTTTTCGTCCTTACTAAGTTTTTCCATCCGGTTCTTATCCCAAAACTCGTCCGGACGGTTGTAAACTTCATAATTGTAGGGATCTACTTGCTGCGCGTAAAATTTATTGTCTTTAGGAATATTGAAAACATAATTGTCATATAAGGTAGTACGTTTTCCATAAATACCCTTGGCCTCTTCCTTTTTCCGAAAGCTGAAATCACTCATAAAATAGTCACGGGTAATAAGAAAAGTGGAGTCATTCAGTACTTCAAACTCCTGTTCAATGTACACATCGCGCACCCAGTTTAGGTTCGCACTTTTGGATGCCTGCATATTTATTTCCTTTATTGCCCACGTAGTATCATTGACCCAAAAGTCTCCTTTAAAAGTCAATTCATTCTTGCGCCTGGGGTAATAAACAATGTTATAACACCATTTGTTATCGCGGTAAGCGCTATCGCGAAGTACGTAATTGTAAACATCTATTCCAGTTCGGGATAATGGACTGGTAAAAGCTTTGTCGAAAAATTTTAGGTAATTGTCATAAACATCATATTCGCTGTAAAGATCTTTTACAAAGGCGATGAGGGTTTGGTTGTTCTCAAACCCTGAATTCTTGTTTCCCTGAAGCACTTCCTTTTCTTCATTTAGCAAATTGTCACCATATACCTTGGAAGCCGCTTCGTTTATAAAGATGGGCAAATATGTGTTTCCCGTAACGTTTGAAGTATCGGTTTGGTCAAAAATAAATTCCATCCCTTTAAAAACCCTACTTTTAATAAGAGCACTATCAATTGTGTTCAAATCAAATTCCAGTTTTTCATATTTGTCGTACTGATACTGTTTGAACTTTTTAACTCCGTTTTCTCTTCGATTTTCCCAGATCTTCCGAAGAATATCAATAGCGGGATTGTTCTTCTTTGAAGTTTTCCCGCTGTAAACTACTACCTCGTCCAATGCTGAGGCGCTTTCTTCAACCACCACTTCCATATTGTAGGTGCTACGGGAGCTAAGCTCTACTTCTTTGGTAGTATAGCCTATAAAGGAAAAAACGACAGTTTTATAGGTTTTGTCGCTCTCTAAATAAAAACGTCCATTTTCATCTGAAATAGTACCTTCTTGCGAATCTTTAAAAATCACATTGGCGAAAGCCACCGGATAGCCGGTTGGGTCCTTTATGGTACCACTAACCTTGGTTTGTGCAAATGCCGAAGCGCCTAAAATTAAAATTGAAAAGAATAATAGGCGCTTCATAATGGTAGTGACTGAATTTTTAGTACGGGTATAAAATTAGTCTCTATAAAGAACTTTCTTTACGGCCTTAACAACATCTTCACTATTTGGTAACCATTCCTCCAATAAAGCTGGTGAATATGGTGCGGGAGTGTCGGCTGTATTTATTTTTACAATTGGCGCGTCCAAGTAATCAAAAACTTCGTTCTGAACTTGATATGTTATTTCGGTAGCAACATTTCCAAATGGCCAAGCCTCTTCCAAAATCACCAAGCGATTGGTTTTCTTTACCGATTCAAATATAGCCTCATAATCTAAGGGACGAATTGTGCGTAAATCGATTATTTCGCACTCGATGCCATCTTTAGCAAGAGTTTCGGCTGCTTTGTAAGCTTCCTTAATAATTTTTCCGAAAGAGACAATGGTTACATCTTTTCCTTTCCTTTTAATATCGGCAACCCCCAAAGGAATCAAATATTCGCCTTCAGGCACTTCATCCTTATCACCATACATCTGTTCGCTTTCCATAAAAATAACGGGGTCGTTATCACGGATGGCACTTTTCAATAAGCCTTTTGCATCGGCAGGGTTACTCGGCACCACAACTTTTAACCCGGGACAGTTWGCGTACCAGCTTTCAAAGGCCTGGCTATGTGTTGCCGCAAGTTGACCGGCAGAAGCCGTTGGTCCACGGAAAACGATTGGGATATTGAACTGTCCACCGCTCATTTGACGCATTTTTGCAGCATTGTTTATTATTTGGYCAATTGCAACAAGCGAGAAGTTAAAGGTCATAAACTCAATAATCGGCCTGTTGCCGTTCATTGCCGAACCTACACCAATACCTGAAAAACCCATTTCGGAAATTGGAGTATCTATTACACGTTTTGCACCAAACTCGTCGAGCATTCCTTTACTGGCCTTGTAAGCTCCGTTGTACTCGGCCACTTCCTCACCCATTAAGTATATAGATTCATCGCGACGCATTTCTTCGCTCATCGCTTCTCGTATGGCTTCTCTGAATTGTAATGTTTTCATCTGTATAAATTGAAATGTAAATAACTGAAATTTTTCAGGGATAGCAAAAATACTATAATTACCATCTGTTTATGTATATTTTCTTCACTTTTAACCAAAATTTATTATGCGTGCATAACAAAAAAAGGAAATATATTCTTAACTTCGCACACGAGCAATTTGAAAGCCTTTTAGTTTCTATTTGCTGAAATTTACAATCCAAAAACACTTCAAAAAATGAAAATATTAGTCTGTATAAGTCACGTACCGGACACTACCTCAAAAATCAATTTTACCGACGGCGATACCAAGTTTGACACAAACGGGGTTCAGTTCGTAATCAATCCAAATGACGAATTTGGCCTTACTCGAGCTATGTGGTTTAAAGAAAAACAAGGAGCCACCGTACACGTGGTAAACGTTGGCGGTGCTGAAACCGAGCCTACACTTCGCAAAGCATTGGCTATTGGAGCCGATGAAGCTATTAGAGTAAACACTGCTGCAACCGATGGTTTTTCAGTTGCAAAACAACTTGCAAATGTTGCAAAAGAAGGCGGTTACGATTTGGTAATTGGCGGCAGGGAATCAATCGATTACAACGGTGGAATGGTACCCGGRAWGYWRRSCAARYKNNAANYARKYKCAARCTKSGYAMWKAMCTNNNSTATCWGNYTTGWRRTKRAWSGNSATMAAGCCACAGCAATTCGCGAAATAGATGGCGGAAAGGAAACTTTGAAAACATCACTTCCGTTGGTAATTGGCGGACAAAAGGGGTTGGTTGAGGAAAGCGATCTTCGCATCCCAAATATGCGTGGTATTATGCAGGCCCGCACAAAACCTTTAAATGTAAAAGAACCTGTGGATGCAAACGCCGAAACAAATACGGTTTCATTTGAAAAACCTGCACCTAAAGGCGCGGTAAAGTTGGTTGATAACGTAGACGAATTGGTGAACCTTCTTCATAACGAAGCGAAGGTAATTTAAGAATTAAAATAAGAAAGACATGTCAGTTTTAGTATATACAGAATCAGAAGAAGGAAAAATTAAAAAAATAGCTTTGGAAGCAGTTTCGTACGCAAAGGGAATTGCGGACCAAATGGGAACTTCGGTTACAGCGGTTAGCATCAATGTGAATGATGTTTCAGAATTGGGAAAATACGGAACTTCAAAAGTTTTGCAGGTTTCCAATGATAAATTGAACAAGTTTAACGGCGAAGCGTATGCCGATGTAATCGGCCAAGCCGCAAAAAATGAAGGCGCACAAGTAATTGTATTAACTTCTAGCGCAAACAGTAAATTTTTGGCCCCCACCCTCGCAGTTAACCTTGAAGCTGGTTATGTAGCAAACGTAATTTCACTTCCTGAAGGCACTTCACCGTTTAAAGTAAAACACAGTGTTTTTACAAACAAAGCTTTTGCAACTACAGAAATTAAAACCGATATTAAAATAATTGGGTTGGGAAAAAACTCATACGGATTGAAGGAAAATGAAACCTCAGCTTCCACTGAAACTTTCTCGCCCAATATTGATGCCCACGATTTTGATATGGAAATTGTTTCCGTAGATAAAGCAACCGATAAAGTAACCATTGCCGATGCCGAAATAGTAGTTTCCGGAGGTCGCGGCCTGAAAGGTCCCGAAAACTGGGGAATGGTTGAAGATCTTGCGCAAACACTCGGCGCTGCCACAGCTTGCTCAAAACCTGTGAGCGATATGGGCTGGAGACCGCATAGCGAGCACGTGGGGCAAACGGGAAAACCAGTGGCTTCCAATCTTTATATTGCAATCGGTATTTCCGGTGCAATACAGCATTTGGCGGGCATTAACGCTTCAAAAGTAAAAGTGGTAATCAATAACGATCCTGAAGCACCTTTCTTTAAGGCTGCCGACTACGGTATTGTAGGCGATGCTTTTGAAATAGTGCCAAAACTCACCGAAAAATTAAAGGAATTTAAAGCGCAGAACGCATAATTTTTTATTAATTTGTGCCCCGAAAAAGGGCTGTTTAGATACGGAAACATCCAAATTTAAACAGTCTTTTTTTATTGTTTTTTTATTCGTTACTTTTATAATCATTGTTTAACTGAACACAGCGTACTATATAACGACCACTGATTTTTGAAGAATGAGTTTAGTAAAACTTACCATAAAAGGAATATCCTACAGCCAAACGCAAAATGGCGCCTATGCACTTATTTTGAACGAAGTGGACGGCGAACGGAAACTACCCATCGTCATTGGTGCTTTTGAGGCACAGTCCATTGCAATTGCGCTCGAAAAAGACATAACCCCGCCTCGGCCTCTTACCCACGACCTTTTTAAAAACTTCGCAGACCGATTTGAGATTGTTGTCAAGCAGGTAATTATACACAAACTGGTGGATGGCGTTTTTTATTCGAGCATTATTTGTGAAAGAGACAAGATCGAAGAGATTATTGATGCCCGTACCAGTGACGCCATTGCATTGGCCCTTCGGTTTAAAGCACCCATTTTTACTTATAAAAACATTTTGGACAAAGCCGGTATTTATCTTAAAACTTCCACTTCCAAAAAAACACTTTCAAAAAAGGAGGAAGCGGTCATTGAAAATTTAATCCTTGGAGAAGATAAAGAATCTGTAAAGCCTTCACGGGAAGATTATTCTAAGTTTAGCCTAAGTGAATTAAACAAAATGCTGGATGCCGCCGTAAAAAGCGAAAATTATGAAAAGGCAGCAAGCCTACGCGATGAAATATCAAAAAGGGAGTAGGGTCATTATTATTTTAAAAAAAATATAACCCTCTTTAACAAACCGCCTAGAGCGCAGTTTAAGTAATGAAGGGTTGGAGTTTAAACAGAATATGCGAAAATTCACACTTGTAGCCATTGCGCTTTTTTTCATCGGCAACACTTTTGCTCAAAGCATTGAAAAAACCTGGCAATTTTCAGAAGTAAAAGATGAAAATGGTCTTTCCGTTATAAATATAAACCCTGAAAAGGATTTCCTTAAACTCGAAAACGGCGTTTTTGAATATCAGGTTGCTAACGATAGCATAAAGTCGAGCGGCGATTATATGTTTCAGAACAATTTATTGGTGCTTTTTTTCAATAATCCCAAAGACAGCATTAGAAGATTTCACGTAGAGCAGGTTACCGATAGCACACTTTCCCTTTCAGAAAACAATTACAAATACCAGCTAAAAACACCGAACATGCAAAATGCTTCGGCATTGGAAACTGTTACTAAAACTTCAGAAATAATTCCGAGCCAAGGTTTTTCAATGAAAAGTTTGTGGCGTGGGGTTTTAGGTATGATTTCGCTTTTGGTCATCGCGTTGCTTTTCAGCTCAAATAGAAGGGCCATTAACTGGAGAACCGTAGCAATTGGGCTAGCATTCCAGCTTTTGATTGCTATTGGAGTTTTAAAAGTAAATTTTATAAAAAGTGCCTTTGAAGGCGTGGGCCAAATATTTGTAAATGTCTTGGATTATACCAAAGCAGGAAGCGAGTTCCTTTTTGGGGGAATGCTGGATATCAACTCTTTCGGTTTCATCTTTGCGTTTCAGGTTTTGCCAACCATTATATTTTTCTCTGCACTTACTTCGGTGCTTTTCTATTTCGGAATTATTCAAGTAGTTGTGAAAGGGATGGGATGGCTGCTTACGAAGCTTTTAAATATTTCCGGCGCTGAAAGTTTGAGCGTTGCCGGAAACATCTTTTTGGGCCAAACGGAAGCCCCACTTTTGATTAAAGCATATTTGGAAAAAATGAACAAAAGTGAAATGTTGCTGGTCATGATTGGCGGAATGGCAACTGTTGCGGGAGCTGTACTCGCCGCATATATTGGCTTTTTGGGAGGAGACGATCCCGAATTGCGATTGACTTTTGCCAAACATCTCTTGGCAGCCTCTGTAATGGCAGCTCCTGGAGCCATCGTAATCTCAAAAATTTTATATCCACAAACGGAACCTATTAATACCGATGTAAAGGTTTCTTCTGAAAAAATTGGCTCCAACTTTTTGGATGCTATTGCTAACGGAACTACCGAAGGCCTTAAACTTGCTGTGAACGTGGGCGCCATGCTTTTGGTTTTTGTTGCCTTTATTGCAATGCTCAACGGAATATTAGGATGGTTTGGCGAAGTAACATCAATCAATAGTTGGGTTGCTGAAAAATCTGCTTACGATAGTCTTTCTCTGGAAGCAATCTTGGGGACTGTGTTTGCTCCTTTAATGTGGCTTATAGGCGTGGCAAAAGAAGATATGATGATGATGGGCCAATTATTGGGAATAAAACTTGCCGCTAGTGAGTTTGTTGGATACATTCAGTTGGCAGAACTTAAAAACGTGACCAATGAGCTACACCTTAATTACGAAAAAAGCATCATTATGGCGACCTATATGCTGTGTGGGTTTGCGAATTTTGCATCCATCGGAATTCAGATTGGCGGTATTGGCTCTTTAGCACCTGGGCAACGAAAAACTCTTTCTAAATTTNNKMTNMAAKCYKTRATTSKCKGGACTATTGCATCGTTAATATCTGCAACCATCGCGGGAATGATTATTGGCTAATAGCTCCTCAGAACTGTTTTTGCCCAGTCTGCAGCTTCCTCTATAGACTGAAAATAACTAAAGGCACCCTCAAAAAGACCTTGCTCCTCGATAGCTTCATTTTTAACTGCATTGTTATTTGAAACTATCGCTATTCCTACCACACTTTTAGATTTTATATTATTGTAAACCTCAGGGTTCACTCTTTTTGCCATTTCCCTATTAGAGACCACAACACATTTTCGTCCTCTATAATGAGAATCGATGATTTCCACAAATTCTTCTGCTTCATCATGATCGTAAACGGATGCATTAAAGTGAAAAATTGCATACAAGGGGTAACACTCCAATATCCCGGTTGATAGCTGATATTTATTTTCCATTTGTTCAAGGATTTTGAATTAAATTTAATCAAAATATTAAAATAATTGCATACCGTTAATAACTTATTCAAAAGCAATTCAGAAATAATTTGAGCATCAACATCCCTATTAGTATTTTTAGACCAATAATTTATTTGCACATAAAATGAAACAATATCACGACCTTCTTAAGCATGTAATGGAAAATGGCACTGTAAAAAAAGACCGCACAGGCACAGGCACCAAAAGTGTTTTTGGCTACCAAATGCGCTTTGATCTCAGTGAAGGTTTTCCTATGGTCACCACTAAAAAACTTCATCTTAAATCAATTGTTTATGAACTCTTGTGGTTTTTGAATGGTGATACAAATATTAAGTATCTACAAGAAAACGGTGTGCGTATATGGAACGAATGGGCAAATGAAAATGGCGATCTTGGCCCCGTTTATGGCCACCAATGGAGAAACTGGAACAGTGAGGAGATTGATCAGATTTCTGATATAGTAAATACTCTCAAAACCAACCCCGATAGCCGCCGAATGCTTGTAAGCGCCTGGAATCCAAGCGTTTTGCCAGACACTTCAAAACCTTTTGCTGAAAATGTTGCCCATGGTAAGGCAGCGCTGCCCCCCTGYCATRCMTTTTTYCARTTYTWTGTWKCYGATRRTAARTTATCMTKMCARMTKTACCARCGYWSBKSKGAYATKTTCYTKGGMGTTCCTTTYAAYATYGCMTCYTATGCWYTATTAACRATGATGATKGCGCARGTKTGYGRTYWYSRMYYSGGTGAYTTTGTCCAYACYTTTGGCGATGCCCATATTTACAGCAACCATTTTGAACAAGTAGAACTTCAATTATCGCGTGAACCGCGAGCTTTGCCAAAAATGTTGCTTAATCCAGAAGTAAAAGATATATTTGGCTTTACTTTTGATGACTTTACACTTGTGGATTACAATCCACACCCCCACATTAAAGGTGCTGTTGCCGTTTAACTTAAACTAATTCTTCAAAATGAAAATTCTACTTATTGCAGTATGCATTCTATTCTCAACCACCATCTTTGCACAAGAAGAATGGGGCGACGTTAAAAAAAACACAGTTACCCTTAAAGAAATAGCCCCAATCTGGCCAGGATGTGAAAATGGTAGCGCTACCGAACGCGATAATTGTTTCAACAATAAACTTGCAACACACATTGCCAAAAACTTTAAATATCCACCAGAGGCCTACAAAAAGAACGAGCAGGGTAGAGTAATTGTAGAATTTATTATAAATGAGCAAGGGATGGTGGAAGTAAAAAATGTTTCGGGAGGTACCAAAGAATTGCAAGAAGAAGCCAAACGAAATATTATGGCAATCCCAAAAATGGCAAAACCGGGAATGATGGGCGGCAAGCCGCGCACCATTAAGTTTACGGTTCCTTTTACGTTCAAAACCGGAAAATAGTTTTGCTAAAATGTTTAGTTTTCGCAATATTCCTTTTTATTTACTCAAAGAGTCTCGGACAATTTATAAGTCTTGAGGCTTGTAATGAAAGTAGCAGCATTGCTTCTCGAAATACCTGTTTTAAAAGTTATATTGAAAGTATACTACTTAATGCCTTTGAAGAAAACAAAAGTAAGATTAAGTTAGGTGACGATTCTGATAAATTGCATTTGGAAGTACTTGTAGATGAAAATGGAAACTTCAAAATCATTCATCTAGATGTTAAGAATGTTGGATTATACAAAATTACCGAAAAAGTCATCGAAAACTTACTTCCTATTTCTAAATATAAAAATACTGAAGGAGTTACGCTTTACGATACATTTAATATTGAACTAGATTTTCCTTTAAAAAAAATTCCACATACAATTAAAGAAAAAATTTACACTCTTCAAAGTGTAGAAAAAAGTCCTGAGTTTCCTGGATGTTATGCTGATAAAAATGAAGAGCTCAGAGTCTGTATGTCTGAAAATATAAAAACACATATTGCCAATAATTTTAATATTTTTTTAAAACCAAACTCCAGAGTTAAAAAAGGAAATCAACGCATAAATATTCAGTTTATAATCAATAAAAATGGATTTGTGGATGATATTAAAGTAAAAGCAAAATTTAAAGAATTAGAAAAAGAAGCAATTCGGGTTATAAAAAGTCTTCCAAAGATGACCCCAGGCAAAAACGGAAAAGAATCTGTTGATGTTTTATTCCTTTTACCCATGACTTTCAAATTACAATGAGGTTTTAAAATATGGTGATGGCCTTTAACATGATTTAAACATATACCGAAAATTATATTATTAACTTTAAAGTGTCGTAAAAAAATACGGCACTTTTTTATGATTACTACAGATACACTGGTTTCCTTCTTTCTCGAAACCCGCCAACATACTGAAACTATTTGCAAATCATTGGATATTGAAGACTATGTGGTTCAGCCCATTGTGGACGTTTCCCCTCCCAAATGGCACTTGGGCCATACCACTTGGTTTTTTGAGGAATTCATTTTAAAGCCCCACAAATCAAATTACAAACTCTTCCACGAGGACTTCGCTTTTGTTTTCAACAGCTATTATGAAAATGTGGGCAAACGAGTAATAAGAAATGATCGCGGCAATCTCTCGCGTCCCGGCGTTGCAAAGGTTTATGATTATAGGCAGTATGTTACCAAGGAAATGAAGGATTTTCTTTCAGAGGAAATTTCCGCAGAATTGGAAGAAATTCTTTTAATAGGGATCCATCACGAAAAACAGCATCAGGAACTTCTGGTTACAGATATAAAATACATCCTAGGAAATAACCCGCTATTGCCGAAATACAACGATTCATTTTTAGAAAATCCGCGCCAGAATTTTCAACGGGAGTGGATTGAAATAGACGAAGATATTTATGAAATAGGCCACAACAATTCCAATAATTTCTGTTATGACAATGAATTGGGCCGCCACAAAGTCTATCTCCACGATTATAAAATTTCAAACAAACTCGTCACCAATGCCGAATTTCTTGAATTTATTAACGCCGGTGGCTACAAAGATTTCAACCTTTGGCACGCAGAAGGCTGGGATTGGGTACAGCAAAACAATATTTCCCAACCTATGTATTGGCACAATATTGATGACAAATGGCACCAATATACGTTGAATGGACTTCAAAAATTAAATACTAATGCTCCGCTTGCCCATATTTCCTATTATGAAGCTTTTGCATATGCACAATGGAAGGAATGCCGCCTACCCACTGAATTTGAATGGGAAGTAGCTCAAGAAAATTTTGAATGGGGCAACCGTTGGGAATGGACAGAGAGCGCGTACCTACCCTACCCGGGCTACACCAAAGCTCCCGGCGCCATTGGCGAGTACAATGGAAAATTTATGGTAAACCAAAAAGTGTTGCGCGGTGGTTCCGTGGCAACATCCTCCAAACATACACGACCTACTTACAGAAATTTTTTCCACCCTAATCTGCGGTGGCAATTCACAGGATTAAGGTTGGTGAAATAATAACGACTATCTCTCTATGGCAATAACTACCACTACGCTTTTGGACACTACCTTTAAAAAAGAAGTTTTTGAAGGGCTCAGTGCATTTCCCAAATATTTATCTTCGAAATATTTCTATRAWWWAWMKKKYKMTRAGCTCTTTCAGGAAATTATGGCAATGCCCGAATATTATCTTACTGGGTGCGAATTCCAAATACTTTCATCGCATACCGAAACCATTGGAGAGCTTTTTCGTGACCGCGAAAACGGTTTGGATTTAATTGAATTGGGCGCTGGTGATGGAAAAAAGACAAAGGTTCTGCTAAAATATATGGCAGAAAATAACTTCAATTTTGTTTATAAACCCATTGACATTAGTGAAAATGCCGTGGAAATGCTGTCAAATAATCTCGCCAAAGAAATGCCTAATTTAAATGTAGATGCAGAAGTAGGAGAATATTTTGAAGTCTTAGAAAGATTGAAAGGTTTCAATAAACGCAAGAAAGTAATAATGGTATTGGGAAGTAACATAGGCAACCTAAAACATCCAAGAGCAATAGAATTTCTTTCAAACTTGCGAGACGCCATGCTCCCTGACGATTTGCTTTTTATGGGTTTTGATCAGAAAAAACAACCGCAGACAGTCCTGGATGCATATAATGATGAAGCGGGAATTACTGCTGCTTTCAACAAAAATGTTCTCACCCGAATAAACCGTGAATTTGAAGGAAATTTTGAGGTTGAAAAATTCAAGCATTGGGAAACCTACAATCCCGAGACGGGTACTGCGAAAAGTTTTTTGGTAGCCACCGAGGCCATGCAGGTAGCTATCAAAAAGTTGCAGTTAACCGTAAATTTTGATCAATGGGAAACCATCCACACTGAAATTTCACAGAAATACGATGATAAAACAGTACAATGGCTTGCAGAAAAATCTGGCCTTAAAATTGAAACTTCCTTTACGGATGCAAAAGATTATTATAAGAATTATGCTTTTAGAAAACTATAATTTGCTGAATGGGATTTACGCTATATTCCTCAATTCATTTTTAAAATCTCGATAAGCCTTTCCAATTCCTCATCTGTATTGTAGTAATGAAAACTTACGCGAATTCCACCACCACGTGGGGAGCAGACAATATTGTTCTCTTGCAATTTTTGAAATAGTGCTTTATCGCCTTTTAAATTATAAATAGAAGAATGTTTTTTGCGAAGCAGCGTATCATTCCTTAACAAGTTCATTTTGGTAAAATGTTCCTTCGCCTTTGCTGAAAGGGAAGCGATTTTTTGATRTAAATCTTCCTTTCCAAGCTTTTCCTGAAACAACATAGCCTGCTCCAAACTGCCATAATTTAAAGTGTCTTGGTGTCCCGGTTCAAAATGCTTCATAAAAGCAGTTTCCGTTGCCGCACTTTCAAAACCTTTGGCGGAATTGAAACCTATTGTCTTTGGAAAAATCCGGTCGCGCACAGCTTCCTTCACCATTATAAATCCATTGCCATAGCCCGCCGTTAGCCATTTGTAGGCACTTGCTCCCAAAACATCAATTGCATTTTCGGCAAAACTGAATTTTTCCGTTCCCAAATATTGTGTGCCGTCCGCGATCAAAAGCAGGTTTGGATGATAACTTTTTAATTGTTTCAGAAATTCAAAATCTATTTTTATCCCGTTTAACCACTGCACGATGCTAAACATAAAAATATCCGGTCTGTGCTGTGCCACAGCTTCTTCAATATTTTTTTCTAAATTTTCATCAATTTCAGCATAACAGACATCGAAATCACGGGTCTCCACGGGCCAATTCACAGATGGGTAATCATTTTTTAAAAGAAGTATTTTTTGACCCTTCGGAAGTCCTTCCAAAACGGTATTAATTCCAAAGGATAAATTTGGGATCAAGGCCGTTTCATTTGTAGAGGCATTGAAAAAGCCCGCAACCGTCTTTCGGATATGTTCAATATGAATTTTGTGTTTATCACGAAAAACGCTTGCCTGGTTCATCAAATCCAGATCGTGCTGTCTGCGCCATTCAATAACTGGCTTTGGAATTACGCCATTTGAAGCTGTATTCAAATAAATACAGGATGCTAAAGCAGGAAAGTGTTTTCTTAAATCTTCCATAAGTAATGGCAAAACGGTGAATTTTAGGTATTTTTACACTACTAAAGTATCAGTAATTGTTGCATTTACAACGAAAATAACCAACTATGTTTTCAAAAGCCAAAAAAAACGAAAGAGTTGATGCTGAACAGCGCGAGCAGTACGAGTACGCCCGCAGCCGCATCAAACAGAAAAAAAACTTGATGCGCCATTTTATATTATTTTWRSKAGKCKCSRWKCKWTTRAKWWNTCRTYAMTYSCRWSWTKKRYTRYKGTRWWARYTWCTKTAWWWRSKATTGGTTTATTTGGGCTATTTTAATTTGGACTTTTATCTTTCTCGTACACCTTTTCAATGTTTTTGTGATGAACCAATTTATGGGCAAGGAATGGGAAGATCGACAACTTGAAAAACTGAAAGCCCGTCAAGCAGAACGCATGGCTGAAATTCAGAAAAAAGTGGATACCGAACTGCAATTGCCCACAACCCCACTAGACACTTCAAAAAAAAACGAACTGAACAACCCGCTACCGCCAGACGTACAATGATTACAATGATTGCCGCCGTTGGCGAGAATAATGAACTGGGAAAGGATAACGATCTTCTTTGGCATTTGCCCGATGATTTTAAACGCTTTAAGCAACTAACCACGGGCCATCATATTATTATGGGGCGCAAGACTTTTGAATCTTTCCCAAAACCACTTCCCCACAGAACGCATCTTGTGATTACCCGGAATAAAGATTATAAAAAGGATGGTGCCGTCGTAGTCCACAATTTGGAGAAAGCGCTTGAAATTTCAAAAGAAGATTTACAACCCTATATAATCGGCGGGGGCGAAATTTAT
This sequence comes from Aequorivita sp., assembly GCA_002733915.1. Taxonomy (GTDB): domain Bacteria; phylum Bacteroidota; class Bacteroidia; order Flavobacteriales; family Flavobacteriaceae; genus Aequorivita. The sequence continues at coordinate 652,777 of NVXN01000001.1, forward strand.
AAACTGGGACTTTCCGTTGCAGATAAAATAGAACTTACCAGAGTTCACGGAACCTTTAAAGATGCGGATACTTTTTTTCCTGAATTTTCAGAAAAAAATTGGCAGCTTATTTCCAAAGAAAAACATCCTAAAGATGAAAGACATAAGTATTCCTTTACCTATGAAACTTGGGTGCGTAAATAACTAAGGAGCAAATCAAAATTTTATTTCTTTCTTTTCTTTGAAATCCACGTTAAAACATATCGCAAAAGAGAACAATTTGGAACTGATTGATAGCAAACCCCTTTCTGGTGGTGACATCAACGAAGTTTTTCTTTTGAAATGTGAAGAAGGAAATTTTGTAGTAAAATTGAATAACGCTTCCAAATTTCCCAAAATGTTTGAGGCTGAAGCAAAAGGATTGCAGTTGCTCAAACAAAACAGTAGTTTTAAAATTCCAGAAGTGATTGCCAATGGGATGGATCAAAACATTTCATATTTGATATTGGAATATATTTCCCCCGGAAATCCATCGAAAGACTTTTCGGAAACATTTGCAGCTGCTCTCGCGGCATTGCACAAAACAACTGCTGATCATTTTGGATTGGACCATCACAATCATATTGGAAGTCTTCCGCAGAAAAACTGCCTTAGCAGTTCGTCGTACGAATTTTATATTACACAACGCTTGGAGCCACAGTTTAAAATGGCCGCTGAGAAAGGTTTTCATTTTAAAAATTTAGATGAATTTTATAAAAACATTTCTGAGGAAATTCCCCGCGAACCCCCAGCATTAGTCCACGGTGATCTTTGGAATGGTAACTATATGGCTTCCGAAACTGGTGAACCTGTTTTGATAGATCCAGCCGTAGCCTTTGCGCCGCGCGAAATGGATATTACAATGATGAAATTGTTCGGCGGGTTTTCAGAAGAAATTTTTTCAAACTACAATACTATTTTTCCTTTAGGTGAAGGCTGGAAAGAGCGAATTCCTCTTTGGCAACTTTATTACTTGCTGGTGCACCTCAACCTTTTCGGAAGTGGCTATTTGCAACAAGTCAATTCCGCTATAAAAAAATATTCTTAGAATTAATCCTATTTTTGTATTTCTAAATCAATCGAAAATGAAAGCATATATATTTCCCGGACAGGGCGCCCAATTTACAGGAATGGGCAAAGATCTTTACGATAATTCTACAAAAGCAAAAGAACTATTTCAACAAGCCAATGAAATTTTAGGCTTTGATATTACCAAAATAATGTTTGAAGGTACTGCGGACGAACTGAAAGAAACCAAAGTTACCCAACCTGCAATATTCCTACACTCCACAATTTTAGCCGAAGTGATGGGGAGCAAATTCCAACCAGACATGGTTGCTGGCCATTCCCTAGGAGAAATTTCGGCATTGGTATCCAACAGAACGCTTGCTTTTAGCGATGGATTGCAATTGGTTTACAAACGTGCCTTGGCAATGCAAAAAGCCTGTGAAGAAACTCCATCAACAATGGCGGCTGTTTTGGGATTGGACGATCATTTAGTTGAGGAAATATGCGCAAACACACCCGGGATTGTAGTTGCCGCAAATTATAACTGCCCCGGCCAACTCGTAATTTCAGGAGATGTGGATGCCGTGGGAAGAGCATGCGAAAGTTTAAAGGAAGCAGGTGCCAGAAGAGCTTTGATTCTGCCAGTTGGCGGCGCTTTCCACAGTCCGCTGATGGAACCTGCGAGGGAGGAATTGGCCGCTGCCATTGAAGCCACCCAGTTTACGGAACCAGCTTGCCCAATTTATCAAAACGTTTCCACCTTTGCGGTGACGGATCCTTCGGAAATAAAAGAAAATTTAATTTTCCAACTCACTGCCCCGGTTAAATGGACACATAGTGTTCAAAACATGATAAAAGATGGAGCAACTAAATTTATTGAGGTTGGCCCAGGCAATGTTTTACAGGGTCTTGTGAAGAAAATTGATGCTTCTGTAGAAACTGGAAAAGCTGAATTTTGATTTGACATATTGAAAATAAAAAAAACACCGAAAAGAAATTCTTTCGGTGTTTTCACTAGATTAAAGATTCAAAATAATTTTGAAACTTGAATTGAATTATAAATTTTAAGCACTTATCCTACAATCTGCACAGTCTTTTACTTCACCATAATAGGTTTCGCGGTATTTGTGTACAGTTTTAAAGGGAACTTTCAAAAATGTTTTTTTGAYGTAGATTACACTTGTGGTAAACWTTCCCATCTTTTCTGTAAATCGTTTTTCTTTCTTTGTTTTTCGTTTCACTGAAACTAACTTCATAACCTGTTTTTTCTATTTGCCGCAAAGAAACAAAGTATTGTATCCAATTCCAAATTATAAGCGTTAAACCTTTTGTAAAAACCGATATAAGTATTTGATAATTAAATATTTCTAATTTTTTTCTCCCATTTCCAAGCAGATTTTAAAGCATCTTCCATTGTCTTTTCAGCTTTCCACCCCAGTACCTTATTTGCTTTTTGGGTATCTGCATACACAGCTATAACATCTCCCGGCCTTCGGCCCACAATTTTATAATTCAGTTTTTCTCCAGTTGTTTTTTCGAAGGAATTCACAACTTCCAAAACAGAGCTGCCCCTACCCGTTCCTAGATTGAAAATTTCAAACTGGCTTTCATTCTTTGCAGAAAGCAATCGTTGTAACGCTATGACGTGCGCTTTAGCCAAATCCACAACGTGTATATAGTCACGTACACAGCTCCCATCTTCTGTAGGATAATCATCCCCAAAAACTGATAGTTGTTCCCGAACTCCGGCAGCGGTTTGTGTAATAAACGGGACTAAATTTTGAGGTACTCCCGCCGGAAGCTCTCCGATTTCTGCCGTTTCGTGAGCTCCAATAGGATTAAAATACCGCAACGCAATCGATTTTAAAGCCGAAATAGAACACGTATCCTTCAGTATTTCTTCACTTATTTGCTTTGTGTTTCCATAAGGTGAAGTCGCTGACTTTACAGGCGCATTTTCTGTAATAGGAAGTGAATCGGGCTCACCATAAACGGTGCACGACGAACTGAAAATAAAGTTCCCAATTCCATAAGAATTGCATTCCTGAAGCAGATAAATAAGTGTATTTAGATTGTTTTCGTAATAAAGCAATGGATTTTGAACGCTTTCGCCCACAGCTTTGCTGGCCGCAAAATGAATGATCCCTTCAATATCCTGATTTCTTTTAAAAAAATCGGATACATCAGCTTTTAAGCGAAGGTCTAACCTTTCAAATATGGGAGGAGTTTTGGTGATATTTGTAATTCCTTCCAAAACATCCAAAGATGAGTTAGAGAGATTATCAATAATCAAAACTTGAAATCCTGCATTTTGAAGTTCAACAACAGTATGTGAACCAATATAGCCCAAACCGCCTGTAACGAGTATTTTTTTCATTATTTGGTAACGAAATTAATAACAGTTTTGGTAATATAATCAATTTGCTCATCATCAAGCTCGGTATGCATTGGCAGTGAAATCACCTCTTTTACCAATTGGTTTGTAACCACAAAATCTTCTTCTTTGTAGCGCTCATCTCGGTAAGCCTTTTGAAGGTGCAAGGGTATGGGATAATACACACCGCAGGGAATTCCCTTTTCATTTAAATGATTTACCAGAGCGTCCCGGTCAGCATTTACAATTTTTAGGGTGTATTGGTGAAAAACGTGGCAGTCACAAACATCACAAATAGTTTTAGTGTTATCGCAAAAACCAGTAGGGGTAATTATATTTTCTATTCCGGCGAAAGCTTCACTATACTTTCTTGCAGCATTTCTACGTGCGGCATTATATTCGTCCAAATGTGGCAACTTGGCCCGAAGCACCGCCGCCTGGATAGAATCCAATCTGCTGTTTACACCTACAACATCATGGTGATAACGCACGTACATGCCGTGGTTTACAATTCCTCGAATTATGTGGGCCAAATCATCATCGTTGGTAAATATTGCCCCGCCATCACCATAACATCCTAGATTTTTTGAAGGAAAGAATGACGTGGAAGCCACATGCCCAATGGTTCCGGTTTTCTTTTTTGAACCGTCCTTTGATGTATAATTGGCACCAATACCTTGTGCGTTGTCTTCAATTACATAAAGGTTGTGTTCAGCTGCAATTGCCATAATTTCATCCATATTCGCTGTAAGGCCGAAAAGATGCACTGGAACAATTGCTCTAGTTTTTGGGTTAATTGCTTTCTTTATAGCTTCAATATCTATATTGAAATTTATAGGATCTACATCTACCAAAACGGGCGTTAGTTGCAAAAGCGCAATAACCTCTACCGTTGCGGCAAAAGTAAAATCGGCCGTTATTACCTCATCGCCGGGTTTTAAACCAAGTCCCATCATTGCAATTTGCAAAGCATCTGTTCCGTTGGCGCAAGGAATTACATGCTTGACACTTAGATATTCCTCCAATTCCTTTTGAAATTCGTGAACCTCGGGACCGTTTACAAACGCAGTGGCTTCGATCACATTCATTATGGAGCTATCCACGCGTTCCTTTATATTTTCATATTGACCTTTTAGGTCAACCATTTGTATTTTCTTCATGCTGCTGAAATAAAATTGAATTCGGTAAAATTACGAAAATGATATTTGTTTGTGTTGAAGTTGTTGCGTTATTGGGCAATTAAGTTATTAAGCTTGTTAATTGGAATTTGATACTTGAAATTTGGTATTTTTACACACAATGCACACCTTCTACAATTTATTGATTCATTTGGTCTCCTTCGGGTTGAGGGTTACAGCTATTTTCAGCAAAAAGATGAGACTTTTTGTAAACGGCAGAAAAGAAGTTTTTGAAATTCTTCAACGAGAAATTTCCTCCACCGACCAAACCATTTGGTTCCATTGTGCTTCTCTGGGAGAATTTGAGCAAGGCGTTACAATTATGGAAAAAATAAAGAAACTAAAACCCGACCATAAAATTGTGGTGAGTTTTTTTTCGCCCTCAGGCTACGAAATAAAGAAAAAAACGCCTTTGGCAGATGCAGTGGTGTATTTGCCGATCGACACACCTACTAACGCAAAAAAATTTGTTACTGCAGTTCATCCTTCACTTGTCTTTTTTGTGAAATATGAATTTTGGCCCAATTATCTCTTTGAATTAAATAGGAAAAATATTAATACGTTATTGGTTTCAGGCGTTTTTCGGGCCGATCAAATATTTTTCAAAAGCTACGGAGGGTTTATGCGAAGAGCCCTCAAAAGTTTTGATTACTTTTTTTTGCAGGACGAAAATTCCGAATCGCTTTTGAAAAGCATTGGCTTCAACAATACAACTGTTAGCGGCGACACGCGTTTTGATAGGGTTTCGCATCAAATTGAAATGGACAACACTTTAAAGTTTGCAGAAGATTTTAAAGGAAATTCCCTCTGCATTGTTTGCGGAAGCACATGGCCGGAAGATGAATCTGTGCTTTTGGAATATATAAATATCGCACCTGGAAATGTAAAATTTATAATTGCTCCACACAAAATAGAAACAGAAAAAATAGAAAACTTTACAAAACAAATTGTAAAAAAAACAGTGCTTCATTCTGAAATGAATAATGTAAATATTTCTGAATACAATGTATTAATCATTGATTGCATTGGCCTTTTAAGCAAGCTCTACAGTTATGCCGATATTGCCTATGTGGGCGGGGCCATGGGCAAAACGGGACTTCATAATATCCTGGAACCGGCTACATTTGGTGCGCCAATAGTTATAGGAAAGAATTTTGAAGAATTTCCGGAGGCTAAAAGACTTCGCGATTTGGCAGGTTTGTTTTCAGTATCTAATGCTGCGGAATGTACTGAAATTCTTAGCAAGCTCATTTTGAACGATAATTTGCGGAATAAAACCGGTATGATTTCTGGGCATTTCGTCAATAAAAATACTGGAGCAACTAAGAAAATTTTAAAATACCTATCAAAATTTCCCGACAAACAATAGAAGGTATTTTTTGAAATATTCTGCTAAATCTCTAAGTTTTGCCTCAAATTAATAATCTTTTCACATTTTTTAGTATTTAATTATACATTCCGAGAATTTAAAAAGCTAGCTTTGTTTTAACAATTAAAAACAATCTAATTATGAAAAAACTGTTTATTGCAGTAGCAATAGTCGCACTAGCCTTTGGTTCATGCCGTGAGCAAAAAACCGAAACCAAAGAAGTAATACGCGAGGTAGAAGTTGAAGTTGAACCAGAAGCTCCGGAAGAAAATGAAGGAATTCTTGAAAGAACCGCAAAAGAGGTGGACAAAGAGGTAAACGAAGAAATTGATAAGAAAATTGAAGACATCGGAAATGATGATTAACAATAAAATTTTAAAATATGAAAAAATTAATTTTAACACTGGCGCTGATTTTTACTTTTGGCACAACGTTTACTTCCTGTCGCGAAAATAAAAAGGCCGACGACGTTGAAGACGTAGTTGATGATGTAAATGACGCTATGGATGAGGCAGAAGATGAAGTAGAAGACATGACCAACGATGATCCTGTTGAAAATACTATTCAAGAAGGTGTGAATGAAATTCAAGAAAACACTGGTACTGGTGGAACCGATGATATTTAAGCCTACCCTTTTAATAACTTAACTAATTTCTAAAATCAACAACTATGAAAAAAGTAACATTAATCATTTTAAGCGCAGTATTTATTGCTGCAAGCTTTACTTCATGTCGTGAAAACAAAGAAGAAGCAACGGAAGAAGAAGTAATCATCCAAGAAATGCAGGATGAGGGCGCCGATGTGAAAATCAAAGAAGACGACGGCGATACCAAAATAAAAATGGAAACCGATGAAAAAGAAGTAAAGATTAAAAAAGAGGAAGATGGGGATACTAAAATAAAAGTTGACGAAAATAATTAATCCCCAGATTTAAAAATAAAAAAACCGACTGTTTCAGTCGGTTTTTTTATTTACAGTATCTCTCATTTGAGCTTTAAGTTCTTCCATAGATTGCTGTAATTGACGGAGTAAATTACTTTCAGAAGGTTCATCGACTCCAAAAGTTAATTTACTGTTTACCATCCAAAGTTCCTGAATATCCTTTACTTTCACATCTATCGGCAAATATTCATCATTTAAGGAAATAAGCCGAAGACTCTGAGGGGTATTTGGAATTTTCTGAAGCTTTTTCACTAAAACTGAATCCCTCAAAACTACTATATAAATTTTACTGTCCGTTGCTTCATGTATGCTTGGCACCGCACGCCCTAAAACCCATTCATTCGGTTTAATGTTTGGCAGCATACTGTCCCCTTCTACTTGAAAGCCGCGATATGACGCATTCCTATATTCTGGCAAAGGAATATTAAAAGCTGGTAAGGTTTGGTACCAGCCCGTATCATGAATATTGTTTGGATAACCAGCCGCAGCCTTCTGGTTTACAAGAAGAATACTGTCATTACCGGTGGGGTCTACAGTTAAAACCTTCGGACTTACATCACCTCGCGAAGTATCTATATGTTTTTCAAAACTTTTACCATAAATCCATAAGGGATTGATATTGAATTGAGCCATAAGCTCCATAATAACTTTTCCCGTTATTTTGGTCTTACCCCTTTCAATATCAGCTGTAGTCGCACCAATATCCAGTAATTCAGCAAATGATTGTTGCGTATGCCTAAGTTCTTCCCGCAACTTTTTAAAACGTTGCGCCTCAATGGGTAGTTGTATTTTCATACCCAAATATATACTATTTTGGAAAATATCCAAATAATTTTTTGGATTATATCCATTTGATTTGGAGTATTTCCTTATTTTTGGCAATACTCCAAATTTCTCTATGGATTTTGATCGAATAAAAGAAAAACTCAGCATTTTAGCCGATGCCGCAAAATATGATGTTTCCTGTTCTTCCAGTGGAAGCAAGAGGCAAAATAAAAATAACGGATTAGGCAATAGCAGCGGAATGGGCATTTGCCATAGCTATACTGAAGATGGCAGATGCGTCTCACTATTAAAAATTCTGCTTACCAATCATTGTATTTTTGATTGCGCTTATTGCGTGACGCGAAAAAGTAATGATATAAAGCGGGCAGCTTTTAAAGTACAGGAAGTGGTGGACCTTACTATTAATTTTTACCGTAGAAATTATATAGAAGGACTTTTTTTAAGCAGCGGGATTTTCAAAAATGCAGATTATACAATGGAACGTTTGATTGCCGTTGCAAAAAAGTTACGAGAGGAAGAAAATTTCAATGGATATATTCATCTAAAATCCATTCCAGGCGCAAGTGATGAGTTAATGCGAGAAGCTGGCCTGTATGCGGATCGCCTTTCCGTAAATATTGAAATTCCCACAGAAAAAGGCTTAAAGTTACTTGCACCGGACAAAAACAGAAAAGATTTTATAAAACCTATGGAAAAGGTAAAAAATGAAATCATTCAGTATAAAAATGAAAAAAGCMYCTYAAMWAWAKWWMYKYTCTATGCCCCGGCGGGGCAAAGCACCCAAATGATTGTAGGCGCCAGTGGGGAAAGCGACGCTGAAATAATGTACACTTCCGCCTTTTTTTATAAATCATTTAATCTTAAAAGGGTTTATTACTCAGGCTACGTTCCCATTAGTCACGATAATCGGCTGCCCGGCATTGGCACGCCAGTTCCTTTTATACGTGAAAATAGACTCTACCAAACAGATTGGTTACTTCGATTTTATGAATTTGATGTCCGTGAATTGCTGAATAAAGAGCACCCTAATTTAGAATCAGATATAGATCCCAAATTAAGTTGGGCCCTCCGAAATTTAGACCAATTTCCTGTAGATATAAATAAGGCAGATATGCAAATGCTACTTCGAGTGCCGGGTTTGGGAGTTAAGTCGGTTCATAAAGTTATAGCTGCACGCAAGTATCGAAAACTTAACTGGGAAAATCTTAAATCGATTGGCGTTTTATTAAATAGAGCAAAATATTTTATAACCTGTGACTCTAGAATTTTTGAAGGAAAAGATAGGACTGCAGCACAATTAAAAGGATTGATAATGAATAGCTCCAAAAGCAAATTCAGAAATGAATTAAATACTCAGCTAAATTTGTTTGATCATCAAAATTTTCAGCCTACATGAATACTATTTTGATTTATGACGGGAGTTTTAACGGGCTTCTTTCTGCTATTTTTAATGTTTTTGAGTTGAGGTTGACAAATGTTCGCATTAAAAGACGAGAATACTCCCAACAAAATTTCTTTGATGCTGAAGAAGAGATTATAACGGATACTGAAAAAGCAAAGCGGGTATGGATGGGCCTTTCAAAAAAAATTTCGCAACAAGGGAGACAAAAAATTTACAAAGTTTTTTTAAGTGAAATCCCAACAATTGAAAATGCTATATTACACTTTATAAAACGTACTTTTTCTTCTGAAGTATCTATTGAAAATGATTACAGCGACCCCATTATTCTTGAAATAGATAAGGTTTCAAAAAAGGTAGATCGTGAAAAGCACAGAATGGACGCCTTCGTACGCTTTCGATTAACTAACGATGGCATTTATTTTGCGACCATTGAGCCAGATTTTAATGTTTTACCCTTAAATTCGGAACATTTCAAAAAAAGATATGCAGACCAAAAATGGTTAATTTATGACCTGAAGCGCAAGTATGGTATTTATTACAATCTTCAAAATGTAGCGATAGTTGAACTGGAAATTTCATCTGAAGTGAACAGCTCAACAAAGGCTCTTACGTATTTTACTGTTGATGAAATAAATTTTCAGGAACTTTGGCGCATTTACTTTAAAAACAGCAATATACCTTCCCGAAAGAATATGCGTTTGCATATAAAACATATTCCAAAAAGGTATTGGAAATATTTASCCGAAAAAAGGTTTTGAATTAATTTTTTAATTACTTTTGCCCACTATTAATCACTAATCTATTTCAACAATGAAAAAAGTATTTTTATCACTTGCCGCTCTTGCTCTAGTTGCTTCAGTTTACTCTTGCAGAGAAACCAAAGAAGAAAACATGGAAGAGTCTGCTGAAACTATGCAAACTGAAACCGAAGAAGCAATGGACAACGCTGCTGAGGCTACTGAAGATGCAATGGAAGATGCAGGAGATGCTGTAGAGAACGCTGCTCAGGAAACTGAAGAAGCTGTTGAAGACGCTACTGACGGTCAATAAGCATTTTTTGCTAAAAAACCTAAAAGCCCTTTCAAATTGAAAGGGCTTTTTTTATTTTGTGACCTCAATTTTTTAAGGTATGCTTGCTACTATAACAGAAAAATTAAGAAAAGTTTCCTTTGCGGAAGTGTGCATTTATAGCATTCTATATTTGATAACTGGCATTCTGATGAATAGTATCGGAATTTATTTTGAAATAGTCCGTTTTGAACATTGGTGGCAAATAATTACCTGCTACGCCCTGTATATGGTGCCTATTTCAATATTGATAAAAGAATATTCCTTTTTTAACCAATACTGTTATGGACTTTTGGCAATAGGAATACTAGAACTTTCCGGCTATACTTTCCAAACCTCATACGTATATCCTAATAATATACTGTCTGAATTGTTCACCCCATACAATTTAACCCTGGCAATGACGCTGTTTTTCGCCGTTTACTTTCCGTTGGGTAATATGTTAGTAAGCCATATCTACAAAAAACTCCCTTTACAAAAAAAGCTCCTTCAATAAAGAAGAAGCTTTTAAGTACTCGAGGCGGGACTTGAACCCGCACGACCAAATGGTCACAGGATTTTAAGTCCGGCGTGTCTACCAATTCCACCACTCGAGCAGTTGTCTAATACAACTCGGACTTAACAAAAAATGCCGAATTGCATCGGCATTCAAGGTTGAGCGAAAAACGGGATTCGAACCCGCGACCTCCACCTTGGCAAGGTGGCGCTCTACCAACTGAGCTATTTTCGCAGAAATATTTATGAACGTCGCTTCATATCTAAAGCGGGAGCAAATTTAAAAATTTTACTTCAAAAGCAAAGTGTTTTTGAAGAAATTATTATTCAATTTTATTTTTTCAATTTAATGGAAGCATTCCGCTGCAACATGCGCCGAATTTCATTTAATTTCATCAGTGCTTCCACAGGCGTAAGTGTATCTATATCAATATCCAAAATCTCTTCGCGCAGCTCTTCCAACAGGGGATCGTCCAGTTTAAAAAAACTCAATTGCATTTCTTCTTTAGAAACAGCCTTCATTTCTTCTGTTAGTTCTTCGGAAGCGTGGCTTTTTTCAAGCCTTTTCAAAATTTTATTTGCGCGTTGAAGCACGGCTTGCGGCATTCCAGCCATTTTTGCAACGTGAATCCCAAAACTATGGTGGCTTCCTCCAGGAACCAATTTTCGGAGAAAAAGCACATTATCTTTTAACTCCTTTACCGAGACATTGTAATTTTTTATCCGCGTAAATGTTTCTGTCATTTCATTCAACTCGTGATAATGGGTCGCAAAAAGTGTTTTTCCACGAGAAGGGTGCTCGTGCAGATATTCACTTATGGCCCACGCGATTGAAATTCCATCATAGGTGCTGGTCCCACGGCCAATTTCATCCAAAAGAATCAAACTTCTTTCTGAAAGATTGTTTAGAATACTCGCCGTTTCGTTCATTTCAACCATAAAGGTAGATTCACCCATCGAAATATTATCGCTCGCCCCTACCCGTGTAAATATTTTATCCACACAGCCCATTCGCACTGCCAAAGCAGGAACAAAGCTCCCCATTTGTGCCAATAACACTATCAGAGCTGTTTGCCGGAGAATAGCCGATTTACCACTCATATTTGGTCCGGTAATCATAATGATTTGCTGGTTTTCACGATCGAGAAAAACATCATTTGCAATGTATGGCGAATCTGGCGGAAGTTGTTTCTCAATCACTGGATGACGGCCTTCTTTTATATCCAAATCAAAAGTTTCGTCTAAAAGCGGGCGCGTGTAATTTGCTTCTTTGGCTTGTGTTGCAAAGGAGCAAAGGCAATCCAACTGCGCAATCAAAGCTGCATTTTGCTGTACGGAACCAATAAACTGAAGCATCCACTCCACCAGCTTCGCGAAAATTTCCTGCTCTAAAGCAAGGATTTTTTCCTCGGCGCCAAGGATTTTCGTTTCGTATTCCTTCAGTTCTTCCGTAATATATCTTTCCGCACTTACAAGCGTCTGTTTGCGAATCCATTCCGATGGCACTTTGTCTTTATGTGTGWTKNCTWMSWKSYRNTGTWWKAWSYWMWNNCWTTGTKCGMCGYTWYWYKRRSGGWNGAAATGCSSRTGMNNGCTYRKTTTCGCGCTCCAGCATTTCATCCAAATATTCCTTCCCATTTGCTGAAATATTCCGCAATTCATCAAGCGTTTCCGAAAAACCTTCGGCTACTGAATTCCCTTTCAAAACATTTACGGGCGCTTCCTCATAAAGTGTTTCCTTTATTTTATTTCGCAGCAATTCGCAATCGTGCAATTGTTCGCCAATAATTTTCAGGGATTCATTTTTGGAATTTAATGCGAGCGCTTTTATGGGAACAACGGATTCCAAAGAATTTTTTAACTGGATTACCTCCCGCGGATTTATTTTTCCGGTCGCCACCTTTGAAATAAGCCGTTCCAAATCGCCGATGCGTTTTGTATATTGCTGCGTTTTTTCCAAAGTAATTGGATTGTCCAACAGAAAACTTACAACCTCGTGCCGGTGTACGATTTTTTCAGGATTTTTAAGCGGAAGTGCCATCCAGCGTTTCAAAAGCCTTCCGCCCATGGGTGAAATGGTCTTGTCAATTACATCTAAAAGTGTAACGGCATTCTGTTGATTAGAATGATACAATTCCAAATTGCGAATGGTAAAGCGGTCCATCCAAACATATTCATCTTCGGCAATTCGTGACAGGCGTGAAATATGTTGCAGCTTTGTGTGCCGCGTTTCGCTTAAATAATGAAGCGCGGCGCCGGCAGCGATAATTCCTTCTTCCAAATGATCCACACCAAAACCTTTCAAATTTTTTGTGTCGAAATGTTTCGTAAGCGTTTCAAAGGCATAATCAGTTTGAAAAATCCAATCTTCCAAATGAAAAAAGTGGTAATTATTGCCAAAAGTTTCAGAAAAAAGCTTTCGCTTCTGTTTTGAAAAAAGCACTTCGGAAGGGTTAAAATTCTGCAGCAATTTATCAACATATTCCGCGGAACCTTCCGAAACCAAAAACTCGCCCGTGGAAACATCCAAAAAAGAAACGCCTAAATTCTTCGACCCAAAGTGTACAGCAGCCAAAAAATTGTTCGATTTTGATTGCAAGATATCATCATTAAAAGCTACCCCAGGCGTAACAAGTTCCGTAACGCCACGCTTAACAATGGTTTTGGTCATTTTTGGATCTTCCAATTGGTCGCAAATAGCAACCCGGCATCCCGCCATAACCAGTTTTGGCAAATACGTATTTAGCGAGTGGTGCGGAAAACCGGCGAGCTCAGTCCTATCGCCACCGTTGTTACGATGTGTGAGCGTAATGTTTAAAATTCCCGCCGCACGCACGGCATCTTCTCCAAAAGTTTCGTAAAAATCGCCCACACGAAACAGCAGCAAAGCATCGGGATACTTTGCTTTTATCGTATTGTACTGCTTCATTAACGGGGTTTCCTTCTTCGCCATAAGTCAAAAAAAACTTTAATCGATAAATGTAACTAAAATGCCGTTTTCTTTAAAATGAAGTGATTAGGATTTATTGGGTTTTATYWRYWWYWCCRAGWMWSWMKYMYTCWKWGTTTNNMKCMGANGAAAYANNNWSYAMATNAACCNNMAMTNRWYTTTKANAMTTKTAWMTYTTAACTTTGCCGCCTATGAAAAATCGAAAACTGAAAAACAGCGAATTGGACCGTATAAACCCCGAAGAATACAAAGCTTCGGAAAAAACGCCGCTTATAATCATCCTCGATAATATTCGCAGTTTAAATAACATCGGTTCTGTTTTTCGCACTGCGGATGCTTTTTTGGTAAAGAAAATCTATCTCTGTGGCATTACCGCAAAACCACCGCACAAAGACATCCAAAAAACCGCTCTTGGCGCAACGGAAAGCGTGAATTGGGAATATGCTGAAAACACACTCGATGTAGTTTCAAAACTAAAGGGGGAAGGTATTTTTGTAGCTTCTATTGAACAGGCAGAGCTTGCTGTAAATTTGAATGATTTTTCAGTTCAAAATAATTTAACCTACGCAGTTGTTTTTGGAAACGAAGTGAAGGGAGTTCAACAAAAAGTAGTCAGTGCAAGCGATGCCGTGATTGAAATTCCACAGTTTGGCACAAAACATTCTTTAAATATTTCGGTGAGCGTGGGGGTGGTGGTTTGGGATCTTTTCACAAAACTGAAAAATAATAGCCTCTAATTTCAAATCTAGGAAAAACGGCTTAACAGTAAATCTACATCTATTAACACAATACTAAAAACTCCGATGACGATGGCAAACTTCAAAATATTGTGCAACACCATATAATGTATTTTGTTTTTTGAATACCACAAAACCGTGAGAAACACAGCTAGGCCGACGATACTTGCATAAAAATAGTAGTCCATATAGCCTATTTCTTCCTTAAATTTTGTGATGAGTAAAATGATGGGCGCAAGCGTTAACATACTCAGCACAGTCAACATTCTCTTTGAAGTTTTTTCGCCGTAAACAACGGGAATGGTTTTATAGCCGTGTGTTAAATCGCCTTTTAGGTTTTCGAGGTCTTTTACCAATTCGCGCATAGAAATTAGGAGAAACAGAAAGGTAGCGTGTACGAAAATTACAATATCAAAATTTGCATAGTGCACAAAAATTGCAAAGAAGGGAACTACAGCCAGAATGGCCGCAGTAATATTACCAATGAATGGATATTTTTTAAGCTTATGGGAATACATCCAAAGGAAAAATATATAAATTGAAAAGAATAACACTGCTCTAAAGGAAACATAACTTGCAAAGATGACCGATAAAAAGTTGAGCACAAAATACGCCGAAAGCTTGGTGCGCTGGCTCACAAGTTTGTCCAGCATGGTTTTACGCGGACGGTTTATTAAATCCTTTTCGCTGTCATAAAAACTGTTTATAATGTATCCGCCGGCAATTGCTGAAGAAGATGCCAAAACGAGCATCAATAAATTTACATCAAACAAAACCTGCCTCACAGGCAAATCGGACGCTAAAATATAAATACTAGTAAGGTATTGTGCAATAACAATAATTAGAATGTTATAGCCGCGAACCACAGAAAACAAGCTGAAAAACTTTAGCAGGAAGAGTTTTTGTTTTCGGTTGAGCATTTTTTCGCGTAAATAGTTATTGGCTAAACAATTTAAGAATGATTAAAATTTCCAACTAATTTATTCTTTAATAAATCTTTCAACACCTATTTCGCCATCAGTAGTTTTTATTTTGAGAAAGTAAACACCTGTCACTAATTTTGAAACGTTTATTTCAAAATTTTCATCATTTAAAACAACAATATTTCCAGTAACCAACTGACCCAAATTATTATATACCTCAATTTGTTTAATCGTTTTTTCAGAAATGATACTTAAGGAATTTGAAGTTGGATTGGGAAAAATGTAAAAGTTTAGAGTGACTGTTTCATTAACACCCAAAATTAAAGTGTTTTTAAACCATAAAATTTCATTTGTACCTTCTAAGGTGGCAAAAACATCTATATCTCCATCGGCATCAGCATCGTCTGCATAGATAAAATTTGCTCTATCCGCATCATTTTTTATTATATTTTGAGAGCCAAAATTTCCCGCTCCATCAAGGTTTTCAAACCATGAAATTTTCTGATCATAATAGGATGCTGTAATTATATCAAGATCTCCATCATTATCTATATCAGTTGAATAAGCTGTTAATGGCGTGAAAATCTCTGATGCTATAATTTTCTCTGGACCAAAACTACCTTGCCCATCCATATTTTCAAACCACATAATTGTTTCGTCTAACCGATTGGTCGCAATAACATCTATATCATTATCACCATCAATATCAGCACCTTCAATATAATATGTATCTAAAGAGATCAATTCAGGTGATCCAAAAACTCCCCCACCTAAATTTTCAAACCAAGTTGCCCCATCTTCTCCAAAAACCCCCAAAGAAGAGCAAAGAATATCAATGTCTCCATCATTGTTTATATCGGCCATATCAATTGAAATCGGGGCAAACCCAAAAGCATTGTATATTATATTTGGTTGCCCAAAGGTTCCTTCTCCATCTAAATTTTCCTGCCAAATTAATTCCATAGCCATAAAAGAAGCATACATGATATCTAAATCACCATCTCCATCTATATCCGCTGCATTTACTTCCCTCACTGAAGGTCCCGTAATATCTTCAAATATTATATTTTTTGGACCAAAGTTTCCATTTCCATCTAAATTTTCTTGCCAAGCAACCAAGAAATCTGTTGAAAATAAAGCATCAATATCTCCATCTCCATCCATATCAACTCCCTGAACACAAAATGCCGCATAATTTTTTTTTGATATTGTCCTTTGAATACCATAATCGCCATTTCCAACCCCTTTTTTATACCAAGCAATTTCTCCATCATTATAGGAAGCAGAAAGTACATCCAGATAACCATCACCATCTATATCCGCTATATCTATATATCGTGGACTATCTACATTAATTGTAAAAAATTGTTGTGGTCCATAATTACCAGCTCCATCAATATTTTCATGAACACCTATTCTGTCCTCTGAAGCAAAGAGTATATCAAAATCTCCATCATTATCAACATCTGCACAATAAAGAGATGCAATAATTAAAGAATCTGTATTCACATCTTGCGGTGGACCAAAATTTCCTGCCCCATCTAAATTTTCATTCCACACAATTGCAGGGTTGGAATCGGAGTAATAACCCGATACCACATCAATATCCCCATCACCATCAATATCTGCCGGAAAATTTGCGTAAAGACTCGATACATAATCAATAATAATTTGTCCAGGGCCAAAATTTCCTTGTCCATCAATATTTTGATACCATGAAAATTTATCACCGCTACTAGAAACTACATCCAAATCACCATCATTATTAATGTCTACGGCATAAACCGAATTATCAATACCCGAATTTGCAATGGTTCGAAGTGGCCCAAATTGTCCTTGAGAGTTTAAATTTTCATACCAGCCTAAAGGACTATTGAAACTGCCTCCTGATAAGACATCCATATCTCCATCGCCATCAATATCTGCCACCGAAACCGCATCAATTGTAATAACACTATCATTTACAATATGTTCTAATCCAAAGTTTCCAATGCCATCAACATTTTCATACCACGCTACTTTTCCTTCGGTAGGATCTCCTGATCCTGAAACAACGTCAATATCTCCATCTCCATCAATATCTTCAGCAAAAATCGCGCGAGCCCCAATTGCTTCTGTGGAAATTACTATTTGGTTGCTAAAAGTACCCTGGCCATCTAAATTTTCGTACCAAGCAATTTTATTGTCATAATAAGATGCTGAAAGTACATCTATATCCCCATCGCCATCAATATCCGCGGCAAATACCGCACTAGCCGACATTGCTTCTGTGGATATTACTTGTTGATTTCCATAACCTCCTTGCCCATCCAAGTTTCTATACCAAGCAATTTTGTTGTCAAATGCTGAAGCTGAAAGCATATCAATGTTACCATCTCCATCAATATCTGCAGCAAATACAGAAGTAGGGCTATTTGTAGCATTTCGATTGTCTATTACAATTTTCTCTTCAAAATCGATTTGTGCATAAGTACTTATGAAAAATATGGAACATACGATTGTAAATAGTTTTATTTTCATTTATTAAAATTTATGAATAACTACTAAAGGAGACAAAATACTAAATAAAATTTACCAATAGAAAATTAATTATCTCCAAATAAAAGGTTTTCACTTGGAGTAATAAATAAGAATTGAGATTTTCTAGAAACTTCTAAAAACTATAAACCACTTCCAGCTTATAATCTTTCAATGCTTTGCGCGCTTCGTCAATATTCTCGGTGAAGCCCAGCATATAGCCACCACCCCCGGAACCACAAAGTTTTAGATAATAGGCATTGCTATCTATTCCCTTCTTCCACAGTTTGTGAAATTGGGCGGGAATCATAGGTTTAAAATTATCGAGCACCACTTTTGAGAGTTGCTTGATGTTCCCAAAAAGTGACTTTACGTCCCCTTTTAAAAAATCATCAACACAGGCATCGGTATGTTTTACAAATTGGTCTTTCAGCATATTGCGAAAACCTTCCTGTTTCATATTTTCCATAAAAATCTGGACCATCGGCGCGGTTTCGCCAGTACTGCCGCTGTCCAATAAAAATACAGCACCCTTTCCATTTTCGGTTTGCGAAGGAATACCGGCAGGTTCAATATTATCTTTGGAATTGATCAATATAGGAAGACTCAAATAACTATTCAAAGGGTCTAGACCTGAAGATTTTCCGTGGAAAAAAGATTCCATTTCGGCAAAAATAGCTTTTAAGGAAAGTAACTTTTCCCGTGTTAAGTTTTCAAGCACGGTGATTTTATTATTGGCGTATTTATCATAAATAGCCGCCACCAAAGCGCCACTGCTTCCCACTCCGTAACCTTGGGGAATACTGCTGTCAAAATACAATCCGGCTTCAACATCCTTTTTTAAGGATTCCATATCAAACGAAACCAAGTTTGGATTTTCCTTTTGAAGCGTTTCCAAATATTCAGCAAAGCGTTTTAAACTCGCATTTGATTTGTGGGTAGAAACAGTGTGGTGTTTATCAATTTTTAGCGCACCATTGTAAAAATTGTACGGAATTGATAATCCTTTGGAATCTTTTATAATTCCATATTCACCGAAAAGTAAAATTTTTGAGTAAAAGAGGGGGCCGCGCATATATTGTGGTGTTATAGCTATAAAAATACAGATTTTAATTCTTAAAACTGAAATCCGCGACAAAGATAACCATTTTAGCAATTATATATTCAGAAATATATGTGAACATATCCATTCATAAACCTTCCCAATTTACTGTATATAAGTTTTGTAAAATTATATTTACGTTCTTTTGAGTACATTTTTTAGACTAATGCGGCATTTTCCAAATATCTCTTTTTTGGATTCTGGGAAAGTTTTAAAAACGAAAATAATTTGAAGAAAAATTATTTGTATCTTTCTTAACATTATCCCCGGAATTAATTTAACTATTTGGAACCTCTAAATTATGATAAATAAAAACCGGAGATTTGCCTTTTCCTTTCCACTACTGTTTCTTTTCACATTTTTCCATAGCTTTTCACAGGAAAAGAATACAACAGTAAAAAAAATCCAAACCCTTATTGAACAGGATTCCTTGGCAGAAGCACGCACCGAAGCAGCAAAAAACATTGCTTTTTACAAAGCTGAAAAAAAATATGATAGCCTCTATAGCTACATTCAATTTGAAGGAAGTTTTAAATTGAACAGCGGCAACAAAAATCTTGCTGTTAAAAAAGCCGAAAATCTTACAGAAGAAATAAAAAAATACGCTAGTCCACATTATATAGTTGAAGCCATAACCGAATTGGGCTGGATATATGATGATGCGGGCAAGCACAAAGAGGCATACAAACTTCTTAAAACTGCAATTCCCTTTGCCCAAAAAAACACAGACCCCAATAACACCGATCTGGCAGGCCTTGAATACCGTCAAGGGTTTTACGCCTCAAAACTGGGTGATTTTCCATTGGCAAAATCACATTACCTTAAAGCCTTAAAATTATTGATAAAAACGGGTCAGCAAGACTATGTGTTTTATAACCAAATCTACAATGCGCTTGGCGGAATGATGTGGCAGGAAGCAAAACTGGACAGCGCCAAATATTATTTTCAGGAAGCCGTGAATGTTCTCGAAAAAACAGACGAAACCGATATAATGAATCGGTATTATCGTCCCGCATTAGTAAAGATGAACCTTGCCGTGCTGTGGAATGCTTTGGGAAAAAATCAAGAAGCCATCGCCATTTCAGAAGAATCAATCGCAGGGTTTCAAGAATATATAAACCGTTCTACCGATGAAGCCCGTACTTATAAGGCAAAAAACCATCAATTCATAGTTATTGATAATATGGCCACCTTCTACAATACGCTAGGGGAACATTCGCGCGCACAGGAATTAATCGAGTATTCTTTTGAACAAAAGAAAAAACTTTTTGAGGAAAACGATATTAATATCATCATTTCAAACATCATTCTTGCGGAAGCAAAAACAGCCAGCCGTGATTTTGAAGGTGCCGCCAAAAATGCCGATACCGCCTTACTACTTTTAAAAAGTAGCGGCAGCGCAGATTTGTATTGGGAAGCAGCAGCCCTTTCTACCCGAGCCACTATTTATGAACACGAGGAAGATGTAGATAATGCAGCCCTTTTTTATGAAAAGGCAAGAATAGTCTATCAAAAAACGATGGGCACTACCTATACCAAAGATTTTTTAGACAATATTTTGGAATATTCCCTATTTGCCGCTAAAAACGGAAAAAAGGAAAAAGCCCTCGCTTTGGCCAATGAAACTTATAATTTTACCCATAACGGAGATTTCAAAAACACGCTACAAGAGTTTTACCACACCGTAAACCTCGCACAGGTACATTTCCATTTAAAGGAGTATGCAGAAGCAGAAAAATATAGTAATGAAGCACTCCGCTTCAACGTTTTAGATAAAGGCGGAAAAATAAGCACAACAGATTCCATCCTTACCCAATACAGAAAGCCACAAGCTTTGCTGATAAATGCAGCATCAAAATACTATTTGGCAGAAAACAAAAATTCTTTTCTCTTAAAAGAACTTTTGCAGCAAATTGAAGAAGGAATTTCCATCCTGGACCAACGCAAAAAAATAATTACCAACCACGAAGATGTAACGCTTCTAATAAC
Source organism: Aequorivita sp. (assembly GCA_002733915.1). GTDB lineage: Bacteria > Bacteroidota > Bacteroidia > Flavobacteriales > Flavobacteriaceae > Aequorivita. Next base: position 673,635 of record NVXN01000001.1, read on the forward strand.
CGAAAACGAGGAACTTTTAACTTTTGCCGAAAAATTACGGCTGGAACTCTATGAAACCACTAAAAATCCACTGTATTTAGATAAGCTCATCGCCCTTCACGAATCCAGTATCTACAACCGTATCCGTTCGCGACTTAACCTTCGGGATAACGTTCGTTTTCAGCACATTCCCACACAGGTATTAGAGCGCGAAAACACCTTAAAAAACAAAATGAGGTCTTCCTTAAATGATTCGGAAAACGGCAGCCTTTACTCCTTTTTTGAAGCTTCTGAAAACTGGGAAAGCTTTTTGGATTCGCTCAAGCAACATTTCCCTAAATACTATAAAATGCGCTATGCCACTTTGGAGGAATCACTGACCGATCTTCAACAAAAAATTCCAGAAAATACAACCGTGGTGCGGTATATTTTTATTGAAGATCGACTTTATGCTTTTGTGGTTTCTCCCTCAATAAAAAAATTGATGCAATTAAATTACAAATCGGTCAAAAGTCACATTTCAATAATAAAAAATGATGAGTTTTCTGTTGAAAAAACAAGACCACTACTCTATGAACTGTACAGAGCACTTTGGTTTCCTCTGGAAAAATACGTGCTTAGTCAAAAAGTAGTAATCGTTCCAGACAGAGAACTTTTTAACCTAAGTTTTGAAACGCTTACGCCCAAACCGATAAAGAATTTTCAGGAAATGGCCACAAATAGTCTTTTGGCAAAATATGATATTTCATACAATTTCAGTTTGTTGCTCTATAAGGACAAAGGCAAGGTAGCTGATTACTCTTCAGATTTTATCGCCTTTGCCCCCGGCTTCAACAAAAAGATGAAAGAGGAATACCAACTGGCAATAAAAGATTCGGTAAAATTAGATAAGACATACCTTACACTTTTGCCGCAACCCTTTAGCGAGGATCTGGTAAAAAAGTATTCCAAAATTTTCAACGGCCGTTATTTTGTAAATGAAAACGCAAGCAAGGATTTATTTATTAAGCAAGCTAAAGAGCACAAAATAATCCACATTGGCACCCACGCCGAAAGCAACAATATTAGTCCAGAGTTGAGCAGACTTATTTTCGCAAAAAAAACCGAAGACGAAGAAAGTTATAATGAAAACTCATTGTATTCCTATGAAATTTACAACATAAATCTTTCGTCAAACCTTGCCATTCTCACCGCCTGTGAGACCGGAAAACCTACCTACCAAGCAGGTGAAGGGATGATATCATTGGCACACGCCTTTAATTATGCCGGAAGCGAAAGCATTTTGACCAGTCTTTGGAAAATAGATGAAGAATCCAGCGCCAAAATTGTAAAATTATTTTATGATAATCTTTCCGAAGGGATGCCAAAAGACGAAGCATTGCGCAAAGCAAAACTAAGCTATATTGAAATTGCGGAAGGGCGTACCGCAGCGCCACAATATTGGGCAGGACTCGTTCTTATTGGCGATACTGCCCCAATAGATTTAAAAACTGGTACTGCTTGGTGGTGGTATTTGTTGGCTGGAATTGTAGCTCTTGTACTTGTCATGCTACTTATTAGTAATAAAAAGGAAAAGACGGTTTAACGCTGGATATCGATAGCCCCCAAACCAACCTCATCTTCAATAAACTCTCCGTTTTTGCAATACTGCGAAAGTTCCTTTTTAATAAATTGCAAGACGTTATCTTTTTCCACCTTTGGATAAAGTACGTGCACATTGGCACCGGCATCCAGTGTAAAGCAAAGCTTGCTATTGGTTTCTTTACGAAATTTCCAAATGCAATTTATTATTTCCAGAGTGTTCGGTTTCATCAATATGAAATATGGCATAGAGGTCATCATCATTGCGTGTAGCGACAAAGCCTCGTGTTCTACTATTTTAATAAATTCTGGAAGATCGCCACTTGCAAAAACTGGAAGTAATTTAGTAAGATTTTCCTTTGCCTGCCGAAAGCGCTGTTCAGCAAAATGGTGATCAACCATCAAATTATGACCCAAGGTGCTGCTTACCTGCTTTTCGCCTTTATCCACTAAGAGGATAGTATCTTGATAACCGTTAAAATTTTGATGGATCTCAAAAGGATATTGTATCCCGAAGCAGTTGTTGCTACCCTCAATTTCTGGATGTTCACCCCATACAATCAAAGGCCCCTCTACACTTCGGCAAGCACTGCCTGAGCCCAAACGTGCAAGAAAGGAAGCTTTTTCATTAAAATAATCAGCGGTAATGGCTGGTTGCATCTGTCTTTCCATATCCATTAAGCAAAGTGCCAAAGCACTCATTCCGCTGGCCGAAGAGGCAATACCGCTACTGTGCGGAAAACTATTTGTTGTTTCAATTTTAAATTTGAAGTCTTTCAAGAATGGCAAATACACTTCTACCCTTTCAAAAAACTTTTGAATCTTCGGTTCAAAGGAAACTTCTCTTTTTCCATCGAGAAACACCTCAAATTCAAACCCTTCGGACTGTTTCTTTTCAAATGAAAGATAGGTTTGGGTATTGCAGTTTTGTAAGGTAAAACTAACGGATGGGTTCATCGGCATTTGCTCCCCATACTTTCCCCAATATTTCACCAATGCAATATTGCTGGGCGATTGCCAGCTAACTTTTCCTGATGATAATGCTTGGGTATAGTTACAAACAATAAATTTGTGTTGCGGCATAATGATAGGGATAGATTACAAAAATAGAATTCTTTTTTGGTTTAAAACGATGACATAAGCAAAAGCTTTCGATGTGAATATACAAATGCTAAAGAAAGACCAACCACTTTAAGGATTATAAAACAATAGTCTTTCAATAGCGCGTGAGGTTGAGAACAACCTAAATGCCTTCTGAAATATGGAGGCATTTTTTTATCCTGAACAAAGCGAAGAAATCATTTCTGAGATCGAAATATTTTTTCTAGCATCCGTCTTTCTTCTACCCTCTTTCTTGATGACATTTCCCCAACCCTTCCGATATACCCATAGTAATCCTTAACAACCAAAAAAATGAAAACTTCAATTACACTTTTAGCATTCCTTTTGGGTATATTTACTGCTTATCCACAGGATCCAGCCATTATTTGGCAAAAAACCATTGGCGGGAGCGACACCGATTTTTCAACAGTATTTCAAGCCACTACAGATGGCGGCTACATCCTTGGGGGCTATTCTACAAGCAACATTTCGGGCGACAAGACTGAAAACAGTAACGGCCAGATTGATATTTGGATTGTAAAAATTGACGGATCGGGCAATATAATGTGGCAAAACACTATAGGCGGAGCGGGAGATGACTATCTTATCTCCATGCAACAAACCTCAGATGGCGGTTATATAGTAGGCGCCGGTTCAGATTCAAACATTTCTGGCGACAARACCGAAAACTCCCGCGGAGGTTTGGATTATTGGTTATTAAAATTGGATGCTTCGGGCAATATTACTTGGCAAAAAACCTATGGTGGCAACCAACCAGAATTTGACACCTATATAGTAGAAACCGCAGATGGCGGCTATTTTGTGGGTGGTTATTCCGATAGCGATGTAAATGGAGACAAAACTGATCCTACCAACGGACAGCGCGACTTCTGGGCACTAAAACTGGATAGCAGCGGTAGCATAGTATGGCAGAACAGCATAGGCGGCAGTTTGGTTGACCGACCTCAAGCAGCGTTTCAAACCACCGACGGAGGCTTTATTATCGGCGGCTTTTCAAATTCCCCAATTTCAGGTGATAAAACCGAAAACACACGCGGGGGCAATGATTACTGGATTGTAAAGCTTGACGCAAGTGGAACTGTACAATGGAACCGAACCTTTGGCGGAAATGATAGCGATGTGTYYYKRKWYRKSGTNCAAKYSGNAGMKKKMGGWKMYSWSSWRRGNRGCTNYWCCAMMKCYAATMTKKMTGNGAKACRAGACCGAAAACTCACAAGGCGACTATGATGCCTGGCTTTTAAAATTGGACAGCAGTGGAAACATGCTTTGGCAAAACACCATAGGCGGTAGCGGTATTGACTACCCTCGCGATGTAATGCAACTTCCAGATGGTACCTATATGGTTGCCTGCTGGAGCAACAGCAACATAAGCGGCGATAAAACCGAAAACAGCAACGGCGGGTATGATTATTGGCTTTTAAAGCTTAATATCGCTGGCGGAATAATCTCCCAAAACTCCATCGGCGGCTCAGCAGATGAGAGCGGCTCCTATATCCTTCCTACGGCTGACGGCAATTTTGCCATGTTCTGCTCTTCAGACTCAAATATCTCTGGAGACAAAAGCCAAAACAGTAAAGGTTTAGATGACTATTGGATCTTTAAAACCACCCCTGCAATACTAGGAGTTTCACAAAACACCTTTCTTTCCCACATTAGCGCCTACCCAAACCCTACCAACAACAAATTTACTATAAAGTTGGGCCAAAGCTTTTCTGAAGCCGAGGTTACCATAACCAATACGCTTGGTCAATTTATTTCAACCTCAAACTATAAAAACACACAAATCTTAGATGTGGAAATAAACGCCGGGGCGGGCGTTTATTTCGCAACCGTGATAACTAATGACGGCAATCAAGCTACCCTAAAAATAGTAAAACAGTAATTTTTTAATTAATTATTAGCTAAATTAGAAAGCCCCGATTACAAGGGGCTTTCTTCATTCCTTTTTTTCCATCATATTAACCTCCCTATATTTAAAAAAGCAGAAAAATTGCTATCTTCACAAAAGTTAAAAAACACAATAAATCAATTCATTAAAAAATATACCTATGAAAAATGCAATCATGCTATTCGTTCTCGCCCTTTTTGCCACTTCAATACACAGTCAGTCGCTTACCCAGAAAGACCTCACCGGTACTTGGCTCGTGACGAATGTTGAAAATAGCAGCAGCAACCCAAAAATGGCCGCTGCAATGCAGAAAGCCGTTATAAACCTATATGCAGATAACAGTTTTGAAATAAAGGAAAAACAGGACGACGGCCCCTACTCCTACAAGACTACCACAAACAAAAATGCCACCTGGAGCTACAACCCGAGCACCCAGACCATAAGCATTACACAAAGCAAGATGACATTAAAAGTTTCGCAAAGCGGTGGCAAAACCTATTTTACTGACTCAAATAGTGGGCTAAAATTTGAAGTTTCACAACCCATGTAAAAGGCGTATTCTCAATACTTTTTATATTTAAACCATTGCAAAATCCCACAGGATCGTGCAATGGTTTTTTTTCCAAAAAACAATTCCCCCACCCAAAGTGAAAAAGACTAAACTTTAATAAAAGAAACTTGAAACCAGCACCCAGAAAGACTAAATTTGCACCCGCTATAAAAAAGTTAGGAGTACCCCTTGATGAAGTCTATTGTTTTTCTGTGGTTTGCCCTGTGCTGTATCTGTTTATCCCCGGCGCAAAACATTCAGGTAGATGCTACCACCTACACCCCCCAACAACTTGTTGAGGATATCCTAATAGACAGTGGCTGCATAAGCAACGTACAGATAACCGCCGCCACAACCGGGAACTTCCCCGATGGCGACAAGAGTTTTGGTTATTTCAGTGCCAACGGTAGTAATTTCACTTTTGAAAAAGGCATTGTAATGAGCACGGGCAAGCTACAAAACGTTCCCGGTCCTAACACATCCCTCAGCGATGACGATGCCCCCAATTGGCCCGGCGATACAGATCTAGAAACCGCCCTCAATATCTCAAACACAACCAATGCAACTATCATTGAGTTCGATTTTGTTCCCAATGCAGACAATATTCAGTTCCGCTACCTCTTCGCTTCAGAAGAATATCAGCAAGGCGACCCCAACACCTGCATTTATAGCGACGCTTTTGCCTTTTTGATCAAGCCCATTGGCGGTACTTACACAAACATTGCCCTCGTTCCGGGCACAAGCACCCCAGTGCTTGTCACAACTGTCCATTCGGGCATCCCCGGTGCCTGCCCCCCCATAAACGAAACCTATTTTGAAGGCTGGAACGGCCCAAATGTGCCCATAAACTTCAACGGCCAAACCAAAATTCTCGTTGCACAAACCCCCGTAACTGTCAATCAAGCCTATCACATAAAACTTGTAATCGCAGACGAGGCCAATTACCGTTACGACTCCGCCGTTTTTTTGGAAGGTGGCAGTTTCAACATTGCGGCAAACCTCGGTCCAGACCGAAGCTTTGTTACAAACAACCCCCTTTGCGAAAACGAAACCTACATCCTCGATGCTACCCCGCAGGGCACCACTCCTTTAGGGTACAAATGGTACAAAGACGGCATTATCATCCCGGGTGAAACCTCCGCCCAGCTCACGGTAACCACCGCTGGTATTTATAAAGTAGAAATAGACTATGGCAATAACTGCATAGCCTCAGATGAAGTATTGATTGAATATGGCGGCCCGGTAGCCGTTCAAAATACTGAGTTATATCAGTGCGAACCCCTCKSRWMCKGSSNARSKMSCKKMWATSYKTYYGATGSCGMWGRNNTRRWMAWCARTGGNNASAYSSYYKAYTTCGCGKAYKKKNATTTCATAAAAGCCTCACGGAGGCCCAGAACAATATAGACCCCATAAGAAATCCCGAAAGATATACCAATACCCAGCCAAACGAAATAGTATACGCCCGCACCGTGTCTGATTATGGCTGCGTAGGCGTGGCAGAAGTAACCTTAAAAACCACCACAAACACGGTTTCCGATTTCTTTTTGGTGAATTGTTCCACAGCGGGCACCCCAGGATTCGCAAGTTTCAATTTTTCTGAAATCACTTTAGAATTAGAAGCCCTCTTCGGAAATAATCCAGAAGTAACCTACCATCTTTCTTATAACGAAGCTATTTCACAAACCAATCCACTTCCAAATCCATTCATTAATACCCAAGCAAATACCCAGACAATCTATGCTCGAATAAGCGGCGACCGTGGTTGCCTTGGCACTGCCAGAATCAAATTGAGTGTAGTCAACACTCCCGAGTTTGAAGGTGAAGAAACCTACTTCTATTGCCTAAACACCTACCCCAGTACCATAACAATAGACCCAGGTTTCATAGGAACAATTTCAGATGCAACCTTTAATTGGTCAAACGGTGAAACCACCCCTTCCATTGAAGTTAATGAACCGGGCACCTATACGCTAACTGTCACCCGTAGCAAAACCATCAACAACGAGGAGTATTCTTGTAGCAATACCCGCACGTTTACTGTACTTCCTTCCGAAACTGCTCAGCTTACTTATGAACTTACGGGCAATATTGGCAACCCCATCCTCACAGTAATCGCAGAAGGCACGGGCAGTTATAGCTACTCGCTGGATAATGGCCCTTATCAGCAAAGTCCCGTCTTTGAAAACCTGAGCCCTGGCGAGCATCTTCTTACGGTTAAGGATATAAATGGTTGTGGCTCTACAACCATCACGGTATATATCCTTGGTTTCCCCAACTTTTTCACTCCAAATAATGATGGTTACCACGATACATGGCAAATAGCGGGACAAAATCCCGATAGCCCCCAATTACAAAGAATAGAGATATACGATCGTTTCAGCAAACTACTTTATGTACTCAACAAAAACAGCAACGGTTGGAACGGCACCTATAATGGCACCCCAATGCCCTCTTCTGACTATTGGTTTAAGGCTATTTTCAAAAACGGAATGACTTATCGTGGCCATTTCACGTTAAAAAGATAGTACATTTTCAGAATTTCTTAGTTAAGCCTGTAACAAACTGATTCAAATTGCGTTATATAAACTCATCAATCTAAAATCAATATGCTACAACGCTTTTTCATTTTCTGTTCCGGCGCAGATACCGCCATCCTTGACGAATGTTCCCCCGGCGAACGCACCAAATATGCCGGCATTGGCGCCACTGTTTTCTTTACCGCCGTTATGGCAACCATCGCTGCCGCTTATGCACTTTACACGGTTTTCGACAATTATTACTCCGCCATTTTCTTCGGAACCATTTGGGGATTGTTGATCTTCAACCTCGATAGGTTTATCGTTTCCACCATCAAAAAGCGCAACAATTTTTTTGATGAGTTGATACAGGCCTCACCCCGACTCGCTTTGGCAATAATCATCGCCATAGTTATCTCAAAACCCTTGGAAATGAAGATTTTCGAAAAGGAAATCAACCAAGTTTTGCTCACCGAAAAGAATGAAATGACATTGGCCAACAAAGACCAATTGGCGCTTCAATACACCCCATCCGTAAAAGCATTGGAAACCGAAATAGAAGGTCTAAAAAATGAAATAACTGATAAGGAAACCGAAGTAAACGCACTATATAACACATACATCGCGGAAGCCGAAGGAACTGCCGGTACACAAAAATTAGGTAAAGGCCCTGTTTACAAAGAAAAAAGAGAAAAACACGACGCAGAGCTCGCAGCCCTAACCGAATTAAAGAAGACCAACGCCGAAAAGATTACAGCTGCCGAAACCCAATTAGCAACCTTAGCCACCGAATACAAAACAAAAGTCGCAGACACCCAACCAATCATCGATGGCTTTGATGGATTGATGGCGCGTATAAATGCGTTAAACAAACTGCCGTGGTTGCCTTCCCTATTTATCTTTTTACTCTTTCTTGCTATAGAAACATCGCCTATTTTAGCCAAACTCCTTTCCCCAAAAGGCGCTTATGACTTAAAGTTGGAAGAACAGGAAAGCGCATTAAAGTCTTGGGTTGTCCAACAGAAAACACAACGCGATGTGCTCGTAACCACAGACCGCGACATAAACAACAAAGTGTACGCAGACATAGCCGAAGAACAGGAACTTTACGATTACAAGCGAAAAAAGGCCCGAGAGCTTATGCAAATGCAGGCAGATGCCTTTTATAAAAAACAGAAAAGCATTTTATAATCAGTGTTAGCCAGGTTTGAGGGACGAAATTTTAACGGGAAGTTTAATTTCGCCCCCCTCTTTTTCAGTATTATTGTTAGTCAATTATCCTAAAGCAGCATGACTAAAACTACCCCCGAACAAGCTTCACAAATCACTCAATATTATTATGATATTGCTGTCAAAGCTTCAAAACTTGACGGCTATGTTGATGAAAATTTTTTACTGAAAACAGCCTCCGGTGAAAAGTTTCTCCTAAAGATTTCTTCGGAAAAGAATAAAGAACAGCTTGATTTTCAAGTTCAAATCTTAAAACACCTTTCAGAAAAAAAACTTGATGTTTCCATTGTCGAAGTTGTTCCAAATAAAGAAGAAGATTTGCTTTCCTTCCTTCCCAACGGCAAAACAGCAAGAGTATTGACCTGGCTTCCCGGTAGACTTTGGGCAACGATAAACCCAAAAACCGAAAATTTAAGAAATAGTTTGGGCGAAGCCGCCGGAAGTTTGACAATGGTGCTTCAAAATTTTGAACATACCGCCGCGCACCGAAATTTGGATTGGGATTTAGCGAATTCAACCTGGATAAATGCACACACAAATCGTTTTTCGGGAAAGCAAAAAGAAATTGTGCACTACTTTCAAAAGCGTTTTGAAGAAATTCTACCTACCTATAAAAATCTTCCAAAAAGTATTGTCCACAACGATTTAAACGATTACAATATTTTGGTTTCCTCAGAATTGAACAATCCAAAAGTAACAGGTTTAATTGATTTTGGCGATGCGATTTTTACCCAAACTATTAATGACCTCGCAATAGTTTTGGCGTATGCAATTATGGATTTACCCGATCCGCTCTTGGCGGCTTCTGAAGTTATAAATGGCTATAACAAAAATTACAAACTCTCAGAAAATGAATTGGATTGTCTGTACACTTTAGTTGGAATGCGCTTAGTAACCTCCGTTACTAACGCTTCAATAAAAAAAGAAGAATTTCCGAACGACAATTATTACGTTATCAGTGAAAAACCAGCTTGGGATTTGTTGGAGAAATGGTTTAATGTGAATGAGGATTTTGCCTATTATTCTTTTCGAAATACCTGCGGAATGGAAACTCATCCCCAAGCAAAAAACTTTGAAACTTGGGCCTCCAAAAATACCTTTCAGTTTTCAGAATTGTTCCCAACGATTGCCAAAAACGAAATCCATTTGCTCGATTTAAGTCCTGCAAGCACATGGATTGGCAACAAAAATGATTTCAACAATCTCGATTTGTTCCAGTTTAAAATTGAACAACTTCAAAAGGAGAATCCATCAAAAATAATTGCTGGCGGATATTGCGAACCGCGCCCACTTTACACGGCTTCCTCTTATGACAAAGAAGGAAACAACGGCCCCGAAAGCAGAACGATCCATTTGGGAATCGATTTTTGGCTGCCTACAGAAACGCCCGTCCACGCATTGTTTGACGGAACAGTAGTAACCGCCGTAAACGATGAAGGCTACAAAGAATACGGGGGATTGATCATTTTAAAACACACTTTTGGGGATTTGGAATTTTTCACGCTTTACGGACATCTTTCACTAAAGAGTATCTCAACTATCTCCGAAGGAGCTCATTTAAAAAAAGGAGATTGTATTGGCTATTTGGGAGATAAAAACGAAAACGGTGTTTGGGCACCACATCTTCATTTTCAAGTTATGTTCTCAATGCTCGATTATAAAATTGATTTTCCAGGCGTAACCTATTTTAACCAATTGTCCGTTTGGAGCGGCATTTGCCCAGACCCGAACCAGCTTTTCAAAATAGATAACCTTAAAACAAAATACGTTCAATCTTCTGAAAAATTGATCAATTTCAGAAAAGAACACCTTGGAAAAGGATTGAGCCTTTCCTATGAAAAACCGCTGCACATCGTCCGCGGCGAAGGTGTTTATTTGATTGACGCTGACGGTAAAAAATATTTGGACACCGTAAATAACGTAAACCATGTGGGCCATCAGCACCCAAAAGTTGTCGCCGCTGGACAGAAACAAATGGCGGTTTTAAACACAAACACACGTTATTTGCATGCAGAAGTTATAACCTACGCGGAAGCCTTGCTGAAAAAATTGCCGACACATCTGTCTGTAATCCACTTTGTGAATTCGGGAAGTGAAGCAAATGAACTCGCCTTGCGAATGGCAAAAACGGTTACTGGCCACAAGGAAATTTTGGCGATAGAAGTTGGCTATCACGGTAATACTAACGCCGTGATGGACGTGAGTTCCTATAAATTTGAAGGAAAGGGCGGTTTTCCAAAACCTGAAAACACACACATTTTGCCTTTGCCAGATTCCTACCGCGGAAAATATACTTCTGAAAATTGCGGAATTGATTATGCAAATCACGCAAAAGAAATTATTCAAAACCTAAAAGTTGATGGGAAGGGAATCGCTGCTTTTATTGGCGAAAGCATGATAAGCTGTGGAGGACAGATTGTGCCGCCAAACAATTATTTTAAGGAAATTTACAAATTCGTTCACGAAGCTGGAGGCATCTGCATTGCGGATGAAGTGCAAACAGGTTTCGGACGCATGGGCAAAAGCTTTTGGGCATTTGAACTTTATGATGTTCAGCCAGATATTGTAACAATGGGCAAGCCAGCCGGTAACGGGCATCCACTTGCCATTGTTGCATGCACAAAAGAAGTGGCGGAAAAATTCAACACGGGAATGGAATACTTCAACACCTTTGGCGGCAATCCTGTTTCCTGCGCCATTGGCCGAACAGTTTTGGAGGTTGTTGAAGAAGAAGGTTTGCAAGAGAATGCGCTAAGAGTTGGAGGCTTTTTAATGGCTGAATTAAAAGCTCTTCAAAAACAATTTCCAATCATCGGCGATGTGCGCGGCGAAGGTTTGTTTTTGGGTTTTGAATTAAATGGTTCAGAAAAAAATCCGTTGCCCGAACACGCTTCTTATTTGGCAAACAGAATGAAACAGCTTGGTATTTTGATGAGCATTGACGGTCCGGACCACAACGTTTTAAAAATAAAACCGCCGATGGTTTTCAGTAAAGAAAATGCAGAAGAACTTATCTACAGGTTAAATACTGTTTTTGGAGAAGATTTTATGAAGAGCTTTTAGAAGACAACTATCTGCATACTTCTATAACAATCATTCGTTTTTTTTAATCAAATACGCATAGGGTTCCATGCCTTTGGTATGTTCAAATATAACTTTCAGAACCCCAATAATTGGCAGAGCAATAATGGCGCCCACCATACCCCAAAGCATTGAGAAAAGAATAATTCCAAACACGGTAATAAAGGGATTCAAATTGGTTTCATCCCCAATAATCCAGGGGGTCAACACGTAATTTTCAAGAAGTTGTGCCGCAGAAATCACACCGATCACAATCAAAGCTGGTGTAGTACCTGCATAAAGATATGAGAGAATCACCGCAATGCCCCCACCAATTATATTACCAACATAAGGAATAATTGAAAAAAGAGCAGCAAACACTGCTAAAAATAATGCATACGGAACTGAACCGAGACTAAAGCCCAAGTAATATATTACGAAGAGAAAAATCATAATTTTGCTTTTTCCCAAGAGATATTTACTTATTATTTTTGATGATTCAGTTAAAATTGAAGTCATACCGGACGTGTTTGAAGCCAGTTTTTTGAAAAAATTCATAAACATCTTTTTCTGCATCAATAGCAGCACCACATAAACGAAAATGATAAGTGATTGAGATAGTAAATTCATAACGCTCGATAAAAAAGTAGTAGCAAAGCTTTCCGCTTTTTGCACCAAGCGTTTATTATTTTCTATATAGTTTTGATAATCCCAGTTCAGCCGTTGATTTGCCCATTCTGAAAGACTGTTAAGCTTTTCACTTGCCTTTTCTTKMMKRGYRGSCCARTMRWNGYCRNTMKTGSTYAWYYGTNNACCRMYNNGCCAMGRMNNAGCAAAAAAAATACAATAATCATCAGTACTAACGATAAGGTTATAGCCAACCAATTGGGAAGTCCCCATTGTTTGAATTTTGTGGTGGGTTTGTCAAGCAACACAGCTATAATAGCAGCAACCAATAGTGGCAATATTAGGCTTGTCCCTATATAGCAAAGCGTTAAAATTCCACCTACAATTAGTAGGGTTTTTATTAAATAACTACCTGAAATGTCTATTTTGGAATTTGTCAAAAGTGATTTTTTAAATTAGTTGTTTACTGTCTTACATTGTAATGTAAGTAAATTTAAAGGATTTTTTTTTATTCCCGTGAGAAAGAAATTATGAGTTGAAATCTTTATTTGTAAATTTAAACTGACTTTTAAAATAGCCACTATGAGAAAACTATTTACTTTCATCTGCTTAATTGCAACACTTAACGCTATTTCCCAAACCGAAACTGAAGACAAAAAAGCAATTCTAACAGTTTTGAAAATGCAGGAAGACGCTTGGAACCAAAATAATCTTGAGGATTTTATGCAAGGGTACTGGAAAAGCGATTCCTTGAAATTCTATGGCAGCAATGGGCTTACACAGGGCTGGCAAAAAACCTTGGACAATTACAAAAAAGGATATCCTTCAAAAGAGTACACCGGAAATCTTTCCTTTACAATTGATGCCATTACCAAAATTGAGAAAGATTCTTATTACATAATGGGCCAGTTCCATTTGGTTCGTGATGCCGGAAATGCAAATGGAGTCTTCCTTATCATATTCAGAAAAATTGAAGGTGAATGGAAAATTATTGCAGATTTGAGCTGTTAATTTCCCTTTATTCGTTTCCACAGATCGGAAAGTAATTTTCCTGCATCACGGCTGTTTTTTGCTTCTTCCGTGATAGTTACCTCATTGCCTTCCTTTTCAATCAGAAAGCTAAAGGCAAATTTTTCGGCTTTGGGATCAACGCTCATCATTCCAAAACGCAGGTCGTTCAAATAGAGTCCATCCGGTCTTTCAGTAATGGTGTACCAACCTTTTGTGATTTTTATAAGCCGTTTTACTTTTTCTTCTTCCGCTAAATTCCCAAGCGCCCCATGATTTTTTGAATGAGTAAAAAACTGAATCGGTCTTGTGTCAAAAAAAGAATAATCACCTATTAAAAAAGCATCTTCGGTTTCCACATTTGCAGTCCATAAAATAGTGTTCATTGGGCTAGGCTTGGTTTCCAAAGCAGTGTAGGCTATGTTTTGATTCTTGAGCGCAGCTTCAAATTTAGTATATGTTATTGCCTTCAATAGTAAGGTAAGCAACATATACCCACTGCTCACAATCAACCCCAGATTATTGAATCTTCGCCTTTTGATGCTTCCTCTTTTTTGAAGCATGGCCATAATCAAAAACACCAAAAACGGTAACGTATAGAGCGGATCAATCACGAAAATATTCTTATACGCCAACCGAAGATCGAAGGGCCAAAAAAGTTGCGTGCCCCAAGTTGTGTGCGCGTCTAGCAATGGATGTGTTACAAAGCACAGAAACCAAAACCCAAACCATTGCTTGAGAGTGGCGCGTTTGTCCCAAAGCGAATGCAGCCAGCCAAAAAGCAATCCGAAAACAACTGCAAAAACAATGGAGTGCGTAAACCCGCGATGGATTTCCAAAGCAGAAACGGTATCGGTAAAATAGTTTGCAATAACATCCAAATCTGGAATAGTTCCAGCGATTGCACCCAAAACCATTGCTTTGTTCCCAATCTTTTTACCTAAAACCGCTTCGCCAACGGCAGCACCCAAAACAATCTGTGTTACTGAATCCATTCARAAATACCTTTCATTTGAAAAACCGTGAAAATACGTACTTCTACAGTATAAAAAAAGGATGCTTTTTAAAACATCCTTTTCTAAATATTTTAATTCTGAATTTTCTATTTCGAAAGTTCAGCCACTAAAGTATAGGCAGAATCTCCATGGACGCCTGTAAAATATTTGTTCCATTTTTTACCTCTTTGCTTTCCTGTATCCCCAGGCCACGCTTGAGAAATAAGTTCCCCATTTTTGTCAAACATCTTTTCCAAATCGCACATAGAATCTACAAAAAATGCTTCCACAAATTCAGTTTTGTCACTTCCCCACGCGTGTACATTAGGGTAATAGCCTTTTATGTATTCGTTTTTAGAAATAACCTTCGCCATATTTTCGGCGCGCATTTCATTAAACTCATTTTGGGATCCATCATCTGGAAAAGTAAAGTAGGTGCGGCGAATGTAYAGCACCAAGTCTTCATCATTGTCCTGCGGAATTAATTTGGCGCCGTCCAAAGGAGCATATATTTCATCGGAATGGTTTGCTGAAAAATAATCATCACGATTTTTGAAAAACTTTCCTCTGGCTTTTTCATCAGGCCAAGCCTGTTTTGCGAGCTCTTCACTTCGCTCCGCTGCTTTTTCCATCGCTTCCCAGGATGGATAAGTCTGTACATACAGTACTTCTGAATTGTCTGGCGAAAAAAGATGCGTATAATAGGATGCTGAAGAAATATACTCATTCTTGGCAACAACTTTCTGTAAATATTCTTTTTCAACTGCTTTCCAAGCATCCATGCTAAAATCTTCTTTATCCATATTCCAGTGCATGGTGGTAGCGGAAAGATACTTTGGCCGGTTCGTTTCATTTTGCGCGAAAATGCTAAAATTCAAAAGCAGCATAATAGATGCTATTGCAATAAACTTAAGGTTGGTGGTTGTTTTCATAATCCCATAAAATTAAAATTAGTATAAATATTAAAATTGATTACTATTTAATATTTGGGGCAATCTGAGGAGAATAAAAAACTGAAATGAGAAGTTTATAGGGCACTAAACTGAACTAAAAGTAATAAAAAAATAATTACAAGCAATTGTTTTTGTGGTAATTATAGAAATCAATCCACAATTTGCATTTTCTTCAGCAGAAAGGAAGCGTTCATATTTTCACAGATCCCGGGCTTAAAAGTGTAATCGAAAAGGAGTTCGTCGTTTTCAATTCGGGCATCGAAGAAATAATTTTTTACTTCGGGCAGTTCTTCCGCAGCTACACAAAGACTCAAATCGTGTGTGGCGATGATTCCAGTGGAATTGCTGGCCACAAGTTTTTCAACAAATTTTCGGGAACCAATAGCTTTATCGGTACTGTTCGTTCCTTTCAAAATTTCGTCAAGAATAATAAAATAGCGGTCTGTTTTTATTTCGTCCACAATAAATTTTAAACGTTTCAATTCACTGAAAAAGTAAGATTCATCATCAGTCAAACTATCTGTAGTACGCATACTGGTAATGAGCTTTATGGGATTATATTCCGCCTTTTCGGCACAGACTGGCAGGCCCATATTCCCCATTACAATTTGAAGTGAAACGGTTCTAAGAAATGTACTTTTTCCTGCCATATTCGCTCCAGTAACAATGAAAAATTCTTCCGAATTGATCTGAAAGTCGTTGCGTACCATTGTCGCTTCCCTTAATAAGGGATGCCCGGCACCTTTCACTTTTAAAACAGGAACATCTTCACTGAWMKWMRSWMAARYMTARKKTGGATGGTTAAAACCAAAATTTCCAAAACTGTTATAGGCATCAAAAAAAGTAATCACATCAAACCACACTGGAACACTCTGTTTATGAGCCTCCAGCCATTGCTCTATGTTGTAGCTTTGTCGCAAATCGCGCAACATAAAACCATTTGCAATGATCCCGATGAGCATATTGCTGCGTTGGTCCAGCGCGTCCAAATGCTTGGCGAATTTCTTTAAAACCGAAGAAGCTTTTGAAGTAGTATCTACAATCAAATTTCTCTTTTCGGAAAGCAATGCTGAAGAAAATTCTTGGGTTTCAATTTCTAAAATGAGCTTGTGAAACTGCTCAAAAGTGCTTTGAATTTTTGAAGTATGCGATGAAAGATCGTTAACCTTTTTTAAATACCTGCCTGAAATGGCCAAACCCAAAAAGAACCAGCCCGCCAAAGCGTAGCCGGATATCACATCAAGATAGTTCAGCACAATCAATATTACGGAAATGAGCGAAAAAACAAGCGAAACAGGTTTTACCCACTTCGGGACAAAAGCTTTGTAGTTTTTAAGCCACTCGGTTACTTCGGTTGCGGAAACTTCCGTTTTTACCAAAGATGCAATTCCTGAAAAATGCTGTCGCCATTTTGGCATTTCAGACAACTCGTTTATTGCTTGTTGCTTTTTCGGGATAGCCTCAATTTCGTTTTCCGTAAAAAGTTTTGCCAAAAAATCTGACCCGCTTTCCAATGCAGTTCTATTCAAATATTGAAAAAAGGAACCACGCCCAAAAAGATCTATATCCTGACTGTAAAAATGAAGAGGATCTTTGTATTTTTCGCCAGAAGGCAAATGATGGAAGACACGATTCATTACTTCAAGCTCGGTCTCATTTTGGGTAATCAAAGCTTTTATTAGTTCACGCTCGTACTGTAGATTGCTGTGCTTTGAAACCAAATAAACAAATGCTATAACCGCTGAGACAATAATGGCTATAACTACTTTTACATTTCCGAAGAAAAAATAAACTCCTGCACAAGCAAGCAAAAAAGCCACAAGCCTGATCGTGCTGGAAAGTGCCAATTTACGCTTTACTTTTTGTAGATCCTCTGCGTGGATATCAATCTGTAATTTGTAAAAATCGGAAGGATGACTCATCTGTCTTGGTACTATTTTAAAGCGATGCAAGTTGTGTTTGAAGTTTTTTGGTCAGACTATTTACCACCAAATGATAGGAGTGATCAATTAAATCTAAAATCAATCCATTCGGAATATTTCTTTCCAGTTCCACGGTGTTCCAATGAACCTTGCTCATATGCCAGCCTGGGCGGATGAGTCCATCGTACTCTTCCCGAAGTTCGATAGCGCGCTCGGGGTCGCACTTTAGATTGGCGGTTGCAGGATGATTTTCAAGTCCCGCGAGTGCGAACATCTTGCCCATTACCTTAAAAACGAGTACATCCTCACCAAAGGGAAATGATTCAGTAACTCCTTTTTTGGCAATGCAATATTCACGAAACTGTTCTATATTCATTGCTTTAATTTGGGTTTTTCCGCAGCGGCATAAAGTGCAGCATAGTCTAGTTTCCAATTGATTGTTTCTACTAATTTTTCCATTAACTGGATAGTTTCCAAAGCCTGTTTTGAGGCTTCGTTGAAAAGTCCACTTTCGGGAATTTTATCTATTATGTGTTTTTTAGCTTCTTGGTTAATTTCGGTCAAATCTGTTGCGGTAAAAGGATTTGCCCAACCTTCACGCTTGTCGTAATACTTAAAATCTGTTTCAATAGTTAGCAGTTCGGGCTGGGGAAAATTGGTTAAAATAATAGTTCTGTTTTTTGTATCGGCGTGCATCTTCACTTTTGTGAGATCAAACCCAATGTGTGCCTTTGCTTCAATCAAAACCAAGGCTTTCTTTTTTCCCAAAAGTAAATTCAGCCATTTATCTTTCACATTTTCGTAATGGAAAATTTCAGAAAAATCACCTTCTATGGTAATAAACTTACACACACTGCGGATTTTTTCCATCAAAATTACCGACTGTGTGTTTACCCGCTCACGCTTTCGGCCACTGCTGAAACGTGCAAAAAGAAAGTAAGCTACAATGGCTCCAACGGCCAAGCCAATAAAAAGATATTCCATGGTATTATTTTCCAATGCTTCCCAAATGTGTATTTTTAAAACTGTYTGGATATTTTAAACCGTAACCAAAAATTCTGTCAAAGGAAGCGTGTGAGAACAAAATTACGCCTATTAAAATTAACAATGAATTGTTCAGATAAAATCCTGATAAACCAATGGCAATGCCAATCGCTTTATGGTGAAAAAGGTTATAAGTAAAAGCGCCAACTTTAGTATTTATCAAATATCCCAACATTCCAATATCTGGTGTAAGCAGCAATGCCAGAAACCACCACCATACATAATCCAATTGTGAAAAGAGAAAAACCCCGAAGAGAAATTGTGCTAATTCCTCAATTTTTAAAATCGTTTGCATACTAAAAAATTTTATATAAAACCGGCTTACTAGGCGAAGCGTCATTATGGAACGAGGCTATCTGCAAATTCAACAAGTAGCTGCCATCTTCCACTGAAGTGGGAACATAAATCAATTCTGTAATTGTGCAATCTTCACGTGGGCTTTGTGGATAATTCCAAAAAGCCTTGTGCGCCAAAAGTTTGCCTTCGTCCTTTTCCTTATCTACCGAGGGTAAATCAATCAACAAATGTTTTACTCCTATTTTCCGTAAAAAGAGAGCAGCCTTTTCGTGAAGAAACGGCCAATTGGTATCGGACCAATGTTTTGATTTTTTATCTGAAGTATTCGGAAGTGTCCTGATTACAATGGCTTCGGGCGTTATTCCGTTTAATGCTTTTGCAATGCTTTCTTCAGAAATAACCTCATCTTCCCCAACTTTTTCGGGTTGTACCGAAATCACTTCGGCTAAAAAAAAGAAGATTTTTAATGAATCATTTATGGAATGAAATTCTTTTGAAATATGACCGAAACACTCGGTATGTGTGCCGTGAGCATGAGGGTTGAAAAACACATTATTGAAATTCACCGAAGCACCTTTAGAAACCTTTCCCGTCCAATCACCCATTTTTACAGGCTCAATAGTAGGTTCGTTTTGATACCACGCCAATGGGTTTTCGTCCGAAGCCCGTAAAGGGATTGAAATATCCAAAGGCTTGGAAAGATCAACGAGAATGGTTTTATGTTTAATTTCAAGGGTTGCTTTCATTAATCTAAATTTACTAAGAATAAGTCTGCCGCAATGCCATCACTCAAAAACTTTCCTTTTTTTGAAATTTTTAAAGTTTTGCCTTCAAGGATTAAAAGCTCATTTTTTAAAGCAGTTTCGGCTTGTTTTAAAAGATAAGCTGAATATTCCATTCCAAATTCATTTTCAATTCTTTCAAAAGAAACACCTTTTTTGGTTCGCAACCCTGTCATTATATACTCGTTATATTTATCTTCTTTTGAAAGTAATTCCTTTTCARACGGAAGTTCGCCAGCACTAATACTTTTTATGTATTTCGTATTGTTCGCTACATTCCAACTGCGTGATTTTCCATCATAACTATGCGCAGAAGGGCCAATGCCCAAATAAGGTTTGCCTTCCCAATAGGCAGTGTTGTTTCGGGAATGGAAACCGAGCTTTCCAAAATTTGAAAATTCATAGTTTTCCAACCCGGCTTTTTCGGTTTCACGAAGCAATATTTCATAGTGTTGCTTTGCAACTTCCTCATCTACGGGCGGTACAATGCCTTTTTCAATGAACTTCTTTAAGGCAGTTTTTGGCTCAACGGTCAAAGCATAACACGAAAGATGGGGGACATCGAGGTTTAAGGCAATTTCAAGATTTTTTTTCCAGCGCTCATTGGTCAATCCGGGGATGCCATAAATTAAATCGATGGTGATGTTTTCAAAATATTGTCTCGCCTCTTTTATACCTTGCAAGGCTTCGGAAGCATTATGGGCGCGGTTCATCAGTTTTAAATCTTCCTCAAAAAAAGATTGGATGCCGATTGAGAGTCTATTTATCCCAATGGCTTTATAGTCGCTAAAAATAGTTCTCGCCTGCGCTCGAACTGACACAATATCATCTGGGTTTGCTTCGAGGGTTATTTCAGGTTTTTCCGAAACTTTATAATTTCTGTAAACTTCATCAATCAACATTCTTAAATCCTCAATCGTTAATAATGAAGGCGTGCCGCCCCCGAAATAAATGGTTTCCACTGTACCAATCAGCTCATTTTGGCGCAGCACCAACTCTTTGCACAACGCATTTACAAGTTCCCCTTTTTTCTTCAGTGAAGTGGAAAAGTGAAAGTCGCAATAATAACACGCCTGTTTGCAAAAAGGAATGTGAATGTAAATTCCGCTCATTTCAGTAAACAATTAACAATTAGCAATTAGCAATCATTGATTTGGTTTTATACGAGTAGATTTTAGGATAGAATAAAGTATTTTAGATAGTTCATCTGCTTTATCAAATAGTGCGTCAAAATCCTCAACAATAATGAAATCTGAATCTTTTAATAATGATAACCAATATTTAGTTTCTAGACTTTCTTTATAAGCTACTGAAATTTTAGCTGAAAAATCAGCTTTTGAAATAGCGCCATTAGCTTCTGCTACATTTGCGCCAATGGAAGTTCCACAGCTAAGTAATTGCTTTGATAAAATATACTCTTTTTTCTCAWTAGACAGCGTTTTATAGATATCAATAATGCTCAATGCAAATACATACGATTTTTCAGACAATGGGTTTTGTTTATTCATCATTCAAAATAATTGGTCATTGATAAATGCTCATTGCTTATTGACTTTGTTTTCGTTTTGTTTCACAAAAGCCGCCCAACCAGTATAACTTTTCCCAACCTCAACTTTATCGGAATTGTAAAAATGGCAAACGGCCGCTGCCAAACCATCGGTACTGTCCAAATTCTTCGGTAATTCTTTTAAGCTCAAAAGACTTTGGAGCATTTTTGCAACCTGTTCCTTACTGGCGTTTCCGTTGCCGGTAATGGCCATTTTAATCTTTTTGGGTGAATATTCTGTAATAGGGATTTGTCGCGAAAGTCCCGCCGCCATTGCCACACCCTGTGCCCTTCCAAGCTTGAGCATGGATTGCACGTTTTTTCCAAAGAACGGCGCTTCAATGGCTATTTCATCAGGATGATGTGTGTCTATAAGTTCCACCGTACGCTCAAAAATGAGTTTCAATTTTAGGTAATGGTCATCATACTTTTTGAGGTGCAACTCGTTCAGCTGTATAAATTGCATCTTTTTGCCCACAACTTTTATGAGACCGAAACCCATAATTGTAGTTCCGGGGTCAATTCCTAAAATAATCTTTTCCGTTTTACTTTCCATTTATAAACCCGTTCGAAGACAGTAATTTGTATTTTAGCGCTATGATTGCCTTACCCCACAAAGCTAAACAATATCTGCTTGTCACCGCCAAAGTTTTGGTGATTGCTATAACCTTCGGGTATATTTTTTTCAAACTGAAAAACAATACCTCACTGGGCTTTAGTGACTTTACGACCACTATTTTTTCCAAAGGGAATATTGCAATATATTCATTATTGTTTTTTGGCTTTTTAGCAGCCAGCAATTGGTTTTTTGAAATTCTGAAATGGCAAGCCTTGGTTTCTTCTTTTGAAGAAATAGGTTTTAAAACTGCATTAAAACAAAGCTTAGCCGCACTCACGGTATCTTTGGCAACCCCAAACCGTATTGGCGAATACGGTGCAAAGGCAATGTTTTTTGAAAACAAAAAGCGAAAAAAAATACTCTTGCTCAACTTCGTTTCGGGTGCAGCACAAATGCTGGCTACGAGCTTTTTTGGAATTTTTGGACTCCTATATTTGCTGCGAAATTTTAATATAGACTTTTCAGTGTCCACACTTTGTTACTTTGGAATTGGCGTTATTTTACTTTTTGCAATCGCCTATTATTTTAAGGAAAAAGAACTTTTGCTAAAAGGTTTTTCAATAGCCAAAGTGGTTCAGTTTTTCAAAAAAATTCCTTTTCATATAAAGTTTAAAACAGTATTGTTTTCCACCGTTCGCTATGCAATTTTCAGCAGTATGTTTTATGGTTTGCTACTCTTTTTTAATGCAAACATTACATTTTCAGAAGCTATCCCGCTCATTTTTGCAATGTACTTTTTAGTTTCCATCCTGCCCACCCTTTTCATTTTTGAAGTTGTAATCCGCGGTGGTGTGGCGGTGTGGCTGTTTTCATTTGCCGGAGTGCCAGAGTTGGTTGTGCTGTCAACCGTGCTCGCAATGTGGCTATTCAATTTTGTGCTGCCTTCGCTTTTGGGAAGTTTTTTCGTACTTACCTATCAACCCATCACACGATGATTTGGGCAATTCTGATACTTTTTGCGGCCTATTTGATTGCTATGGCGATTGTTGTTTACAGCTTCAAAAAAGTTAGTTTATTTAAAGCCGAAGAAATTGCTGCAAAGAGCCATTTCAGTATTGTAATTCCTTTTAGAAATGAAGCAGAAAACCTGCCAGTGCTTTTAAAAACTGTTGAAAATCTGAATTATCCGAGCAAAATGTTTGAGATCATTTTTGTGAATGACGCTTCCGAAGATAATTCCGAAGCAATTATTTCTGAAGCGATAGAAAAAAGCAGGTTTTCAATAAAAATTCTTCAAAATAAACGCATTTCAAATTCACCCAAAAAAGATGCTATTTCTGAAGCGATAAAAAACTCAAACTTTGAATGGATTGTAACAACCGATGCAGATTGCGAGCTTCCAAAAAACTGGCTAAAAACCCTTGACGCTTTTATTCAAAAAAACAATCCTATGATGGTTTGCGGCCCGGTAATCTACAAATCAAACGGAAATTTTATTGAAAGCTTTCAACAACTCGACGGTTTTAGTTTGCAGGCTGTAACTATTGGCAGCTTTGGAATGAGGCGCCCTTTGCTATGTAATGGTGCAAACTTAGCTTACAGAAAAGATGCCTTTTTGGAGGTAAACGGTTTTTCAGAAAACGACCACATTGCAAGTGGCGACGATATTTTTCTGTTGGAAAAGATGAAAAAACGCTTTCCAAGGCAAGTTCAATTTTTAAAATCAAAACAAGTCATCGTTTCCACAAAGCCGCAATCTACTTGGAAAAATGTTTTAAATCAACGAATTCGTTGGGCTTCAAAAACTTCAAAACAGAAAAGTACGCTTTCCTTACTTTTGGGAGGGTTGGTATTTTTGGTAAACATTTCAGTTTTGGCAATTCCATTTTTAATGGTCTTTCATTCTGAAAATGCGCTGCTTTATGCCTCATTGCTTTTTATCAAAATAATTACGGATTATATAATTGTGAGGCAAGCTGCAATCTTTTTTGGCAGAAAAATTATGTTTTGGAAATTTCTGTGGCAGCCGTTTGTGTATGCAGCAATCGTTTTGGCAGTAGTATTTGCAAGTTTCCGCGGAAACTATTCCTGGAAAGGGCGAAGCTTCGAAAAGCAATGATAAATTGATTTAATTTTTTACCTTAGCCATACTTTAAAACCCGCCCTTATGAAATCGCTTTTCCCCATTTTCGCTTTGTTTTTTATACTTTCCGCAGGAACACTCCAGGCACAGCAGCAATATACCGTGGATGGCCAAACCTATACTTTGAATACCGAAGTTGAGGGCACACTGACTTTGCTCTGGAACACCGTAGATGGCGAATACCGATATTTTTCAAAGAAAGGAAATGATATTGTTGAACTGAAAAACACAAAACAAAACGGTGATTACCAGGAGGAATACAAGCAAACGTTACAGCAACTGACCAGTGACGCCCCGGTTTCGACTGAAAAGGTGAAACTGACATTGCCAAGCTTACACGCTTTTTTTGCGGAATACAATAAGAAGAAGGATCCCAATTTCAGAGAAACCGAAAAATCAATCGATCTAAAGTTTCGCTTAGGGGCTTTTATAGGGGTTGGTAATAGTGTTTATACAGAAAACCCTACAAATGAGTTGCAGCCTATTGCTGGAGTAGATTTAGAATTGATTGATAATGTTAAGTTGCGAAGACATTCTCTAGTGTTTCGGTTCAAACAAACTTTTGAAAGCAGCGAATACCAATATTCTGCTTCTCAATTGTCATTAAATTATCGCTTTAAATTTGTACAAACACCTAAGTTCGATGCTTTTATAAATACCAAATTTGCGGCATTGACCTTTTCAAGCAGAGAATACACTGTCATTCCCCTTGGTGGATCGGCTATCATGAATAAAGAATCCGGCAGCGATTTTAGCGCCCCGATTACATTTGGCTTAGGTGCAGATTATAAATTGGGCAACGGTTATATCACGTTTAACTATAATGATATTGTGGGTTTAAGTGTAGATAATAATGGAGAGTTCCCGATAGATTTTACACTCGGTTATAAATTCAATCTGTAATCAATTTGTTTTAATGATGACCGGTAATGTGAATTGGGTTTTCACAGGAATTCCACGTTTATAGGCAGGAGCCACAGGCTTCAAGGAATCAATGCTTTGTAAAATCCAGTTTTCTAACTCGGGAAATTCCTTTTGCAACAAGGTGTCCATTTTTATTTCAAGAATAGAAAGTTGGCCACTGCTGCTCACTTCAAAATTTACTTTTACGGTATCATATATTTCCCGCACCGCTATCATCTCATCATGACCTAAGGATTGGTACAAACGTGAATTGATAGTATTTATAAAGCAAGCTTTCTGTTCGGGTTTTTCCAAAATATCTTCGCAGTTGGGAAAAGAAGGATATCGATCTACGTCTTTCCAATCAATAGCTTTAATTTCTTCCTTAAATAGTTCTTCGGAAGAAACTCTTTCGGTCTCAAAAAACTGGCAGGAAGTTGCCAACAGCAGAAGAAAAACCAAATGGAAGCGCTTTATCATTTCAGAAATAAATTCTACTTTGAAAAGTACAAATTTATTGAAACTTACTGGGTTGGTGGCTGTTCTTATTTCAAAAAATAAAAAGCCGAAGAAATTCTTCGGCTTAAAAAAATATGTGGATAAAAGCTTATTTTACTTCAAAAATAATAGGCAAAGAATAAATTACGCTCACTTTTTTGCCTTTTTGTTCGCCTGGCTGCATTTGCGGGAGTTTTGCAATAATGCGAAGTGCCTCTACTTCAAGTTCTGGTTTTGAAGCTTTTGCCTTTACGTCAACGATGTCTCCTGATGCGTCAATCTTAAATTGAACCACAATGCGTTGTCTACCCGTGAGCCCCAAATCATTCCCCAGCTTTGTGTTGAAATTTTCTCCCACAAAAGCACTAATGCGTTCTGTAAAGCATTTCTTCAACATTTCATTATCGCCTGAGCAACCGGGATAGGTTGGTACTCTTTCTATTTCAGAAAAAGCAACGGACATATCTCCCTCTCCATCAGTTTCATCCAAATATTCCTGTACCGAAGTATACACCTTATCCCCCGGTTGCGCTTCCGTAGTAAGCAATTTTAGCGCTTTTTCTTCCTCAGGTGTCATTTCACCTTTTTTCATAATTGCTTCGGCCAGCTCGTTTATTTTATTCATCACCTCAGAGTCTGACTGTTGTACCGTTTGGGTTTCCTCTGTTTTGGGTTCATTGCTGCACGCGGTGTAAATTAACATTGTGCAAATTGCTGGCAATAGCAGTAAATACTTTAACTGCGCTGTTTTTCTTGATTTTGATTTTTGTAGCATACTGATTCGTTTTTTGATTAATGATTGATTGAAAAATGTATTGATGAATGATATTTTTTCGGTTTGGAACACTTCCGAAAGCAGACTTTGATAGTAGTGTTTTCTATCTTTCAGAATTGTAACCTTAGCATCTGCAATAAATTCATGAAGCGTGGCGATTCTATTTTGAAATAGATAAATCATGGGGTTGAACCAAAAGACGATGCGGAGCATTTCAAAAAAAAGAAGATCTACCGAATGTTTTTGAGCTATGTGAATTTTTTCATGGGCAATAATGCTCGCTTTTTTCTCTTCGGAAATGTCTTCTCCTAAAAATATAGTGTTGAAAAAGGAAAAAGCCACATCAGTTTTGGGAAGGATTATCAATTGGAATTCAGGGAGTTTTTCGGTGTTTCCCAAAAATTTCTGCTTTGTTATTTTATATAATTTTCGACAGAAAACTACCGCGCTTACAAACATTCCGAAAATCCAAACCGTGCCAAAATTAAGAGGCCACCAAGAATTTGCACTTGAGGATACTTCAGAAACTTCACCGCCGATCACTACTGCTGGCAGCTGGAATATGTATTCCTGCGGAATGTTTTGCTGGATAAACCCAATACTTACAAAAGGCAGCGCAAAGCCCAAAATGGGTGTAATTAAAAGGTAAATTCTATTTAATGTGAAGAACGTTTCCTTTTTCAGAAAGAGATCGTAAACTGCCAAAAAAAGGGTTTGAAAAACGAGTATTTGTAATAGGGTGTGTATCATTTTTCAGATTTTTCAGAATTGATTTCTTTCATAATGGTCTCCATTTCCTGAATGCTTATGTCGTTTTTCTTCATAAAAAAAGAAACCATACTTTTAAAGGAGCCTTGGAAATAACCCTCCATCAGTTTGTTCAAGGATTGATTGCTGTATTCCGTTTTCTTCACCTTCGGAAAATAAACATGGCCCCGTCCTTCCTTTCTGTAATCTACAAAATCCTTGCTCTCAAGAATTCTGACAATGGTGGAAACTGTGTTGTAGGCAGGCTTTGGCTCTGGCAATTGCTCTATAATCGAGGCAACATTGGCCTCCTCCAAATCCCAGAGGATTTGCATAATATCTTCTTCTGCTTTGGTTAGTTGTTTCATTAGTATAGATTCAAATTTTACTTTTGGGAACTACATAAAAACCAAATAAAGGTCATTGAGCGTAGCCGAAATTCAAATATAACTAATTTTTTAGTTTAAACTAATTAGTTAGTTATTTATTTTATAAAAAAACCTCACAGATTTTTAATATCCGTGAGGTCTTGTAAATTTTGAATCTTAACTTTTAAATTTTGAATATTACATCCAAACCGTTTTTTCTTCGATCGTGCTCTTGCGTATTCCTTCGGGTAGTTCCCCGTTATATTTTCCCAAATAGAAAAATCCAAGACATTGTTCATCTTCTTCCAGTTGAATAAATTTGTCCATATACTTTAGAATCCCCGGAGAAGCCCAATAAGCGCCAATGTTCATCTCATGCGCGGTAAGCCACATATTTTGGACGGCCATTGCCGTGGCAGCAATTTCTTCCCACTCCGGAATGCTTTCTTTTGGATCGCGCTGCATACAGATTGCTATTACACATCCAGCTTTTACGGGATTATCCATGAATTTGTTATACGTAAATTCTGAAAAACTTTCTGTTGTCTGCTTATAGGTTTCAGCCATAAATTTGCCCAATGCAATTTGAGACACGCCATGAAAAACCTTAAAACGCCAAGGTTCTGTTCGCTTATGGGTGGGCGCCCAATTTGCACTTTCAAGAATATTTAAAACTTCTTCTTTGGAGATAGGCTGATTGTTATATTGGGCAGGAAAAACCGCTCTGCGATTCTTTATAAGGTCTACAATCATTTGTTATAATTTAGGCGTGAAGATAGTAAAAGCCATCTTGAAAAAAAATGATTTCAATTGAATGTGGGAACTTTAAATATAATTTTTTGCTGTAGTAAAACATCGGCCACCAATTTAAGATCACCGCTCAATGGCATTTCCGAAATCTTATTGGAAAACAACTTTTCTACCTCCGTTTTCATTTCTGAACTATGGTACTCCAATAACAATTCGTTTTCTCCCAATTTAATAAGGCAATCCATTTTTCCAAACTCCATCGAAGCTTGGGGGTTTGGGATAAGCCTAGCTTCATAATTGGGGTACGCTTCCTGCAGGAGGTTATAAAGTGCTTCTAGCACCCTATTTTCGGTCACAGAGGTTAAACAGATTCTGTGGCTACAATTAAGGATAACATCATAATTGCATTTTAGGTTGCACACGCCCTTTTTACCCCAAATAAGGTGGTTGTGTTGTGCAAAACTCCCCCAACTTCCGGGGCCGGTGGGGCCATATATTCCTACTGTGGGTACATTAAAGGCCCCTGCTACGTGTGTTATGCCTGCATCGTTGCCAATATGGAACAGTGCACCAGCCATAGTTTCGCCAACCTCAACCATACCTCCAGTAATAAACTCCACATGGGGCAATGGTTTGCTAAAATGTTTTTCAATATCAGGGTCATCGAGGCCCATAATAACTTTGCAATCTAGATTTGGGAAGATTTCCGCTAACATTTCAATCAACACGGCATACTTTTCAGTGGGCCATATTTTTAGCAAAAACCCAGCTCCGTGGTGTATGACAAAATACGGTTTATCCAAATCTTTATTATTTTCAAAATAGGGATAGCTTTCCAAATGATTGTCTATATCAATATGAAGTTTTGAAACTGTATCTATATAATGCTGAATGGCGTGCTGCTTTACTTTTTTATGAGTTGGATATTTTAGCGCGTGCGGCAAATCGTACCCTCGGAAAGCTGGATAATTGCCCAGTTCATAAATATTATCGTAATTGGATTCACCATCACGCGCGTCGGTTTCACTCACCACTTTAACACCCTTTAAATGTTTGCTGAAAAAATCTACCAGCCTTGGCGCTACCGCAAAATGAAGCTCTTCAGAAACCTTGGCGAGTTTGTATATTGCCGGGATGGCAAAGAAAATATCGCCTAAACCCCCGTAACTTTTATAAACCAAAACTTTCTTGAGTTTTGGCGCTTGGATGTTTTCTGAATTGTTCAGTATTTCAGCAACTGCAGCCCAAAAATTTTCGGGTGCCTGCTGCATTTCGGCTTTAGCCTTTTCAAAATTATCAGGATAAAAATCAAAAGAAAAAGTTCCTATTCTATCGTTTGAAAGAATTTCACAACCTGAAAGAAATGCTTCTGCAGCAAGTCTTCCCGAAGGTTCGGGCCATACGGGCTTGCAAATAAACTGTTTTGTCTTTCCAAGAATCTCAAGCACTTCGGTATTTGAAATGGGGTCATGGAACGTCATGTTATTGGGCATTTCACGACGCAAACGGTTTTTTCCGAATACTTTAAAATTTATATGAGGATGGTCTTCTGCATAGGTCACATACTCGTGGCCGCCTTTTAAAAAGTTGAGATCGCCAAAAAACGGAATGGTTTCTTCGTCTTTTTCTTCGGAAGGCTTTAGCTGGGAAACATCTACGGTGGGTGGCATGATCAAATGATTTGCGACTGCTTCGCCATAAAAGTCGAAATGGGATTGGTAATGTTTTGGGGATTGAAAAATATTTAAAGCTGCGCCGGAAAACAGCTTTCTGAAAAGGTGAAATTTATCTGGATTGCAACAGTTGCGGATGTTGTAATCTACGGTACACAAAATATTTCGGCGTACACAGAAATTATAATCGTATTCCACTTTGATGTACGGAACTTGCTGAGTAAGGAGATATTTTACCAAATCCAGCTCAAAATGACAGCGGGAGGTACTGTTTAAAACTACTAAATCTGTTTTTGAAATTTTGGATTTAGTTTCTTCAAAATTTTTAAGAAAATCCACTGCAACGAAATATTCTTTTCTTTCCCCCAATGCCATCAATTCCTTAATGGTAAGTTCTGCACCGCGGGGTGTTTCCAAAAATGTGTCGTGAAGAAAGAGTATTTTTTTCAAAATGAAAGAAGGGGTTAAATAAAATTGGACATTTCCATAAAAGATTTAGTGAAATGTCCAATCAAACATATAAAACAACAAACAGACTATATTTTCTCGAAAATTAAAATATCGGTTCCACTGCCTCCTCCGCTTATATCGCGAAGTTCTATTCTGTTAGGGGTTACACTTATAATGTCCCAATCATCGTTAAACTCATCAAAAGGAGCTCCATTGAAGTTTAAGGTCAATTCATATCCAGAACTGTTAACGGACCAACTTCCATTATTGGTATTACTTCCATTGGTTGCGGTGACTTGGTCGTTAATTTTAAAGTCAACCGTATAGCCATTATAATCTGAAGTTTCATCGTCACCACTATCAATATAACTGGCAACTTTCCAGTTGGAGCCAATTAGGATATCGCGTATTATTTGAGCTTCTCCATAGTAGCCATCGTCATAGTAGCCATCGTCATAATAGCCGTCATCGTAGTAACCATCGTCATAATAGCCATCGTCATAATAGCCGTCATCGTAATAACCATCATCGTAATAACCATCATCGTAATAGCCATCATCGTAATAGCCATCATCATAATAACCATTATCATAATAGCCATCATCAAAAAAGTCATCTGAATCGTCGGAGGAGCAAGAAGAGATTATAGCACCCGTTATGGAGATAGTGGATACTGCAAGTAGCGCCTGTCCCGATTTTTTTATGAAGTTCCTTCGTCTCATATTATATAATTTTCCTGATTTCTATAAATATAACGAAATATTTATAAGCAGTATATGATTAAAACAATTCTATAAGAAAATACCCTACCCTTTATTTCAAAAAAAATAATCGGGTTTTTTTATCGATTTGGAATCCACACAGGACATAGCACATCTTAAGCCACTATTTTAAAAATTGCAGCAAAATGATATAAGTAAAAATGAATAGATACGAACCGGAGAATTAGTTTGAAAATTTTTGAAATGTCAGGAGTTGATTAAAATAAAAATTCTTGAGCCTTTCGCTATTTTACACTTCTAAAATATTTCTTAATCAGTAGTAAATTAAGTCCCATTTTATTATTACAATAACTTCAACTGATTTACCATATCTTGAAGCGATGTTTTTGCATCTCCAAACAATATACTGCAATTATCCATCCCAAATAATTCGTTCTGGACTCCTGCATAGCCTTTATTCATACTTCTTTTTACCACAATTACTTGTTTCGCTTTATGGGTACGAATAATCGGCATGCCATAAATGGGGCTATTGGGATTGCTTTCGGCGGCGGGGTTTACCACGTCGTTGGCGCCCAGCACCAACACCGCATCGTATTGTTCCATGTTTTCATTGCTTTCTTCCATTTCCTTTAAACAGTCATAATCCACATTGGCTTCTGCCAACAATACGTTCATATGGCCTGGCATTCTTCCTGCAACGGGGTGAATAATGTAATCAATACTAACATTTCTTTTTTCCAATAATTGCTGAAGTTGTGCGCAAATATGTTGGGCCTGTGCGACAGCTAGGCCATAACCGGGGACGATGGCCACTTTTTGGACAAAGGATAGTGTTAAGGCTGCTTCCGGTATACTTATTTCCTTTATTTGCTGATCTTCCTCGATTTGGCCTGTCTTGTTATTTTTAAAAGTTCCGGCCAATACCTTTAAAAGCGAACGGTTCATCGCCCTGCACATCAATAGCGTAAGAAGAATTCCTGCTGCACCCACAAAAATACCACCCGAAATCATTGCCTTATTTCCATAGACAAAACCGGCAAAAGCAGTGGCAATACCTGTAATACTATTCAATAAAGAAATAACCACTGGCATATCGGCGCCCCCTATAGGCAGTACGAAAAGCACCCCATACACCATCGCGATGATAGCCAAAATATACATAAACGCCATAAAGCCCAAAGGAATAAATCCAAGGAAATATAACGTGGGCAACAGTAAAAGCAACGCCAAAAGTATCCGCGCCGAAAAGATTACGGCCCTACCGCGTTTATCCTTGACTCTTCCTGCCAATTTCCGCTCGGCAATAATACTACCCGTGAGGGCAATCGCGCCTGTTGTCAATCCAGCGATCAGTAATACCTGATTTCCAAAATGTGTAATTTCAGTTTTTATCTGGTTGGCTTCCATCAGTCCTAACAGCATGGCACAACCACCCCCCGTAGCGTTGAAGAGGGAAACCAATTGGGGCATTCCAGTCATTTGTACCTTATCGGAAAGTCGCTTCCCCAACAAGATTCCCACCGTAATTGCCAATACCATTATAATCAAATTTGTATAAGGAACTGTTTCAGTAGTGCCAGCAAAAAAAGTGAGTATCACGGCCAGAACCATACCCAAAGCGGCTATAAGGTTTCCCGTTTTTGCTCGTTTTGGCGAACTCATGAATTTCAACCCGCCTAAAAAGGAGAGCGTGGCAATTAAATACCCTATTTCAATAATTGCATGCATTTTCTACGAAATTTATTATGAAGTAATATTTTAAATGAAAAGGAAATTAAGACCTACGATCTTTTTTTGATGGAGCTTTGCAAAGGCTTGGATCCCTTTGGTCGCAAATCTATTTTTTCGGCTTAAACATTTTTAGCATCCGTCCCGTAACAAAGAAGCCTCCCGAAATATTAAGGGTACCGAGAAAAACCGCTATACCCCCTAACGTAAGGTTGAGGTAATCATCTTGTGGCACCCGGAGCATTAAGAGAATTGCTCCAACCAAAATAACGCCGCTAATGGCGTTTGCACCACTCATAAGCGGAGTATGTAGAATGGCCGGCACATTCGCAATTACTTCAATACCGATAAATACACAAAATAAAACAAAGTAAATTTCCTGAAGATGATGGTTTATAAAATCCATGTTTAGGCAGTTTGTAAGTTTTTGATAAAATGAGGATGCGTCCAGTTGCCCCTTTGCATCAACATACAGGCCGAAAGCAATGGATCTTTTGTAGGGTTTTCTGAATTCGCCATATACTTTAAAAACGCATAGTAATTATTGGAAAGCAGTAGTGAGGCTGCTGTTGGAATTTCTGAAGAAAGGTTTGAATGCCCCAGTATGGCAACTCCTTTATGGCGCACCAATTCCTTATTTTTTGAAAGTTCGCAATTGCCTCCTTGCTCGGCTGCCATATCTATTATAATACTGCCGGGGCGCATGGCTTCCACAGAACGAGTTTCTATTAATAAGGGAGCCTTTTTCCCAGGAACATTTGCAGTGCTGATTACAATATTTGAGGAAAGAATATGGGTGTGGATCAATTCTTTTTGTTTGTGTTGATATTCCTCACTTTGTTCCACGGCATATCCTCCTGCGGTAGCAGATTCGGTGTATCCGTCCACTTCAATAAAGGTTGCGCCAAGACTCCGCACTTCTTCCCCAGCGGACTTCCGCACATCAAAAGCTTCCACTACGGCCCCCAACCTTCGAGCGGTAGCTATGGCCTGTAATCCGGCAACCCCCGTACCCAGAACCAACATTTTCACGGGGGTCAAAGTGCCTGCCGCTGTTGTGAACATTGGAAAAACGCCCTTAAACATTTCAGCAGCCTTTAATACGGCTTTATAGCCCGCGAGGGAAGCCATAGATGAAAGCACATCCATAGACTGCGCCAAGGAGGTTCTTGGCAAGAGATCGAGACTGTAAACGGTAGCTGCCCGGGCTTGGTAAAAAGCAAGTGGCGATGTATGAAAGAGGGGGTTAAAAATACCAATGAAACAAACCCCCTCTCTGCTATCCACTTCGCTAAAAGTATGGTTAATGGATATAATAATATCCGAATTTTTTAAAATAGTTTCCCGGCACTGACAAATGGCCCCTGCCAGCACATATTCGGCATCCTCAATTTGAAGGGAACTGCCCAGCCCTTGCTCAATAAGAATATCGAGTTTTAACTCAGAGGTAAGCCGCATTATTTCCTTGGGCAACAAACAAACCCGTGGATCGTCTGGCGTTTTAATGACACCTAATGTTTTGGGCTGGAGCCGTTCTATCATATCGTTTTCCTTGATCAATTCTATCTTCTTAAAAGATTGAAATATTCTTCCTTGATCTTGCGGTATTTTTCTACATGCGCCATATAGATTTTTCTGAATTTTTCATGTTCATTTACATAAAACATATCACAATCCATATCATCGCACTCCATCGCCTTGGGAAGACCGTCTTTGTATTTCCTGAAATTCTTTAGGATAATATTGTTTTCTTCCCGCTTAATAGAAAGCTTGGCCACTACCGGTTGTTGCTCCAATTTGTTAGAAAGCTCGACTTGACTTAGATTCAGCAGGTTGTCTATTTCGCTAAAAATATAGCCAAGATGAGTGATCCAGTTGTTCAGTTCAATAAGGTTGTTTTTCAAAACTATTGATTCCTGACTGTCATGATTGTAAATTTGCATATCTATTTAATKWSTYTRTYMKMWRWKMYSMYYTSKTSTRYAGMACSANCWTCNATAKYTATGRRTCKYWMMGTYWGYGTNNCTTYCRYAMYGNGTWRRYYMCTTTTTACCATTTGGAAAATTCCAGATTACTGAATCTCCTTCGGCATAGCCCATAACAGCGGAGCCCATAGGAGCCAAAATGGATATTTTATTTGCAGAAATATCTCGGGCCGTAGGAACAACCAATTGGAATTTTGACTGCCATGTTCCCGATGTAACCGAAACCATACTGTTAAATCGAATTACATCAGCAGGCATTTGTTCATTATCGTATATAATTGCGCTAGTTAGTTCACCGCTTAATTTTTTTAAGGATGTTTTTGTATTTTCATCTTTGTAATAGCCGCTTACGTTTAACAGCCGCTTTAAGAAAACATATTCCTTTTTTTCCAATATCAAATTTCCGTATTTCATGATTGTAAATTTTTAAGATAAAGGAACAGCCGGGTTAGCGCATAACAGTGATACCAAACATTCGGATGCTCCATTTATCAAAATGTTTATGGGAAAATCCCCCTTAAAATATATGCTTTCTCTATACGTTCAATAGCGATACAGTAGGCCGCCGTACGCATATCCATTTCATTCTCTTCAGAATAAGCAGTTACCTTCTTGAAAGTGTTTCGAAGTTTTTTCTCAAGTTTTTCCAGTATCTCGTCCATTTGCCACAACTCCCCATTACGGTTTTGAAGCCACTCAAAATAACTGCCAATCACCCCACCGGAATTGCACATTATATCTGGAATAATAGTGATGCCGCGCTGTAACAATATTTTTTCGCCTTCCACATCAGTGGGGCCATTGGCTCCTTCGGCTATTAACTTTGCTTTTATTGATTTTGCATTGTGAAGGGTAATCTGGTTACCCAAGGCTGCGGGAATACAGATGTCGCAGTCCAGTGCAAAGAAGTCTTTTCCTTCCAAAGCAAAAGCCTCGGGGAAACCTACAATACTGCCATTGTTTGCTTTTCCATAGTTGAAAAGATCCTCCACCTTTATTCCCTCTTTGTTTTGAAGACTTCCAAAGGCATCCTGTACGCCTACCAATATGGCTCCTTCTTGCTCAAGAAAATGGGCAGTCCAGTACCCCACGTTTCCAAAGCCTTGCACAATATATTTTTTTCCTTCTAGACTTTCGTTGTTTTTCTCGGCCCAAAATTTAATGGTCAAAAACACCCCATATCCTGTAGCGCGGTCGCGACCTTCCAGTCCACCACTGCCAACGGGTTTGCCCGTAACCACATGCTGATTCTTGCTACGCTCACTGGTGTTTTTGGTACTCATATACGTATCTGCAATCCACGCCATGGTCTGGTCGTTGGTATTTACATCCGGTGCTGGAATATCGTGCTCCGGCCCAATATTCTCCCCTAATGCATACGTGAACCGTCGGGTAATACGCTCCAATTCGTTTTTGGAATATTTGGAGGGATCTATCTGGATTCCACCTTTTGCACCCCCATAAGGCAAGCCTGCCAATGAGGTTTTCCAAGTCATCCACATGGCCAAGGCGCGTGCGGCGTCTATATCAACCGTGGGGTGGTAACGAAGCCCGCCTTTATAAGGCCCGAGTGCATTGTTGTGCTGTACTCTATAGCCCGTAAATACTTCCACCTCGCCATTATCCATGCGTACGGGAAAATTGATTATARTTTCAGTAWTNRSTWMWRCCGAGSMWTYWGSRAAYGTWKRRSTTSWAYYGAATCTGGTCGGCGGCAGTATTGAATTGTTCCAACACATTGTCCAACATTCCTTTTTTTACAGCTTTGGGTTTTTCCACTGTTTGACCGTTTATCATTTTATTTTCTTTTAAATTGTTTCGAGCGTTAGCGCTCTTTCCGTGTTAATGCGTATTGGTTTGGGTGCCTGAAGCGCGATCTCGTCGAATTCGCTACAGGAAAACACACTGTTGTGATGATGCGTCAAAATACATGTGGGCAAGTGCACACACTTTTGGCAGAGGTTTAAGGGATTTGCGTTCATTGATACTTTTTTATTTCCTATTGCAAAAGGCAAGCTGTGTGCCAATAGCGAAAAAAAATTAAATTCCAAACCCTAAAGATTTGATTTAAAGTGTTTTAAAAATGATAAATGAAAATTCTTATTAGGAGTCGGTTGGGGAATATTTTCCCCCATGGGGAAAAATTACCCTAATGAAATCGAAATTGAAAGCGAAAACGATGTTGGATTTTTGAAATACTATTTCCTCATCCCCATCTATTCTTTAATCTTTCCCCGAAGCGTTTTGCGGTCTATCTGAAGAATTTCCGCAGCTTTTGTTTGGTTATTATTGGTGGCGGCAAGTACTTTTTGGATGTATTTTTTTTCCATTTCCTTCAAAGAAAGAAGCCCTTCCTCCGGAAAATTGATTTGATATTTTAATGCTKCGGGCAAGTCGTTTACCACAATGGACCGGTCGCACATAATTACCGCCCGCTGGATCACGTTTTCAAGTTCCCGAATATTTCCAGGCCATTCGTACCGCAATAATAACACTTTGGCCTCGGTATCTATCGTGATATATCGGTCTTTATATTCGTTGCCATATTTCAACAGAAATTTATCCGCCAAAAGTGGAATATCCTCTTTTCGTTCCCGCAGTGGCGGCACGTTTATTTCTACCACAGTCAATCGGTAATAGAGATCTTCCCNAAAGGTTTCCTTGGCAATCATTTCGCGGAGGTTGCTATTAGTTGCTGCAATGATGCGAACATCTATTTTTTCACCCTTCCGGGCGCCTACCTTTACCACCTCTTTTTCCTGCAATACGCGCAACAATCGGGACTGTACCGCCAAGGAGGCATTGCCAATTTCATCGAGAAAGACAGTGCCGCCATTTGCCGCCTGAAAAAAGCCCTCCCTGGTGTCATTGGCCCCGGTAAATGCTCCTTTTACATAGCCAAAAAGTTCCGATTCCAACAGGTTTTCTGGTATACCTCCGCAGTTCACCGCGATAAAAGGCGCCCTGGAAAACTTACCATTGTAATGGATGGAGCGCGCCACCAGTTCCTTTCCCGTTCCGCTTTCGCCACTTATAAAGATTGTAGCTTTATTGTCCTTTACCCGTTCAATTATTTGGGTCACATTTTTAATGGCTTTGCTATCACCAATTATTTCGTTGTATTTATCTTGATGCGATTTTTCGGGGATAGTTTTCCGTTTCCTTTTTGTGGAAAGTGATTTTATAACGGCATTTTTTAATTCATCTTTTGTAAAGGGTTTTACCAAATAATCTACTGCTCCCGATTTGATTGCAGATAGGGCATCCTGCACCGATGGATAACCTGTAACCACAAGTTTGGGTATATGTGGATAATGCTCTGAAACAAACTTGATGAGCTGGAAACCATCAACTTCAGGCATTTTAAGATCGGTTATCAATAAATCTATATCGGTATCGCGAAGGATAGCCACGGCTTCCTTGACCGAAACGGCCTTATAGGTATGATAATCGAGCGACTGAAGATGCCGCTGGATAAGCTCGAGGATATTAATATCGTCATCAACTATCAGAATGTTTTCCTTTTGCAGCATGGTTTAGTGTTTTTTAGGAAAAGTAATAATAAAAACAGCCCCTGTAGGTTGGTTGGCCTTATAATCTATGGTGCCGCCATGACCTTTTATGATGCCGTGGACCACGCTAAGTCCAAGTCCAGAACCATCCCCTACCGGTTTTGTTGTGAAAAATGGTTGGAATATTTTATTTAAATTTTCAGGGGAGATACCTGGGCCCTCGTCTGCTATTTTTAAAACAATTTCTTGTCGGTTTTCTTTTAAACTTATGCCAATAGTACCTTCGGCGGGAGAAAAATATATGGCATTCAACACCAAATTGAATATTACCTGCGTAAGCTGAATGGTATCTGCACGTAGCAGCACCTCGTTTTGGGGAAGGCTGATTTTGTAATGAATATTGTTCTTTTTGAAAGTGGGATCCAATAAGTTTATGGCATCCCGAATTATAGGCACTATGTTTGCTTCGCTCATATTCTGTGGCATTTCACAAGCAAAAAACATTAGCTTTTTAACCACTTCCCGAGAGAAGATGGCACTGTTGATAATCTTATCCAGATCCTGAGTGATTTGGGAATTTTCCGACTGTTTGCTCTTTACCAGTTCGGCAAAACCCAGAATATTGGCAAGGGGGGTATTCAGCTCGTGGGCAATTCCGGCAGTTATTTCTCCCAATATTCCCAAACGGTCCGCACGTTCCATTTTTCGCTTCATAAAGGCCTCCTTTTCACGGATTGCCACCCGTTCCAAAAGATCGCCCACGTTGATTGCCACGTTCTTTAACAATTTTTTTTCTTCCTGCAGGAAATCCTGTTTTGTGTATTTATTGGCCGGGTAATGTATTTTTATAATTCCCTTGGGTTCATTAAAGATATGAATGTCACTTTTAATGAAAACAGATTTTGTGGGTAGCGGGGAAGTAATTAAATGAAACGGGGACACACTGATTTCTACACTGGCATATTTGCTAAACTGTAAAGATTTGCGGATGCTAAGGGCAATCGAGAACAGCGTCTTGTCCAGTTCCTTATAATCGTTGTTAACGATTATAGATGACACTTCGTAAAGGCAGGTAAGTTCCTTTATGCGTTCCTTAAGATTTTTTTCCAAGGTCATAACCGCACAAAGGTATTGATTAAAAGAAGAATTATAGATGGGGAAAATGGAAATTGAAAAGCCCCATAACCTATTAAATTTTCAAGATAGAATCAACAGCAGAGTATTCACAACTTGGGAACTAAGACAGCGCTGTTCTTGATCGTATTAAACAATGGATTTAAAAAGCTACGTTGGTATTGACCCGCCCATATAAAGGCGTAAGGGGCACAGCAGGGTCCACAGGGTTAGCCACAAAAAGCTGAGAAACCTGTTGTTCCTACCTGCCTTTTCAGTAGAAAAAGGAGTAGGTTTTTAACTTAGGCCTTTGTTGTAAATTTTTAAATAAAGGTCCAAAAGAATAAACGTGCAGTAATGGATCAAGTGAAACAAAACTTTGAAGGAATTTTTATACCAACTTAAGTGTGTAAAACCTGAACATAATCTCTTGTCCTAAAATATGGCTGCCGGGTAAAAATTAATTTACCCTGTTTATAATTATACCATAGTTAGTTTTTTATAGTCTAAAGAAAAAGTACATCAATTTCAATAAGAAAAAAAACCTTGAGCAATTACCTACATTTATTTCTTAAAAAACCGTGAGAGTGTTTCTATAAAAGAATAATTTTCTTTTTTTTCAATAGTCTCATTTTTTTCGCCGAAGGTATATTCCCTTAAGAAATCACTGTGCGATTTGGAAGAATCGTATTTACGCCTCTCAGTACGCAGCTTGTCCATTTGATCCTTTTGGGTTTCAAGTATATTAGTAAACAAAGGGAGCATACGCTCGTTAAGTGTATTAATAGGTTCCTTTAAAAAAAATCCCTCTGCCCCACTTTCTATAAGCCGTGCCTTATCTGCTTCATATTTCAGATTTCCTGTTATTACCACAACAGGTATTTTGCTGTTGTAATTTTTGGTAATCCTTATTACATCAAAGGCATTCATACCTATTAGACTGAAATCTGTAATAACCATATCGGGTATATAGGTTTTCAAGGCGTTTATAAGGCTTATTTCAGTATCTACAAAACGAATTTCTGGATGGGCACAAATTTTTTTTAGCTGTCGCTGCAGCAAAAAAGTATCGGAGACAAGATCTTCTACGATCAAAAAATTTAATACATCGGGTAAGTTCATAAATATGTTAGGTTGATAATGGTAAAATTAATATCTAATCACCATAATTATTAACTCTATTTCCACCATTGTTAATCTTTTTTGCCTAATTGTTTTATATATGAATGCGGCAACTTAAATTTATAAAAAAAAATCATTTAATACGCCACCACTATGAAGCGAATTCGAAAAGTAGGTCTTACCAACTTTATTCTGCTTATCTCCTCTCTTATTCTAGTTATCATTCTCATTGGTTTTTCTTTTATTAGGAATGCGCAATCGGCTAATGAGATAGCCCATACCTGGGAAGTGAAAAGCAATCTTCGGCAAATGTCAGCCACCATTTCCAAAATGGAAAGCTTTGGAYTTGMTKRKSAATCCACGAGAAAAATTAAATTTAAGCAAGCCTTCTTTCAGGCCCAGGAGGAATACGATTCTCTATTACAATCGCTAGAGTATTTGGTTGCAGACAACGACCAACAGTTAGAGCGAATCGACCAAATTTCCAAACACATGGAAGCCAATACCAACTTGTTCAAAAAGCGTATAAATTCAGATTATGATCCGCAAAATCTGCAAAGAAGTGATATCGAATTACAATTTACTGCCGATATTGAAAATAAACTCGAAGAACTCATTTCGGTCGAAAATACCTTGCTGGAAGAACGCAATAAAAAATTTTCCAATTGGAAGATAATTATTTTGGGAGCCCTGGGGATTGCGACCCTGATAGTTATTTTAAGTCTTTTTAACCTTATTAAAAAAGTGAAGCCCCTTATTGAAGAGCTTCTTGCTATTCAATCTGAACTGGAACAAACCAACCGTAATATGGAAGGTGCATTAGAAGAACTGAAAACCCTCAATAAGGAAAAGGAAATTGAAATTAGCGCAAAGGAAGCGGCAATAAGTGAAGCGGAAAAACTTAATGAATCGCTGTTGGCAAAAAACCAACAATTGGACCACTTTGCCTATGTAGCTTCCCACGATTTGCAGGAACCCCTGCGCACGGTTTCCAACTATCTCGAAATATTCCAGGAAGATTTTCCCGAACGTCTGGAAGGTGAAGCCACCATGTATTTCGAATTTATAAATAAAGCAGTAGAAAGGATGCGAAACCTAATTAGTGGTTTGTTGTCTTTTTCCCGTTTGGGCACTAGCGGACAAATGGAAGTTATAGACTTAAATTTAACGTTGCAAAAATTAAGGGACGATCTGGAAACTGTTATCGAGAAAAAAGACATCACCCTTGAGTATGAAAAGCTGCCTACGGTAACGGGTTACAGAATTGAAATCAAACAATTGTTTCAAAACCTTATTTCAAATGCCATAAAATTTATTGCCCCCCATACCAAACCCCATATTGTTATCAGCTTTGAAGAAACCTCCAATTACTACAATTTCCACATTCGCGATAACGGCATTGGTATCCCAGAAAAGGATTTTACAAAAATATTTGATATGTTCAGTAGGCTTCATAGCACAAAAGATTACGAAGGCCAAGGTATTGGTTTGGCTTTTTGTAAAAAAATAGTGGAGCTCCATTTGGGTAATATTTGGGTAAGTTCTAAATTTGGCGAAGGGACCACCGTTCACTTCACTTTAAAAAAATGAAAATGAAAAAATTAAAAAACGTACTCCTGATCGACGATTCGGAAAGCGATAACTTTTACCATGCCCGTAAGATAAAAAAATTGGGGATTACAGATAATATACACATATCATATAGTGGAGAGGAAGCCCTGGAATATCTTAAAAGTGAATTGGACGGCATCCACCCCCAACCTACCCTCATTTTTTTGGACATAAATATGCCTGGAATGAACGGATGGGAATTTTTGGATGAATATGAAAAATTGGAACTATCGCAGCAAGGTGAGGTGGTCCTTACTATGCTCAGCAATTCCATAGATGAAAGGGACAAGTTGCGGGCGCAGAAATATAAGAGTGTGCATGGGTTTTACAGCAAACCTTTAAATGAAGAGTATCTTTCAGGCATTCTTGAAAGCTATTTTAAAAATTATTGATTATAGGAGGCCCAATATTGTAGCAATTTATTTTAAATCAGCACACAGTATTTCCTAAAAGTAGGTTCCTCAAGATTGCTGGGGCACCTCAGTAGTCACCTAATTTTTACCCAAAACACAATCATTCCTATATATAAACAAAAAAAGCCCATCCATATGGATAAGCTTCTCATCGGTAATTCCAATTTGGAATTTAACCACATCCCGAAATAAATCCGGGACAACACAACGGGGCAAATTTAGATAAATAATTTAATACTACAATACCCGATGGGAATTTTGATATTATTTTAAAAAACGTAAATGTAATTACTAAGACTACTAATTGCGAGGACCTGCTAAAAAAACCGTTAGGATATGGGATGCCTAACGGTTGTGGGTTGTAGGAAGGTTATATTTTCTCATAAAAAGTTGCCGCAATTCTTCTTCTATTGAATTTTTAGCTAGCTCCATGATTTTGAGGGGTTTTCAATAAAACCCAAGGATGCTTTTGAATTCCCAAGCCCTTAGGGTTTGTTATTTTTTATATATGGTTTTACCAACTCAAATATGGCAGATATTCTTGCCTAATTAAAAAACTGATATTGCTAATTTAAACATAAAATATGGTGCAACTAAGTGAGACTTATACTTTTCGGTTTTTACATAGTATTTCTTACATTATAAAATCGATAAGTAGTCAAAATTATTATATTTGCTACCGCCCTAACTATTACCCACTATAATGCCTACTCTTTATGATAATACTAAGGAAAACGAATTTTCAGATGTTGTCTTTGATCTAGCTCCTTTCCCTATGTGGATTTATGATTTGGATTCCTTGAAGTTTCTTGCGGTAAATAAAGAAGCAATAAAACACTATGGATATTCAAGGAAGGAATTCTTGGCAATGACTATTAAAGACATCCGTCCGGCAGCCGATATCCCAAAATTATTAAAATCGATAGCCGAAGCAAGGAGCAGGACCGAACTGTACAAGGAAAGCCTCTTTAAGCATCGTTTAAAAGATGGAAATATAATCCGGGTTCAGATAAAAAGCAACCTAATAGCGTACCGAGGGAGAAAGGCAGAAATAGTAACGGCAGTAGACTTAACCGCCAGTTATCTCCAAAAAAAACAGAGGGAAGAGCAAGGCGAATATTTAGCTACCCTTAGCCAATTAAATGAAATTCTTTTAAAATCTGAAAATTGGAAGGAAGGGCTACAGCAATGTCTTCCCATTTTGGGATCCTTCTTGGGTGCAGATCGTATCTCTTTCTTCCAACCCAGTTGCCCCAATTCCTTTATCGAGCCAGAATTAAGCTGGCAAAAACGGCATTCTGAAATCAAAAAACAGATAGTATCCCCGCAACCCACCGCGGGTGAAATTGACACTTTTATACACTGGGTATCAAAAAAAAAGATAATCGACGCCAAGGTAACTGAAATGGACGAGGGCATCTTAAAAAAAACACTATCAAAGGAGAAGGTATACTCTTTGCTTTCAATAGCAGTTAGGGCAAACAAGCGCGTATTGGGTTATATTCGGGTTGACACCTGCAATGAAAATAGGTCGTGGAATAAAAATGATGTTCACTTATTAAAAAATTTTGTCCATAATTTGGAACCAGTAATCAATGAGTCATTTGCCCACCAACAGCTAGT
Source organism: Aequorivita sp. (assembly GCA_002733915.1). GTDB lineage: Bacteria > Bacteroidota > Bacteroidia > Flavobacteriales > Flavobacteriaceae > Aequorivita. Next base: position 717,433 of record NVXN01000001.1, read on the forward strand.
GGATAGCGAAGCAAAGTTTAGATCACTTGTTCAAAATGGAAAAGATTTAATTGMMANTAAWMSAWRCARASRRMMATNATAAATACGTTGCGCCTACCTCTTTAAATGTATTAGGAATACCCCCTGAAAAATTTTTGGGAAGAAATGCATTTGAATTTATAAATGGTGAAGATTTGCAACGCTTACAAACCTCTCTGGAAGATCTGGTTCACAACCAACACATCTCCATTGAACCCTATCGTTTTTTGGATAACAGTAATACGTGGCGATGGATACAAACTGATTTATTCAATCATTTACAAGACCCTACCATTGAAGGAATTATAGCAAATAGTCGTGACGTTACTAGTGAAATGGAGAAACGTCTAGGTGATCAATTGTTGGTACGGATGACCAAGATGATCTGTCAACCTGGATCACTTTCCGATTGCTTTGAACAAGCCTTGCAGCAATYGATTGGGCCTACAAAGATTAATATAGGTGAAGCCTGGATGTTATCTACAGATAAATCCCAACTCTTCCTCCTCGCCAAAAGTTGTCAAAACAGCACCTATAAACAATTTTATGAAAAAAACGACCAGGTTGATACCTTATCGTTAGGGCAAGGCCTTGCTGGCCAAGTATGGAAAGAACAGAAATTTATAATATGGGAGGATATACATCAGTGTTCAATGTTCTCGCATACAAAGCAGGCGAAAAACACAGGGCTTCAATCAGCATTAGGAATACCTATTATTTACAACGAGGAGTTTTTGGGATGTTTAATATGTTTTACCAAATATGAAAAACGTGCATTTTCCGATCAGGAAAAATTGATTTCAAATATTGGTAGCCAGATTGGATCGGTGGTAAAGCAGAAAATGGTAGAGGAAGAATATAGAAATTTTTTCAACATCGCGCCTGACCCACTTTGTATCTTAGGAACTGATCTATCGCTGCAAAAATACAACCAAGCTTTTTACAAATTATTGGGATACGAGGAACAAGAATTGCTGAATCAATCCATGGAAAATTTTATTGCTACCGAGGATAAAAAGGAGTTTGATAAAATAGTAGAGCTAAACACTGCCCAAGCCCAAACGGTAACATTTGAAGGGAGACTATTAACCAAGCAAGGAGATTTAAAATGGCTCATATGGAAAGGATCCCATCTGCCTGCAGAAAAAAGTTTTATTCTAGCCGCCAAAGATATTACTGAACAAAAACATGCGGAACAGAAAGTAACAAAGGCATATGACCGATTAAAAAATGCACAAAAGATTGCAAAATTGGGGTATTGGTTCCGAAATTTAGATTCAAACCTGAGCCATTGGAGCGAAGAGGTATATGCCATATATGGAGTTAAGCCCACAAGTTTTGTGCCCACCCTTGAAAATATTGCACAAACCTTTCATCCAGAAGATCGCTATTTACTTATTCAAGACCCGAGGGAATTTTTAGTCCCTGAAAAAATAACTCGTTTCGAAAATCGTATAATAACTTCCAATAAAGAAAAATGGGTACATCAAGAACTTAGACTCTTGATGAATGAAAAACAGCAACCTTATAGAATAGAAGGTATTATTCAAGACATCACCGAAAAAAAGGAATACGAACTACAGTTAACCCAAAGCAATGAAAGATTTCGACTTGCTATGAAAGCAAGTAATGAAATGATTTATGAAATTGACCTAATCAAGAATAGAGTAACCCGTAGTAAGGGATATTCAGAAACCTTTTGCTATGAAACAGACGAGACATTTACAAAACATAATTCCTGGTTTTCAAGTATCCACTCAGAAGACACGGCAGACGTATGGCAATCCCTGTGTGACTCCTTGGAAAATCAAGATACTACCTTCTGGAAAAGAGATTACCGAGTCATCAATGAGAATGGTAAAACAAACTATTTAATTGACCGATGTTTCATTGTACGAAATGCACAAGGTAACCCCATACGCTGTGTGGGATCGGCGCTCGATATAACCGCTTCAAAGCAACAACTTGAAAGAATAAAGAAACAAAATAAAAAATTACGGGATATTGCCTGGGCGCAATCTCATGTAATTCGAGCCCCTTTAAGTAGAATCATGGGCTTGATATATTTAACCAAGGAACACGAAGCAGGAGGAAAGACACTACAAGAAATTTTTGAATTGATTTCAGATTCCGCAGAGGAACTTGATAGTGAAATTAAAAAAATTATTACTAAAACGGAAACACTCAAAGAAGATGACCATTCAAATCCTACTTATTGATGATGACCCGGTAGTAAATTTTATACACTCTCGAATCATTCAGGACAAATTTCCAGACCACCCCATATTTACTTTTCAGAATGGGCTGACCGCCATAGAATATATTAAACAAAATCCCCATTATTCCTACTTGATTTTTCTCGACATCAATATGCCCATTATGGACGGATGGAAATTTCTAGAAACAATTGCGGAAGACGAAACCAAATATGACCTACAAATACACGTGCTTACATCATCCCTAGACCCTGAAGATAAATCCAGAGCCTCAAACAATAAGCAAATACTTTCCTATATAAATAAACCTTTAAAATCGAATAATTTAAAAGATTTATTAAAGTACAAATAGCTGGGGAGCTTCGCCACATCCCAAAAGAAGCTAGAAGCATTCCCATTATTGCACTGCACTCCGCCCCGCTTTTAGTTTCCGTATTGAATTTTTTATATTCAATCCGTTCTTATTTCAAATAGTAAAAAAAATCGCCCGAGTAATGTTCCCGGGCGACTTTCATTTAAACAACTAACAAATATAAAAACTATTCTTTTAAAAGACGTTTGGTAATCTGTCCCTCCGCGCCAATAATCTTTACATAATAGGAGGCGGCGGCAAGATGGCGCACATCTATCGGCTTGGAGCTGCCCATTCCACGAAGGTCTGCGGTCTGAACCAATCTGCCCCTTAGATCGTAGATCTCCAATCTTTCCAGATCCAGGCCTTGAGGATTGCTGATGTTTAGGATATCCTTCGCTGGCAGGGGGTACAATATTACAGTACCAAGGTCCTGCGTTTCCTCCCCGACTCCCAGAATAGTATCTACGATAAGCTCGAAGTCACAGGTGCCAACGTTGCCATATTCATCGGTGGCTGTAAGCATGATTGTATAGGTACCATCAGGCAGCGGTGTTCCGGCTGCTGGGTTCTGGCTTGTTATGGTCACGGGATCCGTACAGTTATCAACTGCAGTAGCTTCGCCAGTGGCAAAGTAATCTGGCAGTATGTAGAACAGGTTGCCCGCTCCAGGGTCCACGGTCTGGTCCGCGGGACAGGTCACTACGGGTGCAAGAACGTCCACGGCAGTTACAGTGGCCGTACAGGTGGATAAATTTCCATTATTATCTTGACTGAAAACTTGAACCGTCACCGGGTTCCCAATATCCGCACAGCTAAACTCGGTAATATCTACAGCTGTGGTAAAGATGCCACAAGCGTCATTAACAGATGCGATAACATCACTTGGATCTAAGGTAGCCGTACCATCAGTTCCAATTTCAATAGTGAAGTCCTGGCAGACCAATTCTGGTGCTGTATTGTCATCCACTGTTACGATGGCGGTACAGCTCTCACTGTTGCCGTTCACGTCGGTCACCGTCAGCACCACGGTATTGTCGCCTATGTTCGAGCAGTCAAAGGTGTCAATGTCCAGTTCATAACTTGAGATACCACAGGCATCAGTACTTCCATTATCAATATCACTTCCGTTTATGGTTATCGTGCCCGTTACGGGATCAAGTTGCACGATTATGTTCTGGCAGGCAACCACTGGAGCGATCACGTCCTCCACCGTCACGATGGCTGTACAGCTACTACTATTGCCATTTACATCGGTAACGGTAAGTGTTACAATGTTATCTCCTACATTGCTACAGTCAAAGGTGTCCATATCAATTGAGATATTACCTACGCCACAGTTGTCAATGCTGCCTCCATCTATATCGGCTGCCGTGATGTTTACGGTGCCGCTGGCATCAAGTTGGACAGTTATATTTTGGCATACCGCCATTGGTACCTCGGTATCAGTAACCGTAACTGTAAAACTACAGCTACTTAAATTTCCGTTCACATCCGTAGCCGTGAATTCTATGGTACTAACTCCTACTGGGAATTGGCTCCCGCTTGGTAATCCCGCAGTCTGTACAACCGTATCAATACCGCAATTGTCAAAGGTAAAGGGTTGTGGAAAATAAACTACCGCAAAACAATCACCCAAATGCGTTTCCGAATAAAGGTCAGCTGGACAAACTATAATTGGAGCCACAGTGTCCTCCACCGTTACCACAGCGGTACAGGTGGAAACATTGCCGTTATTATCAGTCACTGTCAATATTACATTGTTGGTGCCCACATTTGAACAATCGAACGTAGAAACATCAATGGTAGTACTTGCGATTCCACAGGCATCGGTACTTCCTCCGTCTACATCTGCAGGGATGATGGTCGCGTTGCCGTTGGCATCGAGCTGAACAGTGATGTTCTGGCAAACCGCCGTCGGGGCCACAGTGTCCTCAACCGTTACCACAGCGGTACAGGTTGATACGTTGCCGTTGTTATCCGTTACCGTCAATATCACGTTATTAGTTCCAACATTCGAACAATCAAAAGTA
>NVXN01000004.1 GCA_002733915.1 Aequorivita sp.
TTGACGTTGAAGAACGTTGAATGGTTTCACGGAATGCTATTTTGGGTTTTTCAAAACGTGCCTCTACACCGTAGATATTTTTAAGCGTCCAATCTATGGTAGCAAGATGAAGATCGCCTTGGCAGGAAAGAATAAGTTGTTTTGACTCTGAAGAAAAAGAAATCTTGACCGTGGGATCTTGGCTGTGTATTTTTTTTAAAGACTCGCTCAGTTTTTCCTCGTCTTTTGTATTCACGGCAAAAACAGCTTTTTTTATTCTTGATGGTGGGAATTTTATGGGTTTGATGCTGAGCACATGATTTTGGGCCGCCAAAGTATCATTGGTCTCTGTGAATTTAAGTTTTAGGGTTGCGCCAATATCCCCAACGGTAAGTTTATTTATGGGCTGTCTCTCTTTACCATCCATGATGAACAGTTGGTTTATTGTCTCGGTTTCGTTATTTCTGGAGTTGGATAGTTTATCATTCAAGCGCACTTCACCGCTCATCACTTTAAAGAAGGTAATTTGTCCCAGGTTTGGTTGATAGACTGTTTTAAATACGAAAAGTGCCGTGGGACTTTCCTTGGTTGCCTTTATTTCATTTCCACCTGCGCTTTGTTCGGGCTTTAAATCTGCCGCTGCGGGCGCTACATTGTCAATAAAGCCCATTAATCTTCCAGTGCCCATATCATTCAACGCTGAAACACAAAATACTGGGAAGAGTTCATGGTTTAGCATTCCGGCTTTTATGCCCTGACGCATTTCATCTTCATTCAAAGTGCCTTTTTCAAAAAAAAGCTCCAGTAAAGTTTCATCATTTTCTGCAGCTTTTTCTATTAATTCATTATTTAATTCCTTGGCCCATTCCTTTTGGTCATCAGGAATTTCCAGTTTTTCGGGCTTTCCTCCATCTGGGGAGAATTTATACATTTTCATTTTCAATATATCTACAATACACTGCGCTCCATCTACAAATAAAGGATACTGAATTTGCAAGGCATTATTGCCCACCAAGTTTTTTATGCTCTTAAAACTTTCGTCAAACTTCGAATTGATATGATCTATCTGGTTAATCACAAATAAAGTTGGTTTGTGGAATTTATCTATATAATTCCAAATAATTTCAGTTCCCACTTCCACCCCTTGCTGTGCATTTAAAACGGTAACAATAGTATCTGCAACACGGATAGAGGAAATAATTTCACCAATGAAATCATCCAAACCGGGAGTGTCTATAATGTTTATTTTGTAATTGCGCCACTCGGTGTGCAGTGGGGTAGCAAAGATGGAGTTGCCCCGCTCGTGCTCAATGTCATGATAATCTGACACTGTATTTTTATTTTCAACTGTGCCACGGCGGTTAATAAGGCCTGCTTCAAAAAGCATGGTTTCTGCAAGTGTAGTTTTACCGCTGTTATGGGCGCCTACGAATACTACATTTTTAATGTGTTTGTCGTCATATATTTTCATCTGTATAAATATTAGTGGTTAGTTTGTTTTCAGATGCGATGCGCCAAACACTTGTGAACAGGTTTGGACTTACTTATCTCTTAATAATCATAGAGTTATTGTTGTTTTTTTTGATTCTTAAATTTAAGAAATTTATTCTAAAAATCTTTCAGATTTGTATTTTTCATTTATGGGATTTAAAACCTGTTGTAAGAAAATCTCTAGTCACTCTTTTTTTAAAAAAATCTTTTTACACATAAAATATTGTGAAGGCTTTAAAAAAATAATTGCCTTAGTATTAAATATTTATTAAAGTCAATCTGTAATTATGATTGAGTCGCTTAAAGCCGTATCTTCACATAAATTAATAAAAAAACAACATGAACAATAAAGGAAAAGGATTATTAGCACTGCTTGGAGTAGCAGCCGGCGCATTTGCATTTTGGAAATACAAAACCATGACGCCCGAAGAGAAACAAAGATTGAAAGATAAAGCCAATGAAACTGGCAGAAAAATAAAAGAGAAAGCTGGCGAAGTTGAAGAAACAATTTCAGAAAAATACGAACAGCTTACTAATTCTGCAAAAAAAGAGGCAAATGATCTTAAAAGAGAAGCAAATGATTTGACAAATTAATGGTCATTTCAAATGAGTCTAATAAAAAAATCCCGCAAGTTGCGGGATTTTTTATTAGATTGAATTATATCAATTTTTCGTGACCTTTACGGCATTCATTCCACGCTGCCCTTTTTCAAGTTCAAAAGACACGCTGTCATTTTCTGATATTTCATCTATAATTCCGCTTACGTGCGTAAAGTATTTTTCATTGTTTTCATTGTCTATAATAAATCCAAACCCTTTGGAGGAATCATAAAACGAAACCGTTCCTTTACGCACCGGATCAAAAGCTTCGCGCTCACCTTCTTCTTTCGGGGGTATGCCGAGTACAATATCTTCGGCCTCAATTTCGGGTTTTAGGGATGGATCTGGTGGCGTATCGGTTAAATTACCGTTATGGTCAACATACACAAAATCTATTCCTGGCGTTTTATCTGCTTTTCGGGCTTCTTTTTTCTTTTGCTTTTCTTCCCGTTTTTTCAGCTTTGCTTTTTCCTTTTCTTTCTTACTATATGTTTGTTGCGATTTTGCCATTTTTCTTTTTTTTAAAATAAAAAAAGCCATCCACGACTGCAGATGACTTTATATATTATTATATGTTATTGTTTGTTTTATTTGTGTACCTGCGAGGATTTAAATTAATCATCCGATTTCGTCAAAGATACAGAAAATTAAATTGTTGAAATCATAAAAACGGTTAAATAAAATGTATTTAGTAACAACTAAATAATAACTATTTCAATTTTTCAGCGTACATTTTTTTCAATTTTGCAATTTTTGGAGAAATTACAGCTGTACAATATCCTTGTGACTTATTATTGGTATAGTAATCTTGGTGGTAATCTTCCGCTGGATGGAATTTTCCCAACGGACTCAACTCTGTAACAATAGAATTTTCATAATGGGACGCCATTTCCTTTAAAACTATTTCAGCTACCTCTTTTTGCTTTTCATTGTGATAGAAAATTACCGATCGATACTGCGTACCCCTATCTTCACCTTGTCTATTCAATGTTGTGGGATCGTGGCTGGTCATGAAAATAATGAGCAGTTCTTCAAAAGTAATTACCGATGAATCAAAAGTTACCTGAATTACTTCGGCATGACCCGTAAGACCGCTGCATATTTCTCGATAGGTAGGTATTCCCGGCACGTTTCCGCCAGAATAGCCCGAAACTACTTTCTCTACTCCTTTTATGTGGTTGAAAACTGCTTCGGTGCACCAAAAGCATCCGCCGCCAACAGTCATTTGGTGTAAATTTTTGTCTGCCATGCTGTAATTTTATTACTATTCCAAAGATAATTAATGCGGTATGTCTTGTCCCTAAAGTATTGTTAAACCTGCTAGTCTATTTTGACGAAATTTATTCTAACGTTTTATAATGAAATTTATATCTTAGAAAAAAATTATAAAACAACCTTCCATGATTAAAAAATTATTATTTGTAATGCTTATTCTAAGCTGCTCATCACTTTTGTCACAAGAAAGACCTATTGAAATTGTGGAAGACATAAAGGGAAACCGCTTGTTTCTTTATGCCTTAAACAAAAACGAAAAAGATCTTGATATTATGATTACCGTTGAAGGAACGAATTTTCGCCAGAGCAAAAGCGTACCGCGACCCGTCAGGGTTCCGGCTGCATCTAAGGTTTTGCTTACCAACCTAATGGTTGAAAGAGGTAAAAAGGCAAATTACACGTATAAGTTGGATGTAAGCGATAGCCTTTCCCGCCGCGCTTTGCGCAGGGATTTTGAGGCCATAAAAATTGATCCAAAAAAGAAAGTAATTGTTTATATTCCTGAAAATTGTATCAGTTGCGATTCTTTGGTCGCCAATCTGGAAAAAAGTCCTTATTTATACACCTCATACAGCTTTTCAGAAAAGCCGGAATTAAAACAACAGTTGGCTCCAGCCTTTGCAAATTCAACCGTAAAAATTGATTCTGTTGTTTCACCCATTGTAAGTTTGGGGGGCGTACTGCACGTGAAAATTGAGGATTACGAGCAATTATTGGAAGAGTTAAACAAATAATTYTAGAAAGGATATCCTATTCCAAAATTAAAAACCGTTTCATTTACATCAAAATTGAAACCTTCCTCGGTGGATGGATCGTGAAAGGGAGCAGCAAAATCAAAGCGAATTACGAAGCCCTGCACATCTACGCGCAGACCTACCCCAGCGCCCATGCCCAATTCATTTATAAAATTGGATGTGAATTTATCCGCGCCATCGTAAACTGGGTTTGCTTCAGAATTCCAGATATTTCCGGCATCGGCAAAAACAGCGCCTTTTAAATATGAAACAATGGGGAAACGATACTCAATATTGGCTTCTAGCCTGATATTTCCTGTTTGGTCAAAATAGTTATTCTCTGGATTTTCTTCGTCGTTATAAGTTCCCGGACCCAATGAACGTATCCTGAATGCCCTAACACTATAAGGTCCTCCTGAATAATATTGTTTCACGTACGGGATAATATCAGAATTACCATACGCATATCCATAACCCCCAAAAAGTCGGGTTGCGATAACTTGTTCTTTTCCAAAGTTGAAATGATATCTGAAATCTGCATCAAACTTAGCATATTGTGCATACTCTAAACCTAAAAATTCATTTTTCCCCATATCGTTCTCCTTTCCAAAAAGGCTGATGCTATTTCCAGCAACATCAACGATTGCGTTCAGAAAAAATTGGTTCTTTTTGGAGGCATCCACCATCCCATTATATGTAAAGGAATAATTCAGCCCAGAAATAAATTGCTGGTCGAAGCTTCTTTTCAGAAAAGGATTTTCATCCAAAATCTCCTCAAATTCAGGACTTGTATTCGAAGGTTTTGTATAATTGATAGAAATAGGAATAATCTCGTGGGTAACATATTTGTTGGCCTGCCATATATACCCAAACTGCGCTGTGCCCGAAAGTAGGGTGTATAGTTTTGATCTGCTAAGATAATCTACCCCCAAACTGGTTTTTGTTTTCGGAATGGCATATTCAAAGAAATCTGTATCAATTTTAATAGGGAAAATAACCCTTGGAAAAATAAGCTCAGATTTCAATCCAAGATTGATACTCGTATTTCCGCTATTGCTGCCACTTCCCATTTGAACCTCGTATCCAAAACTTGCCGTGGTATTTAAAGTTTCACCCCCATTGAATAGATTTCTATTGCTATAAGTTACGGCCAATCCGGGTCCTGCAAAGCTGTTCGATTTTGTAACGGCCTGTAATTCTGCGCGAATTGCACGTTTATTTAAAGGTGAAAGAAAAATATTTGCTTCCAAAATTCCCAAACTATCGGTCAACATAGAATCTTTCTCTTTGTATTGAATGTTTACAAATTTATAAGCTCCAATTGTAGAAAGTCGTCTAGAGGTATTTCTGGAATTTTCTGGGCTATATAACTGTCCTTCTTCCAAGGTAATAAATGGATCTAAATATTTTGGTTTAAAAAAATCTGCGCTGTTTATATAGTTTTTCTCGTTGAATCGGGTTACATCAGTAGTTGTTGAGTCTTGGCTATTGTAGTTTGCATAAACATTTATTTTTGAAATTTTATACGGAACAATTGCTTTATTGGGCACTTCCTTTTTCAATCGAAGATACAAATCGAACTTTTTTCTATCATACTGATTGGTATCTGCTTCAAAAATTAGGAAGTTGGAGTTAAAATTATAATAACCATTGTGTTTTAAATCGTTGTCTATTCGCTCCCGTTCCAATTTCATGTTGGAAAGATCGAAGCGCATACCTTTGCTTAATTTTGTCTTGCCCACACTCTGCTTTATTTCGGAATAAATTGGCTGAGGCAATGAGTCTAATTGATAACTGGCAATGGTATATGGAGTTGGGGCCAGCACAGTGTAATTTATGGAAGCCTCATTTTCCTTTTCCTCAAATTCGGAACTTATTTGGCTGTAAAAAAACCCTCTATTCTCCATTCTATTGCGCAATATTTCCTCTACCTCAAAAGGTTCAACGTCACTTTGGTACACGGGCTCTTCGCCTATTCTCTTATTAAAAAAACGATTTATAAATCCTGGATTTTCCTGTTGCATTTTATAGTAAAAATGAAGACCGGGCCGCATTCCCAGAAATTTTCTGTTGGGTTCGGGCCGCAATGCCTCTTCTAAAACGGTCTCAAGATTTTCTTTGTTATCTATTACCGAATCAGATTTAATTTCCACTGAAGCACCTGTATACAATCGCTCATCTTCCGGAATAAACTTTTTCACAGCACAAGACTGCAATAGTAGAAATACCGTTAAAAAAATAACTGTTATTTTATGATTTTCCGTCACAGGAAGTGTTTGTTTTTAATTAGTTATACTTTCAAAAAGACATTTATTATTCGTTTTCCACACGAATTAATTCTTCAGGGTTTTGGGAACTGTCTTTATCTTTTTGTTTATTTTCTGCTGCTTCTTTCTTTTTTTGTTCTTCAGCTTCCTTTCTTCTAGCCTTTTCCTTTTTGGTTTCCCCTCGAAGCAGTGCTTGCCAGAATTCATCAAATTTGTTGAATTCTTGAGTGAAGATCAATGCTATTCCGCTCACTATTGTCTGCCCGTCCACAATATTTTCAAATTCATTCTTTCTGAAACCTTTTAATCGATAGCGTCCGTTTTCGGTCAGCAAATATTCCAAGGTTACATTCCCAATAAGCGGCGCTGGCTCATCGGTGGAGCCGCTGCCTTGAATATCCACTGCACTGCCCACACGCACTATTAGCCTGTCGTTGAAAAGCTTCTTTTGTGCCGCTATATCCAATTGTGTTTTTTGCTCAGCAATTTCTCCTTGGTAATCGGTATAACTATCCAAACCGAAATCCAGTTCCACGCCGGTACTGCCCAATAATTTATCTGAAAATACATTTAATTGGTCGGAAATGGCATCGTTTAAATTATCTCGGGCAACGGTTGCAAAACCGCCGCTACTGCCGTCACTACCGGGCTCTGGGTAAAACCTGCCTAGTACCAAAAGGGAAAATACCTGCCTATTAAGTTCGTCTTGCTGTGTGTTTAATTGTTGCAGTCTGCCATAAACCTGCCCCCCAATTGCACCTTGTTCATCTTCGGGCATATTAATGTCAAAACCTATAACAGGTTGCGTAWRCNSGMMSWMWRKMKTSAGNYAMMYGWTGNAANSMWWARCTKGTTTRTRYKKATTTTNWAASAMTTSRRTSAGCTCCTGAGGTTACGGGCGCCATTAAAGGTGAAGCGGAAGCCTTTACAGTATATATTGCTTTTACATCCAGTTTTGCATCAAAAGGATCTCCGGACCAGGTTACTCTGCTTTCTGGCGATAGCTCAAATCTTCGATTTACCAAACTGTATAAATTCATCTCATAATGTCCACCTTCAATGTCATACACACCGCTTAAAGTCATCCTTCCGTTCGGATTCATATTGAAATCGAATTCACCATCACCGAAAACCTCAAAATTATCACCAGTCTCTTCATCAATGATGATGGTGATCTTTGCTGCTTTGCCAATTCTTAAAAGTGCATTTACATCTATGCCACTAACGGTAGCAGTTTTTTCAGAATTTTTGGTTAAAATAGCATCTGGATTTTCGCGATTAACAAAAATAACTACGCCATCTCTTTCCTCTATGGCAACTGCAGAAGAGGGTAAAACATAGGTAACGTCGGTTTCATCATTTACTGAAATCTGTGCATTCAGTTTGGGAATTTGAAGATCTCCCGTTAATGTTGCGTCAGCATCAAAAGAGGCTTTTCCATATATGAAATCATTATCATCTTTGGTTGCATTAAGTACTTGGAAATTTTCTGCATTCAATTTTACATCAAAAGTTGGATTTAAAAGTTTGTCAGTACCCACATTTCCGCTCATACCCAACTCATTGCCATTTTCGTCAAGGACCGTAAAATTGTCCATTGCCAGACCCTCATTGTTTATACGAAGAATTTCATTAGGAAAGGTAAATGGCGCATTCAGCTTAGTAATTGTAAAATCGGCATTTTTAAAATTAAGCTTTCCATTATATTCCGGGGAAAGGGTTGTTCCCGTAACATCAAATTTGCCGGAAAAACTACCATCAGTATCCTTTACTTCTCCCATGGTAAATCCTTCCAAAGCACTCATTTTGAATTCATTTATATCCAAATCCAAATTTAATTTTGCATCGGTTTGTGTTGCAACATAATCTCCGGTAAGGTCTAGATCTACTTCACCTTCCTTGAGCGCTAAATCAAAATCGTAGCTATTTCCACCTTTCGATTTTGCATCTACGGTCAAAATTCCCAGATCTACATCCAGCAGATTTAATTCCTCAACCGAAATATCTGCCAACATTCCTGCATTTCCAAAGGGTTCAACAATTGCAAGATTTCCGTTCAAACTTCCTTTTGCTAGCTCTTCAGCGGGATTCAAATAATTTAAAATTTCACTTAACTTGAAATTTTCAAAAGTAATGGCAGCGTGCTGTTGCGCAACTCCCGGCAGGGTGTTGGATAATTCAACAACAGAATTATTTCGACTAAACCGAAAATTATTAAACTCCAAAGTATTATTGGTGTAGATAACTTCATTATCTGTGGGCGTTTGCCACGGATTTCTATCCAAAATTAAATCATCTGGCAATACGTGAAACCGAAGTCTCTCTGAAGTTCCGGTAATTTGCGACTGTATATTTATCAACGTACTATCGTTGTAAACCGAATTAAATTTGAGGTTAAGTTCACCATTTTGCTGGTTACCCATAACTTTTGTCTTCGGAATATCCAATGGACCGCCTTTGAGACTGTTAAAACCTAAGTCGAAAACAAATTTATCGGTATCGGTACCCATTGTAAACGCGAGGCTGTCCAATTCATTTCCGCCGTAATTTATGTGTGGGGCAGTAATATCTGCATTTAATTTTCGGGCAGCTYCATCAAAAGCTACATCAATTTTTATGGTATCCAATTCTTTTACGTTTACCAAGAAAACCTCATTTAAAACCGGAGCTTCCACTATCTGCCCTTTTATATCAAGTTTTACAGGATTGTTGAGGGTATCGGCAAATTCTACCTTTTTTGAAAAATAGCTTGAAATATGCCGCTGAACGGAATTACTGAAAGTTACGGGATCTGTATTGCTTTCCAGACTTAATTCTATCATTTTATTGTCGAGCCAAATGGAAGTTGTGTCACTGCGCACATGTGCCGTAGCCAAAATTTCACCCACCAAATAGCTTCTATCATCATATACAACTACCCCATCACCTACTGTTGAAATTACATCAAAACCGTCCTCATTTCCTTCAAAATCGGCATCAAGTTTAAAGGCCGTTCGCACATCGCGAGTCATCAATCCAAGCGATTGCAGATTTGCACCAATAACATTTAAATGAGCACTTGCCTTTGGAGAAATTGAATCCAGGACTACTTCTGCCTTTAAATCTATATTTAGATTTTCATCTTTGTAATCTGATACTATTTCCCCTTCCCCATTTTTAATTTTACCATTAATTTTTAAATCTGTTATTGCATAATTATTATAACTAAAACGACTCACGGTAGCATCCAAAGTGGCATCCAATGTATTGATCGTACTGCCTGAACCCTCTGTTTTTAAATCGAGGCTTATTGCCCCCAACTGATCATTTTGAAGTAATTCGTTAAGCTGGTATTCCTCAATTTGCACATCAGCATCAAAGGCAATCTGCCCATTGTTTTTGAAATGTCCATCAATTATTGCAATTCCTTGAGAAGTTTTTAATTGTGCTTTTGCATATATATCCTCTAGATTTCCCTTTGCGCTTCCCCTCAACGAAATATCCTGTGGAAGATTTACCCCAAGCTCTTTTTCATTAATAAATTTAATAAGATCGGCACGCTTGGTTAGGGCGGAAAATCTAGGAATATCAAATTTTAGATTGTCGGGTTTCGTCATATTTTGAATAAAACCGTTGGCAGAAATTCTGGTACTATTTCCCCAGCGGAGATTCATATTTGGAATTTGCATTGAAGAAAGATAACCCGAGGCTACAAGCTCTCCCGAAAGATATTTTTTGCTGAGTGTAGCTAAATATTCATTCTTTTTAAGATCGGGTTGAAATTTAAAGACTTCTTTTAAATCTATTTGAAATGAAGGAATGTCCAACGCCATTTTAGCTTGTTCCGGCACGTCCATTAAAGCTTTAAGTGAAGGATAATCAAGGCGCATTTCACCATTGAGTTTATTATCATTTAGCGCAAGTTTTAAATCGTTTATTTCAAGAAAATTATCCGTTGCCTCAAATTGCAGTGAAAGCTCTTTTAAGTTAAAACCCGAGCCTTCCTCAAAAGTAAGTGCCTCCAATTGCATTCCAGCTTTTTTATCTTTTAAGAAAACATCATTTGCCTGAAGATTCAGGTTTTTCAATTCTACAGCATCTGGATTGAAAGCATACTGTTTTACCTGACTGTTGCCCACAAAATAACTGATGTTGTTACCTTCAAAATCAATGGCAGCAACATCGATTTTGAAATTTGGCCATTCAAATTTTTGAGTGTTTTCCGAATCATCGACCGCTTCCGCTTCTGCATTTTTAGCAATGCCGCTTATTTCTGTTTCTGTACGTACGGTAATTATCGAATTTTTTAAATTTAAATCTCCAATCGCAATATCGTTAGTGGGCAAATCGGCTTTTTCCAATTCAAGATACATAGTGGAAATTTCCAAATTTGCGGCTATTCTATCGCCATACGATTCATAATCTACAAATACATTATTAAGATTCAATCCATCAACAGCTAAATACGGCAAAGGAGCATCTTCACCGGTTGAAGGCACTGGGGACTGAATGTAATTTATTTGTGAATTTGAAAGGGATCCTTCTGAAGCACGAAAATCCATGTTTTCCAGATCGGTTTTTTTCATTTGCAGGGCTAGCGAACCAACCTTAAACTTACTGTCTATACCTAGCACCGCATCCTTAAAAGTTACGTCAAAATCTGTCAGAAGAATTTCCCCTAAAACAATTTTCATTGCAGCCGATGTGGTATCAGTGGCCACCGTTGTGGTATCTGCAGGAGCAAATGCATCAACAAGAAACTGAAAATTATAACCGTTTATGGAATCTTTTCTAACAATATGGGCACGCACCCCATCCCAATCCAAATAATTTACTCCAATACCATTTCCGCGAATAATGGGAAGCAAGGGTATATCTGCTTCCAAAGACTTTGAATAAATTAAAGTATCACCTTTTTTATCCTCAAGATAAAGTCCTTCAAGGATAATATTTCCACCAAAAGTGATGAATAGTTTGTCAATTTCAACTTTTGTATTTGTTTTGCCCGAAACATATTCTACGGCTTCCTGAACAATTATGTTCTGTCCCCACGGACTTCGAATAAATAGGACAAGGAGTATAAAAAGGATAATTAAAACTGCAAAAATTCTACCGAGGATTCTTAAAAACCGGTATCTCTTTTTTGATTTTTTCTTTTTTTTCTTTTTCTCTTCCAAATGCAAATATTGGTGGTATTCAAAAATATAAAAAATCCCCGCCAATATTACGTCCAATCCCATATAGAATCAGCGTTTCTATATAAACTTTTGTTAAATCTTACGAATGCTAGACTCAAAAATCACTTCATCGTTACTTTCTTATCATACATCAATGTGGAAATATATGTTGACTAATACATTTGCAGTATAAATAAATAATAACCCAAAATAGAAAAGCTATGAGTGATAACAAAAACACAACTTGGAAGATTGACACCGCACATTCAGAAATCAATTTTAAGGTAAAGCATATGATGATTTCGACCGTGACCGGAAGTTTTGAAAACTTTGATGGAAAAATTGAAACGAACGAAGAGGATTTCAAAAATGCCCAATTTACCTTTTCTGCGGAAATTGATTCAATAAACACAAAAAATAAGGACAGGGATACACATTTAAAAAGTGATGATTTTTTCGGAGCGGAAAACAATCCAGAACTTACATTTAAATCCAAATCTTTTGATGGCGAGAAAATGGTTGGTACAATTACGATAAAGGGAGTTTCGCAAGAAATAACGATGGATGCCGATTACAATGGAACCGCTGTGGATCCGTACGGCCAGACCAAAGCCGGCTTTGAATTTGAAGGCAGCCTAAATCGAAAAGATTTCGGTTTAACCTGGAGCGCCGTTACCGAAGCGGGTAATGTAGTAGTTAGCGATAAAGTAAAATTGATTGCTTCGCTACAATATATAAAGCAATAAATCATTAAGAATTATTGTTTCCTTTTTAATCGGGAGTTTTGTTTCTTTAAATAAAGCTTCCGATTTTACATGATAGTTTTTGAATTTTATCCAAATTAATTTTTACCATACATCAATGGAATACAGTTATTTGCGATGTAATTTTACAATACAAAATTAAAATATATAGACAAATGAAAACACGAAAATTAGAACGCGTATTAACTCCACCACCACCACATATGGTTGGCGATGGATTTAGGGTTCACCAATATATTCCTGGAGGTCTGGGTGCAGGTTTTGAAAGAATGGATCCGTTTATAATGATGGATTACAATAGCAAATTTTACTTCCCCCCTACTGATAAACCTCGTGGTGTAGGTGTGCACCCACATCGTGGATTTGAAACTGTAACTATTGCCTACAAAGGAAGTGTTGCGCATCACGACAGTGCGGGAAACAGCGGAGTGATAGCAGAAGGTGATGTACAATGGATGACGGCTGCATCGGGAATATTGCACAAGGAATATCACGAAAAGAATTTCAGCAAAGCTGGGGGTGATTTTCAAATGGTACAATTGTGGATAAACCTTCCTGCCAAGGACAAAATGAGCGCTCCAAAATATCAAGGCCTAACAAATGCCGAAATGAAAAAAGTACAACTTCCCAACAATGCAGGAATAGTAGAAGTAATCGCCGGAGAATTTAATGGGGAAAAAGGACCAGCCTTTACTTTTACGCCTGTGCACATGCTAAATGCGAAGTTGAACAAAGGGGGAAATGCAACCTTTAGCTTTCCCGAAACCTTTAACACTGTAATTTTAGTGGTGGAAGGGAATATAAAAGTGAACAATTCAGAAGAAATAAAGACCGACGGATTGGGACTCTTTGAAAATGAGGGAGATACTTTTACCATTGAAGCTCTTGATAATACAGTAGTTTTGGTGCTTAGCGGCGAACCTATAAAAGAGCCAATAGCCGCACAAGGCCCATTTGTAATGAATACCCGCGCAGAGCTTATTCAAGCAATAAGCGATTTCAATATGGGGAAATTTGGTTATTTGGAATAATAATTTAATTAACTTTAAAGGATGCAAATAGTTTAGATCGCTCCATTATTTGGCATCCTTTTTAATTTTATAACTATGTCAAACCTAAATACAATAATTCCGGAACGCGCCGCCAATATTGGTAATTTTATGGTGGGTCGCTTGTTGCCATTCCGCGAAAAACGAATGGTTGGTCCTTTTGCATTTATAGATCATATGGGGCCGGTAGAGATGGATGAAAATGAAAATCTGGATGTTCCCCCACATCCTCATATTGGGCTCTCCACGCTTACATATCTTTTTGAAGGCAGTATTATGCACCGCGATAGTTTAGGTTCCGCTGTTGAAATTACTCCCGGTGCCGTAAATTGGATGACCGCCGGTAAAGGCGTAGTGCACTCCGAAAGAACTCCTGAAAATCTTCGCAAAAGCAAAAAGAGATTACACGGTTTGCAGATATGGGTAGCGCTTCCGAAGCATTTGGAAGCTATGGAGCCTGCATTCCACCACACAAATAAACAGGATATTCCGCATTTAGAAATGGACGGTGTTTTCATAAAAGTGATTGCTGGAGAGGTTTTAGGTAAAAAATCACCAGTTCCGGTGCATAGTAATTTATATTTCATTGAATTGAAAAGCGGTAAAAAACGTAAAGTGCGGCTTGGCGATTATCTTTTTGGGGAAAGCGGCCTTTACATTTTGGAAGGAAATATTTTCAGTGAAGGAAACTGTTACAATCCCAAACAAATTATTGTTGCCAATGACAGTAAACTATGCGAGTTTGAAATGGGCGAAAATACTACAGTTTATATTTTTGGCGGCGAACCTTTTCCCGAAGAACGCCACATTCATTGGAATTTTGTGGCTTCCGATAAAGCAATTATTGAAAAAGCCCGTGAGGATTGGAAAGAACAACGTTTCCCAAAAGTACCAGGCGAAACTGAATTTGTGCCACTACCGGTTTAATTCGGTTTAAAATTTTTGTGAGCCAATTCCTTTCTAACCCTACTCAGACTTTCGGGTGTAATTCCTAAATAGGATGCTATCATCCATTGTGGTACACGCAATAATAAATCAGGATACAATTCTATAAAACTCAAATAGCGAATTTCTGCCGTTGCACCCAGTAACAGATTGATTCTTTTTTGCATATGCCGAATGTGGTTGTGCAATAATTTATCATTGAACCTTCTGAATGCCTGACTGGTTTCATTTGCCTTACAAATAAACTCCTCTCCTATTAAAACAACTTCTGTTTCTTCTATGGCTTCAATATAACTTTCCGAGGCATCGTTAAAATACACACTGCTCCTATCTACAATAAACCAATTTTCAGGAGCAAATTGAATTACGTGCTCCTTCCCCGATTCATCAAGCATATAGGAGCGCACCAAACCTTTTTCAACAAAAAAGGAGTGTTTGCAAACCGCACCTTTCTTTAGTAGCAACTCCCCTTTTTGAAATGTTTGCCTTTTCAATTCCGAAGATAAAAGCGCCACCTCATCACTGGTCAATCCCGCAGTTTTTAATAAATAGGATTTAAAAGGTTGCATTTCTACATTACTTTTTTCGTTGACCATAAGAAGTGTTTCAAAACATTTTAAAATTACGGTTTTCTTCTGAATATGCTCTTGGCACTTTTTTTGTTTTCAGAAGAAGTGAACACTAAACCATTTTCAATTATGAGAAATTCCACATCGCCCTCCGTAAACGCCGGCAGTATGGCTGACATTGCCTTTTTACTTTTAATTTTCTTCTTGGTAACCTCAATGATTCCAAACGATAAAGGGATTGCGCGCAATCTTCCGCAAGCATGCCCACCTGGTGCCGAGTGTAATGTGCCAATCAAGAAAAATAACCTTTTCACAATAAATGTAAATGAGAAGGGAGAGATAATGGCCAATGGAGAATTGACAATTGTGGAAGGCTTAAAGGAGAAATTAAAAACCTTTATAGATAATAATGGCGATACCTCTTGTGATCATTGCAAAGGTGAAAAACTTGCCGAAGCATCAGACAATCCTAAAAAAGCTTCTATTTCCTTATCAATCCATCGCGACGCCCCTTACCAAAGTTTTATTTCAATTCAGGATGAAATCGCCAAGGCTTATTTTGAATTGAGAGAATCCTATGTGACTGAAATTTTAAAAAAGGATATAGATAAAATCAGCGATGAAGAATTAAAAAAAGTACAGGAAGCTTACCCTTTCCGGATTATCGAGCTTTCCCAGTAATAGTATTTATATGAATTGCTTTTCATTTCAGTAAATTTTTTTATTTTAAATTTATATTAAAAGATGCATCAAAATGAAATGGACCTTCGAAAACTTTAAACCCAAATTACAAAATCTGGCGCCGGAAGTTCGTGAGAAAGCAATAGAGATAGCTCAAGAATTGATGCAAAAAGGGGGGATTTCAGAGGAAAAAGCAATTTCCCAAGCCATTATAGAAGCAGAAGAATGGTTTTATGATTTAGGAGGTTAAATTATATTAAAACCATTTCCAATTTGCAATATTAAAAATTTATTATTGCTGTTTTTCGTGTTCTTCCAAATCCTTCCTCAAATCAAGTTTTCTCAGTTTTGGAAAGAAAAATCCAGTACCTAGTACAGTCAATATTGTCATTCCACCGCCAAAAACCACGGCGGTAACGGTTCCCATCAATTTGGCAGTAAGTCCGCTTTCAAAAGCACCCAATTCATTGGATGACCCCACAAACATAGAATTTACGGAAGCCACGCGGCCACGCATGGCATCGGGAGTTCGAAGTTGAAGAATCGTTTGCCGGATTACCATAGAAATTCCATCGGTGGCACCACTCAGAAAAAGTGCAATTACCGAAACCCAAAACCATGTGGAAATTCCAAAAACAATGATACAAACCCCAAACCCAAATATTGCGGCTAGCAATTTCATCCCAGCATTTTTATTTAGGGGAAAATGTGCTGATGTAAACATAATTAGCAAAGCGCCCACGGCGGGAGCAGCGCGTAAAATACCAAAACCTTCTGGACCAACTTTTAAAATATCCTGAGCATAAATAGGAAGTAACGCAACCGCACCGCCAAACAACACAGCAAACATATCTAAAGTCAAGGCACCTAATATCACTCTAGTATTTCTTACAAATTTAATCCCTTCTTTCAAGCTTTTCATAATAGGCTCGCCAATGTTGGGATTTAGAATGGGTTTTTTAGGAATTTGGAGTAAAAGCAATAAAGCCATCAATGAAAATGCGAAAACAAAGCACATGGACCAATGTACCCCAATCCAGTGTATAAAAAATCCACCCGCTGCGGGACCTACTACTGCGCCCATTTGCCACACTGAACTGCTCCACGTTGCTGCATTGGGATATATTTTTTTTGGGACCAATAAAGAGAAAAGTGAAAATATAGTAGGGCCAAGAAAAGCACGAACAATACCGCCGAGAAAAACCAAAAAGTAAACCAAATAAAGAACTACGTTGGTTGAAAGATCACCTATAATTCGAGGCCATGTCAATAAAAATAAACCAAGACTTACTACAGAAAAACCAAAAATACATTTTATAAGCAACCCTCGTTTTTCACTTTGGTCCACCACATGCCCCGCAAAAAGCGCCATGGAAACAGCGGGAATCACTTCCATTAAACCAATAATACCTAAGGAAAGTGGATTTTTGGTCAAACTGTATACCTCCCATTCAATAACTACAAACTGCATGGTCCAAGCAAACACCATTGCGAAGCGAACCAAAAGAAAAATATTAAATTCCCGAAATCGTAGAGCGGCGTAGGGATCAGTTTTCTTCATTTAAAAGAAATGAATTTTATAAGAATGAAATGCTTTCACGAAGCAACTACTCCGCTATTTCAAAAGTACTACACCAAACTGAATATGGCAATGGCATACAGATAAAAGCGCACAAAACGAAGCAAGCCAAACAAAAGATAGTTTCTGAATTTATAATGAATCATCCCGGCGGCCATACTGGTCATTGAAAAAGGAATGGGTAATAAAGCACCAACCACAATTAAAAAACCACCCCATTTACGAATGTGTTTTAAATGTTTTTTCATCTTTCCCTCCATATAATCATAAACACGGGGAATGGTAAAAACCCATTTTCCAATAAAGTATGAAATGATACCACCAATATATGACAGTGCTGCCAATAAGGTTAAATACAGCAAAGGCTGTGGCATTTTATCGCTCCATGCTATAAAAATTTCTGGCGGAACAAGGCCTAAAAGTGATTCTGAAGCAAGGAATACAAGCAGAATGTTTATGGGCGCATAGGTTTCTGTAATATATGTAAACAGATTGCTGAAGTCTATTACATAAAGGTCTACAACAATTAATGCAGCTACCACCAAAAGTATTGGGATAATTGCTTTTTTAAGACTTTGCCCTACGAAAGAATAAAAGCCCGTGTATTTATAATAAAGGTGAGTACGCTTTAATTTATTTGTTTCAGTTTTTTTTACTGTGTTCATTTTCAATTTGGGATAATGCTTTGGAATTTTAATCTAATAAGCATCAATAAAAATTATGCTTACTAAGGTGCAAATATATAWTTAAAGCCCCTACCCTGCAAGCATTTGGCAATTGTTTGGCGGTTAATGGAATGTTAAACATCGCGCATTCATTTCCCAAAAAAAATTCGCCTAAAAAGTTAATATTTCGTTAAATCATTACTTTGTATTACATAGTACTGTAACAATACTTTAATAACTGCGTCTTTTAGATATAACCCAATAAAAACTTTTATTATGAGAACTTTAGACAGCAATCAGTTAACAGCAAAGATGAAAACTTCAAGAGCCTATTCTTGGAATTTAAGAAGAAGATTTCACTAAAAATTCAAACAATTAAAAATTTATAATCATGAGAACATTAGACAGTAACGAAAAACAACACAGACCTTTAACTTCCAAATCACATCTATGGAATTCGAAAAGACGTTTTAAATAACGTATTTCAAAAAAAACCAATAAGACAATTAACTATGAAAACTTTACGAAACATTCAAAAGAGAATTAAATGCGGATCACAAAAGCAGCATACATTGAACTATCTAAACGTCAATAAGCATTTGTTTGAAGATCCTACAATCAGAAAAACATGCAGATATATTTATTGAGACATATAAAATCAAAAACTGACTAAAGCTGGATTAAAGAATTTTGATTCAGCTTTTTTCTTTTCCCCTATTCAAGCTGGGTTGTGGTGTAGAAGGTTTTTTCTTTTCGGGCATTGGGCCTCTTAAGTGAATTACCAACCCATTTAAAAAATTCCTAAGAAACTGATCGCCACATTCCATATATTTAGGATGGTTTTCATTTCTGAAAATGGCGCCCAATTCACTTTTGGTTACAGCAAAATCAACCAACGAGCATATTTTTACAATATCCTCATCGCGCAGTTTGTGGGCTACGCGTAGTTTTTTCATTATATCGTTGTTTGAAAGTGCCATGGTTCTTAAGTTGAAATTATATTGCTAAGTTACCAAACTTAAATGGCAAACCTTAAATAGCTGTTATATTTTATTTAATATGTGTTAAATGGGCTGCAGGTTTTCTTCATTTAAAATATCTTTAAAAGAAAAAAACATGAAAACTTCTGAGAAAAATACAAGTAAGCCCAAAGATGAAAAGCTTCCGTACAATCCAAATGTAACGGAACACGATAAGGATATAATGTCACAAAAAAACATCCATGGGGACGGTGGCGATGACCAGCAGCTAAAAGATCGAAAGGAAAAAGTAGATTTTGCTGGAAATGATCTAGACGTGCCAGGCCGCGAGCAAGCTAAAAAAAATAAAGACAATGGCCTTCGCGATGAAGAGAACAAGCTATTCAGTCAAGGCAGCGAAGACAATGAAAATTTGGAACAAGATAAACCTCTATAATTTTTTTCACTTCCCGGTTGGCACCATGTAAACCGGGATTTTTGTATGCTCCAAAACACTGGATGCTACGGTACCGAGGAATATTTTTTCCAATGTTCCGTGGCTGTGGGTTCCCATTACAATTACATCTGCCCCCCACTCTTCGGCATATTCCAAAATACTTTTTGCAGTATCACCTTCGGCTAGGTGTGTGGTAATATTTTCTTTACCTATATGTGTTGCTGTTTTATCAAGAAAATCCTGTGCCACTTTTACGAATTCTTCCTGAATTCTGAAATCAACCGGAAACGCATAGCCTTCATAGCCCATAAAGGGTTCATATTGCATTCCGTAATATCGTACATCGGCAAGCACGTGTAACAAACAGATTTCAGCATTCATTAGTTGTGCAAGTTCTTTTCCTTTATTTACAACTTTTTCAGAATTGGGATTATAGTCCAATGTTATAAGTACTCTCTTCATAACTTTAAATATTYAGTATAAAGTTAAAGCACATTCGTTAAAATCCTTAAGTTTTGGAGAAATATTTATAGATTATATTTTACGAAAACCCCTTCATTGTAAAACTGGCAGTGGGAAGCCTAAAAATTTGATAAAGATTATTGTTTTACAACAATTGCAGTAGCTTTATTGCCGGTTAAAAGATTCCACTCATAAGAAGCTAGCAGATTACCAATTTCATCGTATATATTCAATTGCGCAGTATTGGGCCCAGAGGAACCTTGGTTTAGTGCTTCAAAATCTATTTTGTTAAACCCGTCCTGCAGTGGCAGATCAAAACCACGAAAACTGCCTTCAAGTCTTGCCTGTGGTATGGCTATTTCCCCATTAACATAAATTCGGATCATATCACCATCCACAAATTCGTGGTCACGGTACATAAAAGTAGCTTTTTTGGCAGTGGTTTTAAAATCGCCCAAATATTGGTCTTTCCCATATTCAGGCTTTTCCTCTTTATCTTTTGTGAAATATTTTGGAGCTTTATTGGTTCCAGAATATTCCAATAAACCATCGCCGTTTTGCATATCAATCTGGTTTTCTTTTTCCTTACCTATTTCAGAATTGTCAGGTGTGTTCGGGTTTTTGGTATTAGAAAGTGACGGCGCTTTGAGGGCAGGAATCTCAAAACCTGTTGGGCTATTCAGATTTGAATCGGTAGCATCAAAACGCACAGAATTATTGGGCAAATCTATTTGGGAGAATGTTACCCAACTGAACAGCACAAAACTGAAGAAAACTATTTGTTTTATCATACCTATTAAGCTTTCTTGATATTAACAACAATTGCACCAAAAATAGTATTCCATTTAAAATATATAATTTTAAAACTGAAAAATTATTTTTTTCGATTTTTTCGTTTTCCTCGCCATACGAAAAACAGTAACACCACGCATAACGGAAGTACGATATAAATAATAATATCTGCCGGGTTTGATAAATCTATTGGTTTTTCACTAGGCTTTGGTACTTCGGTGGGCTTTTGCGCATATAGCGTCGTACACCATACATACAGTGCTGCAAAAAGAATTTTTTTAAATGTCATAGAAATTTTCTTTTAAAGTATGCAAAAAAAATTATATACTGAAATTTTAACAACTTCTGTTAACTATTTGGAAATTACCATAAAATGTATTACTATGCCGTGTTATTATTAAAAACCAAGAGAATATATGAGACAACTTAAGATCACGAAGCAAGTTACCAATCGCGAAACCAAATCTTTAAATAGCTATTTACAGGATGTAAGCAAGATAGATTTAATAACAGCCGAAGAGGAGGTTGAATTGGCACAACGCATTCGTGAAGGAGATCAAGCTGCGCTAAATAAGCTGAGCAGAGCAAACTTAAGATTTGTGATTTCCGTGGCAAAACAATATCAAAATCAGGGATTGAGTCTTCCCGACCTTATAAATGAAGGGAATGTAGGTTTGGTAAAAGCCGCCAAAAGGTTTGATGAAACCCGCGGTTTCAAATTTATATCTTACGCCGTTTGGTGGATCCGTCAAGCCATTTTGCAAGCTATCGCAGAGCAATCACGTGTTGTACGCTTACCGTTAAACAAAATTGGTGACATAAATAAAATTAAAAAGGCCTCCATACACTTAGAGCAAAAATTTCAGCGTATTCCCACTGCAGCTGAAATAGCCAAAGAACTTGATTTCAGTGAATCAAAAGTGAAAAGTTCACTTAAAAATTCCACGCGAAGTCTCTCAATGGACGCACCTTTCCAGGAAGGTGAAAACGATAATAACTTATACGATGTGCTTAGCTCTGGCGAAAGCCCAAACCCAGATAAAAGTTTATTGCACGAGTCACTTCGCATTGAGATAAACCGCGCTCTTGATACTTTAGCACCACGAGAGGCTGATGTTGTAAAACTTAACTTTGGTTTATGTGGGCAGCCGCCAATGACGCTACAGGAAATTGGCGATACCTTTGATTTAAGCCGAGAACGGGTGAGACAAATACGCGAAAAAGCAATCAGAAGGCTTCGCCAAACCTCAAAAAGCCATATCTTGAAAAAATATTTGGGCTAAACCAATATGTTAAAATATTGAAGGCTTCAATATTTTAAGAAATTCTTAGTAACGGGTTTTATTTCTGCGGTTATCTTTATAAGGCTAACCATCAAACCAAATGACCACAGAAATAATTCTCGTTTTTTCTATTCTATTTGTAACCATTATTCTTTTCGCATTCGAAATTTTTACGGTTGACAAAATTGCGATGCTTATTATCGCTTCGCTCGCACTCACTGGATTAGTAAACCCTGAAGAAGCAATTTCCGGATTTTCAAATACGGCGACAATAACCGTCCTATCCTTAATGATTATTGCCCTGGCGCTGGAGGACAATGGGGTTATTGCTTCACTGGCGCGGCTTCTTAAAAACCTCCATATATTACCGCTTTTCTTATTGCTTCCTGTATTAATGTTTATAACAGGTGGTATTTCAGCATTTATAAATACTACGGCTGTTGTAATTGTTTTTATCAAAATAATTTCAGAATTATCAAAACGTTTTAACTTGTCGCAAAGTAAGCTGCTCTTACCTATTTCCTTCGCTGGTATTTTAGGGGGAAGCTGTACCTTGATGGGAACATCCACAAATCTTATCGTGAATTCGGTCGCAAGAGATTTAGGCGCTGAGCGTTTCAGTTTTTTTGAATTTACTATGTTTGGCAGCATTTTTCTAGCTGTTGGAATTATTGTAATAACAATAGCTTCAAAATGGCTTCCGAAGGATTCCAAGGAAAATCTACAGGACGCCTATGATTTGGATAATTATGTAACAACTGTGGTTATTAATAAAGATTCTGATCTAATTGATAAGAAAATTGAAGACACTTTTTTGTATACCAGTCCAGAAATATCAATTTTAAAACTAAACCGGAACAAGCAAATAACGAACGCTCCCGGACGTTACATTACCCTAAAGGCTAGGGATAAACTGGTATTGATGTGTGATTTGGAAAACCTTGCAAAACTTAACGAGGCCAAAGATTTAAGCGTCCATAAAACTAAGGAAAGCATCCATAAAAAAGAGGATGAAACCGAAGAAGATAGCTTCAAAAAGCAAGAGGATATAAGTCTGGTTGAACTTTTGATTCTTCCAGGTTCCATTTTAATTGGTAAAACCTTAAAACAGCTTAGAAAGCAAACACTTCAAAACGCGCTGCCAATAGCCATAAAAAAGCGCAGGAATATTCGAAACACCAAGGAACGATTGGTTCGCAAAAATATTGATCAAATTACACTTAAACCCGGGGACAGATTACTGGTAGAAATTTCTAAGGATGAAATAAACCAACTGAATGAAATGGAAAACGTGGCCATACTACGTGAGCACGAAACCAAGCCTTCGGTAGATAGAAAAAAAAGGAGTATCTCATTTGCCATTCTGATATTGGTAGTTGGATTGGCAGCAAGTGGGGTTTTGAGCATTTTAATAAGCGCCATAACTGGCGTGGGGCTTTTGCTCTTAACACGTTGCTTAGATTTAAATGATGTATACCATCGAATAAATTGGCAGGTCATATTTTTACTTGCAGGGATGATCCCTTTAGGGATTGCAATGAACAATACCGGTGCTGATAAATGGATTTCAGACCACTTGCTTGATATTTTGAGCGGACAATCAAATATTATAATAATTGGGCTTATCTTTTTAATAACGATGCTCATGAGCAGTGTGGTAAGCAATAATGCCACGGCAATTATAATGACGCCTATTGCAATAGCCGTTGCCGTGGGGCTGGATTTAGCGATGAAACCTTTTATTTTGGCAGTACTTTTTGGCGCCAATTTTAGCTTTTTTACCCCAATGGGCTACCAAACAAATACCTTAATCTATGGGATGGGCTTTTATAAGTTCAAACATTTCTTTATAATTGGTGGCATTCTTTCCATAATCCTATGGATTTTGGGTACATTTATGCTTTCAACATTATTTTAAAAAAATGCAAGATGGCCAAAGAAAATTTTTCAATTAACAATTCTATTTCAAATTTGTGGGACAAACTGGATGGCTGGCTAGATGCAATTATCCTAAAGCTTCCCAATTTTGTGGTTGCCATTTTGGTAATGGTGATTTTTTACTTTATAGCCAAAGGCCTCCGAAGGCTATCCAATAGATTGCTTTTTCGTAAAATTTCCGAAGAATCCATAAAACAGATGCTTTCACGCATTGTATATGCTGTGGTACTGCTCATAGGATTTTTTATTGCGCTCGGCGTTATGCAACTTGACAAAGTTCTTACATCTGTACTCGCAGGTGCCGGTGTAGTGGGGTTGGCAATTGGTTTGGCCTTACAAGGTACATTGAGCAATACATTCTCTGGGCTAATGCTTTCTTTCTTGCCCAAGGTTCGCATTGGCGATTTTATTGAGACCCAAGGCAAAAATGGTTATGTAGATGAAATAAACCTTCGCAACATAACGATACGGCAAACAGACAATGAATACGTCATAATACCCAATTCCGTTTTTATAGAAAATCCTTTTACCAATTATTCCTTATCAAACCGGTCACGAATAGATGTAAGTTGTGGTGTGGGCTATGAAAGCGATTTACAAAAAGTTGAAGATTTGGTGGTAAAAATAATGTCAGAAAATTTTGAACAAAAGCACAATGAAGGAGTTGAATTCTTTTTTACTGAATTTGGTGACAGTTCCATCAACTTTGTCACCCGCTTTTGGATATCCAGCACAAAACCAAAGCCAAAACTTGAGGCCCGGCACAAAGCAATTAAACTTATCAAGAAAAACTTTGACGAGGCTGGCATAAACATCCCGTTCCCTATCCGCACTTTGGATTTTGGAAAAAACAGGTTGCAAATTGCACCCAATAAGGATGAGTAAAAAATTTATAAAGTTTAAATTAAGATATTGCATATGAAAAAATTGCTTAGAATATTGTTGGCAGGTTGGGGCGCCAAAAAGATTGGCGGCGGCAAATGTGGCTGCATTGGCACAATTGTAGTTTTCCTAATCCTTTATTGGTTGTTGGGTTTCGTATTTGATGTTTTTTGAGAAACTACTTTTAACAAAACAATAGCATCCATTAACTAATTTTTTTGAGAGGTACGCGGTTATATTTGCACTACAAACCTTTAAAAACTTAGTATTATGAAAAAAGCTATTGCACTAACCATGCTGGCGACAGCTATTTTTGCTACCTCATGTGTATCAAAAAAGAAGTATGTAGAATTGGAGAACCAGTACAACGATACCCGTTCTACCCTAGCCAAAACCCAGCTTGAAAAAGAAGAAATTGAAGCCAAATACGCAAAGATTGAAGAACGCGTTGCTAGTTACAATTCAAAAATCCAATCATTGACTGACAGTAACAACAGCCGTCTTCAGCAAATTGAAGGTGTTGTGGTTTCAGAAAATGATAAGGAAAACATGCGAAAAGCCCTTGCCAAGGTAGATCCCCARRAAKKKGYWSAGSYNAMMAWCNCCKAMMRNGANTTCAMNGNATCKYMWCSTTKNCCNCACMAKCYKMWMWMGWNCYYMGAYRANAGYTKSNGCGGGTGAAGGTGAAGAAGACGATATCAAAATCGATATTGATGAAACGGTAGTAATGATTACTATTTCTGATAAGTTGTTGTTCAATTCAGGAAGTGCACGCGTTAACAAAAAAGCAAATCCACTTTTGGAGCGTCTTGCGAATGTAATCAACAGCGAGCCAGCACTTGAGGTTATGGTTGAAGGACACACAGATAGCCAGACCGTGAAGCCAGGCGCTTATATTAAAGATAACTGGGAATTGAGCGTAGACCGTTCCACTGCCGTTATTCGCATATTGCAGGATGAATATGGTGTTGCTCCAGAAAAATTGATTGCTGCTGGACGTAGTAGTTTTCACCCTCTAACCGAAAATGAAACCAAAGAAGGCCGTGCTACTAACAGAAGAACACGTATTGTAATTCTCCCAAACCTTGATAAATTCTTGGCGCTTCTTTCTGCCAACTAAATACTTAGACAGTATATATTTAAAAAGGCGGTTCATCGCATTGATGAACCGCCTTTTTAAATATTTATTCTATATAAACTACTCGTTATGATGGAGGCATTGTAGGCCTAACTTCAATCTTGCTTGGCAAGGTGCGCGGATTCATTTTTAGTAAATCTACTACAAGCTTGCCTATATCTTCAATTTGTATCTTCCAAGAATCCTTAGCATCCGGGTTATTTCCATTGAAATGCGTAGAAACCGAACCGGGCATAATGGTACTCACCTTTACCCCGTGATCACGAAGATCCAGCATTGCTGCTTGTGTAAAACCTGTCAATCCAAATTTGCTTGCGTTATAGGCGCTTCCTCCTTTAAAAAAGTTAGTACCCGCCAAACTAGATATACTTATAAAATAACCTTTGTTGTTTTTTAATTGTTCAACGCTTGCTTTCAAGGTGTAAAAGGGCCCTGAAAGATTTGTATCAATTGTCTCCTTCCATTGTTCAATGGAAATATCTTCCACAGAGCTAAAATGTCCAAGTCCTGCATTTGCAATAACAATATCAATACCGCCAAATTGGGCCACGCCCTCTCTAACAGCTTTTTGTTGACTTTCGTAGTTTCGAACGTCAGCTTCAAGCCCAATGGCCTGTGCCCTATCATTTCCGTTGGAGTTCAATTTTTTTGCGGCTTCTTCTGCAGTTTTTTTTGTTCTTCCTGTGATGGCAACATTGATGCCTTCCTTAAGCAATGCTTCTGCAATTCCGTAACCTATTCCTTTGGTACCGCCAGTAATGAGTGCGGATTTTTTTCCTAAATCATTCATTGTTTTTTGTTTTTCCCAAAGTTACCAATTGCGAAATGGAATGTTATTAAATTCTGCTTAAATTTGAAAAATGAAGTTATTGCCAAATGTATTATTTATCTTTCTGTTCTTTGGTTTTTCTTCCAATGGGAAACTCCAGAAACCTTTGGTAAACCTCAAAGACTTTTCAACTGAATTTGTTTACGAAATACGCTATGCTACCCCCCATAATTTTATAGGCGAAGCACTTTACGACTGTGCCGAATGTTTGCTTCGTCCCGAAGTAGCAGAAGCCTTATTACAAGCCAACCAATATTTTTGTGAAATGGGTTACCGCATAAAAATCTACGATTGCTACCGCCCATTGGACGTACAGAAAAAGATGTGGGCAAAAGTGCCGCGACCCACCTACGTGGGCAATCCTTATGGCAACGGCTCCATCCACAACAGAGGTGCAGCAGTAGATATTACCYTGGAAACTCTGGAAGGTTGCTATGTTGAAATGGGCAGCGATTACGATTACTTCGGAAGGGAAGCGCATATTGACAATTACAATTTTTCAAAAGAAATACTTGCCAACCGAAAATTGCTCTTTGAAGGGATGCGAAAATTTGGTTTCGGCACCATCAGAACCGAATGGTGGCATTTCAGTTACAAAAAAAACTGGAACTACACAACGTTGAACCTTCCCCTGCCTTGCGAATAAAATTTATTATTTATCGGGAAGATTTTTTTCTGCATTTCCACTTATTTTAAAGGGGATTTCAGGTGTATTCTTATATAATTTTAACTCGATCACATCAGATGGTAAATTGAAATCGGCATTGGCCAATGCCTCTTTTACCTGTTTTATTATCATACCTCGCAATACACGTGAAGCTCTTCTATAGTCGACAGTGTCTACCCAAAAGAATACTTTTAGGTTTACGGTACTTGCGGCAAGTTCGTCTTCAATCACAAAATTTTCATGGGTTTCATCGCGAATTATTTCTTTGTTATTATCCAAGACCTCCTGAATTACTTGTTTTGCAGCTTCAATATTATCTTCATAACCAATTCCCACCGTAAAATCCACACGGAAAAAACCATCGGCTGTGTAATTTTCAACAGGTTTGGTAAGCACATCGCTATTGGGAATATAAATATCGCGGCCATCAAATGTTTTTATATGGGAATACCGAAAGCTTAAGGCTCTCACCTTTCCGAATATATTGTCTATTTTGATAGTATCATTAATATTAAATGGCCTATTAAAAGCAAGAATCACCCCAGCCAAAAAGTTTTTACCAATATCCTGAAAAGCAAATCCCAAAATAATGGCGCCCCCGCCCACGGCTGTTAATACTCCAGTGGCTATGCCATCAAGCCCTGCTACGCGCAAGGCAATCATAATGGCTATTATAATTAAAATGATTTTAACCGCTTGGGCCAAAAACTTTGCCATTAGTGGATCTTCAGATTTTTGCTGGAATCGTCTTTTATAGAAATTGGTCAATAGTTGGGCAAGTAAAACGCCCAATATAATCACCAAAATTGCCAAGGCAATCCGCGGAAGAATTTTTAAAAATTCTTCATAATAGTTCTGTAATGAATTTTGGATTGTTTCGCTTGGCGATTGTATAAGTGGCAGCATCTATTTTTCTTTTAAAGATAAACATTCTTGATAAATGAATTCATCAAATAAATTATTCTTAAAATTTAGTGGGGCATTGCGCAAGATGTATCTTTGCAAGAAAATATACTTTTTGAAACTTTCAGTAAAATCCTTTCGATTGATCAGCACTTTAGAGGCTATATCCTTTCTCGTGCTTTTGGGCATAGCGATGCCCCTTAAATATATTTGGGACATGCCGGAAATGGTACAAATTGTGGGAATGGCCCACGGCGTACTATTTATTTTCTATGTGGGTGGCGCATTGTATATTTTTAAAAAATTAAAGTGGTCCCTCACAGATCTATTTATTGTTATAATGTGCTCTGTTCTGCCTTTCGGCCCTTTTTATGTAGAACGTAAATATTTATAATGAATAGGGAAACAATTCAAAATTATAGCTGCACTTTTCAAGATTACCTTGTAAATGAAGGAATGGTCGTAGAATGGGCTATTTTTTTGAATGTACTGCTAAACTGCGTCATTGTATATACTGCGGTTGTAATTCTGGATGTTATTTTCAGAAGATTTATTGTGGAAGCATTTAAGGCTTTCAGTGACAAAACCAAAACCACCTTTGATGATTATTTGGTAAAAAGTAATTTTCCGAGATTCATTGCCCATACCTTACCCTTAGGAATCGTTTGGTACCTTATACCTATTATCTTTATTGAATCGCCGTTTATGACCAATCTGCTTCAGATTACGGCTCAGGTGTATTTGGTCATTCTTTGTGTACTTATCTTTAGAAGTATTTTACGCACCACACGGAATTTTCTTGAGGAAAAGGAACGCTACCGTGACAAACCCATGGAGAGTTACGTGCAGGTAATGATGATCTTTGCTTGGGGTGTAGGCATTTTTTGGATTGTACAATTGCTCACGGGCTATTCAGTAATCAGTTTAACAACATTGGGAGCGGCTTCTGCGGTAATCCTTTTGATTTTTAAGGATACAATCCTGGGTTTTGTAGCAAGTATCCAGGTTTCAGTAAATGATATTGTACGCATTGGCGATTGGATTACGTTCAGCAAATTTGGCGCCGACGGTTACGTAACCGAGATAAACCTTGCGACGGTTCGCGTACAGAATTTTGACAATACTTATACTACCATTCCCACCTATAGCCTAATTGCAGATTCCTTCCAAAACTGGCGCGGTATGCAAGAAAGTAAAGGCCGTAGAATCAAACGCTCCATATTCATCAAGCAAACATCTATAAAATTTCTTTCTTCGGAAGATATTGAGAAGCTCAAAAAAATTCAATTGATAAAACCCTATTTGGAACACCGCCAAAGAGATGTGGATAAATACAATAGAATGAACGAAGCTGACAAAAAACTTTTGATAAACGGACGAAACCAGACCAATCTTGGCGTTTTTCGGCATTATGCAGATGCTTTCTTAAATGAAAATTCTGCAATAAACAAAGATCTTTTTATGATGGTTCGTCATTTGTCACCCACTGATAAAGGCATTCCCATTGAGATTTTCTGCTTTAGCCACGACAAGAAGTGGGAAAACTACGAGCACATTCAGGCCGATATTTTTGATCATTTATTGGCAGCCATACCCTATTTTGATTTGGAAATATTTGAACTTCCTACCGGTAAGGATTTTTCTTCTCTGCACCAGGATTAAATTTTTTAAGAAATAAAAACTATCTTTAAAACATAAACCTGTCCATTTTCATGAAGTTTAAATCGTTTCTTTATATTTTCGGAACAGTTGCGGTTATACTTACAATTTTTCCATTTGTGGCTGTGGATTATTGGTGGATCCGTATTTTCGATTTTCCACATATTCAGCTTACAATATTAACATTTGTAGCTTTTGTGGTATTTTTCATGAGGTTTGAGGTGAAGCGGGTAAACGATTATTTATTTGTAACCATTCTGGCTGCTTGCCTCCTTATTCAAGTGTGGAAAATAGTACCCTATACACCATTTGCAGCTAAAGACATTCAAGATAGCCAGGAAAAAAATGCGGGGACTACCATTTCATTGTACGCTGCCAACGTACTTCAATCCAACAAAAAACCTGAACTTTTAATCTCGGATTTCAAAGAGATGAATCCAGATATAATGTTGCTTGTAGAAACCAATGACAGATGGAGGGATTATGTTGTTAAAAACTTACCCGATGCATATAAATATAGGGTAGAGGTTCCCCAAGACAATACATATGGTATGCTATTGTACTCAAAGTACCAATTAATAAATCCTGAGGTGAAATATTTGGTTGATAAAGAAATTCCCTCCATACACACAAAACTGTTTTTAACTAGCGGTGATACAGTGCAACTATACAGTATTCACCCTACTCCGCCTATGCCACAGCACAATCCCCGTTCTACAGACAGGGACTCTGAAATGATGAAAATTGCCAATTTAAGCAGAACATCTACTTACCCTGTAATTGTTTTGGGAGATTTTAATGATGTAGCCTGGTCTAATACAACCTCCCTATTCCAAAATGTTGGCGAGTTATTGGATATCCGTAAAGGCAGGGGAATATATAATACATACAATGCCAATAGCGTTGTTTTTCGGTGGCCATTGGACCATATATTCGTGTCAGCAGAGTTTAGACTTATTGCTATAAAACTTGGGCAAGATATCAATTCAGATCATTTGCCTACTTATGCAAATCTCAGTTTTGAGCCTGAAAAAGCAGCCGAACAACAACCTGAAAAACCTTCTGAAAAACAACTGAAAAACGCCAAACAGCAAGCAGAACGTGTACAATTATAAATCAGCGGCAGCTATTTTTTTTCCTAAAAAAGTGTGTCGGGATTATCCATATCCGGAATTTGAAGATTCGTTCCAAATCGCTCATTCGCTTTTTTTATGAAATGTGCCGAAAGCAATGGCGATGCCTTTTCAATATTTTGGTGCACAAAAAAGTAAATGTTTTGCAAACCTTGGTCAATCCATTCTTCCAAACGGTCTATCCAATCATCAAGCCGCGTATAATCACTTGGATGGTTAGCGCCATTATAACGGATAAAAGCTGTGGGCGTGGTAAGCCGCATGTGAAGCAAATCGCGCCTTCCGGCTGTATCCACAATAACATTTGTGATACCATATTTTTCTAAAGAATGGTAAAGTTCTTCGGACATTTTTTTATCGTTGAACCAATCGGTATGTCTAAATTCTATCGCGGGTTTTATGTCTTTGGGAAGTATTTTGAAAAACGGTTCCAATCTGTCCATATTCTTCGGCCCGAAATTATCTGGAAGCTGCACAAAGGGCATTTCCAATTTTTCCTGCAGATTTGATGAATTCAAAATGTATTCATTTAAAGTTTCCTCACAATCCTGAAGCCTTTTCCAATGGGAGATTCCTTGAAAAAACTTAGGAAAAAACCTGAAATTTTCAGGTGTTTTTTCATACCAGCCCGCAAAGGTATCAGCGGGAAAAATTCTGTAAAAAGTTGCATTCAGCTCAATGCTATTAAACTGGGTTGCGTAATATGTCAGTTCATCTTTTGTCCCTCGCGGATAAAAGCCTTTTAAATCTGCCTTGTTCCATTTTGCACAGCCTACATAAAGCTTTGGTGGAGTTGATTTTTTATACTTTGACAAAAGCACTTTCGTTCCGGGGTGGTCCGGCGGAAGTGAAAAGTCTATATTTCCGGGGTCGTCAACTTTTCCGAATTTCATGATTTTCAGTTTTAAGTAAAGATACTTTTTATAACATATTCCAGAAAAATATTTACCTGTAACTTTTTATAAAGCTGTTAGTCTTATATTTACTGAAATTTAAAAAACCATTTTATGAAAACCATTAAAACACTTGTCATCCTTTTTTTATTTGCTGCTATTGTTCCTATGTCTGCGCAAACTGCAGATGAAATCATTAACAACTATTTTGAAAACACAGGCGGAATAGCTTCGTGGGAAAAATTACAGGCTGTAAAAATGACTGCAACGGCAAATACCCAAGGCATGGAAATACCTGTAGAAGTATTCCAAACTAAAGACGGAAACCAATTGGTAAAGATTAATTTTCAAGGTCAAGAAATTGTACAGCAAGCCTTTGATGGTGAAACAATGTGGAGCACCAATTTTATGACAATGCTGCCAGAAAAAAGCGATGCCGAAGCTACTGAAAATATGAAAAAGCAAATTAATGACTTTCCTTCTCCGTTTTTAAACTATAAAGATAAAGGTTTTACTATAGAGCTTATGGGTAAAGAAACAAAAGATGGTACTGAAACATACAAAATAAAACTTACCCAGTCCCCTATTATGGTAGATGGTGTAGAGCAGCCCAATGTTTCTTATCATTATTTTGATACAGAAACATTTGTGCCAATTGTTTCAGAACATCCCATTACTCAAGGTCCTATGAAAGGCCAGATGAATGTTAGTACCATGAGCGATTATCAAGAAGTTGAAGGATTATACTTCCCTTTCGCGCTTTCTATGGCAGGGCAAGGAATTCAGTYAAAAGAGGTAATTGTTAATCCCGAAATTGACAAAGCTATCTTTGCATTTCCTGTGACTTCCGAAAGTTCAGAAAAAAAGGAATAACAATATATTTTGAAAATATGATCCCTGTATGAACGGGGATTTTTTTTCAATTAATATTCAAAGCGCCCAACCTTAAAAACCAACCGTAATGAAAAAATTGATTCTTATACTTTTTGCAGCCTTTGGCTCACTTCCGCATTTTTACGCTCAAGAAACAGTGCTCAAGGGAAAGGAACTTTTTGGCAATATGGAAGCCCGGCATATTGGGCCTGCCCTCATGAGTGGTCGTATAAACGATCTTGAAAACCATCCTACCAACGCACGTATTCTTTACGCTGGTGCCGCAGGTGGCGGGGTTTGGAAATCTAGTGATGGCGGCGCAACATTTGCCCCAATTTTTGATGAACATGTGCAATCCATAGGGGTTATAACATTAGATCCCAAAAACCCAGACGAAGTTATTTGGGTAGGAACAGGTGAAACTTGGACCCGAAACTCAGTTTCGGTGGGAAATGGTTTATTTAAAAGTACGGACGGCGGAAACAACTGGAAAGAAATTCCAGGTTTTGAAAATTCAGAACGCATTGCTTCCATTGTCATAAATCCAAACAATACAGATGAAATTTATGTAGGTGTATTGGGGGCTCTTTGGAGTGATAGCGAAGACCGTGGTGTTTACAAAACAACAGACGGTGGAAAAACGTGGGAAAAAATTCTATATGTAGGATCCTCCACTGGTGCTTCAGATGTTTTAATGGATCCCAAAAATCCCAACGTCCTCTTTGCTTCTATGTGGCAGTTCCGAAGGACGGGCTGGGGTTTCAATTCTGGTGGCGAAAACAGTGCAATTTATAAATCCATTGATGAAGGGAAAACTTGGAATAAATTAACAAATGATCTTCCATCGGGAAAACTGGGGCGCATTGGGATTGCAATGGCACCAAGCGACAGTAAAATAATTTATGCGGTAATTGAAACTGGTGAAAAAGAAACCAACGGGCTTTGGAGATCAAACGACAGCGGTAATTCTTGGGAACATTTGAATAATGATTTTGGGCTTACCGTGCGCCCTTTTTATTTTTCACGAATAACTATCGATCCTAAAAATCCTGATATCATAGTGAAAGGTGGCTTAACAGGTTCTATAAGTCGCGATGGAGGTAAAACTTTCAAAAATCTAGGGAATATGCATAGCGACATTCACGATGTTGTTTTCGATATAAATAATAGTGATATTATCTATTCGGGAACAGATGGTGGGGTTTACCGATCCTGGAATGGGGGCTCTACTTTTGAAATTGTGGAGAATCTTCCGCTTTCTCAATTTTAYCACATAAGTGTGGACGATGCCCAACCTTACAATGTGTACGGAGGATTACAGGATAACGGTTCCTGGTATGGACCCTCATCTGCCCCTGGCGGTGTTTCTGCACGGCACTGGAACAGTGTAGGTTATGGTGATGGTTTTAGAGTCTTAAAGCACCCTACCAAGAACATTATTTATTCAGAAATGCAGGGCGCAGCAAACGTTTGGCGTTATGACGTGGACCGAAACAGAACAACCACTGTACAACCCCAACCCAAAAAAGGTGATGCGGAGCTCCGTTTTAATTGGAATGCGCCGATGGCCGTTAGCAATTTCGCTCCGGATAGATTTTATATGGGAAGTCAATTTTTGCACCGTTCCGACGATATGGGCGATAGCTGGACCATAATTTCACCAGATTTAACAACAGATGATAAAGCCAAACAGGATCAAGCCATTTCTGGTGGACTTTCGGTTGATARCAGCGGAGCGGAAAAGCACACCACCATCTTCACAATTGCTGAATCGCCATTGGACGAAAATATTATTTGGGTGGGAACCGATGATGGAAATGTGCAGCTTACTCCCGATGGTGGAAAAACTTGGACCAACCTTACCGAAAATCTTGTGGGAATCCCTAAAAATACTTGGGTTTACCACATTGAGGCCAGTGTTCACGGCAAAGGGACAGCATATGCAGTTTTTGAAGGCCATACTACCGGCGATATGAAGCCATACACATTGAAAACCACTGATTATGGCAAAACTTGGAAGTCTATAATTTCAGATGATATAGATTCAAAAGCATTTGTCAGAAATATTCAAGAAGATTACGTAAATGAAGATTTACTGTTCCTGGGCACTGAATTTGGACTTTATGTTACAGTAGATGGTGGAAAAAACTGGTCTCAGTTTACAAACAAGTTGCCTCCTGTGGCTGTTCATTTTATTGATTTACAAAAACGAACAAATGATTTGGTGATGGGTACTCACGGACGCGGTGTTATTATTATTGACGATATAAGTCCCCTGCGTGAATTAAATTCTGAAATATTAAATAAGGACGTTCATTTTTTTAAGACTGAACCATTCACAATGACCGAAGATAGCGGTTTCAGTGGAAGTTTTGGAACTGAAACACAATTTGTAGGTGAAAATAAAACCAACGCTGCACAAATTGCATATTACTTGAAAAAACGCCATACGTTTGGAAAAATGGAGATGGAAGTGCAAGATATGGAAGGCAATAAAATAACGACACTCAATCCTGGAAAATCAAAAGGGATTAATATTGTGAGCTGGGATTTTAGTACTGTGGCTCCAAAAATGGCACAAGCCAAAACCCTCGCTTTTAGCGGTTTTACTGCTCCAAGAGTTCCTGCAGGAAAATATAAAATAGTATTGACAAAAGGGAAGGAAACCTACACTCATAATATTGAAGTTAAATACGATGAAAAATCGGTCACCACTTTAGAACAGCGAAAAGAACAGGAAACTCTCACCGATGAATTATTCAATATGGTAGAGGATTTGGCGTATATGGTATATGAAATCACCGAAACACAAGCAAAAGCTACTGAAGTTATTGAGAACCATCCAAAAGGAAAGAAGGATGCCCAAAAGCTGTTTGATGCTTTGGAAAACCTTCGGAAAGACTTAGTTATTACCACTGGCGATAATTACGTAGCTTCCGCTGAACCGGAATTACGTGAAAAGATGGGCGATCTTTACAGCAATGTAGCATCAAATTTCAGCAAGGTTTCTGGAGCTTCAAAAGCAAATTACGAACTGATTTCCGATGAGTTTTCAAAAACAAAGAAACGCTATGAAACTATAATGGTAAAAGAAGGGAAGAAATTCTATTCATTTTTGGAAAAAAACAACATCCCAAAACCCGAAATTCAAAGTAAAGAAGAATTTTTGAAAAAAGGGTAATCCCTCTTCGGTCACGAATACACGAATAATTATATACTATTCGTGCATTCGTGGCTTTTATTTTTTTATTTATTGATAAACACTGTT
Organism: Aequorivita sp.; assembly: GCA_002733915.1. GTDB lineage: Bacteria > Bacteroidota > Bacteroidia > Flavobacteriales > Flavobacteriaceae > Aequorivita. Next base: position 35,891 of record NVXN01000004.1, read on the forward strand.
TTTCGATTCACAAACTCCCGAATACCGTGTTCGCTGAGCTCGCGACCATAACCACTTTTTTTTATTCCACCAAAGGGCAATCGCGGATCGCTTTTCACCAATTCATTTATAAAAACAGCGCCTTCATCAAAACGAAAAGCGAGCTTTTCGGCTTCCTCAATATTCTTTGTGAAAATGGAAACGCCCAATCCAAATTTTGAAGAATTTGAAAGCGAGATAGCTTCTTGCACAGTTTTAAATGTTGTCACGGAAAGTGCCGGCCCAAAGGTTTCCTCATTAAATACGGCCATATTATTAGCAACTTTTGTTAAAATGGTAGGTTCAAAATAGGCACCTTGTCGCTTTCCTCCTATTTCCAACTTAGCACCAGCTTTCACGGAAGCTTTTACTTGCTTTTCCAAATCCTTCGCCAAATCCTCACGAGCCAAAGTACCAACATAGGTGTCTTCATCCATGGGATCTCCGCTTTTCAATTCTCGAACTTTCACAAGCATTTTTTCAACAAATTCTTCCGAAATAGATTCGTCAATCAGCAAGCGTTTTCCTGCTATACAGCTCTGCCCAGTATTTTGAAAACGGGCCTGCACACAAGTGTCTATCGTTTTGTCCATGTCGCAATCTTTCATCACGATCAGCGCATTGCTTCCGCCAAGCTCCAATACCGTTTTTTTAATATTTTTACCCGCAACTGATGCCACGGAAGAACCCGCAGGACCGCTTCCGGTAAGCGTTACTGCTTTTATTTTTTCATTTTTAATAATTCCTTCAACAGCATCACTTCCTACTAATAAAGTGGTAAAACAGTTTTTTGGAAAACCTGCCCTTTTGAATACTTTTTCAATATTTAAAGCACTTCCAAAAACATTTGAAGCGTGTTTCAAAACACCAATATTGCCTGCCATTAAAGCTGGTGCAGCAAATCTAAAAACTTGCCAAAAAGGATAGTTCCACGGCATAATTGCGAGCACGACACCAAGTGGTTCGTAGCTTACGTAGCTTTTGTGGGCATCGGTCTTAATTACTTCGCTTTCGAGTTGCTTTTCGGCATTTTCGGCGTAATATTCACACACCCATGCACACTTTTCAATCTCAGCAATGGCCTGAGAAATAGGTTTTCCCATTTCCAACGTCATTGTTTCGGCATATTCCTTTTTATTTTTTTTCAATTCCGAAGCGGCTGCCAACATTAGCTTCTTTCTTTCTGAAAATGAAGTTTCACGCCAACTATAAAAGCGTTTGTCTGCTTGTTCGATTATATCAGAAACTTCCTTTTTTGTGTAGTTTTTAAAAGTTTCCAGTTCTTCCCCAGTATAAGGGTTGATTGAAGTGGTTGTGGCCATTATTTTTCTTTTAAAAGTATTGAAAACATTGGGAACTATGCTATCGATTAAGAGGATTTTAACTCCAAATTTGTTAAAAAATAAACCCGTTAAACTCTCGTTACCTTTTAAGGATTGTGATACATTTGCGTAAATTTTTATTTAATAGCTAAGCGATAATTTTACGAACTTTTCCTTTAACGACTTTAAAAGGATTTTTCTAATAAATCAATATCACATGAAAAACACAGCACTTTCACACATACACGAACAATTGGGCGCTAAAATGGTGCCGTTTGCGGGTTACAATATGCCCGTTTCATACGAAGGCGTAAATGCAGAACACGAAACCGTACGCAAACATGTGGGCGTTTTTGACGTTTCGCATATGGGTGAATTTTTAATTACCGGCCCAAACGCGTTGGATTTACTCCAAAAAGTATGTAGCAACGATATTTCAAAAATTGTGGATGGCCAGGCCCAATACAATTGTATGCCCAACGAAACGGGCGGAATTGTGGACGATTTGATTGTTTACAAGTTTGAGGACGGAAAATATTTATTGGTGGTAAACGCATCAAACATTGACAAGGATTGGGATTGGATTACAAAACAAAACACCATGGGCGCCGAAATGCGCAACCTTTCCGATGATTATTCACTGTTGGCCATCCAAGGGCCAAAAGCTGTGGAAGCTATGCAATCACTTACATCGGAAGATTTGAGTGCCATAAAATTTTATCATTTTAAAGTAGCCGATTTTGCAGGCATAGAGCACGTAATCATCAGTGCAACGGGCTATACGGGCAGTGGCGGTTTTGAAATTTATTGCAAGAATTCTGAAGTGGAACAAGTTTGGAATAAAGTGATGGAAGCAGGAAAGGATTTCGGAATAAAACCCATTGGACTGGCCGCACGCGATACGCTTAGACTTGAAATGGGTTTCTGCCTCTACGGAAATGATATAAACGATACCACTTCGCCATTGGAAGCTGGTTTGGGCTGGATTACAAAATTTACAAAAGACTTTATCAATTCTGAAAACCTAAAAAAGCAGAAAGAAGAAGGTGTCAAAAGAAAACTAATCGGTTTTGAACTGAGTGAACGCGGTATCCCGCGCCATGATTACGAGATTGTTGATAAAGACGGAAAAAAAATCGGCACAGTTACCAGCGGCACGATGGCACCTTCATTAAACAAAGGCATCGGGATGGGTTATGTAACTACTGAAAATAGTACGCCCGGTACCGAAATTTTTATTCAAATCAGAAATAAGCCAGTTGCAGCGACAATTGTGAAAACACCATTTTATAAAGGTTAATGTTGGATTATCAAGCAATTTTAGAAGAAATACACACATCACTCAAAAAGATTGAAAATACGGGTGAAGTTGCAAGTTATATTCCTGAATTGGCAAATATTCCAAAGAACAAACTGGGAATTCACCTACAATTGATAACGGGTGAAAATTATTCGGTGGGCGATTCCTCGGAAAAATTTTCTATTCAAAGTATTTCAAAAGTCTTTTCACTTGCCAAAGCTTTTCAATTGGTAGGAAATGATTTGTGGGAACGGGTGGATGTGGAGCCTTCCGGTAACCCATTCAATCATCTTTCGCTTTTGGAACTTGAAGATGGCATCCCTAGAAATCCGTTGATCAATTCGGGAGCTATCGTAATTGCTGATGTTCTGCTTTCGCACTTAAAAAACCCAAAGGAAGATTTTCTAAATTTTGTTCGGGAATTGACCCACGATAAAACCATTGCGTATAACGAAAAAGTTGCCGAATCTGAGCGCAAAACTGGCTTCAATAACTATGCGGCTGCAAATCTTTTAAAATCGTACGGAAATTTAAACAACAAGGTTGAGGACGTTTTGGATTTTTATTTCCACCAATGTTCAATAATGATGAATTGCAGACAACTTACCAATGCTTTTTTCGTTTTCGCTAACAAAGGAAAGTGTTTAAAAAACATACAGCACTTAACTTCCAGCCAAGTAAAACGAATCAATGCCATCATGCTAACCTGTGGATTTTACGATGAAGCGGGAGAGTTTGCCTTTGAGGTGGGCTTGCCAGGTAAAAGTGGCGTGGGCGGTGGAATTGTTGCACTTTTACCGCATTGTTTCACCATTGCTACGTGGGCGCCTGCGCTAAATCCAAAAGGAAACTCATATTTGGGAATGCAGGCTTTGGAACAATTCACCACAAAAACTAAATTGTCCATTTTTTAAAGTGATGAAAAAAATTAAATGAAGAAGAAAGAAGAAAGGCAACGGATTTTAATTTTGGGAGGCAGTGGTTTTATTGGCAATGCGCTGTACAAAGAACTACTCTCCTATTTTGACGTACACTGCACCTACTGTCAGCAACAGGGTACTTTTTCTGAAAATCAAGTTTTCCATAATTTTTGTGTGGAAGAAGATTCTATGCTGGTGCTATTGAATAAAATTCAGCCAACGATTATTATTTCTGCTTTAAGCGGCGATTTTAAAAATCTATACGAAGCTCATAAAGAAATTGTGAATTATGCGCTATTGAATAGGAGCTGTTCCGTTTTGTATATTTCTTCCGTGGAAGTTTTTGAAGGTAAATCCACACACCCATCTTATGAAAATGACCCACCGCTCCCTACCTCTAGCTTAGGGAAGCATACTATTTCGGCAGAAAAATTATTATTGGAAAATATTCCTTCACAAACGGCAATATTGAGATTGCCGATGGTGCTGGGAATTAATTCTCCAGAAATTCTTCATCTGCGTCAGTGCATTCGTCACCACGCTCCGTTTGAAGTATATCCAAACCTTGTAATATCAACTACCACTGTAAACAAAGTTTGCCAGCAAATACATTATATAATTAACCAGTCGCTTCACGGAATTTTTCATCTAGCCAGCAATGATATGGTGCATCATGAGGATCTTTTTAGGGAAATCGCTTCAAAAATAGGGGATAAAATGCCTATATTTAAAAGTGTTTTTAGCAGTAATGAAGATTTGTACAAAGCACTACTTCCAAAACACAACAAATTGCCAGATTCACACCAAATTACTATTTCACAGGTAATAGAAGAGTGCAGTTTAAATGAAGAAATTATATCAATTAAATAAAAAAATTATGAAAGCTTTATCTGAAAAGGAAATTAAAGAAAAAGTGAAGGTATTTGAAGGGTGGGATTACCACGAAGGTGCCCTGCACACTATCTTTGAATTTGAGGACTTTAAAGAGGCATTTTCGGCTATGACGCGAATTGCCTTTGAAGCTGAAAAATTGCAGCATCATCCCGAATGGAGCAATGTTTACAACTCCTTGGAGATCTACCTTTCTACTCACGATGCAGACGGTGTTACAGAAAAGGACTTTGAGCTTGCAAAGATTATTGACGAACTTATTAGGTAGGTAGAAATAAAATTTGTAATGCCGTTCAAATTTTTAAATTTGCAATCAAAATAGTTTAAAATTATGGGAAGAGCTTTTGAATTCAGAAAAGCAAGAAAAATGAAGCGTTGGTCTGCAATGTCCAAGGCTTTCACACGTATTGGGAAAGATATTGTAATGGCAGTAAAAGAAGGAGGCCCCGATCCGGATGCAAATTCCAGACTTCGCGCTGTTATTCAAAATGCAAAGGCAGTAAACATGCCAAAGGATAACGTGGAACGTGCCATAAAGCGTGCAAGCGACAAAAGTTTGGGAGATTACAAAGAAGTTCTTTTTGAAGGCTACGCTCCCCACGGTATTGCAATTTTAATAGAAACTGCCACTGATAACAATACCCGAACCGTTGCCAATATTCGCAGTTATTTTAATAAATGTGATGGCAGTTTGGGAACTTCGGGCTCTGTATCTTTTATGTTTGACCACACCTGTAACTTCCGTATAAACCCAGAAGGGTTGGATATTGAAGAGTTGGAGCTTGAACTAATAGATCACGGCGTGGAGGAAATTTTTGAGGATGAGGACGGTATTATGATTTATGCGCCATTTGAAAGTTTTGGAGCCATTCAATCATATCTTGAAGAAAATAATATTGAAATACTTTCTTCTGGTTTTGAGCGTATTCCGCAGGTTACCAAAAAATTATCCGAAGCACAGGCTGCAGATGTTGAAAAACTTCTCGAAAAAATAGAAGAAGACGATGATGTACAAAATGTGTATCATACCATGGAAGAGTCTTCTGAGGAATAAAAACTAATAAAAAAGCCACCTAAACGGTGGCTTTTTTATTATTCTAAAACTATAATTTTATCTATCAATATAGAATAACGAGGATGCTCCAGCAAATGGAGAACTTAGGGTAGGAACTAAATTTCCACCTGCTCCTATTTCATTAAAGAAAAGAATTTTTCCGCCATCATTAGCACGTTCTGCAATGAAAACTGTCTGACTTGGACTGTCGTATTCTACCGAAATTGGATTACCTAATTCGGTCAACGCGCCAGAAACTCTTACTTGATTTCCTGTTACTGTAAGGGTACCCCCATTTGGAATTGCATCAAATTTAGCTACAAAACCACTTATAAAGTGAAATCCTCCATCGCTTTCATTAGCTGCATCACCAATATCTGTTAGTATTACAAAACCTCCATCTTCGGTAATTCCGTGTGTACGTGTTATACCCTCAATAGTAATCCGCTTATCAGGAGTAGCTGTAACATCAGTAGTATAGGTTGAAATGAAATTTTTAAGAACCGCTACATCAGCAGTTTTGTCAACTACAGTATATAGATCATTTCCAATCAGCTCAATTCCCCAAACAGCATAATTTACAGTTACCGTATTCCGAAGGGTGTAAACGGAATTATCACGTGTGAAAATAAAGAATCTGCCGTCCGGAGTATCAGGATTGCCATCCACATCTGCGTTATCAGATACGATATAAACATTATCTTTTACAGCAATATCACGCGGGCTCTCTAAAACTGAATCGCTTGAAAGAAAAAGGTTTAAGTTACCTCCATCTTCAGTGTTTTCAATATTTGAATAGGAATTTATTACAGACTGGCTTCTGGAATTTACAATTAGTTCATCTTCCTCCTCATCATAATAAATACCTTCATTATTACTGGATCCAGTTATAAAAGAATTAAGTACTATCCCATTAGGAGTAAAATTATATGCCGCAATAGAGCTGTTGGTATTACTAGTAGCATAAACCGTTGCCAAAACTGGGTTTGGAGTTTCTTCACCTCCTCCGCCACCATCGTCATCATTACTACAAGATATTACAGTAAGTGCCAATGCAATAATTGGAATTAAATATTTCATTTTTTTCATTTGGATAAATTTTTTAAAATTAATAATAACAGAATGACACACATCAAGTTTTCAGGGGACACTCTATCTTTAGTATATTTTATGCATATATAATATTTAGAATTTTAAAACTGAATAAGTTTTACAATGGTTAACTAATTTTTAACAACAATATTGATTATCAATATTTTAAAATGATGAGAACTTTATGTTTTTTAACAATTTTTATTAAGAAAAAGCTTTGTTTTTTCCCACAATACCTTTGTAAAAGGCCCGTAATTTTAATGTGTCTTCATCTATATTACCGCTAGGATAGAAAGGTTCTCCAATGATTACTTTCTTTGTAAGATAATCAAAAGCCACCGTAATAATAGGTACATTTGCTGCCAAAGCTATATAATAGTACCCTGTTTTCCATACTGCTACTTTTTTCCGGGTTCCTTCAGGAGATAACGCCAGGCGAAACTCATTCTTTTTTCTGAAAATTTCTGCAATAGCCTCTACCTGGTTTTGTCCTGGGCTTCTATCTAAAGGCGCACCTCCCATCCAACGGAAATACCATCCAAAGGGCCATTTGAACAATTCTTTTTTAGCTATGTAATTAATTTCAGTTTTTAAAATTCTTCTGGTAAAAGCCCCAATATAGAAGTCGTGCCAGCTAGTGTGTGGAACTACAATCACTACGGATTTTTTAATTGAACGATCAAAAGAACCCTCAATTTTCCAGCCCATCAATTTTTCAAAAATAAATTTTGTCAGACCCATTGTAATGTCAGTATTATTACATTTTTAGGTATAATTCTCTAAGTTTTTCGGAGGTGATTATAGTTTCCCAATTGCTTCCAAGAGCGTTCTCCCATAACGGAACCATTCCTAGAGCAACAGTAATCATGGTATCCATTTGTTTTTTAGAAAGATCTTTACAAATTTCTTGTGGTATTTCAACTTTATGTTTTTTTACCATTTCTTTGAATAGTGCAACATCTTTTGGGTAAAACTCTTCCAGATGCTGAAAAACAACGCAGTTGCCCACGCCATGTTTTGTTCCCAAAACATAGCCAAGCCCATAGCTCATCGCATGGGCAACCCCAACCTGCGAATAGGCAATACTCATGCCGCCGTGCCACGATGCCATCATAAGTTTTGCCCGTGATTCCTCATCAGAAAGGGAATCTCCCAAGAAAATTTCCAAACAAAGATCGTAGGCCTTTTCGCCATAACTTTGGCTGAAGGCGTTTAAAAAAGTACCATTCAAGGATTCCACACAATGAATAAAACAATCCATACCGGTATAGAACCATTGGTTTTTAGAAACTCCTTTTGTGAGTTCAGGATCAAGGATTACTTGGTCAAAAGGCGTAAAATCGCTATTAATACCCAATTTACGCACAGGGCCCGTGAGTACTGTTGTTCGTGAAACTTCGGCTCCAGTTCCTGAAATCGTGGGAACGCCTACATGGTAAATTGCTTTCTGCTTTACCAAATCCCAACCTTGATAATCCGCAGCACTGCCATTATTGGTAAGCATAATGGAAACGGCTTTTGCAAGGTCCATTACTGTGCCACCGCCAATGCCAATTATTCCTGAAGGTGCATGGGTAAATTCGGTTTGTATATTTTTTACCAATTCATCTACCTGTGATGTTTTGGGCTCTTCTTCTGCTGAAATGAAAATCAATTTGTCATTAAAACGAAGGTTGATCTTATCCAAAAATTCAGTATTTTTTTCAAAAACATCGTCAACTAAAAATATAAACGGTGCCTTCTCTTTTTTATGGGAAGATAAAATTGACGTAAGTTGATCAAAACAGCCTTCCCCAAAAACAACTTTGGGTACCATTGGAAAATTCCGGAACTTATTGTTAACCGCATGGGGTTTACTTTCCTTCAGTAGTTTATTTGCCCTAACCAAATCTTCGGGAGTGTCAATTTCAACCCCTGTAGTATTTGAAACGGCCATTTTTATATTCTTTCCGTATTCCAAATAACGAATACATTCTATCTTCTCAACCGCTTCCAGGGAACGCATTGGCAAGCGATAAAAGTCCATAATGGCTTGTTTTCTGAACGCATAAATTCCTTTATGCTTATAATATTGGATTGCCACATTTTTATCGCGGGGGTATGGAATGGGTGAACGTGAAAAATAAAGTGCGAAATTGTCTTTATCTACAATTACTTTTACGGTGTTTGGGTCATTGATTTCTTTCCAATCATGTATTTCGGACATTAATGAAGCCAAATCAATTTTGTCTGCATCGGGTTCATTGAACACTGCCAAAACTTTTTCCAAACCTTCACGGCTAGTAAAAGGTTCATCACCTTGTACGTTTACCACAATGTCCACTTCCATATGTTCCACGGCTTCGGCAATACGGTCACTTCCGCAGTCGTGCTCCTTTTGGCTCATTATTGCCTTGCCGCCGTTGGCTTCGATTTCTTGAAAGATCACATCGCTATCGGTAACTACATATACATCATCAAAGAGATTGGTTGCTTTTGCAGCTTCATATGTTCTAACGATTACGGGTTTACCCGCCAAATCTTGCATTAATTTTCCAGGAAATCGAGACGCACCATATCGTGCGGGAATCATTGCTATTATTTTCAAGTCGAAGTTTTTAAAAATGATTTCAAAAATAAGAAGTTTAAGTTGGTGGCAATCTTTTTTTGCGAAGCTTTTTATAAAATCGGAATATCACAAAAAACAAAAATACCACAAGTACAAAAGCCAAAATAGGTATAAATATTGAAGCAAAAGCCATAACTACAGCAATTGCTGTTTCCACCGTTGCTAATATAGGGTTAGCCGTACCAGCTGTTGTCGCGGTTGAAGTTAACCGTGCTGCGGAAGCATTTCCTTTAATTAATGCAGCCGTGCCACCTCCAGCTATAATAGCCAAAGACCACGTGACTACTGGGCTCAAATCTGCAATTGTAGCAACCATAACTGCCGTTCCGGCCAAGGTTGACAAGGGCAATGCTATCGTATCTAGCAAATTGTCGAGCCAAGGAATATAATATCCAAATATTTCTACGACAGTGGCAACACCCATAGTTATCATAGCCGTCAAGCTTCCCATCCATTGCCAGCTTTCATTCAAAGGGATTACTTCGCAATAGCCAGCTAAACTCAAAACCAACAATGGTAAAAAAACACGGAAACCTACGGCAGCGGCCAAGCCAATGCCCAGAAAAATACTGATGATGATATCCAAGTTTTCCATGGACTACTAATCTACAAAAAATTCGTCCTTAAACCCTATTAAGTACAGTTTTTCACGAGCCCTAGTAACTGCAGTGTAAAGCCAGCGAAGGTATTCTTTATCTATACCATTGGGAAGATACGGTTGCTCCACAAAAACAGTGTTCCACTGTCCTCCCTGTGATTTGTGACAGGTAATGGCATAACTGAATTTCACCTGTAGTGCATTGAAATATTTATTGTTTTTTACCGCTAAAAATTTCTTGTATTTGGATTTTTCTGAAGCGTAATCCTTTATTACTTCTTGATAGAGTTTGTTGGATTCATCATAAGTGAGCGATGGGCTTTCAGATGTAAGTGTATCTAGAAGCAGCACTGTTTCCAAAGGTTTCATACTTGGATAATCCACCATTCTCATTTTTACTTCAGCAAAACGGAAACCATATAACTCTTTGAATGCGAATATTTCCAAAACTTCTACAATATCACCATTGGCAACAAATCCAGCTTCACTTGCATTATCCACCCAAAAATAATTGTTCTTTACGACCATTAAATAATCGCCTGCCGAAAGTTCCGATTCCTGAAAAAGGATACGCTCGCGAATACTTTTGTTATATAGATTTGCCCGTTTGTTGGAACGTACTATAATAACGGTGTCTTCATTTCCCAGGGCGTTATAACTATCGTTAATGGCATCCATTATTTCTTGGCCATCAACGGGACGGATAATATCTGGAAAACTTGCTCCGGAAAACTTAAATGCTTCATATAATTCATCATCCAGACGTTCTCTGATTTTTGTGGCATTCTCCAAAATACCACTGTCCTTTTGCTGCCGAACCACTTCGTCCAATTCTAACTTTATTACTTCTCGGTTATATTGGTTTTCAAGTAGTTGCGCATCCAGCGCGGGACTTATGTCCAAGTGGACAGGTGGAAGCTGTGCGGAATCGCCAATCAAAAGCAACTTGCAATTATTGCCACTATATACGTACTGCATTAAATCGTCGAGCAGCGAACCGTTTTCAAATAATTTTGAATCTTGATTGATATCAGGAATCATTGAAGCTTCATCCACAATAAAAATAGTATCGCGATGCTTGTTTTGCTGTAAGGTGAAGGAAACCGAGCCTTTATCGCTCTTCGGGAAATAAATTTTTTTATGGATGGTAAAAGCCTGTTTGTTAGAATAGTTACTTATCACTTTTGCAGCTCTTCCCGTAGGCGCCAGTAAAACGGAACGCTTTTTAACTTTTGATAAATTTTTCACCAATGAACCTATGATTGTTGTTTTTCCGGTTCCAGCATATCCTTTCAATAAAAATGTTTCATTCTTATTCGTGCCCAGTACAAATTTTGCCAATAATTGAAGTGCAATATCCTGTTTTGTGGTGGTTTTATGTGGAAAATCATTTTTTAAAAAACTGTAAAATTCTGATATATTCATCATTTGCTGCTATCAATGAGGGTTTAAAGATAGGTATGATTTTTTCGGAATATACTTTTGTGAACAAAAAAAAATTGTAGATTTGCGATAGACCTTTTAGTAAAATCAACACTTAAATAATATCAATAATGAAATTAGTAATTCAGATTGTTCTTTGGATTGTCATCATCTTCTTAGGCTGGAAACTTTACAACTCTGTAATGGGCCCCGTTGAATTCAATAAAGTTAAGGAAGCTCGTTATGCCAAGGTAATTAAGAATTTAAAAGATATTCAGGCCGCAGAGCTTGCACACAAAGAAATAACTGGAAGCTTTACAGGTGATTGGGACAGTTTGGTTCGTTTTATTGATACTGCTAAATTTGCCATTACACAAAGACGTGATACCAGCTATGCCGATGTTGCAAAAAACAAAGCTTTTGGTATAGATGCCGGTTATTTCATTGAAGAATCCTTGATTGATACATTGGGCTTTACTCCTGTTAAAGATTCCCTTTACGGAAATACAGACAGATATAAAACGATGATGAACGTTCCCGTGGAAGGAGTTGATGCTAAATTTGAACTTAAAGCAGGAAAAATTGTTAAGAACGATGCTACTTACTCAGTATTTGAAGCAAAAGTGGCAAAGAAGGTTATATTGGCAGATTTGAATAAAGACCTTCTAGCGCAGGAAGTGCAAGTACAATCGGTAGATGGTGTTAACGGTCCAGACATTAAAGTAGGTTCTTTGGAAGAGGTAAATACTACCGGAAATTGGCCAAAAATTTACGATGCAGCAAAAGACAACTAAAATACACAATACAATAAACAATAGACTGTCCGTTCAAGTTTCTTTGAACGGGCTTTCTTTTTTGGTAACAAATCCAGAAGACGAAGAGGCTATTTTTTTCATGGAGAAAAAACTCGACTATAGTACTACTCCAGAGGAGTTGCTCATGGAGATAGAATCCATTATGTTCAAAAATAACATATTGAATAGTACTTTCAGCGAGGTTTCCGTGGTCTACTCCACTCCCGTGTATAGCTTAGTGCCCGCTACCCTTTTTGATGAAACCAAGGCCAGCGAATATTTAAAGTTCAACTCCAGAATATTGGCCAATGATTACATGGCCCACGATATCCTGGAAAATTTGGAGATTGTTGTGGTATATGTCCCTTTTATGAACATCAACAATTTTTTCTTTGAAAAGTATGGTTCATTTAGCTACTACCATTCCGTTACCGTAATGCTGAAAACAATTCTTGAAAAAGAAAAATACTCGCTGCCCAAAATGTATTTGCACTTTCAGAAAAACAGTTTCGATTGCATTGTATTTAAGAATGGCGAATTACAGCTTTGTAACAGCTACACTTACAAAACTCYYKAWKMKTTTRKCKRTTAYRSYSKYWYSTKKWTRGANCARTKWWACCTAAGCCCAGAAAATCTTCCTGTAGTATTTTTGGGTGAAATTGAAAAAGAAGACGAAAATTTCAAAATTGCTTATTCCTACATCCGGAATTTAGAATTTTTGGATTCTGTTTTTTCGAATAAAATTAATCTTAACAGTGCAAAATCGCACCAACATTTCATATTAAAAAATGTGCTTTAATGCGTATCATCTCAGGAACATATAAAGGAAGAAGATTAACGGCGCCTAAAAACTTGCCCGTTCGCCCCACGACCGATTTTGCTAAAGAGGCACTTTTCAATATTTTAAGAGTTCGGTATTATTTTGATGAAATAACAGTCTTAGACCTATTTGCCGGAACCGGAAACATTAGCTTTGAGTTTGCCTCGCGTGGGGTTCAAAATATTACAGCTGTTGATGCGCATATAGGGTGCGTTCAATATATAAACAAAGTTTCAGATGAATTTGAATTCCCCATTACTACCATAAAGTCTGATGTAAACAAGTATTTGGAAAAAGCTTCAGGAAAATATGATGTTATTTTTGCAGATCCTCCTTATGATTTCTCAACGGAAACTTTAAAAGAATTATTAGAAGAAATAATTAGCAAATCTTTACTGAATACCGAAGGAATTCTTATTATTGAACACGCAAAACAAAATGATCTTTCCAATTTTCCACATTTTATTGAGGCCCGGAAATACGGAAGTTCCATATTTAGTTTTTTTGCTTAGTTACCCTTATGTTTAAACTTCCCATAAAACTCATTGAACTCGAATTTGTAAAAATTGAGTTTTATGAGCACTACATGATTTCCACCTTTATTGAAGGAATGACATTGAATAATGAAGATGTAGGTAAAATTCAGGAACTTTCCGCACAATTTTACCAAAACAAGCCCTTTGGTTACATTTCAAACAGGATAAATGATTACTCCCGAAACCTATCTCCAAACTCATATAACATTCAATTGCCCAACCTGTTTGCATTTGCAATAGTTTATAAATCGGAAACATCCCGTAAAGTTGCAAATTTTGAAAAGTTCTTTATAAAAGCCCCTTTTAAAACTTTCCAATCCCTATCTCAAGCTAAGCAATGGATGGGCGAAATGGCAGAGAACCTTCAATAGAAAAAAGCAGGCCTGTAAGCCGGGTTCTGTTACCGAAACTAGTTCGGCACCTTATCATTTATCTAGGCGTTCCGTTACCGAAACGCTCCATCTGCCTACCCTCCTGCATCGGGCGGGAACCCTCATGCACAGGTTTACGTGGCATTTCACCGCATAGAGTTTACCTGATTTCACTACAGCATTACCTGTACATCCTTTCTGTTGCACTAGTCCTATCCCGAAACTGGTTCGGGACGACGGCCGTTAGCCGCTATGCTTCCCTATGGTGTCCGGACTTTCCTCTTCCGAAGTAACTTCGGCAGCGATAAGGCGGCCTGCTTTGCAAAAGTACTCCAATGTTAATAAATATAGGAAAATACAAACACCTATTTTTTAAAAACCCGCTCTACATCTTTATATTTGTTACCGAACTATGGAACACTTCATTGTATCAGCCCGAAAGTACCGGCCTGCCGTTTTTAAAGACGTTGTTGGGCAACAAGCTATTACCAATACGCTCGAAAATGCCATAGRAAATAACCATCTTGCTCAGGCATTGCTTTTTACAGGGCCACGTGGTGTGGGAAAAACAACCTGCGCTCGAATTCTCGCCAAAAAAATAAACCAGGACGGCACTGAAAAGGAAGGTGAAGATTTCGCTTTCAATATTTTTGAATTGGATGCCGCTTCAAACAACTCTGTAGATGATATTCGGAACTTGATAGACCAAGTTAGAATCCCGCCACAGGTTGGAAAATATAAAGTGTATATTATTGATGAGGTGCATATGCTCTCTTCAGCGGCTTTTAACGCTTTTTTGAAAACATTGGAAGAACCACCCAAACACGCCATTTTCATTTTGGCAACAACCGAAAAGCACAAAATAATACCCACCATACTTTCACGCTGCCAGATTTTTGATTTTAGAAGAATTGGCGTTCGTGATATTAAGGAGCACTTGGCAGAAGTCGCCAATGCAGAAAACATAGATGCAGAAGACGACGCGCTTCACATTATCGCCCAAAAAGCCGATGGTGCTTTGCGTGACGCACTTTCCATTTTTGATCGCGTAGTAAGTTTCGCTGGAAAAAATCTTACACGTGAAGCCGTTACCGAAAACCTGAACGTGCTGGATTATACTTGGTATTTCCAGATAACCGATTTACTTTTGGAAAACAACATCCCGCAGGTTTTGGTTACTTATAACGATATTCTTTCAAAAGGATTTGACGGACACCATTTCATTATGGGCCTCGCCTCCCACTTCCGCGATTTGTTGGTTTGCAAAAATCAGGAAACCATAAATCTTCTGGAAGTTGGCGAACAGGTAAAAACCATGTATTTTGAACAATCACAAAAAACTGATACACAATTTTTAATTGACGGAATCGATATTTCAAACACCTGTGATTTAAAGTATAAAAACAGCCAAAACCAACGGCTTTTGGTAGAACTTTGCCTAATGCAGCTTGCTTCCCTAACGTTTCAGGGCGAAAAAAAAAACTCCAATAACGGCCGGCGTTTCGTAATACCTCCCTCCTATTTTAAGAGCGAAATATATACTTCGGAAAAAATAACTTCTGCTGGAAATGTGTTACCAAAGCCTTTTAAGAAAGTTGGAGCAGAAATAGAGGAAAAAAATAGTACGGTTCATGAACCTTCGGAAGAAATTTCTTCTGAAAATGATACTTCTAAAAATACCATTTCCAAAGAAAATCCTGATAGTGGCGAACCTGAAAAAGTAATTGAACGCCCACAAATCTTAGCTGAAAGAAATGCTAAAAAAGTTTCTGCACTTTCACTAAAAAGCATTCAAAAAAAGCAAGAAATAAAACAGGAACTGGTTGCAAACCAGCCCGATGCTGAAAATCTTCCCACAAACGATTTTTCTGAAGAAGAAATGCAGGCTGCCTGGACCGAATATACTACAAATGTTGAAAGCGATGGGAAATACAATCTGCTTTCACATTTAACGATGGGCGTTCCAAAACTGGACGGTTCCATCAKKYRCYWTSAAKKCYYSNAAWCMAAMNATMWWSWCSSMRGYGGAGMGYGCMAMWKAWGWRCTCYKASSTTKNCNTTGMGASMRMWNCTKMMSWNTKANGAKSYGGATTTAGACATCACCGTAAACGAAACATCCGAAAAGCGATATGCATACACCACACGCGAAAAATTTGAAAAAATGAAGGAAAAAAATCCATTAATTGAAAAGTTGCGCAAGGAATTTGATTTGGATATTTAAATAAGCTATAAGCTTTTAACCTTAATCTTTAATTAAAATGCTTGGTTTAAAACTTCCCACAGACCCGCGTTGGGTAAACATAGTTGAGAAAAACATAGAAGATATTCTTACCGACCACGCGTGGTGTGAACAAAAGGCAGCCTCCACGGCGGTTTCTTTGATTGTGAGTTTTCCTGAATATACTGAGCTCATTCAGGAAATGATTGCTTTGGTAAAGGAAGAAATAAGCCATTTCAAAATGGTTCACGACAAAATTCTAGAGCGTGGTTGGGTTTTGGGGCGTGACCGAAAGGATGAATATGTATTACAGATTGTACAATTTTTCCCTAAAGGCGGTAGCCGCACCACACAACTAGTCCACAGGTTGCTTTATGCAGCCTTGATTGAGGCACGCAGCTGCGAGCGCTTCCGATTGCTCAGCGAAGAACTGGAAGACAAGGAACTTGCAGAATTCTATAGGAAATTGATGGTAAGTGAAGCAAACCACTATACAATGTTTTTAGGCTTTGCACGCCAATACGGTGATAGAAAAGAGGTGGACCAAAAGTGGAACGATCTACTTTCCTTCGAAGCCGATGTAATGAAAGATTTGGGAAAACACCAATCCATCCACGGGTAATTTTTTTGTAATTGTTCGAAATGGAACTGAAAAGAAAAAGCCTTGAGCCCCACAATCTTTTAGCAACTTTAACTGGGTTTACATATTTTATACCTATACTTTTTGCTAGTTTAACAGGCTATTTTCTTGTACATACAATTCCGTTATTGGAGCGTAAATAGAGGAAAAGAAACTCACAAAAGCAAAAGCTTGGGGAAGAGTAAAGATAAAAATCACCTATAATTCAGGAAGAGTTATGGCTAATCTATCAAACAGTGCCAATCAAACTTTAAAAATAGCTTTGGCATTTATTACATTATTTATTTTATACCATCTTGCTGAATACATGATAATGTTCCAAAACAATGTCTTGGGCTTTTTCATTTTTCAAGTTTTATTTATCACAGCTGCGTGGCTATTCGGAAAGTGGTATAATAAACAAGGCTTGAAATGTTGGGGGCTTCCCTTTTCAAAAAATATTGTGAGAAATATAGGCTTCGGAATAGTACTGGGTGTGCTATTATATTCTATACCATTTACAATTTCACTTGCCTTAGGGATTGAAATTGTGGTAAGCATTCCAGATGCCACTACGCTTATAAAGAGCAGTTTGCCCTTTGCCTTCGGAGTTATATTTTCTTCTTTTTCTGAAGATATATTGACCCGGGGACTGATTTATAAATATTTTAGAAATAAAGTCTCCACACTTCTACTTATAATTATCTCTGCAACCATCTATTTACTAAATCATATTTATCGGCTTACTGACGCTCCCGATACACTTCTTTATCTGTTTTTATTGGGGATCATTTTCATAATCCCGCTAGTAAATACAGGAAATTTATGGCTTACCGGAAGCATGCATTGGGCTGGAAATACTTTCTTCTTTGTTTCACACAACGTTGTGGAAACAAAAACGGGAAATGATCTTATCTCTTCGAACTATCTATTTTCCCTATGTTTAATCCTTTTTATACCAATAATATGGTATTTAAGTAAATTTACTTATTTAAAAGATTCAAAAAACACCATGGAATAGCGGAAGATTCTGATATAGGAGCAGTTGTTAACCCTTACTATCGTGCTCACTTTCAATAAAAATAAATTGAATTATATTTGATTGATACTCGTAGGGTAAAAAAGGTAATTATTCAATAAAAATGGCGAAAATCTTTAGACGCATTCGGATGGATATGCTCACAAACAATAGGCTGGGGAAATACCTTCTATACGCTGTGGGAGAAATAATACTGGTGGTTATAGGTATATTGCTAGCCCTAAGCATAAACAATGCAAACCAAGAAAAAGCTACCCAGGCAAAGGAACTGGCTTATCTGAACGGTCTTAAAAATGAATTTCATGCCAACCAGCAAAAGCTGCAAAACCTTATTGATGTAAACAAAAAAAATTACGAAAGTGCCAAAAGCATTTTAGCCTTTGTTGATGATACAATAAAGACAAATGAAAAACGCCTATCGCAATTGCTTTTTGACGCTTTTGCCTTTGAAATTGCCTTCAGCCCTAACAATTCCCTTTTAAATGAAATGATAAACTCTGGCAGCTTGAAAGATATATCAAACAACGAACTGCGCATACATCTTGCCTCATGGGAATCGGTAATGGAAAATATAAAGTTTCAGGAACAGGATTTGCGGACCCAACGTGAAAACGTACGCGATTTACTACGCAGCGAACAGGGAAGTATACGTACGGTTTTTGACCAAACGAAAGTCTCGCAACAAGTGCTCGACATCCCACCAAAGAAACACCATTTCAGCAATAATGCGCTCGTACAAACCAGAACTTTTGAAAACAATCTGCTCACCTTTATCCTTACCAGTACAAGTGCAGAAACAGCCCATTATATACCCCTGCTGCAGGAAATTGATAAAATCCTACACCTACTTGATACAGAGCTTAAAAGAGAATAAATAAAAATCTATGAGCACATTTTCCCAAAAAATAAAAATACCACCGATGAATCAAACAAAAATTAACTGCTTGAAGCTATTATTACCATAAAATTTTAGGTTATGAAAAACCTCATATCATTTTTAATACTTCTAAGTTCCACTTTTGGTTACTGCCAAACCAGTACGGTTGACAACACTTTTCAATTGGAAATTAAAAAGGTGGACCAGCGCTCTAGACTTTTTCAAATGCACTTTAAAGGATATTATATACGAATACCAAAAGACAGTAAAAAAATACAGTTTAAAATAAAAGCTACTTCGCTTACCAACCAAAAGGAAACTTTTAACCCCAACAATATATACGTAGTGCTTCGTGATAAAAAACTGAGGCTGCGCCCTTTTGATGGTGATTTTATTCAATTGGTAGACGCAAAGCCGGACGACAAAACCCCCTACTATGGTTACCAGTACCGACCAGAAGTTCCAGATACGTTTAAAAATTATGAAATGAAAGGTTTTAAAGATATTGAAATCTGCATTAATTATGGCACGGAAAGAAAGCCCCACGCAAAACCTATCTATTTTAATACTCGGCAATTTAAAAAGGAAATCTTTAATCTCTATTTTGCAATGCCAAAAGACCAAACTTCCGGCGAGATTTATTACGGCAATATCAAGTTGATGGAATTTGAATTGGACTAATCACTATATATATAATGTTAGCTTTAATGCTAACTATTTTTCTCATAAGCCTTTAAGGAACTTTACGTAACTATTCGAAATAGCAATGGCTTTAGTGGTTAGGGTTTTAATGTATATTGGGAGTTGCAGAGCTGCCTCAAGAATTCACCTCCAACTCAGCGGCAATCTTTTCATTATAAAGGCTTTTTACAATTCCGTCACTAAGTCCTATTTTGGGAACATATACATTTTTTGCCTTGCTCCATTTCATGGCGGAGAGATAGATACGCGTGGCCGGGATTACCACATCGGCACGGTCTGGGTTCATATCCAGTTCGGTAATGCGTTCTTCGTAGCTAAGCGATTTCATCAATTCGTAATAAGAAGAAAGATACAGGTAGCTTAAAGGCTTTCCGAGTTTCTTACCACTCTTTTTAAAGATAGAGTTGATGTTTCCGCCACTACCAATCATAGAAACGTGTTTATAGTCTTTGAGTTCTTTTTTTATCCATAGTTCCATCTCACCCCAAATACTTTCATCCACACGATCTTCCAAAAGGCGAACCGTTCCAAGTTTAAAACTTCTAGAGGCCACATTTTTACCATTGGCAAAAACTGTAAGTTCCGTGCTACCACCGCCTACGTCCACATAAAGGAAAACCTTGTCATCCTGTATCAAATTCTTTAAATCTGTGGAAGCTATAATGGCCGCCTCGTCATTGCCATCAATAATATTTATGGATAGTCCACTTTTCTTTTCAATTGCTTCCGCAACTTGGCGCCCGTTGCTAGCTTCACGCATCGCAGAAGTGGCACAAGCTCTAAAACGGGTTATATTGTGGGTTTTCATGAGTAGTTTAAAAGCCGTCATGGCATCAACCATGCGGTTGGCGCTGTTTTCTGAAATCTTTCCATCCAGAAAAACTTCTGCTCCCAAACGTATGGGTACACGCACCAAGGAGGTCTTTTTAAAAAGCGTGTCTTTTCCTTCTTGTTCAATTACTGACATAACCAATAGCCGAATGGCATTACTGCCTATATCTACCGCACCATATTTTTCAATTTTCAACAAATTAGCTTACTTCTAGTTTATTTAAATAATAATMATACATTTTGAATTGGGAGCGCACCGGTGGCTTGTTGTTCTTTAGATATGCATTGTCATTATGAATGCTTATTACCCGGGCCTTCACGTTATCGCTCCATCCAATTTCAAAATTTTCAAGAATCTCTTGTTTAATCTCCTCATCATAGATTGGACAGGTGATTTCAACCCTATTGTCAAGGTTTCTTCCCATAAAATCCGCAGAAGAAATATATATTTTGGTATCGCCAGTATTTTCAAAAATAAATAAACGTGGGTGCTCCAAATACTTTCCAACAATACTTATGGCTTCAATATTCTCGCTCATCCCTTTAACTCCAGGTATCAAACAGCAAATGCCGCGAACAATCATCTTTATCTTTACCCCAGCCCTACTTGCTTCATACAGCTTGTCAATCATCTTATAATCAGAAAGGCTATTCAGTTTTAATTTTATACCACTAGGCAGTCCTGCTTTTTTATTCTTAATTTCCGTATCTATTAAGTGGTAAAGCGACTTGCGGGTATAATGCGGCGATACAATGAGATGACGATATTTTCGTACTTGGTAGTTTACCTCAAAAAACTCAAAAACTTTATTTATTTCTTTACAAATACGCTGATCTGCGGTAAAAAGGGTATAGTCAGTATATAAACGGGCTGTAGATTCATTAAAGTTTCCAGTACTTAAAATTCCGTAGCGTACACTTTTATTGTTTTCCACTCTTTCCACAAGACACGCCTTGCAGTGAACTTTCAGTCCTTTTACACCAAAAATCAAACGGATATCCTCACTCTGGAGTAACTCAGCATATTCTATGTTTGCTTCCTCGTCAAAACGCGCCTGTAGTTCTATCTGTACCGTAACGTCTTTTCCGTTCTTTTTTGCGTTGATAAGCGAACTTGCAATGTGCGATACCTCTGCCAAACGATAGATTGTGATTTTAATTGATTTTACTTTGGGATCCAGTGCCGCTTCGCGTAAAAACTTCACCACATACATAAAGCTTTGATATGGGGCATGCAGTAAATAATCTTTCTCTGCTATTCTGTCAAAAAGACTTCCCTGTAAGCTCAATCCTGGAATTGGCAATGGTTCCTGTGGCTCGTACTGCAAATCTGGTCTTCCCAATCTAGGAAAATTCATATAATCACGACGGTTGTGATAACGCCCACCGGGTATTATACTATCCGTTTTGTCWATTCCCATCTTGTTCAATAAAAACTGAAGTGTTTTCTTATCGATACTCTTGTCATATACAAAACGTACGGGGTCGCCCACACTTCTATTTTTAACACTTTTTGAAATCTTTTCAATAAAACTTCTGCTTAAGTCACTGTCAATATCTAGTTCGGCATCACGTGTAATCTTAATCATATGTGCCGAAATGGTTTCATATTTAAAAATGCTGAAAATATTGTGAAGGCAATGTCTAATAAGATCATCGAGAATAATAACATATTGCTTTTCTCCTTGGGGCGGAAGCACCACAAAACGATCTATCGTTCGGGGAATTTCGATAAGTGCATAATTATGCTTGGCCTCAAAAGTATCGTCCTCTTTGCTCATTACCATAGTAACGGCAAGATATGCTGCGCTATCGCGCAAGCTAGGAAATTCATCTAGTTCGCCTATCATAATTGTCATCATTGCCGGACTCACATGACGAATAAAATATTCAGAAATAAACTTGCTTTGGTCTGGGGTAATCTCAGTTTCATCAATAATGAAGATATTCTCTTTCCGAAGKWSWTWKTKMMYMTTSMNNTGNNAGARTATTTWMNCTWTKGKSTTRCTGATCTATTACTGTAAGGGTGATTTCCTCCAAAAGATCTTTTGCCGAAATGCCTCCCAAAAAACTACGCCCTGTTTTCCCGGCCTCTACTATCCTCCTAATGGTAGCATAGCGCACTTTAAAAAACTCATCAAGATTATTAGAAAATATACCCAAAAACCGAAGCCTTTCCAATAGGGGGAGTTTTTTATCGTTCGCTTCCTGTAAGACACGTGCGTTAAACTGTAACCAGCTTAATTCTCTGTTATTGTATTTATTGCGGACTTGTATATGTGTATCAATTTTTTCGGTCATTATTTTAGGTCCCGTGGGAAAATGGTTTTAACGGTTTCACCCGTGGTTATATCGCTCCACTTTTCTTCATCAAAACGCAACATCACAAAACCACAAGTGGGAACATTGTCAATATACCTGTTTCCAAGCATATTTGCAACGGAAGTAAAAGCGTGGTTATGGCCCACGATCATTACTTTATCGAGACTATCTGGCAATGATTTTATGATTCGCATTACGTTTTGACCGCTAAAATCATAAAGTTCATGATTGATTTCAAAGTTTGAGTCATCAATTTTTAGCGCATTTTTAAAAAAATGTGCTGTGGAAAGTGCGCGGGTAGCATCACTGCTGATTATTCGCTGGGGTGCATCAATCTCCTTGCCCACTTTTTTTGACACCAGTTTTCCATCACGTTCTCCCCTCCCTTTTAAGGGGCGTTTATGATCATCCACATCGTGTTTCCAGGATGACTTGGCGTGTCTTACTAAGTATAGTGTTTTCATAAAAATTGTTTCAGGTTTTTGGAATTTTTAAAACTAGGGCGCCAAACGTTCAATAATCCAGTCGTCGTCCTTCAAAGTATATCGAATTCTGTCGTGAAGCCTATTGGGCCTGCCCTGCCAAAATTCAATGGAAATTGGCTTTACTAAAAACCCGCCCCAATCCTTTGGTTTTGGAACTTCTTTATTTTCGTATTTTGCCTCCAGATCTTTTAATTTCTTTTCAAGAACTTCGCGAGATTCCACAACTTCGCTTTGGTTCGAAACCACAGCGCCAAGCTGGCTTCCCTTTGGTCTAGAGTGAAAATAATTGGTTGAATCTGCCTCTGAAGTTTTCTCAACAGTTCCTTTTATTATTATTTGGCGTTCCATATTCGGCCAAAAAAAGGAAAGTGAAACCCTGTTATTATGGGCTATGGATTTGCCTTTTTCACTATTGTAATTGGTGTAAAAATAGAAACCGTATTCGTCATACTTTTTAAGAAGAACCACTCTACCCTTTGGAAAACCATCAGTGCCGATAGTAGTGAGCGTCATTGCATTTACTTCGTCAACACCCCCACTCTCTTTCACTTCAAAAAACCAGGAACGGAATTGTTGCATCGGGTTTTCATCAACYSAKRWTYTSRARAGWKMWYMSWWWYYAYRNTGWWYWNCGAWRANCGTGMWKYKWWYYGGYCANAGWTCARGTKYTMNATKYAAGTTAAGAGTTTTAAAAATTCTTTGAAACAGTGGCTTATTAAATATGTATTAAAATATGTTGTAGAAGGTGTTGGTTTTTTTTGTTTCTACTTTAATTGCAGTTTTCAAAAGGAAAACGTCTTCCCATCCTCTGCTAATTCCACATTATCAAAGACTTCTTGCGCTTCTTTTCGAAAAAGTTCCAAATTCCCATATCGTCCGGAATAATGTCCAAGTATTAAAGTGCCCACCTTTGCCTTTCGCGCAATTACGCCCGCTTCCTTAGCGGTGCTGTGCTTGGTCTTTTCACAAAGATGGTGATGTTCTTCCAAAAAGGTTGATTCGTGATACAGCACGGTTGTTTTTTCAATCTGCCGAACTATTTCAGGGTAATAAGCCGTATCGCTGCAATAGGCATAGCTTTTGGGCGCGGGAGGATCAAAAGTTATACTTTTATTCGGAATGAGCTTTCCTTCTCTATTCTCTACATCAAAACCTTGTTTTATTTTGTTGTAATAACTCAAGTCAATATTGAGCCTGCGGGCTTTTTCAATATCCAATTTTCGGTCATCAGGCTTTTCCCTAAATAGAAATCCATTGGTATAAACCCTGTGGTCCAGCGGGATTGTTTCTACAGAAATTTTTTCATCCTCAAAAATAATTTGAGATGTAGTTTCTTCCAATTCATGAAAATACAATGGATAATTAGTATAAGCTTTCCCCAATTTTAAAAGAAGCAGAATGGCCTGCTTTATTCCCTTTGGCCCATAAATGTGAAGTTCGGCTTCTCTTCCTAAAAGAAGAAAAGTAGAAATAAGTCCTACCAACCCATAAAAATGGTCGCCGTGCAGATGCGAAATAAAAATATGTCTAATTCTTGAAAACTTAACCCTGTATTTTCGCAACTGTATCTGAGTACCTTCGCCACAATCAATCAAAAACAAATGCCCCTTTATTTCCAAAACCTGAGCCGTTGGATGTGCTGTGGCTGTKGGTGTTGCAGAATGGCATCCGAGGATTGTAATTTTCATTTTAAATTGTAAGTTTTCATTCGCAGTCGCAGTTTACAGTAGTGTTCAATTTTAAAATATAAACTGTGACTGTTTACTGCGACTGCAAACTTTTTTAAAATCCCAAGTCTCTTTCAATCTCCTCCATTTCCACTATATCACCAGCTTCCTGCAGGGTTGGCACAACAATCATTTCAAAAGGAACGTCATCAAAATCGATAGCGTTGTTCACAATTACAAAGGATTGCTTGGTTTTACGGTGAAGATTGGAAGTTTTAAGGAATTGCAATAAATGCGGCAATTCCAGTGTATCGTATTTTAAAAGGTTCAATACTACATTTTGCCCTTTATATTTTGAAGGAACCTGATTTTCAATAAACGATGCAAAGTCAATAATGTCTTCCTTTTCATCTTCAAGGACCACATAGTTTGGGTGATTCTCAATCTTCATGATGTTTTATTTTTGAAGCCAATAAATAAATTACTGCCATACGTATGGCCACGCCATTCTGTACCTGTTCCAAAATAATGGATTGTTTGCTATCTGCCACATCGCTTGTTATTTCAACACCTCTATTTATTGGGCCGGGATGCATAACAATAATTTCTTTATTTAAGGAATCGAGTATTTTTTTATTGAGGCCAAATTGCTGTGTATATTCACGAGTTGTTGGGAAATAACTGATGTCCATTCGTTCGTTTTGCACGCGTAGCATATTTGCTACATCACACCACTCCAACGCATTGCGTAAGTTTGTTTCAATACTTACATTAAGTTTTTCTATATATTTAGGTATAAGCGTTTTAGGGCCACAAACCTTAACCTCTGCTCCAAGCTTTTGAAGTGCAAAAATATTTRWYAAWSCAACTCTGGAATGTAGTATGTCACCAACAATCACAACCTTTTTTCCAGCAACATCACCAAACTTTTCCCGAATGGAATAAGCATCGAGCAAAGCTTGTGTGGGATGTTCGTGCGCTCCATCCCCCGCGTTAATGATGCTTGCACTTACGTGTTTGGAAAGAAATACTCCCGCGCCCGGATTAGGGTGGCGCATCACCACCATATCAACTTTCATGGATAAAATGTTATTTACAGTGTCAATCAGGGTTTCTCCCTTTGTAACCGATGAGCTTGAAGATGCGAAGTTTATAACATCTGCTGAAAGTCTTTTTTCCGCCAATTCGAAGGAAAGCTTTGTACGTGTGCTGTTTTCAAAAAAAAGATTGGCAATAGTTATGTCGCGGAGCGAAGGAACTTTTTTGATCGGCCGATTGATAACTTCCTTGAAATGATCTGCCGTTTCGAAGATAAGTTGGATATCGGCTTCGGTGATATATTTTATTCCCAGTAAGTGGTTTACACTTAATTCGCTCATTTTTCGGTTTTCTGTTATCAATTATCGGTTTTCTGTTGTCGGTCTTTCGATTTCAGTTTCGGTTTCAATTTTTAACGAGGTACACTGCATCTTCTCCATCGTTTTCTTTCCAGCAAACTTTCACTTTTTCGCCATTAATTGCATCTACCTGTCTTCCTCTATAATCTGGTTGAATCGGTAAATGGCGGCTAAAACGGCGGTCTATCAACGTCAGCAATTCAATTTCCAAAGGTCTTCCGAAAGATTGCATTGCTGTCAATGCAGAGCGGATGCTTCTTCCGGTGAAAAGCACATCGTCTATAAAAACAACATTTTTATCTTCCACAATAAAATCAATTCGGGTTTTGTTGGCCTCCAGCGGTTTTTCACTTCTTCGGAAATCGTCACGATAGAAAGTGATATCCAAATAGCCAAGTTTGATATTTTTGATTTTATATTCGTTTTCCAACAGTGTTTTCAACCTTTCTGCTAAAAAAACGCCACGAGGCTGGATTCCGATAAGTACTGTTTTTGAAAAATCGTCGTGTTTTTCGATCAATTGGCAAGCCAAACGGTTAAGCGCAATGTTTATTTCGGTTGCGTTCAGTAACACTTTTTGGCTCATAGGAAGTTCTGAATTATATTCAGAGAGCAAAAATACATTTTTTTTGGCTTTTAAAGACGATGTATTTAGAATTGATTGAATTCTATAAAACAAAAAAGCCTTTCGTTTCCGAAAGGCTTTTCATTATTTATAAATGAAACGATTATTTTTTACCGTCCATTTTGTCTTTAAGCTCTTGCAATTTTGCATTGGCATCACCTAATGTTGGTTTTGCCTCCTCAGCATCCTGAGCTTGCTTTTTCGCGGCAGCTTTTACAATCTTCGCTTCTTCTTCTTTGTGAATAGTCATATGCGAAGCAACCACTTTCTTGAATTCTTTGTTGAACTCAATAATTTGGAATTCTGCTTCATCACCTTTCTTCAACATAGAACCATCTTCCTTTTCAAGGTGACGGCTTGGTACGAAAGCTACGATATCATCGTTGAATTTTACGGTTGCCCCTTTGTCAACTACCTCATCGATAGTAGCAGTGTGCTTAGTTCCAACAGCAAATTCGTCTTCGTATTTATCCCAAGGGTTTTCTTCGGTTTGTTTGTGACCTAAACTTAGTTTACGGCCTTCAACGTCCAATTCCAATACAACCACTTCAAGTTCGTCACCAATGTTGGTAAATTCACTTGGGTGCTTGATTTTCTTGGTCCAAGAAAGATCGCTTATGTAGATAAGACCATCGATACCTTCTTCAAGTTCAACAAAAACACCAAAGTTGGTGAAGTTGCGAACAATACCTTTATGGCGTGAACCAACTGGGTATTTTTTAGTGATATCAGTCCATGGATCTGGAGTCATTTGCTTAATACCAAGGCTCATTTTACGCTCTTCCTTATCCATTGTAAGGATTACCGCTTCAACCTCGTCACCAACGTTTACGAAATCCTGAGCGCTACGTAAGTGTGTAGACCAAGACATTTCGCTAACGTGGATAAGACCTTCGACACCTTCAGCAACCTCGATAAATGCACCGTAGTCTGCAATAACAACTACCTTACCTTTTACTTTGTCGCCAACTTTCAATTCATCACCAAGGGCTTCCCATGGGTGTGGGTTCAATTGTTTTAGACCTAATTGGATACGTGTTTTATCTTCATCAAAATCAAGAATTACAACGTTCAATTTTTGGTCAAGTTCAACAATCTCATTCGGGTGATTGATACGTGACCAAGAAAGATCTGTAATGTGAACAAGTCCATCAACACCACCAAGATCAACAAATACMCCRTAWGAAGTRATGTTTTTAACAACACCTTCWARTACTTGACCTTTTTCAAGCTGGCCGATGATTTCTTTTTTCTGCTCTTCAATATCCGCTTCAATAAGCGCTTTGTGCGAAACAACAACGTTTTTGAATTCGTGGTTGATCTTAACCACTTTGAACTCCATTGTTTTACCAACGTAAACGTCGTAATCACGGATTGGTTTAACATCTATTTGCGAACCTGGCAAGAAAGCCTCGATACCGAAAACATCTACGATCATACCACCTTTTGTGCGGCATTTTACGTAACCGTTTACGATAGTTCCTTCGTCGTGGGCAGCATTTACGCGATCCCAAGCCTTAATGGTTCTAGCTTTACGGTGGCTAAGAATAAGTTGACCGGTGCTGTCCTCACGAACGTCGATCAATACTTCTACTTTGTCACCAACTTTTAAATCTGGATTGTAACGGAATTCGTTCAATGAAACAACACCTTCACTTTTTGCGTTGATGTCTATGATTGCATCACGGTCTGTGATGTAAACCACTTTTCCTTCAACAACCTCATCATCAAGGGTGTCAACAAAATTCTCAGCTACCAATTTTTCAAATTCTTCAAGCTTACCATCGTCGATGGGGTCAATCCCTTCTTCGYAGTTATGCCAGTTGAATTCCTTTAGAAATTTTTCAGGATYGCTTTCCTTTAGGGAAACTTCTTTTTGGGGTTTTGTAGCTTCCCCGTTYTGAGCTGCAGTATCTTCTACCTGCACTTCTTCTTTGTTTGCTTTATCAGCCATTTGTTTGTAAAATTGATTTTTTCAGAAACACTATTCCAAAAAAATCAATGCTTTGTATTCTGCGCTCTTACAAGATTTTACTGCGACTATCCCACAGAAGGGTTTGTTTTTGTTTTGTTTTATTTCCTCTTATTCTTGACTCGTCGCTAAGAGGGGCGCAAAAATAATGTTTTTCTTTTGAAAATCAAAAGGTTTCGGGGACGAAACTGTAGAAATATATTTTTACATAAAATGCGTTGTACATCTTGGTTTAACCAAAAGCTATAAATTTTACAAGGATCCTGCAATTTGGTTTCCATAATAATTCAAGTACTACAGTTCATTCCGTAGGTTTCATACTGTATTCATACTTTATTTATGGCTTATCTATGACTTATCTATGACTTATATACGGGTGATCCTAGAGTTTGACCCGTCCTTGTCTTGTCCTAAAATAACTATTGAGTTGTCTTGAAATAAAATGGAAAATGGGTTTTATATAATTATTTCGAAACATCAAAACAATCGTCCCTGCCCATCATTCCCGGTAATGGATTCATCAGGTTTATTTTCATTTTCGGGAGTATTTGTTTCCTCATTCAAATCCTCTTCATCCACCACGTCCATTTCCTCGGGCTCCGTAGGCGCTGGAGGCTCATAGGGCAACGGTTCCATCGTGTTTATTTCCAAAACCTTTTCCTTGGTAAGCTGGTTACCCATTGCCGTTATGCCTTTGACTGCAATAAACTCTTCTAAATTAACCTCTAAATTTTCCTCACGGTCCTGCCCTCTTTTTTTGGAAAAAACTACTTCGGCCATGGGGCGGTAATCGGTAAAGATTTTTTCTAAATACGAATTTGGATGATCGGTAAT
Organism: Aequorivita sp.; assembly: GCA_002733915.1. Classification (GTDB taxonomy): domain Bacteria; phylum Bacteroidota; class Bacteroidia; order Flavobacteriales; family Flavobacteriaceae; genus Aequorivita. The sequence goes on from NVXN01000004.1 coordinate 65,225, forward strand.
GATGGTTTCTTCCTTGTCTGGATTTTCAATCAAAAAACGCTTCACATAAAACAATTCTTTTTCACCTTCCCAATAAATGGCACTCAACGGTTTTTTGGGATCCCACTTTTCAAGGATAATCATATCATCATCAAAACGGAGCTGAATATCGGGGATTACCGTTTTCACAACCCCTTTTTGGTTCACAATCAATAATCTATCCTCTTTTCTGAATTCGCCCAAAAGCTCCCCGCGCTCATCCACATTCAAGCGCTGTACAGAATCGTCAAACCATATTTTACGTGGTTTAAGCGTTGAAAGGCCTTTCTCTTTCAGTTCAATTTTCTTGATGGAATATTTAGTGACAATATTTCCTTTTGAATTTCTTCCTTTTACCAATTGATCCGCAAAATCGAGATCGAACTTTAGCTTTTTAATGCTTCCGCTTTGGCGCAGATAAATGGTGACAACTTCTGCTTCGCCATTGGGGTTGGCCGTAAAATAAAGTACTTTGGAACCTTTCGTGCCGTTGGTCATATCGTATTCCTTGTCGCGCGTGATGGAGGTTACCGCAAAACGTTTTACGTAATTTGCGCCGCGGGCACCATCGCGATAAATCATATTGTAAATGGTGCGTTTGTCCTTCTTTTTGAAAACCGCAACATGGATAATTCCTTTACCTATAAAGGTTTTAGCGTCAACCTTTGTAACCATCATCGTTCCGTCTTCGGTGAAAACGATGATATCGTCAATATCGCTGCAATCGGTAACGTATTCGTCGCGTTTTAGGCTCGTTCCCACAAATCCTTCAGCGCGATTTACGTACAATTTTGTATTTCTGATTACTACTTTTGTGGCTTCAATATCGTCAAAGGTTCTAATTTCGGTTTTACGTTCTTTTCCAGCTCCATAATCCTTTTTTAAACGTTTGAAATAGTCAATTGCATACTCAATCAAATGCGCCAAATGATACTTTATTTGAGTGATGCTATCTTCCAGTGCCTCAATCTTTTGCTGTGCTTTATCAATGTCGAATTTTGATATCCTTTTAATACGAATTTCAGTCAATCGAACGATGTCTTCTTCAGTTACGGCGCGCTTTAAATGTTGAATGTGGGGCTGCAATCCTTTATCGATTGCGGCAATTACACCCTCCCAAGTTTCTTCCTCTTCAATGTCACGATAGATTCGGTTTTCAATGAAAATTCGTTCCAGGGAAGCAAAATGCCACTGTTCTTCCAATTCATCCAATTGGATTTCGAGTTCGCTTTTCAGCAATTCAACGGTGCGGTCGGTACTTCTGCGAAGCATTTCAGAAAMRYYWAYMNNTAAMGGTYTKWTWTMWWSRWTYWSAMAACCCAATGGCGAAATGGAAGTTTCGCAAGCCGTAAAAGCATAAAGTGCATCAATGGTTTTATCCGGGGAAATGCCGCTGGGCAAATGGATTTGTATTTCCACTTCGGCAGCGGTATTGTCCTCAATTTTTTTAATTTTGATTTTCCCTTTGTCGTTCGCTTTCAAAATTGTATCGATCAGCGATGAAGTATTGGTGCCAAAGGGAATTTCAGTAATTACGAGCGTGTTTTTGTCGAGCTGGTTTATGCGCGCGCGACTGCGGATTTTTCCGCCGCGCATTCCATCGTTGTAATCGGCTACATCCATCAGTCCGCCCGTAGGGAAATCTGGATAGATAGTAAACTTTTTGCCCTGCAAATGCTTGATGGAAGCATCAATAAGTTCAATAAAATTATGCGGAAGGATTTTGGTGGAAAGCCCCACGGCAATTCCCTCCCCGCCTTGGTTCAGAAGCAAAGGAAATTTAACAGGAAGATTAATGGGTTCTTTTCTTCGTCCGTCATATGAAGCTTGCCATCTCGTAACTTTTGGGTTGTAAACCACGTCCAAGGCAAACTTTGAAAGTCGCGCCTCAATATATCGTGAAGCGGCGGCACTATCGCCCGTTAAAATATTTCCCCAGTTTCCTTGGGTGTCTATCAACAAATCTTTTTGCCCAATCTGTACCATTGCATCGGCAATACTCGCATCGCCGTGCGGGTGGTATTGCATTGTGTGCCCAACTATGTTTGCAACCTTGTTATAACGCCCATCGTCCAAATCTTTCATGGACTGCATAATGCGGCGCTGCACAGGTTTAAAACCGTCTTCAATTGCGGGAACAGCACGTTCTAGGATTACATAGCTGGCGTAATCCAAAAACCAATCGCGATACATACCGGTAACCTTTTTTATGGTGTCGCCGGAGGTATCGTCGTTTATTCCCAAATAGTCTGGGCCTGTTTGTTCTTCTTCGTTAGTGTTGAGTTCGTCACTCATTATTTATTATCTATTCTTTATTTTTATTCTTTGCGTTCTCTGCGTCTTTGCGGTAAGCTTTCACCACAGAGGCGAAAAGGTCGCAGAGGTTTTTTTATAATGCACGCGATAAATTGCGAGCGCACTGTGAACTGCTACTGAACACTGAATATTTTTTTCATTCCTCCACCCTATCCAATTCCACCTTCAAATTATCAATAATAAACTCCTGCCGATCCGGCGTGTTTTTCCCCATGTAGAAAGAAAGCAATTCCTCAATACTCATTGATTTATCGAGCATTACGGGATCCAAACGGATATCGTTGCCAATAAAATGCACAAACTCATCCGGTGAAATTTCACCCAAACCTTTAAAGCGAGTTATTTCAGGTTTTGGCTTTAGTTTTTCTATGGCATTGATGCGTTCCTCTTCGGAATAGCAATAAATGGTTTCCTTTTTATTTCGCACGCGGAACAATGGAGTTTGCAAAATATACAAATGCCCTTCTTTTATCAATTCAGGAAAAAACTGCAAGAAAAATGTGATTAAAAGTAAACGAATGTGCATTCCATCCACATCGGCATCCGTGGCGATTACGATATTGTTGTACCGCAAATCCTCCATCGAGTCCTCAATATTCAACGCGGCCTGCAAAAGATTGAATTCCTCGTTTTCATATACAATTTTTTTGGTCATACCGTAGGTATTCAACGGTTTCCCACGAAGTGAAAAAACGGCCTGCGTATTTACATCGCGGCTTTTGGTAATGCTTCCGCTTGCGGAATCTCCCTCGGTAATAAACAAAGTAGATTCCAGATTGCGTTCGTTCTTCACGTCTCCCAAATGCACCCGGCAGTCGCGTAATTTTTTATTGTGAAGACTGGCTTTTTTTGCGCGGTCCTTTGCCAGTTTTCGGATGCCGCTCAGTTCTTTTCTTTCGCGTTCGGCCTGCACAATTTTTCGCTGAATGGCATCAGCCGTCTCAGGATTTTTGTGCAAGTAATTGTCGAGCTGTGTTTTTACGAAATCATTAATAAAAGTTCGAACCGTAGGTAAATCGCCACCCATATCGGTTGAGCCGAGTTTGGTTTTGGTTTGACTTTCAAAAACAGGCTCCATCACTTTTATGCTGATTGCCGAAACGATGGATTTGCGCACATCACTGGCATCATAATTCTTATTGTAGAACTCGCGTACAGTTTTAACCAAAGCTTCGCGAAAAGCCGACAAGTGGGTTCCACCCTGCGTAGTGTTTTGGCCGTTTACAAAACTGTGATATTCCTCGCTATATTGGGTTTTACTGTGGGTTAAGGCTATTTCAATATCATCTCCACGAAGATGGATGATTGGGTATGCGCAGTCTTCTTCGGAAATGGTTTCCATCAAAAGGTCCTTCAATCCGTTTTCGGAATAGAACTTTTCGCCATTGAAATCTATCGTCAGTCCCGGATTGAGATAGACGTAGTTTTTCAGCATTTTTTCTACATACTCATTTCTGTATTTGAAGTTTTTGAAAATGCTTTCATCAGGTATGAAAACCACTTTGGTTCCTTTTCGTTTTGTGGTTTCCTCAACGGCAACGTCATTGGTCAACTCACCCAAGGAGAATTCAGCAGCTTTTAATTGATTATCGCGAACCGATTCTACTTTAAAAAATGCAGAGAGCGCATTCACCGCTTTGGTACCCACCCCATTCAAACCAACGGATTTCTTGAACGCACGGCTATCATATTTTCCACCCGTGTTCATTTTTGAAACCACATCGATTACTTTTCCCAACGGAATGCCACGCCCATAATCGCGCACTTTTACTTCTTTATCCTTTATGCGAACTTCGATGGTCTTTCCAGCGCCCATCACAAACTCGTCGATACAGTTGTCTATCACCTCTTTCAGAAGAATATAGATGCCGTCATCGGGCGAGGAACCGTCACCCAACTTACCAATATACATCCCCGGGCGCATGCGGATGTGTTCTTTCCAGTCGAGCGAGCGTATGTTGTCTTCGGTATATTGCGTTTCGGCCATAAGATTTGGTGTAGGGTTGCTAATATAAATATACGCTACCACTTGTGAAACCAATACTTCGGAAAGTAATTAACAATAAAACGTCTGTTATTGTTAGTAATTATTTGTTGACACAAAAACAAGAATATTTGGATGACTGAATAAAATAATCTGGGTTTTAAGACTTATGGAATTTGGCAGGAATACATCCAACTTCCCTATTAGGGAGAAATTTTGGCTAAAGTTCTCACTAAGGAGTTAGGGGTAGTGCTAAACTTTTGCAAAGAATGAGCTTCGTCATTGCCTTGTTGCATATCTTTTCATAATTTCATACCACAAACAAAAACTTCAATGGAATTTATAGATTACTACAAAGTTCTCGAGCTGGACAAGAGTGCCACTGCAGCGGATATAAAGAAGGCATACCGCAAACTTGCCAGAAAACTACACCCCGATTTAAACCCCAATGATAAAACTGCCCAACAGAAATTTCAACAAATAAATGAAGCGAATGAAGTGTTGAGCGATCCAGAAAAACGCAAAAAATACGACCAATACGGAAAAGATTGGCAACACGCCGATGCATTTGAAGAAGCCAAGCGGCAGCAAGGTGCTCAAGGATTTGGAGGGCAACGCACCTATACTGGCAGCACACAGGGTTTTGACGAAAGCCAGTTTTCAGATTTTTTTGAATCGATGTTTGGCGGTGGTGGTTTCAGTCGCGGCGGTGGGCGCAGGCAGACTGCACAGTTTAAGGGGCAGGACTTGAACGCTACCCTTCGGCTTAATTTGACTGATATTCTGAAAAGCCAAAAACAGACCATTACCATTGGCGAAAAGAAAATTCGGCTAACAATTCCCGCAGGAGTTGAGGATGGACAAACCATCAAAATAAAAGGTTATGGTGGCGAAGGGATGAACGGCGGGCCAAAGGGTGATCTCTTTATCACTTTTGAAATTTTCAACAATACGCGTTTCAAAAGACTGGAGAGCGATTTATATTCCACTGAAAATATTTCACTTTACACAGCACTTTTGGGCGGAGAGATAACCATTGAAACCTTGACCGGAAAAGTAAAGCTGCAAGTAAAACCTGAAACACAAAACGACACTAAAGTTAAACTGAAAGGCAAAGGATTTCCTAAGTACAAAAAAGAGGGGCAGTATGGTGATCTTTATATAACCTATAAAATTGATTTGCCGAAAAACCTTTCAGAAAAAGAAAAAGAACTATTTACTGAACTTTCAAAACTGAGATAATGGAACGAGAAAAATACATATTGGTAAAGCATTTTTGCGAAAAAACCCATATAGAGGATACTTTCGTTAAAAATCTGTTTGAATACGATTTGATAACCTATGAAAAACAGGATAACGATTTCTTTATTGATTTGAAGGATATTTCGGAAATAGAACGTATGTTTCGCCTACACAATGATTTAGGTATCAATTTTGAAGGACTGGATGCCATAAAACAGATGTTAAAACGGATGAAAAAACTAGAAAAGGAAATGGATTTGCTTCAAAAAAGACTGCGGTTGTACGAATAGTTATTTCCAAAAGGAACGGTAAATTCTTTTTAATGAAATGTTAAATGGAATTTAGGAAAATGTGCAATCCCATATCTTTATCTTCTATGAGAAAAACAACGATACTATTCACTTTATTGGTTTCAATCAACCTCTTTGCGCAGCAAACCAATTTCAATTCAACAAATTCAATCAGCCACGAATCAGCACCTCAAAATAATACGGAAACAGGTTCGGGTGATTTAAGTTCAGACGCTGGAAATATCCATGACCTAACTTCAGCAACAAACTTCAATCCAACCGATAAAACCGTTTATGGTGCCCAAAAAAGTAATTCCCCCTATGAATGGAAATGGGTTCGTGATGGGATCTGGACGGGTGCGGCACTTGGAGCTAGTGCCTATGGATTGATACTCATAAAAAACAAAGAAGATTTGCCCGTAGCAGAGCGAGAAAAGTTTTTAAATGAAGTTACCCTTCAACAGGAAATAGATGACCTAAACTTTTTGGACCAATGGGTAGCTGGGAAACATAACAAAAGTGCCAACGCAATTAGCGACATTCCATTTGCACTATCTTTTGCAGCGCCTTTTGCCTTTTTATTTGATGACGAAATTAACGACCATACTGGCCAATATGTGGGACTTTACATTGAAAGTTTGGCTACAACAGCAGCTATTTATACAATAACTGCAGGATTGGTAAATAGAAGCCGTCCGTATGTATATGATAACAGTGGAGATACCGGTGATGATAGAAGGTTTAAAAATAACGGACAACGCTCCTTTTATTCGGGGCACGTAGCAGCTACGGCCACTGCAACCTTTTTTGCCGCAAAGGCTTTTAGTGATTTTAATCCAGATGCAAACGGGAAAGTCTTTGTTTGGGCAGGTGCCGCAACACTTCCGGCCGCAGTTGGTGTGTTACGGATGGAAGCCGGACAGCATTTTTTAACGGATGTACTTCTTGGGTATGTTTTAGGAGCGGGGACTGGAATTTTAGTGCCAGAACTTCATAAAAAGAAAGTGGAGAATATAGACATTTACCCAAGCTCTGGAACCAGTTTTAATGGCGATAGTTACAATGGAATGGCTTTTAGATATACGTTTTAGAACTTCTTTTTGAAAATTTTCTTAAAAAAAAATCCCGCACTTGCGGGATTTTTTTTTCTGATTATACATTGAAACGAAAATGCATCACATCGCCATCTTTTACGATGTACTCCTTTCCCTCTACCCCCATTTTTCCAGCTTCCTTTACTTTGGCTTCGCTGCCGTAGGTTACATAGTCATCATATTTTATAACTTCAGCACGAATGAAACCTTTTTCAAAATCTGAATGTATTACCCCTGCGGCCTGTGGCGCAGTAGCTCCTACAGGAATGGTCCAAGCTCTCACTTCTTTCACACCTGCAGTAAAATAAGTTTGTAGGTTTAATAATTTATACGCACTGCGGATCAACTTTGCTGAACCCGCTTCGTCAAGTCCCAGATCTTCCAAAAACATTTGGCGCTCTTCAAAAGTTTCCAGCTCGGTAATATCTGCTTCGGTGCCAACTGCCAGAACAAGTACCTCAGCATTTTCGCCAGCTACGGCTTCCTTTACTTTTTCAACATAGGCGTTACCAGTGGCTGCCGAGCCTTCATCTACATTACAAACATACATTACGGGTTTGTCTGTAATGAACTGTGCGTTTGCAATAAATTCTTCCCTTTCTTCTTGGGATAATTCAATAGCGCGTACAGAGATTCCTGCTTCCAATCCAGATTTTACTTTTAGCAATGCAGCTTCTTCTTTTTGTGCATCCTTGTTTCCGGTTCGCGCGGCACGTTTCACTTTTTCAAGCTTTTTATCAACCGTTTCCAAATCCTTCAATTGAAGTTCAATATCAATTGTCTCTTTATCGCGAATTGGATTTACATTGCCATCAACGTGGACTATATTATCATTATCAAAACAACGCAAAACGTGTAGGATAGCATCGGTCTCACGGATGTTGCTCAAAAATTGGTTGCCCAATCCTTCACCTTTACTGGCCCCTTTTACCAATCCTGCGATATCAACAATTTCAACAGTTGCTGGAATTACGCGTTCGGGTTTCACCAATTCTTCAAGTTTCAACAATCTTTTATCGGGAACGTTCACTACCCCAATGTTGGGCTCGATAGTACAAAAAGGGAAGTTTGCACTTTGTGCCTTTGCATTTGATAGACAATTAAAAAGAGTGGATTTCCCTACGTTTGGCAATCCTACGATACCTGCTTTCATTATTTTATTTTTTCAGGGTGCAAATATACATTATCAAAAAAGAATTTTGCTAATTGTAAGAGAATGGTTTTCTGAAAAAGATTGGGTTTTATTTCACTAATAATTTACAAGAATTTAACGATAATAAGTTTAGTTTTACTTCTTAACAATAAATAACCAGTTATATGAAAAAAGTAATCTTAAGTCTAGCCGTTGCAGTTTTGACCATAACGGGTGTATTCGCCCAGGAAAATACAGATGTTCAATCTACAACCACCGTAAAAAAAGTTACCCAAAAGGGTACTGATGTGAAAACCAAAGTTGTTGCCGAAACCGAAACCGATAAGGAAATTATAAAGGTGGAAGACAACGATAAACAAGACCAAGCATCAAAAGTAATTACTAAAAGAGATGTAGATTCAAAAGTAGTGGCAGATGATGTTTCTATTGATGCTGCCAATCAACAAGGGCAGATAGCAATTAAGCAAAGACAGGAAGCCGAACTTGCAAAAAATATTGCCATTCAAAAAGAGAAAGCAGCTGCGGAAGCTGAAAAACAGCGCCAAGAAAAATTAATGCAACAACAAAAAGAGCTTGAAGCGAGAAGGGCTGCCTTGACAAAACGTCCAGAAGGAATGGCCAAGTTGAAAAAAGATTAAAATAACTATATTCTATTTATTAAAGCCCCGTCCTTTTATTAGGGACGGGACTTTTTTTATTGAACGTTTTCATTTTAATAAATATTAACAAAATGAAGTGTCTTTCCAAAAAAGTTTAGCAAAAAGTTATAAAATAAAGTTGGGCAATCTTGTCTTCAATAGTTAAATTGATATGTAAGAAAAATTAATAATCACAAAAAACCTATTATGAAAAAGATACTCATTGTTTTTGCTCTTGCAGCGTTTACCACAGGTTTCGCACAAGTTGACAAAAACACGAACACAAAGGAAACAACTATTGTAAAGAAGACTTACATTGAAGACGACCAGGGAATTGATGTTGAAACCCAAAAGGCCACAATTTCCCAACAACGCCAATTAGCGTTGAAGAATACAGATGTGGTTAAGACTAACTATAGTGTTACAATGACGCCTATAACCATCAATACTGACTACAGTTATACTTTTAACAATAACAAATATAGTTTCAGTGCTGACAACAATGGATACACTCTAAATCAAATTGTTACAGGAGCACAAAACTCAGAATACGCTAAATTGAAACCATTAGGTCAAAAAGGATATTACCTTTTTAAAAAAGATGGTCAGACGTCAGTTGGCTATTTTAACCAATACGGTAATTTTGTAGTTGAGGGATTCGATTCAAATACAGATAATGTTTCAACAATTATTTTCACGCTTGATGATAAAAGTAGAAGTATGATGAAAGAACAAAAGATGTAAAATACCTTTTAAATAGATAAAAAATACCAGATAACTGGTATTTTTTTATGTATATAAATGAATTAGCTTTTCATTATCAAACTTTTACCACAAATTAACAAACACAAGTCCTAATTTTGGAAATAACCTTTAAAAACTATATTATGAAAAAAGCAATGTTACTTTTAGCGATATTTTCCTTTTCGGTTACTTTCGCCCAAGTAGATAAAAACACAAATACGAAAAAACAAACAGTAGTCACCAAGACCTCGGTAACCGACGATAAAGGAACTGATACCGCTACCAAGGCAGTGACCCAAACCAAAAAAGAGGTGTTGACATTAAAAGATAGTGATGCCAACCAAACTAATCAAAGTGTGGTTATGAAACCTATTGAAGTAGACACTGACGTAACCTACGATTATGAAGGAAACCGTTTTAAGTTTTTGAACCAAAAGGATAAAGAAGGCTATCGTTTAATGACCATAAAAGATAACGCAACAAATGAACAATACGCCGTTATCAAGCCTACTTCACAAAATGGATATTATATAATGTCACAAGATGGTAAATCCTCATTTGGTTACTTTAATACAGAGGGCAACTTTGTGGTAGAACGCTATGATGCAAAAACAGACGCAATCGTCTCGGAAGTTTATAAATTGAATGTGAAAAATGATATGAAAAAAGATAAAATGTAGAATATTTATTAATTATCCCCACAAAATGAAAAACGGCTCTCAGTTTGAACTGAGAGCCGTTTTTTAATTATAATAGTATTGTTTTAGTCTTTATGCATAAAAGCCTGCTTTGCCAAAAGTTCCTCCTCAGACTCCACGTGATCATCATCGGGAACACAGCAATCTACCGGGCATACTGCCGCACATTGCGGTTCGTCATGAAAACCTTTGCACTCGGTACATTTATCTGGTACTATAAAATAAATTTCATCGCTCACGGGCTCTTGTGCCTCATTGGCATCTACTTGTTTTCCGTTTGGCAAAACAACCTTACCCTCTAAATCGGTTCCATCGGCATAGCGCCAATCATCAGCACCTTCATAGATTGCGGTATTAGGGCACTCAGGCTCGCAAGCGCCACAGTTTATACATTCATCGGTTATTATAATTGCCATGGGATATTCTTTTTCTAACTTTGCGCAAATTTAATGCCTATCAATCGCAACTCCAAAATAAGTATGCAATTAAAACAAAGAATTAACGCTTTTATCGCATTAGGAACCTATCTAAAACGTATTGCATTCGAAAATGACGCCGCCGAAGCGAAAAGAATATTTCAAATTGCCGAAGCTGAGAATGGCTGGTTTACACAGGACAATATAAGGTTTGCGTTAAAAAGCTGGAGCGAAGCACTTTCAGAAGAAAATATACAGCAGTGGATTTCTAATTACCAAATTGAAGAGACCAATCCAAAAATCGTTGCTATCATAATGGCGGGTAATGTTCCCTTAGTAGGATTTCACGATTTCCTTTCAGTGCTTATAACCGGAAACAAAGTGCTGGCAAAACTCTCTTCAAACGACAAAACACTTTTACCCTTTCTATCAAATTACTTAATTTCCGTGGAGCCGGACTTCAAAAATTATATTGAATTTACCGAAGGCCGATTGAAAGATTTTGATGCAGTCATCGCCACGGGCAGTAATAATACCGCTCGTTACTTTGAATATTATTTTGGAAAATATCCGCACATTATTCGCAAGAACAGAAATTCCGTTGCGGTGCTAACAGGCAATGAAACCGAGGAAGAACTCACGGCCCTTGCTGATGATATATTTAGATATTTTGGTCTCGGCTGCCGAAATGTATCAAAAATATATATTCCTGAAAATTATGATTTTGAAGCTTTTTTCAAAGCAATGTACAGTTGGAAGGAAATTATTCATAACCACAAATACATCAACAATTATGATTATAACAAGGCGGTGTATTTGATGGATAGCTTTCCGCTATTGGACAATGAATTTTTATTACTGAAAGAAGACAATGGTTTCTCCTCTCCTATTTCGGTGGTTTTCTATGAAAAATTCAGTTCTTTCCAAAAGCTTAAAAAAGAATTGGAAGTCCAGTCAGAAAACATACAGTGTGTGGTTTCAAATGCCAATCTTCCAAATGAAGTACCTTTTGGAATGGCGCAAACTCCAGATTTGTGGGATTATGCTGATGGAGTAGACACAGTTGACTTCCTGTTGAAACTTCCTTGATAAAATATTCTTAATTCCCACATAATTAGTGGCATAATTCACATCTTTGTAATTTAAATTTTCATCCAATGAAAAAACACAATTTTAGTGCAGGGCCCTGCATTTTGCCACAATCTGTTTTACAGAAAGCTGCGGAAGCCGTCTTAGACTTCAACAATTTAAATCTTTCATTAATTGAAATCTCCCATCGCAGCAAAGATTTTGTGGAAGTAATGGAAAATGCCCGAAATCTTGCATTGGAGCATTTGGGTCTTCAAGATAAGGGATATAAAGCATTATTTTTACAAGGAGGCGCGAGTCTTGAATTTTTAATGGTAGCCTATAATCTTTTAGAAAAAAAAGCAGCATACCTAAACACGGGAACCTGGAGCGATAAGGCGATTAAGGAAGCAAAACTTATTGGGGAAGTTGTGGAGGTAGCCACATCAAAAAGTGACAATTTCAACTTTATTCCTAAAAATTACCAAATTCCAAAAGATGCTGATTACTTCCACTGTACCAGCAACAACACTATTTTTGGAACACAGATTCAAGATTTCCCGGACACTGGAATCCCCATGGTCTGTGATATGAGCAGCGATATCTTTTCGCGACAGCTCGATTTTTCAAAATTCAGTTTAATCTATGCCGGTGCCCAAAAGAACATGGGGCCAGCAGGAACAACACTTGTAGTTATAAAAGAAGAGATTCTCGGGAAGGTTTCCCGCGCCATCCCTTCTATGTTGAATTATAAAGTACACATAGCTAAAGACAGTATGTTCAATACCCCCGCAGTTTTTCCAGTATATGTATCTATGTTGACTTTGGAATGGTTGAAAAATTTGGGTGGTATTTCAGAGATCGAAAAAGTAAACAACCAAAAAGCCGAACTTCTTTATAATGAAATTGACCGAAATCCCTTATTTGAAGGGTTTGTGGCAAATAAGGAAGACCGTTCAAAGATGAACGCCACCTTTAATTTAAAAAACGAGGATCTAAAAGCCACTTTTGAAAATCAACTCAAACAGGCCGGAATCAATGGTCTAAACGGTCATCGCAGCGTTGGGGGCTACCGCGCCTCTATGTATAACGCCTTGCCATTAGAGAGCGTGCAGGTTTTGGTGGATGTAATGCAAACAGTGGAAAAAGGCGCTTAGAAAATATTAATACAGAATTTTTAACAAATGAAAATATTAGCAAACGACGGAATCTCAAAAAGTGGAATCACCACTCTGGAAAAAGCCGGTTTTGAAGTATTGACCGTGCATGTTGCACAGGAGCAACTTCAAAATTACATCAATGAGCATAAAATTGAAGTACTACTAGTGCGCAGTGCAACCAAAGTACGCAAGGATATTATAGATAATTGTCCCTCCCTAAAAATCATTGGTCGCGGCGGCGTGGGAATGGACAATATTGATGTAGATTATGCACGAAATAATGGTATTGAAGTAATCAATACCCCTGCAGCTTCTTCGGCTTCTGTAGCAGAATTAGTTTTTGCCCATTTGTTTGGAAGCGTACGTTTTCTGCACGATTCAAACAGAAACATGCCCTTGGAGGGCGATACAAAATTCAAGGAATTAAAGAAAAATTACGGCGGCGGACGCGAGTTACGTGGAAAAACACTCGGCATTATCGGTTTCGGAAGAATTGGTCGCGAAGTAGCAAAAATAGCCTTGGGCTGTGGCATGAAGGTGATTGCCAGTGATAACGAAGTGGGCGAAGCAGATATCACACTTGACTTTTACGATGGTCAAACAATAACACTCAAAATAAAGACCGAACCCGTTTCAGAATTGATAAAACACAGTGATTTTATTACGCTTCACGTACCCGCACAAAACGGGTATGTAATTGATAAAGAAGAAATTTCACAAATGAAGAAAGGAGCTGGAATAGTTAACGCTGCACGTGGCGGCATACTCAATGAAAAAGCACTTTTGGAAGCTATTGAAGATGGAAAAATTTCATTTGCAGCATTAGATGTTTTTGAGGAAGAACCTACACCTTCAATAAAAGTTTTAATGCATGATAAAATTTCATTAACGCCCCATATCGGTGCTGCTACTAACGAAGCACAAGACCGAATTGGCATCGAGCTTGCAGAACAAATTATAAGTTTAATGGCCAAAGCATAACATTTTTCTTTACCTTGTATAAGTGTTAATTTTTACAAAATAATGGCTTCAATTTTAGATTTACTTAGTAGTGATATAGGCAAGCAACTTATCAGGGGTGCAAGTGCGAAAACCGGCCAACCCAAAGATAAAACAGCAAACGTGTTGAGTATGGCACTACCCGTGATTTTGGGCGCAATGCAAAAAAATGCTTCAACTTCCCAAGGAGCAAAAAGCTTGAACAATGCTTTGGAAGACAATAAGCACGATGGTTCTATTTTGAGCCGATTWAGCAGTCTTTTGGAAAACCAAAACGAAGAGAATGGCCTAACAAAAGATGGAGCAGGCATTTTAAACCACGTACTTGGCGGAAACCAACAGAAAGTACAGCAAGGCATTAGTAATGTTAGCGGCGTAGACGCAAGTTCCGTTGAAAAAATCATCCAAATGGCCGCTCCCATTCTTATGGGAGTCTTAGGCAACCAAAAAAGAAAAGACAATGTGGGAGCGGACGGTCTTGGCGATCTTTTGGGTTCCGTTATGGGTGAAAGCACCAATCATGACAGATCGTTGATTGAAACACTTTTAGATGCCGATGGTGATGGCAGTGTGATTGACGATATAGCCGGAATGGTTTTGGGAGGCAAAAAGAAAAAAGGTGGTATTGCCGGAATGCTCGGCGGACTTTTCGGAAAATAAGTGCCTTATATATTTAAACAATAAAATTTTACGGTCTAAATATTACAAGGTATTTTAAATGAAAGTTAAATCAGGCTGTCTTCATTTTACATTTGTTAACTTTGGAAAAATACTTGATATGAAAAATTTTCTACTAATTGCAGTATTTTCATTTGCAATTTTTAGCTGTGGAACAGGGAATACTTCCATAAACAGCTCACCAATTGATGGAAACACAAAAAAAGATACAGTTAGAATTGCGAATGATAGCCTTGAATATGAAATTATAATAGTAGAACCAGGGTTTCAATCTTGGCTAATTTCTCAACCACCACGGGGTTTTTATGGTCAAGCAAAATTAGAAGGGAAAAACCGACAGTTTGTAGCTGAGTACAATAGCCGTGTTTTACAGCCAAACTTATATTCCAGAAATTTGTATGGCGAACAAATAAATTACGACCCAACCATAGATTATGGATATGAAGTGAATTACTTATTGTATAATTATTTTGTCTATTTTCAGGAAAAGTACAATCAAAAATTTGTAGGCGGAAGAAATTGAAGAAGTTAAAGGAACGATGGAATATTGAAACCAACGGCCAGCTATTTATAATTTTATTGGTATTTGCAATCACTGGAAGTTCCGCAGCCAAATTGGCTGCTCCGCTAACAGATTTCTTTAATATAACTAAGGAAATGGGATGGTACATATACTGGCCATTTCGCATTTTTATTATCTTGCCAATTTATAAAGTGCTTTTAGTATTTTTTGGATGGGTGTTTGGGGAATTTGATTTTTTTTGGAATTTTGCAAAAAAAATGCTCCGAAGCATGGGATTCAAATTTTAATTAAGAAATGATAATTCTTAAAACAAAAGTTACGCAAGTTTTAGTCGCTACGATATTCTCGTTGGCACTGCTGCTTCCTACTGCTGTACAATTTGCGCATACTTTTGAAGGTCATGAACACAAGGCCTGTACCGATATTTCAACGCATCTTCACGAAAAACAGCTAGACTGTTCCATTTGTGATTTTCACTTTTCAATATTTGCCTTTACTCCTCAGGAAGTTCTCGACTTCCCTTTATTTCACCGGTTTCAGAATATTGAAATTTTTTACTTTACTTCTACTTTTAATTTAGATCCCGCCCAATATTTTCTTAGAGGCCCTCCGCTATTTTCTTGATTTGTAGCATTTTATTTTATTAAACTTAATTTTTAAATCAAGAAAGCATGAAAAACTTACTCTGCTTGCTTGTGGTTTTATTTATCTATACCGCAGCGAGCTCACAAAATTCCTTGACAGGAACCATAACCTCAATAAACGGAAATGAGCCAATTCCCGCAACTATCTATTTACCCCAACTTGAAAAAGGAACCCTTGCAAATATGGACGGCACCTATAGCTTGGTTAATATTCCCAATGGAAACTACACAGTTGTCTTTTCTT
Source organism: Aequorivita sp. (assembly GCA_002733915.1). Classification (GTDB taxonomy): domain Bacteria; phylum Bacteroidota; class Bacteroidia; order Flavobacteriales; family Flavobacteriaceae; genus Aequorivita. Next base: position 81,134 of record NVXN01000004.1, read on the forward strand.
TAATTGGATATGCAACTGTTTCAAAAAAAATAAATTTTTCAAATAATCAAAAAATAACTGAAAATCTTCAAATGCTGGAAAGTGCCGTAGAAATGGAAGAGGTTATAATTTCTACACCCTTCCATAAATTACAGAGTGATAATGTTATGAAGGTAGAACGTGTTTCTACTGACGACCTGAAGGCTTCTGGAGCCGTAACCTTAGTCGATGGCATAAAAAACATTGCAGGAGTAGACATTATTAGTACAGGCACGGGCATTGGAAAACCAGTTATTCGCGGGCTAAGCTCAAATAGGGTTTTAACTTATGCACAGGGTGTTCGTTTAGAAAACCAGCAATTTGGAGATGAGCATGGGTTAGGCATTAATGAAGCGGGAGTTGAAAGCGTAGAAGTCATCAAAGGCCCTGCATCATTGCTTTACGGAAGCGATGCGCTGGGCGGGGTGCTTTATTTGAATCCTGAAAAATTTGCATTGTCCGGTGAAACTCACGGTGACCTAAGCAGTACTTACTTTTCAAATACATTGGGAACATTTACAAATCTTGGAATTAAAACCTCGGGACAAAAGTTGAAGTTTTTGGCGCGCGGTGCCTATGCTACATTGAGTGATTATGATACAGGAGCCGATTATCGTGTTACCAACACTAGGTTTAATGAAAAAGATTTCAAAACTGGATTGCAATATTCGGGTAAAAAATTTAAATCAACACTTCGCTATAATTATAATCGCTCCAATATTGGTATTCCTGAAGAAATCGGTGAGCAAACGCGTTCAAACGATTTAGAACTTCCTTTTCAGGAAATTGACAACCATATTTTAAGTTTTGACAATACGTTGTTTTTTAATAATTCCAGTCTAGATATAAAAGCTGGCTATTTGTTCAATGACAGACGGGAATTTGAAGAAGAACCAAATGTAGCCGCTCTTCGGCTTAAATTAAATACTTTTAATTATGATATGAAATATCACCTTCCCCAAATTGGCAATTTTGAAACCATAATTGGCTTGCAAGGAATGTTCCAGGAAAACAAAAACGAAGGCGAGGAAATTTTAATTCCCAATGCCACAACTACTGATATCGGAATTTTGACAACTACACACTACCACTTGGAAAAAATTGATTTTCAAGCTGGAATCCGCTTTGACTCCCGAAAAATTGAAAGTAAAGCCGCTAGAAGTCCAACTGACATGGATTTTATTCCATCGCTAAATACAACCTTTAATAGTTTTACGGCTGCCTTAGGGGCTAAACTCGATATTGTTGAAAATTTTTCAACACGAATCAATCTTGCCAGTGGATTTAGAGCCCCAAACTTAGCAGAACTAACTTCTAATGGCGTTCACGAAGGTACAAACCGCTATGAACGTGGTAATACAGCATTAAAGAACGAGCAAAATTTTCAAGCTGATGTTGCCTTGGAGTACAGAAACGAACATATTGAGTTTTTTGCAAATGGCTTTTACAACGCCGTTAATGACTACATTTTTCTGTCGCCTACCAATGAAACCATTGACGATGCACAGGTATTTGATTATTTGCAGGACAACGCATTACTTTATGGAGGCGAATTGGGCTTTCACCTTCACCCCCACCCGTTGGATTGGCTTCATTTAGAAAGTAGTTTCGAGACGGTTACGGGTAAATTGAGCAATGATGATTACTTGCCATTGATACCGGCAAATTCATTACGGAATACATTCCATGTAGAATTAAATGACGGAAAAACCAGAAAATCAAGTTCAGCTTTTATAACACTCGAAAATACCTTTGACCAAAAAAATGTAAGTGATTTTGAAACAAGAACTGGTGGTTATTCCCTATTGAGTGCAGGAATTGAAAGCAGTTTTCAACTTCAAAAGGTTTTATTTAAAATCGGCTTGAACGGAACAAATCTTACCGATAAAAAATATATCGCCCATTTGTCGAGATTGAAACCAGATGGTATTTTTAATATGGGAAGGAGTATTAATGTAAACTTAAAATTGGAAATTTAAAGTAAAAGCCCCAGATCGGGGCTTTTTTTATTCATTTACGCGAATCTCAATAATTTGGGGTGTGGGTTGCTTTTTCCACACAAATGTGTATAACCACATCAATGTAAATGTTGGAACTACGTCAGTAAATGGTAGAATTTCTTCTAAAAATACAAGCACAGAGGCAAGCTTACCTTCAGTTCCCTTATACATTTCACTCATTTTTTTGGCTGCAATGGGCGCCCAAAGTAAATCTAAAAAGGGTCCGATTAGAGGAATGGCCATTGTTGCGATACCTACTACATCATAGAAAATGCTTTTTCGCAATAATTTATATTTTTCGTTTTTCATCTTCTTGTTGTGTTTAATTTGTGAGTGAAAAGCAAAAAACATTCCAAAAAATTAGGACAAGTCGCTACTAATCAATTTCAAAAATTCATTTCTGGTTTCTATCGCTTCAAATTGACCGCGAAAACCAGAGGTTGTGGTTACACTGTTCTGTTTCTGTACACCTCGCATCATCATACACATGTGAGATGCTTCAATAACAACTGCAACACCTTTTGGTTTTAAAGTGTCATTTATACATTCAAGAATATCATGGGTTAATCGTTCCTGAACCTGCAATCTACGTGCAAAAACATCAACCACACGCGGAATTTTACTAAGGCCAACAATATGTCCATCAGGTATATAGGCAATATGTGCTTTCCCAAAAAAGGGTAATATGTGATGTTCACAAAGGGAATAAAGCTCAATATCTTTTATAATAACCATATCGTGATAAGCTTCGGCAAACATTGCGCTTTTCATGATTTCAGTGGGGTCTTGACAGTTTCCCGATGTTAAAAACTGCATCGCCTTTGCAGCACGCTCGGGAGTTTTTATAATTCCATCGCGTGAAATATCTTCACCTACGGTATGCAATATTTTACTATAATTTTCAATCAACGTGTCTGTTACAGGTTGGTCGTATTCTTCAAAATATCTATAGAAAGCCATCAAAATGTGTTTAACAATATGAGTCCAAAAATAAACACATAACTTGGAATAAAAACAATATAACCCATTGGATTGTATTATAGCGCTATAAATAGTACTTTCACGTTCTAAAATTATGCTATGATTGAGGCCCAAAATATTCACAAATTTTACGATAAACTCCACGTTTTAAAAGGAGTCGATCTTCACATAAAAAAGAGTGAAATTGTTTCAATAGTTGGTGCCTCGGGTGCTGGAAAAACCACATTGCTACAAATATTGGGAACATTGGATACTTTTGATAAATCAAAAAGTAAATTAGCGATAAATAATATAAATATTGGTTCTCTTTCTGTAAAGAAATTGGCCAAATTTCGAAATGAAAATTTGGGATTTATTTTTCAGTTTCATCAATTATTGCCAGAGTTTACAGCACTTGAAAACGTATGCATACCTGCGTTTATAAAAAAAACACCAAAAGCCGAAGCTACCAAGAGAGCTAAAGAGTTACTTAACTTTTTGGGGCTTTCGCAGCGTGAAGACCACAAACCAAACGAACTTTCAGGCGGCGAGCAACAGCGGGTTGCCGTAGCAAGAGCATTAATTAACAATCCGGCAATAATTTTGGCCGATGAACCGAGTGGAAATTTAGATACGGRAAGTGCAGAAAACCTTCATAATCTATTCTTCAAATTGCGTGACGAATTCGGACAAACCTTTGTTATTGTTACGCACAACGAAGATCTTGCAAATATGGCCGACAGAAAGTTGGTGATGCAGGACGGAAAAATTGTAGGTCATTAAATGAATAAAGCCGAACTGAAATCATTTCTCGACGAAAAAGTCCATATTTACAATAATCCTAACTTTATTGACACCGATCCCATTCAAATACCACATCTTTTTACGGTAAAGAAAGATATTGAAATTGCTGGATTTCTTGTAGCAACCATTGCTTGGGGAAACAGAAAAAGCATTATTAATAATGGCAATCGTTTAGTGGAGTTGATGGGCAATTCGCCTTATGATTTTGTGATGAACTTTTCAGAAAGACATTCAGAATCACTATCAAGTTTTGTGCACAGAACATTTAATGGCGCTGATCTTGCATATTTTCTAAAGTCACTACAGAATATTTATAAAAACCACGGAGGGCTGGAAACCTTGTTTGCAAAATATGCAGAAAGGGACTCTATGCAACCGGCAATCCATCATTTCAAAAAAGCATTTTTTGAACTCCCCCATCTCCCGCGAACCCCAAAACATATTAGCGACCCATTTAAAAATTCAGCGGCAAAGAGAATAAACATGTTTTTGCGGTGGATGGTCCGTAATGACACTGCGGGTGTAGATTTTGGAATTTGGAAAAGCATCTCTCCAAGCGCACTTTCGTGTCCGTTGGATGTACACAGTGGAAATGTAGCGCGAAAACTTAATTTGCTGAAACGCAAACAGAATGATGCCAAAGCGTTGATGGAATTAGACAAATCGCTTCGAAAATTAGACCCAAATGATCCCGTAAAATATGACTTTGCCCTTTTCGGACTGGGAGTTTTTGAACGGTTTTGATTTTAAGTTTAACCCATTACACATAAAATTTCAACGTTTTACAATTTTTTGCAAAATGTCGTACATTTACCTTTGCACCCGCAAATAATGATTTTTTAAAATTTTAATTTTAAACACCGAACCACATTTTGATAGCACCCGAATTTCCAATAGATGAAGCGCAACGTTTGGCGGCAGTCCGATCCTATCATATGTTGGACACCTTGCCTGAGAAGGATTTTGATAATATTACCGCATTAACAGCAAACATTTGTGATGTGCCAATATCCTTGGTAACTTTACTTGACGCAGACCGCAATTTTTTAAAATCGCATTATGGAATCCCTTTTAATGAATCACCAAGAGATATTTCCTTTTGCGGGCACGCCATATTGGAAGAATCAAGTATTTTTATTATAGAAGATGCCAGAAAAGACGATCGCTTTAAGGAAAATCCACTGGTAAAAGATATGAACGCCATTTTCTATGCCGGAGTACGCTTGGTGAATAGTGATGGTTATCCACTTGGAACCCTTTGTGTTTTTGATACAAAGCCACGAGTTTTGTCAGAATCCCAAAAAAATGCACTTATCGCAATGGCATACCAAGTTGTTAATTTATTTGAAGCCAGAAAAAGAAACAGAGCATTGCTTTCTGTCCAAAAAGAGCTTAAAGAACGCAATGAAGAACTCAAAAACTTTGCCGGGGTAGTTTCCCATGACATGAAAATGCCGCTTGCAAATATGATTATCACTTCAGATATGCTCCGTTCCAAATATGGCCAACATTTGGATGAACAGGGTAAAGAGTATTTGGATTACATAAAGCAATCTTCTTTTACTTTAAGCGAATATGTTACTGGTCTGCTGGAACATTACGAGACCGATAAGACAGCATCTTTGCGAAGCGAACCTTTTGACAGCCAAGATCTTTTGGAGGAAATTATAGAACTGCTGAATATCAATGTGGATTGTGAAATAAATCTTCCCGAAGAAAAAATTGAAATGCACGCAAACAAAGTTGCGCTAGAACAAATTCTGCTCAATTTAGTTGGTAACAGCCTAAAATATAATGATAAGGAAAAAATAAGAATAGACATCGATTGTACTGAGAAAGATGGATTTTATCATATAGAGATTTCCGACAACGGTATGGGCATTCCAAAAGACAAACTCGACCATATTTTTGATTTATTTGTAACTACGGGTACTTTGGACAGAAATGGAAAAAAAGGAAATGGAATTGGACTTTCCACAGTTAAAAAACTTGTAAATAGATTAGATGGTGAAATAGAGGTTAAATCCACTGTGGGAGAGGGTACAACTTTTAAGTTCTATGTAAAAAAATTAGATTGATTTTCCATTACAATGCAACAAAGCCACTGATATTATTAGGTTTAAACAAATCAAACCCTTTTAATAAGCTTTGATAAAAGAAGTTAGCAAGCACTAAACCTTTAAAAGGGAATCGACTTCACGTTTACAGTACAGAAATAGCTATAATTACGTTCCATTTTTTATCTTTGGCCAATATTTATAGGAATGCAGTTCAAACACCCAGAAATTCTTTACGCCCTTTTCCTACTACTCATCCCTATATTTATTCATCTTTTTCAACTCCGGAGGTTCCAAAAAGTAGCTTTTACCAATGTTGCTTTTCTTAAAAAAGTAACCATACAAACCCGTAAAAGTTCGCAACTCAAAAAATGGCTTACCCTATTGATGCGCTTGCTTGCGTTAGCTTGTATCATTCTTGCGTTCGCACAACCTTTTACGGCTTCCAAGATTGCTTTAAACTCAAAAAAAGAAACCGTTGTTTACATAGACAATTCTTTCAGCATGCAAGCAAAAGGTACAAAAGGACCAATGCTTGAACGGACGTTGCAAGATTTATACGATAAAACTGGCGGAAATGAAAAATTGAGTTGGTTTACAAACAATTCTGAAAGAAAAAAAGCAAGTCCACAAGATTTTAAAAATCAAATACTTACCGTTGAGTACTCACAAAACCAATTGACGCCAAATCAAGTTTTACTAAAAGCCAACCAACTTTTTTCGAACGAGAAAGGCGTCTTAAAAAGATTGGTTTATCTGTCTGACTTTCAGCATACAGAAGCTTTTCCTTCAATCCCGGAAGATCTGGCTGTAGACGCGGTGCAATTAAAGCCTGTGAAAATTTCAAACATTTCCATAGACAGTGCTTATGTTGTTTCAAAAAATGCTTCGTTAACGCAACTCACGGTAAATGCTTCAACACTTCGTGAAGCCCAGGAAAATGAAGTTTCCGAAATTCCACTTTCACTGTATAACAATGAAAAACTGATTGCAAAAACCGCTGTGGATTTTTCGCAAAACACCAGTAGTTCAGTTACTTTCGATATCGATAATTCTACAGCATTTATTGGGAAATTAGAAATTAACGAACCAAACATATCTTTTGACAACCAATTGTATTTCAGCATCAACAAACCCGGAAAAATAAAGGTCTTGGCCATAAATGAAGCTGACGGCAACTTTTTGCAGCGGCTTTTTGAAAAAGAGGAATTTCAATTTAAACAGCAAACATTTAAAACATTGAATTATAATGAAATTCCCGACCAAAATTTTATTGTTCTTAATGAGTTGAAAGAGATACCCGCATCATTGGCCACGGCGCTTAAATCTTTCAGTGAAGATGGCGGAAGCATATTAATTATCCCTGCTTCAGAAATAGATTTGAACAGTTACAACAACTATCTTTTAACAATGACTTTAGGAAGACTTTCTGAAGAAAAAGTACAGGAAAAAAAAATTACGAAGATTGTTTTTTCACATCCGCTTTTTAAAGATGTTTTTGAAAAAGAAGTAGCAAATTTCCAATATCCGAAGGTCACTTCGTTTTATGATATTTCATCAAATGCAACTCCAGCAATAGGTTTTGAGGATAATCAACCCTTTTTGCTTCAAAAAAACAAAACCTATCTTTTTACTGCCCCAATAAACAAGGAAAATTCCAATTTTCAGAATTCGCCATTAGTTGTCCCCACTATTTATAATATGGCTTTGCAAAGTCTACCTTTGCCGCGCTTGTATTATACCATTGGACAGCAAACCGAAATTGCAGTACCCATAAAATTGGGTCAAGATGAAATACTAACAGTTAAGAACAGTACGGAGCAGTTTATTCCGCTACAGCAAACTAAGGCTAATTATGTTTTAATGACAACTGCGGAAGAGCCTACCCAGGCTGGAAACTATCAAATCGTGAAGAAAAATGAGTTTTTGCAAAACATAAGCTTTAATTATGCACGTGGCGAAAGTGAATTACAATACCAAAACCCCGAAAATTGGGAAGGTGTGGAGGTTTACAGTTCAGTGGAAGCTCTTTTTGATTCTATTGAAGAGGCAAACGCTATTAACAGTTTTTGGAAATGGTTTGCTATTTTTGCAGTACTCTTTTTACTTTTCGAAATGCTTATCTTAAAATTCTACAAATGAAGATACTACTGAAATCCGCAACCATAGTAGATGTTTCCAGCAAACATCATTTAAAGAAACGGGATGTTTTGATAGAAAATGGTAAAATTTCAAAAATTGCGGCAACAATTCCTTCTTCCGAAAAAGTAAAAGAGGTTTCTTTAAAAAACCTGCACATTTCACAAGGTTGGTTTGATAGTAGCGTATCTTTTGGTGAACCGGGCTTTGAAGAACGGGAAACCATTGAAAATGGTTTAAAAACTGCAGCACAAAGTGGATTTACAAGTGTTGCCGTAAATGCAAACAGTTTTCCGGTAACAGACAGCAAAGGCCATATAAAATTTCTGAAGAGTAAAGCCGACGGAAACGCGGTGAACCTCTACCCTATTGGCGCACTAACCGTAGGTAGTAAAGGAACTGATCTTGCCGAACTCTACGATATGCAAAATGAGGGAGCGGTTTCATTTTACGATTATAAAAACCCACTTGCAAATGGAAACTTGCTAAAAATAGCACTGCAATACTCTCAGAATTTTGATGGATTGGTACAATCCTTTCCCTTTGAAAAATCTGTGGCGCGCAATGGGATGGTGAATGAAGAAGTAAATAGCACCCGCCTGGGTCTAAAAGGAATACCGGCACTTGCGGAAGAGCTCCAAATAATCCGCGATCTTTATATTTTGGAATATACAGGTGGCAAACTACACATTCCCACTATTTCCACAAAAAAATCAGTGGAATTGATTAAGGATGCAAAGAAGAAAGGACTGAACGTTAGCTGCAGCGTCGCTATCTTCAACCTTATTTTGACCGATGATGTTTTGGAAGAGTTTGACACCAATTACAAACTATTACCGCCACTGCGCACAAAGGAAGATGCCAAAGCACTGCTGAAAGGGTTGAAAGATGGCACCATTGATGGTATTACCAGCGACCACAACCCAATAGATGTAGAACACAAAAAAACAGAGTTTGACCATGCTTACTTTGGAAGTATTGGTCTGGAAGGCTGTTTTGGCGCGCTCAATATGGTTTTGGGAATTGAGGAATCTGTTAAGGCGCTTACCGGTTTGAAAAAAACGTTCAATATTCCTTCGGAAAAAATTGAGGAAGGAAACCGTGCCGAACTCACTCTTTTTAACCCTGAAGAAAATTGGGTTCTTGCTGAAAAGAATATTCTATCAACTTCAAAAAATGCAGCGCTTCTGGGATCAAAATTAAAAGGAAAGCCCTACGGAATTGTATCCAATAACCAATTGGTATTAAATAAATAAATGAAAAATATTCCTGCAGGAAAATCTACCTCGCTCATTGCATATGCACCCTTTGTGGGTTTTATTATTGCCTATTTTTTCAACAGGGAAGAAAACCACCCCTTTGCCACTTGGCATATAAAAAATATGTTTGGATTAACATTAATGTTCATCGTTTCACTTGTTATACAAGCACAGGTAGATGTAACGGTTGGTGATATTATTTGGTTAATCTGTCTTTTGCTGTGGCTCTTTTCCTGGGCGATGGCTTTTTTTAACAAAAGGAAAGGCATTCCATTTTTAAGTGAAAAATTTCAGGAATGGTTTACATTTTTAAATTAAAGTATTGATTATCTTTATCTTAAATAAAACACTAACCTAAAATCACAACAAATGGAAACAACTACTGACAATGGTAAAACGGTTGCTATAATTGCCTACATCACACTTATTGGTTGGATCATCGCATTAATAATGAACAATGGAAACAAAACTGCGCTAGGCTCCTTCCACGTACGCCAATCACTGGGCATTATGTGTGTGGGAGTAGTATTGAGTATAGTTATAAGTTTTATTGGAATCTCAATACTTACCTGGATTGTACAACTCGCAATATTAGTGTTTTGGCTTCTTGGATTAATAAGCGCCGTACAAGGCGAAATGAAACCGGTACCTGTATTTGGGGAACAATTTCAAGAATGGTTTAAGGGTATATAATTTTAAAGAATTTTTAACGAGACCTTTTCTGCTGAAAGAACTTCAGTTTAAAAGGTCTTGTTTATTTTTGCAGTCTATGGAAAAACAGACTTTACTTTTAGAACATAATTATAGACCCGCAAAAAATGCCTCAGAAAACCCACCGGCAATCATAATGCTCCACGGTTTTGGAAGCGATGAAAATGATTTGTTTTCCTTCGCCAGCGAATTGCCGGAAAAATATGTTATCATCTCCTTAAAAGCACCCATACGTTTAGAACCCTACGGAAATGCATGGTATAATATTTACTTTGATAATTCACAGGGAAAGTTCAGTGATGACGAACAGGCAATTGCCTCGCGCGAATTAGTTTCAAAATGTATAGATGAAGTGGTAAATAAATACAAAGTAGATGGCAATAACATTACCCTTCTCGGCTTTAGCCAAGGCACAATTTTAAGTTTTGCGATTGCCTTAAGCTATCCTGAAAAAGTAAAAAATGTAATCGGTTTAAGCGGTTATGTTAATGAAGAGATTTTAAAAGATGGATATGCTAAGAATGACTTCAGCCAGCTTAAAATCTATACTTCACACGGAAGCGCCGACCAAGTGATTCCCGTACAATGGGCCAGAAAAACAGAGCCTTTTTTAAAGAAACTGAATATAGCTTGTAAATATTCAGAATTTCCCGTCGGCCACGGAGTTGCCCCACAAAATTTTTACGAACTTAAAAATTGGTTGGAAAGTCAATAGACGGTAACCTGTTCACAATAACTTAATTCTGATATAAAAAGGAAGCGATTGGCGTCAATTCAAGTTCATTTTTATCATTAAAGTAGTATTCCAAAATCATTTCACCCCAATACGTGTTATCGGTAAAGTCTGCAAGGATCCATTTATGATTGAGAAATTTCAATTTGTTTATTTTCATATCACCCGCCATTCCCTCAAATGGAACTAAGGGATTGTTCCCTTTTTTAAGATTGAAATCATAAATCTGATCAGAAACCATTGCTTCCACCTCGGCTGCCTCATAACCGCGGTTTTCAAAATAGGTCATTGCGTTGTCATTTCCCATTAAGGTAAAATAATTCAAGTTCATTATTTGGCCATGAAGCCCTTCGATAGAGTCGCTATATTTTTGAACTTTCGTTTGCAGATTTTCAATTTGGGCTTCCTGTGATTCAAAAATACTTTTCTCATTCATATATTGGTAAATAATGAATAGCAAAGCAAAAAGAAACAAGTACATAAAAATTTTATTCCTCATGATCAAATTGTTATAGTAAGTGTGTCATAAGCCAAGTGAACGTTTCTTGGAAGTTTTTTCTCTACTTTCGCGTGAAAGCCCATCAAATGGCTAATATGGGTGAAATATGTTTTCTCAGGTTTTATTTTTTTTACGAAATCAAGTGCTTCCGAAAGATTGAAATGTGAATAATGTGGCTCTTCGCGCAAGGCGTTTACAACTAAAACTTTTGTTCCTTTTATTTTTTCAATTTCTTCTTCAGCAATAGTTTTAACATCCGTCAAATAGGTAAAGCCTTCCACACGAAAACCTAAAACAGGAAGGTTGTCGTGATAAGCTTCTATTGGCACCACCTGCTTCCCTCCTAAAGTAAATTTATTCTCTTTATCAATTTCAATTTCTTCTACACTAGGCGCTCCGGGATATTTATTTTCAGTTTCAAAAATATAAGCAAAGCGTTCGTGCAATGATTTAAAAACTCGCTTATGGGCATAGAAAGGCATGTTGCCCTGCATAAAGTTAAATGGACGTATATCGTCCAAACCTGCGGTGTGGTCACTGTGCTCGTGCGTTAAAAGAATGCCGTCCAGTTTTGAAACATTTTGGCGCAACATTTGCTGTCTAAAGTCTGGACCGCAATCAATAACGTAAGCAAAATCATCCCATTGCAACAAAACCGAAACGCGCAAACGTTTATCTTTTGGGTCACTGCTTTTACAAACAGGGTGATCGCTTCCTATTACGGGTATGCCTTGTGAAGTTCCAGTGCCGAGAAATGTAACGCGGAATGTTGATTTCATCTGCGCAAAAATACTGGTATTTTTTTTGTTTACCTATTGTATTTGCTACCTTTGTTATATAAAAAAATAGAACGTTGCTATGCCGGAAACCATAATAGGAGACAAGGAATTTGAAAATATCCCCTCCATAAAAAGTAAGGCTTTACGAATCAATCTGAACGAAAACATTTACGGCACTTTTGCCGAAATTGGAGCCGGGCAAGAAACCGTTCGGAATTTTTTTAGGGCCGGTGGCGCCTCAGGGACCATCGCCAAAACAATGTCTGCCTATGATAAGGATTTTAGCGACGCAATCTATGGAATAGAAGAAGATGGCCGATACGTAACAGAATCAAGACTTCAAAAGATGCTCTCGCACGAGTTCAACTTGATAGAAGAGCGTATAAACCGTGAGAAACACCCCAACAGACTTTTCTTCTCGTACGCAAATACCGTTGCCACAATTGATTTTGCAAAAAAATATAAAGGGCATGGCTGGGTAGGAATTCGATATCAAATAGACCCAAAAGAACCTTATAACGAAATAACCCTGCACATTCGTTTTCACGAAAATGATGCACAATTACAGCAGATTACACTTGGTACTTTAGGTGTAAATTTAATTTATGGGGCATATTATAAATATGACCAACCCAATAAATTGCTTCGTTACCTGTACGACCATATCGATAAAGATAAAATTGAAATTGACACCATAAATTTTTCGGGGCCCCGCTTTAAGGACGTTGACAACAGATTGATGAGTCTTCAGTTAATTAAAAACGGCATGACCGATGCGGTTATGTTTAACCCTGAAGGTCACAATATACTTCCGGCAAGAATTCTTTATAAGAAAAATATATTGGCCCTTCGCGGAAGCTTTAGACCTGTTACCAAGGTTAACATAGATATGTTTGAACGTTCCTATGAAATGTTTCTGAAGGAAAACAGGGTAGAAAAAGATAGAACTGAAGTAATATTTGAAATTACCCTTTCAAATTTGCGGGCCGAAGGTGAAATTGATGAAGAAGACTTTATGGACCGCGCCAGGCTGCTCTGTTCTTTGGGGCATACGGTTATGATTTCAAACTTTCAGGAGTACTATAAGCTAGTTGAATATTTCTCCAGATATACAAAGATGCGAATGGGGCTTGCCATGGGCGTCAATAATTTAGTGGACATTTTTGATGAAAAATATTATCGACACTTAAGTGGTGGTATTCTGGAAGCCTTTGGAAAATTATTTTTTAAAGATTTAAAGGTTTATCTCTATCCTATGAAAGATGCGGAAACGGGAGAGTATACTAATAGTGAAAACCTGAAAGTGCATCCACGAATGAAAGAATTGTACAAATTCTTTAAATACAACGGCAAGGTTGTAGATATCACAGATTACAACCCTGACAACATGGAGATATTTTCTCGTGAAGTGTTGGCAATGATAGAAAATGGTGATGAAGGATGGGAACAGATGTTGCCACCTGGGGTTTCAGAAATTATAAAGGATAAACAACTTTTCAATTATAAGCCTACTGCTGAAAAGGTAGATAATTAATTCAGTATCTGCGCAGCGTGATCTTTGGTTTTAACCTTATCGATGACACGTGTTATGGTTCCGTTTTCATCCATTATAAAAGTTTTTCTGTGAATTCCGTCAAATTCCCTTCCCATAAACTTTTTGGGTCCCCACACTCCGAAACCATTGATTACCTCCATGTTCTCATCTGCCAGTAAAGGAAAGGGGAAATCATACTTTTCTTTAAATTTTTTTTGCCGTTTTTCACTATCGGCACTTACGCCCAATAATTCATAGCCTTCTTTTTGCAATTCTTTATAATTATCACGAAGATTACAAGCTTCCGCAGTGCACCCAGGGGTATTGGCTTTGGGATAGATAAATACAATCCATTTCTTTCCCTTAAAATCTTTCGAGGAAATACTATTTCCATCTTGATCGTTTACTGTAAAATCTGGAGCTTTATCTCCTACCTTTAATGTTTTCATTATCSTTATTTTTGCATAAAAGTACTTAAAATGACCAAGCARGAAAAGGTAACYTTTGTTATTGATACGTTAAATAAGATTTATCCACAAGTTCCAATTCCCCTAGATCACAAAGACCCCTATACCCTATTGATTGCAGTATTGCTTTCTGCTCAAAGCACAGATGTTCGCGTCAATCAAATTACACCACTGTTGTTTGAAGTAGCCGACAATCCTTATGATATGGTGAAGCTTACCGTAGACGAAATTAGGGAAATCATAAAACCAGTGGGTCTCTCGCCAATGAAATCGAAGGGTATCCGCGGACTATCAGAAATATTAATAGATAAATATAACGGGCAAGTACCAGCTGATTTTGAAGCGTTAGAGTCTTTACCCGCTGTAGGCCATAAAACAGCAAGTGTCGTTATGAGCCAGGCCTTCAACGTACCTGCTTTTCCAGTGGATACTCACATACACCGATTGATGTACCGTTGGGGTTTTTCGAATGGAAAAAATGTAGTACAGACAGAAAAAGATGCAAAACGTTTATTCCCAAAAGATTTATGGAATATACTGCATCTTCAAATTATTTGGTACGGAAGACATTACTCTCCCGCGCGGGGCTGGGATTTGGAAAAAGATATCATTACCAATACTATTGGGAGAAAAACAGTTATAAAGGATTACTGGAAAAGCAACAAATAGCTGGTTGAGAGTTTCGAGAGTTACTAGTATATAATCCCCTAACTTTTTTCAAAAAAAACCCCGAAAAGCTAATTCCGGGGTTTTTCCAAAGTTTAGTTTAGAAGTGCTTCAAACTTCATTTTATGGTAATCTATAACACTTAAAGCCATCGAATAATCCAGAAGAAATTTAATGGTTTCTTCTTTTGGAACGAGATTTTTATTCACGCCGTCCACACGTGATGTTTCAGAGTAAAATTTTTGCATAGAACGTTATTTTGAGGTTTTATTTTCAAATAACGTAACAAAAATTACTTTATTGTATCAATTGGTCAATATAATATTATGTTTATCAATCACTTTGCGCAAATTTATTAAGGCATACCGCATCCTGCCCAGAGCAGTGTTGATGCTAACGCCTGTTTGCTCGCTTATTTCCTTAAAACTCATATCCTTATAAATTCGCATAACAAGAACTTCTTTTTGGTCGTCTGGCAGCTCTTGAATCAAACGCCGTACATCATCTTCAACTTGACCCTTTATTAGCTGTTTTTCAACGTTTAACGCATTGTCACTTAATACCGAAAATATATTGAAATCATTATTATTTTCAAATTTCGGCATGCGGTTGTTCTTTCTGAAATGGTCTATCACCAAATTATGGGCAATTCGCATTACCCAGGGAAGAAACTTTCCTTCTTCATTATACGCCCCTCTTTTTAAGGTTTTAATAACCTTAATAAAAGTGTCCTGGAAAATATCTTCAGCGACATCCCGGTCAAAGACTTTCGAATAAATAAAACTGTAGATTCTTTGCTTGTGTCGAGTTATCAACTCGCTAAGTGCAGATTCATTACCGTTCATATAAGCGCTCACTAAAAACGCATCAGAGTTTGTGCTTTGCTTCATATCAATACTTCTTTAAAAAATAAACAACTATGGATTTGGTTGCTTAGTTAAAATGTTTATTTGTTAAAAGTAATGATCAGCTATAGGCAATAATTTTTTTATATGACGTTAAGAGGCGTAAATATAACAACAAAGAAATCACAAATGCAAAAAAAAGGTTAAATTTTTCATTAAAAAATAATAATAACCGCAAATGTGCATTGCTAAAACCGATATAGTATCTTTGCAAAAAGCTATAAAAAAGGAAAAATAAATTGAGTACCGAAACCATAGATACTAAAAAAAACATCCTGATTCAGGGTGCTAAACTTCATAATCTTAAAAACATTTCTGTTGCTATTCCTCGAAATAAATTGGTAGTAGTAACAGGTCTTTCCGGAAGCGGAAAATCCAGTTTGGCTTTTGACACGCTTTACGCAGAAGGCCAGCGCCGTTACGTGGAGAGCCTTTCCAGCTATGCCCGTCAATTTTTGGGAAGACTGGATAAGCCAAAAGTAGATTCCATTAAAGGCATTGCTCCCGCAATTGCAATTGAACAAAAAGTTAATTCTACAAATCCTCGGTCAACCGTAGGTACTTCCACAGAGATTTATGATTATCTGAAATTACTTTACACCCGGATTGGGAAAACCATTTCGCCAATTTCCGGCAAAGAAGTTAAAAAAGACACAACAACAGATGTTATAAATTTCATAAAGAAATTTCCTGAAGGCGAAAAATTACTGCTTGTTGCCCCTATTTTTTTAGAAGAAGGGCGAACAATGGAAAACAAAATACAGGCCTTGGCGCAGCAGGGGTATTCCAGAATTAAGATAAAGGATGAGGTTTTACGTATTGATGAATTAGATGGGAAATCTTTTCCAACAAAAATAGATTTAGTCATAGATCGAATTATCACAAAAGATGAGGAAGATTTTTACAACCGCCTTGCCGATGCAATTGAAATAGCTTTCTTTGAAGGAAAAGGCGAACTTTATATTGAATCCCTTTCAACAAAAAAAATAACTGAATTCAACAATCGATTTGAAGCTGACGGAATGGTCTTTATGGAGCCGAACGTGCATCTATTCAGCTTTAACAACCCGTACGGCGCTTGCCCAACTTGTGAAGGCTACGGCGATGTTATTGGTATTGATGAAGATTTGGTAATCCCCAACACTGCGCTGTCTGTTTATGAGAATGCCATATTTCCTTGGCGAGGAGAAAGCATGAGCTGGTACAGGGACCAATTGGTGAATAACGCTTATAAGTTCGATTTTCCCATTCACAAACCGTGGTTTCAACTTACCGATGAACAAAAACAATTGGTTTGGGATGGCAATAAATATTTTGAGGGATTGCATTCTTTCTTTTCTTTTTTGGAGTCAAAAAGCTATAAAATCCAAAACCGGGTTATGCTTTCGCGCTATCGCGGAAAGACAAAATGTACCACTTGCAAAGGAAAGCGTCTTCGTCCCGAAGCTGGCTATGTAAAGATAAACGGAACTGCAATTCAGGAATTGGTAGAACTACCACTGGATAAAACTGCGGAATTTTTCAAAAAATTAAAGCTTTCAGAATTTGAAGAAAAGGTTGCAAAACGCTTATTGCTCGAAATAAACAATCGGCTTCGTTTTTTACAGGATGTGGGGCTTGGCTATTTAACATTGAATAGAAAATCGAATACACTCTCGGGCGGCGAATCGCAACGTATTAATCTTGCCACCTCTTTGGGAAGTAGTCTTGTTGGCTCTATGTATATTTTGGATGAACCGAGCATTGGGCTTCACCCAAAAGATACTGAAAGACTTATCGTTGTTTTAAAATCGCTTCGAGATTTGGGAAATACGGTAATAGTAGTAGAGCACGACGAAGATATAATGAAAGCCGCTGATGAGATAATTGACATTGGCCCAGAAGCCGGAACTTTTGGTGGCGAAGTGGTTGCACAAGGAACCTATGCTGAAATTTTAAAATCTGATTCCCTCACTGCAAAATATTTAAATGGCGAAAAGGAGATTGAGGTTCCGAAGAAACGGCGTACTTCAAAGAATAAAATTTCCATTACCGGCGCGCGACAGAACAACCTAAAGCATATTGATGTTACTTTCCCATTGAATGTTTTCACTGCGGTAACGGGTGTTTCGGGTAGTGGAAAAAGTACTTTGGTGAAGAAAATTCTCTATCCTGCCTTAATGCGTGAAATTGGTGGATATGGCGAAAAACCAGGACAATTTTCAGAAATAAAGGGAGATTTCAACACTATAAAAAGTATTGAATTTATTGACCAAAACCCTATTGGCCGCTCCAGCCGAAGCAATCCGGTAACCTATATTAAAGCGTATGATGATATTCGGAATTTGTATGCTTCGCAAAAACTTTCAGATATACGTGGGTACAAAGCCAAACATTTCAGTTTTAACGTAGATGGGGGGCGTTGTGAAACCTGCAAAGGCGAAGGCGAAGTAACTATCGAGATGCAATTCATGGCCGATGTTCATTTGGTGTGCGATACCTGTAATGGCAAACGTTTTAAAAAGGAAGTTTTGGAAGTTACTTTTCAAAATAAAAATATTGACGATATTCTAACGATGACCGTTGATGATGCCGTGGCCTTCTTCAATGAACATAAACAGGATAAAGTTGCAGCAAAATTACAACCATTACAGGATGTGGGATTAGGATATGTTCAATTGGGCCAAAGCTCCTCTACCCTTTCCGGCGGCGAGGCACAGCGTATTAAGCTTGCTTCCTTTTTGGTGAAAGGAACTTCAAAGGAAAAAACGGTATTCATTTTTGATGAACCTACTACTGGACTTCACTTTCACGATATAAAAAAATTATTGGCTTCCTTTTATGCTTTACTCGACAGAGGCCACACGGTAATTGTGGTAGAACACAATTTAGATTTGATTAAATGTGCAGATTACATTATTGATCTTGGACCAGAAGGTGGTGAAAATGGCGGACAAGTAGTTGCAGTTGGTACTCCAGAAGAAGTTGTAAAAAGCAAAGAGTCTTTTACTGCGGAATATTTAAAGGAAAAACTTATATAGAATTATATATTCTTGGCACACTAATTGAAATCAAAATAATAGAAATAAGACTTTTAGTTTTTTTGGTTGGTTAGTTTTTAAAGTCCGTTGAATTGTTAAAACAGTTCAGCGGATTTTTTATTTGAATATCTTTAAAATTCCCTTCCAATCATATAGCAATCCAAAAAACCTTATGAAAATCAGCTACTTAAAACTTTGGCACGGTCGTTGGTTATTTTATAGCGTACTCAGCTGACCAAAAATTTAAAGCAAGTACGAACCTTTTAAAAATTGAAACTTATGAAAAACATAGCATTTATTTTTAGCGTCCTTTTGATGGGATTTTCAGCAAATGCAACTTCCCTTGAAAATGCTGATAACCTAAGAAGAGGATATGACGGAAGTGCCTACATCTTTGTTGAAGGCGATGTGGAATTTTCCGTTTTTCCCGACGGTCAATTTGATTTTGTATATGTGGGGCCTCAAAAAGGTTCAAGCGTTACGATAAACACTCCCAATGTGAATATAAGTTTCAATTCGGGATATGACTATGACGCTTATGTACAGTACGATGATTACGGAGCGGTCATACAGGTAGAAAGTGTCCCTATCTATTATGATTACTACGGACGTATCATTCAAGCGGGTAATGTGGACATTCAATACAACGACCGACGCTTAGTACGCGTTGGCGGGCTTCACATAGTTTATAATAATTATGGCTATTTTTCACACGCCACCGGTGTTATAAATGTGTACAATCCTTATTACGTTTACCGTCCTTGGCACGTATATTACGCACCTCCTATTTATACACACYGTGTAGTTTACGATCTGCCCTACAGAAGATATTACAGTCCTATTAGATACAGTTACCATGACCATGTTGTCTATTATAAACAGAGACATCGGGTAGCTTACCATAATGGCCGCAGAGATTYTTATCGTCCGGGAAGCCGAGTTTACGATAAAAAAGGTAGAGCCTCCATAAACAGGAGTTATAATCCAAACAGAAAAAATACTATGATTGCGACCATCAATACACGATCTAATAGTACTGTAAGAAATAATAGCACCACCCGTACCAATACTTCTCGAAGCAATAATGCTATTCGAAACAACAACTCTCGTAACAAAAGTGAAATAAGAAGTATTAATACGCGTAGCGAAACCGTATCTAAAAATAGAAGCTCGAATAGTAAAGGTGCTGCTGTTATTGATAGAAGCAGCGGTAACACAAAGGTAAAAAGCAATACCACTCGTAACAATGTAAGAAGTACACGAAGCGAAAACACAGTTCGGTCAGCTAATAATAGAACTGTTTCTAGCAATAAAACAGTTCAAAGACAAACGCGAGTAACTTCAAACAACAGAAGCAGTTCAGTGAGCAGAAATAAAACACAGGCTCCAAAGCGGGAAACCGCTAGCCGTAGCCGCAGTACAGTAAATAAATCCAGCGTTCCTTCGCGCAGCAACTCAAAAGCGAAAACCTCACGAGGTAGTTCATCAAGAGAAGCTAATTCCAGAGGAGGACGCGGATAAAAATAGTTTTTTGGTTGGTTGGTTAAACCTCCGTGAATTCGTCTAATACGAATGATCGGGGGTTTACTTTTTTAAGGAGTTAATTATAGATTCTGAATAATGGAAGCCATTTGTTTTGTGAGTTCCCTCCTACTGTACTTTTCAATTCGCTCGGAAGCGATTGATAATTCTCCACTTTTGAATTGTTCATATAGTTGAAGAATTTCAAGTTTTAATTCTTCATCATCCCAATGACTGAAAAATTTTCCAGCTTTAGTTTCACAAATAATAGCTTCAATGTCACTTTCCTTTGGCCCTAAGGCGATTATAGGGCGGCTGGCAGCAAGATATTCAAAAAGTTTTCCGGGAATAATGGCGCAGGTTTCAGCACTATTTATTTCAACCAAAAGCAATACTTGACTTTTATTTTGAAGTTGAAGTGCTWCAAAATGGGACACATAACCCAAAAMATTACAATTTTCCAATAGTTGAAAATTTTCAAGGCTTTGCTTCACTTCATCACTTACGGCTCCAGCAAATTTCAACTGTAAATCATTTTTGAAGGGAGCATTTTCTTTGCAAATTTCAGCAAGTATTTTCCATAAAACCTCTGGATTTCGTTCACTCAACAATGAGCCAATATGTGAAATAGAAAAAACAGAATCTGTCCCAAAATCACTTTTCTCAGCAATATCGTAACCGTTCGTAATAACCTCGATGGGTCTTTCAGTAATCAATCCAAACTCTTTTTTGGTCGTGGGGCTAGTTACTGTGATAATCGATGCCGATTTTAAAACCGAGGCTTCCAATGCCTTGTGCTTTCTAGCTGAAGCTTTGCTCAATCGAAGAGATTTGTGGTAATGGATGGTCGTCCACGGATCACGAAAATCTGCTATCCATTTTACATCCAATTCCTTTTGAAGTTGCATCCCGATCAAGTGAAGGCTGTGCGGCGGTCCTGTAGTAATCACTACATCGACAGGATTTTCAGAAATATAATCTGACAGAAATTTTACCGAAGGCTTTACCCAACCCACGCGCGCATCGGGAATAAAAAAATTGCCGCGAATGTAAAGCATCAGCTTTTCCATTGCCGAAATTTTCTTTTTCGAGATAATGCCACTACTTATCTGATTGATTTTCTTTTTTGAAAAGAGTTTCGCAAAACGATATGGTTCGTTGATCGGCTGTTTTATGATTTCGATATCCGAAGGAATTTCAGAAGAAAAATTTTCGTCAATCAAAGGATAGTTCGGATTTTCGGGAGCATACACTATGGGTTCCACGCCAAATTCCCTAAAATATTTCACAAACTTCAACCACCGCTGTACGCCCGGACCGCCCGCGGGAGGCCAATAGTATGTGATGATAAGGGCGCGTTTCATTTATTCTTGCAGTTCTTTTTTTCGAAAGGCAAAATACAGCCCGCTCAATAAAATTAATAGGAATATAATACTGCTCACCAAAGAAATGGTACTTCCAGTTTGGATTACTTTTGGTTCAAACTTGAATTCTATTTTATTATTTCCCGCTGGGATAACCATAGCACGAAGTACATAATTGGCTCGAAAATATTCAGCAGGTTTACCATTTATATATGCGTTCCAACCTTTTGGGTAATATACTTCTGAAAAAACAGCCAATTGCGGCGACTTGGTAGAAGCTTCGTAAACTAGATGATTGGGTTGATAAGTGAATAGTTCAATAGTTGCCGTACTGTCCCTTTCAATTTTTTGGTTCGGAATTTTTGAAAGAAATTCTTTATTGATAACTGCGGTTCTTTTGGTGTCCAAACTGTCCAAAAGCTGAATTTCCTCATTTGCATTTTCCGCAGGCAGCACGTTTTCAACAAACCAAGCATCTCCATTTGCATACGGATTACGCTGCGCCACTGCACCACCGTTTTTGTTTTCCACAATAATGTAGCGCACGTTCAGCATATTTAGAATACCTATATTGCCCTTGCTTATGTAAAATTCATTTAAATCCTGCATCCTGCCAGGCTTTGCAGCGTGGTATCCCCCCAAAGCATTGTGATAATAACTGGCGCGCCCACTATTGAAAGCATTTGCAGCAGCATCATAAACACGGTAATGCCCATCATCTTCCAAAATTTGTATGTCTGCCCCATTTTTTTGGAAAGGCTGCTCAACCAACTTTGCTTGTACAAAATCTTCTTCATTCACATATCTTCTATCAACGCCAACTAAATCTACCAATATCAATAAGCAAAGTGCAGCAACGGCAAAGCCTTTTTTAAGAGTGCCTTTCATAAAAAACCAAAGAACTGCAGCCGTTAAAAGCACAAATATCAACGAACGGATAGCATCTGAAGTGAAAAGCGACATTCTATCTTCACGGATGGCCTCCAAAAATGGAAGTCCCATTTCATCCCTAAAATAGCTATCGTACGGACTCGCAAAATCGAACAAGGTTGTTTTAAAGAGAATAAATAGCAAGGTAATTCCACCCACAATTCCTGTTGACCAAAGCAGAGCTTTTTTCTTTTCATCTTCTTTTTCAAAATGACTAAAAAACTGATGTAAACCAACAATAGCAAGGATTGGAAGAATCAATTCAATAATTACTTGAATGGAAGAAACTGCGCGGAATTTATTATACATCGGCACATACTCAATGAAAAATTGGGTCAATCCTTTAAAATTGTCTCCCCAAGATAGCAGCAGGGTTAAAATAAAACCTGAAACTATCCACCACTTTAATCTCCCACGAACTAAAAAGAGCGCCAACACAGCAAGAAATATTACAATCGCACCTATATATGCCGGGGCTCCCACATAGGTCTGTTCACCCCAATACATTGGAATTTGGTTTAAAACTTGATTAGCTTCCTGTGCAGAAGCACCCATTCGCATCAAGCTTTCTACAGTTTTGGAATCTTTTGGAAAGGACTCGGCAGAACTTCCGCCCATAAATCGTGGAATATATAAATTGAAACTTTCCAGCCTGCCGTAGCTATATTCAGTAATGTAATCGTAATCTAGCCCTGTTTTGTTGTCTTTCGGCGTACCGTCGGCATTTATTGTCAATTCTGTTTTCCCTCGGGTGGAAGTATCAGCGTATTCTTTGGTAGCCAAAATATTTGTAGCATTCAAGCCTATGGAAATTATTACTGCAACCATCATGATACCTACAGCTTTGAAATAATGGGGCAGCATTTTCYTTTTAAAAGCATCAATCAAATAARCAAYGCCGATGATTACTACTAACAGCATCAAATAATATGTCATTTGGAAGTGATTTGCAACCAGTTCCAGTCCCATCGACACCGTCAGCAGTAAAAACCCCCACAAATATTTTCCACGGAAAGTGAGAAATATTCCGCTTAAAACAAAGGGCATATAGGCTATTGCATGGGCCTTTGCATTGTGACCTACTCCCAAAATAATAATCAAATACGTTGAAAAACCAAAAGCCAAAGCACCGAGAAAAGCCAATTTATAATCAACTTTCAGCACCAAAAACAGGATATACATTCCTATGAAATACAGGAAGAGGTAATCTGCAGGACGTGGCAGAAAACGAATTGCGAGATCGAGCTGTTTTATGTAATTGTTCGGGTATTTTGCACCCAATTGATACGTTGGCATTCCGCCGAAAGCGGCATCGGTCCAATAGGTTTCTTCGCCGGTTTTCTCTCGGAAATCATTTTGCTGTTTTGCCATTCCAGTGTATTGCACGATATCACTTTGGAATATTTTTTTTCCCTGTAAAACCGGGTTAAAATAGGCTAGCGAAGCCACGATAAACAAAACGAAAACAACTAAATGCGGAAGGAATTTTTTATAGCTGGACTGCATAATTTGGGTTGTGATTTTGAAGAGGGGAAATTATGAAAAATATATTTAACGCTGTACGCCGGAATTACTTCAAGTTTTTGCAAACCATATCATCCCCTTTCATGCAATCACCACTACTCTACCTCTTCATAATCCACATATTCCCCAACTTTTTTACTATTTCGGGAATTTGGCGAAGGATTTTTGTCGATAGTAATACTTCCTTCCTTTTCGCGCTGGGTATTCATATTTGGGTTATTTCCGAAAAATTGCTCAAACTGCTGTCCGGCTTTTTTCGAAATATAACGCATTAAATAAGGGGTTGCCAGTCTAATAAGAAACTTTAGACCAAAGTATACCAGAAGAACGATTAATATCGTTTTTAGGAATGTCATCATAACTGTAAAATTCTTTCCAAAAATAAGGATTGGTGTAGAAAAAGACGAATGTTGACTATTAAATAAATGGTAAAATCTTATATCTTTGAACTAAACCCAACTATCCATGAATATCAAACTTCCCTTTCTATTTCTGCTTTGCACTATTTCTTTTTCAACTGTTTCGGCACAATATACCGAAATGATCAACACTAACCGGCCAGGGGGCTCGCAAGGTGCTTTTTCAGTTGGCACTAATGTTCTTCAGGTTGAAACTGGATTTAGCTACGGGAAAGAAAAACACGAACTTTTAAAGACAGAGACAAACGGTTTTAACATTGATTATTCCGTACGTTATGGTTTTTGGAAAGAACGCCTGGAAGTGAGCCTTATGGGTGAGTTTCAATCAAATTCGGTTACAGATAATCGATCATCATCAACAAGGGAATACAGTCTTTCGAACTTTAAGAGCAATACCCTAGGTGCAAAATATTTAATTTATGATCCTTATCGCAAACGCGATCTGAAAGGTCCTAACCTTTACAGCTGGAAAGCAAATAACAAAACGCAATGGGCAGATTTAATTCCGGCAATCTCCATCTATGCGGGCGCCAATTTTGACTTTGCCKACAATCCATTTACTCCAGAGGCCGAGAGCAGTATTARTCCAAGATTGGTGCTTTCTACCCAAAATAATTTTATTGGCGGGTGGGTTTTTGTAACCAATATTATTGTAGATCGGGTAACAACAGATTTCCCTACTTATGGCTACATAATAACGCTTACGCACGCTACCAATCGCTATTTTTCAATCTTTCTTGAAAACCAAGGTTTAAAAAGTGACTTTTATGCAGACCAATTAATCCGCGGAGGCGCTGCTGCCCTCATTAATCAAAACCTACAAGTAGATCTTTCACTTACCTATAGTTTTAAAGACACACCTTCAAAATTCTATGGCCGCGCCGGATTGGCGTATCGATTTGATATGCACAATAAAGATGAATATTTAGAGGATGATGCAAATAAAGAGATGAAAGACAAAAAAGAAAAGGATAAAAAAGAAGAACGCCAAGAAGAATTGAACTTGGACGAAGGTGGTGAATAATAACATTTTGTGTATGATTACAATAAAACAACTAACCTCAAAAAGTGATCTTAAAAAATTTGTCACTTTTCCCTTTAAATTATACAAAGACAGTAAATATTGGGTTCCATCGCTTATTAAGGATGAGATGGAAACCTTGGATACTGAAAAAAATCCTGTTTTTAAAAATGCCGAAGCTTGGTATTATTTGGCTTATAAAGGAGATGAAATTGTTGGTCGTATCGCAGTTATTTTAAATCATTTGGAGGTAAATGAACAGGGGAAGAAAAAGATACGCTTTGGCTGGTTAGATATGGTTGATGATATTGAAGTGACCAAAGCCTTACTTGAAAAAGCATACGAAAAAGGCCGTGAACATAATCTTGAATATGCCGAAGGCCCCGTAGGCTTCAGTAATATGGAAAAAGCAGGAATTTTAACAATGGGTTTTGAGGAAATGAACACCATGATTACTTGGTATCATTACCCCTATTATGCAGAACACTTGGAAAAATTGGGCTTTGAGAAACAGGCAACTTGGGTAGAATATAAAATGAACATACCTCCTGCTATTCTTGATAAGGTGAAAAAATTCTCAAAGTTAGTTCGCGAACGTTATCAAATATCTGTTATTCGCTTTAAAAACAAAAAGGAAATCCTTCCGTACGTGGATAGTATGTTTGATTTACTGAACAAAACCTATAACAGCCTACAGACCTTTGTTCCAATCCAACAATACCAAATTGATTATTATAAGGAAAAATATTTCAGCTTTATACATCCTGATTATATAACCTGCATAAAAGACAAAGAAGGAAAACTCATAGCATTTTCAATTGTAATGCCTTCATTTTCAAAAGCTCTTAAAAAAGCCAACGGAAAACTCTTTCCCTTCGGTTGGAGCCATATTTTGAAAGCACAGAAAAAGAATGATACCGCTGCTTTCTATTTAATAGGAATAGATCCCGAATATCAAGGAAAAGGGGTAACCGCCATTATTTTTGAAGAGATGCAGTACCTTTTCAATTCCAAAGGAATCCACACAGTTGAAACCAATCCTGAATTAAAGGAAAATACCGCAGTGCAATTGCTTTGGAAGGATTATAATCCTGTGCAGCATAAGGAACGGAGTACTTTTAGGAAGAATATTTAAAAAAAAAATCCACCAAAAAAAGGTGGATTTTTCAATATTGTGATTCCCGCCTGCGCGGGAATTATTAAATCTTCTCCCCCATCGCTTCAGCAACAGCAGCAGAAAGACGTTTATAAGTTCCATTTTCCAATCGCTCGCGGATAGATGAAAATGCTTCCAAAGTCTCCTCAATATCCTGTATAGTGTGCGAAGCCGTTGGAATCATTCTTAAAAGAATCAATCCCTTTGGAATTACAGGATACACAACGATCGAGCAGAAAATTCCGTGGTTTTCACGAAGATCTTTTACTAAAGCCATCGCTTCGGGAATACTTCCTTTTAAATACACTGGCGTTACGCAGCTTTGGGTGGTTCCTATATCAAAGCCTCTTTTTTTCAATCCACCCTGAAGTGCGTTTACATTTTCCCAAAGTTTTTCCTTCAATTCGGGCATGGTGCGAAGCATATCCAAACGCTTCAATGCGCCTTCCACCAAAACCATTTGCAATGATTTTGCGAACATTTGTGAACGCAGGTTGTATTTTAAGTAATTCATTATCTCTTCGTCACCTGCAATAAATGCTCCTGTACTTGCCATTGATTTTGCGAAAGTTGCAAAATAAACATCAATTCCATCCTGAACWCCTTGCTCCTCGCCTGCTCCAGCACCAGTTTTACCAAGTGTTCCAAAACCGTGCGCATCATCCACAAAAAAGCGAAAGTTGTATTTTTCCTTAAGTGCTATAATCTCCTTCAACTTTCCTTGCTCGCCACGCATTCCGAAGACTCCTTCAGAAATAAGCAGAATTCCACCGCCAGTTTTTTCAGCTACTTTTGTGGCGCGTTGCAGGTTTTTCTCGATACTTTCCATATCGTTATGCTTGTAGGTAAAACGTTGCCCCAAATGAAGACGAACCCCATCAATAATACAAGCGTGGGCATCCACGTCATAAACAATCACATCATCTTTTGAAACGAGCGCATCTATGGTTGAAACCATTCCTTGATAACCAAAATTCAAAAGGTAAGCAGCTTCTTTATTTACAAAAGCGGCAAGCTCATTTTGCAACTGCTCGTGAAGGTCGGTATGGCCACTCATCATTCTAGCGCCCATTGGATATGCCGATCCGTATTTGGCAGCTGCTTCTGCATCTACCTTTCTTACTTCCGGGTGATTTGCTAGACCCAAATAATCATTGATGCTCCAGGTTATTACTTCCTTTCCTTTGAATTTCATTCTATTGGAGATTGGACCTTCCAACTTTGGAAACACAAAATAACCTTCAGCCTGTTCGGCCCATTTTCCTAAGGGACCTTTATCTTTATAGATCTTATCAAATAAATCTCTCATCAAAGTTTTTGTTAAAAATATGGGACAAAATTAATTAAATTAAAATTAGATTTTAGATTTTAGACGTTAGATTTTAGAATACATCTTTTCTAAATGAAAAAATCCCGACTKAACAAAGTCAGTCGGGATTGTTGATACTATTATTTTTTTATATTTCGTAGCTCGTTTTCTTACTTCGTACTTTATTTCACGTATTCAATTTTATGAATTTCAGCAGTTTCTGAATCAAAGAATCCTTGCTGGCTCATCCACTCGTCGTTATAAATTTTACTCATATAACGCGAACCGTGATCTGGGAATATTACAACTATGTTACTGTTTTCGTCAAATTCACCTTCTTCCTCTAATTGTTTTAAACCTTGCATAGCCGCACCACTAGTGTAGCCTACAAAAAGGCCTTCAGTTTTTGCTAGCTCACGTGCTGTGTGTGCGCTGCTTTCATCAGTCACCTTTTCAAATTTGTCAATAATATTGAAATCTGTAGCAGTAGGAATCAAATTTTTACCCAAACCTTCAATGCGATACGGATAGATTTCGTTGGCATCAAATTCTTTTGTCTGGTGGTATTTTTGAAGCACAGAGCCGAAAGCATCAATACCAATAACTTTAATTTRTGAATTCTGTTCTTTTAAAAAACGAGCCGTTCCCGAAATGGTTCCGCCCGTTCCACTACAAGCAACCAAGTGTGTTATTTTTCCAGCAGTCTGTTCCCAAATTTCTGGACCGGTGGTTTTGTAATGTGCATCAATATTGAGTTGGTTAAAATATTGATTAATGTAAACCGAACCTTTTATTTCATTGTGAAGTCTTTTTGCAACTTCGTAATACGAACGTGGATCATCCGCACTTACATGTGCCGGGCAAACATATACTTTTGCGCCCATTGTTTTCAGCATATCAATTTTATCAGCCGAGGATTTTGAACTTACCGCCAAAATACACTCATATCCTTTAATGATGCTTACCATCGCAATACTGAAACCTGTGTTTCCACTGGTGGTTTCAATAATGGTATCGCCCGGTTTTAGAATGCCTTTTCTTTCAGCTTCTTCAATGATATAAAGTGCAATACGATCTTTAGTAGAATGCCCCGGGTTGAATGCTTCAACTTTTGCGAAATAATTACCCCTCATTTTTTGGGTAATTTTGTTAAGCTTTATCAACGGTGTGTTGCCTATAAGTTCCAACACGTTATTGTGGGCTTTTATTTCTTCTTTCATAAAGAGGGAGTTCGTTTTAAAATAACTTCAGTTTTAAACTGAAAATTTTAACCGCACAAAGGTAAGGAATTATTTTTATTACTCCTTAATTCCTTCCAAATCCAATAGAAAGGCATAGTCCATAGCTACTTCCTTTAAGGCCTCAAAACGCCCGGAAGCACCGCCATGGCCTGCATCCATATTGGTTTGCAACAGCAATATATTATTGTCAGTTTTTAAATCTCTAAGTTTGGCAACCCATTTTGCGGGTTCCCAATATTGTACTTGGCTGTCGTGCAGCCCCGTTGTTACAAGCATATTTGGGTAGGCTTTGGCTTCCACATTATCATAGGGTGAATAACTTTTCATATAATTATAGTATTCAACCTCATTAGGGTTTCCCCATTCATCGTATTCGCCTGTAGTTAATGGAATAGAATCATCGAGCATAGTTGTAACCACATCCACAAATGGTACCGATGCAATTACACCGTTATATAGTTCTGGAGCCATATTTATAACGGCACCCATCAAAAGTCCACCAGCAGAACCTCCCGAAGCATATAAATGTTCTTTGGAAGTATAACCCTGCTCTATCAAATATTTGGAAGCATCGATAAAATCGGTAAATGAATTTTTCTTTTTTAGCAATTTTCCATCCTCATACCATTGTCTTCCCATATATTCACCACCGCGAACGTGAGCAATTGCGAAAACAAACCCACGATCCAAAAGACTTAACCGAACTGTGGAAAAGTATGGGTCAATGGTAGCTCCATAGGAACCATAACCATATACTAACGTTGGGTTTGTACTATCTTTTTTGATGCCTTTTCTGTAAATAATCGACATTGGAATTTTTGTTCCATCTGTTGCTGTTGCCCATAAGCGCTCGGTTTCATAATTATTTTTATCAAATTTTCCTCCCAAGACTTCGGTCTCTTTCAAAACCGTTTTCTCTTTGGTCTCCATATTGAAATCAATAACCGAAGCGGGTGTATTCAATGAATTGTAACCGTACCGAAGCACCTTTGTGTCAAATTCTGGATTCTGGGTTGTATAGGCTGTATAGGTTTCGTTATCAAAAGGCAAATAATAATCGGTTTCACCTTTCCATTTTTTTATTCGAATTTTGGTTAAACCGTTATTACGCTCGCTCACCACCAAATAATCCTTAAAAATATCGATGTCTTCCAACAGCACATCATCACGATGCGGAATCATATCCACCCAATTTTCTTGGGAAGTTTTGCCTACCGATGTTTTCATAAGTTTGAAATTGAGCGCTTTGTCCTTATTAGTGAGTACGTACCAATTGTTTCCATAATGTGAAATGCTATATTCCAATCCTCTTTCACGCGGCTGGAAAATCTTGAATTCTTCCATCGGTGTATTCGCATCCAAAGTCCTGAATTCTGAAGTCAGTGTACTGTAACTCCCTATTACTATATATTCTCGAGATTTTGTTTTGTAAACGTAGGTGCCAAAGGTTTCGTCCTCTTCAGTAAAAATCAATTCGTCCGTTATAGGGTCGGTGCCTAAGGTATGACGGTAAATTCTATCGGCACGCAGCGTTTTCTCGTCCTTTCGGGCGTAAAAAAGTGTTTTATTATCGTTTCCCCACGTGGCACTTCCCGTTGTTAAAGGAATACGTTCTGGGTATATTTCACCGGTTTCTAGATTCTTTATATAGATGTCGTATTTTCTTCGGCTTAAAGTATCTACCCCAAAAGAAACAAGTTTATTGTCTTCAGAAACGTTCAATCCTGTTAGATTGTAATAGGAATACCCCTTCGCCATTTCGTTCACATCAAAAAGGATTTCTTCCGCAGCGTCCAAAGAGGTTTTTTTGCGGGTATAGATCGGATAATCCTTCCCGGTTTCATATTTTGTGATGTAGTAATAACCATTCAATTTGTACGGAACTGATTCGTCATCCTCCTTTATGCGCGCCTTCATTTCCTCGAAAAGATTATTTTTAAAATCTTTGGTATGGGCAGTCATTGCCTCGTAATATTCATTTTCTTCCTTCAAATAATTTATTACCTTTTCATCCTCTGGATTGTTGAGCCAGTAATATTCATCAATGCGAACATCTCCGTGCTTTTCAAGTTTTTTATTAATTTTTTGAGCTTTCGGGAGCGTGATTTTCATGATTTCTTCTGCAGTTTGCTGTGCATTAATTGAAGGCGCAAAAATAAGATAAGCAATTGAAAAGAAGGCCAATTTTTTCATAAAGAAGGTTTGATTAATAAGTGTACAAAGTAGTAAATTTGCATTAAACTTAAACACAAAAAAAAATGTTTGGAGATTTAATGGGAATGATGGGAAAACTTAAAGAAACCCAAGAGAAAGTAGAAGCAACCAAAAAACGGCTTGACAACGTATTAATTGACGAAGCTAGCAGTGATGGACTTTTAAAAATAACCTTAACGGCAAACCGAAAAATTAAAAGTGTTGAAATAGCAAATAGTTTGCTGGAAGATAAAGAGCAATTGGAAGATTATTTAATTCTAACCTTGAATAAAGCCATCGAAAAAGCTACGAATGTTCACGAAACAGAAGTAGCTGCGGTTGCAAAAGAGGGAATGCCCAACATTCCAGGAATGGATATGTTTAAATAAAATGCTAAACTTATTATAAATGCACTCAGCAATTTTTTAAACACCTTGTTTTTCACGATATTGAAGGTTCAAATATTCAGTAAACCTTAAATACCAAATTATGTTTGAACTCAAAAAAAGCGGTGATAAATTTCACTTTGTGCTAAAAGCGGCCAACGGACAAGTTATTTTAACCAGCCAAATGTACGCCACAAAAGCTTCCGCTATGAATGGAATTGAATCTGTTCAGAAAAACTGCGGAAAAGACAGTAGTTTTGAAATAAAAACCGCAAAAAACGGAAAAATTCACTTTAATATTAAAGCTACCAACGGACAGATAATTGGGAGCAGCCAAATGTACGCTGCAGAAAGTGGCGCAAAAAACGGAATTGAATCCGTGCGTAAAAATGCTCCAGGAGCTACGGTAAAAGAAGTTGAGTAACCTATTTATAGTTTTTCAGAATTTTTAAAAACGATTCATGCTTACTTTCGGTGTAATCGAGATGCGTAACAATACGTAGCTTGCCCTGCCCCATTGCGCTGATTTTAATGTTTTTTTGAAGAAGGTCGTTCATAAACTTCTCTTCTGAATTTTCTTTTTCCAAATAAAATATAACAATATTGGTCTCGGTAGGTTCTACTTTTTTTACATATGCTTGTTGCGAAAGTACTGCTGCAATTTCAAATGCCTTTTTGTGGTCTTCGGCTAACCGTTCCATTTGATTGTCCAATGCGTAAATTCCGGCAGCTGCCATAAAACCTATTTGACGCATACTGCCTCCTAGCACTTTGCGTACGCGCATGGCTTTCTTCATAATGTCTTTTTTGCCAATTAAAACACTCCCCATGGGCGTGCCCAAGCCTTTGCTTAAGCAAACCGAAATGGTATCAAAGACTTTTCCGTATTCTTTTGGATCTTCCTTTTTGGCAATTAAGGCATTCCATATACGCGCTCCATCAAGATGGAGGCCCAAACCGTTTGCATTGCAAATCTGTTTAATTTTTTCAATTTCTGAAAAATTGTAACACGCGCCACCACCTTTATTAGTAGTGTTTTCTAAACAGACGAGACTTGTGAGAGGACTGTGATAAAAGTCTGGTGGATTAATGTTCTCTTCCACTTGTTCCGCAGTTATCATTCCTCTGTTGCCGTCAATTAATTTGCACGAAACACCACTATTGAAAGAAACGCCCCCACCTTCATAATTATAAACATGTGCCCATTTATCGGCTATCAACTGTTCTCCCGGTTGGGTATGCATTTTAATGGCCGCCTGATTTGCCATACTTCCCGTGGGAAAAAAAAGAGCGGTATCCATCCCAAACATTTCTGCCAATTTTTGTTCCAGATTATTAGCCGTTGGGTCTTCTTTATAAACGTCATCGCCCACTTCAGCATTTAGTATGGCTTGCAGCATGCCCCTTGTGGGCTTTGTAACGGTATCGCTTCGTAAATCTATAATCATCTGTATTTTTTACTTTTCTCTTAATAAACTTCCAGAGTCCTCCATATTTTTGAACATTTCCGATAGCAAAATATCCAATTTTACTAGTGGTAGTGATTTATTATGCTCTGCATTAACGTTTTTATATTTTGACTCGTTGGTCAAATCAAATTCCCGAAAGTTCTTTTCAAAAGATTTTCCATCAAAAACAAATTTATATTCTTTGTGGCAAGAATTCACAGTCATATTTCCGTAGGCATTCTCATCTACTTTTTCACCTTCATAAGGCTTTATCTCGCCCTGTTTCAACGCCTGTTTGTCTTTAAAGAATTTCTCAATGGTCTTTTTTCTACTTATGCTTATAGGCATAAAACTTCCACAATTGTCAAACTTTTGTAGCTTCATAACATCTTCATCTTCTCTCCAAAAAACATACACAGAATAATAGGTGGATTTGGATGTGCACAGTTTGCCGTCAGGTAAATTAAACATCTGAATATTCCCATCACAATAATCTTTCCTGTAAAAATATTCAGGGTTTTGTTGTAATTCAAGTTCTGCCATTTTTTGGGCAACCAGAATATCAACAAAGGCTTCATCATTTTGTGCGAAACCTATAGCTGTCAATATGCATGTAAATAAAAGCAATGAATTTTTCATAAAAGAAAAAATTTAAAGGATTTATTATTTCAGAATTGGATCTCTCTAAGAAACTATAAAATTRGCCGAAAAATTCGTTCGGCTCACGAAGTTAATAGTATTTTTGCTGAAATTCTTACCTAAAAATGACTACAATAGACCAAATCAAAGACCTTAAGGTGCGGCTAGATGCCTTGAGGCGCTATCTTTGACATTGCTGGCAAAAGCATAGAGATTACAAATGACGAAGAAAAAACATTCGACCCCAATTTCTGGAACAATCCACAGGAAGCTGAAGCCTTTATGARGGTTCTGCGAACCAAAAAAAAATGGGTAACCGACTACGAAACTGCAAAAACCCTCACCGAAGAAGCTGAAAWKSTTNTTGATKYKYMYAMRGAARRTKMRSNGSAMNGCMGWRARTGWMSRTGMYKYCKTYRWWRAAKYTGWKWCKGCCRYKGAAGATTTGGAGTTCCGAAATATGTTGGGCGAAGAAGGCGATGATATGAGTGCCGTACTACAGATTACCGCAGGTGCGGGCGGAACCGAAAGCTGTGATTGGGCGCAAATGC
Organism: Aequorivita sp.; assembly: GCA_002733915.1. GTDB lineage: Bacteria > Bacteroidota > Bacteroidia > Flavobacteriales > Flavobacteriaceae > Aequorivita. The sequence continues at coordinate 115,387 of NVXN01000004.1, forward strand.
TTATGCGCATGTACCTTATGTGGGCCCAAAAAAACAATTTTAAAGTAAAGGAACTCAACTTTCAGGCCGGCGATGTGGCGGGCGTAAAGACCGTAACGCTGGAAATTGAAGGCGAATATGCTTTTGGTTGGCTAAAAAGTGAAAACGGTGTACATCGTTTGGTGCGCATTTCTCCGTTTGATAGCAATGCAAAAAGACACACAAGTTTTGCGAGTGTTTATGTATATCCATTGGTTGACGACACGATCGAAATTGAAATAAATCCAGCCGATATTTCTTGGGAATTTGCCCGCAGTAGTGGTGCCGGGGGCCAGAATGTAAATAAGGTTGAAACAAAAGCCATCCTTACCCACCACCCTTCGGGAATCGTTATTCACAACAGTGAAACCAGAAGCCAGCTTGACAACCGTGAAAAAGCAATGCAGATGCTGAAATCGCAATTGTATGAAATTGAGCTTCGTAAACAAATGGCACAGCGTGCCGAAATTGAGGACAACAAACTTGCTATAGAATGGGGCTCTCAAATACGCAACTATGTGTTGCATCCTTATAAATTGGTTAAAGATGTACGCACAGGCCATGAAACTGGAAATACAGAAGCAATGCTGGATGGCGAGATTGACGAATTCTTAAAAGCTTATTTGATGATGACTGGGCAGAAGGAGAAAAAGGATGAGCTTTAGACTTCCATAAAGTTATAATGAAACAAAGGGAACAAGATTCAAAAATCTTCGTTCCCTTTGCAAATCATATTCCTTCCGCTGGCATTATCCGTGTCGAAGTTTTACGAGTGTATTCTCAGCTGTTTTTAAAACTTAAGCACCCCGATATGATATTGAGATAAATTTACAAAAAATATTTATTCCAATGTATTCATTTTCAAAATTTTAACTTTTACGTCTTCCTACAAAATCAGCGGCCCAAAAAACTAATAAAAGTAACAGAAATATTCCAGCAATGTATTTTGCCGGTTCGATTCCGCCCTCACCAATACCTATAAAACCTATAACTCCAAAGACAATAGCCAAGATAATATAAATTGCTTTCCAATGAAGCATGAGATGGCAGGTTTTAAGGTTGTTTAATAAAGGTATTAAAGTTAAAATATTCTGTTTAAATTTTAACAACCGCGCATTTTTTTTAACACAAAAACCTATGGTTCTAGAACCTTAAAATATCTTTTAACGGAAATATGAGTACCTCTGTTGTTAAAACCTTCCAACAAAATTTCATATAAACCCGGAACGTCTGAGATATAAAAAGTGGTGGAATACGCTGTGTCCTTAAAATAAAGGCTAGGCTCCCAAAGCAATTGTACCCGATAGTCAGGTATTCTTGAAAGCACTTTCCTATTGCTATAGTCGGGACTGTAATATTTTTTTTGCTTAACTGCAGGAGGCAAATTTATCATCTCAACAAAACTTTTTGAAAGGTTAGGAACAAAATCCCCTTTTTTTGTTTCCACAGCAATAATCCCACTATAAATCTTAGTTCCGTAGCGGTAAGGTGTGTTTACAATCCGAATGCTCTCAATATCCCTGGCTTTATAATTTATTAATTCCGAATTATTCTGGATTAACATTCCATCCATTAGTACCAAGGGGTCTATGTCATTAAATTTTGCAATCCGGTCAGGGTCATATTCGTTATGGATAATAAATTTAGCATCATCTCCATTCCCTCTAATTGCCGCAAGGGTAATTACCTCAACAAAAGTTTCACGCACGGAAGGAAATCTTGTAAAATCGTCAAGTAAAAAAACCTGTCCCAAATCTTCATAAAAGTAAGGGTTGGTTTTACTGGGTAAAATACTATCCTTTTTAGTATCAAAATAAGCGTTTTCAACTTGTAATTGAATGCTTCGCTCCAATAACCAATCTTTCAATGCTACATCAAGTTTTAAAAAATAGGGTTCATTTTTCTGTATTGGAAGTTCTTTTTTATCCAAAACCACTTTATAGGAATTTCTATCCGTTTCCTTACCATATAATTGAACGATGCTATTTTCAGAATTATAGTCCTCTGAAACGGAAAAGAAAAACCTACCATTGCTGTTCGTTTTTGCAACTTTAAAGATATAATCCTTTCCAGGAACAGTAAGTGCAACTTCTATATTTGATACAGGCGTACTGTCTTTTTTAGACACCACCAATCCCGAAATTAGCTCTCCCCTAAGCTCTGGCACATAGAAAACTTCTGAAGAAATTTTTGCTGCTGTTGGTATCTTGCCCGAAATTTCAATAGGATTTATTTTCCGTACCGAAAGTACATACCTGCCTTCCATCCCTTTAAGAGAGTTTTCCAGTTTTAGATTGACTTTTTCACGGAAACCATAACTTTCTTTATCTAAAGTAATTGTAGCCTTTGCTGGATTATTTTCTTCTGAAAAGTGAGGACTTTTTTCAACAATATGGTTCATAAAAATTGTATCACCCCTTTTACTGAAAGCTTCTTGTTTCGTAAAAGTATTGATGATGTAAATATCTTTCTGTACAAAAGCAGCAGCTTCATTATTCCTTGAATAATTGGTGTAGCTTATCAGTTTGTACGCTCCTGTCTTCAAATTTGAAGGAATGAAAAAATCTCCGTTGGCAGTCCCGTTCAACAATTTCAATTTATGGTTAAAGACCAACGAATCCTGCTGGTTTCGCAATGAAACATAAGCTATCGCGCTTAATGAACCTTGGTGGGATAACGCATTGGTGACGTATACTTTGTATTGAAGTAATTCTCCAGCTAGAAAAACCTGCGAGTTGATAGACAACTCCACGTTTTCCTCTGGAAAAACACTTACATCAATTGTGAGCTTATCTTTAGGAATTTGAGCCGTAGCAGTGAATCCATAAATAACAAAAACTATAAAAATTAATTTTTTTACCATAATCAATCTTCCCAGAAATCGGGTCTTACATTTAATGAAAAAGAGGTACATACAGTGCATTCAGGCTTGGCGATAGTATATAAAACACCCTGGGCAAAACTGACTACTTGATAATCATAGAATGTTAAATATGTGTAGATTATCTCCCTTTCATCGGGATCATTATCTAGGTTTGTATTGTCGCGATAATCAAGCAATAGTAAATCACAATCTACAAAATAGGGTGGTTTTTCCAACCCAAAATCATTATAGTTGAAATAAATTCTTTTGGAAGTCATGGAGGAAACTTCAAAAAAACCAAGCACCTTTTCATCGGGATTTTCCTCAGAAACCATATTGCCCGCTACATATCCAGGCTGTCCTTGTGACAGAAGACTTTCAATACCACCAAGTTCTTTAATGATTTTATAAAAAGTATAGGCTTCAACGCTTTGTACATATTGTTTTACCAAAATACTGTAACGGGTCTGCATTTTTGCATCAAGTTTGGAGAGATATCTCACCGGAAAGCGGAAGACTTTATTTTCGTTTAATTCTGTGGTGGTGGTTTGGTTTATTCCGGTAGAATATTCTGTGGAATAACATATTTCTTCGGGCTCTCTTGGAGTAAGAATCACCTGATAGGTTCCTGATATTGGATCAAAATTAATAATTTCCGAATTGTAGGGAGATGGATACGGAGCCACTATTTTATAAGTTTCTTCATATTCATACCTAAAATATTTTGCATTGCCCGTTGGATCTTCGGTGTTAACCAACACTTGCACGCCATCCTTTTCATCTGTTGCATCCACTATTCTTTCCGCATAAAGTTCATCAATTTCGACAGATGGCGGTAAGGTAACAGCGGAAGAAGTGTATCGTTTTCCGTCTGGGGTAAAAATATTCAACGTATAAGAAATACCGGGTTGTGCATTAAATGAATTGTGGGAAATATAATTGCCAGTTTCACTATCCCAATAAAAGCTGAAACTCTCACCGTTGCTTCCGGTGACGGTAACATCGGCATCATTTACAAGCAAAATTTCGGGATTTTCCAAGGACGAAGTTTTACTTAGCTTTACAATTTGAGGTTTAAACTCATCTGTTATAGTACTTTCTACCACCAAAACGCTTTCGAAATCTACTGTTTCTATCTCAAAAGGTTCTGTACAGCCCACTTGAAAAAGCAGAAGTGCGAAAAGACCGATCAATATAATTCTGTTCCTCATCATTCCTAAAACTTAAAGTTATACGTAATAGTAGGCACGGGCACGGAGAAAATAGAAGTTTTATACGCTTTTATTTCTCCAGCTTCATTCACAAAAAAGACCGAATATGGATTGTTTCTTCCCAATACATTATAAACCGAAATATTTATAAAACTGTGCGCCAACTTATTCAATTTGTGGTTGCCCTCTATATTTACGCCTAAATCCAATCGATAATAATCTGGGATTCGGAACTGATTTCGGTCACTGTATAGTACTTGTTCCTCTCCTGCAAAAACATAACGGCCTATAGGGTATGTAATCGGGCGTCCCGTTTGGTAGGTGAAATTGCCCGAAAAACTAAAACGCTTGGTAAGTTTGTAATTGGCTACTACCGAAAAGTCATGGGGCTTATCGTAATTTGCAGGAAAAAATTCGCCATTATTCACACGTTCCTGCATTAACTGGCTGTCTAGCTTTATCTGGGAACGGGAATAGCTATAGCCCACGTAACCGTTGAACCTGCCTGAATTTTTCTTCACTAAAAATTCTACGCCGTACGCCTTTCCTTCACCTTGCAGGAGATCCGTTTCAAGGTCTTCATTCAAAATCAATTGGGCACCAACTTTATAGTCCAATAAATCGCTCATTGTTTTATAATATCCTTCAAGACTGAATTCAATATCTTTTCCCGAAAGATTTTTAAAAAAGCCCAAACTATATTGGTTTGCGCGCTGGGGAGCAATATTTAAATCTGAAAGTTTCCAAATATCTGTGGGAGATTGGGTGGTATTCGTGGATAGTAAATGCAAATATTGAATGGTCCTATTGAAACCCGCCTTTACCGAAAAATCATTGCCCAACAAATAGCGCGCAGATATTCTATATTCTGGCCCACCATAGGTTTTAATGGATTCGTTTTTACCGAATTCCTTCACCTCTACAATTGAATTTTCACTTTTAGGAACTCCTTCAGCATACATGTTTTGTATTGATGGGCCCAAAGCCATATAAAACGAATAACGCAATCCAAAATCGAGCAAAAATTTATCGCTTACTTCCCATAAATCTGAAAGATAAACTGCCGATTCCAGCCCTTTTTCACGGTCAATTGTTTTGGCCTCAACATCAGAATTTTCACCAATAGGCTCTATATTTCCGGGGTCTATGGAATAAAGCTTGCTGCTAATACCGTAACTCAATTTGTGTTTATTACTTAACTTATAATTGAAATTAAGTTTTGCTTGATACTCGTTTAGTTCATACCCAAAATCGAAATCTTCGTTGGCATCTGCCTCATAGTTGATGCCATATTTGTACTGGCTATTTACCAAAATCACTTCTGCCCTGCTCTTTTCACTAAATGTATGTCCGTATTTTAAAGAAATCAATCGATTGTTATAATCAAAAATAGAATCAGAAGTTATGCTGAAACGATCTTTGCTATTGTAAAATGTACCCTGGATGCTATTATTGTTGTTTATATTATGTTTGTATTTCACGATACCATCGTAAAAGGAAGCTTCGCTGTTTTTAAGTGCCTCTTCATCTAAACTTCGCAATATCCAGTCAGAATATGTAGCCCTGAAACCCGCAATTACAGAAGCTTTCTTATTTACCACTGGAACTTCAACGGCGAGATTTGCGGTTATTGGCCCAACGGAACCTTCGCCAGCGAATTTTTCCATATTGCCCGATTTGGTCTCAATATCAAAAACCGAGGAAAGCCTTCCGCCGTATTCCGCCGGGATACTTGCTTTATAAATTTCGAGACTTCCCGTTGTAAAAGGATTTACTGCAGAAAAGAAACCTAAAAAGTGTGAGGGATTATAAAGAACGGCATCGTCTAAAAGAATAAGGTTTTGATCTGCACGACCGCCACGAACATTAAATCCGCTTGCGCCTTCCCCTGCTGTTTTTATACCGGGCATAGTGGTTGCAACTTTTAGAATATCGCGTTCACCTAAAACCAGGGGAATTGTTTTAATCGCTTCAATATCAATATTCGTAACGCCCACCACAGCGTCGCGTACGTTTGCATCTTTATTTGATTTTACGACCACTTCCTCCAGCGATTCGGTATTTTCTCTCAATTCAATATTCAACGAACCATCGCCGTACATAATTACATCTTGACGAATTTTCTCAAAACCCAAAAGATTTGTTTCCAGTTTGTTTAATCCGTAGGGAAGTCGAATACTGAACCGCCCCTCGGCATCTGTCACAGCATATTTTGTTCTGTCTATAGTTGAAATAGAAAGATTTTGAAGCGGCTCCCCAGTTTTTGAGTTTTTAAAAATACCTGAAAGTGTATAGATTTTGTTTGCTGCGTTGGCTGTTTGCTTGCCGATGGTTACAAGTTTTCGGGTCTCAACAGTTCCCTGTGCGGCATATTCTTCTTGAAAAATGGGTGCATTTTTAGTGTCCTCAATCTGCTTTTCTTCGATCTTTTCTTTATTAAAATAATCAGGGGGCAAATCAGTATAAACGTAAGTATTGTTCAATAAAATGACATTGCCATTCTTGAAAACAAAGTTGATGTTGGTATTGCTGAAAAGTTCTTCCAAAACATTCGGGAGCGATTCATTTTCAAAATCTTTCGTGACAAAATGCCCCTTTAGCCAGATTTCATCAAAATAGAATGTTTTATTTGAAAGGGTTTCCACCTTTAGAACTGCTTCTTTTAAAGGAGTGTTGTTGAATGAAACCGTAATATTTTTATTGTTTTGCCCGAAAGTTGCGGCAGTAATCAAAAAAAATAAAACATGGACAAAAAATCTATTTTGCATGGATAATTTCAACTTCAAATTAGAATTGGTTTTTGGTCGTTTCCAGACTGTCAAGGAGTGTTAGAAGCTTGATCATAAAAAGGTCTGGATTGGATTTATTGAGCGCTTTATAGGTTTTATAAAAGTCGCGAATCTCTTTGTCTTTTTCGGGAATAAATTCACGCAAATCCCTTTGGGAATCTACCAATGAATACCTTCCCTTGCTTTTCACTATATAAAAATTTGCCTCGGAAAATCTATACTGAATACCGCTATTTAGAGCTTTATCTTTTTTCTTTTTAGTGTGTTTTATATACAATTCAATAACATTTCCAAGATAGGCAGCCTCGAAAAAACCATTGCCCGAAATATTTAAATCCACATCGCTTAACCTAACAAAATTGTGACCACCAACCGAAAAAGATGTTACAAATTCAGGAATGAGCTTGACGTTAAAAATGCTTAAATTATCATCAGAACGCGTTAACAGATTGTCTTCCAATAAATCATAATTCAAAAGCACGTTTACATAGTACTGACCATTATAAGTTACGGACCCACGAGTATAATCATACCCGTTATAATATCTGTAGGTGCCATCAGTATTTAAGAAAGGGTCAGTAAATTCCGTTCCATTATAAAGACCCGTATTTTCCAGCCCTACAATTTTATCGTAGGTTTCATAAATTTCATTCGGCAGTTTTGATTGTGAAAACGCTACCAGATTCAGCAGCAGAAAAAATAGAGAGAAACGGTAGGCTTTAGAAATATTCATTATCAAATTTTGCGATTTTAAAAGTACAAAAAAACAACACTTAAACTAGAACCTTCCCATTAAATCAACTTTTATCTTCAAGTTTTCTGTTTTGGAAACTTATCTTCGTAGAAATCTTGAAGAATAATTTTATAATGAAAGCAGCAACACTCAAAGAAATAAAGACAGAGCTTACCCACCGTTCCACGCAGGAGTTGCTGGAACTTTGCCTTCGGCTTTCAAAATTCAAAAAGGAAAACAAAGAACTGCTTACTTACCTTTTGTTTGAGTCTGCCGATGAAGAAGCCTTTATTCAAAGCATCAAAGACAAGGTTGATGCAGATTTTGAAATGATAAATACCAAAACCTTCTTCTACATAAAAAAAAGCGTTCGAAAAATTTTGAGAGAGCTCAAAAAATTCATCCGTTATTCACAAAATAAGGAAACTGAAGTAGAACTTTTGCTTTATTTTTGTGAAAAACTGAAAGATTTTAAACCATCCATTAAAAGAAACACAACCCTTTCCAACCTATACTTTAGGCAAATAGAGTTTGCAAAAAAGAAAGTTTCAACCTTGCACGCAGATTTGCAGTATGATTTTAATTTGGAAATAGAAGAATTATCAAAATTTTAAAAAAACATGATAACATTTTACCACAACCCCCGTTGCAGCAAATCACGCCAGGCCTTGAATTTATTGGAAGAGAAAGGAGAAACCATTGAAGTTGTAAGATATCTTGAAACCCCTCCATCCCACCAAGAACTGAAACAAGTAATTGAACTTTTAGGAATTGCACCTATTGATTTGGTTAGGACACAGGAAGAAGTCTGGAAGACAACCTATAAAAATAAAAATCTAAGTGATGTGCAAATCATTGATGCCATGGTACAAAACCCCAAGTTAATTGAACGCCCTATTGCAATTAAAGGAACCCATGCTATAATAGGAAGACCTCCCCAACAGGTGCTTGATATTTTATAGGTTTGCGATATTTATTTAACAGAACTTTAGCAATTTCCAATTAAACCACGGCTATTTTCGTGTGTCAAAATTGCTAAAAATTTCATGAAAATAACCCTCTCGTTTCTGTTCGCACTTGCCTCCACAATCTTATTGGCACAAAACCCTGATAATAAAGAAGTTCTTATAAAAGGCATTATTCTTGAAGAAGGCACCAACTACCCTTTGGAATATTCCACAGTCTCTTTTATAAATAAACAAGGAAAGACCGTAACAGGAGGCATAACCGACACCGAGGGAAAATATAGTATTGAAGTGCCCCCAGGCGTTTATACTGTGAAATTTGAATTTATCTCCTATAAATCCAAAGAACTAAAAAACCAAAACCTAACCAAAAACACAACCCTTCCCACTGTAAATCTGGCTTTGGACGCAGCTAGTTTGGACGAAGTCGTAATACGTGCCGAAACTACTGAAGTACAAGTACGGCTCGATAAAAAAATATACAATATTGGTAAAGACCTTACAGCTGGAGGAGCCACAGTAAGTGATGCGCTAAATAACGTGCCTTCGGTAACGGTTGATATTGACGGGGCCATTGCCCTTCGCGGAAATGAAAATGTACGTATTCTTATTAATGGAAAACCTTCAGCAATTGCAGGATTTGGCTCTACTGATGCCTTGCGACAGCTGCCTGCAGAAGCCATTGAACGTGTAGAGGTTATTACTTCGCCTTCTGCCCGATACGATGCCGAAGGAACCGCCGGAATTTTAAATATAATTCTTAAAAAGGAAAAAACGCTTGGGCTTAACGGCTCACTAAGTTCCAGTCTTGGCGTGCCGCTTAACAGCAGCGCTTCGGGAAATATAAATTTACGTACGGACAAGTTCAATATTTTCAATACTACGGGCGTATATTACCGGAATAGTCCCGGAAATGCATTTTTTAACAATAATTACTTTCCACGTACCATAATAGACTCTGCAGGAAATCAAGTAATAAGAGAACCACAATTTGACCAAGTAATAGAAAGAAGAAAATATGACCGAATGGGGAAAGGTTTTAATACAAACCTTGGGATTGAATATTTCTTAACCGATAAATCCTCGGTTACGGCAAGTGTTTTTTATCGCAAAGGCGATGGCGAGGATGAGACTACCAACAATACCTTTAACTACAACAATAATACGATTGAGGAACGAATTACGCGAATTGAGATTGAAAGCGAAGATGACGAGTCGTATCAATTTTCATTGAATTACATAAACAATTTTAACGATAACGGCCATAAATTAACGGCCGATTTTCAATATGAAAGTGATAAAGAAACGGAGCGATCATTTATAACTGAACGAGAAGTTTTTCCAGATAATGAAATACTTCCGGCCGAGGATATAATTCAAAAAGAAGATCAAACAGAATATTTGGCACAGGCCGATTATGTGTTGCCCATTGGGGAAAACGCACAGTTTGAGGCAGGGTATCGAGGTAATTTTGAAGAAACCATTACAGATTACACCTTATTGGAAGAAACAGGCACTTCGGGCATCTTTGATAGAAATGACAGTCTTTCCAATATTTTCACCTATAATGAAAATGTACACGCCGTTTATTCACAATACGGAAATAAATTTGGAAAATTCTCCTTTCTGCTCGGGCTTCGTGTTGAAAACACCCAGTTAAAAGGAAAGGTCGATGCTGAAAATGTAACCGAGAATACCGCTTTCGATTTAAATTTTGACAAAAACTATACGGGTCTGTTTCCTACTGTAAACTTGACGTATGAGCTGAAAGAAAATGAAAACATTACGTTGGGTTATAACCGACGTATTAATAGACCGCGCAATTGGTTCATAAATCCATTCCCTTCGCGTTCCAGTGAAGCAAACGTGTTTCAGGGCAATCCAGATTTGGATCCTGCCTACGCAAGCGCTTTTGACTTAGGGTATCTAAAACGATGGAAAAAACTTACCTTAACTTCTTCTATCTATTACCAATATGAAAACGATGCGTTTGAAAGAGTTCAGGAAGAAACCGGGGAAGTAACAAGTAACGGAATTCCGGTAATCCGAACAATTCCTATTAACCTTTCCACAAACGAGCGTTACGGCTTTGAACTGGGCTTGCTATACAACCCAACAAAATGGTTAAACTTAAACGGTAGTTTCAATTATTTTCTATTTAAAACGGAAGGATTTTATAACGATGTAGATTACGGGGCTGAAAATACCAGTTATTTTGGCCGCTTCAGCAGTAAAGTGAAACTGCCCGCTAAAATTGAATGGCAAACCAATGTTTTTTACAGAGGACCTTCAAACAACTCACAAACAGAATCTGACGGCATCCTTTCCGTAGATATGGCAATGAGCAAAGACATTATGGATGACAACGGAACGTTGGCCTTGAATGTTAGTGATCTTTTTAATACAAGAAAAAGAAACAGCATTACAACTACCGATACATTTACAAGTGAAAGTGAATTCCAATGGCGACAACGCCAAGTAACTCTTACTTTCACTTATAGATTCAACCAGAAAAAACAGCGCCAACGTCCGGAAAGAGGTAATGATGACGATGGTGGTTTTGAAGGTTAACCGTGATTGATTGCCAATAAAAAAGGGAACCAAATTGGTTCCCTTTTTTTATATATTTTTTTAAAAGAAATTATTTCAATTCCTTTTTTTTCTTTTCCTCACGCTTCAATTTCCAGTTTTCATAAAGCGCTCCCCCGATCCAGTAAGGAAGAATGCTCACCAAGAAAATCATTAACCAAAAACCCATGGTAAGGATGGTTAAAAATGCAAGAAAACCTAGATATTGTTCAAATGTAAACATGATGCAGCTTTTTTTAAATGATGCCCCAAAGATAATAGGTTTTTTTGAAAAACGACTACAAAAATTTTCGATTTATTCACAACAAATAAACAGCCGTGCGGGTTGACCAACTTTTGGCTTTTCGCTACCTTTGGCATAAGAATTCATTTATTTCAAATTAAAGACTTTAACAATGCAATACAGAATTGAAAAAGATACCATGGGCGAGGTAAAAGTACCTGCCGATAAACTTTGGGGCGCCCAAACCGAGCGTTCTTTCGAAAACTTTAAAATCGGCCCCCGTGCTTCCATGCCGATGGAAATTATATATGGTTTTGCATATTTAAAGAAAGCCGCCGCCTACACCAATTGCGATCTTGGCGTTCTTTCGGTAGAAAAAAGAGATTTGATTGCCAAAGTTTGCGATGAAATTTTGGAAGGAAAACACGACGACCAATTTCCATTGGTAATATGGCAAACGGGAAGTGGTACGCAAAGCAATATGAACGTGAACGAAGTAATTGCCAATCGTGCCCACCAACTTGCCGGAAAAACCATAGGTGAAGGCGATAAAACACTCCAACCGAATGATGATGTGAACAAAAGCCAATCCTCAAACGATACTTTCCCAACGGGGATGCACATTGCTGCTTATAAAAAATTGATTGAAACTACCCTACCTGGTGTGGAACAACTTCAAAAAACACTTTCAAAAAAAGCTGAAGAATTCAAAAGCGTAGTAAAGATAGGCCGCACCCATTTTATGGACGCCACTCCTCTAACCCTCGGTCAGGAGTTTAGTGGTTATGCCGCACAACTTGAGCACGGAATCAAAGCATTAAAAAATACCCTTCCACATTTGGCAGAACTTGCATTGGGAGGAACCGCTGTTGGAACTGGCTTAAACACCCCTAAAGGCTACGATGTAAAAGTTGCCGAATACATTGCAAAATTTACTGATTTGCCTTTCGTAACAGCAAAAAATAAGTTTGAAGCCCTTGCAGCACACGATGCTTTTGTAGAAAGCCACGGTGCTTTAAAGCAATTGGCGGTTTCGTTAAATAAAATTGCAAACGATGTGCGAATGCTTGCCAGTGGCCCAAGAAGCGGTATTGGCGAAATCAACATTCCAGCAAATGAGCCGGGGTCTTCAATTATGCCTGGAAAAGTTAATCCTACACAATGCGAAGCGCTAACTATGGTTTGTGCGCAAGTGATTGGGAATGATATGGCAATAGCCGTTGGTGGAATGCAAGGCCAATTTGAATTAAACGTGTTCAAGCCTGTAATGGCCGCTAATTTCCTGCAATCTGCACAGTTGATTGGGGATGCCTGTGTTTCTTTTGATGTTCATTGCGCACAGGGAATTGAACCAAATTACGAAGTAATCAAAAAACAATTGAACAACAGCTTGATGCTCGTTACTGCCTTAAACCCAAAAATTGGTTATTACAAAGCTGCGGAAATTGCAAACACGGCACATAAAAATGGAACCACATTAAAAGAAGAAGCTGTAAATCTCGGTTATTTAACTGCGGAAGAGTTTGATGAATGGGTAAAACCAGAAGATATGGTTTAAAAGTCTATAGTCGGAAGATTTTAGAGAGTAAATTTTTTAGACCACGAATTCACGAATAATTTTAATTGTGGGTTTGTGGTTTTGTTTTTCGCCAATCCAAATTTTACCTTTAGGAATAAAATATAAAATATCTTCTTCTCCATTTGATTTTTTTACAATCTCATTTCTAAATCCTTTCTTTTTAGCTTTTTTTATTAATCTTCTATCAGAAAAGAATTCTTTCTTGTAAAAGTAATTTTCTGAAGATGATACATTACTTTCAAAAATAAAATCTTCATCAACTGCACATTCCCATTTAAAATCTGAATTCATTTGATTTATTAAATTCGATTTATTTTCCTCAGAATTTATTTTATAAAAAGAATTTTCAAATTCTTCAATTTTCCCATTAATTCCACAAACAACTTCTGATTTTGAAATTCTAGGTTCATTTAGCCATATTTTTAAATAATATGGTTGATCTAATTTTTCTAACTGATATTTCCAACTATCATAAATAGCTTCTATGCCATTTAGAATTAATTGTTTTGTCAATTTATTCGGCTCTTTATAACTTCTCTTAATAATAGGCTGATTCAACCAAGGCAATAAGTCAACACGAATGTATTGATAGTTAAATTCCTTTAATCTTTTAATATCTAAATCAGCAGATTCATTAACCCAGCTTTGAATATTTTGCTGTATTCTAGAATGTCCTCTGATTTTTTTAAATCTCATTAATTGTAGAATATTTGTGGATTTGTGGCTTTTAATTTTATCCCTTTAATTTCTTTCTTTTCCCATAAAATTTCCTATACCTAAAATATGCAACCGTACTTAAAATGGCTGCAAATAGGGTAATCCACCAAACAAAAGTTGGTGTTGCTGGCGCATCGCCACTAGCATAGGAATGTAAACCACTTAGATAAAAATTCACTCCAAAATAAGTCATCATAATTGAGGCATAGGCAAACATTGACAGAACATTGAACGTCCATCGCCCGCGAAGTCCGGGAACCAATCTTGCGTGAATTACAAAAGCATACATCATTATACTTATAAGGGCCCAAGYTTCCTTAGGGTCCCACCCCCAATAGCGCCCCCAACTTTCATTGGCCCATTGGCCGCCTAAAAAGTTACCAATGGTGAGCAATACCAAACCAACCGTCAGCGCCATTTCAGTAATAACGGTAAGTTCGCTAATATTGATTTCCATCTTTTTGTAATTGCCCTTTGTGGTAAAAATCATAAGAAACAATGATACCGCCGCTAAGATCATACCCAACGTAAAAGGTCCGTAGCTCATAACAATCACTGCCACGTGAATCATTAGCCAATAACTGTCTAAAACAGGCTGTAATGTAGCAATTGATGGATCTAACCAATTTTCGTGTGCAACCCATAAAATGATTGCTCCTGCAAAAGCCGTGGCTGCGACGGTTAAGTCACTTTTTCTTCCAAAAGCCAACCCGAAGAAAATTGTTGCCCAAGCTACATACACTACAGATTCATACGCATCACTCCAAGGGGCATGACCACTTACATACCAGCGCAATGCCAAACCTAATGTCATCACAGCAAAGAAAATCCACATTATTATTTTTGATCCTTTGATGAGGGTGCGAAGTATTTTTCGATCCTTGAAAAGTTGTGCAATAATAAAAACCATCATCAAGATTCCGAAAATGGCAAAATACTTATAAAGCCTGTTGAAAATATCTGCTTTGTTATAAATAGTTTCCGCACGGAGTTTGTTTTCTGAAGGCATCACTTCTTCGCCATATTTTTTCTGGAAATTGGTTATACTTTCCAAAAATTCATCCGCCTGCGTATAATCGCCAGTTTCCCTTGCCTTTTTCAAGCTGTCGAAATATAGCGGCAAAATATTTTTGGCGTAAAGCGAATCCATTCCCTTAAGATTGGCCTCTCCCAATTCGGGATAGGAAACCCATTTATTGCCTTCATCATCTGGAATGGGAAAGATTTTCAGAATACTTCCGCTAAGGGCAGCATTCAAAAGTGAAAAGTTTTCGTGGGCGCGTATAAAGTCCTTTTGAAATTGATTGGGTGTATTGGTACGTGTTGCAGCTTCCAAATAAGGCTCCAGCTTATAATTTCCTTTTTCATCAAAAAGGTCAAGCAAGGCAATATCCTTTTGGCCTTCGGGAACACCGGCTACGTGGCGAATACTGTCATTGCCTCGTTTTAAAGCAATCAGGGGCACTTCTACCCAAAGTCTTGGAAACTCCGCCATAGAGATGAAAACTTGGTTAGCATCCAAGCCTTCATAATTTTCATCTCTGCTAATCTTTCGCAAAAGCTCATTTGCAAAAGTATTAATGGGTTTCATCCTCCCGTTATCCTGAATTATTAAATGGCCAAATTTTGCCGCATGCTCCTTGCTCACCGCATTTGCTTTTATTAATGAGTCAATTTGCTTCTTTGGCACTGCTTTATGGGCTGGGGAGGCGTGTTGCWRTGCWRTTMMARAARRMSAAMAWASCARCACCNAAANNNNGANCATACTTTTCTTTTTCTGCTTTATTCTTTTTAAAATCTCTTCCAATTTCCCAAAACGGCTATGCTTACTGAAAAGAATGGCCATTAAGCCGAAATAAAGGAAAAAATAACCGATATAGGTAATCCAAGTTCCCCACCAATCGTGGTTTACCGAGAGAATGGTTCCGCCTTCGTCCGGATCAAAACCGGATTGGAAAAAACGGTAGCCTTCATGGTCGAGCACGTTGTTCATAAAGATATCTGTATCAAAATGGGTCTTGTCCTCATTGATGACGGTGACTTTACTTTTGAAGGAAGAATACCCTTTTTCGGTACCGGGGTATTTTTCGGCAATAAAATCATTTAAAGTTATGCTGAATGGAAGCTCAATTTCCTTTGAGCCATAATTGGTATAAACCTTTAAACCTGCGATTTCAGTTTCAACAGGATTGGGAGCTGTTCCCTTGCCGCCGAGCATTGCAACGGTTTTTGATTCATCGCCAGAAGCTATTTCAAGGATAAGTGCGTCTTGATTGCTGGGTTGATCTGCGGCTGCCTTAACCACACCAAACTCTCCTTTAGTGACAGGCTCAGGAATTACAAATGAAATGCCGCCCATACGGTAAAGAGAGCGAAGGTTAAAGGGCTGTACGCTGTCTGCAACCACTTTTCCTTGAGATTGATCTGCCATTATCATATAATCACCTTCAAAAGGGCTGGAAATAGTATAATTGCCATCTTCGGAATAGGTGAYGTTAATTGCCCCATCCGTAGGCTCGTTAACTGCAAATAGAATGTTGTGGATGCTTGAAACCTCACCTACTTTCACCCAATGGTCATGACGCTCGCCATCACCTGCTTCCACTATCTTTATATATTCTTCCCCATTGTCACTGGGCGTAAGACCCTCTACGGCCCCTTTTATAAATTCTTTAAAYTTGATGGTTACCGGTTGGTTATTGTAATCGGTTTCTATGTTGAAATCGTTGTCCAGTTTTTCAGAAAGTCGTAATGCTTTTGGTTTTAATTTTCTACGTTGTGCCACTCCATCAATCATATAGTCACCATCGATAAAAACATCCAAATATGATTGTTCAGAAAGTATAGTGTTT
This sequence comes from Aequorivita sp., assembly GCA_002733915.1. Lineage (GTDB taxonomy): Bacteria > Bacteroidota > Bacteroidia > Flavobacteriales > Flavobacteriaceae > Aequorivita. The sequence continues at coordinate 131,926 of NVXN01000004.1, forward strand.
TCCGTTTGCCCTTCTCGAATGTGCATTACTCCTTCAAAACCAATATAGCGCGTAACGAAAGCACCAATAATTATTAAAATGAAAGCCAAATGGAGCATTAATGAAGCCCACATTTTTCGCTTGTGCAGATTGTAGCGAAAAATATTGCCGACAAAGTTGATTACAAAAAGTAACATTATTGCCTCAAACCACCAAGCATTGTATATAAGTTCACGTGTATAGGCCGTTGGCGGGCTTTGGGAGTCGGCGTCCATAAAGGTTCCAGCGGCCATGGCTGCTGCAAAAACGATAAATAAAACGGCAGTTAAACGGGTAGAGAAAAGAACGGAAGCAATCTTTTTTTGCATTATAGGAAATTTTGGCGCAAAAATAAGGAATTGCGCCCATTTAGACTACTGAAATCTGTTAACTATTGTCGTTTTTTAAGTCATCTTTTCTAGCGTTGAAAATATTCAGATGTATGAAAGTTCCCATGTTGCGCGCCCGATTTTTTGCAACATTGGCTGTTGCGCCTTCAAAAAGCTCATCAATGGTTTCATGCCAAAGGTTGATCCACGTCCCAAAGTGCAGTTCGTTAACGGTACCACCCACTTTTTTATCTACCTCAATATGAGCGTACATAGGGTTTCCGAAGTATTKTCTTTTAAAGAAAAGATTCGKCYMYMWKRMRKCRSYYMGCAATTCTAAGTGAGTCTCCCCATCGGTGATAATTCCATTAAAAATAGGCCCTAGAWKWKYGTMTTTTCTAATTTTTGAATAAAACGTTCTTACCAGTAAAGACACATCTTCTCGGGACTCTATTTTCTTTTTCATCTATAGCAAAGTTATCAAAATCAGCAGCAAGTTTGCAATTAGGCTCACTAGAAGTAACCAAAAAGAAAATCTTCGGTTAGAACCCGCTAACAACGCTGCATTATATCCCATACATAAAGCCACACAGATGGTTAGCTCAACCCCTGAAACGATTCCGGTTCCCTGGGCCAACACCGTCATAGCGGCAATAGAGCCAATACAGCTGTTCAAAATAATGGTCAGCGGAATGTACATGTAAAAATCGTTCTCAAATTCTTTTTGCAAAGTTTTGATTGAAAGTGTTTTCATATTATAAATAGGGTTTTGAATTTTAAGATGTAAATTTACAATGCGAAACAGGCCTTATTTTATGAGGCAAATCATAAAGAAATGATTCCCGAAAATCTACTATTGAATTATAGCGCAACACTTGAAAACATTAATGCTTCGGAAATAATCCTTCACGAAAAGAAACGGGCCGATTTCTATTTTCAGATTAAAACTGGTGAGGTAAAAATGTTCAATCTTAACGAACAGGGAAAAGAATTTGTGCAGGGTATTTTTTATGATGGCGAAAGTTTCGGTGAACCACCATTGCTGGGTGATTTTAAATATCCGGCCTCCGCTTCTGCCGTAAAGCAAACACAGCTTTACAAATTGAGCAAAACAAAATTGTTTTCATTGCTTACCGACAATCCCGAAGTCAATTTAAAATTCACCAAAGCGCTGGCAAAACGTCTTTATTACAAGGCCACCATTTTAAAGGAAATCTCAGTACATCCTCCCGAACACCGTATTTTAGCTCTAATAGATTTTTTAAAACGAAAATATGGCTCCGATGGACTTTTTCAAGTGGAGTTGACCCGTCAACAAATTGCAGATTTAACAGGACAGCGGGTTGAAACTGTAATCCGTGCCATAAAACAGCTAGAGCAGGACGGCGAGATAAAATTGATAAAACACAAAGTGTTTCGTTAGGAAACGCAAAAAGAGAAGTGTAAAAAGATTAAAGAAAATACTAACTTCGCACTATGATAAAGGTGGTTTTTTTGGGCTTCGGAAATGTAAATAGTCATTTACTCAATGCTTTAAATAAAAATACTGAAATTTCTGTCGTACAGGTTTTTAACAGAAATTATATTAAGCTTATTTCACCTTTTGAACATATTCCGTTTACTGATGATATATCAAAAATTGAGAATGCAGATGTTTATATAATTGGGATTCCCGATGACGCTATTTCCAGTTTTTCCGAATCCCTGGCTTTCCAGAATAAATTAGTGGTACACACTTCGGGTGGCGCTGCAATGAACTTGCTTTCAGCAAAAAACAGACGAGGTATTTTTTATCCATTACAGACCTTTTCAAAACAGCAAAGTGTGGATTTTAAAGAAATCCCTATCTGCATAGAAGCCGAAAACCCTAACGATTTAAACTTACTTCGAAAATTGGGGGCAACCCTTTCAGAAAACGTGGTTGAAATTACATCGGAAAAAAGGGCCAAGCTCCATCTTGCCGCTGTATTTGTGAATAATTTCGTAAATCATCTATATGAAATAGGCAGTGAAATTTTAAAGGCCGAAAATTTGCCTTTTGATTTATTGAAACCGCTTATCGCCGAAACTGCGGCAAAAATTGAAATTCTTTCGCCTGAAGAAGCACAAACAGGACCCGCAAAGCGAAATGATAAAAAAACCATTGAAAAACATTTACATTTGTTGGAAAACAGCCCCCATGCAARACTCTACGAACTATTTACAGAGCAATTAAACCAGAAATATGGAAAAGAGCTATAAAGAATATTTAAAACACATAACGACCTTCATTTTCGATGTGGACGGCGTCCTAACAGACGGCACAATTCAAGTGAACACACAAGGTGAAATGTTCCGGACCATGAACATTAAAGACGGTTACGGACTTAAAACGGCCGTCGAACAAGGTTTTAATGTATGTGTAATCTCTGGCGGCTCCAATGAAGGTGTGCGCATAAGGCTTCAAAATCTGGGCGTGAAAGATATTTTTTTGGGAGCCCACAATAAAACTAAAATCTTAGAAGATTRCTTAAACACCAACCACCTACAGCCAGAAAACACTTTATTTATGGGCGATGACCTTCCCGATTTTGAAATTATGCAAGAGGTTGGCCTACCCACATGTCCGCAGGATGCCGTTCAGGAAATCAAGGCAATCTCTAAGTATGTTTCACATAAAAAAGGCGGCAAGGGCTGCGTTCGGGATGTGATTGAGCAAGTATTGAAAGTACAGGGAAAGTGGATGCCTACCAATGGTGTGAGCGCAAAATATGATTAATCCATTACCGAAACAAAACTCACAACGAAAAGCCTGAAATCTTGGACTATCTAAAACTCATCCGTTATCAAAATCTGCTGTTTTTAGCCCTAGTGCAGATTTTTATTAAATATGGTCTTTTCAATTCCTTTGAAACGACACTAAATAATTTTGAGTTTTCATTATTGGTAATTGCTACACTCTGCATTGCAGCAGCCGGAAATATTATCAACGATATTTACGATGTTGAAATTGACAAGATCAATAAACCCAGTAAGGTTTTGATCGGAAAAAAGATTTCCGAGCGAAACTCCAACCAACTTTTTATAATATTAAACATTATAGGCGTTGGTATAGGTTTTTATCTTTCAAACGTTATTGGGAAACCAGGATTTGCGGCACTTTTCATAGGTATTTCTGCACTTCTTTACCTCTATGCCTCATATTTGAAGGGAATGCTGCTTATTGGAAATCTCTTGGTTTCCGCCTTGGTTGCTATGAGTCTAATAATTGTGGCGCTTTTTGATTTGCTTCCAATTATAACCCCGCAAAACCAAGCTGGACAATCGGCTGTTTTTAAAATACTTTTGCATTATGCATTGTTTGCCTTTTTCATAAATTTTATTCGTGAAATTGTAAAGGACCTACAAGACATTAACGGCGACAAAAAAGCTGGAATGAATACATTGCCCATTGCGTTAGGACGAAAAAGAACCATTACAATTGTTTTCGTTTTGGGAGTCTTAATCACCTTGGGGGTTGTGCTTTATATGTACGAACATTTGTATAGCCAACAAATTTTGCTGCTTTACTTTCTCTTTGCCATTGTTGCGCCACTGCTCTATTTTTGTATAAAAGCTTGGGATGCGAATACGCCAAAGGAATACGGATTGCTTTCAAAACTTTTAAAATTTATCATGTTTTTGGGAATATGCGCTATTCCGTTGTATCGATTTATAACTTTATAGTAACAAGAATCCAGAAACCAGAAACTTAAAATGCTTCGCGAAAAACTGAAAAACTACAACATAATTCTCGCTTCCGGTTCGCCCAGAAGACAAGCTTTTTTCAAGGAATTGAATTTAGACTATACCATCAAGGTAAAAGAAATTAATGAAACCTATCCCAATCATTTAACTGGTTCACAAATAACTGATTATCTTTCACAACTTAAAGCATCAGTTTTTACAAATTTGAACGAAAATGATATTCTCATTACCAGCGACACCATTGTTTGGAAAGACGAAAAAGCGCTTGAAAAACCAAAAGATTTTGAAGATGCAAAAGCTATGCTTCAAAATTTGAGCGGGGAAATGCACGAGGTCATTACTTCGGTATGTTTTACATCCAAAGATTTTCAGATTACCGTAAACGATGTCACAAAAGTTTGGTTCAAGAAGCTTTCCGATGAAGAAATTGATTTCTACATAAAAAACTACAAACCCTTTGATAAAGCGGGAAGCTACGGCATTCAGGAGTGGATAGGATACATTGGCATCGAAAAAATTGAAGGTTGCTATTTCAACGTTATGGGACTTCCCACACGACTTGTTTATAAAACGTTAACCCAGATTGCCAACCGTTGAATTTGTGTTATTTTTGAGCAAAATTCTTCTGATAATGAACTTTTTCAAATTCTTCCTTCTTTTTTTTATTTCAATCATAATAACCAGTTGCAATAATTCAGAAGAGAAAAAAGGTGGGGACAACATTCAGCATAAAAAAGAAGACCTAAAAACCACTACCCCCCGAAATATTTCAAAAGAATTTAAAGAATATTGGTACAGCGGTACCGCAGAAATTACTTCGTATAGCCTAATGCAGGAGCGCTATGGCGAAATTCGTGAAGGAAGTGCAGTTAATATTTTTGTTACTGAAGATTTTCTGCCCGATGCACAGGTAAAGGCAAACAATGTTTCCGAAGAAAATATTTCTGTAATGAAATTGAACCAAATGAAGAATTTCAATACCGGCATCTATCCGTACTCAATAATGACGAGCACCTTCAGCCCAATCTCCGAAAAGGAACATCCGCTGAAAATTACGAACAGTGTACAAGAATGGTGCGGACAAGTGTATATGCAGCTTAACAACCGTGCTGAGTTTGAAATTGAAAGTCACTCCTATTTTCAAGGCGAAGCTGACCAAGAAATTTATTTGCCAAAAACCTATTTGGAAAACGAACTTTGGAACCTAATAAGAATTAACCCTGAAGAGTTGCCCACCGGCGATGTGATGATCATCCCTTCGTTTGAATATTTGAGGCTTAGGCACAAGGAAATTAAAGGGCATAATGCTTTCGCCAGTTTAAAACAAGGTGATTCCATAACCATTTATACCTTAAACTACCCTGATTTACAGCGGCAATTAATGCTCTTTTTCAACAGTACATTTCCTTATGAAATCGAAAAGTGGGAAGAAATTAACGCTGCAGACCAAAACGATACGCTGCGTTTAAAAACCACTGCCACAAAACTGAAAAGGATAAAAAGTGATTATTGGAAAAAAAATGCCAACGCACACTTAAACTTGCGGGATTCGCTGCAACTAAAATAAAAACATGAATATCCAAGAACACACCCTTCAACTTATAGAATCTGCCGTATTGATTCTGGTATTGCTATTTTTAAGGTTGATGCTCAAAAGAACCGTACGTAACTTTGCCAAAAAAATAGAACGGTTGGAGCACCGTACGGGTTTAATCATGAAACACGTGGACTTTGCCGTTTTCTTTCTGATGATTTTGGGGCTCATACTTATCTGGGGGGTGGACTTTAGAAATTTGGGACTGGTGATGTCGTCAGTTTTTGCGGTTATTGGGATTGCCTTCTTTGCGCAATGGTCAATACTCAGCAACGTAACAAGTGGTGTGATAATGTTTTTCACCTTTCCCTATAAAATTGGTGATTATATAAAAATACATGACAAAGAAATGCCCTGCGAAGGCATTATAGAAGACATTAAAACCTTTCATATTATTCTGCATACAAAGGATAATGAAATTGTTACCTACCCCAACAGCATGATGCTTCAAAAAGGGGTGAGTATTGTAAAGGCCGAAGCGTTTCACGAGCAACAGCAAGAACTCGATAAAAATAAGGAAGGCCTTCCCCACGAATAATTTTCACAAATAAGTATCTTTGAAGGGTTTTGAATAAATCAGCACTTAAATTTTATGCATMWRYNCRTTTWNNTWTTCNGYCKTMTWKKYKYRKTTWWWNNTSGTKAKKMRMYNGTTGSWMAWGMRMCWMRMRWWMMWRYSGYTTCTGAAATTTACCACAACCTTCAAAAATTGAATTTTGTAGGCTCCGCACTTTATATCGCAGCACATCCTGACGATGAAAACACGCGGCTCATTTCCTATTTGGTGAACGATGTGCACGCAAATACTGCCTATCTTTCCATAACCCGTGGCGACGGTGGACAAAATCTAGTGGGTCCTGAGCTACGCGAACTTTTGGGCGTCATCCGCACGCAGGAACTTTTGGCAGCCCGAAAAACTGATGGTGGACAGCAATTTTTTACTCGTGCCAATGATTTCGGTTACAGTAAAAATCCTGAAGAAACTTTTGAGTTTTGGACTAAAAATGAAGTGTTGAGCGATGTGGTTATGACCATCCGAAAATTCAAACCAGATATTATTGTAAACCGTTTTGACCATCGCAGTCCCGGTAGTACCCACGGCCATCACACGGCTTCTGCCATGTTAAGCATAGAGGCTTTTGACATGGTTGACAATGCTTCAAAATTTCCAAAATCCGCTGCCGAATATGGAGTCTGGAAACCACAGCGACTGTTTTTTAATACTTCGTGGTGGTTTTATGGAAGCCAAGAGAAATTTGAAAAGGCAGATAAGAAAAACCTCGTCTCTATTGAAACAGGCAACTATTTCCCAGCGCTCGGTCTTTCAAATGGTGAAATAGCCTCTTTGAGCCGCAGCATGCACAAATCGCAAGGCTTTGGCAGCACAGGCTCTCGTGGCACCGAAACAGAATACTTGGAACTGTTGAAAGGAAGCAAACCATCAGATAACGAGCTTTTCGAAGGAATAAATACAACTTGGTCACGACTGGAAAATGGAAAGGAAATTGGGGCAATTTTGAATCCTTTGGAAGAAAGCTTTAATTTTAAAAATCCTTCGGAAATGTTACCCCAGCTTTTGAAAGCCTATCCATTGGTTTCAAATATAAAGGATGAACATTGGCGAAATATCAAGCTAAAGCAACTAAAACAACTAATTTTAGATTGTAGCGGTATTTTTATTGAAGCGGTTTCAAAAACAAATACAATCAATCCAGGAGAAAATTTTGAAGTAACTGTTGAAGCCGTGAACCGTGGAAATGCAGAAGTGGTTTTAAAATCGTTGAAAAATTCTGAAGGAAAAGAGCTTTGGAATTCTTCTGAAGTTCTTCCTTTTAATAATAAGAAAAACATTGAAATAACTGTTACTGCCGGAAATAACAATCCTCCCTACTCCTCACCCTATTGGCTCAATGAAAAGGGTAGCGTTGGCATGTACGCAGCCCCTGAAGCCTTGATTGGGCTGCCGGAAACCCCCGCTTTGGCACAACTGACTTTTGAGTTGCAATTTGGAAACAGTACAATTCCATTTACGAAAGACGTAATCTACAAATTCAACGACCCCGTAAAAGGCGAAGTATACCGCCCGCTGGAAGTGTTGCCCGAAGTAACGGCCTCAATCCCCGACAAAGTCTTGATATTTGCAAGCGATGATGCAGAAAATGTTTCGGTAATCGTCCGCGCTGGAAAAGACGATATTTCAGGAAACCTGAGTTTGCAACATCCCGAAGGCTGGAAAGTAACGCCAACACAGCAAACATTCCAGCTTGAACGGAATGGTGAAACGAAAACCTTTAATTTTACGGTAACTCCGCCCAACGGTCAAAGTGAAGGTTTTTTAAAACCAATTATAAATGCCGACGGAAAAATATTTGATAGGGAATTGGTAACCATCGATTACGATCACATTCCATATCAAAGCGTGTTATTACCATCCGAAGCGAAAGTTGCCAAAATTGCCATTCAGAAAAAGGGGCAGAACATTGGCTACATTAACGGCGCAGGCGATGCTATTCCGGAAAGCTTGAAGCAAATTGGTTATTCAGTTACTACAATTGACCCTTCAAATATTACAACGGAAAACCTTCAAAGGTTTGATGCCATTGTTGTTGGAATTCGTGCCTACAACACCGTTCCCGAACTCGCCTTTGCACAAACTTACCTTAATAAATATGTGGAAAACGGCGGAACGCTTATCGTGCAGTACAATACCAGTCGCGGGTTGGTTACCGAAAACCTTGCGCCTTATGAACTGAAACCATCGCGCGATCGGGTTACCGATGAATTTTCAGAAGTAAAAATATTSGCGCCAGAAAATCCTATTTTAAATACACCCAACAAAATAACACAAAACGATTTTGAAGGCTGGGTACAGGAACGCGGCTTGTATTTTCCTAACGATTGGTCCAAAGAGTTTACCCCAATTTTAGGTATGAATGACAAAGGTGAAACCCAAACAAAAGGCTCACTCCTTGTGGCCCAATACGGAAAAGGATATTATATTTATACGGGGTTGAGCTTTTTCCGCGAACTGCCCGCTGGCGTTCCCGGAGCTTATAGATTGTTTGCCAATATGCTTTCAATCGGAAAATAATTTAAAAAAACGTGACCGAAGAAAAACAAAAATTTGTTTGGAAGTGGAAGTACACAGTTGTACTTCTGCTTAATGCTGTGTATATCTATCTGTTTTATTTATTAATGCAAAACTTCGCCTAAATGCAACAGATTGATTGGATTGTTTTAATCGGAACCCTTCTTTTTATCGTGCTTTACGGCACTTGGAAATCGCGCCAGCAAAGGGACGTTGGCGATTATTTAAAAGGTGGAAACACAGCACATTGGTGGACTATTGGGCTGAGTGTTATGGCTACCCAGGCCAGCGCCATCACCTTTCTATCCACCCCCGGACAGGCCTTCCACGACGGGATGGGCTTTGTACAGTTCTATTTTGGATTGCCCATTGCGATGGTAATTATCTGTTTGGTTTTTATCCCAATCTATCACAAACTAAACGTGTATACTGCTTATGAATATTTAGAAAGCCGTTTCGACAAAAAAACACGGACACTTACTGCAATCCTATTTTTGATACAGCGTGGTTTGGCCTGCGGCATCACCATTTTTGCACCCTCCATCATACTTTCGGCTGTATTGGGTTGGAATTTAATTTATTTGAATATCATCATAGGTGTTCTTGTGATTATCTATACCGTGAGCGGCGGCACAAAGGCCGTGAGCGTTACCCAAAAACAGCAAATGGCTGTTATTTTCTTCGGAATGTTGATTGCTTTTCTTTTAATTCTCAATTATCTTCCACTTGATATTTCGTTTTCTAAAGCACTTGAAATTGCCGGTGCCAATGGCAAAATGGACATCCTCGATTTTTCTTTTGATTTTGATAACCGTTATACTTTTTGGAGCGGAATTATTGGCGGATCATTTCTGGCCCTCTCCTATTTTGGTACTGACCAAAGTCAAGTGCAGCGCTATCTTTCTGGAAGAAGCGTGAAACAAAGCCAAATGGGTTTAATTATGAACGGTTTGCTAAAAGTACCAATGCAATTTTTCATATTGCTTGTGGGAATTATGGTTTTTGTTTTTTATCAATTCAACAGTTCCCCTTTGCACTTTAACMCARMWGSRGWAAAANGNATGTMAWWRWWTSWRAAWRWKNAGSRRAATAWMAAGCWTNNNTRSAWKTRCNAAAAGAAGCCATTGATAAAGAATTGGCAGCAACGCAAATAAGTTATTCTAAAGCGGAAAGCGATGCCGCCAAACAAACCTTGGCTCAAGAAATTAAATCTCTTAACAGCACCGAAAAACAGTTGCGTGAACAGTCGGTAGCCGTGATCAAAAAAGCAAATCCAAATGCAGAAACCAACGATAAGGATTATGTTTTTATACATTTTATTCTCAACAACCTGCCGCGGGGGTTGATTGGTTTGCTATTGGCCGTAATTTTAAGTGCCGCAATGTCCTCTACTGCTTCCGAATTAAATGCTTTGGGCAGCACAACGACCATTGATCTTTACAAACGTAACGTGCCCGGGAAACGTGAAAGGCATTATGTGGCTGCGTCGCGTGGGTTTACGCTTTTATGGGGGATTATTGCCATTGTTGTAGCATGCACTGCAAATTTATTCGATAACCTTATTCAGCTTGTAAACATTATCGGCTCTATTTTCTACGGAAATGTTCTGGGTATATTTCTGCTGGCATTTTTTATAAAATATGTGCGTAGCAAAGCGGTTTTCATCGCTGCGCTCATCACTCAAGTAATCATTATCTATTTCTGGTATATAGACCTTATGCCCTATCTGTGGCTGAATTTGGTGGGTTGTGTTTTGGTAATGGCGATTGCGGTTTTGTTGCAGGTTTTATTGCCGAAAAATGACAATTCGGAAGAAATCATTTTAGAATAAGTGTAAAATCCACGATTGGATGTACGAATATTTAAATAGAATTATTCGTGTATTCGTGGCAAAAATGTTTTATCTCCTAAATAACAACTTCGAAATACGATTATTTCCCGAAGCAAAAGCAAGGCTATCATTTACAAACTCAATAGCGAAGAAACCTTCTTTTGAAAGTTCTTTCCAATTCTTTCCTCCATCGCCGCTAAAGGAAATGCCGGGTGAGCCAATGGCTACAATCCCCTGCCCTTCCGTTCCGGGAATATATTTTACCGAAGAGCGATACCCCGGTTCCTTTCCGTTGGCAATTAATTTCCAAGTCTTGCCGCCATTTTTGGTTATGGCTTTGTTCCCTTCCTTAAATGGTTTGTCTTCCCAATTGCCACCGAAAATGATTCCATGCTTTTCATCCCAAAAATCAATACTATAAATACCCGTCATAGCTTTGCCTTGAACAATTGGCGTATCAAAAACCTCCCATGTATTCCCATTATCGGCTGTGTGCATTACACGTGATTTTCTTCCGCCAGTGGCTACCCATGCATTATCGCCAAAAATGGCAATGTTGCTATTACTTGCCGCARAGGCAGCTTCCCCTTTTTCAACCTTTGGAAGGTTTTCGCACGGCAGTTTTTTCCAAGTATTACCGCCATCACGGGTTATGATTACAGACATACAATTTTCAACGGGATCGCCAATAGCAATGCCTTCGTTTTCATTCCAAAATTTCATGGAATCGTAAAAAACATTCTCGCCTTTTTCAGTATAAACTTCTTCAATATTTGTTGCTTCGTTACCGTTAAAGCCAATTTTATAAAGGACGGCCGGATTGGCAATACTCAAAACAAATACAGCTTCCTTTGTGGTTGCGATGGAACGAAAATGCAGCAACGAATCGCCGTATTTTATAATTGCCAATTTGGGAGTATCACCATCAATCAACCCTACTTTGCCTTTATCTGCCGCAAACCATACTCTGTTTTCATCTAAAGGTTGGATGGCACGAATGCTTAGGCTATCAATAAATACGGGTGTTATTTCAACAGTATTGATTTCAATTTCAGTTTTTTCTTGGCAGGAAAAAAGAAAAAAGACAATTAAAGTGGCAAGTGCAAAGCGCATATTTTCAGTTTTTGGCAAAAGTAACGATTCTAAAATTCCAAATTGCAAAAACCAAATTCCAAAATGATCATTGGTTGATTTCATATTTCGTAATTCTAAAATCTAACTTTAAAAAGATACCTTTGCAACCAATTAAACATAATAATGAAATTACACAGAAATTTAGTATTCGCAACCATAGATTCCCTTCACTTGATTTTTAACGAAAACAAGCAGGCAGACAAGGTTCTGMRMAATACKYTRAARCGYGATAAGCGYTGGGGTGCCMGMGAYCGTGCTTTTATTGCCGAAACTACCTACGATATTGTACGCTGGAAACGTTTGTACGCAGAGATTGCCGAAGTTCGTGAACCCTTTGACCGTCCAAATCTTTTCAGGTTATTTACTGTTTGGGCAACCTTGAACGGAATTGCAATCCCACCATGGAAACAATTTGAAGACACCCCAACACGCAGGATTAAGGGGAAGTTTGACGAACTTTCAAAAATCAGAAAATACCGCGAATCCATTCCCGATTGGTTAGATGAATTGGGGCAGAAAGAATTGGGCAAAAAGTGGGATAAGGAAATTGCTGCGCTAAACCAACAGGCCGATGTGGTGTTACGCGTTAACACCTTAAAAACCACTGTTGAAAAACTTCAAAATGAATTGGCCGATCTCGAAATTGAAACCGAGATTTTAAAAGGATATCCCGATGCTTTAAAGTTGAAGGAGCGAGCAAACGTGTTCACCACCGATGCCTTTAAAAATGGCTTGTTTGAAGTGCAGGACGCCTCTTCACAGAAAGTGGCGGAAATGCTCGATCCTAAACCTGGAATGCGCGTAATAGATGCCTGTGCCGGAGCTGGCGGAAAAAGCCTCCACATTGCCACAATGATGGAAAACAAAGGGCAATTGATTGCAATGGACATCTATGAAAACAAGTTGAACGAGCTGAAACGCCGTGCAAGACGTAACGATATTTTTAATATTGAAACCCGGGTGATCGATTCTACGAAGGTGATAAAAAAATTAATCGATAAAGCCGATAAGGTTTTGATTGACGCGCCTTGCTCCGGTTTGGGCGTTTTAAAGAGAAATCCCGATGCCAAATGGAAACTTCAACCTGAATTTCTGGATAACATTCGCGCAACACAAAAGGAATTGCTTGACAGTTACTCACGTATGGTAAAACCCGGCGGACAATTGGTTTATGCAACCTGCTCCATCCTTCCCTCGGAGAATGAGATGCAAGTAAAAGCATTTTTAGCGCGCGAGGAAGGAAAGGATTTTTCACTATTAAATGAAGAAAAAATAATGCCCAGCAAAAGCGGATTTGATGGATTTTATATTTCTTTGCTGCAAAAAAAAGATTAATATCAAAACACAATTAAAAAATGAACAAAATATTTACACTATTTCTTTTATTAAGCCTACAAACCCTTTTTGCCCAACAGCCTTATTATGATGATGTTAATCTTTCCTTGACCGGACAAGACTTATATTTTGCGCTGCAACAAAAAATTGAAAATGCAAGCACATCCTTCAATTATGGCGATACGCGCGATTCCATGAAAATTACGGATGAAGATCCCGAAAACAATAACAATGTTTTATTGCTTTACGGGTATGATGATACTGGAAGCTGCACTACAGACCGAAGCCGTGACAAGGATGATTTTGGAGGTGGCAGTTGTCAATACAACCGTGAGCATACTTTTGCCCGATCAAATGCAAATCCTTCAATGGGAAATGTAGATAATGGAACTACAGGAATTGGCGCCGACCCACAAAATATTCGCCCAACCGACCAACAGATGAACAACAACCGAGGAAGCAAAAAATTTGCTGCCGGATCTGGAAATGCCGGCAATGTGGGAAGCGGAAATTGGTACCCTGGTGATGAGTGGAAAGGTGATGTGGCAAGAATAATGATGTATATGTACACCAGATATGGCGATCGTTGCAATCCTTCATTAAATGGCACTGGGGCACTACAGGGTTCCACAGAAATGTTACAAATTTATTTACAATGGAATGCCGAAGACCCTGTTACAGATTTTGAAGACCAACGAAACCCCCATTTGGAAACTGTGTACGGAAACCGCAATCCTTTTATAGACAATCCCTATTTGGCAACACTTATTTGGGGAGGCCCCGTGGCGGAAGATCGTTGGGGTTTAGTTGGAACCGAAGAGTTTATAGCAGAAAATATTTCAGTATATCCAAACCCAACTTCTGAAATTATTTGGATTAAGGACCATACTTCTTTTTCAGTCGATCATTATTCAGTGTTTGATATTTCAGGAAGACGAATATTGTTCAACACTTTCAATGCTTCTAAAAAGAAAGTGGACGTTTCACATTTGGACAATGGAGTTTATCTTTTAGAGTTGGTTTCAACAGAAAGAAGAATTACAAAAAAGATAGTTGTGCAATAAACTTCCTTATCACAGGATGCATTGCCCTTAAAAAATAGTACTTGTGCGATAAACCAATACAAGTGAAATCTTACATTTTTAAGTAATGGGAAATCCTCTTATTTTGGTTATCTTTGCACCTTCTAAAACACCAAATATTCAATAGGATGATTCACTTTTTTGGCAACGTTGAAAACACTGTTTTTGCAGTCCAAACCCACGGAAATATTTCAGAAGAAAACACTAAAAAGTTGGAGTGGCTTTTCGGCAACCAACCTAAAATAGCGAAATCCGTCCTGTCCACAAACGCGACGGATTTTTTTGTGGGTCCCCGTGCCGCAATGGTTACTCCGTGGAGTACCAATGCCGTGGAAATCACGCAAAATATGGGGATTGACGGAATCATTCGTATCGAGGAGTTTCACAGCCACAAGGTTGAAAAAGGAACTTTTGACCCGATGCTTTCGCAGAAATTCAACCAATTGGATCAGGATATTTTCGATATCCACATCCAACCAGAGCCTATTTTGGAAATTGATAATATTTCAGAATACAACCAAAAAGAAGGTTTGGCCCTAAATGCCGAGGAGGTTGAATATTTGGAAAACCTTTCAAAAAAATTAGGCAGAAAACTTACCGACAGTGAAGTTTTTGGTTTCAGTCAAGTAAATAGCGAGCATTGCCGCCACAAAATCTTTAACGGAACTTTTGAGATAGACGGCAAGGAAATGCCCACTTCCCTATTCAAATTAATTAAAAAAACATCCGCCGAAAATCCAAACGACATTGTTTCGGCCTATAAAGATAATGTGGCTTTCGTAAAAGGCCCAAAAGTTAAACAATGGGCGCCAAAAAGTGGCGACAAACCTGATTGGTACGAAGAAAAGGATTTTGAAAGTGTGATTTCCCTTAAAGCAGAAACCCACAACTTCCCTACAACCGTAGAGCCTTTTAACGGTGCGGCTACCGGAAGCGGTGGTGAAATACGCGACCGTTTGGCTGGCGGAAAAGGTTCGTTGCCATTGGCGGGAACTGCGGTGTATATGACTTCCTATTCAAGGCTTGATGAAGACCGGCCTTGGGAAAAAGCGATGAAAGAGCGCGATTGGTTATACCAAACACCACTTGATATATTGATTAAAGCCAGTAATGGCGCTTCCGATTTTGGAAACAAATTCGGGCAACCGTTGATTGCAGGCTCTGTTTTAACTTTTGAACATGAAGAAGAAGCAAGAAGATTGGGCTTCGATAAAGTTATCATGCTCGCAGGCGGAATTGGTTACGGAAAAGCGAGCCAAGCCATTAAAGGCAAACCACAGGAAGGCAATAAAATTGTAGTCCTTGGCGGTGATAATTACCGTATAGGGATGGGCGGTGCAGCGGTTTCTTCAGCAGATACGGGGGAATTCCATAGTGGTATTGAGCTGAATGCAATACAACGAAGCAACCCTGAAATGCAAAAACGTGCTGCAAACGCCATCCGCGCCATGGTGGAAAGTGATGAAAACCCCATCGTTTCCATCCACGATCACGGCGCGGGTGGACATCTAAACTGCTTGAGCGAATTAGTGGAAGACACTGGCGGAAAAATTGATTTGGACAAACTTCCCATTGGCGACCCTACCCTTTCTGCAAAAGAGATTATGGGCAATGAGAGCCAAGAGCGCATGGGCTTGATAATCGGTGAGAAAAATATTCAACAATTGAAGAAAGTTGCAGACCGTGAACGTTCCCCAATGTATGAAGTAGGGAAAGTTACGGGCGACCAACGTTTCAGTTTCGAAAACGAAAAAGGCGAAAAACCGATGGATTTTGCCTTGGAAGATATGTTCGGCAGTTCGCCAAAAACCATAATGAAAGACAAAACCGTAAACAGAAATTATAAAAATCCTGGTTACGAAGTTTCAAAAATAAAAGATTACGTTGAACAAGTGCTTCAACTGGAAGCCGTGGCCTGTAAGGACTGGCTTACCAACAAAGTAGACCGTTGTGTTACGGGGCGCGTTGCCAAACAACAAACTGCCGGGCCACTACAACTTCCGTTGAATAATTGTGGCGTAATGGCTTTGGATTACCATGGAAAAGAAGGTGTAGTCATCAGTATCGGCCATTCGCCATTAACGGCTTTAATAGATCCCGCCGCAGGCTCGCGAAATGCAATTACAGAAGCATTGACCAACATTGTTTGGGCGCCTTTAAAAGATGGCTTAAAAAGCGTTTCCCTTTCCGCCAATTGGATGTGGCCGTGTAATAACGAAGGTGAAGACGCTCGTTTGTATGAGGCCGTAAAAGCGGTTTCAGACTTTTCAATAGATTTGGGAATCAACGTTCCAACCGGAAAGGATTCGCTGTCGATGAAGCAAAAATACAAGGATGGCGAAGTAATTTCTCCCGGAACGGTGATTATTTCCGCAGCTGGAAATTGTAATGACATTAAAAAGGTTGTCGAGCCTGTTCTTCAGAAAAACGGTGGAAGTATTTACTACATAAATATTTCACAGGATGATTTTAAATTGGGCGGTTCATCTTTTGGTCAGATTTTAAATACCATCGGAAATGATGCACCTACTGTGAAAAACCCTGAATATGTAAAGAATGTTTTCAACACCTTTCAGCAATTAATTAGAGATGAAAAAATCTTTGCCGGCCACGATGTAGCTTCGGGCGGATTGATTACTACTTTACTGGAAATGTGTTTTGCAGATGTAAATTTGGGCGCAGATGTGGATCTTTCAACTTTGGGTGAAAATGATTTGATAAAATTGCTTTTTGCTGAAAATGCCGGTATTGTAATTCAAGCTTCGGAAGATGCTTCGGTTGAAAGAATGCTTTCTTCAGCTAAGATTGATTTCAAAAAAATTGGCACTGTTTCCGAAAACGATACACTTTCAATAAAAAACCATTCAGAAGAAATAGACTTCAACATTTCTGAAATGCGCGATGTTTGGTACCAAACTTCGTATTTATTAGATAGAAACCAAAGCGGCGAAAATCTTGCAAAACAACGTTTTGACAATTATAAAAATCAACCGCTGAAGTTTGAGTTTCCAAAGTATTTCGATGGTAAACTCCCCTCCTTCGAAGGGGTCGAGGGAGGTCGACCTAAAGCTGCGGTTATCCGTGAAAAAGGAAGCAACAGTGAACGCGAAATGGCTTATATGATGCACCTTGCAGGATTTGATGTAAAGGATGTGCATATGACCGACCTGATTGAAGGCCGTGAAGATTTGGAAGATATAAAACTGTTAGTTGCAGTTGGTGGTTTCAGCAATAGCGATGTGTTGGGAAGTGCTAAAGGTTGGGCTGGATCGTTTTTGTACAATGAAAAAGCCAATAAAGCTTTGAAAAACTTCTTTGCAAAAGAAGATACGCTTTCTCTTGGCGTTTGCAACGGTTGCCAACTTTTCGTGGAACTCGGTCTTTTGAATCCTGAAGATGATGAAAAACCGAAAATGCTCCACAATGCAACCGGAAAATTTGAATGTGTGTTTACCTCTGTAAAAATTCAGGAAAATAATTCTGTGATGCTCTCAAGCTTTGCGGGAAGCACTTTGGGCATCTGGGCCGCGCACGGCGAAGGGAAGTTCTATTTTCCAAAAGAGGAAAACCACTACAACATAGTCGCAAAATACGGCTATGATAAATTACCGGCCAATCCAAACGGCAGTTCTTTTAACACTGCAATGATGACCGATAAGACCGGTCGCCATTTGGTAATGATGCCGCATTTGGAGCGTTCTACCTTTCCGTGGAATTGGGCGTATTATCCGAAGGAGAGAAAAAACGATGCGGTTTCACCGTGGGTTGAGGCCCTTGTGAATGCACGGAAGTGGATTGAAAAAGTAAAATAAATCCTGTGACATCATTGCGAAGGAGCTACCTTAGGAGCGCCTGAAGCAATCTGCCGTGGTGTAGATCTCATCATGATAACAAGTAATCTCATGAGATTGCCACGGCCTATCGACCTCGCAATGACGGTTGTGCACGTCATTGGCAACGTCATTGCGAAGGAGTGACCCTAGGAGCGACTGAAGCAATCTGCGGTTGTGTAGTTTCAATCATGATAACAAGTAGCTTTATGAGATTGCTTCGCTACGCTCGCAATGACGGGTTCAATCGTGGGATTTCCGCGCTGCGCTCGCAATGACGCTTTGAAATTATAAATTTATATAATTTTCCGTATCAACTTATTTTTGCGCAATATAAAACTCAATGCTGCGGATATAAGGATTCCTGAAATTGTAACCATAACAAATTTAAGATTGGTATCAAGTTCAATATCCAAAAGCATCATTTGAAGGCCTATAACAATCAATAAACGGAACAAATAAATACCGTATGCATTGTCTGATAAAAATTTAAAAAACATATTCATTTTAAAGCTTGCTATTTTAAATATGGAAATAAACCCCAAACATAAGCCTACGCACAAAAATGACTCAATAATAGCTTCACTCCATAGCTTTGGCAAGGCTTGATAAATTGCGTCTTTAAAAAAGAAGCTTAGCAGGCCTACAAACATATAGGAAAATGCAACAGCTGGTTGAATGGCATGTAGCCATTTGGTTTTATTGAATAAAGCTCCCAATAAAAACAAGCTTAAATATTGGGGAAGATGGGCAACTTCAATCGGAATTATCCACGTTACCCAATGGTCTATTGGATAATAATTTCTTACCCATATTGTAATTGGAATCAAAAAAAGCAAGTACAGCAAAGCATACCACCATTTAAAAGCTTCTGAAAACCTATTCTCCATTTTTACCCATTTTACTATAAGTAAGTACAATAAGGAAAATGCCAGTAAAGAGGCCACAAACCAAAGGTGCCCCAATGAAAGCGGCGGATGGTTGAAATGTAAATCCCACAAAAAGTAAAAATAATTGGATTCACTGTTGCTTAGCATATAATGCAGCGGTCCAAAAATTAGTAGCGCAAAGAACAACAGGGGTATTCCCAATCTCCTAAATCTATCCATTAAATAGCTGCGTATTGGTTTGTTGTTAAGGGAATAGTAGGTAAAGAAACCTGCAATAAAGAAATAAAATCCCATCATATATGCAGCATTAAAGAAAAAGAAGGGTTTTAAGTATCCCACCTTTGGGGTATGGGATACCAACCATACTCCGCCCGTATTTCCATAAGCCTGCCCCGAGTGATGGGCAACTACCAAACAGGTAAGAAAAACTTTTATAAAATCGATATAAACGATTCTGTTATTGTCATTTTTCATTTTCTCTCTACAAAAAATTATTGCTGTTAATTACATTTAAAATGATGCGTATCAAGGAGTTTAATGCTTAATACAACACTTTTTTCATTTGTAGGGTTAGTTCACTTTCCATAAGATGGAATAACTTTAGCCCGTTTTCTTCTCTAGTTATAATAATCATAGTGGCATAACCATATTCTTCGGTTCCAATTTTAACTTGCTGTTTGGATTTTTCATCTCTAAGCCTTTGATTTTTCACTTTTCACTTTTGAATCTTTACAGAATTTATAAAAGATCCAACAAACCACAATACAATTTCCCCGAACTTAATACTTAATTAGCTTGCTCGTAAAAACTCCAAGATTAGTTTCAATTTGCAACAAATACATACCCTGTGCAAAATTAGTGAGGTCTATTTCCTTGCTTTTTTTAGCATCAATTTTCATAATTTGATTTCCAGCTATATCGGCAATGGTAATGGCAAATATTTCTGAATCATCTGCCATATATAGCGAAGCTTTGCCATCCGTGGGGTTGGGATAAAGCGAGAAGTTGTTTATGTGTTGTTCTTGTATGGACAATATACTTGAAGTACCGTACACTTTTACCTGACCAGCATCCTCACCATTTCCATCATAGAAGGGTGCTCCTGCGGCAAGCACATTTCCCCTACTATTCAAGCTTACGGAATACCCGAAACAATCTCCATAATTAGCGCCCAAGAGGGTTTCATCCACTTGCAGCCATTCTCCATTTAAATATTGATACAGTTTTACCAATCCCCCATTGCCCGCAAAGCTAGAAGCTACGGCAACCACATGGCCATTTCCGTTTATACTTACGGCCCTGCCTAGATTATCAAATTCATTTTCTCCATCTATATCGGCACCTAATTGCAACCATTCATTATCCTGAAATTCAAATATCCTAACCTGCCCGGAAGATATACCGTTGGCATCATTATCTGCAGCACCTATGGCAACTATAGTTCCGGAGGCATTTAGGCTAACGGAACGGCCAGACAGATCGCCTGCTGCCTCTCCGTTTATATCTTCCCCTTGTTGCACCCAATCAGTACCATCAAATTGATACACTCTTACGTGTCCTGCATTATTACCTCCCCCACTGTTCGTTTTAGCACCTACAGCTATAATATTTCCGTGAAAATTTATACTTACGGCCTCTCCGGAATAATCCAAACCAAACTCCCCATTAATGTTATTTCCTACCTGAACCCAAGAATCATTCGTATATTCAAAAACCTGGGTGCTGCCTCCGTTGTTACCGTTACCATTATTGCCCGGGGAACCAATCACAATTTTATTTCCGGTATGGTCCAGTGCTATGGCCTGCCCAAACATATCGCCAAAAGATTGCCCTATTAAATCATTTCCCAACTGCACCCAAGTATTGTTTTCCAGGGTATATATCCGAACGAAACCATTGTCAAGCATGGGGTTTCCTATAGCCAGCACGTTACCATTGCCGTTCATACTTACCGCATACCCAAAAAAGCGCCCTTCTGGATCGCCTACTATGGTTTGTCCCAATTGCTGCCAGCTATCGTTGGTATATTCATACACTTTTATCTGCCCTAGATGCGTTATTACATTTTGGTCCTGCACCTCTCCCACTACTACTCTGTTTCCCTCATTATTCAAGCTTACGGAAAAACCACTGTAATCGCCGGCCTGAACACCGTCCAGGGTTTCCCCCAACTGATAAAATTGACTAAAGCCTACTAAGGGACAAAAGAAGATAAGAAATAACAGTGTTTGTACGGAAAGATTTTTAGGTGTAGCAGTATGCATTAGGGCTTCATTAAATTATTACAAACCTAATTAAAACTTCCCATAACTGGCTTCAATTTCCTTTCTTGAAAAACTCATTTGTTATTTATGATAATTAATATTTTATGACTGCGGAGGACAGGGGCGGGACGCCCACGCAGGCGGGGAAGAATGGATTATTGGATGGTTGGGATTTATAATTTGTTTAGCCCTTTCAGCTTTTCTAAATTCTCTTTATATCCATTTATCTTTTGGGTTAAAAGGGCGTCATAACCAATCACAATAGTTTCAAATACAGGATTGTCTATAAAATTATTTTGGAGGAATGTAAAATCACGAAGTCTTATATTTTCAAAAAAGAAAGGGGTTACATATTCATTTACATAGTCTGCCAATATAGCTTCTAGTTGAGAGGTGGTTTTATACGCATTATAAACGTCTATTAATTTTTCCCTATACTCAAAATCTCCAATTAGTTCAAAATCACCTGATTCAGTAATGTTTTCCATAGTTACCGTAGATGGATGAAAGTCCGATAGGGACATCATACTTACCGATAAATTTTTAACCTCCTCACTTGAATAATTTTTTGAAAGAAGAGTTTGTTTTAGGGAATCAATATCATTTTTAGTTTTCTGTGCAAATTCCAGGGCTTCAGTAAGACTCGCTTCGTTCTTGCTGTTTTCTTCGGAAAAACTTTTTAAATAAACACTTTCCTTTGTTTTCGCTTTGTTTGCCTCATTAAAGTTATTGAGTTGAAAAGCTATGGTAATGCCGATTATTACAATAAGAAGGTCAATCAATTTTGATTTCCAATCAATATCCTGAATCCATTTTATTTTTCCCATATAATGATAATTGATATAAATGATGTTTCTCGTTGAGTCGTATATCCCCCCGCTGCTTCGCGATTGCATCGCGTTCCTTTTATTTAAACCAAATATTAAATTTAACTATAATATCTATATCTATGAAACTGTCATTTCACGCGATGGAAATTGGAAGCTGGAAGTTGGAAGTGTCCCTTCGACAGGCTCAGGATGACAGTTTTGAGAAATGAGAAGTAAAAAATGGTTTGGATAGTACAAAAAAGGCTTCGATTTAAAAAAAATCAAAGCCTTCTTCCTATTTAGGATTTATCTAATTATCTATTATAGATAACTTCTGCGTCTTTTACATTTGCGGGTAAATCGTTCATTGTTGCTACATACATATTTCTATTGTTGTAGATTCTGTTCGGTTTTTTTCCAACAATAATATATTTTACATCCAGATCGGGTGCATTAAGAGTTACTTGATCTTGAACACGCATTTTTTTATCTCCAAGACTTGTTGTCAGCTCTTCAAGGGCCGCAATTACATAAAGCCTGTTATTAGTGGCCCTAATTTCCTTGATTTCTATATCGTGTTCTACTCCCTCAACTTCTGCATCAACAATAAGTTCTTGTTCATACTCTTCTTCATTGGGCATATCAACATTAATAGTTGGAACTTCCACTTTTTCTTCTTCCATTACCACTACAACCTTAGGGACCTCTACTGTTTTGGTAGCTGTACTCACATCGACGTCAGCCCAATTAACATCAAATTCCGGAAGATTACCTTCTTCCACGTCAACATCCACTTCCGGTAATTCAGTTTTGCCTTTTTTGTCGATATTACAACTTGTTGCCGTAATCAATGTTAATGCTAAAATTGGTACAATAAACCTTTTCATTTTTTTTTAGTTTTTTGTTCATTTATGGGAATAAATTTGAAAAATCAAATTTCATAACCTATAAATGATGGTTAATATAAAATTGGATTTAGTTTTTTCTAAATCAAGTTTAGATATAATTTAAGCCTTATTTTGAGATCAGTAGTTAACAAAATCTTATTTAGCTGTTTCTTAACTTTTTAAAAATTAATTTTTCTTTGGATGAAAATGCACAATGTGTAAAAAAATGTACGATTTTAAACACGTATCTGTCTCGTTATCATCACATTTAAAATACCTCCAAAACATTTGGGAATGGATTGAAATCTATATTTATCGGTAGGTTGAAGTTTTTTTTAATGCAGAAAAAATTGTTTGGGAAAAATGATATATTTAGCCAAAAAATACTTGAAAAATTTATGGGCAATGAAATCCTCAAACTTCATTCAATATGGGAAAAAACACAGCTCACAGCCACTAAAAATACTTCTTTAACTCAATTTAAATTTGAAGAATTAATAAACTCCATAATAAGTACAGGCCCCTTTTATTATTACATCATCGATTTTTTTGACATGTCACTGTCAAACGTGAGTAAATCTATAACCGACATACATGGATTTGACCCTGCCACGGTTAGCTTTAACGATATTTTAGCAACGATCCATACTGACGATATGGATTTTGTGGCCGCAGCCGAACAAGCGAATTTAGAATTTCTATATGGCACCCTCGGAAAGGATCTGGTTTTAAATTACAAATCCTGTTTTTCCTTTAGAAGCCGCATGAAAGATGGTAGCTATGCCATGTTAAACCATCAAGCACTGCTTCTAACCTTGGATGATGCCGGAAATTTTGGCAAATCCTTAAATATCCATACGCGCATAGACCACCTTACCAAAAACAATACCCATACCCTTTCTTTAATTGGGTTAAACGATTTGCCTTCCTTCTTAAATATTCCAGTGGCCGGTTTTACCAATATCTCCATAAAATATTCCAAAAGGGAAATTGATATACTCAAACTAATAGCTAATGGACAAGATAATAATGAAATTGCAGCTGCTTTATTCATAAGTCCACTAACGGTAAAAACCCACCGCAACAACATTCTCAGAAAGACGGATTGTAAGAATACTTCTGAACTTATAAAGAAGTGCATCTTGCAAGGGCTTATTTAAAAAATACGCATTTAGGTGTATTGGTTTATATGTTAACATCTTGTTAATTTGTTTAAACCTAAACCCACGTGAAATGAGATATTTAATTCTCTTCCTTATTTCGTTTCTGTGCTGCCAACTTACTTTTTCACAAAACCCCAATCAGTTTATTGGCACTTGGCAACTCGAAAAGATTTCCTATAAAAAGATAGCTGCAACCAATGATGGAGAACAGCAATTTCGAGATGTATTTAATACTGCCTTATACTCTAAATTGAATGAAAAGCAACGGTTGGATCTTTATGAATTGGAGCAACTTAATGAAAAAGCTGTCGAACTCGTGAAATTGTATTACCAAAGCGAGATTGAGTTTCAGGCTAACCAAGTTTTCTACAATCGTTCAAAAATGCTGGCGCAACCTACTTCTGGGGAATATCTTTTGGATGGAAAAAAATTGCTGATGGAATGGGAAACTGCTGATAGATACACTTATAAAATATTGAAGCTAAATAACTCACAGCTTGTCTGGATGGATGTGGATTTGGGGGTTGTTTATTATTATATAAATATTAAAACTGAAAAATTATGAAACAATTTATCTCAATTTGCCTTTTTGTTATTATCTCATTTATTGGGAGCGCACAAGGAACCAAACAATTTTATATTGTTTTTGAAACACAAGATTATGCTGCAAAACAGTTCGTAAATGGAAAACAAGATTGGAAACCTGAAGTGCCCTATAAAAAATATGTTCGTTTTGTTACCACACCATTTGAAGCTCCGACAGAATTAAGAGATGACAATGGTTTACAAACTGCACTAAGCAATCAATTGGCGGAATTTATTTTTAAAAACAACTTGGCTTTATTTGAAAAATTAAAACGCCAAAACACCAGCTTTAATTTTAGTTTAAGAGATTACAACGAACGGGATTATAATATCAGCACTAAAGATTGTGAAAGTTGTAATTATCAGTATGAAAAAACCATTATTGAAGGATTTAATTTCAAATCTGTAAAAGAAAATTCGTATTCAGATTATTACAAGCAAATGGCTGAATTTATTACAGGGGAAAAGTTTCCATATTAAAATTATCCCTAAAGCTTAATCTATGAAACCAAATCTAATCCTCGTATTTCTTTTTCTCATTTTAAATTTCCAAACAAATGCCCAAATCGAGAAAAAATATTATTCAAATACTACCACCTTAAAAGAAACAGGAAATCTAAAAAAAGGACTGAAAGAGGGAATTTGGGAAACCTTTTATGAAAACGGAAAATTAGAAACGGTTGGCAATTATACAGATGGTGAGAAAAAAGGCGAATGGAAAGTTTATTTTGACAACGGACAATTAGCTGGGGTTGGTAATTATACTTCTACAAATTTTCCAACTCCCGGTACTTGGAAGTTTTATACGAAAGAGGGTATAGAACAAACTTTTAATTGCAGTAACCCAACAAAAGAACAGTTGGCAGGTACTTGCCATGCCATTTATGAAAAACAAATGGCTTTAAATCCCAACCCTGGAGTTAGCTATGGATATCAAGAAAGTATTTGGGAAATGTCCTGCGCTATTACTGGGCAAGATATCATTGAATCTGCCAAACTAAAAATTCAATTGATGTGGAATAGAATTCGTACTTCTTTTAGATGTTATAAATATCCAAATTATATTTCTTCTGAAAGAAACATTACAAAATTTAGTTTGGACACAGGTTTCACCACATTTTTAACTGAGGCGGTAAAAAGATATGATTTAGATATGAATTTTATTGATCCTACTGACAATAAAACTATTCTAGATTTTATTCAAGAGAGGGAATCATATGTTAGAAATAGCCCACCGATAGATAATGAGAAAGCAGACGAATATAACCGAATCTATAAACTTCTAAGAAATAACGGTGCTAAACATGCCAGTGAATTATAACACTTGATAATGAAACTCTCCAAGGAAGAAAAAAAATTCTGGCAGCGCCATTTTCGCATTGAGAAATTAGAAAACATTCCAACAGAAATGTCAGGTTACACCGCAATTGATGAAAGTAATGACGATGAATTTTTCTATTATCTTTCAAAAAGAGTATCCATTATTCCTAAAATATATTTGAAAAGGACATGGGTTACCGATGAAGGCGTTGCGCACATCCGCAAGTTACAGCAATTAAAAGAACTTACGTTGCGCAGCCACCCAAATATTACCAAAGCCAGTATCCCCTACTTCAATCAAATGCCGCATTTAGAACGGTTGAACATCACCAGAACCCAAATCACACTTTCCCATTTATGTGAATCTTTAAACAACCAAAACTTGAAAGAAGTCTTTTTAGATTCGGAAGAAAACGAAACTGAAGAGGAAATCCTAGAAATGGGATTTATTTTAAAAGAGCGCATGCCAAATTGTAATATCTATTTGGATGTTTCCCATACGGAATACACATCGGGTTATCCTGAAAAACCAATTTATTAATAAATAACCTTAAAAAATAACCTTATGAAAAAAACAAGTATAATTTGTCTATTGATTATGATCTGTTCAGTAAACTGTAGCTTTTCACAAAATAAAGAATGTCCACCCATTCAAAAATTTTTAGAAAAAATTAAATTAGATGAGCATACATGGACAGGGAATGAAGCAGAAGTGTCTCAAAAACTTTCAAAAAACACCTTTATTTACACTGAAAAAGATAAAACAGACGGATTTAAAACATTCCAGAAATATGAAAATATAGATTGGTCTAGCTACAAAGGGCATCTTATTTCAGGAAAAATTGAATATAAAAATAATAAGTATCTAGGATGTATTTTTTTCTTCTCTACTGAATTCACTGAGATTTATTATAATGATGAAGAAATTGATGAGCCAAAACAAACGAATAAATTTTCATTTTACGTTTTAGCCGAAGATGAGAAAGAATTTTTAAAAGTATTGAAAGACTGGGAAGGTGAGTTATAATTATCATAACCTTAAAATTTTATTTTCTAAATTCGAAAGACGATGAAATAAATATAGAAGAAAAAAGATTTATCCTAAAAGAAAGAATGCCAATTCATAATGGCTATCTTAATGTTTTCCATTCTGAATATTTTAAAGGTATTCACCCCACAAAAAATTCTACAGAAATAAGAGTGTAAAGAAAATCTTTCTACATTATATACAATATAAGGAATGGCAAAATTTGCCATTCCTTATATTGTTTCTTACGCAAACTTAAAAAAAATTGCTATTTTCACTTCCTCAACAATACAATCATGACAGATCCAAAAAGACTCTTCGATTTCCCATATTATCAGCTTGAAAAATATCCTCAAGAAAAATCACTCGTTACAAAATACAACGGGAAGTGGAAAGCCACTTCAACCCAGGAATATATTGATAAAGCCAATGCATTAAGTCGCGCGCTTATAAGAATGGGCATTAAACCGAACGATAAAATTGCGGTAATCTCAATGACCAACCGTACCGAGTGGAACATCTGCGATATTGGAATTATGCAGACCGGTGCACAAGACGTACCCATTTACCCCACCATTTCTGAAGATGAATATGAATACGTTTTAAACCACAGTGAATCAGTCTATTGTTTCGTATCCTGTAAAGAGGTTTATGATAAAGTCCAGAAAATAAAAACTAACGTACCCTCATTAAAGGAGGTTTATACCTTTGATGAAGTTAAAGGCGCCAAAAACTGGCAAGAGGTACTAGATGAAGGTAAAGACAAAAGCAACCAGGACGAGTTGGATAAAAGAAAAGAAGCCATAAACGAGGATGATTTGGCAACCTTAATTTATACTTCAGGCACAACCGGAAAGCCTAAAGGGGTAATGCTTTCGCATAAAAATATCGCTTCAAACGCCAAATACAGCTCAGAACGTTTACCCATTGAACTTGGAAAATCAAAAGCATTAAGTTTTCTGCCCGTTTGCCATATTTATGAGCGCATGCTGCAGTATATGTATCAATATTGCGGGGTAGAAATCCATTTTGCGGAATCGCTGGAAACCATCAGCGAAAATCTAAAAGAAGTAAAGCCCGACGTTATGAGCGCCGTTCCGCGTTTGCTKGAAAAAGTRTAYGATAAAATTTATGCCAAAGGTGCCGACCTTACGGGAATTAAGAAAAAACTCTTTTTCTGGGCCATAGAGCTTGGTCTTAAATACGAACCCTACGGCCAAAATGGCTGGTGGTACGAAAGTAAATTAAAAATTGCCCGTAAGCTTATTTTCAGCAAATGGCAAGAGGCCTTGGGCGGAAACCTAAAGGCCATTGCTTCCGGTAGTGCAGCCTTGCAGCCGCGCTTGGCAAGGGTTTTCAACGCTGCGCAAATTCCGGTGATGGAAGGCTATGGATTGACTGAAACATCTCCAGTAGTTTCCGTAAACGATATGCGCAACCACGGTTTTAAAATAGGAACCGTAGGCAAGCCGCTAAGAGAAACCGAAGTAAAAATTGCTGAAGACGGAGAAATATTGGTAAAAGGTCCACAAGTGATGTGCGGCTATTACAAAAACCAAGAACAGACAGAAGAGGTGCTTAAAAATGGTTATTTCCATACGGGAGATATTGGTGAAGTGGATAGCGAGGGCTTCCTTAAAATTACCGATCGCAAAAAGGAAATGTTTAAGACCAGTGGCGGTAAATATGTGGCCCCACAGCTTTTGGAAAATGCAATGAAACAATCGCGTTTTATTGACCAAATCATGGTAATAGGCGAAGGCGAAAAAATGCCGGCTGCCTTGATACAGCCTGATTTTGAGTTTGTAAAAGAATGGGGCAACAAAAAAGGACGCAACATACCTTCAGATCCTGCAGAATTGGTAAAAAACCAAGATGTTATTGACCGTATCCAAAAAGAAATTGATTTTTATAACCAACGTTTCGGCCAATGGGAAAAAGTAAAGAAGTTTGAGCTCACCCCTGAGCAATGGAGCATTGAAGGTGGCCACCTAACCCCTACTATGAAAATGAAACGTAAAGTCATCAAAGAAAAATATWWAGATCTGTACAATAAGATTTATGAGCATAATTCCTAAAATTCATGAACTGGCTCCTCCTTATAATCGCTGGCTTATTTGAAGTTGCATTTGCAGCTTGTTTGGGAAAAGTAAAGGAAACCTCCGGCCTTGATTCAAAATTATGGTTTGGAGGTTTTTTAATCTGTCTTTTCATTAGCATGTTTCTACTTATTAAGGCTACAAAAACATTACCAATCGGTACCGCCTATGCAGTTTGGACGGGTATTGGGGCTGTTGGGACCGTCTTGGTCGGCATTTTCTATTTTAATGAACCCGCTACTTTTTGGCGCATTTTCTTCCTTTCAACCCTCATTGCCTCCATTGTGGGATTGAAATTTGTTGTAAATTGATTTTCCAGTCAACTGTAAGCTGTAGGCAGTAGTCGGAATGTGATTATATGAATGTGTGATTTGTTGGTGGTTAATTTTACAAGATACCTACTCTCCTATCTCTGCTCTCTTATCTCTACTCAATACTCAATACTCAATACACAGTACAAATACCTAATGCCTAATACCTAACCTTAAAAAACATTCCCATATACTATGCACGCATAATAAATTTTTGTATATTTGATATTCCATTTTTTCAAAGGGTGTTAATGAAGGAAAAAACAATTGATTATATATTGCGCTCCACTTGGATGAGCGTAACAAAAATGTACAATGAAGAAGCTGGAAAAAAAGGAAGCACCATGGCTACGGGCTTTGCCCTAATTAGCATTGATCCCGAGGAAGGTACGCCCTCCACGGCCCTTGGACCCAAAATGGGAATGGAGGCAACGAGTCTCTCGAGAACCTTGAAATCTATGGAGCAAAAAGGTTTGATAGAGCGCAAACCCAATCCAGAAGATGGCCGCGGGGTTTTGATTCACTTAACGCCTTTCGGAAAGGAGATGCGCGATTTTTCAAAAGGGGTGGTTTTAGGTTTTGATGAAGCGGTAAAAAAAAATGTCTCTGCCGAAGAACTGGAGATTTTCAAAAAGGTTGCAAACACCATCAACGAATTAATCAATTCGAAAAAAATATACGACTCGGAATAAAGAATTAGGAATTAGGAATTAGGAAAATAGTTATAACCCAATTAACGAATAACTATTAACCAATAACTTTAAAAAACATGTCAAAAAGAAGAATTAACAAAGTAGCGGTAATCGGTTCCGGAATTATGGGAAGCGGCATAGCCTGCCATTTCGCCAACATAGGCGTGGAAGTGCTATTGCTCGATATTGTTCCTCGTGAGCTTAATGATGCCGAAAAGAAAAAAGGACTTACCCTGGAAGACAAAGTGGTACGAAACCGAATCGTGAACGACGATTTGCAGAAAGCCATAAAGAGTAATCCTGCACCTCTTTACCACAAAGATTTTGCAAAGCGAATTTCCACCGGAAATCTCCAGGACGATATTTCCAAGGTAAACACTGCCGATTGGATTATTGAAGTGGTTGTAGAGCGCCTGGACGTTAAAAAGCAGGTTTTTGAAAATCTTGCAAAACACCGAAAGGCAGGCACACTTATTACCACAAATACTTCCGGAATCCCAATACACTTAATGAGCGAAGGCCATAGCGATGATTTTCAGAAACATTTCTGCGGTACCCACTTTTTCAATCCGCCACGCTATCTAAAACTTTTTGAAATCATTCCCGGACCAAAAACCTCGCCAGAAGTTTTAGACTTTTTAAATGAATATGGCGAAAAATTCCTCGGGAAAACTTCCGTGGTCGCAAAAGACACTCCTGCATTTATAGGAAACAGAATCGGAATCTTCGGCATTCAAAGTCTTTTCCACCAAGTAAAGGAAATGGACCTTACCGTGGAAGAAGTAGATAAACTGACCGGGCCGGTAATCGGTCGACCCAAATCGGCAACCTTTCGCACCGTTGATGTGGTTGGTCTCGATACCTTGGTGCACGTTGCAAACGGAATCTATGAAAATGTGCCCGACGATGAAGAGCATGAAACCTTCAGACTGCCAAAATTCATCAACACAATGATGGAAAACAAATGGCTGGGAAGCAAAAGCGGACAGGGTTTTTACAAAAAAGTGAAGAACGATGATGGAAGCAGTGAAATCCTATCACTCGACCTGGATGCTATGGAATACCGAAAAAGCAAAAAAGCATCTTTTGGTACCTTGGAAAAAACCAAATCGGTTGATAATGTTGCCGACCGTTTCCCAATTCTTATAAAAGGAGATGACAAAGCTGGCGAATTCTACCGAAAAAACTTCGGGGCTATGTTTGCTTATGTATCCAAAAGAATCCCAGAAATAACCGACGAACTTTACAAGATTGATGATGCCATGAAAGCCGGTTTCGGCTGGGAAAACGGCCCGTTTGAAATATGGGATGCCGTGGGCGTGAAAAAGGGAATTGAACTAATAAAAGATTTAGGGAAAGAGCCCGCCCCTTGGGTAAATGAAATGCTTGAGAGTGGCGTGGATAGCTTTTATGAAGTACGTGAAGGGAACACATACTATTACAGTATCCCAGACAAAATACATAAAAAAATACCCGGACAGGATGCCTTTATTATTCTGGATAACATCCGAAAATCCAAGGAAGTTTGGAGCAACAAAGACGTTGTGGTTGAAGATTTGGGCGATGGTATTCTAAATGTAGAATTCCGAAGCAAGATGAACAGTATTGGGGGCGATGTACTTGCCGGTGTAAACAAGGCTATAGACCTTGCCGAAGCTAGTTTTAACGGTTTGGTAATTGCCAACAACGGCAAAAACTTTTCCGTGGGCGCCAACATTGGTATGATCTTTATGATGGCAGTAGAACAAGAGTATGAAGAATTAAATGCAGCCGTAAAGTATTTTCAGGATACAAGTATGCGCATCCGCTACTCCTCTATTCCCGTGGTGGTTGCACCCCATGGAATGACCTTGGGTGGAGGTTGTGAGTTTACGCTCCACGCAGACCGCGTGGTTGCAGCAGCCGAAAGTTACATAGGTTTGGTTGAATTTGGCGTTGGAGTAATCCCCGGCGGTGGTGGTTCCAAGGAAATGGCAATGCGCGCCAGCGACACTTTCAAAAAAGATGATGTGGAATTGAACAGACTTCAGGAATATTTCTTGACCATTGGAATGGCAAAAGTTTCCACTTCAGCCTATGAAGCTTACGATACGGGTATTCTTCAAAAAGGAAAAGATATCGTTATCGTAAACCAAAACAGGCAAATTGCGGCAGCGAAGGAAGTTGCGCGTTTTATGGCCGACCAAGGCTACACAAAACCAATTCCAAGAACCGATGTGAAAGTACTCGGAAAGCAAGCCTTGGGAATGTTTCTCGTGGGAACCGATCAAATGGTGGCAGGTAATTACATCAGCGAGCACGACAAAAAAATAGCCAATAAGCTTGCCTATGTAATGGCAGGTGGCGATTTGAGCGAAGCAAGCTATGTAAGCGAACAATATTTACTTGACCTGGAAAGAGAGGCTTTCTTAAGTTTAACTGGAGAAAGAAAAACTTTGGAACGACTTCAGCATATGATTCAGAAGGGGAAACCGTTGAGAAATTAAAATAAAGAATAAAGAACAGAGACCAAAGAACAGAGAACCTTTAAAGTCTATTTTCTCTATTCTCTTCTCTCTTATCTAAAAAAGAAATTATGAAACAAAGAACTGCATATATTGTTAAAGCATACAGAACCGCAGTGGGCAAAGCACCGCGCGGGGTATTCCGCTTCAAGCGTCCAGACGAACTGGCTGCGGAAACCATTAAATATATAATGAACGAATTACCGCAACTCGACAAAAAACGAATTGACGATGTAATCGTTGGTAACGCAATGCCSGAAGCAGARCAAGGSYTKAATATKGGYCGAWTGATYTCSYTRATKGGWTTGRAYAYYGWCSAWRTTCCTGGWATGACGGTAAATCGTTATTGCGCTTCTGGCTTGGAAACCATTTCGATCGCTGCGGCAAAAATTCAAACGGGAATGGCAGATTGCATTATTGCAGGTGGTGCGGAGAGCATGAGTTACATCCCAATGGGTGGTTACAAACCAGTTCCAGATTATAAATTGGCAAAGGAGGGCCACGAAGATTATTACTGGAATATGGGATTGACTGCTGAAGCAGTTGCCAAAAAATACAATGTTTCCCGAGAGGATCAAGACGAGTTTGCCTATACAAGCCAAATGCGCGCGTTAAAAGCTCAGGATGAAAATCGTTTTCAAGATCAAATTGTGCCTATTAAAGTGGAACACACTTTCGTAAACGATTCGGGAAAAAAAGTAACCGAAAAATATACCGTAAATAATGATGAAGGCCCTAGAGAGGGAACAAATATTGAGGCTCTTTCAAAATTGCGCCCAGTCTTTGCCGAAGGCGGAAGTGTTACCGCTGGAAATTCATCACAAATGAGTGATGGCGCAGCTTTTGCTGTTATTATGAGCGAAGAAATGATGAAGGAATTAAACCTTGAACCCATCGCAAGATTGGTAAGCTTTGCCGCAGTTGGCGTGGAGCCAAGCATTATGGGAATTGGGCCAGTTTATGCAATTCCAAAAGCCTTAAAACAAGCTGGATTGAAGCAAGACCAAATGGAACTCATAGAATTGAACGAAGCCTTTGCCTCACAGTCTTTGGCCGTAATCCGTGAACTTGGTTTGGATAGGGAAAGAGTAAACGTAAACGGCGGCGCTATCGCTTTGGGCCACCCACTGGGTTGTACCGGTGCGAAACTTTCCGTTCAACTTTTTGATGAAATGCGCAAGCGAAACCTACAAGGTAAATACGGAATGGTAACAATGTGCGTGGGAACTGGACAAGGAGCGGCTGGTATTTATGAAGTATTTTAAATGTTGAATTCAAAATTTTGAAGGAATGGAGCCGAAGAAGGAAAATATCATAATTGACAAAACTTTTAAGTTTTCCCTCGATATAATTTCTTTGTACCAAAAACTTCAAAATGAAAAGGAATATATTCTTTCAAAACAGCTTTTACGTTCGGCAACCAGTATAGGTGCTAACGTTGAAGAAGCATCGGCAGCCCAGTCGAAAAAGGATTTTATAAATAAAATGTCCATCGCGTCTAAGGAGGCACGTTAAACAAAATATTGGCTTAATCTTTTGGACAAGTCTAATTTGACCCAACTTAATATTTCCTCTTTTTTGATGAAATAGAACACATAATAAACATTTTGACCAAAATAATAATCACGGCTCAGACCAATTTAAAAAACAATAACATCTAAATTTTCATTCAAAATTTAGAATTCAAAATACAAAATAAAAAAAATGGAAACACAAACTAAAAATAACTCTGAATTACTAAGAGGCGGTCAATTCCTAGTAAAGGAAACAAAAGCCGAAGACGTCTTTACCCCGGAAGATTTTTCCGAAGAACAAAAGATGATGCGCGATTCCGTGAAGGAATTTGTAGATCGCGAAATTTGGCCCAAAAAGGAGGAATTTGAACATAAAAATTATGCTCTCACCGAAGAGATTATGCGCAAGGCAGGAGAAATGGGCCTATTGGGCGTGGCCGTGCCCGAAGAATATGGCGGACTTGGCATGGGCTTTGTAACCACGATGCTTGTCTGTGACTATATCTCTGGTGCTACCGGTTCTGTGGCTACTGCCTTTGGAGCGCACACGGGTATCGGTACGCTGCCTATTACGCTTTATGGAACCGAAGAGCAAAAGAAAAAATACGTACCAAAACTTGCTACGGGCGAATGGTTTGGCGCATATGCCTTGACTGAACCGGGTGCGGGAAGCGATGCCAACAGCGGTAAGACAAAAGCCGTACTTTCTGAAGACGGAAAATACTACAAGATAAGTGGGCAGAAAATGTGGATTTCAAATTCAGGTTTCTGTCATACTATGATTGTATTTGCACGTATTGAAGATGATAAATATATCACTGGCTTTATTGTTGAAAACGACCCAGAAAACGGAATCTCAATGGGCGAGGAAGAAAAGAAGTTAGGAATCCACTCCTCCTCTACCCGTCAGGTTTTCTTCARTGACACGAAAGTTCCTGTTGAAAATATGTTGGGCGAGCGCGGTGAAGGTTTCAAAATTGCAATGAACGCCTTGAATGTAGGCCGAATTAAACTTGCCGCCGCTAGTCTTGACGCACAACGCCGTGTTATTTCAAGTGCCGTTAAATACGCAAATGAGCGCATTCAGTTTAATGTGCCTATTTCCTCCTTTGGCGCAATAAAACTGAAATTGGCCGAAATGGCAACCAGTGCGTATGTGGGAGAAAGTGCCAGCTACCGTGCCGGAAAAAATATTGAGGACAGAATTGCGCTTCGTGTAAAAGCTGGCAATTCTCACCAAGAAGCAGAATTAAAAGGTGTAGAGGAATACGCCATTGAGTGTTCCATCTTGAAAGTTGCCGTTTCTGAAGACATTCAAAATTGCAGTGATGAGGGAATCCAGATTTACGGCGGAATGGGCTATAGTGCAGATACCCCTATGGAATCTGCTTGGCGCGATGCGCGAATTGCCCGTATCTATGAAGGGACCAACGAAATCAACCGTATGTTGGCGGTGGGAATGTTGGTAAAAAAAGCAATGAAAGGGCACGTAGATCTTTTAAATCCCGCCCAAGCAGTAGCTTCGGAATTGATGGGAATACCTTCTTTTGAAACGCCAGATTTTTCTGAATTGCTTTCTGAAGAAAAAGCAATGATTGCAAAACTGAAAAAAGTGTTCTTAATGGTAGCCGGAAGCGCAGTCCAAAAATACGGAACCGAACTTGAAGAGCATCAGCAAACGCTAATGGCAGCGGCAGATATTTTGATTGAAATCTACATGGCCGAAAGTGCCATTTTACGTACCGAAAAGAACGCCAAGCGTTTCGGCAAGGATTCGCAAAAAGAACAAATTGCAATGTCGCAGTTATATCTTTATCACGCAGTAGATATTATTACCGTGAAAGCTAAAGAAGCAATTCTTTCCTTTGCTGAAGGTGATGAACAACGTGCGATGTTGATGGGCCTTAAACGATTCACAAAATACCAAAACATGCCAAACATTGGCGAATTAAGAAGAACGATTGCCCATAAAGTTATTTCGGAAAACAACTATCCGTTTTAAATCAATTAATAAATTATTCTTAAAACCGCTTCAGAAATGATGCGGTTTTATTTTTAGCAGTATTTTGGTTCGAAGTTTGCTATTTTTAAAAAAACAATTTATAATGAAGAAGTTCCTTTTCCTATCCATCCTATTCACTACCTATAATACGTTCGCACAAACCAATACCGAAGTATATGTTTTTGATATTTCTCCCGCATATGAAGGGTTAGAATTATTAAACATTCAACCAGTTTCCAGCAATAAAGGRTACAATAACCAACCTTCATTTCAAACGGACGATTTTATTCTTTATTCGAGCAATAATGAAGGGCAAAATGATATTGCAAAGTTTCACGTCACATATCGCGTTTGGGAATGGTTTAATACTCCAACAAAAAATGGCAGTGAATTTTCCCCACAAACATTCCCTTCATCTAATGATGTGGCTGCAGTAAGGCTTGATAAAGACGGTTTACAGAGATTATACAAATACAATTATAAAACCGGAACTTCTTCAGAGTTGATTAAAGATTTACAAGTAGCTTATTTCGCTTTTTATAATGACAAAGAAATTCTTGCCACGGTTTTAAATGGCAATACAATGGATTTGGTTTTCATAAATCTTCAAACAAAAACTGCCGACACACTTTTCCGAAATGCCGGAAGGTCGTTACAAAAAGTCCCGAAAACAAATTCTATGAGTTATTCCCTGGTAAATGAGGAAGGAAATTTAGACCTATATCTTTTGGATATGGATTCCTTTGAAAGTTTTTTTGTAACACAATTACCCATCGGCATTCAGGATTATGTTTGGATCAATGACACACAAATTCTTATTGGCAGTGGCAATAAACTCTACATGTACGATACTTTAGGCGATTCAGAATGGACCAAGGTTGCTTCCCTTGAAGAATATGGCCTGAAGAATATTAGCCGTATGGCCATAAGCCCCAATGGTAATAAACTTGCTATCGTTTCAGAATCAAAATAATTACAAATTTTACATTCTTTAAAAGTTTTGGGACGTTCTTCGTTCTTTTTGGTATTTTTAAAAAAAATCCCTTGCCGATGAAAAGTTTTATTTCCATCATTATTTTTTGTTTTACCGCTTCTTCCTATTCGCAAACCGATCAAAGAATTTACGATATCATAAAAGCTGTTTCTTCGGAAAGAATTGAGGCTGATATCACAACGCTTGCTAATTTCGGCACCCGAAATACTTTTAGCGATACCGTAAGCAACACCCGTGGCATCGGTGCAGCACGAAGATGGATTAAATCTGAATTTGAAAAGATTTCAACAGAGTGCAACAACTGTTTAAATGTTTTCTATCAAAAAGATTTCGTAAAAGCCGAAGGCAACGACCGCATTCCCCAAGACACTTGGATTGTAAACGTGGCTGCGGTTCAAAAAGGAACAAAATACCCAAACCGATACATCATCATGAGTGGTGATATAGACTCGCGAAACAGCGACGGCAGCGATTACACAAAAGATGCACCCGGCGCTAACGACAACGCCAGTGGCATGGCAGGGGCTATTGAAGCGGCTAGGGTTCTTTCAAAATATAAATTTGAAAGCAGCATTATTTATTTGGGATTAAGTGGTGAAGAACAAGGGCTATTTGGCGGAAAAGGTTTTGCGGCGTACGCAAAAAATAATGGTTGGGAAATTATTGGAGTATTAAATAATGATATGATCGGGAATATTGAAGGGGTAAATGGCGTAATCAGTAATCGCGATTTCAGAATTTTCAGTGAGCCAGTTCCGCCCACCGAAACTGAACGCGAACGACAAATGCGACGATTCTATGGTGGAGAGGTAGATGGAATTTCGCGCCAACTTGCGCGTTACGTTTTAAAGACAACTCAGACATATATGCCAGAAATGAACCCAATGATGATTTATAGATTGGATCGTTTTGGTCGTGGAGGACATCACCGTCCCTTCAATGATTTGGGCTGGGCTGGAATTAGAATTATGGAAGCACATGAAAATTACAATCAGCAACACCAAGACATTCGAACCGAAAATGGCATAGAATACGGCGACAAACTAAAGTTTGTGAATTTTGATTACGCAGCAAAACTCACCGCTGTTAACGCCATAAATTTGGCCAGTCTTGCCTGGGCGCCCCCAGCCCCGACCCATGTATCCATTGGCGGGGTTGTTGAACCATCAGCAAAATTGAAATGGGACAAAGTAGATGGCGCAACGGGTTATAAAATTTATTGGCGGGATACAACCAGCCCAACCTGGGATTATAGTCGGTTTGTAGGCGATGTTTCAGAATTTACTTTGGAAGGTATTTTGATTGACAATTACTTTTTCGGTGTAGCTTCCGTAGGAAAGGATGGGTTTGAAAGTATTGTCGTGTTTCCAAATTCGGTATTTAGATAATAAATTAATAAAATGATTATACTAAAAAATCAAAACATTATTTCCCCTTTGAAGGGAGTTAGGGGGATGTTTTTCGTCGCAATTTTATTTTTATTTCAATCCGCCTTGGCGCAAAAATTTACGCGCGCAGATACGCTTATAGGAAGCATAACGCCGGAACGAGCGTGGTGGGATGTAACGCACTATGATTTAAAAGTAACAGTGAATCCTTCGCAAAAAACCATCAAAGGAAGCAACACCATTTCCTATAAAGTCTTGGAGCCTAACAATATTATGCAAATAGACCTGCAGACTCCTATGAAAATTGATAAAATACTTCAAGATGGAAAGGAGATAACGTACACTTCTGAAGGAAATGCCCATTTTTTAAAACTTCAGAAAAAACAAATAAAAGGAAGCGAAAATTATATAACCATCTATTTTTCGGGAAAACCAACTGAAGCCGTTCGTCCCCCTTGGGATGGAGGTTTCACGTGGACAAAAGACAGTAATGGCAAGCATTTTATTGCAACGTCCAACCAAGGTATTGGTTCCAGTGTTTGGTGGCCTTTAAAGGACCATCCTTCCGAAGAGCCTGAGAATGGCATCAACATTTCCGTAACCACTCCCAAGGATTTAATGGATGTAAGCAACGGAAGGCTAATTAAAGTTAGTGAAACCGACTCTACCAAAACCTGTACCTGGCAAGTGGTAAACCCAATAAATGCGTACGGTATCGATATCAATATTGGCGATTATATACATTGGAACGAAAAGTACAAAGGCGAAAAAGGAATGCTCGATATGGATTATTATGTGCTTCGCGAAAATGAGGCGAAAGCAAAAGAGCAATTTAAACAGGCACCAAAAATGATGGAAGCCTTTGAACACTGGTTTGGCCCCTACCCTTTTTATGAAGATGGCTATAAACTTGTCGAGGCGCCCTATTTGGGAATGGAGCACCAAAGCAGCGTAACCTATGGCAATAAATTTAAAAATGGATATTTAGGCCGTGACCTTTCCGGCACGGGTTGGGGATTGAAGTTCGATTTTATAATAATCCATGAAAGTGGCCATGAGTGGTTTGCAAATAATATTACCAACAAAGACGTGGCAGATATGTGGATCCATGAAGGGTTCACAAATTATTCCGAAAATTTGTATTTGGATTATTTTTTCGGTAAAAAGGCTTCTTCGGAATATGTGGYTGGAATCAGAAACAACATATCGAACGATCGCCCCATTATTGGTATTTACAATGTTGATTACGAAGGAAGCGGCGATATGTACTATAAAGGCGCCAACATACTGCACACCATTCGGCAACTCGTTGATGATGATGAAAAATGGCGTAAAATATTACGGGGTTTAAATAAGGAATTTTATCATCAAACCGTTACCACCAAACAGGTTGAGGACTATATTTCCAAAGAAAGCGGGATTGATCTCTCAGTTTTTTGGAACCAATATTTACGAACCACGATGATTCCCAAATTGGAATACACTATTGATGGGAAAACTTTAAAATTTCGATATGTAAATATTGTTGATGATTTCAAAATGCCCATTATTGCTGTGGTGAAAGGTAAAGAAGAATGGATTTACCCTACTTCGGAATGGAAGACCAAAAAATTTCCAGCTGCAATTGAAACAGTAGAAATAAAAAAAGATTTCTATGTGAATTCCGAAGAAATAAAACAATGAAAACCAAGCCTACACTTTATTTTAAAAATGATAAAGAATGGCGTGAATGGCTGCACGAAAATCATGAAATACATCCCCATGGTGTTTACCTGATTTTTTACAAGCTTGAAATGGAAATTCCAACGATGCGCTGGGAAGAAGCGGTTAAAATAGCCCTTTGTTACGGTTGGATTGACAGCACGGTGAAAAGCCTTGGCGATGGGAAGCGTCAGCAATATTTTTGTCCGCGGAACCCAAAAAGTGTTTGGAGCGCTCTCAATAAGTCGTATTTAAAGGAATTGAAAAGAGAAAATCTACTTCACAAAAACGGAAAAAGGGCAATAGCAGAAGCCAAGAAAAATGGAAGCTGGACAGCTTTGGACGATGTTGAAAACCTAGTAATTCCTGAAGATCTTCAAAAAGAATTTGATAATAATGCAAAAGCATTTTCAAACTTTAAAAACTTCAGCTGTAGTTATAGAAAAAGCTATCTTTATTGGCTGAACCACGCAAAAAGACAAAAAACTCGAGAAAAGCGGATTTCAGAAATTATTTCGCTGTGTGAAAACAATATTAAATCAAGAAATTAACCCCAAAATATTTAATGCATGAAAAAGATTCCCTTCATAATATGTCTTGTTATCTCAACCGTTTTTTACGCACAAAAGAAAAATAAAAAAGAAGAGGAAAAAGAAGAATCAAAATGGGAGGTTGCCAATCCGGGGAAAGATTTCAACTATAAAACCCACTCGTTTACTACGAATGAAGGCACTTGGATGAACTTGGACGTAAGCCCCGATGGGAAAATCATAGTTTTTGATATGCTTGGTGATATTTACACACTCCCCATTTCCGGAGGAACCGCTAAGGCAATAAGAACGGGCATTCCTTTTGAAATACAACCTAGGTTCAGTCCCGATGGCACTAAAATTTCGTTCACCAGTGATTCTGGTGGTGGCGATAACATTTGGGTGATGAATACAGATGGTAGTGAAGCAAAGCAAGTTACAGAAGAGGATTTCCGATTGTTGAACAATGCCGTATGGAGTGCAGACGGTAATTATTTGATTGCACGTAAACATTTTACTTCTGAAAGAAGTTTGGGTGCCGGGGAAATGTGGCAATACCACAAATCTGGCGGAACCGGTTTACAGCTCACAAAACGTAAAAACGATCAACAAGACGTAAATGAACCATTTATGTCGCCAGACGGAAAATACCTTTATTATAGTGAAGATGTATATCCTGGTGGTTATTTTCAATACAACAAAGATCCCAACGACCAGATTTATGTAATTAAAAGATATGATTTTGAAACAGGGAAAACAGAAACAATAACGGGAGGTCCCGGCGGAGCTGCAAGACCTACAATTTCGCGAGATGGAAAAAAATTGGCCTTTGTAAAAAGAGTACGCACCAAAAGTGTGCTTTTCATTCAAAACTTGGAAACTGGAGAAGAATGGCCTATTTATGATAAATTGAACAAAGACCAACAGGAAGCTTGGGCTATCTTCGGCGTTTATCCAAACTTTAGCTGGATGCCAAACAATGATGAAATTGTTTTTTGGAGCGGTGGAAAAATAAATAAGATAAATGTAAATTCTTTAGAGGTTACACACATT
This sequence comes from Aequorivita sp., assembly GCA_002733915.1. Taxonomy (GTDB): domain Bacteria; phylum Bacteroidota; class Bacteroidia; order Flavobacteriales; family Flavobacteriaceae; genus Aequorivita. Next base: position 173,626 of record NVXN01000004.1, read on the forward strand.
CCCTTTACAGTAAATGTGAAAATTGATTTGGCCGAAACTGTACATTTCAATAATAAAATTGAAACAGAAACTTTTACTCCGAAAATGATTCGCCATGCGGTTACTTCACCAAATGGGGAATTTATTGTATTTAGTGCATTGGGCAATTTATACAAAAAAAACTTGCCAAATGGAGAACCAACACGACTAACAAACAGTACTGACTTTGAATTCGAGCCAACCTTCTCTCCCAATGGTTCCGAAATATTATATGTTACTTGGAATGATTTGGAAAAAGGCGCTATTTATAAAATTTCTGGAAATGGTGGAATTCCAGTAAAATTGACTACAAAAAAAGGAATTTACCGCACCCCTTCTTATTCGCCAAATGGAACGCAAATTACCTTCAGAAAAGATAATGGAAATACCGACCAAGGATTTACTTTCACCAAAAATGACGGGATTTATGTAATGAATGCCGACGGCAGCAACGAAAAATTTGTTGTAGACAAGGGCGAATACCCTCTATTCAGTAAAGATGGAAAACGGATTTTTCTTCAGACTGGTGGAACCTATTTTGGAGATATTGAGAAAAAACTTATTAGCGTAAACCTTGAAGGTAACGATGAAAAAACCCATGTTACTTCAAAATATGCAAATAGATTAATCCCCAGCCCAGACAATGATTGGATTGCTTTTACAAATCTCCATAAATTATATGTTGCCCCATTTGTGCTGAATGGCCACGCCCTTGACTTAGACGATAAAACCAAGGCCCTTCCCGTTTCGCAACTCGCAAAAGATGCAGGTATTAATATCCATTGGTCTCCAAACAGTCAAAAAGTAATGTGGACATTGGGCGATGAATATTTCAGCAATGAATTAAAAAACAGATTCACTTTTTTAAATGGTTCTCCAGAAGAAGTGCCAGAATTGACTTCAACCGGAACAAAAATCGGTCTGCAAGCCCCAGTGGATAAACCCAGTGGAAGGATTGCTTTTACCAATGCGCGCATCATCACTATGGAAAATGATGAAGTTATTGAAAATGGAACTATTGTTATTCATGAAAATAAAATAGAAACCCTTGGCCCAGCCAATAAAGTTTCTGTTCCCGCTGGCACAAAAGTCTATTCCGCAGAAGGAAAAACCATCATGCCCGGAATGGTAGATGCGCACGCCCACGTAGGTGCTTTTCGCTATGGATTGCCAACGCAACAATATTGGCCTTTTATGGCTAATTTGGCTTTCGGTGTAACTACTTCGCACGATCCTTCGGCAAATACCGAAACAGTATTTACGCTTTCCGAACTTCAAAAAAGCGGACAATTAGTAGGCCCAAGATTATTTTCAACAGGTTTTATCCTTTACGGCGCCGATGGCGATTTTAAGGCAGTTATCAATAGTTTGGAAGATGCCCGTAGCAGTATTCGCCGCACCAAAGCCTTTGGGGCAAAAAGCGTAAAAAGCTATAACCAACCTCGCCGAGACCAGCGCCAACAAGTATTACAGGCTGCTCGCGAGATGGGTATTAATGTGGTTCCGGAAGGCGGCTCCACTTTTTATCACAACATAACGCAGGTTATTGATGGCCACACGGGGGTTGAGCATAACATACCGGTAGCACCTGTTTATAAAGATATATTGGAAGTTTGGGGCAAAAGTGGGACGGGCTATACCCCTACGCTGATTGTGAACTACGGTGGAATGAACGGAGAATATTATTATTATGAACGCGACAATGTTTGGGAAAACGAAAAACTGCTCACGTTCACTCCCCGAAGTATTGTGGACAGCCGATCACGCCACAGGATTAAATCACCGCAGGAGGAATATAAGACTGGTCACATTTTGGTTTCTGAAACTGCAAAAAGTTTGAGCGATGCCGGCGTTAAGGTAAATATGGGTGCGCACGGACAGTTACAAGGTTTGGGCGCACATTGGGAAACCTGGATGCTGCAACAGGGCGGAATGAGCAATCTGGAAGCCTTAAAAGCTGCAACTATCAATGCTGCTGAATATATTGGCGCCGGTGAAGATATTGGTTCATTGAAAATTGGAAAACTTGCCGATTTAATCGTGATGGACAAAAATCCTTTGGAAAATATTGAAAATACTGAATCCATAAAAATGGTAATGGTTAACGGCAGATTATACGATACTGATACTATGAACGAGATTGGCAACAACCCAAAAGAGCGACTTCCATTTTTTTGGGAAATGGATAAATACAACCAAGCATTTCCTTGGCATCAGGAAACGCACGGTTTTATGGATGGTGGATGCAGTTGTCATTAATAAAAAAAACCCCAAAAGTGGGGCTTTTAAATTTACCTAAAATATTGAATTACATTTTTGGCATCAATACTTTATCCACAACGTGAACAACACCGTTTGATGCATCCATATCAGCACTTGTTACGGTAGCAGTATTTCCTTTAGCATCTTTAATCATAACTTTACCTCCTTTTTCAGACAAAGTTAAAACTTCACCATTAAGGGTAGTAACATCAAGTTTGTTGTTAGCTTCCTTAATTTTAACCAAAACATCAGCTGAATTCATTTTTCCTTGAAGAACGTGATACTTTAATAATCCTTGAAGTTGTTCTTTGTTTTCTGGCTTCATCAAGTTATCCATTGTTGCCTTTGGAACTTTGTTGAAAGCTTCATTGGTGGGTGCAAATACCGTGTATTCACCTTCCGATTTTAAGGTTTGTGCCAAATCGGCTGCTTGAAGTGCGCTTACTAAAGTTGACAAATCTGAATTGCCCATTGCTTTTGCAGCAATTGAATTGGCTTCCATCTCGGCCATTTTAGCGGTGTTCATTTCTTCAACTTTCATCAAAGAATCTTTTTCGCGTTCCATACGCATTTGTTCAGCCTTGGCTTGTTCCTCAGCTTCTTTCTTTTTAGTGTCTTCACAGCTAGCGAAAAGCATTCCTACTACAGCTAGAGACAGTACGATTGATTTTAGTTTCATAATAGTTATTGTTGATTTAAATGTTTGCACCAAAGGTATTCCAAGTGCAGTAATTTTTTTACTAATTGTAATTAATCTTTAGTTAAATATTTGATAAATTTTTTAGGGGTTTACTAACAAACTATTCATACTATTAAATTTTTCATAATGTCAAAAATTACCAACCATAAAATGGTATTTTTAAATATTAACTTAAAAATTTAAAAAAATGCTTAAATCAAAGTATCAAAGCGTTTTGGATCTAGGTGAGAAACTAAACATTCAAAACGGTGAGGTAAAAGAAGAAAATGGCCAATTAAAAGTTTGGGGGACAGCAAAAAACCAATACGAGAAAAATCTTCTTTGGGATGAAATAAAACGTATTGGGGGCGAAAATCCTACCGATATCATGGCCGATATTAAAGTTGCCGATACTTCTGTATTTGCCCACCATACTGTAAAAAGTGGAGAATCATTGAGCAAAATTGCGAAACACTATTACGGCAATGCCAATAAATACAACGCTATTTATGAAGCTAATAAAGGAAAATTAAAATCTGCAGATCTTATACATCCGGGTGATGAACTGGTAATTCCAAATATTTAATTATCAGTAAAAAAAGGAAAAGCCGTCACCTTATATTATATATATAGTGACGGTTTCAATAATTGAAATTTTATAGTCCACTTAYATAACTTCCATATAAATCCTTGAAGTGCAAACCATTCCCCAAACTGAATTTGCTCAGTTTTTTATTTTCTGCCAACGCCCAAAGAATTACCTCCTTTAAAAAATAACTGTCTTTTTTGGATGTTTCAGGCTGATACTTTTCAACCAATTGCTGTAATGGAATAATCCGGTCCAATTCATTTTTATATTCTTCATCGGAATAGGAATCGAGTAATTCAAAATCGTTTTCTTCAAAAAACCAAGCAACTATATCGGCATAAGGATCTGGGTCGCTATCTTTTGTAAGTTTTTCTATTTTTGGAAATTTCTCTTTAAAAATAGTATTTACAGCATCAGCAATCAATTGTTGCGCAACCTGCGAAACGCCTTCCTGCTCTCCTTCGTAAACCAATTCAATCTTTCCGGTTATGGAAGGAATGATGCCCACAAAATCTCCCAAACGCACGCTGGTTTTTTCTTGACCATGATGCAAAGATCTCCTTTCTGCAGTGCTTAAAAGGTTTTCAAAAGCAGTAATACTCAGTCGGGCGCTAACGCCACTTTTAGCATCAATAAATTCATTTTCACGAGCTTCAAAACTTATTTGCTCCAAAATATCTTTTGCCAAATCGGGCACGTAAACGTTTGTTTTTGATTTTATAGCTTCTTCAGTTTCCTGCTCTGTTATAGTACGCGCCGTTTTAATATCCTCTGGATAATGTGTCAAAATTTGGGAACCAATTCTATCTTTCAGTGGGGTAACAATACTTCCGCGGTTTGTGTAATCTTCTGGGTTTGCAGTGAAAACGAATTGAATGTCTAATGGCAACCGTACGGCAAAACCACGAATTTGTACATCGCCTTCCTGTAAAATATTAAAAAGTGCAACCTGAATTCTCGGTTGCAAGTCTGGAAGTTCATTAATAACAAAAATGCAACGGTTACTTCGCGGAATCATTCCAAAATGAATCACGCGATCATCTGCATAGGTCAATTTTAAATTTGCAGCTTTTATGGGGTCCACATCGCCAATAATATCTGCAACCGTAACATCGGGCGTTGCCAATTTTTCTGAAAAGCGGTCGTTCCGATGCAGCCAACTGATTGGAGTGTCTTCTCCCTTTTCGTGCATTAAATTTTTTGCATAACGAGAAATTGGGTTGAAAGGATCGTCATTAATTTCACTGCCATCCACAACAGGAATGTATTCATCCAAAAGACCAGTCATTTGCCGCGCCAATCGGGTTTTTGCTTGCCCGCGAAGCCCCAACAGATTTATGTTATGTTTTGAAAGAATGGCACGCTCCAGTTCTGGAATCACGGTAAGTTCATACCCATGAATACCTACAAACGGCGTTTCCTTTTTTATTATTTTCTGAAGAAGATTTCTTCGTAATTCTTCTTTGATTGATTTCGGTTCGTAACCCGCTTTTTTAAGTTCACCGAAGGTTTTTATTTTTTCTATTTCCATAACTTTTATTTCTAAAATTTTTTAACCACAGAGGGCACAAAGTTTTTTACAAAGGTCGCAAAGGATATTTCCAATGAAAATCGATTGTTCGCGACAAATCGCGAACCTATTATTTAATCCGCTTTCTGCGGTTCGTTTCATAATCGCTAAAAATCATTTCACCCAAACCTTTCAAGCCTGTATAAAATGCCTTCCCTTGATTGGCTGCAGTAAAATGTTCCACAAACTGCATTAAATACGGGTCTTCGGCAATCATAAATGTGGTGATGGGTATGTGAAGTTTTCGCGCCTGTGAAGCCATTGCGTAACATTTATTCACAATGTAACTGTCTAAACCATTACTATTTTTATAATACCGCCCATCCGGAAGCCGCACGCAGCTTGGCTTGCCATCGGTTATCATAAAAATCTGTTTGTTTGTATTTCTTTTTCTTCGCAATAAATCCATCGCCAATTGAAGTCCCGCAACGGTGTTTGTGTGATACGGACCCACATTTAAATACGGCAAATCCTTAATTTTAATAGGCCAAGCGTCATTTCCAAAAACCAAGATATCCAAGGTATCTTTTGGATAACGTGTGGTAATGAATTCGGAAAGTGCCATCGCCACTTTTTTTGCGGGCGTTATGCGGTCTTCGCCGTAGAGAATCATGCTGTGGCTGATGTCTATCATCAAAACTGTACTCATTTGGGTTTTGTACATAGTTTCTTCTACCACCAGATCATTTTCAGATAGTGTAAAATCTCCTAAACCGTGATTTATCTGTGCATTTTTGAAACTTTCCGTAATTGATATTTTTTCCAGCGAATCGCCAAAGCGATAATCCCGAAACTCGCCCGCCTGCTCATCTCCCCTGCCCGTCTGTTTTGTTCGGTGGTTTCCAGCGCCACTTTTCCGGAGTTTTCCAAAAATTTGTTCCAAAGCTCTTTTGCGGAGGGCTCTTTCGGTTTTTTCGGTTATTGTTAAGCCACTTTTGCCATCCATTTTTATTTCTTCGCGCAGATAGCCTTTCTTTTTAAGATCTTCCACAAAATCGTCCAAAGTGTAATCTTCCGTGGTAAGGTTATACTCTTCATCTAACTGCTTTAACCAGTCCATCGCTTCATCAAAATCGCCGGAGGTATGGGTAATAAGTTCTTGAAAGACCTCAAAAAGTTTCTCAAAGGGAGATTGGTCTTTGGGTGTATGCTTAGTAAAGATAAATCCGCTCTTGGCTTCCATTTTATTCATAATTTAAAAGTAAAACAATCCTTGTTTAAAAAAAATGTAGAAACGTTAAACTACTACCAAAAAAAGGGATTTAGCTGTACAAAAGATTATTTGACCCTATTGTAACGCGTTAATTATGCTTTATTTAAATTTTAGTTAACAGATTTTTAATGCAAGTGTAAATATTGAAGCCTTATATTTAAAAGAACAAAAAATAATCAACCTTTAAAAAATTAATATTATGGCAGAGATTAAAATTGAAAAGAAAAAACCCATTTGGCCCTGGATACTTGCAGCATTAGTAATACTTGCGGTTATCTATTTTATTTGGTCAAGTAACGATGACGATTACGAGACCGATGATGAAGTACTTGGCAATGATACTATTACTCAAATAGATCAAAATACCTATGATACAACAGCAAATGATTCCACAACCCTATATACAGGCACATATGGTACAGTGGTGAAAGAAAAAGCGCTATCAAATTATTTTACTTATATAGATAATGAAAAAATGGGCTTGGACCATGAGTATACCAATGGCGCCTTAATCCATTTAATTACTGCAACTGAGGCAGAAGCAAATAATTTGAATGTAGATATAAATGCCAATTTGGAAGAAGCACGTACTCATGCTTTTGAAATTACGAAAGATCCGATGTCGCTCAAGCATGCAGATAAAATTAGAGCTGCAGGCCTGGAAATTGTGACTGCTCTGAAAACAATTCAGGAAAAGGAATTCCCGAATCTTTCAGCCGAACTGGGTGAATTAAAAGCTGCTGCTGAGGATATTAATCCCGCAACTCCAACGCTTGAACAGAAAGAAGATGCCAAAACCTTTTTCGAAAAAGCGGGTCGCTTACTTCAAAAAATGAATGAATCTGAAAATAACCAATAAACTAAAAACTATGAAAAATCAAGAAAAACACTTATATAAACTCCACGAACTCTCGGACTACAAAGTAGCGAGCGATGACCCCGACATTCGCTCTTGGGAAGTTCGCGATATTGACAATCGGGTAATAGGCAAAGTTGATAATCTGTTGGTAAACAAAAACGCTAAAAGAGTGGTTTACCTTGACGTGGAAGTAGATGAAACCATCATTGATGAAAACCACGACCCCTTTGCTAAGCCCAGTAATACCGAAACCCACGAATTCTTAAATGAAGAAGGTGAAAACCACATAATTGTCCCAATTGGAATGGTGCGTCTGGATGAAGAAAACAAATTAGTACGTGCAAACGGTATAAACCACCGCACCTTTGCAGAAACAAAACGTTACCGAAAAGGCGATACGATAAATAGGGAGTATGAAATAATAGTCTTAGATTCCTATAATCGCAATAACGTATCTGCAGATGCCAGAACGGAAAATGACGACGATTTCTATAATAGAGATGAATTTAACAGAGAGTGATATAACAAGTAATTCATCTTTATCAATCCGCAAACCCGAACGCCCAAGCTCACACCTTGGGCGTTCGGTTTTTTTGAAATGTTCACATTCGTAACTCCTTCAGTAAGTAAAAAACTTAATGTTTTTAATGTGAAACTGAATATAAATTCTATAATAAAATTCAGTAGATTTGTGTTGAAAATCAACAAAATAACTTCCAAAACTCCACTTTATGAAAAATTTTAGTTTATTTTTTTCAGCACTCTTGCTCTTTGTTGCGTGTAAAGACACACAAAAGGATAATACCAACGAGGTTGCTGATATTAAAACCTATACTATAGAACAATTTATGGGGAACGAAAATGCATTTGCAAATGGCTTTTCTCCGGACAATTCAAAAGTATTAATAACCAGCAACCGTTCCGGCATTTACAATATGTATAATGTTTCTGTAGAAGGCGGCGAATTTATGCCCATAACGCAGTCTGACAGCGCTTCAGTTTATGGTATTTCCTATTTTCCTAATGACGACAGGATCCTTTTCAGAATGGATGGCAATGGAGATGAAATTTTCAAAATTTTTCTGAAAGACAGCAACGGTATTAAAAGGTTAACACCGGAGAAAAATGTTAGAGCACTCTTTCAAGGCTGGGCTAAGGATGGCAATAGTTTTTATTACCAAAGCAACGAACGCAGCCCACAAATAATGGATGTTTATGAAATGGACATTGCGACCTTTAAACCAAAACTTCTTCTTAAAAATGATGACGCTATGGATTTTGGCGGAATTTCAGCAGATAAAAATTATATGTTGCTTTCAAAATCCATCAATACAAACGATAGTGACTTGTTTCTTTTAAATCTTAAAACGAATAAAAAAMCTAAGATAAATGAAGCATTGAGCAAGAATACACCTCAAGATTTTTCGCCCGATGGAAAATCATTTTACTACACAACCGATGTAGATGCTGAATTCAGCTATTTGATGAAATACAATATTGAAGACGGCAGCAAAGAAAAGGTTTTGGAGAAAGATTGGGATATCAATGCCTTCTATTTCACCCACAACGGAAAATATCAAATTATGTTTACCAACGAAGATGCCAAAACAGAAATGTACGTAACCGAAGTGGCCACCGGAAAAGAATTGAATTTTCCTGAAATTGACGGACAGGCCATAAATGCCGCAAGTTTTTCGAGGGACGAAAAAATGGCATTGTTGACTGTGGGAAGCWCCCAACTTCCCACAAATACGTATTCGTACAATATTGCATCTGGAGAATATCACAAGCTTACCGATGTTTTAAATAAAGAAATAAATCCGGATGATTTGGTGAAAGCAACTGTGGTTCGTTTTAAATCTTTTGACGGATTGGAAATTCCAGCAATCTACTATCAGCCAAAACAAGCAAGTGCCGCTAATAAAACTCCAGCGTTGGTTTGGGTCCACGGTGGTCCGGGGGGTCAATCAAGGCAAGGGTTTAGTTCGTTTATTCAATATCTTGTAAACCACGGATATGCAATCTTGGCGGTTAACAACCGTGGCAGTAGCGGTTACGGGAAAACTTTTTTTCAAATGGACGACCAAAACCACGGCGATAAGGATTTGAAAGATTGCATTGCCGGGAAAGATTGGTTGGCAAGCCAAGAAATGATCGATAAAGACAAAATTGGTATTATTGGAGGCTCTTACGGAGGCTATATGACGATGGCGGCACTTACCTACGCTCCCGACGAATTTAAGGTTGGCGTAAATATTTTCGGGGTTACTAACTGGATCAGAACCTTAAACAGTATTCCACCCTGGTGGGAATCTTTTAAAGACGCGCTTTATTTAGAAATGGGCGATCCAAATACTGCAGATTCCGTTCGCTTAAAGCAAATTTCACCATTGTTCCATACCGAAAATGTAACAAAACCTTTAATGGTACTGCAAGGTGCACAGGATCCACGGGTTCTTAAAATTGAATCGGATGAAATTGTGGAAGGTGTTAAAAAGAACGGCGTTCCAGTGGAATATGTGGTTTTTGAAGATGAAGGCCACGGATTTGTAAAAAAGGAAAACGAGATTGAAGCCTACGGAAAGGTTTTGAAGTTTTTGAATCAATATTTAAAAGGAGAAGATCAAACTACTTTGGATACAGGCGCTACAGAAACTACCGAAGTGAAATAATAAAATTTAGACTATTCCAATCTTTTCGGAATGTGCAATAGCTTTTTCGCTGTTGGCAAAATAACAAGTAACAACACCCATAGATTCTATATTGTTCAGAATTTCTTGGGTTGTTGCTTTTTTTCCTTTTGAAGTTTGCCGTATGTAAATAGCTTTAATATTTTTGGGAAAAATCTTTACAACTCTTTCATAAAGGTGAGGATCCTTCTGAGAGTCATCGCCCAGTAACACATATTCAAGTTTAGGGTAAAACATGAGAATATCCTTTATCTTTTCAAATTTATGGTCGTGGCTGCCTCTTCCCGTAAAAAGAAAATCGGAGATTCCGGTTTTTATTTTTTTAAGTTTTATTACTGCCTTCGGCAATTTGTGAAGTCTCGCAAAGGAATCAATAAATTCGTATAGGTTCCACTCGCTGCTGGATACGTAAAAAAACGAATTGGAAGCCCTTTCATTGTTTTGTCCTGCTTTACTCAAAGCTTGGTAATGCGGCACTACATCTTCAAAAACCTTACGTTTATTGATATTTTTAAGAAGAAGAACATAAAGTTTTTTAAAAAAATTTCCGCTGTGCGAAACCAAAAAAGTATCGTCAATGTCTGAAATAACCCCTACTTTGCTTTCAAAAGGTTTCAATAATTCAGAATTTTCAACGATGCCGTAATCATAAAGTTCGCAACTCACCTCATAGGGATGCCAACCACTTTCAAGTTTTTCGCAATAAGGAATATTGAACCGGAAATAACCATCATTTAAGGTTTTGGTTGTAACTTCCATATTCTTAAATTTCAATTTAACCGCAACATTTTCCAAAGGTTTTATTCGGAACATATGTATTACCGAAACCGCATGGCGAATTCCTTTTCGGTCCAATCTGTACTTATCTGGCGCCCACGATTTGAAAACGTGGCCAAAAACAACCAATTCTTCATCATTCACATAGCCACGATACAATTTTAAATCAAGTTTCACTTATTGAGATTTTGTTAACGGTTTGGTATTTCCAAAATAGGTATTTTTAAAATCAATCTTTATTAATGAAATCAGAAAATTATATTTTATTGGTTGTAAACCCAATTGCGGGCGATAGCGACAAAACTCCTATAATCACAGAAGTGGAATATAAAGTGTCGCAGCGCGATTATAATCTCAAAATCTATGAAACTACTGGAGATAATGATAAAGAAGCCATAGATTCCTTAATAAAGGAATACAAACCTTCACGAATCATAGTTGCGGGTGGTGATGGCACAATTTCATTGGTCGCGGAATGTGTTTATGAAAAGGAGATAATTTTGGGTATAATACCGGCCGGTTCTGCTAATGGAATGGCCGTAAACTTTGGCCTTCCTGAAACAATTAAAGAACAAATAGCAATTGCTCTTTCTGATTGGACATTAAAAGTAGATGTGCTTTTTATCAATGGGCGAATGTGCCTTCATATTGCAGATCTGGGCATCAATGCAGAATTGGTCAAAAACTATGAAAGTTCAGGAGTTCGGGGCAAATGGGGCTATTTTTTACAGTCTATTCCCACGCTAATAAATTCAGAATCGCCTTTTCATTTCACAATAGAAACCGGCGAGGGGATGGTTAATGAGTCAGGAGTTTTACTAGCTATTGCAAATGCAAATAAATTTGGCACCGGCGCTACCATAAATCCCAACGGAAAAATAAACGATGGCATATTTGAAATCTTGATTTTTAAAAATCTTGATTTTATAGAAATTTTTAAAACAATAAACGACAAGCCTGATATGTCTTCAGATTTTGTTCAAGTAATATCAACGGAAAATGCTATAATTCGTTCCACTAAAAAAATTCCATTCCAAATAGATGGGGAATTTATTGGTGAAATTGACGAAGTTAAAGTTTCAGTGGCACAAGAAAAATTATTAGTTGCGCTTCCTGAAAAGTTCTGTAAACTATATACACTCCAAAACTAAATTATGAATATTCAAAAAGTATCATTTACCAATAAAGATGAAGAACAACTGGCAGGGCGTTTGGAACTTCCGTTAGACCAAAAGCCCCATAATTTTGTCATTTTTGCACACTGCTTTACGTGTACCAAAAATTTGAGCGCCGTTAAAAATATTGGCAGGGCACTTACAGATTCGGGTTTTGGCGTTTTAAGGTTTGACTTTACGGGGTTGGGAGAAAGCGAAGGCGATTTTGAAAACACAAACTTCTCTGGCAATGTGGAAGATTTAGTGGAAGCTGCAAATTTCCTAAAAAAAAATTACGAAGCTCCCACCCTTATTATTGGTCATTCCCTGGGGGGCGCAGCGGCAATCTTTGCTGCAAATAAAATTGACTCCATAAAAACTGTGGCGGTAATCAATTCTCCCAGCCATCCTTCACACGTAATGCATTTGCTGAGAGAAAGCAAGCATGAAATAACAAAAAATGGAAAAGCAAAGGTAAATCTTGGGGGATTGGATTTTACCATAAAAAAACAGTTTCTGGACGATCTGGAAGACAAATCTCTTTTGAAAATTGTAAGCAACTTCAAAAAGGCATTACTTATTTTACATTCACCGCAGGATACCATTGTTGGAATAAATAACGCCGAAGAAGTATATACAGCTGCACACCACCCTAAAAGTTTTATATCGCTCGACGGTGTTGACCATCTATTGAGCAAAAAAGAAGATTCAAAATATGTGGGGCAAGTAATTGCAGGCTGGGCTTCCCGCTATTTAAAAATTCCTAGCATTGAGGAGGTTAAAAGTAAGAGTAAGGTTGCGGCAAGTTTAGATAAGGATGAAATGTTTACCACTCATTTAAAACTAGGTGACCATAATTTAATTGCAGATGAACCCACAAGTTTTGGGGGGAACAATTTTGGACCTTCCCCTTACGAATTTCTTTCCGCAGGCCTCGCCGCATGCACCGTAATGACCATACAAATGTATGCCAGAAGGAAAAAATGGAATGTTGAAAATGTAACCTGTCATATCAACTATTCGAAGGATCATGCGGTAGATTGTGAGCATTGTGAAGATGACTCGGCCAAAATAGACACTTTTACCCGTGAAATTAAGCTTGAAGGAAATCTTTCCGAAGAGCAAAAAACAAGACTTCTGCAAATTGCCGATAAATGTCCGGTTCATAAAACTTTACACACAAAAGCCCAAGTTATTACATCTTTATATATTTCTTAAACCCACAATCGTATCGATCTATTTTGTAAACTTGTAGTGTATTTAAACTACAGTTTATGAAAATAAAAACACATTTAATTCTTTTAATAATAGGCGTAACAGTTTTACAAAGTTGCTGCTGGTATGGCGATTGCAACGAAGGAGATGATATACCCCCAATTTTGGTTGAATCTGATTACGAGCCCGTATTCATGGAACGTCCCACTTTTGAAAGCAGTGTAGTACTCTCTCCAGCTAAACCAGTGGTAAATGCGGGAAAAATTTATGTTATCGATACATTTCTTTTTATCAATGAAAAGAATGAAGGATTTCACATTTTCAATAATGAAAACCCTTCAAGCCCATCCCCAATTTATTTTATAGAATCGCCCGGTGCAACAGATTTGGCCATAAGAGAAAATGTATTCTACATAAATCAGGCAACAGATCTTATAGCGGTGCAAGTTGATTTGGCAGCAGGAGGTCTTAATGTTTCTAAACGAATAAGAAATACCTTTCCTGAAATGCTTTCTCCAGATGGATTTTATCCCAATGATATTCCACAGAATAATATAGTTGTAAACTGGATACCAAAAACCAATACCCCATGAAAAAAATAGTAATTTTTATTATAACTGTAGCTTTCACCTTAGCCTGTAGCCAAGATGGAGAAAATGGATCTCAAAATGAAGCTATGGGCAACAACGATGGACAAGGTGGCTCTTTGGCACGTTTTGCAATGCTGGGCAATTATCTGTACACGGTGGATGAATACGGTTTGAATGTTTACAACATTGCAACTCCATCTGATCCTGTATTCGTTAATAACATTCCTATTAGTTTCAGAATTGAAACCCTTTTCAATTATAAGGAATTTCTCTACATAGGTTCACAAAATGGAATGTTTATATATAGCATTAGAAATCCAGAATTTCCAGAATATATGGCAGATGTACAGCATTTTACCTCTTGCGATCCTGTTGTGGCAAATGACACCACAGCTTTTGTTACGCTGTGGTCAGATTTAGGTTGTGGAACTACTGTAAACCAATTGGAAATTTATGATATTACCGATGTTGTAAACCCCACATTGTTAAGTGTTAGAAACCTAACATTTCCAAAAGGTATGGGACTTTATGGAGATTATTTATTTGTTTGTGATGATGAAATAAAAGTCTTTGATATTTCAGACCCAGCAAATTCAGTTTTGGTCCATAATATAAACAGATTAGCTTTTGATGTAATAATACAACACAATTTATTAATTGCCATTGGCGAGAATGGAATTTATCAATATCAACTCAACCAAAATGATATTACTAATACTTCACAACTGAGTGTTTTAAACTTTTAAAGTATTCTTAAATTATTGCTGTCGCTCAAAAACTATTGTACCTTTATTTTAAACTAGTAATAAACCAAAAAATAAATCATGAAAAAAATTAGATTATTTTGCAGTCTTTTAGCGGTTATGGCATTTATAGGCTGCAAAAACGAAAAAAAAGATATGGATTCCACCGATGGGATGAATGATTCTATATTGATGGAAAATGAAAATCAAGAAAACATGTTACAGGAAGAAGCTAAAACAGTTTCTGTTTCCTTGGAATCTAAAAGTGGAAGTACAGCTGTAGGTGAAGCATATTTTAGCGAAACAAACGGCATGGTTATCTTTGAGGCTAAATTTTCTGGACTAAAACCGGGAACTCATGCTATTCACATTCACGAAAAAGCAGATTGCAGTGCTGCAGACGCCACTTCTGCAGGTGGTCACTGGAATCCCACCCACACCAAGCACGGAAAATGGGGCGATGCAGAAGGTTATCACAAGGGCGATATAGGAAACTTTGAAGTTGCCGACGATGGAACAGGCCGAATTTCGATGGAAACCAACGAATGGTGTATAGGCTGTGGCGATGAAAACAAGGACATTCTTGGTAAAGCCTTGATTGTACACGAAGGTAAAGATGATTTCACAACCCAACCTACTGGCGATGCCGGAGGTAGAGTAAGTTGTGGSKSWAWWATTRMMYWAWRKTTTKGAWNNCCYRRWKKCARAAMAARATNTCRGNAAWATNCYRACATTTTTTTATTCAATAATATGATCTTTATTAAATATGCAATGCTCGGTCATCGGTTGCTGCAAGTGCGGCTTCTTTCACTGCTTCGGCATACGTGGGGTGCGCATGGCTCATTCTAGCAATATCCTCGGCACTGGCGCGGAATTCCATAGCCGTAACAGCTTCTGCAATTAAATCAGCAACACGTGCTCCTACCATGTGAACACCTAGAACCTCATCCGTTTTTTTATCGGAAAGAATCTTTACAAAACCATCCGTATCGCCACTGGCACGGCTTCTTCCCAAAGCGCGCATCGGGAACTGACCGCTTTTATATTCAACTTTCGCTTCTTTTAATTGCTCTTCGGTTTTCCCAACGGAAGCAACTTCCGGCCAAGTGTAAACCACCCCCGGAATTAAGTTATAATCAATATGTGGCTTTTGTCCGGCAATAATTTCGGCAACCAAAACACCTTCTTCCGAAGCCTTGTGCGCAAGCATTGATCCGCGAACCACATCGCCAATTGCATAAATATTTTTAATATTTGTTTGTAAATGGTCGTTAACGTCAATCATTCCTCTTTCGGTGATTTTCACCCCGGCATTTTCAGCTTTTAATCCATCGGTATAAGGTTTTCTACCTACGGAAACCAAGCAATAATCGCCTTTAAAAGTTACTTCTTTATCATTTTTATCGGTAGCGGTAACGGTTACTTCCTTTCCTTTTTTGGAAACTGCGGAAACTTTATGTGAAACAAAGAATTTCACACCCTGCTTTTTCATCACCTTCATCAATTCCTTGCTTTGAGCGGAATCCATCGTTGGGATAATCCGGTCCATATATTCCACAACAGAAACCTCAGCACCCAAACGGTGATAAACTTGACCAAGTTCCAAACCAATCACACCTCCGCCAATAACGATAAGGTGTTTAGGAACCTCTTTCATATTTAGAGCTTCGGTTGAAGTGATAATTCGGTCTTTATCCAGTTTTATAAAAGGAAGTGTCGCGGGTTTGCTTCCCGTTGCGATAATTGTGTTTTTTGCCTCAATGGTTTCTTTTTTCTTTCCGTTGGTAATTTCAATATGCGTTGCATTTTTAAAAGCGCCCATTCCCGTGAAAACGTCAATCTTATTTTTATCCATCAAAAACGCAATCCCTTTGGTGGTTTGGTCCACTACGGAAGCTTTGCGTTCTATCATTTTTTTCAAATTCAATTTTATATCGCCAGAGATTTCAATTCCGTGTTCTTCAAAATGATTCAGGGCATCTTCGTAATGATGAGAAGAATCCAGCAATGCTTTACTGGGAATGCAGCCTACATTCAGGCAGGTTCCCCCCAAAACATCATATTTTTCAATGATTGCGGTTTTCATTCCCAATTGTGCGCAACGGATTGCTGCCACATAGCCACCGGGACCCGAACCAATTACTGCTACATCATAAGTGCTCATAAAGTATTTCTTTTAAATTGAAGTGCAAATTTAACAGTTAAAGCTTAGATAGTAAAAGTTATAATCAATAAAGTTTTTGCAATTCTAAAAACAAAATTTTAAAAAAAGGAAGTGCATTATAATTTCACCACTCCTATAAATTTTCGGAAATTTGCCAAACAACCTAAAAACATAGTTATGGCTTTTAAACCAGCAGACAAAATTCAAGATTTACAATACTTCGGTGAATTTGGAGGTGTTAATCCTTCCATCTCAGATTCTTCCACCTATACGTTCCTTTCGGCTAAAACAATGTTCGATACTTTTGAAGGGAATGCAGATGGGTGCTATTTATACTCGCGTCATTCCACCCCTTCCAATCTATATTTAGGACAGGCTCTTGCAGCAATGGAAGGAACCGAAACAGCAAATGTTGCAGCAAGCGGAATGGGTGCGATAACACCTGCTATTCTCCAACTTTGCAAAGCCGGTGATCATATTATTTCCAGCCGTACTATTTATGGTGGAACCTATGCTTTTCTCAAAAATTTTGCCCCTCGTTTAAATATTGAAACATCTTTTGTAGATATTACAAAACTAGACGAAGTTGAAGCAGCTATCACTGAAGACACAAAAATAATCTACTGCGAAACTGTGAGCAATCCGCTATYGGAAATTGCCGATATTGAAGCTCTTTCAGAAATTTCAAAAAAACACGGTCTCCAATTATTGGTTGACAACACTTTTTCACCTTTAAGCGTTTCACCCGCAAAATTGGGTGCTGATGTTGTTTTACACAGTTTAACCAAATTCATAAACGGAAGTAGCGATACCATGGGTGGCGTAACTTGCGGAACACAGGAGTTTATAGATAACCTTCGCAATGTGAACGATGGCGCCAATATGCTTCTCGGTCCCGCAATGGACAGTTTGCGTGCGGCTTCTATTTTGAAAAATTTGAGAACGCTTCACATACGTATAAAGCAACATAGTGAAAATGCCCTGTATTTAGCCGAAAAATTTGAGGCAGATGGTTTGAAAACCGTTTATCCCGGATTGAAGTCGCATCCGGGCCACAAGCTCTTCAAAAAAATGATGAATGAGGAATATGGTTTTGGTGGCATGTTGACCGTTGATGTGGGCGAAATTGATAAAGCCAACGAATTAATGGAATTAATGCAGGAGCGTAATCTTGGATATTTGGCCGTGAGTTTAGGATTTTACAAAACCTTATTTAGTGCGCCGGGTTCTTCCACGTCTTCAGAAATTTCAGAGGACGAACAAAAGGCTATGGGGCTTAGTGATGGACTTATTCGTTTTTCAATTGGTCTTGACAATGATATTCAACGAACCTACCAAATGATGCGGGAATGTATGGTGGAGGTTGGTGTTCTTTAAAAAACAAATTCCTTATAAGCAAAAAAACTCCTGATAGTATCAGGAGTTTTTCTTTTTACATAACTTTTTATTTTTTCTCAGCAAGAAGTTGTTTTACCAATGCTTTTAATTCATCAATTTCAGCTTGTTGTTGTTGAATTTGTGATTGTTGCTCTTGAACTGCTTTGACCAAGGGCACAACAAATGTTGAATACGATAAGGTGTAAGTATCGGAATCATTTTGTGGTGTGTGCAGACCGTCAAAATCATAATTCAATTCTCTTGCAACTTTTTCCACATCTTGGGCCAAGAAACCGGATTCCATTCTGTTTGTGTTTTTTGCAATATCGGGCTGTTTGGTGTATTGACTATATTTGGCTCTATCAAAATTGTATTGAACAGGGCGTAGACGGTTTATAAAGTCTAATCCGGGAATTTTTTCTGTAACATTATATTTAAATCTTGCATCTGACGGATAAGAAAAAGCTACCTGACCTTCAATCACACTAATAGAAGAGTTGCCTAAGCGTATTTTATTTGCTGTGCCATTATAAATATTATTTCCGATTGCGATGGCATTATCAGCTTGTGCTTGTGCTTGTTTTCCTATTGCAATTGAATTATTCCCAGACGAATAAGCATTTGCCCCAAAAGATATGGAACTATTTCCTTGGGCTTGGGACGATTTCCCTATTGCTATTGCATTTTCCTGATTTGTATATGCGCTTTCGCCAATAGAGATTGCATAATTACCTTGAGTTTGGCTAGATTTCCCAATGGCCACAGTGCCTGTTTTATTGGTGTTGGCATTATCGCCAATAACTATTCCAAAAGTCCCTTGTGACTGGGTATTTCGTCCAATTGATATAGAGTTTGAACTATCTGCATCCGCATTGTCTCCAATTGATATTGAATAGTTGCTACTTGTTCTGGAATTATTGCCTAAAACAATGCTGTGCGAAGCACCCCCCGCGTCATAATCTGCATTCAGACCAATAAAAATATTATTTGATGCACTTGCAACAGAGGTTTGTGCTCCAGCCCCTTCACCAAGAAATACAGAACCGTTAGTATTCAACACCTCAATCTGACCTTTAGTAGTAATACGAGTTCTGGCAATACTATTGGTTTTGAAAACAAGTGCTTTATTATCAGTTGTGCCCAAAAAATTTATTGTTCCCCCATCAGTACCAGTATTTCCGGTTAAAGACCAAGCTTCCGAACTGCCCGTTCCTCCGCCTCCATTTGAAGTTGGTGTTACAGTGCTCCAATTACTTCCCGACCAAAAATAATATCCCGGGATTAAACCTCCGTTACTTGAAGTATTGTATACCAATAGACTAACTGAAGGATTAGCAATAGTTGTATTATCATTTATCCCCGTGAGGGCTACTCGTGGAAAAAGTACACCCTTATTTGATGCAGAAATATCAAGGATACTTGAAGGATCAGGCGATGTGGTATTGATGCCAACCTGTGAAAAACTATAAAAGGAAAATAAAAAAAGTAGGATGAAGTTGTAGGTAAATTTCATAATAAGATTTTGATTTGGTGGTGCAAACCTAATGTGCTTTTGCAGAATTGCAATGTCCCAAATATCGGTTTTCGATATAACCAATTATATACTCGTTGAAGTGTAGATTGTTAAGAGAATGAGAGAGTTATTAGAAGAATTTACCTACAAAACACGAGGGTATTTTCTTTTTTGTGACCAAATAGTCATCGTTAATTTAATTATTTTTCAATCGTGGTGATGACATTCCAAAGAGAAAATCGATGCAGTTACATAGACACCATAACCACAAGACTCAAAACATGAAAAAAATTACTATCATTTTCGCGCTTATTGCCATAGCATTTACATCTTTAAAACTCACTTCTCAGAATTTTGAATGGGCAAAACAATTGGGAGGTACTACAAATGATCAAGGTATTGCCATAACAGTTGATGCGGTAGGAAATGTCTATACAACGGGTAGATTTACAAATACAGCCGATTTTGACCCGGGTAATGGTACATTCAATTTAACTTCCGTGGGTAGTAGGGATATTTTTATCTCAAAATTAAATGCTACAGGAGATTTTATTTGGGCAAACCAATTGGGCGGAACTACAGACGAAATAGCAAACTCTATTACTGCAGATGCTGCTGGTAATATATATATAACAGGAAATTTTGAAGGTACTGCCGATTTTGATCCTAGCGCCAGCCCCTTTAATCTTACCTCCATAGGAATGGACGATATTTTTATTGTAAAATTGAATACGGCGGGCAATTTTTTATGGGCAAAACAGATTGGCGGTACAAGCCCTGATTTAGGGTATGGGATTATAACCGATGCCTCTGGAAGTGTATATATTACAGGCACATTTGAGGGTACTGTAGATTTTGATCCCGGCGCAGGAGTTTTTAATCTTTCTTCAGCAGTATTTAATGATGCCTTTATTTGCAAACTTGATTCCGCGGGCAATTTTATTTGGGCAAAACAATTTGCGGGAACAAGTAGCGTAAATTCAAATGGGATTAATATAGACTCCTCGGGAAATATTTATGTAGCGGGAGATTTTTTTGAAACTGTTGATTTTGATCCAAATTCGGGTACTTTTAACCTTACTGCGGCAGGAAATTTCAATGATATTTTTGTCTGTAAATTGAATTCCTCCGGAAATTTGGTTTGGGCAAAACAAATGGGCGGAAATGGAATAGATATAGCCCGGGCCATCTCAATTGACGCGTCTGGAAATGTGCTTACTACAGGCGATTTTGGTGCATTGGCGGATTTTGATCCTGGAGCTGGAACTTTTCCCCTTTCCCCTATAGGATTACAGGATACCTTCGTTTCCAAACTCGATGCCTCTGGAAATTTTGTCTGGACAAAACAATTTGGAGGTACTGATATTGTTATAGGCAATTCTATAACTACCGATGCTACTGGCAAGGTGTTTTCAACAGGATATTTTCAAGGAACGGCAGATTTAGATCCAGGCTCAGGAACGCTCAATTTTACCTCACAGGGCATAGGAGATGCTTTTATTTCCAGTTTGAATACCGATGGCGAATCTGTATGGGCTATTCAGCTGGGCGGGATGGATATTTGCGAAGGAAAATCCATATATGCTGATGATGCCGGAAAGATTTATACCACTGGGTATTTTGGAGAAACCATTGATTTTGACCCCAGTAATAATACCTTCAATTTAACTTCTACTGGTGCCGATGACGTCTTCGTATATAAAATAAGTCAAGATCCCTTGGCAGTGGATGAGCACACCGATAATGACTTTTTAATGATTCCAAACCCCACGTCGGGGCAAATAACTATTTATTTAAAAAACAATTCCGAAACAATTAACCTAGAAATACGTAATATATTGGGACAAGTGCAATTTCGTAAAACCTACAACCATACCTCTAAAATAGATTTATCAATTGAAGGCCAATCTGGCATTTACTTTTTGGAAATCCAAAATGAAAATAACAAAATCGTTAAGAAGCTTGTAAAAAAGTAATTTTAGCTAAATAATATAATGCTAACCAATAAGCTTCATAATTGGCTTAATAATTAGTAACATACCTATTTTGAGTTGGTGTCCGAATGTTCCGAACTTGTTCCTGGATATCGATACCACCATAGCTATTTTTAAATAATTATTACCACTAGAAATCAATGGTTTTAACAGTAAGGAAAACATTACTTTCTCGATTGTAACCAAGGCTTATTCCTGCTGCCTTGAAATTTTCCAATCAATCCACTTAACATAAAATTTGCACAGCTTTTTACAAAATCGTAACATTACATTCCATTTTAAAATTTCCCTATGCAAAGTCAAGACATTAAGCCCGCCGATCCTAAGGACGATCAAATTGTTGAAAACGTTGAATTGAATATCTGGGAAGCGTTAATTCCTGTTTTTGCCCTTATCGGGATGCTTTTTTACAATGTGTTTTTTGCCTATGGCGATAGCGCTTTAGACGGAAGCAATCAATTTATTCTTTTAATGGGTGGTGCCGTTGCCGCTATTGTAGGTTTTTTAAACAAAGTGAAATTTGACCAAATGCTTGAAGAGGTAGCAATCAACATAAAATCTACCGCTGGCGCTATTTTAATACTTTTAATGGTTGGAGCTTTGGCGGGCACTTGGCTTATAAGTGGTATCATACCCACCATGATCTATTACGGTCTTCAAATTTTAAATCCCACAATATTTTTGGCCTCCTGTGTTAYTATATGTGCCATTATCTCTGTGGCTACGGGGAGTAGCTGGACCACCTCGGCAACGGTAGGTATTGCGCTAGTAGGTATTGCGAATGCATTGGACATTTCAATAGGAATGACCGCAGGCGCCATTCTTTCGGGAGCCTATTTTGGCGATAAGATATCTCCTTTAAGCGATACTACAAACCTTGCACCTGCTATGGCCGGTACAGATTTGTTTACTCATATTAGGTATATGCTTTACACAACAGTTCCCACCCTGGCGGTTACCTTAATCGTCTTTATAATTATTGGATTGAATATCGACACTTCCGGCACTGCAGATACCCATTTAATTCTTGCTGCCGTTAAAGATTCTATAAACGTGAGTCCGTGGTTGTTTATAGTTCCAGTTGTGGTTATCATTTTAATTGTGAAAAAAACCGCCCCCTTAATTGCTCTGCTAATAGGAACCCTTTTGGGCGCAGTTGCGGCCTTAATATTTCAACCGGATATTGTAGCTTCAATTGGTGGTGGGTCTTCACTTACTTTTGAAAATGGCTATAAAGGAATAATGAACGCAATARCTGTAGATAGCGCCATTCCGACAGAGAATGAAGCTTTAAAAGATCTTTTTTCCGCGGGCGGAATGGCCGGCATGCTAAATACAATTTGGCTAATTCTCTGCGCTATGGTTTTTGGTGGCATTATGGATGCGATTGGCGCACTGGCAGCAATCAGTAAAGCGCTATTAAAATTATTTCACACCACTTTTGGGCTCTTTGCCAGCACCGTGGCCAGCTGTTTGGCACTAAACCTTACTGCCAGCGATCAATACCTTGCAATCGTGGTTCCAGGTAAAATGTACGCGAAAGCCTTTAAAGACAAAGGTTTAGCTCCAGAAAATCTTTCTAGGACCCTGGAAGATTCCGGAACAGTTACTTCTGTATTGGTTCCGTGGAATACCTGTGGTGCCTACCACAGTGGGGTTTTGGGTGTAGATACACTTCACTATGCCGGTTATGCGGTATTTAATTGGCTGAGTCCTTTTATGACTTTGCTTTTTGCAGCTTTCCGAATTAAAATCAGAGAGTTATCTACTTCAGCGAAAACAGCTTAATTATACATAGCTTTTATTTATCGTTAAAATTTTAACCTATTGTAAAAATCTATCGATTTATAGATTAATACATTCGTCACTATTCCTTTATCCATAAGGAGTTTCTATCTTTGCAATAGAAAATTTTAACCTAAAAAAATAAATAAAACTATGTCATTAGTAGGAAAAAAATTCCCCAACATTTCAGTAGATGCAATGAATGAAATGGGGGATACTTTTAAACTTAATGTGCTTGAAGAAGCAAAAAAAAACAACAAAAAAGTATTGCTTTTCTGGTATCCGAAAGATTTCACCTTCGTATGCCCAACTGAAATCCATTCCTTTCAGGAAGCGCTTTCAAAATTTGAAGATCGCAACACAATGGTTATCGGTGCTTCTTGCGATACGCCCGAAGTTCACTTTGCCTGGTTAAACACCCCAAAGGACAATGGCGGGATTGAAGGAGTAACTTACCCATTGTTGGCAGACACAAACCGCAACCTTTCCAACGCCCTTGGAATTCTTGATATTACAAATGAACGTTATGATGAAGAAACCGGACTGCTTATGGTAGATGGCGATAACGTAACTTACCGCGCAACTTATTTAATTGACGAAGAAGGAAAAATTTTCCACGAAAGTGTAAACGACATGCCTTTGGGAAGAAACGTAAACGAATTCGTTAGATTGATTGATGCCTATACCCACGTACAGCAAAAAGGCGAGGTTTGTCCAGCAAACTGGGAAGAAGGTAAAGATGCAATGAAAGCCACACGTGAGGCAGTAGCAACATATTTGAGAAACTAGATTATGGTACTCGAATTAACAGATGATAGCCTACAACAATTGGTAGCTGAAGAAAAGGATGTAATCGTTCAGTTTTCAGCGGGTTGGTGCGGCAATTGCAGATTGATGAAGCCAAAGTTTAAGAAGTTGGCGTCAGAAACTGAAGGTTATAAATTTGTTTTGGTTGATGCTGAAAAATTCCCTGAAAGTAGAAAAATGGCAAATGTTGATAATCTGCCCACTTTTGCATCTTTCAAAAATGGCGAAATGGTAAACCAAGTCCAGACCAACAAATTTGAACTTTTAAAAGATCTTGTAGATGAAGTTGCCCGTAATTAGACATATTCAGCGAAACAATTCCACAATACAGATTGAAAACTGTATAGAAGTTTTGGAATCGTATAGCGAATACAGCCGGATAACGGAAGAAGAGATGGACATCATTGGCGAACTTATCACCAACCTTTGCGGTGCGGTGGAAGTTCATAAAATGATTGAGGACGGAATGCCCGAGCGTGATGCAGCAAATGCATTTGCACAAAAAGTTTTGGGCTCGATAGACCGATAGATTTAAGATTGTTTTTTTTATGAAACCTCTTTGCATCAACTTTGCAAAGGGGTTTTCTTTTTGAGAATTAAATTCTTTAAGAAGTTGTTTGCATTTTAAGCAAAACCGAATACGTATCTTTAGGCTTCACTTTAAAAACTATAAAATGGCAACCATAAAATTAGGAGGAAACAATATTGAAACCGTCGGTACTCTGCCCCAAATAGGCGATTCCGCTCCCGATTTCGATTTGACAGCACAAGATTTAAGCTCAAAAAAATTATCAGATTACAAAGGTTCTCGTGTGGTAATGAATATTTTTCCGAGTATCGATACAAATGTTTGTGCTACTTCTGTTCGTAAATTCAATGAAAAAGCTACAGGATTAAAAAACACTAAAGTTCTTTGCATTTCAAAAGATCTTCCCTTTGCTCAAAAAAGATTTGTGAGCGATGAAGAAATAAATAATGTTACCAATCTTTCTGATTTCCGCGATGGAAACTTCGGAAAAAATTACGGAGTGGAAATGGAAAACGGCGCCTTAAGAGGGCTTCATTCCCGTGCAGTTGTGGTTTTGGACGAAAACGGAAAAGTAATCCACAGCCAGCAAGTGCCTGACATTGGAGAGGAACCCGATTATCTTTCAGCATTAAAACCACTTTTATAATGTGGAATTCATTTTTGGGAAAGCGCCTAAAAGGATGCGGCTACGCATTCAAGGGCGCTTTGCTTTTATTGCGAAATGAGGCAAGCATACAAGTGCAGGCTGTAATTGCGGTTATGATGACTGTAGCCGGATTTTATTTTGAAATTTCCACTACCGAATGGATGTTCCAAATTTTCGCGATCGGTTTGGTTATGAGTATTGAAGGCGTAAATACCGCTGCCGAGGAAATAGCCGATTTTGTACATCCAGATTTTCATAATAAAATCGGCTTTATTAAAGATGTTGCTGCTGGAGCTGTTTTCTTTGCTGCAATTACAGCTGTTATTATTGGCTGTATCATTTATATTCCGAAATTTTGAAATTCATAATGAAATTCGCAATAGGTTGATATACAAATAATTATATATTTTTTATATCTTTAAGGGCAACCAACCAATTTCATTATGAAGCAATTAGCCACAATTTTGTGTTTATTGCTGTTTTCAATTCAGCTTACAGCACAATCAGAAGCCCTTTCCCCTATTATTTTTATTTACGACGCCAGTGGCTCTATGTGGGGCCAAATGCAAGGAAAAACCAAGATGGAAATAGCCAGTGAGGTTCTTTCAACAACGGTGAATAAGTTGCCAGCAAACCAAAATGTAGGCCTAGTTGCGTACGGCCATCGCAAAAAAGGCGATTGCAGAGACGTGGAAACTCTTGTTTCCATAGAGAATAATTCAAAAAGTAAAATAAATTCTTCTTTAAAAAAAATAAAGCCTTTGGGAATGACTCCTTTGGCATATGCTGCTTCACAAGTAATTGAAGAACTTCGAAAATCAAAGAAAAAAGCAACCATAATTTTAATAACGGATGGTATTGAATCCTGCGATGGCAACATTTGTAATGTTGTGAAGGCTGCCAAAAAAGAGGGAATTGATTTTAGATTACATATTGTGGGCTTCGGCTTAAAAGCAAATGAAACAGAACAACTTAGGTGTGCCGCAAATGCGGGAGATGGTAAATACTATGATGCTTCAGATACTGCTGGACTTACTGAGGTAATGACTGAAGCTACCTCGGAAACCGTTGATAAGCCCAAAGGAAACGTTTCGGTGTATGCCGTTAAAAACGGCGTGGCAATAGATGCTTGGGTGAAAGCGTATGATATTGTTGCAAAACGTGCCCCCATAAGCGTTCGGACGTATAAAGATACTGCCTATTTCTACTTACCCCCCAGCAAATACAATTTTGAAGTCACCCCACTTGAAGGCAGCGATGTAAAGATGGTTCCCGTGGAAGGAATTCAAAGTTTTGAAGACAAGATTGTACATCAAACTATCAGTTTTGATGGTGGAAAAATTGGGATAAGTACTACCAATAATGGCAAAAACTGGGACTGTTTGGTAAACGTTATAGACTCAAAAGGAAAAACCGCAGCATCGCTGCGCACTTATAGAGAACCCAAGGAAGTGGAAGTAAATCCCGGAATCTATAAAATAACCATTCAGGCCTTGGGCGATATGAAAGGAATGGAAACCTATACTGAAATTGAAAATGTAAAGGTTGAAGCAAGTGGAGTTAAACCAATATCGTACAACTTTACCACAGGCACCGCATTTATTGATGCAAAGGCGGAGGGTAATTCCATAGACAGCATGGTGACCATTGGTGAGATGGGTACTGGAAAAAATGTTGCGGGAGGGCGAACTTATGACCGTGGAAAAGAATTTTTATTGAATCCCGGAACTTATAAAGTAAAAGTAACACCCCTTGGAAATTATAAAGACCGCAAAGCACAAACTATAACCATTGAAGTAAAAAAAGGGAAAGCTATTACCAAAACCTTAAATTTTTAAGGATGAAAAAACTTTTAAAACCAGCAAGCATAGGCTTCTATATCCTTATGCTTTTAGTATGTTTTGTCCTCGGGCTTTATTTTGCCGGAGCAATAGATGCAGGTAAAAACCAAGGACTCGCAGGCGGTGCAATAGTAGTGGGCTATGGAGTGATTTTTGCAGGAGTGGGGTTTATTGCCTCCTTCTTTATAGCATATTAT
Organism: Aequorivita sp.; assembly: GCA_002733915.1. Taxonomy (GTDB): domain Bacteria; phylum Bacteroidota; class Bacteroidia; order Flavobacteriales; family Flavobacteriaceae; genus Aequorivita. The sequence continues at coordinate 200,838 of NVXN01000004.1, forward strand.
GTAGCTACAAAAGTAATTGTTAAGTTTAACCTTTTTCTATTACTAATTTTGCTGGCATCTGTAGGCTATAAATACTTTGAGTTCCAGCAACGGGATAAACTTCAAAAAGAAGAAAACGAAAAATTTGACCCTCCATCCACTATTCCAACTTCACGAACAGAACCATTGGGAATGGCAAAGCTATATTCCCGTCAAGTTAATGACGGGGTTTCCCAAAAAATCTTGAATGAAGAAAACAGCGACATGGGAATGGGCTTTTTTTCACCTAACTATTATGACAATCCTACCTTATATTTCTACGGAAATCCCAATCTTGAAAAATCATTAATGGACCACATTCCTTACGACAGCATTAGCTTTAGACGAAATAAATTTAATCAATTTGAAATAGCCACCGCGCCTCCATTTTTGGTGCCGGAATATTTAAAATTGGATTATGACAGACTGTATTTTAAAGTGGTGAGTGTAAGTGAAGATTTTATTGAAGTAGTTGTAAATAAAACCAACGGACAAACTTCCTATGTGGATAGGCGTGCAGGACAATTAATTTACTGGCCAGAATTCCTGTTGAGTATGCATTCGATTGAATTTCTACCCAATTCAAAAGAAAAAGTACACGTGCGTTCCTTTGAAAATTCCGGAGAAGAAAACACGCCCCACCAATTTATGAAAGCCATTCAAATTAAAGGCGATTGGATGAAAGYTTTACTATTAAACAGTGATTTTAAAACCGTGGGGAGTGGTTGGATTCAATGGAAACGCAACGGCAAACTTTTAATAATTTATAATTTGTTGAGCTAATTTTTTATAGCGTTTACCTACTTTCTATCACAAATTTGCTAATTGAAGTTTTTAATCTCTTTTATATTATTTATAGCGTTCAGTGCGTTAAGAGTTTTAAACCTTTTCACTCGAAATTTAAATTTTGAATTTGTTTTTTGTAATTTCAAATTTTCCTCATTGATATTTGTATTTTTGCTGAAAAGACAACCGTTCCATTAATGGCCAAAAAGAAAAAATCAACAACTAAAACACCCCGCAAAAAAATAAGCTTTTCGCTATCCAAACAACAGAAAATTCTTTTGGGTAGCTTTTTGTTTTTGTTGGGATTGGCACTTTTGTTTTCATTTGTTTCCTACTTTTTTACGTGGCAAGCAGACCAAAGCGAAATTGGTGTTTTAGCAGAACGTGAACTGCAAACTAAAAATTGGCTCAACAAGTTTGGAGCTAATGTAGCTCACTTTTTCATTTATGACGGATTCGGAATCTCAGCCTTTATTTTTGCATTTCTTGTTGCACTGACCGGAGTTTATTATTTTTTCGATTACGCCAAAAAACAATTAGCCAAATTTTGGTTTTGGGGTCTGCTTTTAATGCTTTGGATTTCTGTTTTCTTTGGCTTTTTTGGAGAAAAAACAACACTTTTCAGCGGCATCATTGGTTTTGAAACTAACGACCTCATGCAGGATTATTTAGGCTTGGTTGGCGCTATGCTGGTAATGATATTTATATTAATTGTCTATTTGGTAGTTCGGTTAAAGCTTACGCCCGAAATGGCAATCGACGCTTTTAAAAGCTCCAAAAAACAAATTGCTTCTGAATTTGCATCTAATGAAAAGCAAACTGATTCCGAAGAAAAGGAAGAAAATAAAAAAGAAGATAAAATTGAAGAGGAAGAAGATATTACCGAACCTTATATTGAAGAAAAAGTAACGCCTCCACCTCCACCCACAGGGGAAAAATTAATTTTGAAATCAGACGTTGAAGGCGATGTGGAAATGGAGGTAGAACAAGCTGCAGATGAAGAGGAAATAGAAAACCTGAGTGATAAGCTCGTAAAAGACTTTGGAGAGTTTGACCCAAAATTGGAGTTGAGCAATTACAAGTTTCCCAGTATTGAACTTTTGCGGGACCATACCGTAGGCGCTGCCATAACCATCGACCAAGAAGAGCTCGAGGAAAACAAAAACCGAATAGTTGAAACCCTCAGCAATTACAAAATAGGCATCGCAAACATTAAAGCAACCGTTGGGCCGACCGTAACCCTTTACGAGATTGTTCCCGATGCAGGTATCCGTATTTCAAAAATTAAAAACCTTGAAGACGATATAGCCCTATCGCTTTCGGCTTTGGGCATCCGTATTATAGCACCTATTCCCGGTCGCGGTACTATTGGGATTGAGGTACCGAATAAAAATGCAAAAATTGTTTCCATGCGCTCGGTGATTGCTTCGGCTAAATTTCAAAATGCTGAAATGGAACTTCCCATAGCGTTTGGAAAAACAATTAGCAATGAAACATTTGTGGTAGATTTGGCTAAAATGCCACACATGCTTATGGCAGGAGCCACGGGCCAGGGAAAATCGGTCGGGCTGAATGCTGTATTGACTTCGCTTTTATACAAAAAACACCCTGCGGAAGTGAAATTCGTTTTGGTAGATCCAAAGAAAGTAGAACTGACGCTTTTCAACAAAATTGAAAGACATTATCTGGCTAAACTGCCCGACACCGAAGAGGCAATTATTACCGATACCGCAAAGGTGATTAACACGTTGAATTCCCTTTGTATTGAAATGGACACGCGTTACGATTTGCTTAAGGATGCTATGGTCCGTAACATTAAGGAATACAATACCAAATTTAAAAACCGAAAATTGAACCCCAACGAAGGGCATCGATTTTTGCCGTACATCGTTTTGGTGATAGATGAATTTGCCGATTTAATTATGACCGCAGGCAAAGAAGTGGAAACGCCCATTGCACGTTTGGCGCAACTAGCGCGGGCAATCGGAATCCATTTGATTATTGCTACCCAGAGACCTTCGGTAAACGTAATTACGGGTATTATAAAAGCCAACTTCCCAGCGCGTATTGCCTTTAGGGTAACCAGTAAAATTGATTCCCGGACCATTTTGGACAATTCGGGCGCCGATCAGCTAATAGGCCGTGGGGATATGCTTTATACTCAAGGCAACGAGTTGACGCGTATACAATGTGCCTTTGTTGATACGCCTGAAGTTGCAGATATTACGGAATTTATCGGTTCACAAAAAGCATATCCCGATGCGCATTTACTGCCAGAATACGTAGGTGAAGAAGGTGGCACAACTCTTGATATTGACATAGAGGAACGCGACAAACTCTTCCGTGAAGCCGCAGAAGTATTGGTGATTGCACAGCAAGGTTCCGCTTCATTATTACAGCGAAAGCTTAAATTGGGGTATAACCGGGCTGGAAGAATTATCGACCAAATGGAAGCGGCGGGTATTGTGGGGCCCTTTGAGGGCAGCAAGGCACGGCAAGTTTTGGTTCCAACAATTGATGCGTTAAATCAACTTTTAGATAATGAAACAAATGACAATTAAAATGCAAAAACTGGGTATTCTTTTAATGGCACTTTTCATAACAACCTTTTCGCAGGCACAGGATGCAAAAACACTGCTGAAAGAGGTTTCGGCAAAAGCAAAGAGTTACGATAACATATCAATCGATTTTAAATATAATTTGAACAATTCCAAAGAAAACGTAAATCAGGAAACCCGTGGCGATGTTACGCTACAGGGCGATAAATATGTTTTGAACATGCTTGGAACGACCCGAATTTTYGACGGTAAAAACATCTACACCATTGTTCCCGAAGATGAAGAAGTAACCATTTCAGCATATAACGCAAAAGATGATAAGGAAATTACACCATCAAAAATGCTCACATTTTATGAGAAAGGCTATACCTACAAAATGGACATTGAGCAAAATGTAAAGGGTCGAAAAATTCAATATATAAAACTCATCCCGATTGACTCAAAAGCTGAAATAAAAGACATTCTGTTGGGTATTGATGTACAAACAAAGCATATATATAAGCTGATACAAACTGATGACAAGGGCACAAAATATACCCTTACCGTAAATTCATTCAAAACAAACCAACCGGTTTCCAAAACCTTGTTTACTTTTGACGAGGCCAAGTATAAGAAAGATGGCTACTACATAAATAAGCTATAGCAGCATAAGTGAAAATACTGGATAGGTACATATTGGTTACATATTTGAAGACGTTCTTGAGCGTCTTCATTATTTTAATGTTCATATTTGTGCTACAGACCATCTGGCTCTACATTTCCGAACTTGCCGGGAAAGACTTGGATGTTTGGATTGTGCTGAAGTTCCTTTGGTATGTTTCCCCACGATTGATTCCCTTGGTGCTTCCACTTACCATTTTGGTGACCTCGCTAATGGTTTTTGGAAGTTTTGCAGAGAAGTATGAATTTGCTGCCATGAAATCGACGGGAATTTCACTGCAACGTGCCATGGGAAGTGTAATCGGTTTTATTGTCGTACTATCAATAACCGCTTTCTTTTTCGCTAACAACGTCATCCCCTATTCCGAATATAAATGGCAAAACCTGCGTCGAAATATTTCGCAATTCCAGCCTTCGATGGTAATTTCCGAAGGGCAGTTCAGCCAGATTGGCGATTTGTTCAACATAAAGGTGGAAAAGAAAACTGGTGATCGCGACCAGTTTTTGGAAGATGTTGTAATTCATAAAAAAAATGAAGCAAAGCCTAACGGAAATTTTACGGTTATCATTGCAAACAATGGCGAACTTGCCAGTGAAGAAGGAAGCAATACACTTTCACTTATTTTWAWSSMGSKWAWKKMYTRCNWGSRMMTYSWRWSSAMMRRKKMTGCRARWSMAWWWKSKSMMYCMKKYRYTWMMAKTNTATTTTGACGAGTACTCAATCAATATTGATCTTACGGAGCTAAACAATAAAGATATTGATAAGGAGAACAACTTGAACAACCAAAATATGTACAATATCAGTGAGTTACGCGTTGAGATTGACTCACTTTCTGATAGCTATTCTACCGATATTCAATCTTACACAAAAAACATGTACTACCGGAGTGGAGTAGAAAAATTCAAGGAAAATAAGATTAATGATCCTGCAAAGTCCCCTACCATTCGCACTATTCTTGAGATTTACAATCCCGCTCAACAATTGCAGATTGTAAAACTGGCACTTAACAATGCCAAAGGAACATTGCAAACAGTGGATGCCAAAAAGGTTGAGTTCAAAAACAAAACAAAGAGATTGAACAAAACTGAAATAGCATTGCACGAAAAATATGCTTTGGGTATTGCTTGTATCATTTTATTTTTTGTGGGAGCACCACTTGGGGCCATTATTCGAAAAGGTGGAATGGGCTTGCCGATGGTGGTCGCTATTCTGCTATTTTTAACCTATCACTTTATTGGCATCTTCGCCAAAAACAGCGCAGAGGATGGAACTATGCATCCCTTTATTGCAACTTGGTTAAGCACAGCCATCATGTTGCCACTAAGTGTCTGGCTTACGTATCGCGCCACTACTGACCAAGGGATTTTTGATTTTGACTCCTTTATGCAACGCATGGGACGCTTATTTGGAATAAAAAGAAAAAAGAAGTCTGAATAGGAATACAATAATCCAAAATTTCTTTTAACCAATTACAGCCACACATTTTATATCTTTGCATCACATATTTAAAGCTATGATTTCCACAGAAAAAGAAAATTCCATTAAACTTAACACGATTGAAGAAGCCATTGAAAATATTCGCAATGGAAAGATAATTATTGTTGTTGACGATGAAAACCGGGAAAATGAAGGAGACTTTATTGCCGCTGCAGAAATGGTTACGCCAGAAATGATCAATTTTATGGCAACCCATGGAAGAGGCCTTATCTGTGCACCTTTAACAGAAGACAGATGCAATACCCTCGATCTAAATATGATGGTGGAAAACAATACCGTATTACACCACACGCAATTTACCKTTTCGGTAGATTTGATTGGTCACGGATGTACTACGGGCATTTCAGTACACGACCGCTCAAAAACCATAAAAGCACTGGTTGATGAAAATACAAAAGCCAGTGACTTGGGAAGGCCTGGACATATTTTTCCGCTACGCGCAAAGCAGGGCGGGGTTTTAAGAAGAACAGGGCACACTGAAGCTGCTATTGATTTAGCGCGTTTAGCAGGATTGAAACCTGCGGGTATTTTAGTTGAAATCTTAAATGAGGATGGTACCATGGCGCGGCTACCACAGTTGATGAAGGTTGCCAAAAAGTTTGATTTGAAATTGATCTCAATAGAAGATTTGGTGAAATACCGAATGGAGCACGATTCCTTGATTGAAAAAAAGGAGGATTTCAAAATCAATACAAAGTTTGGAGATTTTRGACTGCGTGCCTACAAACAAACCACAAACGACCAAATTCATATAGCGCTTACTAAAGGCTCTTGGAAAGAGAATGAGCCTGTCTTGGTACGTGTAAATGCAACTTTGGTAAATGGTGATATTTTGGGAACTCTTACCAACAATGCCGAACAGAAGTTGGACGATATGTTCAACGTAATCAATAACGAAGGAAAAGGCGCCATTGTATTTATAAACCAACAGAGCCAATCACTAGACCTTTTAAGCCGTTTAAAAGAACTGAAAGAAGCACAAAAACCAAACGAAATAGCAAAAGCACCACGTATTGAAATGGACAGCAAAGATTTTGGCATTGGAGCGCAAATTCTTCACGATTTGGGAATTCATAAAATTCGCCTAATTTCAAATAGCGAGCAAACCAAACGTGTCGGAATGATTGGATATGGTTTAGAGATTACGGAATATGTGAATTACTAAAGCGCCATCAGTATTGCGCTTTTCATAGCCTCTGCCCGCTCCCTTACTTGCTTTTCGGTCCAGCCAATTTTTATAAGTGATGAAATTGTACGGCCCATAATAGTATCACTTTTTGAAAAATCTGTATTGTTTAAATCTTGCATTTGGCTTCTAACTTCAGCAGAAAGATTACCGAGCGATTTTAAATTCCGTAAATGATCCCAACCGTTTATATAGTGCCAATTGTTTGTGTACCAATAAAAACAGGCATCTACGCCAGCTTCAGCAAGGGCTTTGTGTGCTTTTTTGGTTAATTCTTCTGTGGGAAGAAAAAAGTTCAAAAATGAATAATTTTCCTCACCGCCTTCGGGAACTCTTCTAAAAGTAACACCTTCAATAGTTTCTAATGCTTCCCGAAGAATTGTATAGTTTTCTTTTTGGGTCTTTAAAATTCCATCAAGTTTATCAAGTTGCGCCAAGCCTACGGCTGCGTTTAATTCYGAAATTCTGAAATTATACCCCAAAAAAGGATGGGATTCGCCCCCACGATCTTTACCTATATGATCGTGGCCGTGGTCTTGATAGTGGTCTGCATGCAGTGCATACTTTTTATTATTGGTAATAACTGCTCCACCTTCGCCACAGGTAATCGTTTTTACATAATCAAATGAAAAACAACCCAAATCGCCATAGCTTCCCAAGGGTTTTCCTTCATAGGTTCCGCCAAGAGCTTGACAGGCGTCTTCCAAAAGAATTAAATCGTGTTTTTCGCAAATCGATTTTAGAGTTCTCAAATTTGCCATAGAGCCGCACATATGAACAGGCATGACACATTTGGTCTTTGGTGTGATCGCAACTTCTACAGCTTCCGGATTCAATGTCAAAGTATCATCAATATCCACTAAAACAGGAATAGCTCCTAAAGCTAAAATTGATTCAAAACTTGCTACGAAAGTGAAGGTGGGCATAATAACCTCATCACCCGCACCAATGCCTGCAGAAGCCAAAGCAACGGTCAATGCAGCTGTACCGCTAGAAACTAATTGACAATAATCAGCGTTCATTCTTTTGGCGAAAGCAGTTTCAAATTCCTTTGCTTTCCAGTGGTTATTGCGCATCCCCTCAAAACCATAACGCATCAATACGCCTGTTTCCAATACATCGTTTACTTGCTTGCGCTCTTCGGCGCCAAAAATTTCAAATCCGGGCATTTTTTAATTATTAAGGTTGAATGGAGAATCTACAATAGCTATGAGCCAAAGATAATGGTTGTACAATAAAATTAAAATTCTCAAGGGGCTAATTCACTTCAATAATAAGTTCATCAACGCCCCGGCGAACTTTTTTAAGATTGATGAAAAAATCTGACTCGTCGCGATAGCCTACGGGTAGTACGATTACCGACTCCAGACCCTTCTCATCCAAACCAAGTAATTCATCATATTTTTTAGGTTCAAAACCTTCAATAGGACATGCGTCAATGTTCTCTACAGCACAAACGGTCAGCAAGGCACCCAATGTAAGATAAAGTTGATTTGCCATCCACTGACGGATTTCTGGTACTTGTTTTTCTGAAAAGTTTTCGATCAAGGCTTTTTCAAAAGGTTCCAAAATGGTACGTGGGGTGTTTCGCTGCCCTTCCACCCTTTTAAAATGTTCTAGAATAAAGGTTTCATTAATATTTTTTTCGATACACAATATCAAAACATGCGAAGCATCACGGACCTGCGGTTGATTGTAGGTAAGGGGCATCAACTGGGACTGTAATTCTGCATTTTTAACCACTACCAGTTTTAAGGGCTGCAAGCCATATGAAGTGGCTGTTAGGTTAAACGTTTCTTTTAAAATATTCAGTTTTTCCTCAGAAAGGGTTTTGGAAGAATCGAATCTTTTTGTTGCGTATCTCCAACGAAGTTTTTCAATTGTATTTGAAGTCATTTAGAAATGTGAATTAGTATTCTCTACAAAAATAGCGATAAAAATTTTGAACTTTTACCGCTATCCTTTTGCTACTAATTAAACAATTAAAAATTAACCTCCACTTTAAAACACCACCATCAAATCCGCAGCATAGAACAGAAAAGAATTATTTTTTTAAAGAGATTTCATTTTTTATGAATTTTTATAGACTTTACCACTTGATTCTTCAAAAGTATTTTTAATTCATATTTTCCCTCTTTCAGGTGGTCAATGCTCAAATAAATAACATCGTCCTTTTTTTCAGTATCAAGGGAATTTTTCATTGATATGCTTATTACTATAGCCAAAGTTAAAGAGAATCGGAAATAGTGAATAGTAGAAATGTTCCAAAACATAAAAGATATGTTCCAGCTGAAAAAATGAATTACTTATAAACGGTTTATGGATTGTTTAAAGGATATTCGTTGGGTGAACAATGGTAAGTTTCCTTAAAACATTTGCTAAAATAGGAAGGAGTATTAAAACCAACTTGGTAGGCTATTTCTGAAATAGAGGCATCAGATTCCTGAAGCAACTGGACGGCCAGTTTTAATCGCTGTGAACGTATAAATTCACTCGCAGACATTCCCGTAATAGCTTTTAATTTACGGTGAAGCTGTGTACGGCTCATATGCATCATTTTGCCAAAACGGTCGCTCGTGAATTCAGAATCTGTAATATGCTCGTCCAATACGCTTTGTAGCTGTTTTAAAAATTTACTTTCAGCAGAAGTAATAGCCAGTCCAGGATTTATATTTAGCGTTTTACTAAAATGCTTTTGAAGCTGCTTTCTGTTTTCAATAAGTTTTTCAATCCAGGTTTTTAGTTTTTCACTGTTGAAGGGTTTTGCTACATAGGCATCGGCACCCGTTTTTATCCCTTCAATCTCGCTCTGCTCACCCACCTTTGCCGTAAGAAGAATTATGGGAATATGGCTGGTTAGTTCATTTGTTTTTAGCGTATTGCAAAGTTGTATGCCATCAATAATTGGCATCATAATGTCACTGATAATTACATCTGGAATCTCCTTTTGTGCCTTTTCCATCCCGATTTCACCATTTTCGGCCTCAATAATTTGGTACTCGTTTTTTAATAGCGATACGATGAATGTTCGAATATCGACTTCGTCCTCAACAACCAAAATTAGAGGTTTATCTTTTTTTGAATTATTGTCACACTGCACTATTTCAGAAGTGGAAACTATAATTTCCTCATCAATACTGATATCATCAATATCAAAAGCCTCCTTATGTAGTGGGAGCGAAACGGTAAACTGAATTTTATCGTCATCAATATTGTTCGCTATTATGGTTCCTTTTGAAAGGGTAACCAATTCCCGAACCAGCGCAAGGCCCACGCCCACGCCTTCGGAAAATTTATTGTCCTGGTAAAACCTTTGAAAGAGTTTGCTTAAATCTTTCTTGCCCACCTGCTGACGATTATTAATTACCGAGAGCACTAAAATTGATTCTTGCGTACTTGCTTCAAAGACAACCGTACTTTCATTTGGCGAATATTTTAGGGCATTCGATAAAAGATTTGAAACAACTTTTTCAATAATATCGGTATCAAACCACACGTTTTTTAAATCCTGAATACTGCTTGAAATTGTTATACTTTTTTCTGCAGCTTTATATTGAAAGGCACTTATTAATTGTTTTAAGAGAATTGAAAGGTTTCCTTGCCGAATGTTTAATTTGCGTTGCCCAGAGTCTACCATAGACAAATCTAGCATTTGGTCAACCAAAATCAATAATCTATCTGCATTTTGCTTTACAAGGGATAGTTCCTTTTTGTCATTTTTTGAAATTTTTTCTTTTGCAAGTTGATTCTCAATAGGACCTGAAATCAAGGTTAACGGGGTTCGGAACTCGTGCGAGATATTTGTATAAAGTTTTGTCTTAAACTCATCCAGCTTTTTAAGGCGCTCGGTTTCTTCGTGTTCTAGCCGTAACTGGGTTTTTATTTCCCAACGCCATTTTAAATAGCGATAAAGATAAATTCCAAAAAGTAAGAGCAATACCGTATACATTGTCTTTGCTAAATTAGTACCGTACCAAGGCTTAAGAATTGTGAATGAATAGGTTGCCGGCTCTGTGTTCCAAACCCCATCATAATTACTGGAGATAACCTGAAACTCATAATGATCTGGCGGTAAGTTTGTGTAATGCGCAATATTGTTATTTCCTGCTTCAATCCATTCCGCGTCATTATTTAACAATCTATATTTGTATTGATTTCGCTCGGGTTGAGAAAAGTGAAGGGATGAAAAAGTAAAGGTTACAGTATTTTCATTATACTGAAGTTTTAAGCCAGGCTTTAATTTTTTTTCTTTGTTAAAAACTTCAAACCCCGAGATGACAGTTTTCGGTTTTATGGGATTGAATGATAATTGGGCGGGGTTAAACCAATTAATTCCCTCCAAACCTCCAAAATACAGAATCCCGTTTTCATCTTTAAAATAGGCGCCAGTATTAAACTCAAAGGCTTGCAGACCATCATAATTGCTGTAATTTTCAATTACAGAAATCGTATTGTTTTGAAATTTTAGTTTTGATATCCCCTTATTGCTGCTTATCCAAAAGTAATCTTCTTCGTCAGGAAGAATTCCATAAATAACATTGTTGGGCAAACCTTGCTCTGTAGTAAATTCTTGAACGGTTATTTCTTTTGGATTAAAAATCTGCAAACCCGAACCATTGGTTCCGATTAACAGTGATTCTCCGGTAAAGTAGAGTGATTTGATGCTACTATTGATGTTTTTAACTTTTTCAATTATTTTGGTCTTTGCATCCAGCTTAAATAACCCATCGGTTTCCGTACCAATCCAAATTTCATTAGCTGTCCCACCTTCCATTGTTCTAATATTGTTTGTGGTAAGCTTTGAGTTTTCACTTGTGTATTGCTGAATAATTCCTTCTTCAATATCAAATTGAACAAGCCCTTGATCTCTTGTTCCTAGCCACATTCTACCATTTTCATCTTTGAAAATTTTCCAGATTGTAAAGTTTTCTGTCTCTTTGAATGAAATAATTTTTCTCTTGATATCCATCAACTGTAAACCATAGGTTTGATGGCCGATCCAAATTTTATCTTCATCAACCAATAAGCTCATTATCCGGTCTCCCACCAGTTTGGAATTTTGAGCGGTGTAGGTATAAAAATTTTGCTGGTCAATATTGAGACGGGTCAATCCCTTTCCAGAGGTACCTAGCCAAATATTATTTTCAGCATCTTTTGTTATTGCCCTTATAACGTCTACATTCACATTTAGCGGCACTTGATCATTGGTCAGTACGTTAAATTTTACCAAGTATTCATCATAATAACTTATTCCAGTGCCGTCGGTACCTAACCAAATAGTACCGGTATTGTCCTCAAACAATGACAGTACATCGTTGTAGTGCAGTGCATAAGGATTGTTTTTATTTTCAGTAAAATTTTGGATTGTTTTATTTTCAAAATTCACCAGGAAAACTCCTTTGCCATAAGTAGCAATCCACAATTGGTCTCGCCTATCGACCAAAATATCCTGAATAATTAAATCGCCAGGTAGTTTAGCAGTCTCAAAACCTCTGAATTGCTCATATTCGGGTACATTTGGATATTTTATAAAAAGTCCTTTTCCATAGCTCCCCATGTAGATAATATTATTAGATTGTGATAGTGCACTAAAATTAACGTCAGACATAATCTCCCGAAATAGATATGTATCGCTTTTTAATTCAAAGAAACCATTTTTTGTAGTTGCTAAAATTGTTTTGTTGGGCGTTACCAAAAAATCATAAATCGTCCGGGTGGWATCATTTGGTTTTAACACCTGAGTAGTGTCCTTGGTTTTTGAATCAATTTTGAAAATACCGTTACCGTAAGTACCTAAATAATAGTTGGAAGCTCCATCCTGAATCAGCTCGCTCACATTTTTTACATTTTCGATAAGCTGAAAAACATCATTTTCCTGATTGTATTTTTCCAATTTCCCAGAATTGGAGATAATCCACATTTCATTGTTTTTAGTAACGTATATTTTACCGAGTTTGCTGTAAGTAGGTCGCGTTACGTCTTCAAATTGAATGTCATAGTGGGTAAAGTTGCGACCATCATATTTGTTGAGTCCATCTTGTGTTGCAAACCACATAAAACCTGTACTATCTTGAGCTATGCTCACTACGCTATTTTGCGACAGTCCTTGCTCAACTGTAAGTTCACGAAATGCCACTTGCTTATTGCTCTGCGAAAAGACCGCAAAGGAAATCAGGAAAAAGATGGACAGTCTTAGTGATTTCATAATAAATTGATTGGCTATTTAAATGTAATAAAAATTTAATAGTCAAAATTGTTATTAGCTCGAAGTTGCTTCATCCCTATCGGTACAACGCGTGCGAGCAAATGTTATAGGATTTCTGTAGAGAAAATAAAAACATCAAAAAAGAAATGGAATATTTAAAAAAGCTTTTTATATTTGCAACCTCTTAAGCAAAACGCTTAGAAAACGCATACCACTGGAGAAATGGCAGAGTGGTCGAATGCGGCAGTCTTGAAAACTGTTGAGGGTCACACCTCCGGGGGTTCGAATCCCTCTTTCTCCGCTAGGGAATATGCAAAATCCCTCTAAAAGCCGATAAACATAGTGTTTATCGGCTTTTTTAATTTTATGCCTTACCAAATAAAACCATCTAAAATCAAATAAAAAGTGCGGTATTCGGTGCGTATTTTTTTAAGTATTTTTACGCACCGAATTAGGGGTAAAATTAAGGTTAGCAAGGCTTTATGGTTTTTTTAAAAAATATTTTTTATATCTTTATTGATATAAAAAAAGTACGCACCGATGCAGTCTACATTTTCCATATTATTTTACCCGAGGGGGAACGATGTTGATAGAAATGGGAACTCGACTATCTATGCCCGTATCACTGTTAACAGTAAAAGAAGTGAGTTTAGTATCAAACGAAAGGTCTCCTTGATGAAATGGAATCCAGAGGCCGGAACCATCAAAGGTTCCAGCTCTGAGGTTAGTGATCTTAATAGATATATGGCTTCCATACGTGTTAAACTCCATAAAATCTATGAAAAACTTTCCGAGGACGATAGTTTAGTTACCGCGGAAAAGATCAAAAACATCTACCTAGGAAAAAATAAAAAATATAAAATGTTGTTGGAAATTTTTCAGGATCATAACAATAAGGTGGAAAAATTAATTGGGAAGGATTTTGCCGCCGGTACGGCAGAACGGTATCGAACCGCCAAGAAACATCTCGGGGAATATATTTTAAAGGAATATGGCAACAATGATATTCCAGTTAAGGATGTTGATCATACTTTTATATCGGGTTTTGAATATTACCTCAAAACTACAAGGAATTGTTCACACAACACATCCATCAAGTATATAACCAATTTTAAAAAAATTATTCGAATTGCCTATGCCAATGATTGGATAAACAAGGATCCATTTATCCATTGGAAGGCTAAACTTAAGATTGTAGATCGTGAATTCCTGAATGAGGGAGAACTTCAAACCTTGGTAGAAAAGGATTTTGGAATTGCGCGATTAGATCAAGTAAAGGATGTTTTTGTCTTTTCTTGCTTTACTGGATTGGCTTATGCCGATGCTAAAAAGCTTTCCTCGGATAATATAGTGATGGACATTTCAGGGGAGCGTTGGATTAAAATAAAGAGAAGCAAAACGGATACCAGAAGCAGCATTCCTCTATTAGGAATTCCACAGTCGATTATTGATAAATATGCAGAAAGTCCCGAGACAGAATCCGGAAAACTATTACCTGTACTGAGCAATCAAAAAACAAATGCATATCTCAAGGAAATTGCCGACTTGTGTGAAATTAAAAAAAACCTTACATTTCATTTGGCCCGCCATACTTTTGCAACAACCGTTACTTTAACGAATGGGGTGCCAATTGAATCCGTCAGCAAGATGCTAGGTCATAAATCACTCAAGACCACACAGCACTATGCCAAAATAATTGATCGAAAGGTAAGTGAGGATATGAAGGCGCTGAAGGACAAATTAGCAAATTATTCCAATGCGGTAAATGCTTCAGAGAGTAGATAATTTTTCAACAAAAATTAAATATTATTGAAGTTGGCTTAAAGGGAACTGGTAAAATCCACTATTTCACGCTTTGTATTTGAAAAATGCCGCAAATAATCGTTGACCCTATAGGTCGTTACCGAACTGGCGGAGTAGGAAGTTGCAAACTATCATCCCCTTGATTCACCAATTAAATTGTACTTATCCTAGTTATTAGCTTTGTTATAAAAAATGTGCCAACCAAGTCCATCAATTAAATGAACTTCTAAATTCCAAAGGAGAAATATTGGTTTTAATTTTAAATAATTTCGAAAAACTCTGGCTGTGCTCAAACCCCAATTGAAAAGCAATTTCCGAAACCGTCAAATCCGTTGTGGAGAGTTTTTCTTTTGCCCTTTCTATCAATTTTTCATGGATATGTTGTTGGGTGGTCAACCCTGTCAGCGATTTTAATAGGTTGCTTAAGTACATTGGCGATAAATTCAGTGAATGGGCAATATACTGGACGGTTGGTAGCCCCGAGTTACTTTCATTATTGAAATAATTGGCAATAACCTGTTCTACATTTGTAAGAATTTCATGATTAGTTGCCTTACGGGTCAGAAATTGTCTTTGGTAAAAACGGTCAGAATAATTAAGCAACGTTTCTATTTGGCTGATAATAATGCCCTGACTTAACTTATCCATATTGCCTTTATACTCTTGTTCAATATTTTTAACGATAGCATTGAGCGTTGTTTCCTCCTTTTCAGAAAGAAACAACGCTTCATTTACGGCATAGTCAAAAAACTCATATTGCTTAACTGCGACTGCCAGTGAAGTGTTCCAAAGAAAATCAGGATGAATCATCAACGTCCAACCACTTTTGGAAGTAGCAATTTCCTCAATCTTTTCAATACCAAAAACCTGATTTGGTGCTATGAAGAACATTACCCCATCATCAAAGTCATAGTGGTTCTCATGGAAATATGGTAAAAATCGAACACAAAATTCTTATGATGTATTTCCGTTGAGCATTCAAAACTTCCATAGTCAAATAAACTGATCAATGGATGCTGGGGTGAAGGCAGTCCCTTCATCCTATGAAACTCAGCGATTGATTTTACCCTATGTACCTGATGTTGGCTAATTAGTCAAAAATACGTAAAAAMCTAAATCATCATTCCGCCCGAAAGCTGGATTCGTTGCCCATTCATCCAGCCAGCTTCAGGCGTACATAAAAATGCGACCACCCCGCCAATATCTTCGGGCACGCCCCCACGACCCAACACCGTAACCGACGCAACGGCGTTTCTTTTATTCTCGTCATTCTTATTGGAACCTCCCCCAAAATCGGTCGCAATAGCGCCTGGCGCAACGGTGTTGACAGTAATTTGCCTTGGGCCCAGTTCCTTGGCAAGACATCTGGAACAGGTTTCTACGGCTCCTTTCATGCTAGCGTAAGCGGAGACATTCGGAAAAGTTACCCGTGTTAAACCAGAAGAAACATTAATGATCCTTCCACCATCGTTTAACAAGTGCAAGAGTTTTTGCGTGAGGAACTAGACCCCTTTAAAATGGATGTTCATCAGCGTATCAATTGTTTCCTCACTGGTATCAGTTACGGAGCCATAGATACCCACTCCTGCATTGTTTACCAGAAAATCAAAGTTGGTGGAGCCTTCGTGCTCCAATAAGTACTCACTTACCTGATTTGAAAAAGTATCGAAACCTTTGATATTGCTTACGTCCAGCTGGTAAGCAATAGCTTTTTGCCCGAGGGCTAATACTTCCGATACCACCTTATCCGCTTCAGTCTTATTGCTGTTATACGTAAAAATAATATTGTTTCCGTTTTTTGCCAAGTTGAGAACCATATCCCTACCCAAGCCACGACTTCCGCCTGTTACAATTGCAGTTTTATTTGTTGTTGCCATTTTTGTTTTTTTTAGGCTACAAAGTTCAGGACATCTCCATCGCTTTTTGTAGCCAAAATAGGTATAGTTGTAGCCTTTTTTAAAATGGATAATTCCTATTCTTATTCCATAGTTTTAAGTTTTTCAATATCTTAGTGCAATGAAACGATTTATTTTAATCCTCGCAGTTGTCCTGTTTGGTTGCAAAAATCCAGAGATGTCTGAGCTCGATAAATTAGCCGAAGAGCGAATGGAAATGGAGGAGGATATAATAGCTAGGTCAAGTGGCGAATATAGTTTAGGAAAATTTAAATATCATAACCAAATTGTATTATCCGGAAAAGAAGCAGAGCTATTGGAAATGAAAAAATTGAACGATAGTCTTAGAAAAGCACTTTATATGTGCAAAAATCCATAGTGGTTTCCTAATGTGAATTAACTTGTCCGGTGCAAACGGTTGTCCTTCGGCATAGGGAATGGTAAGAAGGTAAACCTCTTGGAGGAAGAAGTGAAAATTTACCTTTGAGCATTCGAGTAGTATTATGACCCATATTAACCGTAGTTCTAACAGGCAGTTTTGATATTTAAATTTTGGTTCTTTTGGGAACTAAAGAGGATTTATTTCAGATTTGTCCAAATTGAATCTATTTAATATATCAATGAAGGCCCCCAATTTCCAAAATAATTTAATCCAATTATATTTTTATATGACTGGATCAAAGGAAATTTCTATTCTCCTTTGTATTCAATTTCGTACTCATATGCTTTAATAACCGAATCCGAATAAGAAATATCCGTTTCTAAAATAGTCAAGGGTTTTGAAATATCTAAATGGTATATAAATTCCATCCTTTTCTTAAGTATTTGGCTTGAAAACATGGTAAAAGTTTTAATTCTATCCTGAGCGTCGTAGGAAAAGGAATAGCGATATCGGTCATTTTCGAAATAACTCTCAACGGGCTGGTTCTTTTCATTTGTCAATACATCTATTGGCTCTCCTTTCAAATGTTTTATTCCCAAAACTCGTCCGTTCTCTTTGGTAAGCAAACAGTAATTATATTCGCAAAATTCATTGTTTGCAACACTTCTGGTGTTCGACCTTCCTTCTTGGTTAATATCGCCAATCAAGGAAAATTGTAAACTGAAACGCATATTATCGTGATATGCAAAATGCTGCTGCCAAATATCAAGTTCTACTATTTCTTGAGAAAAGTCTTCTCTTCGCTCTTCTATCTCTATAAATTCTTTAATATCCAACCTATCCTTTTCATAATGGTAAATCTGGATGTTCTTTCTATATTCGGACGATATAATTTCCAACGGACGATTCTTTTGGTCATAACGGTATTTTTCCTCACCTACAATTTCCTTCTTATCATTTCTGTGCTCAATTCTGTAAACATTGCCCTCCTTATTCAAAAACATTCTTTTGGAACCTAAAAATTTTCTCTGATCAATTAATAATTGGTAATTATTGATGTCCAGGCTGGAAATATTTCCGGTATCTACAGGCGGATTAAGAATTCCAATCATTTCCATTTCTCTAGGCGCGCTTCGGAATCTCTCCAAATCAAACTTTTTATCATTGTTGAGAACCGACATAATCTTAGCCGAAGGAGGTCTCAAAGAAGTTTGGAAGGATGATTTAAATTCTGGATAAAGCGCTAATACCTCTTTCATCTCGTCCCCTTTCAACRGTAAGCGAAATGTCTCGTTATTAAAAATTTCGGACGACTTACTAAACTTGGGAAATTCTACCATTATACCCGTAAAATAAGGGTAAACTTGGACTTCTGAATAATCCAATTTTTTTGCAAATTCAGCCTGATTTTTCAAATCCTTTTTTAAATCTTCCAAGCTTTCCATATTTCCTATAGCTATCTTCTGGGTTTGCAGAAGATAATATTTAAAAAATTTTGACAATGTCAATTTTTCTAATATCTCTTGCTGCCGAATACTGGGGAGTCTTCCTATTTCGGAAATTTTATTCTTGCCATAGTCACTTAAATAATATTTGTCAACTGATATAGATTCCGTATCATTCCCGCCATCAAATTTGTATTGAAAACGGTATAAGCCAATATTATTCAGCACACTTATTAATCTAATCTCAATATCCTTAAAAAATGGAGGGTAATTTTCTGAAGTATCATCGCCTTCTTGTATTCTTTTCCAATCCTCAAATTGTTTTTGGTATTTCAGCGCTTTTGAGTGAAGCTCAAAAAAAGCTACTTCACCCTTAATTTTAGCAATTGCAATTGCTTCCAATTGTGCTTCTATTTTTTTCCAACTTTCATTTTCTTCGGTATTTTTTTCAAGTAAAATTTTAAAGGTTCCGGGAACATAATCTTTATTTTCCTCCCTAGTTATAACAGAAGAAGACACGGCATATTCCTTATTTTGGAACACATCAATAATCTGTGCCTGTAATGAAAAATGGAAGAGGCATACAACCAATACGATAAACATTCCTGTGACCTTTTTACTTTTCCACATAAAATTCCACCATTAATTTATTCTCCTCACCTACCACTTTCACACGGTAAAACCCTTTTTGCTCCAATATTTTTTTAAGTTGCTGTATTTCCAAATAAGCATTATTGTTTTCCATAATAAATCCATCATCACCTTTTTGCCTTCCTTCAATAAACAACCGTGCTGCTACATAATTTGCACCAGCAAGCATCTGGTCGCAAACAGCTTGAACTTTAGTGGCACCAATTTCAAATTGAACCTTGGCTTGATTAATTTGGAGTCCATAAAACTTTTTCTTCTCATCTTTCAGCAATGGAAGGTTGGAAATATTTATACCGTTTTGTGGATTTACGCTCAGCTGTGCTTTTTCTATTTCAACCGTCATAAAATCTTTTATAATACCCAAAGGATAGCATTCATTTCTATTTTCTGCAAATTGAATTGACTTTATACCATTAGCATCAAAATTCAATTCTTCGGTATCGAAATAAAAAGTAAAATCACTTCCATCTGCTGCATTGACTAACGGATTTCTTTCTAGACTTACCCCAATCCTTTTGGGTCGGAATTCGGAATGCAATATTACTTTTTTGTCAAAGTGATATGCTACGTTCGCTTCTATATTGCTAACATACCCTTCAGTTTTGCAGGGATTTAAAATGAACCTTAAAAAACCCGCACTTGGATACTGAAATGAAAATTCTTGGAAAAGCWATAATTTAAAATGAGTAAAACCGGCAGATTCATCGTTATTACTCCCGAAGTTTATATAAAAAATCTTTTCATAGTTCAATTCATTGACGGGAATAATGCTTTGAGGAATAAATGGTTTTATATCCTGATATTCAGCCAACTGTTTTAGAGAATTTGCAAACCCTATTTTACTTCCGGAGAGAGAGGTATCATAGCATTTACAGGCATCCTTATCATCCTTGTTCCTTTTAATTACAATTTCTCCGTTCTCAAAAAATGAAATCTCTTCCTTCCCATTTGCCTCATAATTTGTCCATTTCCCATCCCGTTTGCCTTCCTTAAAATGTCCCWGGGTTAACAAAGTACCTTTTTCATCAAACTTTTGATAAATACCATGGGATTTATCGTTTTTTAATTCGTGAAAGGTTTGAAGTTGTCCATTTTCGAAATACGTTTTTGAGCTTCCTACTCCGGTATTCAGGTTATTGTATCTATCGTTCCTCAACTTATTATGCCCATAAAAAAGGCGGTCTACTCTAATGGAATCCAATCTTATGTGAAGTAAACGATACGATAATGTGTCCCCTTGTGAAGAAAAATTGATGTAACTGTTTTGTTCAGGGATACGTTTTTCTTTTAGTTTTCCATCAGGATAATATTCCGCGAAATATTCACTAATGCCTGTACTATCATTTTTGTAAATATTTTTAATTATACCGTTATCGCCATAATAATAACTTTCCTTAACTTTTTGATTAGGGTAATACTCCACTCTTAATTCCGGTCTCCCATCCATTTTGTTCCTTATATATTTTCCTACTGGTAATCCTCTCTTATACTCAGCATAAAATAATGTGTCCTTCGATATAGGATTGTAGGCTATCCAATCACCTTGAGGTAAACTATCCCTGAATTCTATCTTAAAGAAAGGGTCACCATCTGCATAATTCCATTGGTATTTACCATTGGGAAAGGACTGGGTTGCAAGAATTTCAGTTTGCCAATTTGGGTTGTACTGGGCCGCTATTTTTTTTGCCATTTCGTTTATAACAGCATCATCAATTATTTTGGATGTGTTGCTATTTACTTGAATTAAATCTCCTTCACTGGTGAAATTTGCCGACAACGGAGCTTGGCCATCTACAGTARAATGTATCTGTCGCAATTTCTTATTGCTAAATAATTCATATGCAAAAAACGGTCGTCCGTTCTCTTGCCAATTCACCGAGCTTAGTTGTTGTCCATCAAAAAAACTGATTTTGAAAATATCACTTGCTGTTAAATTTGTTCTCTTGCCATTTTCAAAATATTGCGCCATAAGAATCTTGTCTGTTCCTGTTGCAAAAAAGGATTTTGTTGTCTGTCCGGCTTGGTCAAAGGCAGTATTCCACCCTATATCCTCCGATCGGTCCGTTACTTTAGTATAGTGCTTAGTGTAATCTTCCTTCAGCTTGCCATTTTCATAGTAAGTTCTATATGGGCCATGTAATTTGCCCTCCTTAAAATGGATCATATTCTCCAACTGTCCATTTTTATAATATGTTTTGGACACCCCATCTTTCACTCCATTTTTCCATTCAGAAGTCGATCGCTCCATTCCATTTTCCCAGTGGGTTTCCGTTCCAGTCTGCTGGGAAATTTTCTGGCCATCTTTATCTACTATTTCAAAATGTGCCAGATAATTTCTGATGCCATCCTTGAACCGCTCCACAGTTCCCGTCTTCAGATTATCTATTTCATAATATCGTTCCGACAAACTCCCGGTGTTATGGGAATAATTTTCCTGAACCCCATTCCTTTTAAAATCTTTCCAATTTTCAATTCTTGATATTTTACCTTTATCCTGATAAATTTCAATAGTTCCGTCGTATACATTTTTAAGGAGGGTATCCCCCGCTTGTATCTCACGGTAAAATCTTCCTTTTCTTTCTAAATATCCCCTTGAGTTAAAATAAGTGAAATCACCATGTTCCAAGCCCTCCTTAAAAACTACAACTGACTTTAGGGAATTGCTTTTATCCTGATAATATTCTTTGGCCAACCCTTCCTTTTTTCCATT
The DNA here is from genome assembly GCA_002733915.1 of Aequorivita sp. GTDB lineage: Bacteria > Bacteroidota > Bacteroidia > Flavobacteriales > Flavobacteriaceae > Aequorivita. The sequence continues at coordinate 222,635 of NVXN01000004.1, forward strand.
TTTAAAAAATAGGTCAGAAGCAAGAAAGCCATTATAATGATAGTACCTCACCTTTCCATTTAGAACAGAGAGTTTAGATGGCAGCGAGCTGGTATTTTGATTATTCAATTTATTATTTAAGGTATCATTACTCTTAGCTACATATTCGGGATTGTCAATAATTTTGAAATTTTCATCTTTTATCAGAATACCGTTGGCATTATAGGATTTTCTTTCTCCCACATTCATTCCATTTTCAAAAGTTCCTTTTTCCTTTAATTGGCCGTTGTTGTGGTACAATTCATACTTTCCATGTTTTTGTCCGTTTTTATAAATAGTTTTTTCTAAGAGGGTACCCTCTGGAGCAAAAACTTTATACGGACCATGTAAAAGTGCTTTCTGTTCTTTTGCAAAGGCTTTGTAATATTCAATTCGAATCGGAAAATCCTTGTCATGGGAAAAATAGATCACTTCCCCATCCATTAAATCATTTTTGAAATTGGCAATTCTATTTATCTTCCCGTTATTATAGAACAGGGTTTGTCTGCCGTTTTTTTTTCCTCTTTTGAAGTCCGCAATTTCCAGAGTATCCTTCACTGCATTTTGAATAACAATCTGATTTTTCAAAAAAGTGGTATCCGTTCCTGTAGTATTATAAACATTCGGATAATCGCCCGGCTGTGCCATTGCATTTCCCGTAAATAAATTGAGAAGTATCAAGAATAAAATGCAATTATAAAAATGCAATCCATTAAACTTTTTAAATATTTTTATTTCCATTCGTGATTAATGTTAATGTACACTTTAACTCTGTTATTTTTTAAATGTACTCACCCATTCAAAAAATGGGGAATAGATGGATTCCAGCCCTTCATTCTTGATACGTTTTGGAATTTCTATCTTTTTCACAACTACGTTATCTATTATTTTTTGATAATGAAAGATAAAAGATGTTTCTTCATCTGCAAAAAGGTCTGTGGCGGTATTCCAATAGTTCTCTGAATATTTTATTTCACCTTTATCAAAATAGATCTTTTTAAAGCTGTATAATCCTCCACCTCCCTTGCTTGAATAGGTGGCGATTTCATTTTTGGGGTCGAGCAAAATACCATCTTCCAATGATGCACCCGAAAGGTCTTTTGCAAATTCAAAGCTTTTGGTTTCAGGCCGGAAAAGGTAAACTTTATATTCCTGATTGCCACTGGAAGCTAACATAGTCCGAAATTGAAGATCAGTAAAATCATCAAAATTAATATCAAAATCATCTGGGAAACCTTGCCGATTTTTTAATGTCGCTATTTCATATTCTTGAATATCAATGAAAGTAGTTAAATCCAGCTCCATTAATATTTCATTTGAATTTGCCTCAATCAGTCTCTGTCGAACCAGCTGTACCAATTCAACATGTGCCGATTTATTTGCATCCACAAAAGCTACGTCATACTCCCAATAACTATCTATTCCATTAATGGAAAAAATATTGCTTTTTATAATCAATGTACCTTTGGAAAAATCCGTCTCAATACTTTGGGCATCACATACTCCAAAGTGTAAAACCAAAATTAGAACTATTAATTTCTTCAAACGCACGCCATTTTATGTCTTGCTCCAAATCCTCACATCCAGATTTAAGCCCATTACAATCTTTTCAAATGATTCAATTTCATCAATATAGCGTAAAAAATACCGCTCATCTTCCACTTTCGTAAAGATATCAGCTTTGAAAAGATTCTTATCCCAAGGGATCAGAAAATACATTTTTCCATGGATAAACGATATTATGGGCAATGCTTTTTCCTTCTCGATTACAATATGAATTTTGTCAATTAAACTTTGGGAGAGGACATAATACCCAGTCTGTGGATTAGTAGTATAGATGTTGTAATTATCATTTATATACGGATTTTCTATGCCCATTTTTATGAAGGATTTTTGCTGAAAAATCTCATTCACCCTATCCCTAAATTTATCATTTTTCTTTGGCATCATTAATACCCTTCCCTCAAACTCCTTATGAAAATCAGCATACATAAAGAAACCGGAAAAATAGACATCCACATCCTGAATGGATCCGAAAAAAATCTCATTTGGCCGGGCATTTCCATTTACAAGGTTTCTAACTATCTCTATTGGGATTAAGAGTATGGAAAGAAAGCATCCTCCTGCGGNTTTTCCATAATTTGTCTTCTCCTTTAAAAATTTAATCTCACAAAATTCCACTTCAACATTTTCGATTGTTCCCCGAACAAAATCTTCTCCTTGAATTTCAATGGTATTGGCGAAAAATCCTTTATCCAGAATTTCACTCTCTGCGAGCGCCCGATTGTTATAGCCATTAGCCGAATATGTAAAATTAGGCCGTATCTTATTAAAGATTGTAGGCAGTACGTCATTTTTTAGATTTGATTCATAAACCTCTTGCGGGTTATTAAAAATCAATAGGGCAAGAAATAACACACCCACGAAAATTGTAATTGGAAGTAAAAAAGGAAGTATAAAGGTTACGGGAAACAACAGGATTAAAATACCTTTTAAAAATGTTCTTAAAGGTTTTGCTATCCTGTAGAAATAATTCATTTTAAGAGCCTTTGTCCGCTGTATTTCCAATTGAACAGCGCGTTCCTTTAAAAATGACCTTAAGTCCTCGYCCATAACWATACTGATTATTTATTAAAACCTTNNTTRAGRYWGNGGWAYNGGCSMSNNTGSTGATTCATCAGCTTTAAAGAAAGGACTCATTTTAAAATTATATACGGCGGCCATCACATTGGATGGGAACGTTTCGATTGCATTGTTCAGATTCATAACAGCAGCATTGTATGCGCGCCTTGATGCGCTTATTTTTTCTTCCATTTCATTTAATGAGCGTTGCAGATGCAACATATTTTCACTTGCTTTTAGGTCGGGATAGCTTTCTACGGTAACCATTAGATTTTTCAATAAGCCCGATAACTGATTCTCCATTCCAAATCTTTTACTTGATTGGGGATCTACTTCCAGCAATTTGTTTCGCAACGCAGTGATGTCGTGTAGCGTACTTTTTTCATGATCCATATACGCCTTAACACTTGCCACCAAGTTTGGTATTAATTCCCCTCTGTTTTGGAGTGCTACATCTACCCCACTGAATGAAAACTCCACGTGGTTTCTTTTTTTAACCAGACCATTATATAAAATAATAAGAAGTGGAATTGTTATAAAAAATAGTGGCAGCGTAACAACAATGGCAATTATTAGTATTAAATAGGCTATTGGTTTATTCATATTTGAGATTATTATAACTTTTTGGGTATTGAAGCATTTGTGTGGTCCGGATATGCTGGGTTTTTATTCATCCAAAAATTCATTTCCCAGTTTATCCAACCATCCTTCCTGCCCATTTGGCAACTGAAACCTGGAAAAATATTCCCCCACATCTAAATTTTTGTACTGCGGGGACGCATTTAAACCATACAAACCCTGAAGACCATTTTTGGAAAATAAAATGTGGGGTGTTCTAAGTACCAGTTTAATGGTATCGAATTCTGCTGGTAGTAATTCAATCAGTTCTATGTTTGGATACGCTTGGGAATCCTCATTTGGATTTGTTTTCTTTGAAATTAATGATAAAAGTCCAAATTTATTATCCTTTTCTATCACAATATATTCCTTAAAACCATACCATTCATAATACCTATGAAATGTCAATTCTTTCGGAACCTGCTTATTCTTCAGTATCGTATAATCCAAAAAATTTACTGACTGATATTCACTTCCGGAAAATAGATTGGTGGAGTAGTTTGTTTCCTTCCATTCTTCATCAAAATCTAAATATTTATGATTAATATGTAGGTTAAAATCCGTGCTATCTTTTTTAATGGACAAATAACTATAGCCTAATGAACTATTGAATCCGCATATGGCAACTGGCTCTTTTTTAGGCAATTCATTTATAATTGTCCCGTTTTTCAAAACATATTTAATCTGGTTATCTATTAAGCACATAGAATAATCGCTATTGTTAAATATAGGAAAGGCAGAACGCAAATTTTTTGGAGTTATATCCAAAAGTTGCAAATTATAAATATTTACCTCTTCATTATTTCTACCCACTATAAAACCATTCTGACTTATAACTGTATCAAATTTCTTCTCAATTAAAATTTGACCGAATATGGCATCTTTTACATAGGAGTTGTTAAAGGCAAAGTTAGAGGACCAAATATGCGATTTGTCTTCAAAACTTTCTATTTTTTGTAGAAAATTAAAGGATGTATCCTTAGCTAGAAAAGTATCTTGATATTTTGCCTTTAGCCCTTTTTTATCAGGAATAATATATCCCTGATACTGAATATAAGAAAAACGAATGTCGTTAAAGGTGGCCCTTTTTTTATAGGTAAAATTGTTTTGAATAAATGGAAAAATAATTATATTTCTATTCTTACCTAAATCCACAATTACAAAAGGAATGAGAGTATCATCTGAACAACGCCATTCCTGCTTCCCTTTAGAAGGATGTGTTTTAAAATAGCAATCCGTTTTTTTTAAAAAAGATTGATTATAATATGTTATGCCTTTTACGACAGATCCTCCATTATGCTCCGTTCTCTCATATAGATTTTCGGCAAATAATTCTTCTATGGAAAGCTTTTTCTTTTGTTTTTCTAAGTCCGATACTTTTATAGTAAAAGAGTATTTATTAGGATTTTGGGAAATAGTATTGAACATATCCAAATAGTATTCGGAGACTTCCACATTTTGTGTTTTTATTTCCTTTCCTAAGAAATCGTCCGTTGCAAACAAACTTAGTACAGTGATTGATGATATTTGACCACCATTCTTTTTTAAAAAATACAATTCGTCATTAGCTACCACTATATCATCAGCATCCACGTTTACGGTGGTTTRCGATATAACTATCTGACCAAATAAAAAAATTATGAAAATTGATAGCTGTTTCAATGGGATTTTATTTAGAGAACACATTTATTGAGCCAAAAGATAACTTAAATTTTAAATTAATAAAATATTTATGAAAGTAGCCTTAACCTAGGCTTTGGGTAGCATTCAGGTAGCTTAAACCATACATTCGCCATACATTCGACCCCCTTGAACCATACATTAGCGACACCTGAACCTACCATTAGGAGAGGTTAACTGTAGCATTAGCTCACTCTAACTGTAGCCCCAGCAGCTGGTTTTGATCTGTAAACTTTATGAATATGCCATTTTTAGTATTCATAAGTGGGGCGCCTACGCCATCTAGGGCTTAACTTTTTTTAGGACGAGACATTGTGGAGGACACGGGCGAGACGCCCGCGCCAGCTCGGGGCACATGCACTGGATTTTTATGGCGGGGTCCCTAAGGCCATTGTATCCGACAACCTGAAGTCGGCAGTTACCAGGGCGAGCAAATATGAACCAAAGATCAACCGGAGCTTTAAAGATTTTGCCCGACACTATAACTGCGCTATAAACCCAACCCGCACTTATGCGCCACAGGACAAAGCACTTGTGGAAAATGCGGTACACCTTGTCTATCAACGGATCTATTACCCCCTTAGGGGAATGGCCTTTTTCTCTTTAAAGGACCTGAACAGGGAGATAAAGCGATTGCTCACCGGGTATAACGATTTACTGTTCCAGCGTAAGGAAGCCAGCCGCAGGGAGCTCTTTCAGTCGATAGAACGTGAGTATTTAAAACCTTTGCCCCAGACTGCCTATGAAATGAAAGATTACAAACGGGCAAAGGTGCAAAAAATGGGATATGTATACTTTTCCCCGGACAAGGGTTATTACAGCGTGCCCTACAGGTACATCGGAAAAAGCACTTTGATCCATTATACCAAAACCTTGGTAGAAGTGTATTATAACCATCAACGCATAGCCCTGCACCAAAGAGGCCAGGGCAAGGGAATTTACATCACAAACAAAGAACACCTTAGCAGTACCCATAAGAAATACATCGACTGGAGCCCGGAATACTTTACCAAAAAGGCAGCCCCCCACGGCCCTAATGTAGTGCGCTGTGTGGAAAAAATATTTGCCGACACCGATTACCCGGAAACTGCCTATAAACGGGCAATGGGACTACTACAGCTCTATAAGCCCTATAGCTCCCAAAGACTGGACAGCGCCTGTAAGAGAGCCCTACAGGCGGATGCTGTCTCTTATATGCGCATCAAGAACATACTTAAGAACAACTTGGACCAAAGTTCTCTGTTCTATCAAGATCTAGAGGAAGACCAGACCCATATACCGTCCCATCAGAACATACGGGGCGCATCGGCATATAACTAATTATTAATCTAAATATTCATTATGAACAACAATCAAACTATTGAAAAATTAAAACAAATGCGCCTGGGGGCCATGGCACAATTGCACCTCCAACACATCAAGGACAACAGGTTGGCCAATACCACTGCCGATGAATACCTGGCATTATTGACCGATCACGAATGGGAGTATCGGCAAAATCGCAAGATTGACCGTTTTATAAGGCAAGCAGGGTTTAAACAAAAAGCAAGTATTGCAGAGGTCAGTTATGCTCMAGACCGAAACTTGGACAAAAATATGTTTGCACGTCTGGGAACCCTGGATTTTATAAACAGAAAAGAAAATATCATCGTGACGGGCGCATCAGGTGTTGGAAAAAGCTATTTGGCACAAGCCTTGGGACATCAGGCTTGTTTGATGGGATATAAAACCATTTATGCCAATACTGCACGTCTTTTAAAAAAATTAAAGCTCAGTAAACTGGATGGTACATACCTTAAAGAGTTGAACAGATTGGTGAAGGCAGATCTGCTTATACTGGATGACTTTGGTCTGCAGGCCTTCGACAATCACGCCAGGGAGGCTTTAATGGATATCATAGATGACCGGTACAACAAAACCTCCACCATAGTATCTTCACAGATCCCGGTCTCCCTGTGGTATGATATAATCGGGGAAGGAACCATTGCGGATGCTATTTTGGATAGAATCGTAAACTCCTCACATAGGATAGATCTCAAAGGGGAATCTTTAAGAAAGGGAGTTTTAAAAACCGAGTAACAAATAAATTTTATATAATTGCAGTATCTTTTAAAGTGGCACCGTTTGAACCGAAATCGCTGGCACGGTCACTCCGAAATAGCCATAGCCTTTTCAATATCTGTTTTATTTGATTTGATCATAATTTAGTTAGGGATTTATATTATAGGTCTATAAACAACAAATAGCCTACGAAAAAATATTTTTTTATTATCTATCAAACCATTAAACAAACCCACCCATTACGGAAAACCGCAGGAGTGGGTTTTTAAATCGGGGAGAATAACAAATATAAGTTTTTTGATAAATAGAACCGCTATCTATTTACTTCTTAGAAGATACCAAAAAACAAAGCCGTTCAAAGCGGCTTATATTCATTTGGTATTTAATAGTTAGGGGATTAACCAACCGATACCTGTTTCAGGAGCTGCAATTTATGTTCAAAAATTCAAGATATTGGTCAATTTTCAATACATTTTTTTCAAGTCCATTTTCGCTTAATATTTGTATCATTTCTTTGTCAGATGTAACTAAAATCATTTTTCCTTCGTTTATGGTGTTTTGAGAAATCAAAAATGAAATTTGATAATCCCAAAGCCAATTCCATCTTTTTGCTTTTGATTTTTTCGAAGTCATATCAATATCTTTCTGAAGTATTTCACATAATATCCATTGAAAAAAAGCTGATGAAAGAGGTAATTCTTTTCTTAAAAAATAAGCTCTATTATGAAATTCTTGGTCATCTAATTCGATACCCAACATTTCTGCCACAATTTTTAATGATTTTACAGAAAGATTGTGCGCATAGGACTCACTTTTAAAAAACTCAATCAATTTTCTTTTTCGAGCTTTTTTATCCAATTTTGGATGAATTTGTTCCATTCCAAATTTAGCAGATTTAATTAATCCTATTAGGCTGTTTGAAAAATCCAGTTCGTGTTTAGTCAAAGTTGATTTAACAAACCCATAAAACTCTTTTTTTAAGTTTGGTTCTTTTTCGAATGATTTGAATTTTTCGAAATACTTGGAAAATTTCTTGTCTTGCTTGTCAAAATCAATTGGTAAGGCACCAAACATCATTGCTGAAATTTGAAAGTAAGGAAAAGAAGCAATTCTGATTATTTGTTTTTCAGAGTCAAAACAATGATTTGTTAAAAACCTTAATCCATTTAAACAATTCTCAAAATTAATTCCGCTTTTTCCTTCTACTAAATTTGCTGATAATTCCAGATTTACTGTTAGTGTAGAAATAGGTTCAATGTTTTTTTCTTTTTCCGCTGTCTGGATTAAGTTGAGTAATTCAGATAACTCTTTGCTATTTTTATTCCGCACGATTTGTCGATAGGAATTGGTGTCAAAAAAAACAGAGGTTTTCTGATTTGTCATTGTCTCTCGAAGTCTGTTTTTTGGGTGTTCAAAGGCTTTTTTTATTTATGACTTAAGTTTTCAATTAACATAACAAAATTCATTTCTTTATTATTGAGCATAGAATTAATTAGTGTTTCTCTAAATCTTAAAGTTAACTCAGGCAACTTCGAATCAATTAAAATTAATCCTTTTTCGTTTCGCTTATTACTATGCATTATAGAATTTCTTTGCGAATAACACTCCCATAAAATTCGGGAATAATAAGTAGTTAAGTATTTATTACTTGTAATCATGCTTTTTCTTATGAACAAGTACTGGATAAAAGGATGTTTAACTTGTTTCTTAATTGCTTCAAAATCATCTTTTTTTGAATTTCTCATTTTAATAAATTGATCTCTCGATATATTTAATTCACTTTCAGAAGAATTTATAATTGAATTAATTAGATAATTTTCGATTAATGATTTTTCATTTTTGTGTGAACTCAGAGCCATAATCGAAGAGATCACATTTATTATTCTAGTTGGTTTATCTGAATAACTCTTTAATAAAGTTTCGAAATAATGCCAATAATCTTCTGGGTTTCTTGAAATCTGTGCTTTAACGTGCAGATATTCGAAATTCAGGAAATAATCCCTACATTCTTTATTAGCTTTTTTTAATTTCGAAAAAGAATTATTTTCAAGTGATTTTTTACTTTGTTCAGAAATCTTGTAGCTTTTTTCTTTACGACTCCATTTCAATTGCAAATCGCTAAAGTTTGTCGTCGTCAAGTATGATTTACTCTCAAATAATGAATTTGACCCACATTTAAGGTCTAAAAATTCCAATTCTCGTTTTATCACATTAATAGCTATCTGTTCAGCTATCTTCTTACTTGATTCATTTATTTTAACTGTTGCCAAAATCATATCTTCCTTTAAAAAGAAGTCTTTGGAGAAAATACTTTTTTGAATTTCGGTTTTTAAATTTCTTAGTTTTTTATGTTCTGGGTGGTAAAATGTTACTTTATCATATTTGAATATAAAATCTTTATAGGATTGTATATTATATATTCTAAAAATGAAGTATTTCTGCTTTTTAGGTTCTTTTAAAAAATTTAAAATCCCTTCGAACTGTTGGTCAAATGTCCTATTTTCAATATAATCCCTTTTAGCCTCCAATATGTTATTCTTATATTTTTTTAAAAAAGATTCAGGAAATGGAAAGTTGTCAATATCCTTATTAATTATTCTTGAAAAGGTATCGACTATATCGTCCTTCGCTCTATTTGTTAATAAGAACTCACTTACTAAAATATTAGTGTGATGTATTAAATCGTTTTGATGTTCAGAAATATTATGGATGCATTTTAAAAAACTAATAATTTCTTTCAAAGATTTTTTAAACATAACCTTCTTAAGTTCAACGCTAAAACGTATTAAAGAGGATTTGAAATTTAAATTTCGTTTTATCCATAAAACTTTAGAAGTAGGTTTGCCTTGGTCTTTATATTCTTCAAAGAAATCAGAAATAGAAGTGTAGTTTTTATATTCTTTAAAGTATTTATTTTCCTTTTGGATTAAAGGATGAGTTAAATAACTGTCAATATAKTKRGMRSMRYRKTTKATKTNTRRWMTCGANNTTTGAAATATTATTTTTTCAACCAAGGATAGATAATTTTCAATTTCTAAAAAATCACTTTTTTCAATCTGATAAGCTACAAAACCATAGTAGTCAGCAAAGAAATTAACTTTGGTTTCAATATTTTTTTCAGGGTGAGTAATTTGATTTAGATAGATCACTTTCGATTGGGGTCGATTTTTTTAGTTTATATACAACTTATATACTCCCAACTTTATTGGGTTTATCTCTCCAATAGGGTTGGCTAAGCACAAGTTATTAAATTTTTTCTCTGTGTAGTTTCAAATATAAAACAAGCTCAAACTCACCGATAACGTAAAACTATAAGAGTGAACTTTTAAATCGGGGAAAATGCCAAATACAAAATTTAGTCTATTAATTAGCCATTTCTCAGCAACCGTTTCAGTCAACACGGCGTTCAATTTGCGTGGTACCGACCACACGAATGCTTAGTTAATGTGAGTAGTTATTTAATACAAATTTTTAATGTTTTCAATCCAATCAGGTATCTCATAACTATCATCTAATTTAGAAACATACCTTTTGGCAAAATCAAATTTGWTATTATCACTATCAAAAAAATCATTTAACAATTTTAATTTGCTAGGGGCTAAATCTAGCGCAAAGTAAACAGCTTCTTCAGTTGGTTCTTTAATATCTTTTAATACATTTTCAATTTCCGGATAGTCTACTTGAAATTCCAGAAGGGTTTCATAAAATAACTTTCCATTAAGTGAATCCTCAATCTCTGTTTTTGGGGAAACTGGGTTTGAGGATATTTTGACCAATTCTGTTTTACGAGAGCTTGACACGTTTACAATTCTATAACACATCAAATTTTTCAATTCATCCCTTGTTGAATAACTTACTAGTTCTGCATCAGTATCAGAAATCAGAATTACCTTTCCCTGGATGTCTGATTTAAAATCATCGTATGCAACTTGTAAATTATTATAAATCCGTTTTATCTCTCCCGCGCCTCCAACTGGTATTATTCTTAATTTTTTTTCTGTTTTTATATCTGCAAAATAAGCCTCGAAGTAAATTTTTTCTGAAGAACCTTCACAAATTAACCAATTATAAGGCTCATCAGATAAAATGCTCGTCACTACTGATTGAGTAAAGTCGTTTATACTTTTTAAGCGTATGTCATAGGGTAATTTTCCTTTTGAGGACCTTACTGTTTGCTTTACTGATTCCCGATAACTGCTAATGCTGATTAAATCAAACAGGTGGTCTTTTTCACTCTTTGAAATTACACTAACGCATCCATTCTCAACTGTTGGAATAAAACCATACCAATGAGTAGTGAAAATTAATTGTTTACAAAGTGAGCTAACCTCATACAATTTGTTAAATTGGTCATAACACGCAGACATATGCAACGATGATTCGGGTTCATCAATACCTAAAATTATGTTTTTCGTTTCGCTCCTGTAACTTTTTAAAAAGTGATATGCTAATTCAATAATTGCTTTTTGCTTTTCACCAGAACTTAACGCCGCCATTTCAAGCCAATGAGTACCTTCTTTCTTATGTAATTTTCTGATTTTAAAATATGCTTCAACAATAAGCTTATAAACATCGTGTTTTCTCAAGTTAACCTGTCGTTCACCGCTCGTTCTAAATGAATATTCCTCCAAAATATCTGATACTGAATCTATGAACTTATTTAAACTTTGGTTGATTTCTTGTATTTTATTTTGAGGCACACATTTTTCTACAATTTCATTTAGTGTTTCTCCCATTAAAGATTGAATTTCCTTCGTTTCAAGTTGAGTGAAATTTTCTGGGTCGATATCTTTGGGAATATAAATGTATTCAAACTGTTCTTTCAATTCCGAAATTAACGGCTGAAGAAATTCAAGCTGTTCATCACTCAACTGTTGCGAAGTCTTGTCAAAATCCTCAAGTAAAATATCCCCTAATTTTTTAGTGTTGAAAAAGCTTAAACTTGGCTTGTGGTCGTAAGTTTCTCCTATCGGAAGTAAAAAATAATCTTCAATGATAAAGTCTCTTATTAATATTTCTCTTTGAATTGTGAAGTTTTTAAATTGTTCTCTATTCTGTGAAATCACATCTGATTCCTCTAATTCCCAGACATAATCGCTAATTATTTCTGCGATTTTTAAATTTTCCTCCTTGATTGATTCTTTGCTTATCAAAAATACTGGAACTATGTGAGGTCGAGTAGTCGTAAAACCACTTTTCTTGGTAATGATATTGAAGTTCCAACTTTTTCCATTAAAAAAACTATCCAAAGCTTCAAGTACAGAACTTTTACCAATACCGTTATTACCCACAAGTCCACAAAAATTTTCACCGTGACTAATAGGCACATAATTGATTCCGGAATATGTTTTGAAATTTCTTAAAATTGTTCCTATTACCATAATATTTTTTTAATTGGTCAAACCGCCGTGTATAAAACGTAGTGCAGAAAATAAGCAGTCGTTTCGGTTGAGCACAAGCCAGATTTTTAAATTTTACTATTTATCTTTTTTCTGGGAACCCGTCAAATTTCAAAATTGGGCGACTTTGCAAATAAGCAATAACCTTTTGATTAAACACTAATTGCCCTATATGCTATATTTAGTATTATTTGCTTTACTTAATTCGGTATAGTTGATATCTTACTAAATCAATAAATTCGTCATATGTAAATACTGTAGTATTTCTTGTAGCTCTTAATTTAGCTCTTTCCTCTTTTGAGAACTCATCACTATGTCCGATTATCAATATCCTTCTAGGGTTAAAAACTTTTATTCCTTTATTTTTTTCTAACCAATTGGAATTCACCTTCTGACTACACCATTGTTCATATATGTCAATCTGAGCTAATGCGGTATCAATTTCATATGATGGATGGTTTCTTTCCTTTTTTCCTACTGTTGGTTTACTTTTTAAATAGGGAAGTTTAAATTCCAATATGTCCGAATATCCATCCATATTTTCGGGCAAGAAAGCAGGTTTGAGGTTATCTAATTCTGTATCATATTGCCATTCTAGTAATATTTCAGGATTAAGTTTATTAGCTCCAAAAGCAAGTTGTAAAATCGCAGGGTTTTTATTTAGATATGATGTTATGTCAGTTTCTTTAGTATTTATTTCATTTATTAATTCTATAAATTTATTTAGCTGATGGTGTATTTGGGTATCAAAATTAGGAACTGGATAATTTACTATGAATTTTCCATAATTCTTTAGGAATTCATCGGAGTGATAATAAACATTACCTTCCTCATCTAAAGGTATTATTTCCATAAAATCTATATGCCGAATTTTTAATTGATCTTGGTCATCTGTCCAAAAAAAAGTTGAATTTGATATAAAAGTTGTTTTATCTATAGTATTCAAATCAAAAATACCATTCATCGTTAGCATTTCGAATGGTAGTTTGGTTATATCATAAAAGTAATCCATTAAATATTCAATAGATTTACCATTAAAAAAACTCATATTCTCTAAATTAGAGAATACAGGAAATACTGGCATATTCAAATGAGAATGATCAATTCCTAAAAATTTAAATATATCCCATTGAGGTTGATAAAACCCTTGAGTTAGATAAGTTTCTTCTGAATCTTTATTGGGACCAACGTATTCAATAACAAAATGGTTTTTTAGAACACCTATTTTTAATAAATTAGGAAATGGGAAAGCAGGGTTGAGATGTTGTCTAATTTCAGGTCTTTCTTCGAGAGCTTTGAATACATAAGAAAACACCTCGCTATTTATTTTGTTGCTTATATCTTCTATAAATTTATCAACCTCTTTCATTTTTTGTTGGTATTGCTAGTAATTGTTATACTCTCAACTTTATTGGGTTTAGCCATTCAATCTGTTTGGCTATGCCCAAGTTATTAAAAATATTTCTTTGTATAGGTCCAAATATAAAACAAACTCAAACCCACCCATTACGGAAAACCATAAGAGCGGGTTTTAAATCAGGGAGAGTACCAAATATAATGGTTTTTGTTAAATAGAACCGCTATCTATTGCATTTTTAGAAGGCCTCCAAAAAACAAAGCCGCTCAAAGCGGCTTATACGGGTCCTTTTTTTAAAATTTGGGGGTTGTGCAACGGTTACCGCTGTTAGCAGTACTTTCTTATTATACAGCAATTATTTCCATTCTTGAGCAATTATCAAATGTTATTCTTGAAATTAAGTCTTTCTTGATATATTCATCTTGTATTTCCGGTAAATAAATATCTGTAATATGCTCAAGTCCTCTGATTTCTGATTCGCCTTACTCATCAACTTCCAAAACAAAAGGAGCAATTGTTCCAATTTTACAAGAATAGTTTCCGTTATAATCACTTATAAAAATAAACCCTCCAAATCTTCCATTACAAATAATTCTAAACTTTCTTGCGTTCATAATTACTCTGGTTGAAATTGAACTTGTTCTGGTCTTACGTAATGCATTTTTCCGTCTGGAAATTCAACTAACGCATAGTCTTGTTCTTGAAGAATTTCTAAATTTTCTGGATGTCCGTGAAGCTTTGTTGTCCATTTATGGAAAACACAATCTTTCGTTTCTGCTGGAACTTGAAGTTGATGATTTTGATTAATCATTTGCATAGCTAAATCGTCCGCTAATGCTGTTACTGTTACTTTTTTCATTTGGTTAATTATTTGAATTATATTTCTGTTTTATCGATACGTGCTCACAAATTACTGCTAACTTATTTATATCGGCTATTTATTTCCTTTTATACTTCCATTTGGCATGCTAAGCGCCACTGTATCACTTTTATGAGGGTAAATATATAACAAACTCAAACCCACCAATTACGGAAAACCGTAAGAGTGGGTTTTTAATTGGGGAGATTAATAAAGGTAAGAATTTTTTATTAAAAATGGTGCTACTTCGAATAGCAGAATACTATCTATACATTTTTAAGCAGGTGATGGAAAAATTTCAAAAAGAAGAAATCTAAATAATGATTATATCGTCAATAGATATAAGCAAAAATTCAGACACTATACAAATTCATCTATGATTTCCGTGTATTTCTAAATTTTTCCACATCCTTTTTCGTAAGCCCGTCATATTTTTCAGCGAAGTCGGATAAACTATATCCCATCGCTTGAATAATTAAAAAGATGGTGGTGGAGTTCGGTCCCGTTATTGATTTAGCATTAAAAGCATCAGAAACTGTTGCTTTTCTGATATCAGCTTCTAAGGCAATTTCGTTATAGCTTTCAATAATTTCTTCACTAGACTTATTAATAGAACTGAATTTCTTGCTGGTTTCGAGCAAAAGATTTAAGGTAATTGCGATCTTAATATTTATAACTTTAATTAACTCCTCTTTCATCTACGCAATTAACTATTTCACAAATAATTTATCGGTACGCTTTGGCGTACCGATAAATTTTACTATATTTGATTTTGTATCTTAATTTTTAGATACAAATTATATTTTTGCGAAAGCATTTCTAAACTTTTTAGAAGCATTCGCTTTGAATCTCGATCTGAAAACTGGTAATTTTTACGTGTACGAGACGATAAGCTAAGGATGCTCACGACCCGGGCGTGGGCTCTCTTATCCGTACACAGGCATACCAGTGCCCCAGGTCGGTAAGTTGAGTTCCGCGCCCTTTTGTATGGGGCTTGGTCGGTTTTTTCTTCTCAACTTTCTTTTAAAGCGTTATTTCAGTTTTGTTTATGATGTTTAGCAAATTGTATTTAGTATTGAGTAGTTAGTATTGAGGGTGTCAACTCCAAAGGAGGTCGCGACTCCGCTCGACCTGACATTCGAGTCTTAATGCTAAAAAAAATGACCCGCTCCAAAGTTTTCGACGACGGTAGGAGCAGGCCAGTAGTTAAAATAAATACTAAACTTAACTGATGCGAAATTATGAAAAATAATTAMANNNRMARCTWTNYCWAWRMMCTAKCWTTTNNCYYYWKTTTWRYCTRTAWSTYCCCAATTTTTTCACAGAACCAGCCACAAAAAACCATTAGTGGCATTATTACCTCTGGTGCGGACCCTCTTATTGGGGTTAACGTCTTGGTAAAGAACAGCGCCCGGGGGAGCATTAGCGATCTGGAGGGATTTTATGAAGTTGTGGTTCAAAGTTCAGATACGCTTGTGTTTAGATATCTCGGTTATAAGACACAGGAAGTCTCAGTTGGCAGTCTCAGTCGCAGTAATAGTGGTAGTGACATTGTTTTTAATGTTGTTATGGAGGTGGATGCGCAGGCTTTGGATGCGGTAGTTATTAATGCTGGGTATTACACCACAACAGACAAAGAACGTACTGGAAGTATAGCACGCGTCACCGCTGCTGAAATTGATAAACAGCCTATAAATAATCCACTTGAATCCCTACAGGGACGGGTGACAGGAGTGGATGTAATTCAAAATTCCGGAACTCCTGGTGGTGGATTTAAAGTTCGCATTCGGGGACAAAACAGTTTGATGGCCGGGAATGAACCGCTCTATATTATTGATGGGGTGCCCTATGATACGCAAACCTTGGGCTCTTCCAATACCGCTGGCGCCGTATTGCCTTCCGCTCAGATCAGCCCTCTGAATGCCATAAATCCAGAAAGTATTGAGTCTATTGAAATCCTAAAGGATGCAGATGCCACCGCAATTTATGGCTCCCGTGGCGCTAACGGGATTGTCCTCATTACCACCAAAAAAGGCAGAGAAGGAAAAACAAAAATAACGGTGAGCAGTAACACTGGCATTGCCCATATCAATAGAAAGGCAAAACTTCTGAATACCGAGCAATATCTGGAAATGCGAAGGGAAGCTTTCGCCAATGACGGTATTACCGATTATCCTGCTACCGCCTACGATGTAAACGGAACTTGGGATATGAATCGCTATACCGACTGGCAAGAGGAGTTGATTGGCGGCACCGCCAATACCCGTAAACTATTCGCACAGGTTTCCGGAGGATCATCCAATACGCAGTTCCTTCTCAGTGGTCAATACCAAGAGGAAACCACCGTCTTCCCAGACGATTATAATTACGATAGACTTACCGTAAACTCAAACCTCAACCACCAAGGAAAGGACGATCGATTTAATCTTGTGTTTACCGCGGGATATACACTCGAAAAAAACAGATTGCCCCAGCAGGATTTTACCTCGGATGCCCTATGGCTCCCACCGAATGCACCATCCGTCTATGATTCGGAAGGTGCTATTAATTGGGAAAACAGTACTTGGACAAACCCCTTGGCCCGTTTGGACAGTAAATACAGCCAGGATTCTAAAAATCTAATTTCCAATATGGTTATCATCTATTCCATTTTCAATAATTTGGAAGCAAAAATCAACGCGGGATACGGGTTTTCCGAGCTCTCAGCCATTACTGCTACGCCACATACCATCTACAATCCCGGCTATGGCCTGGACAGTGGGGCATCTACGCTTATTACAAGTGAGGGCAATCGTACTTATTGGATTTCGGAGCCACAAATCCGTTGGCAAAAAAATCTTGGGGTACACAGTCTTGATATTATACTGGGCACCACATTTCAAGAGCATAATTATGATCAGGATAGTAGTATTGGGATAGGCTTTCCAAACAATAATTTCTTGGATAATATGTCTGCGGCAACCACGCGTACCATACTGGAGGAAACAAAAACCACTTATAAATACCACTCCATTTTTGGCCGAATAAATTACGGCTATCGCAACACGCTTTTTATGAATGCCACGGGTAGGCGCGACGGATCCAGTCGCTTCGGCGCGAACAATAAATATGGAAATTTCGGAGCCCTTGGGGCGGCATGGATCTTTACAAAGGGAAAAGACCTCTCTTGGTTTAGCTTCGGAAAACTTAGGGCAAGCTATGGTCTAACGGGCAATGACCAGATAGGAGACTATCAGTATCTGGACACCTATATCCTACAGGACTATCCCTACGACGGAAATATAGGGCTAGCACCTGCACGTCTGTACAATCCAAATTTTCAATGGGAAAAAATAATCAAGCGTGAGGCAGCATTGGAACTTCAGTTTTTGGAGAACAAAATTGCCCTTTCAGTGGCGTATTATAATAATCGATCCACAAATCAACTGGTAAATTATGCATTACCCGGTACAACGGGGTTCACAAGCATTCAGGCAAATCTGAATGCACAAGTGGAAAATTCCGGCTTTGAATTTGAACTGTACGGAACGATTCTTAAAAATGATAATTTCTCCTGGAATGGTTCCTTCAATCTCTCCGTTCCCAAAAACAAACTGTTGGCATTTCCCGGACTGGAAGATTCCTCCTATGCCAATAGATATATCATTGGAGAGCCCCTAAGCATAGCTAAACTATACAATTTGGAAGGGGTTAATCCTGAAACGGGCATTTTTGAGTTTACCGACTTTAATGGGGATGGAACTATAAGTAGCGAGGGGGATCGTCAGTTTGTAGCAGACCTGTCCCCTAAATTTTTTGGAGGGTTATCCAATACCCTAACGTATAGAAACTGGTCACTGAATTTACTTTTCCAATTTGTAAAGAAAAACGGGTACAACCAATACCGTTTTACCCAGCCTCCGGGCATGATGCTGAACCAATATGAAAGTGTACTGGATCGATGGCAACAGCCAGGCGACCAAGCCACCATGCAACGCTATACCACAGGTGATAACTACGAGGCATATTTGGCCTATTCCCGGTTTACACAAAGCAGTGGTGTGATATCTGATGCGTCCTTCGTTCGTTTGAGATCCATGGAAGTGGCATATAACCTTATAATAAACGAGAAAAAGGGAACCTCATGCCGCTTGGTTCTGCAAGGTTTAAATCTTTTGACTTTCACCAATTTTGAAGGTGGCGACCCCGATCAAATTAAGGGCTTTATACCTCCGCTTCGAAGGTTCACCTTAGGACTCCAACTTGATATATAAAACTTTTAAAACCATTCTTATGAAAAATATAATTCACCATAGTTTAAATTATAAGCTTCCCTTACTGATATGTCTACTATTACTTTCGGGATGCGAGGATTTTCTGGAAGCGGAAGACCCTTTGGGGCAGGTCAATAGTGCGGAAGTATTTAAAGATGAAACAACGGCCACAGCCGCAGTAACCACCCTTTACGGAAAATTACGCGACGAAGTGCTTTTAACTGGTAAATCTGAAGGGCTTAGCGCTTTAATGGGTGTCTATTCAGACGAATTGATCTATTACGGGTTTGGAGGCGATCCCATGGATAATTTTTATCAACACCTGGTACTCCCCGACGATATGATTGTAGAGAATCTTTGGAACGGATCCTATTCCCTAATCTATATGACAAATGCAATTCTGGAAGGTTTGGCGGTTTCCCCCGATCTGGATCCCGAAATAAAGAAACAATTAAGGGGAGAGACATTGTTTGTTAGATCCTTGGTATATTTTTATTTGGCAGAACTTTTTGGGGCAATACCCTATCCCACCGGTACCGATTATGAAGTAAACAGGAGTCTGGCCAAACAACCCGTTTCCATTATTTATGGGAATATAATTGCCGACCTCACCGAAGCCCAGGGCCTGCTCGGGACTTCATACATTTCAGGGGAAAGGGTACGCGCCAATAAAATGGTGGTCACCGCGCTTTTGTCCCGCATCTATCTCTATATGGAACAATGGGATTTGGCGGTTTTACAGTCAACTATCCTAATTGACAATCCCAATTTTATCCTCGAACCGGATGTTGAAGAAGCGTTTTTAAAGGAAAGCAGCTCGGCAATACTTCAGTTTAAACCAAGAGCAGAAGGAGATAATGCACAAGAAGCCCAAACATTTCTATTCTCATTCGGGCCTCCTCCCTTGGTTTCCTTGAATTCCCAATTGGTTGAAAATATGGAACCAAACGATCTGCGCAGGGAGTATTGGATAGGGGAAATAACGGACGGCAATGAAACTTGGTATTCGCCTAAAAAATACAAACTGAAGGAAAATACCGGAACGAGTATGGAGTATTCGGTAATTTTTCGTCTTTCGGAGCAATATCTAATTCGTGCAGAAGCATTGGCCAGGCTAGGCAATCTTCCCGCAGCTAAGGAAGACCTTGACATGGTTCGAAATCGCGCTGGTTTACTTGATTCAGAGGCAAACACCCAAAATGAGGTATTGACGGCAATCCAAATGGAGCGGTACCACGAACTTTTTTCTGAATTTGGGCATCGTTGGTTCGATATTAAGAGAACGGGACTGGCCAATGAAATACTTGCCCCTCTTAAAGCAGGGTGGAAACCAACAGATGTGCTCCTGCCCATACCCGAAAATGAACTTTTGATGAACCCCAGTCTTAAGCCCCAGAATCCTGGCTATTAACCCTTTTCTATGAATATGAACAGAATAAATAAAAATACCATGCTAAGAAAGCCTCTTATCTTGATAATCTACTTAACACTATGCGCCAATATGCTTCTGGTAGCCCAAGCGCCGCCAAAACTACAATATACAGCGAACTTGGATTCTCTATGGAGCCAAAACACATACATACATAAAGTTTCAAACGATGGCAATTGGACAGTTTTCTCGGAAAAATTTTCCGACGACAAAAAACTAACTTGGATGATGGCAACCCAAGGCAAAACAAAGTTTAAAATTCCAAATAGCGAATACCTTGAGTTTGCCGCAAATAACAAATGGTTTGCCTGTATTAACAATAAAAATGAATTAATCCGTATAGATCTAAATAATCTGAAGGAAGAGAGGTACAGTGATATATCATTTTATAGTTTTTCCTATGACGGCAACTATATAGCAATGCTTCGAGAAACAATAGCCCAGGAAGGGGAATTAATTATAATCAATCTTGAAACCAAAAAAACGGAACAAATTGCGAATGTCTTAA
The DNA here is from genome assembly GCA_002733915.1 of Aequorivita sp. Classification (GTDB taxonomy): domain Bacteria; phylum Bacteroidota; class Bacteroidia; order Flavobacteriales; family Flavobacteriaceae; genus Aequorivita. Next base: position 243,439 of record NVXN01000004.1, read on the forward strand.
AATTTGAATGGCATCCGAAACAAAATTTACTGTTTGCGATTCTAAATAAAGAAGACGGCACGCAATTGATGCGCTACGATACCAAGACTGGCAAAAGCAAAACCATTTTTAACCAGCCTTTGGATGCTCTGGAACATTTGGATATAAGTGACACTGGGAATTCCCTACTATTTGTTAGCCAAAAAGAGGGACTCAATCAATTGAACTATTATGATATAGTTCAGGACTCCTTATCCAAAATTTCAGATACCATAATCCAAAAAACCTTTTCAGGCCAACATATAAGCAACCGAAAACCTAATCTAGCCGCAGATGGGAAAAAGGTTATTTTTTATACTCAGATAACTCAGAGCGAGATTAAAAAAGCCCATGATGCGCAAATATGGTATTCGGACGATCCGTGGATTGAGCCAAGAATGGAGGAATATAGAGATCAGGAAACCAATTACCAATTGACTGTATGGTTTCCCCATAGCGGACAAATAAGTGCAATTGAAACCAAAGATCTCCCCACTGCAACAATGGATGTCAATAATAATATTGCCTTAGTGTACAATCAGGCACAATATGAACCTTTATATAAAATTTCTCCCAATGCCGATATTTTCGTAAAAAACCTAACAACGGGCAATAATACCTTGGCATGCAAAAACCAATATACAGAAGGCGAATTCTTGACTATTTCCCCCTCGGGGAAAAACATTGCATATTTTAAAGATTCTCACTGGTGGGTATATAATATTGCAAGTGGAGAAAGTACAAATGTTACTATGGACATACCCTTCAGTTTTGCTAACACGGAACAACAAGTACCTGGCGACATATACCCATATGGCAATCCCGGCTGGCTGTCGGAAGAGGAATATCTAATATTGTATGATCAATTTGATGTTTGGTTGCTGAGCCCAGATGGAAATATTAAAAAACGAATTACCAAAGGGCGTGAAGAAAAAATTCGTTACAGGATAAATGAGGATCATACATCAATCCAATACAATCCTTTGACGGTTAATCAGAAATTTTCCTGTTTCGGATTCAATCTCAATAACTGCATGGTTCTGGAATTATTTGACATTAAAACCTATAAAACCGGTCTTGCACTCTGGAATGAAAACTCTAAGATTAAACCGTTACTTTGGTCTGAGGGGAAAATTGATCAAATCCGTATGTCAGGAAACGGTCAAATGTTGGTTTATCGCGAACAACGTTTTAACAAACCCATACGCATCCATAGTTTTGATATAGCAAAAAAGAAAAAAAACATGCTGTACCAAACAAATGAGAAACTCCTGGACTATGATTTGGGAAAAGGGGAAATAATTGAATATGTGTTGGATGACGGTACCAAATTAAAAGGAAGTTTGTTATATCCATCAAACTACTCGCCTTCCAAGAAATATCCCCTAATTGTGAAAATTTATGAAAGGGAGTCTTATCGGATAAATAATTTTAGTCCACCTTCCACTCTATTGCGCGACGGGTTCAATGCTTTGAAATTTATCGCAAACGGATATTTCGTTTTTTATCCAGACATTTCATACCGTATTGGCGACCCCGGAATTTCTGCATTAAAATCAGTAACAAGGGGTGTCGAAAAAGTTTTGGAAAGCAAAAAAATTGACGATAAGAAAATGGGTCTTATAGGGCATTCATTTGGAGGCTATGAAACAGCCTTTATCGTAACCCAAACCGACCTGTTTTCAGCCGCCGTTGCAGGGGCACCCGTCACCGATTTAGTCAGCTATTATCATGATGTGGCCTGGGATTATAAGCTAATACAAATGTCGCGAATGGAAAACCAGCAATTACGTTTGGGGGATTCATTCTATAATATGAAGGACGCATATTATCAAAATTCGCCCTTAGCTCATGTGGAAAAAGTCAGCACTCCTTTATTGTTATGGACGGGAAATAGAGATACAAATGTAAATTGGTCCCAAAGTGTTTTTATGTATATGGCATTAAAAAGATTGGGTAAAAAGGCAAAATTACTTTTATATGAAGATGAAGACCACATTTTATTCAAGCCTCAGAATCAAAATCATTTATCCCTCTCTATTTTTAATTGGATGGAAACCTATGTTAAAAAATAATAAAATAAAAAAAGCATCCCGTTTCTTTGAAAACGGGATACTCAATCAAAGGATTATTGCATCCATTCATAGAGAAATAGCGGAGTACAAGGAAAATTCCTATGAACTGCTTTTCCATTATAGGTACAAACAACTTCTGTTGTTTGAGGGGAGCAATTTTTAGGAGCTGGATCACAGCTTCCCGGATTTTGAATGTACCCGGTTATTAAGGCGGTATCCTCAACGGGAACCCCTTTCTCTGTTGCAAAGGCAAAAACGATTGCCAGTAAAAATGCCATCAAGGGCATGCCGAACTTTAAAATTTTTGTTCTCATAATATAAAAGTTTTAAATGAATTAGCGACCTACTATTTTTTACAGGTGTTCGGTCTTATTCCTGATACTGGCCAGTATGTGTTGTGTTAAGGCCAGGGTTAAAATACTCTGGCTTTAACTTAAATATCCATAATCTTCCGTTGACAAGAGCAATCAATAGGTCTTTGTTGATTCTAAATCCATCAAGTTTTTTATCTGGTTGATGTCCGATGTAAAAACTGAATTTGTATGTGTTTTCTAAAATATTATATACATCGATAATAGCGGCAGCATTAGCAGTTGTTTTATCTTCAAAACGACCCAACCGATCACTGTTAATAAAAAGGTAATCTCCATAGGTCGCGGTATGCCTATTGACAATGACGGCCTGACCTTTTTTGTATTGATTTTTTTTACTGTGGTGGAAAATATTTAAAATGGCAGTACTCACTGTATCAATCGTATTTCCAGTGGACAGATGGTTTAAGTTTTCATCCGTTACCTCATAGCTGTTTCGATAAAAATAAGTGTAGATGAATTTTTTATGTGCATAGTTCCATAGCAGCGAGCCATCACTATCAAATATTCCATCAACCTGTTTGGTTATAATCTGATCGTTAAAAATTACGGTGTCCTGGGCAGACGCTTTAGTAATGAGCCCGAGATTGGTGGTAGAAGTGATAGCGGAAATGCCCGTAAGGCCAATATGGGTGGAATCCGCTATTTCAAATTGTTTAAAGTAGGCATCGTCATAACTGAATACCGTTGCTTGCCAATCATTTGTTTTACCCCGAAAAAGTACGGGCACCGTACCGTCCCCAACAAAAAAGAAAGGAGGCTCCACTAGTATCCTCGCCCTTCGATATGGGAGTTCAAGGTTGCTAATGGTAACCTGGAAATCCTGTATATGCTTTAAGGAAACATCGATAGTTTTTAGATAAAGTGGAGCCTGAAGATTCCCTATATAAATAATACTATCCTTAAAACCCGCCAGGTAATAGGACTTTGAGCCAAGGTCATAATCCCCTAAATATTCCGCAGCCCTGGGCAAGTATTTACGCTGGAAGGCCTCATTTATGTATAGTTTACTTTCAGAACCAATAAACATCACTGTAACCAAGAGGGTTGAAAAAGCTGCGATAATAAATAACCCAAGAGATACTGTCTTTAAGGAAGACCTTTTCACACTCGATTTAGAAACTTGCGAAGTAAGAAAAATGGCCAAAGCAGCCAAAACAATAAAGACGATATTGAAAACAAGGTGCTGAGTCCAGCTAAGTTTTTCAAGAACCCCTCCACAGGAACAAGGAATATAGTCGGAAAAATTAAGGATAATGAATATATAAACGGTAAACATAATCATTAGAGTAAAGCAGCCAATGAGAGCAGCTATCCGATATCGGGGAAAAATTATTAACACCGATAATAGAATTTCAACTGCCGGCACCAGTACAGAAAGCACCCCAGCATAGGTACCTAAAAATGGAGATTGTGCCAATTGGATTTGAAAAGTTTCGAAATCCAAAAGTTTGCTTATGGCAGCATAGACAAACAGAACAATAAATAATATACTAATTAAATTTATTGTTAATTCCCTATATTTTTTATTGAAAATCATATCATTTGATTTGATATGATAAATTTCTGTATAATAATTTCAGGAAAATGAAAATAAACTTATCCCAGCGGTATTATTTTCAAGAAAGGGAGAAAAATCAAGAATTTTCTGATGTAAATTTCCTTCGAAGCTGTTTGGGTGTATAGCCAAATTCATTCTTAAAAGTGGTCGAAAAGGATGGAACACTTTTAAAACCGCATAGCTGGGTAATTCTTTTGAAGGTAATATTACTACCCTCCACCAACATTTTGGCTTTTCGCAATCGTTCGTTCCGAATAAAATGAAAAACGCTAACTCCATACAGTTCCTTAAAACCATATTTAATCTTGAAGGTATTGGTACCAAATTCACGGGCGAGCTTTTCGATTGGCGGAAAGTCCCTTTCGAGATTTTCTATAAAGTAGTTTCGCACCTGTCTTATTTTTGCTATATCTGAAGATGTTAGAATCACCTTTTGTTTGTTGACCATTGAAGAAAGAACTGGCTTTTCCCTTTTAGAATTTTCCCTACCATTTTTCTCTTTCTCCATAAGGTATTCCTCCAATTCCACCTGCTTTTTGGAATGTTTCACAACCGTTACAATTAAACTTTCCATACCCCCCGCTTTCCCCCCTAGCCTATTAATATAGCACGCACTGGGAACCAATAAGCCATGTTTGGTTCTAAAGGTTAGATCAAGTGACGTATCCTTCATTTTTCTGTCCTTAAGTTTATTCCAATGCCGTTTCCATTTGGGAACAGACTTTTCATTTAAAAAACATTCAAACGACTCTCCAACGATTTCCTCGCAGGTATAGGATAAGATATCACAAGCTTGTTGATTAATGGCCTTAACTTTACCGTTCAAATCGATTTCAAAATTCATCAAGACTATATGTTTGATTGTCTCGTTTGAATTGACATATCCCTCGTGTAATAAAGCTTCACTAATTTCTTCAGCCATCATATTAATTCCGGATATAAGCGCATCTATATTATCTTTCTTGCTGGATTTTTCAATATGGTAATAGAACCTTCCCGCTGCCATTTCCGCTAATGCTTCCGCAATTTTTTTGAGTCGTTTCTCTTTCGACATATCGTTTTATTTTGAATTTCCCTATTACATTTCCCTTTTTCCCAATCTACAATTCAATGGTTAAATGTATTTCTCCAAAAATAATTTCGCTTCTTCCACATCCTGAAAAGCTTTTGTCGGGATGGATGGCTTAGTAGTCTTAAGGTAGAAATAGGAGATTATATTGGACATGGGGTTTCCCACAATAAAAGCTACCGCCTTAAGAAGTATGGAGCCCTCGCTTGCCAAGTAGTCCCTAGCTGGTTTGTCAACTTCTTCCACTCCTGTTATATCGCACAGGGCTGGGTAACAGATTCCTTGTTGGAACCGTAGGCGATCTGCCACAATTTTAACGGCGCCTTCATACTTGATTACAATATCTGCATGATACCGAATGTATAAGATACCTCCGTCAAGGGTATACAAAGCATAATTATTCTCAATAGAATCCATTTTGATTGAAAACTGGCAATTTCTTCGATAAAATTACAAAAATATCGATGTTTTAAACATTTAGGTAATGGTACAAGGCCTTAGTCAGCGTATTTTTCTTATTCAAAATGTAAAAAAACTTATCCCAGCGGTATTATTTTTAAATCGCACTTTTATTTCCCACTAAATGCCAGTAAATTTTATTCTTTAAATGAAGAATTATGGCAAAAATAAAACACAACAATTTTTTGGATACTGTAAATGAAGTTTTTACAGATGCCAAACAGGAAGGTGTTCTTCACCTTTATGCTGAAGGGGAAACATTTGATGGACGTACTATTGGAGTTAAAAACAGGAGTCTCTTTCACTTTGGCACTACAGGGTATTTAGGCCTGGAACAGGATGTTAGACTAAAAGAAGCGGCTATTGATGCGATACGAAAATATGGTACGCAGTTTCCTTTGTCAAAATCATACATCTCCAATCCGCTCTACAGGAAATTGGAAGAAAAAGTTACCGAAATGTATGGACATCCCATTATCATTACCAAAAACAGCACCTTGGGGCATATTGGGGTTATACCCAGTGCCGTGAAAGATCAGGATGCCATCATTCTGGACCACCAGGTTCATTGGAGCGTACAGAGTGCGGCCAAGATCTTAAAGAATAGAAGTGTACCTATTGATATGATTCGGCATAATGATCTGAACATGCTTGAGGATAAGATAAAGCGATATTCAGATCAGCGAAAAAAAATATGGTATATGGCAGATGGCATTTACTCCATGTACGGCGACTTCGCTCCTATTTCAGATTTAATGACATTAAGCCAAAAATATCCACAACTCAATTTCTACTTTGACGATGTGCACGGGATGAGTTGGATAGGCAAGAACGGTACTGGATATGTATTGAGCGAGCTTGGGGAACAGTCTGAAAACATATTACTCTTTGGCACACTTAGCAAAACCTTTGGAGCCAGTGGCGCAGTATTGGTGTGTTCCAATAACAAGATGTACCACGAAATAAAAACTTTTGGAGGGCCGTTAACTTTTTCAGCACAATTAGAACCGGCATCAATTGCGGCAGCGACTGCCTCTGCTGATATACACCTTTCCCCAGAGATTTATATCCTACAACAGGAACTACGGGAGCGGGTAACCTATTTTAATGAACTGTTGCAGCAAACCGACCTGCCCCTTATTGACGAGAATATATCGCCAGTTTTTTACATTGGAACCGGAATGCCAAAAACAGGATACAATTTTGTGAACCGATTGATGAAGGAGGGTTTTTATGTAAACCTTGGAATTTTCCCTGCGGTACCCGTAAAGAATACCGGTGTGCGAATTACAATATCAAGACACAATCAGAAAGAGGAAATTAAAGGTCTTGTGGAAGCAATGGAATATCATTTCCCAAAAGCATTAGAAGATACACATACCAATAGCGACCGGGTATTTCAAGCCTTTAAATTGGAGTCAAGGGAAAATGGAATGCATTTAAAAACTTCGCTTAAAACTGAATTAAAAGTACGGTTGGAAGATTCGATTGAAAAGATTGATAAGCAACTTTGGAATGGCCTGCTTGGAGAAAAAGGAGTGTTTGATTGGGAAGGCTTAAAATTTCTGGAAGAATCATTTAATNGCAATCCACAAAAGGAACATAACTGGGAGTTCAGATACTTATTAATATATGATCAGGAGCAAAAACCAATATTGGCCACTTTTATAACCGTGGGATTATGGAAGGACGATATGCTTGCAGCTGTTGGAGCTTCTAAGACCATTGAGGAAGAACGCAAAAATAATCCGTATTACTTGACCTCAAAAGTTCTGAGCCTTGGTTCATTATTTACTGAGGGTGATCATCTATATATAAATGGTGCCCATTCACAAATACGGGAAGCGTTGAATTTACTTATGCAAAGTTTGGAAAAATTGGAACATTCCCTTGAAGCAAAAATGATTGTGCTGCGCGACTTCAGCGAGAATCAAACCTTACACGATTAWTTTCNNNKYYWSGKWKKTGYTWKSWKTYRMRWGCSGNAAKTYSTGCARTRTMGNGMTTNCCAAMGWTKMAWCNTTKGGAAKCNCKAYACTGCACAACTTTCCGCTCGCAACAGAAAGCACCTACGAAAAGAAATTTTGAAAATTGAAGACTTATTGGAAATAAGAATAGTAGAAAGTGCAACCATAGGACAATTGGAGAAGATCTCAGATCTATATTCTAACGTACATCAAAACAATTTGGGCCTGAACACCTTCTCCTTTCCTCCCAAACTGTTTGCGAAGATGTGGACCCATCCAAACTGGGAATTTATTACCATTGCTCCAAAGGATGAACCCAATAAGATGATTGGAGTAATGCTTTGCTATAAAAATATCCATCACACCTATATCCCTGCATTTGTGGGAATGGATTATAAATATTTGGAACAATACCATATTTACCGCCAACTTTTGTTCCAGACCATAAAGCGCGCAATAAAATTGAAATGTACCCATATCTCGCTTGGCCTGACTGCTGGGTTTGAAAAACGAAAATTGGGAGCTACTGTATATAATACTTACGCTTATATACAGACTGCCGATAATTACACCCTAGAATTGATGGGTATACTGGAATCCAGTTGATCCCTCTAAATAACTGCCGCATATGTATGAAATATCAGGATTTAATATCGGAATTCGAGGCCAAGTTGGAAGCATTGGAATCTTGTACAGAAGATATTTTATACAGGGCAGAGACCGGTATTACGTATACAGAACGATGGATAAAAACACTTAGGAAAGAAGTGGTTGAGAGTGGTTTCAATTCCATTCAGGAAGAGATATTTTTTTTCAAAAATATAAAACCCCAAATCTTTAGCAAACTGATCTACTACTCAAAACTATTCAATATTGAAAGCAAACGGCCAAGAAGTAGCTCCAAATTCCAGATTAAATACCTTAACAGTCAAATTAATAAATTACAGGTCTTCTTCAATGATAATCTGGAATTCTACCATTACTATCGCAGGGGAGCAACATCACTCGACGAACAATATTTTGTCAGGGGCAAATCTGATCTTCGATCCACTACTGATTTTTTTAATTTCTATGTTGACGAAAAGTTTTCCACCTGTCAGGATGGGACGGTGGCCGCTATAATGGCCTATGATATGCTAATTGTTTATTTACAACAGGAAATTGAAAAATTGGAAAACAATAAAGAAAACCAAAACACAAATTTAATGAAGCATTCATCAAGACTATTTTGGACGGGAAACAAAACGGAGCTGATCGAACTGATCTATGCCTTACAGAGCAGTGGGGCCATTAATAGCGGAACTGCCGATATCAAGGAAATGGCCTCCCTCTTTGAACAGATCTTTAATATAGACCTGGGTAATTATTACCATACATTTATAGAGATCAGGGCTAGGAAGGGCAGCAAGACCAAGTTTATTGATAAATTGGAAGACGCCTTATTAAGACGCTTCGAGGAATCCGATGCTTAATCCCACCCCTTTCCCAAGTTGGGAAATCAAATTTTTGAAAACGTACCATTTAATTTATGCAGAATTTGCATCCACATTCAAATTACAAACATTCACTTCACTTCAAAACCATTCAAATTTAATTTAAAAAAATCTTTCCCACCTCTGGATTGACTATTGATAAATATCCACTAGAGACCTCCAAATTTGTAGAACGAAAGTCAAATCAGGTCAGGGGCTATCAAATTAGATGATAGCAATATGATAGTCCCTTTCTTTTAAAAACCGTTCTATTATGCCAACAAGTATTATTACCACCGACGACCTTCGGGATTTCAAGATTGAACTTCTCGATGACATTAAAAAAATTCTCACCAAACAATCTACTGGTACCTTAAAAAAATACCTGAAATCATCAGAGGTTATGGAAATGCTTCAGATAAGTCCGGGTACGCTCCAAAACCTCAGAATAAATGGAACGCTGCCATTTAGCAAGATGGGTGGGATCATTTATTATGACTCTGAGGACATTCAGAAAGTAATGAGGGATAATCGTGTTCAACATCCCAGTGATTAATTATGTATGAACTATATAAAACACCTCAACGCTGTTTTTCAGCAATTTTCGAGGGATTCCCGATTGAACCCTACACACATCAGTCTTTATATGGCGTTGTTTCAATATTGGAATATCAATAGGTTTCCAGAGGAGTTTTATATAAATCGTGAAGAGATTATGAAGATGTCCAAAATAGGTTCCAAAGCAACCTATCACCGATGTTTAAAAAATCTGGATCGCTGGAAATATATACGTTATCTCCCCTCCCATAACCCCTATAAGGGGAGCAAAATAAAGATGCCCAAATTTGATACAAGCAATGAAACAAGTACGGGTACAACTACAGGGCTAACCTCTGAACAACTAGAGGGACAAGCATTGGTACCTAATACAAACAAGAAAAAACATATAACAAACAGTACTAAAGCTAAGCTACCAAAAAATAAAAATGAAGTTCTGTTTTTTTTTGAAAACAAGAAATGGCCTGCTCTGGAAGCAGAAAAATTCTTTAACCATTACAACGCCATCGGATGGAAGGTCGGTGGTAAAATAAAAATCAAGGATTGGCAATCCACAGCGGAGAACTGGATGCTAAAATCCAAAGAAATTGAAACAGCCAAAGCAGTGTCCCAAAAACGGGACAACCTTAAAACCAGTAAAAGTAAAAATTATGGTCAACCCCTCTAAAATTAATGAAGGCGGCATAGAGTATTCGATTGGAAGATTCAATGGGTTTGAGATGTTCTATGATTTTCCGAAGATCTTGATCTATCTGGATGCCAAAGGGAAATTGCTGTTTGGAAAACAGTTTCAAATTTATGAGGATGATAATGACATCATTTATAAACTCAGCAATTATTTCATAAAGGATACGGAAAAATGTGAGAAGGCGGGGATTGATCCAGACAAGGGGATTTTAATATCTGGACCAGTGGGTTGTGGTAAGACATCGCTAATGAAACTTTTGCAATTCATTGTTCCATTGCAGCGATCCTATTCGGTAATACCCTGTAGGAATATTGTTTTTGCATTTAATCATGTGGGTTATAAAATAATCGAGGATTATGGAAACGGCAGTTTCTTCTGTTTTGATGACCTAGGTGTCGAACCCATCGGAAGACATTACGGACAGGATTGTAATGTAATGGGCGAAATCTTACTTTCCCGTTATGAGCTTTTTCTGAAGAGTAAGCTGAAAACACATGCAACCACCAACCTAAATGCAGAAGAACTGGAGGAACGATATGGAAACCGAGTGAGAAGTAGAATGCGTGAAATGTTTAACCTAATTGCTTTTGATAAAAATGCGAAGGACAAAAGAAAATAAAAATCTGAATTATGAAAATAGCAACCCTTAATGTCCAAAATCTGTTTCACAGGGATCGAAGTTTGATTCAGAAAACTACTGGAAAATGTGTATCGGATTGGATTACCGAATTTGATAGCCTACTTAAAAAAGAGAAATCTTCCTCTAATACTGACAGGCTTAAAGAATTATCTTTTTTATTGGGATTTGATAAGACTTTTCAAAACCCATACGTTGTAATGCGAAAGAAAGCTGGGGAATTATATCTCAAAGGAATGAACTGTTCCAAGGAGCTCAAATCAGGAGAGTTGACTGATTGGAATGGCTGGATCAAGGTACAGACTGTGCCCATCGAACCAGAAGCAACAAACCATAAAGCTATGGTGATTTCTGAAATAGATCCTGATGTTTTGGTGTTGCAGGAAGTTGAGGATAAAACTTCATTGGATGAATTTAATAATTCCATCCTGCCAAAGTTTAACTGTGCACCATTTTCAGAATGTGTCTTAACACCCAATTCTGAGGGCAAAGGCCGCGAACAAGCTTTACTTTTAAAAAATGGATATCAGTTGGAATCAATTAAAATTCATACTATCGATGATTCTGGAAGTGCAACGCAGGAATTATTGGAATATGAGATTCAAAGTCCGAAAGGGCAAAGTATCCATCTGCTCTCGTCCTATTTCTATGAAAATAAATTCGATAAAGAAAAGGCTTTTGAAATAAGAAAGAAGCAAGCTTATCAAGTCTCTGTGATTTATAAAATGCTGCAGATGCGAGGCAAAATAAATATTGTAGTCGCTGGAACTTTGAATGCTCCCTCATACTGTAATTCATTGGCTCCGTTATTACAAAAAACAGATCTAAAAGACATCTGCAAAAACAAAACTTTTAATGTAGATTTTGACGAAGGGAAAGATGCCACTTACTTTCGATTAGGAGCTTACCGAATGGGAGTAAATATTAGACAAGAAGATTATTTGTTGTTATCTCCTGCGCTTTTTTTGAATGTAAAAAGCAGTGGGTTAAACAGGAAAGGGGTTTGGCCTGAGAAGCGGCCTAATTGGAGAATTTATTCTTCGATATGGAATATGGAGCATGCGGCTAGTTTGCATCCTGGGGTTTGGGGGGAAATGCTTCTTTAATCAGTTTTTTTATTCATTATTTTGAAGTTCTAAAATCTTACTTAAAAGAAGAACACATCTTAAAAGTGCCATTGTAATCAATATTAATGGAAATATTAATGAAGCGAAAAGAAATTCCATTTGAAATTCAAGAGAAAATGCTTTGAGTAAAAATGAAAACAATGCAACGAACAATAGAATCTTTATTGAATTTTTTAGAATATTCGTTGATTTCGGGTAAAGTGGTGTATTGAAGAATAAACTTAGAGCAGAATCATATTCTTTTATAGTTTCTTTTTTTTTTGAATTCGCTTTGAATGTTACTAACACAGTTAATATCGTGAGTATAAAACCCGCACTAGTAAAAGCAATCGTTGCTAGGTCGCTAAGTAAATTTTGAATGAAATCTTGACTTGGAATATACAAATAATTATAACAAGTAGTAAAGTAGATAATAATACCAATAACTAAAGAGAATATCGAGTCGTAAATAATAGGCCTTAATAAATATTTATTTATAATTCTACTCATTTCAATTCTTGAACAATTCTTGAAAAATCTTCCGCAATTAAATTATAACTTTCTTTTAATGTAATATCTTCTTCAGTAGCTTCAATTTTTTTTGTTACAATTTTTTTGTCCTTTAAAAGATTAAAGCTATCCTCATTTCCTGTTCCGTCCTCAAAAACAACATCAAATTGATCATAATAAAAAGTTTCTGTAGGATCTTTTTTAAATACATTCAACGCCTTATTAAACATATTGGTAGCTATTTTATTTTGTTTTCTTTCCTCATCTCTTCTTCCTTGTTTTTTAAAAAATGCTTCGACACGTAAAAATTCTGGCCTATATACTTTTGAAACTATATCAAATCCATTAAAAAATTGGGTTTTTAATTGTTCGTTTATGAGATCAAGATTTGAAGGACGCATTTTAATATTAAAACTAAGTACGTTTTTGACTTTTTCCAAAGCACTATCTAAAGTATCATCCATGTAAACAATTAAATCGGCAGTTCTAGCCAATTGCAAATCATCCCTCGCAACCATTTTTAAATAATATTCGATATCAGCAATATTTGGCCCATTATGATTTTTTTCAACACAGATAAAGTTCTTGTCAGTCCCAAAGTCAACAAAGAAATGTGTTACTTCTACGACTTCTCCCAGATTAGCAATACTTTCCAAGTTAAAAGTACCTTTCTTTTTTATTTTTGGACGACGCCCTTTCCTTATTAAAGCCATTGTAAACCTAGCCCTTCTTTCTATAGGCATTATTGTTGCACTTGACAAAAAAAGTTCACGCTTGGGTGATTTTGAGCGATTTTCATTTCGATCTTTTAATAAGCCTTTTCCCTGCCTTTTGATATTAGATAAATGGTACAATGTATCGGTACATATTTTATGGTCATTATGGGTTTGTCTTTTATCTGCAAAAGCTTTGAACGAAATTGAATAAAAATAATACTTGAGTTCTTGTATTTTGGTTTTGGCCATCTATTGTTTTTTAAACTATACACCTTATTATAAAATAGGTATATTCAAAATAACTCATTTTAATTTTAAAATTTATTCTAAATAAATAAATTCTATTAACACTTTAATAAACATATATATCGATCATGAATTTTAAAAATATATAATATAAAACCAAGTGATTATCTTTTATATAATATTATTCCA
>NVXN01000013.1 GCA_002733915.1 Aequorivita sp.
AGATCGTGTTCTGTAGTCACTCACTGTCTAAGCGGGTGCAAATGTACAACTCTTTTTTAATCCCGCAATACCTTTTTAAAAAATATTTCAAAAAAAATTTAAAGAGCTTTTTTTGCCCTGCCGAACCCTCTATCTGTCCTGCTAAGCGGGTGCAAATATAGAACCCTTTTGCATTCCCGCAAACTTATTTGAAAGGTTTTTTCATAGTTTTTTCAATTTGTTTTATAAGCTACTGAAAGGGCAGTATTTAGCAGTAAAAAAAAATTTGGTATAATTATACCTTAATATATATACTATATCTGGAAGTTCTGTTTGCGTTAAGGATTGAACGGCGTGTTTGAGCTCACCCCAAGCGCTAAAAAAGCGCCTGGGGAAGCGAGTAGTGAAAGACTGACCAATAACCGGAAACGGTTATTGGGAACGCCCAAAAAGTAATAATAAACCTTAAAGTGATTATTGCAAACGGCCGAAACTAATAGTATCTTTGCACCCTAAAATTTTTCAGTATATGATAGCCATTACCTTACCAGACGGAAGTGTAAAGCATTTTGATGCAGGGGTTACGCCTATGGACGTGGCCAAAAATATAAGCGAAGGATTAGCTCGCAATGTAATTTCGGCTTCCTTTAATGACGAAACTGTGGAAGCTACCACTCCATTGACGGAGGACGGGAACCTTGTGCTATACACTTGGAACAACGAGGAAGGGWAAAAGGCTTTTTGGCATTCTTCCGCACACATTCTTGCTCAAGCTCTGGAGCAATTGTACCCTGGCATAAAATTGACAATCGGTCCTGCGATCGAAAACGGTTTTTATTACGATGTTGATTTTGGGGACAAAACTATTTCTGAAAAGGATTTAAAGGAGATTGAAAATAAAATGCTGGAGATTGCCCGCGGAAAGTTTGAGTTTTCCATGCGCGAATCTTCGAAAGCAGATGCCTTGGATTATTACAAAAAGCAGGGCAATGAATATAAAGTTGAACTGATTGAAAATTTAGAGGACGGAACCATTACTTTCTGCGACCACGACACCTTTACCGATTTGTGCCGCGGTGGGCATATTCCAAACACCGGAATTGTAAAAGCCGTAAAATTAATGAGCATTGCCGGAGCCTATTGGCGCGGCGATGAAAACAACAAGCAACTTACCCGTATCTATGGCATCAGTTTTCCAAAACAGAAAGATCTAACAGAATATCTGGAATTGCTGGAAGAAGCAAAAAAGCGTGACCACAGAAAGCTTGGAAAGGAATTAGAGCTTTTTACATTTTCGCAAAAAGTTGGGCAAGGTCTTCCGTTGTGGATGCCAAAAGGTGCTGCCCTGCGCGAAAGACTTGAGAATTTTTTAAAGAAAGCACAGAAAAAAGCAGGGTATGAAATGGTGGTGACGCCGCATATTGGCCAAAAGGAATTATATGTTACTTCCGGTCATTATGCAAAATACGGAGCAGACAGCTTCCAACCGATCAAAACGCCAAATGAAGGTGAAGAGTTTTTATTGAAACCAATGAACTGCCCACATCACTGCGAAATATACAACAGCAAACCGTGGTCATATAAAGACTTACCAAAACGTTTTGCTGAATTTGGCACCGTATATCGCTACGAACAAAGTGGTGAACTGCACGGATTAACGCGTGTTCGCGGTTTTACCCAAGATGACGCCCATATTTTCTGTACTCCAGACCAATTAGATGATGAATTTAAAAAAGTGATTGACTTGGTTTTGTACGTTTTTGGTTCATTAGGTTTCGAAAACTTTTATACCCAAGTTTCATTGCGCGACCCGGAGAAACCTGAAAAATATATAGGAAGTCTTGAAAATTGGGAAAAAGCCGAAAAAGCAATCATAAATGCAGCCGAAGCAAAAGGCTTGGATTATAAAGTTGAATATGGTGAAGCTGCTTTCTATGGGCCAAAACTGGATTTTATGGTCAAGGATGCATTAGGAAGAAGTTGGCAATTGGGAACAATTCAGGTAGATTACAATCTACCGGAGCGTTTTGAGTTGGAATATAAAGGCAGTGATAATGAGACTCACCGCCCTGTTATGATTCACCGTGCCCCTTTTGGCAGTATGGAACGTTTTGTAGCTATTTTACTGGAACATACGGGTGGGAATTTCCCACTTTGGTTAATGCCAGAACTGGTGAGTATATTATCATTAAGTGAAAAATATGAAAAATACTCACAAAAAGTTTTAAATTTGCTTGAAAATGACGAAATTCGCGCCCTTGTTGACAATAGGAACGAGACAATTGGCAAGAAAATTAGAGAGGCCGAAATGAACAAAATCCCTTATATGCTGATTGTTGGGGAGCAGGAAGAAAAAGATGGAACGGTTTCTGTACGTAAACACGGCGAAGGCGATTTAGGCACAATGACGCCAAAAGCCTTTTCAGAATTGATTCAACAAGCAATAAAAGAAGAATCGAAAGAATTTAATGTTTAACTAAAATTAGTAAGCCATAGCAATACGAAGAAAAAGAAGTAGAGGCCCTGCAAGGGTAATTAAAGAAGATCAACACAGAATCAACGGAAAGATTCGTGCGGAAGAAGTACGCCTTGTAGGTGATAATGTTGAAATAGGAGTTTATCCTTTAAAAAAAGCGCGCGAAATTGCTGAAGAGCAAGAGCTCGATCTCGTGGAAATTTCACCAAACGCCAACCCGCCAGTTTGCAAAGTAATAGACTATAAAAAGTTTGTTTACGAGCAGAAAAAACGTGAAAAGGCGCTAAAGGCCAAAGCGACCAAGGTTACCATTAAGGAAATCAGGTTTGGGCCAAATACCGATGATCACGATTACGAGTTCAAAAAGAAACATGGCGAAAAGTTTTTGCAGGAAGGTTCAAAATTGAAAGCATACGTTTTCTTTAAAGGGCGTTCCATCATTTACAAAGACCAAGGTGAAATTTTGCTTTTGCGTCTTGCGCGCGATCTTGAGGAATTCGGTAAAGTAGAGCAAATGCCAAAACTGGAAGGCAAGCGCATGATCATGTTCATTGCCCCGAAAAAGAAATAAAACTTCAATATTTGAAGTTAACAATAAAGCGAAATAATAAATAAAAAGTAGGAAACATGCCGAAACAAAAAACAAAATCCAGTGCCAAAAAGCGTTTTAAGCTAACGGGTACAGGTAAAATCAAAAGAAAGCATGCGTTTAAAAGCCACATCTTAACAAAGAAGAGCAAAAAACGCAAACTTGCATTGACCCATGACGGGTTGGTGGACAAGGCCGACGAGCCTAATGTTAAGCTAATGCTTCGAATGAAGTAAAAAGCCTAACCGGTTAAAACAATTATTTAAACCCTGGAGTAGTGCAATCAAAGAATTCAGAATTAATGAATCGCCTGCTACAAAAAAATTAAAATTATGCCAAGATCAGTAAACTCAGTTGCGAAAAGAGCCCGCAGAAAAAAGGTTCTTAAACAAGCCAAAGGTTACTTTGGAAGACGTAAAAACGTATGGACGGTTGCTAAAAACGCTGTGGACAAAGCGATGCTTTATTCATACCGTGACCGCCGTGCAAAAAAGAGAAATTTCAGATCCTTATGGATTACCCGTATCAACGCGGGTGCAAGACAGCATGGAATGTCTTATTCACAATTTATGGGAAGTTTAAAAAATAACGGAATCGAACTTAACCGTAAGGTTTTGGCAGATTTGGCTATGAACCACCCAGAGGCTTTTGCCGCAATCGTAAAACAAGTAAAATAAGACATTAACTATATTATTTCGCCTAAAAACCGCTTCAATAATGAGGCGGTTTTTTTATGCTAAAACTTCAACTGAAGAAGTTTCAGTATCTTCGTTAAAAATAGATCGATGTCTTGTTTCAAATTTCTTCTTTTCWTKMYWYTAYTYRYTTYYNCAAGGGTTTCTTTTTGCTCAAAAAAGAACAGGAAAACTTTACAGAATTGACAGATACGAATCTATTTATCTTCCTTTGGGAAAGATTTCATTTGCAGATAAACTTATTGAATATAAAGTTGGAACTCCCCCACCAATTCAAAAATATCGCGACAGCGTGCAATGTCTACACGAACCAAATTATAAAAATTACCAAACTCCAAATTTTACATCGCTGGGCTGCGGCGGCAGTTTGACTGTGGAATTCACGGACAATGGTTTTATGAACCTGCCGGGCGACGATCTTTATCTTTTTGAAGTTGGCCCTTCAAAAGAACCTGCTAAAGTTGAAATCTCCCAAAATGGAAAAGATTGGATTTATGCGGGAAAAATTGCCGGTGGAAAATCATCCATAGATTTAAATAAAGAAGGAATTGATACCGAAACCGTTTTCTATTTTCTTAAGATTACCGATTTAAAAGACCTTTGCAAAAGCAAAAGTGCAGGGGCCGATTTGGATGCGATTGGCGCTATAAATAGCGTAATTAAACTTACCATTAATGCAGATGTTTTGTTTGATGTTGCCAAATATGACTTAAAGGAAAACGCCAAACAAAGTCTCGATTCTCTGGCTGAATCTATTCGGCAAGTAGATAAGGCAACCATTTTGGTGGAAGGCCATACAGATAGTGACGGTGATGAAGTTTCAAACATGACGCTTTCTGAAAATAGGTGTATTTCAGTAAAAAATAGACTGATTGAAATTTTTGGGGAAGACTCGTTATATGAATTCGAGATAAAACCGTATGGCGAAAGCAAACCTCGTTTTCCGAACGATACTGAAGAAAACAAACAACAAAACAGAAGAGTAGAAATTACTGTTTTACCGCCAAAGGATTACTACGAAAGTTTAAAAAAGAATTAGGTTTTCTGCTTTTTCTTCTTAGCTGCTGGAAATAAAACGTTATTCAAAATAAGCCTGTAACCCGGCGAATTGGGGTGAAGCGCCAATTCAGTCTTCGCGTCCCCTACTCTATGCTGATAGTCTTCTGGGTCATGGCCTCCGTAAAAAGTAAAGAATCCTTTTCCTTTTATTCCGTGAATATAGCGAGCTTCGCCATTGCTTTTGTTTTCACCCATAACCAAAACATTCGCCTTTATTTCATCACTGTCAAAAGAAGTTGTTTGTCCCATAAACCCTTTTACCAAAGCAGTGTGATTTTGACACAGCATCGTAGGGATCGGGTCCCATTTGGCTGAATAGTCCATTAAAGTGAAGTAATCACTTTCTTTGGCAATTCTGCGTTTTTCGGTCATATCAATACTTGAAAACTCGTAAACCATGGGGCTGCGTTCCAGAATAAAATCCTTAAAAGCAAAGGTTTTATTGTAATCAATTTTACTTTGATACCCTGGCTCGCTTGGGTCCCCGTCAAACATAGGTTCGCAAATATCTACGCCTTCAGCGGAAAGCGCAATATCAAAACTATCAGTAGCGCTGCACATGGCAAACATAAATCCACCACCAATCACATAATCACGTATTTTTTTGGCAACGTCCAGCTTTTCTTCGGAGACTTTATTATAACCAAGTTTTGCGGCCAGCGCTTCAGCTTTAGCTTTTTCTTCGATATACCAAGGTGCGGAACGATAGGCGCGATAAAATTTACCGTATTGCCCAGTAAAATCTTCGTGGTGCAAATGCAGCCAATCGTAGAGAATCAATTGGTCGCTCAACACTTCTTCGTCATAAATGACAGTATATGGAATCTCGGCATACGTTAAAACCATTGTTACGGCATCGTCCCAAGGAAGATTTCCTTTTGGGGAATAGACCGCAATTTTAGGAGCTTTTTCCAAAACGACTGCGTCCATATTTTTGGACGGACTGCTAATATCTGTAAGAATTTGTTCTGTTTTGCTATCTGAAATCACTTCAAAAGAAACCCCGCGAATCTGGCATTCCTTTTGAATTTCGGGAGAATCGGGCATCAAAAAAGAGCCGCCTCGGTAATTCAGCAACCACTTCACTTTTTGTTGTTTTTCCAAAACCCAATAGGTAATTCCGTAAGCTTTTAGATGTTCCTTTTGGCCCTCGGCATCCATTGGAATAAGTATGTAAGAAGCAGAAGCTTTTATTGAAAAAAGAAGTAATAATATGATTGCAACGTATTTCGGCATAATAAATATTTCGAAAAAATGAAATGATAAGATTTCCGCATTCGCGGGAATAAATATAACGACAATTTTTAAGCCAAAGTACCTAAGGATTATTAAAACGGCACATCATTATCCTCGTCGATGGAAAAATCATCGTTCATAGAACTTCCGAAAGCTTCATTGGGTGATGGAAGATTTTTTGTTTTAAAAGTGTCATCGTTAGCGGCATCGTTCATTCTGGAATGGATTTCCATTGGTGTGTCAAAATTATCGAGACTCTCAAATTTTCCGAGATGACCAATAAACTTCAAACGAATTTCATCCAAACCACCATTACGATGCTTTGCAACAATAAACTCTGCTTGGCCAGCGGTGGGTGTGTGCTCTTCATCATCCCATTCATCAATTTTATAATATTCAGGGCGATATATNNAAAKGNWWASARTATCGGCATCCTGCTCAATCGCTCCAGATTCCCGAAGGTCTGAAAGTAATGGGCGTTTGCTACCGCCACGGGTTTCAACGGCACGTGAAAGTTGGGAAAGGGCAATTACTGGAATGTTTAATTCCTTGGCCAAAGCTTTTAGGTTTCGGGAAATAGTAGAAATCTCTTGTTCACGGTTACCTCCTTTTTGACTTCCGCCGGCGGTCATCAATTGCAAATAATCAACAATGATAAGCTTTATACCGTGCTGTGAGGAAAGTCGCCGCGCCTTTGCCCGCAAATCAAAAATAGAAAGCGAAGGGGTATCATCAATAAATAGAGGGGCTTTTTCCAGCCCTTTCACTTTTACGTTAAGCTGTTCCCACTCGTGTTTTTCAAGATTTCCGGTACGTAGTTTCTCTGAACTCAATTGAGTTTCCGAAGAAATCAAACGGGTTATAAGCTGTACCGAGGACATTTCCAAAGAAAAGAAAGCCACGGGAATGTTGTGCTCCACAGCAATATTTCGTGCCATGGAAAGCGTCAAGGCCGTTTTACCCATACCAGGACGCGCAGCAATGATAATTAAATCACTTGGTTGCCAACCGGAAGTAAGTTTGTCGACTTTGGTGAAACCTGATGGAACTCCGGAAAGTCCTTCTTTATTGGCTATTTCTTCAATTCTTTTCTTCGCTTGGATTACAAGATTTTGGGCAGTTTCTGATGACCGCTTAATATTACCCTGTGTAACTTCGTATAATTTTGCCTCAGCGTTATCCAAAAGATCAAAAACGTCGGTTCCTTCGTTATAAGAATCTTCAATAATTTCGTTTGAAATTTTAATCAAACTTCGTTGAATATATTTTTGAAGAATAATGCGCGCGTGGAATTCAATATGTGCCGAAGAGGACACTTTTTGGGTTAATTGAATCAAATAAAACTCCCCGCCCACGAGCTCGATTTTACCTTGCTTCTTAAGTTGTGTTGAAACGGTTAATAAGTCCACTGGTTGGCTGTCTTCAAACAAATCATGAATAGCTTCAAAGATATGCTGGTGCGCTTGCTTATAGAAAACTTCTGGATGTAGGATATCTATTACTTCATCAACACCTTTTTTGTCAATCATCAAAGCTCCTAGAACAACTTCCTCTAAATCAATAGCTTGCGGAGGTATTTTGCCTTTTTCAAGGGATATGACCTGCGAAGAGCGGGTTGAAAAACTGGTTTGAGGTTTGATTTTTTCCATGAAGCGAATGTAAAGAAAATGTTAAGAGGATTATATGATTTTTTGCTTTACTATATTAACCGTTCATCAACAATTGAACTGTTGAAAACTGCAAAATATTGTTGATAACCCGTAAAAAAATCCGAGGCTTTCCCCTCGGATTTACGGTATGATAAGCTATTGTTAGATTTAACTTTTAAACTCACCCATTTCCAAATATTTTTCCATCCTTTTTTTAACCAAATCGGTTGGGGATAACATTTTTAAGGTAGCATAAGACTTTKCAAWRKYMYMKGCMNAMAGYKRKAAAAGTTTTCTCACGGTCACTATGGGCACCGCCCAAAGGTTCCTTTACAATTTCATCAATTAGCTTAAGTTTTTTCATATCTGTTGCCGTAAGTTTTAAGGCTTCGGCAGCTTGTTCTTTAAATTCCCAGCTTCGCCATAATATAGAAGAACAGCTCTCTGGAGAGATTACCGAATACCAAGTATTTTCTAGCATCAGTACTTTATCACCAACGCCAATTCCCAAGGCTCCTCCACTGGCCCCTTCTCCAATTATCACAACAATAATTGGTACTTTTAAACGAGTCATTTCAAGGATATTTCGGGCTATGGCTTCACCCTGTCCTCTTTCCTCTGCTTCCAAACCGGGGAAAGCTCCCGGAGTATCCACAAAGCATACTACAGGGACATTAAATTTTTCTGCAGATTTCATCAATCGTAGGGCCTTTCGGTATCCTTCAGGGTTCGCCATTCCAAAATTTCTGAATTGACGGGTTTTTGTATTATAGCCTTTCTGCTGACCCACGAACATATAACTTTGGTCACCAATTTTTCCCAAACCACCTACCATTGCTTTATCGTCCTTAAAACTTCGGTCGCCGTGAAGTTCCAAAAAAGAATCTCCGCAAATAGCTTTAATATAGTCCATGGTGTATGGACGGTCTGGGTGACGCGAAAGCTGCACACGCTGCCAAGGTGTAAGGTTTTTATAGATTTCCTTTTTGGTGTCGTTTAATTTTTTTTCAATCTGTTTACAGGTATTGGTCACATCTACATCGCTTTCTTCGCCAATTAGACAGGCCTTTTCGTATTGTTCCTGCAATTCTTTTATAGGGAGTTCAAAATCAAGATATTCCATAGTTTTTCCTTCTTTTTGTAAAGGTTGGTGTACAAAGATAAAATTTTGTTTTAGGTGTTATGCAATCTTCTTCGTTTTCTTTCTTGGGTTATTTTAATGATTCCATTAGCAATTACAGTTAATAATATAATAGCCGCCCCGTAATAAAACTGTGGGCTCATATTTTCAGAATCTCCCAAAACAATGAGCGCCAAAATAATACCATACACAGGTTCCATATTTATGGTAAGCATTACTGTGTAAGGGCTTATCCACTTCATAACATGGATGGATGCAATAAAAGCATAAGCTGTACAGGCCGATGCCAGGATTATTAAATAAATCCAATCATGGGCCGAAACGGTGAAGAATTCTGTGGTGAATTTTCCCGCGAAAGCGAGATAGATACTGATACCTATAACTCCAAAAAGCAATTCATAAAAAGAAATTGCAGAGGCTTTATGCTCCAGCACAAATTTTCCATTGATAACAGAAAAAAGCGCACTTAAAAATGCTGAAACAAGTGCCAAAATAATACCCAAAGTATAGGAAGCCTCTACATCAAAAATTATGTAAAGCCCAACTATTACAATGAGCCCAAACAATACTTCGTATAAAATTATCTTTCTTCCGTAAAGCAAAGGTTCCAAGAGCGATGCAAAAAATGCCCCCGTGGAAAGTACGGCTAACGTTACTGATACATTTGAAGCTTTGATTGCCCCAAAGAAAGTGAGCCAATGCACTGCTATAAGAATTCCCGCGAAGCAGAATTTGCCCAATGTTCTTACTGAAAACTTTAAATTTTCCTTTTTGAAAAGCAAAAAAAGAAAAACAAATCCTGCGGCCAGTAACATTCTGTACCAAACCAATGGAATGGCTTCCAAAGAGATCAATGCGCCCAGAACGGCGGTAAACCCCCAAATAAAAACAATAAAATGTAGGTGCAGGTAATTGAGGAGCTTATCGTTTCGCATTTCTTAAAAGATAGATTGCCAATATTCCGAAAACAAAATTTGGAAACCAGGTAGCCACAAAAGGGGAAAAATCACTTTGCTCTGCCATAGTCCCGAAAATTTTATCAAAGAAAACAAAAACCATCCCGATACCTATGCCAATGGCAAGGTTCAGCCCCATTCCTCCGCGTCTTTTAACCGAGGAAACCGCTACGGCAATAATGGTGAGTATGTATGCAGAAACGGGCAAACTCCAACGCTTATAGCGAACTACCTCATAACGGTTAATGTATGAAGAACCACGGGCTTTTTCTTTTTTGATAAAATCGTTCAGCTCTGTGAAATTCAGCGTTTCGGCAATGTATGTTACTGGTGTTAAATCTTCCAGGTCGAAAGAAAAAACGGTGTCCAATTTTGGCTTGCTTTCCAAAACATCTTCAAACTCCCCTATCTTTCTTTTGTTATAATGAAACAATGAATAAGTGCTGTCCTTTTCATTATACTTTATCTGCGCTGCGGAAATTTTATAGGTCATTTTATTCCCTTCAAAATGCTCCAAGGTGAAATTGCTGCCTATTTTATCGGTTACGTTGAAATAGCTTACGTAAATGTAATCGTTGTCGTTTATCTGAGTATACACATTGCTTTGGTCCCTGTCCTGTTTTCCTTTTTTTAAATAATTATAGGAAAATTCATTAAAACCCTTACTGGCCTTAGGCGCCAAATACATACTGAAAACAAGCGCCGCAATACAGACTATGGTTGCACCAATGATATAAGGACGCAAGAATCGATAATACGAAACACCGCTACTCAAAAAGGCAATTACCTCGGTATTATTGGCAAGTTTTGAGGTAAACCAAATAACAGAAAGAAACAAAAACAAGGGAAAAAGCAGGTTCGCAAAATAAATGGTGAAGTTGTACAAGTAGATAAGAACCTCTGTCAAAGGTACTTCATTTTCCAAAATTTTATCAATCTTTTCGGCAAGGTGAACGGTAATACCAATAGGAATGAAAAGCAATAGTAGGAGCGAAAAAGTGCCCAAATATTTCTTTAAYATGTACCTATCGAGTATGCTGAGCATTTTACAATCTTTGATCCAATTTCTTTACCATGCCGTTTTTCCATTCGGCAAAATCACCCGCTAATATATGTTTTCTCGCCTCGCGAACCAACCATAAATAAAAACCTAAATTATGGATAGTAGCTATTTGCCTCCCAAGCATTTCATTTACGGTAAATAAGTGTCGCAAATAGGCTTTGTTATATTCAGTATCTACCCAGGTTATTCCCATCGGGTCTATTACTGAAAGATCTGCTTCCCACTTTTTGTTTTTGATATTAATTATTCCTTCGGAAGTGAAAAGCATCCCGTTTCTTCCGTTACGGGTGGGCATTACACAATCGAACATATCAATTCCGAGCGCAATATTCTCTAAAATGTTTACCGGCGTTCCCACGCCCATCAAATATCGTGGTTTTTCCTTCGGAAGAATTTCCGTAACCACCGCTGTCATTTCGTACATTTCATCAGCGGGTTCGCCTACTGAAAGTCCGCCGATGGCATTACCCTCAGCTCCAACCGAAGCAATATATTCCGCAGATTGTCTTCTTAAATCTTTATAGGTACTTCCTTGAACGATGGGGAAAAATGTTTGCCCGTAATCATATTTCAAAGGCGTTTTTTCCAAATGTTTTATGCAACGGTCCAACCAACGGTGTGTCATGTGCATAGAACGTTTTGCATAATTATATTCGCATGGATACGGCGTACATTCATCAAAAGCCATAATGATATCGGCGCCTATGGTGCGTTGTATTTCCATTACATTTTCAGGAGTGAAAACATGGTAACTACCGTCAATATGGCTTTTAAATTTTACGCCTTCCTCTTTGATTTTTCTATTTGCCGATAGCGAATACACTTGGTAGCCCCCACTATCGGTCAAAATATTTCGGTCCCAATTCATGAACTTATGGAGGCCACCAGCCTTTTCCAGAACAGGGGTTTGCGGCCTTAAATATAAATGGTASGTRTTKCCRAGAATRATSTSRGSWTTTATATCKTCCMYCAAYTCACGCTGATGCACGCCTTTTACCGTCCCAACCGTTCCAACAGGCATAAAGATTGGAGTTTCAATTACTCCGTGATCTGTGGTTATAGTAGCAGCACGCGCGCTGCTTTGTAAATCTGTAGCTTCTAATTTAAAGTGCATTCAGCAATTTTTTATTGAGGTGGCAAAGATAACTTTATAATTCTGAATTGGGAATTCTGAATTCAGAATTAGACAGCATGTTAACAAAACCCTCAAATCGTTAATAAAACCATACATTTCAACTTTGAACGGCCCATTGAATGCCTTACTTTTGAAACGGAAAATTAACACATAGTTATGGCAGATTACAAAGCGCTTGAGGATTTGGTAATTCAGGTCCGAAGAGATATTTTACGGCAAGTACACAAAGTAAACTCGGGCCATCCGGGAGGTTCACTTGGCTGTACCGAATTTTTCGTTGCACTATACAATGAATTGATGGAACGAAACGAAAACTTCACCATGGACGGTATTGGCGAAGATTTATTCTTTCTTTCAAACGGACATATTTCACCTGTTTTTTACAGTGTTTTGGCACGCGCAGGATATTTCCCCGTGGAAGAATTAAATACCTTCCGCCTTTTGAATTCACGCTTGCAAGGCCATCCAACAACTCATGAAGGTTTACCGGGTGTTCGTATTGCCTCGGGTTCTTTGGGCCAGGGCATTTCAGTTTCTATTGGGGCAGCACTCACAAAAAAGCTAAACAAAGACAAACACATAGTTTACACTCTTTGCGGCGATGGCGAATTACAGGAAGGCCAAAATTGGGAAGCAATAATGTACGCTGCTGGAAATAATGTGGACAACCTAATAGTAACCGTAGATTTAAACGGACAACAGATTGATGGTGCCACAAAGAATGTACTTCCTTTGGGAAATTTAAAAGCAAAATTTGAGGCTTTCGGTTGGGATGTGATGGATATTGAAAAAGGAAACGACCTTAAAGCTATTGTTTCGGGAATGAARAAGGCGAAAGAAAAAACTGGAAAAGGAAAACCAGTTTGCGTTTTGCTTCATACAGTTATGGGCAATGGTGTTGACTTTATGATGCACACCCACGATTGGCACGGAAAAGCACCGAACGATCAACAGTTGGAAACAGCACTTTCGCAAAATCCTGTAACCTTGGGAGATTATTAAAATTGAAAATAGTTCAGATGAAAAAATATACAGATACAGGTAAAAAAGATACACGGTCAGGTTTTGGCGACGGACTCACGGAACTTGGAAAGAAAAACAAGGATGTTGTGGCACTTTGCGCAGACCTTACAGGTTCATTAAAGATGGACGAGTTTAAGGAAAACCATCCGGAGCGTTTCTTTCAAGTTGGTATTGCCGAAGCAAATATGATTGGTATTGCGGCGGGAATGACCATTGGCGGGAAGATTCCCTTCACTGGTACTTTTGCCAACTTTTCTACCGGAAGGGTTTACGATCAAATTCGTCAAAGCGTAGCCTATAGCGGGAAGAATGTAAAAATATGTGCTTCACACGCTGGGATTACTTTAGGGGAAGATGGTGCAACGCATCAAATTCTGGAAGATATCGGTTTGATGAAAATGCTTCCGGGAATGACGGTGATCAATACATGTGATTATAACCAGACAAAAGCAGCCACAATTGCTATCGCCGATTATGAAGGCCCTGTTTACCTGCGGTTTGGAAGACCAAAAGTTGCAAACTTCACTCCTGCAGACCAAAACTTTCAAATAGGGAAGGCAGTCCAACTACAGGAAGGCACTGATGTTACTATTATAGCAACCGGCCATCTGGTTTGGGAAGCATTACAAGCTGCTGAAACTTTAAACGAAAAAGGAATTACGGCTGATGTTATTAACATCCATACCATAAAACCTTTGGACGATGAAGCAATATTGAAAAGCGTTAAAAAAACAGGTTGTGTAGTAACTGCAGAAGAACATAACTTTTTGGGAGGTTTGGGTGAAAGTGTAGCACGTGTATTAGCTTCCTACCATCCAGCTCCACAAGAATTTGTTGCTACACAGGATACTTTTGGTGAGTCCGGAACTCCTGAGCAATTAATGGATAAATATGGTTTGAATGCCTCAGCGATTGTAAGCGCTGTTCAAAAAGTTACTGCCCGTAAATAATTTAAAAAATAGTATTAAAAAAAGCCCGTTTCTTAAAAGAATCGGGCTTTTTTATTAGTGCATATTTTATAACATTCTAACTGTCGGCATCTAAATAATCTGGAATGCCATCCCCATCTACGTCCGGGAAGGTTATGTTTCCATTGCCATCTATTTCAATTTCATATTCCGTGAGTCTTCCATCGTTATCGTCGTCATTATCCAAATAATTTGCACCCCCAGTACCATCGGTATCATCATCTAGTAAATAGCCATTGTTGTTTAGGTCTTCCATAAAAGAAGGGATACCATCTCCATCATGGTCCGCAACTTCAGATTCAAATAATTCAAACGAAAAAATAACTTGTTCGTACGCCTTTAGTCCTCCATCTGCTGTTGGATATTGATAATATGCCAACCCTGAAGGAATAAATACCGCCCCAATACCATAATTCTCAAAAGTAAGTGTCCCGTCGGGATTTTCAATAATGTTAGAGGCACCTCTAAATTCAATTAAAGCTTGCTGCAGTCCAGTGATGATGCCTGGGGCAGTAGGAGTATCCACGAGGTTAAAACGAACTGGGATTACAGAACTATCAAAAAGATCTAAACTTGATCTATCCTCAAATAAAAGTCCCTCATAAGTATTGATAGTATAATCTGAAAAATGTGGTTTATCACCTCCTCCTTCACGTACTTTAAGGTAATAAAGTTTATAAGTTACACTGGGATCAATAACATCTTTCACTTCCTTAAAATCAACTTGTTGAATTAATGGAATTAAATCGCTCCCCTCGGGAATAGTGTCAAACTTCAACTTAAAATTTTCAGGGTCTGTTTGATATTCAGTATAATTGTAATAATGTGTCTCTAAAAATTTCTCAATGGAATCTTGTGCCCTAATTGCTTCAGCACCACGATCTCTTGGGGGTATGGGTTCAGGACGATTGTCATCATCTTTTTTACAAGAAACAGTTACTCCCAGTATTAAAAGTAGAAGCACAAAAGCATATTTTATTTTTATCATCATCAATTTTTTGTGGGCGCAAGATACAATTTTCCGTTATTTTTGCATACTACATTAACGATGTTTTGGGCATATTAATTATGAGGATTGATAAATATTTATGGGCGGTTCGTTATTTAAAAACCAGAAACATGGCTACCCAAGCTTGCAAAAAAGGTTCCGTGAGGGTAAACGGTGATATCGTGAAACCTTCCAGAGACGTCTATCCGGGCGATACTATAAACCTTCGGAAAAACCAAATTAATTATGAATTGGAAGTATTGGATCTTCCGGAAAGTCGTGTAGGTGCAAAGTTGGTAGATATTTACAGAAAGGATACAACGCCCAAAGAAGCATTTGAAACAAACGAGATGCTGCAATATGCCAAAACCTATTATCGCAAAAAGGGAGTTGGCAGGCCCACCAAAAAAGATCGCAGGGATTTAGACGATTTTACTGAAGCTACAGATGATGAAAATGAGGCGTTATAACTATATTTGAAAAAAATAGCAGATGCAGCAAATAAATACCGTAATTCTCAACAAAAAGCAGATAGCCCATAAAATTAAGCGGATTGCCTATCAAATCTACGAAACGAATGTAGATGAAAAAGAGGTAGTAATTGCTGGCATTATGACCAATGGTTTTCTCTTTGCTAAAAAAATAAAAGCAGAAGTTGAGAAAATTTCTCCAATAAAAGTATTGCTTTGCGAAGTGGTAATAGATAAAAGGAATCCAACCAACCCAATAAAAACTTCATTGAAAGAGGAAGAGTACAAAAACAAGTCCCTATTACTTGTTGATGATGTGCTACATTCAGGAACCACTTTAATTTATGGTGTAAAGCATTTTCTGGAAGTTCCCTTAAAGCAATTCAAAACGGCGGTCCTTGTAGATAGAAATCACAAAAAATATCCTGTAAAAGCAGATTTTAAAGGAATTTCCCTTTCCACTTCGCTGAATGAAAACGTTTCAGTTATTTTTGAGAAAAATAATGACAGAGCAGTATTAGAATAACTTCAGAATTATTTTCGCTACGGTTTCGGTAATGCTTTCCGATACCACATCAATAGTTACCCCTGCCTGATTGTAATAAAATGCCCTTTCAAACAAATGCTTCCTAATGAAATCTTCAAGTTCATTTTCAGAATTTATATGATTCAATAAGGGGCGTTCGTCTTTTTCCAATAGCAATCTGGAAACCAAAACCTTTAATGGTGTTCTTAAATAAATTGATTCAACATCTTTTTGATTTAAAATATAATCCATAGAATCACCATAGCAGGGAGTTCCTCCTCCGGTGGCCAAAATAAAGTTATCTGGCTGATCAAGTACCCTTTTTAAAATCTTGTTCTCAATTTTCCTAAAATAGATCTCCCCTTTTTGGGAAAATATTTCAGGGACCGGAATTCCTTCAGCTTTTTCAATTTCAGCGTCCAAATCCATAAAAGGGAGTTTCAGAACTTCTGCCAATTTTTTTCCTATGGAAGATTTTCCGCTTCCCATATATCCAACCAAAACAATTTTCATAGATTTTTAAATTACGAATTTCTCAAAATATGGTATAGCAATCTTCTGATTTTTATTGATTATTTATTCAAATGTAAATTTTTTAAGAAAAAATTCATTTGCGAACCCCTGAATTTCAAAGGTTTTGAATTTTCCTCAAATTTAATCCATTTTCGTTTTGAAAATTTAATTTAATGATAGTATATTTGCACCCGCATTAAGGAAGACCTGGTAGCTCAGTTGGTAGAGCACCTCCCTTTTAAGGAGGTGGTCCTGGGTTCGAGCCCCAGCCAGGTCACAGAGCCGAAAGTTACGTAAACAGTAACTTTCGGCTTTTTTCATGTTCACAATTGACATTTCNTTTTTTCATCCTCTATTACTGTTAACTTTTCAAAAATCCATTTATATCTTTTTCTTATTGTTTTCCACCTTTTTATGAAAAACACTTCCATCCTATTTATTTAGGAAGCAAACAGCTTATAGTTAAGCTAGGTGTTTCATATAGCTTATTACCGCCTTCCAATCAGCAAAGTCTTTTCCTTCCGGCCCGAATTGAATGTGTTTTCCTGCAAAATCCCCCGCCCCATTTGCAGTTCTATCGTCGATAAGGAAATCACCTTTTGCCAGATGTTTGTTATGCGATAAGATCACTCTTTTGTAAGCTTCCTTTGGCAAATGTTTTTTACGCAAAGCAGTTTGTCAGACCACGCACTCGGATTCTCCCACGGGGCAGTTTACATAATATAGGTGTCAAAATGCTCACACAACCAACTATATCCTTAAATAGCCCCGTCGTAAGGTTCCATTAAAGAGAAAATGCCCGGTATTTCATCTATATCGTCTTTGTATTTTAGTATATCTTCTTCGCTAATTTTATCGATTCCCGTTTGGAAATCTACCAGCACACTGTCCATATTCACAAAAGCAATTTGCTTGGCCTTTCGCTTCTTTAAATCCAATAGCTCCTTGAAATTTTTAGTGTGGCGCACTACTTCCTCGCAGAAGAGAAAGGAAGAATTATCGGTTGCAAAACCATCTTCATTTATTGGGCTCACGCCAAGGGCCATTCTTTTTTTATTTAATGGTTAAGCGTTAGGGGTTAAGAATTTTTGATTAATCGCTTGTTTCAAAATTGAAGTTAACAAAGGTGTACTTCTCCCCTTTTTATAAGTCATTTCAGCGTTTTCTTTAACTAAGGCTTTGCATAGTGCCACTTTGTGCTTTACCTGGTCTTCATTTAAATGGACATTCTTAAGTTTGCCAAAATAAAAAACCCTGACTACAAGAAGATTCATATGATGAGAGATTTTCATAGCAACCTAAAGGATTGAAAAAATTAAAATYNTCARTWGSTWYMTCACTAGAAATTGTAAATAACTCAGCGTTATAATCGCCCTTTCCCTCTCGCTGTTATTTGCTTTTAAAAGTGTATAGTACTCTACTATAGTCCCTTTCGCCCTGCCGCACGTCGTTGGCATTCCCGGAAGCCAATCCGGTATTATAATCACCTTTCCCTACCGAATATATCTATAGGCTTTGAGAATAAAGGGAGAAATAAAGATTATATGTAATATAAGGAATTTCATAGTTAATTTTTATTCTTTTTGATTTATTAAAATTAAAAAGAATAAAATTTTATAAAGAAGATTGTTATAGTTTAAATTAAAAAAATGACAATTTGCTGGAAGTGTACATATTAGCAAAAAGGAGTGAATATTTGCGGCAAAATCACGCCAAAATAGCTTCTTGCGTAGCTTATTTTAAACCTTTATTTTTGAGAAGAAGAATTCAATTGTAATATAAAAAAATTGAATCATTCCCGCCACAACATTTAATTTTGTCGGGATTTCTTATTATTAAAATCCAACCAGAAACATTTTAAATAAATGAACAATCGCCCAAATCTCTCTGACATTAAAGAAATTATAAAAAGTAAAAATTCTGAATTATATGATAAAATAATTATTGCAGATGATCTTAAAATGAATGATTATGCAATAATATCCTATAATTTTAAAACTATTATTAGAACACTCCGTAGCACAAAAATTCCTTTTTTCAAAAATTTGCATAGATCTTTTGAAAAAATATCGAATGACATTGCTTCATATCAAAATAAAAATCTTCTAATTGATAATATCCTTGACCAAAACTTAATTAATCAATATTCAACTGAAATTGAACATAATGCACATAGCAGCGAATTGGAATTCCCAATACAGGAAAAAAATAATGAAGTTATGGATGTGCAGGATGTATTTTATTTAACCAATAGTGTACGAAAAATCAGTTGTGAAAGTTGTGATGGAGATGGATTGGTAACCTGTGATTCCCACCCCTGTAATGGCAGACATCGCTGGGAATGCGATGAATGTATAGGAGAGGGAAAAATATATTGTAGTAATTGCAAAGGAGAAGGATGGAATACCTGTGGAGGTTGGTTTTCAGGATGTGGTGGATCTGGCCAAGTAAAAGAAAAGGTTAAACTAGCCAGTGGTAAGGTATCGGAAAGAATGGTCAAG
The DNA here is from genome assembly GCA_002733915.1 of Aequorivita sp. Classification (GTDB taxonomy): domain Bacteria; phylum Bacteroidota; class Bacteroidia; order Flavobacteriales; family Flavobacteriaceae; genus Aequorivita. Next base: position 18,968 of record NVXN01000013.1, read on the forward strand.
TGCTCCAAATGTTCCGGTAAAGGGAAGATTATATGTTCGACATGCAACAAATCTGGAAAAGTCACCTGCCCTAAATGTTCAGGTAAGAGGTCGCTAACGTGTTCTAAATGTTATTCCGATAGTAAAAGGTATGGTTTAATTGATTGTAGCACTTGTAATGCGCAAGGAAAATTTATAACGTTTGACTATGTAAGTTCAGCAATCAATAAAAATAATGTAAAACGTATCATTCCAAATGGGGATGACATTTTGTTAGAGTTGACAGAATTAGAAAAATTCTATTCACATTTAGGCAAAGAACAAATTGTGTTCAAACAGATTAATGAAGTTTTAACCGAAAAATATGATGAAATAATTAAACCACATTGTACCTCGTTTCAGAAGGAATTAGGATTAAAAAAAGATTCTTTTCCTAAACTACTAAAAGAAGAGATTTCCTTTAAAATAGTAAGCTGTGTTGAATTTAGTTATACACACATAATTTCAAATGAGGTTCATAAGGGGGTGATTATTAATTTCAATGAATCGCCAGAACTACATTTATACACCAATCCAGAATTAATAAAAACGGATTTAAACAGCATCTCAAAATCGGCTGTAAATGTTTTTTCAAGATTATTAAAAACAAAGAAAAGTAAACTGAAAAATGACAGATTTATTGAAATTAAATTGATGATTTATTTGGCAAAAGCTGATGGTATTATGGAAGATGCGGAGAAAAAATACTTATCAAACCAAATACAAGATTTAAAAGATTTTACAAACGCAGAAAAGAAAACACTTTTCAATTTAATGAATATGGACTCGCTTCCGGAACTAACTAAAAAGGATTTAAAATTTTCTACTAATGAAACCGGCTTAGAAAGTATAAATAAACTTGAAGAACTTGCTGTAATAGATGGCGAAAGAGAATCTAGCGAAATGGAACTTATTGAGAAGATAAAATCATTTTTAGGCTAATGGTTTTTTTCTTTTTATTTGAATATATTCTTTTGTTTTTATAACAATAGTATTGAAAAAATATGGAAAAATAAAGGATCGAATTTCTGATACCAACCTGTATGTTTATGTTCTTGCGCTTGAAACGAATAAATTTCATGATGGTATTGCAACTGATCCCATTAAGAGATTCGAACAACACAAAGCTCAGGAAAAAGACTGTGCTTCCTTTTGTACAAAGTGTAAAGCTAAAGAACTCATTAAGATTATTGATACAGGAACTAAAAACATGATTGAAGCCTGTAAATTGGAAGATAAAATTACAATACAATATGAACAAATATAGTTCATCAAATGTTATGGGAGGTAGGTTTTTTTGTAGTGATAGGCAGGTTTTAAAAAAATATTAGCTTCTTAAAATAATTGCAAATAATCTTCAATAAATTCGTCCAGAACAATTTTTGAGTTTTTTTTATTCTTTTCAATCGCTAGCGTTACTACCGAACATTCATGGTCACTAATGTCATTTATGGTTTCTGAATAATATTTCCCTCCATTAATTGCAAAATGTTCTCCAGGATAAACCAAAGCTACCTTAGTTGCTTTAAAGTATTTTTTATAAACATACAGCTGTCTTAAATCTTCCGGACTAGGGTTTTTACCATTAAGGTTTTTCCATTTAGTGTCTAATACAATGCAATTCTCTTTGTCTTTATTTATGACAATATCTGGAGCCATTGTGGAATTATATCCTTTTTCAGGTTTCCAGAATTTTTTTCTGGATTGTGGTGAAATAGTATATTCCTTGGGCAATTTTTTTCTTAAACTAACATATACATATTGCTCCCAAAGCAAATTCATATCAAACATCAGAGCCAATAAATCAGTATTTCCCGAAGATACATCGGGATGATAATTGAACAATAACAGATGCGCTATCTCAAGTGAATTCTTATAAGGCTCTGTTTTCCTATTATATTGAAGATTATTAAAGAATTTTTCGGAAACAGCACAATCTGAAACACCTGGAAAATTAAGCTCCAGTGCCCCTAACCTACTTGTGAGTATAGGGTTTGTATTTAAAACACGTATTAATTGGATAGTTTTGTAAATAAGTTGATGTATTTTATGGTCTATATCATACACCGTTTGGCGAACATAGAAACACTCCTGATGCACTAAATTCTTTTGTATGTGTTTGCCGAAATTAATTGCTCCCTTTAGGGCAAGTGCATTTCGTTCTACTTTTCTATATTTTTTTATAAGCCCGCTGTGGAGCAGGTATTCTATTTCATTTATAAAAAGTTCAAAATAAAGGTCTAAAATAGAATTGCTTTTTAATTGTAAGGTGGAAGAACTAGGCGCATGAATATTAAAAATGCCAACAGTTTTAAGCATATTAATAAGTGTTTTTTGCCATAAAACCTTATCCTCGCTTTTGTCTGCTTTTGGAAGAACCTCAACCGTAAGATCACATACTTTAATTACACCAACGTACTCATTGAATTGAATGCCTTTGTTGATCAATTTATAATAAGGCACACCCTTATCGCCATAAAAGGATTCAAATGCTTTTAACTGGTCATCTGAAATTCTATCCTCTCCTTTGTGAACCCATAAACATTGATGTTCAAAAACTTGTATGGAATTTTTGGAATCAGCCATTTGGTTGGGAGACATTTTTCACTGCTGCAATAAAATCCTTTTCCTCCATTTTGCTTACATTCTTTAGATGGTAAACGTTGCGCTGCATCAACCCACTACTATCGTATTCCCGGAAAGAAGCAAATATATTACTCTCATTATCTTCTGTTATTTCAAAAAATCCTTCTCCCAGAACCAATCCTATTTTGCCATAATCGCCAAAGAAGTATTCTTGAAGAAGAGGCAACACTTTATTATGAAATACCAGTTTTAGCTCCTCTACGGTATTTAGGCCCATAAAATAGCTGTGGCCTATCATATGGTCTTTGTCTAATAATTTTTCAATTCTATTATTCATGGTGGTTAGTAAATTGGGAAGATTTATCTCTTCTATTACCTCAAGCCCTTTACCCTCTTTAATTTTTGCAGGTTCAGGTGGCATTTCCACAAAACTGAACCTACGTCTTAAGGCTGTGTCCAAAGCTTCTACAGAACGGTCGGCGGTGTTCATTGTGCCAATAATGTATAGATTGGGCGGGACCCCGAAAGCATCTTTACTATATGGAAGCGTAGCCGTTAGGGCTTCATCTTTCCCAAGTCGCTTATCATCCTCTAATAAGGTTATTAATTCGCCAAATATTGCAGAAATATTTCCCCTGTTAATTTCGTCAATAATCAAAACATAAGGTTTGCCACTTTTTCTATAATAATCTTCTTTTTTTAAGGTCTTTATAACCTCATATTTATCATCCCATTCATACTTTCTTTCTYGCCTATCATTGGTTTTTCCTTTTACATATTTTTCTCTGATATAATTTAATACAGCCCAGAAAGTTGTTGTATTTGAACCTCCAATTACCTCCCTGAATGCAGCTCCAAAATTGGATACATTTTCTAGATCTTCCATTTCAAAATGCAATCGTGAAAGCCGTTGTTTTGAAACTGTGTATGGTTTTTCCTTTCCCTGATGTTTTATTGCTAAATTTCCATTTTGGGAAATGGAATCCACTAGCACATAGCCACCACTTTTTGTTTTCAACCGCACCTCTTTGCCTTCTTCAAGTGTGTTTTCTATATCTTCTTTAAACTTATCGTAGGCATCTGAAAAGTCCAATATTTTTTCAGTAACCTTAAGTTTATTTTCTTCAGCCAAAGAGAATGCTGCCTCAACTGCTATTTGTTTGAAAAGGCCTGGCTCAACTTTGTAGGATATTGGCGCTCCCTCTTCCAAAGGTTCTTGTGGCTTTATACCTTCAATAAAATCTTCATAGCTCATACTTTGATGAAAGGTGGTAAAGACTATTTGTTTCTTTTCAACGAGTGAGTTGAATACTGCCAAGGCATCTTCTCTTTCCACTGGAATAGATATTTGACATATTCTCAGTGCTTCATTAATGGTATTATAGGTTTTCCCAGTACCTGGCGGTCCATATAAAATTTGATTTATAGGAGCATCATAACTTTTCTTATTGTCGATATCTTGTCCCATATTATTTCTCTCATTTAAAAACTGTATATATTTTTTTGCAGCTGCAGAATAAAATCCCTTGAGGCCATATGAAGGTGCCTTTTCGTTATAGTATTTCCCACCAACTACTTTTTGTTCTTTTAGCAAGTCTTCATATAAAATTTGAATACGACCAGTATCTAAAGAGTCGTAAATATTATACGGCAATATTTCACATAGCATATCTAACGCAGTTATGTAACTATTATCTGCATTGCTATTCTCAATTTTATTTTTGCCCAACCAAAGAATAAATTCATCTCTAAAATTGTGGATACTATTCCAAATGGCATCAATATGTTTTACTTTTTTAACTTCTTTAATAGTAGTCAAATATCCGCCAAAAGCAACTTCAAATGGTTTAAAATCCTTTTCCCAATCAACTTTTAGATTTTGCCCATCGTTAAGGTTTTCTGTTACAGTCCCTCTAGCTTTAATGGTCATAACCGAATCTTTCTTATTTCGAACAAATGCAGCTTTTATGGCAATTTTACTTCCTGTCGCCACACTTTTTACTTCTTTAAGAAATTTATTATCATAACCATTTAACCAAATTCCTTCATTTACAAAACGTTCCGTTTGATCTTGTGGAGTATCTGAATCCCAAAAGGCACCAACCAGATAATACTTATTTTGAATTGATGTTTGCATAAATTTCTTTCTGTATTCCTTATCAAAAACAGCCTTTCTAAAAGCTGCATTATCATACTCTTTAGGCTTTGTGTGATTATCTCTGTCAACTTCAAATTCAGTGGCATCTTTAATAGCTTCATAATGGGTTAAAATATTAGCAACATCCACTTTATGATAAAGAAAAGCTTTATCAGGTTCTGCAAAATCTTCTCGTTCAACTGAATTTAAGTCATAAGTATCTGGAGCTATAAAATCAAACTTATTTTGCCACACGTTTAGACATATTCTTTTTCCAACTTGAAAGCTTAAACGGTTTCGGGAAGTGCTAAATACTAAATTTTCGGTATCTCCTAATTCCAAATCATCAACTAATCCATCSRRMMWYWCNRWRRKASKTTTCKNANANKKMCTCYTTATYWGNKAKTKTCYAKKCSMWTSKKGAAYYSRKKWTCATCATTCTGAAACGAAAAATTCAGTTTTTCATTTAAGGCTTTCCATTTGGGAATTTCTGGAGTTATAGCTTCTAAGTAATCTTTCCAATTTTGATAGGGTTTCTCATCGTTAATATGATTACCTTTTGCCAATTGGTGTCCTCTGTATATTCCGCCTTGCAAACCACCTGCTGTTATCGTAAAGAAAATCTGATATGCTTTCTGAACATTTGGGGCGCTTTCAGGAACGATAGCCATCCATACTCGATCGGTTCCATAATTTTGTGGGCCTTCAAAACCAACAGGGTTTATTTTGACATTTTGTAATTGTTTAGAACTGATAATTTCATTAGCCAATAAATTCAAATTTGCTTTTACGGATTTAGAATCTTCAATTGAATTTAAAAAAGGGAAAAGCACTTTAAAAGGTTGTTTCCAGTTAGGGAACATACCACTCTTGCTTTGTTTATAGTTGTGAAGACTTTGAGCTACTGCTTCATTTAAATCATAGTATTTTGAAATATCTCTCGCTTCAATTGCATTTTTTATTTCTTCAACAAGCCCTTCATTTATTACATTACCTTCTTTAATTTGTTTTGCAATTAAAAAACGAAGCATTTTTACCGGGCGAAAATTAGTGGTAGGCTCATTATGAGTAAAAACCTCATCTGCATTTACCTTCTGACTATTTATATATTCAAAAAGCTTAGTTTTATTACTACTTAGGGATTTTAGTAAAATTGCTTTTTGTTGGATGGGTTGGATTATATTGTTCATTTAAAAAATGACTATTTATTTGCTATTACTTTTAATTGAATCCTTTATAATTTTTATAACATCTTCATCACTAAATTCTTTTTTCTTATCCAAAAATTCACGAATCTCTTCATTACCTTTTAGTGATTTAATCATTTCCTTAAATTGAATTCCCACTTTGTTCTTTGATTTCAATTCCAATGTCATGGATATCTCATCTTTATATGACATGAAGCTATCATAAAGTTTTTGATAAGCTATGCCAATAGCCCCTGAGAAGGGTATCATCTTTGGATTCGTATTCTGATGCCCACCGGAAAGAATTTGATCATTAGAAATCCCAGGATATGGATCTATAAAATAAATAGTTTTTATCCCAAGTTGATAAGCTTTTTTGGAACAAAGTTCACACGGACTTGCAGTTGTAAATAATATTCCATTTTCTACCCCTTGCCCTCCCAACTTAGTTATTTGAAGCATTGCGTTTTCTTCAGCATGAAGCGACCTAGTATGAACTTGATTTGCTTCTCCTTCATAATGATTATGAACTGTTTTGAAGCAAAATGCACAATTCTTTCCTTGTAGATCGTCCTTATTTGCATTGTAAGAATCTTTGAAATAATCTGTAATAGCTTCTTTAAAATTACCGGGTATTCCGTCCTTATAATTATAACTGGATTTTGGTGAAACAAAACCTTTTTCAAATGGGCTGTAATGTGTGCTTTCTTTTAAAGTGTCGGTATTTTCTGTATTGATTAAGTCTTGGACATCTCTTAAATTACATGGTGTGTGCCCTTTAGCCACGTCATTCCAACCCACAGATCTAATATAGAAATTTGAGTCCGCTATTGCAGCACCAACATTTCTTGATATGCATCCTGAATTTAATTTGGCAGTAATAGCGATTTGCATGCAACGTTCAACCGAACTGGGAGTAATCAATCCAGGTTGAGTTATTAATGCTATTAATTTTAATAATTGTTCTTCTCTAGTAAGAAAATTAAGACTTCCAAATGGTGGATCATACTTTAAAAGAAAATCTTCAATGTAATTTCTTTTTAAATTGAGAATATGAAAATCACTTTTTTGAATACAATTTTCAACATCCGGAGATGAAAAAAGACCCTTAGAAAAATCTTTTGTTTTATATTCGATCTCATCTAATTTAAGCAATTTATCCGCTAATCTCTCTCGATCACCTACTTTGTTTATTGACTTGGGTAATCTTTTTAAAACTCTTTCTTTAGAATTATCCAATACATCTTTCGTCGCCAACATATAAAATGCGGAATATCTTTCTCTAAAGAACATTATTTCCAAAGAATTGCGAAGCGAGTCTATTACAATACGAGTTGGTTTAGTGCCGTTAGCAAGCTTCCTGGCTTTAATTATTCTATTTATTACTATTGATAAAGTATATATGTTTTTAATGCTATCACCTTCAGCAATAAATGGATCACCAGATTGCCTAACATTACAGGCAATATGATGCAAAAAATAAGTCCTTCTATAGTAGCCCTCAGACTGTAGAATTGAAAATACTTCATAACTAAATTTTTTAAAATCCGTCCCGAAGAAAATTTTGTTTAATTCTAACAATTCCTCCTGGGATTTAATTTCATCAAAATTCTTTAGACTTGTAATTCTATCTATTAGTAAACCATTTTTTGTATGTAGATCAATTAACTTTACATAAACTGCTGTAACAGCGGAATGATTGTTTTCATGTTTGCTTTCTCTATAATGAGCTATTAATAATCTCCCCAGTCGATGATAATTGCCTCCGTACTGATTAAATAAATACAATAACAAAATATTTTTATATGAAATAACATCAAAAGGGACCCAATTCTTATCATTCTTAATATAATTTTTAATTATCTCATATTTTCTTATAAAAGGTGAGTTGTGATCAGCTTGAGTAAACTCCCTTAGTCCCTTTTCCTTTAAATCTTCATATGTGCCCGATAAAAGTCGGGCGATAGTAGTACACCCCGATCCTGTTCTCCCTGTAAGGCCAATTACGGTAAAGTTTCTTCTTAATGAATATAAATGATCTAATTTCATAAAACTTGATATTATTAATTAATAAGGACTTCGATTGTACTCACCCTGAAATTATTTATACTTTTCGCTTTCCTCCGCAACCCTACCCAACTCAACATCTCCAGCCTTATAAGCTTTGGACTTTTTAAGGGGTTCGACTTTAGCTTGTCMTGAGCTTGTCGAAGGGCTCACCCTGATATTGTTCTTTCCTGTTTGCTTTTTTAACGCCTTTATCTCCTCCAACAACTCCCGTGCATCGCCATCGCTTTCCAACTGAGGGACAAGCTCACCTTTAAAGGCTTTGTGCAAAATTGCTTGGGGCAGGGTGTCTATTTTTTGTTTTAGGTTTTGATATTGTTGCTCGATGGTGTCTGCTTTGGCAAACAGAGTTTCTACTCGGGTTACTATTTCTTGTTGCTCTTCTCTAGAAGGAAGTGGAATAGGAAGAGTTTTTATAATACCAAGGTTAAGAACGTCCATTGTCCCTCCGTGTGAACTTTTCTTTAGAAAATCTACAATAAGTTGGCTTTGCAGGTAAAATTTAATATATAAGGGATTTACAAATTCATGCAATGATAATTTTACAAGCCGAGGATTTATTATTCCGGGTTCAAATCCTTCAGGAACTATTAATACCTTACCGATAGTTCCGACCAAACTTATAAGTATATCACCCAAATCTACAGAACAGGAAAGTAGAGAGTCATATCTTTCTTTGTCAATATAATAATCGCCGTATGTATGATCATTATTAATCACCTGCTCTTGACCATAAATTTTATACCCAGCTTCTGTATAAAATTCCTTTTTTAATGATGAACCAAATGGTCCTGCCTTTAATGCATTGTCTTTCTTGGCTGCTATTTCTTCGAAAAAAACTATATCAACTTTTTTCTTAATTTTCCCATCCCAATAATTACGGTTTTTATCAACTTTTAATACAATTTTCCTAGGTTTCTTTCTACTCTGTTCTTTGCTTAACAAAATTTCCTTCTGATACCAGCTATGTCTGTCATTTATTATTTCTTCAGCAATAGGCGCATAGTTAAAATCTTCCGTCAACTTCCCGGTAACAGCCTGCGTCAAAACTTGCTGCCTAAAATCTTTTAAGAGTTGGGGGATTTTATCTAAGCTTTCCTTTATCAACTCTAACTGTCCATATAATTGATCTAGTTTGACAACGATGCGGGTTTGTTCGGGTAGCGGAGGGAGTAAAAATGGTAATTTCTCAAAGTTTGTTTTATTTACCATTGAAATAGTAGTTGAAGTAGAATTATCAATCAACCATTTCTTAAATGTTTTTGAGTTATAGTAAACATATTTTTTATTTATTAAATCGTGATATATTACAATGGAATTGATTTGCTGATTAGTTGCAAGTTCCTTTCCAGCTATCGCAGTATTCCCCAAATTACCAATACAAGTAACCATTACAGATCCAGCTGGTATTTTTCGGGCCTTTTCAAAACCTAAATCAGTCAAAAACTCCTCGGTTTTAAATATTATATCTGCAGACATAATATCCCCTGGTTTTACCCACGGGATATTTCCTCCATAATATTCTGGAAACTTTTTCGGGGGTGTGTTGCCAGTAACAATATCAAAAACATCTTTTAATTGACAAGAGACCCAATTCTTTGGTAATGCATTCTCCATTATCCTAATTCCTTTATCATCGCATTCAACTGTTTTGTAATGTTGTTAATTTCCTTTAATGCTTGCTTTGCAATGTCTATGGGTTCTCCCAAGTTGTCGGCATTACTAATACTGGCATCGGCTATAAGCCCTAAATCTAAGTTATCGTTCTTTTTTGCTATGGTTTCTCTGGGTATACATTGCCAGCGTTCGTCTTTTATGGCTTTTCGCTTTTCGTCGTCTATTTCGCCGTTGTATTCTTTTTCAACCTTGTCTACAGGAACTCCTCCTGTATAAGCTTTTACAAAGTCTTCAAATGCGGTTTCGGTAAATGGGGTACGCTTGCCGTAGTTGGGGGTGTTGGTACGCATATCGTAAAACCATACGTTTTTGGTGTTGCCTGTTTCATCTTTTCCTCTAGTAAAAAACAGTACATTGGTCTTAACACCTGCTGCGTAAAATATGCCCGTAGGTAATCGCAGTACCGTATGCAGGTTGCATTTGTCCATAAGATCGCGGCGTATTTTTTGGCCATCGCCGTCCTCAAATAAAACGTTATCTGGCAATACTACTGCTGCCCGAGCCTTACCGTCTTTTTTTAGGCTTCGGTAGATATGCTGTAAAAAGTTGAGTTGTTTATTTGCCGTGGGAAAGGTAAAATCGTCCCGGGTAGGGCGTTCGCCACCTTTTTTAGTGCCAAAAGGCGGATTGGCGAGTACGCCGTCAAAAGTATTGAGGCTTTTGCCAAATTCGGTCAAAGTATCTGCAAGATAAATGCGGCTTTCCATTCCGTGAAGACGTGCATTCATCAAAGCCAAACGGTGGGCATCGCCAACGAGTTCTACTCCGCTAAAGGCTTCTTCTTTTTGGAATTTTCTGTCTTTTTCGTTTAGTTCGTAATAGTTATCGTATTTGTTGCGCAGGTATTCATCAGCCGCAATCATAAAGCCAAAAGTACCCGCTGCTGGGTCATTCCAGCGTTCCTTTAGTTTTGGCGCCATTAAGCTCACCATAATATTAATAAGCGGTCGGGGTGTAAAATACTGCCCTGCGCCACTCTTTTTTTCCCCTGCGTTTTTTTCCAATAGACTTTCGTAGATGTCGCCCATTACGTCGCGGTCGCTTTCTTCGTACCAATCCAATTTGTCWRTWGCCWGNMSGWGNYRYAKTNWASWTWANARKWTWGSGTNAKGCTNTRTSRMWKCSKCTGYRYMKATTTCTTTTATGCTGTCGCTGGTGGTTTCGGCACTAATTTCAGCAAGGAATTTACGGTAGCGCAAAAAGGCTTCGTTGTTGTCGTGTTCGTTTACAAAGCTCTGCCAGCGGTAGCGTTCGGGGATGTGTTCTTCAAAATCTTTTACCTCGCTTAGTTTTAGGAAAAGGATAAAGGTTAGTTCGTTAAGGTATTGGTGGTAGGTTACGCCATCGTCCCGCAATACGTTACATAGGTTCCATAGTTTTTGGGCAATTTGGTCTGCGCTCATTTATTCTTTTGTTTTTTTATGTTTATTACTAACTGAGGTCTTCGACTGCGCTCAGGCTGACATTTTTGTTTCCATTTTTAAGGGGTTCGACTGCGCTCACCCTGACATTTGGCTTTCATTTTTCAAAAAGTGTTCGACTGCGCTCACCCTGACATTTCTGCTGTCACACTGAGCGCAGTCGAAGTGCTTACCAGTTACTAACTTCCTGGATTATATTTATAATGCGTTGCATTTCTGCATTCTGCTAAAATTTGTAACATATCCCAATCTCCATCTATTAGAGCTTTTTTCTTTGCTCTTGTCCATCTTTTAATTTTCTTCTCAAAATAAATTGCTTGCAATACATCATTAAAATCCTGATGGAACTTCAAGGTTACTGGTCTTCTTTTATATGTGTATGCATCTTTTTTTGTTCCTTCTTGGTGTTGTTCTAATCTCTTTGATAAATCATTTGTAATACCAGTGTAGTACGAATTGTCTGAGCATTCCAATATGTAAACGTAGTATTGGTTATACATTGTTCTTTCCGTTTTCAATAGGGGTTCGACTGCGCTCACCCTGACATTTGGTTTTTCGATTTTTTACGCACCTTCAGCGTAGAGATTTTCGTTTATAGTTTTTAATATTTCTTCTAAGTTGTTTTCAAATATTTTRTCAATACGCTTAAAGCCTCCTTCTTCTTTAAAAGGATTTTTGTCTAAATCTTCTTTGGTAAGGACTGTTTCTGCAATTAGTTGGGCGTGGAAGCGTTCCAACCATTTTTGTTGGATTTTGTTCCAAGTTCTACTTGCGTACACTTTTTGAAAAGCGTTGTCTATTCTGTCTTTGTGTGCTACCAAATGCACATCTAAAGCTAAAGTGCGAATATAGGAAATGATGTCGGCAGCTATGTCTTCATTCTTGGCATTTTTCCAAGCAGTGTGCAGTGTTCTGGCATTAAATCCTTCTTGGTCCAAGAGCAGTTTTAGTTCTTTAAGCGATTGCCTATTTAAGGAAGTGGGTCTGTTACAAATTATTTGAATAGCGGCAATTTTGTTTCGGTTCTCTTCTATGAATTTTTTGAAGTTTTCTATGTAGTCTTCCGGTTTTTTGGCGTTTCCGTAATCGCGTTCAATTCCGTAGAATTCATCTTGGTGTTCAGAGACCAATTGGTTTTTTGGGCGATATACTTTAGTGTCTAAATAGTTCCAAAGGGAACCATAATTTTGTATTATCTGTTTTGCTTCGCTGGCTTTTATTTCCTTTAACTTTTCAATGAATTCTTTAGGTTCAAGACCATCTGCGGCATACATAAAACGCTCTATGTCGTTTTCTTCAATCTTTCTTCTCTTCCGCTGTAGTTTTGCAATAATTTGTTCTATCTGACTTTTAACTCGCTCATCGCTGTCAATATGGTCAAGCTCTTCGGCTAGTTGTGTGAAAGTGGTGGAAGGTTTTTCTACAGAAGTCATTTGTGTATAATCGCCCAAAGCTTCGTGTACCCGCACGGCATCATAAATATTAAAGTACTCCTTCCCTATTTCGTCACATTTTCTGGTGGCACGGCCTATCATTTGTTCATACAGAATACGGGAGCCCACTCGGCGAAGGAAAACCAAATTGCATATTTTTGGTACGTCTATTCCAGTGGTCAATAAATCTACCGTTACGGCTATATTGGGATATTTTTCGTTTTTAAATTCCTTTGTGAGTTGTTCCGGGTCGTAAACATTTCCTGTTATTTTTTGGATAGCATTTTGGTGTACATCCATACCAATTGCTGCAAATTCTTCTTTCAGTATTTTCACAATCGTATCCGCATGGGAATCCCTTACCGCGAAAATGAGGGTTTTCTCATCACTTTCAGGGTCTAGGTGTTGCACCAACTCTTTGCATACAGTTCTGTTGAACGATTCGGTGAGCACTATCTTATTGAATTGTTCAATTTCAATTAAAAGGTCATCTTCCAATTCAGCGAGCTCTTCAATTTTATTGGTTTCAGGATTAAAAACTTTAGGGCGTTCGCCCTTCTTCCAAAGAATTCCTTCTTCACTCAAACGGGTTTTAATTCGATAGGGTGGCTCGTGATCTGCCAGATATCCCTCCAATACTGCTTGCCTATAAGAATAACTGAATACAGGTTTTCCGAATATCTGAGTGGTATGCAAGGCGGGAGTAGCAGTAAGACCAATAATATAAGCATTAAAGTATTCAATCACTCTTTTGTATTGGCTCACATAATCATCCTGATCTTTAAATTGAAGGTCTTCATCCTCCATTTCTCTATCTAAATTATAGCCTCGGTGCGCTTCGTCAATAATGATGCAATCATACGTATCAATGGGCAAGGTATTGTCTTCTGAATAAAACAATCGTTTTACCATACTCTGCACGGTAGCAAAGTGCAATCGTGCTTCTGAATCTGGATTTTTTGTTTTTAAGTCGTCTATGTGATAAACTTCCCCAAAGGTGTTTAGTCTTTCAATTTTGTTGTCTTTATAATTCCCTAAAGCTTGTATGGCTAGAAGTCTTCTATCTGTAAGGAACAATATTCTTTTAAAACGATCTGCTTTAATAAGGCGATAGGTTAAACCAATAACCGTTCTAGTTTTACCTGTTCCTGTGGCCATAACCAATAATGAACGCCTGTCATCAGGTTGGCGTATAAGTTTTTTTTCAATTTCCTGAATAGCTTCTATTTGATAGTCTCGTAGGCCAAGACCGTTTCTATCTTGAAGATAGTCATAATCACTCTCTTCGAGTCGATTGTTAATCTTATCTAAATCCCTTTCATACAAATCAATAAGACCTTGTGGTGAAAACCATCCTTTTAATGCTATTGCGCTGTTACGCTCATTGCGGACATCTAAAAACCAAATCCCACTCTTAGTCTTTATCTGCTCTAGGTATTCACGCCCATTAGTTGAAAATAGAAAGGGTGCTTTGTAGATGTGCCATTTGCCAAGAAATAGAATTTCTTCTTTTTGTTGAAGATTTTCAGCATAGATTTTAGATTGTCTTAAATCCGTGGAAATATCACTTGCATACTTTTTGGCTTCAACAATTCCATATAGCGTTTTGTCAATARATAAAGCATAATCTGCCCATTTACCATCACAAGGCCATTCGGCAATTGCCATCATTCTTCCTTTTTCCGGAAGGGTTTTATTTGATTTATAATTTAAAGTCTCCGTATTACATTCCCATCCAGATGCACGCAGTTGCGGATCAATCAGAATTAGGCGTGTGTCTTTCTCGTTTAAATCGAGATTCTTAGCAATGTTCTCCCCTCTTCGTTTTCGTGCTTCAGTAACTTCTTTGCTCTGGTTTAGAGTTTCAATTTTGTTTTTATAATCTACAACTTGTTTTGAAAGTACTTCCAACTGCGCGGTTAGCTCCTTTACGTTATTTTGGGTTCTTTCAGGAAGATGATATTCCTTTTGTTCAACGTAATCGTTATTGTAGGTTTCATAAAACCATTTGGCTAACTGGAAGCTTTTTTTAAGAATAAAAAGTGCTTCTTCTTTTGAACCTGTTCCATCATGACTTGCCCTATTCCCAGATGTACGAATTGTATGGAGAATCCCTTTTACAATTTCCGGCAGAATGTTTTTGTAATAAAGTTGATTAATCCTATCAACTTGCGTGCCTTGCAAATCTCCCATTTTTTCAAAGTCCCAGATCAATAAGCTGACCTTTTCGGAAAATAGCCGTGTTTTGGAAAGTGTGGAACTCGGATCAATATGAATTAATTCCTCTGCAATCTCACAGATAGTGAATAATTCTGGGTAGTCTTTTGAAAGGAATGAAAAACTGGAACTCATTAATTTTGCAAAATTGATTAGTTAGTCTTCAAATATAAGTGAATAGTTTATTAGCACAATCTCGTACCAATATTTGAAAACTGATTTTTCTATATCAAAAAATATTATTTACTTACAATCACACTGATAATTAAATATATACTTATGGAACCGTTCTCCATAAGAATCGGTATCTCCATAACTTCCATTTTTAAAGTTTAACCAATTACGATATGGAATACCACAAAAAATATAAGGTGTAGAGGCATAACTAAATTCGCTGGTTTTTATATGGGCAACTACAAAATAATTCATATCATAACTGTATAAAGTCACCTTGCTAAGCCAACTGGAGTCCAAGGTATAACTGCTTACGCTACTGCTATACATTCCTTCTGTTTCTATAAAATCCATCAGGTCCTCGCAAGTAACCGATTGGGCAGAAAGATTGAGGGAAAAGCAAATGAGTAGTATCGGAAAAAAATGTTTCATTTTACTATTTTTTAAAATTGGTTTAGTTATTAAAATCTACTTTTCTAACCTTCTTTTCTCCTTTTCGTTCCCCCACATTTATATAGAAATATCGATTGTCCTTATATGGTAGTGCCTCGGCTCCTTCCTCTGGCCGCGTATAACGCGCTTTTTTTCCATAAAAGTTATCACGATCCATTTCTAAAATCTTGCTAATGTAAAATTCATTATCAACGTAAAATTCGTTTGTAAAATCTTCTGTTAATGAAAAGCTCAGGAAATTTCTAAACACTCTAGGTGTACTATTTTTATCGAAATCCTTATAATACACTTTTGTTGTTTTGTTGGAGCCCTCACGTAGGGGTTTTTCTAAAAATGGACTATTCTTATTTAAAACAGTAAAACTCCAGGGAAGTATGTAAAATTGAGAACGGGAGTATTTAGATTTTGGCGGTATAAACGTAATCCTTTCTTCTTTAACCATAGTCGAACTTGAAGCACTAAGAGACGCTCTTGATCTATATAGTGAGTTATAAAAATAATAACTTGCGTAAAGGGAATTGGTACGCTCTACATCTTCCCAATAATTYAGTTTAATATCATTATCTATATAAGAAGATTTACGCCAATCGATGTATAATGGCACATTTAGCTTATTAAAAATTTCAAATTTCATCAACCCTCTTTCTCTCCATAGGTTGTAGGTTATTTTTAATGAGTCATTTTCATAAACGTAAGTATCATCAATGACACTTGTATTATTGGCTTTTGTTTCAAAAACTTGCACATAGCTTTTACAGCCAAACAAAGTAATTCCAAGAAAAATCAGAAGTAGGTTTTTTTTCATAGGTTGATAAATATTAGAGATGTTTTTTTCAAATATAAAACAATAGTAATCTATCCCATTACGGAAATCCGCATTGGCGACAAATTTTCTGGGGAGAGGAGTAAATATAGCGTTAATAATAAATATAGTAAAATCTGCTTCCATCTTTTCGATAAATGGGTGTAGGCTACAAATTTTAGATTATTGTCGTTATGGTGAAGAACCTATACAATATTTTATAATAAATATATTACCATATTTAAGACAATTTATTTTGAAATTGACAGGTCATACCATACATTTACCATTGAATTTGTCGTGTCTTGACACGGGACTTTCTGTACAAATCAAGCCCATAAAAGCAAGCAAGTAACTAGCCGCCTGTATTTATTGGGCTTTTTTGATGGGGCAAACCGTTCTACAAACCTCCCCTGCCAGTAAAAAAATCCATAATTAAAAAGTAAGTTGGACACTTGGGGGGAACGCTTCGCTATGGAATTAAGTGGCAGAAATATAAACGCTAAGACTGTTTGGGCTGAACATATTTTGATGTGTTTAAATTAATATAACACATAAAAAAAATCCCGAAGCATTGCTCCGGGACTTTCTGTACAAATCAATAGCAAGTAACTAGCCGCCTATTAATTTGTAGTCCAGTGCATCCAACATCTTCTTTAACCGTTTTCCCGGTCTGTAGTTGATGTGTGCAGATTTTACCAGGCTACTGGAAACCGAGGTTGCATCTTCTGCCCCTTCGGAGCGTACGCCAACCTGAAAGTTGCCCAATGAGCCCAATTGCACGGTACGGCCCTGGCTTAGCTCGTCCATTACATTGTGCTGTAATGCGTTGAGCACGGCCAGGCAATCTGCCTCGCGCACGGTACACTGGTTAGACACTAGGTAAGCCAATCTTTCCAGATCAACAAACCCATCACTCACCGCCTGAGTGTAATACTTGGGCGGTGCAAGCAAATCTTGTGGATTCTTTCGTTCCACTGTTTTGATTACTACCATTGTTACATGGATTTAATTACACCCTTTTTCTCGGGCGTCCGCCGCACCATTGCTTTGGAATTACTAAAATAAAGAAGTGTTTTTGTTTGTTAAAACAAACTTGTCAACATTTAGCGGGTGTAACAGGCTTATATGTTTAAACTAAAATCATTTTTTAACTAATTGAAAAACAATTTATTATAAATATTATATGAAGGGATTTTGAAATAACAGCATTTTAAACCCGTTATTTACCGCTTTTGGATGTTTATAAATAAGGCTTAAAAAACCAAAAATTTCCCTAAAACACAGGGATTATGGTTTAATATATAAACATCCTGCCGTATTTTCTCTTGGATTAATTAAAAAGAGATAATGAATAACCGCTACGGAACAAGAAATGATTAAAATAACCGCATTATTTTTTAGTTTTTTCCTTTTTCAAAGCAATTCCTTTCTTTAGCCAACGCTTCAGTTTAACGGAAGGTTGATAATTAATATGGAATTTTGAAACCTCTGCCGTGCGGAGTAAGCTTTTATTGGGTTGGGCTACACTCTTAAAACCTATTTTAAAGCGGCCTATATTTTCTAGGGAGACCGTTTTGCCATCTTCCAAATGCTGTCTCATCTTTCTACCCAGTGCATCCAGTACGGCGCGCACATCGGTTTCACTGAGGGTGGATTCCGTACTTATTTCATAACTTAAGCGCTCAATATCTATCTCGCCCGTGCTTACGGCCTGTAAAATATAATTGGTTTCAGCGTTTGTAGCTATATTGTTCTTACGCCTGGAGATGCGATATTGTATGGCCATATATTTTTAAATTTGAATGTATCTTACATTTTTTTAAATTAATAGTGCGTTTTTTTAAAACTACTGTTTGTTTTTTAATAAAGTTCTTAGCAATTTGAATAAATATTGTACAATATATAAAATTTAATTCTACTATTATTCTAAAATTATTGTACAAAAATTTNAAAAAATATTTCCCGTATTTCTGTCTCTTTTTACTAAGGCGTGGATGATTAATAAATGATTATATTTAATGAGATGAAAATAAAATTCCTTTTTTTCTTCTTTTTTATAGCCACTTTTTCATTTGGCCAAACGTATATCCGCCAAGGAAAAGGTGCGTTTAACGAGGTGCTATACACTTGGGATGGCACATATTTAAGGTAGGGGAAAGGAAATTACAAGACGGTGCTCTATACGATAGATGAGGAATATATACGTTTAGGCAAGGGGGCTTACMATACAGTTTTATATACGTGGGACGGCAAATATCTTCGTCAAGGAAAAGGCTCTTACAATACTGTCCTTCTTACTTGGGATGGAAAATATATTCGTGAAGGCAAAGGGGAATACAATACGGTGCTGTACACTTGGGATGGCACCTATTTGAGAATGGGAAAGGGAGATTACAAACCCGTTATTTATACCATTACGGAACCGATTCCCGTCGTTGTATTGATGCTGTTGAGTATATAAATAACCTTTAAAAACTAATTATTTATTAATAGATTTGCTAAATATTAAATTATAAGAATCCTGTCTGAGTCATTAATGGTATAAATTAAGCATATTCAAAAACGATGAATCTATTTTTGACGATTTATTGCACGCTCTAATGATTACCTTTATATTTGCAATCGTAATAAAAAACGTTCATTTTTATTTTTTCGAGAATTAATCAGCGGTACCGCCATTAAATATTGGTGTTTCCAAAGAATTAGACCCCCTTATCAAATTGGTAATACTGAAAATTGAGGACACTTTTTTAGGTGTTTCTTAAAATACAAATATCTGTAATTTAACTGATTACGATTACTGAAGTTTGTGGCTTATCCCTTTTAAGGAGGGGGTCCTGGGTTCGAGCCCCAGCTAGGTCACAAAAAAGTTAAGCCATTGGTTTAACTTTTTTTGTTTAAAACATTTTTTTATAGTTTTAAACCGAATTATGCAAAGTATCCACCCGGGTGCTGGAATTGGTAGACAGGCATGGTTGAGGGCCATGTGTCCTTTGGGCGTGTGGGTTCAAGTCCCATCCCGGGTACATTTTTTTTCCATTATGTTTAGAGAATTTTAAATTTATCTAAACAAGTTCACTTCTTTTTAGTACTTTCACACAGTAATTTTAATTTTTTCTTCAGTGGTCAAAACACAATTTGGCATAAAGGATCTTGAAAACCTTTCAAATGTAAAAGCCCATACCATCCGTATATGGGAAAAACGCTATAATCTTCTTGAACCGGATCGTACTGACACTAACATTAGAAAATACGATCTCGACAACCTTAAAAAATTATTGAATGTTGCCTATTTATACAATGCTGGGCATAAAATATCAAAAATTGCAAGTTTAAATAATGTACAGATCCAGGAATTGATCAAAAAAAACATCAATGGTCTTGATTCTGAATATATGCTAAATGTTTTTAAATCGGCAATGTTTGAGTTTGATGGCGAACTTTTTGATGCCACCTTGGAAAAACTTTTGGAAAAAAAATCGTTTAGGGAGGTCTTTGCCGAAATATTTATTCCGCTACTTACAGAGATGGGCATTCTTTGGCATTCCGGAACTATTGATCCATCCCATGAGCATTTTATTTCCGAAAAGATAAAACACACCATTATTTGGCATACTGCTAGAAAGAAAAAAAGCAATTCTCAAAACGGGCAATTATTTACCCTTTACCTTCCTTATCACGAAATCCATGAAATTAGCTTACTATATGCCAACTATGAGTTAATCTCAGCGGGTTTCAATACAATTTTTTTAGGTCCAAATATTCCTCTGGAAAGCTTAACACATGTTTTAAAAACAAAAAAGAAGGTCGTATTTGTTACCTACTTTACAGTACGTCCAGAAAACAACAATCTCAAAAAATATCTCACAGATTTTCAAAAGGAAGTCAGTGCTAAAGATACGTGCGAGCTCTGGATATTGGGCAACAAAGCCGAAAAGAGCTTTAAAAACACAAAAAGCCTAAAGTTTTTTAGGGATATTAAACAATTTACATACCATATTGAAACATTGCCTACATCCTAAAGATTAGCATTTTCAAAAAAAATCAAGCCCGAAAACATTTCGGGAAAATCGCTTATTTAAAATAAAATTAAATCTTAACACAAAATTAATTTTTGCAAATTTCTTTTTTGTTTAAATAAAATGTAGATTTGTTAAACAATATGAAAAAAAACATTGCGGTTATTGGTTCTGGGTTTTCATCGCTTGCCGCTTCCTGCTACTTGGCAGAAGCAGGAAATAATGTAACAATCTATGAAAAAAATGAGACCATAGGCGGGCGTGCTCGCCAATTCAAAAAAGATGGTTTTACGTTTGACATGGGTCCCACTTGGTACTGGATGCCCGATGTGTTTGAACGCTTTTTTAAAGACTTTGGAAAAACTCCCTCAAATTTCTATGAACTTGAAAAGCTAAACCCTGCCTATCGGGTTTATTTTGGGGTTAATGATTTTATAACCATTGAAGATACCCTTGAAAAAATATGTACCGCTTTTGAAAATGAAGAACCTGGAAGCTCAATTAAGTTAAGAAAATTTATGGCCCAAGCCATGGACAATTACAATATAGCCATTAAAGATTTGGTTTATCGGCCAGGTGTTTCACCGGTAGAACTGGTCACTATTGCTACTATGAAAAAAATTGGGCAATTCTTCAGCACCATAAGTAAAGATGTACGTCGTGAATTTACAAATCCTCGATTAATTTCAATATTAGAATTTCCTGTATTGTTTTTAGGCGCAAAACCATCAAATACACCTTCCTTTTATAGTTTTATGAACTATGCAGATTTCGGCTTGGGCACATTTCATCCAAAAAAGGGAATGTATTCCGTCATTGAAGGAATAAAAACGCTAGCCGAAAAATTGGGCGTCACTATAAAAACCAATCAAAATGTAGAACAAATAATTGTCGCAAACGGAAAAGCCTCTGCATTGCTAATTAATGGAGAAAAAATTAAAGCCGATGTAGTTTTGAGCGGTGCCGACTATCACCACACCGAAACACTTTTGGATACAAAATTCCGACAGTATACTGAAAACTATTGGAAGAAGAAAACCTTTGCGCCTTCTGCCCTACTTTTTTACGTAGCATTCGACAAGAAAATAAAAAATGTGGATCACCACACACTTTTTTTTGATGTGGATTTTGAGAAACATTCCCAACAAATATACGATGTGCCACAATGGCCCGAAGAACCATTGTTTTACGCTAGTTTTCCCTCGCAAACCGATAAAAGTGTAGCTCCCGAAGGAAAAGAAGCGGGGATATTTTTAATTCCTTTGGCTCCAGGTCTTGATGATATTCCCGAAATACGCGAGGAATATTTCGAGAAAGTAATGGAACGATTTGAAAAAACCATCAACCAGGAGGTAAAAAAATACGTTATATTTAAAGAGTCTTTTTGCATAAATGATTTTATTTCTGACTATAACAGCTATAAGGGAAACGCTTACGGACTTGCCAATACATTAATGCAGACAGCTTTTCTAAGACCAAAACTGAAGAGTAAAAAAGTTAAAAATCTTTTTTTTACGGGGCAGCTTACCGTACCCGGGCCAGGGGTCCCTCCAGCCCTTATCTCTGGAAAATTAGTTGCAGGATTAATTGAAAAAGAAATAAAACAGTGAAAAAACTTTTTGACATAGTTTCCAAAAAATGCAGCAAACAGGTAACTGAAACCTACAGCACATCCTTTTCGTTGGCAACCCGACTGCTTGGGCCTTCCATACGGCAGGACATTTATAATATTTATGGTTTTGTACGTTTTGCTGATGAAATTGTAGATTCCTTTCACGATTACAACAAAGAGGTGCTTTTTAGTCGTTTTGAAAATGCTTTGGAAGAAGCTCTTTTAGATAAAATAAGTCTAAACCCAATTTTAAATTCATTTCAGGAAACAGTCTATAAATACAATATTCAAAAAGATTTAATTGATACGTTTATGGACAGTATGCGTTTGGACCTTACCAAAAGTGTTTACACAACTACAGAAGAATTTAATGAATATATTTATGGCTCTGCAGATGTTGTGGGCTTGATGTGCTTAAAAGTTTTTGTAAAAGGAGACTCTGAAAAGTATGAGCAACTGAAAGAATCTGCGATGAATTTGGGCTCTGCCTTTCAAAAAGTAAATTTTCTCCGCGATCTGAAAGAAGATTATGAAAACTTAAGCCGAACGTATTTTCCAAACACAAATCTAGATTCTTTGGACGAAGATTCAAAAAGTAAAATAATTGAAGAAATTGAAGAAAATTTCACTCAAGGTTACCAAGGCATTCTTCAGTTGCCACATGATTCAAAACTTGGCGTTTTTGTTGCTTACAGATATTATAAACGACTGTTGAAAAAACTCCAGAAAACACCTGCCACAGAAATTAAGAATTCGCGAATTCGTGTTCCAAATATTGAAAAAATTGGGCTTTTAACACGCAGCTACGTAAAATATCAATTAAATTTGGTTAAATAATACGAAGGTTCCTGGATTAACAACAATAATTGGCTTTAACAAATTAACAAATAATAATGACAACCGTTCTTTGGATATTAATTTTTATTGCTACATTTTGCATTATGGAATTCATGGCGTGGTTTACCCATAAATACATTATGCATGGTTTTTTATGGAAATTACACAAAGACCACCACCATAAAGACCACGGCAGTTGGTGGGAACGTAACGATTATTTTTTTCTGTTTTATGCCTTGGTAAGCATCAGTTGTTTTGTGGGCTGGAGTTATTTTGGTTTTTGGGCAGGTTTGCCCATTGGCTTAGGGATTTTTGCATATGGACTCACCTATTTTTTTGTTCACGATATTTTCATTCATCAACGTTTTAAAATGTTCCGAAATGCAAACAATTGGTATGCACGCGGTATCCGCAGAGCACATAAAATACATCATAAACATTTAGGCAAAGAAAAAGGAGAATGTTTCGGGATGCTGTTTCCGCCTTTGAAATATTTCAAAAAATAACCCATGTGGCATTTTTACCTTCTGCTTGATCTAGCTTCGTTGAGTATTCCATTTTTATTTAGTTTTCACCCAAAATTGAAGTTTTATAAACTCTGGAAATATTTTTTTCCGGCCACCTTTATTATGATGGCTTTTTTTCTTCCCTGGGACATTATTTTTACACAACATGGAGTTTGGGGATTCAATGAAATGTACTTGTCTGGAATTAATCTTGGGAATTTGCCGTTGGAAGAATGGCTATTCTTCATTTGTATTCCGTACGCCTGTCTTTTTACAATATACGCTTTTAAAGATTTGCTTCCCAAGTTTTCAATTTCCCGGAAAACAACTGAAATAGTATATTATTTGCTACAAACTATTTTAATCGCTACCCTGCTTTATTTTTATGATCGGTGGTACACAGCCATCAATTTTGGATACGCCATTGTTTTACTAGCTCTGGTATTTAATTATAAACGCGAAGCTTTAACCGTTTTTTTTCCTGTTTTTACTATTCTTCTAATTCCTTTTTTTATTGTGAATGGTTTTCTTACCGGCAGCTGGATAGACGAAGAAGTGGTTTGGTACAACAACGCCGAGAATCTGGGC
The DNA here is from genome assembly GCA_002733915.1 of Aequorivita sp. GTDB lineage: Bacteria > Bacteroidota > Bacteroidia > Flavobacteriales > Flavobacteriaceae > Aequorivita. The sequence goes on from NVXN01000013.1 coordinate 42,705, forward strand.
ATACGCCTGGGAACCGTCCCTATTGAAGACAGCATTTATGCCTTGGGAATGTTACTAACAGTTTTTGTATTGATGGAAAAATTCAAAGAAAAATATTCTTCCAAACCAGGTGAAGCTTAAAAGCTTCTATTGAAAAAATCGTCAAATTAACAGCTATAATATATTATATACAATACCTTAGTGAATGTAATTCAGAAAATATTTTGCATTACATTTAATCCTAAAAATTAGAATTGTTTATGATACATCCCAAAACAGAACTAAAGTTTATAAGTGACAAAATTGGATACGGCGTAGTTGCCACTGAATTTATACCCGCCGGGACCATAACATGGGCTTTGGATGATTTGGACCGTGAATTCACACCAGCCAAGATGAAAAAAATGAATTCGCTGTACCAAAATATTCTGGAAACCTATTGCTACCGAAACAACAAGGGAAACTTTGTGCTCTGCTGGGATTATGGTCGATATGTGAACCACAGTTTTAAAAGCAACTGCCTATCTACGGCCTATGATTTTGAAATTGCGATACGCGATATTCAAGCAGGAGAAGAATTGACGGACGATTATGGTTATTTAAATGTTTCGGAGCCTTTTAATGGCATTGAGGAAGGTACGAAGCGCAAAACCGTCTATCCCGACGATCTATTAAATTTTCATCAAGTTTGGGACGAGCAGCTCATAAAAAATTTCCCCGCAATTCTTAACGTTGAGCAACCATTAAAATCTTTGATAAGCCCAAAATTGTGGAGCACTATTACCGCAATTGCCGAAGGTAAAAAGGAAATGGATTCTATTCTAAAAAACCATTTTCCTGGATAATTTACAGTAACTTATTCCTTCAAAAGATGATCTAGTAACGCTCTCACTTTTTTACTATTCCAATCTGCGGCGCCTTCTTCTTCCATAATTATTTCACCAGTTTTTGAAATCAAATAAGTAGTGGGCAAGGCTTGTGATTTCAATTGCATAGGTGCTTCGTATTCTTGAAGAAAAACTGGCAACGTATATTCGTTTTTTGTAAGAAATTTATTCACTTTTTCAGATTCCTCCGTGGTAACAAAATAAAAATCTACTTTGTCACCATAACTATCATATAATTTCTGGAACGAAGGCATTTCTGCAACACAAGGCGGACACCATATAGCCCAAAAATTTACAATAATTACCTTGCCCTCAGACTGTGAAAAATTGATTTCCTCACCATTTAATCGTTGTAAATTCCACTGATAATCATTAAGGGTTTCTCGTTCGGTTTCATCTTTTTCAGAAGGCGAAAACGAAACGAGCCGCTGTACAAAAACCTGAATTGGCATCCTAGTTTGGGGAAAAACCAATAAAGCTAAAAAAGCAAAAAATAAAATGTTGCTCCAGTGTTTCTTTATAAACTTCATCGGCTTTAAGTTATAAAAAAACCTAACAGATTTAAAGACCTGTTAGGTTTAACTTCTTTAAAAGGCATTTTTAAGCGTTTTGCTTCTTAATCAAATTCAAAGCCGAACCTTCACGATACCACTTAATTTGTGCATCATTATAAGTATGGTTTACCTTAATCATATTCTTACTTCCATCTTTATGTACGATTTCAATGGTTAATGGTCTATTTTCAGAAAAATCGGCAATATCCACAAAGTTGAAGGTATCATCCTCTTGAATTAAATCGTAATCGGATTCATTGACAAAAGTAAGCGCCAACATTCCCTGCTTTTTCAAGTTAGTTTCATGGATTCGTGCAAATGATTTTACCAAAACCGCCGCAACACCTAAATGACGTGGTTGCATCGCCGCATGCTCTCGCGATGATCCTTCACCATAGTTATGATCACCCACTACAATCGTTTTTACTCCTTTTGCTTTATACTCACGCTGTACATCTGGCACGCCACCATACTCACCCGTGAATTGATTTTTAACAAAATTGGTTTGTTTGTTAAAAGCATTGATGGCACCGATTAAGGTATTGTTGGCAATATTGTCCAAATGACCACGATAGCGCAACCAAGGGCCAGCCATAGAAATATGGTCTGTGGTACATTTCCCGAAAGCTTTTATTAATAATTTTACACCTTGCAGTTCAGAATCCTTAATAGGCAGGAAAGGATCCAGTAATTGTAGACGTTCGCTATCTTTTGCAACTTTCACCTCAACGGAACTTCCGTCTTCCCTTGGTGCCAAATAACCGTTATCGTCCACCTCAAAACCTTTTGGAGGCAATTCCAAACCACGTGGCTCGTCAAGCTTTACCTCTTGCCCATCTTCATTTAGAAGCGTGTCATTCATGGGATCAAAATCCAAGCGGCCCGAGATTGCGATTGCGGCAACCATTTCTGGTGAGCCCACAAAAGCGTGGGTATTTGGATTTCCATCCGCACGTTTTGAAAAGTTTCTGTTGAAGGAATGCACAATCGTATTTTTTTCCTCTCCTTTTCTATCACTTCTATCCCATTGGCCAATACACGGGCCACAGGCATTTGTAAAAATGGTTGCTCCTAAATTTTCAAAAACGTCCAAAAGTCCGTCACGTTCTGCTGTAAAACGAATTTGTTCCGAACCAGGATTTATTCCGAAATCGCTTTTCGGTTTTAATTTTTTATCGATGGCCTGTTGTGCAATAGAAGCAGCGCGGGTTAAATCTTCATAAGAAGAGTTGGTACAGCTACCTATTAAGCCCCAGTCCACTTTTATGGGCCAATCATTTTTCTTTGCTTTTTCACCCAATTCTCCAACCGGAGTTGCCAAATCTGGTGTAAATGGTCCATTTAAGTGTGGACGTAGCGTAGATAAATCTATTTCTATTACTTGATCAAAATATTTTTCTGGATTTGCATACACTTCATCATCACCTGTTAGATATTCACGAATTTTATTTGCTTCATCTGCAATATCCGCTCTGTCTGTTGCTCTTAGAAAACGTTCCATTGCGTCGTCATACCCAAAGGTTGAAGTGGTTGCGCCTATTTCGGCACCCATATTACAAATGGTTCCTTTTCCGGTACAGGAAAGGTTTTTTGCGCCTGGGCCAAAATATTCAACAATAGCACCTGTTCCACCTTTTACTGTGAGGATGCCAGCTACTTTTAAAATAACATCTTTTGAAGCAGTCCATCCATTTAGTTCCCCGGTAAGTTTTACACCGATTAATTTTGGAAATTTTAGCTCCCAAGGCATTCCTGCCATCACATCCACAGCGTCAGCACCCCCCACGCCAATTGCTACCATTCCCAAACCACCTGCATTTACGGTGTGGCTATCGGTACCAATCATCATTCCTCCGGGAAAAGCATAATTTTCTAATACAACTTGGTGGATAATTCCGGCTCCCGGTTTCCAAAAGCCAATTCCGTACTTGTTTGAAACAGATTCCAGAAAGTCAAAAACTTCGTTACTCGTTTCGTTGGCACGTTTCAAATCTGGAGCTGCACCCTGTTTGGCTTGAATTAAATGATCACAGTGTACGGTAGTGGGTACCGCCACCGTTTTCTTTCCGGCCTGCATAAATTGCAAAAGCGCCATTTGGGCAGTTGCGTCCTGACAAGCGATTCTATCTGGGGCAAAATCCACATAGTCCTTTCCTCGTTGGAAAGCCTTATCTGGGTTACCATCCCAAAGGTGGGAATATAGAATTTTTTCGGAAAGCGTAAGTGGTTTTCCCGTGATCTCACGTGCTTTGTCAACACGTTCTGCCATCTGGGCATAAACCTTTTTAATCATGTCAATATCAAAAGCCATAGTTGTATTTTTAGTTGTTTGCGAAAATACAAAAAATTGGAATAATTAAAAAATATTTAATGAAAATGCTTATTTAATGAACATAATTCATTAAATATTAAATATTATTGAATATAATTATTGATATGATAATATTACCTATGAAAAATTAAGAAATTCAGAATATTATAAAAGATTGTTTTATAATTCCAAAAGGAAAGAATAAAAGTTAAATTAAAACAGGCTTTTGATTATTTCTTCAATACTCAATCCTTCGGCTTCAGCCTTATAATTTTTTATCAATCTGTGTCGAAGTATTCCGATTGCGGCTTTCTGAACATCCTCAATATCCGGAGAGAACTTTCCGTGAAGCGCAGCATTCGCTTTAGCTGCCAAAATTAGGTTCTGTGAGGCCCGTGGGCCAGCGCCCCAATCAATATAGTTTTTTACTGTATCTGTTGCGGTAGAACTATTAGGACGTGATTTTCCTACAAGTGTTACTGCGTATTCCACAACATTATCAGCCACGGGAATTCTTCTTATCAATTGTTGAAAATCAATAATTTCTTGCGCAGTAAAGAGTGCATTTACAGTTTGGATTTCGCCAGTGGTGGTTTGCTTTACCACTTCAACTTCCTCAGAAAAGGAAGGATACTCAAGATTGATGGCAAACATAAAACGGTCTAACTGTGCTTCGGGCAAAGGATAGGTTCCCTCCTGCTCTATTGGGTTTTGGGTTGCAAGTACAAAGTATGGCAAATCCAATTTGTAGTGATGCCCTGCAACAGTTACAGCACGTTCCTGCATTGCCTCTAACAACGCTGCTTGAGTTTTTGGCGGTGTTCTATTTATCTCATCAGCTAGGATGATATTGGCGAAAATTGGTCCTTTTATGAATTTGAACTCGCGGTTTTGGTCCAAAATTTCGGAACCTAAAATATCGCTTGGCATCAAATCTGGCGTAAACTGGATTCTTTTGAATTTAAGACCAAGAGTTTCTGCAACGGTATTTACCAATAAAGTTTTAGCTAGCCCAGGAACTCCGATAAGCAATGCATGCCCCCCTGAAAAGATAGCGAGCAAAACCTGCTCAACTACTTCATCTTGACCTACTATTACTTTTTTTATTTCTTTTTTGAGGGCGTCGTATTTTGAAACAAGTTGTGTTACCGCTGCTACGTCTGACATATTATTATATTATTTTTTTGACCAATTTCCAGCAAATTCACAATCCTGGTAATCTTGATTGATGCTAATATACGTATCTTTTATCTTCTCATTCTGCCACTTGTTTATTACCTTAATTTGTTTTTCACGTAGTGCCAGTTGTTTTATACGCTCATAATCATTGGCATAATCAGCTTTGTGCTCAGCATACTTTTTTGTTACGGTAAGAATTTTGAGGCTACTTTTCCCTGTACGGTCACGATCCGTAAAAATTTCAGAAACTTCCCCTTCTTTTAAATTATACACTTGGGCACTAAGTGTTGGATCCATTTTGGTAAGGTCAAACTTGGTGTCAAAATTTATTGGATTAATCAATTGTCCTCCATTGTTTCTTGTTTCCTTATCATCAGAAAATTTTCGGGCCGCTTCGGCAAATGTGATTTCACCCGAGCTTATTTTGGCTTTAATATCCTCTATTTCTTTTTGTGCAGCATCAATGGATTGTTGTGAGACTTCGGGAAACATTAGAATATGGCGGACGTCAACTTCTTGCCCGCGAATTTTTTCAACATACAGAATGTGCCATCCAAATTCGGTCTCAAAAGGTTCGCTTATTTCACCTTCCAAAAGAGAAAAAGCTTGATCCTTAAATTCTTTTGCCCAAGGAGAGTCTCTTTTAACCCCGGTATAAAGCCCTCCTTTAGAAGAAGAACCGGGATCTTTTGAATATAAAACCGCTTTGGTAGAAAAGCTTGCGCCATTGTCCAAAACATCTGCACGAATTGCATTTAATTTGGCGATTACCTCATCTATAGCTTGTTTGGTAATTTCGGGGTCAATTACTATTTGGGCGATTTCTATTTCAGCTCCAAAAACCGGACGCTCATCTTCTGGAATGGAAAAAAAGAAGGTTCTAACTTCCTCTGGAGTTACTTCAACTTTTTCAATTACTTTTTGCTGCATTAAACTGGCTAGTTTAATGCTTTTATTGGCCTCAAAAAGATCTTTCCTAAGTTGGGCAATATTGTCTTTTCGGTAATACTCGGCTACTTTTTCCTCACTGCCCAGTTCGCTCACCATATATTGTAATTGTTGATCTATCATCCCGTTTATTTCAGCGTCGGGAACTAAAATACTGTCCTGTTTGGCTTGGTGTGCATAGAGCTTGTCTTCCATCAATTTGCCCATCAATTGGCAGCGGGTAATATCTTCAATGGACATTCCCTGTGATTGCATTTCTACATAGGCCTTGTCAATATCGCTATCCAAAATAACGTATTCTCCCACCACTGCACTTACACCTTCTGCTTTATATCTTTTAAAAGGTTTCAGTGTGTCGCGTTTTACGGTTTGCTGTACCACCAAAGAATCGTTGCTTTTAACTACACCACTACTGTCTGGCTCTACAACAATTTGTGCTTGTAGCACTGTTGTGGAAAATAGTATTACGAATAAGAATTTATTCATTTTTATAGATTTCAAAATTGTTTGTTTCAATAGCATCTTTTGTAATATCTGTTTCAAGTTTTTTTATAAGTTCAAGCTTTCGTTTGTTTAGGATAATTTGCCTCAAAGTAGGCTTAACATAGGAAAGTGGTGCGGTATCATTGGGATTGAGCACATTTTCAATTTTCATCAAATATACTCCTAATGAATCTTGCAGTTGTGCAAAATTGGATTTTTTTAACACTTGTTCATTGGCGCCCCTGATGATGGGCAATGCCTGTGTTAAAACTTCTTTTTTTACCCAAACGGAATCATTAAAATTTGAGGATATAAATTGATAATCTTGGCTGTTTAGCGATTTTCTATCCTTCTCATTGTAGCGGTTTAATTTTTCACGAACAGCGGAAAGGCCATCATAGTTTACCGGAAGTTGCACGTAACGTAGTTTTACAAGAAAATCCTTTAATTTGAAATTATCTTTATTGGTCTCATAATACTCCTGAAATTCCTGTTCTGATATTACACTGTCCAATTGCTTGCCAACAATAACGTTTTTATATGCTTCGGTCAACAAATCATTTTGATATTCCTTTACCAGTTTGTTGTATTGCTCAAGCTTGTCTGGGGAAAGATTGATTTTTGCTTGGTCTATCAGTAACTGCTGGGTTGCCCACCTGTTAATGTAGTTGTTTACTATTAAGGTACTGTCTTCAGCAGAAGTATCTTCAGTTATCAATTTTTGGATATCAGCTTCGTATAAATACGTATTGTTAACTCTGGCAATTGCATTTTCGGTTGTTTCCTGTCTAAAATAATCACAGGAAGTAATAAAAGTACTTATAACTATGATATGAAAAATTCGGTTTATCACTTAAGGTCTTTTTTTACTCGCTTTAGAACTTTTTTATTTACCTCAACNTTGTATTTTTTACGAAGACTCTCCATCCAATTCTTCTCAAGTTCGTTTTGATAATCACTCAATACTCTTCCTTTAACCTCATCAAGCGATTTTAACCCCGGAGCTATAACCTGCTTTACATTGACAATAACCGAGGAATCATTGTTTTTGAAAATGGTTGAGACCCCCTCTTTAATTTCCATGTTTTTTGGAAGTTTTTCATCATCGATTTCAAAAATTCCTGGAGTAACCATTACATTCACTTTATCTTCTGTATTCACTGCTGCCTTAATTTCTTCGGAGGTTTTACCCTCGGCAAGCATGCTTTGTACTTGCTGTGCAAAAGTTTCATTGGTAGCAGAATAGATATCTGCATCTACGCGTTGCTTCCATTGGTAATTCTGTTTTGTCTTGTTATAAAAATTTTGAAGACCTATGGAATCGGTTTTTGCTTTGTCCCAAACATTTTTTTCCATCACATCAAAAATTAAAAGACCGTCACGGTATTCAGTAACTATGGCCGCATAATCTTCATTTTCACCTTCAAGTGCCATTTTAAAATAGTCCTTAAGCACTTCGGTTTCAAATTCATCATAAAAGGCCACCAGCAAAGATTCCTTTTGTTTAAAAGGTCTGGTTGTTTTTTGGCGTCCTGCTATAAACGTTGCAAATTCTGTAAAAGTCGCCTCCTTATCACCAATGGTGAAAAGAACCTTATCCTCTTCAGCAGGCACAGGGGGTCTTGCCCAGCCTCTTCCCAAAACATCATCACTAACAAAAGTATCAAAATAGGGCAAATAGCTTTCTCCTTTTTTAAAACCGTACTTATCTTTTATTTTTTTATTGATTGCATTGGTAACAACCTTAGATCGGTCACCTTCGCCGGCTTTCTTTTCAAGCTCTTCCCTTTGGGCTTCAAAGGTTTCCATTGCCAATTTTTCATCTAAGCGAATAATGTGCCAGCCAAAATCGGTTTTTACAGGCTTGCTTATTTCACCCGCCTTGTTAAGTTCATAGGCAGCATTTTCGAATTCTGGGGCTCTAAGATCGCCTTTGGAAAAAGGCTTAAGCTTACCGCCCTGTATCGCAGAATTTTTATCATCAGAGAATTGCTTGGCGAGGTTTTCAAAAGATTCCCCTTGCTTAACCATAGTATATAGCTCGTTTATGCGTTGTTCCGGATCAAAATCACGGGGTCCTTTTTTATCGGAAATCATTATGTGCGAAACCGAAATCTTGGGCATTTTAGTTCTTCTATCGTGTACCTTCAAAATATGGTACCCAAAGCGGGTGCGTATAATTTCTGAAATCTCCCCTACTTTGGTATTATATGCAGCGGTTTCAAAAGGATATACCATTGAGAATACTGAAAAATAGCCTAAATTACCTTCAGAGTCCTTGGCGCCAGGTTCTTCGGAAAGGGTTTGCGCAAGCTTGGCAAAATCTTCTCCCTTAAGTGCTTTTTCGCGTATGGACTTTATTTTTTTATACGCTGCCAGGGTGTCTTGCGGCATAGCTTCATAATCTACCCTTATTAAAATATGCGAAGCATTAATTTCCTCTTTTCCACGTTCATAAGCTTCCCTAGCTAGGGTTTCGGTCACTTTGTCTTCAAAAAGATAATTTCTGGAGAGCTGGTCGCGGTAGCGTGAAAGCTCATTTTGATAAGATGGTCTATCTGCAAGTCCTTGTGATTCTGCCTCGGCAATTTTCAATTTGTAATCTATAAATAGATTCAAATATGCGTCAATATCCTTTTGTGATTCGTCCTGGACCAAATTGAGATTTTTGTTGTACACCCTTTTGAACTCTTTGGCGTACACTGGGCTGCCATCAATGGTCATCAATACCTCTTTTTTGTTTTGCGAGAAAACGGCTGTGGCGCACATTAGTGCTAAAATGAATACGGAAATAAGGTTTTTCATCATTTTTTGAATATTTATTTTTATTGAAGCGTGGCAAAAATAGCAAAAAAACTGTGGTAACACACATCAGAAATGCAAACGAATTTAATATAATTATAGTGTTTTGTGGTTTTATTAATTTTCACAGAAACCCATATATTGCGGTAGATTTTTATAATAAAGAAAATATTGTCTCTGTTTTGAAGAAATATTTCTTTTCAAGAAAACACAAATGACTGAAAAAGTGAAGCTTATCTGGGATTTCAGAGGGCCAAATGCAAAACATATTGCCACACACCACGCAAAGCATCTTAGTGAATTTGCCAAAACTGAAAACCTAAAGAACGCCTTAACCGGAACCGAAGAAATTACCAATATGCACCACACCGCCTTTATGGTTGTTGAAAAAAGCCAAATGGATACACTCCGGCAAATCTTAAAACCTACCCGAGGACAACTTTATGACGAATAGTGCACAAAGGGATTTAAAGTTTATGCACACATTTTTTACAATCAATAGCGTAACTGCCTGTATAATTGCAATATTTATAGTAATATTGCGCTCCTAAAATTTTAAAATATAATAAAATGAAATTTCTAAAAATTGCCGTATTCTTTATTGGTCTTACCACTTTCGCACAAAGCAAGGTTGGTGCCGTAGATATAGATTACATACTTTCCAAAATGCCCGAAATGACAACCGTACAGACCCAATTGGAAACCTATGGGAAGCAATTGGACATTGACCTTAACAAAAAAGTGGACGAATACAAAAAGTTGGCAGAAGCATATAAAGCCGGCGAAGCTACATTTACTGCTGAAGTAAAAAAGACAAAACAAACCGAACTTTTAACGCTAGAGGCCGATATCCAAAAATTTCAGCAGAACGGCGCCAAGCTTATGGAGATTAAACAACAAGAATACTTACAACCACTCTATAAGAAAATCGGAGAAGCATTGGATAAAGTAGCGAAAGCGCAAAATTACACTCAAGTAATGCAGACCTCCACAGATATGGTTTATCTAGACCCAAATTACGACCTTACGCTGCCAATCATTACCGAGTTGGGAATTACAATTACAACAGAAGAAGGAAAATAAAGCATAATTTTTTTAGATAGAAACGTGGTACTTTGAAAATCCCACGTTTTTTTTATACATCTATTTATCAACAAACTATATTTTGAAATTCATAAGGTGCAATTGAAGAAAAAAGAAAGCTCTCCATAGGAAACAATTATCAATTATTTTAAACAATTGCAAAACTCTCTATCATAAAAAAGCATAGGAAAACTCCCATGCTTTTTCAAAAGATTATTTAATTCTTAAAACGCTATCTACTATAGTTTGGCGCTTCCTTCGTAATAGTTACATCGTGTGGATGACTTTCCGCAATTCCTGAAAAGGTTATTTTTACAAACTTGCCATTCTCTTTTAAAGTCTCAATATCCTTGGAGCCACAATAACCCATTCCAGCCCGCAAGCCGCCGATGAATTGCGTCATACTTTCCACCAATTCACCTTTGTACGGTACACGGCCCACAATACCTTCCGGAACCAGTTTTTTAATATCGTCCTCCACATCCTGAAAATAACGGTCTTTGGAACCTTGTTTCATGGCTTCCACAGAACCCATTCCGCGGTATGATTTAAATTTCCTTCCTTCATAAATAATCGTTTCTCCGGGAGATTCCTTTGTTCCTGCCAATAGCGACCCGAGCATAACACAATCTGCGCCAGCAGCAATCGCTTTTGGAATATCGCCTGTGTAGCGAATTCCACCATCCGCAATCACGGGCACACCGCTACCTTTAATTGCCGCGGCAACTTCCAGCACCGCAGAAAACTGTGGAAACCCAACTCCCGCTACCACACGAGTTGTGCAAATTGAGCCAGGACCAATACCAACTTTTACGGCATCGGCACCTGCATCAACTAAATATTTTGCAGCATCAGCTGTGGCAATATTCCCAACTACTACGTCTAAATCCGGAAATTTTTGTTTTACTTGTTTTAAAACCTCAACCACTCCTTTTGTATGTCCGTGGGCAGTATCAATAATTACAGCATCAATTTGTGCATTTACCAAAGCTTCTGCTCTTTGCACTGCATCTGCTGTAACCCCTAATGCTGCGGCAACGCGGAGCCTTCCAAATTTATCTTTGTTAGCTATAGGTTTTTGGGTAAGTTTTGTTATATCGCGAAATGTAATAAGCCCCAACAATTTTCCATCGTCGCTTACTACAGGTAACTTTTCAATTTTATTTTGCTGAAGAATTATCTCAGCTTCCTTTAAGGATGTTCCCTGAGCAACAGTCACTAAATTTTCGGAAGTCATAACTTCACTCAATTCTCGTTTTAAATTCTTTTCAAAACGTAAATCGCGGTTTGTTACAATGCCTATAAGTTTCCCGGCATCATCAGTGATAGGAATACCACCAATGCTATATTCTCGCATGGTTTTTTGGGCATCGCCTACTGTATTCCCTTTTTGTAACGTCACCGGATCGATAATCATTCCACTTTCAGCACGCTTCACTTTTCGCACTTCGGCCGCCTGCTCCTCAATAGTCATGTTTTTGTGAAGCACACCAATACCGCCCTCTCGTGCAATGGCAATAGCCATGGCGCTTTCGGTAACGGTATCCATAGCTGCGGAAACTATGGGAACGTTCAATGTAATATTTCGTGAAAATTTTGTGGCGATGGAAACTTCGCGCGGTAAAATTTCGGAATAGGCAGGCACCAAAAGTACGTCGTCGTAAGTAAGGCCTTCCCCAAGAATTTTGTTATCGTGTGCGGTCATTGCAATTAAATTAACTTCCGAAAGAGCGAAAGTGGTTATGGATTAATTGCGTGCAAATGTACATCTTTTAATTCAGAATTTTGAATTAAGAATTGTGAATTATCCTGCAACTATTAAAAATATAGAGATATGTTTAAAAATCTCGCTGTCATTTTCAATTAGAACTTTATCTGCAGTGTCGCATACCAAGTACGTGGCTGGCTGGGAAGGATTCCCGGACCAGGATACCCAGTAGCTCTTCGCGTAAAATAACTGTTATCCAAAACATTATTGATACCGCTTTCCAGCTTAAAACGACCAAAAGTGTATGCCACGGAAAGATCCAAAATATCATAGGCCGGAATTTCGCCCACGATACCGCTCTGGCTTTCAAAATCGCGCTTGCTGTTTGTGGCATCTGTAAATTGCTTGCTCAAATACGTATATTGCAGGCTTCCCAAAAAGTTTTTGTAACCAAAGCCAAGCCCGGTTTTTAAATTGATTGCAGGAATAAATTCTACTTTGTTGCCTTCCACATTATTTTCTTCGGAAGAAGTGTATTCACTATCGGTTAATGCCAGATTCACAAAATAATTTATCCGGAAATTTCTGTTTGCGGAAAAAGTTTCCATAATGTTCCAATCCACAAAACTTTCCAAACCATAGGTAACCGCATCACCAATATTTCCGCGGAAGCGTTCCTCCTGAATATCGCTTACCTCGCGCACGATCACCCCTAACCTATCTTGATAGCTCAGATAAAAACCACCGATATCATACGAAAGATATTTGTTGAATCTTCCACGTGCACCTAAATCAAATGTGTAGCCTTGCTCGTCAGTAATGTTGGGATCAACCACCAAAGAAGGATTTGTAATTCTGATATCATTAAAAGTAACCGAACGGTAATTTTGGCTAATGTTTCCGTAAACTTCCAAAGATTTTACGGGCTTATAACTTAAACCAACTCCCAAAAGCACAAATGCACGATCAAACTCGCGGTTGTCCGCAATATCCTCGTTCAGAATTGGATTGCCAGCAATATCGAAGTTTATCTTTTTGAACTCCCCTTCACTTTGCGTTTTAATATATTCAAAACGGAAACCGGGCGTAACCGAAAACTTTGGAGAAAGGTTGAAAATATTTTCACCAAAAGCCGCAAAATTTAGGTTCGGGAATTCAAAATCACTTTGGCGGGGATAATTCGGAAACTCTTGTGAAGCGAAATCAAAATTTGCGTCGCTTCCATTGGTTCCAGGGCCTTGACGTTCGTTATTGTTGGATTGATAATATTTTCCACCGAATAAAACTACATTTTCATTTCCGAATAAATTGTAATGCGTCAAAAGTCTGACTTCCGCGCCCCAATTGTTGAAATTTCCTGAAATCAATTCCCGCGGCGCATCCAGATCATCCTGTTGCGAAACCCTATTTTCCCGAAAACCGACGGATTTTCTAAACGCATTGAGTGCAAAAAGATTTAAACTGAAATCGGTTTTTTCAGAAAAACTGTGGTCCAAACGCAGCGAATATAACTTCCAATCTACCTTAAACCAATTTCGGGTCCTGTTGCTAAACGTTGGATCCTCCTCAAACTGACTATCGGTAAGTCCGCCCGGTTGTTGTGCCAAGTAATTCAAATAGCTCATTTCAAAAGCAAGTTTTGTATTTTCGGAAAAATTATATTCCAAATGGGCGTAGGCGTTGTGTGAATCAAACTCTGAATTTGGTCTAAAATCATCGCCCGTTTTAAAGTTGTAATACGCGTAATAACCAAACTTCCCAACCGTGCCACCAAGACTGTTGAAACTGTTGAAAAGTTCATACGAACCTAAGGATTGGCGGGAAATCCATTCAATCTTTTTCTTTGGATTTGGTTGGTGTAATTTGAAGTTTATCAACCCGCCAAACTGCGTTCCGTACTGAAGCGAAGCCGCCCCGCGAACCACTTCAATCTCGCTAATAGCGTCTGCCGGTGGCGTATAATAACTTTCGGGATAGCCCAAAACATCTGCAGAAATATCATAACCATTTTGGCGTGTATTGAAGTTTGCGGTTCTGTTTGGATTTAAACCACGGCCGCCAATGTTCAATTGTAAACCGCCGTCATTGTTCTCATAAATATTCAAACCCACAACCTGTGCGTAAATTTGACGCGCATTGTTTGTCGCTGTGTTTGAAATAAGGTTGTCCATTACTACGACTTCGCTCTTTTTTCCTGCGTAAATGGCCGTCCCTTCCACCTGTTTTAAGCTTCTCAAAGCGAAAATTTCCTCCTTTCGTTTTGTAATAAGTACTTCGGAAAGCTGTTCGCCAAGCAACTCCAATTCAAAGGTAATTGCAGTATTTTCTGAAATAGTCAGTTGTTTTTTTAGAACTTCAAATTCTAAATTAAAGACTGCAAACTCATAGGTTCCAACGGGAATATCAGAAAATTCAAAATTTCCCTCTTCGTCACTTACTTTCGATTTTCCCAGATCGAGAATATATACTTCCGCAAAAGTAATCGGGGCTTGGGTTTCCTTAGAAATTACTTTTCCGGAAACAGAAAATTGTGCAAATACAGAAAGATTCACAAAAAGAAATAATAGAAATAAGGCGTTTTTCAACATTGTATAATTTTAAAATCCTTTAATGGTATCGTTAAACGGCAAAATCCAATCTTTGCTTAGGAAGGATTCCCGTTGTTTCATCAAATCTACTTTCGGATCGATGTAAGGCTGGCTCAACCTGCCGTTGAGTGCTACATAACTTTCTGCATACACAGCCACATTTTCGTGACCTTGTGCTTCAAAATGTTCTCCCAAAAAATGTGCGTATTGCAAAATAAAATCGGGTTGGGTGCTCATCTGTTTTTCTTGGAAAGGCGTTAGGAAATCTGTATTATCCACTAAAAATTGCTCCCCCGTTTCGGTATTTTTTATTTTAAATTGGGCATAGCCTGCTTTCTCCATTAGCATAACACGCCAAGAAAATCGATATCCTTCCTCTGTCCAAAAAAGCTCGTTGGGATATGCTAAATAACGCCACGGAAAAAATAGCTGAAATACAAAAAACACGGCAAGAATTGGCAGGGTAATATTTGTTTTGAAACGGTATTTCTTTGCTTGTGACAAAGCGACCATTTTGGAATAATCAATTCGCAATAATTTTGAAATAAAACGAGTTACTTTACTGTGAAAGCCAGTGTCAAAAAAGATAAGCGTACTCACTATCATTATATACGGAAACATTCCGATAGGAAACAAAACCCGCGTCATCATGTGAAAAATCACAACTAAAGCAAAGGCAAACCAGCGTGTACGTTTATATAGCAACAAAAAAGGAATGGTCAAATCATACAGGGCACCGCTCCAACTGAAAGCATAATGTACCCAAGGCTGTTGCATCAAATCTCCCCAAAAAGGAAGATCGTATTTTGAGGGAAGCCATATTTTCAGTGGCATTGCATTAAAAAGCCAATCGCTATTCAGTTTTGCCAAACCCGCATAAAAATAAACGATGCCCAATAGCAGCTTGATACTATCTACAGTCCACTTTGGTACCATTTGAAAAGCCTTCTGCGGGTTTTTGTATGTATCTACCGAAAAATATGCATTTGCAGGAAGAAAAATCATTAAAAGACCAACGCAGCTTATAAAATAATAATGGTTGAGATAGGTGGTTTTATCCATCAACTCAATATATGTGAAGCTTAAAAAGAAAACGATAATTGCTACACGATACTTGTAACCCAAAGCCACGAAGAGGGCGGCAATACCACAGATTCCAAAAATTATATATGTGTAGCTTTCTATTGGTTTTACCCATTCAAAACCATAATAGCTAAAGAAAAATTTTGGTTGGATGTAGAGTTTTTCAATCCAACCATTCATCCAAAAACGGACGATGCCCAAAAACATCATTAAACCAAAAAGAACACGAAAGACCGCGAGTGGTGCGGCCTGTGTGTCTTTCTGAAAATATTTTTTGGCAGTTGTAAACATTAGTCACCGTCAGCGTCAACGTAATCTATGGTTACATCAAAAGCCTGTACCATATCTACCTTCATAAGTACAACAAGCCGTTGTAATTCGTCATAGGAAGATAACATTTTTGTGTTATCAGTTTCTATTTGCTGTATAAAATTAGCGTTCAGCTCGTTTGCTATATTCTTTGCGACCTCGAATTGGTTGTTTATTAAAGCACTTAAATTTTCACCATTTTTGATGGTATTCAGGTAATCCAAGTATGTTTTGAAGCTCTGTCCAGTGGAATTTCCATTAAAACTTCTTCCGTTGAAAAAATTTACACTGGCATCAATGGCTTCCAATAAAAGTTCTTTTGAGATATCCTTTTTGTAGAATGCCTCTACGTTTTGGGGCAAAGTTCCGTTTGAAAAGATACCTGCGGGAATACCCACTTTACCGGCCCGAAGCGCTTTTTCGAAATAAAAGATATAATCATTGGTAAGTTTGTCCACAGCACCGGAAGCTGATGAACTTGTATTTGCCACAAACGTATCGCGGTAACCGCCCGTCCAGCTTGTAAGCACCTCATTGCTCAAACTTGAAATAGTTTGGGAAAGGGTTTTCAAATAGTTTTTATACCCTTCAGCATTGGAATTTGAAGTGTAAAAAGTTACAATTTCGGCATCGGTTTCAGCAAGGCCATTCAGCATATAATCCAATGCTGGAAACCCTTGCTTATCTATAGTAGAAGGCAAGTCAAAATCATAGTTTCCCGTTGCGATAAAATCTTCAATCTGGGCAACGTTTGTAGGATAAACGTTCAATCGGTTTCGGAAACGGACTTCCGCTGCTTTTCCAATTTCAAACATAGAAACATTCTGGAATGACACATAAGCCTCTTTCCAAACTGAGCGCAGCGATTGCAGGTTCTCAACTGTGGGCATTGCGTTGAAAATAGTTGTTGCACTCTCCATTTCTACTACTTTGGAATTGAAACTGGTATATGCGGGAATGATGATATTATCTGCCCAATTGGCAAGCATTTCGCCGCGGTCAAACGTATCGTTTGTTTCTTCTGGGCTATCGTTATCGCTTGAACATGCGGCAATTGATGCTGCTACGATTGCTAAAAGGATTCCTAATTTTAAAAATTTCATCGTAAGGATTTTTATTAAAAAAACCAACCGGCCAGCAATACCGGCCGATTGGCAACTAACACAATTAAACTATAAACTTCCCGCTTGTGAAACGGTAAAATCGAACTTTGCAGCTATAGCTTCAGATACTGCATCCAATGTTTCTGGGGCAATATCCCAAAAGCCATTGTTTGAAGAATTCATAAGCATATTCAATAGCGCATCCACTTCAGTTTTTGTGAAAAGCGGTGTACTGTTATCTGATTTTCTTGTAAAACGCAAACTGTAAACGAAGCCATAGGCCTCAGATAAAGCGTGAAAAGCGCCCTGACGATCGCCGTCAACAATTTTATTTTTACCGGCCTGTAGGTAATAAATACCACGAACGGCAATTACTTCAGAAATTTTCTCTCGGATGATAGCTACCTGCTCATCACGAACTTCATAATTTTTAGCAACAATTGCGGCACGGCCCAATTTAAAAGCATCAAATATTTCAGCAGCAATGGTTGAAAAGTCTGGGTCGTCGTTAACGCGACCTACATATTCGTTTAAAAATTTGTCGTCTTCGCCTATGGTTAGGTTTGGGTTTTCAGGATTTGCAGAGGTTCCATAAAGGTAACCGTAGGCCTCATCCCATTTGTGCTCCATAGTTGTGTAAGATTTGTTTTCTTCAGTAATACCGTTATCGTTATTTTCACGATTATTACCTTCATCAAGCACAGCGGCACTTAAATAGTTATTAAGCATTTGGTCTGCCATTACAGCCCCCAAAAGGCTTTTAGCAAAGGCCTGGTTGTATTCTAAACCTTTAGAGCTAACGTAACGCGTCCGCGATCCATCCGCAACCTGCCCTGCCATACCCGGAGCGGCAACTACCATTCTATTTGGAAATACCTCATTAATTTGTGAAGAAATATAATCTTCAAAAGTTGCCTTGATTTCGGCACTTTCTGAAGTATTAGTAAAAAAATAATCATAGGAAGCTGCAGTTTTGCTCCGAAGGTTTTTATCTGAGGTATTTAAATAGGCTTCTGTAAAATCATTGTTTCCGGCCTGATGGTTAAACATTGCCAAAAGTGAAGCTTCAGTAGCATTGTCAAAATCCATAAATGCATTCGCAGTTTCACCTGCCATTAAAATTCTTGTGGTTTGTCCATCAAAGTTAACTGTTGACTCGCTATTGCGCATAAATTTATAAGTTGCAGGAACCTCAACAGTATTTTGTACTATAGGCTGATCGTCGTCAGAGGAACACGAAACAAAAAAAAGTGCTGAAATGACTAGTGGGGCTGAAAGTAGGTTTTTCATTAAGTATTATTTAGACTGAATTAAAATAGTTTGATTTTTCAGCCGCAAAAATAATAGTCAGGAATAAACCTCACAAGTTTATTTAGAATTAATTTAAATAAAATTTAATAGGAATAATTATTCGCTTAAAGAAACTTCCAATTGGTGTTTGTATTGAAGTCGAGCGACCCCAGCCCATTGCAGCAGCAACTTTTTATTTTCCTGGGAAAGATCACCATGAATAATGGTATAGGACCTCAAGGGCATTTCATCATCCTCTACCATTTCAACCAGTTCCTCTATCTTGTGTTCTTTCTTTTTTATAGAGTATTTGCTCCATTCCGAAACATTGAAATGCTCTTTTCCATGCTCAATATGTTCATCAAGCCACAGTGAAAAGGGCGCGATCTCTGCATACCATGGATATTGGGTTTGACTGCTGTGGCAGTCGTAGCAATTTTCTTTTAAAATGATTGCAACTTTTGCAGAAGGCTTGGTTTCAGCTTCAAAAGCAGCAACGCTTTCATAACCTCCGTTATTTTTTTCGGGACGGATAAATTGAATTGCAACCAAAGCGACCAGCAGCAAAATCAAAATTATTTTTACAATCTTATTAATCATTATTTTTTTAGCGAATTTAAATAGAAAATAATTGCCTTCCGAATATCTGCGGCATTTTCAGTTTCATCAGGTGTATAAATCTTCACAATGCCTTTATTTTCAGAAGTTAAAAAAGGAATGTCCAAACCTTTCAGCAAAAAGTCGCTGAAGGCTACAGTATATTTGTTATTGTCACTTATTGGCTTATCGTTTACTTGCCATTCCCCATTCTGGTTCTGGGAAAATTTGTAACGTTGAAGATAAGCGCCTTCACCGCTTTGCGATTTTCCGTATTCCAAAACTTCTTTTAATAAACTTCCTTTTAAATCTACTTTTAAAACACTTCCTCCAAAGGGAAGTACCCTAAATATATCTGCGCTTGTAATATCGCCTACCAATCTATCATCAATTCGTATGGAGCCACCGTTTACCAAAGCACCGTCCACTTTATTGTTATAGGCATATGCCATGGAGCGGGTTATAAGCTCGCCTATATTGGTTTGTTTGCTTCGGTTGGAGGTATCTGTTCCATCCAATGGATCCGATGTCCTATATATTATCTCACTGGGGTTTTCTATCACTTCTTTTAGCTTTTCGTCTAAAATTTCGGTCCATTTGTTTACTACGCGTTCCACTTTGGCCGAAGATGCTATTTTATCTGTTACCATCATCAATTCAGAATTGATATGAAGATATTTTGTACGAAGGTTATAGATGAGGGTATGTACGTAAACACTTTTAGCATTGGCATCTGCTTTGGAAATAATGGTTTTCCCTTCTTTTATAAGCATATTATAGTGTTCATGTCCACCCATTATCAAAGGTAATGCTCTCAGTCGCTTGGCAATTTCCTTATCCTCCTCTAAGGAAACGTGGGTAAGGCCAACTACAAAATCAGCTTTTTGAATGGCTAGGTCATATGCCCGAATTGCATTCTCATAAATATTGCCATACGAAACATAAGCTTTTGGGTTTGAAGGGAGCGTTACCCCAAAAACTCCAAATTTCATGGTATTTCCATCCGCATCCGTGGCGTTGAAGGTGGAAAAATCTGATGTGGGCACTGTAGAATATTCCCACTTAGTAGCAAAAGGCATAAGTCCTTTTTCAGTAACGTGCCTTACATTAGCAGTGGTCCAGGTAAAATTTGATTCATTTAATCTTTTTTGAAGGTCTTTTTCACTCAAATCAAACTCATGGTTACCAAAGGTTACCAAATCAATATCCATTGCATTGAGCACGTCTATCATCTGTTTGCCATTTACACGTTCGCCATCAATGCTGAGAGAACCAATTAGAGAAGGGTTAAGAAAATCTCCGGCCAGAAATAAAAAGGTATTTGGATATTTTTCCTTGATTGAATCACGAATATGCGCCACACGTGCCAGCCCACCATATTCACCCCCATTTAAGGGAGCAATTTCATATACATCGTTAATTTGAATAAATTTGAGAGTAATGGCACCCGCACCTTTTATTGGGTCTTCGGGATATACTTGTTGAAAGATTTGGCAGCTCGAAAAAAAACAGCCCACAAAAACCAATAGTAAAAAATTTTTCATTTAATGATATTTAGTAAAAATTTTGGTTGCTTCATTGTGCGCACTCTCAAAAGACATTGGGTTTATGTTACTTAAAACTTTTTCAGCCGTAAAATAGCTGAGCATTTTTTCGGTAGGCATATTTCCCGTTAATTCGTCCTTTGCCATTGGGCAACCGCCAAAACCTTGAATGGCTCCATCAAATCTTCTGCAGCCAGCTTTATATGCTGCATCAATTTTTTCATGCCAAGCGTTTGGGATGGTGTGCAAATGTGCGCCAAATTCTATGTGGGGATATTTGGCTATTAAGTTAGTAAATAAATATGAAATGATCTCAGGCGTAGAAGAACCTACTGTATCACTAAGGGAAAGTATCTTTACTCCCATAGCAGCAAGCCGCTCCGTCCACTCGCCTACTATTTCAACATTCCATGGGTCACCGTAAGGATTTCCGAAGCCCATGGATAGATAGGCAACCACTTCTTTATTGTTTTTTTCGGCAAGGTTCAATATATCCTGAAGTATCACCAAGGATTCTGAAATGGTTTTGTGGGTGTTACGCATCTGGAAGTTTTCAGAAATGGAGAAAGGATAGCCCAAATAATTGATTTCTGAATGGCTTACGGCATCTTCCGCTCCGCGTAAATTCGCAATAATGGCAAGTAATTTGCTTTTAGTGGTAGAAAGATCCAACTTTGAAAGTACTTCGGCGGTGTCACGCATTTGTGGAATTGCCTTTGGTGAAACAAAACTTCCAAAATCAATAGTATCAAAACCACAGCGCAAAAGTGATTGTATATATTTCACTTTTTGCTCTGTGGGAATCCAGTCTTTGATGCCTTGCATGGCATCGCGCGGACATTCTATAATTTTTACTTGCTGCATTGCTTCAAAGATAGCAATTCCTGCGAAGGCAGGAATCTTTCAATTTTAAAAAGGATTAAGCTTTACGGTAATAATATAAAAACAGCAATTCCTATAAAAACAATAATTTGGAGCCATTTCAATACTATTCCCATATTTTTCCACTCTAAAAGTAATTTTGAAATTTTCCCAGCAGCCATTGCAATTGCGCTAAAAGTTATAAAGGAAACAATCATAAAAGTAATTCCCAAAATATAAAACTGAATTACTGTGTTTCCACCTTCATTCCACAGAAAACCTGGAAAAAAAGCCAAAAAGAAAATCATCACTTTAGGATTTACCAAATTCATGATAACACCGGTTTTAAAAAGTTGCGAGTATGATTTTTGCGGAGCATTTTCAGTCAACGAAATGTGCTCATCACTTTTATAGACTTTATAGGCTAAAAAAATTAAATAGCACGCACCCAAAATTTTTATTCCGTAGAAAATTTCTTCGGAAGCGGTTATAATTGCCGAGATTCCAAAAGCCAAAAGTGTAGTGTGAACGATACAGCCACTAATCAATCCCGCAGTTGTGGCAATACCGCTTTTAGTTCCGTTAGCCAATGATTGCGTAAGCACATAAATATTGTCCGGACCCGGAGAAATGGCCAAAGCAAGCGTTGCGATGGAGAATGAAATTAGGGTTTCAATCATTTTCGCTTTAAAATCGCTTTGTTTATTTGTTTAATAAGTCCAGGACCTTCATAAATAAATCCTGTGTAAAGTTGTACAAGACTTGCCCCGGCATCCAGTTTTTCCAAAGCATCTTCAGCAGAATGGATTCCGCCAACACCAATTATGGGGAAAGCTTTCTTACTCTTTTCTGAAAGAAAACGGATTACTTCTGTAGCTCTTTTGGTTAAAGGTTTTCCGCTTAAACCGCCCATTTCCTTTTTGTTTTCCGAAGAAATTCCTTCACGGGAAATGGTGGTATTGGTTGCGATAACGCCGTCAATTTTTGTCGTTTCCACAATTTCAATGATATCCAAAAGTTGCTCGTCAGTCAAATCTGGCGCTATTTTTAAAAGAATTGGTTTGCGTTTTTCTTTTAAATTATTTCTGTCCTGAAGCGTTTGCAACAAATCAGTCAATGGCTTTTTTTCCTGCAAGGCGCGCAGGTTTGGAGTATTGGGTGAGCTTACGTTTACTACAAAATAATTCACATAATCAAAAAGCGCTTCAAAACAGATTATATAATCTTTTACCGCTTCTTCGTTAGGCGTGGTTTTGTTTTTACCAATGTTTCCGCCAATTAAGACTTTTTCATTACCCTTTAATCTTTCAACGGCTTCTTCCACCCCGCCATTGTTAAAACCCATTCGGTTTATAATTGCTGCATCATCTTTTAACCGAAACAAGCGCGGTTTTTCGTTCCCGGGTTGCGGTTTTGGGGTAACGGTGCCTATTTCAATAAAACCAAAACCAAAATTTGAAAGTTCTTTATAAAGCTTGGCATCTTTATCAAAACCTGCGGCAAGTCCCACCGGGTTTGAAAATTTCAGTCCAAAAAGTTCGCGTTCCAGTTTTGGGTTTTCTACTTTATAAATACTTCTGAAAATACTTCCGAAACCAATTTTATAAAAAAATCGAATCAAGGAAAAAGTGAAATAGTGAATTTTCTCAGGATCGAAACTGAAAAACAATGGACGAATGATGGTTTTGTACATGGTTGAAAAATGTGGTACAAAAATACACTAATCTATATATTTGTTATTTTGAATATGCTTTATTTTGTAATGTAAAAGAAAAACTATGATCGAAAAACAACACATTATAAATCGCTTTAAAAGCTACGTTACCGTGGATACTGAAAGCGATCCAAATAGCGACACTACCCCAAGCACCAAAAAGCAATGGGATCTTGCCAATAAACTTGCCCAAGAACTTAAGCAAATAGGCATGGAAGATGTAACTATTGACGAAAACGCTTATATAATGGCCACTTTACCGTCAAATGTCTCGCATCCCGTTCCTGTAATCGGTTTTGTTTCCCACTTTGATACTTCACCAGATTTTACAGGAGCGAATGTAAAACCGCAAATTGTAGAAAACTACAACGGAAAAGATATTGTGCTGAACAAAGAACAGGACATTGTTCTTTCCCCAGATTATTTTGAGGACTTGTTGCTTTATAAAGGTCAAACGCTAATTACAACCGATGGTACAACGCTTTTGGGAGCAGATGATAAAGCGGGTATCACAGAGATTGTTTCCGCAATGGAATATCTCATCAACCATCCCGAGATTAAGCATGGGAAAATTCGCGTTGGGTTTACCCCCGATGAAGAAATTGGACGTGGCGCCCATAAGTTTGATGTGAAAAAATTTGGCGCAGACTGGGCCTATACTATGGACGGAAGCCAAGTAGGCGAGCTGGAGTATGAAAACTTCAACGCTGCAGGAGCGGTAGTTACCGTAAAAGGAAAAATTGTGCATCCAGGTTACGCAAAAGGAAAAATGGTAAACAGTATGTACATAGCTACCGACTACATAAATTCTTTACCAAGACTTGAAACTCCAGAACATACCGAAGGACGTGAAGGTTTTTTCCATCTGCACGGTGTTAAAGGTACTGTAGATGAGACCAAGATTCAATACATTATTCGCGACCACGATAAAAAGCATTTTGAAGCTAGAAAGGAAATGATCCAAAAACTGGCTGATGATTTAAACGAGCAGTTTGAAATGGAGGTGGTTACAGTTGAAATTAAAGACCAATATTTCAATATGCGTGAAAAGATTGAGCCTGTTATGCACATTGTAAAAATTGCAAAACAAGCCATGGAGCAAGCAGGCATTGAGCCATTAATAAAACCTATCCGCGGTGGAACCGATGGTTCGCAATTAAGCTTTATGGGACTTCCGTGCCCAAATATTTTTGCAGGCGGACACAATTTTCATGGAAGGTACGAGTATGTTCCTGTGGAAAGCATGCAAAAGGCTGTTGAGGTAATTGTGAATATTGCTCAAATTACGGCACAGGATCTTTCAAAATTTAAAAAAGAAGAGGAGTAATTTTTTTAACTCAATTACACCAAAAAGAAACTCCCTCAGCTATTGAAAAATAGAGTGAGGGAGTTTTTTATTTAAAAAGGAACAATTTACTATTTCTTTTCTTTTACGGGAGCATTTAGTTTTGCTGTTCTTTCCATAGAAATAGCAGCTCTTTCAAACTTTATTTTACCGGCACCGCATTCAATTACGCAGGTTCCATCATCATTAAGTTCTAATACTCTTCCGTGGATTCCGCCAGTGGTAATCACTTTGTCACCTTTTTTTAATTGGGCGGCAAACTGCTTTTCCTGTTTGGCTTTTTTCATTTGGGGACGTATCAAAAAAAGGTACATCACCAAAAACAATAATATTATTGGTAAAAAACTTTGTATTTGTTCCATAGCAATTATTTATTCCTAAAATGGGTATTAGGAAGTTGGGGTTTTAACGGGCGCAGCACCAGCTTTAGGGTTTACAAAAGCTTTGATTGTCAAAGTTTCTGTCCCTGCTTTTGTGTTTGTAGTAAGTGTAACTGTTTTGCTCACTTGATTTTGACCGCTACCATTGAATTTTACCAAAAGCTCCCCTGAGTCACCTGGCGCAACCGGTTCCTTAGTATATTCTGGAACTGTACAACCACAGCTACTTTTTGCATTTACGATCATTAAAGGGGCCTCACCAGTGTTTTTGAATTTAAAAACGTGCTCCACATTTGTCCCTTGGTCAATAGTACCAAAATCAAATTGACTTTCTTCAAAAGTGATTACGGGAAATTTACCTGACTCTGCATCACGCGCCTCCGCTGTTGCAACATTTTCTTCGTTTACTTTATCTGCTGCATTATCCTTGCAAGAAGAAAAAGCGAAAACAGATAGTATTGCTACTAATAATACTGATTTTTTCATGATAATTGTTATTTTTTATGTTTTTAGCACGCCAAAAATAGGGATTTTTTTACTTTTATTGAAGTCCGCGTCCAATTTTATTGAGTTTGCCATTTTCTTCAAATTCCTTCACTATTTTATCCAAAATTCCGTTGACAAAAATGCTGCTTTTAGGCGTTGAATATTCTTTGGAAACTTCTAAGTATTCATTGATTGTGGCCCTTACGGGGATAGATGGGAAATACAGAAATTCAGCAATGCCCATTTTAAGAATTATCAAATCTACATCGGCGATTCGTTCTTGGTCCCAGTTTGGTGTTTTCCCCTCAATCTGGGCATTCAGCTTGTCTTCGTTCAAAATCACTTTTCTGAAAAGCTGCAACGCATATTCACGGTCCTCATCATTTTTGTAAAGATTGGGAACCAAAAGCGAGGAGGCATTTTTTTCTGAAAGTTTATTGAGCATCTTTACAATGGCCGTATTCACAATGGGAAAATCATCTACCCACGTCAATCTTTTGTCCTCCAAATATTCGTAAAGCTTGTCATTGGGCGCCACTAATTCCTTGAAAACCTTAATTATGAAATCTCTATCTTCTTTGTAATTAGTTTCTTTTTTTGAAAGGTAATCATCGTACCATTCCAATTGGCGCAGCTCGTTAAAGATAATTGAAACATACTCGCTGTCCAACTTCCAGTAATTGAGTTTTTTCTTTTCAATAATATTAGAAAAAGTTGCGTTTTCGGCAATAACCTTTAAAAGTTTATTGTCAACAAAAGTGCGGCTGGGGTTCTTTTCAAGTGTGGTTGCAAGATGCTTTTTTTGCGAACGGTTAAGAAAGCTGTCTGCCTGCTCCTGAAGTGACACAAGTAACTGCAACAACAATAAATAAAGATCCTGCATTTGGTCTATGCTGTGCATCAGAAATTTTTCCTGTGAATCTATATTCGGATTTTCACGCTGGTTGTAGGCGTAAACGGACTGCAAAACTTTTACTCGGATATGTCTTCTTGTAAGCATATTTTTTTGAAAGAACTAGTTAAAAGTAACAACGCACAAGAAAATTCCTGTGCGCTGCAAAGATAGTGTTTTAAGAAAAAAGAAAACTACTTTTCGCTTTTTCTTGCGTCAATTCTGGCCTGTGCTATGTTGAATGCTGCTTGATGCGTTGTAATATTATCATTGTCAGCTTTCTTCAATATTTCCAGGGTAGTATTGTAAATGTTTTCAGTTTTTCGCATTATTTCCTTTCGGTCGTAATTTTCAAGTTCCGCATACACATTTATAATTCCGCCGGCATTAATCAAGAAATCTGGTGCGTACACAATTCCTTTTTCGCGAAGCATTTTTCCGTGCTTCTGCTCTTCCGCCAATTGGTTATTGGCCGCCCCGGCAATAATTTTTGTGTTCAACTGATTTATGGTAAAATCATTTATGGTAGCCCCTAAGGCACAAGGTGCGTAGATGTCCATTTTTTCAGCGTAAAGGTTGCTGCCGCCGTAAATCTCAACACTGTATTTGTCGCGTACTTCTTCAAGACGTTCTTGATTAATATCTGAAATATATACCTTGGCTCCCTCGTTGCTAAGATTCTCAACCAAAGCTTCGCCTACGTTTCCTATTCCTTGTACGTAAATTACTTTGTCTTCAAGCAATTCGCTTCCGAAGGTATATTTTGCCGCAGCTTTCATTCCCATAAAAACGCCGTAAGCAGTAATGGGTGACGGATTGCCCGCACCGCCTTTTGATTCGGAAATTCCGGTAACGTAAGGGGTAACCGTGCGCACCAAATCCATATCTGAAGTTTCCATCCCTACATCTTCTGCCGTAATGTATTTTCCTCCTAAGGAATGCACAAATTCGGCAAACTTCAACATTAATTCCGGAGTTTTTTGGGTTTTTGCATCTCCTATCAACACCGCTTTTCCACCGCCCAGGTTCAAACCTGTAATTGCGCTTTTATATGTCATCCCACGCGAAAGACGAAGCACATCATTCAATGCCTCCCACTCGCTGGTGTAATTCCACATTCTTGTACCGCCCAAAGCAGGTCCCAAAACGGTATTGTGAATACCAATTATTGCTTTTAATCCAGTATCTTTGTCGTTGCAAAAAACGATTTGCTCGTGATTGTCAAATGACATTTGCCCGAAAACCGGGTCTATTTTATGAAGTTCACTTGTTTTAATTACTTCAGTTACCATAGCTCTTTTAATTATTTTATTCATCCTTTAAAAAGGCGGTGCAAAAGTAGCTTATTGTTGTCAATTCCACAAAGCAATGGTTGTTAATTTAAGAATTTTAAAAAAGTYAGTGCACAGCTAACTGGAACGTAAATGAAAGAATTAAAATACCTTAACAAATATTTTCTAAAATATAAAGGACGTCTACTATTAGGTGTGTTCATTACAATTATCGCAACCGTCTTCAAGCTGGTAGTACCGATGAAAGTTGGTGATTCCTTAACGGCGGTGAAACAGTATATGAACGGTGAAATTACCGATGTTGGTATTGTAGAACACGAACTGCTCATCAATATTTTATTGCTTTTAGGTGCTGCGTTACTGTCTGCGCTATTTACATTTATGATGCGGCAAACCTTTATTGTAGTCTCCCGTTATGTAGAATATGATCTGAAGAACGAAATTTTTCAACATTATGAAAAACTCTCTCTCGGATTTTACAAACAGAACCGTACTGGCGATTTAATGAACCGCATCAGCGAGGATGTTTCCAAAGTGCGCATGTACGTTGGGCCGGCACTTATGTACAGCATTACAACCGCAACACTTTTTATAGTTGTAATCAGTTATATGTTTTACCAAGCTCCTATCCTAACGCTTTACGCTATTGCCCCCTTACCTATACTCTCACTTGCCATTTATAAACTAAGTGTACTTATTAACCAACGCACAACCATTGTGCAGCAATACCTTTCAAAACTCACCACATTCACACAGGAAAGTTTTAGTGGCATTGCGGTAATAAAGGCCTACGGAATTGAACCGCGCACCAACGCCAATTTTGAAGAACTTGCAGAAGGCAGCAAAGTGAAAAACATAGATTTGGCAAAGGTGCAGGCCCTGTTTTTCCCCTTGATGATTTTGCTCATCGGCATTAGCAACATTCTTGTAATTTACATAGGCGGAACCCGCTACATAAACGGCCAGATTGCGGAATTTGGAACCATCGTTGAATTTTTAATTTATGTGAATATGCTCACTTGGCCCGTTGCAGTTGTGGGTTGGGTAACGTCAATGGTGCAGCAGGCAGAGGCCTCACAAAAACGCATCAATGAATTTYTGGAAACCGAACCTTCCATTGAAAATTTGGTTACAGAAAGCACTCCAATAACAGGAAATATTGAATTCAATCATTTATCATTTACATACCCCGACACTGGAATTACCGCTTTAAAGGATATTTCTTTTACAGTAAAACCGGGTGAAACACTTGCGATTGTAGGTAATACAGGTTCCGGAAAATCCACAATTCTTGAATTGATAGGAAGACTTTACGACGTAGAGGAAGGAATGTTGAAAATAGACAATACGGCAATAAGAAACTTAAACCTCGAAGATTTGCGCGACAGTATTGGATATGTACCACAAGATGCTTTTCTTTTTAGTGACACACTCCGCAATAATATCCGTTTTGGAAAAGAAAATGCTTCCGAAGAAGAAGTTATTGGAGCCGCAAAAAATGCAGCAGTACATAAAAACATAATTGGTTTTACAAAAGGCTATGATACGGTTTTGGGTGAACGCGGAATTACTTTGAGCGGCGGACAAAAGCAGCGTGTTTCCATTGCTCGTGCCATTATTAAAGACCCACAAATACTTCTTTTTGACGATTGCCTCTCTGCGGTAGATACCGAAACGGAAGAGCAAATACTTCAAAACCTTCATAAAATTTCAAAAGAAAAAACTACTATAATTGTGAGCCATAGGATTTCCTCCGCCAAAAATGCCGACAAAATTATTGTGCTGGAAGAAGGAAAAATCATACAGCAGGGCACCCACAATAATTTAGTAAATACCGAAGGCTATTACAAGGAACTTTACGCAAAACAGCTTTTGGAAAAAGAAATGTAAATTTTACTTTGGCTGATATGGATTTTTTTTGGATTTTTGGCAAAACGTTAGCAAAAAACAGAAATTATGAGTGACCACTATACGATGGAGCAAGAAGAGATTTTTTCAAAAGTAATGCGCGCCGGAAGACGCACCTATTTTTTTGACGTAAGGTCCACAAAGGCAGGAGATTTTTACCTTACCATTACGGAAAGCAAAAAATTTACAAATGACGATGGTTCCTACCATTACAAAAAGCACAAGATTTATCTTTACAAAGAAGATTTCAACGAGTTTAAAGATAACCTTGAAGAAATGATAAACTACGTAATCGATGAAAAAGGTGAGGAAGTAATAAGCGAACGTCACCAAAAAGATTATAAAAAAGAAACCGATGAAGTAGAAATGGCTGCAGCCCCACCCAAAGAAAATGGACAAACTGATACCAGCACTTTCACTGATATTGAATTTGACGACATATGATTTTTAAGTTTTAAAAAATATAAACCGGCACGGTCAAGAACCGCTGCCGGTTTTTTATTTCAGAAGCTCAAATACTTTGCTTATTTTTCAGGAATAAAACTTTTTCCCAAATACTTTCATGGTAAACAAACTATACCAACCCTATAAACCAAATCTGGATTTTTCAGGGTTGGATCACATTGTGATTGGAAGCGGAATGGGCGGGCTCACCGCTGCGACCTGGCTTGCTAAGGCCGGAAAAAAAGTTGCAATCTTCGAGCGTCACTACGTCCCCGGCGGTTTCACACACAGCTTTAAACGCAAGGATGGATTTCAGTGGGACGTAGGCGTACATTACGTGGGCAACATGGCTGAAGATGCTTCCTTGCGCGGTTTTTTTGACTTTTTGACGGATGGAAAATTGGAGTGGGAACCTATGGGTGAAGTGTATGATATAGCAGATATTGAAGGCACAGAATATTTCTTTAAAGCGGGGAAGGAAAATTTCAGAAAACAACTCATCAGCTATTTTCCCGAAGAAGAAAAAACAATCCACAGCTACCTTAAACTCATTGAAAAAACCAACAATCGTGGCAGCGCCTTCTTCTTTGAAAAAATCTTTGAGCCGTGGTTCAGTAAATCCGTTGGTTGGATCTTCAGAAAAAGATATTCAAAATTTTCACAAAAAACCACTTGGGAGGTTTTAAATGAACTCACCAATAACCAACGGTTGATAGCGGTTCTTTGTGCGCAGTGTGGCAATTACGGCCTGTCGCCAAAAAAAAGCAGTTTTGCCGCACACGCTATGGTCATTGGTCATTTTTTGGAAGGTGGCTACTACCCTATTGGCGGTGCAGACCAAATTTGTGAAAAAACGCTGGAGGTCTTTACTGCACACGGAGGAAAAATTTTTATAAATGCCGATGTTTCTAAAATCATTACAAAAAACAAAAGCGTTCAAGGAATTCAAATTGGCGAAAAATTTATTCCCTGCAAAAGTGTGATAAGCAACGTTGGCGTAAACAATACTTTCAACCATTTGCTTACGGAAGAAGACCGAAAAGTTTGCTGTTTTAGCTTAAAAAATGTGCAACCTGCCAGCGCCCATATCTGTTTGTATCTCGGTTTGAATAAATCCAGTGAAACATTGAATCTTCCCAAGTATAATCTGTGGTATTATAAACACGACGGCATCGATACAATTTTTAATGAAGCTACATTGAAAAATGCTCCCGAAAATTTTGCCTATATCTCCTTCCCTTCGGCAAAGGATCCAAATTGGGAAACCAAAAACCCCGATACTGCAACCATTCAGGCTATTTCAGTAGGAAATATGGATTGGTTTGAAGAATATAAAGATTCGAACTGGATGAAAAGGGGTGATGAGTATCTTCAGTTAAAAAAGAATTTTGAAAAAGAAATGCTAAATATTCTCTATAGGTTTTTTCCGCAAATAGAAGGAGCCATTGTAGCTTCCGAAGTCTCAACACCTCTTTCAACAGAAAATTTCACAAATTATAAAAGTGGCGAGATTTATGGCCTTGCCCATTCGCCGGAACGTTTTGCACTTCCTTTTTTACGTCCGAAAACAAAAATAAAAGGTTTGTTTCTAACAGGTCAGGACATCACACTAGTTGGCGTGGCAGGCGCGATGCTTTCGGGATTGCTGTGCGCTACTGCAATTTTGAAGTTTCGGTCTTGGAAAATTTTTAAGGAAGTGAAGGCTAAAAAAAATCAGTAGGACACTATTGACTAGATTTCTTGATTTTTATCCCTAAAGTAGAAAGCCCTATATTTGCCGCCTTAAAAAAAACGAAATGCTTGCAAAATACCTATTATCCTTCACTCAAAACCCAAAAAACGATATCCTTTCCGGATTAACGGTAGCATTGGCGTTGGTGCCCGAGGCAGTGGCATTTGCCTTTGTTGCAGGTGTTGACCCATTAGTGGGTCTTTACGGCGCTTTTATTATGGGGCTTGTAACCGCCCTTTTTGGTGGGCGTCCGGGAATGATTTCCGGTGCAACGGGAGCTATGGCAGTGGTAATGGTTCATTTGATTCAAAAAGGTAATGAAGTTGGATTAACATTAACCGAGCCCGTACAATATCTTGGACTGCAATGGCTTTTTATAACACTTCTTTTTGTAGGCGCAATCCAGATTATGGCAGGCGTTTTTAAACTTGGAAAGTTTGTGCGGCTTATACCACATCCGGTAATGATGGGATTTGTAGACGGTTTGGCAATCGTGATTTTTCTTTCACAATTAGGCCTTTTTAAGGAAAGCCGTGGTACGGTCCCGCAATGGCTTACCGGGCCAGATTTATGGGTAATGTTGGCTTTGGTTTGTTTAACAATGGCTATTATGTTCGGTCTGCCGAAACTCACTAAAAAACTTCCTGCAGCTTTAATAGCAATCATTGTAGTAGCGTGTATAACTATCTTCGGAAACCTTGATGTGAGCACTGTGGGTTCATTTATACGTGACGGTGGCGGGACTGGCCTGAAGGGTTCGTTGCCTGTTTTCCAAACCCAGATTTTTGGGTTTTTAGACACCTTAAATGGCCATTGGGATTTAATAATTTCCACAGCATTTTTATTGGCTGCAGTTGGTTTAATTGAATCGTTGATGACGCTTAATTTAATTGATGAAATGACCGAAACCCGGGGAAGCGGTAATCGCGAGTGCGTTGCCCAAGGTGGCGCAAATATTTTAAATGGGCTTTTCGGAGGCATGGGTGGTTGTGCAATGATTGGGCAATCCATCATTAACGTGAGTTCGGGTGGCCGCGGTAGACTTTCAGGAACGGTAGCTGCTGTTGCATTGCTTTGTTTTGTATTATTTGGCGCACCATTGATTGAACAAATCCCTATCGCAGCTTTGGTGGGTGTAATGTTTATGGTGGTTATCGGCACATTTGCGTGGAGCAGTTTTAGAATTTTGAATAAAATTCCGCTTTCCGATGCTATTGTTTTAATAACAGTTTCGGCGGTCACCGTTTGGCAGGATTTGGCAATAGCTGTATTTGTAGGTGTAATTATGAGTGCGCTTGTTTTTGCTTGGAAAAGCGCCACAATGATTCGCGCCCGAAAACGAATTAAGGAAGACGGGACAAAAGTATACGAAATATGGGGCCCGTTATTTTTTGGTTCAACATCAGCTTTCAACACTAAATTTGATGTTTCTAATGATCCTGATGTTATAGAAATCGATTTTATTGAGTCCAAGATTTCAGACCATTCCGGTGTGGAAGCCGTGCGGAATATTGCCAATAAATATTTGGACAGCGGAAAGCAGGTAAAGCTTACTCATCTTAGCCCAGACTGCAAAGCACTTCTCTTAAAATGGAACCCTGAGTTTGAAACCATAATTGAAGACTCTATTGAAGATCCCCGCTATTACGTAGTAACGGATACTTTGGATGCTGACGCATAGTTTTTACCCTACTATCCCTTAAAGAAAAAGTTGATTTCTGAATTTTAGCAAAAATTTATAATTCCTTTTTTAAGGTTCTTTATAAATTTATAAGAAAATAGTATGCGRWAAATCNNMCACNKTYGGNNRGMYRYWACTKCTNTKCNGWMTTTTTYTGTAGCGCTTGCAATTTCCCAAAAGACCCAAACAATTCTTATAATAACGCAAAAAAATCTTCCTTGCGTGTTGGGATTGTTCCCAATACTGATTCCATCACAACTTCATTTGAAAAAAACTTTGTAGAGAATTTTGCTAAAAAAGAAGGAATGCAGACCCAATTTATTGTCGACAATGAAACGGAGTTAGTAAAAAAACTCGAAAATTATCAATTGGACATTGTACTTGGCGGTTTTGAAAAAGACTCAAATTGGAAAARGAAAGTGGGAATGACCAAGCCCTATGATGATAAGCACGTTCTCTTTATTCCACGAGGCGAAAACCGCTTACTTTTTCATCTAGAAAAATTCATCACCAAAAACAAAAAACAATGAGAAATGAAGCTTTTGAACTTCCCGAAGATTTAAAGGAAAAGCTGAAAAAAGCAAAAAAATTGGAATGGATTACTATAGTATATCTTTCAACCGTAGTTATACTTATGTATCTGGTTATGGGTTCCTCGCAGGCAATGAAAACTGCTTGGCTGGAAGATGCCCTTAGTATAATTCCTGCAATTTC
This sequence comes from Aequorivita sp., assembly GCA_002733915.1. Taxonomy (GTDB): domain Bacteria; phylum Bacteroidota; class Bacteroidia; order Flavobacteriales; family Flavobacteriaceae; genus Aequorivita. The sequence continues at coordinate 76,602 of NVXN01000013.1, forward strand.
CTTTTTGATAGCTTCGCGCATATATAATAGAAAACCCACCCAAAAGTTTCAATATGGCTTTCACCGCGTGTTCAGCATTGCGTTTTTAACGGGTAGTACTGCCCTTTTTGGAATGGGAGTTTTTCTTTTGGTTGATTCCACTATAACCCTTATAAAAGCGGAACATCCTACTATTGGCACTATTGTTTTATTTGGTAAACAAATTTGGATGGGCTGGATAATGATTGCCGTACTAATATATAGCTCGCTGCCAGCGATGTATTTGGGCTATAAGAAATTGCCCCTCGCAAAAAAACTTCACAATAAAATTCTTTATACCGATGCCAATGCACAAAAGGCAGATTATATGACTGGTTTTGCGGCAATGTTAGGTATTCTTGGACTTGGCATTGGTTGGTGGTGGGCAGATGCCAGTGCAGCTTTATTTATTTCATTTTCAGTTTTAAAGGATGGATATACCAACTTAAAAGATGCGGTGGAAGATTTAATGGATAGAAAACCATTGCAAATTAAAGCAGACAAACCTGATAAACTAGTGGCAAAAACGGAGAATTTTGTGAAAACCTGGGATTGGGTTAAAGATGCAAAAGTACGATTTCGTGAAGAAGGACAGGTATATTTTGGCGATGTACAGGTTATTATAAAACCTGGGACTGACGTTCCAAAATCAATTGAAGAAGGATTGAAAAAACTGCAAGCATTTCATTGGAAGATTTATGATGTAACCCTTATGCCAGTGCAAGAATTAATAGATTATTCAGAAAAGCAATGATGGTTTTATTGCTTCGAAAACTGAAAATCAACTTTCTTCAATTCCCCTTCTACTTTACCCTCAATCCATGCATGGAGTGAATCTTTTACAGGATTTGTGTACACTATGCGTTGTGGAAAATCGTGGTTTTTATTTTCGAATGTAACTTTTCCCTTATCAGAAGAAATCATTTTAAATGTAACTGGTTTTTTATCGTTCTGATTTGCCACGGCTACGGTTAATAATACATTTTCTCCTTTTTGTTCAAGTGCCATAGTTTCCGCAAAAACCACTTTCTTTTTATTAACCTCAACAAAACTATAGGCAGTGAATGTACTGTCGTTTTCTGCAGACCAAGTCTCTTGGGAGTATTCCTCTCCATTCTGGTTCACCCAAGTCCCTAAAAGCCATCTAAGTTGATTGATTTTATCATATTTTTTTGAAGAAATTGTAGTTTCGGTCTTTTCTGCTTCGGAATTATTCTTACAAGAATTCAGCAAGAAAGAAAGCAATAGCATAACAAGTAATTTTTTCATAAAAAACGGCTTAAGTGCGCTAAGGTATTACAAAAAAAATTGAACTATAATATGCGCAAACCATTTTGCACTTCCCTATCGGGCCGCAAAAGGGTTACGTTTTTTCCTTCCACTGCGCCTAAAACAAGACATTCGCTCATAAAATTGGCTATCTGTTTCTTCGGAAAATTTACAACTGCAACCACTTGTTTTCCTACCAATTCTTCCTTTGAGTATAGTGAAGTTATCTGTGCCGATGTTTTTCGTTGACCAATTTCACCTCCAAAATCTACTAAAAGTTGATAAGAAGGATTTCTCGCTTCGGGAAAATCGTTGACTTCACGAATGGTTCCCACGCGCATTTCCACCTTTTCAAAATCGGCCCAAGTAAGGTTATTGGTCATGGTGAATGGAAAGTTTTTTAATCATTTCAGGAGAAATTTCGCCTTGGTCGGCACCGTAAACATCAACCAGCAAGCCTTTCTGGCCATCGTGGGTTTCTATTAAATAAAGGATGGTGTTATCGCCAGGATTGGTCATTCCCTCAAAACGGTAAAACTTAACTACGTCCAGTTCGCCGGCTTTCCATTTTTTTTTCAAGTTTTTAGATTCAATTCCTTCACCTACAAGGTTGAAGTCTTCTGTAAAACCGTGATTTTGTAAATCTTCAATTGCTACAGACAAGGATGAATATGAGTTTTTCATAATAGATTGGTTTATTTTTTAAAGTTACTGGAGATATTTAATAACGGCAAAGTTTTATAAATTCTTTAGGAAAAGTTGAAGGGAGTGTACAACCCAATAGCTTAGTAATCCAATAACTTTATAACACATTAATTATTCAAAAATCGTAACTTTAAACCCCAATTTGTCAACTAATTTAGAAAAGAATAAAATGGCCAGAACAGAATCTAAAATGCTTTCTTTGGGAACCAAAGCACCCGATTTTACATTGATTGACGCGATAACTAACAAACCTGTCTCACTAAAAGACGTTCGCGGCGAAAAAGGTACTGTGGTTATGTTTATCTGTAACCACTGCCCATTTGTGAAACATGTAAATGAAGAGTTGGTTCGGGTCTGTAATGATTATCGCGTTACAGGATTTGGATTTGTGGCTATAAACAGTAACGATGTTATAAATTACCCCGAGGATTCTCCCGCCAAAATGTGGGAAACTGCAAGAAAACACAATTATACCTTCCCCTATTTGTTTGATGAGACCCAAGAAATTGCAAAGGCTTATGATGCCGCTTGCACCCCAGATTTTTATTTATTTGATGATGAATTGAAACTTGTTTATAGAGGCCAACTGGATAATTCCCGCCCCGGGAACGGTATTCCTGTAAACGGTCGCGACCTCCGGGAAGCACTTGATAACATACTTAATAACAATCCGCAACGAAAGGATCAAAAACCGAGTATTGGGTGTAACATTAAGTGGAAGGAATAAATTGGGTGATGGTTGATGGTTGATGGTTGAAAAACTTTAATTCTCCAAAATTTTACTTCCACCCTTCCCTTTTTAGCAGATCTTCAATATGTGAATAATGGTGATTGCTGTGCCAAGCATACATACCTGTCATATAAGCCAAAGACATAGTGCGATTGCGCTCTGGATGAATTATTTCTCTCTGAAAATTATCCATAGAGAGTCCTTTTAATAAATATGTCCATTTGGCATGCAAAGCGTTTATTGACACTAAAGATAAATCTATGGGCGCGTTTTTAACATCCGCAGTTTCTGCCCAAGCTTTTTCGTCATAGGCTTTAATTATCGGGGTAGCTTCAGTCAACGCCCATTTAAAACGTGTATAGGCATTGTGGTGGCTATCATAAACGTGATGGATTGTCTGCCGTACCGTCCAGCCTTCTGGCCTATACGGTGTATTTAACTGATTATTGGAAAGTTTGTTCACCAAGTTTTCAAACCTACTTGGAAAATGTTCCAAAATAGAAATCCAAGCTTCCAGTTTTTCTGAAGTGATGTTTGAAGGGCAATCAAACGTGCCTATTGGGTATTTCAGTTTCTCTAAATCCATGTGCTAAAAGTACAAAACGCCTCGATAGGTCGAGACGTTTTGTTTATTAATTAAATATGTTTTTTAGACTATTTCACACCCATCAATTCAACATCAAAAATTAAAGTTGCGTTTGGTGGAATAACTCCGCCAGCCCCACGCTCGCCGTAAGCTAAATGTGATGGAATTACAAAACGGGCCTTATCGCCCACTTGTAGTAATTGAATGCCTTCATCCCAACCAGAGATTACTTGGCCAACGCCCAGTTGAAAGTCGATTGGCTGTTTTCTTTTGTATGAAGAGTCAAACTCAGTTCCATCCGTAAGTGCACCTTTGTAATGTACTGAAACAGTTTTTCCTTTTTCAGCTTTTTTCCCACTACCTTTTTGAATTATTTTATAAAGAAGACCGCTATCGGTTCTGTCAAAACCTTCTGAAATTTTTTTCAGTTCGGCTTCCTGAGCTTCTTTCATTTTTGCAATTCGCTGCTCCCTTTCACCAGTAAAACTTCTGAAAGCTTCTACAGCATTCCACATTTTGGCTTCTTCGCCTACGCGGATTATTTCAACCTTTTGCATTGTATCGCCTTGCACAACACTATCAACCACATCCTGCCCTTCCACTACATTTCCAAAAACGGTGTGCTTATTATCCAACCAAGGCGTTGCAACGTGCGTTATAAAAAACTGACTACCGTTGCTCGCAGGCCCAGCATTTGCCATGGAAAGCACCCCCGGGGTATCGTGGCGAAGGTCTTGGTGAAACTCATCATCAAAGTTATAGCCTGGTCCACCAGCGCCCGTACCATTGGGATCGCCGCCCTGAATCATAAAATCTGGGATTACACGGTGAAATTTTAACCCATCATAATAGGGTGTTCCCTGTGGTTTTGCTGAATTTTCCAAGTTCCCTTCTGCCAAAGCCACAAAGTTTCCAACCGTTCCCGGGGTTTTGTCGTGGGTTAGTTTTATAAGGATTTCTCCTTTTTCGGTCGTTATTTTTGCGTAAATACCGTCTTGCATTTTTTGTTTTTTTAAATTGAAATGCAAAGGTAAGGAAATAGGAAGAAAGAATTACTAGCCACTAGCGATGAGGAATGAGCGATTAGGGTTCTAAATACATACGTTAGGGTTGTGTGACGTATCCGTTAGGGTTCTGCATACATCCGTTAGGGTTGTGGGACGTATCCGTTAGGGTTCTACACACATACGTTAGGGTTGTGGGACGTATCCGTTAGGGTTCTACACACATACGTTAGGGTTGTGGGACGTATCCGTTAGGGTTCTACACACATCCGTTAGGGTTGGTGTACCTAAACGGAAGGGTTCTGAACCCTAACACATGGTTTCAAGACCCTAATACATGGTTACAAGACCCAAACGGGAAGGGTTGAATGGTATCTAGCGGGGTTTAGGAATTATAGGGAAGGTTGCTGAACGTATATAGCAGGATTTGGAAAGGGTAAATTTGTATATTTGGGAAATACACAACATAAAAATATTAAAACTTGGGTATAGCCAACTATATTAGCGGTATAAACCCAATAGAGTTGGGGATATAAACAACTTCTACGCAATTTGAGAAATACGAACAAGTAAATGAAATCGTTTAATAAATTAATAAATCGGATTTTGATAATATCAAGTGGATTTTTGATTTTAATAATCGGAATTTCCTACTTTGTGTACATTAATAATCAGCCAAAATATTTAGTTTGCGGAACTGAAACACCAATTTTAATTTGTGGAACTGTCTCGCCGAATTTAAATGAATACGCCCAAAAAGGAAAACAGATATTTAATGCTAATTGTGCAGCTTGTCATAAACTGACGAAAAATATGATTGGTCCACCTTTGGCGAAAACTGACTCAATACTTCTATGGAATTGGATGACGATAAATAACGCTAAAATTGATAGTTCGAAAATCAAGGAATGGGGAATTGATTTCCATAAAAATCAGTGGAGTCAAGTATTAAATCCTGACGAGATAAATGAACTTTACGAATATATAAACGCGGAATAAAAACTGCGTAGAACACCGGTAACCGTTGCACAACCCCTTAATTTTTGAACCTGAACCAATATAAGCCGTTTTAAGCGGCGTTGCTTTTTTGGTCAGGCTTGAGAATGAACCAAATTTGGTGCCTTTAAAAAATGCCATGCTACATTCTGAAGCACTATTTTTGGCAAAAAACACAGAACAAGGCTTTCCGCCCCGCTCTTTGCGCGTTTTTGGATAAACTTGAGGTATTTCTTGAGGTTGTAGGCCATCGCCGAGA
>NVXN01000014.1 GCA_002733915.1 Aequorivita sp.
AAAGAAAGTCCAGGTTTAGAACTTCTTTTAGCCGTCGGTAAAAATTTTCTTTTGAAACCCTGTCGCTTAGCTTAAAGCTTGTGAAGAGTTTTTCCTGATGGTTTTTCTTGCCTTGCATAGGCATGAAATTAATAAACTTCTCAATTTTATATAAGCCTTTTGCTATATTTGAAGAGGTGGTTATGCAACAGGCACACCGGCTATAGTTCATTGCGGCGGAATTTTCTGCCGAAAATTCCCACCGTTTTGCTATCTTTCGGTTTTGCTACGCTCGTGTCGGCGGAAATCCTCGCAGATTTCACGCAACACGCAATAAACAATTCCGTGTTACTGCATTAGAAAATGAACAATATAAAAAATGAAAGCATCAATACGAAGAAATTATTGTTCACCAAGTCAACTGAAAATTGAGGAAATTGAAAAACCGAACCCAAAAGATGATGAAGTACTAATTAGAGTTTATACTACAACCGTTAACAGGACAGATTGTGCGAACCTTACTGCTAAGCCATTTATCATGCGATGTGTCTTAGGCTTATTTAAACCAAGGAAAATTATAGTGGGGACAGATTTTGCAGGAGAAGTAATATCAATTGGCAAAAACGTRAACTCGGTYAATATAGGAGACAGGGTATTTGGTTTTAATGATACAGGTTCCGAATCTCAAGCTGAATACTTAACAACTGTTGCGGAAAACATTTTCGCTATTCCAAAAAACATTGAATATAAACAGGCAGCTGCTAGTTTGGAAGGAGCACATTACGCTTACTCTTTTATTCATAAAGTAAATATTAAATCAGGGCAGCGTATTCTAATAAATGGGGCAACAGGCGCAATTGGTTCTGCTCTTTTACAATTTGTCAGGCAATATGATGTCAAAATAGCTGCTACCTGCAACACTAAGAACATTGAACTAATACAAACTTTGGGAGCTGACAAAATCTTTGATTATACGAAAGAAGACTTTACTGATAAGGGAGAAAAGTATGATTTTGTTTTCGATACGGTTGGTAAAAGCACATTTGGAAAGTGTAAATCAATATTAAATAAGAAAGGAGTTTACATTTCATCTGAATTAGGCCCCTATTCACAAAATTTATTCTTTCCTCTATTTAATTCTATAACAAGTAAGAAGGTTATCTTTCCTATTCCATACAATAAGAGAGAAACAATACCATATATCAGTAGTCAGTTAGAGAAAGGAATATTTAAGCCAGTGATTGACAGAGAATATCACTTAAAAGATATATCCAAGGCTTACGAGTATGTAATCAAAGGAGAGAAAATAGGAAACGTATTAATTAACCTTAATAAAAACGAGAGTACAACAAAACCTGAACTGTATTAAAACGCAGTTTAGCTAAACCACTGATATCATTTAATAAAAAATAAAAACCATGAAAAAAGTCCTGATCGTATTTTCTATACTCTTTATTAATTCCCACATCGCGCATTCCCAAGAAGACTATATGACCAAAATAGTAGAAAAATCCTGTCAGTGTTTAGCTGATATGCCCAATAATGAAGAATTAAGCAGCACGAGTATAGGCCTCTGTATGATTAATGAGGCAAACATATACAAGGCAGAATTATTACGCGATCACGGCATAAATATGGACGAGATACATAATGATGGAGAAAAACTCGGTAAACTAATAGCGATAGAGATGATTACCGTTTGTCCAGAACAGATGAAGCGTATTGCCTCAAACATAGAAGCAAAAAAAAGTAGCGATCAAGATAATTCGCTTCAATCTATTCAAGGGGTTATCAAATCAATCGACAAAAATGAGTTTATTACTTTTTCCGTTACTTCTAGCGATGGTAAAACATCAAAATTTTATTGGCTCACATTCATAGAAAGCAAAAATGATTTGCAAAATGAGTTTGATAGTTACAATAAGAAAAAAGTTGAAATAGAATACACGATTTTTGAATTCTATGATCCTAAGTTAAAAGAATATAGAAATTATAATGTAATAGAATCTTTAAATATTATAGATTAAGTTACACAAAGTAATGGGATAAACAACCTTTTTCTTCCAGATCTCTAAATTTGTAAAGTTTATTGATTTGGAAAAAGGCTTATCTACCGGTATTGGAATTGGACTGTTACTGATATCTTTAATTTTCGTCGATTTTAAGGTTGCTCATTAGAGCTTTTACACACAAAAAACAACTTTATGAAATACTTGAAAATTTATAAAGTGGAATGATAAACTATATGACAATTCAACCAATCAATTTTTAATAAGCTTTATTGTTTGGCTTTTTTTGTTTGAAGTTATTTTACAGAAATAAACTCCATTTGACTGTGGTGTCAGATCAAGCAAGATGCTATTTTTACCAATCGAAACTTCTTTTAAATCCAGACTTTTTATATTTCTTCCCAATAGATCAAAAACCTCTATGGAAACTGGACTAGCATTTTTTGAATGGAAAACTATAGTAGTAGTTCCAGAAAAAGGATTGGGGTAATTTAACCCATCCATTTGTTCCATAAAAGCAATATCATTTACACCAAGTGTTCTTTCCAAATTTCTATCAATACAATCAAAACCATTAACACCATTAGGATTGTAAATAGTAAACCCTTCACTTTGGGTCAGGGTCCAAACATTTCCAAAAGTATCAACCGCAATATCTTCTACTTGCTTGTGGGCAAGTGGGGAACTGCCATCTAAAAAAGTAGTGAAGGTATTGCCTGTACCATCAAAATAAGAGAACCCGCCGTAATAAGGCCAGCTGAAAGTATTGTAGGCACTGATATAGATATTATTGTCTGCATCAAAATCAATGGCGGATACATAATCAGCGGCAATATTGCTGTTGCTTTCATTCCAGTTGGTCCAAGTGGTGCCATCAAACTTCCACAATCCGGTAGTTGTGCCAAGCCACATATTATCATTTGCATCAAAAGCAATATGGAGTACATGCTCAATGCCTTGTGGGGTCAAGTCAATATTTGACCATGTGCCATTTTCAAAAACATCTATTCCTTGATAGCTACCCACGTACATGGCATTGCCGCGAGACCCCAAACTATATGGAGGGCCCGATAATCCGTTAGACATGTTCCAAACGGTCCAAGTGTCGGCAACTTTATCAAACATAATGGCATTATTATCAGCCAGTGCGAACAATTTACCGTCATCCGTGGCATTTAATTCTCCGATAAATTGAAGATAGGGGGTAGAATTGGTATTATCATAAGTAGTCCAAGAGGCATAATCCCAATAATCCCCATTGGGCACATGGATAATATAACCTGAAGTACCATCATAAGAAAACCAAATATCACCATCGGCATCCTCGGTGATTGAAGTACCTATGGTAGTGGAATAAAGGGTCTGTGGATTGGGGAATAACCCTCCGTTCTCAGGGCCATATACCTCCCATTTAGGGCAGTCAAAAACTTGGATGCCGCCATTACCGTTGGCAAACCATCTGCGGCCCTTACTGTCTATAAAAATATCTTCGTTAAAATTGGTTGGCAGCCCAGTGTTATAACCCGTATAACTAATCCATCCCGTACCATCATTTTTGGCCACTTCGCCATAGCCAGAAATCCAGTAAGTTCCACTATCGTCGATATAGGAATCAAATATGCTTAAGTTCATATATTCAGAAGTCCAAGTTGTGCCATCAAATAATAATACTCTGGAACTGGAGCCTTCGGCGATAATTACTTGGTCGCCTTGAATAGCCAAAGAGCGTGCTTGCACGTTGGAAATAGGCCAATCGTTCTCATTAATCTGAGTCCAGGTTGTGCCATCATAAATATCAACCGCGTTTCCTACCAGGGCCCAGATTCTGTTTTGGTCATCGAGCGCCACTTCGTAAACATTATTATCTGAAAGACCACTATTGGCAGTTGTGTAATGTTGCCATGTGGTACCGTCAAATGAAATTAAACCGTTATCGGAAGCAATCCACTTTACCTCATTGGCATCAACAACAATATCTCTTAAATTAGAGCCAGAAGGCAGTCCAGAATTTGCGGAAGTGTAGTAGTTCCAGGTGGAGCCATCATAATAACCCACGCCCCCTAAAGCTGAATCGCTATGGGTTGTCCACACAGTATCTCCAGCGCCTATAGCAATGCCCACCACTTCGGTGCTTGTAAAAGGAGTATTGGAAGCATCGTAGTGTGTCCACATTAAGCCATCCCCAGAGGTTGTAATGCCAGCTTCAGACCCTACCCATATAATCCCGGTGCTGTCAAAAGCTATGTCGAATATCAAGCCATTGGGAAGATATTCTTCCGAATATGTAGACCAATTGGTGTAAACGGTGTCCGTAGATGCAATGCGCACCAAACTGCCCTCCTCGGCAGATTCGTAACCACCGGTCCAAATATTGCCAAAGGCATCGCCCTGTACCACATAATGCAACGCTCCGCCAATACCTGTATTTTCCTTACGGAGATATTCCCAATTGGGATCTTGGGCGAAGGTTTGTAAAGTAAGTGAGAATAAAATAAAATTGATAAGTACTTTTGTTTTCATATCTATTCTTTTTAAAAAAACAGCTACGGTTTAAAAAACCCTACCTTCCCCAATTTACAAAATTTAAAATTATTTTATTTCCCCTTGCAATTTTTATTGTGCCCCATAAATCATTTAATACATATTCTGATGGGGATTACTTGGAAATAATTAATTTTGGGAAAATTCATAAAATAGCAAGATGAAGTACGATCAAATCTCCAGTAAACTTTTTATAAAAAACCGCAAAAACTTTATGGCGCAGATGAAGCCAAAGAGCGTGGCGGTCTTTAACAGCAACGATATTTACCCCATTGGCGCAGACAGCACCATGCCCTTTCAGCAGGCACGCGATATTTTTTACCTAACAGGTGCAGACCAAGAGGAAACGATTTTGGTACTCTTCCCCGATGCGCCAAACAAGGACCATCGCGAAATGCTTTTTGTGCGCGAAACCAACGACCATATTGCCGTTTGGGAAGGTGAAAAACTTACCAAGGAAAAAGCTACCGAAGTAAGTGGAATAAAATCTATTTACTGGTTAAAGGAATTCGACAAGATTTTCTTTGAAGTAATGACCCAAGCCGAGCGTGTTTATTTTAACACCAACGAGCATTACCGCCAAAGTGTAGAGACAGAAACTCGCGAAGACCGTTTCATCCAAAAAACAAAGGAGAAATTTCCGGCACACAGTTGGGAACGCAGCAACCCAATATTACAGCGCCTACGTTCCGTAAAGGATAAGATTGAAATAGACTTAATGCAGCAAGCCTGCAACATCACCGAAAAAGGTTTTAGAAGACTCCTGAACTTCGTAAAGCCCGGCGTGTGGGAATATGAAATTGAGGCCGAGCTTATGCACGAGTTTTTAAGAAACCGTTCCCGTGGTTTTGCCTATACGCCCATCATAGCCAGTGGAAATAGCGCCAACGTGCTACATTACATCGAAAACAACCAACAGTGCAAAAAAGGTGATTTGATTCTTTTGGACGTAGGTGCCGAATATGCTAATTATGCCAGTGATATGACACGCACCATACCCGTAAGCGGAAAGTTCAGTAAGCGCCAGCGCGAGGTTTATAATGCGGTGAAAAAGGTAAAGGACGATGCCACAAAAATGCTGGTTCCTGGAAATTACTGGAAGGAATATCACGAAGAAGTGGGCAAGCTGATGACCAAAGCGCTCCTGGACCTGAAACTTCTTGACAAGGCCGATGTAAAGAACGAAGATCCAAACTGGCCTGCCTATAAAAAATACTTTATGCACGGCACCAGCCACCACATAGGTCTAGACACGCACGATTATGGCGTACTGTGGGAAAAGATGACCGAAAACATGGTTTTTACTGTTGAGCCGGGAATCTATATTCCAGAGGAAGGTTTCGGTATCCGTTTGGAAGATGATGTGGTTATACAGAAAAAAGGAGAACCTTTTAACCTGATGCGCAACATACCCATTGAAGCGGAAGAGATTGAAGAAATTATGAATAAATAGAGGCGAGAACAAAGAATCAAGTTTTTAGGCCTAACGGATTCTGAAAACTGTTAGGTCTTTTTTAAGCATGATATATCATTTCCATAACACTCCTATCCATTATGAAACCTCTGGGAATGGACCGGCTATGGTATTACTCCACGGTTTTTTGGAAAGTGCCACAATGTGGAAATCTCTACTTCCAAAGCTATCACAAAAATATTTTGTAATTACTATTGACTTACCCGGCCACGGGAAAAGTGGCGTTGTTTCTGAAATCCATACTATGGAATTAATGGCAGAAGTTGTGGATGAAATACTTCAAAAGCTGCAAATTTCGTCAGCAACGTTTTTAGGACACTCGATGGGCGGCTATGTTACTTTGGCCTATGCCGATATGTTTTCTGAAAAAGTTGACAAATTGATTCTCCTTAATTCAACACCTGCAGCAGATTCCGAAGAACGAAAGGCAAACCGCGATCGGGCTTTAAAAGTTGTCGATCAGAATTTGCAAGCATATATCAGTATGGCTATTGGCAATCTATTTGCGGAATCTTCCCGTGAAAGATTTGCGACAGAAATTGAAGCTTTAAAAAGGGAAGCCTATTCTTTTCCGGTAGAAGGTATAAAAGCTGCAATAAAAGGCATGCGGGACCGAGAAGACAGAACTGAAATTTTAAAAAATTTTGAAAAGGAGAAATATATGATTCTGGCTGAAGAAGATCCTATTTTACCAGTTTTAGAAGCAAAACAGTTAGCCATGCGATGTAATTGTAATGCAAAAATTATTGAAGGAGGGCATATGAGTTTGATAGAAAACCAGGGTTTAATTATTGAATATTTACTTTTAATCGGATAAAAGTTGCATTTTATCTAAAAAAATGTTAATATTGATAAAGAAACCCCAATTAATTTAACAATTATGGAGAAAGTTATGCCCCAAAGCGGAACTCCAATCTTAAGCCTTGTGTGTACGGCATTTGGCCATGATTACATTGTAACCCGCAAAATTACCGACCACATTAATGAGTACAAATGTGCTTGTTGTGGCAGAGAAGTATCAAACAGCTATTCCGGTAAATTTGAAGCACTTACTTTTAAACAACGCGAAGTAAACGAATGTTTGTCTACTTTTTTTAGAAAAAAGAAAAAGCTTTCGATCCATTAAAAAGCGTGCCAAATTACTTTTGAACATCTTCCCTTTAAGTAAGGGAATAGGGCTCTCTTACGCCTAACCCAAACTTTCTTAAATTCTATTCGTCCTCTTTTAATGCATTCCAACCGCGTGCAATCAAAGGGATTTTTGTTCCCCCACGGCTAATTAAATGTATCCCTTCCCTTTGGTCAGTCATATGGCCAATAACCGTTAAGTGCGGATTTGCCTTAATTTTTGGATAATCCTCTGTTTTAATTGTGAAGAGCAATTCGTAATCCTCACCTCCACTTAAAGCAATTGTTGTACTATCAAGATTAAATTCTTCACAAGTTGAAATAACCTGTGGATCCAATGGAATTTTATCTTCAAATAAGTTGCAACCCGCTTTAGAGTTCTTACAAATGTGAATAATTTCTGAAGACAAACCATCACTAATGTCAATCATTGAAGTAGGTTTTACGTCCAATTCCTTTAACAAACCTGAAATATCCTTTCGTGCTTCGGGTTTCAATTGCCTTTCTACCAAATAGGAATAAGGCTCCAAATCTGGTTGTGAATTTGGATTTACCTTATAAACTTCCTTTTCGCGCTCCAAAACCTGCAGCCCCATATAGGCAGCACCCAGATCGCCCGTTACTACCAAAAGATCGTTTTCTTTGGCGCCGCTTCTATATATTGCTTCGCCTTTATTTACAGTTCCAATGGCTGTAATACTTATTATCAAGCCCGTTGTAGAAGAAGTGGTATCGCCGCCAACAACATCAACATTATAGATTTTTGCGGCAGCGGTAATTCCTGCATAGAGTTCTTCTAAAGCTTCCACAGGAAATCTGTTTGAAACCGCAATACTCACGGTTATTTGAGTGGGTTCGGCATTCATGGCATATACATCTGAAAGATTTACAATAACGGCCTTATACCCTAAATGCTTTAATGGGACATAGCTTAAATCAAAATGTACTCCTTCCAAAAGTAAATCAGTAGTTACCACTATTTCTTTTTCCGAATCAGCGGAAATAACAGCTGCATCATCGCCAATTCCTTTTACGGTTGACTTTTGTTTTATTTTGAAGTTTTTAGTCAGATGGTCAATAAGCCCAAATTCGCCCAAATTTGAAATGCTCGTGTTGGAATTGTCTTTATTTTCAAACATATTGCAGGTTTCTAAAAGATTTTTGGCAAAAATACACCATCACAACCAATAACAARWMSYTTMWRYWTANKYTAMGWYWCWSWYANNNRSATTTTNNTYAANAWTAWAYCCTAARWWRKATTATACTAATATTTAACCTTTTGCGTTTGTAGAATAGGCTATAATATAGTTACATTTAGCCCTTTTTAAAACTTATACCCTACACATGAAAAGATTATTACCCCTTTTAGCAGTATTATTGAGTGCAATAACATTTGCACAAACCCCTTGTCAAAATGGAAATGCTGGACCTTACCCGTGTAACGGATTGGACCTTCAATCACGAATTGGTCTAAATGTTTTTGGAACTGACCGCGGAAACGATTCTTGGGGATGGACCGATCCACAAGACGGAAAAGAATATGCCCTTATGGGCTTAGGAAACGGTACTGCCTTTGTGGACATTACCGATCCCGTAAACCCCATCTATCTTGGAAAGCTTCCAACACATACGGATTCAAGCACCTGGAGAGATATTAAAGTATATAACAATTACGCTTTTATAGTAAGTGAAGCCAGCGGACACGGAATTCAAGTTTTTGACTTAACCCGTTTGCGCAATGTTTCCAATGCCCCTGAGACTTTTACTGAAGATGCACATTACAACGGTTTTGGGCACTGCCATAATTTGGTTATTAATGAAGAAACCGGTTATGCATATGGAGTAGGTACAAGTTCCTTCAGCGGAGGCCCTCACTTTGTCAATATTCAGGACCCATTAAATCCCGTAGCGGCAGGTGGATTTAGCGGAGACAATTACTGTCATGATGCCCAAGTAGTTATCTACAATGGCCCTGACACCGATTACACTGGACGTGAAATCTTCTTTGGAAGCAATGAAGATAGAGTATCCATTGTAGATGTAACCAACAAGTCTAACCCAATGGGAATATCTAACGGTTTCTACAGTAGTGTAGATTATACCCACCAAGGCTGGCTTACTGAAGACCAGCGCTATTTTATAATAGGTGACGAATTGGACGAATCTGCGTTTGGATTTAATACAAGAACCATAATTTTTGATGTAACCGACCTTGACAACCCAGTAGTTCATTTTGAATATGAAGCCGATAACGAGGCCATAGACCATAATGGATATGTAAAAGGAGATGAGTTTTATCTTGCCAGCTACCGTGCAGGCTTAAGAGTTTTTGATATCAGCAATATTGGCGGCGAAGAGATGGTTGAAACTAAATTTTTTGATACCTATCCAAACAATAACTCTACAAACTTTGATGGCGCTTGGAGTGTTTACCCATATTTTGCCAGTGGTAATATTGTAATCAGTGATATTGACAGAGGACTCTTTATAGTTAGGGACTCTTCACTAGGAGTAAATGAAAACGCCTCTTCAAATTTTGCAATCTACCCAAACCCTGCTCAAGACATTGTAAATATTACGTCTAAAACAGAGCCTATAAACCAAGTTGAAATCTTCAATATKCTGGGACAAAAAGTTTTGGATCTAAGTTTTGACCAAAATCTTTCAGAAAATGTGGATGTTTCAAACCTTCAAGCTGGTATGTATGTAATGAAGGTTAATGCTTCTACGACAAACCGATTGCTAATAGACTAAAAAATTGTTTTTCCCCATTATGCTAATTTTTAAAAACTCCAAATTAAAAGCACTTGCTTTACTGCTTTCAATTCCGTTATTTTTATTTTCCTGTGGTAAGGATGATGGCAACGAGCCTGAACCAGAAATAAATGGCGAAATAGAGCTTGTGAAGACCTATGGCGGCAGCGGCATTGATGAAGCAGTTTCTATTATAGAGGCCAATGATGGCAGCTACATGGTGCTTGGCACCACACGAAGCACGGATGGAGATGTAACAGGCAGAAGTGGTACCGACAGTGACTTTTGGCTCGTTAAAATTGCCAAAACCGGCGATATTATTTGGAGCAAAACCTACGGAGGCAGCGATGATGAAAGTGCCTCTCGCATAACCAAAACAAATGACGGCGGCTACCTTTTAAGTGGTTTTACTACAAGTAATGATGGAGACGTTTCTGAAAATGAAGGATTTCAAGATTATTGGGTAGTAAAGGTTGACGCAACCGGCACTATATTATGGGAAGAAAATTTTGGTTTTTCAGGAAGTGACCAAGCCTATAAAGCTTTTCAAACTTCAGACGGAGGTTATTTTATAACTGGCTTTTTTGATGTTTCCGCAAGTGGTGGGGGCGGAAATGACGTGGGCAGAGGAAGCCTCCACGGCGTAGGCGAATTTTGGGGCATAAAACTCAAAGCAGATGGCACCAAAGAATGGAGGCGTTACTTTGGGGGCACCAATAATGATAGAAGCTATGACGCCCATGAAACTGAAGACGGTGGCTTCTTGATGACAGGTACTTCAGAAAGCGTTGATTTTGACAAGACCGATCCCAAAGGAACTTATGATTATTGGGCAGTAAGATTGACAGCTACAGGAGATTTGGTCTGGACCAAATCTTTTGGCGGCAATGAGATAGACAACTCTTATGCTTCTATAAAAACCCAGGACGGTAACTATATTATGGTGGGAGACTCTAGGAGTGCAGACCAAGACGTAACTTCTCCCCGTGGAAATGCCGATGCCTGGATGGTAAAATTTGATGATAACGGCAGTAAAATCTGGCAAAAATCGTTCGGTGGTTCACAATTTGACACCGCACATAGTATTGTGCAGCGTGCCAATGGAGATTACATTCTTTCCGGACACAGCAGAAGCAATGATATAGACTTAACAACAAATAATGGTGTTAACGATGCTTGGATTTTTGTAGTTGATGAAAACGGAGGTTTGAAATTTCAGAAAAGCATTGGCGGCTCCGGATTGGACTTTGCCTCTGAAGCTATAGAAACAACCGAGAATAAAATTGTAGCAGTAGGTAATACCGAAAGCAACGATGTGGATATCCCAATAAATAAAGGCTCTAAAGATTTTTTATTAATTAAAATAAAWTAWRAWSRMYWMTTWWMWWYCNCMTWNTMTTKAASCWMTKAARAAARWRRKTKWRYWAKKNCGCMSYWRMAKYWRYNNCASTRSRMYSKMWAMRRGAYRRTRMTKSTSGCGAACCTACGCCACAGAATGTTTCTGTCGATTTCAAATTTACCCAGAATTTTGGCGGAATACCGGTAACAAAAGCAGATTTTAATTCATCTGTTTATACCAATGCTGCTGGAAATTTCCTTAGTATTTCAAAACTTCGGTATTTAATTTCAAGAATATCCCTTCATAAAGCTGATGGCACTTCTGTAGATTTTACCGAATACCAATTAGTAGATCTAACCGAGCCCACCACTTTAACCCTATCACCTGCTTTAAATGCAACTACTGGGGATTATACGGGCATATCATTTATTTATGGATTTAACGAAGCTGATAACGAGAGTGGTGCCTATCCAGACTTAAATGCTGCCAGTTGGAACTGGCCCTCTATGCTTGGTGGTGGTTATCACTTTATGCAAATGGAAGGATCTTTTGATGACCCCACGGGCGATCCGCATCCATACGCATATCACCATGGTACCGCAAGAGTAAGCGAAGRAKTTWTTRWGMAARATNYKTANTWSTTTTGAWTTTGACCAAAACTTTACCATAACCGATGATGCAACCATTGAAATTAAAATGGATATTTCAGAATGGTATAAAAACCCACTCACTTGGGATTTAAATGACCGCAGCGTTGATTTAATGATGAACTATCTTGCCCAAAAAGACATGCAAAGAAATGGCGCCACTGTTTTTAGCATTGGTGAGATTATACAGTAATTAAAAATGAAGGAACGGTCCATGAAAATGTTTCGATTAATATTTGGATTGCTAGCCTTGAGCTTGGTTACAGCTTGTTCAAGCGATCCAGATCCCGTGGAACCTAGTGAAGACTATACACCCACTCCGAAACCATTGACCGTTCCCCCCCATTTTTGAGCGTTTATTGCCTCCCCCAACTATTCCTGCTGACAATCCCCAGACCGTAGAAGGGATTGCCCTGGGGAAAAAATTATTTTTTGACCCCATACTCTCGGGAGATGGAACCCAAGCCTGTGCATCTTGCCACAAGCCGGCAAATTCATTTACCGACGATTTACAATTTAGCGTGGGTATAGATGGAATAGAGGGAACACGTAATTCTATGCCGCTTTTTAATATGGCATGGAACGGCAATGAAAAGTTTTTTTGGGACGGCCGTGCTACGAGTATTGAAGCACAGGCTCTAGAACCCGTCACCAATCCTATTGAAATGCACAATACCTGGGAAAATGCAGTGGCAAGTTTACAGGGCCATGCAACCTATCCCGAATTATTCTACAAAGCATTTGGAACGAGAAATATTACAAAAGAGCTAACTGCCAAGGCAATTGCGCAATTTGAGCGTACGCTAATTTCCGCAAATTCTCCATTTGACAAATATTTGCAGGGAGAAGGTACCCTTACGCCTCAAGAACTGAACGGTTTTCAAATATTCATGGATGAAACCCGAGGCGATTGCTTCCACTGCCACGGAAATGAAAACAGCCCCTTGTGGACCGATAATATTTTTCACAACAATGGTCTTGATGCAATTATCACAGACAAAGGTCTAGGCAATGTTACCGGAGACCCCAGCCAAGATGGATGGTTTAAATCTCCTTCTTTACGAAACCTGGCCTATACAGCTCCTTACATGCACGATGGCCGCTTTGCTACTTTGGATGAAGTGATAAACCATTATAGCGAAGGTCTTGTGTACTCACCAACAATTGATCCGCTTATGAAAGCGGTATCCAGAGGTGGAGTCCAATTATCAGAATCTGACAAAGCAGATTTGAAAGCTTTTCTTCTTTCGCTTTCAGACCCTTCGTTTATCAATAATCCAGATTTTCAGGATCCAAATTGATATTTAAGCTTTTTCAGCTTTAAAGAATTACAAAACCTACTTGTTAATTATTGTTTAAAACTATTGCTCTATAGTTTTAAAATCCCGCATCTGTATGGTTAAAAGTGCGAATTGATGTATATTTGCCGTCTAATTTAGAATTAATCTACATATGGTTAAGATAAGCGAAAGCGCTAAAACAAAAATTGCGCAATTGATGGCGGAAGAAGGCTTCAATATTGCCGAGGATTTTGTGCGCGTGGGCGTTAAAAGTGGTGGCTGTTCTGGATTGAGCTACGAATTGAAATTTGATCACAATCTAGGCGAAAACGACAAGCTTTTTGAAGAAGACCAAGTAAAAATAGCCATTGACAAAAAGAGCTTTTTATATTTAGTAGGTACCACACTTGAATACAGTGGAGGCCTGAATGGAAAAGGATTTGTGTTCAATAACCCAAATGCAAATCGCACCTGTGGTTGCGGTGAGTCTTTTTCACTTTAAAATAATTAATGAGGATGAGCAAGTATACCGAAGACGATTTAAAGAAAGAACTGGAAACCAAGGAATATGAATATGGTTTTTATACCGATATAGAGTCTGACACCTTCCCGGTTGGATTGAACGAAGAAATTGTACGCGCTATTTCAAAAAAGAAAGAAGAACCTGAATGGATGACTGAATGGCGCCTGGAATCTTTCCGCTATTGGCAGGAAATGGTAGAGCCGGATTGGGCAAACGTACATTATGAAAAACCCAACTTTCAGAATATTTCCTATTATTCCGCACCAAACAAAAAGCCAAAATACAACAGTATTGATGAAGTTGATCCCGAACTATTGGACACTTTCAAAAGGCTCGGAATTTCTTTGGACGAACAAAAAAAACTAGCTGGAGTTGCTGTAGATATTGTAATGGATTCTGTTTCTGTTACAACTACCTTTAAAAAAACCTTGGCGGAAAAAGGAATTATTTTTTGCTCTATTTCCGAGGCTATAAAAGAACACCCAGAATTGGTAAAAAAATACCTTGGAACTGTAGTGCCACAACGGGATAATTTTTACGCAGCTTTGAACAGCGCTGTTTTCAGTGATGGTTCTTTTTGCTACATACCAAAAGGGGTTCGTTGCCCAATGGAGCTTTCTACCTATTTCAGAATTAACCAAGCGGGCACGGGACAATTTGAAAGAACCCTGGTTATTGCAGATGAAGGAAGCTATGTAAGCTATCTGGAAGGCTGTACGGCTCCCAGCCGCGATGAAAACCAATTGCATGCCGCAGTAGTGGAATTGATCGCTCTGGACGATGCCGAAATAAAATATTCAACCGTACAAAACTGGTTTCCCGGAAATAAGGAAGGTAAGGGTGGTGTTTACAATTTTGTTACCAAAAGAGGCCTATGTGAAAAAAACGCAAAAATCTCTTGGACACAGGTGGAAACCGGAAGCGCAGTTACTTGGAAATACCCAAGTTGTGTGTTAAAGGGCGATAACTCTATAGGTGAATTTTATTCAATTGCCGTTACCAACAATTTTCAACAGGCAGATACGGGAACAAAAATGATACACATTGGCAAAAACACAAAAAGTACCATTATTTCCAAAGGCATATCGGCTGGAAAATCACAGAACAGCTATCGCGGATTGGTAAAGATTATGCCAAATGCAGACAATGCCCGCAACTTTTCCCAATGTGACTCATTGTTAATGGGCAACAGTTGTGGAGCACATACCTTTCCGTACATTGAGGCCAAAAACAAAWCTGCCCAAATAGAACATGAGGCTACTACAAGTAAAATTGGTGAAGACCAAATTTTCTATTGCAACCAGCGTGGAATTGAAACCGAAAAGGCCATTGCTCTAATAGTAAATGGTTTCAGCAAGGAAGTGTTAAACAAACTCCCGATGGAGTTTGCTGTAGAGGCCCAGAAACTTTTAGAAATCAGTCTGGAAGGGTCGGTTGGATAACAATTTATTGAGGTATATAAAAATTTAAAAAACGGCTATCTTTTATGAAAAAAATTATTTTGTTATTAGCGCTTTCACTATCCATTTTTTCCTGTAAAAATTCTGAGGAGAAAAAAGAGGAAACCCAAGAAGTTACAGTTGATACGGTTCAAAAAGCGCAAGCTTATAAAGGAGACTTTATAGATTCAAACGGAGTAATGGTGCTAATGGGCAATAATTTTATCTATGGCGTCAAGCGCAATTCGGTTTCAGAACAATTATCCAAACAAGTCGCTGCAATAAAACAAAATGATATTGATATGGTAAATGTAATCGTACGTGGCAACGTTACGGAAAACACCGATAGCGAAAGTGAATGGGAAGAGATTATTACCATTACCGAAATAATGAATGTCGCCACTAAACCTTCAGATGAAGTAATTAAACTAAACGAAACAACAAAGAATAATTAAAATGCTAAAGATTAAAGATTTACACGCCGGGCTGGAAGGAAAGGATATACTGCAAGGTATTAATTTAGAAGTGAAAGCGGGTGAAGTACACGCAATAATGGGCCCCAATGGTTCTGGCAAGAGCACCTTGGCATCTGTTGTAGCCGGCAAAGAGGAATTTGATGTAACCAGAGGCTATATCACTTTTGAAAACGAAGATATATCTGAATTGGATCCAGAAGAGAGAGCTCATAAAGGAATCTTTCTATCCTTTCAATATCCTGTTGAAATTCCGGGTGTTTCAGTTACAAACTTTATAAAAACCGCAATCAACGAAACCCGCAAATCAAAAGGCCAAGAAGATATGCCAGCTTCTGAAATGCTGAAAATGATCAAGGAAAAGGCAGATATGCTGGAAATTGATAGAAAATTTCTTTCACGATCCTTAAACGAAGGTTTTTCCGGAGGAGAAAAGAAACGAAACGAAATCTTTCAAATGGCAATGATGGAACCCAAACTCGCCATTCTTGATGAAACTGATTCAGGATTGGATATTGACGCCCTTAAAATTGTAGCAAATGGTGTAAATAAATTGAAGAGCCAGGACAATGCAGTAATCGTCATCACTCACTATCAGCGTCTTTTGGACTATATAGTTCCAGATTTTGTACATGTACTAATGAACGGGAAAATAGTAAAATCCGGTAGCAAGGAACTTGCTTATGAACTTGAAGAGAAAGGCTACGACTGGATTAAAGAGGAATTGGTTTAAAATAGTTTCTGGTTTCTGGTTTCAAGTTTCTGGTTGGATAAAATCCAAAAATTTATGGCCACAATTGAAAGGTTTGAAGATTTAGATATTTGGAAAGAAGCAAGACTTCTTTCCAAAGAAATAATCTGGTTATCAAAAAATACTGAACTAAAAACCGATTACAAACTAAGAGACCAGATAAAAAACGCATCGGGTTCCGTAATGGACAATATAGCCGAAGAGTTTGAAAGAGACGGAAATTTAGAATTCAGACAATTTCTATCAATCGCAAAAGGTTCCGCGGGAGAATCTCGCTCGCAATTATATAGGATTTATGATTCTGAATATATTTCAGAAGAAGAATTATCTTCTTTGGTTAATAGATATTTGAACTTAAGTAAACGAATAGCGAACTTTATCATATATCTGAACAAAAATGAATTTAAGGGCAACAAGTTCAAATAACTTGAAACCTGAAACAAAAAACTTGAAACAATATTTTCATGAGTTTTAAAGACAAATTATTATCATCATACATCGCCCTCGAAGACTATTTGGAGTTTGATTCGCCATTGCACGATGTGCGCAACAATGCCATTAAAATCTTTGAAGAAAAAGGGTTTCCAACGAAGAAAGATGAAGCTTGGAAATATACTTCATTGAATTCCCTGCTGAAGCCTAATTATAGCATTTATTCAAACAAAGAGCGTAACGTTGAGCTAAAAAATGTTCGCAAGTATTTTCTGCACGAAATAGACACTTACAAGCTTGTTTTTGTGGATGGTGTATATRATTCCTTTCTTTCAGAAACGACGCACGATTCGCTTGATGTTTGCTTAATGTCCGCAGCCTTGAACAAAAGCAAGTACAAACCAATTATTGAAACCTATTTCAACAAAGCTGCTAAAAGCGACAGCCTAACTTCGCTAAATACTGCTTTTACAAAAGAAGGCGCTTACATTCATATTCCCGCTCACAAAGAAGTGGAAAAGCCCATTGAAATAATCAATTTTTCTACCGGAAATGAAGCCGCAATGTTTTTACAACCCCGCAATTTAATTGTGGTTGGCGAAAACGCCCATGTTCAAATAATAGAACGACACCAAAGCCTTTCCGGCAATGAAGTTCTCACCAATTCGGTTACAGAGATCTTTGCCGAAAAACGCGCTTACGTAGATTATTATAAAATTCAAAACGACGAAGCCACCGCCTCGTTAATTGATAACACCTATATTTCACAAAAACGCGATACCGTTTGCCGCGTGCATACTTTCGCCTTTGGTGGAAAATTAGTGCGCAACAACCTCAACTTTTTCCAAAAAGGAGAACACTGTGATTCTACATTAAAAGGAATCACAATTCTGGAAGGCAAACAACATACAGACCACAACACATTGGTACACCACATTGCACCCAATTGTGAAAGCCACCAAGACTATAAAGGACTTTTTGCGGAAGCTTCCACAGGAGTTTTCAACGGTAAAATTATTGTTGAAAAAGACGCGCAAAAAATTGATGCCTTTCAGCAAAACAATAATATTTTGATTGACGATAAAGCCACGATCAACGCCAAACCTCAGCTGGAAATTTTTGCTGACGATGTAAAATGCTCGCACGGCTGCACCATTGGCCAATTTGATGAAGACGCACTATTCTACTTGCGCAGCCGCGGAATTGGGTTGAAAGAATCACGCGCTTTGTTGATGTATGCTTTTGCCAATACTGTGTTGGAAAGTGTAAAAATTCCAGAATTGAAGGTGCGAATCAACAAACTTATTGCCAATAAAATTGGGGTTAGTTTGGGGTTTGAGCTTTAAAAATGATTTCTTTTCATGAGCATTGATATCCAAAGAATCCGCCAAGATTTCCCCATACTTTCCCGAAAGGTAAACGGATATCCGTTGGTATATCTGGACAATGCCGCAACGTCGCAAAAACCGCAACAGGTTATTGATTGCATTGTGGATTATTACAGCAACTACAATGCAAACATCCATCGTGGCGTACATACCCTTTCACAGGAAGCGACAGACGCCTACGAAGGAGCTAGAAGAAAAATCCAAAACCATTTTAATGCAAAACAAGCCTATGAAATCGTCTTTACAGCCGGGACCACCCACGGAATAAACCTGGTTGCAAATGGTTTTTCTGAAATTCTAAAAAAAGGCGATGAAATTCTAGTTTCGGCATTGGAGCACCACAGCAATATTGTGCCGTGGCAAATGCTTTGCGAAAAAACTGGAGCCATACTGAAAGTAATTCCGATGAATGAGGAAGGTATTTTGGTTTTTTCGGAATACGAAAAGTTGCTTACCACGAAAACAAAACTGGTTTTTGTAAACCATATTTCAAACGCATTGGGAACCATAAATCCCATTGCTGAAATCATTGAAAAAGCGCATAAAGTGGGAGCTGCGGTATTAATAGACGGGGCGCAATCGTGTTCGCATATAAAACCCGATCTTCAAAAACTGGATGTAGATTTCTACGTAACCTCAGCCCACAAAATGTGCGGCCCAACCGGTGTTGGCATTCTTTATATGAAAGAAGCATGGGGCAACAAATTGTCGCCGTATCAAGGTGGCGGCGAAATGATTGCCGATGTAACTTTTGAGAAAACTACCTATGCCGCGCTTCCGCATAAATTTGAAGCGGGAACGCCCAATATTTGTGGCGGAATTGCTTTTGGAGCTGCAATTGATTATCTTAACGCAATTGGCTTTAACGCAATTGAAGCACACGAAAACGRACTTTTAAAATACGCCACCCAAAAACTTTTAGAAATTGAAGGCTTAAAAATTTATGGTACCGGCCCCGCTAAAACCTCGGTTATTTCCTTTAACATCGAAGGGATCCACCCGTATGATATTGGAACCATTGTTGACAAATTGGGCATTGCGGTACGCACAGGCCATCACTGCGCACAACCTATTATGGATTTTTATAAAATTCCGGGTACGGTGCGGGCTTCTTTTGCGTTTTACAATACGTTGGAAGAAGTGGACGCATTGGTAGCAGCGGTAAAAAAAGCTAAAATGATGTTAAGTTGAACCTTAACCTACGCTTAAAGCTTGAACTTTGACATCTAACTTTTAAAACATATCATTATGAAAGCACTTGCCACAGTTTCAATTTTACTATTTGCAATAATTTTTACAGGTTGCGACGAAACAAAAAAAGTAATTGACGTAGCCGGAAGCGTTCAACTAACGGGCAGTTATACCGTAAATTCAATAAATGGAAAGAAATTGGAAAACACCACAAACCCAACCTTTACGCTTTCTGCAATAGATAATTCTTTTCGCGGAACAACAGGTTGCAATTCAGTTTTTGGAAATTACACAATTGATCTTTACAGCATTAATTTTGGCGATTTAGCAGTGAGCGAAAAGATGTGCATGGACAAAAATATAATGAACACGGAGAGAGATTTTTTGAATGCATTGAACAACACCGGAACATACGGTTTACAAAACGGAGTTTTAACCCTTTATTCCAAAACAGATCGAAGTGTACTCTTAAGTGCAACCAAGGATTCAAATGAATAAAATTTTATGACGATTGAAGCAATACAGGAAGAATTAATTGACGAGTTTTCAATGTTTGAAGACTGGATGCAGCGCTATGAATATATGATAGACCTCGGCAAGTCGCTTCCTTTAATTGATGAAAATTTAAAGACCGAAGATAAATTGATAAAAGGGTGCCAAAGCAAAGTGTGGCTCAATTCTGAAATGAGGGACGGCAAAGTTATTTTCACCGCAGATAGTGACGCCATAATCACCAAAGGTATTATCGCGGTTTTGATTCGCGTTTTTTCCCATCAAAAACCACAGGCTATCTTAGATGCAAATACAGATTTTATTGATGCAATAGGGCTAAAGGAACACCTCTCGCCCACCCGTGCAAACGGCCTGGTGTCGATGATAAAGCAAATGAAAATGTATGCCTTGGCATATCAAACACAACTTAATNANKAARGWAATRKANAAYASAAATNNACRKGGYCMMNTTNNSCRAAAAWRTNGTTACSRTMCNYTRAWWYMATNNYWATRAWSSMRAAMTAMMKGTNSATRKYTWYGAKCNTTGGACKWRYYWMTNMCGYTKKMRTTNNAATRWWGRCMGSKANGWAAAAMTANTRAKGNCKCWYANTWCAMYRRMCTGTCCCGTAGCAGAAAGCTTGCCCCTAGAAGTTGAGGAAAAAGTAAAATCCATGAAAATGATTAAAGATGCAGAAGTGGAAATTACTTTTGATCCACCATGGAGCCAAGACTTAATGAGCGAAGAAGCCAAGCTGGAACTTGGAATGCTTTGAAAAGGCTGTAGGCTGTAGGCTGTAGGCTGTAGGCTGTAGGCAAAAAAAACCTTTCAATCTTAACTAATAACTTTTAAAAGTGTCTGAAGAAATAATAAATCGCGTAGCGAACAGCAAGCTTGTAACCTTTGATCTTGAGGAAATTTATCCCAAAGGAGAAAGGGTTTCTTTTGATATTTCACAATGGTTGCTGGAAGGTATTGTGCTTCGGGAAAATAGTTTTCGGGAAGAGGCCGCTCAACACGATTGGAGTAAATATGACAATAAATACGTTGCTCTATTTTGCAGCACAGATGCAATCGTGCCCGGCTGGGCTTACTTGTTATTATCACTTCATTTGGCGCCTTTTGCCAAAAAAATTACCGTTGGCACTTTGGAAGAACTGGAGAGCATTCTTTTTGCGGAAGTACTTCAAAACTTGGATGTTTCAGAATATAAAGACAAACCTGTAATAATTAAAGGTTGCGCCCATAAACCTATTCCGCAGAACGCCTATGTTCTTTTGGCGCAAAAATTACAACCGATTGCCAAAAGTATTATGTATGGAGAAGCATGTTCTTCAGTTCCACTTTTCAAGAAAAGCAAGAACCGTTAAAATTTTCTATCGAAATATTTAATAAAGAGTAAGTACTTTTGCAAAAACAAAACCTTTTATAACGATGAAGAAACTTTTACTTCTGACAGTACTTTTTGCTGCGCCAATGGCCATAATTGCCCAAGAAGAAACCCCCAAAGATACCATCCCCAATGGTTGGACGCGTGCGGGAAACCTTTCCTTATTATTCAACCAAGCTGCCTTTAACGCAGAATGGACTGGTGGCGGAACATCCAATTATTCCGGAAACCTTTCACTTACATATGATTTTAATTATAAGCACGACAAACTTAGCTGGAACAACCGGCTGATAGGTGAATATGGGCTTACCAAAAACAAGGATGATAAATATTCCCGGAAAACCAATGATCGCCTGGAGCTAAACTCTATTCTYGGCCAACAGATAAAAGAAAGCAATTGGTATTATTCATTGTTCCTGAACTTTAAAACACAATTTGCAAAAGGCTATGAGTTTAATAGCGACTTGAATCCTGAAGACGAAGGCTACCGTACAGAAACCACTCACATTCTCTCACCCGCCTACCTTCAGTTTGGGCCAGGTTTCCTTTGGAAAAAAAGTGATAATCTGTATGTGAATATTTCTCCAGCAACGGCTAAATTCATTTTGGTTGATAAAGATTTTACAGCTGTAGATGAAACTGTACCCGGTGCTTTAGATGCTTATAACGAGAATAAATATTTCGGGGTTGACGCAAACGAAAGCTCCCGTTTTGAATTCGGAGCCTCAATTTCTGCTTATGCCAAATTTGATATTATGGCAAATATTTCCGCAGAAAACATTTTGAACCTGTATTCCAATTATTTGGAAGACCCCCAAAACGTGGATGTAGACTACACCTTTAACCTTGTTATGAAGGTGAATAGATATATCTCTTCAAACGTAACCTTTCAGGCTATTTATGACGATAATGCGGTACAAGGTTTCCAAATACGTGAAACTTTGGGTGTGGGATTGACCTACGGATTTTAAAAAATGTAAATAACAAAAAGCCGACTTCAAAAATATGAGTCGGCTTTTTTCATAGTTTAAATTTTAGTGGGTTTCATCATCTTCCGTGTACTCATCATACAAAAAGTTGTTATAAGGGAAGCGTGTGGTGTGTATTTCCTTTACTTTATCATAGACAAGTTTTCGGAATTCATTAAAATTTTCTTTGTTCAATGCTGAAATAAAGATAGCATCTCCGTTAAGTTTGGCCATCCAGGTTTGTTTCCATTCTTCCAAAGTATAATGCTCCTTTGTTTTTTCGGTCATCAAATCGTCATCCTCAATTTTCTCAGGATCATAGACGTCAATTTTATTGAAAACCATAATAGTAGGTTTATCTGCACTGCCAATCTCTTCTAAAATTTTATTGACCGAATCGATATGGTGCTCAAAAGATGGGTGGCTAATATCTACAACGTGCAACAGTAGGTCAGCTTCGCGAACCTCATCAAGTGTGCTTTTAAAGGATTCTACAAGTTGTGTGGGCAATTTTCGGATAAAACCAACGGTATCGGTAAGTAAAAACGGAAGATTCCCAATTACTACTTTGCGAACGGTAGTATCAAGTGTTGCAAAAAGTTTGTTTTCGGCAAAAACGTCGCTTTTGCTAATTACGTTCATCAATGTAGATTTTCCTACGTTTGTGTAACCTACTAGCGCCACGCGCACCAGCGAGCCACGGTTACCGCGCTGCACCTCCATTTGGCGGTCAATTTTTTTCAATTTTTCTTTCAGCAAAGCAATACGGTCACGCACAATACGTCTGTCTGTTTCGATCTCGGTTTCCCCCGGACCTCGCATCCCAATACCTCCACGTTGGCGTTCCAAGTGGGTCCACATACCTGCAAGGCGCGGCAATAGATATTCGTACTGTGCCAGTTCTACCTGTGTACGTGCGTAACTTGTTTGGGCACGTTGGGCAAAAATGTCAAGAATCAAATTGGTTCGGTCTATTATTTTACACTGAAGAATTTTTTCAATATTTTTTTGCTGAGCCGGCGAAAGTTCGTCGTCAAAAATTGCGACACCAACCTCGTGTTCATTTACAAAGTCTTTTACCTCATCCAGCTTTCCAGTACCAATAAAAGTTTTGGGGTTGGGTACTTCCATTTTTTGAGTAAAGCGCTTTAGCACCTCTCCCCCCGCAGTATATGCCAGAAACTCAAGTTCATCAAGGTATTCTTCAGATTTTTCTTCATTCTGATATTGGGTTATTAACCCAATTAATACTGTTTTTTCGTAAGAAATGTCTGTTTGTTCAATCATCTTATTTTGATTCTGTTGGCACTGTTCATATTGTATAAGCTATGGATGCTGTTGATAATATTGGAACTATTGTTTCTATATATGAGTACTGATTTTTTGTAATGCTAAATATTTAATCAATAAGGCAAATGTACAAAACAAAGGACAAGTCTTTTTTGTACTTTACAAGCAATTAACAATTATAAAATTTTAAATCTTAAATTTGAAAATCCTCAAACTGTGGTGATGGTCATCCTTTAATACGAAAAATAGTAGTCGGTACTGTTTTCATTCTAGATTATTTTAATTTATGTCATAAAAAGATAATCACATTAAAGTAAACCCTCTTCTAATAAATTATTGAGACTCAATGTTAGGGAGGACTGAGGCACTTACTTCTTGCTTTTTCTTTAACAAACAAATGCAATAAGCTTTTAATTAACCYAWRMMRYWWSMYRYAWKYCGSMWSYYRMAARMAASTTNAANCWNGWYAATRWATYNTRRKAWMMTMYAAKAWNAACTTTATGAATAAAAAATTACCTCTCTATTTACAAAGTTGCTTTCATTTTTTTACCCACAACTTTAAAAGAAAACAATTTCTTCTTTTCTGCTTTTTAACCGTCTCTTTTGCTTCATTTTCTCAGGGGCCAGGATGCCCAAATGTTTATGCTGGAGAAGACGTGGAACTGGACTGCGGACAGTCCTGTACAGACCTTACTGCAAGTTTTTTAGATACTGGAGAAACCACCAGTTATGAAGTTTCTTCCATTCCCTATGACCCGCCTTTTCCGTTTACAGGAGGAACTCCAGTATCGGTAAACATCGATGACCGTTGGTCTGAGGCCATTCAGTTGCCATTTGATTTCTGTTTTTTTGGTGAAACTTATACTGAAATGATAATAGGCTCGAACGCTGTAGTTTCTTTTGACCTAATAAACAATACTCCGGGAGGAACTTGTGATTGGTCTTTTGACGAATCTATACCCGATCCAAACTTATTTTTCACAACCATCTTTGGCCCCTATATGGACGTAGATCCTTCTGTAGGTGGTTCAGGGCAGATCAACTGGACTGTATTTGGTGAATCTCCCTGCCGTACCATGGTTGTTAACTTCCCAGATATCCCTTATTATAGAAGTGACTGTAATTTTCTAACTCTGACCTCACAGGTAGTTATTTATGAAACTACTAATGTAGTTGAGGTTTACGTTCAGGATAGACCAAATGGATGTACCTGGAATGATGGGAATGCAGTGTTAGGAATACAAAACCAGGATGGGAGTCTAGGCTACACCCCTCCAGGTAGAAATACTGGAAACTGGAGTGCCTCAWATGAGGCATGGCGTTTTACTCCCAATGGGATGTCTAATGTAGTTTTCTCTTGGCTTGATGGTGCTGGTACTGTAATAGGCACTGATCCTACTGTTACCGTCTGCCCTACAGATACTTCAACTACCTATACTGCCCAGGCTGTTTATACCAATTGCAACGGCGATGAGGTGACGGAAACTGACGAGGTGACGGTTACAAGAATAGGGTCATTTTCTGTAGATGTTGGTGATGATATGGACCTTTGCGATGCCCAGAGCTTTGATATTACTGCAGAGATTATTGGTGGTGACCCTGCCGATGCGACTTTCTTATGGAGCACTGGCGAAACCACCCAGACCATTACCGTAACTACTTCCGGTACGTATTCCGTAGAAGTTACTATTGGCACTTGTACTGTTACGGCTTCAGTAACTATAAATTTTTATGAAACCCCTCTAATTGAATTAGGTGACGATATTGCCACTTGTTTCTTTGAGCCCATTATTCTCGATGCAACACCGTCAAACTACAACCCTGCCGATGTTACTTACGAATGGAGTTTAGATGGCACTATAATTCCTGGCGAAACCAATCCTACCATTACTGCTGCCAGCTACGGTGTTTATAGTGTAATAGTAAATATTGCTAGCTGCTCTGCCACAGATCAAATTACTATTCTTCCGCAAGACCTTCAGGTTTCCTTGGGCAATGATTTTAGCAGTTGTTTTGAAAACCCTGTGGTTTTAGAGGCTGAAGCATTAGATTTTGATCCTGCCTTAGCAACTTTTGAATGGAGTTTAGATGGAACTATAATTCCTGATGAAACAACAGCTTTCTTGACAGTGACAACCGCTGGTACCTATACGGTTGTAGCTACTGTGGGAGAATGTTCTGCTACCGATACTGTTATTWTCACATTGGGTAATGTAGAAATTGAATTGGGCGATGATTTCCAGACCTGTTTTGATCAACCTGTCATTTTAGATGCATCCCCCTCTAATTACGACCCCCAAGAAGCAAATTATGAGTGGAGCCTAAATGGCACAGTATTAATCGGGGAAGTTAATCCTACAATAACCATAACCGAGATAGGCACTTATTCAGTACTGGTTACTGTGGGTAATTGTACAGCTAATGATACTATAACGGTTTCCTTTAGAGATGATCTGGAAGTAACGCTGGGAGAAGATTTCCAAGTATGCGCTAATGAGCCGCGTACGTTAACAGCCACTACCGCAGAAGAAGGAGCCACCTATCAATGGTTCTTAAATGGCAATTTAATAGGGGATGAAACCAATAGTACCCTTGATATTATGATTGCTCCAGGAACACTAGGCGCACAAACCTATACAGTAGTTATTAGTGTGGGCGGATGTTCTGGCACCGATTCCGTAGACATAAATCTATACGAAGTTGGGAACTGTGTAATATCACAAGGACTTTCACCAAATGGTGATGGTTTTAATGATACATTAGATCTTACATTTTTGAATGATAGAGCCGGTATAAACAAACTCCAAATCTTTAATAGATTAGGAAGCCTGGTTTTTGAGCAGAACAATTACACAAACCAATGGAGAGGCCAAACCAATGATGGCAACGACCTCCCTACAGGAACCTATTTCTATGTAATTGACCTTGCTGGTAATGATGCTGTCTATGGCTCCCAAGCTACAGGCTGGATTTATCTTAATCAAGAAGCTAACTAAAAACCATAAATACTTTTTAAACTATCAAAAAGATAAAGATGAAAAAACATATATATATCCTAATTGTATTGATGGCAGTGTTACTCT
The DNA here is from genome assembly GCA_002733915.1 of Aequorivita sp. Taxonomy (GTDB): domain Bacteria; phylum Bacteroidota; class Bacteroidia; order Flavobacteriales; family Flavobacteriaceae; genus Aequorivita. The sequence goes on from NVXN01000014.1 coordinate 26,570, forward strand.
TTCAGGATACACAGGCACAGCAAGACCCTCAGTACACACAATACATGTACAATATGAACGTGGTAAACCCTGCCTATGCGGGGTCAAAGGAGAGCCTTTCGCTCACCGCACTTTACCGAAACCAATGGTCTGGAATGGACGACAACCCCGTTACTTTTACCTTTTCGGCACATTCGCCAATAAGTGAGAAAATAGGTCTCGGCCTTTCGGCAATAAAAGATGAATTGGGGCCAGTAAGTGAAACCAACGTGTACGCAGACTTCTCCTATACTTTGCAATTAGGCAGTACCGTTAAACTTGCTTTAGGTCTAAAAGCCGGAGCTACATTTCACGAGGTTGGCCTAAGCAGTCTAGAGCTTCAGGATCCAAACGATCCTTTCTTTTCAGAAGACATAAACAACACCTACCCAAACATTGGCGCGGGGGCTTTTCTGTATGGCGAAAAGTTTTACTTAGGGTTCTCTGTTCCAAATATGCTGAAATCGGTTCACCTAGACGAAAACGGAATCAAGTACGGTTCTGAAACAAACCACTATTTCGCAACCGCCGGATACGTATTCCAAGTTTCTGAAAACTTTAAGTTGAAGCCTTCCGTAATGGTGAAATCTGCCTTTGACGCGCCCGTTTCTTACGACGGAAACTTAAACGCGCTATTTTATGATAAATTTGAACTTGGTGCATCTTACAGATTGGACGATTCCTTTAGCGGTTTGGTTGGGTTCCAAATTAACCCGAACATTCGCATAGGCTATGCTTATGACCACGTAACATCCGACCTGAAAACAGTGGGCCCAGCTTCGCACGAAGTGGTGCTCACCTTTGACCTGTTCTTTAAGCCACGTGTTTTACGTTCACCAAGATTCTTCTAATAACCAAACAAATTTCATTTAAGATGAACAAGATATATACAATCCTTTTACTCATAGCGGTAAGCAGTACAATGGCTTTCGCACAAAACAGTAAAACAAAAAAGGCCGATCAATATTACGATCGCCTTCAATATACCGATGCCGCCGAAGCCTATCAAAAGCTTCTGAAAAAAGGCGAAGGCAGCACATACGTTTTTGAACGTTTGGGAAACAGTTATTTCTTTATAAACGATACCAAAAAAGCCGAAACCTATTACAAAAGAGTAATAAAAAAGAAGGATGTTGATCCTGAAACGGTTTACAATTATGCCCAATCTCTAAAAGCAAATGGCAAGTTTGGCGAGTACAACACGTATATGAAGCAATTCGCAGCAATGAAACCGAACGATTCCAGAGCGGTAGCATTTATGAAGAATCCTGACTATCTGCCAGAAATTGTTGACGAAAATGCTCAAAAGTATGCAGCCACAAATCTTGATGCCTTGAATTCAAAGTACTCAGATTTTGGTGGAATGGTCGTTGGCAACGATTTCTATTTTACTTCTGCCAGAAACACTTCCCGCAAAAAGTACGGCTGGAACGAGGAACCATTTTTGGATATTTACAAAGCATCCATGGTTGGTGGGGTTGAGAAGAACGAATCGCTGTTGAATGGAGACGTAAATACAAAATACCACGAAAGCACCGTAGCGATAACGGCAGACGGCAAACGCATGTATTTTGACCGTAACGATTACTATAATGGCAAATACAAAAAAGACGAAGGCGGCATAAACCAGTTAAATATCTATTATGCCGAAAACGTGAATGGCGAGTGGAAAGATATTAAGCCCGTACCTTTTAACGATCATCAATATTCAAACAGTCATCCCGCTTTAAGCCCAGATGGAAGCACCCTTTACTTTACCAGCGATCGTCCGGGTGGAAAAGGCAAGGCAGACATTTACAAAGTGTCTATAGCAAAAGACGGTACGTTTGGAACCCCTGTAAATTTAGGAGGTTACATCAATACCGAAGGAAAGGAAGGCTTTCCTTTTGTGGACTCCAATGGCACACTCTACTTTAGCAGCGATGCGCATTTGGGAATGGGCGGACTGGATGTTTTTGCAGCAGAAGCCAACGGAGATTCTTTTGGTGAAGTTAAAAACCTTGGACTTGGAGTTAACAGTAGTGATGATGATTTTGCATATTCTTATAGTCCAGCCACAGAGGAAGGTTATGTGTCTTCCAACAGAAAAGGCGGCAAGGGAAGCGATGATATCTATAAAATAAAGAAATTGCAATCCTGCGAACTTCTAGTAATGGTTGTTGATGCCGAAACCGGGCAGGCCTTGGCCAATGCCAGATTGGATCTTTTTGATAGCAAGGAGAATAAATTAAAAAGCCAAAATACTGATGCCAACGGTAAGGGAACCTTAGCCGTTGCCTGCAACCAAGCGCACGTAGTTCAGGCATTTATGGATGGGTATGAAAGCAATGCCGAAACTATTGCTGCACAGCGCAGTGGCGAGAAAAATTTACGCATTGCCCTTCGCCCAATTGACGATATCGTAGAAGGCGATATGGTAAAGTTGAACCCAATTCTTTTCGATTTCGACAAGCATAACATCAAGCCACAAGCAGCTTTTGAACTTGACAAATTGGTAGAATTGATGAAGAAGAATCCTGAAATGGTAATTAAAGTAGAAGGTCATACTGACAATCGCGGTACTGAAGCCTACAACATGGACCTATCTGAAAGACGCGCTAGAAGTACTGTACAGTATGTAATTTCAAAAGGAATTGCCAAGGATCGCATCAGCGGTCAAGGATTTGGCGAAAGTCGTCCCGCAGTAGCCTGTGCTCCTAACTGTACCGAAGCACAACACCAACAGAACAGACGTTCAGAATTTATWATYGTWRAGCGWTNARWTRTTTTNMYRCNANTAAMCNRRTANNWYYWACCNGAAAAMMCCYCNTKCTWANNWCMATKGCGGAATGTTGTGGGGGTTTTCTTTTGGGTAAATTGAAAGGCGGGATGTTGGTGAAAGATTGTTGCTTTAACAGAATAATGACGGGATGCTCCAGATAATTATTGGTACGCGCGTAAGCCAGCAATTGCTCTCTTACTCTCTCAATACATTTCTATATAGTTTTCTATTTAAAAAAAACGCGATTTACAGTTGGTTTAAATTGAAATAAGTCAAGCTTTAAATTCCACTAAACTCTTGCGGGTATCAATAGATAACTTCCTTTGAACAATTTATTGCGCTATTTTTTGGAAAATATTGCGCAATAAATTACTGAAAACACGTTAGGTTTTATTACTCGGGTAAGCATCCTTCCTAAATGGGCTGCTGTGGATCTTCTTTAAAGGAAATAAAAAAAACCGCTCCCAAAGGAAGCGGTTTTATCATTTTTGGAAGACCTACAAGGTTTAAAAACCTTGCAGGGACATTTCCACAAGGGATTATTCCACTACAGAAATGTTGTCTATTTGGTACGTAGTAGTAGTTCCGTTTGATGCACCTTCATATTGGTAAGCAATATAAACTACTTGGCCCGCATAGGCAGAAAGGTCCACATCACCAGAAGGGGTAAACTCATCACCATAACCACTTGTGTTTCCACTGGAAATGGTTGCATTTAAGTTTGTCCAAGTTGCTGTTGTAACATCCCCTGTAAAATCAGTTGATATTTTCACTGTAAGTGCAGCGCCGTTATTAAAACCATCATTGGTTTCAAAAGTAAGGGTCGGAGTAGATCCGCTAGGCAAAATAAGTCCTGGTGTAACTAACCACACTTCATACGGGTTTTCGTTTGAGTTGTATGCAGAGGTTTGAGCGTATTTGTTTGAATCGAACTCACGAACTTCATAAAGACGTGTGCCGCCATTTACGTTTACATTTGTCCATCCTGAAATATTTACATTCATACCAGTACCGGCAGTTTGCCCTTCAAAGTTTTCTGAAAAAGGTAATTCCAAAGCATCGCCGGGACCACCATTGCTGCAACGCTCTCCGTCCATCTGCACATCATCTGTATCGCGGATAAACAATTGATAATCGCTGTTGAAAATACTCAAAACAGCAGTAAGTGTTCCGTTGCCTTCGGGTAGAGTCATATTTTTGAAATCCGCAAAGCCACTAGTTCTAAGCAATACGGTCTGCCCGTCACAGTTTTCTACTGTTCTGTTTACGCCAAAAGTATTGTTTAGGTTTCCGTATGCCTCAACACCCGCTACACCGTCAGGAAACTGAACACCTTCAAATTTTACTAAAGTGTTCAATCTTGCAGGGTTTGATGCTTCTCCAACCCCTATAACGGTAGGAACTAATTCTACACTTTCAGTAGAACGCAGGATGCGGTTTTCAAAATCTTCTATCTCTATACGTCCAACCTCATCACCATCTTGAGTACCAATTGTTGGCAGACCAGCATATTCACCAATATACAATCCGTCTACGCGGAAATAAATTTTACGACCTGGACCATATTTGGTGTAAAGGTCAGTTGCATTTGTAGAGATAGATAGGCCTGCTGTTGGGTTTTCAGGTTTGTCCTGAATGATAAGCTGCTTGTAATAATTACCAGACTCATCGCTAGAAACTACATAAGCTTCTATGTAAAGTGGCTCTGTAGAATCTGGCCCTGCTTCAACTTTTACAGGTTCAAAACCGCCATACATTTCTTTAACGGCAGTAATGGTGGTGTTTACGTCAACGTTTGGTTCTTCTACATTAATCTCTGGCACGTTATAGTCATCATCCTGTACACAGGAAGTAGCAATCATTCCTAAGAAAAATAGGAAAGGTATAAGTTTGATGTTCAGTAATCTTTTCATATTTATAAAATTAATTCTTTTTTCTTATTTAAAATCTTACGTAAAGGTTAAGGTAATAGGTAGTTCCGTATCCGTACCAGTATTTTGGTCCAAATACACGGGTATCGTTTGCAGTGTCTTCAGAAAGGGTTCTGTAGTTTGCACTTCTTCCCTGCTCAAAACCACCAGTTTTGTATTTTTCGTCGAAAATATTGTTGATACTTGCAAAGAAGCCAACAAAATAATCTTTTATTTTCCAAGACTTTCCGCCCACGACGTTTACCAACATATAGTCGTCAAACTTTTCCTGCTTTAGCAATTCTCTTGCTACTGCTGGGTCGTAATCATTAAAAGGCTGTCCGTCTGTGTCCAAATAAAAATTTGAGGTTCTTGTTAGTGGTGACACATCTATATACGCATTGTTGAAATAGTTGGTCGTTGCGCCAAACCACCAAAAGTCTGGATCGCGGTATTCAAATCCTATTTGGTAAGCCTGCTGGGGGCCGCCAGCAACTTTATAGTTTTCCATATATGATTTTCCAAAGTTTACCACATTGTCAAAATCATCAGAAGTTATATAAAGGTTGGGGTTATTGTCATAAGTATTTTGTCCGTATGCRGCAGCCCCTTTTAATTTGATAGTGGGAGTAACTTGGGCTTCTATACCCAACTCTGCTCCTACGTTTCTTTTGTCAATATCAGTCAACACCTCTTGAACAAAAGCTGTAGTTGAATTGATTCCGGGAACTGAAATACCGTCGGCATAATAGAAGGAAATTTCAGAAGCATCCTGCATTAAAGTGTAGTAACCCGTTAAACGTGCTTTCACGATTGGAGAGCGGAAAATGTAGCTTCCGTCTATACTTATATTTTTTTCTTCTGTTAAACCGATAACGGTATTGTTGTTCTGGCGTGAGTTTGAAAAGGAATTTCTAAGCGAAGGCGCATCGGTAAAATAAGCACCGTTTACTTCCAAAATGTGTCTTCCGGATATTTTATAGGTAGCTCCTGCTTTTCCGCCGTATGTTGTAAAATCCAATGTTTCACTTTGACCAAAAGAATTGTCGGGGAAGTTACCATTACGGTACAGTCCATTTCTTTGATAGGTGGTTTTGCCTAGTTTTCCTGCCAAGTAAAAATCTACTTTGGAATAGGTGAACTGCCCTTGTACAAAACCACTATAGTCTGTAGCGTCAAGCTCAAAGTTGTATTTGAATTTATCTCCTTTACCAACAACGCGGTCTGGGTTGTTCAAATCGCTTTGTGATTCATCGCCAAAGTTGAAGGTATCAACATCCAAATAACCATTGCCCCCCAGTAAATCTATCATATTGGCAAAGTTGCTTGAATTAAGGTTTCTATAATTAAAAGAAGCGGTCAAGGCAATGTGGTCTGTCAACTGCGAGTTCAAAATAGTATTTGCGGAAAGTTGCTTATCGTCATTTCTGTCTTCATACAGATAGTACCGCGATGTCCCTCCGTAAAAAATATTTGTTTCATAGATATCCTGCCAGTCTATTTGGCCATCGTTAACAAAACTTGAATAAGCCTGGTAGGCTCCTTCGTAGTTTGTGCCAGTTGGGTCTGCCAAAAAGTAACTTGGTAGTTTCTGGTAATACGTAGGATCAGGGTTTGGGGCATTGTCGTAACCTAAACGGCTATTCCCCGTTTTTCCAAATTGATAGCCCACATTGGTATTAAGTTGAGTTTTTTCTGAAATATCCCAGAAGTGGTTCAACATAATAACAGGCTCTTCAATTTCCCTAATACGCGAGTTGCGAATTTCGCCATCTTGCTCACCCCAATATGCATTGTACTGAGTTCCTTTTAGGTCATATACCTCTTGGGTATTGGGCGAAGATTTACCTCTTCGGTTCGGTGTATAGAATGCTGTAAGGTTAAGACTGTGGGAGTCGTTCAATTTTTTTTCTACTGACGCAAAARATGAATTGGCATCATATAAAGTACCGTCATTAAATCCTTCTTCGCCAAAACGTCTCGATAAAAGCACAGAATAAGCCCAACCGCTTGGCAACAACCCACTGTTATAGGAGCCCATAACCCTGCCACGGTAACTTCTGTTACTTGTAGCATAAGAGATGCGCCCTCCTTTTCGGTATTGCGACGATCTCATAATAATATTGGTAGTACCTGCAAGGTGACCAAAGTTATACTCATTTGCAGAAGTACCCATCGAAAACATTTGGTTGCGCTGGGCATCGTTGAGGCCTCCCCAGTTAGACCATTGCGGCCTTCCGTTGTAAAGTTTGTTCATTTCCAAACCGTTGATAAGCACTTTTCCATCTTCAGAATCATAACCTCTTGGTCTGAAAAAGGTTGCGCTAAAATCATACGAAGCAGCATTCAAGAAAACATCTCTTGATGCTTGAAGCAAGCCTGAAACATTGTAAGAAGTTCCCTCGTCTTCATCCAATTCATTGTCAGAAAGACTTATTACCCCAATTTGAGCTTCAATGGCAGATAGATCCACTTCCATCAAAATGGATTCTAAAGCTACAGGAGCATTGTTTTGGATAGTTACAGGAATTCTTAACGTAACATAGCCTGATTTTGACAATACCAAAACTTGTTCGCCCTGTGGAAGGCTTTCCTGTGAAAAAGAAAAAACTCCTTCAGCATCTGTTGTGGTAGTGAAAATACTGTTTAAAATACTGACTTCTACATCTGGTATTTGTTCACTGGAGTTGGTGTCTATCACTCTTCCAGTAATAACGGTTTCTTGGGCAAACATTGTAAATCCCGAAAAGAAAACGATGAAAGTAAAAATGAATTTGTTCATTCTAAAATTTAAAGTTTGAATATTAAGATATCTTTAAAATTGGGTGCAAAAATAAATTTTTTAAATGAAATACCTACTTTTGGCCTCATTAATGAATAAAACTTTACGCAAACATAATATTTGAACATCACTATGAAATTATCCCTTTGGTTTTTTACCTTAACAGTGCTAACATTTACCGCATCCTTTGGGCAAAATGAAAAGCAATACAAAGTAAACACTATCGCCTTTTACAATGTTGAAAACCTTTTTGACTATGAGGACGATCCACTTATCTTTGACGACGACCGAACACCGCAAGGAAAAGATCATTGGACCCAAGAGATTTATGAAGCAAAATTGGCCAATATGGCTAAGGTAATTTCAGAAATCGGTGAAGATGTTACAGGAACTTCTCCCGCAATCATTGGCGTTAGCGAAATAGAAAATCGGCGCGTACTGGAAGATCTTTTGAATCAGGAACCCTTGGTAAAAAAAGATTACGGCATTGTACATTTCGACAGTCCAGACCGTCGTGGGATTGATGTAGCTCTGTTATATCAGAAAAAACTTTTTACCCCTACCAATTACAAAGCCTACGAACTTGTAATTTATGATGACCAAGACCGTAGCAAACGTATTTATACCAGAGACCAATTATTGGTGAGCGGTATGCTGGACGGTGAAAAAATCCACGTTATCGTTAACCACTGGCCTTCGCGAAGTGGTGGCGAAGCACGCAGCAGACCCAAGCGTATAAAAGCCGCAGAACTTAACAAGCAAATAATGGATTCCTTATTTAGTGAAGACCCTTATGCAAAAATTATTACCATGGGCGATTTAAATGATGACCCAACCAATGAAAGTGTAAAGGATGTTTTAAAAGCCAAAAATGATCGCGAAAACATGAAAATAAAAGAGCTTTACAATCCAATGGAAGATATGTTTAAACAAGGATTGGGCACCTTGGCCTATCGGGACGGCTGGAACCTGTTTGACCAAATTATAATCTCTACTGAATTAGCAAAAAAAGATTATTCAAGCTATCGTTTTTACAAGGCGGGAATTTTCAATAAGAGTTATTTGGCTACTCCCAGGGGGCAATACAAAGGGTATCCTTTCAGAAGTTTTGTAAATGGATATACTGGCGGATACAGCGATCACTTTCCCGTGTTTATATATCTTATTAAGGAGAAAAATTAGGAATAGATTTCTATTCATTTAAAATTAAAAAATCCTGCTGAAAATAGCTCAGCAGGATTTTTTTTAGAAATATTTTCTTTAAAACCACTCATTCCACGGAATTCTGCTTAACATTAAAACCAGTGCAATGGTATAAAATATTGCTAGAGTCTTAAATTTTCCGGTGGAAAGCAGTTTCTTTTTATGCTTTGAATACCCAATGGTTATAAAAATCACAGTCAAAATCATTATCAAAGGATGTTCCACAGCATATAGCCGAGCGGTAGAATCTTTCATTACAACCCCCATTCCCGAATTGGTGATGTTTTGTAAACCCAACGGAGAAAMRRAGWASASCWCTWKYYYTRKWRSNTASMWSMMTAKKTSKAMCSWWGWGCGSAWARARWRANAANTKCTWRNGTYTKTKRNACYKTRKYSCSWWKYARAMWAAMWYYSCGCYRACSMRKYSRYSGWYGYWAGCAAAACAATAAGGAGCACTAAATAAGCCCAATAAGAATGAATAAATTGAATGGTTGTGTACATATATAACTATTTTTTGAAGTGTTTCAAAGATAAGGTTTATAAATAAAAAAAATGCCCCAAAATTTTGGGGCATTTTCTCAATTTTCTACTTTTTTTTAAAAATCGTAACGGATGCTTGCATTCCAAGTTCTTCCATTTCCATAGAAATAACCGAAAGAATCCTTCTGGCTTAAATACATTTCGTTTGTGGCATTGTAACAATTTGCTCTAAGTGTAAAGTCCTGGCCACCAAAATCAAATTTATAAGTGATTCCGGCATCTAGCAAGCTGTAGGCTGGCAAACGCTCTGCTTGGTAAACCTCTCCAGCTTGAGCGGCCTTGGTTACATCATCTGCATCAACAAATCCATATAGATCTGTATAGATATTGTAATCTGCATCTACAGTTAGACCTCCAAAAATATTGTATTTAAAACCAAAACCAAAAGAGGTTTGAGGGGCATTGCCCACTTTTGTTCCTGTAAGATCCACGGTACCTTGCTCAAGCAAGGCATTGGTTTGATCATCTCTTGTTTGATAAGGCGTTTCCCCATCATATTTCCAGTTTCCAATACTACCAAAAGCTCTCAACATAAAGGCACTTGAGTAACGGTATTTTCCTTCAAATTCAAAGCCTTTGTGAACTTGGGTAATATCCGTAAATCTTTGGTAACGATCTACTTGCTCTACAGGGTTTGAAGAATTAGGGTCTGCATCAATTGTACCACCAGCAAGAAAACGATTCCCCCAAGTAGTGTAATATCCATTCAAATCTAAACTAAAGTTACCTGCACGAAGCCTGTAGCCTACCTCAAGACCTAAAATCTCTTCGTTATCAATTTCGTTTTCTCCTTTCAAAATGTAGTTGGAGTTTCTTATATCAGAAAAAATATTGTCAAGGAAGGGTTGTCTTGAATAGTAGCCTGCATTTGCGAAAACAGTATTATTTTCAATAAAGGTATACCCCATACCTCCTTTAATATTGTATCCTAATTTATTTACCTTTTCAGATTTACCAAGACCATTAACGCCTTCTATTTCGTTTCCTTCAGCACGGCCTTCTCTTTGATAGCTTTGTGTGGAAACCGCTCCCTGTGCAAAAGCCGAGAAATTATCAGTTTTGTATTCTGCTTGACCAAAACCACCAATATAGTTGATGTTTTCTGAATAGTCATAATTAAAACGTTGTCCTTCATCAGCAGAATTGAACAAAGCTGCCCAAGGATCTGCTTCAAAAGTTTCGCTGATTACATAATCACTGTCTCGTGCATCACCATAACCACGGTTATCGGCATAGCCCTGAAGACCTAAAAGGTTATTCATTTGATACCAATGGCTTCCTTTATAAAAACGTGTATCAACACCAAGATTGAATGTAAAGTTATCGCTTACAGCACTTTCAAGGTTTGTAAGAAATCCAAACCAGTTATGGTTGTTTACAGACATTCTTCTTACTACTGAACCCTGACCGAAACTTCCTATTCCGTTCTCGGCTCCTGCAATGTTGTTTTCTTCAATTTCATTGAAATCAATTTCACCATTGCTATCTCGTGCTGCGTCAATATTACGGGAACTACCTGCAGGTCCTGTTCCTCCACCACGACCAAATGAGGCGTAAGCAACAGAAGATAAATTGGTTTTATCACTTATATTCCAATCCCAGTTTAAATTGATAATTGGTTTATGGTAATAGTTTCTTCTAAAAGTAAATCGTTCTCCGTTATAGAAACCCGAGTTCGCATTATAACGTTTTCCATATTGATCGTAATCTTCCAATGAATCTGAGAAGTTTTGATCGTGCCACTGTGGCGCCCCTGTCAACAAGAAGTTGAAAGAGTGCTTGTCATTCGGCACATAACCAATACCGATAAAATAATTTTGTCCTTGACCGGCGGTACCATCAGAATATTTTCTGTGTGCTTGCCAATGGTCGAACAAAAAGGAATAAGCCCACTTTCCTTTTAGGCCAGAATCATAACTTAAGGTACCTTTAAAGTAACTATCGTTACCCGTCATAAAACGTGCAAAACCACCTTCTTTTCTGCCAGCGGCACGAGAAACGATGTTTACAGTTCCACCAACTGACGAAATTGCCAATTTTGAAGAACCCAAACCACGCTGAACCTGAACTGCATTAGCAACATCAGACATTCCAGACCAGTTGGACCAGTACATTCTTCCATCTTCCATTCCGTTTATGGGTTGACCATTTAAAAGGAAGGCAGTATTTGTTTGGTCAAAACCACGTAAAAACATTTGTGAATCTCCAAAACCTCCAGCTTGGTTAGAAACGTAGACACTCGGAGTACTTTTTACTACTTCAGGAAATTCAACGTTACCAACAGCTTTTGCTTGTATTTCAGCTGCAGAAATAGTGGAAACAGCAATAGGTGTTTGACGGTCCTTTGCCATATCTATAATTCCCTTTCCTACAATTACTACTTCTTCAAGTGCATCTGCATCTACAGTAATTTTTACGTTACCCAGAGCTGCTGTTCCGTTAACACTTTTGAAGGGAACTTTTTCAATAGTGTAACCAATATAAGAGATGGTAAGCGTACCCGTTGCAGCGGAAGTTTGCAATGTGAAATTTCCGTCAAAATCGGTAATGGCACCATTAGTTGTGCCAGTTTCAACAACATTGGCACCGGCCAAGGGGTCGTTTGATTCAGAATCGATTACCGTACCGGTAACCGTTGTTTGCGAAAAAGCGGCAAAACCGCCCAATAAAAAAACAAGAAATAAAAACTTTCTCATGAATTTGGATTTAGGTTTAAAATTTCGGCAAAAGTACAATCTTAAATAATCTCAAACTAATAAAAGTGTTTAAGAAATCTTTAAGGAAAAGACTCAAGAATAAAGTTAGGATTTTGAACCTAAAAGCCTGATAAAATGAAAGTTAGTTAATAACAATGTTATTAACATGTTATATTATTGAAAAAATTAAAACACGATACAGTCCAATTTTTCCTTCAGCGGAAGCAGATTTGCAAAATATTGTTCGTGCAAATCTTTAGGAAGTGGTTGCGAAAATGGGGTTTCCTCTTTAAACGGATCTACTTCTTTTCCATTTTTCCAAAAACGATAACATACGTGGGGGCCGCTTGTGTTTCCGGTCATACCAATCCATCCTATTACATCGCCCTGGCTTACATGCTGGCCTACCTTAACATTACGTGCTTTCATATGGAGGTATTGTGTCTCGTAAGTACCATTATGCCTAATCTTTACATAATTACCATTTCCACCCCGACGCTCAGATTTTGTTACTATACCATCTGCTGTAGCTAATATTGGGGTTCCAATGGGAGCTGCAAAATCGGTTCCACGGTGGGGGCGCAGTTTAAAGCCGTAGTATTTTATTCTTCTATTAAGATTGTATCGAGATGATATTCTGCTGAATTTTACGGGAGCCTTTAAGAAAGCCCGTTTTAGATTATTCGCCAATTCGTCGTAATAACCAAAAACCTTACCTGTAGCATCCGTGTTGAATTTGAAGGCATAAAGTGGTTTACCATTATGCTCAAAATAAGCTGCCTTAATTTCCTTAAGACCTGCTGGAATGGTGTCATCTATAAATTTTTCCGTATAAACTACCTTAAAACGATCTCCTGGCTGAAGCTTAAAAAAGTTAATAGTCCAAGCATAGATATTAGCCAATTGATCGGTCATATACGGACTTAAGTTTTGCTCTTCCATGGTTGCGGAAAGTGAACTCGTTATTATACCGGAGGCTTCCCTTTCCTCATATCGAACCGGTTTTTGGCTGTTGTAGATAGAAAGCGTATCTCTAAAATCAACCACGGCATAATCTATTTGGTTGGTTTCATAAATGAAAACGTGAGTATTGTTTATGGAGTCTTTTGATTTTAGAAGAACATACGGTTTACCAACCACTATTTTACGCACGTCAAAGCTATCGCGGAATTTAGTAGCTACTTCCATTATTTTTTCCTGTGGCACGCCATTGGCAAAAAGAATGTCTCCAAAAGTATCTCCTTTGCGGATTGTATCACGAACTACCTCAAAATCATTCAGGATATATCCATATTGTTCAACAATTGCCTCTTCGACAACGGGGGGTGCCTTGGCAAGGTCATCTTTTTGGTTTTCACAAGCAGTGGTCAGCAGGATAAGGGTAAGGGTAGCTATTATTATTGTCTTCAATGCGGGGAATTTTCTGTATTAAGTATTTTTTATTCTGCAATTATTTTAAAAGAATGTTGCAATCCTTTGAATTCGGTTAAAGTTGCTTTTAGGGAGCCTACGGCCAGATCTGCCTTCACGAGAAGCGGTATTTTGTTTTTATCATCACTAATCCAGACTGTTAAGCTCTCTTTTTCTTTGAAAACACGACCTGATTGCACATAAGGTCTAAAGATCAATGTTCGCACGCGCCCAAAATTAGTATCTAAAACTTCTTTTCCAAGGAATTTTAGCCGGAATTTATAATTTTCTTTATCAAAAAACATGTTCATTTCTACTACGTCGCCAGTTTTTATGTCTTCGGTGTCCAATTGGTTCCGAAGGTAATAAAATGCCGAGATCATATCCTGAGTATCTTCAGGGAATGAAAAGACCGTAATTTCATTGTGCTTTTTGTCGTTTACAGTGGCTCTGTTTGTAGCGTGATTGAAATCAATTTGGATATCTTTGGTATAGCCGCCCTCATCTATCTTTCGAATAAAACGATAGGGAATATCTTTATCCTTGTCAATATAGGATTGGTAATCATCCTCAACTTTAAAAAACCATTTGGAAACTCCTATTGTTTGTCCAAAACCGCGCACATGGAAAACTTCCTTTCCATTAATCCGAGAATCTTTTACCTTTAGGGTAGCATATCCTGCCGTTACAAAACCATAATGAACTCGAAACTTAAAATATTCGCCGTCGCCGTAAGCTCTTTCTTGTGCAGAAAGATAGAAGATGTTGCTAAAAAGAAGTAAAAGCGCAAATAGCTTTTTCATAGGTTCCGACTTAGGGGTTTATGGTTTAAAAAAATACAACTACCATTCCAAAAAAATAAACCCCACCTTCAAAAGACGATGGGGTTTATGGATTGTCAAGATTTATAAGGTCCCGCGTTGTTCTTGTTCGCGTTCAATAGATTCAAAAAGTGCTTTAAAATTTCCAGCTCCAAAACCTTTTGCTCCCATACGTTGAATGATTTCAAAGAAAAGGGTCGGACGGTCTTCCACTGGTTTGGTGAATATTTGCAATAGATAGCCTTCTTCATCGGCATCTATCATTATTGATAGTTTTTTGAGCTCATTGATATCTTCCTTCATCATCTTCATGTGATCACCCAGGCGTCGAGGAATATCATCGTAATATGCCTGTGGGGGTGGCGGAAGGAATTCTACACCGCGTTTCTTTAACTGACTAACTGTTTTAATTATATCATCTGTGGCTACTGCCAAATGCTGTACCCCGGAATCTTCATAAAAATCCAAATATTCCTCTATCTGAGATTTTTTTATTCCTTTGGCGGGTTCATTGATAGGGAATTTAATGCGGCCATTCCCATTGCTCATTACCTTGCTCATCAAGGCAGAATACTCGGTGTGTATTTGCTTGTCGTCAAAAGAAAGGAAATTTACRAAGCCCATAACATCTTCGTACCATTTTACCCATTTGTTCATTTGGCCCCACCCTACGTTACCGACCATGTGGTCAATATATTTTAAACCTGTGGGTGTAGGGTTATAATCACTTTTCCATTCACGGAAACCTGGAAGAAATTGTCCTTTGTAATTTTTACGTTCCACAAACATGTGCACGGTTTCGCCATAGGTGTAAATTCCACTCCGCACTACTTCACCGTGTTCGTCTTTTTCAACGGTAGGTTCCATATAGGGTTTTGCACCGCGTTTGGTAGTTTCCTCAAAAGCACTTGTAGCATCATCAACCCATAGCGCTATAACTTTTACACCATCGCCGTGTTTTACAATATGTTCATTTATAGGTGATTTGCTGTTTAATGGAGTTGTTAAAACAAGTTTGATTTTATCTTGTTTAAGCACATAACTTACAGTATCTCTAGAACCTGTTTCCAAGCCTTTATATGCGTAGGATTGAAACCCGAAAGCCGTCTTGTAAAAATGTGCAGATTGCTTCGCGTTGCCTACATAAAACTCTACATAATCGGTTCCTAATAAGGGTAGAAAATCTTCTGCGCCCTCAAAAATTTTTTCCAATCCGTAATCGACTGATTTAACTTCTTTACTCATAATATATTAATCTTCAAATATTTAATGTTCTAACCAGCTTTGGTAATAGGTGCCGTCAGAAAGTTTTAAGCCATCCTCAGTAACCTGCAAGGGTTTGAAGGTGTCCACCATTACAGCTAGTTCTTCAGTTTCTGTTTTTCCAATACTTCGTTCTGCAGCGCCTGGGTGCGGCCCATGTGGAATCCCAGCAGGATGCAAAGTGATTTGACCGGCCTCAATATCATTTCGACTCATAAAATCGCCATCTACATAATATAACACCTCATCGCTGTCAATATTGCTGTGATTGTAGGGAGCGGGAATGCTCAAGGGATGATAATCATAGAGGCGTGGCACAAAACTGCAAACTACAAAAGCGTCCGTTTCAAAGGTTTGATGTACCGGTGGAGGTTGGTGTATGCGACCGGTAATGGGTTCAAAATCGTGGATTGAAAAGGCATATGGAAAATTGTAGCCATCATACCCGATTACATCGAAGGGATGAGTGGCGTAAACCATTTCAAAAATCTCATCGTGTTTTTTGACCTTTATTAAAAATTCTCCTTTTTCATCGTGCGTTTCAAGTTGTTCGGGCTTTCGGATATCCCTTTCGCAGAATGGTGAATGTTCCAAAAGCTGCCCGAACCAGTTTCTATATCTTTTTGGGGTATAAATGGGCCGTCGTGATTCAACAATAAAAAGACGATTGTCCTCTGTGTCAAAATCTATTTGATAGATGATTCCACGAGGCACCAACAAATAATCTCCATATTTAAAATCKAKATTTCCNNCWAAAWMSTMMKYWWCWTTMSATTWYYMNTTAWRRWTWRAAATTAACTCATCCGCATCAGTATTTTTATAAAAATAATCTTTAAGTGAATTTTGGGGAGCGGCAAGAATAATGCTGCAATCACTATTGGTAAGTACCGTCTTTCTACTTTCAAGGTAATCCTTTTCAGGTTTAATATCAAATCCTTTTAAACGAAGGGATTCTATATTGTTGGCCCGTGCAATTTTTGGAGCTACATTGTATTGCCTCTTTATTTCCTTTACTTGCGTGGGTCTGTATTCATGATAAATATTACTGTACATACCATCAAAACCTACGGTACCAAAAAGTTGCTCTGAATACAGAGTGCCATCCGGTTTTCGGAATTGAGTATGGCGTTTGGGCGGTATTTTACCCAATCTATGATAAAATGGCATAATTGATTTTAAATTTTAGATTTCTGAACAAAAAAAATGAACAGGGRTAACCACACAAATATCGGAAAAATATTGGAGCTAAACGCTTAAGTTTATGCTAAAACCGATACCCCAGTGCCACATACCATTCACTCTGGCCAAGATCTGGAGAATAAGAATATTTTATTTCCATGGGCCCTAGAATGGTTTCCAATCCATAGCCAGCCGAAAAGCCTGAATAATCTACCCCATCTATCCATTCGCCAGTTTCAAAAAGGTCGTTGCCAATATTGGCAATATTGGCCGAGATGTTAATATGGTTTTTTCTGAAAATTTCATAATCAAAGGTCAAGGTAGATTTTAGATATGTATTTCCACGAAGCGAAACAGCCTCATAGCCTAAAAAGGGAATGATATTGTTCATTTCCTTAAAGCCATAGCCACCAAGGGCAAAGTCAAGCGAAGTGGTTTCTGGACCGCCCAATTTAAAACCTCCCTCGGCAGTTAAGTGTCCGGAAAAATTTTCAAAAAAAGTATGCGCAAACCCCATTTTTGCTTTCGCCAAAGAAAAGGGCTCAAAATTCTTATTTTTCCCGTGGGCAAATAAATACCAGTGAAAATCACCTGAAAAGTAGAGTCCTCTTTTAGGAAAGAAACTGTTGTCATAATTATCGTACTTCAGAAAACCAAAAACGCTGTAGTAATTTGTGCTTTCAAAAATAGTTCGGGGCAGGTTGTTGTCATCAGTACCAATAGTTTCTGAAAGATAGCGAAGGTACTTATGCTCTCCGCCAACCCCAAAAATGAATACCCGTCGGAAAAGCGTCTCAAAATAAAGTTGATTGGTAAAATCACTATATTTTATGGAGAGGTTATTAATGGGAAGTGAAACTACGGCATCTAAATCTACATCTACAAAATCTAGAGGCACATCTGTTTCAAAAAAGTGGTATTTTGAGTTAAAACCTACGCTCCAGTAAAAACCTTTGTCTATATAGTATTCAAAATTGTAGCGCAGATTATCCCCCGCGATTAAATCTAAGGAAGCTATGTCATTATTGGTAAGAAGCCTCTTCTTTGTTACGTTTACCAAAGCTGCCGTTCTAAAAAGATCGTCATAATGTGCCGCAAAGCGAAGCATCATTGAAGAATTGCTTTCCCGTAATTGTAGAAGCAAAGTGTTTTCGTTGTTTTCGTCTTCAAAAAATCTATAGTTAATATCCTGGAAATTTCCGGTCGCCGAGAGGTTATTGATGCCTTCGCTGAAATATTTATACGTTATTTTATCTGGCGTGCGTAGTTTTAATTTTCCCAAAACATAGCTTCGGGTGTATTTTTCATTGCCTTCAATTTTAACTTCTTTTATAAAAATGGTGTCTCGGGCCTCAAACTTAATATCTTTCTTTTCAAATGTTTGTTGTCTCATGGCCACACTTTCAAGTTCCTTTCTAAATTTTTCTGCTGCAGTAACCCCTGAGGCTACAATTTTATTCCCTTCGTCAAAAGAAACCACTGAAAAATCATTGATATTTGGGTGAATATAGATATCTGTTTTCTTTCGTTTTTCTATCATGGCACTTATGGTTCGATAATTATTTATCTGCACCAAAACCTCAAAAGCAGATTTTAAGTTGTTTCTACTCTTTAGACTATCCTGAACATCCACACCGATAATAATGTCCATGCCTTTTTCACGTACTTCATTCACGGGATAATTATTTACTACGCCTCCATCTATCAAAACCTTATCATCTATTACCACAGGGCTAAAAAGCGAGGGTAATGCGCCACTGGCAATAACTGCCCTGGGAAGATACCCATGGTCCAGGATAACTTCTTTCCCGTTTTCAACGTTTGTGGCAACACAGAAAAAAGGAATAGGCAATTCACTAAAATCTGAAACGGTGCTCACGTGGCTTGTCAATTTTGAAAGCAGGTTATAAACATTCTGCCCTTTTGAAAGCCCTGAGGGAAAACCAATTTTAAATTTATCAAATGGCAAAACCAGTGCATATTTTTCAGCCTCCTGTTTTTCGTAAAAAGTTTTTGCGCTGCGCGGAATATCGTCCTGTATCAAAGTACTGAAATCGGTTTGCCTAAAAATACTGTCCAGCTGCGTTGCAGAATAGCCCGAAGCATAAAGTGCCCCAATAATTGCACCCATACTTGTACCGCCAATATAATCTATACGAACACCAGACTCCTCAATCACCTTTAAAGCTCCAATATGTGCCAAACCTTTAGCCCCACCACCGCTAAGTACCAGGCCTACTTTTATATCCTGCTCTCCTTTTTCTTGAGAAAAGGTAAAAGTTGAAATTATTAAAAATATTATGAAAGGCAGGTGCTTCRTTAATGGCATATTATTTATATTATTTATTGCTGAAATGTTCAACCAATTTCTTTGCCCTGCTTGCGCCGATTATTTTTGAAAGCTCCTCAAAACTAGCCGAAGCAATTCGCTTTGTACTTTTAAAATGCTTCAATAATTCCACCACCGTTTTTTCTCCAATACCCGGAATGGTTTCCAATTCAGTATTTAAAGCCTGTTTGCTACGTTTACTGCGGTGAAAGGTAATGCCAAATCGGTGCGCCTCGTTTCGCAATTGCTGGATTATTTTTAAAGTCTCGCTTTTTTTATCCAAATACAATGGAATGGGATCATCGGGATAAAACAGTTCTTCCAACCTTTTGGCAATACCTATAATCGCTATTTTTCCGCGCAACCCCAACTTTTCTAAGCTTTTTAAAGAAGAGGAGAGTTGACCCTTTCCCCCATCTATGATGATGAGTTGCGGCAATGGTTGCTCTTCTGCAAGCAATCTTTTGTAACGTCTATAAACAACTTCTTCCATCGATGCGAAATCATCTGGACCTTCCACCGTTTTTATATTAAACTTACGATAGTCCTTTTTGCTCGGTTTTCCATTTTTGAAAACTACACAGGCGGCCACGGGGTTTGTGCCTTGAATATTACTGTTGTCAAAACATTCTATATGTCGTGGTTCTTCACTCAACCTTAAATCTTTTTTCATCTGCGCCATGATGCGTTTTTCATGACGGTCCGGATCGACGATTTTTGCCTGTTTGAATTTTTCCATTCGGAAATATTTCGCGTTTCTTTCAGAAAGGTCCAGAATTGCCTTTTTATCGCCCAGCTTTGGCACGTGTACTTTTATTTCCTCGCCCAGTTCCACTTCAAAGGGTACATAAATTTCTTTTGAAAGCGAATTGAAACGTTGCCGGATTTCCACAATGGCAAGCTGAAGGAGTTCCTCATCGGTTTCGTCCAATTTCTTTTTTATTTCCAAGGTGTGGGACCGAATAATGGCACCGTGCGAAAGCTGAAGAAAATTCACATACGCATAACTTTCATCTGATATAATGGAGAAAACATCCACATTGTTGATCTTTGGGTTTACAACTGTAGATTTGCTTTGATAATTTTCAAGAATATCGATCTTTTCCTTTATTCGCTGCGCCTGTTCAAATTTTAAATCGGCCGCAAGCGTCTTCATTTGGCTTTTAAATTTATGCAATGAATCCTTAAAATTTCCTTTCACGATGTTCCGTATAGCTTCGATATTTTCGTGATATTCCTTTTCGGAATACAACCCTTCGCATGGTCCGGCGCAATTTCCCAAATGATATTCCAGGCACACTTTATACTTGTCGGCCCTAATTTTTTCTTCGGAAAGATCATAATTGCAAGTACGAAGCGGATACAATCCTTTTATCAAATCGAGCAAAGTATGCACGGTTTTCATACTAGTATACGGGCCGTAATACTCGCTGCCGTCTTTTATCATTCTTCGTGTTGGGAAAACCCGCGGAAAGCGTTCGTTTTTAATGCAAATCCACGGATAGCTTTTATCGTCCTTCAGCATCACGTTGTAACGTGGCTGATAATTTTTTATAAGGTTATTTTCCAATAAAAGCGCATCGGTTTCAGTTTTAACCACAATGTGCTTTATAGTTTCAATTTTCTTCACCAAAAGCCGCGTACGGTTGTTGTCAAAGTTTTTTGTGAAATACGAGGAAACGCGCTTTTTTATGTTTTTTGCCTTCCCAACATACAGCAGTTTGCCATCTTTATCGTAATATTGATATACGCCGGGCGAATCGGGAAGGGTTGCAATTTGAAGTGTTACCGAAGCATTGGCCATAAGCTCAAAGATACTTTATGTTTTGTTTTTTGAGGATTTTTAGGCTATCAAAAATAGTTAAGAAACGGTTAAATGAAAGTTTTTGGAAATCCAAGATTGCGAATATTGCGTATCTATTACAACCAACTGAATAGAAATGGCCAAAAGCAGTTTTCATATTTCTTTTAAAAAGCATTTCGTGCTTTTCCTTGCCACTTTGTATTTGCTAAATCCAATGCAAAAACAAATTGCGGAAGCCATGCACATTTTTTCACATGTGATGACGCATTCAGATTATTCGCACCATCAAGAAGACCATATAATGGATCGCGAACATACGCACGAGCACAAAATAATTACTTTTTTCTCCAAAATATTTTCTTCGGAAGAGACCAGCGATCACGATGGCGTGTTTTTCAATTATACTTTTGATAAACACTTTGCACAAGAATATCCACCCTTCAATTTCAAGTTTAAAACAAGTACTAGCCACATATTTTGTTATACTTTTCACATCACGAAATGCGTAACAACCATTCCCAGCCCGCCTCCGGAAGTATTTTTTTCATAACCTTTATTGGATTAATAGTATGTTTTCGATTTTCTTTGTCACGCTTAGCTTATCGAAGCGCACGTGTTAGAATGTCTTCGACAAGCTCAGACTGACATTCCACAGATAATTGAGTTAGGTGTTAGCATTGTAAAATTAATCCATCTCAAGTTTTTCATTTCTGAAAGAACCCGTCTTTCAGTCCATCAAATTATTTAAATTTTTAAACCAATCACCCATGAAAAGAATATTCTTAATGGGGCTGATGCTATGCTTTGGAATTGCACAATCGCAATCATTAAAAGGAAAAGTTGTAGGCCCAAATAACAACCCGCTGGAGAATGTTGCGGTCTTTGACCGTACCTCTGGCAACCACACCCACACAGACGCCTCGGGGAAATTTTCACTTGAAAATGTAGCCGAAAACGACCAAATAAGCTTCTCCATTTTAGGTTTTAGCAATTTGGAATATACGGTAACAGCTGAAAATTTCACCGAGTCAATAATGATCATCTTGGAAGAAGCCACGGTTTCTCTGCAGCAAGTAACCATCACTCCCCAAGTAAACACCCTCAGCCAGATTGTAGCCGTAGATCTAAAAACTGCGCCCGTAAAATCGTCGCAGGAAATTCTACGGAAAGTTCCCGGATTAAYCATTGGCCAACACGCCGGTGGCGGAAAAGCCGAACAAATATTTCTGCGCGGTTTTGACATTGACCATGGAACAGATATCAATCTTTCCGTAGATGGATTGCCCGTAAATATGGTTTCACATGCGCACGGCCAAGGGTACAGCGATCTTCACTTTATTATTCCCGAAACAATTGATGAAATTTCATTTGGAAAAGGCCCTTATAATGCGAAATATGGCGATTTTGCTACTGCAGGTTATGTAGCTTTCAAAACTTTGGACAAACTGGACCAAAGCTCCGTTTCCGTGGAATACGGGCAGTTTGATGCTTTTAGGACCGTGGGGCTTTTCAACCTTTTGGATTCCAAAAATAGCAATGCCTATGTAGCGGCTTCATTGAATACATTTAACGGACCGTTTGACTCCCCACAGAATTTTAACCGTTTCAATATGATGGCAAAATACAATCTGAATTTGCCAGACAACCAAAAACTGCAACTTACCGCTTCGCACTTTCAGAGCAAGTGGGATGCATCAGGGCAAATTCCGCAACGCGCTATCGATGCGGGTTTGATTGACCGTTTTGGCGCCATTGACGATACTGAAGGTGGAAATACCAGCCGAACAAACCTTTTGGTTAATCACTCAAAATTACTTTCAGACAATAAAAAGTTGGAAACACGCGCGTATTATTCACATTATGATTTTGAACTGTTTTCAAACTTCACCTTTTTCTTGGATGACCCTGTAAATGGCGATCAAATTGCGCAACGCGAAGACCGGAATATTTTAGGCTTCCAGACCGAATTTTCAGATAAAATAAATTCTGAAGCCTTTGATTTCAAATATATCGCAGGGCTCGGGGTGCGATACGACGATGTAAACGATGTGGAACTTTCCCACACCAAAAACCGCTACGAAATTTTGGATAGAATTGCCTTCGGAAATGTAGACCAAATAAACAGCTTTGCCTTTTTGAATACGGAATTTGGCTTGGGCGATTTCAAAATAAATCCTGCCGTTCGATTGGATTATTTCAAGTTTGATTACGAAAACAAACTGTCGCCAACCTATGATAACCGAAGTGAAAGCAAGGTTTTCGCCAGTCCGAAGTTGAACTTTATTTACAGCCCCAACCGCGATTTCCAATTGTTTTTGAAAACAGGAATCGGTTTCCATTCCAATGATACGCGAGTTGTTGTTGCCAATAGCGGCGAAGATATTTTGCCGGCGGCTTACGGCGCAGATTTGGGCGGAATCTATAAATTGACCGATAACTTAATTTTTAACACTGCGTTTTGGGCGCTCTTTTTGGAACAGGAATTTGTGTATGTTGGCGATGCAGGAATTGTGGAGCCCAGCGGAAAAACCCGCCGATTGGGTGTTGATTTTAGCCTACGTTACGAAGCCTTGGATTGGCTGTATTTTTACGGCGATGCAAATTATACTTACGCAAGGAGCACAGAAGAACCTAATGGTGCAGATTACATTCCGCTTGCACCAGATTTTACCTCAACTGGAGGAATTGCAGTTAAAAATCTTGCAAATTTTTCAGGTGGAATTAATTACCGCTATCTAAAAAATAGACCAGCTAATGAGGACAATAGCATCGAAGCAGAAGGGTATTTAGTAACCGATTTCAATATAAATTATACCTTCAGAAATTTTGTTTTTGGGATTGCTGTGGAAAATCTTTTTGATATTCAATGGAACGAAACCCAATTTGCAACCGAAAGCAGGTTGTTTAACGAACCCGAAGCTGTTGAAGAAATCCACTTTACGCCCGGCACGCCGTTTTTTTTAAGAGGAAAGGTAACCGTTAATTTTTAACTAATGGTTTTATGGGCAATGTTCTTTTTGGTTAAATTGCACGCAGAATAACCAACTATGAACATTGCCATATTATCGCGTGGGGAAGCGCTTTATTCCACCAAAAGTCTTTTAAATGCTGGGGAAGCTCGAAATCATACTATGGAGGTTTTGGATCCTTCCTATTGCAATCTCGCGGTGGAAAACGAAAAAGCCGTTCTCTATTTTCAGAATGAATTGGTGGATGATCTCCACGCCATAATTCCCAGAATCGGTGCTTCCAACACCTATTTTGGCACCAATGTGGTTAGGCATTTTGAGGCGATGGGAATTTTTACCGTGGCTTCTTCCGAAGGAATTTCAAACAGTCGCGATAAATGGACGTGCTTCCAAATTTTGGCGAAGCATCAAATTCCTGTGCCGCGAACTGTTTACGCTTCATTTTTTGAATTTGAGGAACAACTTAAAACCTTCAACGGCAAACCAATCATCATAAAACTTTTGGAAGGCACGCATGGCGAAGGCGTTATTTTAACTGAAAGTCCGCAGAATGCACTGGCAACTATTGAAACCTTGAATGCTGCTGGCGTAAAATTTCTGCTCCAGGAATATATTGAGGAAGCAAACGGCGCAGACATTCGCGCCATTGTTGTGGACGGTGTTGTGGTTGCGGCTATGAAACGCAAATGCAAGAGTGGCGATTTCCGCAGCAATCTGCACCGTGGCGGAACTTCAGAAACGATTTCGCTCTCTCCCACAGAAGAAAAAATTGCCATAAAAGCTGCAAAAGCAATGAATTTAGGTTTTTGCGGGGTTGATATTCTGCAATCAAAAAACGGGCCGTTGGTTTTGGAAATAAATAGCACGCCGGGATTGGAAGGCATTGAAAATACTTCGGGAAGGAACGTTTCTAAAAGTGTGATCGGATTTATTGAACGAAATAAAAAATAAGTAATTAATACGCCGTATTCCGTATCAAATTTTTGAATTTTAGAAATTATTTGGAATTTGTTATTTGCCATTTGGAAATTTTATTATTTWWYWWRCAATAAAATCCCAACCCTTTGAAAAGAAATATTGGCRGAATAGACAAAGCAGATTTTCCATTACTGAACCTCTTCGACATTGAAGTGAAAGTAGACACGGGAGCTTATACTTCTTCCATACATTGTAAAAACATGAAAGTGGAGGACAACTATCTAAAATGCAATTTTTTGGATGAAGAACACCCCAGTTACCACGAAAAGGAAATCGTTTTTGACGAATATGACGTAAAAGTGGTAAAAAGCAGCAACGGCCAATCGGAAGCCAGATATAGAATTAAAACAGAGATTGTTCTTTTTGGAAAAACCCACCCAATTTATTTAACACTGAGCGACCGTGAAGAGATGCGTTTTCCCGTACTTTTGGGACGAAATTTCTTAAGTAAAAAGTACATGGTTGATATTAACAAAACCAACCTTTCCTTCAAATTAAAATATAAAAAATGAATATTAAAATATTATCGGCAAACAGCCATTTATATTCCACCCAACGCCTTGTAGAAGCTGCAAAGAAAAGAAAGCACGAGGTTGAGGTTATTAACCATGCCAAGTGTGATATTGTGATAGAAAAGAAAAATCCGGTTATCTATTACAGGGGCCACAAACTGGACCATACCGATGCGGTAATTCCACGAATTGGGGCTTCGGTTACTTTTTATGGCACCGCAGTGGTCCGTCAATTCGAGAKGATGCGGGTGTTTACAACTACTGAATCGCAGGCATTGGTGCGCTCGCGCGATAAATTGCGAAGTTTGCAAGTGCTTTCGCGTGCGGGATTGGGATTACCAAAAACCGTTTTCACCAACTATTCCAAAAACGTAAAGGAAATTGTGGACCAAGCCGGGGGTGCGCCCGTAATTATTAAGCTTTTGGAAGGCACACAGGGCATTGGCGTAATTTTGGCCGAAACTCGAAAGGCCGCCGAATCTGTAATTGAAGCTTTCAACAATCTTCAGGCGCGGGTTATTGTACAGGAATTTATAAAAGAAGCCGGCGGCGCAGACATTAGAGCATTCATTGTGGACGGGCAAGTAATTGGTGCGATGAAGCGACAGGGCAAGGAAGGTGAGTTTCGAAGCAATTTGCACCGCGGTGGAACCGCGACTGTTATAAAACTTACCGATGAGGAAGAAACCGCAGCATTAAAAGCTGCARAAGCCATGGGGCTAGGCATTGCCGGCGTAGATATGTTACAATCTGCTCGCGGGCCATTGATATTSGAGGTAAATTCCTCACCAGGTTTGGAAGGAATTGAACAGGCCACGGGTAAAGACATTGCAAACTCAATCATAAAATATATTGAACGTAACGTTTAATTATGGCAAAAAAGGAAGAACGTGATATTGTTATTTTAAACGAAAGGATTGCCCTGGGAGAAAGCCGAACGGTAGATTTCAGCATTGCGAAACTTTATACTTCCACAAAAGTTGAAATTCCTATAATTATTGAACGGGCAAAAATACCCGGACCAACGGTTTTGATTACAGCTGCCATCCATGGCGATGAAATTAATGGGGTTGAAATTGTGCGCCAACTTATTGCCAGAAAATTAAACAAACCCAAGAGGGGCACAATTATTTGCATTCCCATATTGAACGTTTTCGGTTTTTTGAACGGCGACCGTTCCTTTCCCGACGGGCGTGACCTGAACAGGGTTTTTCCTGGAACAAAAACGGGTTCCTTGGCTAGCCGTGTTGCCTATCATTTCACCAAAAAAATTCTACCGCACGCAGATTATTGTCTCGATTTTCATACTGGCGGAGCCAGTCGTTTCAATGCAGCACAAATTCGAATAAAACCAGGTGATGAAAGGTTGTTGGAACTTGCAAAGGTTTTTAATGCTCCCTTCACGGTTTATTCCAATACTATTGAAAAATCCTACCGAAACACCTGTCAAAAAATGGGCATTCCTGTGTTGCTTTTCGAAGGTGGAAAAAGCCGCGAAAGCAATAAGCATATAGCAAAGGAAGGTGTAGACGGCATATTGCGGGTGCTAAATCATTTGGACATGTTGGGCAAAAGACACGCTGCCCCCGAACCACAAGCGAAAACCGTAATTATTGAAAAAAGCAAATGGATACGTGCCTTCCGCAGTGGTTTGCTGCATGTTAAAATTGATTGCAACAAGCATGTTGAAAAAGGTGAATTTTTGGCTACCATTACAGATCCATACGGAAAAATGCGGTTTAAGGTTACTTCCCCAAACGAAGGATACATAATTAATGTGAACCAATCGCCCATCGTAAATCAGGGAGATGCTATTTTTCATATTTCAACGGTAAATACTGCAAATACCGAGGCTGAAGAAAGGGAAAATTAAGGTGATGGAAAAGCAAGCCCTCCGTTCAAAATATAAGAAACTTCGTCAAAATCTTTCCGACGATTCCATTGAGGCAATGAGCCTTCAGATTGCTAACCAAGCTTTAAAGCTTCCAATTTGGAATAAAGCTTACTACCATATTTTTCTTTCAATTTTAGAAAAGAAAGAAGTAAATACAGAATATTTAATGCATATTTTGCAGGGAAAGGACAAAAGTATTGTGGTTTCAAAAGCAGATTTTTCAACTGGGGAAATGCAGCATTTTCTATTGCAGGAAAATACATTTTTAAAAACTTCAGAATATGGAATTCCCGAACCTGTTTCTGGCATTGAAATTTCACCAGATATGATTGAGGTTGTTTTTGTTCCATTGTTAGCTTACGATGTAAAAGGAAACCGAGTGGGATATGGAAAAGGATTTTATGATCGGTTTTTAAAAAAATGCAATCCCAAAGCATTATTTATTGGTCTTTCCTTTTTTGAACCGGAACCCGAAATTATTTTTAACACCAATGATGTGCCCTTAAATTTTTGTGTCTCCCCCCAAAACATATTGAATTTTAAAAATAACCCATTATATTTATAAGATTAAACTATTATTAACCAATTAAATAAAGAGATGGAAACAACAACTAATCAACCAATGGGTCCTCCGCCAGATAATAATCTTGTGTGGGCAATTTTATGTACTGTTTTATGCTGCCTGCCTTTAGGCATTGTCTCAATAATTAAATCCACAAAGGTGAAGGAACTTTGGGCACAAGGAGATACTGTTGGTGCTCAACAAGCTGCTGATGAAGCCAAGAAATGGGCTATTTGGGGCGCAGTTGCCGCCGGTATTGTTTGGGTACTTTATGTAATATTTTTTGTCGTAATCGGTCTAGGTGGAGTTTTTGCGGGATACTAACAAAATTTGGAAATCAGCCCTCATCCTTTTACTCTTTGGGGGCTTTTTTATTGTTTATTTTTTCTATAACCCCTCAGAAAATTATTTTTTTATTCCCTGCCCCTTTAATTATATAACTGGGTTTTTCTGCCCTGGTTGTGGTTCACAACGAGCCATTCATTTATTACTTCACGGGGATGTTTTTGGGGCATTCCGGTTTAACCCATTGATGGTATTGACCCTGCCCATTTTAATATATGGTGTAGGAATTACCATTGCCAATTGGATTTTTGGAACCCGGTACCGGTTTATGCTTTTTTACAGCAAACTATTTGTTTTTGGATATTTTGGAGTGGCTATTCTTTATTGGGTTCTTCGGAATTTACCAATT
Organism: Aequorivita sp.; assembly: GCA_002733915.1. GTDB lineage: Bacteria > Bacteroidota > Bacteroidia > Flavobacteriales > Flavobacteriaceae > Aequorivita. The sequence goes on from NVXN01000014.1 coordinate 54,895, forward strand.
TATCCCTTCCATTTACTTGCTCCAACGGGATAGTTTTTAAAATTCTTTTTCTCAAATAAATCTTATTGTGCCAAAATCCTTGTTTTTGGTTCCCGATTTGGGAATGCTTTTTTGTTGAATATAAGCAACAAAATCACCCCTATGCTAATGGAAGAATCCGCAACGTTGAATACAGGGTCAAAAAATGTAAAATATTCCCCGCCCCAAATAGGAAACCAATCGGGCAAAGTACCGCCATATAAAGGAATATAAAGCATATCTACCACTTTTCCGTGAAACAAAGTTCCGTAGCCTCCCGTTTCTGGAAATAACGTTGCCACCTGGTGATGACTATCATTGAAAATAATACCATAAAAAACTGAATCGATGATATTGCCCAGCGCACCTGCAAAAATCAAGGCAACACAAAAAATCAAGATGCTCGGCATTTTTTTTCGAACGGAATCCCAAAGCCAATAACCTATTCCTGCAATAGCCACAATTCTAAAAAGGGTTAGAAAAAGTTTTCCGTATTCGCCGGGAATTTTTGCGCCCCATGCCATTCCTTCGTTTTCAACAAAAAGAATTCGGAACCAATCGAAAACGCGGATTTCATCGCCTAGAGCAAAATGTGTTTTGATATAAAATTTTGAAATCTGATCTATCAGTAAAATCAGTACAATAATAATTGTGGCTTTTTTTAGGCTCATAATTTTTCCCGTATTTTGACTGCGCTCCATAAAAATTTCGGCGGGAATCTCTTTAATTCATTTACAAAAATTTCTGAAAACGCTGCAAAAATAGCAATATTATTTGGTTTGCGGCAGTTTATTATTATGACTGCTTTTTTGGCTTAAACAGTATATTTTTTCTTGTTATTTTAAATTTTCACCAATAAAAAAGCCCCGATCCAGGAAAGGGGCCTTTAAATATTTGCAGTTTTTGGGAAATAATATTATTTCTGCATATTCTTTGCCTCAATGCTCAAAGTAGCGTGCGGTACAAGTTTTAATCGTTCCTTATTGATCAGCTTTCCTGTTACGCGACAAACCCCGTAGGTTTTATTTTCAATACGTACCAAAGCATTTTTTAGGTCACGGATAAACTTTTCCTGACGAATGGCCAACTGCGAGTTTGCTTCTTTGCTCATCACTTCGCTGCCTTCGTCAAATGCCTTAAAAGTAGGCGAAGTATCATCTGTACCATTATTGCTATCGTTTTTATACGAACTCTGGATCAATTCTAATTGTTCGGTCGCCTTTTTTATTTTATCGTTTAAAAGTGCTCTAAATTCTTCCAGCTCGGCATCTGAATATCTGGTTCTTTCTGTATCTGTCATAATCTAATGTTTTTTAATACTTATACGTGTTTCAATATCGTCAAATGCAATTTCTGTTCCTTGGTCAATTTGTGGCTGAAATTGCAAAACTTCCGTTAATGTCTCTTCTTTTATATAGGTCAGGTTTTGGTTTACCGCCTCCGTCAGTTTTTCGTTTTCCTGAAGACTGACCTCTATTTTGTCAGTTACTTCAAAACCGCTGTCTTTTCTCAGGTTTTGTATCCTGTTTACCAATTCACGGGATATTCCTTCATTTCGCAACGCTGGGGTTATGGTAACATCCAGTGCTACAGTAACTCCGTCTGCATTTGCAACCAACCAGCCCTCAATATCCTGCGAACTTATAATCACGTCAGCGAGCGCCAAAGTAGTATTTTTTTCGTTAATAGAAACTGATATTTCCCCATCTTTTTCCAAAGTAGCAATTTGTTTTTGGTCAAAGGCTGAAATGGCTGCCGCCACGGCTTTCATATCTTTTCCAAAACGCGGGCCCAAGGCTTTAAAATCTGGTTTTATCTGCTTTACCAGCATGCCCGAACCTTCGTCTATCAGTTCTATTTCCTTTACGTTTACTTCGCTCTTAATTAAATCTGAAACCGCTAAAATTTCTTCCTTTTCTGAATCTTCCAAAACAGGAATCATGATTTTTTGAAGCGGCTGGCGCACTTTTATCTTCTCCCTTTGTCGTAACGAAAGCACCAAAGAAGATATTGTTTGTGCTTTCTGCATCTTGTGTTCCAATTTTTTATCAATGAACGAAGCGTCTGCTTTTGGAAAATCGCTCAAATGTACCGAAGCTTTCTTATCTTTTGCTGTCCCCTTTGTTAAATCTAGGTAAAGTCTGTCCATAAAAAAGGGAGCTACGGGAGCACCAAGTTTCGCAACGGTTTCCAAACAAGTATAAAGGGTTTGGTAAGCTGAAATCTTATCATCGTTATAGCTTCCTTTCCAGTACCTTCTTCGACTTAAGCGAACAAACCAGTTGCTCAAATTTTCTTGAACAAATTCTGAAATTGCACGGGTGGCTTTGGTCGGCTCATAATCTGCGTAATAATCGTCCACTTTTTGGATGAGGGTGTGCAATTCTGAAAGTATCCAACGGTCAATCTCAGGACGTTTTTCCAGCTTAAGGTCTTCCTCAAGATACTCAAAATTATCCAAATTGGCGTAAAGGCTGAAGAAACTGTATGTATTATAAAGCGTTCCGAAGAATTTATTGCGTACCTCCGAAATACCATCTTGGTCAAATTTCAAGTTGTCCCAAGGGTTTGCATTGCTTATCATATACCAGCGTGTTGCATCTGGGCCATACACATCCAAAGTTTCAAAAGGATCTACCGCATTGCCCAGGCGCTTGCTCATTTTCTGTCCGTTCTTGTCCAAAACAAGTCCATTGGAAACTACATTTTTGTAAGCWACAKMRTCAAAAAYCATKGTWSYRATTGCRTGWARYGTATARAACCARCCWCKKGTTTGRTCYACTCCTTCCGCAATAAAATCGGCTTTTCGCCAAGTATTTTCAACCTTTTCCTTGTTTTCGAAAGGATAATGCCATTGCGCATATGGCATGCTTCCGCTGTCAAACCATACATCTATCAAATCTGCTTCACGCTTCATTCGTTTTCCGCTTGGCGAAACAAGGATAATTTTATCCACTATATTTTTGTGAAGATCAACGTTTGCATAGTTTTCTTCGGAAAAATCGCCGGGTTTGAAATTTTCAAAAATATCCTTTTCCATGAATCCAGCAGTAACAGCTTTCTGCATTTCGGCTTTCAGTTCTTCCACAGAACCAACTATAATTTCTTCCTTACCATCTTCTGTTCTCCAAATTGGCAATGGAATTCCCCAATAACGAGAGCGCGAAAGGTTCCAATCGTTGGCGTTTGCGAGCCAATTGCCAAAACGGCCTTCACCGGTGGCTTTTGGTTTCCAGTTTATTCCTTTGTTAAGCTCGAACATTCTATCGCGGAACTCGGTTACTTTTATAAACCAGGAGTCCAACGGATAGTACAAAATCGGTTTGTCCGTACGCCAGCAGTTTGGGTAGCTGTGCAAATATTTTTCAACTTTAAAAGCTTTATTTTCTGTCTTTAATTTTAWTGCTATTTCAACATCAACCGATTTTTCAGGCGCTTCGGAATCTTCGTAATATTCATTTTTTACATATTTGCCTGCTAGTTCCTTCATTTCCGGACGGAACTTTCCTTGCAAATCCACAAGAGGAACTAGATTTCCGTTTTCGTCTTTTACTAACATTGGCGGTATTTCCGGAATCGCTTCTTTTGCAACCTTTGCATCATCGGCACCAAAGGTTGGCGCGGTGTGTACAATTCCTGTTCCGTCTTCAGTAGTAACAAAATCGCCCGCAATTATTCTAAAAGCATTTTCGGGATTTTCGTGTGGTCTTGCATAATCCAAAAGCTGTTCGTAACGAATTCCTACTAAATCTGAACCCTTGAATTCTTTCGCAATAAAATATGGAATTACTTTATCTCCCTGCTTATAAGATTCGAGGATCTCTTCATTTGGTTTCTCCTCGTAATTTTTTGCAAATTGGCTCTCAACAAGGTTTTTCGCCAAAATAACATTTATGGGCTGAAAGGTATATTGATTAAATGTTTTCACTAAAACATAATCAATTTTTGGCCCCACAGTTAATGCCGTATTACTAGGCAATGTCCAAGGTGTGGTAGTCCAAGCCAAAAACCAAATATTGTTTGATTCCTCACCCAGAAAATCTGGTAAGGTTTCAGCCATTGCCTTAAATTGTGCCACAACAGTTGTGTCAGTAATATCTTGATAGGTTCCGGGTTGGTTAAGTTCGTGGGAGCTTAAGCCTGTTCCAGCTTTTGGTGAATACGGCTGAATGGTGTAGCCTTTATAAATTAAATTCTTGTTATAGATTTCCTTTAGAAGCCACCAAACGGTTTCCATATATTTTGGTTCGTAGGTAACGTAAGGATCTTCCATATCTACCCAATAGCCGGCACGCTCGGTGAGGTTATTCCAAACATCGGTATAGCGCATTACTGCTTTTTTACAGGCTGCGTTATATTCTTCCACTGAAATCTTGGTGCCGATGTCTTCCTTGGTTATGCCTAGCTCTTTTTCAACGCCCAACTCTATAGGCAAGCCATGCGTATCCCAACCTGCTTTCCTGTCAACTTTAAACCCTTTTTGAGTTTTGTAACGGCAAAAAATATCTTTGATGGCACGCGCCATAACGTGATGGATTCCTGGCAAACCGTTTGCGGATGGAGGCCCTTCAAAAAACACAAAGGGTTTTGCTCCTTCGCGAATGGAAATACTCTGCTCAAAAATGTTTTCTTCTTTCCAAAAATTGAGTACTTCTTCTGCCAGTTTAGGGAGGTCTAGACCTTTATATTCTTTAAATTTCTTGCTCATAATGTGGGTGTTGCAATAAAGTTTGCAAAAGTAAACAATTTTGAAGAAATGCATGTTGATTTTCGAAAGAGAAAGGAACCCAAATTATTTGGAATAATAACGCCTTTCAATACAAATTCTGAAAATTTGCACATTTTTTTTAGAGGGTTTTTTCCCAAAAGAGGTTCATAATTTTGAATACTCTATTTTTTCCCCCAAATTTGATGTCTTTTTAAAGCTTTCTTAATAATACAGTTAACTGATGAAAAAAATATTCCTTCTCCTACTTCTTTCGGCGATTTCACTTGCTTCCGTTCAATCACAAATACTTGATCCCGTAAAGTGGTCAACTAGTGTAAAAAAAATATCTGAGACCGAATACGATCTCATTGCAAAGGCAACCATTGAAGACAAATGGCACCTTTACTCTCAGGAAGTTCCCCCAAATGGCCCGTTGCCAACCCTTTTTACTTTTGAGGAAAATGCCGCTTACAAATCTGTGGGAAAAATTAAGGAAAGCAAGGGCATAACTGAAAAAGATCCTGTTTTCGATATGCTAATTACTTTTTTTGCAAACAGCGCAACATTTACCAAACGCATAAAATTAACGGGCAATAAAGGCGCTACTGTAAAAGGCGAGGTAGAATTCATGGTGTGCGATGACACACGATGTTTGCCGCCGGCGTATGTTGATTTAGTTTTTGAGGTACCTGCCCCCCAAAAAACCGAAACCGTTGTTACTACTGATAACACTGATAACACTGAAGCAGCGGAAGAAACCCCTGAAACGGTGGACGATACTGTGGTAGTCGACACCTTACTGGAAACTAATGAAGTAGTAAAGGACACTGTTAAAGCAGCTTCAGACGAGTCACTTACGGCTCTTGAGCAAAATAGAAAACAAGACAAAAAAGGTCTTTGGACCATCTTTTTTATTGCTTTTCTTTCAGGTTTTGCGGCATTGTTAACCCCGTGTGTTTTCCCGATGATTCCTATGACCGTAAGTTTTTTTACAAAGCAAAGCAAAACCCGCGCAACCGGTATCAGAAATGCTATAATTTATGGTATTGCAATAATTGTAATCTACGTTTTTCTTGGAGCAATCGTTACTTGGGTTTTTGGAGCAGATGCACTGAATGCCCTCTCTACCAATGTGTGGTTTAACGTAATTTTCTTTTTGCTTTTGGTTGTGTTTGCATTTTCATTTTTGGGCGCTTTTGAAATTATGCTTCCTAATTCGTGGGCAAATAAAGTAGATAGACAAGCTGATCGCGGCGGATTGATAGGTATTTTCTTTATGGCGCTGGCGCTGGCCATTGTTTCATTTTCGTGTACAGGCCCTATCGTTGGAACCCTTTTAGTAGAAGCCGCTTCCAAAGGAGGGATTGCTCCTTTTGTGGGAATGTTCGGTTTTTCACTGGCTCTGGCATTGCCCTTTGCACTTTTTGCTGCTTTCCCTGGATGGATGAATTCACTTCCAAAGTCTGGCGGATGGCTAAACACCGTAAAAGTTTTTCTGGGCTTTTTGGAGTTGGCGCTGGCTTTTAAGTTTTTATCAAATGCAGATCTTGTACTTCAACTTCATTGGCTGGAAAGAGAAGTTTTTCTAGCTATTTGGATTGCTATTTTTGGTGCTTTGGCGTTGTATCTCTTCGGAAAAATAAAATTGCCCCACGACTCTCCCTTAACACATATTTCAGTGGGAAGATTGAGTCTTGGGCTTGTAGTTTTGGCATTTACTGTTTATATGGTGCCAGGATTGTGGGGCGCTCCTTTGAAACTAATTAGCGGTTTCCCGCCAGCAATGAATTATAGCGAATCTCCATACGGGGTGGGCTACACAAAGTTAGGTAGTGGCGGTTCTTCCACGAATCAAGATTTTCCCGAAGGAGCATACTTAGGGCCACACGATATTATTTCATTTCATGATTATGAAGACGGTTTAGCCTATGCCAAAAAAGTGGGGAAACCTGTACTGATCGACTTTACAGGCCACGCTTGCGTAAACTGCCGAAAAATGGAAGAACGTGTTTGGAGCGACCCTAAAATATTGAATCTGCTCAAGGAAGATGTAGTGCTTATTTCACTTTATGTAGATGATAAACGACCGTTGCCCGACGGCGAAGAAATTGAATCAAAGATTTCTGGGAAGAAACTTCGATATATCGGCCAAAAATGGAGCGAATTCCAGATCTTAAAATACAAAGCAAACGCCCAACCATTTTATGTTTTGATGGATCATAACGAAGAAAACCTTATTGAACCGGTGGGTTATACCCCAGACATTGAGGAGTATTATGGATGGCTACAAAAAGGAGTGGGCGCCTTCAAAAAATAAAAACTTAAGTGGCTTGTTTTAAGCAGTATTGCTTAATTTTAAATAAATTTTATAAAAGTTGGGATGATTTCTTCGGAAGAAAAATTGAAGACTACAGCATTGGAAAAGTATTTTGAACCTTTCCGAAAGAACATCGTGGGCATTGATCAAGAATTTAATTCTCCATTCGGGAGAAAAAAAATAATATATACTGATTGGACCGCCAGCGGCAGATTGTATGCTCCAATAGAAGAAAAAATGCTAAAGGATTTTGGCCCCTTTGTGGCAAACACCCACACAGAAACTTCGGTCACGGGAACGGCAATGACAAAAGCTTATCACGAAGCACGAAAAATTATAAAAAAGCACGTAAATGCCGATGAGAATGATATTCTCATTACTTGCGAGAGTGGTATGACCGGTGCCATCAATAAGTTTCAGCGTATTTTGGGGTTGAAGATTCCTGAAAATATAAAACCCTACACTAAAATTCCCGATGAAATTAGGCCGGTAATTTTTGTGACCCACATGGAGCATCACAGCAACCAGACTTCCTGGCTTGAAACTATTGGTACCGTTGTGGTAGTTCCACCAAATGACGATGTTTTGGTCTGTATGAAAACTTTTGCGGAAACGGTGGAAAAATATAAAGACCACCCCATTAAAATTGCTGCTGTAACTGGTTGTTCAAATGTAACGGGAATACAAACTCCCTACCACGAAATAGCAAAACTGATGCACGAAAACGGCGGACTGTGTTTTGTAGATTTTGCATGCTCGGCTCCCTATATTTCAATAAATATGCACCCTGAGGAAGAAGGTGCGCATTTGGACGCAATTTTCTTTTCACCACATAAATTTTTAGGCGGACCAGGCTCTAGCGGAGTGCTTATTTTTAACAATAATCTTTATAAAAACAGTATTCCTGACAATCCTGGCGGCGGTACTGTTTCGTGGACAAATCCCTGGGGTAACCACAAGTATATTGACGATATTGAAACTCGTGAAGACGGTGGTACCCCCGGTTTTCTGCAAACCATTCGCACGGCACTTTCCATTAAATTGAAAGAAAAAATGGGAATCAAAAATATTCTGCAACGTGAACATGAACTTCTGGAAATTATTTTTGAAAAACTTGGAAGCATTCCAAACCTTAAAATATTGGCACCTCAAACGCTGAATAGACTAGCGGTTATCAGTTTTTATATTGAAGATCTTCATTTTAATTTAGGTGTAAAATTGCTAAATGACCGCTTCGGAATACAAACACGCGGCGGCTGTTCTTGTGCAGGCACGTATGGACATTATCTATTACACGTAGATAAAGAAACTTCAAACAATATTACCTGTGAGATTGATGGAGGGGATTTAACCCACAAGCCTGGCTGGATTAGAATGTCTCTTCATCCGACCACTACCAATGTGGAAGTAGCATATGTTTGTAATTCTATAAAGCAATTGGCAGAGAATTTTCCCGAATGGAGTAAAGAATATAAGTACAATTCCAAAAGCAACGAGTTTTTTCATCCAAATGAAAAAACCGATAATACCATGGAAACGTGGTTTGCTTTTTAATAGCTATTCGAACCCTTGAAAAAACTCCTACTTCTCACCTTCCTATATTCTTTTAGCGTCTCTGCACAGGAATATGTAGATCTCTTTCGAGTTGGCTACGGCCAAACGTACAACAATAATTTTGAAGGGACCGATAGTAGTACCTATGTGAAGTTTTTCGATGTGGGTTTCACTTTTCCGGTTGTGCTTAATAAAAATCACGCCTTGATAATTGGGGCAGATTTTAGCAGAAACAATCTGCAACTTTTTCCAGATGCGGAATACACAAATTTGTACAGTACAAATTTAAAATTGGGTCTTGCTTCCACTTGGTCTGAAAAATGGAGTACTACTATCGTTTTGCTTCCTAAAATAGCTTCCGATTATAACAATATTTCGGATGATGATTTTTATTTCGGAGGTTTCGCTTTGCTGAAACTGAAGAAAAACCAAAATCTTAAATACCGCTTTGGCGTTTATGCCTCTCAAGAAGCTTTCGGCCTTTTTACCACCCCAATTTTAGGTTGGTATTATTTGAGCCCAAACAAACGTTTTGAGATGGACATGAGCTTGCCCATTTCGGCAGATGTAAGCTATAAATTGGGCGTTATATCTCTTGGGATAGATTATTTCGGGATAGGGCGTAGCTATAAAGTGCATTACGAAAATCTTCCCACACTTTACGCCGACCTCAGCTCTTTGGAATTTGCGGGCTATTTACAGTTTAATACGGTAGAAGAAAGTGTGCTGCTACGTGCTAAACTTGGCTATTCCAGCAATAATTATGAGATGTATGCTGAAGGAGAAAAGATAGATTTGGGCGTTTCCGCTTTTAGTTTTGGTGATGACCGAACCCAGTTAAATCCTTCCTTAAAAGGAGGAGTCTTTTTTAAATTGGAAGCAATTTACAGATTTCACGTCAAGAAAAAATCTGAAATTGAAGAGCCTGTTTCAAATTAAATTTCAAAATAAAAATTTTATCTTTAGGTTATGGAAAGAACCTGTCCGGAATGCGGAGATAAGATAATAGGACGCGCTGACAAAAAGTATTGTAGCGATGCTTGCCGGAATACACATAACAATTTTCTCAACAAGGATAACAAAAACCTGGTTAGAAACATCAACAACCGTCTTCGGAAGAATTACAGGATTTTAGAAAAACTAAACACTGAGGACAAAACAAAAACCACAAAGGACAAACTTTTGCGAATGGGTTTTAGTTTTGATTACTTCACTGGAATCTACACTACAAAATCCGGCTCCACCTATTACTATTTGTATGATCAGGGGTACCTGCCGCTAGACAATGATTTTTATCTTTTAGTGAAGAAAGATATTAAATAGGGAGTTGAAATTTTAAGAATATTTACTACATAGCCCCTGTGTAGTCTTTAATTTGGGAAATCATTATACATAATGTAACACTCCTTTAACCCGAGCGGTTTCGTATATAAAGTATCTTTAAAATTCAAAAACAAAAAAACTACTTTATTATGAAAACGAAAAATCTTTTAATGATGATGATGCTCTTTATGAGTGTCACATTATTTGCACAAAATGCAGACGACAAAAAAGTGATCAATGATGCCCAAAAAGCAAAAGCAGCTTTTTTGGAGGCCAATCCAAAAATACAAGGGTATTTTGACGACGCTAAAGCTTATGCCATTTTTCCAAATGTTGGGAAAGGTGCTATTATTGTAGGAGCCGCTTCTGGAAATGGTGCGGTCTATGAGCGAGGCGTATTGGTAGGGATGGCTAACCTGAAGCAGTTAGACGTTGGTGCCCAAATTGGGGGAAAATCTTATAGTGAAGTTATTTTCTTTAAAACGGATAAAGCCGTTCAGGAATTTATGGATGACGATTTCAGTTTTGGATCAAATGTTTCAGCTATTGCAGTAAATCAAGCTCCTCCTTCCCTTAACATCACTTATACAGATGGAGTTGCCGTATTTACACTTCCTAAGGAAGGTTTAATGGCTGAAGTATCTGTTGGTGGTCAAAAATTTGATTTTGAGGATTTTGACTAAAATTTTTAAATTATAAAATACCTTCATCTCTTTAAATGGAGATTTTAAAACTGTTTTAAGTGCTCTTAAAACAGTTTTTTATTTTAATCCTAACTATAAAAAAAGTCGTCCGGAAATTTTCCGGACGACTTCATTTTAACAATCAACAATTATGRAATATTATTCTTTCAACAAACGTTTTGTTATCTCTCCATATTTGCCTTTAATCTTTACGTAATAAGAAGCAGCTGCAAGCTGATGCACATCTATTACCTTTGCCGTGCCCATTCCGCGAAGATCAGCTGTCTSAACCAATCTGCCCCTTAGATCATAAATCTCAAGACGTTCTAGTTCCATAGCCTGAGGGTTGCTTATGTTCAGCACATCCTTTGCAGGCACCGGATACATCGCAACGCTTGCAAGGTTCTGTTGGTTATCGCCTGTGCCAAGTACGGTATCCACCGTAAGCTCAAACTCGCAAGTGCCCACGTTTCCGTATTCGTCGGTAGCTGTTAGCGTGATGGTATAAGTGCCATCGGGTAGCGCTGTTCCAACAGCCGGGTCTTGGGTAGTAATTGTTATTGGATCAGTACAATTATCAATTGCTGTCGCCTCACCCGTTGCGAAGTAATCCGGAACGATGTAAAACAGGTTGCCAGCTCCAGGGTCTACAGTTTGGTCTGCTGGACAGACAACCACTGGTGCAAGGTTGTCAACAACAGTTACAACCGCAGTACAGGTAGAGAGGTTTCCATTGTTATCTTGGCTGAAAACTTGTACGGTTACCGGAGTACCGATATCTGCACAACTGAACTGGGTTATGTCCACAGCGACTGTAAAGATGCCACATGCATCATCATTGGATGCTATCACATCATTTGGATCAAGGGTAGCGGTTCCGTCCGCACCAAGTTCCAAAGTGAAGTCTTGACAGACAAGAACTGGGCTTGTATTATCTTCTACAGTTACTGTTGCGGTACAAGTTGCAGTGTTTCCATTAACATCCGTTACAGTCAATATTACAGTGTTGTCACCTATGTTTGAACAATCGAAAGTATCGATGTCAAGGTCGTAACTGGCGATACCGCAAGCATCTGTGCTTCCGTTGTCTATATCCGTTCCCGCGATGGTTACGGTGCCCGTTACCGGATCCAATTCTACTGTGATATCTTGACAAACCACTACCGGAGCGGTAACATCCTCAACCGTTACAATTGCCGTACAGGTACTAGTATTACCATTTACATCTGTTACTGTCAAAATTACATTGTTGTCACCAACATCAGAACAGTCAAATGTATCGATGTCAATTGAAATATCTGCCACCCCACAGTTATCTGTGCTTCCTCCATCAATATCGGCCGCTGTAATGCTAGCGTTTCCGCTTGCATCGAGCTGAATGGTGATGTTCTGACATACAGCCATTGGAGCCTCATTATCAACTACTGTAATGGTAAAACTACAAGTACTTACGTTTCCGTTTACATCGGTTGCAGTGAACTCAATTGTATTCACTCCCACAGGGAATTGGCTTCCGCTAGGATCACCCATAGTTTGAACTACCGTATCCACGCCACAGTTGTCCAGTGTAAAAGGCATCGGGAAACTCACTGCTGCTGAACAAATACCAACAGTTGTATTGACCATAATATCTCCCGGACATACAATTGTCGGTGGGATGCTGTCCTCTACAGTTACTATAGTAGTACATTGCGAACTGTTTCCGTTCACGTCTGTCACTGTTAGTGTAACGGTGTTTGGACCTACATTGCTGCAGTCAAAATCAGTTATATCTATTGAGGTATTTGCTATTCCGCAGGCATCCGTACTTCCATTGTCTATATCGGCAACGATAATACTCGCCATTCCGTTCGCGTCGAGCTGCACAGTGAATGGAGCTGCGCAATTAGCCACCGGGGCTACATTGTCCTCAACCGTTACAATAGTTGTACAGATTGAACTGTTTCCGTTAACATCGGTTACCGTTAGAGTGACTGTATTCGGACCTACGTCGGCACAGGTGAAACTTGTAATATCTATCACCGTGCTTGCGATAGTGCAATTATCAGTACTTCCATTATCAATGTCTGCTACCGTGATGCTTGCATCTCCGTTGGCATCCAATTGAATTGTGAAAGGTGCGGCACAGTTTGCGATTGGTGCTTCGTTATCGTTTATTGTTATATCAAAACTACAGCTTGCTGTATTGCCAGATGCATCGGTCACCACAAAGGTATTAGTTGTTGTTCCCACTGGGAAAGTTGATCCACTTGCAAGACCAGCTGTCTGGATTGTGGTTGAACCAGAGCAATTATCAGTTCCAACTGGAGCAGAATATAATACAACCGCTCCGCAAATTCCGGGATCGTTATTTTGTATAATATTTCCAGGGCAAGTGATTGCTGGCGCTTCGGTATCGTTTACAGTAACATCAAAACTACAGGTTGCAGTGTTTCCTGAACTATCGGTTACCACAAAAGTGTTAGTTGTTGTTCCTATTGGGAATGTACTCCCTGAAGGAAGACCAGCTGTTTGATTAGGCACCAAAACTGTATTCCAAGTAATTGTAATTTCACCGTTGCCGGATCTCACTCCTGCAGTTGCAGTTCCGTTATTTACACCTCCTATATACGAAGTGCCACCAGCACCGCCACCGCCAGACCAAGCGCCACCACCACCACCAGCACCGCCGCCGCCGCCGCCGCCAGCATAATAGCCACCGCCGCCACCGCCGCCGCCAGAACCAGTAAAACCCGAACATCCTATCTTTCCATCACCGCCATTTCCACCAATGGCTAATACACCATTAATTCCTGGGCCTCCAGTATCTCCGCAGTTAGAATTTCCAGTTCCGCCGTTTCCGCCCATTGTATCGGTTGCGCCAATGCCTCCAGTTCCTCCAGGACCGCATCCACTTCCGGTAATTCCAGAACCTCCTAAACTAATATCACCACCATTTCCACCGTTTCCTCCGGGTCCAGATGCACATGATCCCTGGGGACCTCCAGTACCACCACCACCGCCTGCGGCAACGAGAACTCTATCATTTATAGTTCCTGGAGTTGTTCTTATATCACTAGCTCCTCCACCGTGACCTGAAGTATTAGGGCCACTAACTCCTGGGCTACCACCTCCATTAAAACCGTCGCTTCCTCCTACGTATATTGACAAGACTTCACCCGGTGTTACCGAAAGTTCTCCGCTCGCCATAGCTCCCAAGCCCCCAATACCAACAATTCCACCAACTCCAGATTCTCCTTGCGCGCCAAATGCTTCAATCATAATAGAAGTAACCCCCGCAGGTACAGTCCAATTTTGGACGCTACCCGAATATGTAAAGGTTTGTGAAACTGGAGCTCCAGAGCTACAATTATCTGCAGTCGTTACTGTATAATTCACTACAGCCCCACAAATGCCCGGATCATTATCAACTATAAAATCCCCAGGGCATGTAATTGTTGGTGCGATATTGTCTTCTACAGTTACTGTAGTTGTACAGGTAGAAGTATTTCCATTTACATCAGTAACAGTAAGTGTAACCGTATTATCTCCAATTTCCGCACATGAGAATGTGTCTGGGGAAACTGAAAGTGTAGCAATTCCGCAGGCATCTGTTGAACCTCCATCTACATCAGCGCCCGTAATGGTTACGGTGCCATTTGCGTCAAGTTGTGCCGTAAAGGGTTGGCAAGTTGCCGTAGGAGCAATATTATCTTCAACAGTTACTGTTGAAGTACAGACAGCACTGTTTCCATTAGGATCTGTAACAGTTAGGGTTATTGTGTTATCTCCAACATCGGCACAGGTAAAGTTAGTTTGACTTGCTGAAAAGGTTAAGTTTCCAGAAGAAGGCAAATTGTAAAATTCAATTCCTCTAAAGTCCTGCGGACCTGTCCCTAATAAAGTAGAAACTCCTGTGGTTGTAATACTTATAAATTCACTATTAATATTTGTAACAATAAATTCTCCACTTCCTAAATATTGTGCGCCGAAAACTTCACTGCTACTATACCCAGATAACGGAATGTTTGTTACCACTAAAGTATTTGGATCAATACTTTCAAAAACCGGTGTACCTAAACCTGACCAATGATATATAAGTCCATCATCTGGATTGAAAGCTATCACTTCACCATCATCACCATTCCCCAATGTTAGCACCTGTGTTATAGCACCATTACTTGTGTTAATGGTATACAAGGTTTCTGGTGTTGTAGAGCCATCACCGCTTACTCCATATAGAGTTCCCGATGCATCAAAAGTAATTCCCGCAAAATTTTCTGGAAAATTAGGCCCAATGGTAGTAGCTACTCCTGTAATTGGATCTAAAGTTGCCAATCTTCTACCCCCTGAAGCTGGTTTAACTATTATATAGTATAAATTATCAATAGGACTTTTATCCATACCGTTTACACCATTTACAGCTGTGCCCCCCACGGTTATTGTTATGTCAGGGCTTACAGAAGCATAAGTAGTAGGGTCTAAGAATCTTAGAAAAGCATCAAAAGGAGAAGCCGTAATTAACACTGGGTCTCCGGCACAATTATCAGAAGAGCCGCCGTCAAGACTTGCAGGATCTAGCACTATATTTCCGGTAGCATCTAGTTGTAATGTTACATTTTGGCAAACTGCTGTTGGCGCAATATTATCTTCAACGGTTACTGTAGCGGTACAGGTATCAAAATTTCCAGCTGCGTCGGTTACTGTAAGCGTAACTGTGTTTGGACCAACTTCTGCACAACTAAAAGTATCGATATCTATGGAATAAGAAACAATTCCAACATTATCTGTTGAGCCACCATCCACATCGGCAGCAACAATAGTTACTGAGCCGGAAGCATCAAGTTGTACGGTAATATTTTGACATACAGCTACTGGGGGTTCCGTATCGTCAGGCAATATAGTATATATACATCCTGATTGAGCAGTAGGAACAAATTCAGCAGTATCATTATTAATCCAATATTGAATGTCATTGATTATTGCAGCCAATTCACTAGCTGTACCTGTAATAGGAAATCCCCCGGGCACAGAACTACAATCAAACTGCCAGTTGTCAACTTCTGTTTCGGGAGTCCCTGCAACATAAAGTCTAATAGCGTTTACCCCATTGGTTAATTGATCCGGTAAGGCTGTAGTTGTATTTGAAGTATTTGCTCCATCCCAATCGGCATCTGTAGTTACACCGGGGTCTACATTACTGTGAATTCCAGTAATAAAAGTTGGTGAAGCCGCTGTGCCTTGATAAGCAAATAATTGATCACCAATAGAAGATAAAACACTTCCAGACATAAAACTTCCTGGTAAAGTAACAATATCGCCCGCATTCATTGCAGAGGGAGCATACCAAGTTGCGCTACCATCGCCGCCAGAACCTGCGCAAGAAATAGTATTGGGGTTTGAAACACCGCAATCTGTAAATTTAATATTTGTTCCAGCGATTATGTCTTTCAAAATTATAAATGCAAACCCATCATTTCCATCCAAGTTAAAACCTACGAATGCGATATCACCGGGATTCAAAGTTGTAGCGGGTGGTTCGTTTATGGTTACAGGTATAGTACATGTAGCAATATTTCCAGCTTCATCTGTAGCAGTTAAAACAACTGAATATACTCCTACTCCAACCATTGTTCCCGCTGTTGGTGATTGAGTAATTGTTATGTTAGCCGGTATTGAAACATTATCTGTTGCGGTAGTTCCAGTTACTAAATCTGGTATAGCAGCCATGCCGTTAACACCTGCAATAATTGGAGCCGGTGTGGGGGCGCATGTAATAACAGGCGGGGTAGTATCGCCACCTCCACTAATTGTAAAGGTACATCCGGCTTCCAGCGCTGGATTGTAAGGGGTAGTATTGTCACTTACCCAATTTGCTCTATTATTTACGATAGCTCTTATTTGAGCTGCTGTTCCCGAAACAGGCCCCCCTGCCACTGCACAGCTAAACTGCCAGTTGTCTGATTCAGGAATTAAACGAACTGCAGTTGTTCCTGTCACCAAGGCATTTGGAAGAGCCGATGTTGAGTTGGAGGTTGCCGCTCCATCCCAATTAGCATCATTTCCAGAATCATCGTTATACTGTAACCCTGCAATAAATGTGGGCGCTGCAGTTGAACCTTGAATAGCAAAAAGCTGATCGCCAATACTACTGAAAGCTGCTGGAAATAGCGGCCCCATATCAATGGTTACAACTTCTCCAGCGGTTCTGGCCACCCCTGAAGTCCAAGTAAATTCGCCATCACCATTGGTAGCAAAAAAACCAGTGCCGTCATTCCAGCCCATGTCGGTAAATATAATGGTAGTCGCAGCATCAATATCTTTTAAGAGAACAAAGGCTACGGTATCCTCGGTGTTAGTTGCACCATCAGAATTACTTCCAACAAAAGCAATATCTCCAGCAGTTAAAACCGTTTGGCTATTGACCAAAAAAGTAGCAAAAAGCAATAAAATTAATATCGTAGTTTTTTTCATGATGTTTAGAGTTTTGGTTAAGTTAAATCTGGGGAGATTTATTAATTAGGATGTTGTTTTAATTTCTTGAAGGAAAGACTCCTTGTAGTGCAATTATATATCTAACCACCATATAGGGCTGCATATTGTTTACTGCTTGACCTCCTCCTATATTGGCTACTGATGTATTTGACATTGCCACATCAGAAGAATCGCCAAAGGCATTTGTACCGTCCCCAGCAATGAAAGCACCGTTTGGGTCATCGGTAGTCCCTTCAGCTTTCGCATTTATAGCATGCCCGTGTGATGGCATTTGTGCAACGGTTAAGGTATTGGTTTCTGCACCCGATCTTTGACCCATTTGCCGGGGAGTAAGGCCAGGACCGGAACCCGTGTGTACTGCAACTCTTCCTCTTAGTTCTGGTAGACCAAAAGTAGTTCGGCCATCACCTCCATAGGTCGTTCCTAGCAAAGAAAAAAGAGCCTGGTTTGAATTAATTGGCAATAATTGACCATCACAATTGGCCCAAAACCGTGGATTAAAATTACCTCCAAACATGGAGATTTCTGCAAGAGTTGGATCTGATATTGACATATCTTAATTATTAATAAGGTTATTTAATTTCTTGATGGATAAACACCTTGTAGTGCAATAATATATCTTACAACAGTATAGGGTTGCATATTGTTTACTGCTTGACCTCCACCAGTATTGGCTACTGCTGTATTTGACATTGCCACATCTGTGGAAGTGCCAAAGGCGTTTGTGCCGTCCCCAGCAATAAAAGCACCGCTTGGATTATCGGTGGTTCCTTCTTCTTTAGCATTTATAGCATGCCCGTGTGATGGCATTTGTGCAACGGTTAGGGTATTGGTTTCTGTACCCGATCTTTCCCCCATTTGTCGTGGAGTAAGGCCAGGACCGGAACCTGTGTGTACAGCAACCCTACCTCTTAATTCTGGAAGTCCAAAAGTAGTTCGGCCATCACCTCCATAGGTTGTCCCTAATAAAGAAAATAAGGCTGTGTTCTGTGCAATAGATAATAATTGGCCATCACAATTGGCCCATTGTCGTGGGTTAAAAGTCCCCCCAAACATGGAAATTTCTGCTAAAGTAGGATCGTAAATTGACATAATATTTTTTTTAAATAGTTAGTAAGTATGGTTAGACTGAAAAATTAAAATGTATGGTTGTTTCCCCTAAAAAAGTTTCTTTTAGAGGAAATAATTTTTCGCCAAGATTTTTGTTTTTGGTCCAATGCTCGCCTGTAATATGAGCACCTTGTTCAGTTAAAGCCAATTCTGTAAAAGAAATGTTTTCTGACCTTGACACTTTAAAATAAATTCGAGCACTTTTGCCTTCCTCTTTATTTGGAAAATCGGTTATAAACTCATATTTACCCTGTTCATCGGTTTTGAGTTTTGCGCGATGCCTATATTTTAAGGAGTTTGGAGAAAGATGCCATACTTCTAAAGTGGCATTTTTTAAAGGCGTAGCACCATTTTTATCATAAAGAGTTCCCTTAACTACAATTGAATTAGAACTGAAAACTCCAGATCTCAAATCTGTTTTAATCTCAGCATATGGATTATAGCCTGAATAAGGGCTTTCCGATGTAAGAGCACTTGTAAGTGTGGGGGTCAATACAGCTAGACCTGTTATGGCAAAAGCAGAATTGCGCATAAAAAGTCTACGCGAAGTAGTGTTTTTCATAATTGGCTAGTTAGTTATCTTAAAATTTACAGTCTTTCTCATATATTGTTAAAAAGACTGTAGATATTTTGACAAGCAAGTTATAAAAATATTTATGGAAGCCTATACGTAGTACTACGTAAATTAAATTGTCCTTTTTAAATGTATATTAGCAGTGCTAAAAGTGAAATTATGCCTACCAACAATGCCACAATAAAACTAGCCGAAATCACTCAAAATTTAATTTCCGAAAAGATAGATGCTGACAGTCTAAAAACCTACATAGAAGAGCTAAAAATACTACTCGAGAAAGTTTCGGGACTAAACCAAGAAGCCCCTATAAACTCCGAAAACATTTTATTGCCAAGCGGAAAAGCCATCGGTCCCAAATGGGCAGGAATGTGCATAGAGGACATTCCGCGTACGCATAAATTCATAAAAGGCATACATTCTGCCGTGCAGGAGGTTCTGAAAAAAGACCCAAACAAACCGGTTACCATACTCTATGCGGGAACAGGCCCATTTGCAACATTGGTAATACCCCTGTTGACGCTTTTTGAGCCTTCCCAACTACAGCTCATTTTATTGGAAGTAAATACCGTGAGTATTGAAAGCCTTAAGAGAATTATTAAAGGTTTTGATGCCTATGATTATATAAAGGCCATCTATCATTGCGATGCCGCAAATTTTATTGTTCCCCCAGAATTTGAAACAGATATCCTTTTAATAGAATGTATGCAGCACGCACTGGTTCGCGAGCCCCAAGTGGGCATTACCTATAACCTGCTTCCCCAAATGAAGAAAGATGTCATATTAATTCCTGAAGAAATTTCACTGCATGTGGCACTTGTTGATATAGAAAAAWMRRKGKANRKWWRWYTAKWRWRAARATTNNGMARMTGTNATTSRYRCWGNAACARNAANKMRGYAMTTNARAWTNWWKTCCGAATTTAAAAAAGAAGGTTTTCATTTTCCGGAAAAAGAAGTGGCTTTTTCGGAAGAACAGCTCAGCAATCACGATTTCATTGCAGTCTCAACAGAGATAACCATTTTCAAGGATATCTCGCTAAAAATTGACGAAAGTGGCCTAACGGTGCCAATGCTTTTAGCAGACCTGAATTACGACCAAAAGGTAACCGGAGCCAAAACACAATATATTGTAGGTACAGCGCCAGGCCTTACCTCACAATTGGTGCGCTCATAAAGTTTCAAGAAAATCCCTTAAAGCGTAAGTATCACCAAAAGGGCACTTACGGAAATAAATATCCACAATGAAAATCCAAGAATCATGGGCTTCCACCCAGCAGATTTTATTTTCTCAAGGGAAAGTCCGGCACCTATCAAAAAGAGGGTAAGTACCAATAACGATTTTGAAACACTTGTAATACCCTTGGTTAAAACTTCGGGAATGGGCAGGTAACTGTTCAGAATAATTGCCAAGATAAAAAAGAAGATAAAGTAAGGAACCTTCACACTTTTCCCTTTTCCCTTAAATAGAAATACTGAAAATAGGGAAAGCGGAATAATCCAAAGCGCCCGTGCCAATTTAACCGTTGTGGCTACTTTGAGCGCTTCTTCCCCAAAAATATAGGCAGCGCCCACCACCGAACTGGTATCGTGAATGGCAATGGCGCACCACAGCCCAAACTGTTGTTGGTCCAGTTCAAACACATGGCCCAAAGGCGGAAAAATAATCAATGCGATGGAGTTCAGTAAAAAAATAACCCCCAACGAGATGGAAATATCCTTTTGGGAGGCATTGATTACGGGAGCAACCGCAGCAATGGCACTGCCCCCACATATGGCTGTTCCTGAAGAAATTAGGTGACTGCCCTTTCGGTTCATTTTTAATAGTCTTCCCAAGAGATATCCCAAAACCAAAGTGGCCACAATGGAAAAAACGGTAAGTAAAAAACCATCCCTTCCAGCCGTTAAGGTTTCTTTTAAATTCATTCCAAAACCCAAACCTACTACCGCTATCTTCAGTAGCCAGTTCACGGCTTTACTGTTTAGGGTTAAAAAAGGATTTCCAAAAAAATATGTAAAGAGAAATCCGCCCACAAGCGCAACTGGGCTGCTTACATAGCCTAAAATACAGAGGACCATGCAAATTACAAAGAGTACTTTTATTACAGTTTCATTGCTCTCTGCCCAAGACTTCATGCTTTTTTATCTTTTTTTTCAGGATTTTCCTCAGCGGCTTGTGGCTCCGTTGCTGTGTTTTTGAAAACCAAAGTTCTGTATGGGAATGGTATTTCTATCCCCTCACTGTCAAAACGCTTTTTTATGCTTTCCAATAAATCACAGCGCATATCAAAAGAATCTGTGTAATCCCGCGCCCAAACCCAGGCCCGAATGGTAACTGAAGAATCGTTTAAGGAAGTAAGCGCCACCCTAACAATGGGCTGGCCATCCAGCACATCAAGTTCAGAACGGTTGTCCAAAATAAGGGGATGCTTGGTGCATTCTTCCTGCATAATTTTTTTTGCCAGATCGATATTGCTATCGTAGGAAATGCCAATCTCTATGCGATCGCAGATTTTAAGTTCTCCCAAATCATAGTTTATCAATTTCTCTTTATTGATAATTGCGTTGGGTATAACAATCATCTTATTTTCAAAATTTCGGATTACAGTATGCCGAAGGGTAATATCGGTAACCGTCCCCACCATGGTATCGGTGACTTTTATAATATCGCCAATTCTAAAAGGCTTAAAGGAAATGATAAAAACCCCGCCCACAAGATTTGCCAAGGCTTCCTGTGAGGCCACACCCGCAATAAGGGCTAACACACCCGCGCCGCCGAGCGCAGTTTGGGCCACCCCTTTTAAGGACGGAAAAGCCAAAAGTGCAAAAAGCACCCCAATACTGTAAATGCCAATTACCGCTACATATCTCAAAAATTTAAAACTTGTAGGATCTTCCAGATTGGCTATCTTTTTCCGTATGCTGCTTCGGAACCACATATTGGCCGAGGCAGCGCCCACAATGGTAAGTATAGATACGATTCCCAAATAGAGAATTAAATTAAAATTGTGCTGGAGGGCATCGTACTTCTCCTCGTTTACAAAAAGAAAACTCAACAATATAATCCCCAATACAAGCCATAGGGCATTGAGTATTCTTCTTATCCAACCGATTGCCTTGGGCGATTCGCCAGGATATTTTTTCTGTTCCTGCCTAATCAACCATTTATAGAGCAGATTGGTTGCAAAATGCAATATCAAAACGCCAGCTATAACCCCTAAGGCGTAGAGAATATCTGATTGATATGTTTCCAAAAACGCTTTCATATAATAATTTTCTTCCCCAAAAATACTAAATGCAAAACTGTCAAAGCTTAAAATGATTTTGAAGTATTGTGCCTTTTTCAGATTAAAGGCTTCAAAAGTTTTAATACCTTTAAAATCTTATTAATATTCCATACGTATGAAATTCATATTTATCACTAAAACCGCGGCACTCCTACTATTCCTTTCATTTACCGTTTCTGCCAATTGCCAAGTATTGACCAATTCGCAAATTGRTAGTTTAGTTCAAAAAACGATGAAAACCTTTGATGTGCCCGGTATGGCGGTAGCGGTCTTAAAAGATGGCAAGATTTACCATAAAAACACCTACGGGGTACGCTCGCTAAAAACAAATGCTGAAGTAAATGAAAACACACTTTTTGGCGTGGCCTCAAATACCAAAGCTTTTACTACTGCCGCGCTGGCGCAATTGATTGACCAAGGAAAATTAAATTGGGACACCAAGGTAACCGACATTATCCCAGAATTTAAATTATACGATCCATACGTAACCGCTGAATTTACGGTACGCGATCTGGTAACCCACCGTAGCGGTTTGGGCTTGGGCGCGGGTGATTTAATGATTTTCCCGGCAAATAATACAACCACCAAAGCCGAAATGATCCACAACCTAAGGTACCTAAAACCAGTTTCGTCCTTCCGTTCAAAGTTTGATTATGACAACTTGCTGTATATAGTGGCGGGGGAAATCGTGGCAAGGGTTTCTGGTAAAAGCTATGATGATTATATAGCTRATAATTTCTTCAAACCGTTGGAAATGGACCGTTCCCTTCTTTCCATACCTGCAATTGCAGCAGATAAAAACCGTATTGACGGCCACGCACCCGTAAATGGAAAACTGGAAATTACTGGCAATACCTTTACCCAGCTCGCCACCCCCGCCGGTGGTATTTATGCTTCCATCAATGATATGAGCACTTGGGCACAGGCACAATTGAACAAGGGAAAGTATGGTGAAAAACTACAGGATAGCCTCTTTAGTGAAAAAATGCACCACGAAATGTGGACGCCACAAACCCTATTGCGTACTGGTAGCGGCCCTTACAACACACACTTTTCAGCCTATGGGCTAGGTTGGTTTTTAAGCGATGTAAACGGTTATTATCAGGTTAGCCACACGGGCGGTTTGCTGGGCATTGTGAGCCAAGTAACCCTGATACCAGAGCTAGACCTTGGTATCATCGTGCTCACCAACCAGCAGAGTGGTTCGGCATTTAATGCAGTTACCAATTCCATTAAGGATGGCTATTTTAATATTAAAGGTGAAGACAGGATAAAACAATATAACGAGCGCCGCTTGGCGGGCGAACGGGAAGAAGACAGCATTGTAAAAACACTGGAGGCTGCCCTACAAAAACAGCTAACAAGCAAAGCTCCCAAACCAGAGGTTAACACTGTACTTGGCACTTACCAAGACCCTTGGTTTGGAAAAGTAACCATAAGCAACCAAAACGGAGATTTACGGTTTAAAGCTGAAAAATCATTAGATTTAGTGGGTACGATGACCTTTTACAAGGGCACTACCTATGTGGTACGATGGGACGATGCCTCTTTAAAGGCCGATGCTTTTGTAAACTTTACATTCAATACCGAAGGGAAGGCAAATGGTTTTAGTATGAGCCCTATTTCCCCATTGACTGATTTTAGTTATGACTATCAGGATTTGGAGTTTGAGAGGGTGAAGTGAGGGGATTGATTATAGCCTTTACTGGACTCATTTATTTATACATTCCGTAATTTTTTCAATCTGCGAGAGTCTATTATCACAGACAGAATGATTGTTAACTATTAATAAGCCATCTGCAGTAAAGAGGACAATTTGAAGCAGTTACTTAGGGTTAAAATCAAATAAATTGTTGAGGTATTGCCTCTTATTCCTTATCAATTTCGGCTATAACAGATTTTATAAACTGGGACACCGCATAATGCCGAACGTTGCTATCGGCTTCCGGCCAGGCACTGTTGATTGCAATCACAAGGTTTCTTGATGGGTTTATATAAATAAGCTGCCCGTAAATTCCCATGGCTTGAAAACTATTGGCATCAAAAATCCACCATCCAAAGCCATAGCCTCCCCCGGGCCATAAGGGTATGTGTATTTGGGTTGCTTCCTTAAACCAATCATCGGGAACAATTTGCGCTCCATTGATATAGCCATCCTCGAGTACAAACTGTCCGAATCTTCCAAAATCGCGGAGCCGCATTTGAAGACAACAGCCTGCCATTTCCTGTCCCGTACCGTCCAGTCGCCAGTTGGCGGATTGCTCCATGCCATAGGGAGCCCAGATTTTGGATGAAAGATAGTGCGAGAGGCTCTGCCCCGTAGCCGCACTTATAAGGGCACCCAGCAGGTGCGTTTCACCAGTACTGTAATTGAATTTTTTTCCAGGTTCGTTCTCGGCTGGCAATTGGCGCATATAGCCAACAATGGCTTTTACGTCATCCTCAGGTTTATATGTACCGAATAGGGCAATGTCTGAATCAGCATCGGTGTAGTTTTCATTCCATTTTATCCCGCTGGTCATGGTAACGAGATGACGGATTTTTACACCCTCCCAGGCGCTTCCCTTTAACTCGGGCAAATAATCGGTTACAGGATCGTCAATGCTCTTAATGTACCCATCCTTAATGGCAACGCCTAGCAGTGTACTTGTTACCGATTTTGCAACGGACAAAGACGACCAAAGATTGGTAGCATTATGGTCCAGCGCATAACGTTCCAGCCGTACCTTACCATTTTGTAAAACTAGAAGGCCAGCTACGTACTGTTCGTTTATAAAGTCCTCCAATTCCTTTTCTTTTGCTCCGCCAGCATCAAAGGCTGCGAAGGGCAATCCAGTGGGGAGTTCCCTGATGGTATTTCCCATAGGCACCTCATGTACTTCGGGATTTTGGGAAGGTTGTGTAGTAATGGAGTCCGCATCCACGGTTTGCTGTGCAAAGGTCCCCGTACCTAAGCCAAGCATAAGGGCCAGCGCAAAGATGAATGGAATTTGAGAATGGAAGCATGCAAAAATGGGCGTTGTTTGTCTGTTGGTTTTCACTGTTTTAAATGTTTTGAAATGGCTTATAAAAAGCTATAAAACCTTCGGCTAAAATATAAATATAATGATTTTCAATTTTAGCGGTAGCCAGTAAATTGCTGAAACAGTGTTTTGCCATTGCAAAATCGGGGTTGCCCTATGATGCCGGACTCGTTTCGGTGCTTGCGGTAAAATAGGTGGGTCCCAAACAAAAAAATAGCTTACAGATCCATTTTTTCAATCTGTAAGCCTAGAATAATAATGTCGAAAATTAATGAAGAAATTAGTTGTTTTTTACCTCAGTTCTTTGTTGCCAGTAGTTTTTCTACCAGTCTTTCTCTTGTTCTGTTGGTTGTAATATCATATTTTCTAAAATTGAAATTCGTTTTGGCATTTCGATATTTAGATATTCCTTTAATTCTATCCAGGCTTTTTTTCTAAACTTTAAAAAATTCGTTTTTGCGTGGGGATATTCCGAATCATTTGTGATTTCATACAATGAGATACCTTTTCCCTCGTGTATTAGGTCCGATAAAATAATTTTAAATCTGCCGTCTTTAAAAAATACACTAACGTTGTAATTTACAAATCCATCGTCACTTCTATTTCCATCTGGATTATATTCCATACTCTGTTTGAACTTAATTACTCCAATTTCTTTATCAGATTGAACAATGTTTTTATCATATTTTGCTTGTCCAGCATTGTATTCGATTAGGCGACTACTCAAGCGGTCAAATAGAATTCCTTTTGTCGCTGAATTATCCGTTTGGACAACTTTCTCAAATTCGATTGTTTGGCTAAAAATCGACGAAGTGGTAATTAACAAGGTTATGATTATTAGGTTTTTCATTTTTTTTAAATTATTTCTGAAGGTTTTTATCACTTATAATTAGCAACACTTTATCATATTTTAGTTTAAATTTGAAATTATGAATCAAGAAATCTTATTTAAAACTGAAGTATCTACTCTTTTGTTAATTAAAGAAGAAGCTGAAAAAAATTTACTGGCTATACAAAACACGGAGGATGTTATTACAAATAAATCTAATAATCTAATCCAAATTATTTTTCCCATAACTGTTATACTTTCAGGTTATTCCATAAATAGCATTTMSWTTKAKAATTTTGATTGGAAGTTTTACCTGTCTATTAGTCTCATTTTATTATTTTGTTTAGTTGTATTTCAATTATATAAAAATATACTACCAGTCAAATCTGCAATGATTGGAGCTGAACCAAATCAATTGGTTAAGTCCGATATGATTTCAGGAAATGCTCAAAAAGATGAACGAAATATTTTAGTTAATCGAGTTTATAACTTACAAACTGCTATAGAATATACTGTTCAGTCGCATTCAACTAGATATAAAAGATTTAGAAATACTAATAAAATCCTTCTGGTCGGATTAGTTTTAATATTTAGTCTTTTTGTGTTGTTCCAGTTTTTTCTCCTTTTTCAAGATAAGTGTTAGTGTCTCTTAAGGGAGGATTTTGCTCTTGATTTGAGTTTGAAGTGTTTGAGCTTTGATTCTCATTATTTGTTTCTTCTGACATAGTTTTTATATTTAAATTATCGATGTTATTTTTTTCAAATTACTGGCAACGGTTTTGGCTATGGTTTCGTTGCGTGAAAATCCGCGAGGATTTTCCGCCGTAAACCGAAGATAGTAAATTTGCGAGGACTTTCCGAGAGGAAAGTCAGAAGCAATGAACTATAGCCGGTGTGCCTGTTGCACAACCACCTCTTCAAATATAGCAAAAGGCTTGTATAAAATTGAGAAGTTTATTAATTTCATGCCTATGCAAGGCAAGAAAAACTAT